>NZ_CP172606.1:940000-3222500 GCF_044570195.1 Bacillus sp. SG20033 | reverse complement strand
AGAAACGCCCAGTACCTTCATCCTGAAGGCATTTGTTTGGTGGCGATAGCGAAGAGGTCACACCCGTTCCCATACCGAACACGGAAGTTAAGCTCTTCAGCGCCGATGGTAGTCGGGGGTTTCCCCCTGTGAGAGTAGGACGCCGCCAAGCAATTGTACGTTAGTGCAAGTATGGAGGATTAGCTCAGCTGGGAGAGCATCTGCCTTACAAGCAGAGGGTCGGCGGTTCGAGCCCGTCATCCTCCACCATTTTTCATTATACATATCGGTTTTACATATATGCCGGTGTAGCTCAATTGGTAGAGCAACTGACTTGTAATCAGTAGGTTGGGGGTTCAAGTCCTCTTGCCGGCACCACTTTTATATGATATAATATTCAAGTCTCTTGTAAGAAGAGCCATTAGCTCAGTTGGTAGAGCATCTGACTTTTAATCAGAGGGTCGAAGGTTCGAGTCCTTCATGGCTCACCATTTACATGTTGCGGATGTGGCGGAATTGGCAGACGCGCTAGAATCAGGCTCTAGTGTCTTTACAGACGTGGGGGTTCAAGTCCCTTCATCCGCACCATTTCTGCGGAAGTAGTTCAGTGGTAGAACACCACCTTGCCAAGGTGGGGGTCGCGGGTTCGAATCCCGTCTTCCGCTCCAACTATACCATCCACGCCGGGGTGGTGGAATTGGCAGACACACAGGACTTAAAATCCTGCGGTAGGTGACTACCGTGCCGGTTCAAGTCCGGCCCTCGGCATTAAGTGTTGCGCCCGTAGCTCAATTGGATAGAGCGTTTGACTACGGATCAAAAGGTTAGGGGTTCGACTCCTCTCGGGCGCGCCATGATCTATATGAAATCGGGAAGTAGCTCAGCTTGGTAGAGCACATGGTTTGGGACCATGGGGTCGCAGGTTCGAATCCTGTCTTCCCGACCATTCTTGGGGCCTTAGCTCAGCTGGGAGAGCGCCTGCTTTGCACGCAGGAGGTCAGCGGTTCGATCCCGCTAGGCTCCACTTGGTTTCAAAAAATATTTGGCGGTGTAGCTCAGCTGGCTAGAGCGTACGGTTCATACCCGTGAGGTCGGGGGTTCGATCCCCTCCGCCGCTACCAATGGACCTTTAGCTCAGTTGGTTAGAGCAGACGGCTCATAACCGTCCGGTCGTAGGTTCGAGTCCTACAAGGTCCACCACTATACGGAGGAATACCCAAGTCTGGCTGAAGGGATCGGTCTTGAAAACCGACAGGGGTGTCAAAGCCCGCGGGGGTTCGAATCCCTCTTCCTCCGCCATACATATTCCTAATCATCGCGGGGTGGAGCAGTTCGGTAGCTCGTCGGGCTCATAACCCGAAGGTCGCAGGTTCAAATCCTGCCCCCGCAACCAAATTTTAAAATGGTCCGGTAGTTCAGTTGGTTAGAATGCCTGCCTGTCACGCAGGAGGTCGCGGGTTCGAGTCCCGTCCGGACCGCCATTTAAATACTTAGGCTCGGTAGCTCAGTTGGTAGAGCAACGGACTGAAAATCCGTGTGTCGGCGGTTCGATTCCGTCCCGAGCCACCATTTATCAATATATTTTGGCGGTTGTGGCGAAGTGGTTAACGCACCAGATTGTGGCTCTGGCATTCGTGGGTTCGATTCCCATCAATCGCCCCAAATAAAAATTGCGGGTGTAGTTTAGTGGTAAAACCTCAGCCTTCCAAGCTGATGTCGTGGGTTCGATTCCCATCACCCGCTCCATTTCTATATCGTCATGGGCCTGTAGCTCAGCTGGTTAGAGCGCACGCCTGATAAGCGTGAGGTCGATGGTTCGAGTCCATTCAGGCCCACCATGACTTTTGTATTCCACAGTAGCTCAGTGGTAGAGCTATCGGCTGTTAACCGATCGGTCGCAGGTTCGAATCCTGCCTGTGGAGCCAAATGGAGAAGTACTCAAGTGGCTGAAGAGGCGCCCCTGCTAAGGGTGTAGGTCGTGTAAGCGGCGCGAGGGTTCAAATCCCTCCTTCTCCGCCATATGATTACAGGTATAATAATTATCGGCCCGTTGGTCAAGCGGTTAAGACACCGCCCTTTCACGGCGGTAACACGGGTTCGAATCCCGTACGGGTCATCCAGAAGCCTTGCATATCCTGCAAGGTTTTTTTATTTTCTAAATCATGATATGTCTTAGATTTTGTTCTTTATTTTAAAAACAGACTACAAAAATCTCCATATATTTCGTTTTTCTTCAGAAAATGAAGTTAATTGTCTATAAGTATAAGCGCTTTCAGGAAAGGGCTTTTTTTTATTTCTTCGAATAAATACTATAAATGAAAACTATGATGTCAGAAAGGATGATTACATGGCCGCTGCCAGCCCGACAGCACATGATGTTTATCTTTTTCACGAAGGCAGTCTGTTTAAAAGCTATCAGCTGTTTGGCTCGCATTACCGCGAGCTGAATGGCAAAAGCGGATATGAATTCTGTGTGTGGGCGCCTCATGCGTCGGAAGTACGAGTGGCTGGAGATTTTAACAGCTGGTCTGGAGAAGAGCATGTGATGCACAGAGTGAATGATAATGGCATTTGGACGTTATTTATTCCAGGTATAGGAGAAAAGGAACGATATAAATATGAAATCGTGACGAATAACGGTGAGATCAGGCTGAAGGCAGATCCATACGCTATTTATTCAGAAGTCAGACCAAACACAGCGTCACTTACTTACGATTTGGAAGGATATAGCTGGCAAGATCAAAAATGGCAAAAGAAACAGAAGGCTAAGACGCTGTATGAAAAACCTGTTTTCATTTATGAACTGCATCTTGGGTCTTGGAAGAAGCATTCTGATGGCAGGCATTACTCCTATAAAGAATTAAGTCAGACGCTTATCCCTTATATCAAGGAGCATGGGTTTACCCATATTGAACTGCTTCCGGTGTATGAGCATCCATATGATCGTTCATGGGGGTACCAAGGAACGGGGTATTACAGCCCGACAAGCAGGTTTGGTACGCCGCATGATCTGATGAAGTTTGTTGATGAATGTCATCAACAAAATATCGGAGTCATTTTGGATTGGGTCCCCGGACATTTTTGTAAAGATGCACATGGCCTTTATATGTTTGATGGAGAACCGCTTTATGAATACAAAGAAGAACGTGATCGGGAGAACTGGTTATGGGGCACGGCAAACTTTGACCTGGGAAAACCGGAAGTTCATAGTTTTTTAATTTCGAATGCGTTGTACTGGGCGGAATTCTATCATATAGATGGATTTAGGGTTGATGCAGTGGCTAATATCTTGTATTGGCCAAATCAGGATGAACGCCACACGAATCCATATGCTGTTGATTTTTTAAAAAAACTCAATCAAACCATGAGAGAGGCATATCCCCATGTGATGATGATTGCGGAAGATTCTACAGAATGGCCTCAAGTGACAAGTGCCGTTGAGGAAGGGGGGCTTGGTTTTCATTATAAATGGAATATGGGATGGATGAATGACGTACTGAAATACATGGAGACGCCGCCCGAAGAAAGGCGGCATTGTCATCAGCTTATCTCTTTTTCATTACTATATGCGTTTAGTGAGCATTTTGTATTGCCGTTTTCTCATGATGAAGTCGTATACGGGAAAAAATCACTTCTTAATAAAATGCCTGGCGACTACTGGCAGAAATTTGCCCAGTATCGGCTTTTGCTGGGCTATATGACAGTGCATCCCGGAAAGAAATTGATCTTTATGGGATCAGAGTTTGCCCAATTTGATGAATGGAAAGATACAGAACAGCTTGATTGGTTTTTGGACTCCTTCCCCATGCATCAGAAAGCCAGCGTTTTTACGCAAGATCTTCTCCGCTTTTACCAAAAAAGCAAAATCCTTTATGAGCATGACCATCGTGCACAATCGTTTGAATGGATTGATGTCCATAATGACGAACAATCAATCTTTTCTTTTATTCGTTATGGCAAAAAGCACGGTGAGGCGCTTGTCATCATTTGTAATTTTACACCCGTGGTCTATCATCAATATGATGTTGGAGTTCCTTTTTTTACTCAATACATTGAAGTGCTTAACAGTGACAGTGAAACATATGGAGGCTCAGGGCAAATCAACAAAAAGCCGTTATCGGCTAAAAAGGGAGCACTTCATCATAAGCCGTGTTATATCACGATGACCATCCCCCCTTACGGCATCTCGATTTTACGGGCGGTTAAAAAAAGAGGAGAGATAAAAAGATGAAAAAACAATGTGTAGCCATGCTCCTTGCCGGCGGGAAGGGCAGCCGTCTCAGCGGATTAACAAAAAATATGGCCAAACCGGCTGTATCTTTCGGGGGAAAATACAGGATTATTGATTTTACCCTAAGCAACTGTTCTAATTCAGGCATAGACACAGTCGGGATTTTAACGCAATATCAGCCGCTTGAGCTGAATTCCTATATTGGGATCGGCAGTGCATGGGACCTGGATAGATATAATGGCGGCGTGACGGTTTTACCCCCTTATGCCGAGTCATCAGAAGTCAAATGGTATAAAGGGACGGCAAGCGCCATTTATGAAAATCTCAATTATTTGAATCAGTATGATCCTGAGTATGTACTGATTTTATCAGGAGATCACATATACAAAATGGACTACGGCAAAATGCTTGATTATCACATTGAAAAGAAAGCAGATGTGACCATCTCTGTCATCGAAGTGGGCTGGGAGGAAGCAAGCCGGTTCGGCATCATGAAGGCCAATCCAGATGGGACGATCACACATTTTGATGAAAAGCCCAAATTCCCTAAGAGCAATCTTGCCTCAATGGGAATTTATATATTCAATTGGCCGCTTTTGAAACAGTATCTTGAGATGGACGATCAAAACCCTTATTCTAGCCACGACTTCGGCAAAGACATTATTCCTCTGCTTTTGGAGGAGAAAAAGAAGCTTTCTGCTTATCCGTTCAAGGGATATTGGAAGGATGTCGGAACGGTGCAGAGCTTGTGGGAAGCCAATATGGATTTGTTAAAAGAGGACTCGGAGCTGAAGCTGTTTGAACGCAAATGGAAAATTTACTCCGTCAATCCAAATCAGCCTCCGCAATTTATTTCATCTGATGCGCAGGTTCAAGATTCGCTTGTGAACGAAGGTTGTGTTGTATATGGAAATGTGTCTCACTCCGTTCTTTTTCAAGGCGTGACTGTCGGTAAGCATACGACTGTTACATCATCCGTCATAATGCCGGATGTGACGATTGGGGAGCATGTAGTCATTGAAAATGCCATCGTTCCTAATGGGATGGTGCTGCCGGATGGCGCAGTGATTCGCTCCGAAAAAGACATTGAAGAGGTGCTGCTCGTTTCAGAGGAATTTGTAGAAAAAGAATTGATTTAATTACTGAAGAGGGGGCAGAGTCAGTGTTCAATAATCAAATGTTAGGTGTTATAGATGAAACCACATATAAGCATTCTCTTCAGGATTTAACAGCACAGAGGTCGCTCGGGGCGATCCCTTTTGCCGGCAGGTACCGACTGATTGATTTTATGCTTTCCAACATGGTGAATGCGGATATTAGGAGTGTTGCCATTTTTCCGAAGTATCGTTACCGTTCGCTCATGGATCACCTTGGGGCGGGTAAGGAATGGGATTTGCACCGGAAAAAGGACGGCCTCTTTTTTTTCCCGTCTCCCCATCTTCATCATGAATACGATGAATTCGGATCCTTTCGCCAGTTTTCGGACCATCTAGATTACTTCCACAGAAGCACGCAGCAATATGCTGTTATCTCCAACAGCCATACCGTATGCAACATTCAATTTCAATATGTGCTGAAACGCCATCAGGAGGTTGGCTGCGACGTCACCGAGGTATTTCAGGACGGCCAGTCGCTGCAAATCTATATCATGTCAACAGCGCTTTTAAAGGATCTGATCTACGGACATAGCGAAAAAGGCTATAAAACCATTCAGGAGGCTGTTGAAAAGGAATCTTCCGCCCTGACCATTTGCCCATATGAATATTCAGGTTATGCCGCTGTCATTGATTCGGTGGAAAAATATTATACCCACAGTATGGAGCTCATTCAGCCTCGTTTTTGGCAGCAGGTGTTTTTGCCGCAGCAGCCGATCTATACAAAAGTGAAGGATGAGCCGCCTACGAAATACGGAAAGCACAGCACTGTCAAAAATTCTTTGGTGGCAAACGGCTGCGTGCTTGAAGGAGAGGTTGAAAACTGCATTTTGTTCAGGGCGGTCCATGTCGGAAAGGGTACGAAGCTGAAAAACTGTATTATTATGCAAAAAACGCAGATTGGCGAGGATTGTCTTCTTGAGCAGGTCATTTCGGATAAGGACGTTAAAATCGGCAAGGCGACGGAAGCTGCAGGAACAGCTGAGCAGCCGCTTGTATTAAGAAAAGGTTTGGTGCAAGGAGAGCTGATGAATTCTTGAAGATATTATTTGCTGTGTCAGAATGCACCCCATTTGTTAAATCAGGAGGTCTTGCCGATGTAGCAGGTGCTCTGCCAAAGGCACTTGCACGATTAGGCAATGAAGTAGCTGTGATGCTGCCGAAGTACAGACAAATACCTGAACCGTGGAAAAAGCGTATGAAAAAAAAGGCTGAGTGTACGGTAGCTGTCGGCTGGCGTCAGCAATATTGCGGAATTGAACATATGGCCAAAGATGATGTGAATTATTACTTCATCGACAATGAGTACTATTTCAACAGGGATTCGTTGTACGGGCATTATGATGACGGTGAGCGGTTTGCCTTTTTTTCAAGAGCTGTGCTGGAGGCTGCCAAAGTTGTGAATGTTCAAGCCGATATTGTTCATACTCACGATTGGCATACAGCGATGGTCAATTATTTGCTGAAAGAGGAGTACAGAAAACATCCTTTTTATGAACGGATGAAAAGCGTGCTCACGATCCACAACCTGCAGTTTCAAGGCATATTCCCTCCTGATGTCACACATGACTTGCTGGGTCTTGAGATGGATCATTTTCATTATGAAAGGTTAGAATGCAACGGATTTGTTAATTTTATGAAGGCGGGCATCATTGCGGCTGATCATGTGACAACTGTGAGCCCCACTTACAGAAATGAAATATTGACTCCGTATTATGGTGAGCAGTTGGAACAGGTTTTGCAATATAGGGAAAATGATGTAACCGGCATACTAAATGGCATTGATGATACGTTCTATCAGCCGAAAAGCGATCCTTATATAGAGGCGCAATACGATTCAGGGGATCTTGCATGCAAGCTGGAAAACAAAACGAAGCTTCAGCGGCGGATGGGGCTTCCAGAGAAAAACGATATTCCGCTGATCAGTATGGTGACAAGGCTCACTAAACAAAAGGGACTTGATCTTGTCCGCAGAATTATGCACGAACTTCTTGAGGAGCAAGACATACAGCTGGTTGTGCTAGGCACAGGAGAACGTGAATTTGAAGATTATTTCCGGTATGCAGAATTTGCTTTTCATGAGAAGTGCCGAGCTTATATCGGGTTTGATGAGCCGCTAGCCCATCAAATTTATGCGGGCTCTGATATGTTTTTAATGCCGTCGAAATTTGAGCCGTGCGGTTTGGGGCAGCTCATTGCTCTTCAATATGGCGCCATTCCGATTGTCAGGGAAACGGGCGGTCTTTACGACACTGTTCGTGCCTATCAGGAGGAAGAGGGAACGGGCAATGGCTTTACGTTTTCCGCCTTTAATGCGCATGATCTGAAATTTACGATAGAAAGGGCGCTGTCGTTTTATCGCCAACAGGATGTATGGAAGAGCATCGTGAAGACCGCAATGAATGCAGATTACAGCTGGGGGAAGTCGGCTAAAGAGTATCAGCGTATTTTTGAGCAGGTGACAAGGAGTGGACGGGATGTTCTCGAGTAAAGAACGCTTTGCAGACTTATTTTTAAAGCGTCTGGAAATGACGTGCGGAAAAAGCTTTAAAGATTCTGCCAAGCTGGATCAATATAAAACGTTGGGCAATATGGTCAGAGAGTATATCAGCGCTGATTGGATCGAAACGAATGAAAAAAGCAGATCAAATTCCGGGAAGCAGACATATTATTTATCAATCGAATTTCTGCTCGGTCAGCTCCTTGAGCAAAACTTAATGAATCTTGGTGTTCGTGATGTTGTAGAAGCTGGTTTAAAGGAAATCGGCATCAATTTAGAGGAGATCCTTCAGATAGAGAACGATGCAGGTCTCGGCAACGGCGGGCTTGGCCGCTTGGCCGCATGCTTTTTAGATTCTCTTGCTTCGTTGAACCTGCCGGGGCACGGGATGGGCATCCGTTATAAGCATGGCTTGTTTGAGCAAAAAATTGTAGACGGACATCAGGTGGAGCTGCCTGAGCAATGGCTGAAAAACGGGAACGTATGGGAAGTAAGGAATGCAGATCAAGCAGTGGACGTGCCGTTTTGGGGCGAGGTGCATATGACAGAAAAAAGCGGGCGCCTGCATTTTCGCCACGAACAAGCGACAATTGTTACCGCTGTTCCTTATGATATCCCGATCATCGGCTATGAAACGGGCACTGTCAATACGTTAAGGCTTTGGAACGCCGAGCCCTATGCGCATTATCACGGCGGTAATATTTTGTCTTATAAGCGAGAAACAGAAGCGGTTTCTGAATTCTTATATCCCGATGACACCCATGATGAGGGGAAAATTTTACGTCTGAAGCAGCAGTATTTTTTGGTATGCGCAAGCTTAAAAAGCATTGTGAACAATTACCGAAAAACACATAAATCGTTATCCGGCCTGCATAAAAAAGTGAGCATTCATATTAATGACACTCACCCTGCGCTAGCGGTGCCTGAGCTGATGCGTATTTTGCTCGATGAAGAGAACATGAGCTGGGAAGAAGCTTGGCATATCACTGTACATACGATTTCTTATACGAATCATACAACATTGTCAGAAGCGCTTGAGAAATGGCCGATTCATTTGTTTAGGCCGCTGCTTCCTCGCATGTATATGATTATTGAAGAGATCAATGAAAGGTTTTGCCGCGCAGTTTGGGAAAAGTATCCGGGAGACTGGAAAAGGATAGAGGACATGGCGATTACAGCGCATGGTGTTGTCAAAATGGCTCATCTGGCCATAGTAGGCAGCTACAGTGTAAATGGCGTTGCAAAAATACATTCCGATATATTAAAGGAAAGGGAGATGCGCGACTTTCACCTGCTGTTCCCGAATCGTTTTAACAATAAGACGAATGGAATTGCCCACAGGCGCTGGCTGTTAAAAGCGAATCCAGGCTTGTCTGCCATCATTACAGAGGCGATCGGTGATGAATGGGTCAAGCAGCCAGAATCGCTGATCCGTTTAGAACCGTACGCCACTGATCCTGCATTTATTGAACAGTTTCAAAACAACAAAAGCAAGAAAAAACAAGAGCTTGCCGATTTGATTTTTTGCACGGCCGGGGTGGTTGTGAACCCTGAGAGCATATTCGACGTACAGGTGAAACGGCTTCATGCATATAAACGGCAGCTGCTGAATGTTCTTCACATTATGTATTTGTATAACCGCCTCAAGGAGGATTCGGGGTTTTCAATCTACCCGCAAACCTTTATTTTCGGGGCAAAGGCTTCACCAAGCTATTATTATGCCAAGAAAATCATTAAGCTGATCCATTCTGTCGCAGAAAAAGTCAATTATGATCCAGCGGTCAAACAGCTGATCAAAGTTGTTTTTTTAGAAAATTATAGAGTTTCTATGGCTGAGCGAATTTTTCCGGCATCAGATGTAAGTGAGCAAATTTCAACCGCAAGCAAGGAAGCGTCTGGTACAGGGAATATGAAGTTTATGATGAACGGGGCTTTGACGATCGGCACGCATGACGGCGCAAATATCGAGATCCTTGAGCGGGTGGGCCCTGACTGTATTTACACGTTCGGCTTAAAGGCGGATGAGGTTCTATCGTATCAGGAAAACGGCGGCTATAGATCGAGGGAATATTATCAGCATGACAGGAGAATCAGGCAGGTAGCGGATCAGCTGATCAATGGTTTTTTTGAAGGAGAAGCAGATGAATTTGAATCGATCTTTGACTCGCTGCTTCCGCATAATGATGAGTATTTTGTGCTGAAGGATTTCAGCTCATATGCAGATGCGCAGGAGCGAATTCAAGCTGATTATCGAGAGCGAAGGAAATGGTCTGAGCGTTCGATTGTAAACATTGCTCATTCTGGATATTTCTCCAGCGACCGCACGATCCGGGAATATGCGAAGGACATTTGGGGCATCAAGCCGATGATGTGAAAAAGCCGCTGTATAAGCGGCTTTTTTTGTTCACAGATTCATTGAATTGATTGTAAAGGATAAGAACGTCGCAAATGCACTCCATAAAAAATAAGGCAAAAGAAGATAGCTTGCGGCTCTGCTGTATTTTTTGGCAATGATCAGTAATACGATTGCTGTGATGGCGACAAGCAGGCAGTCAAGCGATGCAGCCAGCAGATTTTTTTGTGTAAACTGGAAATAGCTGAAGGCTTGATTGAGCACGTAATTTATCAAAAGTGTAAACCAAAAGCTTTTCGCACCATTAAATGAAAACGCAGCATATACAATGGCTGCTGAAAGGGAGATCAGGGCAAACAGGATGGCCCAAATGATGCCGATCGCAGTTCCGCTTGGCGTCCAGTCCGGTTTTTTCAATGAATTGTACCATTCTTGGTCCACAGGAAACAGGTAGCCTGCGGCTGAAAACAGCGCATATGTAATCACAAAAACGGCTAAAGCGCCGACAATCTTTTTCATATTTGCAACCTCCGCATGTATTTATTTACCCTTTATCTTATAAAGATCAAACCCCCGATATGCGGGGGAAATGATGGTCTTAAATAAGCTGCTGCAATGCGTTTGCTTTAATGCGTTCATATTCAAAAGCTGATTCTAATTCTTCCTTCGGTAAAGCAGACTTGCGGACGTATTTTTCGCGAATGACATCGTAAAGCTCGTAAGGAAACAGCATATCAATAAACATGACTTGTTTTTGTTCTTCAGTTAATTGGGCTCTGGATTCGTATGCGCTCTTGGAATATCATGTAATAAACATGAGCTGAGGGGAAAATAACATGATAAAAAAAGCGATCATTCCTGCAGGCGGATTCGGCACGAGAAATTTGCCGGTGACGAAGGTGATTCCGAAAGAAATGTTTCCGGTAGGATCTAAGCCTGTGATTCATTATCTTGTTGAAGAATTAAAGGAGTCAGGCATTGAGGACATTTTGATGGTTGTATCGAGCCATAAAAATCTGATTGTCGACTATTTTGATTCCTCTTTGGCACTTGAGGCCTTTTTTGGCCTCTAAGAATAAACTGCATTTGCTTAGTGAGCATCCCATTCCGGATATACGGATTCACTATGTGCGCCAGCCTTATGCAAAGGGTCTTGGCGACGCCATTTCTTTCGGAAAGCAATTTGCAGGCAAAGAGCCTTTTGCCGTCGTTTTGCCTGATGATCTGATTTTTTCCGCCAGTCAGCCGGCTTTGGGGCAGCTGATTGAAGCGTATACGAAATATCAGTCCAGTGTGATCGGCTTAAAAGAAACAAAAACGGAGGATTTACATCATTACGGGGTGATAAAAGGGGAGCCTGTTGAAAAAGGGCTTTATCGCATACAGGATATTGTGGAAAAGCCTAAACAAAACCCTCCGTCTCATTTTGCCGCAGCAGGGCGTTATATTTTCACACCGGATATTTTTAATGAGCTGGAGGCATTAGAAGCTGACAGCGGAGGAGAAGTGCAGGTAACGGATGCGATAAAAGCTTCGCTCGGGGCATGTACCGTATACGGGAAATTGCTAGAGGGCGAGCGGTATGACATCGGCCTGCAAAAGGATTATCTGAAGCTGATTTACGATATGCTGAAAACGGAAAAGAACCCCCAATAATCGGGGGTTCAATCAGCGTGGAGATCGCCGAATGTGGTCATGATTCCCTCTTCGTCAAGTTCTTCTTCATAGCGCTCATGGGCTCTGCTTTGATAAACGGTAATTTCTTTTCCAGTGATATCTGTAGCGATGAAATTTTCGTAAGACTCCGTATTGCCGATATTCTCTTCGGCATTCATCGTCATATCATCATAGCTGAGCGGAGGGTTTTCCATATCCTGCGGCGTTTGTGAGTTACCATATTTTTCGACATCCTGATAGGAATCCTCACTGTCATATGGCGCTCTGATTTCTTCATCATCATCAAATTCAAATTGCCCGAATGGTGTTTCTTCTTCAATCGGACGGTCTTTGGAAACCACGTCCTGTGACGAATACTCCGCGAGGGTTGTGGCAGTCGGAAGCGCTTCAAGTCGTTCGAAAGGGATTTCCTTTCCGCTGACTTCACAAATGCCATACGTACCGTTTTCTATCGCCTTCAATGAATGCTCAATGTCCCGAAGGTGCTCTCTCTCATGCAAGTCTAGAGCGATGTCTTTCTCACGCTCGTAAAGTTCTGTCGCCTGATCGCCGGGATGGTTGTCGTATGCCGAAAGCTCACCCCACGAATCATAAGGAAAGGCTGAGTTAAGCTGAAAATGGTCATTGTCTTTGAAACGGTTTAAGATATCTTTTTTCGTTTGTTCCAGTTCATTTTTTAAATGCTGAAGCTGTTCTTTCGTAAGCAATGTGATCGCCTCGTTTCTCTGTGATGCATACCTTTAGTATGAACAGATCGCCTGAGAACTTTCATAAATGGCGGGTGGAGGAATATAGGAGGTTTTCCTTTTATGGTAAGCGGATACAACCTTTGCTATCAGTGGAGAAAGAAATTTAAGCTTTGTTTCTTTTTCATTTCTGAAATTAGGTTTATAATAGGTAAGGCAGGCCATTTGGACTGCATGATCTGTGTTTGACACAAAGGAGACACAGGTGTATGGTATTAAAAGCATTTTAAGGATTATGGAGGAATGTCTCATGGTGACAACGGTGCAGCGTACGTTCCGAAAGGAAGTTCTACATGCATTACATAAAGCCAAAGAAGTCAACCATGCTGTCTTAATAAGCTATTCGAGACAAATCGAGTCTCTTGACCCTCTATCATTTTTCAATTACGGAGCAAAAAAATATACAGGCAATCGATTTTTTTGGTCAGATCCTGAAAGTGAATTGACAATAGTCGGTCTTGGCAAAGAAGCGGTTTTCCAGACAAATCAAAAAAACAGCGAGCGGTATCGTGAGGTTTTTGAACAATGGGAGCGCTTTAAAAAGACGGCTTTTCATATTTATGAAGAAGAAAAGCTGCAGCATTCTGCAGTGGGACCTGTGTTATTCGGAGGATTTTCTTTTGACCCTTGCGAAGAAAGAGGTTCACAATGGGACCATTTCTCGGAAGGGGATTTCTTTGTGCCTGCGCTTATGCTGACGATGACTGCTGAAGGCCCGTTCTTAACAGTTAACAAATGGGTAAGCGGAGGAGAAGACGCAGAAGCTGTTTTAGAAGGCTTAAAAGCTTTTGCGGCGGAATTTATGGTTCCCGATTTCAAGCAAGAAGATCAGGCTGTGATTGCAGCAGCCGAAGAGCTGGATAAGGAAGATTGGCTGAAAGCAATCGAAACGGCCACAAGCCAAATTAAAGAGAAACAATATGATAAGGTTGTTCTTGCCCGAGAGCTGCTGCTCACGTTTGACGGTCCAATCCAAATTGAACCGGTGCTTAAGACGCTTCTGGACGATCAGCAGACAAGCTATGTTTTTGCAATTGAACAAGAAGGCAAAACTTTTGTCGGCGCGTCTCCGGAAAGACTGATCAAAAGAGACGGCGGCACTGTCATGTCTTCCTGTCTGGCAGGCTCCATTAAACGAGGCGTGAATGAAGAAGACGACCGCCGGATAGGCCTTGAATTATTAAACGATGAGAAAAACCTGCTTGAGCATGATATTGTGGTAGGTATGATTCATAATGCTTTTGTATCAAGCTGTTCAGAGGTTGAAAAGCCTGATGGACCTGTTTTGTACAAAACAAAAAGCGTTCAGCACCTGTTTACGCCGATTGTCGGACAGCTGCGCGAGTCTGCATCGATTTTTGACTTAATTGAGAAGCTGCACCCCACTCCGGCGCTCGGGGGAGCACCTCAGGAAAAAGCTGTTGACGTGATCAGGGAGATTGAACCGATGTCTCGCGGCTGGTATGCGGCCCCTATCGGCTGGATTGACAGCCAGGATAACGGGGAATTCGCGGTAGCCATTCGTTCAGGGCTTATCGAAGGAAGCACAGCAAGGCTGTTTGCCGGGTGCGGTATTGTGGAAGACTCGGAACCAATCTCGGAATATGAAGAAACACAGATTAAATTAAAGCCGATGATCTCTGCATTAGGAGGTGAGAGGCGTTGACAGTCAACCCGATTACTCATTACATCGGAAGTTTTATTGATGAATTCGCCCTTTCCGGAATTACCGACGCCGTCGTTTGTCCGGGCTCAAGATCTACACCGCTGGCTGTTCTTTGTGCCGCGCATCCCGATATCAGCGTCCATGTCCAAATTGATGAAAGATCTGCCGGATTTTTTGCCTTAGGTTTGGCAAAAGCGAAGCAGCGTCCCGTACTATTGATCTGCACATCTGGAACAGCCGCGGC
This sequence comes from Bacillus sp. SG20033, assembly GCF_044570195.1. NCBI lineage: Bacteria > Bacillati > Bacillota > Bacilli > Caryophanales > Bacillaceae > Bacillus > Bacillus sp. SG20033. The sequence continues at coordinate 3,207,950 of NZ_CP172606.1, read as the reverse complement.
CAACTTTTATCCGGCTGTGGTTGAAGCCCATTATTCAAGGGTGCCTATTATTGTGTTAACTGCTGATCGGCCTCATGAGCTGCGCGAAGTAGGCGCACCGCAGGCTATTAATCAGCACTTCTTATTCGGTAACTTTGTTAAGTTTTTCACAGACTCTGCTCTTCCTGAAGAGTCTCCGCAAATGCTGAGATACATCCGAACGCTGGCAAGCCGCGCTGCCGGAGAAGCTCAAAAGCGCCCGATGGGGCCTGTCCATGTGAATGTGCCGCTGCGCGAGCCGCTGATGCCGGATCTTTCAGATGAGCCGTTTGGAAGAATGAGAACAGGCCGTCATGTGTCTGTGAAAACGGGTACGCAGTCTGTTGACCGAGAGTCCCTGTCTGATGTGGCTGAGATGCTCGCAGAGGCTGAAAAAGGAATGATCGTCTGCGGAGAGCTCCATAGTGATGCGGATAAGGAAAACATTATTGCGCTGTCAAAAGCGCTTCAGTATCCAATTTTAGCGGATCCGCTGTCTAATCTGCGGAATGGTGTTCATGATAAAAGCACTGTTATTGATGCGTATGATTCGTTTTTAAAAGATGATGAGCTGAAGCGGAAACTTCGTCCTGATGTTGTCATTCGGTTTGGACCGATGCCTGTTTCAAAACCGGTTTTTTTATGGCTTAAGGATGATCCGGCGATTCAGCAAATCGTGATTGACGAGGATGGAGGGTGGAGAGACCCGACACAGGCAAGCGCGCATATGATTCATTGTAATGCGTCTGTTTTTGCTGAGGAGATCATGGCAGGCCTTACTGCTGCCACCAGATCCTCAGAGTGGCTGGAAAAGTGGCAGTTTGTCAATGGGCGGTTCCGCGAGCATCTGCAAACAATCAGCAGTGAAGATGTTTCGTTTGAAGGCAATCTCTATCGAATCCTTCAGCATCTTGTGCCTGAAAACAGCTCGCTGTTTGTGGGAAACAGCATGCCGATCAGGGATGTTGATACGTTTTTTGAAAAGCAGGACCGCCCTTTCCTGATTTATTCAAACCGGGGAGCAAACGGGATAGACGGTGTTGTCTCCTCTGCCATGGGGGTATGTGAAGGAACAAAAGCGCCTGTTACCCTTGTGATTGGAGATTTATCTTTTTATCACGATTTAAACGGCCTGCTGGCGGCCAAAAAGCTTGGTATTCCTCTTACTGTGATTCTTGTCAATAATGACGGAGGAGGGATTTTCTCCTTTTTGCCGCAGGCTTCTGAAAAGACACACTTTGAAGATTTGTTCGGCACACCGACAGGGCTCGATTTCAAGCATGCGGCTGCACTTTACGGCGGAACGTATTCATGCCCGGCTTCTTGGGATGAATTCAAAACAGCTTACGCGCCGCAGGCAGACAAGCCCGGACTCCATTTGATTGAAATCAAAACGGATCGCCAATCAAGAGTCCAGCTGCATCGCGATATGCTGAATGAGGCTGTGCGGGAAGTGAAAAAACAATGGGAACTGTAAACATAACGGTATCGGATGGTGTCCGATATGCAGTGGCAGACGAGGGACCGAATGCTTCCGAAGCCGTCGTCTGTCTGCATGGGTTTACCGGCAGCAAACAATCATGGACTTTTCTTGATGAGATGCTGCCTGATTCCAGCTTGATCAAAATTGATTGTTTAGGACATGGGGAAACCGATGCCCCGCTGAATGGGAAAAGATACAGCACAAGCCGGCAAGTTTCTGACCTTGCCGAGATTTTTGATCAATTAAAACTTCACAAAGTGAAATTGATTGGGTATTCTATGGGAGGAAGGCTTGCTTACTCTTTTGCGATGACATATCCCGAGCGGGTATCGGCACTTGTGCTTGAAAGCACGACGCCGGGGCTCAAAACACTTGGGGAACGGCGGGAACGAATTATGCGGGACCGGAAGCTTGCTGATTTTATTTTAAGAGACGGGCTCAAAGCGTTTGTTGCGTATTGGGAGAATATCCCTTTGTTTTCATCTCAGCAGAGGCTGGCTGAAGATATTCGGCACAGGATACGATCGGGCCGTCTGCGGAACAATAAGATTGGGCTTGCGAACAGTTTAACCGGCATGGGCACCGGTTCACAGCCTTCCTTGTGGAGCCGTGTAGAGAAAATAGATGTTCCTGTGCTTCTGATCTGCGGGGAGTGGGACGAAAAATTTTGCGCCATCAATCAAGAGGTGCATAAGATGCTTCCTTCTAGTAGAATAGAGATTGTTCCAAAAGCAGGACATACGGTCCATGTGGAACAGCCGCGATTGTTTGGTAAAATAGTGAGTGAGTTTTTGACAAGCATCTGACTCATTCACATAGAGAATAAAAGGAGGTCATCATATGGCTGAATGGAAAACAAAACGGACATACGATGAGATATTGTATGAAACGTATAATGGCATTGCAAAAATAACAATCAACCGACCTGAGGTACATAATGCGTTTACCCCTAAAACGGTTTCTGAAATGATTGATGCGTTTGCTGACGCAAGAGACGACCAAAACGTTGGGGTTATCGTGCTTGCCGGTGCAGGGGACAAGGCATTTTGTTCTGGCGGAGACCAAAAAGTGCGCGGCCACGGTGGATATGTAGGAGACGACCAGATCCCGCGTCTTAACGTATTGGATCTTCAGCGTTTAATCCGCGTCATCCCGAAACCGGTTGTTGCAATGGTGTCCGGATATGCGATCGGCGGAGGCCATGTGCTTCACATCGTATGCGACTTGACAATTGCTGCGGACAACGCAATTTTTGGACAAACAGGCCCTAAAGTGGGAAGCTTCGATGCAGGTTACGGTTCTGGCTACCTGGCTCGAATTGTAGGGCATAAAAAAGCACGTGAAATCTGGTACCTATGCCGTCAGTACAACGCACAGGAAGCACTGGACATGGGTCTTGTCAACACAGTCGTTCCTTTGGAACAGCTTGAAGAAGAAACGATTAAATGGTGTGAAGAAATGCTTGAAAAAAGCCCGACCGCACTGCGCTTTCTTAAAGCTGCGTTTAACGCGGACACAGACGGACTTGCTGGAATTCAGCAGTTTGCAGGGGATGCTACCCTTCTTTACTACACAACAGATGAAGCAAAAGAAGGCCGTGATTCCTTTAAGGAAAAACGCAAACCTGATTTCGGACAGTTCCCTCGTTTCCCGTGATCAGCAATACTTAGTAAACCAACAGCTTGAGACTTTGCGGTCCAAGCTGTTTTCTTTTCAATACAGACATTTTACCTCGGAGATGATGACATGCTGACAGAACAGCCTAACTGGCTCATGCAGCGGGCACAGCTGACACCTGAGAGAATCGCTCTCATTTATAGAGACCAAACCGTGACATTTGCAGAATTATTTGCCGCGTCTAAGCGAATGGCGGCACAGCTTGCCGCTCATTCGGTTCGGAAAGGGGATACTGCGGCTATTTTGCTCCAAAACCGTGCAGAAATGGTATACGCCGTTCACGCTTGTTTTTTGCTTGGTGTTAAGGCAGTGCTTTTGAATACGAAGCTGTCAACACATGAAAGGCTGTTTCAGCTGGAGGATTCCGGATCCGGCTTTTTACTGACAGATTCAAGCTTTGACAAGAAAGAGTATGAACACGTCGTTCAAACGATTGATGTGGATGAATTGATGAAAGAAGCAGCAGAGGAAATTGAGATCCAAGCTTATATGCAAATGGATGCAACGGCAACGCTGATGTATACGTCGGGTACGACAGGAAAGCCCAAGGGAGTTCAGCAAACGTTCGGAAACCATTATTTCAGTGCGGTGTCGTCCGCGCTTAATTTGGGTATAACAGAACAAGACCGCTGGCTTATCGCATTGCCGCTCTTTCATATCAGCGGCTTGTCCGCATTATTTAAATCTGTGATCTATGGAATGTCTGTCGTGCTTCACCAGCGTTTTTCCGTAAGCGATGTGCTGGATTCTATCAACAGGCATGAAGTGACAATGATATCTGCGGTGCAGACTATGCTGGCCAGTCTTTTGGAAGAAACAAACCGCTGCCCTGAATCCATCAGATGCATTCTTCTCGGCGGCGGTCCTGCACCGCTGCCATTGCTTGAGGAATGCCGTGAGAAAGGATTCCCTGTCTTTCAGTCATATGGAATGACAGAAACATGCTCGCAAATTGTTACCCTGTCGCCGGAATTCAGTATGGAAAAGCTCGGATCTGCGGGGAAACCGCTGTTTTCATGTGAAATCAAAATAGAGCGGGACGGACAGGTATGTGAACCGTTTGAACACGGTGAAATCATGGTCAAAGGCCCGAATGTCATGAAAAGCTATTTTAACCGGGAGAGCGCAAACGAAGCCTCCTTTCAAAATGGCTGGCTGAAAACAGGTGATCTTGGTTATTTGGACAGCGAAGGCTTTTTATATGTATTAGACAGACGTTCAGATCTGATCATATCCGGCGGAGAAAACATTTATCCGGCCGAAGTGGAGTCAGTGCTGCTTTCACACCCCGCTGTGGCCGAAGCCGGGGTTTCAGGGGCTGAGGACAAAAAATGGGGGAAAGTGCCTCACGCCTATCTTGTCCTTCACAAGCCTGTGAGCGCAGAAGAATTGACTGCCTACTGCAAAGAACGCTTGGCGAAGTATAAAATTCCGGCAAAATTCTTTGTGCTTGACCGCCTGCCGCGCAATGCGTCTAATAAGCTCTTGCGAAATCAGCTGAAGGATGCGCGTAAAGGAGAACTGCTATGATCGAAATAGAAAAAATCACGCTTTATCATTTGAGCATGAACTTAAAGAAACCGTTTAAAAACAGTATCGAAACGCTTCAAGAGCGTAAATTTCTGATCGTGGAAGCTATTGATACATCAGGTGTCACAGGCTGGGGAGAAGTTTCCGCTTTCTCTTCGCCTTGGTACACCGAGGAAACCATTGGAACATGTTTGCATATGCTAAAAGATTTTTTTATCCCAAATGTCGTCGGCCGTGAATTCAATCACCCTTCAGAAGTGCCGGACAGCCTGGCGCGTTATAAAGGAAACCGGATGGCAAAAGCGGGACTTGAATCGGCTGTATGGGATATCTATGCCAAAAAGAAGGGCGTATCCCTTGCTGAGGCATTGGGCGGAACAAGAGATAAAGTCCCTGCCGGCGTGGTAGTCGGCCTGGCGCCTCTTGACGATATGCTGCAGGAAATTGAGAGCTATCAAAAAGAAGGTTATCAAAGAATAAAAATTAAAATTCAGCCTGGGCAGGATGTGGAATTGGTCAAGGCCATCCGCAGCCGATTCCCAAACATCCCGCTTATGGCCGATGCCAATTCCTCTTACGAACTGAAGGATATCAGCCGCTTAAAGGAGCTTGATGACTACCATTTAATGATGATTGAGCAGCCCCTTCAATCCGACGATATCGTTGATCACCGCCACCTGCAGAAACATTTGAAAACGGCCATTTGCCTTGATGAGAGCATTTGTTCAGTTGATGATGCGAGACGGGCGATTGAGCTAGGAAGCTGCAAAATTATTAATATAAAACCTTCTCGTGTCGGCGGCTTAACAGAAGCCTTAAAAATTCATGATTTATGCAAAGAGCATCATATGCAGGTTTGGTGCGGCGGAATGCTGGAAACAGGCATATCAAGAGCGCAGAACGTGGCGCTTGCTTCACTGCCTCAATTCACAATACCTGGCGATATATCTTCATCCTCACGCTATTGGGATGAAGATATTGTAACTCCTGATATTCGTATTGATAATGGATTTATTTCTGTGTCAAAACAGCCTGGTTTAGGGGTTGAGGTAAACCAAGACATTATGCGAAAATATGTGACCAAAATGGATGTTTTCACACAGCATGGTTAAGAAAAAAGCATTTTGCTATTTTGAATAAATGACACTGTGCTGTTACAGTAAAAGTGTTCGTTGAATACATCCCTTCTCGTTTGGACCGGCTGCTGACCCAGCCGGTTTTTTTATGTAAATCAGCTTGACAAAAATGGCCAAACGCGATAATTTTGCACAAAGGAAACTTTTTGTCCTGTTTGAATAAAACATGCTTTTGGCTAATTAAATGTCACATGTCTAAGAACTGACAACATAAGATAAAACAATCGGACATTGATGGCAAAGAGGAGGAGAAATATGAGACGAGGGCTGATGGCAGCAGTACTTTTTGCGACCTTTGCTTTAACGGGATGCGGAACGGATTCAGCCGGGAAAAGCGCTGATCAGCAATTACAAGTGACAGCGACAACATCTCAAATTGCCGATGCAGCAGAAAACATCGGAGGTAAGCATGTAAAAGTCACCTCTTTAATGGGACCGGGAGTTGATCCGCACCTTTACAAAGCTTCCCAAGGTGACACGAAAAAATTAATGTCTGCCGATGTTGTTCTGTACAGCGGGTTGCATTTGGAAGGGAAAATGGAGGATGTCCTCCAAAAAATCGGCGAACAAAAACAATCGGCGGCAGTAGCTGAGGCCATTCCGAAAAATAAGCTTATTCCCGCGGGGGAAGGCAAGACGTTTGATCCCCACGTCTGGTTCAGCATTCCGTTATGGATCTATGCGGTGGATGAAATTGAAGCGCAATTCAGCAAAGCAATGCCTCAGCACGCAGATGCCTTTCGGAAAAATGCCAAAGAGTACAAAGAAGATTTGCAATATTTAGATAAGTGGTCGCGTAAGGAGATCGCACATATTCCGGAGAAAAGCCGTGTGCTTGTGACTGCTCATGATGCGTTTGCGTACTTTGGGAATGAGTATGGATTTAAGGTAAAAGGCCTGCAGGGACTCAGCACAGATTCGGACTATGGATTAAGGGATGTTCAGGAGCTGGTTGATCTTCTGACAGACAAACAAATAAAAGCTGTGTTCGTAGAAAGCAGTGTATCTGAAAAATCAATCAATGCAGTGGTGGAAGGCGCTAAAGAAAAAGGCCATACAGTCACAATCGGCGGTCAGCTTTATTCGGATGCCATGGGTGAAAAGGGCACAAAAGAAGGCACATACGAAGGAATGTTCCGCCACAATATCAACACGATTACTAAAGCGCTTAAATAAAGAAAAGAGGTGGAGGATATGTTCCCTGTTGAGCTTGATAATGTGACGGTTGCTTATCATAAAAAGCCTGTACTGCAGGACATTTCGCTGCAGGTGCCTGAAGGAAAACTTATTGGCATTATCGGCCCAAACGGCGCGGGAAAATCAACCTTGATCAAAACGATTCTCGGTCTTGTGCCCCGAGCTTCCGGAGACATCTCTATTTACGGCAAAGACTATAAGGATCAACGGACCAGAATCGGATATGTTCCGCAGCGCGGCTCGGTTGACTGGGATTTCCCCACAAGCGCGCTCGATGTCGTCCTAATGGGAAGATACGGGAGAATCGGTTTATTAAAGAGGCCAAAGAAAGCGGATGTGGAGATGGCGAAGGCAGCATTAGCAAAAGTCGGGATGCTTGATTATGCGAAGAGGCAAATCAGCCAGCTGTCAGGCGGACAGCAGCAGCGGGTGTTTCTTGCCCGGGCACTCTGCCAGAACGCTGACATTTATTTTATGGATGAACCGTTTGCAGGTGTCGATGCAGCGACGGAGCGCGCGATTATGACGCTGTTGGCAGAACTCAAAGAAAAAGGAAAAACCGTGCTTGTCGTCCATCATGATCTGCAGACCGCCGAGGATTATTTCGATTGGATCTTACTGCTTCATTTAAGAAAAATCGCTTTCGGACCGGCGGAAAACGTTTTTACGATCGAAAACCTGCAAAAAACATATGGAGGAAGGCTTACGTTTTTAAAAGATAAAGTGCTGGCAGAAGGACATAAGGAGTGAGCGCAATGTTTGAAAGTTTGTGGCTGCAGCTCCAGCATCCGAATACACAGTGGGTGCTGGCCGGTACGCTTTTGCTCGGGACGGCAAGCGGTGTTTTGGGCAGCTTTGTGCTGCTGAGAAAGCAAAGTTTAATCGGCGATGCGATGGCCCATTCAGCTCTGCCGGGAGTGTGTCTCGCTTTTCTGTTCACTGGGCAAAAATCACTGCCTTTCTTTTTGCTGGGTGCGGCGCTCGCCGGACTGCTCGGAACATTTTGTATTCAACTGATTCCTCGGCTTTCAAAAACAAAGGAGGACTCGGCGATCGGGATTGTTCTTTCTGTGTTTTTTGGTGTCGGGATCATTCTGCTGACATATATTCAGCAACAGGGGGCGGGAAGCCAAAGCGGGCTTGATTCTTTTTTATTCGGCCAGGCTGCTTCATTGGTCAGGCAGGATATCATCCTTATTGCAGGAATATCCGCTGCTCTGCTGCTCCTATGTATTGTTTTCTTTAAGGAATTTACATTGATTACTTTTGATCTCGCGTTTGCAAAGGGATTAGGAATGCCGGTGCGTTTTTTAAACGGGCTTTTGGCTTGTCTGATTGTCTGTGCTGTCGTCATTGGGCTTCAGACTGTTGGTGTGATACTAATGGCGGCTATGCTGATTACACCTGCCATAGCTGCGAGATATTGGACCGAACGATTAACCGGGATGATCGTCATTGCCGGGATTACAGGCGGGGTCAGCGGCGTGGCCGGAACCCTGCTTAGCACCACGATGAAGGGAATGGCGACAGGGCCATTAATGATCCTATCTGCAACGATGCTCTTTCTTTTTTCAATGATTTGCGCGCCTAAGCGGGGATTGGCTGCTAAAGCCATAAGGCTGATGAGGCTGCGGCGCAGAACAAGCAGGAAGCAAGTGCTTTTGGAGATTTATGAACAGTATGAAAAGAATAATCTTTGTGTAACTGTTGAAAGTGTAAGAAAGAAAAGACGCCTATCCCCTTCATTATGCCTTAAGGCATTAAATGACTTGGAACAAGAGAGGTGCATTGAGCGTATCGAAAATGGGATTTGGCAAATCACAAGCAAAGGGATAGAAAAAGGCTATCACACAGCTTTGAAGCAGCGGATGTATGAAGTGTATCTCATGCATGAAATGGAACTTGCCAATATAGAATCCGATCAGGACTACTTTGACCCAGACCGTTTACCGAGAGAAACGAGAGAGCGGCTTTATTCACTCTTAAAGCTGTATGGACGGATGCCTGAGCGTCGAAAAGCGTCTCATGATGCCGAGAAGGGACAGATCGCAAATGAGTTTTGAAGCATGGATTATAGCTACCGGTGTATTAGTCGGTGTAAGCTGCGGATTGATCGGCACATTTCTTGTGCTGAGAAGCATGGCGATGCTGGCCGACGCAATCAGTCATACAGTGTTGCTTGGCATTGTCGGCGCTTTTCTAGTGACGGGAAGTCTTGATGGGATTTCTATGTTTATTGGCGCAGCCGCAACCGGTCTGTTAACGGCTTTCTTGGTTCAGCTTCTTCATAGCAAGGGGGTTCAATCAGATGCTGCCATAGGAGTTGTGTTTACATCCTTATTTGCAATCGGGGTTATTTTGCTTTCTGTATATGGAGCGAATGTCCATCTCGATATTGAGCACTCGTTAATGGGAGAAATCGCTTTTGTGCCGTGGAATACGGTGACGGTATTGGGGGTTGATATTGGGCCGAAAGCGTTTTGGATGCTGGCATCTGTTCTGGTTTTAAACGTAGTGTTGATCAGTGTGTGCTATAAGGAGTTTAAAATCGCTTCGTTTGATCCTCAAATGGCCTTAGCCTTGGGAATACCGGTTTTGCTCATTCATTACGTGCAAATGGGCATGCTGTCCATGACGACTGTTGCTTCCTTTGATTCGGTGGGGGCCGTATTGGTTGTGGCCATGCTGATTGTTCCGCCGGCTGCGGCACATTTGCTGACAGACCGGCTTCTTTATATGCTGATTCTCAGCGCGTTGATTGGCGGGCTGTCGGCGGTCATGGGCTATTTCTTCGCAACATGGCTTAATGTTTCGATTTCAGGAGCGATGGCGGCCATGACAGGTGTATGTTATGCAAGCGCCTTTTTGTTTTCACCTGCAAACGGGGTCATAACTAAAAAGCTGAGAACACTCAACATGCAAAAAGAAAGAGCTGGCTGACGCAGCTCTTTCTTTTAATTACAAATCATGCGGCTTAAACGTTTTGCAGTCTGTTTCCCGGCTGTTTTCAGCCGTTTCACCAGTATGGCTGACAACATAAATGGCATCAGCGGTGCATTTGTTACCTTTGCCCCAATAAGAACAGTTGTTGACCTCACATAGAATTTTCTGCTCCATGCCATCCCCTCCTTATAAAGGTTCTGGATTAGTATAGCCGGCTGGCTTGCCCTCTATTCCTCCTGGCGGATATAGCGTTTATCTCGCATAAACATTTTCCAGAAGAAAAAGAAGCCCGGAAATAGAATGATAAATGCAACGATATACGTTGCAAACAGCGCTCTGAACGTTGCTGGCTCTGTGAAGCCTGACATGACTGTCACATCGGGATAAATCATATACGGAAGATGCGCCCGCCCGTAAGCGTAGCTTGCGAGAAAATACTGTATCCCAATCGCAACAAGTGCGAGACGCGGTTTTCCGATGTTTTGCCCAAAGCTCTTATTAGGCAGAAAAAGGGCGATTCCAGCAATGACAAATGTAATGAACGATGCAATAATCCAAGTAAAATCATTCATCATTCCGCTGTACAGCCAGTTTGCTTCATTCCGCATTGTCACCATGATGCATACAGCAAACAACAGTGAAATCGGGCCGGTAATCAGGGCGCTTTTTCTGTAGGCTCGGTACGCATCCTGTTCCTCTGCCACATTTGAAACATCTGCAAGCAGCAGCGAGGACAAAAATAAGGTGCTTAAAATCGCAAACCCGATAAATGAATAGGCGTTGGGGCTTGAAAAGATTTTAGACATATTTAAGTTATAGATTCCATCCGTTTTTTCTATAAACCCTCCGTGTGTCACAGGAAGCACCAAAATTAAAATAGCAGGAATGATAAAGCCGGAGATGCCGGAAATATATCTTAGCGTTTTCCGCTCCTTTGCTGTATTTGAAAAAACGAGAAATCCGCTTCGAATCGCTAAAAGCAGCAAAATCATGCTTCCGGGAATTAATAAAACGGTTCCGAGCACAAATGTCGCGCCGGGGAAAAAACTGAAAAGCGCCACGACGATGGCCACAATAAAGACGTTTGTGACCTCCCAAGTCGGGGACAAAAAGCGATTTGCAATATCGGTGGCCTTCATATGCTCCTTGTTTAAATAGATCATAGACCAAAATCCCGCTCCAAAATCCATTGTCGCCATGACGGCGTAAATAAACACAAAGCCCCAGATAATTGAGATGGCGATCAGAGCGTCAGTTGAAATCTCCATTTGTACGATCTTCCTTCCATTTGGTTTCCTGTTTGCGGAGCCATTACGACTCCGCTGTATTTAAATCTTCGTCAACAGGGTGCTTGCGGAAATAATAAAGAAGCACGTAGACGACAGCTGCACCTAACACGGCATAAACAAATGTGAAAAATAAGAACAGCACCCCGATCGAGCCAGTCGTTGTTACGACATCTGACGTTTTCAGCAGATGATAGATGACCCAAGGCTGCCTCCCCGTACATGCGAAAATCCAGCCGAATTCAATGCCGATGAGACTAAAAGGGCCTGCTGTCATGAAAATGACCAAAAGCCACGTTGGGAAACGGTCTTTCTTGAGCACCTTTCTCCAGACCACACCGATAATGGAATAAAGAATAAGCAGCATGCCTACACCGACCATCGCATTAAACAGCGTGTGAATGAAAAGCGGCGGCCATTCGTCTTTCGGAAATGCATTTAATCCTTTTACAACAGTGTCAAAACGGTTCGCTGCCAAAAAGCTTAAAGCCCATGGAATCTCGATTGCCCATTTTACTTTTTCTTCATTCGGGTCGGTAAAACCGCCGATAGCGAGCGGGGCGTGGGATCTTGTTTCAAACAGGCCTTCCGCACCGGCTAATTTTTCGGGCTGGTATTCGTACAGCATCTGTGCAGATTCGTGTCCGTTCAAAGCGGTCAGCAATGAAAAAATACCGCCGATCGTCAGTGCGAGCAAAAGGGCTTTCCGGTGAAAGCGATAGACCTTTTCCTTTTTCCTCGTCCGGATCATTTTATACGCCGCAACAGAAGCCACGATAAACGCACCGGTCATAAACGCGGACAGCACGACATGGCCGGCAGTGATAAAAAAGCTAGGATTAAAAAACGCAGCCCACGGGTCAACATCTGTAATTTTTCCGTTTAAAATTTTAAAACCGGCGGGTGTACCTTCAAAAGCGTGAACATTCGTAATCAGAACAGCTGATGCTGCTGCCCCGACTAACACAAAGAAAACAGCAACAATCCTCATTGCAGGTGACAAACGGTCTGCAGCGTATACATAAATCGACATGAATAGGGCTTCAACAAAAAAAGCATAGATTTCAATTTGAAATGGCAGGGACATCACCCGGCCGATGACTTCCATAAATCCCGGCCATAAAAGCGCGAGCTGAGTGCCCGCGATCGTTCCGGTCGGTATGGCGACCCCCAGCAATACGGCTTGTGCTTTCGTCCATCTTTTCGCCATGATCGCATAATGGTCATCTTTCGTTTTTTGATAGATCAATTCCGCCACTAAAATCATGAGCGGGAGACCGACTCCAAGCGTTGCGAAAATGATATGAAAGCCCATTGTCGTGCCAAAAAGGCTTCTGGCCAAAACTAAATCATCCACAATCGTAAACCACCTTTCTAAAAAGACGTTCTGTATGTATTTTGGGTTTATTATTTGCTTCCTCGGTTAGATTATTCTTCCTATTCTTAAATGTCATGAGGTTTACGATGTGAAAACAGAGGGAAGGATATAAGAAGATTGACAAAACGTTTGTAAGGTTATAAAATAAAACGTAATTATTACGATTTATTGAAAGGAGATACACATGAAAGAAGGAATTCATCCGAAGAACCACAAAGTGATATTTCAGGATGTCAACAGCGGCTACCGTTTTCTCAGCACCTCTACGAAAACATCTAATGAAACAGCAGAGTGGGAAGACGGCAACACATATCCTGTCATTAAAGTAGAGGTAAGTTCTGACACGCATCCGTTTTATACAGGCCGCCAGAAATTCAATGAAAAAGGCGGACGAGTTGAGCAGTTCAAAAAACGCTATAACATGGGGAAATAAGGCAGACCAGAGGGTTTGTCTTTTTTTATTATGACGAATAAACAAGGGTTGTGATATATTGAAGAGTAAAAAGAATAGAAAGGGACAACGAACATGAGTCTTCTAAATGATATTCTTGAATTTAACAAGACATTTACTGAACAAAGAGAGTATGAAAAGTATCAAACATCAAAATTTCCAGATAAAAAAATGGCGATTCTTTCTTGCATGGACACTCGTCTGGTTGAACTGCTGCCGCATGCGATGAATTTGCGAAACGGTGATGTGAAAATCATTAAAAGTGCCGGTGCGCTTGTGACACACCCATTCGGAAGCATCATGAGAAGTTTACTCGTCGCAGTGTACGAGCTGAATGCAGATGAGGTGTGTGTGATCGGGCATCACGATTGCGGCATGAGCAAAATCAGCAGCAAAAGCATGCTTGAAAAAATCAAAGCAAGAGGGATTCCGGAAGAACGCATCGAAACAATAAAGTACTCCGGTGTAGACTTTGATCAATGGTTTAAAAGCTTTGATTCAGTGGAAGCGAGTGTGAAAGACAGCGTAGACGTTATAAAACATCACCCGCTGTTCCCTGAAAACGTTCCGGTCCATGGCTTAGTCATTGATCCTAAAACAGGAAAACTGGATCTTATCGTAAACGGCTATAACAATTAATGTTTTTGTTTTTTTTCAGGAACGGGATCGACTCCTCCCGGATGGAACGGGTGGCATTTCAAAATCCGTTTGATTGTCAGCCATCCGCCTTTTAAAGCGCCGTGCGTTTTAATCGCTTCGATTCCATATTGGGAACAGGTCGGATAAAAGCGGCATGTTGGCGGCGTCAGGGGTGAGATGAATTTTTGATATCCTCTGATCAAAGCGATGAATAGGGTTTTCATATTTCTTCAGCAACCTTTCTGATGCAAGTATAAGAAAAAAAACACAGATTGAAAAGTTAATCAATAATTCTTATCGGAAAAGTATGTTATAATAAAATTACATTTTTAAAAAAGGGGAGAGTGCCATTATGCCTTCAGTAGAAAGTTTTGAGCTTGATCATAATGCGGTTGTTGCTCCATATGTAAGACATTGCGGCGTGCATAAAGTGGGAACAGACGGCGTTGTAAATAAATTTGACATTCGTTTTTGCCAGCCAAATAAACAGGCGATGAAGCCTGACACCATTCACACACTCGAGCATTTGCTCGCGTTTACGATTCGTTCTCACGCTGAGAAATACGATCATTTTGATATCATTGATATTTCTCCAATGGGCTGCCAGACAGGCTATTATCTAGTTGTGAGCGGAGAGCCGACATCAGCGGAAATCGTTGATCTGCTTGAAGACACAATGAAGGAAGCGGTAGAGATTACAGAAATACCAGCTGCGAATGAAAAGCAGTGCGGCCAAGCGAAGCTTCATGATCTGGAAGGCGCTAAACGTTTAATGCGTTTCTGGCTTTCACAGGATAAAGAAGAATTGCTAAAAGTATTTGGCTAAAATAGAAAGGACCTTTTTGCGCTTAAGCAAAAAGGTCTTTTTTGTGACGTCTCATATTTTGTGTACCATTTGCTGTAAGCGTTTGCTACTATTTAGGTAAACGATGAAAGGGTGATGGCATGAAAAAGATGTTGGTTGTTCTGCTTTTTTCTGCTTTATTGCTTAATGGATGCGGATCTGGTGAAAGCAAAGCAAATACAGCTGAGACGCCCGAGGTTTTGGATGTCAAGCTGACCGGGCCTGAAAAAGTAAATCCCGGAGAAAGCGCTGCTTATGAAGCAGCCGTATCATATGGTGATGAAGCTGTGACGGATGCCGATGAAGTAGAGTTTGAAGTATGGAAAGAAGGGGAAAAAGACGCAAGCCAAATGTTTAAGGCGAAACAAGAAAAAGGCGTATACCGATTGGAAACGACGTTTAAGGAAGATGGTGTATACACTGTCCAATCCCATGTCACAGCAAAAAAACAGCATAGCATGCCGACCTTAAAAGTCCAAGTCGGAGACGCCGATGCTGCCAGCAATCAGTCAGAAGAGGAGCATTCACATCATCATTGATTGTGTGAATCAGAGTGATTTTCTTGTGGTGGATCAATGGTATGCTTTACATTATAGGCTTTTACAGTCGTCCAAATGGTTACAAGCAAAACAGCCAGCACAATCAAAATACTTATCGTAATGAGAAGCGTCATGACATTCCACCTCCCGTTTTTTAACAATTGTAGCATAATAGAAGAAATCGTGACAGATAAGGGTAAAAAAGAGGTTTTAGCGTACGATATTAAGGGTATACATAGTCATATAACAAGGAGGAGATACCATGTCAGAACAATTGATTCAAGCAGTGAACAAACAAGTAGCCAACTGGACGGTCATGTATGTGAAACTACATAATTATCACTGGTATGTGAAAGGAAAAGATTTCTTCACTCTTCATGAAAAGTTTGAGGAGCTGTACAATGAAACGGCAACTTATATTGATGACTTAGCAGAGCGTCTTTTGGCGCTGAACGGAAAACCGATTGCAACAATGAAGGAATCCTTAGAAACAGCTTCTGTCAAAGAAGCGGCTGGAAATGAAACAGCTGAACAAATGGTTCAAAGCGTATATGATGATTTCACAGTCATCGCGGAAGAGCTGAAAAACGGCATGGATTTAGCTGATGAAGTCGGTGACGAAACAACAGGGGACATGCTTCTTGCGATCCATCAAAATATTGAAAAACATAACTGGATGCTAAAAGCTTACCTAGGTTAAGTTCAAAAATAGAACGGCCGGATGTCTTAAAAAAGACGTCCGGCTTTTCTTTTTGTATCTGAAAAATAGGCGACAACCAGTCCATTTTTCTGAAAAATCCAATCCGTTCGGCTTGTTTTCCATAGAATATCGTAAGGCCGTTTCTGTGAAAGGATGTTGGGATAAATGGATAGAGACTTTGGCATCTTTTCGTTTTTAGCAGTCAGCGTTTCAGCAGCGGGTTTTTTCTTTGGAGGTTTTCAGTATTCATTTCTGATTTTGCTCTCTCTTATGGCAATTGAATTTATCAGTACGACTTTGAAGGAAACGATTATTCACAAACTGTCGTTTAAGAAGATATTTGCCCGGCTTGTCAAAAAATTAGTCACGCTGGCTCTGATCTCTGTATGCCACTTTTTTGATCAGCTGCTGAATACAGAGGGATCAATTCGTGACTTGGCTATTATGTTTTATATTCTTTATGAATCTGTGCAAATTGTTGTGACAGCCAGCTCTCTTGGCATACCGGTTCCTCAGATGCTTGTCGATCTTTTAGAAACGTTAAAAAATAAATTTAAGCGCAAACCGTAACTTTTCCCTGTTCGCGGGTCATAATAAAGCCCAGAGCGTCGGTCGCACTTTTCGGCAAAAGCTATCGCAAAAAACTGTACGAGCTAGTC
This sequence comes from Bacillus sp. SG20033, assembly GCF_044570195.1. Classification (NCBI taxonomy): domain Bacteria; kingdom Bacillati; phylum Bacillota; class Bacilli; order Caryophanales; family Bacillaceae; genus Bacillus; species Bacillus sp. SG20033. The sequence continues at coordinate 3,191,470 of NZ_CP172606.1, read as the reverse complement.
TGCATGCAGAACCTGACGGCGTGCTGGGTTTCCCTTATTTTTTGATAAAAGGCTTCCGAAGAAACGTAACTGTGGTATGATGTATGGAAGATAGCTAGGAACGGATTTGAGGGATAAACATGTACGAGTTTAAAGATTATTATCAGAATACTGTTCAGCTTTCCTTTGACGATCAGCCTTTCTCGGACAGCCCGAAGCATGTCTGGGTGATTTGCCGTTTTGGCGGCAAATGGCTTTTAACAGAACATGAGGACAGAGGCTATGAGTTTCCAGGCGGGAAAGTAGAGCCGATGGAGTGCGCAGAAGAGGCTGCGCTCCGGGAAGTAAAGGAAGAGACGGGCGCGAGAGTCAAAAGCCTCAAGTATCTCGGACAGTATAAAGTTCTCGGAAAAGAAAAAGTGATTGTGAAAAATATATATTTTGCAGATATAGAAAAGCTTGAAAAGCAAGCTGATTACTTTGAAACGAAAGGCCCGGTTTTGTTTCACGAGCTTCCGGAGAACCTTTCCCGCAATAAAAAATTCAGCTTTATTATGAAGGATTCCGTACTTCCGATCAGCTTGAAAAAACTGAAGGAATCTGGATGGATTGAATAAAAAACCCGGCATATATGCCGGGTTTTTTATGTCCTCCCCTTCGTCCATTTCTTTTCCAGCAGCTCGACGCCCTGATACATCAGAGTGGCGAAGATGGCGATGATCAGCAGGCTTAAGAAGACGAGTGTAAAATTGAAGACTTGGAATCCGTAAATAATCATATATCCTAATCCGACCTTCGAAACGAGGAATTCCCCTACAATGACGCCAACCCATGATAAACCGACGTTCACTTTTAGTGTTGAAATAATCGCGGGGGAGGATGCAGGCAGTATGACTTCTTTAAAAATAACCCACTTTTTTGCGCCGAATGTTTTCATGACTTTCGTATAGTTTTCGTCGACCTCTTGGAAGGCGGTGTAGACAACGATGGTTGTGATAATGACGCTGATGATGGCTCCCATCGCAATGATGCTGATAAAACTGGGACCGAGCGCGACAATCAGGATCGGGCCCAGGGCCACTTTCGGCATTGCATTCAAAATCACAAGATACGGATCTAAAATTCTGGCAAGTCGGTTAGACCACCATAACAAAGCGGCGAGGCACGTGCCCATAAACGTCCCAAGCAAAAAGCCAAGCACCGTTTCAAATAAAGTGACGCCGATGTGTGACAGTAAAGAACCGTCACCAAGTTTCTCCAGCAATAATCGCCACACAGCTGATGGAGAGCTGAAGATCAGCGGATCGATCCAGCCCTGCCTGCTGGAGGTTTCCCAGCCCGAGAAAAAGAGAATAAATATGGCAAGCTGAAAGGAATGGACCTTCCACTTTTCCTTTTTCTGTTTGAATTGATACTGCTCGTGAAGCAGATCAATGGTTTCTTTGCTGTTTCTCAAGAGAATTCAGCTCCTTCCATATCGTTTGAAACAGTGTCTGGAAGGAAGGTTCCTGACGGGCGTCAAAAGGCAACATCGCGGCCAATTCCTTAGGAATGGTAAAAATCTGATGGATGGTGCCCGGCTGATTTGAAAATAAAAAGATCGTATCGCTCATCGCTATCGCTTCCCCTATATCATGAGTGACAAGCACTGCTGTTTTTTGATATTCCTTTAATGTGCGGAATACCAGGTTTTCCAAAGACAGCTTTGTCTGAAAATCAAGCGCGGAAAATGGCTCATCCAGCAAAAGCAGACTAGGGTTAGGCGCAAGTGTTCTTGCAAGCGCAGCCCGTTGGCGCATCCCGCCTGACAGCTCTTTCGGATATTTTTTCTCCACATCTATGAGGCCGAACTCCGGCAATAGACCGAGTGCAGCGGCTTTGCTTTCTTCTGTCAGCGTGTCGGCGATTTTTAAACCGAGAAGCACATTTTCCTCGATAGATTTCCAGGGAAATAAGTAATCCTGCTGAAGCATATAGCCAATATTATGTTCTTTTTGATTCGGCTCACGGCCTTCAATCAGAACTCTGCCTTCTGATGGCTCAATCAAACCGGCAATAATGGAAAGCAGTGTTGTTTTTCCGCAGCCGCTTGGGCCGAGAAATGAGATGAAATCACCTTTTTCGGCATCGAAATGAATATCCCGCACAGCCGTTGTTTTTTCTTTAATAGAAAAATAAGTATGGGTTACATGGTCGACATGTAAGAAAGACATAGATGGCGCCTCCTATTTCTCCGAGGTGACTTTTTCAGCAATTTCTTTATTTACAAGCTGATTGTATGGAATGTGTTTCGGCAGTTCTCCAGATTGATCCATAATGGTTTGGAGAAGCTCCCATTCTTTTTTGTTAAGCAGAGGGTCTGGCGAATATGAATGCTGTTTTTTATAGCGTTCAATGGATGTTTCGATGACGTCTGGGTCGGTATCATCAAATTCATCTTTAATGGCATCTGTGATGTCCTTCGCAGAATGATTTTCAACCCACTGCTGCGCCTTATAAATGGCTTTTGTAAACTTGACGGCTGTGTCTTCATTTTTCTTCAAATAGCTTTTTTTCGCCATAAAAGTCGTATAAGGAACCTCTCCTGATTCTTCTCCGAATGAAGCCACGATATGGCCGATGCCTTTTTTCTCAAAGAGAGAAGCCTGCGGTTCAAAGAGCTGTACATACTCACCGGTTCCAGAAGCAAACGCATTGGCAATATTGGCGAAGTCTATGTTCTGGATGAGGTCTATATCCTTATGCGGGTCAATCTTATGTTTGTTCAGTACATACTCGCCGACCATTTGCGGCATGCCGCCTTTTCGCTGACCGAGAAACGTTTTTCCTTTCAGCTGATCCCAGTCGAAGTGTTCAACATCTTCTCTCGCGACAAGAAACGTTCCGTCTGTCTGAGTCAGCTGGGCGAAATTAATGACGGGATCTTTAGCCCCTTGCGCTTCGACATAAATAGATGTTTCTGACCCGACAAGCGCGATGTCAGAGCCGTTGGAAAGAAGCGATGTCATCGTTTTGTCTCCGCCCCAGGTCGTATTCACATCGACATCAAGCCCTTCTTCTTTAAAAAACCCTTTAGACTCAGCAACATATAAAGGTGCGTAAAAAATTGAATGGGTCACTTCAGCTACCTTGACTTTTGTGAGCGTTTCTTCCTGCTTGCAAGCCGCCAGGGCGAACATCAGAAAGATACTGCCGACACAGGCGAAGCCCAGCCTTAACCATCTGTTCACATAGACAACCTCCTTATTTCGCATCAAGTTAATATCCTTTTTTGCTTTACATATCGTATGATGGGTATAAAAATGTGTGAATGCCTAACCAGGTTCTCCGGATGTAATTTTGGAGTAAGGAAAGCATATAGAAAAAAAGGAGGCGGCTGTTTTGATTGTAGAGAAAAGAAGATTTCCGTCGCCAAGCCAGCATGTGCGTTTGTATACGATCTGCTATCTGTCAAATGGATTACGGGTTAAGGGGCTTCTGGCTGAGCCGGCGGAACCGGGACAATATGACGGATTTTTATATTTGCGCGGCGGGATTAAAAGCGTGGGCATGGTTCGGCCGGGCCGGATTATCCAGTTTGCATCCCAAGGGTTTGTGGTGTTTGCTCCTTTTTACAGAGGAAATCAAGGAGGAGAAGGCAATGAGGATTTTGCAGGAGAAGACAGGGAGGATGCATTTTCTGCTTTTCGCCTGCTTCAGCAGCACCCAAATGTCAAGAAGGATAGAATCCACATCTTCGGTTTTTCCCGCGGCGGAATTATGGGAATGCTCACTGCGATCGAAATGGGCGGGCAGGCAGCTTCATTTGTTTCCTGGGGAGGCGTCAGTGATATGATTCTTACATACGAGGAGCGGCAGGATTTGCGGCGAATGATGAAAAGAGTCATCGGCGGAACACCGAAAAAGGTGCCTGAGGAATATCAATGGAGGACACCGTTTGACCAAGTAAATAAAATTCAGGCACCCGTGCTGTTAATCCATGGAGAAAAAGACCAAAATGTTTCGATTCAGCATTCCTATTTATTTGAAGAGAAGCTAAAACAACTGCATAAGCCGGTGGAGACGTGGTACTACAGTACATTCACACATTATTTCCCGCCAAAAGAAAACCGGCGTATCGTGCGGCAGCTCACACAATGGATGAAAAACCGCTGACAGTGAAATATGTTATGATAAAGAAAAAAGAGAACGAAAGGGGATTTCACTTTGGGAATGCCTGTTGAATTTAATACACTGATTGTGACAAAAGGAAAAGAAGTTCGCATAGATGAAAATATATTCACGTTAGAGAAGGACGGATACCGAGTATATCCGATGGAGATTCCAATGGATGTACGCAAAACAAAGTTTGGCGAAAAGTCAGGCACAGCTGAAGTGCAGAAGCTTCAATGGGAAGAAGGCCGGACCATCATTACATACAAGCTGACTTCTTTGCATTCTGTCAATTAAAACAAGCCAAGAGCATAATTGCTCTTGGCTTTTGTTTTTTATACGAGAGGGCCGCCTGCCTGGGCGATGGCATCGGTATGTGCGAACTTTTTAAAGTTCTCTTTGAATTCATTTGCAAGGTAGACTGCCTTTTCTTTGTATTCTTCCTTGTTGGTCCACGTGTTTTCAGGCTGAAGGATATGATCAGGAACGCCAGGAACATGGGCCGGAATGTGCAGGCCGAAAATATCGTCAGTTATCATTTCAGCATCCTCTAATTTACCTTCAATCGCTGCTTTGACCATTGCTCTAGTGTAAGAAAGCTTCATTCGTTCGCCTGTGCCGTAGCCGCCCCCGGTCCAGCCGGTATTGACTAAGAAAACGTCTGCCCCGTGTTCATCGATCTTTTTGCCGAGCATTTCAGCATAGACGTGAGCAGGAAGCGGCAGGAACGGTGAGCCGAAGCATGTAGAGAACGTCGTTTCAGGAGACGTGACACCACGTTCGGTTCCGGCAAGCTTACTCGTGTAACCGCTCAAGAAATGGTACATCGCCTGCTCCTTCGTTAGTTTGCTGATCGGAGGCAGGACTCCGAAGGCATCAGCCGTCAAAAATACAATTGCTGACGGATGGCCGGCCATGCTTGGAGTCACGATGTTGTCAATCATATGAATCGGGTAAGCTGCCCGCGTGTTTTCAGTATAGAAGGAATCATCATAATTGGCTTCGCGTGTATCTTCATCAACAACGACATTTTCGAGAACAGACCCGAAGCGGATCGCGTTAAAGATTTGCGGCTCCTTTTCCTCGCTTAAATGAATACACTTAGCGTAGCATCCGCCTTCAATATTAAAGACGCCTGTATCAGACCAGCCATGTTCATCGTCACCGATCAGCTTGCGGTCAGCATCTGCCGACAGGGTGGTCTTTCCTGTTCCTGACAGTCCGAAGAAAAGGGCGACATCGCCTTTTTCACCGACATTGGCGGAGCAGTGCATAGATAAAATATCTCTTTCAGGCAGCAGGAAATTCATAATGGAGAAAATGGACTTCTTCATTTCACCGGCATACTCAGTTCCGCCGATTAAAATTGTCCGCTTTTCGAAAGAGACAATAATAAACGTTTCGGAATGAGTGCCGTCTGTTTTTGGATCCGCTTTGAAATGCGGAGCAGAAAGAATGGTGAACGGCTGCTCAACTGTTTTCTTATCATTTCCTTCCGGACGGATAAACAGCTGCCGCGCAAATAAATTGTGCCATGCGAACTCATTTACGACAGTGATCGGCAGCCTGTATTTCTCGTCTGCTCCGGCAAATCCTTCGAAAACAAACAGTTCATCTCGCTCCTTTAAATAGCTGACAACTTTCGTATACAGACGCTCAAACGCTTCTTCTGAAATCGGCTGATTCACCGGGCCCCAATCGATCTTATTTTTCGTGCTTTCTTCCTCCACGATGAATTTATCTTTAGGTGAGCGTCCTGTGTAAGCGCCTGTTGTCGCGCGAACAGCACCTGTGGATGTTAAAATGCCTTCGTTACGGGAAAGTACTTTTTCTGTTAGCTGTGCTGCTGATAAATTATGACGCACATTTGGACATGTTAATAAGGCTTGTAAATCAGCGGTCAAATCAACTGAGTTCATATGAAACCTTCCTTTATCGTTTTTTGTGTTTTGCTAATTGTGAATTAGTATAACATATATTTTCAAATAGTCTATACTATTTATTATTTTTTGTGTGTGCATTTCCATTGTTTTCCCTCAATATAGGTGCCTATTTCTTCTGAATCATATTGACATTGCAAACCCTTTTACGATAAGATATTTCATTGAGCGGATACTCTTATCCCGAGCTGGCGGAGGGACAGGCCCTATGAAGCCCAGCAACCGGTTTCTCTGTTATTTATTATGTTCAACTGAGTGAGACAACCAAGGTGCTAACCTGTTGCAAGGTTGTATGATTCCTTGAGCGATAAGAGTGAAAGGCACAAAGACCAAACCCTTTCCTCGATGGAAAAGGTTTTTTTATTTCATAAATATGCCAATTAACATTCTCTAATATAACTGTACATTGTATAAGAGGGAGCGAGTTCCGTATCATATATACAAGGTCTTTCGGGAGGCCTTGTGCAGGAGGAAGCAAATCATGAGTAAAAATCGTCGTTTATTTACATCAGAATCTGTTACGGAGGGGCATCCGGATAAAATCTGTGACCAGATTTCTGACAGCATTTTAGATGAAATTTTAAAGAAAGACCCTAACGCGCGTGTTGCTTGTGAAACATCTGTGACAACAGGTTTGGTTCTTGTAAGCGGAGAGATCACAACTTCTACGTATGTTGACATTCCGAAAACGGTTCGCCAAACCATTAAAGAAATCGGATACACACGTGCAAAATACGGATTTGATGCGGAAACTTGTGCGGTTTTAACATCAATTGATGAGCAGTCTGCTGATATCGCGATGGGCGTAGACCAAGCGCTTGAAGCCCGTGAAGGCACAATGAGCGACGAAGAAATTGAAGCGATTGGTGCGGGTGACCAAGGATTAATGTTCGGTTATGCGTGCAACGAAACGAAAGAGCTTATGCCTCTTCCAATTTCACTTGCCCATAAATTAGCCCGCCGCCTAAGTGAAGTCCGTAAAGAAGATATTCTTCCGTACCTTCGCCCTGACGGCAAAACACAGGTAACGGTTGAGTACGATGAAAATAACAAACCAGTCCGCATTGACGCGATTGTGATTTCAACTCAGCATCACCCTGAAATTACACTTGAGCAAATTCAGCGCAACATTAAAGAATATGTGATCAATCCGGTTGTTCCTAAAGAGCTGATTGATGAAGAAACAAAATATTTCATCAACCCTACAGGACGTTTCGTAATCGGAGGCCCTCAAGGCGATGCGGGACTTACAGGACGCAAAATCATCGTTGATACGTACGGCGGCTATGCACGCCACGGCGGAGGCGCGTTCTCAGGTAAGGACGCGACGAAGGTAGACCGTTCTGCAGCTTATGCGGCAAGATACGTTGCGAAAAACATCGTTGCGGCTGAGCTTGCTGATTCTTGCGAAGTACAGCTTGCTTACGCGATCGGTGTTGCACAGCCTGTGTCAATCTCAATCAACACATTCGGTTCCGGAAAAGCTTCTGAGGAAAAACTGATTGAAGTTGTTCGCAATAACTTTGATTTACGACCTGCCGGCATTATCAAAATGCTTGATTTGCGCCGTCCGATCTACAAACAAACTGCTGCGTACGGCCACTTTGGACGTCACGATGTTGACCTTCCATGGGAGCGCACAGACAAAGCGGAGCAGCTGCGTAAAGAAGCGTTAGGAGAATAATTTTATAGCCGCTTACTGGTTAAGCGGCTTTCCCTTTTTTATCGTTGTATTCATGTTTATTTTTTTACATAACTGTGAAACCAAATACTATTCACAGCGTCTATAAATAGGGGTTCAATGATGACAATTTTAATTATGGAGGCAATACTATGTGTGGATTTGTCGGGGTTTTTAACAAGCATCCGTTAGCTCAAACCGCTGATCAAGAAGAACTAATCAAACAAATGAACCAAATGATCGTTCACCGCGGTCCTGACAGTGATGGATATTTCCATGATGAGCACGTCGGCTTCGGATTCAGACGGCTCAGCATTATTGATGTAGAAAATGGCGGACAGCCTTTATCATATGAAGATGAAACATATTGGATTATCTTTAACGGAGAAATCTATAACTATATTGAACTGAGAGAAGAACTTGAAGCAAAGGGGTACACATTCAACACGGATTCGGACACAGAGGTTCTTCTTGCGACTTACCGTCACTATAAAGAAGAAGCGGCGTCCAAACTGCGCGGTATGTTTGCCTTTCTGATTTGGAATAAAAACGATCATGTGCTTTATGGGGCAAGAGATCCATTCGGCATTAAACCGTTGTACTACACAACAATCAATGATCAGGTTTATTTTGCCTCAGAGAGAAAAAGTTTAATGGTTGCTCAGAATGATATTGAAATAGATAAAGAGGCATTGCAGCAGTACATGTCTTTCCAATTTGTTCCTGAACCAAGCACGCTTGATGCCCATGTGAAAAAAGTAGAGCCGGGTTCACAGTTCACAATCCGCCCGGACGGCGATATCACATTCAAAACGTATTTCAAAGCGAACTTCAAGCCGGTTCAGACTGAAGAAGACAAGCTTGTGAAAGAAGTCCGAGACGCGATCTATGACTCTGTAAACGTTCATATGAGAAGTGACGTTCCTGTCGGTTCATTCCTGTCTGGCGGGATTGATTCTTCCTTTATTGTGTCTGTTGCGAAGGAATTTCATCCAAGCTTAAAAACATTCTCTGTCGGCTTTGAACAGCAGGGCTTCAGTGAGGTTGATGTAGCGAAAGAAACTGCAGCGGCGCTGGGCATCGAAAATATCAGCAAAGTCATTTCGCCTGAGGAATACATGAATGAGCTTCCGAAGATCGTTTGGCATTTTGATGACCCACTTGCTGATCCGGCAGCGATTCCGTTGTACTTTGTTGCAAAAGAAGCGAAAAAACATGTAACGGTTGCTTTATCAGGTGAAGGAGCGGATGAGCTCTTCGGCGGATATAACATTTACCGTGAGCCGCTTTCGCTTAAACCGTTTGAACGGATTCCGTCCGGCCTGAAAAAGATGCTTCTGCACGTTGCTGCCGTTATGCCTGAAGGTATGAGAGGGAAGAGCCTGCTTGAGCGCGGCTGTACTCCGCTTCAGGATCGTTATATCGGTAACGCGAAAATCTTTGAAGAGTCTGTCAAAAAGCAGCTGTTGAAGCATTATAATCCGAACCTTTCATATCGCGATGTGACGAAGACTTACTTTACAGAAAGCAGCTCGTACAGCGATATCAACAAAATGCAGTATGTCGATATCCACACTTGGATGCGCGGCGACATTTTGTTAAAGGCGGATAAAATGACGATGGCGAATTCTTTGGAACTGCGTGTGCCGTTCTTGGATAAAGTCGTATTCGACGTCGCTTCAAAAATTCCTGATGAGCTGAAAACGAAGAACGGCACAACGAAGTATCTTCTTCGCAAAGCCGCTGAAGGGATTGTGCCTGAGCACGTATTAAACCGCAAAAAGCTTGGTTTCCCTGTACCGATCCGTCATTGGCTGAAAAACGAAATGAACGAATGGGTGCGGAATATTATTCAGGAAAGCCAAACGGATGCTTATATCCATAAGGGTTATGTCCTTCAGCTTCTTGAAGACCATTGTGCGGACAAGGCTGATAACAGCCGTAAAATCTGGACTGTACTGATCTTTATGATCTGGCACAGCATCAATATTGAAAAACGGTATATGCCTGAAGAGCTGAGCCATCAGCCTAAAGAAGTCATCTTTGTGTAACAGACAACAAGGCTTTCGAGTAGTCGAAAGCCTTGTTGTTATCCTTTTATTTCTCCATCATCATTGATTTACCCAATCCGTACGGAATATTCAGAAAAATGATATAATGATATTTTTTTCTAGGGGAGAAGAAGCATGCAAAAACAAAAACAAGAGCTGCACCGCGGACTCGAAGAAAGGCATATTTCTTTAATGTCTTTAGGAGCTGCTATAGGAGTAGGGTTGTTCCTCGGCTCCGCATCAGCTATTCAATTAGCAGGGCCTGGTATTTTGGTAGCGTATGCCGCAAGCGGCCTGGTCATGTTTTTTATTATGAGAGCGCTTGGGGAAATGGCCATTCAAAAACCGGTCGCAGGCTCCTTCAGCAGGTATGCGCGTGATTATTTGGGACCGCTTGCAGGCTATTTAACAGGGTGGAACTACTGGTTTTTATGGGTTGTCACCTGTATGGCCGAAATTACTGCTGTCGGTATCTATATGGGGTTCTGGTTTCCTGACGTGCCAAACTGGATTTGGGCATTATCGGCGCTGGTCATTATGACGGGTGTTAATTTCCTGGCTGTCAAAGCTTACGGTGAGTTGGAATTTTGGTTCGCATTGATTAAAATTGTTGCGATCTTATCCATGATTGCTGTCGGTTTATTGATGATTATTGCAGGAGTCGGCAATGGGGGCATTGCCACTGGAATCAGCAATTTGTGGAACAACGGAGGATTTTTCCCTCATGGTTTAAAAGGGGTTCTATTGTCTCTTCAAATGGTCATGTTCGCCTATTTAGGGATTGAAATGATCGGGGTGACGGCTGGCGAAGTGAAAAACCCGCAAAAATCGTTAGCCAAAGCAATCGATACAGTATTTTGGCGGATTTTGATTTTTTATGTAGGCGCTTTATTTGTCATTATGTCTATTTATCCGTGGCAGGAAATTGGCTCTCAAGGAAGTCCATTTGTTCTCACATTTCAAAAAGTGGGCATTCCATCGGCAGCAGGTATCATTAACTTTGTCGTGTTGACTGCCGCGCTGTCTTCATGCAACAGCGGTATTTTCAGCACAGGGCGGATGCTGTTTAACTTGGCGGAACAGAAAGAGGCGCCACAAGCATACGGTCAGCTGACGAAAGGCGGCATCCCGGGTAAAGCTGTTCTGGCTTCAGCGGGGGCTTTATTAGTCGGAGTGCTGTTAAACTATGTTGTACCTGCGAAGGTATTTACTTGGGTTACAAGTATTGCGACGTTCGGAGCGATTTGGACGTGGGCAATCATTTTGCTTTCTCAAATAAAATATAGGAAAAGTTTGAAGCCGGAAGAAAAGAAACAATTAAAGTACAAAATGCCTTTATTTCCGTTTACGTCTTATGTGTCATTGGCATTTCTAGCATTCGTCGTCATTCTTATGGCTTACAGCCCTGATACAAGAGTAGCCGTGATTATCGGGCCGATATGGTTTCTAATCTTGCTGGCTGTGTACTATGGAAAAGGGTTTCATAAAAAAAATGCGGCTGCTGCCAGCGAACGAAATATCAGCTGACAAAAAGAGCTCCCAGTGGGCTCTTTTTGTGTGTGCTCATAGAAAAAAGAGAACAGGAAAGAATAGGTATGTGTGTTTGCAGAGGCTGTTTACAGTTTTGTGATAAGATAAAAGTCATACGTTTGGATGCTATATGTGAACGTTTTATGGAAAAGTCGAAACCCGAACTGTGATGACGTCCGGGTTAACGATGGTTATTGCTTTCAAATATAATTTGAAAAATGGTAAAGTAAGACGAAGCAGGTCTTATGTTTGTTGAAGAAATTTATAATATTGGCCCTTTTCTACATATTCTGACCGTATTCTTTGCATATCTTTTCGGTCTTCTTCCGTCAAAGGGCGGATGACTTTTGCAGGGCGGCCAAAGGCGAGATGGCCAGGCGGAATGATTTTTCCGGACGGGACAAGACTGCCAGCACCAATAAAAGCGCCTTCGCCAATTTCGGCTCCGTCTAAAATGATTGAGCCCATGCCGATTAAGGCGTTCTTGCGGATAACGGCGCTATGAAGTGTAACCTGATGGCCTATCGTGGCGTCATCTTCAATGAGTAGCGTCTTGTTCGGGCTTTGATGGAGGCAGCTTAAATCCTGAATATTGACTCTGTTTCCGATTCTGGTCGGCGCAACATCTCCCCTTATGACAACAGAAAACCAAATGCTGGACTGTTCTCCGATAACGACATCACCGGTAATTGTTGCATTATCAGCTATAAAGGCTGTTGGGTGGATATCTGGCTTGTGTTCCTTATAAGGGTAGATCATAAGATTCATCCTTCTTTCTCTATTTAAATTTCGTATGAGGTGAAGAACATGTGGACCTGGAAAGCAGACAGACCTGTTGCCGTGATTGTAATCATACACGGGGCAAGTGAATATCACGGACGATATAAATGGCTGATTGAAATGTGGCGGTCCTCGGGTTATCACGTTGTCATGGGCGATTTGCCTGGACAGGGAACAACGACAAGAGCGAGAGGGCATATTCGCTCGTTTCAAGAATACATTGATGAAGTAGATGCTTGGATAGATAAAGCGCGAACCTTTGATCTGCCGGTTTTTCTTCTAGGTCACAGCATGGGCGGTCTGGTCGCGATTGAATGGGTTAAACAGCAAAGAAATCCCCGGATTACGGGAATTATTTTATCATCACCGTGTCTCGGACTGCAAATTAAAGTCAATAAAGCGCTTGATCTTGCATCAAGAGGCCTGAATGTCATCGCTCCGTCACTTAAGGTTGATTCGGGATTATCAATTGATATGGCGACGCGCAATGAGGACGTCATCGAAGCTGACCAAAATGATTCGTTATACGTCAGGAAAGTTTCTGTCAGATGGTACAGAGAGCTTTTAAAGACAATTGAATCGGCAATGGTGCCGACAGAGGCATTTTTGAAAGTTCCGCTTCTTGTGATGCAAGCCGGTGATGACAAGCTTGTTGACAAAACGATGGTCATTAAGTGGTTTAATGGTGTTGCTTCTCATAATAAAGCATACAGAGAGTGGGAAGGGCTTTACCATGAGATCTTCAATGAACCCGAGAGAGAAGATGTTTTTAAAGCAGCAAGAGCGTTTACTGATCAATATATTTGAACTAGTAGGGGGTGCATGTGTTGACAGTACCGGAACATCCTTTTGGATTGATGGCAAAGGTATATCGAGATATTTTTCCGCTCGTTCATCAAGAGCTGGACATATGGAAGCAAAAATCAGAATCGATTCATAACAGTGAATTGAAAGCACAGGCAACCGCAAGTATTCGGGACAAAACGTTTCACTGTGAAGGCGGCGGCATACTGGCCTTATTGTCAGGCAGCCAAAAGCAGAAATGTGTCGAGTTTATCATCGCGTATCAAACGATTAGTGATTATTTGGACAATCTGTGTGACCGCAGCACCTCGCTGGACCCGCAGGATTTTCGGATGCTCCATGCCTCAATGCAGGACGCGCTGACAGTGGGGGCGGAACTGCAAAACTATTATCAATTCAGAGAAGAACAGGATGACAGCGGATATCTGCACGAACTGGTCAAAACGTGCCAGCGTGTCCTTGGTTCCATTGAGCACTATGACATGATTAAACCTTATCTGCTTGAACTGTGCGGCTATTATTGCGATTTGCAGGTGCATAAGCACGTTATTGAGCATGAGCGTGTTCCGCGGCTTGAAAAGTGGTTTACTCAATTTGAATCAGAGCTGCCTGAGATGGAATGGTATGAATTTTCAGCCTGTGCAGGCTCAACGTTAGGCATTTTCTGTCTGGTTGCGTATTCGTTCCAGCCTGATTTCACAGAAAGCACCGCTAAAAAAATTCGCGACAGTTATTTTCCTTACATACAGGGTCTTCATATTCTTCTTGATTATTTGATTGATCAAGAGGAGGACTTGCTGGAAGGAGACTTGAATTTCTGCTCATATTATCAGTCTCATGAAGAGATGATGAATCGGCTTGAACACTTTATCCATAAAGCCGACGAGCATTTACAAGGCATTCCGCATGAAAACTTCCATCGTTTAATCAATCGCGGCTTGCTTGGTGTTTATTTGTCAGATGATAAAGTGGCAGGCCAAAAGGAAATGGGCCGGCTCGCAAAGAAGCTGATCAAAGCCAGCGGAAAAACCTCCCTTTTCTTTTATATCAACGGCAGAGCCTACCGGAAATTTCAAAAAATGTCCTGGATGAAAAACTCAAAGAAAAAAGCTCAAATCATTTGCTGATCTGAGCTTTTTTTTCGATGGCGACAATAAATGGCGGGTCATTTTGCTGATTGATAAATCCGTATGTTAATACACGGGCTGATTGCTGGTCCAAGTCCCGGCAAAACTCAAGCACGTCGTTTTTTTCAGCTTTGCCTTCCGGATGGCCATGATAGACGACAAGAACAATCAGACCTTCGTCTTTCATGATGCTGAGAAGCTGTTCAATTGCTTTGATCGTAGAACTGCCGTTTGTCGTAATTGATTTGTCCCCGCCCGGCAAATAGCCGAGGTTAAATACCGCGGCCGCCACTTTGCCATGTGTTTCAGGCGGGAGGGATTCAGCGATTTTATCATGGCTTTTGTGAAATAACGTTGTTCGCGCTTGATACATGTCACCGAGCCGTTCCTTTGTATTGGCCACGGCTGATTCTTGGATGTCGAATGCGTACACATGGCCGTTTTCACCAACAAGCTCCGCTAAAAACTGTGTATCATGTCCGTTGCCCATTGTCGCATCTACGACAATATCTCCTTCTCCCGCGGCCATTTTCAGCAGTTCTTTGCTGTAAGGAAGAATTTTCTTCAAAATCATAGCGCTGATTCCTCCTCAAGCCGTTGAAAGAACTTTCCTTGATAGCTGCCTCGATTTTCTAGCTCTTTATTAATGGCGCCAAGCACTTCCCATTTGTTGACGCTCCACATTGGCCCGATCATCAACTCAATCGGTCCGTCACCTGTAATCCGGTGGACGATCATTTCAGGCGGAATGATCTCAAGCTGATCGCAGACGAGCTGCACATAATCATCTTGTGAAAGAAATTCCAGCTTTCCCTTTTCATATTGCTTGACCATCGGCGTGCCTTTCAGTAGGTGAAGCAGATGGATTTTAATGCCCTGGACATCCAAATCTGCGACGGCCTTTGCCGTTTCCATCATCATGTCCCGGTCTTCCAAAGGCAGCCCGTTGATAATATGCGAGCAGACACGTATGCCGTGTTTTCTTAATTTATTGACGCCTTCCACATAGCAGTTAAAATCATGTGCGCGGTTGATCAGAAGTGCAGTCCGTTCATGAACTGTTTGAAGCCCAAGCTCCACCCACAAATACGTGCGTTCATTCAGCTCTGCCAAGTAATCAACGACATCATCAGGCAGACAGTCCGGGCGTGTGGCGATCGAAATGCCGACCACATCATCTAAAGCGAGGACGGATTCGAATTTCTCACGAAGCACCTCAACCGGGGCGTGAGTGTTTGTGAAAGCCTGAAAATAAGCGATGTACTTGCCGTCCTTCCATTTTTCGTGCATGCGGTTTTTGATGTCATGGAATTGCGTAATTAAATCATCGGCCCGGTTCCCGGCAAAATCGCCGGAGCCTGCTGCGCTGCAAAACGTACAGCCTCCGTGGGCTACGGTGCCGTCCCGATTCGGACAGTCAAAACCGCCGTCAAGCGCTACTTTAAACACCTTATGGCCGAAATGTTCTCTGAGATGATAATTCAATGTATGATAGCGTTTTTCCGTATTTGAATAAGGAAAAGGATTGTTCTGCATCACAATTCATGTGCCTCCTTGCGTACGATTGCATCCTAAAATTGTAGCACGCATTTCACAAGAGAACAAATCAATATCGACCATAAATTACTTTATTGAATAAAGTCAGATGAGGCTACAATATGAATGATGGATGATTTCCATTACCAAGAGGAGGGGTTACTGTGGCAACAAGACAATCAGTAGATGAACATCTCCAGCAATGTATGCAGGCCTATGATTATGCTGAAGAACAGCTGAAAATCGCTTCTAAACAAGAGCATTATAACGATCAAGAATATAGTGATGCACAAATGCAGCTAGAAGATGCGGTAAATGCCTTGAATAAACTATGGCTGTCGTCAAATGATCAGCAGAGAGAACAGCTGTACAGAATGAGACTTCAGCTTCAATCTTTGCAAAATAATATGATCCTGCAGCACCCTCTTGATGTGTAGGAAAACGGACCCTTTTAAAAGGGTCCGTTTTTTTTGTAAAAAAAGGATTGACTTTGTGAGTCAAAGTATTTATTGTATTAAGTGTACTAATTGAAGTAATACACTATAGACACTAATATAAAATCATTTATATATTGACATTAAGGGAGGCAGTTATGAAACGTAAAAATCGAAACAAACGTAACGTGCCAATGCTGATTGCGGCATCTGTAATCGCTTGTTCTTTTTTTCTTGTTCTCGTGATGATCGGTTTTGAATGGCAAAAAAGTCTAATTGATCATTTTTATCTATAAAAGGTTCAGATCGTATAGAAAGTAGGGAAGTAAATGATTCAAATCGATCCAAGAAGCTCAACACCCATTTACGAACAAATTATTCAGCAAATGAAAGAGCTTTGTTTGAAAGGGATCATGAAGCCTGGTGATAAGCTTCCTTCTGTCAGAGAATTGGCAACGATCATTATTGCGAATCCGAACACTGTCAGCAAAGCGTATAAAGAGCTTGAGCGAGAGGGGATTATTGAGACGCTGCGGGGCAGAGGGACCTATATATCGGAGAATGCAAAAACGACACTGGTTGAAGGGAAGATGACGATGATTAAAGAGCAACTCAAACAGCTCATCATCGATGCACACTATGCAGGGGTTGAGCTGGAAAAACTGCACGAATGGATAAAGGAAATCAGCGCTGATGTGAAGGGAGGCAAAAAAAAATGATTGAACTACGGCAGCTGTCAAAAGCGATTGACGGCAATCAAGTATTAAAAGATGTTTCATTAACAATCGAAAAAGGAGAAATCTTTGGATTGCTTGGACGCAATGGATCGGGCAAAACGACGATGCTTCGCTTAATCCAGCAAATCATTTTCGCTGACAGCGGAACGATTTTATTTGACGGCGTAGAAATCAAAAAGCACCCGAAGGTCAAACAAAATATCATCTACATGCCTGTTCAAAATCCTTTTTACGACAAGTATACATACAAGCAGCTTGTCGATATCCTGAGAAGAATATATCCGAAATTTGATGTCACGTACGCGAATGAACTAATGAACAGATACGAAATTCCAGAAACGAAAAAATACCGTGAGCTGTCGACAGGCTTGAAAAAACAGCTGTCGCTCGTTCTGTCGTTTGCGGCGAGACCGGCGCTGATCCTCCTTGATGAGCCGACGGATGGAATAGACGCGGTGACAAGGCATGATGTGCTGCAGCTGATGGTCGATGAAGTGGCAGAGCGTGATACGAGTATTCTGATTACGTCCCACCGGCTTGAAGACATAGAGCGGATGTGCAACCGAATTGGCTTTCTTGAAGATAACAGGCTGACCAACGTCATGGATCTTGATGAATTAAAAGAAGAATACATCAAAATACAAATGGCGTTTGACACAGATGTCAATCTGGCGATCAGAGAGCAAAACATTCCGATGCTTGATCAGGCCGGCGTGTTTTACACAGTGCTGATTCCGAAAAGCGATGAGGAGAAAAAGAGCTTTTTGAGAGAGCTGAAGCCAAAAGTATGGAATGAGCTTCCTGTCAACCTGGAAGAAGTGTTCATTGCGAAGTTTGGAGGGAAGCGGAGATGGTAGACCGAGGTCTCCTCTATCGAGAGTGGAAACAGAATCAAGTGGTGATTTTGTTAAGTATCGCGTTTTTAGTGTTGGCAAATCCTTTAACGATTTATCACTCATATTCTTTAAACGAGGCATGCCTAGCACATTCAGATCCGAAATTTTGTACATTTTTTGTAGATTACCACATAGACAGCTTGATTCAAATCAATTGGGTGATAGGGATTATATTGGCAGTATGTTTGATCGGGCTTGAACGTTCGAGAGGTACGATGGACTTTTTGTTAGGTCTTCCATATAAAAGAAGCCAAATTTTCCAAACGAAATTTTGGTTAGGCGCCGTTGTTATTGTGTTTTCGCAATTAGTCGGATTTTTTTTGGCATGGCTGCTGATTCTTTTCTTAAAACCTGAACAAGTAAACTTTTTTGAACATGGAAGCATTGGTGTTATGATCACTAGCATTATGTTTTACTCATTAGTAATGGCCGCTGGGTCGTTAGCTGGAAACACTTTTGCTCAGTTGTTGACAGCTTTTGCAACTTCGGTATTGCCGTATTTGATTATCGTTTTGCCATTTTCTAATATAGAGATTATCTCAGGGGTTCAAATTTGGAAACTCTTCCCTAACATTGAATATTACTTCGATTTTGAAAATAATTTGATGGACTTTTCTCCAATTGCTTATGTGGATTCAAGTTGGGTGGCGGAAAGTAAATATTTATTACTTATCCCTGCAGTGATGAGTATTCTCTTTTATTTCATTGGATATATCAGTTTTATAAAACATCATAATGAGCGTAATGGATACTTTTTCTTATGGAAAACATTAGATCGGCCTATCCAAATCCTTGTCATCGTGTTAGGAATCCTGGGTTTTGGTATAGTGGGGCATTCTGCGGGTGAATCCATAGCGGGTTACATTATCGGAATGATTATCGGAGGAATTGTAGGATTTTTGATCAGTTATTTTTCCATCTTTAAAAAAGTAAGACATTAAGATAACGGTTTATAGTTCGGAGGGAAGTAAAATGCCGGATTCCGGTCTGCTTTATAAGGAGTGGAAACAAAATAAAGTCGCCTTAGTTATCACCATTTTGGTTTTTATACTAGGTAATCCTTTATCGATTTTCAATATGTATCTTACCTATCAAGGCTGTGTCACCGGAAAGGAAAATTGGGTTGGTCCCTGCGTATTCAGTGTTGATTATTTAAACGGCACATTTATCTCATTTTTTTGGATTTGGGGAGTCGTTTTAGCGGTCAGCCAGCTTGGGATTGAACGAAGCAAGGGCTACTTTGACTTTACATTAAGCCTTCCTTATACACGAGGGCAGATATTTAATGCGAAGTTCTTTACTGGTGGAATGGTGATTGTGATACCGCAACTCATAGGTTATGTTTTATCTGTTTTGCTCATTTTGTTTTTGAAGCCTGATCAGGCCGTTTATTTTCACCACTACAGCTTGGGAATGATCATTGTTAGCATGCTGGCTTATTCTTTGGTTATGGCTGGAGGGACTTTGACAGGCAATATTTTCGCACAGCTTTTAGTCTCATTTACCGTGGCCATTTCGCCGTTTTTACTCATCAGCCTGCCTGCGATTAACATCGAGATCCTTTTGGGCGTGTCAATCGATTTTATCCATGGTCCAGTACCCAAATGGGCACAGTATTTCATTCCAATAATTTATATAGACTCTAAATGGGTTGAGGATTCTCCAAATTATTTAGTGATTCCGGCCATCATGACTATCATCTTCTACGTCATCGCCTATATTAGCTTTGTCAAACTGTCTAATGAAAGAAACGGATATTTCTTCTTATGGAAGCCGCTTGACCGCCCAGTGCAGATCATCGTCATTATCATAGGAATCATGGGCTTTGGCTATTTTGGATTTTCTGCCAGCGAGAGCTTTGCAGGCTATCTCATTGGCATGGGTACAGGTGGGGTAATCGGTTTCTTAATTAGCTATTTTGCGATTTATAAAAAAATGAAACTTTTGTAAGGGAGAGAGAACATATGATAGATGTTCAGCATATCGACCATTCTTTCACGATCGGAAAAAAGGGCCGTGAGAATGAAGTTCCAGTATTGAAGGATGTTTCATTACGTGTGGCGAAAGGGGAAATCGCCTGTATTGTCGGACGAAGCGGCTCAGGGAAATCAACGCTTTTGAATTTGATTTCCGGCTACATATCGCCGACAAAAGGGCGGATTGTCATTAATGGCACTGATGTTACGGGATTTAATGAAAAGGAATGGGCGCAATTTCGGCTTGACCATTTCGGGTTTATTTTCCAAAGCTTTCAGCTCATCCCGGGTTTAACGACGTATGAGAATGTTGAAATGCCGCTGGCGTTAAAAGGAATCAAGCCATCTGAGCGGAAGCAAAAGGTGCAGGACATGCTGAAACGCGTCGGTCTGGAAAACCACGCCGCTCATTATCCGAATGAACTGTCAGGCGGCCAGCAGCAGCGTGTCAGTATTGCTCGAGCATTGATTTTAAATCCTTCGATTATCTTAGCGGATGAGCCGACGGGAAGCCTTGATTCAGAAACGGAACATGAAGTGCTGGAATTGATCCAGCAGCTGAATCGTGAGCGTGGCATTACATTTGTGATCATTACTCACGATGATGAAGTCGCTTCTATCGGACATTCAAAATTTCAGCTTCATGATGGTGTGCTAAAAGGAGGAATTACCGTTGAGGTTTAAGGATCAGGTTCATTTTATCAGAAGAAATATGAAGAAAAACAGGCTTCGCGTCTTTATGACGATTCTTGCGACAACAATGGCGTGTGCGTTTTTGGTTGTGCTGTCGTCCGTTGGATTTGGGATTCAAAAGACAATTACAGATATGACAATGAGCCAGCAGATTGTAACGAAAGTCAGTGTAATGGGCAAGGAAGGAGACAAGCCTATTAAAAAAGCTGATTTAGAGAAGTATGATCACGTAAGGTCAGTTGTAGAAAGAACGCAAGTGTATGAACCAAACAAAGCTACTTTAGGCAATCGTACAAATGAAAGCTCTAATCTCATTTTTACTAATATGAATGATGAATTAAAGGCCAATATGGAATTGGAAAAGGGAAGAGTCGCAAAGTCGGAAAATGAAATCGTAGTAGGATACGACTTCGCAAAGAGATTATTAACGAAAAAAGAATCGGAAGAATATAACAAAAAAATCGAGGAAGCAAAAGGAAATCCAGAAGATATAAAAGAACCAAAGGGCTATACGAAAGATATTCTGAACAAAACAATTGAACTAAGTGTATCGAAGACAGATCCTAAAACAGGGGATGTTACAAAAACAAAAACATATGACTTTAAAATTGTCGGTATTACAAAAAAACCATCTCAAGACTGGATGGAGGACTCAAACATTTTTATCAGTGATCAATTCAAAAAAGATTTTTCGGAATTCTTAGATTTCAAAGGCGGAAATGTTGAAACGAGCATTGGTGTTTTTGCTGATAAGTTTGAGAATGTGGAACAGCTGACAAATGATCTCACAGATGACGGGTACTATGTCACATCAGTAACTACCGAACTTGAGGGAGCCAATACCTTCTTCATGGTCTTCAAAATCGGACTGATCTTTGTCGGATGTATCGCAGTTATCATTTCAGCGATCGGCATTTTTAACACGATGACGATGGCGGTGACAGAGAGAACGCAAGAGATTGGCATTATGAAAGCGATTGGGGCGAGCCCGTCAATCATTCGCCGAATGTTCTTGATGGAAAGCGCGTATATCGGAATTTTAGGCTGTGTGATTGGGATTATCATTTCTTACGGCGTGAGCTACCTTGTCAACCTGGCCGTTCCGATGATTCTTGCGGCCACAAGCGGAGGCGATGCGGGCGATTTGAATTATACATTCTCCTACATCCCGGCGAGTCTTGTAATCATTGCCGTTGTGATTTGCGGAGGGGTCGCAGTCATTTCCGGAATGAATCCGGCGAGAAAAGCAACCAAAACCAACGTGCTGACAGCGTTGAGAAGAGAATTATAATGCGAACGAGCCGGCTGAGACAGCCGGCTTTTTCTATAGCGCATGCGGGCGTTTTGCTATACACTTGATAAAAAAGGAAAAAGTGCGGTGAGTCGATTGTTTAAACTTTTGCTGATTGAAGATGATGAATCGCTGTTTCATGAAATCAAGGATCGTTTAACGGGATGGTCCTATGATGTATACGGCATTCAGGATTTCAGTCAGGTGCTGCAGGAATTTGCGGCGGTTAATCCTGATTGTGTCATTATTGATGTACAGCTGCCTAAATTTGACGGCTTTCATTGGTGCCGGCTGATCCGCTCCCGGTCAAATGTTCCGATTCTCTTTTTATCCTCCCGGGATCATCCTGCTGATATGGTGATGTCCATGCAGCTCGGGGCAGATGACTTTATTCAAAAGCCATTTCATTTTGATGTGCTGATCGCGAAAATCCAAGCGATGTTCCGGCGTGTGCACCATTATAATACGGAGCCGAATACGATTAAAACGTGGTGCGGCGCTGCTGTAGACGCGGAGCAGAACCTCGTCAGCAATGACAAAGGATCTGTTGAACTGACCAAAAATGAAATGTTCATTCTAAAACAATTAATAGAGCAAAAAAACAAGATCGTCAGCCGGGAAGAGCTGATCAGAAGCTTGTGGAACGATGAGCGTTTTGTTAGTGATAATACGCTGACCGTCAATGTCAATCGCCTGCGAAAAAAACTGGACGTCCTGCAGCTTGGTGCATATATCGAGACAAAGGTGGGCCAGGGCTACATCGCGAAGGAAGAGGACAAGTTCTATGATTAAAGCATTCCTTATCGAAAGGCGGAGCTGGATTGCCGCGTTTTTGTTTCAGCAGGCTTTGATGCTGTTCATTGCTTTTGTCGATCCTTCCATATCATTCGGGAATGTACTTTATATGGTGTATTTGTGCATCTTGTTTTTTATCATATTCCTTTGGTTCCGCTATCGGAAAGAAACAGCGTTTTATAAAAGCTTGAAAACATGGGAGAACAATCTCGATGTGACAGCCATAAATGAACCGGAAACGCCGTTTGAAGCAATGGTTGAAAGAAGCATTGCCGGGCAAACAGAACACTTGAAGCAGACCGCAGCACGGCATCGCTTAGCATTGGAAAATGAAAAAGATGAGCTGATGGCATGGATCCATGAGGTCAAAACCCCATTAACAGCGATGCATTTAATCATTGATAGAATGGAAGAAAAAGCACTGAAATCCCAGCTGTCATATGAATGGCTGCGTATTCACCTGCTTCTTGATCAGCAGCTTCATCAAAAACGCATTTCATTTATTGAAAACGATCTGTCAGTAGAATTCATTCAGCTTCAGCCTTTAATCTTTAAAGAAATCAAAGATTTACAATCGTGGTGTATCCAAAAAGGGATCGGTTTTGACATACAGCTCGAGGCCAAAGAAGTGCTGAGCGATGCAAAATGGCTGGCGTTTATCATCAGGCAGCTGCTGACAAACGCGGTGAAATACAGCGAAGCCTCTGAAATTGAGATCAAAAGCTTTCGAAAAGGGGAACAGACGCAGCTCCAAGTGAAAGACTGTGGCAGGGGCATTGATCCAAAAGATGTACCGCGTATTTTTGATAAAGGGTTTACATCCACAACGGATCACCATGATCAAGCGTCAACTGGCATGGGCCTGTACTTGGCAAAAAAAGCAGCGGCGCCGTTATTGATCCTTATTGATGTTGAGTCGGAGTTTGGTGCGGGAACAGTTTTTACATTAACCTTTCCAATACGGAATCAATTTGAACATGTCATAAGCGTGTGACGAAAATGTCACATGCTTTTCTTTTTTGTTCGCCGTATCGAAGGAAAAGCCCGGCATTCCTTTTTATAATGAGATTATCCAATATAAAGGAGACTGCGTAAATGGTGATTTTAGAAGCGAATAAAATTCGAAAAAGTTATGGAAACAAGCTGAATAAACAGGAAGTGCTGAAGGGCATCGATATTCACATTGAAAAGGGCGAATTCGTCAGTATTATGGGTGCTTCCGGGTCGGGAAAAACCACTTTGCTCAACGTTCTTTCCTCAATCGATCAGGTCAGTCACGGAACCATTCATATTAATGGAAATGACATGACGGCTATGAAGGAAAAGCAGCTGGCTGAATTTAGAAAACAGCATTTAGGCTTTATCTTTCAGGATTACAATTTGTTAGACACATTGACAGTGAAAGAGAATATCCTTCTTCCTTTATCGATCACGAAACTATCAAAAAAGGAAGCCAATCGCAAGTTTGAGGAAGTTGCAAAGGAACTGGGAATATATGAATTACGGGATAAATACCCGAATGAAATTTCCGGCGGCCAGAAGCAGAGAACATCCGCTGGAAGAGCGTTTATTCATGACCCGAGCATTATTTTCGCTGATGAACCGACCGGCGCGCTTGATTCGAAATCGGCCTCCGATCTATTAAATAAGCTGAGCCAGCTCAATCAAAAACGCAACGCCACAATTATTATGGTTACCCATGATCCCGTCGCTGCCAGCTACTGCGGCAGAGTCATTTTTATTAAGGACGGGCAAATGTATACACAGCTGAATAAAGGGGGCCAGGACAGGCAGACGTTTTTCCAGGATATTATGAAAACGCAAGGCGTGTTAGGCGGGGTGCAGCATGAACATTAATCAGCTCATCCTGCGAAATTTGAAAAAGAATCTTCGTAATTACTATCTGTATGTGTTTGCGCTCATCTTTAGCGTGGCGCTTTATTTCGCCTTTGTCACGCTGCAGTATGATCCAGCAATTAACGAAGTGAAGGCTTCAATCAAGGGAGCTGCGGCTATTAAAACCGCTTCGATTTTGCTTGTGGCCGTGGTGGCGATCTTCATTTTATATGCCAATACGATTTTTATTAAGAGACGGAGCAAAGAAATCGGGCTGTTTCAATTAATTGGAATGACGAAGCATAAAATTTTTCGCATCTTAAGTGCAGAAAATGTCATGCTGTATTTCGGTTCATTAGCGATCGGGGTAGCGGCCGGGTTTTCGATATCGAAGCTTGTCTTGATGATTCTGTTCAAAATTGTCGATGTCAAAGCGGATGCGAAACTGCATTTTTCAGAGCAGGCCTTGGTCCAAACGGTCATTGTGTTCTGCGGCATTTACCTTTTGATCATGATCATGAATTATACGTTTATCAAAAAACAGAGTATTTTATCTTTGTTTAAAGTAACGTCCTCCACTGAAGACAAAGTGAAGAAAATATCATTTTTCCAAATGCTGATCGGCGCTTTAGGGATCGTGTTGATTTTGACAGGATACTATGTGTCCTCTGAGCTGTTTGGCGGAAAATTTAAGACCATTAATGAACTGTTTGGTGCGATGAGCTTCATTCTGGGGAGCGTCATTATCGGGACGTTTTTGTTTTATAAAGGATCAGTTACGTTTATCTCGAATATCATTCGAAAAAGCAAGGGCGGCTACTTAAATATTTCCGAGGTCCTGTCACTGTCATCGATCATGTTCAGAATGAAATCGAATGCGCTGCTGCTGACGATTATTACAACCGTTTCAGCGCTCGCCATCGGGCTGTTATCTCTTGCTTACATCTCGTATTACTCATCGGAAAAGACCGCTGAACAAAATGTGGCGGCTGATTTTTCATTCATGAATGAGAAAGATGCCACGTTATTTGAAAACAGTTTGAGGGAAAGCAACATCTCGTTTGTAAAAAAGGCAACACCTGTCCTGCAAGCAAATGTTGACATTGCAAATATTATGGATGGAACTCCGAAAGAGATGCAGGGCGATCCTAGCAATATGCAGCTTGCTGTTGTTAGCGACAAAGATGTAAAAGGAGTCGATGTGGCGGCTGGAGAAGCCGTTTTCTCAGGATACACCGACTTGCTGCAAAAAATAATGGTTTTCAAGGACTCTGGTGTTATTAAAGTAAAAAGTAAGCATGAGGCGCAGCCATTAAAATATAAAGGATTAAGAGAAGAGTTTCTTGTATCCTACACGTTTACAAGCGGGGGCATGCCCGCTGTCATTGTGGATGACAGCCTGTTTAAACAGCTGGACAAGGATAAAGACCCCCGCATTCAGCTGGCGCAATCTACATTTATCGGCGTCAATGTGAAACATGACGATCAAATGGAAAAAGCAAATGAGCTTTTTCAACAGGTGAACAAGAAAAACGAGCATTTATCAAGACTAGATACAAGCGCTGCGCAAAAATCACTGTTTGGTATGGTGATGTTCATCGTCGGCTTCTTAGGGTTAACGTTCCTGATTACATCAGGTTGTATCCTTTATTTTAAACAAATGGGTGAAAGTGAAGATGAAAAACCGAGCTATACGATTTTAAGAAAACTCGGTTTTACGCAGGGCGACCTGATAAAGGGGATACGCATCAAACAAATGTACAACTTCGGCATTCCGCTCGTTGTCGGCCTCTTCCACAGTTACTTTGCCGTCCAATCCGGCTGGTTCTTATTCGGATCAGAGGTATGGGCGCCTATGATTATGGTGATGGTGTTATATACTGCGCTCTACTCCATTTTTGGTTTTCTGTCAGTTCTTTATTATAAGAAGGTCATTAAATCGTCGTTGTGAAACAGAAAAAGCTCCAGACATTCTGGAGCTTTTTGTTTATCGTTTTGGCGCCCGATAACCGGCGGCTTCAGCTTCTTCAACTGAGCAAAACATTTCAGCCGGATCGGTTGTCCGGTCGTAGTATGTACTGCCTGGCGTGTGGTAGATGCCGTTTTTGCTTCCTTTGATATTACAGCCTTCTGCTTTGTCAGCTGTTTTGGTTTCATCACTTTTACTCGTATTGTTTGAAGAACTTCCAGTGTCTTCATGAGAACTGGCAGTTTGGCTTTCCGTCTCTTTTAATTGATTTTCAAGCTTTGTTTTATCTTGTCGGAGTGTTTCATTTTCAGCCTTTGCCGTTTTTGCATCTTCTTTGAGCTGCTTTTGATTTTCTTGAAGCTCTTTAATCTCAGCTTTTAATGATTTCTGAGTCTTTTTTAGATCGCTATTTTCGTTTTTAAGCTTTTCAAGCTTGTCTTGATCTTCTTTGTTGTCTTTTAATTTCTTTGCTTCAGAGCTGACAGATTTATATTCTTTCTCAAGTTCTTCGTGCTCTTTTGTGAGGTTTTTATATTCGGCGTTTAGCGCTGAATATTTTTTCTCGGCATTTGCTGCGGAAGTGTCAGGTTCTGCCAATGCTGCCCCGGTAAAGAGCAGTACAAGGCCTCCAATGAAAAGCGGCCAAAAAAGTCTCTTGGAGAAACGTTTTTCCTTTTTCAGTACATATCTGACAAGGTGATATAATCCATAGCCCAGTGCAATGAGACATGCCAGAAAACCTAAGAATGCTAATGCCATTTCCATAATATGACCCCTTTTTCTATTTATTTTACATTTTTCAAACAATATTTGTTAGATTTTTTCACGCTCATCAGTTGAAAAATGTGAGAGAGACAGATAGAATGAATGTGCTATGATAACTGGATTCGTACGGAGCCGTTTTAGGTTTCGTTTTTTTCATGAGCTTTTTTAGGTAAGAAAGGGGGATGAGTATGCCGCGTGCTCTTAAAATTTTAGTCATTGGAATGTTTATCAATGTGACGGGTGCTTCTTTTTTATGGCCGCTGAATACGATTTATATCCATAATCATTTAGGAAAGTCGTTAACAGTAGCCGGACTTGTCCTGATGCTGAATTCCGGCGCCAGTGTGGCTGGTAATTTATGCGGAGGTTTTTTGTTTGATAAAATCGGCGGTTTTAAATCGATTATGCTTGGGATAGCCATTACGTTAGCAAGCCTGATGGGCCTTGTCTTTTTTCATGATTGGCCGGCCTATATTGTGCTGCTGACGATTGTGGGCTTTGGCTCCGGTGTTGTTTTTCCGGCCAGCTACGCAATGGCGGGATCAGTATGGCCTGAAGGGGGAAGGAAGGCATTTAATGCGATATATGTCGCGCAAAACGCGGGTGTGGCCGTCGGTTCAGCGCTTGGTGGTGTCGTGGCATCTTTCTCGTTTTCATATGTATTTTTGGCGAATGCCGCGCTGTATCTGGTCTTTTTCTTTATTGTATATTTCGGATTTCGAAATATTCAGACGGGAGATGCGTCCCAAACGTCTGTGCTTGATTATGATGCTGTGAACAGCAAAGCAAAATTTGCAGCACTGATCATTTTAAGCGGAGGCTATGTACTCGGATGGCTGGCTTATTCTCAATGGTCCACCACAATTGCTTCATACACACAAAGCATTGGAATATCTCTTTCCTTATACAGCGTGCTCTGGACAGTTAACGGAATTCTCATTGTGCTCGGCCAGCCGCTCGTCAGTTTTGTGGTGAAAAAATGGGCCGAGTCGCTAAAAGCGCAAATGGTCATCGGCTTTATCATTTTTATTGTGTCTTTCAGCATGCTGCTGACTGCAAAGCAATTTCCGTTGTTTCTCGCTGCGATGGTGATCCTGACGATCGGAGAAATGCTTGTTTGGCCTGCTGTGCCGACAATTGCCAATCAGCTTGCCCCTAAAGGGAAAGAAGGCTTTTATCAAGGCTTTGTCAACAGTGCGGCGACAGGCGGCAGAATGATTGGTCCCCTGTTCGGAGGAGTGCTTGTCGATCATTACGGCATTAAGGCCCTTGTTTTATCTCTGTTGGTATTGCTGCTGATCAGTATTGCCACAACGCTTCTATATGACAAACGGCTAAAATCAGCTAAAGAAACAAATAAGCAGGCATCAATCTCTTCATAAATAAAAGATCCCGCTGGGTGAGCGGGATCTTTCAGCGTGTCGACAAACCCTCGCATTCGTTGTCAGGCCTGCGCTTCGGTGCTCAATGCGAAGTGGATCAACGGCTAAATTCTCAGGCGTCCTGCCTAAACGCCGTCGTCATCACATCCTGTGAATGTCCGCTCCTATGCTCGTCCTTCCTAGACTTCAAGGGTTTTCAATCACGCTGAAAAGATGACAAAATCCTAAAATGAAAACCATTTTAGGATTTTGTCAACAATCTGAAAGATCCCGCCGGATGAGCGGGATCTTTTTACATAATCGGAAGCACTTTAACGGCATCCTTTACATTTGAATATGTTTTCAGCGATGAAAAATTGGCATCCAATTTATTCATTTTCATAGCCAATTCAGGTTTAATGCCGGTAATGATTAACTCAGTTCCGGTCAATTTCAGCAAATGGCTCAGCTTGAAAATTTGGTCGGCCGTTTGTTCGTTCACTTGGGCCAATCCGGATAAATCAATGATCAAATAATCATCTTTGGATGTTGATAAGATATTCGTCAATGTGCAAACGATGGAATTAAATCGCTCCTCTGTCAGGTTTCCGACTAGCGGAAGAGCCGAAATGCCATTGCGAATCGGGACAATAGGAGTTGAAAGTGCAGTAATTTCCGTGAGGGAATCCTCGAGAAGCTTTTCATATTCTTTTTGCTTGGTGATATCATTCTGAATTCCGACAAAATACGTTTTATCCTCTATTTCCATTGGATCAATATTTAATTCATTCCAGAACATCGTTCCGTCTTTTTTGTAGTTTTGGATCTGAACGGTGACCGGTTCTTTATTTTGTAAAGCGGTTCTGATGTTGTCCACTTCAGCGGAGTCTGTGTGTCTCCCCTGTAAGAAGCGGCAATTCTTTCCTAAAATTTCCTCGGCCTCGTAGCCGGTCATTTGAACAAAACCTTGGTTTACGTAGACAATAGGATTATCTTCAAGTGCAGGATCTGTAATTACCACACCGACTCGCGCGTGATCAAGCGCTTTTTTGATGACTTCCAGCTGTCCTGGTATCCCAAATGATTGAAAACTAGCCATATAAATCCCCCTTAGGCCGTCAGCTTGCTATGCGAAAGCCTGATATTCCCCTTTTTAAAAATGAATTCTACAGTAACCGTAGCACAACACATGTTCTGATTCAAGCAAGTGCAGTTTGTTGTTTGTCATTAGGGCTTGTCCTCGTATACACTAAAAATAAGAACAGAATATGAACATATGAACGGAAAGGTTTTCTACATGCTAAATAGGTGACTAGGTCAATGTCACTGGGTGAAAAATGAATCCAATGCATCAAGCTTACCGATCATGTGTTCACATATAATGGAAGAAACAAGCTTTTTACAGATTTGCCGGTATGTAGATATCGAAAATCATCGGAATCGTTTAAGGGGGCTGGATGGCCTGAAGTCGCTTTACGAAATAAGGGCTTTAGGAAGGTGATGATGAAGATGCTGCATCAGGTACTCATTGCTTGTGTAATTGGAGGAATCATGGGGATTCTCGGTCATGTGAAAAAGAGAGGCAGGCTGGAGAAGCCCAGAATGACGAAGCGGTTTATCTACCTTGGATTTTTGGAAGATTGGTTTATCGGAATGACAGCTTCCATTTTACTTGTTTTATCCGCTGACCCCGATTCAGGAATTCAACTTGTCATCTTATCCATTATCTCAGGCTACGGCGGTGAAGCTGTTCTCAGAAGTTTTGACTTTGTGAGAGAACTGAACAGCGGCGGCGAACCGGCCGAGTCCAAACGTCAAACCAAAACTCCACCCGAATAATTGTCCTCAATCTTCGCCCGTTCAGGGTACATTCCCATTGTATACAAACCTGCTTGCACTTATGAACAGAATTCTATAAAATACAGTTAGATTACGGTTGCGATAAGAACAATGAAGAGGAGCAGTAAGAAACAGATATTGTTGCAGAGAGTTGACGGCTGGTGAAAGTCAATCAAGTTTGTTTCCGAACTCACCTCAGAGTTGCAGCGGTGAAAAGCCGCTGACGCATAACTGCGTTAAAAGTATCAAGTGAGTGCGGCGTATGCCGCGCTAACGAGGGTGGTACCGCGGGAAAACGAAAGTCTCTCGTCCCTTTTTGGGATGAGGGAGTTTTTTTTAGTTTGGGAATATTCTGAATATAATCCTCTCCTTCCCGTCAATACTTGAACCATACACGCCGTATTCAATCAGAAGGAGGTTTTTACTTTGAGTTTTCAGCACAAAGAGATAGAAAAGAAATGGCAAACATATTGGCTTGAAAACAAAACATTTGCCACTCTTGATAATAATGAAAAACAAAAATTTTACGCTCTGGACATGTTTCCTTATCCGTCTGGAGCTGGGTTGCACGTCGGCCATCCTGAAGGATACACAGCTACGGATATTCTGTCCCGCATGAAGCGCATGCAGGGCTATGATGTCCTTCATCCAATGGGCTGGGACGCATTCGGCCTGCCAGCTGAACAATACGCCCTTGACACAGGGAACGACCCTGCTGTGTTTACGAAGCAGAATATTGATAACTTCCGCCGCCAAATTCAAGCGCTTGGCTTCTCATATGACTGGGATCGCGAAATCAATACGACTGACCCTGAATACTATAAATGGACGCAATGGATTTTCTTAAAGCTATACGAAAAAGGCCTTGCTTACGTTGACGAAGTGCCTGTAAACTGGTGCCCCGCGCTCGGTACTGTTCTTGCCAACGAAGAAGTCATTGACGGCAAGAGCGAACGCGGCGGCCATCCGGTAGAGAGACGCCCAATGAAGCAGTGGATGCTGAAAATCACCGCTTATGCGGACAGGCTCCTTGAGGATTTGGAAGAGCTTGATTGGCCGGAAAGCATTAAAGATATGCAGCGCAACTGGATCGGCCGTTCGGAAGGCGCTCACGTTCATTTTGCAATAGATGGACATGATGATTCCTTTACGGTGTTTACAACAAGACCAGATACGCTGTTTGGCGCTACATACACTGTCCTTGCCCCGGAACACGCATTGGTGGAAAACATCACAACGGCTGAGCAAAAAGAAGCTGTTGAAGCTTATATCAAAGAAATTCAATCAAAGAGTGACCTTGAACGCACAGATCTTGCGAAAACAAAGACAGGCGTATTCACAGGAGCGTATGCGATCAATCCTGTAAACGGAGAAAAACTGCCGATTTGGATTGCGGATTATGTTCTTGCATCATACGGAACAGGTGCTGTCATGGCAGTTCCTGGCCACGACGAGCGTGATTTTGAATTCGCCAAAACATTTGGCCTTCCGGTGAAGGAAGTCGTAAAAGGCGGGAACGTTGAGGAAGCAGCTTATACTGGCGACGGCGAGCACGTGAACTCTGATTTCCTGAACGGCCTTCACAAACAGGAAGCGATTGAGAAAGTGATCGCTTGGCTGGAAGAAACGAAAAACGGTGAGAAGAAAGTGACGTACCGTCTTCGTGACTGGCTCTTCAGCCGCCAGCGTTATTGGGGCGAGCCGATTCCGGTCATTCATTGGGAAGACGGAACGTCAACAGCTGTCCCAGAAGAGGAGCTGCCGCTGATTTTGCCGAAAACGGATGAAATCAAACCGAGCGGAACGGGCGAATCACCGCTTGCGAACATTAAAGAGTGGGTGGAAGTCACAGACCCTGAGACAGGGAAAAAAGGAAGAAGAGAAACGAATACAATGCCGCAATGGGCGGGAAGCTGCTGGTATTTCTTGCGCTATATTGATCCGCACAATCCGGATCAGCTGGCATCACCAGAAAAATTGGAAAAATGGCTTCCGGTCGATATGTATATCGGCGGTGCAGAGCATGCCGTGCTTCACCTTCTGTATGCCCGCTTCTGGCATAAGTTCCTTTATGATATCGGCGTAGTGCCGACGAAAGAACCGTTCCAAAAGCTGTACAACCAAGGAATGATTCTCGGTGAAAATAACGAAAAAATGAGTAAATCTAAAGGAAACGTTGTCAACCCTGACGAAATCGTGTCCTCTCACGGTGCTGATACGCTGAGATTGTACGAAATGTTCATGGGACCTCTTGATGCTTCAATCGCCTGGTCTGAATCAGGATTAGACGGTGCGCGCCGTTTCCTTGACCGTGTATGGCGCCTGTTTATTGAAGACAGCGGTGAGCTTAATGGCAAAATCGTTGAAGGCGCGGGTGAAACATTGGAGCGCGTCTATCATGAAACGGTCATGAAAGTCACAGACCATTATGAAGGCCTTCGTTTCAACACGGGTATTTCCCAGCTGATGGTCTTTATTAATGAAGCGTATAAAGCAACAGAACTGCCGAAAGAATATATGGAAGGCTTCGTGAAGCTTCTTTCTCCTGTCGCGCCACACTTAGCGGAAGAGCTATGGGAGAAGCTTGGCCATTCCGGCACAATTGCCTACGAAGCTTGGCCTGTATATGATGAAACAAAACTTGTGGATGATGAAGTTGAAATCGTTGTTCAGCTGAACGGAAAAGTAAAAGCGAAATTACAGGTTCCTGCCGATGCAACGAAAGAACAGCTGGAACAGCTTGCTCAAGCAGATGAAAAGGTAAAAGAGCAGCTTGAAGGCAAAACGATTCGGAAAATCATCGCGGTGCCTGGCAAGCTTGTCAATATTGTGGCAAACTAAGCCTAGAAAAAATCCCCTTTGCCAAAAGGGGATTTTTTTCATCAGTCTCAGAATAGCAATCGTTCAGCTGACTTTGATATACTGAACATGATCACTGTGAATAGGAGTGTTTTCTTTGGAAATAAAAGAAATCAGCACAGCCGCTTTGAAAGAAAAAATTGAGGCGGACGAAGAATTATATTTAATTGATGTCAGAGAAGATGAAGAGGTAGCGGAAGGCATGATCCCGCAAGCCGTTCATATTCGCATGGGGGATATTCCTGAAAAAATGGAAACCCTTGATAAAGACAAAGAGTACGTATTTATCTGCCGCTCAGGAATGCGCAGCATGAACGTCTGCAAGTACCTGGATGAGCAAGGCTTTAAAACAGTCAATGTTGAAGGCGGCATGATGGCCTGGGAAGGCGAAACAAAACCAAAAAACTAGGGGAGAGCGGTCCCCTAGTTTTTATTTGTATTCCGGAAGCCAATCGCCGTGTGCTGCAAATAAATCGTCACACATGGAGATGATGTCCTTCAAGGAAAGCTCCGCGCTTGTATGCGGATCAAGCATTGCAGCTTGGTAAACCGCTTCTTTTTTTCGTGTGACAGCCGCTTCGATTGTCATCAGCTGTGTATTAATATTCGTCCGGTTTAAGGCTGCAAGCTGCTCAGGCAGTTCTCCGGCGAAGCACGGTGTAATTTTTTTTCTGTCGGCGACGCATGTCACTTCCACAACCGCTTTTGGAGGAAGGTTGGGAATCAGCCCTGTATTCAAGACGTTTCCTCCGAAGGTGAATGGTTCGTTTGTTTCCATTGCTTCTATAATTCTTGAACCATATTCCTTTGAGCGTTCGTGCGTAAGGTTTTTATTATTGACGATATCATCCCGCATTTTCTCCCAATTTTCAATTTGCTTGACGCACCTTCTCGGATATTCGTCGAGCGGGATTTGCAGCTCGCTGATCAGTTCAGGGTAATTCCGTTTAATAAAGTATGGGTGATACTCTGCGTTATGTTCGGACGATTCCGTGACATAATAGCCGAACTTATCCATTAATTCAAACCGCACCATATCATGATGCTTTGTTTTTTGTTTTTCTTTCGCTCTCCTTTTGATTTCTGGATATAAATCTGTGCCGTCTTTTTTGACTTCCAAAAGCCAAGCCATATGATTAATGCCCGCAATGCGTTCCTCAATTCCGTCATGCTCCATTCCGAGAGCTTTAAATAAATCCTTCGTGCACACTTGAACACTGTGGCAGAGCCCGATTGTTTTGATATTGGTATAGCGGAGCATGGCGCCTGTAAGAGTGGCCATTGGATTTGTATAGTTTAAGAACCATGCGTCAGGGCACATTTCCTCCATATCTTTTGCGATATCAAATAAGACCGGGATTGTTCTGAGAGATCTGAATATCCCGCCGATGCCGACTGTATCGGCGATCGTCTGGCGCAGCCCATACCGTTTAGGAATCTCGAAATCGATGACTGTGCTCGGTTTGTATCCTCCAACCTGAATCGCATTGATGACATAGCCTGCGTTTTGCAAGGCGAGTTTTCTGTCATCATAGCTGTTGATGGCCACACTTGGGTTATAACGGTCTCTTAGATTTTCGAGCATGAGCTGGGATTCCTGCAGGCGTTTGGGATCAATGTCATAAAGCGCGAACTCAAATCCATTCAGTGCCTCTGTTAACAGGCAGTCTCCCAAAACATTTTTGGCGAAAATCGTGCTCCCTGCACCGATAAATGTAATCTTTTTCATATTGCTTCCTCCTTTAATGTTAACCCTTTACCGCTCCGGAAGACAGGCCGGCAATAAAGTATTTTTGCAGCGCCAAAAACAGAACAACCATCGGCAGCATTGCCATAAGTGCCGCTGCGGCAACTAAATGCAGGTTGTTTGCGTTTTCTCCAAAAAAACCTGCCATGGCTACTGTTAATGTCTGAACCTTTTGATCTTGTAAAAAGAAAATGGCAAATTGATAGTCGTTCCAAATAAAGACACAAGAAATAATACAGATGGTCGCAGTGATCGGCTTCAGCAGAGGAAACACAATCGTAAAAAAGATTTTCAGCATGCCTGCGCCGTCAATTCTTGCGGCTTCTTCAAGCTCTTTTGGAATGGTCGATCGGATAAAGCCTGAATATAAGAATACGGTTAAAGGCATGTAAGCCGCTGTATTGATGAAAATGGCGATTGCGTGTGTATTGACCATTCCGGCGTCCACGACCATTCGGTACAAAGGAACCATGGACGTTAACGGAGGGATGATCATAATGGAAATCAGCAAGGCAAAAACGGCTTTATTCAGTTTCGTTTCCCGCCGGGCAAGCGGGTAGGCGGCAAGTGAGCCGAATATAATTAATAACAAGGCAGAAAAACCTGTGATGATCATGGTGTTTATAAAAGAGTTACCTAGCGAAGCGCGCTCCCAAGCCTCTGAAAAATTATGAAAGGAGATGTCGGCTGGAAATATCCATTTCGAACTGTAGTCTCCTTTTGCTTTCAATGAAGTGGTCAGCAGGATATAAAAAGGAATAAAATGCGCACAGGCCACAATGGCTGCAAGAAGCGTAATGATCCGCATGCTTTTTGTACGGGCGGCTCTCATGACATTTCCGTCTCCTTTCTTTTAAAGTACGCAAGCGCGCAAAAGCTGATGATCAAAATGACAAATGCCATAAATATGCCTTGCGTTGCGGCATAGCCGGCATCCTGCCGTTTGAAATACAAATCATACATAAACGTGGACATGGATTGTGACGCATTTCCGGGGCCGCCAGCGGTGAGTGCAATGATGACGTCAAACAGCTTTAAGCCTCCGATAATGTTGATGACCATATTAATGGTAATGGAGGGCATTAACAGCGGCAGCGTGATGGTAAAAAACTGCTGGCCTTGTTTCGCGCCATCCATTTGCGCCGCTTCATAGTAGTCTTTCGGAATGCTTTGCAGACCGGCTAAGTAGACAACCATAGCGATCCCGACATATTGATAGGTGTTAATCATGACAATGATCCATGGATTGAGCGAGGGACTGGCGAGCGCATTAATAGGGCTGATGCCGAAGACCCCGAGCAAATCGTTGAGCGCGCCTCCGTCATAGGAGAAGAAAAAGTACCAAATGTAGCCCATAATGAGCGGGCTGATCATCACCGGCAAATACACAATTGTTCTTGTTACCGCTTTCGCTTTAATGCTTTGATTTAAGAGCAGAGCGTACAGAAGCCCGACCACATTTTGAAAAAAGGTGCTGCCAAGCCCGTAAAGCAGAGTGTTTTTTAAGATATGCCAAGTGTCAGGATCAGAAAACAGCCTTTCATATTGCGCGAATCCAACCCATTGGTAAACTTGTGAAAAGCCGTTCCAGTTTGTAAAGGTAATCAATGTGCCTTTCACAAACGGGTAAATCATAAAGACCAGAACGGAGAGCAAAGCAGGAATGTACATCCACCAAAGTGAGGACTGCTTTTTTGGCTTAACCTGTTTCACATGAACGTCCCTTGCGATCTCACTCATTGTTTTCAGCTCCCTGTGTTTCCGATTGCTCCCGGAGTCGTTTATATTCTCTTCCCAGCTTCTGCGAAATGTCTTGAGGCGTCAAAATGTCAGCCGCCAGCTCCTGCCCAACCGTGCCCAGGACATCCCACATTCCGTTTGGCAAATATAAACGGTCGAAGTAAGGCTCGACTTTGACATCTTGATAATGCTCATAATCGTTTGCGTAGAAAATATCAGCTTTCACATTGGTCAGCCCTGAAGGAAGTGATGTGGCTTCAGCCATTTGTTTGGCATTGGCCGGGCGGGCCATAAATGCGATAAATTCTTTTGCCTCTTTTAATTGAGGCGAATCTTTCCATGCTGCAAGCGTGTAGCGTTCACCGCCGATCCATATCGGGTCATCACCGGGATGGATGGCAGGTGTCGGGATAATTCCGACCTTGACGTTCGGATTGATCTGGGCAACGTCTTGGCCGAGTGTGCCGCCTTGCATTGTAAAGGCGATTTTGTTTTGGGCCATTAATTCAATGAGCTGTGATTTTTTTGCCGTGACGGCGTCGATGTTAATCAATTTTTCTTTCTGCATTTGTTTGAGGATTTCTGATAAATAAGTGAATTTACTCCATTGAAAAGTGCCGTTGATGAGCTGTTTTTTTTCATTATGGGCAGGGTCTGTGATGAGAAGAGGTGTAGCGAATTGGTCGTAATATTGAGCGAATGAGCTTTTGTCATATCCGGCAAACCAGAAGGGAACAATGCTTCCCTTGCTCTTTTCTTTAATCGTTCTCAGTGCTTTGATAAAGTCATCCATGGTTTCCGGCGGAGAAATGCCGTAACGGTCTAAAATATTGCGATTATACGCCAGCCCGTCTTTTGCCTGATTGATCGGATAGGCATACACCTTTCCGCTTTTATTTTTGAGGATGCTGTTTAAATTGGGATCAAGATCTTGAGTCCATTCCATATCCCGGAGATCTGCTGTATATTCTCCGTACCTGATTTTCCCCCAGCCATGTGTATCGAATAGATCTGGCAAATCATTGGCCGCCATTCTGACACGCATCATATTTTCATAGTCATTGCCTGGGAAATGAAGGCTGACATGAATGTCACTGTGTTCCTTTTCGAATGCTGCCGCTAGTTTTCTGAACGTATCTCTTTCACTGTCGGTTGACATTGTAGAATAAATGGTTAACGTCTTTTTTGCGGTATCTGCTGAGCTTTTCTCTGCTGAACACCCGGGCAGAACAAGCAGAATAAGAGAGAGAAATAAAACAAAAGTGTGTTTCATCTTTTCCTCCTTATCATCGTGATGAATCTTTGCTTATGTCACCTCCTTTGCTGTACATCCGCAGCTTTGTCTTACGATTAATGTTGTAGGCAGGGTGACATGGTGAGGAAGCGTTCGGCCATTGAGACGGTCAAGCAGCAGTTTTACGCCTGTCCGGCCCATTTCCTCTGTGTATACCTTCACCGTCGTTAAAGGCGTGCTGGCAAATTCAGCTTCCTCAATGCCGTTAAAGCTGACGATTGCGGTATCCCGCGGCACTTGCAGTCCGGCTTCCTGCAGCGCTTTTAATGCGCCGATCGCCATAGAATCGCTGGCAATAAAGAATGCTTCCGGCAGATGGCCTTGATCGATTGCTTTCTTCATCAGGCGATAGCCCTCACGCATGCTGTATTCTCCGATCAGCACATGCTCAGGCTGGGGGGCGGCTGACTCCAAAAAAGCGGTCAGGCGTTTGTCTTCAATCGTTCTGCGAATGCTTTGGCCGTCCTTCAGCGTATGCTCTTTTTCTTGTCCGCCAATGTAGCCTAACCGTTTGTAGCCTAAGTCGAAAAGGTGATCAATCGCCTGGCGTGAAGCCGATTCAAAATCGATTCCAATCGAATCGTATGCTTGCGGATCTGGTGAATGATTGATAAATACGGCATGCTCCAGCCTCCCGCTGATATGCTTAACCGCTTCATCATGAACACGGCCGATGACAATGACACCATCCAATTCCCGAAAGATATGTTCCTGAAAGGAGCCGAGATGAATCGAATTTGTAATGAAAATTTCCTGTTCAAAGCATTCCTTTTCAATCCCTTTCCGAATGGAAGAAAAATAAGGGTCCTGCCTTTCCTGATCAGGGGACAGACAGCTCAACACACCGATCAGCGGCTGAGCCCGCTGTTTTTGCCCGCGGGATTTTCGGCGTTTGGCAACGGTTTGATAACCAAGCTCTTCAGCGATGTTGATGACTCTTTGTCTCGTTTCGCCCGCAACAGAAAGCGACTCATCTTCATTTAAAATTCTGGACACAGTTGCGCTGGAAACTTTAGCTTTCAAGGCGATATCTTTAATACGAACCATGGGTATCCCTCTCATCTATTTAGTAAAATATTAACTCATCTGTTTTTGATAAATTGATACTATCATATAAAAGTAAGCGGTTACAATAATTGTTTTCGGAATATTTCGTTATATTTACTAAATATTTAGTAAATGATGTGATTTATGTTGGAAAAATAAAGGGGAACCCAGATCTGTCTCGTAAATGTGAAGTAAGCGAATAAGGAAGGGTGATGGGATGAGAGCCGAAAGAAGAAAGCAACTGTTTCGATTGCTTGGAGATTTGCCTGATCGGAGGCCAATCAGTGTTGAGACATTACGTATTGAAGAAAGAGAAGAAAATATTGTTGAAACGCTCCTGCTCGATTTAAATGGACATGAAAAGGTGCCCGCTTATTTTGTGAAGCCGAAGAAAACAGAAGGACCGTGCCCAGCCGTATTGTTTCAGCATTCGCATGGGGGCCAGTATGATAGGGGAAAAAGTGAGCTGATTGAGGGAGCGGATTATTTGAAAACGCCTTCTTTTTCTGATGAGCTTACTTCACTCGGATACGGCGTTCTTGCGATTGATCATTGGGGATTTGGAGATCGGCGGGGAAAAGCGGAAAGCGAGATATTTAAAGAAATGCTTCTCACCGGAAAAGTGATGTGGGGGATGATGATTTATGACAGTTTAAGTGCGTTGGACTATATGCAGTCACGTTCTGATGTTCAGCCTGACAGGATCGGAACCATCGGCATGTCTATGGGAGGTTTGCTGGCGTGGTGGACAGCGGCGCTCGATGACCGGATTAAGGTGTGTGTGGATTTGTGCAGCCAGGTGGATCATCACGTGCTGATCAAAACACAGAATCTTGACAGGCACGGCTTTTATTATTACGTCCCATCGCTTGCAAAGCATTTTTCCGCATCGGAGATCCAAAGCCTGATCGCGCCGCGCCCGCACCTTAGTCTTGTTGGTGTACACGACCGGTTAACGCCGGCTGAGGGCGTGGACAAAATCGAAAAAGAATTGACAGCTGTCTATGCTGGACAGGGAGCTGCTGATTGCTACCGAGTGGTCCGTTCTGCTTCGGGACATTTCGAAACAGCAGTTATGAGGCATGAAGCTGTCCGGTTTTTGCAAAAGTGGCTGTGACTGTTAAAAGAAATCGAAAAAGACCGTTTTATGTGAAAACGGTCTTTTTGTTTCCTTTTAACCAACTGCCATAAATCGATGCTTTCTTCTATTGACAGAAACAGGAGAGAATAATATATTCTAATTGTTAACCTTAAAATATAATTGGTTAACAATTAGAATGAGAAGCACTGCACGTTCTTCAGTTATCAGTGAAAGGGCGAGAAATGATGCAAGAAGAAACTTTTTATAGTGTCAGAATGAGGGCTTCTATGAATGGATCTCATGAAGACGGCGGAAAGCATATATCCGGCGGAGAACGGCTTATTCCTTTCCATGAGATGAAGCATACAGTCAATGCTTTATTAGAAAAAGGGTTATCCCATTCAAGAGGAAAACCTGATTTTATGCAAATTCAATTTGAAGAGGTATATGAATCGATAAAAACCATTCAGCCATTGCCTGTGCATACGAATGAAGTGAGCTGCCCGGAAGAAGGGCAAAAGCTGGCCCGATTGTTATTGGAAAAAGAAGGCGTTTCACGAGACGTGATTGAAAAAGCATATGAACAAATCCCTGAATGGTCAGATGTCAGGGGTGCGGTGTTGTTTGATATTCATACAGGAAAGCGAATGGATCAAACAAAAGAAAAAGGGGTGCGGGTCTCCAGAATGGATTGGCCGGACGCTAATTTTGAAAAATGGGCGCTTCACAGTCACGTGCCAGCTCATTCAAGAATAAAAGAGGCCCTTGCGCTCGCTTCAAAGGTAAGCTGGCACCCGGCAGCCGTTGCAGAATTATGCTGGTCGGACGATCCGGATTACATAACAGGCTATGTTGCGGGTAAGAAAATGGGCTATCAGCGTATTACAGCAATGAAAGAATACGGGACTGAAGAGGGCTGCCGAGTCTTTTTTATTGATGGATCCAATGATGTAAACACGTACATACATGATCTGGAGAAGCAGCCTATTTTAATCGAGTGGGAGGAAGACCATGACTCATGATTTGATAGAAAAAAGTAAAAAGCACCTCTGGCTGCCATTTACCCAAATGAAAGATTATGATGAAAACCCCTTAATCATCGAAAGCGGGACTGGAATCAAAGTCAAAGACATAAATGGCAAGGAATACTATGACGGTTTTTCATCAGTTTGGCTTAATGTCCACGGACACCGCAAAAAAGAACTAGATAATGCCATAAAAAAACAGCTCGGAAAAATTGCGCACTCCACGTTATTGGGCATGACCAATGTTCCAGCAACCCAGCTTGCCGAAACATTAATCGACATCAGCCCAAAAAAGCTCACGCGGGTCTTTTATTCAGACAGCGGCGCAGAGGCGATGGAAATAGCCCTAAAAATGGCGTTTCAGTATTGGAAGAACATCGGGAAGCCCGAGAAACAAAAATTTATCGCAATGAAAAACGGGTATCACGGTGATACGATTGGCGCCGTCAGTGTCGGTTCAATTGAGCTTTTTCACCACGTATACGGCCCGTTGATGTTCGAGAGTTACAAGGCACCGATTCCTTATGTGTATCGCTCTGAAAGCGGTGATCCTGATGAGTGCCGTGATCAGTGCCTCCGAGAGCTTGAACAGCTGCTTGAGGAACATCATGAGGAAATTGCCGCGCTTTCCATTGAATCAATGGTACAAGGCGCGTCCGGTATGATCGTGATGCCGGAAGGATATTTGGCAGGCGTGCGCGAGCTATGTACAACATACGATGTCTTAATGATCGTTGATGAAGTCGCTACAGGCTTTGGCCGTACAGGAAAAATGTTTGCGTGCGAGCACGAGAATGTCCAGCCTGATCTGATGGCTGCCGGTAAAGGCATTACAGGAGGCTATTTGCCAATTGCCGTTACGTTTGCCACTGAAGACATCTATAAGGCATTCTATGATGATTATGAAAACCTAAAAACCTTTTTCCATGGCCATTCCTATACAGGCAATCAGCTTGGCTGTGCGGTTGCGCTTGAAAATCTGGCATTATTTGAATCTGAAAACATTGTGGAACAAGTAGCGGAAAAAAGTAAAAAGCTCCATTTTCTTCTTCAAGATCTGCACGCTCTTCCTCATATTGGGGATATTCGGCAGCTTGGCTTTATGTGCGGTGCAGAGCTTGTCCGGTCAAAGGAAACCAAAGAACCTTACCCGGCTGATCGGCGGATTGGATACAAAGTTTCCTTAAAAATGAGAGAGCTTGGAATGCTGACAAGGCCGCTTGGGGACGTGATTGCATTTCTGCCTCCTCTCGCCAGTACTGCTGAAGAGCTCACGGAAATGGTGGCCATTATGAAACAAGCGATCCACGAGGTTACGAGCCTTGAAGATTGATTCTTGGTTAAACGAGCGGTTAGACAGAGTAAAGGAAGCGGGCGTACACCGTAACCTGCGGTCAATGAATGGGGCACCGGTTCCAGAGAGGAACATTGATGGCAAGAATCAAACCGTCTGGTCTTCAAACAACTATTTAGGGCTCGCAAGCCATAGACGCTTGATCGATGCAGCCCAAACAGCATTGCAGCAATTTGGGACAGGAAGCAGCGGTTCACGTTTAACGACAGGCAATTCGGTCTGGCATGAAAAGCTAGAAAAGAAGATTGCCAGCTTTAAGCGGACAGAAGCGGCCCTGCTGTTTTCGAGCGGTTACTTGGCCAATGTCGGTGTCCTTTCATCCTTGCCAGAAAAGGAAGATGTCATTTTAAGTGACCAGCTCAATCATGCAAGTATTATCGACGGCTGCCGACTTTCTAAGGCTGATACAGTTGTTTATCGGCATATTGATATGAATGATCTTGAAAACAAGCTGAATGAAACACAGCGTTATCAGCGCCGTTTTATCGTAACAGACGGGGTATTCAGCATGGATGGCACAATCGCCCCTCTTGATCAGATCATCTCACTTGCGAAACGCTATCATGCCTTCGTGGTCGTTGATGACGCCCATGCAACAGGAGTTTTGGGTGATTCGGGACGAGGAACGAGTGAATACTTTGGTGTTTGTCCTGACATTGTGATCGGCACCTTAAGCAAGGCTGTTGGCGCGGAAGGAGGTTTTGCGGCAGGATCAGCGGTCTTCATCGACTTTTTGCTGAACCATGCCAGAACATTTATCTTTCAAACCGCTATTCCGCCAGCCAGCTGTGCGGCTGCTCACGAGGCTTTCAACATCATTGAAGCCAGCAGGGAAAAACGACAGCTTTTATTTTCTTATATCAGTATGATCAGAACCAGTCTGAAGAATATGGGTTATGTCGTGAAAGGAGATCACACACCGATTATTCCTGTAGTCATTGGCGATGCCCATAAAACGGTCCTATTTGCTGAAAAACTGCAGGGCAAGGGCATTTATGCTCCTGCCATTCGGCCGCCGACCGTTGCGCCAGGTGAAAGCCGGATTCGAATCACAATCACGTCGGATCACAGTACGGGTGATATTGATCATTTGCTGCAAACATTTCATTCAATCGGAAAGGAGCTGCACATCATTTGAGGGGTTTTTTTGTGACAGGAACAGATACAGAAGTGGGGAAAACGGTTATATCCAGCGGAATCGCCGCTTTATTGCGAGAACATAACAAAGATGTCGGGGTGTATAAACCATTTTTAAGCGGGATATCGCGTCATCATCCAGATAGTGATACAAGTCTGCTGAAAGACATGTCGCAGACCGGTCTTTCTCATGAAGACATTACGCCTTTTGCCTTCAAAGCGCCGCTTGCACCATACGTTGCAGGGAAACTTGAGGGAAAGACTGTCACCATGGAAGAGGTTTTAAGCCATTGGGGACGGATTAGAGAAAAACATGAATGCTTTATTGTAGAAGGTGCGGGCGGTATTTCTGTGCCATTGGGAGAGGATTATTTGGTCAGTCATGTCATAAAAGCGTTGCAGCTTCCCATGATTATTGTGGCACGTCCTCACCTTGGAACCATTAATCATACCTTTTTAACTGTCAAATATGCAGAAAGCATGGGGCTTCCAATCGCCGGAATTATCATCAATGGAATCAGTGACTCTCCTGATGAAGATGAAAAAACCAATCCTGAGATGATTGAACGCTTATGCGGTGTGCCGGTTTTAGGGGTTACGCCAAAGCT
Organism: Bacillus sp. SG20033; assembly: GCF_044570195.1. NCBI lineage: Bacteria > Bacillati > Bacillota > Bacilli > Caryophanales > Bacillaceae > Bacillus > Bacillus sp. SG20033. The sequence continues at coordinate 3,147,406 of NZ_CP172606.1, read as the reverse complement.
TGCCAACGTTACGAAAGAAACGGTTCTACATATGGTAAAAGACCATATCAATCTATCATTACTGATGAATCAAGTGGGGGTATGAGAATGAATCAATGGATGGAACTCGCAGACCGGGTGCTGGCTGGAGCAGAAGTGACTGACGAAGAGGCGCTTTCAATATTACATTGTCCTGATGAAGATATTTTGCTATTAATGCATGGAGCTTTTCACATCAGAAAACACTTTTATGGAAAAAAAGTAAAGCTCAATATGATTATGAATGCGAAATCCGGGCTCTGCCCGGAAAACTGCGGCTATTGTTCACAGTCTGCGATTTCGAAAGCGCCGATTGAGTCTTACCGGATGGTGAATAAGGAAACGCTGCTTGAAGGCGCGAAGCGGGCGCACGATCTGAATATCGGCACATATTGTATCGTGGCAAGCGGCAGAGGGCCGTCTAACAGAGAAGTGGATCAGGTCGTAGATGCGGTTCAGGAAATTAAAGAGACGTATGGACTGAAGATTTGTGCGTGTCTCGGACTGTTGAAGCCAGAGCAGGCGAAGCGGCTCAAAGATGCCGGAGTAGACCGCTATAATCATAATTTGAATACGTCACAGAGAAACCATTCAAACATCACGACCTCACATACATACGATGACAGAGTCAGTACGGTTGAAATCGCAAAAGAATCGGGGCTGTCTCCGTGTTCAGGCGCCATTATCGGGATGAAGGAGACGAAACAGGATGTCATTGACATCGCCAAAAGCTTGAAGGCTCTTGACGCGGATTCCATTCCTGTGAATTTTTTGCATGCAATTGATGGCACGCCGTTAGAAGGCGTCAACGAATTAAACCCGCTGTATTGTTTAAAAGTGCTGGCGCTGTTCCGTTTTATCAATCCATCAAAAGAAATTCGCATTTCCGGGGGAAGAGAGGTCAATCTCCGCTCGTTGCAGCCATTAGGGCTTTACGCCGCAAACTCCATTTTTGTCGGAGATTACTTAACAACTGCCGGGCAAGAGGAGACGGAGGATCATAAAATGCTGAGTGATTTAGGCTTTGAAGTTGAATCAGTCGAAGAAATGAAGGCCAGTTTAAGTGCGAAAAGCTGAAAGAATCAATAAAAGCAATCGGTATGATGTCGATTGCTTTTATTTTTGAACAGAAAGGAGAAAATCACGTGACAATTGCATCGTCAACTGCATCTTCTGAGTTTTTGAAAAACCCATATTCTTTTTACGACACATTGCGAGCTGTTCATCCTATCTATAAAGGGAGTTTCTTAAAATATCCGGGCTGGTATGTCACAGGATATGAAGAAACGGCTGCTATTTTGAAAGATGCGAGATTCAAAGTCCGCACCCCGCTGCCTGAGAGCTCAACCAAATATCAGGACCTTTCACATGTGCAAAATCAAATGATGTTGTTTCAGAACCAGCCTGATCATAGACGATTGCGGACGCTTGCCAGCGGAGCGTTTACGCCGAGAGCGACAGAGAGTTATCAGCCGTATATCATTGAAACTGTCCATCATTTGCTTGATCAAGTGCAAGGTAAAAAAAAGATGGAGGTCATTTCGGACTTTGCTTTTCCTTTAGCAAGCTTTGTCATAGCTAACATTATAGGTGTACCGGAGGAAGATAGGGAGCAATTAAAGGAGTGGGCTGCGAGTCTCATTCAAACGATTGATTTTACCCGGTCAAGAAAGGCATTAATAGAGGGCAATCATATGGCTGTGCAGGCTATGGCATATTTCAAAGAGCTGATTCAAAAGCGAAAACGCCACCCTCAACAGGATATGATCAGCATGCTCTTGAAGGGGAAAGAAAATGATAAGCTGACGGAAGAGGAGGCGGCATCTACGTGCATATTGCTGGCGATCGCCGGACATGAGACAACGGTTAATCTCATCAGCAATTCAGTCCTTTGTCTGCTGCAGCATCCAGAACAGCTTTTGAAACTGAGAGAAAATCCAGATCTTATTGGTACCGCAGTCGAGGAATGTTTACGCTATGAAAGCCCCACGCAAATGACAGCCAGAGTTGCGTCAGAGGATATTGACATCTGCGGGGTGACGATCCGTCAAGGAGAGCAAGTCTATCTTTTGTTAGGAGCGGCTAATCGAGACCCTAGCATATTCACGAACCCCGATGTCTTCGATATTACGAGAAGTCCTAATCCGCACCTTTCATTCGGGCATGGCCATCATGTTTGCTTAGGGTCCTCGCTGGCACGATTAGAAGCGCAAATTGCGATTAACACCCTTCTGCAGCGAATGCCCAGCCTTAATCTTGCGGATTTTGAATGGCGGTATCGGCCGCTTTTTGGATTTCGGGCGCTTGAGGAGCTGCCGGTGACTTTTGAATAAGCCTAAGAATGTGAGTGCCAAAAAAGTGTCAGCCCCGCCGAAAATGGGCAATCTATAAAAAAGGGGAGTGAACATAGTGAAAAAAGTGCTGATCGCCGGCGGAAATGGTGTGATTGGGAGACTGCTTGCTGAAGGGCTGATTTCAGACTATGAAGTGACTGTGCTTGATAAAGATCATTTCGATGGTAAAGCCTCTTCCATTCAGGCTGACGCGGCAAATTATGAGGAGCTGTTGAAGAAGATTCCAAAAGATACGGATGCCATCTTGAATTTACTCGCTGTTAAAATCAAATACGATATTATGGACATCGCTGAGTTTGAAAAAATGACGGATGTTTTCTATAGGGCAAGCTATTATCTGTGCCGTGCGGCAGCGGAGATCGGCATTCAAAAGCTCGTGTTCGCCAGCAGCAATCATGTCACAGATGTATACGAAAAAGACGGGCGCTCGCTCTTAGGACGGGAAATCACAACAAGCGATTATCCGCTGTCAAAAAACTTGTACGGTGTATTAAAGCTGACCTCTGAACAGATCGGCCATTTGTTTTATTTGGAAAATAAGCTATCAGTAATCAACCTTCGAATCGGAACAGTCGTGACTGATGAAATGGATACGCTGCATGAAAAAGAACGGACGAAAAAGACACTGCTTTCTCACCCCGATCTGCTGTCGATTTTCAAAGCCGCTATTGAGACCAATATCCGGTACGGCACTTATTACGCCGTCTCTGATAATCCGGGCCGGCCATGGTCCATTGAATCTGCCGTGAATGAACTTGGGTTTTCGCCACAAATCAATACGGCCGAACTTCTGAACGGGGAGGAGAACGGAGCATAATCATTTTCTAAGATTATGCTCTTTTTCTTTTGTTATCGGTCTCAATTCGCGGAAGCCCCCGCCCGGCCGGGGACTCTGTTCAAATGATTATAGACATGGCAATCACAGATTTGCTACATTTTAGACACGATATCGTCACATGCTGAGCTCGGTTTTCAAAAATATGATAACGCTTACAAAGAGAGGTGGGAGCTATCGCACATTCACTGAAAAACCGTCTGTTTGATATGTTGATTTATGGTTTCTTGCTGATGTTCGCTTTAATATGCGTACTTCCGTTCATTCATGTCATCGCAGCATCCTTTGCCACAGTAGAAGAAGTCGTGTCGAAAACATTTATTTTAATACCGACCACTTTTTCGCTAGATGCTTATCGCTACATTTTTTCAACAGATATTATTTATAAGAGTTTGCTTGTTTCTGTGTTTGTGACAGTGATAGGCACTGCGGTCAGCATGTTTCTTTCATCACTGATGGCTTACGGGTTATCCCGCCGTGATTTAATCGGCCGGCAGCCGCTCATGTTTCTCGTCGTATTTACGATGCTGTTTAGCGGCGGCATGATTCCGACTTTCCTTGTGGTCAAATCGCTTGGATTGCTCGATTCTTACTGGGCGCTTATTTTGCCGACTGCCATTAATGCCTTTAACCTGATCATTCTGAAAAACTTCTTTCAAAATATCCCGTCAAGCTTGGAAGAGTCCGCGAAAATTGACGGGTGCAATGACCTGGGCATATTCTTTAAAATTGTGCTGCCGCTGTCTCTTCCTGCGATCGCAACGATTTCACTATTTTATGCGGTCACGTATTGGAACACGTATATGACAGCGATCTTGTACTTAAATGATTCAGCAAAATGGCCGATTCAGGTGCTCCTGCGCCAAATCGTCATTGTATCAAGCGGTATGCAGGGGGATATGTCTGAAATGGGGTCGGGCAGCCCGCCGCCTGAGCAAACCATTAAAATGGCGGTCATAGTGGTGGCGACCATCCCGGTTCTGCTTGTCTATCCGTTTATACAAAAGCATTTTGCAAAAGGAGCTTTGCTGGGATCTGTCAAAGGATAAAGAAATATGAAACGGAGGGGTACGATGGGAAACAAATGGAGGGTGCTTTTGATTGTGCTTGTACTAGTACTCGGCGGAGTGCTGGCGGGCTGTAAAGGGGCTGATCAGTCTTCGGCTGAAGGCAAAGCTGGCCCGGATTCAAAGGTAAAGCTATCTTGGATGGCGATTTTGTATCACCAGCAGCCGCCGAAAGACAGGGCGATTAAAGAAATTGAAAAGCTGACAAATACAGAACTCGACATCACCTGGGTTCCAGACGCGGTGAAAGAAGACAGGCTGAATGCAGCGCTTGCAGCCGGCAATCTTCCGCAAATCGTGACCATCCAGGATATTAAAAATTCGTCAGTCATGAATGCCTTCCGGTCAGGAATGTTTTGGGAAATCGGCGATTATATCAAGGATTATCCCAACTTAAACAAAATGAACAAACTCATTAATAAAAATGTGACAATTGACGGCAAGCTCTACGGGATATACAGAGAGCGCCCGCTTTCCAGACAGGGGATCGTCATTCGGAAGGACTGGCTGGACAATTTAAATTTGAAAACCCCGAAAACGTTGGATGAACTTTATGAAGTGGCCAAAGCATTTACGGAGGACGACCCGGACAAGGATGGGGAAGATAATACGATCGGGCTGACAGACCGTAATGACTTGATTTACGGTGCGTTTAAAACGATTGGCTCGTATGAAGGCATGCCGACAGATTGGAAGGAATCGGGCGGCAAATTCACGCCTGATTTCATGACACAGGAATACAAAGACACGATGAACTATATGAAAAAGCTGCGTGATAACGGGTATATGAATAAGGATTTTCCCGTCACAAGCAAAACCCAGCAGCAGGAGCTGTTTTCGCAAGGAAAAGCCGGAATTTATATTGGCAATATGGTAGATGCGGTCAATCTGCGCGACCATGCTTCTGATAAATCGATGAAGCTCGAGATCGTCAACCGCATAAAAGGCCCAGATGGGAAAGAGCGGGTATGGGCATCAGGAGGCCATAACGGCGTGTTTGCTTTCCCGAAAACGAGTGTGAAAACGGAAGCTGAGCTTAAACGGATCTTGGCTTTTTTTGACCGAATTGCCGAAGAAGATGTCTATAGCCTGATGACTTATGGCATTGACGGCGTTCATTACAACAAAGGTGAGGACAAAACGTTCACACGCAAAGAAAGCCAGGTAAAAGACTGGCAGACTGATATTCAGCCGCTGTCCGCTTTAATTGCCATTGATAAAGCCTACTTAAAAAACACTGGAGATCCGCTTCGGACGGCGTACGAGGAGCTGACCGAGGACAATAAAAAGATTATCGTCTCAAACCCGGCTGAAAGCCTTTATTCCGCATCGGAGTCGGAACGGGGGGATGAACTGAAGAAAATCATTGACGATGCGACTTATAAATATATGATTGGAGACATCACAGAAAGCCAGTTCGATAAAGAAGTGGAAAAATGGGAGTCAAGCGGAGGAAAACAAATTATTCAGGAATACGAAGAAGCATTTAAACAAACAAAATAATGTTGGAAAAACCCAAAACGCGCAAGCGGTTTTGGGTTTTTTACATGCTTCTTTTTTGCTGGCGGTAGTTTCCCGGTGTAATCCCTTCCAGCTTTTTAAATGATCTGATAAAATTTTGCGAGTTTTTATATTTCAGCTTTTCGGCAATGTCCTTGACCGCCATGTCGGTTTCGGCAAGCCAGCTTTTCGCCATATGGTGTCGGTAGCTTGAGACATACTCGCTGAATGAAATTCCCATTTCTTTTTTGAAAATGCTGCTTAAATAATTTGGGTTGTAATGCAGTCTGCGTGCGATTTCGTCCAGTGTCAATTCGGATTCAAACTCATGATGGATGATATGAATGATGTTGTCGGAAATATTTTTGTACTGGGCATCCGCGCGGGCGTTCACTTTGTCTGTCATCGGATCAATAAACTCATTCTTTAGCCAGTTTTCGGTATCCTCGAACGTTTTCAGCTCAAAAATTTGGTCATACAGCATTTTGTTTTCTTCAAGCTCAAACAATTCGATCCCGAGCACATGCATCAGCTCAATCACATGGTTCAAAAAACGGGCGATGGCGATTTGAAATTGATACGGGTTGGTGTTCTGGGTGAAGATGGCTTGCAAAATCGCGTGCAGGCATTTATCCGCTTTCTCCTTGTCTCCTGCTTTAACGGCATCGAACAGCTCATGCTGAAGCTGCTTTGGAAAATGGGTTTTGAAGGTTTTTTTCTGGTCAAGGTCTTCGTAAAAGATGATCGACTTGTTTTCCGCTTTAAGCCGGTATTTCAACGCTTCTGAGCCTTCCGCATAGGCTGTTTTCGCTTTTGTCAGCACATCAAACGGCTGGCTGATGCCGATGCTGACAGACAGCTGCAGCTCAGCTTCCGCTTTTTCCTGAATCATCCTTGCAGTCTCATTCAGCTCAGCTATGAATTCTTCTTTTGTCCCGCTTTGGTTGATCAAAATCGTCGCCTGCTGTTTGTCAACTACGGCGGGGGCAAGATGTTTGTCCGTCGGGATGCTGCGCTCAATCAGGCTGTTGACGGCAAACAAAAGCAGATCCATATCTTTTTTCTCATAAGGCGTATGATTCAGTGTGTCAATTTGGAGCACAAGCAGGGCAAGGTGCCGCCAATTTTGCTTTAAGCCGAGGCTTTTAAAGCGGTTATCAACCTCCTCATCCGTCAGTTTTCCAAGCATAAGCCTGACCATAAAATATTGCTGCAGATGAGTGGCCTGCTGCTTCATCGTTTCCTCAAGGTCGTCATTTCGGTCCTTCAGCTGCTTAAAGCTCTGTTCAATTAACTCAAATTCATTCTGAGGAGGCTGTTGCTTCTCTTGTATGGCTCCATGTCTTGCGAATGATTCGTAAAGCACCCTGATCGGCTTGTAAAAATGGCGGGAGCCCAGCCAAGAGAACAATAATGAAAGCGTTAACAAAATAAGGCATACTGCAAAAGTGATCCAGCCGATTGATTTGGCTTCTTTTTTTAGCTCAGGCAGGGAAACGAGAGAAAAATAAGTCCATGTATTATAGTCAGATTTTTGATAGGTGACTTTATAATGAATCCGGTCAATCACTGTTTCAAACTGTCCGCTATTGGCGTTTTGCGCCAGCACTTTTTGGACAAAGCCGTCGTTATGAAGAGATTCACCAACGTCAGACATATTGTTATGAAGGATGATGCGGCCTTTTTCATCGATGATAAACAGGTTGTTGGCGTTTGAATAGCCAGGCATATTTTTGACAAGCGAACAGCTCGGAATGCTTGCGGCGGCCAATCCTTTTGTATTTGTGCTGTTCAAAGGAAGCTGCTTAATTAAATTGATATTGTAGCGGCAGTTTTCTGCTGTGCCTTCTTTGGTTGAAATCAAATGATTGTTTTCCTCAAGCGTCCAATAGGAGCGGCTCGCTTTGTGTTTCGTGTACGCTGAGGCTGCTTCATGAAGAGTGTCTGTATTCAAACGGTACAAACCGGAATTGTTCATGTACCATTTTTTCGTATAACTGACTAACGTCATGTTGGACAGATCGGTATCAAAGCTTTGCAGATAATTGAGCTCTTGGTTCACTTGGTTATAGATTTGAAATTGGTCTGAGTGCAAAGGCTCGGACAATGTGCGAAGGAGAGGCGGCGAACTCACATAGTGGGTTAAAGAGTGATCGACGGTTTTCAATATATGCTCGATGCTTTGCTGGGTCTGCTGGAGTGTGTCGAATTTTTCCTCCGAAACGTTGGAAATAGCCGTTTTCTGAGAGTGCTCGTACGAAAACAATCCGACCAAAATAACCGGAATGGTGCTGAGCAGGCAGAAAAACGTGATCAGTTTGTAGTAAAACTTGTATTGGCTTCTTTTCATAAAACCCCCCATTTCATAACATCCACTTCACCTTAATACAATTAATCCAAAGATTGATAGATATTGTCAATAATCATTTTCTAATATCGGTGTCTTTTTTTCAGGTGGACCGGCTGAACCCTTGATTATAAAGGGATAAAACAGGATGTGATCATATGATTGTAGACGGACTTTTTCCTCTGCGCTACAGTGAATGCAAGAACCCGTGAAAGGAGGCTAGGAAAAAATGAAAACAGCAGCAGCGCAAGCGCCGGCTGTTGATACAGTCATTTTTAAAAAAGAAAAAAGAAAGCGCTTACTAAGTAAGCTGATTCAGCAAAAATATTTGTACTTGATGATTTTGCCGGGGTGTATTTATTTTTTGCTTTTTAAGTATGTCCCGATGTGGGGAATTGTGATTGCGTTTCAGGATTATCAGCCGTTCCTCGGCATTTTGGGCAGTGAGTGGGTGGGGCTGAAGCATTTTATCAGGCTGTTTACTGAGCCTACATTTTTTCTCTTGTTAAAAAACACGCTCGTGTTATTTGCTTTGAACCTGGCCATATTTTTCCCGGTGCCGATACTGCTGGCGCTTCTATTGAACGAAGTGCGGATTGCTCTCTTTAAAAAATTTGTTCAGACGCTGATTTATATCCCGCATTTTATGTCTTGGGTCATTGTTGTATCGCTTTCGTTTGTGCTTTTAACGGTAGACGGAGGCTTGATTAATGAACTGATTGTGTTTTTTGGCGGTGAAAAAATCAATTTTCTGCTGAACGAAGAATGGTTCCGGCCCCTGTATATTCTGCAGGTTATCTGGAGGGAAGCGGGCTGGTCGACGATCATTTATCTGGCGGCCATTACAGCGGTTGACCCCCAGCTGTATGAAGCGGCGAAAATGGACGGAGCGGGACGGCTGCGGCAAATGTGGCATATTACGCTGCCCGCCATTAAAAGCGTTATCGTCGTTTTGCTGATTTTGAAAATCGGAGACACGCTGGAGCTTGGCTTCGAGCATGTGTATTTGCTGCTAAATGCGACAAACAGGGAAGTGGCGGAAATTTTTGATACGTACGTTTATACTGCAGGGCTGAAACAGGGACAATTCAGCTACAGTACAGCAGTCGGTGTATTTAAAGCGGCGGTCGGGCTGATTTTGGTCATGCTTGCGAATCGTTTGGCGAAGAAATTTGGCGAGGAAGGAATTTATTAGGAAAGGGATGGGATCAATGGATCAATCAATCGCTGTAAAATCACCTCTTACGTACGCGGAGGCATTGGCAAAAACCATTATGAATACGTACACAGTCGAGGAGCTGCCTCCTGCAAACCGCTGGCACTACCATCAGGGTGTTTTCTTATGCGGTGTATTGCGGCTGTGGGAAGCAACCGGGGAAAAGCGGTATTTTGAGTATGCGAAGGCCTATGCAGATCTCTTAATCGATGATTATGGCAATCTATTATTTAGAAGAGATGAACTGGACGCCATTCAAGCGGGTCTCATTCTTTTTCCATTATACGAGCAGACGAAGGATGAACGGTATGTCAAAGCGGCAAAAAGGCTGCGCGGCTTATATGGAACACTGAACCGGACGTCTGAGGGCGGTTTTTGGCACAAAGACGGTTATCCATACCAAATGTGGCTTGACGGCTTATACATGGGGGGGCCGTTTGCACTGAAATATGCCAATCTGAAGCAGGAGCCGGAGCTGTTTGATCAGGTCGTGCTGCAGGAGTCATTGATGAGAAAGCATACGAAGGATGCAAAAACCGGACTCTTTTATCACGCCTGGGATGAAGCGAAAAAAATGCCTTGGGCCAATGAAGAGACAGGCTGTTCACCGGAATTTTGGGCACGTTCCATCGGCTGGTACGTCATGTCTCTTGCTGACATGATTGAAGAGCTTCCGAAGAAGCATCCAAACCGTCATGTGTGGAAAAACACGCTGCGGGACATGATGGAAAGCATCTGCCGCTATCAAGACAAAGAGACGGGGTTATGGTATCAGATCGTTGATAAGGGAGACAGGTCCGATAACTGGCTGGAAAGCTCAGGATCCTGCCTGTACATGTACGCAATCGCAAAAGGAATCAATAAAGGCTATTTAGACAGAGCTTACGAAACAACACTACTAAAAGCGTATCAAGGCTTGATTCAGCATAAAACCGAAACATCAGAAGACGGCGCGTTTCTCGTCAAAGATATATGTGTCGGAACGTCAGCCGGTTTCTATGACTATTATGTCAGCCGCGAAAGAAGCACAAACGATCTGCACGGAGCCGGCGCGTTTATTTTAGCTATGACAGAGCTGGAGACTCTTTTTAGGTCAGCTGGGAAATGACAAGAAGGATACGTACGGCTTTGTGTGTGATCGTCTCAGTGCTCTTTTTGGCATCATGCTCAAGCAGGCCGGACGGAATGCATGTCATCCTCTTTTCTGATATGCAGGCTGGCGTACAGGAAAAAATAAAAAAGGCCGTCGAGCAGAATGCCGGGAAGGTCGATATCTTTCCAGCTTTTCAAGAAAAACTGCTGACTGAAATTACCGCCCATGAGGGAGATGTTTTCATCGTGCCTGAAGACATGTTTCAAGCTTACGATGATCCGGAAAATTTTCAGCCGTTAAACGGATTGCCTCCTAAAAAAACATCTCCTTATACAACTGTTAATAAAAAAACAGGAGAAAAAACGATCTATGCCTTTCAGATCGAAAAAGGGAAAAAACAGCTGAACGGCTATTCTTTTCGATTGAATCGCAATATGGCGGCGTTTATTCCTGTGTATGCTGAAAAAACAGAGGAAGCGCTGCAGCTGATTTCTCAACTAACTGAAGCCCGATAGAGGTGAGGATATTGAAGAACATCGTCTTTTGCGGATTGAGCAGCAGAGCATTCAGTATGTTTATCAAACCGCTGTTGGAGCGGTTTTCAACTCATTATGAGATTACGGGATTGCTGGATGCCGATCCGAAACGTTTTGCTGTTTGCAAGAAGAAATTTCCCGAGCTGGCCCACGTGCCCGAGTTTAGCGAAGATGCTTTTGACGAGATGATGCGCGTGTCAAAGCCTGATATCGTCATTGTGGCAGGCAGGGACGATACGCATGTCACATATATTGTAAAAAGCCTTCAGTGGAATACAGATGTAATTACTGAAAAACCAATGGTGACAACAGTGCAGGATGCGAATCGGGTGCTTGAAGCGGAGGCCAAAAGCGAAGGAAAAGTCACCGTCGCGTTTAACTATCGCTACAGCCCGTTTCATCGGAAAATAAAAGAAATGATTCTGGACGGAAAAATAGGCAGGGTCACCTCCGTTGATTTAAATTGGTATATTGATACGTATCATGGCGCCAGCTATTTTAAACGCTGGAACAGGTCGAGACAGTTTTCCGGGGGTCTTTCTGTCCATAAATCAACACATCACTTTGATCTCGTCAATTGGTGGCTCGGGCAAAATCCGGAAGAGGTATTTGCTTATGGCGCCTTGAATTACTATGGGCCGGACAGTGAGTGGAACCCCTTGCCGGAAGAAGACGGGCGTTTTTGCGGGACGTGCCGGGTCAAAGAAAAATGCCACTACTATTCAAGGTGGCATCCCCGTTCCTCTAAAGCCTCTATAAAGGATGATCATCTCGAAGCAGGAGACCAGTCCAGCTTATATACTGCATACAGGCCTGACGCGTGTATTTTTGACGAGGAAATTGACATCGAGGATACGTACGTGGCGGCAGTCAAATATGATGGCGGCGCACTGTTAAGCTACTCGATTATTTTTTCGGCCCCGTATGAAGGCTACCGGCTGACGATCAACGGCACAAAAGGGCGTATTGAATCAAATGAATTTCACGAACCTTCCAGAATTCCGTTTGCTTTTCCTGAGCAGACAATTGAATACTATCCGCTTTTTGAATCAAAGCAGACGATACAAGTGGTCAAAAATGAAGGGGGGCATGGCGGAGGTGATCCGCTTTTGCTTGAGGATCTTTTTTTAGGGAAAGACCCGCTGCGCCGCTATGATATTTTAGCCGGGGCTGAAGCTGGAGCCTACTCCATCGCAGTTGGTGAGGGAATGTGGCGCTCGGTTGCCGAAAAGAAGCCGATCGGCATGAAAGAGCTTTTTCAGATGCAGAATGTATAATGCAAAAAAAGGAGGGGCGCCATGGAACATGATGGCTCACTGGGACGGATGCTGCGCTTTTGCGAATGGATCATGAGATTTGCGTATACAAACTTGCTGTGGCTGTTTTTTACGTTGCTCGGTCTCGGTGTGTTTGGCATCATGCCCGCGACCGCGGCTTTATTCGCTGTCATGCGGAAGTGGATCCAGGGGCAGGACAACGTTCCGGTGCTCAAAACGTTTTGGCAGGAATACAAGGGTGAATTTTTTCGTTCAAATCTGCTCGGCGCTGTACTGGCGCTCATCGGAGTGATCATTTATATTGATTTGGCCTTCATTTATCCAAGTCATTTCCTTCTGCACATCCTGCGCTTCGCCATTATGATATTTGGCTTTTTGTTCGTATCCATGCTTTTTTATGTGTTTCCGCTGCTTGTCCATTTTGACTGGAAAAAACGTCTGTATGTGAAATTTTCGCTCTTGCTCAGTGTGGCGTATTTGCAATATACGCTTGCTATGCTTGCGCTGACTGTTGCTCTCTTTTTCTTGCTTGCTTACCTGCCCGGCATTGTCCCTTTTTTCAGCGTCAGCCTTATCAGCTACTGCCATATGCGAATTGTTTATGCCGTGCTGCTGAAAGTGGAGCAGCAAGGCGGCGAGCCACAGAGGGAATCGAAAGCCTTTTATCCGGAAACGAGATAATCATCATTTCTCTATCATAACGCTGTTCCAAACGGAATAGATTGATAGAGAAAGGAGAGCGGATAAAATGCTGAAGGTAGCGGTATTTGATGAAGAGCATGAAAAAGACTTACAGACGGAAATCAATTCATTTTTAAAAGGGATATCGGAGGAGCAGCTGATTGATATCAAATATACGGTTTCGGCAGCGTGCGACCCAGACGGCGAGCAGCTTTACTGTTTTTCCGCCCTTATTTTATATCGCAAATAAAAAGATCTTCCCGCAGGCGCGGAAAGATCTTTTTTGTTAATATGCTTTTTTCACTCTTGGACTTCTCGGTTTATCGAGTTTCTCCGCTTTTTTGATCTCTCTTCTTTCTTTTGAGAGCGATTGATAGAGAGAGGCAATCATCAGCAGGATAACGATAGAAAACGGCAGCGCTGCCAGAATCGCTGTGTTCTGCAAAGCGGCAAGCCCTCCGGAATATAGGAGCACAGCGGCCATGGCGGACTGAATGATACCCCAGCTGAGTTTCACAGAATTCGCCGGATTTAAAGAACCGTACGACGTCTGCATGCCCAGCACGAATGTAGCTGAATCAGCTGACGTGATAAAGAATACTGCGATCAGAATCAATGCAAGGATCGATGTCACCATTGTCAGCGGATAGTGATCAAGTGTTCCGAACAGCATCGTTTCAGTGGACTGCTTTGCTACATTGAACGTGCCTTTTTGCTGGAGATCCATGGCTGATACGCCGAAAATGGAGAACCATAGAAATGTCAAAATACAAGGTGTCACCAAGACGCCGATTAAAAATTCGCGGATCGTCCGGCCTCTGGATACACGGGCGATGAAAATGCCGACAAATGGAGACCAGGAAATCCACCATGCCCAATAGAAAATCGTCCAGCTATTAATCCATTCGCGTTTTTCAGGATCATTCGGTGTCAGTCTGAAGCTCATTTGAACGATATTTTGAATGTATTGTCCGATAGAATCTGTAAATGAGTTCATGATCAGCACTGTAGGCCCGACAACGAGCATAAACAACATTAACAATCCGGCCAATACCATGTTTGTGTTGCTTAAATACTTAATTCCTTTTCCGAGTCCGCTCCACGCAGAAAGTAAAAAGAGCACTGTCACAATAATGATTAAAACCAATTGGACGATAAACGCATTCGGAATGCCGAACAGGTAATTCAAACCGCCGTTAATTTGGGTTGCGCCAAGACCAAGACTTGTTGACACCCCGACAACAGTGGCGAAAACTGCAATACAGTCAATGGCCTTTCCGATCGGTCCGTTTACTTTATCCCCGAGAATCGGTGACAGTGTGCTGCTGATTAACCCGGGTGCCCCTTTGCGGAATTGAAAATAGGCAATGCATAATGCCACAATGGCATAAATGGCCCAAGCGTGCAAACCCCAGTGGAAAAACGTATAGCGGAGTGCATCTCTGAAGGCTTGGGGGGTTTCTGTTTCACCTGATGGAGAGCTAATTGCGTAATGGCTGATCGGTTCAGCCGCACCGTAGAATACTAAGCCGATTCCCATGCCTGCGCTGAACAGCATGGCAAACCATGATAATAACCCGAATTCCGGTTTTTCATCAGGCTTTCCGAGTTTGATTTTTCCGATCGGGCTGAAAATCAAAAAGAGACAAAACCCGACAAACAAAGAGACAACTAAAAGATAATACCAACCAAATGAATCGGTAATAAATGCTTGTCCCGATTGAGACACATTTTGCAGGCTGTCAGGAGAAATAACACCCCATAATACAGCTGCAGCTGTGATTGCAATCACAATCCAAAATACACTAGATATATGTTTCAACATTTCTCACCCTCTAATTTTTTGTGTACGCCTATATCTTGCTCGCAGGCTTAGTATGGTCGTACGATGGCAGCTCATTCCTCTCTTAAAATTACCCCGCAATCAGGTGAAACAAAACAAGTCTCACCCTAACATGAATGCGGGGAATGTTCAAATGTGAGTTTGGCGGCAAGAGATTTAAAGAGTAATGATTAAGAACGGGCGTATTGCCCGGCATTTAGCCCTGCAAGCCTGCCTGTGACAAGGGCGGAGGTAATGTTGTATCCGCCTGTGTAGCCGTGGATATCCAGAATTTCACCGCAAAAATAAAGCCCCTCCATTTTTTTAGAAGCCATTTTTTTCGGGTCAATTTCTTTTACAGATACCCCGCCTCCCGTGACAAATGCCTTATCAAGCGACAGTGTGCCATTTGCGAGGACAGTAAACTGCTTGCAGTCCCTTACAAATTGTCTGAAAGGATCCTTCGGCAGCTCAGAAAACGATACGTTCGGAGAGATGCCGTTTTTTTCGAGCAGGAATAGGAGATAGCGCTCCTGCATCCAAGGCTTCAGCACGTTTTTAATGGTTTTTTTCGGTGCTTCCTTCAGTTCTTTATACATCTTTTGGAAAAGCGTTTCTTCATTGATATCCGGATACAAGTCGATTCTGATCGGCACTTGAGGCTCTTTTTTCAGCTCTTTTACGACAAATTGGCTGCATCTGAGAATGGCAGGTCCTGAGAGGCCGAAATGGGTAAACAGCATGTCCATTTTATGTGTGATAATCGGTTTGCCTTTTTTATTTAACACACTGACGGCTACATCTCTTAGTGATAAGCCCTGAAGTGTTTTTTGCTTAATGAACGGTTCGCCAGAAGTGACGGGAACCTCTGTCGGAAACAGCTCTGTTATGGTATGACCCGCGGCTTCAGCCCATTCATAGCCGTCTCCCGTGCTTCCGGTATGAGGCACGCTTTTACCGCCTACAGCGATAATGACTGCCTGGCTATGGATCATTTCGCCATTATTCGTCACAATCCCTGCTGCCTGTCCATCTTCATATAAAACAGATTTAATTTTCTCGTTCGTTCTGATTGTTACGCGGAGCTGCTTCAGCCTGTTTAACAGCGCGTCAACGACACTTTGGGCTTTGTCGGTCACAGGAAACATCCGGCCGTGATCCTCTTCCTTCAATTGAATGCCGAGGTTTTCAAAAAACTTGATAATGTCCTCATTATTAAATTCAGAAAACGCGCTGTATAAAAAACGCCCGTTGCCGGGGATGTGCTTGATAATTTCTTCCACAGGAAGGCGGTTCGTCACATTACAGCGGCCGCCCCCGGAAATCGCGAGTTTCCGTCCTAATTTATTTCCTTTATCTATCAGCAACACGCCAGCGCCCTGTTCTCCTGCTGCAATCGCAGCCATCAAGCCTGAAGGGCCTCCGCCGATTACGATTACGTCATATTGTTTCATCTTTATCATCAACTTTCTTTTCATTTCGTGTGCGGACACCCCGTCCGCAGTACTATTATAGCGAAAGAAAGCCGCTCCTTAAACGTCTTTTGCCGCGGACATGAATGTTCACAGGATTGCTTTTGTATTTATTACCGTCTAAATGCCCAGTTGTGGTAAAATAGAAAAGTTGAATCTTCGTAGAAAATGGTGATGAAGAAACATGTCAAGCAAACTTTTAAGAGGCACGTTTGTATTAACGCTCGGTACATATATATCGCGGATTCTGGGGATGGTCTATTTAATTCCCTTCAGCATTATGGTCGGGGCGACAGGCGGTGCATTATTTCAATACGGATACAACCAATACACTTTATTTTTGAATATTGCTACGATGGGCTTTCCGGCCGCTGTTTCTAAATTTGTTTCCAAATATAATTCAAAAGGGGATTATGAGACAAGCAGGAAAATGCTCAAGGCGGGCATGTCGGTTATGCTCGTCACAGGAATGATAGCCTTTTTCATTCTGTATCTATCGGCTCCGATGTTTGCGGAAATATCGCTGGGAGGCAAGGATAATAACGGCCTGACAATTGATCATGTCGTTTATGTCATCCGCATGGTCAGCTTAGCGCTTTTGGTCGTACCGATTATGAGCCTTGTCCGTGGATTCTTTCAAGGACACCAAATGATGGGTCCGACAGCTGTTTCCCAAGTCGTTGAACAGATTGTCCGCATCATCTTTCTATTGAGTGCGACATTCTTGATTTTGAAGGTTTTCAACGGCGGCCTTGTCATCGCTGTGGGCTATGCAACCTTCGCAGCGCTGATCGGTGCCTTCGGAGGGCTGGTCGTGCTTTATATTTATTGGAACAAACGGAAGGGCAGCCTGCTGGCGATGATGCCGAATACGGGTCCGACAGCAAACCTAAGCTACAAAAAAATGTTTTTCGAGCTGTTCAGCTATGCTGCTCCGTACGTTTTTGTCGGACTAGCCATCCCTTTGTATAACTATATTGATACAAATACGTTTAACAAAGCGATGATTGAAGCCGGTCATCAAGCCATCAGCCAAGACATGCTTGCGATTCTAACCCTATATGTTCAGAAGCTCGTGATGATCCCGGTTTCCCTAGCAACTGCTTTCGGACTGACATTAATTCCAACGATTACTGAATCGTTTACAAGCGGAAACTATAAGCTGTTAAATCAGCAGATTAATCAAACGATGCAGACGATCCTGTTTTTAATTATTCCGGCTGTTGTCGGGATCTCTCTATTGTCAGGACCGACGTATACGTTCTTTTACGGGTCAGAGAGCCTTCACCCTGAACTGGGGGCAAACATTTTGCTATGGTATTCGCCAGTCGCAATTCTGTTCTCTTTGTTTACAGTCAACGCAGCCATTCTGCAGGGCATCAATAAGCAAAAATTTGCGGTTGTCAGCCTTGTGATCGGCGTCGTGATCAAGCTTGTGCTGAATGTTCCGCTGATCAAGCTGATGCAGGCTGACGGAGCGATTTTAGCGACGGCGCTTGGATATATCGCTTCCCTTTTATATGGGTTTATCATGATTAAGCGCCATGCAGGCTATTCGTATAAGATACTAGTTAAACGAACTGTTTTGATGCTTGTCTTATCAGCCATTATGGGTATTGCCGTGAAAATCGTGCAGTGGGTATTAGGCTTCTTTATTTCCTATCAGGATGGCCAGCTGCAAGCTGCGATTGTTGTGGTGATCGCGGCCGCTGTTGGCGGAGCTGTCTACCTGTATTGCGGCTACCGATTAGGATTTTTGCAGAAAATTTTAGGCCGCCGTTTGCCAGGTTTCTTAAGGAAAGGCAGACATGCAGGCTGATGAACTAGATATGATGAAACTGAGGGCTCGCATGCTGCGGGCTTTCTTTTATAAAGGAGAGATTGGGAATGAGACTTGATAAGCTGCTTGCCAACAGCGGGTATGGTTCCAGAAAAGAAGTCAAAGCCGTTGTGAAGGCTGGAGCCGTGATGATCGACGGCAAACCTGCCAAAGATGTAAAGGCGCACGTTGATCCTGATACGCAGGAGGTGACCGTATACGGGGAACCGGTTGATTATCGAGAGTTCATTTATCTTATGATGAATAAACCGCAGGGCGTGCTGTCAGCGACTGAGGACAGCCGGCAGCAAACAGTGGTCGACCTGCTGACGCCGGAGGAGATGAGATTTGAGCCATTTCCAGCCGGCAGGCTTGATAAAGATACAGAGGGCTTTTTGCTGCTCACAAATGACGGGCAGCTCGCACATCGGCTCCTTTCTCCTAAAAAGCATGTTCCAAAAACGTATGAAGTCCATTTAAAATCACAGATTTCTCGGGAAGACATCTCCGATTTGGAAACGGGTGTCTACATAGAGGGCGGCTATAAAACAAAGCCGGCAAAAGCGGAAATCAAAACAAACGACAGTGGCAATACCGTGATATACCTGACAATTACAGAAGGAAAATACCATCAGGTCAAGCAAATGGCAAAGGCAGTTGGCAATGAAGTGGTTTATCTGAAACGGCTTTCGATGGGACGCGTTTCCCTAGATCCCGCTCTGGCACCCGGAGAATACCGTGAGCTGACAGAGGAAGAGCTTCATTTGCTCAATGAGCCGCAAGCATGACAAAAACCCCGCATACCGAATGCGGGGTTTTATTTATAAGCACACAAAAACAAGGCTCAGTAGTTTCTTCGCCCTATTATCTATCGGGCCGCTCTCAGGCGGCCCTATGTAATTTTTCAATTTATGAGGTAATCTTTACTTTCTTTCTCGTTGTCTCCCACTTGCCACGGCTTGGACTATGAACAAGATCATTATATGCCAACACATTTAAGTCTCTTTGAATCGTTCTAGGTGTAATGCCGAATTCGTCAACCAGTTCCTGTGTTGTCACAAGACCTTTTTCTTGGATAAACATGTAAACTGATTTGATTCGAGTTAGCATACGGTTTGTTGAAGGTTTCAAAAAACCACTCCCTATCATAAGATCGGATGGACTTGACTAACCACAACTCACGACTATCAACTGCGTACGAAATAGCAACAAAGGCAGACATCTGTAATTGTTAAAATAATTCGCCCTCATTATACACGATATTGCAGTGATGAATCTAGGGATAACTCCTATTAATTTTTTCCAATTTTAGTTGGGCAGCCATCCTTGTTGGATTACTATGTATTTCGGCTCAATATTATTATGGTTAAAGAAACTTTTTTTATTCTGTTTCGTAGTAAATTTTGGAGGTGGGTGAGATTTGACAAAATTACTTGAGGCTTCGATAGAGCAGGCCGGGTATACAAGCCGAAAAAAAGTGCTCACCGATGTTTTTCTGGAAGTCAGAAAAGGGGAACTAGTTGGACTGATCGGAGCTAACGGCGCCGGAAAAAGCACCGCAATCAAGGCGATACTCGGCCTTTCAGAAGATTTTAAAGGGCGTATTGCCTGGAACGACTGTTCATTTGCATATATTCCGGAGCATCCGTCCTTCTACGAAGAACTGACGCTGTGGGAGCATTGGGATCTGATCAACACACTTCACGGCATTGAAGAGAGGGAATTTGCGCATCGGGCCCAAAGCCTGCTGCAGACGTTTTCGCTTGATCATGTCAAACATGAGCTTCCTGTCACCTTTTCGAAGGGCATGCAGCAAAAACTAATGCTTATCCAGGCCTTTCTCTCTAAGCCGGATATGTATGTGATTGATGAACCGTTTATCGGCCTTGATCCGATATCGACGAAACGCTTTGTGGACATGCTTAAGGCTGAAAAAGAACGTGGAGCCGGAATTCTTATGTGCACGCATGTACTCGATACCGCGGAAAAAATCTGTGACCGGTTTTATATGATTGAGAAAGGTTCATTATTTCTCCAAGGCACGTTAAAAGATATTCAGGACAAGACCGGATTAGAGGGGCAGTCATTGCTTGACTGTTTTTATAAGGCAGTTCAAGGTGATCGGCCATGAACGGGCGTACGCTCTTTTTTCGAAGGCTGTTTGACTATTACAAGTATCAGTTTAAAGTGTTGCATGCGGTCATTGACTGGACAGTCGCTCTCTATATTGTTTTGCCGGCGATGGCTTTTGTCATCTATCAGTATATTGATTTGATGAATGGAAGAGGCCTTCTTTATGAGTGGTCTGAAGTGGCGGAGTGGAGATGGCTGTACGCTGTGTGTGGGCTGATCATGTTTACAGGCTCGATTCGTACATTTTTAATGGAAGCGGACAAAGTGTTTTTGCTGCAAAAGAAAGAAATCATCTATGAGCTCAAACGGTACGCGCTTTTGTATTCTTTTCTGGTCACGATGGCAAAATGGCTGCTTCTCTTTTTTATTGTCCTTCCCTTGATCAGTCATTCTGTTCACATCACATTCGCAGAAAGCACTGCTCTATTGTGTTATTTGTTTGGCCTTCATATATTCTTTTTATCCTTAAAGCAAGACAGGATCAGAAAGCCGCGCTCTATTTCGAGATGGATTGGCGATATCCTTGTCAGAGCTATTCTTTTTGCTGGTTCTGCTATCCTGATTGTTTTTACTGAGCGGCATTTGCTTGCGCTTTTTGGCATTTTATTTTTGCTTTTCTCAGTTATCCGCAGTTTGAAAAAGACGGCTTCGTTCACGGCTTTTGAAGCTGAGGTGACTGAAGAGAAAAAAAACAGGCTTGCCCTTGCAGGACTTGTGATGATGATGAGTCAGGAGGCGGGAATGCCAAAAGTAAAAGACAGGATGAGAAGAAAACCGTTATTATACCGAAATTCAAAAAGGATATTTAAAAGGCGAACGATCTGCACAGGCTATAAGGAATTGTTTTTTAAAGTCATGCTGAGGAATGGCGAGTATGCGAGGCAGATGTACATGCTATTGTCAGCTTTCACCGTTCTCATATTTGTTTCCCCAATTTGGCTGAAGGTGATTGCGCTGCTGGTATATACAGGGGTTTGCCGTTATATCCTGATGCTTATTTTTGACAAGGTCATGGATGCCCCTTTTTTAATTGGCACCGATAAGGAAAGTGATGAATATTATCGGGCCAGAAAAAGCTGTATCAATATCCTGCACTATACGTTTGCCGCCTGTTGTTTTTTAGCGGCCGCTGTCTCTTTATTGTTTACATAAAAAACCCAAACGGCGACGTTTGGGTTTTTCTGTATGCATTATAAAATAAACAGCTGGATGAAAAACAGAATGGCGAAAACGATGACGAGCGGATGAATCTCTCTCCATTTTCCCCGCGCTGCTTTTACGATCGGATACGAAATAAAGCCAAGCGCGATTCCTGTAGAAATGCTCGAGGTCAAAGGCATGGCTAGAATGACGAGAAACGCAGGAAATGCCTCGTCCATCTCTTTCCAATTCATATTGGAAACTGAGCCCATCATCAGGCTGCCGACGATAATCAAAGCAGGAGAAGTGATGGCGGCTATACCGGACAAGGCGCTGACAAGCGGACTGAAAAACATTGAAGCCGCAAACATCACCGCGACAGTCAAAGCCGTAAGCCCCGTTCTTCCCCCGGCTGCGACACCGGCGGAAGATTCGATAAATGCGGTCGTCGGACTTGTGCCGAAAACAGCTCCTACTGTCGTCGCGGTTGAATCAGCAAGCAGCGCTTTTCGCACGTTCGGCAGCTTGTTGTTTTTCATCAGCCCGGCTTGCTCGGCAACTCCGATCATCGTGCCTGTCGTATCAAAAATGGTGACTAATAGAAAAGAAAAGACGACAGCGTACAGGCCGTGATGAATGACATCGCCAAAAGCGGTAAATGGATTTGAGATCATCAATCCTTCCGGCAAATGAGGAAGCGACATAAATCCCTTTGGAAAATGGAGCTGACCGGTGAAAAAGGCGATCAAAGCGGTAGCTGCCATTCCGATAAATAAAGCGCCGCTTACATTCAGCACCATCAGGACCACGCTGATCAAAAGGCCAACCAGCGTTAAGATAACACCAGGTGAATGCAGATTGCCGAGAGTGACCAGGTTTGACTCATCAGCTGCCACAATGCCCGCTTGACGCAAACCGATAAAAGCAATAAACAGCCCGATCCCTGTTGTGATCCCGTATTTTAAATTGTTTGGAATCGCTTCTATAAGTTGTTTTCTTAAAGGCGTTAACGATAGAATAATGAAGAGAACCCCTGCTGTAAATACTGCGCTGAAAGCTGTTGCGTACGTGATGCCGCCATCGCTTGCGCTTACGACATGAAAGGCTAAATAAGCGTTCAAGCCCATGCCGGGCGCAATAGCAATCGGATAATTTGCTGCCAGGGCCATCCACAGCGTTCCGACAATGGAGGCAATAATCGTTGCGGTGAACACCTGGTCGAAAGGAACCCCGGCGTTAGCCAGAATGACCGGATTGACCACGACGATATAGACCATTGTGAAAAAGGTCGTCAGCCCTGCTATGATTTCTTGCTTTATGGATGTTTGCTGCTCTTTTAGATGAAACATAGTATCCTCCAATTACGAACGTTTTAACAAAACACCATTAATATTATTCGTTTTATTTGGTTTTTGCAAGTCATTTCTTGCGGAAAGGGGATCATTATGAACTGGGAAGTTGAAGTGATCAGAAAAAAAGAGGATTTAATTCGTGATACGCAGGAATTTTTGAGAATCAACAGTGTCATGGACGAAACAACCGCCGGACCCGGTAAACCGTTTGGAGAAGGGGTAAACGCCAGCCTGACTTCATTGCTGGAGCTTGGAGAAAAAGAAGGATTTATAACAAAAAATCTTGATGGCTTCGCAGGTCATATTGAATGGGGAGAGGGCGATGACATTATCGGCGTACTTTGCCATGTTGACGTCGTGCCGCCGGGAGATGGATGGACGAGTGATCCATTTTCAGCTGAAATCCGCAACGGACGGATTTATGCAAGGGGCGCCATTGATGACAAAGGCCCGACAATGGCGGCATTCTACGCGCTGAAAATCGTGAAAGACATGAATTTGCCCCTGTCCAAGCGAGTCAGAATGATTATCGGAACAGATGAAGAAAGTGATTGGAGATGCGTAGAGCATTATTTCAAGCATGAAGAAATGCCAACAATGGGCTTTGCGCCTGACGCCGATTTTCCAATCATTAATGCGGAAAAAGGGATCATCGATGCTTCTTTACTTATACCGCACCGCCCAAATCAAGCAGAACCAAAGGCAGTGCTTGTCTCGTTTCAATCAGGCCTTCGCTTAAACATGGTGCCCGACGCTGCGGAAGCTGTCATTGAAGGGCCGAAAAAAGAAGAGATTCTGTCTTCATTTAAAGACATGCTCCGCACGACGGATCAAAAAGGGGAAGCTGCAATAGAGAACGGACAGCTCATTTTGCGTATGTACGGTCTTTCCTGCCATGCAATGGAACCGAACAATGGGATCAATGCCGGCATTTTATTGTGCGAATTTCTCCAGCAAACTGAGCTTGACGATGCAGGAAAGCAGTTTGTGCAAGTTGTGACAGATAAGTTCTCAGGTGATACAAGAGGAAAGAAACTGGACATCGACTGTGAGGATGAAATCAGCGGTGAGCTGACATTAAATGTCGGAACACTGCGCTATAAAGAAGGGCAAGGAGGCGAGCTCGGGATCAATATTCGCTATCCTGTGACAGCGGAAAGCAAAGTGATCCGCGATGCATTCGAAAGCGCATCTGAATTTGAGCTGGGAGAATTCAAAGACAGCAAGCCGCATCACGTGTCCGCAGATCATCCGTTAGTCAAAACCCTGCAAAAGGTTTACGAAGGCCAGCTGGGTAAAAAAGCTGACTTAATCTCAATCGGCGGGGGGACATATGCGAGATCCTTAAAAGCCGGTGTCGCGTTCGGCCCGCTGTTCCCCGGACGCCCTGACAGCGCACACCAAAAGGATGAATATATCGAAATTGATGACCTGCTGAGATCGACAGCGTTATATGCTCAGGCCATTTACGAGCTTGCAAAATAAAAGGACCGGCTTCTGCTGAAGCCAGTCCTATTTTTAAATAAATGACCATAAATCAGTTGATAAGTACCGTTCTCCTGTATCAGCTGTCATGCAGACCACAACTTTGTCAGGAGAGAGGCGTTTCGCTGTTTCGATTGCCGCGAAGCAGGCAGCGCCTGATGAAGGACCGACAAGAATTCCTTCTTCAGCAGCAAGCCGTCTTGTCGTTGTATACGCGTCTTCATCGGAGATTTTGATAATTTCATCATAAACGTCTTCATTTAAAATCGGCGGTATAAAGCCTGGGCTCGTTCCTACTAGTTTATGCGCGCCAGGTTTTCCGCCGGATAATACAGGCGAACCCGCTGGCTCAACAACATGAACCGTGATATCCGGAAAAAGCTCTTTGAGCGCCTCACCTGTTCCGGTAATGGTTCCGCCCGTTCCAGAGGAGGCGACAAAAGCGCCGAGCGGTTTTCCGATTTCCTCTATTGCCCGGGCGATTTCAGGCGCTGTTGTTTTCCGGTGCGCATCAGGATTGGCAGTGTTATCGAACTGCATTGGAATATAGCTGTTCGGAATTTGTTCGGCAAGCTCCTTCGCTTTTTTGATGCTGCCCGGCATTCTTTCCTCTCCGGGAGTTAATACAACCTCTGCACCGTAAGCTTTAAGCAGGTTGATCCGTTCCTTCGTCATCGTATCAGGCATCACTAAGATTGCTTTATATCCGCGTGCTGCCGCATTCATGGCGAGCCCGATTCCGGTATTTCCGCTTGTCGGCTCTATAATAACTGATCCCGGCTTGAGTAAACCGTTTTGTTCAGCTTCTATGATCATTTGATAAGCGGCTCTGTCTTTCACACTGCCGCTCGGATTGAAAAATTCAAGCTTTAAATAGACTTGTGCCGCATTTTCCGGCTGAAGCCGATTCAATCTCACTAGCGGTGTGTCTCCTATCAGATCAGCTGTGTTTGCAACGATTTTCAACATTGTCATTCCTTTCTGAATAAAACAAGTGTCATATAATATCCTAACATAATAAACGTTTGTGCGAGAGTGTTTTCATACACTGTTCCTCTATCCGCACAGCCTCTTTATTGATAAAATAATAGCTGTCAAAGAAGGGAGTGTCAGACGGATGCCAGATATACGGCCTCATTATTTCATCGGCGTTCCCATACCTGAGGGAATTGCAAATCCGATCTACCAGGCTGCGAAAAACGAACCGGTATTGACGTTTCAAAAATGGGTGCACCCGCTTGACTATCATATCACGTTAATTTTTCTCGGAGCGGCGGATGAGACACAAATAAAGAAGCTTGAAGGTTCGCTAGCAGAGATTGCTTCAGAAATTGACCCATTTTCAATTGAGTTTGGCAAGATAGATGTATTCGGCGACCGCAGAAGGCCGCGCGTTTTACATCTGGAGCCAAAGAAAAACAAAACGCTTGAAAGACTGCGGGAACATACGAAGCAGGCTGTACTTCAGGCCGGCTTTCAAGTGGAAAAAAGACCGTATCATCCTCATATGACGCTGGCAAGAAAATGGACAGGCGAAGATGGATTTCCAGCTCATGTTCCGTTTGAAAGCGGCGAGGTTTCGATGATGGCTGAACGATTTTCGCTCTTTCAAATACACTTGAACCAATCACCAAAATACGAGGAAATATTCAAATTTCAATTATCTTAATTCATTGCGGAGTGGAGAAACAAACATGGCACAAATCATCAAAATTCATGATTATATATCGAGATATGAGCTTGATCCGTACCATTATATCAACCAGTTTGTACGTCTGAAAAAAGAGCGCTGGCTTTCACTAGTAGAAGCAGCGGAGCGCCAGCATGAAGAAAGGCAAGCTAGTGCTGAAGAACCGGAACCGGTGCAGAAACGAAAAAAATTTTCATTGAAAAGAAGAAAAGAAGAGATAAAAGCCGATATACAAGAAGAGAGACACCAATGGTTTGAGGACGAAGAAGATATTCATGTAAGGCTCCCGAAGAGCAGGGTGGCGCTTGCTTCTTTTTATAAAAGACATTTATATGATTTTCAGCTCAAATGGGCAAGCTCTACTCTTTCAGAAATATCTCAACTCTCAAACCAGGTGAAGCAGGACCGCATTTTGCGTTATCTGACCCAGCAGCTGCCTGATTCTTATTTTATTATGTATAAGCCTGTGCTGAAAATTCAGCAGGCGGCGGTTGAATTAAGCATTGTGATTATTTCTCCTCTGGAAATTTATTGCGTTTCTTTTTTAGAGGCTGAGGAAGACAGTGTCTACATAGGGTCTAAAAATCGTTTTTGGGACAAGAAAACAGCCTCTCAGACTGCATCAGTGTTAAATCCAGGGCTTAACCTGTTTCGTACGGACTCGGTTGTGTCGAAGATCGTAAAGGAAAAACAGGCTGAGATTCCGGTTCGAAAATTGCTTCTGAGCAGAACGTCGTACATCGATTACCCGGAGCCGCCATACGGCTTAGAAATAGCGGATAAGCGGAGCGCGGAAGAATGGATTGAGCGGCAGAAGAAAAACACTGCTCCGATCAAACATCATCAGGTAAAGGCTGCAAAGGCTCTATTGTCTTACTGCATGTCTGACTCCTATCGCAGACAGGAGTGGCTGGAGTAAAAGAGAACGATTTGAGCGGTTTTCTCATAACATAAGCAGGTGAGAAAGATGAGCCATTGGTTTTTTATTATTAACCCGACAGCAGGACATCGAAACGGCCTGCGTGTTTGGAAGTCCATTCAAAAAGAATTGATCAAACGAAAGGTTGAGCACCGTTCATTTTTAACTGAACATCCGGGACACGCCGAGGTGCTCGCCAGACAGATTTCAACGATACAAGAATATAAGCTGAAGCGCCTGATCGTCATTGGCGGAGACGGAACCATGCATGAAGTTGTCAACGGGCTGAAAGATGTTGACGATATTGAGCTGAGCTTTGTGCCGGCGGGCGCGTATAATGATTTTTCGCGAGGATTCTCTATTAAAAAAATCGATCTGATACAGGAAATCAAGAAGGTAAAGCGCCCGTTAACAAGAACCTTTCATTTAGGGAGCGTCAATTTCCTTCAGGATAAATCACAGATTCTTTATTTTATGAATCATATCGGGATCGGGTTTGACGCATATGTCAATAAAAAGGCGATGGAATTTCCGTTGAGACGGGTTTTTCTTTTTCTCCGCCTTCGATTTCTGGTGTATCCGCTTTCTCATTTGCACGCTTCGGCAACCTTTAAGCCGTTTACGTTAGCTTGTACGACGGAAGACGAGACGCGCGAATTTCATGATGTCTGGTTTGCCGTTGTATCCAACCATCCGTTTTACGGGGGAGGCATGAAGGCGGCGCCCCTAGCAAATCCGCGCGAGAAGACATTTGATATCGTAATCGTTGAAAACCAGCCGTTTTTGAAAAAATATTGGCTTTTATGTCTCATGGCATTTGGAAAACATACAAAGATGGATGGCGTTACGATGTTTAAAGCGAAGGACATTACGTTTTACACGAAGGACAAAATCCCGTTCCATGCTGACGGTGAAATCATGGGCACTACCCCGTTTCGTCTGGCATCTAGTCCTTCACCCCTAAGAATCAAAACATAAACGTGTTTGGAGGAGAGAGCTTCCGATGGTCAGCATTCGCCGCAGCTTCGAAGCGTATGTCGATGACATGAATATCATTACTGTTCTGATTCCTGCTGAACAAAAGGAAATCATGACACCGCCGTTTCGGCTTGAGACAGAAACAACAGTTTTTCCTCTGGCTGTCAGGGAGGAATACTCCCTTGAAGCAAAATACAAGTACATCTGCGTATCCGACCATCCTGTGACATTTGGAAAAATCCATTGCGTCAGAGCATCCAGCGGCCACAAAACGGATCTCCAAATTGGCGCGGTCATCCGGACGTCTGCGTTTGATGACGAATTTTATTATGACGGAGAGCTGGGCGCCGTTTATACCGCGGATCATACCGTATTTAAAGTATGGGCGCCTGCTGCAACCTCAGCTGCTGTCAAGCTTTCACACCCCAATAAAAGCGGGCGCACATTCCAAATGACTCGGTTGGAAAAAGGCGTCTATGCCGTTACGGTCACAGGTGACCTTCACGGATATGAGTATTTGTTTTGCATCTGCAACAATTCAGAATGGATGGAAACCGTTGACCCGTATGCAAAGGCTGTGACTGTAAATGGAGAGAAGGGCGTCGTCTTGCGCCCGGATCAAATGAAATGGACTGCTCCTCTTAAACCATTCTCACACCCTGTGGATGCCGTCATCTATGAGACGCATCTTCGCGACTTCTCCATCCATGAAAACAGCGGCATGATAAACAAGGGAAAATACTTAGCGCTGACGGAAACTGATACACAAACCGCAAATGGCAGTTCTTCGGGACTGGCGTATGTAAAAGAGCTTGGTGTTACACATGTGGAGCTTCTGCCGGTGAATGATTTTGCCGGAGTTGATGAAGAGAAGCCGCTTGATTCATACAATTGGGGATATAACCCGCTTCATTTCTTTGCCCCGGAGGGAAGCTATGCCTCAAACCCTCATGATCCTCAAACGAGAAAAACAGAGCTGAAACAAATGATCAATACCCTGCATCAGCACGGTCTGCGAGTCATTCTGGATGTTGTTTTTAACCATGTGTATAAGAGGGAGAATTCCCCCTTTGAAAAGACAGTGCCAGGTTATTTTTTCCGGCA
Organism: Bacillus sp. SG20033; assembly: GCF_044570195.1. Classification (NCBI taxonomy): domain Bacteria; kingdom Bacillati; phylum Bacillota; class Bacilli; order Caryophanales; family Bacillaceae; genus Bacillus; species Bacillus sp. SG20033. Next base: position 3,118,568 of record NZ_CP172606.1, on the reverse strand, counting down.
CGACGAATGTGGGATGCCATCAAACGGCACCGGCGTTGGCAATGATATTGCATCAGAAAGAAGGATGGCAAGAAAATTCATTGCGGATTGCGTGGTCTATTGGCTTGAAGAATACAATGTTGACGGCTTCCGCTTTGATCTCCTCGGCATTTTAGATATTGACACCGTGCTTTATATGAAAGAGAAAGCAACTAAGGCAAAGCCTGGCATCCTACTTTTTGGAGAAGGATGGGATCTGTCTACACCGCTGCCGCATGAACAGAAAGCTGCTTTGGCGAACGCGCCAAGAATGCCGGGCATCGGTTTTTTTAATGATATGTTTCGTGACGCTGTAAAAGGGAACACCTTTCACCTTATGGCAGCAGGGTTTGCGCTCGGCAGCAGTGAATCAGCACAAGCTGTGATGCATGGAATTGCCGGGTCTTCCGGATGGAAGGCATTAGCACCGATTGTTCCGGAACCAAGCCAGTCCATCAATTATGTCGAATCACACGACAATCACACCTTTTGGGATAAAATGAGCTTCGCGCTTCCTCAAGAAAATGACAGCCGAAAGCGAAGCAGGCAAAGGCTTGCAGCCGCAATTATTTTGCTTGCCCAAGGGGTGCCGTTTATTCACAGCGGTCAGGAATTTTTCCGGACGAAGCAGGGAGTGGAAAACAGCTATCAATCCAGTGACAGCATCAACCAGATCGACTGGGATCGCCGTGAAACATTCAAAGAAGATGTTCACTATATCCGCAGGCTGATCTCGCTGAGAAAAGCGCATCCTGCATTCCGTCTTAGGTCCGCTGCAGACATCCGGCGCCATCTTGAATGCTTGACGCTAAAAGAACACCTTATCGCATACAGGCTTTATGATCTTGACGAGGTTGACGAATGGAAAGATATCATTGTTATCCATCACGCGAGTCCAGACTCCGTCGAGTGGAGGCTGCCAAACGACATACCTTATCGGCTTTTATGTGATCCATCAGGATTTCAGGAAGACCCGGCAGAAATCAAGAAAACGGTTGCAGTAAACGGCATCGGAACGGTTATCTTATATTTAGCATCAGATCTTAAGAGTTTTGCTTGACGAAGTTTGTGCTATAGCGCTAAAATTTAAAGGACGGCTATTGATTAGCATATGAGACTCTCAATAGCTGTCTTTTTTATTTTCATACGATTCGTACGAAAAAGGCATTCGCTGGATAGACTAGAAACGATTAGCCTTAATTCTAAAATATTTTAAGAAATGATGGGTTGAACATTGATATGAACTGGTTGGGACAATTACTAGGTAGCGATTGGGAGATCTTCCCCGCCGGAGGAGCTACAGGAGATGCATATTATGCGAAACATAACGGGCAGCAGCTTTTTTTAAAACGTAATAGCTCACCTTTTTTAGCTGTTTTATCCGCCGAAGGCATTGTTCCGAAGCTGGTTTGGACAAAACGGATGGAAAATGGGGACGTCATTACGGCCCAGCACTGGATGACCGGCAGAGAGCTGAAGCCTAAAGACATGAGCGGACGGCCCGTTGCTGAATTGCTTCGTAAAATACACACATCAAAAGCCTTGCTGGACATGCTGAAGAGACTTGGAAAAGAACCGCTGAACCCGGGGGCTCTTTTGTCTCAGCTGAAGCAGGCTGTATTTGCTGTGCAGCAATCTTCGCCGCTGATTCAAGAAGGGATCAAGTATTTGGAAGAACACCTGCATGAAGTGCATTTCGGTGAGAAAGTCGTTTGCCATTGTGATGTCAATCATAATAACTGGCTATTGTCTGAAGACAACCAGCTGTATTTAATTGACTGGGACGGCGCCATGATCGCTGATCCGGCGATGGACCTCGGGCCTTTGCTGTACCACTACGTCGAAAAGCCAGCTTGGGAGAGCTGGCTGAGCATGTACGGCATAGAGCTGACAGAAAGCCTTCGGTTGCGAATGGCTTGGTATGTGTTATCTGAAACAATTACTTTCATTGCCTGGCATAAAGCAAAAGGCAATGACAAGGAATTTCATGATGCAATGGAAGAGCTGCATATCCTTATGAAACGAATTGTTGATTAATCAGGAATACGAATCCATTTGCTCTACCCATTGAGACAGGCTGTTCTGATGCTCTTGTATGTGTGAGTCGATGGATTTGGACGATATTCCTGATTGGCTGTAGCGGTAAACATCTTCAAGCACGTTTTTGAAATTTGAATCAAGCTCGGTGTTTGCCATCAGTGATTTAATCACACGCTCAAGCTGCTCGTACTCTGCGACTGTTCCGCAGCAGTCCAATTGATGGTCAGTCAATATATCCTTCAATAAATGAACTTGATGCTCATAATGTAAACCCATAACGGTACACATCCCTTCAGTATCATACGGGTTAAATTGTTCAAAACAGAGCGTTTTTATACATGTGAAAGGAGTGTTCCAGCAGACGGGACCCTCTTTTTTTATGCGCTCGGCCTTAAGAGAGATACACTGGAAAAACGAGCTTGCGGGTCTTTTTAATTCATGGTATGTTGTTAGTCGAAATAATAGATAGAGGTGTCAATCATATGAGAATGCGCCACAAGCCTTGGGCTGATGACTTTTTGGCTGAAAACGCAGATATTGCCATCAGCAATCCTGCTGATTATAAAGGGAAATGGAACACAGTGTTTGGCAACGACAATCCGATCCATATCGAGGTTGGTACAGGAAAAGGCCAATTTATTTCTGGTATGGCCAAACAAAATCCCGACATCAATTATATTGGTATTGAGTTATTTAAAAGCGTCATCGTGACAGCCGTCCAAAAAGTAAAAGACAGCGAAGCGCAGAATGTAAAGCTTCTGAATATAGATGCGGACACGCTGACGGATGTGTTTGAGCCGGGGGAAGTGAAACGGGTCTACTTGAACTTTTCTGATCCTTGGCCGAAGAAACGGCATGAAAAACGCCGCCTGACATATTCCCACTTCCTCAAAAAATATGAAGATGTAATGGGCAAAGGCGGAGCGATTCATTTTAAAACGGACAACCGAGGTTTGTTTGAGTACTCTTTGAAGAGCTTCTCTGAGTACGGCCTCCTGCTGACATACGTCAGTCTCGATTTGCATAACAGCAATCTGGAAGGCAATATTATGACAGAATATGAAGAAAAATTCTCTGCACTCGGCCAGCCGATCTATCGGGCTGAGGTTGAATGGAGAACGTAAAGACAGACTCTGACAGGAGTCTGTTTTTTTTATGGGCCGTTTGCTACCATGATGACAGGGGGGATGAAAATGGAAACAATGAAAATTGGAAACATCACGTTGACCTGGCTTGACGGAGGCGTGACGCATATGGACGGAGGCGCCATGTTCGGCGTTGTGCCAAAGCCGCTTTGGTCTAAAAAATATCCAGTCAATGAAAAAAACCAGATTGAACTAAGAACAGACCCTATTTTGATTCAAAAGGATGGGCTCAATATCATCGTTGACGCCGGAATTGGGTCCGGCAAGCTGACTGATAAACAAAAACGAAACTATGGCGTGACACAAGAGTCGAATGTGAAACCCTCATTAGCTGCACTCGGATTAACGGTTGCCGATATAGATGTGATCGCAATGACACACCTTCATTTTGATCATGCATGCGGTTTAACGGAATATGAAGGTGAACGGCTCGTCTCTGTCTTTCCGAATGCAGTGATTTATACATCAGCTGTTGAATGGGACGAAATGCGCCATCCGAATATCAGGTCGAAAAATACGTATTGGAAAGAAAATTGGGAGGCTGTAGCTGGCCAAGTCAAAACCTTTGAAGACACCTTAACGATCACAGAGGGTATTACACTGCATCACACCGGAGGCCATAGCGACGGACACAGTGTCCTGATATGCGAGGATGCAGGTGAAACTGCCGTACATATGGCAGATCTGATGCCGACACATGCCCACCGCAATCCGCTATGGGTGCTGGCTTACGATGATTATCCGATGACCTCTATCCCGCAAAAGCAGAAATGGCAGGCGTTCGCAGCAGAAAAAGACGCTTGGTTTATTTTTTATCATGATGCCGAATATCGCGCGCTTCAATGGGATGAGGACGGAAGCATCAAAGATTCAGTCAAGCGAATGAAGCAATAGCATATTTTTATGTTTACCCTGCATGTTTTCCGGCTAATAATGCAAACCTAGTACTAATTATGCTCAGAAAGGAAGAGGCAGGGTGAAACAATTCAAAGTAACAAACGAAGGAGACATTCAAACAACATTAAGAGGCCTTGAAGTGCTCTCTGTTCCTTTTTTGAACAAAGGTGTTGCTTTTACTGAGGAAGAAAGAAAAGAACTTGGTTTAAAAGGCTTTCTGCCGCCCAAGGTATTAACAATTGACGATCAGGCGAAAAGAGCGTATGAACAATATTCCGCACAGCCTGACGATTTGAGCAAAAATGTCTATTTAACTGCGCTGCACGATCGGAATGAAACGCTGTTTTACCGCCTGTTAAATGACCATTTAGGGGAAATGCTCCCGATTGTCTACACACCGACAGTCGGAACGGCAATCCAGAGATACAGCCATGAATACAGAAAACCACGAGGGCTCTATCTGTCAATCGATGACCCGGACGGTATGAAAGAAGCATTTAAACAGTATAAAGATCAAAGCGATACGATCGATTTAATTGTTGCAACTGATGCAGAAGGAATTTTAGGAATCGGTGACTGGGGCGTCGGAGGAATCGCGATTTCTATTGGCAAGCTGGCGGTTTATACAGCGGCTGCGGGCATTGATCCGAGCAGAGTGCTGGCTGTTGTTTTAGATGCGGGGACAAATCAGGAGAGCCTCTTGAACGACCCGCTTTATGTCGGCAACCAGCATTCCAGAGTGCGCGGCGAACGCTATGACCAATTTATTGACGACTACGTTGCGCTGGCGAGAGAAACATTTCCGAATGCATTGCTGCATTGGGAGGATTTCGGGGCGAAAAACGCGCGAAGCATTTTGAAACGCTATAAAGACAAAGTGTGTACCTTCAATGATGATATCCAAGGAACTGGCGCTGTTTCTTTGGCCGCAGTCTTATCCTGTGCAAAAGCGTCTAAAGTTCCGCTGAGAGATCACAGAGTTGTTATATTCGGAGCGGGAACGGCAGGAATCGGAATTGCCGAACAGCTGCGGGAAGCATTGGTGCGCGAGGGACTGAGTGAAGAAGAATCATACAAGCGCTTCTGGTGCATAGACAGGAACGGGCTGTTAACAGATGATATGGATCAGCTTCTTGATTTCCAAAAGCCGTATGCTCGTTCGGCTGATGAAGTGAAGGATTATCAGCGGAACGGAGACGGCGGAGGCATTGATCTTCTTGAAGTGGTCCGGCAGGCGAAACCGACGATCCTGATCGGCACATCTACGGTTTCCGGCGCTTTCACTGAAGAAATTGTAAAAGAAATGGCGTCACATGTAAAACGGCCGGCGATTTTGCCAATGTCAAATCCGACAACTCTTTCTGAAGCAAAGCCGGAGGATTTAATCGAATGGACAGAAGGCCGTGCGCTGATCACGACAGGAAGCCCGTTCCCGCCAGTTGAATATAACGGAGTTACGTATCATATCGGGCAGGCAAACAACGCGCTTGTCTTCCCTGGTCTCGGTCTTGGAACGATTGTTACCAAATCAAAATTAATTACCGACGGCATGTTTGAAGCATGTGCCCGGGCAATCGCAGGTATGGTCAATGTCGGGGTGCCTGGCGCGCCGATGCTTCCGAAAGTTGAAGATTTGCGCACTGTTTCGGCAACCGTTGCGGTTGAAGTCGCAAAAACCGCGATTAAGGAAGGCGTTGCTACGGAAGAGCCTGAAGACATTATACAGGCAGTGCAGGATGCGATGTGGTATCCGGTATACAAACCGATTCGCGCGATATAATTAAAAAGAGCCGCTGCGTTGGCAGCGGCTTCTATTTTTTGCTTGTCCGGTGTTAAGAGGCGATTGTATCAATGACATCAACAATTTCTCCCGTTTTCGCATCCACCATGACTTCATACTGTTCTAATTCTCCGAAAGCTGATCGTGTAATGCCGGTTTTGTATACCTGTACCGTTTCTCCGTTAATATTGTAAGGCTCCGGCTGGGTGTAAATCCATGATCCGTCAATCGGGCCCCGCTGCTTAAAAGCAGATTTTACAATTCGAAGCGCTTTTTCTGAAGAAATATAAGGCTTCATCACACATTGTTTCACAACGACAGCCGTACAAATTCCAAGTCCTGCTCCTAAAAGAAGATGACGCAATTTCAAAATAAAGCACCTCCTGGTTGATCGTACTTTTCATTATACAGAAACAGCCAAATCCTGTTAAGCAATACGCGGCTGATCGAGCAGATTGGGTCAGGGTGCTTGGAAAACTTCATTGTTTCTAATAAAATAAAAGGACTACATAGAAATGAGGGGAAAACATGAATCAAGAAACGAAAGCGCTTTTCCAAACACTGACGCAGCTTCCCGGCGCGCCGGGCAATGAGCATCAGGTTCGTGCTTTTATGAAGCAGGAGCTAGCCAAATATGCCGATGACATCGTTCAGGACAGACTGGGAAGTGTTTTCGGAGTCAGACGAGGCGCAGAGGACGCACCGAGAATTATGGTAGCCGGGCACATGGACGAAGTCGGCTTCATGGTGACATCCATTACAGACAACGGGCTGCTCAGATTCCAGACGCTCGGAGGCTGGTGGAGCCAGGTTTTGCTTGCGCAGCGGGTTGAAATTCAAACAGATAACGGGCCGGTTCCGGGGGTGATTTCAAGCATACCGCCGCATTTATTGACAGATGCGCAGCGAAACCGTCCGATGGATATCAAAAACATGATGATCGACATTGGAGCGGATGATAAGGAAGACGCCATCAAAATCGGCATTAAACCGGGACAGCAGGTTGTGCCTGTTTGTCCGTTTACGACGATGGCGAATGAAAAGAAAATTTTATCAAAAGCATGGGATAACAGATATGGATGCGGCTTAAGCATTGAACTTCTGAAGGAATTACACGGTAAAGAGCTTCCGAATACACTCTATGCGGGTGCAACGGTTCAGGAAGAAGTAGGGCTAAGGGGCGCGCAGACGGCTTCTCATATGATTAAACCGGACTTGTTTTTCGCCCTTGACGCCAGCCCGGCAAACGATATGAGCGGAGACAAAAATGAATTCGGCCAGCTTGGAAAAGGCTTTTTGCTGCGCATTCTTGACAGAACGACAGTCATGCATCGCGGAATGAGGGAATTCGTTCTTGATATGGCTGAAACGCATGATATTCCATATCAATATTTTGTATCCGGCGGGGGAACAGACGCAGGCAAGGTTCATATTTCGAACAGCGGTGTGCCGTCAGCGGTTATCGGAATATGTTCCCGCTATATTCATACAAACGCTTCTATCATTCATATTGATGATTATGCTGCTGCTAAAGAAATGCTCATCAAACTTGTAACAGCCTGCGATAAGCAGACGGTGGATGCGATTAAAGAAAATATGTAGGTTTCATAAAAGCTTGTTGAACGAGCAGTAAGCCCGGATCGACAAGCTTTTTTCTTATTCTGTTTCAAATAGATAGGAAAGGGCCTTAATGGCTTGGTTAACGGTTTCAACCGTAATATTCGCTTTATTGGAAAGCTCTTTTAAAGGATGGTGGAGCGATTCCGGCCGGATGATAATCAGGGGTTTTCCTTTTGCGATCGCATATGATGCATCCATTGCCGTGTTCCACTGTTTGTACTTTTCGCCAAACAGGGCGATCACAAAGTCTGCTTTATTCATCAGGACGGCGGTTCTGAAGTTGTTGATGTCAGAGGCTTTGTCATCCTTTAAAACGGCATTTGGCTGTACGCCCATAATTTCTTCACCAATATTGTCTGAGCGGTCATGATTCTCCATCGGGCCAACAAACGTAATCGGCAGTTTCAGTGATTTTGTTTTCTCTTTGATTTCCTCGCGCCAATTGCTGTGGATTTCTCCTGCTAAATAGACGATAAACTCCATATTAAAAATCCCTCCTTATGTATGTCCATCTGTAAATTTTACCCTCATGTACACGATGTTAAACGAAACGAGCTTGATAATGCAAATAAAATATGATAATGATAATGGGAAAGCCAATCTTACATACTCATTCGTTGCATATAAGTGGTTTTGTCTCAAGCAGTTTGGTATGATCCAAATGGACGAGTATCGATAAAAAACATGTAAGAACATAAACAACTGGAGGGATATGAAATGAAAAAAATTGAATCAACTCAAGAGCTGGAAAAAGCGGTAAAGGATGATTGGTCTGTATTTATGTTTTCAGCCGATTGGTGCCCGGATTGCCGTTTTGTAGAGCCTTTCCTGCCTGAACTGGAAGCGAATTTCCCTGAATTCACTTACTACTACGTAGACCGTGACAAATTCATTGATACATGTGCAGAGTGGGAAATTTACGGAATCCCAAGCTTTGTGGTGTTTAATGAAGGAAAAGAAGTAAATCGTTTTGTGAGCAAAGACCGCAAAACAAAAGAAGAAATTGAACAGTTTTTAACAGACTCTCTCGCTAAAGCGTAAAGGAGGACATCGGTTTGAAAATGACCTCAAGGAAGCTGTCAGATATACTGAAGCAGCGCCTTCAGCACGAGAATCGCTCCTTTCTGTTTGACAGAGAAAAAGACACCCTCCGTGTTGAGGATCAAACGACTAAAAAAGGGATTACACTCGATTTGCCGCCGATTATTGCAAAATGGGAACTGAAAAAAGACGAAGCCATTGATGAGATCGTGTACTATGTCTCCGAAGCGATGACGGCAATGGAAGGGAAGGCTCAGGAAATGACCGGGAAAGAAACTCGCATTTATCCGGTCATCCGCTCGACTTCCTTCCCGGACAAGTCCAGCGAAGATATCCCGCTCATTTATGACGATCATACCGCAGAGACAAGAATTTATTACGCGCTAGATCTCGGGAAAACCTACCGTTTAATTGACCAGCGCATGCTTGAGAAAGAAAACTGGACAAAAGAGCGGATCAGAGAGACGGCCGCATTTAATCTCCGTTCCCTGCCGACGGTTGTCAAAGAGGATACGGTTGCCGGCAATTACTTTTATTTCTTCAGGGCAAACGACGGATACGATGCAAGCCGGATTTTGAACGAAGCGATCTTAAATGAGTATAAGCAGCATGCAGAAGGGGAGCTGGCGATCTCTGTTCCTCATCAGGACGTTTTGATTCTTGCTGACATCCGGAATGAATCGGGGTATGATATTCTAGGACAAATGTCGATGAGCTTCTTTGCAGGCGGCACCGTCCCGATTACCGCCCTATCATTTTTGTACAATGAAGGAAAGCTGGAACCGGTGTTTATCCTGGCAAAAAGCCGTCCGAAAAAGGATTAGAAAGGATTTTACTTATGAACGCTTTTTATAATAAAGAAGGTGTGGGAGACACGCTTCTGATCTCTCTTCAAGATGTGACACGCGAACAATTAGGCTATGAAAAACACGGCGACGTCGTCAAAATTTTCAATAACGAAACAAAAGAAACAACTGGCTTCAACATTTTCAACGCGTCTTCTTACTTGACCATTGATGAAAACGGCCCTGTTGCGCTCTCAGAAACATTCGTGCAAGATGTGAATGAGATTTTAAACAGAAACGGCGTTGAAGAAACATTAGTCGTTGATTTATCTCCGAAGTTTGTTGTGGGGTATGTAGAATCAAAAGAAAAACATCCGAATGCGGATAAATTAAGCGTATGTAAAGTCAACGTAGGAGAAGAAACGCTTCAGATCGTCTGCGGCGCGCCTAACGTTGACAAAGGCCAAAAAGTTGTCGTTGCCAAAGTCGGTGCTGTGATGCCTAGCGGACTTGTCATTAAGGATGCAGAGCTTCGCGGCGTTCCGTCAAGCGGGATGATCTGCTCAGCGAAAGAGCTTGATTTGCCGGATGCCCCTGCTGAAAAAGGAATTCTTGTGTTAGAAGGAGACTATGAGGCGGGAGACGCATTTCAGTTTTAGACTCCCATAAATCCGCTAAAAAAAACGAATCATGTGAAAAGCCGCTAAGCCCTTGTTTAGCGGCTTTGTTTCTGCTGATAGCTTAATCTTTTCTGGGCCGACCAGCAGTGGTATACTAAAAACCGTCCCAGAAAACTATAAGGGAGTTAGAGATAAATTATGAGTTGGCTTCATAAATTTTTTGATTTGTTTTTAGGCGAAAGCGAAGAGGATGCTGAACGGGAGACAAAACCCGCTCAAATTCCGCAGCAACAAGAAGTACATCATCCTGAAGGACAATTAAAAAGATTGGAAGATCCTAAAATATATTATGAATATCCAAAAGGCAAATTTCGTTTTCCAGTCGTGCCTGACGGATACAAAAATCATGACCTGAGAAGGCGCCGCACCCCATCGGACGAACCGAAATCCGCGCCTCGTCCAAGTGCTGCACCTTACAGAGAGCGTCCCAGAAATGAAGAAGAGCAGCATACATATCAAGCATCAGAGCCGGCGAAGAAACCGTTTAAACCGACAAATATCCCTTCGCCTGTCTATGGATTCAATCAAAAACCATCTGTTAAAAAGGATGTGCCGAGAAAGCCTTCTGAAACATTGAACGAACCGGATAAATCGGTAAAAGAGAAGGTAACACTGCTGTCAGAAGAGATCGAACGTGAACGCGGCTATCCTGCTTCAGACACACAGGCGCATTCCAAAAAAGAAAGTCCTTTCTTCCCGGATACCCAATTTGAAAAAAAGCCTTCTGGCGTTTTAAACAGAAAGGATACGGAGCATGATGAGGCGCTGGCGAAACGGCCAGCCGAGCCGTCAGGTAACAAAGTGCCATTTGAGTCAGGCGTTCAACAGCCGGAAAAAGAGGAGCCTTTCTTCCCAGCTGAACATGCCGAAGAGCAAACACCGCCTGAGATGCTCACAGATACGGCGGCTGAAGGGCTTTCAGACAGTGAAGTAGGCCGCGAAGAGCCTGCAACGGCTGAGGAAGAACAAAGGGAGCAGCAGTCAGAGACATTTGAAGAGCCTGTTTTCTCCGCTGAACTTGATGAAGAGCAAACAGCTCCTGAATCTCAGACAGAGGCAGTATCTGAGGATGAAAAAGCAAAAGAGCCGTCAGACAGCCCAGTATACAATCATCATGAAAACGTGGCGGAAGGTGCTGAGTCCCCGTTCGTTCAAGAAGAACAAATGGACATTCGTCAGGAAGAGCCTTTATTTACTGATCATGAGTATTCATCAGAGGCTCTGGCTCCAGCAGAAACTGTGGCAAAAGAATCAGAAGAGCCATCAGACAGCATAATAAATAATCATTATGACATCCTGGGAGAGGCTCAGGAAACGAAGATAGATGTTCAGCCAGACAGCCATACAGAGCTTGAGAAAACTGAACACATGGAGCAGGGTTCCAAATCGTTTTCTGCAACCCTTGAAAATCGGCAGGAAATTCGCGCAGACAAACCTCGTGAAGCTTCAGAAGAGCCGAAAAAAAGGCCTGGTGTACAGGAGAAAAGGACCGAACAAAGCGCATCTTCTCAAAAAGGGCCATCCGTTCCTTTTAATGTGATGATGCTGAAAAGAGATACGCATAAACAGCAAAAAGCAGAGGAGCGCCGCGGCAGCTATGTATTTCCGAATGTTGCACTGCTTGATGTCCCGCCAGCGCAGGTTCAAGATGATACTGCGTGGATCGAAGAACAGCGTCAGCTTCTTGATTTAACCTTGAAAAACTTCAATGTCCGCGCCAATGTGGTCCATGTAACCCAGGGTCCGTCTGTCACGAGATTTGAAGTGCATCCTGAACCGGGTGTAAAGGTGAATAAAATCACCAACTTGTCCGATGATATTAAACTCAGTCTCTCAGCGAGAGATATTCGGATTGAAGCGCCGATTCCGGGGAAAAACACGATCGGAATTGAAGTGCCGAACCGCACGAGCAAGGTGGTTGATTTGCGCCAAATGATTCGCAGCTCAGCTTTCAGGACAAGCAAGTCACCGCTCACAGCTGCGCTGGGATTAGATATTTCAGGAAATCCTGTTGTTATCGACTTGAAGAAAATGCCGCATGGCTTGATTGCCGGCGCTACAGGCTCCGGAAAAAGCGTATGCATCAATACAATATTAGTCAGCCTGCTTTATAAAGCTGACCCGAGTGAGGTAAAGGTGCTGCTGATTGATCCGAAAATGGTAGAGCTGGCCCCTTACAATAAAATTCCTCACCTCGTCAGCCCTGTCATTACTGACGCCAAAGCGGCTACAGCTGCTTTGAAATGGGTCGTTGAGGAAATGGAGCGCCGCTATGAGCTTTTTGCCCATTCAGGTGTCCGCGACATTGACCGCTTTAATCAATTAACCGCTGAACACCAAATGGGTGAAAAGCTGCCATATTTAGTTGTCATTATTGATGAGCTTGCAGATTTGATGATGGTGGCTCCAAACGATGTGGAAGAAAGCATTGCGCGGATCGCCCAAAAAGCCAGAGCGTGCGGTATCCATCTTCTCGTTGCAACTCAGCGTCCGTCAGTCGATGTCATTACAGGTCTGATTAAGGCGAATATCCCAACGAGAATCGCCTTTTCTGTCTCAAGCCAGGTTGATTCCCGAACAATTATTGACATAGCCGGTGCAGAAAAGCTTCTCGGAAAAGGGGATATGCTCTTTTTGGAAAACGGATCGGGAAAACCGGTCCGTCTGCAAGGTAACTTTGTGTCAGACCGGGAAATCGACCGCGTCGTTTCCCACGTCAGAAGCCAAATGCCGCCGACCTATTTATTTGAACAAGAAGAGCTCGTAAGACAAGGATCAGCCCTGAAAGAAGAGGACGAACTGTTTTACGAAGCGTGTGAGTTTGTTGTAGAGCAAAACAGTGCGAGCACTTCAAGCCTGCAAAGAAGATTCAGAATCGGTTACAATCGTGCGGCAAGGCTTATCGACATGATGGAAGCGGAAGGCATGATCTCTGAGGCAAAAGGAAGCAAGCCTCGAGAGGTGCTGATCACAGCAAGTGATTTAATAAACGAATAATATGGGTTCATTTTCACACCAAACATGGTATGATAGTGTTTAGAGCATTTAACAGCTATGCCGCTTTACAGCAGCTGTGCATAGACAAATCTTGATATCTGGGTTTAATCGGAAAGAAATAACCTGATACTAAACATAACAAAACATATAAAATACGCCGCTAAGGGAGGCTTTTCAGCCGCCGCGGTCGCAAATTGAAATGAGCGTCATATACTGGGGAACAGATAGACGTTTGTTGGAGGTACAATTATGACTGTTTATCATTTTGTTGGAATAAAAGGGACCGGTATGAGTCCGCTTGCCCAAATACTTCATGATAATGGATATACTGTCCAAGGATCGGATATCGAAAAATTTATTTTTACGCAAACAGCGCTTGAAAAAAGAAATATTACGATTCTTCCTTTTAGCGCGGAAAATATTAAACCCGGCATGACAGTCATCGCCGGAAACGCATTCCCAGACACGCATCCTGAGATAGAAAAAGCGATGTCTGAGGGAATTCCGGTGATACGTTATCATAAGTTTTTAGGCGACTACATGAAAAAATTCACGAGTGTTGCCGTTACGGGCGCACACGGCAAAACGTCGACTACGGGTCTGCTGGCTCACGTGATCCAAAACGCAAAACCGACGTCTTTCTTAATCGGAGACGGAACAGGCCAGGGAAATGAAAACAGCGAATACTTTGTGTTTGAAGCGTGCGAATACCGCCGCCATTTCTTAAGCTACCAGCCAGATTACGCGATTATGACGAATATTGATTTTGATCACCCTGATTACTTCTCAAGCATTGACGATGTATTTGACGCTTTCCAAGAGATGGCTCTTCAAGTCAACAAAGGCATTATTGCCTGCGGAGACGATGAGCATCTGCCGAAAATCCATGCGAACGTCCCGGTTGTGTATTATGGCACGGGGGAAGAAAATGATTTTCAAGCCAGAAACATCGTAAAAAGCACGGAAGGGACAACTTTTGATGTCTTTGTCCGCAATACGTTCTATGATACGTTTTATATTCCTGCGTACGGCCACCACAATGTATTAAACTCATTGGCGGTCATTGCGTTATGCCATTATGAAGAAATTGATTCCAGCATCATTAAGCATGCTCTCAAATCCTTTGGGGGCGTCAAACGCAGATTCAATGAGAAGCAGCTTGGGGATCAAGTGCTGATCGATGACTATGCTCATCATCCGACAGAAATAAAAGTGACAATTGAGGCGGCAAGACAGAAATATCCTGATCGGGAAATTGTCGCGGTATTCCAGCCTCATACATTTACACGGACGCAGCAGTTCCTTGACGAATTTGCAGAAAGTCTGAGCGGCGCTGACTGTGTGTATTTATGCGATATTTTCGGCTCAGCCCGTGAGAATGCCGGAAAGCTGACGATCGGCGATCTCCAGGGAAAAATTCATAATGCCAAGCTGATTGAAGAAGATGACACATCTGTTTTAAAAGCTCATGATAAAGCCGTTCTCATCTTCATGGGAGCAGGAGATATCCAAAAATATATGAGAGCCTATGAAAACGTCATGGCATAATAAAAAGCAGTGATCTCACTGCTTTTTATTTATCTGATGGGAAAGCTTATTAAAGGATTTTCTTACATAACGGAGAATAGTATGTATACAGCCCAGTATACATGTTTATGATTGAAGAAAACGGGTAAACAGCAGTATATCCTGCAGCAAGGAGGTTTGAGATGATTATTATTCTTTATTTGAGCGTTGCACTCATCGCAGTTGCATTTCTCGTATTAGTGATCTACTTGTCTAAAACATTGAAGTCACTGCAGCTGACACTAAAAAACGTCGCATCCACTCTTGAAGGGCTGGAGGGACAAATGAAGGGCATCACAACTGAAACAGCCGAGCTTTTACATAAGACCAACCGCCTGGCTGAAGATATTCAGGAAAAATCAGAAAAGCTGAATACGGTCGTTCATGCTGTTCAAGGAGTGGGAGCTTCTGTACAGCAGTTCAATACATCCATGAAACAAGCGGCAGGGTCTGTATCGGCATCAGTTAGAGAAAATCAAGATAAGATCAATCAAGTTGTCACATGGAGTCAAGCAGCAATGGAAATTTGGGAGAAATGGAAGCAAAAGAAAAAATCAGCCCTGTAAGAGAAAAAAATACTAAGAGGAGGAATAATGATGAGCAAAGATGGAATTAATAGTAAAGATTTTTTAATCGGAACTTTAATCGGGGGAATCATCGGTGCCACTACAGCTCTTTTTCTAGCGCCTAAATCAGGCAAAGAACTTCGCGACGATCTCGGCAGCCAGGCTGTTGCTTTACGGGACAAAACTGATAAAATGACGGCAGATGCGAAGGAAAAAGGCACGCAATATGTCAGCATCGCAAAAGACAAAACTTCCAACATCACACAGCTTGTAGCGGATCAGTCTGGGCAGATCATGAACAAGGTAAAGGATTTAAGAGACCGTTCCAAATCTGACAAAACGGATTCATCGACTGCAATGCAGGATATGAGGGAAGAAGCGATGCAGGCAGCCGATGAAACAAAAGATCAAGTCCTCCAGACGAAAGAAGATGTAAAAGACGAACTGAAAGATGCACAAAAACAGGCTGAGCAGTTGAATCGCTGAGCAGGGAAGGAAGAGCTTGAGTCATGGCTAAACAGCTTATTCAATCTGAGGAAGAATTTAAACGGATTGCAGAACAGGAAGGCGTTTTCGTCTTCTTTAAACACAGCACCACATGCCCGATCAGCCAGGCAGCATTTCATGAGTTTGATGCCTTTGCAAATCAGCATGAGGATGTGCCGGCTTACTATCTTCAAGTACAAGAAGCCCGGCCGCTGTCAAATTTCATTGCAGAAACATATGAGGTCAAGCATGAAAGCCCTCAAATATTCATCATCCAGAACGGTGAAGTGAAATGGCATACCTCACATTCACAAATTACAGAAGCCGCTATTGAGCAGCATTTGTCATAGAAAAAAGCGTCCAGATATCATCTGGCGCTTTTTTTTGTAAAAAACCCTTGAACATTGCCCTCACATCATGTAGGATAGCTTCATAGATTACTTTATCACTTAAAAGCGTTTGGGTAATAAAGTAGAGTTTTTATAAAATTTTTTGTATTTCAGTATTTCCATTTGGAATTACTTATAGTAAGATGCATGATAACTACAAAATAAAAAATGAATGTGCAGGGAAAGGATGAAAAAAATGAGCAACACAGAGTTAGAGCTTTTAAGGCAGAAAGCAGACGAATTAAACCTACAAATTTTAAAACTAATCAACGAACGCGGAAATGTTGTAAAAGAGATCGGTAAAGCGAAGGAAGCACAGGGTGTCAACCGATTTGACCCTGTCAGAGAACGCACAATGTTAAACAATATCATTGAAAACAATGACGGGCCGTTCGAAAATTCAACCATCCAGCACATTTTTAAAGAGATATTCAAAGCCGGTTTAGAGCTTCAGGAAGAAGATCACAGCAAAGCGCTGCTTGTCTCCCGCAAGAAAAAACCTGAAGATACAATTGTTGATATCAAAGGCGAAAAAATCGGAGACGGCCAGCAAAGATTCATTGTCGGCCCATGTGCGGTAGAGAGCTATGAGCAGGTAGCTGAAGTTGCTGCAGCTGCGAAAAAACAAGGGATTAAAATTTTGCGCGGTGGAGCCTTTAAGCCTCGTACGAGCCCATACGATTTCCAAGGGCTTGGTGTTGAAGGCCTTCAAATTTTAAAACGTGTAGCGGATGAATTTGATCTGGCGGTTATCAGTGAAATCGTAACTCCGGCTCATATCGAAGAAGCGCTGGACTACATTGATGTCATTCAAATCGGAGCGCGCAACATGCAAAACTTCGAATTGCTGAAAGCGGCCGGCGCCGTGAAAAAGCCAGTGCTTCTGAAGCGCGGTCTTGCTGCAACGATCTCTGAATTCATCAATGCTGCTGAATACATCATGTCACAAGGAAATGACCAAATTATCCTTTGTGAGCGCGGAATCAGAACATATGAAACAGCAACGAGAAACACGCTGGATATTTCAGCTGTGCCGATTTTGAAACAAGAAACGCATTTGCCAGTCTTTGTTGATGTTACGCATTCAACAGGCCGCCGTGACCTCTTGCTTCCGACAGCTAAAGCCGCTTTAGCGATCGGTGCAGATGGCGTAATGGCTGAGGTTCACCCTGATCCGTCAGTCGCACTTTCTGACTCTGCTCAGCAAATGGCGATTCCTGAATTCGAAAAATGGCTGAATGAACTGAAGCCAATGGTGAAAGTCAACGCTTAATTGAGCAATCCAAAAGGCCGCGCCTGCGGCCTTTTTTTATGCTTTCTCGTTTATTTAGTTATAAAAACCAAGTATACGTTTTCATCATCTATAAAAACGTGTATAATTTCATGAGAAGTAATTAAATTTGATGAATAATGAAAAATAATGTACACTACTGACTTACGCTTACAAATCATAAACGACATAAATTCGGACATTATGACATTTCTCTACATAAAGTGTTTATGCTATAGATAAGGATAAGTGTATCCAGTAAAAGGAGTGGTTTTAGGATGAGCAATATTACGATCTACGACGTAGCGAGAGAAGCTAATGTAAGCATGGCAACCGTTTCCCGTGTCGTGAACGGCAACCCGAATGTAAAACCGACAACGCGGAAAAAAGTCTTGGAAGCCATTGAACGTCTCGGTTACCGTCCAAACGCGGTGGCAAGAGGACTGGCAAGTAAAAAAACAACAACTGTAGGTGTCATCATTCCCGATATCTCAAGCATTTTCTATTCAGAGCTTGCGCGCGGAATTGAAGATATCGCGACAATGTATAAATACAATATTATTTTGAGCAACTCTGACCAAAACATGGAGAAAGAGCTGCACTTGTTAAACACAATGCTCGGCAAACAAGTGGACGGCATCGTGTTTATGGGCGGAAACATTACGGACGAGCATGTGGCGGAATTTAAGCGTTCCCCAGTGCCGATCGTACTTGCCGCTTCTGTAGAAGAGCAGGAGGAAACACCGTCAGTCGCTATCGATTACGAACAGGCGATTTATGATGCGGTGAAGCTTTTGGTTGATAAAGGACATACAGACATCGCATTTGTTTCCGGACCAATGACAGAACCGATCAACCGTTCAAAAAAACTCCAAGGCTACAAACGTGCGCTTGAAGAAGCGAACCTTCCGTTTAATGAACAATTTGTAGCTGAAGGGGATTACACATATGATTCCGGACTCGAAGCACTGCAGCATCTGATGAGCCTGGATAAAAAACCGACAGCCATTCTTTCTGCAACTGATGAAATGGCACTGGGCATTATCCATGCCGCTCAGGATCAGGGCTTATCCATTCCGGAGGATCTCGACATTATCGGCTTTGATAATACAAGATTAAGCCTCATGGTTCGTCCGCAGCTTTCAACAGTTGTTCAGCCGACATATGATATTGGCGCCGTTGCGATGAGATTGCTGACGAAGCTCATGAATAAAGAGCCGGTTGAAGAGCATATCGTCGAACTGCCGCACCGTATAGAGCTAAGAAAGTCAACCAAGTCATAAGAAAAACAAAGAGCAAGCTTCACCTTTATGGTGAATTCTTGCTTTTTTCATGGGGAGAAATGATGAAACGTTTTGATTATCTTACACCTGTTGGATTTGTGTTAGGAACGATTATTATTGTTATCGGGATTATTTCGGGATCGGGAGTAAGCGGTTTCCGCTCTTTTCTTGATCTGACCTCTTTCTTCATCGTAACAGGGGGACTTTGCGCCGCTGTTTTTATCAGTTTTCCGCCAAGAGAGCTGAAAAAAGCGCCCTCTGTGTTAAAGCAGGCATTCATCCGCCAGGAAGACAATGTGAAAGATCTTGTGAAAACCTTTGTTTCCCTTTCCGATCACGCGCGAAAACACGGGCTTTTATCATTGGATGATCAGGCTCGGGAAATCAAAGATCCATTCTTGAAAAAAGGGCTGCTTTTAGCGATTGACGGCTGGGATGAAGAAACGATTCGGCTCGTCATGGATTCAGAAATCGCAGCAATGGAGGAACGGCACCGAAAAGGGCGGCGAGTTTTTGAAAAAGCGGGAGAATTCGCTCCGGCGTGGGGAATGATCGGAACACTCGTCGGGCTTGTGCTGATGCTCAAAAACTTAAATGACCCGCATATGCTTGGACCAAATATGGCCATTGCGCTTCTGACGACTTTGTATGGTTCATTACTGGCAAATATGGTCTTCAACCCGATCGCGGCTAAGCTTGAAGAGAAAACAGAAAGTGAAATTTTCATCAAGCAGGTAATGGTGGAAGGGATTATCGGTGTTCAATCCGGAAAAAACCCGCGCAACCTTGAAAGCCAGCTGGTCGTTTTCAGCTCACGGGAAGAATGGAAGAAGCAGCCAAAACAAGTAAAAACAAAAAAGGGATCTGTACATGAAGCTTAGAAGAGAACGTTTTGAAAGAAGGAATGGAAGCGCAAAAAACAGTCAATCTTCGTCCAGCTGGATGGTAACCTTTACAGATCTGATCACCTTGATCCTTGTGTTCTTTATTTTACTCTTTTCGATGTCCCAAATCGATCTGCAAAAATTCAAAGCGGCAGTGGACTCGATCCAGAAGGAAGGCAACGGGCTTCAGCCGGACCAAACATCCATAGAAAAAAAGAATACATCCCCATCTGATACGAAGAAGCAAGAGGATCAGCAGGATCAGCTTCTCAAGAAAGTAAATACATATATAAAAGACAATCATTTGAAGGCCCAAATGACAGCCAAACGGGATGAACGCGGTGTCGTGCTCGTTCTTCAGGAGGCTGTGCTGTTTGATACAGGTGAGGCAAAGGTGCTGAAAAATGCCGAAACACTTCTTCACCAAATTGCCGTTCTTCTTCAAACAATTCCAAATGACATTCAGGTGGAGGGGCATACAGACAGCCGAAACATTTCGACATACAGATACCCGTCGAATTGGGAGCTATCAGCAGCACGGGCAAGTGGAGTGATTCAATACTTCACGTCAAAAGAGAAGCTTCCCTCCAAGCGCTTTATTGCTGTCGGGTATGCGGATACTAAGCCGGTAAAGGATAACAAGACAAATGAACACATGAAGGAAAATCGGCGTGTGGAAATAGTGATCAAAAAATAAAAAACGACCTCTTCGTAAAGGTCGTTTTTTATTTTGTTCTTTGCTGTTCAGAACGTATCGCATATAATGCTTTGCTGACAGTTTGGGCATTTTTTTCTGTAATTTCAGGCTTGCGGGGAATCGGAGGATATAAATCAGCCGGATCGCTCCAGCTCGACGGAAGGGCCACGGGGCATTGTTTTTGCCATTTAGCAATCCATTCCGGCGGGATCTCGTGTCCCGGATCAATTCCCTTCATTTCAAGCCATATTCTGGCCCAGGCGCGGGGCACGACACGCCAAATATCATATCCGCCGCCTCCGACTGCAATCCATTTCCCTCCGCAATATTGATGAGCCAGAGTGTGTGCAAGACGGGGGATTTCTTCGTATATATTGATTGTTGCTGATAAATGCGTCAGCGGGTCGTAGTAATGGGCATCGGCGCCGTTTTGACTGATAATGACATCAGGCTCGAAATACGCGGCGACTTCTGAAGCTGCTGTCCGGTAAGCCTCAAGAAAAGAATCATCCTCTGTAAAAGCGTCAAGCGGGATATTAAAGGAATAGCCATATCCTTTTCCGCTGCCTTTTTCTTGGATCTGGCCGGTTCCGGGGAATAAATACCTTCCTGTTTCATGAATGGACAGCGTGCATACGTCAGGATTATCGTAAAATGTAAATTGCACACCGTCCCCGTGGTGGGCGTCCGTATCAATATAAAGCACTCTGGCGCTATATTTTTTCTGGATATATTGAATCGCCACAGCGCTGTCGTTGTATATGCAGAATCCTGATGCTCTCCCGCGAAAGCCATGATGAAGCCCTCCGCCAAGGTTTGCCGCATGCAGGGCTTGTCCTGACATGACCCAGTCTGCGGCCGTTAAAGTGCCGCCGACCAAGAGTGATGCCGCTTCGTGCATGCCGGCAAAGACGGGTGTGTCCTCAGTGCCGAGCCCGTAGCTTTCTCCTTCTTCAGCGGGAAGCTTTCCGGCGCCCGCAAGCTTTACAGCCTGAATGTAATCGTCCGTGTGGACAAGGGAAAGCTCCTCTTCTGAAGCGAGTCTGGGGGTGACAATGTCTCCATCATCAAAGGCATTGATCGACTTAAGCAAATCATATGTTAACAGAACCCGCTGCTGATTAAAGGGATGCTCCTGATGAAACATATAGGTTTGGTAGGATGGAGAATAGATAAATACACTGTCTCTCATAGCAGGTCCCTTTGCTCTGACGGCCATACGACGTGGTGTCCATTTCTTTGTAATGCCTGCAAAAACGGCAGCGGATTCATCGTTTTTACACGGAAGACAAGGACTTTTACACCGGGATCGTCATGCGGATAAACAAGCACGCTTAATATTTTCACTTGAAGGTCTTGGCAAAGACTGCTGATCTCAGCGAGGCTTTTGGTGATGTCGTTTACTTTTATCTCAATTTGCGATCCCGGCTGGTCAGCGCCTGTCAATTTGACAAACGTCCGCAGCAAATCGGTTTTTGTTAAAATGCCTATTAATTTTTGATGGTGTACCACTGGAAGGCAGCCGATGCCATGCTCGTAGAACACGGCTGATATTTCTTCGACAAAATCTAACGGGTGGGCGCAGACAACATCCTTTTTCATAATTGAATCTACGCTTCGTGTGAGAAATAGGCTTCGTTTGTTTTCTTCAAAAATACTCGGGCTGGCCTGTTTCATGTCTCTGTCTGTAATCATGCCGATCACGTGTCGTTCTTCATCTACAACAGGCAGATGCCTGATATGGAATTCCTTCAGTTTGCATATGGCTGTTTCAAGCGTATCCGTCTTCGTTAATGTAATGACATCTCTTTTCATGATTTGCTCAACAATCATTATTTTTTCCCCTTTGTCAGTGTCAGTTAATACATATAACGATGATAAAAACGGAGCCTGTCAAATTGCTCAATTGATTCTTGGCTGACGTTTTTTCCGATGCGGGCCATCAGACAGTTTGCAGGGTGGGAGCTGATCTCCGGCTCATCCGTTGCAAACCAGACCAATCCGCCTGCATTCATCATCTTTTCCATGATCTTTCTGTATTCCCACACATCTTTTTTCATCCCTTTTAAATCCCAATGCCAATAATATTCTGTCGTCATCACAATGTAGTTTTCCATTTGTTCATCCATCATGCTGACGGTCAGGAGCGTCTTTCCGACAGCGCATCCCCGATAGTCCGGCGCTACTTCGATGGCTCCGAGCTCAATCAAATCCTCCATATTTCCTTCAGACCATCTTTCGAGCGGGTCAGGATATAAATACGTGACATAGCCGACAATGGTTCGGCCGTCTCTGGCAATAATAATGCGCCCTTCGGGAAGGCCTGCAATGTCGACTAGCGCTTCATGCTGCTCGCGAGGCGGGCGAAATGCGGTTAAATCTTTATGAAACTCATAACCTGCCAAATCCTCTGGAGAGACAGGCCCTTCTATCAGTAAAGAGCCGGTTGCTGTTTTGATGTTTGCTGAATGGTATGTTTTATGATGTTCCACTAATTCACCGTCCCATCAATTCTTATCAAAAATACATGCCTTCTTTAAGAATACCAAATTATAAAGCGTTTTCAACATGGTTTATATTTTAAAAATTGAGAAGAATATGAATATATACTATAATAATTGTGACAACTTCAGCAAAGGGGGATGTTTGGGCATGAATTTGAAAGCGTTACCAGCAATAGAGGGGGATCATAACTTAAAAAACTATGAAGAAACGTACCGGCATTTTGATTGGGCCGAGGCAGAGAAACATTTCTCTTGGCATGAGACAGGGAAACTGAATGCGGCGTATGAAGCGATTGACCGCCATGCCGAATCGTTTCGAAAAAACAAAGTAGCGCTTTATTATAAAGACGCAAAAAGGGATGAAAAATACACATTTAAAGAAATGAAGGAAGAATCAAACAGAGCCGGGAATGTGCTGAGACAGTATGGAAATGTGGAAAAAGGGGACCGCGTTTTTATTTTTATGCCGAGATCACCCGAGCTTTATTTTATTATGCTTGGCGCAATCAAAATTGGCGCCATCGCCGGGCCGCTGTTCGAAGCATTTATGGAGGGAGCGGTGAAAGACCGGCTTGAAAACAGTGAGGCAAAGGTTGTTGTCACAACACCTGAGCTGCTGGAGAGAATACCGGTAGACAAACTGCCTCACTTGCAGCATGTCTTCGTAGTCGGGGGAGAGGCTGAGAGCGGCACGAATATCATCAATTATGATGAAGCAGCGAAACAGGAGAGCACAAGACTGGATATCGAATGGATGGATAAAAAAGACGGCTTTCTGCTTCACTATACATCAGGTTCCACTGGTACGCCAAAGGGCGTGCTGCATGTCCATGAAGCGATGATTCAGCAATATCAAACAGGAAAGTGGGTCCTTGATTTAAAGGAAGAAGACATTTATTGGTGCACGGCTGATCCAGGCTGGGTGACAGGTACGGTATACGGCATTTTTGCACCGTGGCTGAACGGAGCGACAAATGTCATCGTCGGCGGACGTTTCAGCCCGGAAAGCTGGTATGGTACGATTGAACAGCTTGGCGTCAATGTCTGGTACAGCGCGCCGACTGCTTTTCGGATGCTGATGGGAGCGGGAGATGAAATGGCTGCGAAATATGATCTAACTTCACTCCGGCATGTGCTCAGTGTCGGTGAGCCGCTAAATCCGGAAGTCATCAGATGGGGACATAAAGTTTTTAACAAACGAATCCATGATACCTGGTGGATGACCGAAACGGGCAGTCAGCTCATCTGCAACTATCCTTGCATGGATATTAAACCGGGTTCAATGGGTAAGCCGATTCCAGGAGTGGAGGCAGCGATCGTTGACAATCAAGGCAACGAGCTTCCGCCGTACCGAATGGGCAATCTCGCCATCAAAAAGGGCTGGCCTTCCATGATGCATACCATTTGGAATAACCCTGAAAAGTATGAATCGTATTTCATGCCGGGCGGCTGGTATGTGTCTGGGGATTCTGCTTACATGGATGAAGAGGGATACTTTTGGTTCCAAGGCAGAGTTGATGACGTCATCATGACCTCCGGTGAGCGCGTCGGCCCATTTGAAGTGGAAAGCAAGCTTGTCGAACATCCGGCTATTGCAGAAGCAGGCGTAATCGGAAAGCCTGACCCGGTGCGTGGAGAAATCATTAAAGCCTTTATTGCACTCAGGGAAGGATTTGAGCCGTCTGATAAACTGAAAGAAGAGATCCGCCTATTTGTAAAGCAGGGTCTTGCAGCCCATGCGGCTCCGCGTGAGATCGAATTTAAAGATAAGCTTCCGAAAACCCGAAGCGGAAAGATCATGAGGCGTGTGCTGAAGGCATGGGAGCTTAATCTTCCTGCTGGAGATCTGTCAACAATGGAGGATTAAAAGGCGGCGTTGACACAGGATTTTATTTATGTTAAAAATGATATAGCTTCATATGAAAAGGTAAAGATTGAGACAAGTAGAATATCCTTACGTTCCAGAGAGCTGATGGCCGGTGAAAATCAGCACAGACGGATATATCGAATACACTCATGAACCGCTTTTGCAAACAAAGCCGGCCAGGCTTTCAGTAGTGAAAGAACGGACCTGATCCGTTATCAGGCAAAGTGATAAGACGAATGTTTGCATTCTCTTATTAGTAGGGTGGTACCGCGATAATCAATCGTCCCTTCGTGTAAACGAAGGGGCGTTTTTTATTTTAATCAAAAAAGGAGCTTTATCTTATGACTAACTTACTTGAAGACTTATCCTTCCGCGGATTGATTCAGCAAATGACAGATGAAGAAGGGTTAAATAAACAGCTGAATGAAGAAAAAATCCGCTTGTACTCAGGCTTTGATCCGACAGCAGACAGCTTGCATATCGGACACCTGCTGCCTATTTTAACACTTCGCCGTTTTCAGCTTGCAGGGCATCATCCGATTGCGCTTGTGGGGGGCGCGACGGGCCTCATCGGTGATCCAAGCGGAAAAAAAGCAGAGCGTACACTAAACACTGCTGACATCGTATCCGAATGGTCCCAAAAAATCAAAAACCAGCTGTCCAGATTTCTAGATTTTGAAGCAGCAGAAAACCCAGCTGTCATCGCGAACAACTTTGACTGGATCGGCAAAATGAATGTGATCGATTTTCTTCGTGACGTTGGTAAAAATTTCGGCATCAATTACATGCTGGCAAAAGATACGGTCAGCTCAAGAATTGAATCCGGCATCTCGTACACGGAATTCAGCTACATGATTCTTCAATCTTATGATTTCTTAAATCTTTACAGAGACAAAAACTGTAAACTGCAAATCGGCGGAAGCGATCAGTGGGGCAACATCACAGCGGGTCTTGAACTGATCAGAAAATCAGAAGAAGAAGGAGCAAAAGCGTTCGGCCTAACGATTCCGCTTGTCACAAAAGCAGACGGCACGAAGTTCGGAAAAACGGAAGGCGGCGCGATCTGGCTTGATAAAGAAAAAACATCGCCATATGAATTCTATCAATTCTGGATCAACACAGACGACCGTGACGTTGTCAAATACTTGAAATACTTTACGTTCCTTTCAAAAGAGGAAATTGAAGCGTACGCTGAAAAAACAGAAACGGCGCCAGAAAAACGTGAAGCGCAAAAACGCCTGGCAGAAGAAGTGACATCACTTGTTCACGGACGCGAGGCGCTGGAGCAAGCCATCAACATCTCCCAAGCGCTGTTCAGCGGCAATATTAAAGAGCTTTCTGCTCAAGACGTAAAAGTAGGCTTTAAAGATGTTCCTTCTATGGAAGTTGACAGCACCCAAGAGCTTTCACTTGTAGATGTGTTGGTGCAATCTAAATTATCTCCTTCTAAACGCCAAGCGCGTGAAGACATCCAAAACGGAGCTGTTTACATTAACGGCGAACGCCAGACGGAAATAAATTATACCCTATCAGGTGAAGACCGTATCGAAAACCAATTTACTGTTCTGCGCCGCGGGAAGAAAAAATACTTCCTTGTGACGTATAAATAAGAAAAAGATCCTTTGCCACTGAAGGCAAAGGATCTTTTTGTTTACCGCATAGGAATGAAAGGAAAAGAGTATATTAGATAGGGCAAACACGACCAATCACCACCTTTTAAATGAAAGGAGCGCTAAAGCGTGAATCTCATGTGTACGATTGCAAAAGAACGACTGCAGCGGGATTATTGGGAGCAGCAGGCGCAGGATAGTGTTGGCCAGCAAGAGGCAAAAGACAAAACAGACGATAAAAAAACCCCGACCGCATAGCGGCAGGGGTTTTTAAAACGATTAACGAGAGTAGAACTCAACGATAAGCGCTTCGTTAATTTCCGGAGCAAGTTCAGAACGCTCAGGAAGACGAGTGAAAGTACCTTCAAGCTTTTCAGCGTCGAAAGTAAGGTATTCAGGAACGAAGTTGTTCACTTCAACAGATTCTTTGATGATAGAAAGGTTTCTTGATTTTTCGCGAACACCGATTGTTTGACCAGGTTTCACTAGGTAAGACGGGATGTCAACGCGGCTTCCGTCTACAAGAATGTGACCGTGGTTAACCAATTGGCGAGCTTGACGGCGAGTACGTGCTAAACCTAGCTTGTACACAACGTTATCAAGACGAGAATCTAAAAGAATCATGAAGTTTTCACCGTGTTTACCAGCTAGTTTGCCAGCTTTGTCAAACAAAGTGCGGAATTGACGTTCGTTTACACCGTACATGTGACGAAGCTTTTGCTTTTCTTGCAATTGCAAACCGTATTCTGATAATTTTTTACGTTGTCCTGGGCCGTGTGGACCTGGAGCGTAAGGGCGTTTTTCTAATTCTTTTCCTGTACCGCTAAGAGAGATTCCTAGACGGCGGGACAGTTTCCAAGATGGACCTGTATAGCGAGCCATAATGTGACTCCTCCTTTGGTTTTATTTTTGTGGAAAATAAAAACCGTCTGCTCTATTCGACCATGCACATTTTGTTTTCATGTATCCTCGCTCCAGCAGCAGAGAGTTACACGATACACCTTATTGATAAGGAACAAAATGAAAACATAGAAGCTGAACAAAAAGGCTGCAATATTTCACACAAAGGTCATTATATAATTTATTTGTTTTGAAGTCAACCATTCCTCCATTATTGCTTCACCGTTTATGATATAATAAACAAAAATTAGTGGTAAACTTTTAGGTGATAAAAACATGGTAGAACAAACTAAAGATCAATTATCCGCCTTTCATTATCATATGCTCGATTTTTTATTAACCAAATCTGAAAAAGTCACATTCACCGACTCTTTAATATGGCTGGCTTCTGCTATTCAAACCTATTTTTCAACCTTTTGTGTTTCGCTTACACCGTCATCATCAGACTTTGTGACAAAACTGGCAGATGATGAAGCGCGTTTTTCCGCTTCAAAAATAAACGCTTCATGTTACCTGATTGAGGACGGCTCCGGCAGGCGTTTCCATCTTGCGTGCAGGCAGGATGAAGAGATTCCTGAAGGGCTTCCGGACGTGGTTGCTTCATTTTTAAACCAGTCGATGAAACAGGAAAGACTCTATAACAAAACGATCTACCAAAAAAAGATATACAAAATGACAGAGCTGTTCCATTCACTGCTTGATCAGACAGATGTGCTGAAGCAGCTTTTAGAAAGCTTGACCAGCACATTTTCTCTTTTTGAGTTTTCTTTATTTATATCGCACGATCAAGACCAATGTTTAGGGATTCCTGCAAAAGAGCTGTATATGGAAGGGGAAAAATCCGATTCCTTTGCGCTCAAAGTGTATTTGTCCGGAGACATTTTGCGGAAAAATGAATCTGCCGCCTATATTCCGATCAAAGGACAGCAGGGCACATACGGGGTGTTGAAGGCTGAAGGAACGGGTGACAGCTTTCTTACTGATGCCTGCCTTGATGAAATGTCGCTGTTAGCAAACGCGGCGGGAAAAGCGTTTGAAAATGCCCAGCTCTACGAACAATCCAAAGCAAGCATCGCAAATTTGGAATTGATTAATGAAACATCACGCCGCCTGAATCAGCGGCTGACACTGACTGATACAATGAATGATCTGGCTGTGAGAATGGCAGAATCGTTTCAGGCAGAAGAAGTGGGATTTTTTCATATAGACCATTTTGAAAACCTAACATTGCTCCCAGGCAGCACAGCATTTTTTAAAGAAGCGAAGCCGTCAGATTTTTATAATGAGCTGAAAGAAAAGCTGTATGAAGGTGAAAAAGGGGTTTTCATCGGGAATGGCCAGTCTGTTTTTGGGAAGGCGGGGTACGGCTCGCTGATGGCTGCTCCGATGATTCAAAACGACCGGCTTTTAGGCTTTGCGGTTTTATTGAAACAGGAGCTGTACGCTTTTACATTTGAAATGTACAAGCTGTTTCAGGCGCTGATTCATCACGCGACACTGGCTGTAACCAATTCAATGCTTCGCGACCGCCTTGAGCATCTCGTGAAAACAGATCAGCTGACTGAACTGTATTCACGAGCGTATTTAGATGAAAAAATTCAATACAGCATGAAAATCCACCAAAAGGGTGTTTTTATTCTTGTTGATATTGATAATTTTAAAAATGTAAATGATACGTACGGCCATCAGACTGGGGACGAGATTTTAATTCAAGTCGCTTCAGTGATTAAAAGCAACATCCGAAAGCATGATGTCGGTGCCCGCTGGGGAGGAGAGGAGCTGGCGATTTATTTGCCAAATGTGCCGGTTGCAGTGGGGAAACGGATTACCGAGCGACTGGTTTACGCAGTCAGAAAAAATACGAAACCCGAGGTAACCATTTCCTGCGGTATCTCCTGCTGGACGACAGAAACAAAAAAGTCGCTGAAAGAGCTTGTGCATGAGGCAGACGAAGCGCTCTACAGCGCGAAACGGAGCGGGAAAAACCGCTTGATGGTTCATGACTCAATAAAATAAAAAAAGCCCAAAACGATATCAGTTTTGGGCTTTTATATTACTGCGCTAACGCTTTTTCTAGCGTTTCGGCAAATTGAGTTAAGTATTTTTCATCAATTTCGTCGAAACGGTTTTTCACTGGGCTGTCGATGTCCAAGACGCCGACAATTTTTCCGTCTACACGAATCGGAAGCACAATTTCTGATTGGGACGCTGCATCGCAGGCGATATGTCCAGGAAACGCGTTTACATCCTCAACACGTTCCACTTTTCCGTTTGCGTACGCTGTGCCGCAAACCCCTCTGCCGAAAGGAATCCGAACACATGCCGGGAGGCCTTGGAACGGACCTAACACAAGCTGTCCATCCTCTTCTTTGGCAAAATAGAAACCCGCCCAGTTGACTTCAGGCAGCGAATGATACAGCAGTGCTGAGGCATTTGCATAGTTAGCTATTTGGTCTGTTTCGTCTTCGGTCATGGCTTCGAGCTGTTTTAGCAGAAGCTGATAGTCTTTTTCTTTATCTCCAGATTGTTTTTCGACATGGAACATGGAAAACCCTCACTTTTTCTATAATATAAAACAAAGTTCCGGCTTTTCTGCCGGCATTTGTCGATAAGCTCTTACAGGAACAGCGGCTTTCTGCTTGAATAGTATCAAGAGGAAGGAGTGAGCCGTATGAAAGTAAGCACCAAAGACAAAATTATTGAATCTGCTGTCATGCTTTTTAACCAAAAAGGATTTTCTGGCACGTCTGTCCGTGAAATCGCAAAGTCAGCTGATGTAAATGTTGCGCACATCTCCTACTATTTTAAAGGCAAAGGAGGCTTGATGGAACACTTAGTTTCAGAGTTTTACGAGGGCTACAGCAAAACGCTTGAAACAGCGGCAAGCAATATCTCTTCTCAAAGCACGCAGGAACAGCTTCTTCAATTGGTTTTCGATATTTTATCCTATCAGCATAATCATCGTCAATTAACTCGTTTTGTCTACCGGGAAGTCACAATTGACTCCACATTAATCAGGGAAATTATGTCGACATATCTAATGAAGGAAAAGTATATCTTCCAGCTGATCATTGAGGAAGGAGAAAAACAGCGTGAATATTTAACGCTGCCGATGCCTCATTTTATTCTCCAATTAAAATCTCTCTTGATGATGCCCTATCTCCAGCCTCAATATATTTCAGAAGTACTCTACATGCAGCCGCACGAGCCGTATTTTTATAAAATGTATTTTGAAGAAATCAAGATTTGGATCAGAAGCGTCTTCCGGACAGGGGACGTGGCGCTCACCAACTAGCACCGTTCCAAAAACGCCTCATACGCATATCCGACATCTCCCGCTTGATGGGCATCTGACCCAAACACAAGCGGGATCTTCTTTTGCTTCGCTTCATTCAGCATCCAATCCTCGATATAAATACCGCCAGCGTAAGTTTTTCTTAAGCCGGAAGTATTGAAGTCGAGCTCCATTCCGTTTTCTTCAATGGCATTCAGGCACAGGGAAACGAGGCCGCGAATATGTTCTGACATGCTGTATGGAAACAGCTTGATGAATTTTTGGACGAGTGTGATGTGACCGACTCTTTTTGGCTTATAAACGCCGAGAGATGCTACAATGGAAGAATAGATACTCCGGTAATATTGTTCATATACCGCTTCAATGCTTCCGCAGGCTGAAATCAGCTCTTTGAAGGTATGCTCGTCATAATCAAGGCATAGATAGGAAGAGTCTGTGCGCAAAAAATGAACGGATAAGATGCTGTCATCTAAATATGGCCCGTATGTGTCTAGGAATAATGTAATTTCGTCTTCAAATTCAGCGATATAATCGACTTCAAGTCCTGTCCGTATGCTAAGCTGTCCGCGATATTCTTTTTTTAATCCGGAAATTTCATGAATATAGCGTTCCAAAGAAGCTTGCGCCATCGCGCTGTCTTTCAGCGGCGTGGGATCGGTAAAAGAGGGCGGCAATGGGGCGTGTTCGGTAAAAGTAATCGATTCGAACCCTTTTTTTAAGGCTTCTTCTGCATATTGTCTGAGTGTGTCATTGGAGCCGTGAGGGCAAAATGGTGTGTGAATATGTCCGTCTCGCTTTTGCATTGATGTCACCCCATGAAAAAATAGTCAAATCCTGCCGATTTTGCACAAAAAGTTTTTGATTTCTGGTCAAAAAATGTTTGTTACATGGTATCATAATAACAATGAAAACGACAGTTTTTCTCAATACATATCCTGAAATCTTTCTGAATAAATAAAACACCCTGACAGATTAAGGTAAACAGCAAGGGGGCTCATTATGGAGTTTGTCATTGGATTATTAATTGTACTGCTTGCGCTGTTTGCGGCAGGCTACTTTTTCAGGAAAAAAATCTACGCCGAAATCGACCGGCTGGAATCGTGGAAGATTGAAATTCTAAATCGGTCGATCGTGGAAGAAATGTCTAAAATAAAACATTTAAAAATGACGGGTCAGACAGAAGAGTTCTTTGAGAAGTGGCGTGAAGAATGGGATGAGATTGTCACAGCCCACATGCCGAAAGTTGAAGAGCTCCTTTATGATGCCGAGGAAAATGCAGACAAATACCGGTTTAAAAAGGCCAATCAAGTGCTCGTTCATATCGACGACCTGCTGACAGCGGCTGAATCAAGCATTGAAAAGATTCTTCGGGAAATCAGCGATCTTGTCACAAGTGAGGAAAAGAGCCGTGAAGAGATTGAACAGGTGAGGGAGCGCTATTCGAAATCTCGAAAAAACCTGCTGGCTTACAGCCACCTTTACGGGGAGCTTTATGACAGCCTTGAAAAGGATCTGGACGAAATTTGGAGCGGCATCAAACAATTTGAAGAAGAAACAGAAGGCGGAAACTATATTACTGCACGAAAAGTACTGCTTGAGCAGGACCGCAATCTTGAACGGCTTCAGTCATACATAGATGATGTGCCGAAGCTGTTAGCTGACTGTAAACAGACGGTGCCCGGACAGATTGCAAAGCTCAAGGATGGCTATGGCGAAATGAAAGAAAAAGGGTACAAGCTTGAGCATATCCAGCTTGATAAGGAATTAGAAAATCTGTCAAACCAGCTGAAACGAGCGGAACATGTCCTGATGACTGAGCTGGATATTGATGAAGCGTCCGCAATCCTGCAGCTCATTGACGAAAATATTCAATCTGTTTATCAGCAGCTGGAGGGCGAAGTTGAGGCCGGTCAATCCGTACTAAGCAAAATGCCTGAATTGATTATTGCTTACGACAAGCTTAAAGAAGAGAAAGAGCATACGAAGGCGGAAACTGAGCTGGTGAAGGAAAGCTACAGGCTGACAGCCGGTGAGCTCGGCAAACAGCAGGCTTTTGAAAAGCGCCTTGATGAAATTGGAAAGCTGCTATCATCCGTTAAAGATAAGCTTGATGCAGAGCATGTCGCTTACTCACTTTTAGTAGAAGAAGTTGCTTCAATAGAGAAGCAAATTGAAGAAGTGAAAAAAGAGCATGCCGAGTATCGTGAAAATCTGCAAGCGCTGAGAAAAGAAGAGCTTCAGGCGAGGGAGACACTCAGCAATTTGAAAAAAACAATTTCTGAGACAGCTAGACTGCTGAAGACTAGCAACATTCCAGGGATTCCGAGCCATATTCAAGAGATGCTGGAGAACGCGCATCATCATATTCAAGAAACAGTCAATCAACTAAACGAACTTCCATTAAATATGGAAGAAGCCGGAGCCCATTTGAAACAAGCAGAAGAAATCGTCAACAGGGCAAGCCGGGAATCAGAGGAACTTGTCGAGCAGGTCATCCTCATTGAAAAAATCATTCAGTTCGGAAACCGGTTCAGAAGCCAGAATCATATTTTATCTGAACAGCTGAAAGAAGCGGAAAGACGTTTTTATGCTTTTGATTATGACGACTCTTATGAAATTGCAGCTGCCGCTGTAGAAAAGGCTGCGCCAGGTGCAGTTGAAAAAATCAAAGCAGACATATCCGCTTAGATAATCACGACTATGAAAAAGAGCCCGCAGTGTAATGAGCAGGCTCTTTTTTTCATTGCAAAACGCCTGCGCAATAACGCAGGCGTTCTGTGACATTAACTTATTTCATTAAGCTGTTTGGATGGTCCGATGAATAAGGTAAGCACATAGCCGATAACCGCTCCGACGATTCCTGGAAGCACCCAGCCGATGCCGAGGCTGTAAAGAGGAAGATTCGCATTTAGAAACACATCTAAAGATCCAAGTGAAAAACCGGCTGCTTTGATACCGTCTAAAATACTGAAAAGTCCTGTACCGATCAAGCATGCGATGTACACTTCGCGTCTTTCTTTAAAGATCTTATCGATGAAGGAAAGAACGATAATGACAATGGCAAGCGGATAGATAGCTGATAAAATAGGAACAGAAAACGCGATAATTTGCGCGAGTCCGAAATTCGCAATGATCAAGCTGAATAACGTGACAATCGTAACGACAATTTTATATGATAATGCCGGAATAAGTTTTGAAAAATATTGGCCGCAAGATGTGACAAGGCCGATGCTTGTTGTTAAACATGCGACTGTAATCGCTGCTCCGAGTACGATGTTGCCTAATGAACCGAATAAATAATGGGAAGACGCAGATAAAATTTTAGCTCCTTCACCAACAGGACCGATGGCATTTGTGCTTGTTGCACCTAAATAAGCAAGGGATACATAAATGAAAGTCAGCCCTAAAGCGGCAATCACACCTGCTTTAATGCAGGCTGCAGCAAGAGCTTTAGACTGTGTAACGCCTTTGCTTTTTACAGCATTTACAACGACAACGCCAAATACAATTGAAGCAAGTGCGTCCATTGTTTTATAGCCTTCTAAAAATCCTTTAAAAACCGGTGTTCCTTTATATGCTTCTGTCACGGCGCCCAATCCGCCCATCGGCGTGAAGATGGCTTTGAGAACAATGATTAAAATAATTGTGAATTTGATGGGAGTCAGAATTTTTCCGACTCGATCCACAACCTTAGATGGGTTTAACGCTAAATAGTACGTAACGCCGAAAAAGATAAGTGTAAATATTAATAAAGAAAGTCTTTCTGGTACGCCAGTCAAAAACGGTACAGCGCCAATTTCATATGAAACAGTTCCTGTTCTCGGGATGGCGAATAATGGTCCGATTGATAAATAAAGCACGACAGTAAAGATTGTGCCGAAAACAGGGTGCGCTTTGTCAGCAAGGCCTTTAGCGTCCTTACCGGTTAATGCGATGGCGATAATGCCGAGAAGCGGCAGGCCTACCCCTGTCAGTAAAAATCCGCCGATGGCCTTCCAGACGTTGTGTCCGGCTGCTTGTCCAAGTTCCGGCGGATAAATCATATTTCCTGCTCCAAAGAATAACGCAAATAGCATGAAACCAATAATAATGGTATCTTTGACAGGCAGTGAGTGTTTCATGAAAAAAATCCTCCTAATAATTATGTTAAAATATTCTGTCAATTAATTGTCAGATAATATGACGAAACGAACAAATCTTATTATATGGTAAAAAAATTAGAAGTCAATACTAGTTTTTCGTAATTTTCTATTAAATTTTGTTATGGTAACATAAATATCATACCTTGTACCGCTTTCATAAAGGAGTAAAAAAGATGATATATTTAGATAATAGTTCAACTACGAAGCCCTACGATGAAGTCTTGAACGTGTATGAACAGACAAGCAGCCGATACTTTGGCAATCCTTCATCTTTGCACCGATATGGAGCCGAAACGGAACAGCTGCTTCAAGCAGCCAAAAATCAAATCAAAAGGTCCTTAGGCCTAAAAAAATATGATATTGTATTTACGTCAGGCGCCACAGAAGCCAATAATGCGGCTTTAAAAGGAGCGGCTTTGTCAAAGATAAAAACAGGCAAACATATCATTGCCACTTCTATTGAACATCCATCCGTTACGGAATCGTTAGAACAGCTGAAAGAATTGTTCGGGTTTGATATCACTTATCTTTCTGTGAATGAAGACGGATTTGTTTCTATTGAAGAACTAAAAGCAGCCATCCGTCCCGATACTGTGCTTGTCAGCATGATGCATGTGAACAATGAAGTCGGTTCCGTGCAGCCGATTGAAGAGGCAGGAGAAGTGCTGAAAGAGCATTCGAACATTTTGTTTCACGTCGATTATGTGCAGGGCATCTATAAAGTGCCCTTGGCAATTGAAAAGGCCGGCATTGATCTATGTTCAATTTCGGGGCATAAATTTCACGGCCTAAAGGGGACAGGCGCACTTATTGTAAAAGAAGGAACACGCCTTATTCCGCTCATAACGGGAGGCTCTCAGCAAAAAGGCATACGGGCCGGAACAGAACATACTGCTGGTGCGGTTTCGCTTGCCAAGGCCATTAATCTGGCCTCTGCTGATTTTGACACACGGCTTGACACGATGACTGCCGCAAAGGAATTGTTTATGAAAAGGCTGAGTGAAATTGAGGGCGTCGTTATCAACACGCCTCAAATGAATAGCGCGCCGCACATTATTAATTTCTCTGTACCGGGGATTAAAGCGGAAGTGCTTTTACACATGCTTGAGGAACAGGATATATTCGTCTCCACAACATCGGCTTGCTCGGCAAAAGAACATAAGCCCAGTAAAGTTCTCTTAGAGATGGGCAAAGGAGAGCAGATTGCCGGAAGCAGCATCAGAATCAGTTTAAATTACAGCCAGACAAGCGATGTGGCAGAACCGTTTATGAACGCGCTTCGTCCTGGTATCAAAAAATTAAGGGAAATGATGAGGTAGAACATGAATTACGATCATATATTAATTCGTTTTGGGGAAATTTCGACCAAAGGCAAAAACAGAAAAAGCTTTATTGAGCGCTTAAAACAAAACATCAGACTCGTTTTGAAAGACTATCCGAATTTAAAATACTTTTCCAACAGGGATCGTATGACGATTACATTAAATGGAGAGGATCCTGAGGCTCTTTTTCCTCATTTAAGGCAAGTGTTTGGGATTCAAAGCTTCAGCCTGGCAATTAAATGTGACAGCCGCCTTGATGATATTAAGGCAACCGCACTAAAGGCTATCAAAGATCAGTATAAACCAGGTGATACGTTTAAAGTCGCGACAAAGAGAGCGTATAAGCAATTTGAATTAGATACAAACCAGATGAACGCTG
Organism: Bacillus sp. SG20033; assembly: GCF_044570195.1. NCBI lineage: Bacteria > Bacillati > Bacillota > Bacilli > Caryophanales > Bacillaceae > Bacillus > Bacillus sp. SG20033. The sequence goes on along the minus strand of NZ_CP172606.1, from coordinate 3,082,405 downwards.
AAATCGGCGGCCATATTTTGCGAAATACAGAAGGATTGACGGTCGATGTTCGCAACCCAGACATCCCGCTCAGAATCGAAATCAGGGAAGAAGCAACATTTTTGACAATTCGTGATGAAAAAGGTGCAGGCGGGCTGCCAGTTGGTTCAGCAGGAAAAGCGATGCTGATGCTTTCTGGCGGTTTTGACAGCCCTGTGGCCGGTTTTTATGCGATGAAACGGGGATTGTCGGTAGAAGCTGTTCATTTCTTCAGCCCGCCATACACAAGCGAGCGCGCAAAGCAAAAGGTAATGGATCTGGCGAAATGTCTGTCCCGTTTTGGGGGAAGCATGACACTTCATATTGTTCCATTTACAAAAACGCAAGAGCTCATTCAAAAACAAATTCCTGAAAATTACACAATGACGGCAACCCGCCGCCTCATGCTTCAGATCGCCGACAGAATCAGAGAAAAGAGAAACGGGCTTGCCATTATTACGGGAGAAAGCCTCGGTCAGGTAGCGAGCCAAACGCTTGAAAGCATGTATGCAATTAATGCGGTGACGTCAACACCGATTTTGCGTCCGCTAATCGCCATGGACAAAACAGAAATCATCGAAAAATCACGGGAAATTGGCACATATGAGACAAGTATTCAGCCGTTTGAAGACTGCTGCACGATCTTTACACCGCCAAGCCCGAAAACACGCCCTAAAAAAGAGAAAATTGAACACTTTGAAAGCTTTGTTGATTTCGAGCCGTATATTCAAGAAGCGGTAGATAACATTGAGACAATGACCCTTTATAGCGAACAAGAAGCTAACGATAAATTCGCTGAACTCTTTTAAATCAATTTTCAGCTCCTGTATACAATTACCAAAGTTTTTCTGAATGAAGCCATGTGTTTTGACACATTCTATACTCACAAGGAGGTGAGACACATGGCTAACAATAACTCAGGTAACAGCAACAACCTTTTAGTACCAGGAGCTGCTCAAGCGATCGACCAAATGAAATTAGAAATCGCTTCTGAATTCGGTGTAAACCTTGGAGCAGACACAACTTCTCGCGCTAACGGTTCTGTTGGAGGAGAGATCACAAAACGTCTTGTATCTTTTGCTCAACAAAACATGGGCGGAGGACAATTCTAATTTACAATTTCACATAATGGCTTAGGAGTGGGGGTATCCCCACTCTTTTTCATTTTTTACATATAAAAAAGGACCAGCGGCCTATAAAATCTATGTTTACAGAGGTTGCTTTTAGGCATATCCTTACGGAAAGAGCCTGTATTTATGTATAATGGGTGGAGAAAGTGAGGAGTTGTTCGTGTTAAAACGTGAAGATTTAATTGCCCCTGTGCAATATAATTTAGTGAATGAAATGGAAAAGTTCAGTGCTGCTGGACAAAAAACCGCTCTTCTATGGGAGGACGAGTCGGGCAAGCAAGAATCTTGGTCGTATGAAAAGCTGATGGAAGAAACAAATAAAATCGGAGCGGCCTTAGCTGATCTTGGATTTAAAAAGGGAGACAAGCTGATTGTAATGGTTCCGCGGGTGCTTGAAGCCTATGCTGTTTATTTGGCTATCCTGAAATCAGGAATGGTTGTCATTCCGTGCTCCGAAATGCTTCGCGCGAAAGATCTTGAATACCGGATTGAACATGCAGAGGTAAAAGGCGCTATCGTCTACTCAGAATTTATTGGCGCTTTCCGGGATGTCAGTACGACTGACAAACTGATTACACTGTCTATTGGTGAAAATGATGCCGGCTGGAAAAACCTCTTATCAATTGAAGCGGACGGAAGCCAATTTAAAACAGCTGACACAACAAGAGATGATATGGCTTTCTTATCTTATACATCCGGGACAACAGGTCAGCCGAAAGGTGTTGTACATACACATGGATGGGCATTTGCTCATTTAAAAACTTCTGCCGGCGCTTGGCTTGATATTTCTGAAAAGGATATCGTCTGGGCAACTGCTGCCCCTGGCTGGCAAAAGTGGGTATGGAGTCCGTTTTTAGCGGTGCTTGGCAGCGGAGCAACCGGTTTTGTGTACCACGGCAGATTCAAAGCAGAAAAATATCTAGAGCTTTTAAATCGCTACAAAATCAATGTTTTCTGCTGCACTCCGACAGAATACCGCTTAATGGCGAAGGTTGAAGGCTTGGAACGCTTTGATCTTTCTGCCCTGCACAGCGCTGTTTCCGCAGGTGAGCCGCTCAACCGTGAAGTCATTGATGTTTTCCAAAAGCACTTTGGCATTAAGGTACGGGACGGATATGGCCAAACAGAAAGCACGCTTTTGGTTGGTGTTTTGAAAGATACGCCTATTAAACCGGGAAGCATGGGAAAACCGACACCGGGAAATCAGGTGGAGATCATAAATGAAGACGGTGAAATCTGCAAACCTGGTGAGGTTGGCGATATCGCTGTTCACCTCAGTACGCCTGCGCTCTTTAAAGAGTATTTTAAAGATCCGGAAAGAATGAAAACACAAATTCGCGGCGATTATTTCCTAACGGGAGACAGAGCAAGAAAAGATGAGGAAGGTTACTTCTGGTTTGAAAGCCGAAATGACGATATTATTATCAGCTCCGGCTATACGATCGGGCCTTTCGAGGTGGAAGACGCGCTTGTTAAGCACCCAGAAGTAAAAGAATGTGCTGTTGTCGCAAGCCCTGATGAAATCAGAGGCTCCATCGTAAAGGCATATGTTGTCCTGCAAAATCATGAAAAACGCAGTGATGAGCTTGTCAAAATGCTGCAAAACCATGTGAAGACGATTACCGCTCCATACAAATATCCTAGAGAAATTGAATTTGTGGAAAGCCTGCCGAAAACGGCTTCTGCAAAAATCAGACGAGTGGAATTAAGAAAACGTGAAGAACAGCTCAAAGCCAATAAAAAGGCGTAAAGAAAGAGAGTGAACGTGAATGAAGGCGATATGGCACGGCGGTTTCATTTATACGATGCTCGAAGAAGGCGATCGGACTGAGGCAGTTTATGTTGAGGATGGTGTTATAAAAGGCACCGGCAGCTATGAACGTTTGAAGGAAAAGTACGGGTCGCCGGAAACAGAAGAAATCAGCCTGAACGGAGCAGTGATGTTCCCCGGTTTTGTTGACAGCCATCTACATTTGATCGGCCACGGTGAGAAACAGCTTCAGCTCGATCTGTCCGCACTGACGTCGAAAGATTCAATTTTACAGGCTGCGAAGGAAAGAGAGCGGCAGCTTCCTAAAAACGATTGGCTCATTGGAGAAGGCTGGAATGAAAATCAGTTTGAGACACCTGACTACTTGACTAAGCATGATCTTGATCGCCTGTTTCCTGACAGGCCCGTCTTGCTCAAGCGTATATGCCGGCATGCAATAGCTGTCAATTCTGCGGCTCTTCAAGCAGCGGGAATTTCAAGAAATACTCCTGATCCTGACGGCGGAGTCATCGTAAAAGATGCAAATGGCGAGCCGACCGGACTCCTGTTTGATAAGGCGCAGGATTTGATTCTGAAGGCTGTCCCGCCAGTCTCCCAGCACTATGTTGATGAGGCATTAACGGCTGCAATAAAGGATTGCTGGACAAAAGGCCTGACGGGCGGTCATTCGGAAGACTTGTCCTATTATGGTGATGTTTCGGTGCCGATGAAAGCTTATGAGAAAGCTGCCGCTGGCGGAAAGTATCCGTTTCGCTGCCATTTGCTCGTTCATCATGAAGCTGTCGATCGATGGGAGCAGCTGGAGAAGCTGTCCGGCCCGTATGTGGAGTTCGGTGCTATGAAAATCTTTGCGGACGGGGCGCTTGGCGGGAGAACGGCTTTATTGAAAGAACCATATCAGGATGATCCATCAACAAATGGTGTTCAGGTTCACGATGACGAAACCCTTGGCCGGCTCATTCGCAAAGCGAGAGAAAAAGGGATGGAGGTTGCTGTTCATGCAATCGGCGATCTTGCTTTTGAAAAAGTGCTGAACGCAATAGAAAAGCATCCGCCCAAAAACGGCCGGCATGATCGGCTTATTCATGCTCAAGTGCTTGATAACGAATTAATCGAGAGAGCAGCACGCATGCCGATCGCGCTTGATCTTCAGCCGCATTTCGTTGCAAGCGACTTTCCGTGGGTCATTGACCGTCTCGGAAAAGACCGGATGAAGACTGCATTTGCCTGGAAAACCCTCATATCTAAAGGCATTTTATGCGCGGGCGGTTCAGACGCCCCGATTGAGCCTGTTGACCCGCTTCTAGGGATCCAGTCCGCAGTCCTCCGGAAAAGCAGTCATGAGCAAAATGGGCCAAGCTATAATGAAAGTGAATGTTTACCTGTACATGAAGCGATAAAGCTTTATACAGAAGGTAGCGCCGGTATCATTTATAAAGAGAAGTCACGCGGAAAAATTGCGGAAGGCTATGACGCGGATTTTACAGTTCTCAGTGGTGATCCGTTTGCCATTGACCCCGCACAGCTTCATCTTTTAGAGATTAAAAAAACCGTGATTAACGGCCAGATTGTATATGAGAAATCATAAAAGGACAGGCAGCAGCCTGTCCTTTTATTTTCTATAAAAAAGTACGCTTCACTTTTTCCCAAAATGAATTGTCCTTTAGTTTGACTGTTTTGATTTGCTTATTAGACAGTTTGATTTCGATCGTCTTCACATTTCTCGTGCTGAGTGCTTCATTGTCTAAGCCAATGATTGGGTGCTCATTGCCGTCTTGTACCACACGAAGGGTCAGCTTTCGGTCAGAGCTGAGGACAAATGGCGAGCCGAGTGTCCGGTAGGTATTATTGTTAAGGGATGCAAGCTCTGATACCTGCATGCATGGAAGCAATGGATCAACAACAGCTCCTGCAACAGACTTGTTATAGGCGGTGCTGCCTGTAGGCGTTGAGATAATCATCCCGTCACCTCTAAATGTTTCAAAGTGCAGATCGTCAATCAGCACGTCCATCACAAAGGTTTTGATGATGCTTGAGCGGATGGATACCTCGTTTAAGCAGTGAAAAGGACTGGCTTGATCCACTGTCACTTCAATCAGCGGGTATTTTCTCACTTCAATTTGTTCGAACGTCATTGCATCGACCATTTTTTCTCGCTCATCACTATGAAAGTCGCAATATAAATGAGCTTTCCCCTTTTTGGTAATGCCGACGTACAAGCAGTCGTCACGAAAATTCGTCTTTCTGACTGCCTGCAAAAATGTGCCGTCCCCGCCAATGCTAGCGATAATATTGGCGTCTGAGTGCTGGTTCACAACGGTAAATCCATGCTCTTCCGCCAATTGTGTTAACGAGTGGGCTTGTTCGTTCGTTTCCTGATCCTGTTTGTGAAAAAAATAAACATTACGGCGTTGATCGGTCATATCCCATTTCCCCTTTGCTGTCATATTTAAGTTTTTCTGCCATCCAGTATTTGTGATAAAATACCTTTGGCCATAAGTGTACCACGTTTGCCGGCAGCCCGTTAAGCCGGAGCTTTCTCATGAAGTGAAACATTTTTCATATTGAATCGTATAATGAGAGAGTTTAGGAAAAAGGAGGAGAAAAAATGAATGCAAAAAGATGGATTGCATTAGTGATTGCTCTGGGGATTTTCGGCGTGTCTATTATCGTCAGCATCTCTATGAGTTTCTTTGAAAGCGTCAAAGGCGCTCAAACGGATCTCACATCACTGACGGATGAATCGCAGGAAAAGACGCTGGAAAACGGCAGTCTCTCAAGTAAAATTGCCGTATTAGAGGTCAGCGGCACCATTCAGGATAATGGGGACTCAAGCAGTCTGCTTGGTGCAGACGGATATAACCACAGAACGTTCTTAAAAAACCTTGAGCGCGCAAAAGATGACAAGACGGTCAAAGGTATCGTTCTGAAGGTGAATTCTCCGGGTGGCGGAGTGTATGAAAGTGCTGAAATACATAAGAAACTGGAAGAAATCAAGAAAGAAACGAAAAAACCGATTTACGTGTCAATGGGTTCGATGGCAGCATCAGGAGGCTATTACATCTCAACAGCGGCTGATAAGATTTTTGCGACACCGGAAACCCTGACCGGGTCACTCGGCGTCATTATGGAAAGCGTCAATTATTCAAAGCTTGCCGATAAGCTTGGCATTTCTTATGAAACGATTAAGAGCGGGGCCCATAAGGACATTATGTCTCCTTCCCGTGAGATGACGAAAGAAGAAAAAAACATCATGCAATCGATGGTTGATAATTCGTATGAAGGCTTTGTTGATGTCATTTCAAAAGGGCGCGGCATGTCGAAAGCAGAGGTAAAGAAAATTGCGGACGGCCGCGTGTATGACGGACGGCAGGCGAAAAAACTGAACCTCGTTGATGAGCTTGGTTTTTATGACGATACCATTACGGCCATGAAAAAGGATCACAAGGATTTGAAAAACGCCTCTGTCATTTCTTATGAGGAAAGCTTCGGATTAGGCTCACTGTTTTCCATGGGCGCGAACAAAATGTTTAAAAGTGAAATTGATTTTTTGAATATGAGAGAAATTCTATCGCAATCCGGTTCGCCGAGAATGATGTATCTCTATGCGAAGTAGGAGGGAACAATAATGGACGCGACATATGAAGAGTTAGAGCGCAATGACATCAAAGGCCCGCAAGAAGCGGAGCAGCTGACACATGCCTATGCTGGCTTTTGGGTTCGTTTCTGGGCTTTCCTGCTTGATTGGCTCGTGATATGGGGATTAAACCATTTGCTCGTTTCTCCCCTCTTTACCGTATTGGATCTGCCGAAAACATCCGGCATGTTTACCTTCTCGGCCTACAGTGTGACAACGCTTATTGTGTATCTTGCCTATTTCGCACTAATGACAAAATACTTCAGGCAGACGCTTGGTAAAATGGTGTTCGGCCTCAAAGTGGTTTCTGTGAAGCAAGATAGCAAGCTGACATGGAGTACAGTGATTTTTCGTGAAGTGGTTGGACGGTATATTGATAAGATTTGGATTTTATATATCGTTGTTGCTTTTTCACCTACAAAACAAGGGATTCATGATTACATCGCGGATACCACCGTGGTGCATGAAAAATTATACCGCAAATAACCGATAACCCGGACTTCCGTCCGGGTTTATTTTTTTAGGAATTGGCGATAATGCTCCTAGAGGAAGTGAAGAATATGGTGTATGTACTGACAGCCATTCTTATTCTCATAGGGATCGTACTGCTTCTCAGAATGAAAATTCATGTTGCGCTGGAGTATCTTCATGCCGATGATAATGACAAATTGACCTTGAAGATTACGGCGCTGTTTGGCCTTATAAGGATCAAAAAAACAATCCCGGCGATTAAGGTAAACAAAGAAGACGGAACAGTGGATATCAAACAAAAAACTGAATCTAAAATGAAAAAAAGCAGCGGAAAGAAAAAAATTACACAAAACGATGTGCAGCAAAGCATTAATAAAATCGAAATGCTTTTGCATCAGGTTACCAGACTACGAAAAATCAGCGCGTCTTTTCTCGCGCATTTACATATCACAAAACTAGAATGGGTTACAGTAATCGGAATTCAGGATGCGGCAGTGACAGGTGTGTTAACAGGTGCTGTATGGGGTGTGAAGGGCGGTATCGCAGCAATGCTCTACGACCACCTGGACTTTGTGAATAAACCTGTCTATGAGGTGATCCCGTCGTTTCAAGTCCCAGTTTCCAAGACCCATTTTCAGTGTATATTCTTTTTTCGCTTTGGACATGCTATGCTTGCAGCTTTCAAATTCGTCAAATACGGACGGGAGCTATCCGTATTAAAGAAGAATCCGTCGGCTAGAATGACTTCAAAGAATGATTCATCAGTTTAAGGAGGAAGCGTATATGGCAGACCATCCCATCCAAGGTTTAATGAAAACCGCAATGGAAAACTTGAAGGAAATGATTGATGTTAACACCATCATCGGAGATCCAGTAGAAACGCCTGATGGAAGTGTGATTTTAACTGTTTCTAAAGTTGGATTCGGATTCGCCGCAGGCGGAAGCGAGTTTGGCGGAAAGCCGGCCGAAAAGAAATCGGAAGACGATGAGACAAGAGAACAGAAACTTCCTTTCGGAGGCGGAAGCGGGGGCGGTGTGTCCATTACGCCGATCGCGTTTTTAATTGTCGGATCGACAGGCATCAGAATGCTTCATTTAGATGAAAATACCCATTTAATAGAGAAAATTTTAGACGCAGCCCCTCAAACACTCGAACGCATCCAGCAAATGTTCAAGAAAAATAACAAAAACCAAGGCCAGGGCCAAAATCAAAACCAAATGAACAATATGAATTATTAAAAAAAGGTTAACTGCGCTGGCCGCAGTTAACTTTTTTTTGGCATAAACTTTGCAGTTTGCAGGAAACTTTACTATGATAGAGACATACATACAAAAGGGAGGAATTATAATGGCTGAAATTACATTCAAAGGCGGTCCGGTTACACTTGTCGGACAAGAAGTGAAGGTAGGAGATCAAGCTCCTGATTTCACAGTGCTGACTAACAGCCTTGAAGAAAAATCGTTAGCTGACATGAAAGGAAAGGTAACGATTATTTCTGTTATCCCTTCAATTGATACAGGTGTTTGTGATGCACAAACACGCCGTTTTAACGAAGAAGCTGCAAAGCTTGGAGATGTCAACGTCTACACAATCAGTGCAGACCTTCCATTCGCGCAAGCGCGCTGGTGCGGCGCTAACGGAATTGACAAAGTGGAAACACTGTCTGACCACAGAGATATGTCATTTGGCGAAGCGTTCGGTGTGTATATTAAAGAACTTCGTCTGCTTGCGCGTTCCGTATTTGTCCTTGATGAGAACGGAAAAGTCGTTTACGCTGAATATGTAAGCGAAGCAACAAATCACCCGAACTATGAAAAGCCAATTGAGGCTGCTAAGGCATTAGTGAAGTAAGCAGGGAAAAAAGCTCCAGGCTGCCGCCGGAGCTTTTTTCATGGCAAGGAGGAACACAATATGCAAAAAGACCATGTAGGTGCGGTGTATGAGCTGTTAAACGAAGCAGCGATTATGATAAAGAATGAATTGCAGATTTCATATATAGAGGCGCTGGCCGAAGCAGGAGAAATGTATTTTCTTGAAAAAACGGATCAGCTGAAACTGCCTGCTGATCAGAAAACCAAACAACTTCAGGCTCTGCTTGAAAAAGCGGAATTCGGCACGTATGAGCATGAGTGGGTACGCAAGGCTTTTCAGCTTGCCGTCCTTAAAGGAATGAAAGATATCTCCCATCCAAACAGACAAATGACGCCGGATACGATCGGGCTTTTCATCAGCTATTTGGTGAATAAGTTTATGGCGGACAAAAAGGAACTGACCATTCTTGATCCAGCCTTGGGAACTGGGAACCTTCTGTTTACCGTGCTGAACCAGCTGTCTGAAAAAACGGCAAACAGCTTTGGCATTGAAATTGATGATGTGCTCTTGAAGATCGCCTATGCCCAAGCGAATCTTCTGAAAAAAGAGCTTGAGCTTTTCCACCAGGACAGCCTTGAGCCGTTGTTTATCGATCCAGTTGACACGGTCATTTGTGATCTGCCAGTCGGCTATTATCCGAATGACGAAGGAGCAGAAGCGTTTGAGCTCAAAGCTGACGAAGGCCATTCCTTCGCTCATCATCTGTTTATTGAACAGAGCGTCAAGCATACCAAACCGGGCGGCTACTTATTTTTTATGATTCCGAATCATTTGTTTGAGAGCTCCCAAAGCGGCAAGCTGAAACAGTTTTTCAAAGATAAGGTTCATATCAACGCACTGTTGCAGCTGCCAAAATCTATTTTTAAAGACGAAGCTCATGCCAAAAGCATCCTTGTGCTTCAGAAACAAGGAGAGAATACGAAAGCGCCGGGGCAAATTCTGCTTGCGAATCTTCCGTCTTTCTCCAATCAAAAGGCGATGCTTGATATGATGGCTCAATTTGATGAATGGTTTAAAAAAGAAAAGTAAGTGTTTTAAAAGCAGCTTAGGCAGCCGTATGAGGTCGATGCCTAAGCTGCTTTTATTTATGCTTTTGAAGACCGGACTTGACGAATTGAATCCAGCTTTGAAACACAAAATACAGAGGGAAAAACCGCAAATTGTAAGCGTTCATCAATACAAAACCTATAGGGAATGTGTCTGAAAATAACGACTTCTTATTGTAAGCGTTATCAATACGCAAGTTGACTTGAAAAGCCGACATGACAATGTTTAAATGGAAAAGTCAGATATTTTTCGGAGAAGATGTTGATATTCACCGGGAAAAAAGTACGAAAAACGAAGTTGTTGATACAGAGTATAAAGGAGCGTCAATCATGTCCAAAATTATTGCAATTAACGCAGGAAGCTCGTCTTTGAAATTTCAGCTTTTCGAAATGCCTTCAGAAACCGTTTTAACGAAGGGTTTAGTTGAACGAATCGGTATCGCCGACAGTGTATTCACAATTTCTGTGAACGGCGAAAAAAATACAGAAGTAACTGATATTCCGGATCATGCGGTAGCTGTTAAAATGCTGCTGAATAAGTTAACGGAATTCGGCATTATTAAAGACTTGAATGAAATTGACGGAATTGGCCATCGTGTCGTTCACGGCGGAGAAAAATTCAGCGATTCTGTTTTATTAACGGATGAAACCATTAAGGAAATCGAAGATATTTCTGAATTGGCACCGCTTCACAATCCGGCAAATATCGTTGGAATTAAAGCGTTCAAAGAAGTGCTTCCAAATGTTCCTGCGGTAGCTGTATTTGATACGGCATTCCACCAAACAATGCCTGAGCAGTCTTACCTGTACAGCTTGCCGTATGAATACTATGAAAAATTCGGCATCCGTAAATACGGCTTCCACGGCACTTCACATAAATATGTAACTGAGCGTGCGGCAGAGCTTCTCGGCCGTCCGTTAAAAGACTTGCGCCTGATTTCCTGCCACCTTGGAAACGGAGCAAGTATTGCGGCTGTTGAAGGCGGAAAATCAATTGACACATCCATGGGCTTTACGCCGCTTGCCGGTGTAGCAATGGGTACACGCTCTGGAAACATCGACCCTGCCCTGATTCCATACATCATGGAGAAAACAGGCCAAACGGCTGACGAAGTATTGAATACATTAAACAAAAAAAGCGGACTGCTCGGCATTTCCGGTTTCTCAAGCGATCTTCGTGACATCGTTGAAGCAACGAAAGAAGGAAATGAGCGCGCGGAAACGGCTCTTGAAGTATTCGCAAGCAGAATCCACAAATACATCGGTTCTTACGCTGCAAGAATGAGCGGTGTAGATGCGATCATCTTTACTGCCGGTATCGGTGAAAACAGTGTGGAAGTCAGAGAACGCGTTCTTCGCGGTTTAGAATTCATGGGCGTATACTGGGATCCTGCGCTTAATAACGTGCGCGGCGAGGAAGCTTTCATCAGCTATCCGCATTCTCCAGTAAAAGTCATGATCATTCCGACTGATGAAGAAGTCATGATTGCGCGCGACGTTGTTCGTTTAGCAAAATAAATCGCATGAAAGCACATTCTCTTGAATGTGCTTTTTTGTTGATGCATGATAGTGACAGACAGAAAACATAAAAGAGGTGGGCCAATGAGCGTTCAAGAGCATAAACAAGAAGCTCCCGATATCGTTCGGTGCAAAGTGATTACTGTCAGTGACACGAGGATAGATGAAACCGATAAAAGCGGCAAGCTGATGATCTCATTTTTAGAAGAAGCCGGTCATCATATTGCCGCATATGAAATTGTAAAAGACGAAAAGGATGCTTTGCAACGGTCAGTGCTTGCGGGCTGCATGGATGAACAGACAGACGCGGTACTCTTAAACGGAGGGACAGGCATAGCAGATCGGGATGTCACAATTGAAGCCATAACGCCGCTGTTTTCGAAAGAACTGCCCGGCTTTGGAGAAATATTCAGGATGCTGAGTTATACAGAGGATATCGGCTCTGCCGCAATCATGTCGAGAGCAACTGCCGGCGTCATTCAGCATACCGCTGTTTTCTCAACGCCAGGCTCAAGCGGCGCGGTAAAGCTGGCAATGAATAAGCTGATTATTCCCGAACTTGCGCATGTGGTCAGAGAAATCAGAAAAGACAAGTAAATGAATAAATACTATGAAACTTCACCTGAAATTTAGGTGAAGTTTTTTTTATAAAAGGCTTGAAAAAACGAAACGTACTTGTTAAAGTGTATACATACAAAATGTATTTTTATTAAAAATAATTTATTTTTATACAAAATAGAAACACGGTTGAGAGGGGATTTTTATCATGTCAGAACAGAAAAAAGTCGTATTAGCATACTCAGGGGGTCTTGATACTTCCGTCGCAATAAAATGGCTTCAGGAGCAAGGATATAATGTCATCGCCTGCTGCCTGGATGTCGGTGAGGGCAAAGATTTGGCATTTGTTCAGCAGAAAGCGCTTGAAGTCGGCGCGACAAACTCCTACGTGATCGATGCAAAAGAAGAATTTGCACAGGATTACGCGCTTATCTCTTTGCAGGCCCACACAATGTATGAAGGAAAATACCCGCTTGTTTCGGCATTATCTCGACCGCTGATCGCGAAAAAACTGGTTGAAATTGCGGAAAAAGAAGATGCACAGGCGATTGCCCACGGATGCACAGGGAAAGGAAATGACCAGGTTCGTTTCGAAGTCTCCATTAAATCATTAAACCCTGACCTTGAAGTCATCGCGCCGGTTCGCGAATGGCAGTGGTCACGTGAAGAAGAAATTGAATATGCGGCTAGCCGCGGCATTCCGATTCCGATCAATCTTGACAGCCCGTATTCTATCGACCAAAACCTCTGGGGACGCGCCAATGAGTGCGGCATTTTAGAAGATCCATGGGCGGCGCCGCCAGAAGGTGCATACGATTTAACAGCTCCGCTGGAAAAAACGCCGGACACGCCGGAAGTGATTGAAATTGCATTTGAACAGGGCGTGCCTGTCTCCATTGACGGTGTTTCCTACTCGCTTTCTGAGCTGATCTTGAAGCTGAATGAAATGGCGGGCGCGCACGGTGTCGGACGTATCGACCACGTGGAAAACCGCCTCGTCGGCATTAAATCCCGGGAAGTATACGAATGCCCTGGTGCGATGACACTGATCAAAGCGCATAAAGAATTAGAAGATTTGACACTGGTGAAAGAGGTAGCCCACTTTAAACCGATCATCGAGCAAAAAATGTCAGAAATCATTTATAACGGCTTATGGTTCTCGCCGTTAAAAGACGCGCTGCACGCTTTCTTAAAAGAAACGCAAAAGCATGTCACAGGCATTGTCCGCGTGAAGCTGTTTAAAGGCCATGCAATTGTAGAAGGACGTAAATCGGAATACTCTCTATATGATGAAAAACTTGCAACATATACAAAAGACGATGCATTTGATCACCATGCAGCAATCGGATTTATCGAGCTTTGGGGACTTCCGACAAAAGTGAACAGCATCGTGAAAAAGAAGGAGCAGATTAAAGCATGAAGAAGCTTTGGGGAGGCCGATTTCAAAAAACACCGGAAAAATGGGTCGACGAGTTCGGCGCGTCCATATCATTTGACCAAAATTTAGTTGCTGAAGACATTACAGGGTCTCTCGCGCATGCTGCCATGCTGAAAAAATGCGGTATTCTGACAGCAGAAGAAGAGTTGAAAATCCGAGAGGGCCTGAATACCCTTTTGCAAAAAGCAGAGGAGGGAGCATTGGAATTCTCAGTCGATTATGAGGATATTCATTTGAACATTGAGAAAATGCTCATTGACGAAATCGGTCCTCTTGGCGGCAAGCTGCATACCGGCAGAAGCCGGAATGACCAGGTGGCGACTGACATGCATTTATATTTGAAGAATCATGTCGGCCACATCATCGATCTGATTGAGGCATTCCAAAGTGCGCTGATTGAAAAGGCGGATGCGAACGTTGAAACGATTCTGCCGGGCTACACACATCTGCAGCGCGCCCAGCCGATTTCATTCGCTCACCATCTGCTTGCGTATTTCTGGATGCTTGAGCGCGACAAGGAGCGTTTTCAGGATTCGATGAAGCGGATTAACAAATCTCCGCTCGGCTGCGGGGCGCTCGCGGGAACAACCTTCCCAATTGACCGTGATTATTCAGCGGAACTGCTCGGCTTTGATGCCATTTATGAAAACAGCTTGGACGGCGTCAGCGACAGAGACTTCATTTTGGAGTTTTTAAGCAACAGCAGTATGCTGATGATGCACCTATCCCGTTTCTCTGAAGAAATCATTTTATGGTGCTCGCAGGAGTTTAAATTCATCGAGCTTGACGATACGTACGCAACAGGAAGCAGCATGATGCCGCAAAAGAAAAATCCTGATATGGCGGAGCTGATTCGCGGCAAAACAGGACGCGTATACGGCGATATGATGGGGCTGTTTACGATCATGAAAGGACTTCCGCTCGCTTACAACAAAGATCTGCAGGAAGACAAAGAGGGCATGTTTGACACGGTGAAAACGGTGGAGGGCAGCCTGCAAATCTTTACAGGCATGATCCAAACAATGACTGTAAACAAAGACGTCATGAAGCAAGCAACAAAACAAGACTTTTCAAATGCGACGGAACTGGCGGATTATTTAGCTAAAAAGGGAATGCCGTTCAGAGAAGCGCATGAAGTGGTCGGGAAACTTGTGTACACATGCATCGAAAGAGGGATCTATTTAAGCGATATGCCGTTTGGCGAGTTTCAGCAGGCGAGCACACTATTCGAAGAAGATATTTACACTGTGTTAGACCCTTACTACGCAGTTGAAAAAAGAATGAGCGCCGGGGGCACCGGATTCAAACAGGTAAAGCAGGCGCTTGAAAAAGCGAAAGCTTGTGTGGCAGCAGGAGTTTGTTAAAATTTCCTTCATAAAATCCCGTCATTATAGCCAACCTACCTCTATAATGATGGGAGGCAGAATGATGAAAAAAGAACCGGAACGCTATATTTATGATGAACAAGAAAGCCAGGAGACAACAAGGCTCATTTCAGAAGCGTATCAAAGCGGTTATGTCGATATGCCTGATCAGGAGTCTTCATCTCCTGCAGAATAAGCTGTCTGTACAGGCAGCTTTTTTTGTATGCCAAAGTGTAAAAAGTGATATTGCAAGCCTTTTATAGTAAAGTAGAAGAAGAAACACTTTATTGAAAGCGGCGACGTTGCTTTGGGAGGTATTCATGTGCGACATGCTTTAATTACTGCCGGTTCGAAGGGTTTAGGCCGCAAAGTGACTGAAACGTTGCTTGCAAAGGGGTATTCAGTAACAGTCAATTACAGACAGGATGAGGAGGCAGTCAGCCGCCTGAAGGAAGCCTGTCCAGATTGTCTTGACCGGCTGCAATTTGTAAAAGGTGATGTCACCAAAAAAGAAGATCTGCTGCGTATTGCAGAGGCTGCCTTAAACCGCTTCGGAAGGATCGACTTTTTGATTAACAACGCGGGACCATACATATTTGAACGTAAAAAGTTAGCCGATTATACTGATGATGAATGGTATGACATGCTGGAAGGAAATTTAAGCGCCGTCTTTCATTTATTCAAAGCGGTTATTCCTATTATGAGAAAACAGCAATTTGGACGCATCATTACGTACGGATTCCAAGGTGCGGCTCACGCGCCCGGCTGGCTTCACCGATCGGCATTTGGCGCTGCGAAAGTGGGCTTGGCTTCTTTGACGAAGACAATTGCCATTGAAGAAGCCGAATTCGGCATAACCGCCAACATGGTTTGCCCAGGAGACATTGTCGGCGACATGAAAGAAGCATCGATAGAGGAAGCCAGAATGCGAATCGGCAAAGAAAAAACGCCGATAGGAAGATCCGGTACAGGCGAGGATATCGCCCGGATTATCGCTTTCTTGTGTGAGGAGAACTCAGACCTTGTGACAGGGACTATCATTGAAGCCACCGGTGGCCTCAATGTCATTAACAAGAATCAAACAACATAAGTTTTTCAGCTTTTTAAAAAGGGAAAATAAAAAAACAAAATCATGTGACGAGGTGAAAGAAATGAAAGTGACATATCACGGACATTCTGTAATCACAGTGGAAACGAAGGACCATCATATTATTTTTGATCCGTTTTTAACAGGGAATTCATTAACGGATATAAAGCCGGAGGATGTAAAAGCGGATGTCATCTTACTAACGCACGGCCACAATGACCATGTCGGTGATACTGAACAAATCGCCAAGCAAAATAACGCGTTGGTTATAGCCCCGAACGAGCTCGCTGTGTACTTAGGCTGGAAAGGCTTGAATGTTCATCCAATGCATATTGGCGGCTCCCGCCAGTTCGATTTTGGAAAAGTGAAGCTTACACAGGCCTTTCATGGATCAGCCATCACAGATGAAGAAAACAAAACGATCACTTACACAGGCATGCCTGCCGGTATTTTGCTGACTGTAGAAGATAAAACGATTTTCCACGCGGGCGATACGGCTCTTTTCTCTGATATGAAACTCATTGGCGAATTGAATCATATCGACCTTGCTTTCCTGCCGATTGGCGATAACTTTACAATGGGGCCTGAAGACGCCAAGCTTGCCGCTGAATGGCTGCGCGCAAAACAGGTCGTGCCGGTGCATTACAATACATTCCCGGTCATCGAACAAGACCCAGAAGCATTCGCTGACAGCCTGCCGGGCGGAGTCGGCAAAGTCATGTCGGTCGGTGAGACGATCGAGCTTTAAACCGTGAAACCACCTCCTGATGAATCAGGAGGTGGTTTTTATTTTTTCAGTTATCCTGTAATGGTCTTATCAGAGGTTCCTTCCAATTCTTTGCTGCGCTGCTGAAAACGTTTGGTTATCCGGGCGATCAAGTCCTTCGTGGCGCGGTCAAAATGATCTTCTTTTTGATTTGTCAACAGCCCTATGGGCGGGGTGATATCCAGGTTCAGAATTGGAATGACTTTAGTGCCGTTGAACGGTTTAGAATGTGCGGTGCTGGTAAAGATTGAAATTCCAATGTTTTCACGTACGTAATATTCATGTGACATGCTGCTTGTGAGCTCCATTTTTTTGTAGCGATTCCCGAGTTCTCTATGTAAGTGCTGTTCAATTTGTAAGCGAATGGGGCAATTGGCGGGCGTAAATATGAAGCGCTCTTCTGCTAAATCAGACAAATGGACAGCCTTCTTCTCAGCGAGCGGATGTTGATCAGATACAATCACATTTAATGTGTCATAAAAAAATGGATGGTAGTAATTTTCAAGAATCAGCTCCGGCTCGCCGCAGACTGCAAAATCAATCGTCCCGTCTAAGAGCTTTTGACTGCAGGTATTGGCGTCATCAACCTTGATATTAACTGTTATCTTTGGGTAATCCTTTAAGAAATCCTTTAAAATCTCGGGGAATATCAGACTGGCGGTTGGCTCTGAAACCCCTATGTTGATAATGCCTGCCTCTTCTTCCTTTAAGTCGGAGAGGTTGTGTTTAAGCGCCTCGTATTGTATCAAAAGATCTCCTGTTCGTTCATAAAAAAGCTTTCCTGCTTTTGTCAACTGCAGGCTTTTTCCTCTTTCAAACAGCAGTACGCCTAAATCCTGCTCCAATTGCTTCATACGCATCGATATCGTCGGCTGCGAGTAGTTGAGTATTTCTGCAGCTTTATAGAAGCTTCCAAATTTTACAATCGTATGAAACGTTTTGATTGAGCGTAACTCCAATGTGCTCCCTCCTGTTTTTCATCATTAAAAATACTGAAGTGAAGGTTTACTTTTTTTGATTAGTCAAAGATCAGAGTATGCTTTATAGTATAAACAATAAAAGCTTAGTAAACAAATAGGAATTATATATTTTGAGAAGAGGAGTGACAAAAATGAGTGAGGACATTTTTCGACTGGCAACTGTTGAAGATGCACCGGAGCTGTTGAAACTGGTTAACAGCGCATTTCAGCCCATTCGGCAGCTGGATATTGATTGGCCATCCACGAGAGCTGATATCCAAATGGTATCAGAAAATATTAAACATCATTCAGCGATTGTGCTGGAGCGGGATGGGAAGCTGATTTCAACGATTACAATCAGGTTCCCGTGGGAGAGTGAGACGCCTCCTTCAAAATATCCGTTTGTGTGGTGGTTTGCGACACTGCCGGAATATAAAGGGCAAGGCGCCGGAAGTAAGCTGCTTACGTATGTTGAAGAAAAAGTGCTTCGAGATATGCTGAAGGCTCCTGCGCTGACACTCGGCACATCGGCGCGCAAGCATCCTTGGCTTGCTGACATGTACAGAAGGAGAGGGTATGAAGTGTATTTTGAGCAGGAAAAAGACGGGGACATAGGTGTGATGATGCACAAGGTTCTGATTCCGGAACGATTTAACCCAACGCTTTTAGGTGCGCCCAGCTGGGCATGATGTGAGGCAGCCTATGAATAAGCGTAAAGGATTGGTTTTGCTGCTGTCAGTGTTTGCATTACTTGGCGGGGGATGTTCGCAAACAAATAACAAAACAGATCGTCAGGCTCAAACGGTCATAGTCGGCACTGGAACAGATTTTCCGAATATTGCGTTTTTAGATGAAAAAGGCGATTTGACCGGGTATGACATTGAAGTGATGAAAGCCATCGATAAGGAGTTGCCTCAATATACATTTGAATTTAAAACGATGGATTTCTCAAATCTGCTGACGAGTCTCGGAAATAAAAAAATTGATGTGATTGCGCACAATATGGCCAAAAATAAAGAACGAGAAAAGCGTTTTTTGTATCATAAAGTCCCATATAACTACTCGCCGATGTACATCACGGTGAAAGAGGATAATCACAAGATTCATACATTAAAAGACTTACACGGAAAAACAGTCATAGTTGGCGCCACGTCAAATGCGGCAGATTATATTACAAAGTACAACAAAACGCACGGCAGCCCAATTCATTTAAAATATGCGGGACAGGGAAGCAATGACACCGCCAATCAAATTGAAACCGGGCGCGCAGATGCAACGATATCTACACCGTTTGCCGTCGATTTTCAGAATAAAACGCACGCCTTCCGCCAAAAGACAGTCGGTGACGTGTTATTAGATACTGAGGTGTACTTTATGTTTAATAAAGGCAGCCAAACCTTGGCGGATGACACGGATCAAGCGATTAAAAAGCTGGAGAAAAACGGAACGCTAAAAAAACTAAGCCGAAAATGGCTCGGGGCAGATTATTCAAAATCAAGTTTTGAAAAATAAATGGGGCGATGAGATGAAAACGAAAGCAGCATTCATGGCAATATTATTTTCGCTTATAACAGTTCTGTCAGCTTGCGGTGCTGCAGGCAGTCAAACGACGGGAGCCGGGCAAAAGAAGGTACAGACGATCACGGTCGGAACTGGAACCCAATTTCCGAATATTTGCTTTATCGATGAAAAAGGTGATTTAACCGGTTATGATGTCGAACTGATCAAAGAGCTTGATAAGCGCCTGCCACATTATAAATTCACATTTAAAACGATGGAATTTTCCAACCTGCTTGTCAGCCTCGGACAGCATAAAGTCGATATCGTGGCACATCAAATGGAGAAAAGCAAAGAGCGTGAGAAAAAATTTCTGTTTAACAAGGTTGCTTACAACCATTTTCCTTTAAAAATTACTGTGCTTCAAAATAACGATACGATCCGTGGAATTGAAGACTTAAAAGGAAAACGGGTGATTACGAGTGCAACCTCCAACGGAGCGCTTGTACTGAAAAAATGGAATGAGGATAATGGACGGCCGTTTGAGATTGCCTATGAGGGCCAAGGCGCAAATGAGACTGCGAATCAGTTGAAATCGGGGCGTGCGGACGCAACGATCTCAACGCCTTTTGCAGTAGACTTTCAAAACAAGACGAGCGCTATTAAAGAAAAAACCGTCGGTAATGTGCTTTCAAATGCCAAAGTGTATTTTATGTTTAACAAAAATGAACAAACGTTAAGTGACGATATTGATAAAGCCTTACAGGAAATCATTGATGACGGAACGTTGAAAAGGCTCAGTTTGAAATGGCTTGGTGACGACTATTCCAAAGAGCAGTATTAGGTAAAAAGAGAGGGAGCAGTGATGGAAAAAGCGTTTGATATGAACATGATTGGAGATTTTGTGCCGACGTTAACCGCTTATTTACCGGTTACATTATACATTTTAACACTGTCCTTGCTTTTCGGTTTTGTATTAGGACTCTTTCTGGCACTGCCCCGCATCTACAATATTCCAATTGTAAATCAATTGGCAAAAGTGTATATCTCATTTTTCAGGGGAACGCCTATCATGGTGCAGCTTTTCATCGTGTTTTACGGAATCCCGGCGCTTACGGGGCTTATCGGGATTGATACATCAAAAATGGACCCGTTTTATGCTGCTGTCGCAACCTACGCGTTAAGCAATGCAGCCGCGGCCGCAGAAATCATTCGAGCGGGGGTGGGCAGTGTAGATAAAGGCCAAACGGAAGCGGCGTACAGTATTGGCTTAAGCGGTAGTCAGGCCTTCAGGCGAATCGTTCTGCCCCAGGCACTTGTCCAGGCGTTTCCGAATATGGGAAACATGGTGATCAGTTCTTTAAAAGATACATCTCTAGCTTTTTCAATAGGTGTTATGGATATGTCCGGAAGGGGCCAAACACTGATTACCTCAAGCAACCATTCTCTTGAAGTTTACATTGCGTTATCGATTGTTTATTATGCTGTAGCGGTTTTATTCGAATGGTTCTTTCGAGTGGCAGAAAAACGAATCAAGAAGAATCAAACAAGGATTGTTACTGTTTTTGACATGAACATACATTGATATATTTCTTCGGATGAGGGGGGAGAAGATTGCAATTTGACTTTCCATTTATCGTTTCCGCTATGAAAGAAATGGTAAAGACCATTCCTCTGACATTGATGATGGCTGTTTTGCCGATTGTGTTTGGATTTCTCGTGGCTCTTGGAAATATAATTGTTAGAATTTTTAGAATTAAGGGCTTGGTGGCTTGCTCAAGGTTTTATGTGTCTTTCTTTCGAAGTACACCTGCAATTCTTCACATTATGTTGATTTATTTAGGGATACCGCCTGTTGCAGATCAAGTCAGCAGTTTTTTTCATCTCGGCTGGTCCGCTAATGAGATACCGGTCTCCATGTTTGTCATCATGGCCTTGTCTTTAACTGCCGGAGCTTATCTCACAGAAATCATCCGGTCGGGCATTCTGGCGATGGATACCGGACAGGTCGAAGCGGCTTATTCAATCGGCTTGACATACAGCCAAACCTTTCGGCGTGTAATATTGCCGCAGGCGCTGATGGTTTCCATCCCAAACTTCACAAATTTGGGTATCGGCTTTTTGCATACCACCTCTATCGCGGCTATAGTGGCTGTCCCAGAGATTACAGGGACGGCGACTATCGTTGCTTCTGATAATTATGCATTTTTAGAAGCGTTTATCGGAGCAGCGATTATCTATTGGGTGCTGACTCTAATCCTAGAATCCGTAAATGGAGTATTAGAGAGAAAGGCAGCCAGATTTCAAGGAGGCACTTTATGATTGAGATTAAAAATATCCATAAACAGTTTGGCATCCACCATGTATTAAAAGGGATAAATCTCACGGTACGCAAGGGAGAAGTTGTGACGATTATCGGGCCGAGCGGATCAGGGAAAACCACCTTTTTACGGTGCCTGAATTTATTAGAACGTCCAGACGAAGGGATCATTTCTATACATGACAAAGTGATTAATTGCAGCTTTCCGTCGAAAAAAGAGGTTCACTGGCTCAGAAAACAGACGGCAATGGTATTTCAGCAATACCACCTGTTTGCTCACAAAACGGTGATTGAAAATGTCATGGAGGGCTTGACGATTGCCCGGAAAATGAGAAAACAAGACGCGTATGCCGTAGCGGAAAATGAACTGAGAAAGGTCGGGCTTCAAGATAAATTGAACGCTTATCCGAGTCAGTTATCGGGAGGACAAAAGCAGAGGGTAGGGATAGCAAGGGCGCTTGCCATTCATCCTGATGTGCTGCTGTTCGATGAGCCGACGGCAGCGCTTGATCCGGAGCTGGTCGGTGAAGTGCTTGAGGTAATGCTGGAAATCGTGAAAACCGGAGCCACCATGATTGTTGTTACACATGAAATGGAGTTTGCAAGAAGGGTCTCTGATCAAGTTGTTTTTATGGATGAAGGAGTCATTGTTGAACAAGGAACCCCGGAGGAAGTCTTTCGCCATACCAAAAAAGACAGAACGAGGCAGTTTCTCCGCCGTGTTTCGCCGGAATATTTATTTGAACCAAAAGAACACATAAAGGAGCCGGTGATATGATCCGCTTAAGTATTTTAGACCAAAGCTTGATTGGTGAAGGGGAGACAGCAGCTGATACATTACAGCATACAGTGAAATTGGCACAAATGGCTGAAGAATGTGGATATCACCGATTTTGGGTGGCCGAACATCACAACAATGATGAGATTGCAGGGTCTGCACCCGAGGTTCTTTTAGGCTATCTTGCTGCAAGCACAAGAAAAATTCGTTTAGCATCAGGCGGAGTGATGCTGCAGCATTACAGCTCTTATAAAGTAGCGGAGCAATTCCATCTTCTATCAGCGTTAGCTCCCGGCCGTATAGATCTTGGAGTGGGCAAAGCGCCCGGCGGGTTTCAGCTGTCCACAGACGCGCTGCAGGCCGAATATAAAAAACCGGTGCGTCAGTTTGATGAAAAACTGGAGGAGCTTACTCATTTCGTTCGGGATGATTTTCCTGATACCCACCGCTATGCCGCATTGCGTCCTAGGCCGCAGGTTGATCGGAAGCCGGGTATTTTTCTATTGGGAGGAAGCACAGAGAGTGCCATTTCTGCTGCAAAACTGGGAATCTCTTTTGTCTTTGCTTACTTTATTAACGGTGAAGAGGAAGTGCTGAAGGAAGCCCGCCGAGCATTTGACGCGCATCTCCCGCCAGGATCTGAGGCTGAATTTCATCTTGCCCCCGCTGTTTTTGCGGCACATACAAAAGAAGAAGCGGAAAAACATATTGTGTCGCGTGAATCGATAAAAGTGGTTTTGAAAGACGGGCGTAAGGTCAACGTCGGTTCCCGCGAACAGGCTGAGGCCTATCTGGAAAACGTCACAGAGCCCTATGACATCATCGTGCAAAAAACCGGGATTATTGCCGGAACAAAGGAAGAAGTGGCAGAAGAATTAACACGTTTATCAGGCACATACAAAATCAATGATTTTGTTATTTTTACACCTATCAAAAATGCTGTAGAAAAACAGCTGTCTTATCAGCTGCTGAGCGATGCAGTTTTAGCTGCAAAACGTTAAGGAGGGACAGAAGAATGAGTGATGTTGTGAACATTGTGGTTTGGAGTAAAAAAGGCTGTTCGTATTGTGAGGAAGTCAAGAATTATTTGAATGAAAAAGGGTTCCCGTTCCAAAATATCGATGTTTCAGAGAAAGAGGAACTTCGAGATATTTTACAGGCGAAATATGGGGTACGCCATGTGCCTGTGGTCGAAATCGGGCGCGGCAATCACTATCAAGGGATAACTGAAATCGGCATTGAACACCTTGATCTTGCACTTGCGAATCATGCACAGATAAAGGAGGCAAAAAGATGACACGTTCAGATTTTATTCAGTTTGGAGCCATGATTCACGGTGTCGGGGGAACAACTGACGGCTGGCGTCATCCCGATGTTGATCCCTCGGCCAGCACGAATATTGAATTTTACATGAAAAAGGCGCAAACAGCTGAAAAAGGTTTGTTTAGTTTTATTTTCATTGCAGACGGCTTATTTATTTCTGAAAAATCGATTCCTCATTTTTTAAACCGTTTTGAACCGATCACCATTTTATCTGCGCTGGCATCGGTTACAAAAAATATTGGTTTAGTAGGGACGTTCTCTACATCTTTTACTGAGCCATTCACTATCTCCAGACAATTGATGTCGCTGGACCATATCAGCGGGGGCAGGGCTGGCTGGAATCTTGTTACTTCTCCACAGGAAGGAGCGGCGCGCAACCATAGTAAGTCTAATTTGCCAGAACATACTGAACGTTACGAGATTGCACAGGAGCATTTGGATGTTGTGCGCGGGCTGTGGAATTCCTGGGAGCATGACGCATTTATACACAATAAGAAAACAGGGCAGTTTTTCGATCCGGCGAAGCTTCATCGCCTGAATCATAAAGGAAAGTATTTTCAAGTAGAGGGGCCCTTGAATATCGGGCGCTCTAAGCAGGGAGAGCCTGTAGTGTTTCAAGCGGGCTCATCAGAAACAGGCCGGCAGTTTGCTGCTAAAAATGCGGATGCGATTTTTACCCATTCCAATTCATTAGAAGAGACAAAAGCGTTTTATGCGGATGTGAAAAGGCGAGCTGCTGATGAAGGGCGTGATCCTTCAAGTGTGCGGATTTTTCCAGGGATCAGCCCGATTGTGGCAGATACGGAAGAAGAGGCGGAAAAGAAGTATCGTGAATTTGCAGAATTGATACCGATTGAAAATGCTGTTACTTATTTGGCCCGTTTTTTTGATGATTATGATCTGAGTGTTTACCCGTTGGATGAGCCATTTCCTGATATTGGCGATGTGGGAAAGAATGCGTTTCAAAGCACAACAGACCGGATTAAGAGAGAAGCAAAAGCCAGAAATCTGTCATTGCGGGAGGTAGCACAGGAAATGGCTTTCCCACGGCCTCTATTCATCGGCACACCAGAGCGTGTCGCATCCTTAATTGAAACTTGGTTCAACGCTGAGGCGGCGGATGGGTTTATCATTGGGTCGGATATACCGGGAACACTTGATGCTTTTGTAGAAAAGGTGATTCCGATTCTTCAAGAAAGAGGGCTGTATCGTCAAGATTATCGCGGCGGGACCTTGCGGGAAAATCTCGGTCTTGGCATTCCGCAGCATCAATCTGTTTTACATTCATCACATCAATAGGTTTCGTCTGATCGAATGCGGAAGCTGAGAGGGGAGGCTGACTTTTTTGACGATCATTGCCGGTACGGTTGTGAAAGGAAAACAATTAGGCAGAAAGCTTGGATTCCCCACGGCAAATGTAGATGCAAAAATGCATGGGCTGCGTAATGGAGTTTATGGAGTTCTGGCGACAGTCAATCACCAATTTCATTTAGGGGTTATGAATATCGGTGTGAAACCGACGGTGGGCTCTAACCTTAAAAGGACATTGGAGATTTTTTTGTTTGACTTTCATAGAGACATCTATGGAGAAAAAATCGAATGCAGCATTCTCTTTAAAATTAGAGAAGAAAGAAGGTTTGATTCTTTGGAGTCTTTAACAAAGCAAATTAAAAAGGATATTTCGTGCGTTGCAAAACGCTTTGAGCTGATTGGGATTATGGCACCGAACAAAAAAGAAAGCCTGCTTTCCCATCAGGAGTTAAATCTTCCGGATCTCTGCTTTTACAAGAAATGTAACAACCTATATGGCGTCAACCGAGGCGTATACAATGTCATTGATAACTGGTTTTTTGAGTACGGAATTACACAAGTAGCTTACAGGCGCATTTATATTTTATCTTTTTTAAGCTTTTTGAAAGAAGATAATCCGAAAGTTTCCAGCAAGTATATAAGATTTGGGGCGGGCGGTCTTGCTGATAAATTGAACCGATTTATTTCATCTTATGTTGAAGAGTCTGAAGAAAATATATTGGGATAGGGAAAGGAGCGGAACATATGTCTTTGGATTATTGGAGAAATATAGAAGGCTCCTATCCATATCAGACTACAGGAAATGACATCCTGAAGTTGAAAGAGGAGTCTAATCCCGTAAATCTCTCAACGCTAGAAAAGCAGCTCATCGGCATTCGCCGGCACCTGCACCAATATCCTGAACTGTCAAAAGAAGAATTTGAAACAACTGCTTTTATAAAAAAATGCCTTAAAGAAAAGGGGATACAGATTCGCCCTACTGCTCTAAAAACGGGTGTGTTCGCAGATATAGCAGGGGAGTCAGAAGGTCCGGCGATTGCTTTGAGGGCTGATATTGACGCCTTGCCAATTGAAGAAAAAACAGGATTGCCTTATGCGTCTAAACATAAAGGGATCATGCATGCGTGCGGTCATGATTTTCATACGGCAGCGCTTCTTGGTGCGGCCTTTTTATTGAAGGAAAATCAAGACAGTCTGAAAGGAAAGATTCGTTTATTATTTCAGCCGGCAGAGGAAGCGGGTGCAGGCGCTGCAAAAGTGATAGAGGACGGCCAACTGGATGGCATTGATGCGGTTATTGGCCTTCACAATAAACCGGATATCGCGGTTGGGACTGTAGGGTTAAAAACAGGCCCGCTTATGGCTGCTGTTGACCGATTTAAAGTAGAGATAGAAGGGAAAGGAGCTCATGCAGCATTGCCGCATAATGGTTTTGATCCAATTGTCGGCGCCTCTCAGCTTATTGTCGCCCTGCAAACGATTGTAAGCAGAAATGTAAACCCGCTGCAAAGCGCGATTTTAACCGTAGGGAAAATCAACGGCGGCAGCACTTGGAATGTCATTCCGGATACAGTTGTCATTGAGGGCACTGTTCGTACATTTGATTCAGAGGTTCGTGATCAAGTGAAACAGCGTTTTTTGGCAGTCGCAGAGCAGATTTCTGCCGCATTCTCGTTAAAGGCAAATGTGAAGTGGCATTCCGGACCGCCGCCGCTTTGTAATGATGAGGCAATTACGGGGCTGGTGCGAGACGCTGCGCATAAAGCGAAACTTCAAGTCATTGATCCCGTCCCATCAACCGCGGGGGAAGATTTTGCTTATTATCTTGAGCATATTCCGGGATCCTTTGCGTTTTTTGGAACAGACGGTGATCATGATTGGCACCACCCTGCATTTACAATTGATGAAACTGCCATTATCAAAGCCTCTTATTTTTTATATGAAAGCGCCAAGAGATTGTTAGATTCGAATGAAGAGTCAAAAATATCTGATTGATATAGATGGGGTGTTCTGATGAAGAAATTAATCGTTTTTGCATTTATTGGTTTATTGTCGCAGTTAATAGACGGTTCGTTAGGTATGGCTTATGGGGTTACCTCAACTTCTTTGTTATTGGCGTTTGGCATCACACCTGCTGTGGCTTCGGCTTCTGTCCATTTAGCGGAAGTCGTAACGACTGCCGCATCGGGAGTGTCGCATATTAAATTTGGCAATGTTGACAAACAAACCGTTTATCAGCTTGTCATTCCCGGCTCTATAGGCGCTTTTTTAGGCGCGGCATTCCTCAGCCAATTACCTGGAGATGTGGCGAAACCCTATATTTCTTTGTTTTTGCTCCTTCTGGGCGGATATGTATTGATCAGGTTTTTATTTCAATATAAGCCGGCTCTTGAGAAGAAGCATGTGCCTTTAAACCGAAAACAATCCATCCCATTGGGAGTGATCGCTGGTTTTGCAGATGCCACAGGCGGAGGCGGCTGGGGACCGGTGACCACTCCGATTTTATTATCCCGCAAAGGCTTGAGCCCGAGGAAAGTTGTCGGGACTGTAGACACAAGTGAATTTGCCATCGCCGTATCTGCAACCGCCGGTTTTCTTATTTCATTAGGATGGGAGGACGTCAATTGGTTATGGGTGTTTTCACTAATGGCCGGCGGAATTATCGCTGCCCCTATCGCAGCATGGCTGGTGCAGAAGTTTCATCCGCAATTGATGGGTGTGCTTGTAGGAGGATTTATTATTCTGGTAAATGCCAGAACATTAATAAATGAATGGATCGCAAATACAGCTGTTTATCCATTGATCTATACGGCCATAGGGGCGATATGGCTATTCGCAGTTTTATTTGTTTTATCTAAAATAGGGAATCGAAATATTGTTAAGACAGCGGTTGATGTCCATTTAAAAGAAAAATAAAGGTTTTTCCGCTTTAAGATGTAAAAGGAATCACGAGGTCCTTGCGCTTGACTGAAACGAAATCAACGCTGTAAGAAGCCGGTCGGGCTTCTTTTTTATTTTCCAGCCTCATTGCGTATAAATCCTTTGAAACCTTATAATAAAAACAAGAAGACTGTCCTTAGAGGTGAAAGGCTTGGCAACGAAGCATGAACAAATTTTAACGTATATCGATTCACTGCCTGTCGGTGAAAAAATTTCTGTCCGAAGAATTGCAAAGGAAATGAAAGTAAGCGAAGGAACCGCGTACAGAGCGATCAAGGAAGCAGAGAATAAAGGGTTTGTCAGCACGATTGAACGTGTGGGCACAATCAGAATTGAACAAAAGAAAAAAGAGAACATTGAAAAGCTTACCTATGCAGAGGTTGTAAATGTTATAGACGGACAAGTGCTCGGAGGCAGGGCAGGGCTCCATAAGACATTGAATAAATTCGTCATCGGCGCGATGGAGCTTGACGCGATGATGCGTTACACCGCAGCGGGGAATCTTTTGATTGTCGGAAACAGAATCAATGCACACAGGCAGGCGCTTGAAGCGGGCGCGGCCGTATTGGTGACCGGGGGCTTTAACACGGATGACAGCATTGTGCAGCTGGCAGATGAGCTTGAACTGCCGATTTTATCCACGAGCTATGACACCTTTACAGTTGCCGCGATGATTAACCGGGCAATTTATGACCAGCTGATCAAAAAAGAAATTGTTTTGGTGGAGGACATCCTAACACCTGCTGACCGCACGGTATATCTTTCGCCTAAGGATAAACTTGAAAAATGGTATGAGAAAAATTTTGAAACGGGGCACGGCCGCTTTCCGGTTGTCGACGATCAAATGAAAATCCATGGCATTCTGACATCAAAAGATATTGCTGGCCATGACCGAAATGCATCTATAGAAAAAGTTATGACCAAAAATCCCGTCACGGTTATTGGGAAAACATCTGTCGCTTCAGCTGCGCAAATGATGGTATGGGAAGGGATCGAAGTGCTTCCCGTCACTGACGGCCACCAAAAACTCATCGGCATGATCAGCCGCCAAGACGTATTGAAAGCTCTTCAAATGATTCAAAAGCAGCCGCAGGTCGGGGAGAAGCTTGATGATATCGTTTCAAGGGGGTTTAAAGATGAGGGTGATGATAAAGAAGATCAAACGGTTTACGAGTATGAAGTCACGCCGCAAATGACAAATCAGCTTGGAACCATTTCTTATGGCGTATTTACGACCATTTTGACGCAAGCGGCAAACCGATTTTTGCGCTCGAAAAAACGCGGCGAACTCGTCATAGAGAGCATCACCATCTTCTTTTTGAAGCCTGTGCAGATGGAATCAGTCATCGAAGTCAAACCTCGCATCTTGGAGGCCGGCAGAAAGTTCGGGAAAATGGAAGTGGAAGTGCACAGCCAAGGTCATATCGTGTCTAAAGCGATGCTGATGGTTCAGCTGATGGAAAGAAGCTAAGGGACGTTCAGGCGCCCCTTACGCGTGATCTCTTTCAGCTTCTTTGGCGTGAAGGGGATTGTAATGCCTAAAGGCTTTATAACCTGCCCAAGCGCTTCCTGCTCCTATGACGATAAAGATACCGCCGATTACTAACGTTAATACTGAATGGAATAATATCATTTGGTTAAGCCCGTAGAACAGGACTAGTGACCCTAAGGCCATGCTTGATTTTGCTGAACATATTTCTTTTGCCAAAGGTGGCTTTGCCCGTACGCCTTTTACTTTATAGTACACATAAAAGCAGGCTGAAAGCCCAATCAAAAAAACAAGAACCAGCATAAATGAAATCCTCCATCGTAAAAGTTTACAAACCCATTTTATACAAAAACGGGCTTGGTTTTGACGTTATTTTTCTTTTCCGTCGGCAGAGAATGTGATTTAATGAATAAAAACAATAAAGGAGTATCAAATGAAAACAGAATTGATCAGAACCATATCATTATATGACACGATTATCTTACATAGACATGTGCGTCCTGATCCGGATGCCTACGGATCACAGTGCGGGCTTACGGAAATCCTGCGTGAAACATATCCTGAAAAAAATATTTTTGCGGTCGGCACGCCTGAACCGTCCCTCTCTTTCTTATATTCCCTTGATGAGGTGGACAATGAAACATATGAAGGCGCACTTGTCATTGTCTGCGATACGGCAAATCAGGAAAGAATCGACGATCAGCGTTATCCTTCAGGCGCCAAACTAATGAAAATCGACCACCATCCGAACGAAGATCCATACGGTGACCTTCTCTGGGTCGATACAAGCGCCAGCTCAGTAAGTGAAATGATTTACGAGCTGTATTTAGAAGGAAAAGAGCACGGCTGGAAGCTGAATACGAAAGCGGCAGAGCTGATCTACGCCGGCATTGTTGGAGATACCGGACGCTTTTTATTTCCAAATACCACGGAAAAAACATTAAAATATGCAGGCGAGCTCATTCAGTATCCATTCTCTTCCTCAGAGTTATTTAATCAATTGTATGAAACAAAACTGAATGTGGTGAAGCTTAACGGCTTTATCTTTCAAAATGTGTCTTTGTCCGAAAACGGGGCGGCTTCTGTTTTCATCAAAAAGGATACGCTTGAAAAATTCGGCACAACGGCTTCTGAAGCGTCGCAGCTTGTCGGGACGCTTGGCAATATCTCAGGTATTCGCGCCTGGGTGTTTTTCGTAGAAGAAGACGATCAAATCAGAGTCAGATTCCGTTCGAAGGGGCCTGTCATTAACGGACTTGCCCGGAAATATAACGGCGGAGGGCATCCGTTTGCTTCAGGCGCCTCTATTTACAGCTGGGATGAAGCTGATCGGATTTTAGCTGATCTGGAAACATTATGTAAAGAACACGAGTGAGGGGAGACCCTCTCTCTTAGTGTTCATCTGTGACGGGGATGAACCAGCAGCCGAAATCAGTAAGGTCCTCGTAGACTTGGAGATTGTGTGATTGAAGTTCTTTTTTGATGAGGGAAGCGAGTGAGTTTGTTTCGGCATATGCAGAAAAACCTTGTCTGAGACGGGCTGCTTGATCTTTTGCTAACTGACGGTCACTGTAAACCTCCATTTCCCTTCCTCCTTCCTTTCGCCATTAAGCCTCACATATAGTTTATAAAAAAGAATGGGAAAAAGCGACAGAAGTTTGGAGAATTTAAAAAAAATCCATAATTATGTGGCGAAAGATATTTCAAGTTCTACTGTCAGTCTCGTATAAATAATCAATTCTCTGACGGTTGCCTCGTATTTTTTTTCATTGATCATATAGACTTTATTTTCAATTGTCCGCTTCAAGAGATCCTTTGTTTGATAGACGCTCTCTATGTCTTTTGTAATCACCTCTGAAATATCATCCTTTACATGCTCCTCGAATTTCGTTTTATCCGGCTGTGATATTTTATATTTATCCCCATTCAGCAATTTGACGCTGACGCTTTGAATCAGCAGTTTTCTTTTATTATCTTCATTCAGTTTATGGAGGTCTTCCTGATAGATCGAAATTTGATTGTTCAAGTCTTTTACATGCTCTTTTTGCTTTTCGATGAGGCTGACCTGCTCCTCTTGGAATGTTCCGTAAGTAAACAGGAAAAAGAACCAGCTGATTACGGCTCCGCACATCATTCCCGCGAAAAAACGCTGCCATCCCGGTTTTTTGTAATGCTGGGGGACCCTCATGAAGAAAGATGCTCCTGGGTCAGCCATGATATAATGAGCCAGCCGCTTTGCGCGCCTCCCATGGCCGAAATAATTAAAAGAAGCTGTTTAAAGATATCTCTCGTATTGCCTTCGAGTATGCCGCGTTCAAAGCTGTATACCGCATCAAAGGTGCCTCCGATAGCTGCAACAAGCGCCCATATTTTTAACCGGTTGGCAAGCTTTGTAATGGCCGTAAGCGGGGGTTCGCCTGCCAAATATGCTCCGAGCCCTCCGATGAGTGCGCCCCCGATCAGCACCCCTAACGCAATGAAGTAGCTATTGATAAAATTCACCATAAATCCTGCTTCCTGATCCATCTTTATCACCTCACCTTTTATATCATATTGAGCTTTCAGGACAAGTATGATGATGAGTCAAAAAAGAACATTTGTTTCTTTTGGAAACCGGCCTTATAATGAGGGAAGAAATGAATCGTAATGAGAAAGAGGTGATAGCATGTCTTTTGTTCACCTGCAAGTGCATAGCGGGTATAGCCTGCTAAACAGCGCCGCGGCTGTGGAAGAGCTCGTCAGTGAAGCTGACAGGCTCGGATATGCGTCTTTGGCGCTGACAGATGATCATGTCATGTACGGAGCTATTCAATTTTATAAAGCTTGCAAGGCGAGAGGGATCAACCCAATAATCGGTTTGACGGCTTCTGTTTTTACAGATGACAGCGAGCTTGAAGCATACCCGCTCGTCCTGCTGGCAAAATCAAATACAGGCTATCAAAACCTGCTGAAAATCAGCAGCGTTCTGCAATCTAAATCAAAAGGCGGACTGAAGCCGAAATGGCTTCACAGTTATCGAGAAGGGATTATCGCAATAACGCCCGGCGAAAAAGGATATATTGAAACGCTTCTTGAAGGAGGGCTGTTCGAACAGGCTGCTCAAGCCTCGCTGGAATTTCAGTCTATATTCGGAAAGGGAGCTTTTTATTTCTCCTATCAGCCTTTTAAAGGGAATCAAGTCTTGTCTGAGCAGATTCTAAAGCTGTCAGAAGAAACGGGTATCCCTGTTACGGCCACAGGCGATGTGCATTACATAAGGAAGGAAGATAAGGCTGCCTACCGTTGTCTGAAAGCGATTAAAGCGGGGGAAAAACTGACGGATGCACCCGCTGAAGATTTGCCTGATCTCGATTTGAAACCACTCGAAGAAATGCAAAACATTTATCGAGAGCATCCCGAGGCACTGCAAGCTTCTGTAGAGATCGCGGAACAATGCCGGGTTGACGTCAGTCTCGGGCAGACCCGTCTACCGTCTTTTCCGACCCCAGACGGAACGTCCGCTGATGATTATTTAACGGATATCTGTATGGAGGGACTAAGCAGCCGTTTCGGCAAGCCTGATGAACGATACCTTCGCCGTCTTCAATATGAGCTTGATGTCATCAAGCGGATGAAGTTCAGCGATTACTTTCTGATCGTGTGGGATTTTATGAAGCACGCCCATGAAAAAGGGATTGTTACAGGACCGGGAAGGGGTTCTGCGGC
Organism: Bacillus sp. SG20033; assembly: GCF_044570195.1. Taxonomy (NCBI): domain Bacteria; kingdom Bacillati; phylum Bacillota; class Bacilli; order Caryophanales; family Bacillaceae; genus Bacillus; species Bacillus sp. SG20033. Next base: position 3,049,406 of record NZ_CP172606.1, on the reverse strand, counting down.
AGGTTCTCTTGTGGCATATGTGCTGTATATCACAGATGTTGACCCGATTAAGCATCACCTTCTGTTTGAAAGATTTTTAAATCCCGAACGCGTCAGCATGCCGGATATTGATATTGACTTTCCCGATACTAGAAGGGATGAAGTCATTCAATATGTTCAGCAGAAATACGGTGCAATGCACGTCGCTCAGATTATCACCTTTGGAACACTTGCGGCAAAGGCGGCGCTCCGGGACGTCGGCAGAGTATTCGGCGTCAGCCCGAAGGAGGCAGATCAGCTTGCAAAACTCATTCCTTCAAGACCGGGCATGACGCTGGATGAAGCGAGACAGCAGTCACCGCAGCTGGATAAGCGGCTTCGGGAGTCAAGCCTGCTTCAGCAAGTCTATTCAATTGCCCGGAAAATAGAAGGGCTGCCAAGGCATGCATCAACCCACGCAGCGGGCGTTGTCCTGAGTGAAGAACCGTTAACAGATGTTGTTCCGCTTCAAGAAGGGCATGAAGGGATCTATTTAACGCAATACGCGATGGACCATCTTGAAGACTTGGGCCTTTTAAAAATGGATTTCTTAGGTTTGAGGAACCTGACACTTATTGAATCCATCACTTCAATGATTGAAAAAGAAGAAAATATTAAAATAGAGCTTTCAAGTATTTCCTACAGCGATGACAAAACGTTCTCCTTGCTGTCAAAAGGGGATACGACAGGTATTTTCCAGCTTGAATCTGCAGGGATGAGAAGCGTCTTGAAACGGCTGAAACCTTCGGACCTAGAAGATATTGTGGCAGTCAATGCACTGTACCGGCCGGGTCCGATGGAAAATATTCCGTTATTTATCGACCGTAAACACGGCCGGTCGCCTGTTCACTATCCTCATGAAGATTTAAGGAGCATTTTGGAAGATACATATGGCGTCATTGTGTATCAGGAACAAATTATGATGATTGCTTCCCGTATGGCGGGGTTTTCTTTAGGCGAAGCGGACCTATTGAGAAGGGCAGTCAGCAAAAAGAAAAAAGAAATCCTGGACAGAGAGCGAAGCCATTTTGTTGAAGGGTGCTTAAAAAAGGAGTATTCTGTAGACACTGCAAATGAGGTCTACGATTTAATCGTCAAATTCGCAAACTATGGCTTTAACCGAAGCCATGCGGTGGCATACAGCATGATCGGGTGCCAGCTTGCGTATTTGAAAGCTCATTATCCGTTATATTTTATGTGCGGATTGCTGACAAGCGTCATTGGCAATGAGGATAAAATCTCTCAATATCTTTACGAAGCAAAGGGGAGCGGGATTCGTATCCTTCCTCCGTCAGTGAATAAAAGCAGTTTTCCGTTTACAGTTGAAAACGGATCTGTCAGATACAGCCTCCGCGCAATAAAAAGTGTAGGCGTCTCAGCAGTCAAAGATATATATAAAGCAAGAAAAGAGAAACCATTTGAAGATCTTTTCGATTTCTGCTTTCGCGTGCCGTCAAAAAGCGTAAATCGCAAAATGCTTGAAGCACTTATCTTTTCTGGTGCGATGGACGAATTCGGCCAAAACCGGGCCACGCTGCTCGCATCCATTGATGTTGCTTTGGAACATGCTGAGCTATTCGCCGCGGACGATGACCAAATGGGATTGTTTTTAGATGAATCGTTTTCAATTAAGCCGAAGTATGTGGAGACGGAGGAGCTTCCTCTGGTGGATTTACTTGCGTTTGAAAAGGAAACGCTTGGCATTTATTTTTCAAATCATCCCCTCTCCGCCTTCCGAAAACAGCTCACTGCGCAAGGAGCAGTCTCCATTCTGCAGGCTCAGCGGGCAGTCAAAAGGCAGCTTTCACTAGGCGTTCTGCTGTCGAAGATCAAAACGATTCGGACGAAAACAGGTCAAAACATGGCGTTTTTAACGCTCAGTGATGAAACCGGCGAGATGGAAGCCGTAGTCTTCCCTGAACAATTCAGACAGCTTTCTCCCGTTTTAAGAGAAGGCGCTCTTTTGTTCACAGCGGGGAAATGTGAAGTTAGACAAGATAAGATCCAATTCATCATGTCCCGGGCAGAATTATTAGAAAATATGGATGCAGAAAAAGCGCCATCGGTTTATATAAAAATAGAAAGCAGTCAGCACAGCCAGGAGATCCTGGCAAAGATTAAGCGCATTTTGCTGGAGCATAAAGGGGAAACAGGCGTTTATCTCTATTATGAAAGGCAAAAACAGACGATTAAGCTACCTGAGTCGTTCCATATCAATGCAGATCACCAGGTGTTATATCGCTTAAAAGAGCTGTTGGGTCAAAAAAACGTCGTTTTAAAACAGTGGTAACGATTCGCTTTTTGTTATACAATTGGAGCAATTATGTGATCCTGTTTAAATATTCAGATAGATTTACTCCGCAGAATGCAGCAATCAACGCAGCAGTATACGAATCAAAAAATATCCATAAGGAGTGTTTAGGAGAATGTCATTAAGAGAAGAAGCATTACACCTGCATAAAGTCAACCAGGGGAAACTGGAGTCTAAATCAAAAGTAGAGGTCAGAAATGCGAAAGATCTAAGCCTCGCGTATTCTCCGGGTGTTGCAGAACCGTGTAAGGATATTCATGAAGACATTAACAAAGTATATGATTATACAATGAAGGGGAACATGGTAGCAGTTGTAACTGACGGTACAGCTGTACTTGGCCTTGGAAACATCGGCCCTGAAGCGGCGCTTCCTGTTATGGAAGGGAAAGCAGTTCTTTTCAAAAGCTTTGCGGGCGTAGATGCGTTCCCGATTGCTTTAAACACAAACGATGTTGATAAAATCGTTGAAACTGTAAAATTGTTGGAACCTACATTTGGCGGCGTCAACCTTGAAGATATTGCAGCGCCAAACTGCTTTATCATTGAAGAGCGCCTCAAAAAAGAAACAAACATCCCGGTTTTCCATGATGATCAGCACGGTACTGCCATTGTAACCGTAGCAGGTCTTGTGAACGCGCTGAAACTGTCTGGAAAATCCATGTCATCCATTAAAGTTGTCGCAAACGGCGCGGGTGCGGCTGGCATTGCGATTATCAAGCTTCTTCATCATTATGGCGTTCGCGACATTGTGATGTGCGATTCCAAAGGGGCCATTTATGAAGGGCGCCCGAACGGCATGAACGATGTCAAAAATGAAGTGGCGAAGTTCACGAACCAAGATCGCAAAGACGGTTCTCTGAAAGATGTCATCGTTGATGCTGACGTATTTATCGGTGTCTCTGTAGCAGGCGCGTTAACAAAAGAAATGGTTCAAAGCATGGCAAAAGATCCGATTATCTTTGCAATGGCAAATCCAAATCCGGAAATCATGCCGGAAGATGCGCGTGAAGCCGGAGCAAGCGTTATCGGAACTGGCCGTTCTGACTTCCCGAACCAAGTAAACAATGTTCTTGCATTCCCTGGTATTTTCCGCGGAGCGCTTGATGTGCGTGCCACTCATATTAACGAGGAAATGAAAATCGCAGCGGTTGAAGCTATTGCTTCACTGGTGTCAGAAGATGAGCTTAGCGCAGATTATGTCATCCCTGCACCGTTTGATAAACGTGTTGCGCCTGCTGTTGCGAAGGCTGTGGCAAAGGCTGCGATGGAAACAGGTGTTGCAAGAATCACTGTTGACCCTGAGGAAGTCGCAGAAAAAACAAGAAAACTTACGATTATTGGTGAATAATTTTAATTCATTCCAAAAATGGCAGCGCGTTGGCGAAGACCGGCGCGCTGTTCTCAAGTTAAACTGACGGCTGAAATTTTTTTAGGGGGTTAGCCTTAAAAAAATTTCAGCCGGGTTTAACATTATTTTTGAATGCGCTGTCAACCTTGTCGTTTCAACACCTTATCTGATTTCATACAAGCCTTTCCGAGCACGTCATCGAATAAAAAGTTGTCGAATTGAGGATGACAGCGTTTGACAAAAAAAGTACAATAGTTTCGGTAAAGTTATTAGCAAGTCTATCTGTTTGATGACATGCGGTGAAGAGAACCCTTCACAAAAGGGAGGTAATCATTTGTTAAAGGATATATTCACGAAAAAGAAAAAGTATGCTTCCGTACCATCTGATCAAGCGAAGCACGATGTTCCGGAAGGCATTATGACAAAATGTCCTAAGTGTAAAAAAATCATGCTCACTAAAGAGTTGGATAAAAATATGCGGGTATGCATGAACTGCGATTATCATTTCCCAATGAACGCAAAACAGCGTATCGAAAGCTTGATGGATGAACAATCCTTTGAGGAATTCAATCAGGGAATGCTCTCGGAAAATCCGCTTGGTTTCCCGGGATATCTGGAAAAGCTTGAAAAAGATCGCGAGAAAACATCCTTAAACGAGGCTGTTGTGACAGGCAAAGGCACCATCGGCGGACACCCGGCTGTTGTCGCCGTCATGGACTCTTCATTCAGAATGGGCAGCATGGGTTCAGTCGTCGGTGAAAAAATCACGCTTGCGATTGAAAAAGCAAAAGCTGATAAAGTTCCGTTTATTATTTTTACGGCTTCAGGCGGCGCTAGAATGCAGGAAGGCGTATTAAGTTTGATGCAGATGGCTAAGACAAGCTCTGCGTTAAAACTGTTCAGTGAAGAACAGGGTCTTATTATTTCAGTAATGACGCATCCGACTACCGGGGGCGTATCAGCAAGCTTTGCATCCCTTGGCGATTACAATTTCGCTGAGCCTGGCGCGCTGATCGGTTTTGCCGGAAGACGGATTATTGAACAGACAATAGGAGAAAAACTGCCTGAGGACTTCCAAACGGCTGAATTTTTATTAAAACATGGACAGCTTGATGCGGTTATTCATCGCGACGATATGAAAAAAACGTTAGAAAATCTGCTGGATATGCATCAAACAGGAGGTGACATTGAGTGGCTCCAAGATTAGAATTTGAAAAACCGGTGATTGAACTGCAAACCAAAATCGCCGAACTAAAAAAATTCACCCAAGATTCCGATATGGATCTAAGTGCGGAAATCGAACGGCTCGAAGACCGTCTCGCTAAGCTTCAGGATGATATTTACAAAAATTTGAAGCCGTGGGACCGGGTTCAAATCGCGCGTCTGGCGGACCGTCCGACAACTCTTGATTATATCGAACACCTGTTTACCGACTTTTTTGAATGTCACGGAGACAGAGCGTACGGGGACGATGAAGCCATTGTCGGCGGGATTGCGAAGTTCCACGGCCTCCCTGTAACGGTAATCGGGCATCAGCGCGGCAAAGACACGAAGGAAAACCTAGTCCGCAATTTTGGGATGCCGCATCCTGAAGGCTACAGAAAAGCGCTTCGTCTGATGAAACAGGCTGACAAATTTAACAGACCAATTATCTGTTTTATTGATACGAAGGGGGCATACCCTGGACGAGCAGCTGAAGAAAGAGGACAAAGTGAAGCTATTGCCAAAAACCTGTTTGAGATGGCCGGCCTTCGAGTGCCTGTTATCTGCATCGTCATCGGTGAAGGCGGAAGCGGCGGAGCCCTTGGTCTGGGTGTAGGGAATCACTTGCATATGCTGGAAAACTCTACTTATTCTGTTATTTCTCCGGAAGGTGCCGCGGCACTTTTATGGAAGGACTCCAGTCTTGCTAAAAAAGCAGCAGAAACAATGAAAATCACTGCGCCGGATTTAAAAGAATTAGGTATTATAGATCATATGATTAAAGAAGTAAAAGGCGGAGCGCACCATGATGTGAAGCTGCAGGCAAGCTATATGGACGAAACCCTTAAACAATCGTTAAAAACTTTGCTGAAGCTGAGCGAAGAAGAATTAGTTCAGCAGCGCTATGAAAAATATAAAGCAATTGGCAAAGTCTCGGTTGAAGATCAATATATCGGGGTAAACTAAATAAACGTGAAGCCTTTGGCTCACGTTTATTTTTTGTGACATTCCTTAAATTTTATTTAAAAACAATTTATTTAATTGTATAATAGGTAAGGTTTCATAGGGAGGATGGAGATCCCTTTTCATTGTTTTTAGGGCAATGATCATGTTATGTTTAATCATATATGTTGCTGAGGTGAATGGAGAATGAAACGTATAGGGGTATTAACGAGCGGCGGGGATTCCCCGGGAATGAACGCAGCAGTTCGCGCAGTAGTCAGAAAAGCGATCTATCATGACGTTGAAGTTTACGGTATTTACAACGGATACGCGGGATTGATCAGCGGAAAGATTGAAAAGCTTGAACTCGGATCAGTAGGCGATATTATACATCGTGGAGGAACTAAGCTTTATACGGCAAGATGTCCTGAATTCAAAACAGTTGAAGGCCGTGAAAAAGGGATAGAAAACTTGAAGAAGCTTGGTATTGAAGGCCTTGTTGTTATCGGCGGAGACGGTTCATATATGGGTGCGAAAAAATTAACGGAACACGGGTTTCCATGTGTAGGTGTACCGGGTACAATTGATAATGACATTCCGGGCACTGATTTTACAATCGGTTTCGATACAGCTTTAAATACAGTAATTGACGCAATTGATAAGATTCGCGATACAGCGACTTCTCATGAACGTACATATGTAATCGAAGTAATGGGCCGTCATGCCGGCGATATCGCATTGTGGGCCGGTCTTGCAGGGGGCGCAGAATCGATCTTAATCCCTGAGGCAGACTATGACATGCACGAAATCATTGCCCGCTTAAAACGCGGCCACGAACGCGGCAAGAAGCACAGTATTATTATTGTTGCCGAAGGTGTAGGCAGCGGTGTTGAATTCGGGAAACGCATTGAAGAAGAAACAAATCTTGAAACTAGGGTATCTGTATTGGGCCATATCCAGCGCGGAGGTTCTCCGAGTGCTGCTGACCGTGTGTTAGCAAGCCGTCTCGGCGCATATGCAGTTGAACTGCTGCTTGAAGGAAAAGGCGGACGCTGTGTAGGTATACAAAACAATAAGCTTGTAGACCATGATATTATAGAAATACTTGAGACAAAACACACAGTTGAGCAAAACATGTATCAGCTTTCAAAAGAACTGTCTATCTAATGTACAGCTGAAGGCTGAAGATTTCAGAAGGAAGTGAACCAAATGAGAAAAACTAAAATTGTTTGTACCATCGGTCCGGCAAGTGAAAGTATTGAAATGCTTACGAAATTAATGGAGTCAGGAATGAACGTGGCTCGATTAAACTTTTCTCACGGAGATTTTGAGGAGCACGGTGCAAGAATTAAAAATATCCGCGAAGCAAGTAAAAAACTTGGCAAGAACGTTGGAATTCTGCTTGATACAAAAGGTCCTGAAATCCGCACACATACAATGGAAAACGGCGGTATTGAGCTTGAAACAGGCAAAGAGCTCATTATTTCAATGGACGAGGTTGTAGGAACAACAGATAAAATTTCAGTGACATATGAAGGTTTAGTCCATGACGTTGAACAAGGTTCAACGATTCTGTTAGATGACGGCCTTATCGGTCTTGAGGTACTTGATGTAGATGCCGCTAAACGCGAAATCAAAACAAAAGTATTAAACAACGGAACACTCAAAAATAAAAAAGGTGTTAACGTACCGGGCGTAAGTGTCAATCTTCCGGGGATTACTGAAAAGGATGCGCGAGACATCGTTTTCGGTATTGAGCAAGGAGTAGACTTCATCGCACCATCTTTCATTCGACGTTCCACGGATGTGCTCGAAATCCGTGAGCTTCTTGAAGAGCACAACGCTCAGGATATTCAAATCATCCCTAAAATCGAAAACCAAGAGGGCGTTGACAACATCGATGCGATTCTCGAAGTGTCTGACGGCTTAATGGTTGCACGCGGAGACTTAGGTGTGGAAATTCCAGCTGAAGAAGTGCCGCTTGTGCAAAAAGAACTGATCAAAAAATGCAACGCGCTGGGCAAACCTGTTATTACAGCGACACAAATGCTTGACAGCATGCAGCGCAACCCGCGTCCGACTCGTGCGGAAGCAAGTGACGTTGCAAACGCGATCTTCGACGGAACAGATGCGATCATGCTTTCTGGTGAAACTGCTGCCGGAAGTTACCCGGTTGAAGCAGTTCAAACAATGCATAACATCGCGTCCCGTTCTGAAGAAGCTTTAAATTATAAAGAAATTCTCTCAAAACGCAGAGACCAAGTGGGCATGACAATTACAGACGCAATTGGACAATCTGTCGCACATACGGCGATTAACCTGAATGCTGCTGCGATCGTAACGCCGACAGAAAGCGGCCATACAGCACGTATGATTGCAAAATACCGTCCGCAGGCTCCGATTGTTGCGGTTACTGTAAATGACTCTATTTCCAGAAAGCTTGCCCTCGTATCTGGCGTATTCGCGGAAAGCGGCCAAAATGCGAGCTCAACAGATGAGATGCTTGAGGATGCTGTCCAAAAATCATTGAACAGCGGAATTGTAAAACACGGCGATCTTATCGTTATTACAGCTGGCACTGTCGGTGAGTCCGGCACTACGAACTTAATGAAGGTTCATACTGTCGGCGATATCATCGCTAAAGGCCAAGGCATTGGACGCAAATCAGCTTACGGTCCGGTTGTCGTTGCACAAAATGCAAAAGAAGCTGAGCAAAAAATGACTGACGGTGCGGTACTTGTTACCAAAAGCACTGACCGTGATATGATTGCATCTCTTGAAAAAGCGTCTGCTCTTATTACAGAAGAAGGCGGTTTGACTAGCCATGCTGCGGTAGTCGGATTAAGCCTTGGCATCCCGGTTATCGTGGGTCTGGAAAATGCGACATCTATTTTGACAGATGGCCAGGATATTACAGTTGACGCTTCCAGAGGCGCAGTCTATCAAGGCCGTGCGAGCGTTCTTTAATTACAGGTGAAAATGGAAGGGGAATCCCTTCCTTTTCTCTTTATCATGCCTTTTGTTGAACAGAACGTGTTACACGTGTGGGGGGCTTGGATATGAGATTTTTGTTTTTGCTTTTTATTGTGTTTCCGGCAATAGAAATCGGCATATTCCTATTTTTAGGCAAGTTGATTGGCATTTCATTTTACCGACAGTTCTATTCATGATTCTGACTGGCATTATCGGCGCAGCAGCTGCAAAAAAACAAGGAACCGAAGTGTATTATAAGGTTCAGCGTGATCTTCAATATGGCAAAATGCCGGGAGAAGCGATTGCTGACGGTCTGTGCATTTTCATTGGCGGTCTATTGCTGATGCTTCCGGGCTTTTTATCAGATTTGGCCGGCGCCTGTCTTCTTATCCCGTTTACCCGCGGCTGGTGTAAGCCGATTCTGTTCAAATGGCTGAGAGGTATGTCGAAGAATAAGCGGATCATCATCAAATAAAAAACGGCAGCCATGAAAAAACGGCTGCCGTTTTATTTTTGCTGAACGGTGATATAGGACCATATTTCTTTTAATGCGCCTGTTGTGATGAAAGCTTGGATGATGACGAGTACAGCCGGTCCCGCAATCAGTCCTAAAAACCCGAATAATTTAAAGCCGGCAAACAGGGCGATGAGTGTTGCCAGCGGATCGATCCCGATAGATTTACTTAGTATCTTGGGCTCTGTCAGCTGCCGCTGAATAAGAACGACGAGGTACAGGATACCAATTCCGATTGCTTGGGGCAGCTGGCCCGTAATCGATAAATACAAAATCCAGGGCACAAATACGGAGCCGGCACCTAAGTAAGGGAGAAGATCTACAAGCCCGATTAAAAAAGCAATTGTTGCGGCGTGTTCAACCTTTAAGAGAGAAAGGCCGATAAATACAATCACCATCGTGATGAAAACGAGGACGGCTTGTGCTTTGATAAAACCAGTCATTGCTTTTTTTAATTCGCTGCTGATCGCTTTGCTGTTAGCTGTCACACGATCCGGCAGAATTAAAACAAGCATGGCTTTCAGCTTATGCCAATCCTTTGTCATAAAAAAGGTTGCCAGAAGAGAAAAAATCAGAACCGCCGCCGTATTGGGAAGAAGAGCGAAAAATCTCGGGATCATCTCTAGAATGTGGGACAGCAGGAGCCCGGCATTTTTAGCGGCAGAATCACCGAGCGTCTGGATATGAGTGACGATGGAAGCCTGCTGGTTTGTTTCCAATTCTTGAAACAAAAGAGTTAACTCGTTATAGAGCGGCTGAATATGAGTTGTAAACAATTTTTCGCAATATGAAATAAACGTGCTGATATGCGGAGGCAGCGTTTTTGCTAGATAGGCTGTTCCCGTTACGATTTCGGCTACCAGAATGGTGAGCACGCCGAAGGCTGCGAGCAGAAAAAAAGCAAGAACGCCCAGAACATTTATCGTTCGGGGGAATCCTGTCACTTTGTCCAAATAATCGACAACAGGATGAATCACTGATGAAAGAATAAGGGCGATCAGGAACGGATAAGTTAACGGAAACGAATAATAGGCCGCAGCTATCAACCCTGCGGTCATTGATATGACAAAGAGGGTTCTGAAAAAAATAGTGATATAAGATTGATTCACGAAAACGGTCCTCCTCTCGTCAGCATGTCCTATTTTTTATATGTATTCACGCTGCGGCTGAATATGAATACATTCATCTTAAAGGAGGGATGGCATGTGTTTACACAAGCGAATTTATTTTTAATTTTACTCTTGGCTATCGCACTTATCGCAAAAAACCAATCATTGCTCTTTGCTGTATCCGTCCTTTTGATCATCAAAATCGTTGGGCTTGATCAGAAATTATTTCCGACCATCCAGTCAAAAGGCATTAACTGGGGTGTGACCATTATTACCATCGCCGTTCTTGTCCCGATTGCCACGGGAGAAATCGGATTTAAGCAGCTCGGAGAAGCAATGCGGTCTTCCTACGCATGGATCGCCCTTGGAGCGGGGATCGCAGTGGCGCTGATTGCAAAAAACGGCCTGACTCTGCTTGAAAATGATCCGCATATTACAACTGCTCTCGTGATCGGGACCATTCTTGCAGTAGCGCTTTTTGGAGGAGTTGCGGTGGGACCGTTGATCGGAGCGGGGATTGCTTATTTAGCCATGCAGATCGTAAAACTGTTCACTTCATAAAAAAAGCGGCCTTAAAGCCGCTTTTTTTTTGTATGCAAAAACCCGCAAATAAAGGCGTTTTTTCGGGGAAATCACAGAATGAAAAAAAAAATTATAGGTAAACATTTAACAAATGTCTGATTATTGTTTATAATGAGAATAGGCTTAAACTTAAATAAGCTTATAAGAATTTGTTATGTTCTTTCATAAGCAAAGGGTTTTAGTTCCAGCAGCCAGTAAAATGTAAGCATTTTCTTTTTGGGGGAGAGAAATACTTGCATCGTGCTTTTTAAGTAAGCCTCATGTTTTTACAACACTCTTAAAGGGGAAATTTATTGAAAAGGAGATGTTATATATGACAGCGACACGCGGTCTTGAAGGGGTTGTAGCAACAACATCATCTGTTAGTTCTATTATTGATGATACCCTTACATATGTGGGGTATGATATCGATGATTTGACAGAGAATGCAAGTTTTGAAGAAATCATCTACTTGCTTTGGCATCTAAGGCTGCCAAACAAAAAAGAGCTTGAAGAGTTAAAGCAGCAGCTTGCAAAGGAAGCTGCCGTTCCGCAAGAAATTATTGAGCACTTCAAATCTTATTCCCTCGAAAATGTTCATCCCATGGCTGCTCTTCGGACAGCAATTTCATTACTAGGCCTGCTTGACAGCGAGGCTGATACCATGAACCCGGAAGCCAACTACAGAAAGGCGATCCGCCTTCAGGCAAAGGTGCCTGGCCTGGTTGCAGCGTTTTCCAGAATTCGCAAGGGTCTTGAGCCTGTTGAACCGAGAGAAGATTACGGTATTGCGGAGAATTTTCTTTACACATTAAACGGTGAAGAGCCTTCACCAATTGAGGTTGAAGCCTTCAACAAAGCATTGATTTTACATGCTGACCATGAGCTGAACGCGTCAACGTTCACAGCGAGGGTCTGCGTCGCAACACTTTCTGACATCTATTCAGGCATTACTGCAGCAATCGGCGCGCTGAAAGGGCCTCTTCACGGCGGAGCGAATGAAGGCGTTATGAAAATGCTGACAGAAATCGGTGAAGTGGAAAACGCTGAGCCGTACATCCGCGCTAAACTTGAAAAGAAAGAAAAAATCATGGGATTCGGCCACCGTGTGTATAAGCATGGTGATCCGCGCGCGAAGCATCTGAAAGAAATGAGCAAGCGCCTGACCAACCTGACAGGCGAAAGCAAATGGTATGAGATGTCCATTCGTATAGAAGACATCGTCACATCAGAGAAAAAGCTTCCGCCTAACGTTGATTTCTATTCGGCTTCTGTATATCACAGCCTCGGTATTGACCATGATTTGTTTACACCGATTTTTGCTGTAAGCAGAATGTCCGGCTGGCTCGCTCATATTCTTGAGCAGTATGACAACAACCGTCTGATCCGCCCGCGGGCAGATTACACAGGCCCTGACAAACAAAAATTCGTTCCGATTGAAGAAAGAGCCTAAAGAACCATTGGAGGCTGGCTTGCGTCAATGAGGTTAGCCTCTTGTTCAGAACATCAAAATTGGGTTACACTTTAAATTGAATGTTAGGAAAAATCATTTTATTTTCTATATAAGAAAAATAAAATGTTTTCTAAATATGAATTACATACTGGGAGGTTTTTTATTGTGGCACAAGGTGAAAAAATTACAGTCTCTAACGGAGTATTAAACGTACCAAACAACCCGATTATCCCATTTATCGAAGGAGACGGAACCGGTCCTGATATTTGGAACGCGGCTTCGAAGGTTTTGGAAGCAGCAGTAGAAAAAGCATACAAAGGCGAAAAGAAAATTACATGGAAAGAAGTTTACGCCGGAGAAAAGGCTTATAATAAAACAGGTGAGTGGCTCCCTGCTGAAACATTAGATGTGATCCGCGAATATTTCATCGCGATTAAAGGCCCGTTAACGACACCTGTCGGCGGCGGTATCCGTTCTTTGAACGTAGCGCTCAGACAAGAGCTTGACCTATTCGTCTGCTTAAGACCTGTAAGATACTTTACTGGAGTGCCGTCACCGGTAAAACGCCCTGAAGATACTGATATGGTCATCTTCCGTGAAAATACAGAAGATATTTACGCAGGCATCGAGTATGCAAAAGGCTCTGAAGAAGTGCAAAAGCTTGTCAGCTTCCTTCAAAATGAGTTAAACGTCAACAAAATCCGTTTCCCTGAGACATCAGGTATCGGCATTAAGCCTGTTTCAGAAGAAGGAACAAGCCGCTTGGTCAGAGCTGCCATTGATTATGCGATCGAGCATGGCCGCAAATCTGTAACGCTTGTTCACAAAGGAAACATCATGAAGTTCACAGAAGGCGCCTTCAAAAACTGGGGCTATGAACTTGCTGAAAAAGAATACGGAGATAAAGTCTTCACGTGGGCTCAATATGACCGCATTGCTGAAGAACAAGGAAAAGACGCTGCCAACAAAGCGCAAAGCGAAGCGGAAGCAGCAGGAAAAATCATTATCAAAGACAGCATTGCTGACATTTTCCTTCAGCAGATTTTAACGCGTCCAAACGAGTTTGATGTCGTTGCGACAATGAACTTGAACGGAGATTACATTTCTGATGCTCTTGCTGCGCAAGTCGGCGGAATCGGCATTGCTCCTGGAGCGAACATCAACTACGAAACAGGACATGCGATTTTCGAGGCGACGCACGGAACGGCTCCTAAATATGCAGGCCTTGATAAAGTAAACCCATCTTCAGTTATTCTTTCAGGCGTTCTGCTTCTTGAGCATTTAGGATGGAACGAAGCGGCTGATTTGGTTATCAAATCTATGGAAAAAACAATCGCTTCTAAAGTCGTAACTTACGATTTTGCCAGATTAATGGACGGCGCGACTGAAGTGAAATGTTCAGAGTTCGGAGAAGAACTGATCAAAAACATGGACTAAGCAAGGAAAAAGCCTAAAACTAGCCATAAAGGAGAAGAGAGACATGGGAAATACTCGTAAAAAAGTTTCTGTTATCGGAGCAGGTTTTACCGGAGCTACAACTGCATTTTTAATCGCTCAAAAAGAGCTGGCAGACGTTGTTCTTGTTGACATTCCGCAATTGGAGAACCCGACAAAGGGAAAAGCGCTTGATATGCTTGAAGCAAGCCCGGTTCAAGGCTTTGACGCAAAAATTACGGGAACATCCAATTACGAGGATACAGCTGGCTCTGACATTGTAGTCATTACAGCCGGTATCGCAAGAAAACCTGGTATGAGCAGAGATGATCTGGTCTCTACAAACGAAAAGATTATGAGAAGCGTTACGCGGGAAATCGTGAAATATTCTCCTGACTCTATTATTGTGGTGCTGACAAATCCTGTTGATGCAATGACATACGCGGTGTACAAAGAATCAGGCTTCCCTAAAGAGCGTGTAATCGGCCAGTCCGGTGTGCTTGATACGGCAAGATTCAGAACATTTGTGGCAGAGGAATTAAACCTGTCAGTGAAAGATGTGACTGGTTTCGTACTCGGCGGACACGGTGACGATATGGTGCCGCTTGTGCGTTATTCTTATGCTGGCGGTATCCCGCTTGAAACTCTTATTCCGAAAGAACGGATTGACGCAATTGTGGAGCGCACTAGAAAAGGCGGAGGCGAAATCGTGAATCTTCTTGGAAACGGAAGCGCGTATTATGCGCCTGCGGCTTCTCTGACTGAAATGGTCGAAGCAATCTTGAAAGATCAGCGCCGCGTTCTTCCTACAATTGCTTATCTTGAAGGGGAATACGGCTATGAAGGCATCTACCTTGGTGTTCCTACAATTGTAGGCGGCAACGGTCTTGAGCAAATCATTGAACTTGAACTGACAGACTATGAAAGAGCGCAGCTGAATAAATCAGTTGAATCTGTCAAAAATGTCATGAAAGTATTATCCTAATAAAAAGAGAGAAAGGCTTGCTTAATACAGCCTTTCTCTTTTTACTATATATGAAAGCGCTATCATGCACATCTTTATTTCTTTTAAAAATGATGTAAAAGGCGAATTGTCGGAATGTCCTGCTTTCGCTAAAATAAAATCATGAAACATGTTAAGATGACATAAAATAGAGAAATAGGATGTCGGGGAATTATAATACTGGAGGCACAGCATGAACAAGAAAATTTTAGTTGTGGATGATGAAGAATCTATTGTTACTCTTTTACAGTACAATTTGGAACGGTCAGGCTATGATGTCATTACCGCCTCGGATGGGGAAGAAGCACTCAAAAAAGCGGAAACAGAGAAGCCTGATTTGATTGTGCTTGATGTGATGCTTCCAAAATTGGACGGAATCGAAGTATGCAAGCAGCTGAGACAGCAAAAACTGATGTTTCCCATTTTAATGCTGACAGCGAAGGATGAGGAATTCGACAAAGTATTAGGGCTGGAGCTCGGTGCTGATGATTATATGACCAAGCCGTTCAGTCCAAGGGAAGTAAATGCGAGAGTCAAAGCGATTTTAAGGCGTTCGGAAATAGCTGCGCCCTCTAGTGAGATGAAGAACGATGAAATGGAAGGCCAGATCGTAATCGGCGATCTGAAAATCCTGCCTGATCATTATGAAGCGTACTTTAAAGAAAGTCAGCTTGAACTGACACCGAAAGAATTCGAACTGCTGCTGTATTTAGGCAGACATAAAGGCAGAGTTCTGACAAGAGACCTGCTGCTGAGCGCAGTCTGGAATTATGATTTTGCCGGAGATACGAGAATTGTTGATGTGCACATCAGCCATCTTCGCGACAAAATTGAAAACAATACCAAAAAACCGATCTACATTAAAACGATTAGGGGATTGGGGTATAAACTGGAGGAGCCAAAAATGAATGAATAAATACCGTGTGCGCCTTTTTTCTGTATTCGTTGTCTGTATGATTCTGGTGTTTTGTGTCCTCGGGCTGTTTTTACAGCAGCTTTTTGAAACATCTGATCAAAGGAAAGCAGAGGAACACATTGAAAAAGAAGCAAAATACTTGGCTTCGCTTCTTGATGCCGGCAATCTGAATAATCAAGCAAATGAGAAAATCATTAAAGATGCAGGCGGCGCGCTTGATGTGAGCGCATCCGTTATTGATACAGACGGCAAGGTGCTGTATGGGTCAAACGGGAGATCGGCTGATTCCCAAAAGGTGCAGGCGCTTGTTTCTGGCCATGAGGGTATTCTGTCAACAACAGATAACAAGCTTTATTACGGACTTTCACTTAGAAGCGAAGGTGAAAAAACAGGATATGTGCTGCTTTCCGCCTCTGAAAAAAGCGACGGCTTAAAAGGCGAATTGTGGGGGATGCTGACGGCCAGTCTTTGTACCGCATTTATCGTCATTGTTTATTTTTATTCCAGCATGACCTCACGTTATAAAAGGTCAATTGAGTCAGCGACAAATGTAGCCACAGAACTCTCTAAGGGCAACTACGATGCACGGACGTACGGCGGCTATATTAGGCGTTCTGATAAGCTAGGACATGCGATGAACAGCCTTGCCATTGATCTGATGGAAATGACGCGAACGCAGGAAATGCAGCGGGATCGGCTGCTGACAGTCATTGAAAACATTGGCTCCGGGCTGATTATGATCGACGGAAGAGGCTTTATTAATCTCGTAAACAGGTCTTACGCCAAGCAGTTTCATATCAATCCGAATCATATGCTGCGCCGTCTTTATCACGATGCATTTGAACATGAAGAAGTGATCCAGCTTGTCGAAGACATTTTTATGACGGAGACAAAGAAATGCAAGCTGTTAAGACTGCCGATCAAAATAGAACGGCGTTATTTTGAAGTGGACGGCGTTCCGATTATGGGGCCGGACGATGAATGGAAAGGAATTGTGCTTGTTTTCCATGACATGACGGAAACAAAGAAATTAGAGCAGATGAGGAAGGATTTTGTGGCCAATGTTTCTCATGAGCTGAAAACACCGATTACGTCCATAAAAGGGTTTACGGAGACGTTATTGGATGGGGCGATGGAAGACAAAGAGGCGCTTTCTGAATTTCTCTCTATTATTCTTAAGGAAAGCGAAAGGCTTCAGTCTTTGGTTCAGGATTTGCTCGATCTCTCAAAAATCGAGCAGCAAAATTTCACGCTCAGTATCGAAACGTTTGAGCCGGCCAAAATGCTTGTTGAGATTGAAACGCTTCTGAAGCATAAGGCGGATGAGAAAGGCATCTCCTTGCACCTGAATGTCCCGAAAGACCCTCAATATGTATCTGGTGACCCGTACAGGCTGAAACAGGTATTTCTTAATCTCGTAAACAATGCGTTAACCTACACGCCTGAGGGGGGCTCCGTGGCTATCAATGTAAAGCCCAGAGAAAAAGATATTCAGATTGAGGTTGCCGATTCTGGAATCGGAATTCAGAAAGAAGAAATTCCGCGCATCTTTGAACGCTTTTACCGCGTAGATAAAGACAGAAGCAGGAATTCGGGCGGAACAGGGCTGGGCCTTGCGATTGTCAAGCATTTAATAGAGGCTCATGAAGGGAAAATTGATGTCACAAGCGAGCCTGGACGGGGAACTGTCTTTACCGTGACGCTGAAACGGGCCGCTGAAAAGTCCGCCTAATGTTTACAAAGGTTTAACAATATCTTCATGCACTGTTAAACCTATGCTGGTAGGATGTAGTAGAACCCCTTCATCCAAGGAGCCAATTTTGACGGCGGGAACCTATTTGTGTTCCCGTCCTTTTTTGTGTCTTCTCTTATAGTTCACGTATTTTCCTTTCAAATTGAACTTTGTTAAAATAAGAGGAGCTAATGACTATGTAAGAGATGAATGGAAGCCTGAGGCTTCTTAGGAGGAAATTGAATGACGGAACGAAAAAAATTAGTGCTTGTAGACGGAAACAGTCTGGCTTACCGGGCGTTTTTTGCATTGCCGCTGTTAAGCAATGATAAAGGTGTTCATACAAATGCTGTATACGGCTTTGCGATGATTTTGATGAAAATGCTTGAGGATGAAAAACCGACGCACATGCTGGTTGCGTTTGATGCCGGGAAAACAACATTTCGTCACGGCACATTTAAAGAATATAAAGGCGGCAGACAGAAAACCCCGCCTGAGCTTTCCGAACAAATGCCGTTTATCCGCGAGCTGCTGGATGCCTACCAGATCAGCCGCTATGAACTGGAACAATATGAAGCGGATGATATTATCGGCACACTGGCCAAATCGGCTGAAAAAGACGGATTTGAAGTAAAGGTTTTCTCAGGGGATAAGGATTTAACCCAGCTGGCAACGGACAAAACGACAGTTGCCATTACGAGAAAGGGAATTACCGATGTTGAATTTTACACACCGGAGCATGTCAAAGAGAAATACGGGCTTACGCCTGAACAAATCATTGACATGAAGGGTCTGATGGGCGATTCCTCAGATAATATTCCGGGTGTGCCCGGCGTCGGAGAAAAGACTGCGATTAAGCTTTTAAAACAATTTGATTCGGTTGAAAAGCTGCTGGAGTCCATTGACGAGGTGAGCGGAAAGAAATTGAAGGAAAAGCTTGAGGAGTTTAAGGATCAGGCATTGATGAGCAAGGAGCTTGCGACAATTATGACGGATGCTCCGATTGAGGTATCTGTTTCCGGCCTGGAATATCAAGGCTTTAATCGTGAACAGGTCATTGCCATCTTTAAAGATCTTGGCTTCAACACGCTTCTTGAACGGCTTGGAGAAGACAGTGCAGAAGCAGAACAGGATCAATCGTTGGAAGACATTAATGTCAAAACAGTCACAGACGTGACAAGCGATATATTGGTTTCTCCATCCGCATTTGTCGTTGAACAGATTGGCGATAATTATCATGAAGAGCCGATCCTCGGATTTTCGATCGTAAATGAAACGGGAGCTTATTTCATTCCGAAAGACATTGCCGTTGAGTCTGAGGTGTTTAAAGAATGGGTGGAAAATGACGAGCAGAAGAAATGGGTCTTCGACAGCAAGCGGGCCGTTGTCGCTTTGCGCTGGCAGGGCATTGAGCTGAAAGGAGCCGAGTTTGATACGCTCCTTGCGGCTTATATCATCAACCCGGGCAATTCATATGACGACGTTGCGAGTGTGGCTAAGGATTACGGCCTGCATATCGTTTCAAGTGATGAATCAGTTTATGGAAAAGGAGCAAAACGGGCAGTGCCGTCAGAAGACGTACTGTCTGAGCACCTTGGCCGAAAAGCGTTAGCGATTCAAAGCCTTCGGGAAAAGCTCGTTCAGGAGCTGGAAAACAACGACCAGCTTGAACTGTTTGAAGAGCTGGAAATGCCTCTTGCGCTTATTCTTGGCGAAATGGAATCAACTGGCGTCAAGGTCGATGTTGACCGTTTAAAACGGATGGGTGAAGAACTGGGTGCGAAGCTGAAGGAATATGAAGAAAAAATCCATGAGATTGCGGGAGAGCCGTTTAACATCAATTCTCCGAAACAGCTAGGCGTCATCTTATTTGAAAAGATCGGCCTTCCTGTCGTAAAGAAAACGAAAACAGGCTATTCTACGTCTGCCGATGTGCTTGAAAAGCTGGCTGACAAGCATGATATTGTCGACTATATTTTACAGTACAGACAAATTGGCAAGCTTCAATCAACATATATCGAAGGGCTTTTAAAGGTGACGAGACCGGATTCGCATAAAGTGCACACGCGATTTAACCAGGCCTTAACGCAAACTGGCCGTCTCAGCTCGACTGATCCGAACCTGCAAAACATTCCGATCAGGCTTGAGGAAGGGCGGAAAATTCGCCAAGCTTTTGTGCCGTCTGAAAAAGACTGGCTCATTTTTGCAGCCGATTATTCACAAATCGAGCTGCGGGTGCTTGCCCATATTTCAAAGGATGATAATCTGATCGAAGCTTTTACAAATGATATGGATATTCACACGAAAACGGCAATGGATGTGTTCCATGTCGCTAAGGATGAAGTGACATCTGCGATGAGACGCCAGGCGAAAGCGGTCAACTTTGGCATTGTATACGGGATCAGCGATTACGGTCTGTCACAGAACCTCGGCATTACCCGGAAGGAAGCGGGAGCATTTATCGACCGCTATCTGGAAAGCTTCCAAGGCGTAAAAGCGTACATGGAAGATTCAGTACAGGAAGCGAAGCAAAAAGGATACGTAACAACGCTTATGCATCGCCGCCGCTACATCCCTGAGCTGACGAGCCGGAACTTTAATATCCGAAGTTTTGCGGAGCGGACGGCCATGAATACGCCGATTCAAGGAAGCGCCGCTGATATTATCAAAAAAGCCATGATTGACATGGCTGCCAAGCTGAAAGAAAAACAGTTGAAAGCAAGGCTTCTGCTTCAAGTACACGATGAATTGATTTTTGAGGCGCCAAAGGAAGAAATTGAAATTCTTGAAAAGCTTGTTCCTGAAGTGATGGAGCATGCGCTTGCATTAGATGTGCCGTTAAAGGTGGACTTTGCATCAGGCCCATCTTGGTACGATGCGAAATAAACAGAGATAGGAAGTGATGGATGTGCCGGAATTACCAGAGGTTGAGACGGTCCGGCGCACTCTGACCGGGCTTGTAAAGGGAAAAACAATCAAATCGGTAGAGATCAGATGGCCGAATATCATCAAACGGCCTGCCGAGCCGGAGGAATTTGCGCGAAAACTAGCAGGAGAAACGATACAGTCCATCGGAAGACGGGGAAAGTTTTTACTGTTTCATTTAGATCATTATGTTATGGTTTCTCACCTTCGAATGGAAGGAAAATACGGTCTTCATCAAGCCGAGGAGCCTGACGATAAACACGTGCATGTCATATTCACGATGACGGATGGAACCCAGCTTCGGTACAGGGATGTGCGGAAATTTGGAACTATGCACTTATTTAAACCGGGAGAAGAAGCGGGCGAGCTCCCGCTTTCTCAGTTAGGTCCGGAGCCGGATGCAGAAGAATTTACAAGTGCGTATTTAAAAGAACGGCTTGCGAAAACAAACCGCGCTGTCAAAACTGCCCTACTGGATCAAAAAACGGTAGTTGGACTAGGAAACATTTATGTGGATGAGGCTCTTTTCAGAGCGGGTGTTCATCCCGAGATAAAAGCAAATCAATTATCAGATAAAACAATCAAAACCCTTCACGCTGAAATCAAAAACACTCTGCAGGAGGCGATTGATGCGGGCGGAAGCACAGTCCGTTCATATATCAACTCCCAAGGGGAAATCGGAATGTTCCAGCTGCAGCATTTTGTGTACGGAAAAAAAGACGAGCCATGCAAAAATTGCGGAACGATGATTTCGAAAATTGTCGTTGGAGGAAGAGGCACGCATTTTTGCGCAAAGTGCCAGAAAAAAAAGTAGCATAATGCTTCATCGTCCAAGCTGTCGGTGCATATATCAGTAACTCTGTAATGGAGGATGCCATTTTCGAAACACGGATTTTTCACTTTCCCATATATATGATTGTGATGAATCCCGGGCATTTCACATCTGATACAAGAGCACCAACAGAAAGGAAGAAACGGATATGCAAATGGTTTCTATACTGCTGCTGGCGTTGGCTGTCAGCTTGGACAGTTTTTCAGTCGGATTTACGTACGGATTGAGAAAAATGAAAATACCGTTTAAAGCGATTTTGGTTATCGCCTGCTGTTCCGGTGCTGTCATGTTTATATCCATGCTGATCGGAAGCTTTCTCACGAAGTTTTTTCCTGTATATGTGACGGAGAAGCTTGGCGGTTTGATATTGGTTGGAATCGGTGCGTGGGTTCTGTATCAATTTTTCAAACCGGCAAAAGATAAAGAATACCTATTGCATGAAAAAACACTGCTTAATCTAGAGGTTCGGTCATTAGGAATTGTGATTCATATTTTGAGAAAACCAATGAGTGCGGATATCGACAAATCGGGTGTGATCAACGGAATTGAGGCGGTCTTATTGGGATTTGCCTTATCGATTGATGCCTTTGGAGCAGGTATAGGCGCAGCCATTCTCGGTTTTTCGCCGATTGTGATGAGCATCGCCGTGGCAATCAT
The DNA here is from genome assembly GCF_044570195.1 of Bacillus sp. SG20033. NCBI lineage: Bacteria > Bacillati > Bacillota > Bacilli > Caryophanales > Bacillaceae > Bacillus > Bacillus sp. SG20033. Next base: position 3,027,475 of record NZ_CP172606.1, on the reverse strand, counting down.
GAGCTCGCTGTTTGTATCAATTGGAATCAATGCCGGCCATTTTCTGTCTAAGTGGAAATGGATCGATAAAATGGCGTTTTTGCCGGGGCTTCTATTAATCACGATTGGGCTCTGGAAATTGTAAAAAGGAGTGGATCTCTTGACCTTAGTCATTGGTTTAACGGGAGGAATAGCTAGCGGCAAAAGCACGGTAGCCAATATGCTGATTGAAAAAGGAATAACAGTTATAGATGCAGATATCATTGCAAAACAAGCGGTAGAAAAAGGGATGCCGGCCTACCGGCAAATCATTGACGAATTCGGTGAAGACATACTGCTCTCAAATGGCGATATAGATCGAAAAAAGCTTGGAGCGCTGGTATTTACAAATGAACAAAAACGTCTCGCTTTAAATGCAATTGTTCATCCCGCAGTCAGGCAGGAAATGCTCAATCGCCGTGATGAAGCCGTTGCAAATCGGGAGGCATTTGTTGTATTGGATATCCCGCTATTGTTCGAAAGCAAATTGGAATCATTGGTTGATAAAATTATTGTGGTCAGTGTGACAAAAGAGCTTCAACTGGAACGTCTGATGAAGCGCAATCAGCTGACGGAAGAAGAAGCAGTCAGCCGTATCCGCTCTCAAATGCCCTTAGAGGAAAAAACAGCAAGAGCAGATCAAGTCATTGATAACAGCGGCACGCTTGAAGAGACCGAAAGGCAGCTTGATGAAATCATGAACAGCTGGGCATAATACAAAAAACACCGTTCATATTGAACGGTGTTTTTTTGCCATTAAAAATCAAAGTTGTCCGGATCAGGACCGACGCGCAAGTTTTCATTCAGTGCATCGATTCGGTTCATGTCATCCTGCGTTAATTCAAAGTCAAATACGCTTGCATTTTCTTTAATGCGGTGTTCCTTCGTTGATTTAGGAATCGTAATGATGCCATGCTGCAGATCCCAGCGCAAAATAATTTGTGCGACAGATTTATTGTATGTTTGAGCGATGTCAGCCAATACAGGGTGATCCAGCAGCTGCCCCTGCATTAAAGGTGACCAAGCCTCCATCTGGATGCCCTGATTTTGGCAGTATCTTATCAACTCTTTTTGTGTGAGGCGCGGGTGAAATTCCACTTGGTTAATCATAGGCTTAATTTCAGCTGCCGTCATCAGATCTTCAAGATGGTGAATTTGGAAGTTGCTTACGCCAATCGCTTTGATACGGCCTTCTTTATACAGCGTTTCAAGCGCTCTCCAAGCTTCTTTATACTTTCCTTCTACAGGCCAGTGGATGAGATATAGATCCAAATAATCCAGACCGAGTTTGGACAGACTTGTTTCAAACGCGGCGAGTGTTTCTTCGTAGCCTAAATCCGCATTCCATACTTTCGATGTGATAAACAGATCCTCTCTTGAAATGCCTGCTTCTTCAATGCCTTCCCGAATCCCTTCTCCAACGCCAGCTTCATTTCCATAGATAGCTGCAGTATCAATACTGCGGTACCCGTGAACAATGGCAGTTTTAACTGCGTTTACCAGTTCAGATCCTTCTTCCACTTGGAACACGCCGAGGCCGAACCAAGGCATTGCTACCCCATTATGAAGTGTTGCTTTTGCTTGTAAATGTGTTGTCATGTTCATTTCCTCCTTTAAAATTGCCAGGCTTCCTGCCGATCTCGTTTTTCCATTAAGCGGCTCCAGCCTGTTAAAATGACTGCACCGACCACCATTAATCCGCCTATCCAAGCGGTATGAATCAATCCGATTGAATCGGTGATCACACCGCCAAGGTATGACCCAAGCGCGATTCCTGCATTAAAGGCAGCGATATTCATTGCGGATGCGACGTCAACTGCACTCGGGACAAAACGCTCAGCCAGCATGACGACATACACCTGAAGGCCTGGCACGTTCATAAAGGCCAGCAATCCCATACAGAGAATGGTAATGAGCCCTGCTGCTTGATACGGGGCTGTAAATGTCAGTACGAATAGAACAATTGCTTGTACGATAAACATATAGAATAAAGCGGCAATCGGATTTCGGTTTGACAGCTTTCCGCCAATCATATTGCCGATAGCAATAGCTATTCCGTATCCGAGCAGAATCACTGCAACAGTCCCGGCTTTGAAGCCTGTTACTTCCTGAAGCAGGGGAGACAGATACGTGAACACAACGAATGTTCCTCCGTATCCAAGCGCTGTAATGACAAATAAAAGCAATAACCGGCTGTTTGTCACAAGCTTCAATTGATCCCGCATCGTTGTTTTCGTCCCTTTTCGTAATTTGGACGGTACAAGAATGCCATTTGTAATGAAAGCAATGATTCCGACGGCGATAATGACCATAAAGGCGAAACGCCAGCCGAACTGCTGGCCGATAAATGTCCCAAAAGGAACTCCGGTTACAGTTGCCACAGTGAGGCCAGTAAACATAATTGAAATCGCGCTAGCCCTTTTATCTTCCGGGACAATATCCGCTGCGATTGTCGAACCGATCGACATAAACACACCGTGCGAAAATGCCGATATCACACGTGCTGCTAGTAAAATCCCGATGCTTGAAGCGGTTGCTGCCATCGTATTACCGGCAATAAAAATAAACATGATCCAAAGCAATAGTGTCTTACGTGACATGCTTGAGGTCAATGAAGTTAATATAGGTGCCCCAAATGTAACGCCGAGCGCATAAAGGGAAACGGTTAATCCTGCTGTCGTGACTGGAATATGCAGGTCATCAGCAATGAGCGGCAAAAGGCCGACACTGATAAATTCAGTTGTCCCTATTGCGAATGCACTTACGGCCAAAGCCAGTAGTGCAGGAATACTGCTTTTGGCTGAAGTCATGATGTTCCTCCTTTGTAAGATGTGTTGTATGATTGAAATTCTGCCGAGTAAGCTATATAAATAAAAAAGAGCAGATTCAAATCAGCCGGCAAATGTGATTATGAAACATATCGTTAAGAAATAAAAGTACGTACTTTGAAGTGCTATAGTCACTTTTTGGTGCCTGTGAGGAGAATGGATTGTATGGAGAAGAAAAAATATAACATTTCTGTTGAAGCGACTCTTGAAGTGATCGGTGGGAAATGGAAATGCGTCATTTTATGCCATCTGACGCACGGAAAAAAACGCACAAGTGAATTAAAACGCCTAATGCCCAACATCACGCAAAAAATGCTGACTCAGCAGCTGCGCGAGCTGGAAGCGGACGGTGTCATTAACCGAATCGTATATAATCAAGTTCCTCCCAAAGTGGAATACGAGCTCAGCGAATACGGCCGCAGCTTAGAAGGGATTTTAGATATGCTGTGTGCTTGGGGAGCGAATCATATTAACAGAGTGTACGGGGATACTTTTTCTGTGCTAGAAGAAAGTGTGCTCAATGATAAGTTAAAACAGGAATCATAAAGCATGAGGGCAGTCAGTGCGGAGCGCTGGCTGCTTTTTGGTTCTTACGCCTGATATTCTGTGCAAGAAAACATAAGATGCATCATAAATTAGCGTTATAATCGTTGATTTTTATCAATATGTACTGGCGAATTTGTTTTAATGTGTTATACTAATTTTAGATAGTAACAAATTAGGATGGCATAATTGATAAGGGGTGTCCAACATGAAGGTAAAAGTAGCGATCAACGGGTTTGGAAGAATCGGAAGAATGGTTTTTAGAAAAGCGATGTTAGACGATCAAATTCAAGTAGTGGCCATTAACGCCAGCTATTCCGCAGAAACGCTGGCTCATTTAATAAAGTATGACACAATTCACGGCAGATACGACAAAGAGGTTGTGGCTGGTGAAGACAGCCTGATCGTAAATGGAAAGAAAGTGCTTTTGTTAAACAGCCGTGATCCAAAACAGCTGCCTTGGCGGGAATATGATATTGACATAGTCGTCGAAGCAACAGGGAAGTTTAATGCTAAAGATAAAGCGATGGGCCATATAGAAGCAGGTGCAAAAAAAGTGATTTTGACCGCTCCGGGAAAAAATGAAGACGTTACCATTGTGATGGGCGTAAATGAGGACCAATTCGACGCTGAGCGCCATGTCATTATTTCAAATGCGTCATGCACGACAAATTGCCTTGCGCCTGTTGTAAAAGTGCTGGATGAAGAGTTTGGCATTGAGAGCGGTCTGATGACTACAGTTCATGCGTATACGAATGACCAAAAAAATATTGATAACCCGCACAAAGATTTGCGCCGGGCGCGGGCTTGCGGTGAATCCATCATTCCGACGACAACAGGAGCGGCAAAGGCGCTTTCACTTGTGCTGCCGCATTTGAAAGGAAAACTTCACGGCCTCGCCTTGCGTGTCCCTGTTCCGAACGTCTCATTGGTTGATCTCGTTGTTGATCTGAAAACGGATGTTACGTCTGAAGAAGTAAACGAGGCATTTAAACGCGCTGCCAAAACGTCGATGTACGGTGTACTTGATTACTCAGATGAACCGCTTGTTTCGACTGATTATAATACGAATCCTCATTCAGCGGTCATTGACGGGCTTACAACAATGGTAATGGAAGACAGGAAAGTAAAGGTGCTGGCGTGGTATGACAACGAATGGGGCTACTCCTGCAGAGTTGTTGATCTGATCCGCCATGTAGCGGCACGAATGAAACATCCGTCTGCTGTATAAAATAAGGTCATGGACACATTTTAAAGAAAAAACCCTTAACAGCATATTTCTGAAAAAACGCACCTTGCAAATTAGACTTAAACACAGTATACTATTTTTCGTGAACTTCTTGCTTGAGACTGTTTCGGAATTACTTAAAGGGTTAGGACCTCTCCGGACTAACTTTCCCCCGTGGTAAATGGCCGACCCAGTTGTTGGAATTTCACTTTTTAATTCTTGTTAAGGGGGGTCCATGACTATGGAAACAATGGGGCGTCACGTTATCTCCGAGCTATGGGGATGCGATTTTGATAAGCTGAATGACATGGATTTTATTGAAAAAACGTTTGTAAATGCTGCTCTAAAATCAGGTGCTGAGGTGCGCGAGGTTGCATTTCACAAATTTGCACCGCAAGGCGTAAGCGGAGTTGTGATTATTTCTGAATCACACTTAACGATTCACAGTTTTCCTGAGCACGGATATGCGAGCATTGATGTTTATACTTGTGGAGACTTAGATCCTAATGTCGCTGCTGATTACATTGCAGAGGCATTACATGCTGATACAAGAGAAAACATTGAAATACCAAGAGGAATGGGGCCTGTGCAAATTAAACAGGCGCAAGCGAAAGTACTATAAAGTAAATTGCGAACACAAAGGGAGCTGAAGCTAGAAAGCCATTATGCGCTTTTTAGCTTATGCTCCTTTTATTTTTATAAAGAAACGAGAGTGTCAGCTTTTTCTTTTTTCATTTTTTTTGTAAAATAAGAAGGAGATTTTCACAAACCACCTAATGCTATAGAAACAAATTTAACAACGGCTCTCCCGACAGATGCTGTCACATCTATTTTTAAAAGGCGGAGGCTGCCGAAAATACATTGCAGGGAACGATATAGTTGGGAGCTGATTTTATTGAAATGTCCTTCATGCCAGCATAACGGAACACGAGTCCTTGATTCACGGCCTGTGGATGACGGAAAGTCGATTCGCCGAAGACGCGAGTGCGAATCCTGCCACTACCGGTTTACGACCTTTGAGAAAGTGGAGGAAACCCCGCTCATCGTCGTGAAAAAAGAAGGTGTGCGTGAGGAATTCAGCAGAGAAAAAATGCTGCGCGGCCTCATAAAAGCATGTGAAAAAAGGCCTGTTTCACTCAAAACGCTTGAAGACATGTGCTTTGATATTGAAAAAGAGCTTCGCAATCAAGGCTGCTCCGAGGTGAAGAGTGAGCTCGTCGGAGAAATGGTCATGGACCGGCTGGCTAAGATTGACGAAGTCGCATATGTGCGGTTCGCGTCCGTCTATCGGCAGTTTAAAGATATAAACGTCTTTATCGATGAATTAAAAGACTTAATAAAGAAAGAGCGTTAAAAGAGCTAAGAGGATTCTTCTAGCTCTTTTCTCATGTGCAAAATTGGCATTTGATAGATATAAGAAACGGTGTAAAATGAAAGGTAGAAACAAATTCGGAAGGTTTGAGAATGTATGGCTGACTATTGGAAAGATGTACTGCCTGTAGACCCGTATGTGGTTAAAAGCAGATCGATGCTGCAGGATATTGACAGACAAATTATTACACAACTGTACCAGCCCTTAATCGGCCCTGTTGCATTCTCTCTTTATATGACATTGTGGGGAGAGCTTGAACAAAACCGTCTGTGGGGCGGAGAGTCCACACATAGACAGCTGATGGCGATGACACAGTCCAACTTAAAAACGATCCATCAGGAACAGGGGAAGCTCGAGGGCATCGGATTGCTGAAAGTATATATGAAAGAATCCGAGCGGCAGGAGCGCCTCTTTATATATGAACTCCTTCCGCCGCTCAGACCAAATGAATTTTTTGAAGACGGAATGCTGAATGTTTTTCTGTATAATAGGGTCGGAAAAACGAAATATCAGCAATTAAAACAATTTTTTACGCACCCGGCCATTTCAGAAGATGCGAAGGACATTACGCGTCCGTTTAATCATGCGTTTGAATCGCTGCAGCCGAGTGAATGGAAGCTCACATCCGATATGGAGGAAACGGTAAGGCTTGCCGAGGGGTCCGAGTATACTTCTGTCGGACAGTCTCCGTCCTACACCATAACGGAGGATGTGTTTGATTTTGATTTGTTTTTAGCGGGACTTTCTGAGACGATGATACCGAGAAAAGCGATGACCCAGCAGGTGCGGGACACAATCAAAAAGCTTTCTTATCTGTACGGAATTGACCCTTTGCAAATGCAAAATGTTGTGATGAGCGCAATTGATGAGCGTGACGTCATTACGACGGAGGCATTAAGAAAAGCGGCGAGCGACTGGTATCAAATTGAAAGAAACGGACAGCTGCCCGATTTGGTGGAAAAAACACAGCCGGTGCATCTGCGTGAAGGCGAAAAACCGGCAGAAGAGGATTCTCTGGATGGGAAACTGATTGCATTGCTGGAGGCGATTTCACCGAAGAAGCTTCTGCAGGACATTGCTGACGGAACAGAGCCGTCAAAAGCTGATCTGAAGATCATAGAAGAAATTATGTTCGAACAGAAGCTCGAGCCAGGCGTCACAAATGTGTTAATTTATTATGTCATGCTGAAAACCGACATGAAGCTGTCGAAAAACTATATCCAAAAAATCGCTTCGCATTGGGCACGCAAAAAGGTGAAAACGGTCAGGGAAGCGATGAAGCTCGCAATAGAAGAAAACCGCCAGTATCTTGAATGGGCTGAGGGAAAAACAAAGTCTTCGAAACGAAACCAAAAAGTGATTCGTGAAGAAAAGCTTCCTGATTGGATGACAGAAAAGGAAACAGCGTCCGATTCAGAATCCGGACAGCAGAAGCTGCATCCGCAGGATTTGGAAGAACAGAAGAAAAAGATGATGGAAGAAATGCAAAAACTGAAAAAATACTCTGCCTATTAAAGACAGAGATGCGGGGTGAAGGAATAGATGGAACCAATCGGCCGTTCCCTGCAGGGCGTAACCGGCAGGCCGGATTTCCAAAAACGTCTTGAACAAATGAAGGAAAAAGTCATGAAAGATCAAGATGTTCAAGCATTTTTGAAGGAAAACGAAGAAGTGATTGACCAAAAAATGATCGAAAAGAGCTTAAATAAGCTTTATGAATATATCGAACAAAGCAAGAATTGCTCCTATTGTTCGGAAGATGAAAACTGCAACAATTTGTTGGAGGGCTACCATCCGAAGCTTGTTGTCAATGGGAGGTCTATTGATATCGAGTATTACGAATGTCCAGTCAAACGGAAGCTCGACCAGCAGAAGAAACAACAGTCTCTTATGAAAAGCATGTATATCCAGCAGGATCTTCTTGGAGCGACGTTCCAGCAAGTTGATATCAGTGACCCAAGCAGACTCGCGATGTTTCAGCATGTTACAGACTTCCTGAAAAGCTATAATGAGACGGGAAAAGGGAAAGGATTATATTTATACGGGAAATTTGGGGTAGGAAAAACGTTTATGCTCGCTGCAATTGCCAATGAGCTGGCGGAAAAAGAGTATTCCTCCATGATTGTTTATGTGCCTGAATTTGTGAGAGAGCTTAAGAATTCGCTGCAAGACCAGACATTGGAAGAGAAGCTCAATATGGTAAAGACCACACCCGTATTAATGCTTGATGACATCGGAGCAGAATCAATGACAAGCTGGGTAAGGGATGAGGTCATCGGAACGGTGCTTCAGCACAGAATGTCCCAGCAGCTGCCAACGTTCTTTTCTTCTAATTTCTCACCTGACGAGCTGAAGCATCATTTTACGTATTCGCAGAGGGGAGAAAAAGAAGAAGTAAAAGCTGCAAGATTAATGGAGCGGATATTATATTTGGCTGCTCCGATCCGCCTTGACGGAGAAAACCGCCGACATCCATAATTGCTGCGGTTCAAAGGGGAAGGAACTGAGGGTATGAAACGAAAAACGGCTGTAAAATGGCTGGCAGTGCTTGCAGGTGCTGGTTTACTCTATTGGGGAAATAAAACGTATTTGAATGTATCGCCGAAAGAAATCAGGGTATGGGTATTGTCGTTCGGAGTCTTTGCACCTCTGATGTTTATCGGGATATCCATCGTCAGGCCACTTGTTTTATTTCCGGTGTCTGTTATTTCAATAGCTGGCGGACTTGCGTTTGGCCCGCTTCTCGGCACGCTTTATACGTTATTCGGTTCGATGTGCGCTTCAGCTGTTTCGTTTTTTGCGGCCGGTTTGTTTTCGGCGAAAAAGCACGGGCATTACGAAAGGCTTGAAGCCATACAGAAGCAAATGGAGGATAATGGATTTTTCTATATCTTTCTTTTGAGAATCCTGCCGATCAATTTTGATTTCGTCAGCTATGCGGCAGGCCTTTCCAATGTCAAAGCGCTGCCGTATTTTGCCGCAACGGCTGTGGGAATCATCCCTGGGACGATTGCGCTTAATGTGCTGGGTGCGAGCTTTTTGGCTGGCAATCTGCCCGCTTTCTTTATGGTGCTCGCTTTGTATATCGTGTTTATCTCACTGCCGTTCATCTTCAGAAAGAAAATGCAAAACTTGTTCCAAGAATCAAATTAAGATTTGCCAGTGACCTTTACGTCTATTTTAAAAACATCCCCCATATACTTGTAACAGATGCCGTAAGGGGGGACAAACATGCTTGAAATAATCTTTGAAGATGACCATGATACAGCCGCTTTTTTACATCTCATTCAGCATTCGGACGATCGGAACAATATCATTGTCCGTGAAGGCATACGAAAAATCGGGATTGAAAAAGCGAATCCGGCTTTTCCTATTCAGCGTTTTATGGAGCCGATTCTGGTCAAATTTTTTTTGGAATGCAAAGAAGACGAGCATATGCTGTCATTGATTGAGGAAACTTATTGTTTCACGGACCAGGATGAACAGCAGCAAATCCTTCAGCTCGCACACAGTATTATTGAAGGTGAAGCAGACGATCTTCCGTTTGAGCCGCTGAAGCTTTCACGGAAACAATCAATCTTGGATGAACTCCAAACGATCTGTTTAGAGGAAGGAGTATTTTACATTCGCTCCTTTCAGACCTTCCGACTTGGATCATACTATAAGCAGCTGAGAGATATTACAGAAGCAGCGATTGATGAATATAAGATGGAACAGGAATATCAAAACTTTATTCAAACACTCAGAGACTATGTAAACGCCAAACAGCCGCGAATCAAAAAAGTGCATATTGTCCATGATGGTTCCTTTACATTATGGGAGCTGCGCTATGTGCCGGAACGGGAAAAAATGAAATACATAGACAGGAGATTTGTCCGGGATCATCCTATGTATATTGATTCTCATTTGCTCGCGCCGCTGATTTCCATTGCGCCTGATGAAGTCGTGCTTTATACCGACCAGCCCGAGCACATGATGGCAAGGACCATTCAAAACGTATTTCAAGAGAGAGTGGAAATGCTCCCGCTGCATGCTTTTACAGATGCAGAAATACCGGTGAAGCACTCGGAAGGATGAGGGCCGGCAGCCTGTCTATATAAGGCTGTCGGTTTAAAAAAAGGAAACGCGATCGTGTTGATTTTTTGGATTGAACAATTTATAATACATAGGAGATTAAGAAAGACACACGTATTGATAAGGACACGAAGGAATGATACCGGCTCAAAGAGAGGGAAGCCCTGGCTGCAAGCTTCCCAGCTAAGGACCATTCGCTTTACCGCCTTTGAACTTCAGCTGTGAACCCCTTGAAAAGGAACAGTAATGGCTGACGGGAACTCCCGTTACAGAGCTAAGAGCCGCAGGTGCCGTGTATTGGCTTTGCGGAAAAAAGGGTGGAACCACGATTCCGTTTATTCAACCTCGTCCCTTTCATAGGGGGCGGGGTTTTTATATGCAAAAAAAGGAGTGACAAAGATGTCAGATATGGTAAAAATCACATTTCCTGATGGAGCAGTCAAGGAGTTTGCGAAAGGAACAACAACAGAAGATATCGCGGCATCCATCAGTCCGGGATTAAAGAAAAAATCATTAGCCGGAAAACTGAACGGAAAAGAAATCGATTTAAGAACGCCGATCAATGAAGACGGTACAGTGGAAATCATTACAGAAGGCTCAGAAGAAGGTCTTCAAATTATGCGCCACAGTACGGCTCACTTGCTGGCTCAAGCGATTAAACGCATCTACAAGGATGTTAAATTCGGCGTCGGTCCGGTTATCGAAAACGGGTTTTACTACGATGTAGAAATGGACGAAGCGATTACACCGGAGGATCTGCCGAAAATCGAGAAAGAAATGAAAAAAATCGTTAATGCGAACCTTCCGATCGTTCGAAAAGAAGTCAGCCGTGAAGAAGCGAAAGCCCGTTTTGCGGAAATCGGCGACGACCTGAAGCTTGAACTATTGGATGCGATTCCTGAAGGAGAAACCGTTTCGATCTATGAGCAAGGCGAATTTTTTGACCTGTGCCGCGGCGTCCATGTTCCTTCAACCGGAAAAATCAAAGAGTTTAAGCTGTTAAGCCTTGCTGGCGCATACTGGCGCGGTGACAGCAAAAACCAAATGCTTCAGCGCGTATATGGTACAGCTTTCTTCAAAAAAGCTGATCTTGAAGAGCATCTTCGTATGCTAGAAGAAGCGAAAGAACGCGACCACAGAAAGCTTGGCAAAGAATTAAAGCTGTTTGCGAACTCTCAAAAAGTCGGACAAGGCCTGCCGCTTTGGCTGCCAAAAGGCGCAACAATCCGCCGCGTCATCGAGCGATATATTGTCGATAAAGAAATCAGCCTCGGCTATGAGCATGTATACACACCTGTGCTTGGCAGCAAAGAGCTGTATGAAACATCAGGGCATTGGGACCATTATCAGGAAGGCATGTTCCCTCCGATGGAAATGGACAATGAAACACTTGTATTGCGTCCGATGAACTGTCCGCACCATATGATGATTTACAAACAAGACATTCACAGTTACCGCGAGCTTCCGATTCGTATTGCGGAGCTTGGAACGATGCACCGCTATGAAATGTCAGGTGCGCTGTCAGGGCTTCAACGCGTACGTGGGATGACGTTAAATGATGCACACATCTTTGTGCGCCCGGATCAAATTAAGGATGAGTTTATCCGCACAGTCCGTTTAATCCAGGATGTATATGAAGACTTCGGTTTAAGTGATTACACATTCCGTCTGTCTTACCGCGATCCGGAAGATACAGAGAAATATTTTGATGACGATGAAATGTGGAACAAAGCGCAATCCATGCTGAAAGAGGCAATGGACGAAATCGGCCACGACTATTACGAAGCAGAAGGTGAAGCGGCATTCTACGGCCCTAAACTTGATGTTCAGGTGAAAACTGCGATCGGAAAAGAAGAAACACTGTCTACGGTACAGCTTGATTTCTTATTGCCGGAACGTTTCGACCTGACATACATCGGTGAGGACGGCAAGCAGCACCGTCCGGTTGTCATTCACAGAGGTGTCGTTTCAACAATGGAACGCTTTGTTGCCTTCTTAATCGAAGAACACAAAGGCGCGCTGCCGACATGGCTTGCACCGGTTCAGTTCCAAGTCATCCCGGTTTCTCCGGCTGTGCATTTAGACTACGCGAAAAAAGTGCAGGAACGCCTGCAGCGTGAAGGCCTGCGTGTTGAAGTCGACAGCCGCGATGAAAAAATCGGCTACAAAATCCGTGAAGCGCAAATGCAAAAAATCCCGTACATGCTGGTGGTCGGTGACCAAGAAGCAGAAAACGGAGCGGTAAACGTGCGTAAATACGGAGAACAGAACTCTGAAACCATTTCACTTGATGAGTTTGTGAAAAAGGCAGTAGCTGAGGCGAAAAAATAAAATAAAAAAGCATGATCTCATTGAAGAGATCATGCTTTTTTATTTCTCTAATATAGGAAACAAATCATGAAGGCTGCTGATGATGTAATCAGGCGTTACGTCAGTTTCGTTTTTCTTATCCGTCCGGTTGATCCAAACGGTTTTGATTCCGGCTCTTGAAGCGCCTAAAATATCAGTATTCAAATTATCGCCGACCATGATGGCATCGTCTTTTTCAATATTCATCAGCTTAAGGCAGTGTTCAAAAATTGAAACATCCGGCTTGCCCTTGCCGAATGTGCCCGAGATGACGATTTCATTGAAGTAAGGAGCGAGCTCAGGTACGCCGGCAAGCTTCTCCTTTTGCAGACTCGGATCTCCATTTGTCAAAAGCAATAATTCATACTTGCCTTTTAATTGATCGAGTACAGCAAAAGTTTCATCATATACAAAAGGGCGTTTTCTGCGCTCTGCCGCAAAAAATTCTCCCAAGTATTCGCCATATGCAGGATCATCGATCCCAAGCGCTTTCAGTCCGTTTGTCCATGCATTTCTTCTGTACTCCGGCACAATCTTGTTCAGCTTTTGAAAGCCTTCACTGATTGGCTCTGAGAAATTGGACCACAGTCCTTCAAACGGGTTAATGCCGATCATCACTGTATATGGATACGTCTCATATGACATGTACAATTCTCTCGCCGCTTCGCGAACAGCTGCTTCGAATTCCTCAGGGGCAAGGCCATATTTTTTCTCCGCCTGTAAGCAAGTTTCTGCAAATGTTGTTCTGACGCTTTTCTCGTCCCAAAGTAGTGTATCATCTAAATCAAAAAATACGGCTTTCATGATCTTCTCCTCTGCTTCAGATTCAAATCTTTCTGCCAAAAGGCTCATGTTTTATTTTACAATAGATAAAAGCCTTGTGAAATATGTTTTCAGACGATTTTAAAAAAACAGTCAGCCCTAAAACGAAAACATGCTAGAATGAAAACGGAAAGAACAGGTGACATGAATGATTCATTTAATGATTATGATGCTGGAGAGAGTGGGGATTATTGTTATATTAGGGTTCATTCTCGCCCATACGAAACTTTTCAGACAAGCTCTTCAGAATCAGGACGGCTATAAAGGAAAAGCGATTTTAATTTCTATTTTTTCTCTTTTCAGCATCATCAGCAATTATACAGGCATCGAAATTCAAAGAAATATGATTGTAAACAATGACTGGGTGTTTACGATAGATCCATCGGGCTCTATCGCGAATACCCGTATTTTGGGCGTGGAAATCGGGGGCCTTCTCGGAGGTCCTTTTGTAGGGGCTGGGATCGGCATACTTGCGGGCCTGCATCGTTTTTCACTCGGTGGCAGCACGGCCTTAAGCTGTGCCGTCTCATCTATTTTAGCGGGTGTTCTTGCAGGCTTGATCGGCAGGTATTTTACGAAGCGATATCGAATGCCGACACCGCGCATCGCCGCTCTTGTGGGAATCGGCATGGAGTCACTGCAAATGATCATTATTTTGCTGATGGCAAAGCCGTTCAGTGACGCCTGGGAGCTTGTCAGCATGATCGGAATTCCGATGATACTCATTAATGGAACAGGCAGTTTTATTTTTCTGTCTATTATTCAAGCGATCATTCGCAAGGAAGAACAGGCAAGAGCTCTCGAAACGCATCGAGTGCTGACGATTGCTGATCAGACACTTCCTTTTTTTCGCCAAGGATTAAATGAAAACTCCTGTAAAAGTGTAGCGGCTATTATCCATAAGCTGACAGGAACAGATGCGGTGTCTCTCACTGACAAAGAAAAGATCCTTGCGCATGTCGGTGCGGGAATGGATCACCACATCCCATCGAAAAGTTTGATCACCGGCCTGTCCAAAAAGGTGATTAAAACAGGGCATATTATGAAGGCGATTTCGCAGGAAGAGATTGAATGCACGCATGCTGAATGCCCTTTGCACGCTGCAATTGTTCTGCCGCTGACATCGAACGGCAATACAATCGGCACCTTAAAAATGTACTTTAAAAGCCCGGCAGGCCTGAGTCAGGTAGAGGAGGAACTTGCCGAGGGGCTGGCCATGCTGTTTTCGACACAGCTTGAGCTTGGGGAAGCAGAGCTGCAAAGCAAACTTCTCAAGGATGCTGAAATTAAAGCGCTTCAAGCACAGGTGAATCCGCATTTTTTATTTAATGCGATCAACACGATTTCTGCGCTATGCCGTACAGATGTTGAAAAAACCCGTAAGCTCCTATTGCAGCTCAGTGTTTATTTTCGTTCAAACCTTCAAGGAGCGAGACAGCTGCTGATTCCGCTCTCAAAGGAGCTGAACCATCTTAACGCCTATTTGTCATTAGAACAGGCGCGTTTTCCCGGGAAATATAAAATTGAGCTTAATATCGACAGCAGACTGGAGCAGATTGAAATCCCTCCGTTTGTTTTGCAGGTGCTTGTCGAGAACGCGCTTCGGCACGCGTTTCCGAAAAAACAAGACATATGCAAGGTTACAGTCTGTGTCTTATCTGATGATGCATCCGTCTATATGAAGGTGGCGGATAACGGACGCGGAATTCCGCCGGACGTCTTGCCGGAACTGGGGAAGAAACCGTTTCCGTCTAAGGAGGGAACCGGTACAGCGCTTTATAACCTAAATCAGCGGCTGATCGGTTTATTCGGACAGCAAGCTGCACTGCATATCAGCAGTGAGGTTCATAAAGGGACAGAGGTTTCCTTTCAAGTGCCAATGCAACAGATGAAAGAGGGAGAAGAACATGCTCAGGGTGTTAATAGTTGATGATGAGATGCTGGCAAGGGATGAACTGGCTTACTTGCTTAAGCGGACCAATGAGGAAATGGAAATCAATGAAGCGGAAAATATCGAATCCGCTTTTGACCAAATGATGGATCAAAAACCTGATTTGCTGTTTTTAGACGTTGATTTATCCGGAGAAAACGGTTTTGATATCGCAAAGCGATTGAAGAAAATGAAGCATCCTCCTGCTGTTGTGTTTGCGACAGCGTATGACCAGTATGCGCTCAAAGCGTTTGAGGTGGACGCTCTTGATTATTTAACCAAGCCTTTCGATGAAGAAAGAATTCAGCAAACGCTGAAAAAATATAAAAAAGTCAATCGGGATATTGTAGAAACAGAGCAAAACAGCCATGCCGGCCAGCACAAGCTCGCGCTATCTGTGGGGGAATCGATTGTGATTGTGGATACGAAGGACATTATCTATGCCGGAACAGAAGATGGTCATGTCAATGTAAAAACCTTCGATCATTCTTATACGGTCAGCGATACACTCGTTGTGATTGAGAAAAAGCTGCCGGATTCTGATTTTATCCGCGTCCATCGGAGCTTTGTCGTGAATACCGAATATATTAAAGAAATTCAGCCATGGTTTAATTCAACGTATAATCTGATTATGAAAGACGGATCGAAAATACCGGTCAGCCGGACATATGCGAAGGAATTGAAAAAGCTGCTCCATATTTGATGGGCGGCTTTTTGCATTTCAGCCATTTGATTCTGCAACTCAGACCTGCTATACGGCATGTTATCTTGTAAGCGCTTTATAACAGGGGATTCTTATTTATAATGAGGGTACCAAAGAGAAAGAGGTGAAGAAAATGAGTGCTAAAAAAGTGTACGGGTTTTTAACACAAGCATTTATTTTTGCCGTCATTATGCTGGTTTCAAATATGATTGCCGCTATTGTCCCAATACCTATCCCGGCATCGGTTGTAGGGTTGGTCTTATTATTTCTCCTATTATGTTTGAAAGTCATTAAACTGGAACAAGTGGAAACGCTCGGAACGTCTTTAACCTCTCTGATCGGATTTTTATTTGTTCCATCAGGTATATCTGTTATGAATTCGCTTGGTGTGATGCAGCAATACGGCCTGCAAATTGTTCTTGTCATTCTGCTCGCAACGATTATTCTGCTGGGGGCTACGGGATTGTTTTCTCAGCTGATTCTGTCGCTGAGCGGAAAACGCAAAACCGCAGCGGACATGAAAACAAAAACAGTGCAAAGCCCGCAGAACAATAACGAACTCGTTCACCATTAAGGGAAACAGGAGGTTCTTCACATGGAAAGCACAATGAGTCCTTATTTTGGGATTGTCGTATCACTTGCTGCATTCGGCATCGGCACCTTTTTATTTAAGAAAACGAAAGGCTTCTTCCTTTTCACTCCTTTGTTTGTTGCCATGGTGCTGGGGATCGCATTTTTAAAAATCGGCGGTTTTTCCTACGCGGATTATAATAACGGGGGAGAGATCATTAAGTTTTTCCTTGAACCGGCAACGATCGCATTTGCAATTCCTTTGTACAAACAAAGAGATAAGCTTAAAAAGTACTGGTGGCAAATCATGGCCTCCATTATTGCCGGCTCTATCTGCTCTGTCACGATTGTTTATTTGCTCGCTAAAGGCATTCATCTCGATTCGGCCGTAATGAAAAGCATGCTTCCGCAGGCGGCTACAACGGCAATTGCGCTTCCTTTATCAAAAGGCATCGGGGGCATCAGCGACATCACAGCCTTTGCGGTCATCTTTAACGCTGTCATCGTATATGCGCTCGGAGCATTGTTCTTGAAGGTGTTTAAAGTGAAAAATCCGATTTCTAAAGGATTGGCTCTTGGAACATCCGGACATGCACTTGGTGTAGCGGTCGGGATTGAGATGGGAGAAGTTGAAGCTGCGATGGCAAGTATTGCTGTTGTCGTAGTAGGAGTGGTAACGGTTCTGGTCATCCCTGTGTTCGTGCAGCTGATCGGAGGATAAGCCAAGGCTGAATGCCTTGGCTTTTTTTATTTTATGGTGCGTCTTCGGGATCGATATACCCTTGTTTAATGCCACATTCTACTTGATCGTCATGCCACTTTTTTCGTTCTTCATAACCATAACCATCGTCATCAGGAAGCTCTGAAGCTGGCTGTTGAATGGTTTTATCTGTCTGACTCGAGGGAGATGGTGGATTTTTACTATTAGATGAGGGTGCCTCGGTCTGCTGCCGTTGTGCCTGTGATTGCCGCTTTTTCTCAGCGTTCGCTTTCTGCTCTTTTTGGATTGCTGCCTGCCGCTGTCTTTCAAGTTCAGCTTGTCTTTTTGCTTCCGCTAATCGCTGATTCTCTGCCGCCTGCTGCTCTGCTAATCGCTGTCTCTCTGCTTTTTCCTCCTGCTGTTTCTTTCGTTTCGCCTCCCGCTCTTTTTCAAGCTTTTTCTCTGCGGCGATTTGTCTTTGCTTTTCAGCTTCTTCTTTTGCCTTCCGCTTTCCTAACTCAGTAGCAAGTGGACTCTCGAACTTCATGTCCAATGAAACGGGTTTTAGTTTTTTTAGCTCTTTCTCCAGCCCCTTTTGAGGAAATGCTGCAGTTGTCTTAACAGTTTCGACTTTTGATTCGGAAGATGTGCTGCTATTCGAGCAACCGGTTAATATCAATGTGAAAAATAAAGCAAGCTGTATCAGTTTGTTCATGTGTCAGGCTCCCTTCTGCTTCTTATATCGGTCAGAGATTAACTTTGTTTTACATTTCTTCCTGTCGGTGGTTTTGTTGTAAATTGCGAAATAAGGGGGGAATTGTTGGTTCTTTGTATTCTGGGTGGGGATGAAAGATTTTCTTTTTCTCTCTTGCGCTCATAGAAAACCCATGTTACAATGTAAAAGTTGTTCCGGATAAGTCGTCCTTGACTAAAGATCCGGTATTGTGTAGAATAGTTATTGAATTGAATATAAATCACAAGCAGAAGCACCCGCTTCTCACCTGATTGACACATGCATGTAGTTGGCAGGTTGACCGTACATTTTTATTGATACAGATGTTCGTAGTGTGGGTGTTTTATAATGCCCACACTTTTTGTTTGCCTGCAAAATGCATTCAAAATGAGTTGTGAATCAATTCGAAGAAACTATGGAGGTGGCTCATTATTAGCAAAGATCAATTGGTTAATGAGGGTATCCGTGCACGTGAGGTCCGTTTAATCGGACAAAATGGCGACCAGCTTGGAATCAAGTCCCGTCAGGAAGCACTTGAAATCGCCGGCCGCGCAAATCTTGACCTTGTGTTAGTTGCAGCGAATGCAAAACCGCCTGTCTGCCGAATCATGGACTACGGTAAGTTCCGATTTGAGCAGCAGAAAAAGGAAAAAGAAGCACGCAAGAATCAAAAAATCATTAACTTAAAAGAAGTTCGGTTAAGTCCGACAATCGATGAGCATGACTTTAACACGAAATTGCGCAATGCGATTAAATTCCTTGAAAAAGGCGATAAAGTGAAAGCTTCTATCCGCTTTAAAGGACGCGCAATCACTCATAAAGAAATCGGTCAGCGTGTATTAGACCGTTTCTCCGAAGCATGTGCTGAGGTTGCGACAGTCGAAACAAAACCAAAAATGGACGGCCGCAGCATGTTCTTAATGCTCGCACCGAAAAACGAAAAGCAATAAGGAGGAAATCCCATGCCAAAAATGAAAACTCACCGCGGATCTGCTAAACGTTTTAAAAAGACAGGTTCTGGGAAGTTAAAACGTTCTCACGCGTACACAAGTCACTTATTCGCCAACAAATCTCAAAAGCAAAAGCGTAAGCTTCGCAAGAGTGCTGTTGTAAGCGCAGGAGACTTCAAACGTATCAAACAAATGCTTGCTAACATCAAGTAATCGGATAAGGAACAATTAGGAGGGAAATTCAATGCCAAGAGTAAAAGGCGGAACTGTTACACGTAAGCGTCGTAAAAAGGTTCTTAAATTAGCAAAAGGTTATTTCGGTTCAAAACATACATTATACAAAGTAGCTAACCAGCAGGTCATGAAATCTGGAAACTATGCTTTCCGTGACCGTCGTCAGAAAAAACGTGATTTCCGTAAACTTTGGATCACTCGTATCAACGCAGCTGCTCGCATGAACGGCCTTTCTTACAGCCGTTTAATGCACGGTCTTAAGCTTTCTGGTATCGAAGTAAACCGTAAAATGCTTGCTGATCTTGCTGTAAACGATCTTACTGCATTCAATCAGCTTGCTGATGCTGCTAAAGCTCAATTAAACAAGTAATCATATAGAGCCGCTCTCCAGCAGAGCGGCTTTTTCTATATAAAGGATGAGGCAACATGATTATTGCTGCTTATTTGGTGTTGATTAATCTGTGCGGTTTTTGGGTGATGGGCATTGACAAACGCAAAGCGCAGCAGCACAAGTGGAGAATTTCTGAAGACCGGCTGTGGCTGATAGCCATCGTGTTTGGAGCGCTCGGTGTCTGGCTTGGCATGCAAACCTTCAGACATAAAACGAAACACGCTTCTTTTAAGTACGGAGTACCGCTTCTTCTGGTAATTGAAGCGATTCTCATCGCTATTTACTACAGCCCGTTTGATTTATAAAAAGCAGAAAAGCGTTTAACGCTCTTCTGCTTTTTTTGCGAGTTTAATGGGCTGGTCCCAGTCAATCTTACAATTTGGATATCGTTCCAGCACTTTTTCTTCAATGCTCTCAAAATCTTTTGCAGAGAAATGCTTCAGCTTCTCAGGAGATTCTGTCCAGACAAAGATCGTGTGAATAAACAGCGGATGATCCTTGGAAGGAATATGCTTTTCTCCCTCAAAAAGCACGCCTTTATACGTCAGCTGAAAATTCTTCCGGGTATTGTTTTGTTCATCAATAATATAAAAATGTTCTTTTGATTGGGCCAGCTTAAGCCTTCTCTTAGGATTCGCGACATATTTGACCACGGCATAAATACAATAAGCAAAAAGTGCAAGCAAAATAATCCTTAGAACCATGACAAACATTGTGTGAAGGCACCTCCCTTATGGTGATGATCTGATGTAATACGAAAAGCATAGAAAAAGGTTTCACTTTTTCTAAAAGAAAGCTGTAAAAACATATACCCGATTTTCAAGTGAAATAGTCGTATGGTTAGCGCTATGTTTTGTATAATAAGAATGCAGGACTGATGAAGGAGGGTTTGGAACATGGCAAAATTAGATGAAACATTGACCATGCTGAAAGATTTAACAGATGCAAAAGGCATACCGGGCAATGAAAGAGAAGTAAGGCAAGTGATGAAATCATACATAGAACCATTTGCTGATGAGGTGACAACAGATCGCCTGGGCAGTTTAATTGCCAAAAAAACTGGTGCAGAAAACGGCCCGAAAATTATGATCGCCGGACATTTGGATGAAGTCGGCTTTATGGTGACACAAATCACAGATAAAGGCTTTATCCGTTTTCAAACCGTTGGCGGCTGGTGGGCTCAGGTTATGCTTGCCCAGCGGGTCACCATTGTCACAAAAAAAGGAGAAATCACTGGGGTTATCGGATCTAAGCCGCCTCATATTTTGTCTCCTGAAGCAAGAAAAAAATCAGTGGAAATAAAAGACATGTTTATTGATATTGGAGCTTCAAGCCGGGAAGAAGCCTTGGAGTGGGGGGTACTTCCGGGAGATATGATCGTTCCGCATTTTGAATTTACGGTCATGAACAATGAAAAATTCCTACTCGCAAAGGCGTGGGACAACCGCATCGGCTGTGCGATTGCAATTGATGTGTTAAGAAACTTACAAAACACAGACCATCCAAATATAGTGTATGGCGTCGGAACCGTGCAGGAGGAAGTTGGGCTGAGGGGAGCGAAAACGGCTGCACACACCATTCAGCCTGATATTGCGTTTGGTGTTGATGTAGGGATAGCAGGAGACACGCCTGGCATTTCCGAGAAGGAAGCGCAGAGCAAAATGGGCAAAGGCCCGCAGATTATCGTTTACGATGCATCCATGGTCTCTCACAAAGGTTTGCGTGATGCAGTTGTGGCAACTGCAGAGGAAGCCGGCATTCCCTACCAATTTGATGCCATTGCCGGCGGCGGAACTGATTCGGGTGCCATCCATTTGACGGCAAATGGCGTTCCTGCGCTGTCCATTACCATTGCAACCCGCTACATTCATACGCACGCGGCCATGCTGCATCGTGATGATTATGAAAACGCGGTAAAGTTAATTACAGAAGTCATTAAGAAGTTAGACCGAAAAACGGTTGACGAAATTACGTACCAATAAAGATACGGAAGAATCCGCCTATTGAGGCGGATTCTATTTTTTTGTCTGTACAAATTACAGCATAGTGACTACAATAAAGGGGATACCGAAAATTTCCTGAACATGACGATATACGATACGCAGCTCGATTTGACAGGAAGGGAGGATAAACAATCTAATTTGTAAGCGCTTTCTAATATAAAGGAGGTTAAACAAAATTGAAAAAGAAAAAAACATGGAAACGTTTCTTACATTTTTCGAGTGCAGCTCTGGCTGCAGGTTTGATATTCACTTCTGCTGCTCCCGCAGAGGCAGCGTTTTGGGGTGCATCCAATGAGCTGCTTCATGACCCGACTATGATTAAAGAGGGGAGCTCATGGTATGCGCTCGGAACAGGGCTTACTGAAGAACGGGGACTGCGGGTTTTGAAGTCTTCAGACGCTAAAAATTGGACCGTACAAAAATCCATTTTCAGTACACCGCTATCGTGGTGGTCCAATTATGTGCCGAATTATGGTCAAAACCAGTGGGCGCCGGACATCCAATACTATAACGGCAAGTATTGGCTGTATTATTCCGTTTCTTCTTTTGGAAGCAATACATCTGCCATTGGCCTGGCATCTTCAACAAGCATCAGTTCGGGGAGCTGGAAGGACGAGGGCTTGGTGATTCGTTCGACAAGTTCAAATAATTATAACGCCATTGATCCGGAGCTGACATTCGACAAGGATGGCAACCCGTGGCTTGCATTCGGCTCGTTTTGGAGCGGCATTAAGCTGACTAAGCTCGATAAGAGTACGATGAAGCCTACAGGCTCGCTCTATTCGATTGCTGCCAGACCGAATAATGGCGGGGCGCTTGAGGCTCCTACTCTTACGTATCAAAATGGCTATTACTACTTAATGGTCTCATTTGATAAATGCTGTGACGGGGTAAACAGTACGTACAAAATTGCTTACGGAAGATCCAAAAACATTACAGGCCCTTATCTTGATAAAAGCGGAAAAAGCATGCTTGAAGGCGGAGGCACCATTTTGGATTCGGGCAATGACCAATGGAAAGGACCTGGAGGCCAGGATATTGTGAACGGAAACATTCTTGTTCGCCATGCCTATGATGCCAATGACAACGGCATTCCAAAGCTTCTTATCAATGATTTGAATTGGAGCTCGGGCTGGCCGTCCTATTGAATCAAAAAGCCGGGCTCTGCCCCGGCTTTTTTTAAAAGAAAAGATTGACAGTATAATAGTCAATTACTATAATAAAATTGTTCGTACAAATATTTATTTATAGGTTTATTTTCTATCATTAGTACGTATCTTTTGTATTTGAAAGCGTTTTATTTTATGAGAAAGGGGCAGTTTACATGCTTCAGACAAAGGATTATGAATTCTGGTTTGTGACAGGAAGCCAGCACCTATACGGGGAAGAGACGCTGGAACTCGTAGATCAGCATGCTAAAAGCATTTGTGAGGGGCTCAGCGGGATTTCTTCCAGATATAAAATCACTCATAAGCCCGTCGTCACTTCACCGGAAACCATTAGAGAGCTGTTAAGAGAAGCGGAGTACAGTGAGACATGTGCTGGCATCATTACATGGATGCACACATTTTCCCCTGCAAAAATGTGGATAGAAGGCCTTTCCTCTTATCAAAAACCGCTTATGCATTTGCATACCCAATATAATCGCGATATCCCGTGGGGTACGATTGACATGGATTTTATGAACAGCAACCAATCCGCGCATGGCGATCGAGAGTACGGTTACATCAACTCGAGAATGGGGCTTAGCCGAAAAGTCATTGCCGGCTATTGGGATGATGAAGAAGTGAAAAAAGAAATGTCCCAGTGGATGGATACGGCGGCTGCATTAAATGAAAGCAGACATATTAAGGTTGCCAGATTTGGAGATAACATGCGTCATGTCGCGGTAACGGACGGAGACAAGGTGGGAGCGCATATTCAATTTGGCTGGCAGGTTGACGGATATGGCATCGGGGATCTCGTTGAAGTGATGGATCGCATTACGGACGACGAGGTTGACACGCTTTATGCCGAGTATGACAGACTATATGTGATCAGTGAGGAAACAAAACGTGACGAAGCAAAGGTAGCGTCCATTAAAGAACAGGCGAAAATTGAACTTGGATTAACCGCTTTTCTTGAGCAAGGCGGATACACAGCGTTTACGACATCGTTTGAAGTGCTGCACGGAATGAAACAGCTGCCGGGACTTGCCGTTCAGCGCCTGATGGAGAAAGGCTATGGGTTTGCCGGTGAAGGAGATTGGAAGACAGCGGCCCTTGTACGGATGATGAAAATCATGGCTAAAGGAAAAAGAACTTCCTTCATGGAAGATTACACGTACCATTTTGAACCGGGAAATGAAATGATTCTGGGCTCTCACATGCTTGAAGTGTGTCCGACTGTCGCTTTGGATCAGCCGAAAATCGAGGTTCATTCGCTTTCGATTGGCGGCAAAGAGGACCCTGCGCGTTTGGTATTTAACGGCATCAGCGGTTCTGCCATTCAAGCTAGCATTGTTGATATTGGCGGGCGTTTCCGCCTTGTGCTGAATGAAGTCAACGGCCAGGAAATTGAAAAAGACATGCCGAATTTACCGGTTGCCCGTGTTCTCTGGAAGCCGGAGCCGTCATTGAAAACAGCAGCGGAGGCATGGATTTTAGCCGGCGGTGCACACCATACCTGCCTGTCTTATGAACTGACAGCGGAGCAAATGCTTGATTGGGCGGAAATGGCGGGAATCGAAAGTGTTCTCATTTCCCGTGATACGACAATTCATAAACTGAAACACGAGTTAAAATGGAACGAGGCGCTTTACCGGCTTCAAAAGTAGAGGGGGATGTCACATGGCTTACACAATAGGGGTTGATTTTGGAACTTTATCAGGAAGAGCAGTGCTCGTTCATGTCCAAACAGGGGAGGAACTTGCGGCTGCTGTAAAAGAATACAGGCATGCTGTCATTGATACCGTCCTTCCAAAAACGGGTCAAAAGCTGCCGCGTGACTGGGCGCTGCAGCACCCTGCTGATTACCTCGAAGTCTTGGAAACAACCATTCCGTCTTTACTCGAACAGACGGGCGTTGACCCGAAAGACATTATCGGGATTGGAATTGATTTCACGGCATGTACGATCCTTCCTATTGACAGCAGCGGGCAGCCGTTATGCATGCTGCCTGAATATGAAGAGGAGCCGCACAGCTATGTGAAGCTCTGGAAGCATCATGCGGCCCAAAAACATGCTGATCGGCTCAATCAAATCGCGGAAGAAGAAGGAGAGGCTTTTTTACAGCGGTACGGAGGAAAAATTTCATCAGAATGGATGATTCCAAAGGTCATGCAAATTGCCGAGGAAGCGCCTCACATTTATGAAGCGGCTGACCGGATCATCGAGGCTGCGGACTGGATCGTGTACCAGCTGTGCGGCTCGCTCAAGCGAAGCAATTGTACCGCAGGGTATAAAGCGATGTGGAGTGAAAAAGCGGGGTATCCGTCAGATAATTTCTTTGAGAAATTAAATCCTTCAATGAAAACGATTACAAAGGACAAATTGTCAGGTTCTATTCATTCAGTAGGAGAAAAAGCCGGCAGTCTGACTGAAAAAATGGCAAAGCTGACAGGGCTTCTCCCGGGAACGGCTGTTGCGGTTGCCAATGTGGACGCTCATGTTTCGGTACCGGCGGTCGGCATTACAGAGCCAGGGAAAATGCTGATGATTATGGGAACCTCGACGTGCCATGTTCTACTTGGTGAAGAGGTGCATATCGTTCCAGGAATGTGCGGCGTTGTGGACAACGGAATTCTCCCGGGCTATGCGGGATATGAAGCCGGGCAGTCCTGTGTCGGCGATCATTTTGACTGGTTTGTGAAAACATGTGTCCCGCCAGCTTATCAAGAGGAAGCAAAGGAAAAAAACATTGGCGTTCATGAGCTGCTGAGTGAGAAAGCAAACCATCAAGCGCCTGGTGAAAGCGGCTTGCTTGCTTTAGATTGGTGGAATGGAAACCGTTCAACTCTTGTTGATGCAGATTTAACAGGGATGCTGCTTGGCATGACACTGCTGACGAAGCCTGAAGAGATTTATAGAGCGTTAGTTGAAGCGACAGCTTACGGAACCCGGATGATTATCGAAACATTCAAAGAAAGCGGTGTTCCGATTGAGGAACTGTTCGCAGCCGGCGGAATAGCTGAGAAAAACCCGTTTGTCATGCAGATTTATGCGGATGTGACAAACATGGACATTAAAATCTCTGGTTCACCGCAAGCACCAGCCTTAGGATCTGCCATTTTCGGCGCGCTTGCAGCAGGCAAAGAAAAAGGCGGCTACGATGACATCAAAGAGGCAGCGGCGAACATGGGAAAACTGAAAGATATAACTTATACGCCAAATGCCGAAAACGCCGCGGTTTATGAAAAATTGTACGCTGAATATAAAGAGCTGGTTCATTATTTCGGAAAAGAAAACCATGTCATGAAGCGTCTGAAAACGATCAAAAATCTTCAATTTTCATCTGCCGCCAAAAAGAATTGATAAAGGGTGATGGAGCATGCTTGAAACATTAAAAAAAGAAGTGCTGGCTGCCAACCTGAAGCTTCAAGAGCATCAGCTGGTAACCTTTACGTGGGGAAATGTCAGCGGCATTGACCGGGAAAAAGAAAGAATTGTCATCAAACCTAGCGGAGTCGAATACAGCGACCTGACAGCCGATGACTTGGTTGTTTTGAACCTTGATGGAGAGGTCGTCGAAGGCTCGCTTAAGCCTTCTTCAGATACACCTACCCATGTTTATTTATATAAAGCCTTTCCGAATATCGGGGGAATTGTCCATACCCATTCTCAATGGGCGACAAGCTGGGCACAATCGGGCAGAGACATCCCTCCGTTAGGCACGACCCATGCTGATTATTTTGACAGTGCGATTCCATGTACTCGAGAAATGTATGATGAAGAAATCATTCATGACTACGAACTGAATACAGGAAAAGTCATAGCGGAAACCTTTCAGCATCATAACTACGAACAGGTGCCGGGTGTGCTCGTGAATAATCACGGACCGTTCTGCTGGGGCACTGACGCCTTAAATGCCATTCATAACGCAGTTGTATTAGAAACGGTTGCCGAAATGGCCTATCACTCCATTATGCTGAACAAGGATGTAACCCCAATCAATACAGTTCTGCATGAAAAGCATTTTTATCGAAAACACGGAGCAAATGCGTATTATGGCCAGTCATGATACGCCTGTGTCACCGGCCGGCATTCTGATTGACTTGGACGGTACTGTATTCAGAGGAAATGAGTTGATCGAAGGAGCAAGAGAAGCGATCAAAACGCTTAGGAGAATGGGAAAGAAAATCGTCTTTTTAAGCAACCGGGGGAATATCTCCCGTGCCATGTGCAGAAAAAAACTTCTTGGCGCGGGGATTGAAACGGACGTAAACGACATTGTTCTGTCATCAAGCGTGACAGCGGCTTTCCTGAAAAGACATTATCGTTTTTCAAAGGTATGGGTGCTTGGGGAGCAAGGCTTGGTTGACGAGCTGAGGCTGGCCGGTGTGCAGAACGCGAGCGAACCGAAGGAAGCGGATTGGCTCGTGATCTCCCTTCATGAAACGCTCACGTACGACGATTTAAATCAAGCCTTTCAAGCGGCTGCCGGCGGCGCTCGTATTATCGCTACAAACAAAGACCGCTCTTTTCCGAACGAAGACGGAAATGCCATTGATGTGGCTGGAATGATTGGGGCGATAGAGGCTTCCGCACAAGCGAAGACTGAACTTGTTGTCGGAAAACCGTCATGGCTGATGGCGGAGGCTGCCTGTACAGCAATGGGGCTGTCCGCACATGAATGCATGATTATAGGAGACAGCATTGAATCTGACATTGCGATGGGGAAGCTTTATGGCATGAAAAGCGCCTTAGTGCTAACTGGTTCTGCGAAACAGGGTGAACAGCGTTTGTACACGCCGGATTATGTGCTGGATTCTATTAAGGATGTAACCAAATTGGCTGAGGAGGGGATTCTGATATGAATCGTATCGCAGCTGACGTTCAGCGTGCTTTTGAAAACGCCGGAGAAAAGACGTTACCTATAAAAGTTGAAGAAATTGTTCTCGGTAAACAAGCAGCTGATTCGCTTTTGGATTATGTAAAACGAAAAAACAATAAACATATTGTCCTTGTCTGCGACGCGAATACACACCGCATTGCAGGAATTGATCTGGAAAATCAGCTGAATCAAGCAGGATTTCAGGCCGAGTGCCTGATCATTCCAGAAAATGAAGCTGGAGATGTGACAGCTGATGAACGATCGCTCATTCATGTGCTGATCCATACGAAACAAACAACGGATGTCATGATCGCAGTCGGTTCGGGCACGATTCATGATATCGTCCGCTTTGCAGCGTTTCAAAGAGATTTGCCGTTTATTTCTTATCCGACTGCTCCATCTGTAGACGGTTTTACATCAGCAGGGGCGCCGATTATTTTATACGGTACGAAAACAACCATTCAAACGAAGGCCCCGTCTGCACTGTTCGCTGATCTGGATCTATTAAAAGCGGCACCGCAGTCAATGGTGGCGGCTGGATTTGGTGACATGCTCGGTAAAATAACGTCTTTAGCAGATTGGGAAATATCCCGGCATCTTGCCGGTGAGCCTTATTCGCATGCAGGAGCTAAGATCGTTCAGGAGGCGCTTGCTGCCTGCATTGAACACACAGAAGACATTGCGATGAAAACGGAAACAGGCATACAGATTTTGATGGAGTCTTTAATCGTATCGGGGCTTGTCATGCTGGCATTAGATCATTCCCGCCCGGCATCAGGCGGAGAGCATCATATTTCACATTGGATTGAGATGGAATTAATGGAGAAAAAACGGCCGCAGATTCTTCATGGGGCAAAGGTGGGCTGTGCCGCTGTTTTATTAACTGACACATACAGAAAGCTCGCTCAGGATGACGGGCTGAACGAATTTTCACCAAGCCGCCGGGAAGCCATCCAATCGGCTTATCAAACTCTCCCGGAAGGAGAAGTGCTGGCTGATTGGCTGAGATCAGCCGGAGGCCCTGCGTATTTTGACGAAATCGGTGTCGGGCAGGATTCCGTCAAGAATGCCTTCAGACACGCGCACACCTTAAGAGACCGCTGCACCGGATTAAGAATCATTAATGAAAACAAAACGCTGATCAACCATGGTCTATATGAATAGCCCGCACCTCGAATGGAAGGGGTAACGCAGATGAAAAAAATGACTGTCTGTTTTCTTGTGCTCATGATGCTGCTGACATTAGTCATTGCTGGGTGTTCAGCAGAAAGATCATCCGGGAAGTCGGGTGAAACCGAGCTGACCTTTTGGACATTTAACGGACTTCATGAGCAGTTCTATGTAGAAATGGTGAAGGAATGGAATGAAAAATATCCTGACCGCAAAATTAAGCTGAATACGGTCGTTTATCCGTATGGACAAATGCACGATAACTTGTCTATCTCCTTAATTGCAGGAGAAGGCGTCCCTGATATTGCCGATGTCGAATTGGCCCGTTTTTCAAACTTTTTGAAGGGCTCTGACATACCGCTTGCCGACTTGACTCCGCTGATTGAAAAGGACCGCGATAAATTCGTTGAGGCGCGGCTGACCCTGTACAGCAAAAACGGCAAGCTTTACGGACTCGATACGCATGTAGGAACAACGGTCATGTTTTATAACATGGATGTGATGAAAAAAGCCGGCGTCAATCCTGACGATATTAAAACATGGGATGATTACCATAAAGCCGGACAGAAAGTGCGCAAAGTGACCGGGAAGCCGATGGGAACGGTGGAAACAAATGATTCCGCAACGTTCTTATCTATGATTTCACAGCAAAACTCAGGCTATTTTGATAAAAACGGCAAGCTGATCCTCAATAATGACACCAACGTAAAAACACTTCAATATTTAAAAGACATGATCAATGATAAAACGATGATTCCTGCGCCGGGCGGCGGGCATCACAGTGAAGAATACTACGGTTTTATGAACCAAGGAGGAGCTGCTTCAGTCCTCATGCCGATTTGGTATATGGGAAGATTTATCGATTATATGCCTGATCTGAAAGGGAAGATTGCCATCAGGCCGCTCCCGGCATGGAAAGAGGGAGGCGACCGCTCGGCAGGTTTGGGCGGTACGGCAACTGTTGTACCGAAGCAATCCAAGCATGTTGAGTTAGCAAAAGAGTTTTTGGCCTTTGCGAAGGGCTCTGAAGAAGGAAATAAAAAACTCTGGAGCGTACTCGGCTTTGACCCGCTTCGCTGGGATGTTTGGAGCTCCAAGGAATTGAAAGAGAAAAACAAATACACGGATTACTTCCAAAACGGAACAGGCATTTTTTCTGTGCTGCTCGATATCAAGGATGAAATTAATCCAATTTATTTACATGAGGATTTTGCCAAGGCTTCAGACCTTGTCAACAGAAGCGTATTGTTCGACGCACTTAAATCTCAGCAAAAAACGCCTAAACAAGCCTTGGACAGAGCGGCAGGTGAACTGAAACAGAAATAGAATCCCATTCAAAAAGTGAAAGCGGGGAGGTTCTCATGAAACCTGTGAAAACAGGAACGGTTCATCCCGTTCCTTCAGCTGCGAAACAATCAGGCTGGCGAGATGTATTTTATTCGAAAAAAGCGGCGCCCTATCTGTTTACAGCGCCATTCGTTTTATCCTTTCTCGTATTTTTTCTATACCCCATCATTAGTGTCTTCATCATGAGCTTTCAAAGAATATTGCCGGGAGAGGTGTCCTTTGTCGGATTGTCTAATTATACAGCGCTAAACAACCCGACGTTCTATACCGCCCTTTGGAATACGCTGGAATACACCTTTTGGACGCTAATCGTGCTAATTCCTGTCCCATTGCTTCTGGCCATATTCCTGAATTCAAAGCTGGTCAAATTTAGAAATATATTTAAATCAGCACTATTTATCCCGGCATTGACCTCCACCATTGTCGCGGGGATCATTTTTCGGCTGATCTTCGGAGAAATGGAAACGTCTCTGGCCAATTCCATCCTACTCAAACTCGGCTTTTCACCTCAGAACTGGATGAACAATGAACATACCGGCATGTTTTTGATGGTGCTGCTTGCTTCATGGAGATGGATGGGAATCAACATCCTTTACTTTTTAGCCGGTTTGCAAAATGTGCCGAAAGAGCTGTACGAAGCCGCTGATATAGACGGTGCGAATACAATGAAAAAATTTATGCACATCACGCTGCCGTTTCTCAAGCCTGTAACCGTATATGTGCTGACCATCAGCATCATCGGCGGCTTCAGGATGTTTGAGGAAAGCTACGTGCTTTGGCAGAATAATTCCCCGGGTAATATTGGTCTGACGCTTGTCGGATATTTGTATCAGCAGGGGCTTGCCTACAACGAAATGGGGTATGGAGCGGCCATCGGCATCGTACTTTTGATTGTGATCCTTGTTGTCAGCCTGATTTCATTAAAGCTGTCAGGCTCGTTTAAGGGGGAGGGATAAATGTTGCGGCACAGTCCTCAGTTCAGCGTTTATAGAATTGCGCTAACCCTGTTTTTTATGATGCTGAGCATATTGTATCTTTTTCCGATTTTCTGTTTGCTTTTAGGATCCTTAAAGCCGTCATCTGAGCTTTTGCGTGTAGGGCTGAATCTTGACATTGATCCTAAAGTGATGAGTCTTGATAATTATACATTTCTGTTTAACGGCGGAAGCATTTATTTCAAATGGTTTTTTAACAGTCTTGTACTTGGGCTTTTCACAACCGTGCTCACTCTGTTTTTTTCTTCGATGATCGGGTACGGGCTTGCGGTTTATGATTTTAAGGGCAGAAATATCATCTTTGTTCTTGTGCTGATTATCATGATGGTTCCGCTGGAAGTGATGATGCTTCCTTTGTTTAAGCTTACTGTCGGACTGCACTTGATCGATTCATATACAGGTGTCATATTGCCGTTTATCGTTTCACCTGTTGCCGTTTTCTTTTTCAGGCAATATGCTCTTGGCCTTCCAAGAGATCTGCTGGACTCTGCAAGGATGGACGGCTGTACGGAATTCGGCATCTTTTTCAGGATTATGGCACCGCTGATGAAACCGGCTTTCGGCGCGATGATTATCCTTCAGTCCTTAAACAGCTGGAACAACTTCTTATGGCCGCTGATTGTGCTTCGGTCGAAAGAAATGTTTACGCTTCCAATAGGGCTGTCCAGCTTGCTGAGCCCTTATGGCAACAACTATGACATGCTTATATCCGGCTCAGTATTTGCGATTTTGCCGGTGATTATCATTTTCTTGTTTTTCCAAAAGTACTTTATCTCCGGCCTGACGGTAGGGGGAGTCAAAGGTTAATGAAGGAGGAAACGTGTGATGAAAAAAGCGCGAATGATTGTAGACAAAGAATATAAAATCGGTGAAGTAGATAAACGGATTTATGGCTCGTTTATCGAACATATGGGTCGTGCGGTATATGAAGGCATATACGAGCCTGATCACCCTGAAGCGGATGAAGATGGATTTAGAAAAGATGTCCAGTCGCTGATCAAAGAATTACAGGTTCCCATCATCCGCTATCCGGGCGGAAACTTTTTATCCGGATACAACTGGGAGGACGGTGTCGGACCAGTCGAAAACCGCCCGAGACGGCTTGACTTGGCATGGCAAACGACAGAAACCAATGAAGTGGGAACAAATGAATTTTTATCTTGGGCAAAAAAGGTGAACACTGAGGTCAATATGGCCGTCAATCTTGGCACAAGAGGCATAGATGCCGCCCGTAATCTCGTTGAATATTGCAACCATCCGAAAGGCTCTTACTGGAGTGATTTAAGAAGATCGCATGGCTATGAACAGCCGTATGGCATCAAAACATGGTGCTTAGGAAACGAAATGGATGGACCGTGGCAGATCGGCCACAAAACAGCTGATGAATACGGACGGCTTGCTGCAGAGACAGCAAAGGTCATGAAGTGGGTTGACCCATCAATTGAACTCGTTGCCTGCGGCAGCTCAAACAGCGGCATGCCGACCTTTATCGATTGGGAAGCGAAGGTGCTTGAGCATACGTATGAGCATGTCGACTATATCTCTCTTCACACTTACTACGGAAACCGGGATAACAATCTGCCAAACTACTTGGCACGTTCTATGGATTTGGATCATTTTATCAAATCAGTCGCTGCGACCTGTGACTATGTAAAAGCAAAAACACGCAGCAAGAAAACAATCAATCTTTCTCTGGATGAATGGAACGTCTGGTACCACTCAAATGAGGCTGATAAAAAAGTCGAGCCGTGGATCACTGCGCGTCCGATTTTAGAGGATATTTACAATTTTGAAGATGCCTTATTAGTCGGCTCTCTGCTCATTACGATGCTGCAGCACGCAGACCGTGTGAAAATTGCGTGTCTTGCACAGCTTGTCAATGTCATCGCGCCGATCATGACGGAAAAAGGCGGAGAAGCATGGAGACAGCCGATTTTCTATCCATACATGCATGCTTCTGTTTACGGAAGGGGCGAGTCACTGAAACCGCTTATTTCTTCTCCTAAGTACGATTGTTCTGATTTCACTGATGTGCCATATGTTGATGCTGCTGTTGTGTACTCTGAAGAGGAAGAAACACTCACTATTTTTGCGGTAAACAAGGCTGAGGATCAGATGGAGACGGAGATTTCGCTCAGAGGCTTTGAATCCTACCAAATCGCAGAGCACATCGTACTTGAGCATCAGGATATCAAAGCAACAAACCAGCATAACAGAAAAAATGTCGTTCCGCATTCCAACGGATCATCGTCTGTCAGCGAAAACGGCTTAACTGCTCATTTCACGCCGCTTTCCTGGAATGTGATCCGCCTGAAAAAACAGTCATAAGAATAGCAAAGCCGGAGAGAAATCTCCGGCTTGTCTTTCAACTGCCACGAGCCGGCCCGTTCAAGCCGGCTTTTTGTATAGGAAAAAATGACCGCTTTTCACCATGAAATTATGATATATTTATGAAAAACAGCAAAGGGGATGGGAGAAAATGAATGCGGTTACAATTGTGATAGCGTCAATGTGTATTTTGGCTATTGCCTATCGTTTATACGGAACATTTATGATGGTGAAGGTTCTCAAAGTAAATGATGACAAGCCGACACCTGCTCACGTGCTTGAGGATGGGAAAGACTATGTGCCTACAAATAAATGGGTTTCGTTCGGCCACCATTTTGCCGCGATCGCAGCGGCCGGACCACTGGTCGGACCAATTCTGGCGGCGCAGTTTGGCTATTTGCCGGGATTATTGTGGCTGTTAATCGGGGCGGTAATTGGGGGAGCCGTCCATGATATTGTGGTGTTGTTTGCATCGATGCGCAAAAACGGAAAATCGCTGTCGGAAGTGGCAAAGGATGAGCTTGGCCCTGTTGCAGGATTTTGTACAGGACTGTCCATGCTGTTTATCATCACGATCACAATGGCGGGCCTGTCGATGGTTGTCTTGCATGCGCTTGAACGTAATCCATGGGGAACATTTGCGGTAGTGATTACGATTCCGATTGCGATGGGTGTGGGCTTATTTTATAAGAAAACGGGAAATTTAAAGCTCGCTTCAACGGTCGGCTTTCTCTTTTTAATGGCAGGAGTCTTTATCGGTCCGTGGGTACAGACTACCGCGCTCGGTGACTTTTTAACGCTAGATACGAAAACGCTTGCAATCGCGCTTCCTGTTTATGCGTTTTTTGCGGCTGCGCTTCCCGTTTGGCTGCTTCTTGCTCCGCGTGATTATTTAAGCAGCTTTATGAAAATCGGTGTTTTTATCGCTTTGATTGTTGGTGTGTTTGTCGTCAATCCGTCCATTCCGTTTCCTGCGTTTACAGAATTCGTAAAAGGCGGCGGGCCGGTGCTGGCAGGACCTGTCTGGCCGTTCATCTCAATAACCATCGCCTGCGGGGCGATCTCTGGGTTCCATGCCTTTGTCGGCTCAGGAACGACACCGAAAATGCTGAATAAATGGAGTGATATGAAGCCGGTTGCGTTTGGCGCAATGCTTGTTGAGTGTCTTGTCGGCATCATGGCGCTGATTGCAGCGACCGCTTTACAGCCTGCTGATTACTTTGCGATTAACAGCACGCCTGAGGTTTTCCGTACGCTTGGCATGAATGTCGTACATTTGCCTGAATTGAGCAGGGAAATCGGTTTGGACTTAGAAGGAAGAACAGGGGGAGCCGTCACGCTTGCGGTGGGGATGACTTATATTTTTACCGGAATGCCGTTTTTCAGCCATTTGGCCTCATACTTTTTCCAATTTGTCATTATGTTTGAAGCGGTCTTTATTTTAACAGCGATTGACGCCGGCACACGCGTTGCCCGTTATTTGATCCAGGACTTCTTCGGGGAGGTGTATAAGCCGCTGAAGAAAACAGACTGGATTCCGGGCTCTGTATTTGCCAGCGCGCTTGCCTGTTTGATGTGGGGGTACTTGCTGTATTCAGGAGATATCGGTTCCATTTGGGCGCTGTTCGGCGTTTCTAATCAGCTGATGGCTTCAGTGGGGCTGATTATCGGAGCGACCATCGTGCTGAAAATCGCTGATAAACGCCGGTACATTCTGACTTGCCTTATCCCGCTTGCCTACTTATATGTCACTGTCAATTATGCGGGCTATTGGATGGTGCGCAATGTGTATCTCAATCCTGAAGCAGCAGGATATAGTGTATTGAATGGCGTATTATCTATCATCATGCTGGTGTTAGGCTTCATCATTATCGTGGCGGCTGTGAAAAAATGGGCGCAGATGTGGAAAGATCCGGGCTTAAGGATGGAAGCGTCTATACCGGGCTAGAAGGACTATTGAAAATGCTGAGGGGGGGTTGGCAATGAATCTATCAATGAAATATCTTATTCTATACGTATCGGACAGCAAGCGGGCTATTCATTTTTACCGGGATATTTTAGGACTGCCGATTCGTGCTGAACACGGAACGTATGTCGAATTTGATACAGGGTCTACGATATTGGCGCTTAATACGCGGGAAAGCGCCAGAGACATCACGGCGCTGGACATTCCGGATACATCTGCTTCAAACACATTTGAAATCGGGTTTGTTACTGAAAATGTAGAAGCGGTCATCAAAAGGATGAGAGAACAAGGCGTATCGATTATCGGGGAGCCGAAAGTGAAACCATGGGGGCAGACGGTCGCCTATATCGCTGATCCGGATGGACATTATATCGAAATTTGCAGTCCGATGGAATAACGCACAAAAGCCCAAAACAATGTCTGTTTTGGGCTTTCTCATGATGTTTTGTGCCCGGCTGCTTCCAATAGCAAATCAGCCAGGTGAACGGCTCTGACTTTACCGCTTAGTCCTTCGCGTTCAATCCCGAGCTTCATCTGCAGCAGGCAGCCGGGATTTGCTGTTACAATGAGGATCGCTTCGGTTGCTTTGACGGCAGCCATTTTGCTGTCCAGTATTTTCATAGACATTTCAGCTTCGACGATGTTGTAAATTCCCGCTGACCCGCAGCAGCTGTCTGCTTTCTCCATTTCTTTGAATTCCGCCCCTTTGATGCTTTTAAGAAGCTGGCGGGGCTCGAGTGACGTATGCATCACATTTCTTAGATGACATGAATCTTGGTAGGTAACGACCTGAGGCGTCTCGAGTGCTAGATCCATTTGATGGAAATCGAGTTCAACCAAAACAGAAGAAAAATCCTTCAGCTTTTGAACAAACGCAGCAGCCCGTTCCGACCACTCAGGGTCATCCTTCAGCAAATGATCATATTCAGTGAGAAAGGCTCCGCATCCTCCTGCGTTTGTAATGACAGCATCAACGTCTAACGCTTCAAAAGCAGCGATATTTTGTTTCGCGAGCTCTTTCCCTGTGTTTTTTTCACCGCTGTGTCCATGAAGCGCCCCGCAGCAAGCCTGTTCAGGAGGAATGACAATGTCGCAGCCTGCCAGCTGTAAAAGCTTCAATGTGGCGTTATTGGTCGGTAAAAACATTGTATCCATTAAGCAGCCCGAAAAAAAGGCGACCCGTTTTTTCATGGGGCCAATGGAAGGCAGGAAACGCGGCCGATGTTTCATGTCTTTGCTTTTTGGAACATCAGGAAGAACAGCTTCCATCGTCCGCAAATGCTCAGGCAGGACCCGAAGCATGCCTGATTTTCGCACAGCGGTTTGCAGTCCTGAACGCTGATACAAACCGATAAGGCTTACAGCTGAGCGCATGCGGTTTTGATGCGGAAACAGCTCGTGAAAAGCCGTCTTTCGCATGACACGTTCACCAAGAGAGTGTTTTTTATTTTGGTGGATAATATCTCTGGCTTCCTCAAGCAGCTGCCCGTATTTCACGCCAGACGGGCATACAGGCTCACAGGCGCGGCAGCCGAGGCAAAGTGACAGCGACCGTTCGACATCT
This sequence comes from Bacillus sp. SG20033, assembly GCF_044570195.1. NCBI lineage: Bacteria > Bacillati > Bacillota > Bacilli > Caryophanales > Bacillaceae > Bacillus > Bacillus sp. SG20033. Next base: position 2,990,627 of record NZ_CP172606.1, on the reverse strand, counting down.
TCATCCGGTTCAATCATACCGTCGGCTACGGCTTTCATTAAGGCGATGCGCCCACGCGGAGAGTGTGTTTCCTGAAATCCCGATTCGATATAGGTCGGACAGGAAGGAAGACAGAAGCCGCAGCGCATACAATTTAATAACTCTCCTTCATCCATACGCTCTTTAAATTCATTTTGGATCTGTTTCATTTCTTTTTCTGTTGTCATCTTTCCGCCACCACACGTTTTCTGGCATCTTTCGCAAACATTTTGCCGGGATTTAATATGTTCCGGGGGTCAAATGCCGCTTTCAACGCTTTCATCGCATCAATGCCTTCTTTTTTCAGCTTCATTTCCAAGTAAGGCGCTTTCATTTCCCCGACTCCGTGCTCTCCGGTTATCGTCCCGCCAAGTTCAATCGCTTTCTCAAAAATCTCGGCAAAAGCCTGTTCGACACGTTCCATTTCATCCTTATTTCTTATGTCTGTTGTGCATGTCGGGTGAAGGTTCCCGTCTCCCGCATGACCAAAGGTGCAGATGGAAATATCATATTTAGTAGCAATATCATTAATCGCTTTAACCATATTGGCGATTTCTGAGCGAGGAACGGTCGCATCCTCTAAAATCGTCGTCGGTTTGAGGCGGGCTAGGGCAGAAAGTGCAGAACGCCGGGCTTCAGTCAGGGCGAATGCTTCCTCCTCTGTTTGTGCGGTCTGAACGGAAACGGCGTCGCCTTTTTTGCAGATCGCCTCAATCTTTTCCATATCCCGTTCAACAGTTTCAAATGGCCCGTCTTGTTCAATTAACAGAACTGCTTTTGCGCTTGTCGGCAGTCCGATTTTGGCATAATCCTCAATCACTAAAAGTGTAGGCTGGTCGAGAAATTCAAGCGTGGCGGGTATGATTTTTGCGGCAATGATGTCTGATACCGTTTGAGCAGCGGCATCGATATTTTCATATAGGGCAAGCAGCGTCTTTTTTGTTTCAGGCTTTGGAACGAGCTTGACGATTGCCTCTGTCACAATGCCGAGTGTTCCTTCTGAGCCGACAAAAAGACGTGTGAGATCGTATCCGGCCACATCTTTTGCGAGTTTTCCGCCGGTGCGGATGATATCACCATTTGCGAGCACAACCTCCAGTCCAATAACATAGTCGCGGGTGACGCCGTATTTTAATCCGCGGAGCCCGCCGGAATTTTCATTGATGTTGCCGCCGATAGTTGATATTTTCATAGAACTCGGATCGGGCGGATAAAACAAACCTTTGCTTTCAACTGCCTTGATCATATCCAGCGTAATGACGCCCGGCTGAACTGTGGCAGTTAAATTTTCTTCATCAATTTCAAGAATCCGGTTCATGTGCTTAAAGAGAAGCACAAGTCCGCCTTCAGTCGGGCACGTGCCGCCGCACAGGTTTGTCCCTGATCCTCTTGGAACGATCGGCACTCGATGTTCGCTGCAAATTGTTAAAATGCGTGATACTTCTTCAGTATTCCTTGGAGCAATCACGGCATCAGGCATAGACTGATACTGAGGCGTCGCATCATACGAATAGACGAGACGGCCGGCATTCGAGTCATCAAAGTTTTCTGGTCCGGAGACCCGAATCAGCTGCTCCTTTACATCGTTGGTGATCATTTTCCCCATCCCCCTGTCAAAAAACGCTTTCAATCTATTGTAAAAGAAAAAAAGCAAAGCCTTCCATGGAGAAATATACAAAAAATGAAACTGAAACTCTCTCTATTTTGTATCTTGATCTAAAAAATAGAGTGCAACGTACATCGTGACGATGTCCTCGGTACGGTTAAAATGTAAACCCGTCAGCTGTTCAGTCTTAGCCAGACGATAACGCAATGTATTGATATGAATATGCATATCTTCTGCGGTTTGTTTCAAAGACAAATCGTGATGAAAGAAAGTCCGTATCGTATTCATAAGTTCCTGATGCTCTAGCGCCTCTCCTAATACTCTTTGCGGAAATTCATTTCGGGTTCCCGGGCTGATCTCCGTCAGACACATATCAAGCTTCAGATCCTCTTCAAATATGGGCGTTTTTCGCTTAAGGCTGACAGCCAGCGCTTTTTCCGCTTGCTCGTATGAATCTGTCAGGCTGGAGCTTGCGACAGCCCTTCCGGCGCCAGCTGCTGTATATTGGCTGCTTGCGGTATTGGCAAACGAACAAATGTGAAGGATCTTCCGTAAAAGCCGATCCCTTTGTTCATGCTGCGGCACTTCATGATTAATCAAGATCCGTTCATTTCCCCACCTGATGAACAAATCCGCAGGGTACGATGATTTCCAGATGCGTGACATTTTTTCAATATCATGACGTGACCACTCATACCCCTGAATAAGAATCATTTGGCGCCGGGAGGAAAGGTCAACACCAAGAAGCTGAGCTTTCTCAAGAAAACTGGGAGACCACTCCTTTAATTGCAGCCAATCGATCATAAAGGACTCCAGCATTCTCTCACGCCACTGGGATTGCTCTAAATGCCGTGATTCCTTAATGAACAGCTCTGTCATTTTTCGAAGCAGTTCTCCGAATGGCTGAATCTCTGCAGGCTCACCTGTCAGCCCGAAGACGGCGATCACATCATGGTCAAAAAATACAGGGAGGTTTATGCCTGCTTTCACTCCTTTTAACCTTGTTTCATCTTCTTTTGTAATAATCACGCTGCGTCTTTCTTTTGCGCAGATAAGCGCTCCCTCATGAAATTGTCCGACACGCTCATCGTTTGTGCCTGCCATAATAAGACCGTCCGTGTTTACAATAATGACTTCACGTTCGTACATTTTTTTAACTTCAGCAATAATTTTTTTCGCTAATAACGGCTGTAAAAACATGGCGTTCCCCCTCATCATGTTTTTATTATATAAGAAAAAAACCGGGCGTTGTCACCCGGTTTCATGTCTTATTCGGCGGGTTTTAATCCGCCTTCAAGCGTTTTCAGCATTTCGTTTTTCTCACTTTCGGATGCGTGCTGCCAAATGACTTCGAATAAAACGCCGAGCCCTGGAAGCATTTTTTCTTCACCGCTTTGAATCGCATCTACGATTGTATGCTCAAGCTGCTCCTGATTATTGCCGGTGACATTGGAGATGACGGCATGACGTAAATTAAGATCCATGTAAAACGCTCCTTTTTCTAAAATGTAATACGTATATTCTAACCCTGCACCTGGTTTATTATGTGCTGTTCTTGCGATATAATAACATCATGTTAAAAAAAGGAGCGCCACATAGACAGTGAAACAAATAGAATCGGCAAAAAACCAAAAAGTGAAGGATTGGAAAAAGCTTCACACAAAAAAAGAACGAACAAAAACAAATACATTTCTGATAGAGGGAGAACACCTCGTTGAAGAGGCGTTGAAAAGCCCGGGCATTGTGAAAGAAATCCTTGTAAAGGATGAAACGAAGATTCCTTCAGATCTTGAGACTGGTATCCAGTGCTATATGCTGAGTGAAGATGCGTTTTCAGCTGTGACTGAAACCGAAACGCCGCAGCAGATTGTCGCTGTGTGCCATATGCCTGAAGAAAAGCTGGCAACGGCACGCAAGGTGCTGCTGATTGACGCTGTTCAAGATCCGGGAAACCTTGGCACAATGATTCGAACGGCTGATGCGGCCGGTTTGGATGCGGTTGTACTCGGTGACGGCACGGCGGACGCCTTTAATGGAAAAACACTGCGATCTGCTCAAGGATCTCACTTCCATATTCCTGTTGTGAGAAGAAACCTGCCTTCATATGTGGACGAATTGAAGGCAGAGGGCGTAAAAGTATACGGCACGGCGCTGCAAAACGGAGCGCCTTACCAGGAGATTCCTCAGTCTGAATCCTTTGCGCTCATTGTAGGAAATGAAGGTGCAGGGGTGGATGCTGCATTGCTGGAAAAAACGGATTTGAACCTGTACGTGCCGCTTTACGGACAGGCTGAATCACTAAACGTTGCGGTTGCGGCTGCCATCCTCGTGTATCACTTGCGAGGATAGTGTTGCGCCAAGCGTTGGATTTCTCTATAATAGAACATAATATTTCAAAAACCGTGACAGAGGACCTCAATTTCTGATCAACTGCTTTCCAGGGAGAAAATGCCGCTGACTGAGAGCATTTTTAACGCAGCCGGAAATTGGCTTCACCTCTTGAGTTGTCGCCGGGACCGCGTACACTGCGCGTAAAGGTGAACCGGAATCTGATTCCGTTATGTCAATGAAGCTGACGACAGCATCAGTCTGTCTGAAATAAGGGTGGTACCGCGGCCACAACTCGTCCCTTGTACAAGGGACGGGTTTTTTTATTTTCCAAAGACATATGACGGTTTGTTTACATAAAAGGAGGATGCAAAATGGAAGAAAAGCTAAAACAGCTGGAACAAGAAGCTTTAGAACAAGTAGAAGCGGCAAGCTCATTGAAGGTTGTCAATGATATTCGGGTGCAATATCTCGGAAAAAAAGGGCCGATTACAGAAGTGCTGCGCGGAATGGGCAAGCTTTCTGCTGAGGAACGTCCAAAAATGGGGGCGCTCGCGAACGAAGTAAGGGAGCGTATTGCCAATGCGATTGCTGACAAAAACGAGAAGCTTGAAGAAGAGGAAATGAAACAGAAGCTTGCAGGACAGACAATTGACGTCACGCTGCCGGGGAACCCTGTTGCAGTCGGCGGCCGCCATCCGCTCACTGTTGTCATTGAAGAAATTGAAGATTTATTTATCGGTATGGGCTACACAGTCGAGGAAGGGCCAGAGGTTGAAACGGATTACTACAACTTCGAATCGCTCAATCTTCCGAAAGAACACCCAGCGCGCGATATGCAGGACAGCTTTTACATCACAGAGGAAACTTTGATGAGAACGCAAACTTCTCCTGTCCAAACACGTACGATGGAAAAGCATGAAGGCAAAGGTCCCGTTAAAATCATTTGCCCGGGTAAAGTATATCGCCGTGATAACGATGATGCGACGCACTCTCACCAATTTATGCAAATTGAAGGGCTTGTCGTTGACAAAAACATCAGCATGAGTGATTTAAAAGGAACGCTTGAACTTGTTGCGAAAAAAATGTTCGGGCAAGACCGTGAAATCAGACTCCGCCCAAGCTTCTTCCCGTTTACTGAGCCTTCAGTAGAAGTGGATGTGACATGCTTTAAATGCGGTGGGAACGGCTGCTCAGTATGTAAAGGAACAGGCTGGATTGAAATCCTCGGTGCCGGAATGGTTCACCCGAACGTGCTTAAAATGGCTGGCTTTGATCCGAAGGAATATCAGGGCTTCGCATTCGGAATGGGTGTTGAGCGCATCGCGATGCTGAAATATGGCATTGATGATATCCGCCACTTCTATACAAACGATGTCAGATTTATTTCGCAGTTTAAACAGGCGTAAGAGGAGGATGCAAGGATGTTTGTTTCTTATAAATGGTTAGAGGATTATGTTGATTTAAAAGGCATGGACCCGGCTGTTCTTGCTGAAAAAATTACAAGAGCCGGTATTGAGGTTGAAGGAATTGAATACAAAGGAGAAGGCATCAAAGGCGTTGTCATCGGCCATGTGCTGGAGCGCGAGCAGCACCCGAATGCTGATAAGCTGAATAAGTGCCTTGTGGATATCGGAGCTGAAGCCCCTGTACAAATCATTTGCGGCGCGCCGAATGTGGATAAGGGACAAAAAGTCGCAGTTGCAACAGTCGGAGCGGTGCTGCCGGGCAATTTCAAAATCAAAAAAGCCAAGCTTCGCGGTGAAGAATCAAATGGCATGATCTGTTCCTTACAGGAGCTTGGTATCGAAAGCAAACTTGTGGCGAAGGAGTATGCAGAAGGCATTTTCGTATTCCCTAATGACGCTGAAACAGGAAGCGATGCCTTAGCGGCTTTACAGCTTGACGATGCGATTCTTGAGCTGGGTTTAACGCCAAACCGCGCGGATGCCATGAACATGCTTGGTGTTGCTTACGAGGTTGCCGCGATTTTAGACACTGAGGTAAAGCTTCCGCAAACGGATTACCCGGCTGCTTCAGAACAAGCGTCTGATTACATTTCAGTCAAAATTGAAGATCAAGAAGCGAACCCGCTGTACACTGCAAAAATCATTAAAAATGTCACGATTGCTCCGTCACCGCTTTGGATGCAGACAAAGCTGATGAATGCAGGCATTCGTCCGCACAACAACGTCGTTGACATCACAAATTTTGTCCTGTTGGAATACGGACAGCCGCTTCATGCGTTTGATTATGACAGATTTGGCTCTAAGGAAGTCGTAGTAAGAAAAGCAGCTGAGAATGAAATGATCGTAACACTTGATGATCAAGAACGTAAGCTGTCTGCCGATCACCTTGTCATTACAAACGGAACGAAAGCGCAGGCCGTTGCCGGTGTCATGGGAGGAGCAGAGTCAGAGGTTCAGGAAGATACGAAAACGATTTTGCTTGAGGCTGCGTATTTCAACGGGCAGACGGTTCGCAAGGCTTCCAAAGATCTTGGTTTGAGAAGTGAATCAAGCGTAAGATTTGAAAAAGGAATTGATCCGGCGCGCGTACGTCTTGCAGCAGAACGGGCTGCGCAGCTGATCCATCTGTATGCCGGCGGTGAGGTGCTTGCTGGAACAGTTGAGGAAGATCACCTGACAATCGAAGCAAATAACATTCACGTATCTGCTGACAAAGTGAGCAGCGTTCTAGGCCTGACGATCAGTAAAGAAGAACTGATCAGCATTTATAAACGTCTCGGTTTTACGGTCGGTGAAGCGGATGAACTTCTCGTTGTGACCGTCCCATCACGCCGCGGCGACATTACAATAGAAGAGGATTTAATTGAAGAAGCGGCAAGACTGTACGGCTACGATAACATTCCGTCTACGCTTCCTGAGACAGCGGGAACTACAGGCGGATTAACGCCATATCAGGCAAAACGCCGTAAAGTCAGACGCTTCCTTGAAGGCGCAGGCTTATCACAGGCCATCACTTACTCACTGACAAACGAGAAGAAAGCGGCAGCGTTTGCGATTGAAAAATCACTGAATACTGTGCTTGCGCTTCCAATGAGTGAAGAAAGAAGCATTCTCAGACACAGTCTTGTTCCAAATCTGCTTGATTCTGTTTCTTACAACCTTGCGAGGCAGACTGACTCAGTTGCACTGTACGAAGTTGGCTCCGTTTTCCTAACGAAGGAAGAGGACACAAAACCTGTCGAAACAGAACGCGTAGCAGGAGCTGTTACCGGATTATGGCGCAAGCAGCTATGGCAGGGTGAAAAGAAACCAGTTGATTTCTTTGTTGTCAAAGGAATTGTGGAAGGGCTGTTAGACAAACTCAACGTCCTAGACAGCATTGAATTTGTACAGTCTGAACGCAAACAGCTGCATCCGGGCAGAACAGCGAACATTTTATTGAATGGTTCTCTGATCGGCTTCATCGGCCAAGTCCACCCTTCATTGGAAAAAGAACTGGATATAAAGGAAACATACGTATTTGAGCTCGATCTTCATGCGTTGCTCGCAGCAGAAACAGCACCGCTTGTTTACACGGCGATTCCAAAATATCCGTCTGTGACACGTGATATTGCTCTTGTAACAGATAAAACCGTCACGAGCGGCCAGCTCGAGAGCGTCATTAAAGAGGCTGGCGGCAAGCTTCTGAAAGAGGTAACCGTCTTTGACGTATACGAAGGCGAACATATGGAGGAAGGCAAGAAGTCAGTCGCTTTCTCACTCCAGTATGTCAACCCTGAACAAACACTGACTGAAGAAGAAGTGACAAAGGCGCACAGCAAAGTGCTGAAAGCGTTAGAAGACACATATCAAGCTGTTTTAAGAGGCTGATAAAAAAGCTTGCAGAGAAATCTGCAAGCTTTTTTCTATGAGCGTTTTTTATCAGCAAGGCGCTGCGCTTTTTGCGTATTGGCGAAATGGAGTTTTGTAAAGGTTCTGAGTGCAGATGCCCCTTTTTTGAGGATCAGCTTGGCGGCCGCTTCATCGACGTGAGGACCGGCCCCTTTTGGAAGCGTCATTCCTGCCGCGCGTGATAGTTTATCCATTTCCATTAAAAACGAATATCTTGCAATGATTGAAGCAGCGGCGACAGCCAGGTGAATACCTTCAGCTTTTGTGCTAAAATAGGTCCGCTCCTTCACAATGTCTCTGCCCTTTAAATGATTGAAGTAGACGCCTGGCTCAGCGAATTGGTCAATCAAAATGGCTTCAGGCTTTACTCCATCCAATTTTCTTAATAAATGTGTGATCGCCTGATTGTGCAGCAATGCTTTCATTTTCCCTTGGCTCATGCCTTTTTCCTGCATGCTGTTATACTTTTCATTTTTTAAAACCAGCAGGCTATATGGAATAGTTTTGATCAGGTTTCGGGCAATCTCGATGATTTGCGGATCTTTTAAATCTTTAGAATCCTTAACACCGAGTTCCTTCATTAAAGGAAGCATGGTTTTGTCGACGTACGCGCATACAACCGTCATTGGGCCAAAGTAATCTCCGGTTCCGACTTCGTCAGAACCGATAACAGACATTCCGGCGATATCTGCCGGAGGGGCATAGCGGGGATCAGCCGGCTTTTTGGCCGTTTTCTTCTTTTCCTGAGGCTCTGCTGTTCCCCAGCGCGCGGATTCTGCCGCAGCGTTTTTGCCTTGAAACAAGACCTTGCCGGATTGATATGCTGTAATGGTACAGCCGGGCGGTTTCGCCTGAAAAACGGCTCCCTGCGGAACAGAGGCTGTAAGCGAACAGCTGTACGTCATTTTCATTTGGTCAATAGCAGACAACGATACTTTTATCACTGAATGGGACACGTAATAATCTCCTTTTTTTACACTTTTCACTGTATATACCAGTGTATCATAACAGCGGGAGGCTCGTCTTTCCATTCATTTAATAAACGTGTTATGATAAGAACTAGGATTCTCGCGGAATGGAGGAGAAACGTTGTCTGACGGCAAAAAAACAAAAACAACCGTTGACATTTACGGCCAGCACTTCACGATTGTCGGTGAAGAAAGCAGAGCCCATATGAGGTATGTCGCCGGAATTGTTGATGATAAAATGAGAGAAATCAATGAAAAAAATCCATACCTTGATATAAATAAACTTGCAGTGCTGACAGCGGTAAATGTGGTGCACGATTATGTCAAATTACAAGAGAAATGTGAAAAACTGGAGCGTCAGCTTAAAGAAAAGGATTGAACAACTATGCTAGATATCATCATCTTAATCTTGCTCCTGATGGGGACTTTACTGGGGTTAAAACGCGGTTTTATCCTGCAGTTTATCCGCTTGACGAGCTTTATTTTATCAATTGCCTTTGCGGCTTTATTCTATAAAAACGTGGCACCGCATTTACATTGGATTCCCGCACCCGATTTTTCAGCGGGACAGCCGGCTCTTTCTTTTTTTACGGGGAATTTGGAAGCAGCGTACTATAATGCGATTGCGTTTATCGTTTTATTTATCATTGCTAAAATCTTACTGAGAATCATCGGCTCGTTCCTGAGTATTGTAGCCGGCATTCCGGTGATTAAACAAATTAACCAGATGCTGGGCGCCGTTCTCGGTTTTCTAGAAGTCTATTTATTTACATTTGTGCTGCTGTATGTCGCATCCGTTCTGCCGGTAGATGCACTGCAGCAAATGATGGGGCAATCGTCTCTCGCAAATGTGATCATTAACCATACACCATACTTGTCAGGGCTCCTACAAGAGCTGTGGACACAGTACGGGGCATAAAAAAACTTCTCTTGTCCGGAGAAGTTTTTTTCAAGTATGATGGAAACATATGTGAACGTCTGGGGGTTATGATATGCATAAAAAAGATATTATCCGGCTGCTTGAAACCATTGCAGTCTATATGGAACTCAAAGGGGACAACCCGTTTAAAGTATCCGCCTTCCGAAAAGCGGCGGCAGCTCTGGAACAGGACGACCGAAGCTTATCAGAAATGGACGATATGATGTCGCTGTCCGGCATTGGAAAAGGAACGTACAGCGTCATTAAAGAGTATATAGATGAAGGAAAGTCAAGCACGCTCGAATCGCTTCAGAAAGAAGTGCCGGAAGGACTCGTGCCTTTATTGAAGCTCCCGGGGCTCGGCGGCAAAAAAATCGCAAAGCTGTATAAAGAGCTCGGCGTACACGATGCAGAATCTCTGAAGGAAGCCTGTGAGCAGCAAAAGGTCCAGGGTCTTGCGGGCTTCGGCAAAAAATCGGAAGAAAAAATATTACAGGCGCTCGGGGAAGCCGGAAAACAGCCTGAACGGTTCCCGATCGGATACGCTCTCCGGATCGCGCGGGAAATTGAGGAGCATCTTTCTCAATTTACGCATATCATCAAATTTTCTCGTGCCGGAAGTCTCCGCAGAGCGCGGGAAACGGTGAAGGATCTGGATTATATCATTGCTACAGATCGTCCGGCTGAAGTAAGAGAGCAGCTTCTTGAGCTGCCAAACATCAAAAGCGTGATCGCAAGCGGAGATACGAAGGTGTCCGTCATCCTTTCCTTTGAATATGAAACAAGCGTCGATTTCCGTCTTGTGACGGAAGAGCAGTTTCCGACAACACTCCATCATTTTACGGGATCAAAGGATCACAATATTAAGATGCGCCAAATCGCCAAAGAACGCGGCGAGCGGATCAGTGAATACGGCGTTGAGACAGTTGAAACCGGAGAGATCAAAACATTTCCGAGTGAACGTGAATTTTATGCGCACTTCGGCCTGCCGCTGATTCCGCCGGAAATTCGTGAAAGCGGACAGGAAGTGGAAACCTACAGCGACAGCATTGAACTGATAGAGCTCGGGCAAATCAAAGGTGATCTCCACATGCACTCAACGTGGAGCGATGGCGCATTTTCGATCAGAGAGATGGCTGAAGCCTGCATCAAAAAAGGCTATCAATACATGGCGATCACCGATCACTCACAATATTTAAAGGTCGCCAACGGGCTTACTGCAGAAAGACTTAAGCAGCAGGCAAAAGAAATTGACGCGCTGAATGAGGAGTTTGAAAACTTCCGTATTTTGAAAGGCGTTGAGATGGATATCCTGCCTGACGGTACGTTCGATTATGATGACGATGTGCTTGCGGAAATGGATATCGTTATTGCATCGATTCATTCCAGTTTTAATCAGCCGGAACACGTGATTATGAAACGGCTTGAGACGGCACTGACAAACAAGCATGTTGACATTATCGCACACCCGACCGGGCGCCTTATCGGCAGACGGGCCGGTTACGAAATCGATATTGATCAGCTGATTGAGCTTGCGAGGAAAACAAATACGGCGCTTGAACTCAACGCCAACCCTGCGCGCCTTGATCTGCGCACAGAGCATTTAATGAAAGCAAACGAACAAGGGGTTACATTGGTGATTAATACTGATGCCCATAATATTGAGATGTTAGACGATATGAAAACTGGCGTTACTGCCGCGCGCAAAGGATGGACGGAAACGAAAAACGTTCTGAATGCCCGGTCGCTTAAAGACGTAGAGGCATTTCTGAAGCGCAACGATTAAGTAAGGAGGCTCACACAATCGTGCAGCAAAAAGTATTATCAGCTCTTGAATTTCATAAAGTGAAAGAACAGGTTATTGGGCATGCCGCTTCATCGCTCGGAAAAGAAATGCTTCTCGAGCTTAAGCCTTCTGCTTCTATAGACGAAATCAAAAAACAGCTGGATGAAGTAGACGAAGCTTCTGACATTATCCGGCTGAGAGGCCAAGCGCCATTTGGCGGCCTTGTAGATATCAGAGGAGCGTTAAGACGGGCGGAAATCGGCAGTGTTCTCAGTCCTTCTGAATTCACTGAAATCTCAGGCCTGCTTTATGCAGTTAAACAAATGAAACATTTTATCACCCAAATGGCTGAAGACGGTGTCGACATTCCGCTGATCCATCAGCATGCTGAACAGCTTATCACGCTGTCCGATTTAGAGCGGGACATTAATTCCTGCATTGATGATCACGGAGAAGTGCTTGATCATGCATCGGAAACATTAAGAGGAATCCGCACACAGCTCAGAACACTCGAATCAAGAGTCAGAGACCGGTTAGAGTCGATGCTGCGTTCCTCTTCCGCATCGAAAATGCTGTCTGATACGATTGTTACGATTCGGAATGACCGCTTTGTGATCCCGGTCAAACAGGAGTACAGATCCAGCTATGGAGGAATTGTGCACGACACCTCATCCTCTGGTGCGACACTATTCATTGAACCGCAGGCGATTGTAGATATGAACAATTCCCTTCAGCAGGCGAAAGTGAAAGAAAAGCAAGAAATTGAACGGATTTTGCGTGTGCTGACAGAGAAAACGGCAGAGTATACAGAGGAGCTATTTCTAGATTTGCAAGTGCTGCAGACGCTTGACTTTATTTTTGCAAAAGCTAGATATGCAAAAGCGGTTAAAGCGACAAAACCGATTATGAACGACACCGGCTTTATCCGTTTGAAAAAAGCCCGCCATCCATTGCTTCCGCCTGATCAGGTTGTTGCCAATGACATCGAGCTTGGCCGCGATTTTTCAACCATTGTCATCACAGGGCCAAACACCGGGGGGAAAACAGTCACCCTTAAAACGTTAGGCCTGCTAACCTTAATGGCGCAGTCAGGTCTTCATATCCCGGCAGATGAAGGGTCAGAAGCGGCAGTATTTGAGCACGTATTCGCTGATATCGGTGATGAACAGTCGATTGAGCAAAGTTTAAGTACGTTCTCATCCCATATGGTGAATATTGTCGGCATTTTAGAACAGGTCAATGAAAACAGCCTTGTGCTTTTCGATGAACTTGGTGCAGGGACAGATCCGCAGGAGGGGGCGGCCCTCGCCATGAGCATCTTGGATGACGTGCATCGCACCAATGCACGAGTGTTAGCTACGACGCATTATCCGGAATTGAAGGCGTACGGCTATAACAGAGAAGGCGTCATGAATGCCAGCGTTGAATTTGACATCGAAACGCTGTCACCGACCTATAAACTTTTAATTGGTGTGCCGGGTCGAAGCAATGCTTTCGAAATTTCAAAACGCCTCGGGCTCCCGGACCATATCATCGGGCAGGCGAAGTCAGAAATGACGGCCGAGCATAACGAAGTCGATACGATGATTGCGTCGCTGGAACAAAGCAAAAAACGTGCGGAAGAAGAGCTTTCTGAGACAGAATCAATCAGAAAAGAAGCGGAAAAACTGCATAAAGAGCTGCAGCAGCAAATCATCGAGCTTAACAGCAAAAAAGACAAAATGCTTGAAGAGGCAGAACAGCAGGCTGCTGAAAAAGTAAAAGCGGCAATGAAAGAAGCCGAGGACATTATTCATGAATTGCGCTCCATAAAAGAAGAACACAAATCCTTCAAGGATCACGAGCTGATTAACGCGAAGAAACGGTTAGAAGGCGCTATGCCGGCTTTTGAAAAGTCCAAGAAACCGGAAAAGCCGAAAGCGCAAAAACGCGACTTTAAGCCTGGCGACGAGGTGAAAGTCCTCACTTTCGGGCAAAAAGGAACATTGCTCGAAAAAACAGGCGGCAATGAATGGAATGTTCAAATCGGTATTTTAAAGATGAAAGTAAAAGAAAAAGATCTGGAGTTTATCAAATCAGCTCCGGAGCCAAAAAAAGAAAAAATGATTACAGCGGTCAAGGGAAAGGACTATCACGTATCGCTTGAACTTGATCTCCGCGGCGAACGCTATGAAAATGCCCTCAGCCGGGTTGAAAAATACTTGGATGATGCGGTGTTAGCCGGATATCCAAGAGTGTCAATCATCCACGGAAAAGGAACCGGCGCTTTAAGAAAAGGCGTACAGGATCTTCTGAAAAACCACCGCAGCGTCAAAAGTTCCCGTTTCGGTGAAGCAGGTGAGGGAGGATCAGGCGTTACGGTTGTTGAACTAAAATAAAAGGGAGTATGGCCATGAGTGATTTTTGGGAAAACGAGCTTGTGGAAATCGCGGCATATTACAGTGTCGCGGTTCTCTGCCTCGTCCTCTTTTTGACTGTGTTTGAGCTGGTGACGGCTTATAAAAACTGGGAAGAGATTCAAAAAGGAAATCTTGCGGTGGCAATGGCGACCGGCGGAAAAATTTTGGGGATCGCAAACGTATTTCAGCATTCCATCTCCCAGCATAATTCGCTGCTGCAAATGATCGGCTGGGGCGTTTACGGGTTTGTTATGCTTCTGATCAGCTACTTTATTTTTGAGTTTTTGACTCCGCGGTTTAAAATTGATCAGGAAATCGAAAATGATAACCGGGCTGTCGGCTTTATTTCATTTGTCATTTCTGTCGGGCTTTCATTTGTGGTGGCAGCCGGAATATAAGGGGACGGAGAATAGATGGAAAAGCTTGCAAAAGTACTGCTCGCCGCGGCGGGAATCTTTTTGTTAATTGGTCTTATATATCTGTTCATATTATGAGAAAAAGAAAGATTTACCTTTCTTTTTCTTTTTTTTGCCGTCCATCTGCTATAATGATAGGGTGGATCTCTAAAATCGAAAGGGGAGGTTTTATGCAGTCTCAAAAGCCGTGGCTTGCCGAGTATCCCAACGATATCCCGCATGAGCTTCCGTTGCCGAATAAAACCCTGCAATCCATCCTGACAGACTCCGCCGCACGATTCCCTGATAAAACCGCAATATCGTTTTATGGAAAAAAACTCACCTTTCATGACATTCTGACGGATGCTCTTAAACTTGCAGCTTTTTTGCAGTGCAATGGCCTGCAAAAAGGAGACAGAGTGGCTGTTATGCTGCCCAATTGCCCGCAAACAGTGATTTCTTATTATGGCGTCTTGTTTGCCGGTGGCATCGTGGTGCAGACGAATCCGCTTTATACCGAGCATGAGCTTGAATACCAGCTTAGAGATGCTCAGGTAAGTGTGATCATCACCTTAGATTTGCTTTTCCCGAAGGCAATAAAAATGAAAACGTTATCAATAGTCGACCAGATTTTGATAACCAGCGTAAAAGACTATTTGCCTTTTCCGAAAAATATTCTTTACCCGCTGACGCAAAAACAAAAAGTGCATATCGACTTTGACAAAACAGCTAACATTCACACGTTCGCTTCCAGTATGAAGCAGGAAAAAACTGAACTCCTGACAATCCCGAAGATCGATCCTGAGCATGATATCGCTGTCCTCCAGTATACCGGAGGAACAACCGGAGCTCCAAAAGGGGTCATGCTCACGCACCAAAATATTTTGGCAAATACTGAAATGTGCGCCGCTTGGATGTATGACGTGAAAGAAGGCGCTGAAAAAGTGCTGGGCATCGTTCCATTTTTTCATGTCTACGGACTGACGGCAGTCATGAACTATTCGATTAAACTAGGCTTCGAAATGATTCTTCTTCCTAAGTTTGATCCGCTCGAAACACTGAAAATCATCGACAAACACAAACCGACGCTCTTTCCTGGCGCACCGACAATTTACATTGGCCTTTTGCATCACCCTGAATTGCAGCATTATGATCTGTCATCCATTAAAAGCTGTCTTAGCGGATCAGCCGCGCTCCCCGTGGAGGTAAAGCAGAAATTTGAAAAGGTGACTGGCGGAAAGCTTGTGGAAGGCTATGGTTTGTCTGAGGCATCCCCAGTGACGCACGCCAACTTTATCTGGGGAAAAAACAAGCCGGGCAGTATCGGCTGTCCTTGGCCGAGTACGGACGCTGCGATCTATTCTGAAGAGACGGGTGAGCTTGCCGCTCCGTATGAGCATGGAGAAATCATTGTAAAAGGTCCGCAAGTCATGAAAGGATACTGGAATAAACCAGAGGAAACCGCCGCAGTGCTGAGAGATGGCTGGCTGTTCACCGGGGACATGGGCTATATGGATGAAGAAGGCTTTTTCTATATTGCTGACAGGAAGAAGGATATCATCATTGCCGGCGGTTACAATATTTACCCGCGTGAGGTAGAAGAAGCGCTTTATGAACATGAAGCCATCCAGGAAATTGTTGTCGCAGGCGTTCCCGATTCCTACAGAGGAGAAACAGTAAAAGCATTTGTCGTATTAAAGAAAGGCGCAAAAGCCGATGCAGAAGAACTGGACGCTTTTGCGAGATCACGTCTAGCTCCCTATAAGGTGCCCAAAGCCTATGAGTTCAGAAAGGAGTTGCCGAAAACGGCGGTGGGAAAAATTTTAAGAAGGCGTTTACTTGAAGAAGAAACCGAAAATCATCATATCAAATAAAAAAAGAGAACGTCTATGAATAAACTTGACAAACCTGAAAATCCTTCTTATCATGAAATTATGAATGAATAGTCATTCATTTCTATAGGAAGGAACGATGAACATTGAAGCAAAAACGGCCAAAGTATATGCAGATTATTGATGCAGCAGTAGAAGTCATTGCAGAAAACGGCTACCACCAGTCACAGGTATCCAAAATTGCCAAACAAGCCGGGGTAGCGGACGGCACCATCTATCTCTATTTTAAAAACAAAGAAGATATTTTAATTTCTCTTTTCAAAGAAAAAATGGGTCAATTTATTGAGCGGATGGAAGAGGACATTAAAGAAAAAGCAACAGCGAAAGAGAAATTGGCGCTTGTGATTTCAAAGCATTTTTCCCTTTTAGCGGGTGACCATAATCTCGCGATTGTCACGCAGCTTGAGCTCCGCCAATCCAACTTGGAGCTGCGCCAAAAAATCAACGAAATATTAAAAGGCTACTTAAATATTTTGGATGGCATTTTGACGGAAGGTATACAATCAGGCGAAATAAAAGAAGGCCTCGATGTCCGCCTCGCCCGGCAGATGATTTTTGGAACGATTGACGAAACTGTGACAACTTGGGTGATGAATGACCAAAAGTACGATCTCGTTGCGCTTTCAAACAGCGTTTTAGAATTATTGGTATCCGGAATTCACAATAAGTAAAGGAGTTCTGTCCTATGAATGCAATTTCACTTGCGGTTGATCAATTTGTGGCAGTCTTGACGATTCACAATCCGCCGGCAAACGCGCTTTCAAGCAGGATATTAGAAGAGCTGTCTTCCTGTCTTGATCAATGTGAGACAGATGCAGGCGTACGAAGCATTATCATTCACGGAGAGGGAAGATTTTTCTCAGCCGGCGCTGATATTAAAGAATTTACATCGTTTAAAGGCAATGAGGATTCCTCATTGCTCGCTGAGCGCGGCCAGCAGTTAATGGAGAGAATTGAAAGTTTCCCAAAACCGATTATCGCAGCGATTCACGGCGCTGCTCTCGGAGGCGGGCTGGAGCTTGCGATGGCCTGTCACATCAGAATCGCGGCAGAAGATGCTAAGCTGGGGCTCCCGGAGCTTAATCTCGGTATCATTCCAGGTTTTGCGGGGACACAGCGCCTTCCGAGATATGTCGGTACAGCCAAAGCACTGGAGCTCATCGGATCAGGAGAACCGATATCCGGAAAAGAAGCGCTTGATCTCGGACTTGTCTCAATTGGAGCGAAAGATGAGGCAGAAGTGATTGAAAAAGCAAAAGCACTTGCCGCTAAGTTTGCAGAGAAAAGCCCGCAAACGCTGGCATCTTTGCTTGAACTTCTTTATTCCAACAAGGTGTATTCCTATGAAGGCAGCTTAAAGCTTGAAGCAAAGCGATTTGGGGAAGCATTTGAGTCAGAGGACGCCAAGGAAGGCATCCAGGCATTTCTCGAAAAAAGAAAGCCTCAGTTCAAAGGCGAATAAAAGGGGATATGATCATGAATCTATTTGTACTGATGAAACGGACGTTTGACACAGAAGAAAAAATCGTCATTGAAACAGGAAAGATTCAGGATGACGGAGCGGAATGGATCATTAATCCATATGATGAGTACGCGATAGAAGAAGCCATCCAGCTGAAGGAAAAGCATGGCGGCACGATCACCGCTGTCACGGTCGGCGGTGAAGAAGCGGAGAAAGAATTGCGTACGGCGCTTGCCATGGGTTGTGACCAAGCTGTTTTAATCAACATAGAAGATGATCTTGAAGAACCCGACCAATATTCCATTTCTCAAGTTTTATACCACTATATGAAGGATCAGGAGTTTGATTTGATTCTCGGCGGAAATGTTGCCATTGACGGAGGATCAGGACAAGTGGCGCCTCGGCTTGCCGAGCTACTGGACATTCCGTGTATCACTACGATCACCAAACTCGAAATCAACGGCACTGATGCAGAAGCAGAAAGGGACGTCGAAGGGGATGTTGAAAAAATCAAAACGACGCTCCCATTGCTTGTCACAGCTCAGCAGGGCTTAAACGAGCCGCGCTATCCATCGCTTCCGGGAATTATGAAGGCTAAGAAAAAGCCGCTTGAAGAGCTTGAACTTGATGATCTTGACCTGGACGAAGAGGATGCCGAACCAAAGCTGAAAA
Organism: Bacillus sp. SG20033; assembly: GCF_044570195.1. Lineage (NCBI taxonomy): Bacteria > Bacillati > Bacillota > Bacilli > Caryophanales > Bacillaceae > Bacillus > Bacillus sp. SG20033. Next base: position 2,972,322 of record NZ_CP172606.1, on the reverse strand, counting down.
CCATTGAACGTTTTCTGCCGCCGAAAAAAGAAGCTGGGAAGCTTCTCCAAGGTGAGCCTGCTGAACAGGCAAAAGAGCTTGTTTCATTGCTCCGCAGCGAAGCTAAAGTCATTTAAAGCTTGGACATTCAAAGAAACAGGGGGATGTTAGAATGGGAAAAAAAGTGATCGTGCTTGGAGAAATACGCGATGGGGAATTGCGGAATGTCACCTTTGAAGCAATAGCTGCAGGAAGAACCATTTCAGGAGATGGGGAAGTCATCGGTGTTCTCATCGGTGAAAATGTACAAAGCATTGCACAAGAGCTTATTCATTACGGAGCAGATAAAGTTCTTACCGCTGAGGACCCGAAGCTGAAAACATACACGGCAGACGGGTACAGCCAGGTCATGAGAGGTGTTATCGAGCAAGAAAATCCTGATTCAGTCATCTTCGGGCATACGGCAATGGGCAAGGATCTTTCACCGAAGCTTGCTGCCCGGCTGCAAACAGGCTTAATTTCTGATGCTATAGATGTAAGCGTTACCGGAGGGAATGTTGTGTTCACACGGCCGATTTACTCGGGGAAAGCTTTTGAACGCGTCATTTCAACCGATCCGATGATCTTTGCAACAATTCGCCCCAATAACATTCAAGCTTCAGAAAAAGACACCAGCAGATCGGGGAGCATCAAAAGCATTGATGTTTCTCTTACTGACCTCCGCACTGTTATCCAAGAGGTCGTGAAAAAAACAGCTGACGGCGTTGATCTCTCCGAAGCAAAAATTATCGTTGCGGGCGGCCGAGGAGTCAAAAGCAAGGAGGGATTTCAGCCTCTGCAGGAGCTTGCAGAGGTGCTAGGGGCCGCAGTCGGGGCTTCTCGCGGGGCATGTGACGCTGATTATTGCGATTACGCTCTCCAAATCGGGCAGACCGGGAAAGTCGTCACTCCGGATTTGTACATTGCATGCGGCATTTCCGGCGCCATCCAGCATTTGGCCGGCATGTCAAACAGCAAGGTGATCGTCGCCATCAATAAAGACCCCGAAGCCGATATCTTTAAAATAGCGGATTACGGCATCGTCGGTGATTTATTTGAAGTTGTCCCGTTATTAACTGAGGAATTCAAACAGCTGAATATACACTCATAAAGGAAATCCCGGACTTTAAAAGTCCGGGTTTTTTCATATTTATAAATATATACGTACAAATATAAAAACAATAGAAAATGTCGTTGACATGTACGAACATATATAATATGGTTACTTTAAAAGCGCTTACATTCATGCTGACTCCTCAGGCAAACGACAGATCACATATTTGACTGTGGTGCTTTTCATATTCGTATGAAAGGAATGATCAGAGGCATGTCTGAACATCAAGCAGTGATTCAAACAGATATCGCAAAAGGAACCATTAACAAAAATATATACGGTCATTTTGCTGAGCATTTAGGAAGAGGGATTTATGAGGGGATCTGGGTCGGAACGGACTCAGACATCCCCAATATCAACGGGATACGAAAGGACGTGCTGGAGGCGCTCAAACAGCTGCACATTCCTGTCCTCAGGTGGCCGGGCGGGTGTTTTGCGGACGAATACCATTGGGCAAACGGTGTCGGTGACCGTAAGACAATGCTGAACACTCACTGGGGCGGTACAATTGAATCAAATGAATTCGGAACGCATGAATTTATGATGCTTTGCGAGCTGCTTGAATGCGAGCCATATATTTGCGGCAATGTCGGAAGCGGAACCGTTCAGGAAATGTCGGAGTGGATTGAGTATATGACATTTGAAGAAGGCACGCCGATGTCAGACTGGAGAAAGCAAAATGGAAGAGAAGAGCCTTGGAAGCTGAAATATTTCGGCGTGGGCAATGAAAACTGGGGCTGCGGCGGCAACATGCATCCCGAATACTACGCAGATCTGTACCGGCGTTTTCAGACTTATGTCCGCAATTACAGCGGGAATGACATTTATAAAATTGCAGGCGGCGCAAATGTGGATGATTTTAATTGGACGGACGTGCTTATGAAAAAAGCTGCTGGCCTGATGGACGGGTTGAGTCTTCATTATTACACGATTCCGGGGGATTTCTGGAAGGGCAAAGGATCAGCCACAGAATTCACGGAAGATGAATGGTTTATTACGATGAAAAAAGCCAAATACATCGATGAATTGATTCAAAAACACGGCACGATTATGGACCGGTACGATCCGGAGCAGCGGGTCGGGCTGATTATTGATGAATGGGGCACGTGGTTTGATCCCGAGCCAGGCACGAATCCCGGTTTCTTATATCAGCAAAACACCATTCGTGATGCACTGGTGGCGGCTTCTCATTTCCACATTTTCCATCAGCATTGCCGCCGGGTGCAAATGGCCAACATCGCCCAAACAGTAAATGTTCTTCAAGCGATGATTTTGACTGAGGGAGAGCGGATGCTTTTGACACCGACGTACCATGTATTCAATATGTTTAAGGTGCATCAGGACGCTTCTCTTTTAGCCACAGAGACAATGTCTGCCGACTATGAATGGAACGGTGAAACGCTTCCGCAAATCAGCATTTCAGCGTCGAAACAAGCTGAAGGCGATATCAATATCACAATTTGCAACATCGATCACCAAAACAAAGCAGAGGCGGAAATCGAGCTGAGGGGCCTACACAAGGCAGCGGACCATTCCGGAGTCATTCTTACGGCAGAAAAAATGAATGCGCATAACACGTTTGACGATCCTCATCATGTCAAACCGGAATCCTTCAGACAATACACGCTCAGCAAAAACAAACTGAAAGTAAAACTCCCGCCAATGTCAGTCGTCTTACTTACGCTGCGTGCTGATTCTTAATCGCGCAAGAGCGCCGGAGCTTCATGCCGGCGCTCTTTTTCAGGTTTTAAAACAGCTCCGGCAGGGCATGGTAAAGTACATGACAGTGAAGAGGAGATGTGATCTTATGCTTCGTACCATTTTAATGATTATTGGGGCAATTGTAGTGATCGGGGCCATTATCAGATTTGTGTTTTAAAAAAAGAGCATATCCCATTCAACCATATAAAAATGAGTAAACCGGCTGTGATCAGGAAAAAATAATTTGTAAGCATTAAAATAGCGTGAACGAATGGGAGATGCTATACTAAAAATCATCATTTCACATTGGAGGAATTCAATAATGGCTATCGTAAAAGCAACTGATCAATCTTTCTCAGCTGAAACAAGCGAAGGCGTCGTACTGGCAGACTTCTGGGCTCCTTGGTGCGGACCTTGTAAAATGATTGCACCTGTTCTTGAAGAATTGGATCAAGAAATGGGAGACAAACTGAAAATCGTAAAAATCGATGTAGACGAAAACCAAGAAACTGCCGGAAAATACGGCGTTATGAGCATCCCGACTCTTCTTGTGTTAAAAGACGGCGAAGTAGTTGAAACTTCAGTCGGCTTCAAACCAAAAGAAGCGCTTCAAGAGCTTGTAAACAAACATCTTTAATTTTCCGCTGCTTACATGCCAGAGCGATTCCGATTGAGGGATCGCTTTTTTTATTCGCCAATTGTGAACCATAGAGAAAAACAAACGTTCGTGTTAAACTGGAAATAAAGGATTAAACATAAGGAAGGGTAACATATGAACAAACAACTGAAAGAAAAACTCGCCCTCCTTCCTGATCAACCGGGTTGTTATCTCATGAAGGACCGGCAGCAGACTGTGATCTACGTAGGGAAAGCAAAAGTGCTGAAAAACAGAGTGCGCTCCTACTTCACCGGTTCTCACGACGCGAAAACCCAAAGGCTTGTGACGGAAATCGAGGATTTTGAATATATCGTGACGTCCTCCAATCTTGAAGCGCTTATTTTAGAAATGAATCTGATCAAAAAGCATGATCCGAAATACAACGTCATGCTCAAAGACGACAAAACCTATCCTTTCATAAAACTCACCCATGAACGCCACCCAAGGCTGATTGTCACCCGCAATGTCAAAAAAGACAAAGGGCGCTATTTCGGGCCGTATCCGAATGTACAGGCAGCAAGGGAAACAAAAAAACTGCTCGACCGTCTGTATCCTCTCAGAAAATGCTCCAAGCTCCCGGACAGAGTGTGCCTTTACTATCATCTGGGCCAATGCCTCGCTCCGTGCGTAAAGGATATTTCCGAAGAGACGAACAGAGAGCTGGTTGAAAGCATTACACGTTTCTTAAGGGGCGGCTATAATGAGGTCAAAAAAGAGCTTGAAGAGAAAATGCATGAAGCTGCTGAGAATCTTGAGTTTGAACGAGCAAAAGAGCTTCGTGACCAAATTGCCCATATTGAATCAACGATGGAAAAACAAAAAATGACGATGAACGATCTAGTCGACCGTGATGTATTCGCGTACGCGTACGATAAGGGCTGGATGTGCGTGCAGGTCTTTTTCATCCGCCAAGGGAAGCTCATTGAACGCGATGTCAGCATGTTCCCGCTTTATCAGGAAGCAGATGAAGAGTTCCTCACGTTCATCGGGCAGTTTTATTCAAAAAACAACCACTTCCTTCCGAAAGAGATTTTAGTTCCGGACAGCGTAGATCAATCCATGATCGAGCAGCTGCTGGAAACAAACGTTCACCAGCCGAAGAAAGGCCCGAAAAAAGAACTGCTCATGCTTGCCCATAAAAATGCGAAAATCGCATTGAAAGAAAAATTCTCTTTAATCGAACGCGACGAGGAGCGTTCAATCGGGGCTGTGCAGAAACTAGGTGAGGCATTAAATATTTATACGCCGCACAGAATTGAAGCGTTTGATAACTCAAACATACAGGGGACAAACCCGGTTTCCGCGATGATTGTGTTTATCGACGGCAAACCATACAAAAAGGAATACCGCAAATATAAAATCAAAACCGTTACAGGGCCGGATGATTACGGTTCTATGAGAGAGGTTGTCAGAAGACGCTATACGAGAGTGCTTCGTGAGAATCTGCCGCTGCCCGATCTGATCATCATTGACGGAGGAAAAGGGCAGATCAACGCAGCAAGGGATGTCATTGAAAATGAACTCGGCTTGGATATCCCGATCGCCGGTTTAGCGAAAGATGAAAAACACAGAACCTCAAATTTACTGATCGGTGATCCGCTGGAGGTGGTGTATCTGGAACGAAACAGCCAGGAATTTTACCTCCTGCAGCGCATTCAGGACGAGGTGCACCGTTTTGCAATCAGTTTTCACAGGCAAATCCGCGGAAAAAGCGCGTTTCAATCCGTTTTGGACGACATCCCGGGTATCGGAGAGAAAAGAAAGAAAATGCTGTTAAAGCATTTCGGTTCCGTTAAAAAAATGAAGGAAGCAAGCCTTGAGGACATCAAAAAAGCCGGTGTTCCCGCAGCGGCGGCTCAGCTCCTTTACGACAAATTGCAAAAATAATGTTGTCCTTTTAAATAAGATCTGATAAAATGTGAACTAATTTCATAGTTAGATCGTGTTATATGGTGAAGATAGAGGTGCGAACTTCAAGAGTATGCCTTTGGAGAAAGATGGATTCTGTGAAAAAGGCTGAAAGGGGAGCGTCGCCGAAGCAAATAAAACCCCATCGGTATTATTTGCTGGCCGTGCATTGAATAAATGTAAGGCTGTCAAGAAATCATTTTCTTGGAGGGCTATCTCGTTGTTCATAATCATTTATGATGATTAATTGATAAGCAATGAGAGTATTCCTCTCATTGCTTTTTTTATTGTGGACAAAGCGCTCTTTCTCCTCACCCGCACGAACCAAAATGTAAAGGGTGGTAATACATGGGTCTTATTGTACAAAAATTCGGAGGCACTTCCGTCGGCTCAGTCGAAAAAATTCAAAATGCGGCAAACCGCGCAATTGCAGAAAAACAGAAAGGCCATCAAGTCGTTGTCGTCGTTTCAGCAATGGGAAAATCCACTGACGAATTGGTCAGCCTTGCAAAAGCTATTTCTGACCAGCCGAGCAAACGCGAAATGGATATGCTGCTGGCGACAGGCGAGCAGGTCACGATTTCACTCCTTTCAATGGCATTGCAGGAAAAAGGCTATGACGCTGTGTCTTATACTGGCTGGCAGGCGGGAATCCGTACGGAGGCCATTCACGGAAACGCCAGAATTACAGATATCGACACTTCGGTTTTAGCAGACCAGCTTGAAAAAGGAAAAATTGTCATTGTTGCAGGCTTCCAAGGCATGACAGAGGATTGTGAAATTACGACATTGGGCCGGGGCGGTTCAGATACAACAGCAGTTGCTTTGGCTGCCGCTTTAAAAGCTGATAAATGTGACATATACACAGACGTGCCAGGTGTGTTTACAACCGATCCGCGCTATGTGAAATCAGCGAGAAAACTTGCGGGCATCTCATACGATGAAATGCTTGAGCTTGCCAATTTAGGCGCCGGCGTTCTTCATCCGAGAGCAGTTGAGTTCGCGAAAAATTACCAAGTGCCGTTAGAAGTGCGTTCAAGTACAGAAACCGAAGCGGGAACATTAATTGAGGAGGAATCATCCATGGAACAGAATTTAATTGTCAGAGGCATTGCATTTGAAGATCAAATCACAAGAGTAACCATTTACGGGCTGACTAGCGGCCTGACAACTTTGTCTACTATTTTTACGACACTTGCCAAAAGAAACATAAACGTGGATATCATTATCCAAACGCAGGCCGAGGACAAGACTGGAATTTCCTTCTCTGTCAAAACAGAAGATGCAGACCAAACCGTTGCGGTGCTTGAAGAGTATAAAGACGCGCTGGAATTTGAGAAAATCGAGACAGAAAGCAAATTGGCTAAAGTATCCATTGTTGGATCCGGCATGGTCTCAAATCCCGGTGTAGCGGCTGAAATGTTTGCTGTACTGGCGCAAAAAAACATTTTAATCAAAATGGTCAGCACATCTGAAATCAAAGTGTCAACAGTCGTAAGCGAAAATGACATGGTGAAAGCAGTCGAGTCGCTTCACGATGCATTTGAGCTTTCAAAACACCCTTCAGCTGTGTAATGACAATCAAAAAGGCGGGACTATGCAGTCACCGCCTTTTTGATTACACTGGGTCTTTCATATCCCATTTCACAGTCAGAACCACTTTATCGGCTCTCTTTTTCACTTGTTCATATGATTCGGCAATCTGATCATTCATCAATTGAATTTGTTCAGCGATAAAACCAGCCTCCAGCTGAAAGCAAGGTTCTTTCTGATGTTTAAGCCGGTTGGAAATGATCGGCCCTTCAAGTTCAAATTCAAGCTCCTGTTTTTTAGCGCTTACGTTGGTGAGGGTTCCCCAGCCCGCTTCTTCAAAGAAGGCCGGAAATTCCTCCCATGATTCAAGAGGAAACTTACGGGCGAGATGTTTTCCTGCCCAATACATCATGGAAGAGTAATCTTGGCCAAGCATATCTGGGAGAACGATCTCTCGTATTAGTTCGTAGGCATAGGCGTTCATTTCAATTTCTTTTAGGTTGTCAATAGATGCTTCAAATTTAGACTTCATATCTGTCTCCCCTCTCTCCTGCGTATATTATAGCTTAAACAGGGGGGAGGATTACAGAATGATCCTGTAATTCTTATGAAAAATTAAGCAAGAAATATATATTGATAAAATAAAATTTTTCAATCAACTAATCAATTCGGAAAATTATAATTTATGTACGCGTTTTCTTGACGCCCTTTTGAGGGAGGAGTAAAATGAAATTGTCAATAAATCTTAATAAAGTGCTTACAATTGAAAGAAGTGGGGGAAGAGATTTAGCACATTTCGCACTTATCAAACAGGGGGTAAAGTAATGTCTGGGAACAGAGAGTTTTATTTTCGAAGATTGCATTCCTTGCTTGGCGTCATACCGGTCGGCATCTTTCTTATTCAGCATTTAGTCGTCAACCAGTTTGCCGCAAGGGGCGCTGAAGCATTCAATAGCGCTGCTCATTTTATGGATAGTCTGCCTTTCAGGTATGCCTTGGAAATTTTTATTATCTTCTTACCATTAATTTATCATGCAGTTTATGGTGTGTACATAGCGTTTACTGCGAAAAATAACGCAGGTCAATACAGCTACATGAGAAACTGGCTATTCGTCCTGCAGCGTGTAACCGGTATCATCACCCTCATTTTCGTCAGCTGGCACGTGTGGGAAACCCGCATTGCCGCACAAATGGGCGCTGAGGTCAATTTCGACATGATGGCGAATATTTTGAGCTCTCCGGCTATGCTTGGTTTTTACATTGTCGGTGTTTTATCAACAATTTTCCACTTCTCGAACGGTTTATGGTCTTTCGCTGTTACATGGGGCATCACGGTAACGCCTCGTTCTCAAAGAATTTCGACATACGTTACGCTGATTATTTTTGTTGCACTGTCATACGTAGGCTTAAAAGCGATTTTCGCATTTGTTTAAGAGTACTAGATTACTAGAGGGAGAGGGGCTATCATGAGTCAATCAAGCATTATCGTAGTCGGCGGGGGTCTTGCCGGCCTCATGGCGACAATTAAAGCAGCGGAATCAGGAATGGCGGTTAAGCTGTTTTCCATCGTTCCTGTCAAACGTTCTCATTCGGTTTGTGCGCAAGGCGGCATAAACGGAGCGGTCAATACAAAAGGGGAAGGTGACTCTCCGTGGGAACATTTTGATGACACGGTATACGGGGGAGACTTTCTTGCCAACCAGCCGCCGGTCAAGGCGATGTGTGAAGCGGCGCCTTCAATCATCCACTTATTAGACCGGATGGGCGTCATGTTTAACCGGACGCCTGAAGGCCTGCTTGATTTCCGCCGATTCGGGGGTACACAGCACCACAGAACTGCTTATGCTGGTGCGACGACGGGACAGCAGCTGCTTTACGCACTGGACGAGCAAGTGCGCAGATACGAAGTTGCGGGTCTGGTCACAAAATACGAAGGCTGGGAATTCCTTGGCGCTGTTTTAGATGATGACAGAACCTGCCGTGGAATTGTTGCACAAAACCTGACAAACATGCAAATTGAATCCTTCCGTTCAGACGCTGTCATTATGGCGACGGGCGGACCGGGAATCATCTTTGGAAAATCAACGAACTCCATGATTAATACAGGATCTGCTGCATCAATCGTTTATCAGCAGGGAGCGTATTATGCAAACGGAGAATTCATTCAAATCCACCCGACAGCCATACCGGGCGATGACAAATTAAGACTGATGAGTGAATCAGCGCGTGGTGAAGGCGGTCGCGTGTGGACATATAAAGACGGCAAACCATGGTATTTCCTAGAGGAAAAATATCCGGCATACGGAAACCTGGTGCCGCGTGATATTGCGACACGCGAAATATTTGATGTGTGTGTGAACCAGAAGCTCGGCATTAACGGTGAAAACATGGTATATCTCGATCTGTCTCATAAAGATCCGAAAGAGCTTGATATTAAGCTTGGCGGCATCATTGAGATTTATGAGAAATTCATGGGAGACGACCCGCGTAAGCTCCCAATGAAAATCTTCCCGGCGGTCCATTATTCTATGGGCGGTTTATGGGTGGATTACGATCAAATGACAAATATCCCTGGACTGTTTGCGGCTGGGGAATGTGATTATTCTATGCACGGCGGCAACCGCTTGGGAGCGAACTCCCTGCTGTCTGCGATTTACGGAGGCATGGTGGCCGGTCCGAATGCGGTGAAATATGTAAACGGCTTAGAATCTTCAGCGGAAGACATGTCTTCATCTTTATTCGACGCTCATGTTAAGAAAGAAGAAGAAAAATGGGCTGATATTATGAGTATGGACGGAACCGAAAATGCCTATGTTCTTCACAAAGAGCTCGGTGAGTGGATGACGGCGAACGTAACGGTTGTCCGCCATAATGACAAGCTTTTGAAAACGGATGACAAAATTCAGGAGTTAATGGAGCGCTTCAAAAAGATCAACATCAATGACACGACAAAATGGAGCAACCAGGGAGCGATGTTCACACGCCAGTTCTCAAACATGCTTCAGCTTGCTAGGGTGATTACCCTTGGCGCATACAATCGTAATGAAAGCCGGGGCGCCCATTATAAACCGGATTATCCTGAACGTAATGATGATGAATGGCTCAAAACAACAATGGCTAAACATGTAAGCCCGTATGAAGCGCCGGAATTTGAGTATCAGGATGTCGATGTATCACTGATAACGCCTCGGAAACGGGATTACTCGAAGAAGAAGGTGGCGAAATAATCATGAGTGAACAAAAAACCATACGATTTATTATCACACGTCAAGATACAGCCGACAGCACGCCTTACGATGAAGAATTTGAGATTCCATACCGCCCGAATCTGAACGTCATTTCCGCTCTGATGGAAATCCGCCGGAATCCGGTTAATGTCAAAGGTGAGAAGACAACCCCTGTCACATGGGATATGAACTGTCTTGAGGAAGTATGCGGCGCATGTTCAATGGTCATAAACGGAAAACCCCGCCAGTCTTGTACGGCGCTTATCGACCAGCTTGAACAGCCGATCCGTTTAAAACCAATGAAAACATTCCCAGTCGTTCGTGATTTGCAGGTTGATCGCAGCAGAATGTTTGATTCATTGAAAAAAGTAAAAGCATGGATACCGATTGACGGTACGTACGATTTAGGACCGGGGCCGAGAATGCCGGAAAAACGCCGTCAATGGGCATATGAATTATCAAAATGCATGACATGCGGCGTCTGCCTCGAAGCTTGCCCGAATGTGAACAGCAAATCGAAGTTCATGGGGCCTGCACCGATGTCGCAAGTCCGCCTGTTTAACGCACATCCGACAGGCGCCATGAATAAATCTGAACGATTAGAAGCATTAATGGATGAAGGCGGCCTTGCAGATTGCGGCAACTCGCAAAACTGTGTTCAATCCTGTCCGAAGGGGATTCCGCTTACCACTTCGATTGCAGCCTTGAATAGAGATACAAACTTACAAGCGTTCCGCAATTTCTTCGGAAGCGACAGAGTATAAGAAGAAAAAACCTCTTCCGCATAGGAGAGGTTTTTTTAAACAATAAGGAGATGAAAAAAGATGAAGCTTCCCGCTTATATTGATATGCCGTTTCAAGAATGGAAAACATCCTTTTCTTTTGTTAATGAGGTATCCGTAAGATTTTCCGAGACAGACATGTTTGGGCATATGAATAATGTAACCCCTTTTATATATTTTGAGGAGGCGCGGATTTCTTATTTTAAAAAGCTGAATATGATGAGTGAAAACAAACAGACCATGACAGTCGTGGCAAGCCAGCAATGCGATTATTTGCGCCAAGTCATGCCTTATGAAGAATTGCGCATCTATGTGAAAATAAGCGCAGTCGGCAGTTCATCTCTTACCTTGCACTATCTCGGAGAGAACCTCGAAGGCGAGCCCTGCTTCACCGGGGCAGTCGTGATGGTTCAAGTCTCAAAGGAAAGCGGCAAGGCTGTCAGCTGGACGGATGAGGAGAAAGAAACGCTTCTTCATACACGATAAACTAATTATCTTGTAAACGTCACCTCCTGCGCCCTTCTTACATATGATATCTCGACTATATCAAAACCCATTCGTTTCTGATTCGCTCTCACCTTAGCAAGGAGGGTTACAATACTTGAAGGAGAAAGAATTTCAATCGAAGCCGCTGCTAACGAAAAGAGAAAGAGAAGTGTTCGAATTGCTCGTTCAAGATAAGACAACAAAGGAGATTGCAAGCGAGCTATTTATCAGTGAGAAAACCGTTCGAAACCATATTTCAAATGCCATGCAGAAATTGGGTGTGAAAGGGCGTTCGCAAGCCGTTGTTGAGCTTCTTAGAATGGGTGAGCTAGAGCTTTAATCCTTGCCGGTATTCCTTCTTTTAGGAAGGAGCCGGTTATTGCTGTTTGTTTGGAACATTCGAAACCAAATTTGGAATGCTGTGCAAAACGTAGGCAAGTCATAAAATAAATTTTATTACTTGATGTTGTTTGACTAAAGTCCTCTATTTCTCTCCTGCGAGTCTTGCATTTTCTTCAAAAAAGAAGGAAAATAGACACGGAACGCTTTTGTGCGTAAGAGATCCTTGAGTGAGGGATGGACAAATGACATCAAAACCTTTGGAGCATGTTGCGGATATTGAAAAGTCACTCCGCCACATTGCCGCGATCATTAAGCAAAAAGGACGAGAAATCCTTAATCAATATGCGATTACGCCGCCGCAATTTGTCGGCTTGCAATGGCTTTATGAATTAGGAGATATGACAATCGGTGAATTATCGGGCAAAATGTATCTGGCATGCAGCACGACAACGGACTTAATCGACCGCATGCAAAAAAATGAGCTTGTTGAGCGGGTCAAGGACCCGGCGGACAGACGTGTTGTCCGGATACATCTGCTGCCTGAAGGAGAACGGATTATCCAAGAGGTCATTACAAAAAGACAGGAATATCTGCGTGATATGTTCGAATCGTTTACAGATGAAGAAATAGCCATCTTCGAAAAATCTTTGATGAAACTGCAGCATGAAATGAAGAGAAAATGAGGCGATTTTGTTGGAACAACCAATAGGAGTCATTGATTCCGGGGTTGGCGGTTTAACCGTTGCGAAGGAAATCATGAGACAGCTACCTAAAGAAAATATTATCTACGTCGGGGATACGAAACGGTGTCCTTATGGGCCGCGCCCTGAAGAAGAGGTGCTTCAGTATACGTGGGAGCTGACGAATTATTTACTCGAAAACCACCACATCAAAATGCTCGTGATCGCCTGTAACACAGCAACAGCGATCGCATTGGATGACATCCAGCGAAGCGTCGGTATACCGGTGGTCGGAGTGATCCAGCCTGGTGCGAGAGCAGCGATAAAAGTGACGGATAATCAGCATATCGGTGTCATCGGCACAGAGAATACGATTAAGAGCAATGCATACGAAGAGGCGCTTTTGGCATTAAATCCTGATCTGAAGGTTGAAAATCTTGCCTGCCCGCTGCTTGTGCCTTTTGTGGAAAGCGGGAAGTTTCTCGACAAAACAGCAGACGAGATTGTCAAAACCTCGCTGTATCCGTTAAAAGATACATCGATTGATTCGCTGATTTTAGGCTGCACCCACTATCCCATTTTAAAAGAAGCCATTCAAAGATATATGGGAGAACACGTTAACATTATTTCGTCCGGCGATGAAACAGCCCGGGAAGTCAGCACGATTCTCTCGTATAAAGGGCTGCTGAACCAGTCTGCGAATGCCCCTGATCATCAGTTCTTGACAACAGGAGCGCGTGATCAGTTTGCGAAAATCGCAGACGATTGGTTTGGCCATGAGGTGGGCCATGTGGAATGCATCTCACTGCAAGAACCGATTAGAAGATAGTTTTCCCCGCAACGGTATGTTGCGGGTTTTTTTCTGTTTTGCCGGAATTCTTCGGTCTATTTCCTAAAGAGGCTCGTATACATAATAGTACAAACATCCTTAGGAGGGAAAAGTATGCTGAAAAAAGGACCTGCAGTCATTGGTGCCACTTGTCTCACCTCTGCCTTGCTTTTATCCGGATGCGGTTTGTTTCAATCTGATAAGGCAGCCGAGGAAATTGATCCGCCTCAAGACGTTACATTCGTGAACGATGAAGCGGGTGCCAATTCAAATACAACAGCAGCCAAAAAAACAGAAAGTGAAAAAAGCGATACCGCAAAAGCGGATCAAGCCTCATCTACTGTTATGAGGGAGCTTTATCTCATTGATAAAAACGGGTATGTTGTTGCGCAAACGCTGCCTCTCCCTAAAAGTGAGAGCACGGCTAAGCAGGCGCTTGAATACCTCGTACAGGGCGGGCCTGTGTCTGAAATTCTTCCGAATGGCTTCAGAGCTGTATTGCCGGCTGACACCACCGTTAACGTTGACATCAAAAAAGATGGAACCGCGATAGCTGATTTCTCTAATGAGTTCAAAAATTATAAGAAAGAAGACGAACAGAAAATCGTTCAGTCTGTAACGTGGACGCTGACGCAATTTAGTTCGATAGATAAAGTGAAGCTGAGAATAAACGGGCATGAACTGAAGGAGATGCCTGTAGGAGGGACGCCGATCTCAGATGATTTAAGCCGCAAAGACGGCATTAATTTGGAGACAGCCGGTGTAAATGATCTCACTGCTACCCATCCGCTGACAGTCTACTACTTGGCGGAAAACGAAGACAGTGAATACTACGTGCCGGTGACCAAACGAATCGACAATTCGGAAAAAGACGACATCACGGCAGCCATCAATGAATTGGCTAAAGGGCCAAGCAAGGTGAGCGGGCTGTTAACAGACTTCAGTGAAGATGTAAAGCTGGTCAGCAAACCGAAAATCAAAGACGGGCGCGTGACGTTGGATTTCAATCAATCTATATTCGGCAGCGCCGATGAGAAGACGAAAATGATTTCTTCAGAAGTGCTGAACAGCATTGTGCTGACGTTAACGGAGCAGCCGGATGTAAAAAGCGTCTCTGTTAAAGTGAACGGAAAATCAGAGCTTGTAAATGAAAAAGGCGAAAAGCTCACAGAACCGGTCTCCAGACCATCTCAAGTGAATACGGGTAGTTTTTAAATTGGGATTTTTGATATACTAGAAAGAAAGAGGTTAGCGTTCCGGCTGCCTCTTTCTTTATTCAATTCCGGGACAAAAATGGTTTATGTACATACAATCGGAGGTAAAACATGAGACATGACGGAAGACAACACGATGAGCTGCGTCCAATCACATTCGATCTGGATTTTATCAGCCATCCGGAAGGTTCTGTTCTAATAACAGCGGGAAATACTAAGGTAATCTGCAACGCGTCTGTTGAGGACCGCGTACCGCCGTTTTTGCGGGGCGGAGGGAAAGGCTGGATTACAGCAGAGTACAGCATGCTGCCGCGGGCAACAAACCAAAGAACAATCAGAGAATCTTCTAAGGGGAAAATTTCCGGCAGAACAATGGAGATCCAACGCCTGATCGGCCGCGCGCTTCGAGCTGTTGTAGATCTGGAAAAGCTCGGTGAACGGACGATTTGGATTGACTGTGATGTCATTCAAGCTGATGGAGGAACTAGAACAGCTTCCATTACAGGCGCATTTCTTGCTATGGCGATTGCGATTGGCAAGCTGATCAAAGCAGGAACAATCAAGACAAATCCGATCACTGATTTTCTTGCTGCAATCTCTGTTGGAATTGATAAGGAACAGGGAATTTTGTTAGATTTAAATTATGAAGAAGATTCCTCCGCTGAAGTTGACATGAATGTCATCATGACAGGCAGCGGCCGTTTTGTGGAACTGCAGGGAACCGGGGAAGAGGCGACTTTTTCAAGAGAGGATCTGAACGGTCTTCTGGGTCTTGCGGAAAAAGGAATTCAAGAGCTGATTGACAAGCAAAAAGAAGTGCTGGGTGATTCTCTGCCAGAACTGAAATAAAGACAGAAAGGCTTGATCATCATGAAAGAAGCAATTATTGCGACACATAATCCGGGAAAAGTGAAGGAATTCAAAGAAATTCTTGAGCCAAGAGGCTATGATGTCAAATCTTTAGCTGAAATTGGATTTACAGAAGAAATTGAAGAAACAGGCCATACATTTGAAGAAAATGCCATTCTGAAAGCGGAAGCTGTTGCCAAAGCAGTAAACAAAATGGTGATTGCGGACGACTCCGGTCTATCCATCGATAATCTTGGCGGCAGGCCCGGGGTTTATTCAGCCCGCTATGCAGGGGAACAGAAAGACGACCAGGCAAATATCGAAAAAGTGCTCAGCGAGCTGAAAGGTATCGAAAAAGAACAGCGCACCGCCCGTTTCCGCTGCGCACTGGCCGTGAGTATTCCCGGTGAGGAAACAAAAACAGTCGAAGGCCATGTTGAAGGGTATATTGCCGAAGAACCGAGAGGAGAATATGGCTTTGGCTATGACCCAATCTTTATCGTGAAAGATAAAGATAAGACAATGGCTGAACTGACAAGTGATGAAAAAAATAAAATCAGCCATAGGGCTGACGCACTTAAAAAGCTATCTAAGCTTTTGGAGGCATAAGGAGGAAGCTTGTACATGAACGTGCTGATTATCAGTGACAGCCATGGGCTTGAAGAAGAACTCCAAACCATTGCGAAACGGCATGAGGCAGAAGTTGATCTCATGATTCATTGCGGGGACTCTGAGCTTGAAACGAGGCATCCTGCATTGGAGCCTTATGCGGTTGTAAAAGGCAATTGCGATTTTGCCGGCGATTTTAAGGACGAGCTTCTACTGACTGCCGGTTCAAGAAAAATACTGGTCACACACGGCCACCTTCACGGTATAAAACAGACCTTGTTAAACGTATACTATCGTGCAGAGGAGCTCGGAGCGGATATTATCTGCTTCGGGCATTCGCACATCGCGGGAAGCGAAGTGCTGCGGGGCAAACTGATGATTAACCCAGGCAGCATCCGGCTTCCGAGGGTGCGAAGGACAGAAAGCTATGCTATACTGACATTAGAAAATGATGCTGCGACAGTCCGTTTTTACGACCAAGCAGGTAATGAAATTGAGGATCTGCAAAACCGAGTCACACTATGAAAATGTCATGAGGAAGAAAATTTTCTTCCTCATGAAAAAAATTCTAAAAAACCGTTGACTTATTATTGCATCCCATATATAATAAATCTTGTCGCTGATAGTTAAAGCGAAAAACAAAAAAACAAAACGTGTCCCAGTAGCTCAGCTGGATAGAGCAACGGCCTTCTAAGCCGTCGGTCGGGAGTTCGAATCTCTCCTGGGACGTACCAAAAGAAAAACCTCAAATCCTAATTGGATTTGAGGTTTTTTGTTGTCGGTCTATGATTTTCATTTGTTATTTAACGGATCATCATCCAAGCCGTCAACTTTTCCTTCTTTATTCAGACGAGGTTCTTCTTTTTTCACAGTTTCAGAAATATGTTCATTTTCTTCAACGGTGCGTTTGCCGACAACCACTTCATCAGTGACAACCGGTTTTTTAGTCACTTCCAGCTTTTCCTCAACGATTGGAACTCTGATCTCTTCCGAATCGTTGACGGGAGCAGCGTCTGTTTTATTTTCATCCACTGGACGGCGTTCGACATAAATTTCATCATGTCTCACCGGAATGTCCATATCTCTTTTTTCTGTTTTCACTTCTTTTCCTATCTCTACTTCGCCGGTTTGAACGTCTTCCTTATCGACCTTCAGCTGTTCTTCCCGGAGCGGCATCGTTTTTTCTTCTTTCGTTGTATAATCCGCCATTTCATTTGTGCTTGAAAAGCCGCCTGAAAGGGCATTGCCGTTATCAATAGGAGCATTTACATCTGCATCTGTATCGACGGCTACCAGAAGTTTTCCGTCATCCAAATCTTCTTGATACTTGTCTATTTCATCAGTTTTAATATCCAAGTCGGATAATGCTTTGCTGTGTGTAGCAGTATCATCCATTGTGAAATAATCTTTCAGTTTATCGAAAAAAGATTCAGATTCGTCCTGATGTGCATCGATAGCTTGATTGACTTCTGTTCCTGTACGTGACTCCAAATAATCTGTATCTCGCCGGCTTGTCACAACAGAAATGTCATCAGAATCATAGCCTTTTGTGAGTAAGCCTTCAATCGCTGCGATGGTTTCCTGCGGAGTTTCGTATACACCTACTATGCTTTTCATATCAATCTCCTCCTTTATGAATTTGCATGATATCGTTCATGTCGTTTGTAATTCCCGCTGTTCTTTAAAATAAACAAGATTGAAAACATTCGTGTTTTTTTCAGAGTAAATCTTTATTTTGTGAATTTTCTGAAAAATGAATATTCCGGAAATAATATGAAAAAATTTATAGTCATTCCGATATTTGTTATGTGAAACAATTAAATAAAGGAGTGTATTCTTTTGAAAAAATGGTTCGTTGTTTTTTTCTTATTCGTTATTACGCTGTTTCAATCGCTCCAAACAGTTAGTGCGGAAACAGTTGAATGGAAAGAAAGAGCAGATTTGCCTGAGCCGCGTGTCGGTGCAAGCAGCGGTGTAGTAGATGGAAAGATATATGTGATAGGTGGAGGAACTGTAAAACCTGGTACTTATGGGAATCAAACGTTTGTCTATGATCCTAAAACAAATGAATGGACAAGAAAAGCCGACATGCCAACAGCGAGGGGGGGAGCTGCATCAGTTACTGTAGATGGGAAAATTTATGTCTTGGGCGGAATGTCAAACGATGGAGCTGTCAACACAATAGAAGTATATGATCCAAAAAAAGACACGTGGGAAAAATTAGATGATCTTCCTTTTGAAAGAAAGATTCCAGCCTATAAGATTTATGCAGAAGCTATTGGAAAGAAAATTTATGTTGTAGGTTCTGCAAGTAACTCGTATGCAACGACTTACAGTTATGATCTAGAAACGAAGAAATGGGAGAAAAAACAAAAATTAAATTATGATGTAACCGGAGCTTCTACTGCAGTAATTGATAATAAACTATATATTCTTGGCGGAACGCATTATATTCCCCAAATCGTTTATGTTTATGATCCAGAAAAAGACACCTGGGCAGAAAATGGTAAAGGATTCACAGCAGGGTATTATTCTGCGCTTGCTTACAAAGGAAAAATTCTGATGACTGGAGGTGTAAACCGAATTAAGGTGTACGATCCTAAAAGTCAATCAGCTACAGCAGTGACAAATCCGAAAGCACTATACAGAATGGCGCATTCTTCTGCCATTATTGATGATACGCTTTACGTCATCGGTGGAAGGGAGGAGACATCAAGTTTTGTTGGTGGATATGCAAATGCTAAAATTAAATCAGTTATATCTATTTCGTTAAAAGATTTAAACATACCATCCGATTCAGAGGAAACTCCGGGAGATAAGGATAAAGGATCAACAACCCCTTCTGAAGGCAATTCAGGAGATAAGGACAAAGGATCAACAACCCCTTCTGAGGATAACTCAGCAGAAGACGGAGACGCCCTTCTTGTTGTCACCATGGTAAACGGTTTGCAAAAAGAATATCAGCTGTCTATGAAAGAAGTGAACGGATTCCTCAAATGGTACAAGCAGCGTGATGCCGGAGAGGGACCAGGCTTTTATGAAATAGATGAGCATGACAACAACAAAGGGCCTTTTGAAAGTAAAAAGGATTATGTTGTGTTTAAAAACATCTTGATGTACGAAGTAAATAAATATAAATAAACCACCCAAAAACCATCCAATGCAATGCTGGATGGTTTTTGTTGACTTACTCTATTAAATTTTAGAAGGGAAAACGGTAAGAGATAGACAGACCTTCCTCTGTACTTATCTATCCTTATAAAGCCGTCTCACAATTCCTTCGTCATAAACACACTGTTTGGATCTTCAACATAGTCTGCAAACGGTTCACAGTACTGAAAATCGAAGCTTTCATACAACTTTCTTGCCGGCTCAAATGAAGCCATTGAACCCGTTTCTAAGCTTAACCGCTCATAGCCTCGCTTTCCAGCTTCTTCAATGATATGCTGGAGAATTTGTTTGGCAACGCCTTTTCTTAAATGTGATGCAGATGTTCGCATTGATTTGATTTCTCCGTGCCGGCTGTCCAGTTCTTTTAGCGCTCCGCAACCGGCTAGCTCATCACCCTCCCATGCACTCCAAAATGTTATTCCAGGGCCTCTTAGTTTCTCTAAACCTAAGGCATGGATGCTTTCCGGCGGGGACATAAGCATCATGCTATGTAAATGCTCATTCACCAGTGAAACCACCTGATGACCAGTTAAATCATCTAGTTTTATATACATTTTATTCCTCCTCAAACATTCATCTTAATCATATTCGATCCTGTTTCCAACTATAAAGACAGATAATCTGACAGTATTGAAGCCTTTTTGGAATGTATGAGCTTCAAAAGATGCTTGAAAGCAAAAAAGAGGCCGAAATCGTTGTTCGGCCCTTGCAGTTTTCTTTAATATCTAAAGCCTCCATGCACACCGGCTGTTCCGCTAAAACCGCCGACGTGTGTTGCCGGAATACTGAAACCCCCGCTATGGCCGCTGAAGCCAGTGCCTGAAAATTGCTGCCCGAAAAAATCTGAAGTGTATGGATAAGAGGAGTACATAGCAGAGGGAGTGGTCAACGGGCTATATGCCTGGCTGAACGGCTGTCCGTATCCGTGGCCTCCAAATGGCTGATGGCTTTGCTGGTAAAAGGAAGGGACAGCAGGATAGTACTGCTGCGGAAAGCTTGGGAAGCTTGGAAAGCCTGCAGGGAATCCTTGCATGTCTGCAAATGATTTATTCATCGTATCACCTTTTCTTTGCAAGATACCATTAATATATGCCGGGGGAATAATAGGAGTGCCTATCCGACTGAAATGGTTTGCAAGATGATCTGTCAGACTCAATCTATATACGAATCATAGCGTGTTATAAAATCTTACATGTTTATATAAAATTAAATAATTCTGGTGTATTCTTGATAGATTAATAAAAAAATTATAAAAACTTTTAACATTTGCAATTCCTTTTGTACCAATAATGAAAGCGTATACAATATAGATTGATTAATCAAAATTGTCTAATAATTTTAAAAAATGCTGTTGACACTGCGTCCAAAGCGGCGTAATATGAGTTCAACAAAAGATAAACGCAAGCTTCACAAGCGAAAATCATCGCAGTATGATTCTAAAAAAATGAAAAACGAACGACCTTCTTGAACAGCTGGAAAGCCGTTCCGAAGGCTGAATATGAAAAGCGCAGATGAGGATAAGTAGCCTTGATAAAGCTTTCCACAGAGAACCGGGTTAGCTGAGAACCGGCGAAGCTTTACAAGGTGAACTCGCCTCAGAGTGCCAGTCTGAAATGACAGTAGGACTTGGCCGGGTGAACTTGATTCACTCGTTACTAAAGCGGATAGAAATATCCATGAGACGGCCGATTAACAGGCCGTAAACAAGGGTGGTACCGCGGAAAGAAAAGCCTTTTCGCCCCTTTTAGCTATCGCAGTTACTGCGCGGCTGATTGTGGGCGGAAGGGCTTTTTTTATTGAATAATCAGCTATCTAGCTAGTGAAAAGATGATCTTTAAAGGATGAAAATCCAAAAGGAGGAACTAAAATGGGGACTAATGTACAGGTAGATTCAGCATCTGCCAAATGTACACAGACGATGAGCGGAGCATTAATGCTGATTGAATCATTAAAAAAAGAGAAAGTAGAAATGATCTTCGGTTATCCGGGCGGGGCTGTGCTTCCGATTTACGATAAGCTATACAATTCAGGGTTGGTACATATCCTTCCCCGTCACGAACAAGGAGCAATTCATGCAGCGGAGGGATACGCAAGAGTCTCCGGAAAACCGGGTGTCGTCATTGCCACGTCAGGACCGGGAGCGACAAACCTTGTTACAGGCCTTGCTGATGCCATGATTGATTCATTGCCGTTAGTCGTCTTTACAGGGCAGGTAGCAACCTCTGTAATCGGGAGCGATGCATTTCAGGAAGCGGACATTTTAGGGATTACGATGCCAGTAACAAAACACAGCTACCAGGTTCGCCAGCCGGAAGATCTGCCGCGCATCATTAAAGAAGCGTTCCATATTGCAACAACTGGAAGACCCGGACCTGTATTGATTGATATTCCGAAAGATGTAGCAACAATTGAAGGAGAATTCAGCTACGATCATGAGATGAATCTCCCGGGATACCAGCCGACAACAGAGCCGAATTATTTGCAGATCCGCAAGCTTGTGGAAGCCGTGAGCAGTGCGAAAAAACCGGTGATCCTGGCGGGTGCGGGCGTACTGCACGGAAAAGCGTCAGAAGAATTAAAAAATTATGCTGAACAGCAGCAAATCCCTGTGGCACACACCCTTTTGGGACTCGGAGGCTTCCCGGCTGACCATCCGCTTTTCCTAGGGATGGCGGGGATGCACGGTACTTATACAGCCAATATGGCCCTTCATGAATGTGATCTATTAATCAGTATCGGCGCCCGTTTTGATGACCGTGTCACAGGAAACCTGAAACACTTTGCCAGAAACGCAAAGATTGCTCACATCGATATTGATCCAGCTGAAATCGGAAAAATCATGAAAACACAGATTCCTGTAGTCGGAGACAGCAAAATTGTCCTGCAGGAGCTGATCAAACAAGACGGCAAACAAAGCGATTCAAGCGAATGGAAAAAACAGCTCGCCGAATGGAAAGAAGAGTATCCGCTCTGGTATGTAGATAATGAAGAAGAAGGTTTTAAACCTCAGAAATTGATTGAATATATTCATCAATTTACAAAAGGAGAGGCCATTGTCGCAACAGATGTAGGCCAGCATCAAATGTGGTCAGCGCAATTTTATCCGTTCCAAAAAGCAGATAAATGGGTCACGTCAGGCGGACTTGGAACGATGGGATTCGGTCTTCCGGCGGCGATTGGCGCACAGCTGGCCGAAAAAGATGCTACTGTTGTCGCGGTTGTCGGAGACGGCGGATTCCAAATGACGCTTCAAGAACTCGATGTTATTCGCGAATTAAATCTTCCGGTCAAGGTAGTGATTTTAAATAACGCTTGTCTCGGAATGGTCAGACAGTGGCAGGAAATTTTCTATGAAGAACGTTATTCAGAATCTAAATTCGCTTCTCAGCCTGACTTCGTCAAATTGTCCGAAGCATACGGCATTAAAGGCATCAGAATTTCATCAGAAGCGGAAGCAAAGGTAAAGCTGGAAGAGGCATTAACATCAAGAGAACCTGTTGTCATTGACGTGCGGGTTGCCAGCGAAGAAAAAGTATTCCCGATGGTGGCTCCGGGGAAAGGGCTGCATGAAATGGTGGGGGTGAAACCTTGAAAAGAATTATCACATTGACTGTGGTGAACCGCTCCGGGGTGTTAAACCGGATCACCGGTCTATTCACAAAAAGGCATTACAACATTGAAAGCATTACAGTTGGACACACAGAAACAGCCGGCGTTTCCAGAATCACCTTCGTCGTTCATGTTGAAGGAGAAAATGATGTTGAACAGTTAACAAAACAGCTCAACAAACAGATTGATGTGCTGAAAGTCACAGACATCACAAATCAATCGATTGTCCAGAGGGAGCTGGCCTTAATCAAGGTTGTCTCCGCACCTTCAACGAGAACAGAGATTAATGGAATCATAGAACCGTTTAGAGCCTCTGTCGTTGATGTCAGCAGAGACAGCATCGTTGTTCAGGTGACAGGTGAATCTAACAAAATTGAAGCGCTTATTGAGTTATTAAAACCTTATGGCATTAAAGAAATCGCGAGAACAGGTACAACGGCTTTTGCGAGGGGAACTCAGCAAAAGGCGTCATCCAATAAAACAATATCTATTGTATAAAACATAACAAGGGAGAGATTAAAATGGTAAAAGTATATTATAACGGTGATATCAAAGAGAACGTATTGGCTGGAAAAACAGTAGCGGTTATCGGGTACGGTTCGCAAGGCCACGCACATGCCCTGAACCTTAAAGAAAGCGGAGTAGACGTTATCGTCGGTGTTAGACAAGGAAAATCTTTCACTCAAGCCCAAGAAGACGGACATAAAGTATTTTCAGTAAAAGAAGCGGCAGCCCAAGCCGAAATCATCATGGTTCTGCTTCCGGATGAACAGCAGCAAAAAGTATACGAAGCTGAAATCAAAGATGAATTGACAGCAGGAAAATCATTAGTATTCGCTCATGGATTTAACGTGCATTTCCATCAAATTGTTCCTCCGGCGGATGTAGATGTATTCTTAGTGGCGCCTAAAGGACCGGGACACTTGGTCAGAAGAACATATGAGCAAGGAGCCGGCGTACCTGCATTGTTCGCAATCTATCAAGATGTGACTGGAGAAGCAAGAGACAAAGCCCTCGCTTATGCTAAAGGAATCGGCGGCGCAAGAGCGGGCGTATTAGAAACGACATTTAAAGAAGAAACAGAAACAGATTTGTTCGGTGAGCAAGCAGTTCTTTGCGGCGGATTAAGCGCACTTGTCAAAGCGGGATTTGAAACATTAACTGAAGCAGGTTATCAGCCTGAACTTGCATACTTCGAGTGTCTTCATGAGCTGAAATTAATCGTAGACCTTATGTACGAAGAAGGACTTGCAGGAATGAGATATTCAATCTCTGACACAGCACAGTGGGGAGATTTCGTATCAGGCCCTCGCGTTGTGGACGCTAAAGTAAAAGAATCTATGAAAGAAGTATTAAAAGATATCCAAAACGGTACATTCGCAAAAGAGTGGATCGTCGAAAACCAAGTAAACCGTCCTCGTTTCAACGCTATCAATGCAAGCGAGAACGAACATCAAATCGAAGTAGTGGGAAGAAAGCTTCGTGAAATGATGCCGTTTGTGAAACAAGGCAAGAAGAAGGAAGCGGTGGTCTCCGTTGCGCAAAATTAATTTTTTCGATACGACGCTTCGTGATGGTGAACAGTCCCCTGGAGTGAACTTGAATACACAGGAGAAACTTGCCATAGCTAAGCAGCTCGAAAGACTCGGGGCAGATATCATTGAAGCGGGATTTCCCGCTTCGTCCCGAGGTGACTTTTTAGCTGTTCAGGAAATCGCAAGAACCATTAAAAATTGTTCAGTAACTGGTCTGGCCCGTTGTGTAAAAGGTGATATTGATGCTGCTTGGGAAGCGTTAAAAGAAGGTGCTCATCCGAGAATTCATGTTTTTATCGCCACATCGGACATTCATTTGAAGCACAAGCTGAAAATGACACGTGAGCAAGTCATTGAAAGAGCGGTTGAAATGGTGAAATACGCAAAAGAACGTTTTCCGATTGTGCAATGGTCAGCTGAAGATGCCTGCCGCACTGAACTGCCGTTTCTAGCAGAAATCGTCGAGAAAGTGATTGACGCAGGCGCCAGTGTTATCAATCTTCCGGACACTGTCGGCTACCTGGCCCCGGCGGAATACGGAAATATCTTTAAATATATGAAAGAAAACGTTCCGAACATTCACAAAGCAAAGCTTTCAGCCCACTGTCATGATGATTTGGGAATGGCAGTCGCAAACTCTCTTGCTGCGATTGAAAATGGCGCTGATCAAATCGAATGCGCTGTGAACGGGATCGGTGAAAGAGCCGGAAACGCGGCATTAGAGGAAATTGCCGTAGCCCTCCATACCAGAAAAGATTTCTACCAAGTCGAAACAGGTATTACTCTGAACGAGATTAAGAGAACAAGTGATTTAGTAAGCAAACTGACAGGCATGGCTGTCCCGCGCAACAAAGCGGTTGTTGGAGATAATGCATTTGCTCATGAATCAGGCATCCATCAGGACGGCTTTTTAAAAGAAAAATCGACTTATGAAATTATTTCACCGGAGCTTGTCGGCGTAACCGCAGATGCGCTTGTCCTAGGTAAACATTCCGGACGCCACGCATTTAAAGACCGGCTGACTGCTTTAGGATTCCAATTTGACAGTGAAGAGATTAATAAATTCTTTACGATGTTCAAAGAGTTGACTGAGAAGAAAAAAGAAATCACTGATGAGGATCTTGTTTCTCTTATTTTAGAAGAAAAAGTAACAGATCGCAAGATTGGGTATGAATTTCTTTCTCTGCAAGTACATTACGGAACAAGTCAGGTCCCTACGGCTACTCTATCTTTGAAAAATCAAGAAAACGCAGAGCTTATTCAGGAAGCTGCAACTGGAGCTGGAAGCGTGGAAGCAATCTACAATACGCTTGAGCGCTGCATCGATAAGGACGTGGAGCTCTTAGACTACCGCATTCAGTCTAACAGAAAAGGCGAAGATGCATTTGCCCAGGTGTATGTAAGAGTTTTGGTGAACGGAAAAGAATCAGCAGGGCGGGGCATAGCGCAAGACGTATTAGAAGCATCAGCGAAAGCCTATTTGAACGCAGTAAACCGTCAATTGGTTTTCCAGTCGAATATGAGCGGATTGAAAAACCACACAGCTGTCGGATCATAAAAGAAAGGAGAACGGTTAACTTGAAGAAACGTATTGCTCTATTGCCCGGAGACGGGATCGGCCCTGAAGTATTAGAATCAGCGACAGACGTACTGAAAAGTGTTGCCGAACGCTTTAACCATGAATTTGAATTTGAATATGGCCTGATTGGAGGGGCGGCTATTGATGAACATCATAACCCCCTCCCGGAGGAAACCGTTGCTGCTTGTAAAAATGCAGACGCGATATTGCTTGGCGCTGTCGGCGGACCGAAATGGGATCAAAATCCTTCGGAACTGAGACCGGAAAAAGGGCTGCTCAGCATCAGAAAACAGCTTGATTTGTTTGCGAATTTGCGGCCTGTGAAGGTATTTGAAAGCCTTTCTGACGCTTCGCCTTTGAAAAAAGAATATATAGATAATGTTGATTTCGTTATCGTTCGTGAGCTCACAGGCGGCTTGTATTTCGGCCAGCCGAGCAAACGCTATGTAAACACTGAAGGTGAGCAGGAAGCAGTAGATACACTGTTTTATAAGCGAACGGAAATTGAACGAGTGATCAGAGAGGGCTTCAAAATGGCGGCAGCCAGAAAAGGCAAAGTGACCTCTGTAGATAAAGCGAATGTTCTTGAATCAAGCCGGCTGTGGCGTGAAGTGGCTGAGGACGTTGCACAAGAGTTTCCTGATGTGAAGCTTGAGCACATGCTTGTGGATAACGCGGCCATGCAGCTAATTTATGCACCGAATCAATTTGATGTCGTGGTGACTGAAAATATGTTCGGTGATATTTTAAGCGATGAAGCGTCCATGCTTACAGGCTCGCTCGGAATGCTCCCGTCAGCCAGCCTATCAAGCTCTGGTCTTCATCTGTTTGAACCTGTTCATGGCTCCGCGCCTGATATTGCCGGTAAAGGGATGGCAAATCCGTTCGCAGCCATATTGTCAGCGGCAATGCTTTTGAGAACATCTTTCGGGCTTGAAGAGGAAGCGAAAGCTGTAGAAGATGCGGTAAACAAAGTCTTGGCTTCCGGAAAAAGAACAAGAGACTTGGCACGGGGTGAAGAGTTCAGCAGCACTCAGGCCATTACAGAGGAAGTTAAGGCAGCAATCATGAGTGAAAATAAAATTTCTAATGTGTGACAGCTTACGTTAAGCGGTCTTAGCTCTAGGTAGAGGGAGGAAATAAAAGATGATGCCTCGAACAATCATCGAAAAGATTTGGGATCAGCATATTGTAAAACATGGTGAGGGAAAGCCGGATCTTCTCTATATTGATTTGCACCTCATTCATGAGGTGACGTCTCCTCAGGCATTTGAAGGCTTGAGACAAAAGGGAAGAAAGGTCAGAAGACCCCAAAACACATTTGCGACAATGGACCACAACATCCCGACTGTCAATCGTTTTGAGATAAAGGATGAAGTTGCGAAACGCCAGGTAACGGCGCTTGAAAGAAACTGTGAGGAATTTGGCGTGCGCCTTGCCGATCTTCACAGTGTGGATCAAGGGATTGTCCATGTCGTCGGCCCTGAACTGGGCTTAACGCTTCCAGGGAAAACGATTGTGTGCGGTGACAGTCATACATCAACACATGGCGCTTTCGGCGCTCTTGCATTTGGAATCGGGACGAGTGAAGTTGAACATGTCCTTTCCACACAGACACTTTGGCAGCAGCGTCCAAAAACACTTGAAGTGCGCGTAGATGGAACGCTTCAAAAAGGGGTAACGGCAAAGGATGTCATCCTTTCTGTCATCGGCAAATACGGTGTGAAATTCGGCACAGGCTACGTCATTGAATACACTGGGGAAGTATTCAGAAATATGACGATGGATGAACGAATGACTGTTTGTAACATGTCAATTGAAGCAGGAGCAAGAGCAGGTTTGATTGCACCTGACGAGGTGACGTTTGAATATTGCAAAAACCGCAAGTACACGCCAAAAGGCGAAGAATTTGACAAGGCCGTAGAGGAATGGAGGGCGCTGCGCACAGACCCGGGCGCTGTTTACGATAAATCTATCTTCCTTGACGGCAACAAAATTTCCCCTATGGTGACATGGGGCATTAACCCGGGAATGGTTCTTCCTGTCGATTCTGAAGTTCCTGCGCCGGAAAGCTTTTCTGCAGAAGATGATAAAAAAGAAGCGATTCGCGCTTATGAATATATGGGACTGACTCCTCACCAAAAAATTGAAGACATTAAAGTGGAGCACGTATTTATCGGTTCCTGCACGAATTCCCGCATGACTGACCTTCGACAGGCTGCTGACATGATCAAAGGGAAGAAGGTAGCTGACAGCGTAAGGGCCATCGTCGTGCCCGGATCTCAAAGCGTGAAGCTTCAGGCTGAAAAAGAAGGGCTTGACCAGATTTTCTTGGAAGCTGGATTTGAATGGAGAGAGTCAGGCTGCAGCATGTGTTTGAGTATGAATAATGATGTTGTTCCTGAGGGAGAGCGCTGTGCATCAACCTCTAACCGCAACTTCGAGGGCAGACAAGGAAAAGGTGCAAGAACACATCTCGTCAGCCCGGCAATGGCTGCGATGGCTGCCATTCACGGACACTTCGTTGATGTCAGAAAGTTTTATCAGGAAAAAACAGTTGTGTAAGGAGTGCGCGAGATGGAACCTTTGAAATCACATACGGGGAAAGCAGCCGTATTAAATCGGATCAATGTGGATACAGACCAGATTATTCCTAAGCAATTTTTGAAGAGGATTGAAAGAACAGGCTACGGGCGTTTTGCATTCTTTGACTGGAGATATGATGCGAATGGTGAACCGAACCCTGAATTTGAATTAAACCAGCCTGTTTATCAAGGAGCTTCCATTTTAATAGCAGGAGAAAACTTCGGCTGCGGGTCATCGCGTGAACACGCTCCGTGGGCACTTGATGATTATGGGTTTAAAATTATCATTGCGCCATCATTCGCTGATATTTTCCATCAGAACTGCTTTAAAAACGGCATGCTTCCGATCCGCATGCCATATGACAATTGGAAACAGCTTGTCGGCCAGTATGAAAACCAGTCATTGCAAATGACTGTTGACCTTGAAAATCAGCTGATTCATGACAGTGAAGGCAATCAAATTTCATTTGAAGTTGATCCGCATTGGAAAGAGATGCTGATTAACGGATATGATGAAATTTCCTTAACGCTGCTGCTGGAGGATGAAATCAAGCAATTTGAATCACAAAGAAGCTCTTGGCTTCAAGCCTGAAAAAGCGGCCGGTATTTGTCCGGCGGCTTTTTTTGCCTGATGAAACCTTTCATTTCTTGTGTTTGTTCACAGGTGTTGATACACTTGAACAAAATAAATGCCTGAAAGGAATATAGGTATGACGCATGACAAGAAGAACGCAAAAATTATTCCTTTTCCTCATCTGAAAGACCGCCTTGTGGAAAAAGGGATGTCATCACTAAAGGAAAAAAAGTATCAAGAAGCGCTTGAACTGTTTTCAGAAGCGATGAAATATGATGATACTGAATCCGATCTTCACTTAGGGATGGCCATCTGCTTTTTAGAGCTGGGCGAGCTGGAAGAGGCAAAAAGCGTGTGCGAGAAGATGCTCAAAGAAGGTTATGGCCATTATTTTACGGTTTTGCAGGTGTACATGACCATCTTAATTCAGCTCAAAAAATACGAGGAAGTCAAAAGCACCATTGAAGCCGTTTTGGAAGAAAATCAGCTGCCGGCAGAAAGCGCCGAGCAATTTTATAAGCTGCTGGATTTCAGCCGGAAAATGACCGATCCGGATCGTGAGGACGAGGCTTGGGCCGAAGAATACGAGGATACAATTGACACCGAGAAAGTGCTGGCAAGCCCTGAGGAGCAAATGAATCTCATTCATTCCTTAAAAGACCGTAACGTAGCAAAGTATACAGGATTGCTCAAAACAATCCTCCAAGACCCCTCAGCCCATCCGATTATCAAAACGATGATTGTCATGCTGTTGGCTGAGCATGAGTACAGTAAACCTGTACACATTAGCAAATTTGGCGAGTCATTGACAATTGAACCGTCTGAGATTGTTCCGCCTGATGCCGCGCCGATTCTGCACCGTGTTCTCAGGGTGCTGGATGAGACACTTGGAAATGAAAATCCAACCTTATATGCAGCAGTAGAAGAATTGTGGAGAAGACATTTGTACGTTTTATATCCGTTCCAGCCGAAATTGCTGTCGGCTGACCTTTGGGCGGCTGCCCTGCATAAAGTCGGTTACGAGATGCACGGAATTGAAATTGAAAGAGAAGAACTTCATATGATGTATGAATTTACCGACAGAGAACTCGATGAAGCTTGCACAATGTTAAAAGATATTGAAGAAATTTCTTATTTGTAAATCGCGCCATATAGTTGAAAGCGCTATGTGTTATGTTATAATATAGTG
Organism: Bacillus sp. SG20033; assembly: GCF_044570195.1. Lineage (NCBI taxonomy): Bacteria > Bacillati > Bacillota > Bacilli > Caryophanales > Bacillaceae > Bacillus > Bacillus sp. SG20033. Next base: position 2,942,130 of record NZ_CP172606.1, on the reverse strand, counting down.
GTTGTATTTGTGTATAACGGGTTATAAGAAATACGGTTGGACAGGCTTTGCAGTTCATTATTAACATCTATACATAATGATTCTGATCTTTGGCAGCTTTGTTTTTGTTGGACGAAGCCGAATGATTGCTTTAGAATGGAAGACCGACACAACCTGAATAGATTTTTGGAGGGAAACACATGTCTGTAAAATGGGAAAAACAAGAAGGCAACGAAGGCGTTTTAACGGTTGAAGTTGATGCTGAAACGTTTAAAACAGCACTTGATGATGCATTTAAAAAAGTAGTAAAACAAGTTTCAATTCCTGGATTCCGTAAAGGTAAAATTCCTCGCGGATTATTCGAACAGCGCTTTGGCGTAGAAGCTCTTTACCAAGATGCTTTGGATATTCTTCTTCCTGTAGAATACCCTAAAGCGGTTGAAGAAGCTGGAATCGAGCCTGTAGACCGTCCTGAAATCGATGTTGAAAAAATCGAAAAAGGCGAAAGCTTAATCTTCACTGCGAAAGTAACAGTAAAACCTGAAGTGAAGCTTGGCGAATACAAAGGCCTAGGCATTGAAAAAGACGACACAACTGTAACTGACGAAGATGTTCAAAACGAACTAAAAGCCCTTCAAGAGCGTCAAGCTGAGCTTGTTGTAAAAGAAGAAGGCGCCGTTGAAGAAGGAAACACAGTTGTTCTTGATTTCGAAGGATTCGTTGACGGCGAAGCTTTCGAAGGCGGAAAAGCTGAAAACTACTCTCTAGAAGTAGGTTCTGGTTCATTCATCCCTGGCTTCGAAGATCAATTAGTTGGCCTTGAAGCAGGTGCTGAGAAGGATGTTGAAGTGACATTCCCTGAGGAGTACCACGCTGAAGATCTTGCAGGCAAACCAGCTGTGTTTAAAGTGAAAATTCACGAAATCAAAGCGAAAGAGCTTCCTGAGCTTGACGATGAATTCGCAAAAGATATCGATGAAGAAGTGGAAACACTTGCTGAATTAACTGAAAAAACAAAGAAACGTTTAGAAGAAGCAAAAGAAAACGAAGCTGACGCTAAATTGCGTGAAGAGCTTGTTCTGAAAGCTTCTGAAAATGCTGAAATCGATGTGCCTCAAGCAATGGTCGACACTGAGCTTGACCGCATGCTGAAAGAATTCGAACAGCGTCTGCAAATGCAAGGCATGAACCTTGAGCTTTACACTCAATTCTCAGGCCAAGATGAAGCTGCGCTTAAAGAGCAAATGAAAGAAGATGCTGAAAAACGCGTAAAATCTAACCTGACTCTTGAGGCGATTGCGAAAGCGGAAAACCTTGAAGTATCAGATGAGGAAGTTGATGCTGAGCTTACAAAAATGGCTGAAGCATACAACATGCCTGTTGAAAATATTAAACAAGCCATCGGTTCTACTGACGCGATGAAAGAAGATTTAAAAGTTCGCAAAGCAATTGATTTTCTTGTAGAAAACCGTTAATATGGTGCATAATAATAGTACTAATAAAACAGGGCGCGAATCATTCGTGCCTTGTTTTGTACAATTATGAGTTATCTCTTTTTCTTGGGGCAATATAGTTAATGCAGGGCTGTTTTTTGTCATACATATAGAATGTGCAAGTCAGAAACACATTGTTACCGTCTTTTTGGAAAGTATGGTAAAATGCAATACATACTCGTTCGTTTCAAGAATCATTTTCTTTTGCTCTGCCGGTAAAAGAAAAAGTGAGACAAGATTAAGGGGTGAAAGAATGTTTAAATTTAACGAGGAAAAAGGACAATTAAAATGCTCGTTCTGTGGAAAAACACAAGATCAGGTTCGTAAGCTTGTAGCTGGACCTGGTGTATATATATGTGACGAATGTATCGAACTCTGCACTGAAATTGTAGAGGAAGAACTCGGAACAGAAGAAGAAGTAGAATTTAAAGACGTACCAAAGCCTCAGGAAATTCGTGAAATTTTGAATGAATATGTCATCGGCCAAGATCAAGCGAAGAAATCACTTGCTGTTGCTGTGTATAACCACTATAAGCGCATTAACTCCAACAGCAAAGTTGATGATGTTGAGCTTTCAAAAAGTAATATTTCATTAATCGGCCCTACGGGAAGCGGTAAAACCCTTCTGGCGCAAACACTGGCTCGCATTTTAAATGTGCCGTTTGCGATTGCTGACGCTACATCTTTGACTGAAGCTGGATACGTGGGTGAAGATGTAGAGAATATTCTCTTGAAGCTTATCCAAGCTGCTGATTATGATGTGGAAAAAGCCGAAAAAGGCATTATCTATATTGATGAAATCGATAAAGTGGCTAGAAAATCTGAAAACCCGTCTATCACACGTGATGTGTCAGGTGAGGGTGTACAGCAGGCATTGCTTAAAATTCTTGAGGGTACAGTGGCAAGCGTGCCGCCTCAAGGTGGACGTAAGCATCCTCATCAAGAATTCATTCAAATTGACACAACAAATATTTTGTTCATTTGCGGCGGAGCTTTCGATGGTATCGAACAAATCATCAAACGCCGTTTAGGCCAAAAAGTGATTGGATTCGGTGCCGACAATAAAGCTGCTGATCTTGAGAAAGAAGATCTTCTTTCAAAAGTGCTTCCTGAAGATTTGCTCCGTTTCGGGTTAATTCCTGAATTTATCGGACGTCTTCCGGTTATTGCAAGCCTTGAAAAGCTTGACGAAGAAGCATTGGTTGCGATCTTAACAAAACCGAAAAACGCTCTTGTTAAGCAATTCAAGAAAATGCTTGAGCTTGACAACGTTGAGCTTGAGTTTGAAGAAGAAGCGCTTTCTGAAATTGCTAAAAAAGCAATTGAACGCAAGACTGGAGCACGCGGACTCCGTTCTATCATTGAAGGCATCATGCTTGATGTGATGTTTGAGCTGCCTTCTCGTGATGACATTGAAAAATGTGTAATTACCGGGGCAACTGTGACACACGGAGAGCCTCCTCGCCTCTTATTAAAAGACGGCACTGAGGTAAGCCAAGATAAAACATCTGCATAAAGATAAGCACAAACCTCCTGAGTGGTAACATTCAGGAGGTTTTTTTGCATGCAACTCTTCCGGAAAAACGTTTATTCCCGTCTTCTATGGGAGATACTAGCAATCAGAGGAATGAATTGGATACATAAATTGTTTTTCAGGAGGGACCACCATGAGTTGGACAGGGATCGCGTTATTTATTCAGCTGTTTTTTGGGATCATCATCGGTTTGTATTTTTGGAATTTGCTTAAAAATCAAAGGACACAAAAGGTCACGATAGATAAAGAATCAAAGAAGGAAATGGAGCAGCTTCGGAAAATGCGCGCTATCAGCTTGTCCGAGCCATTATCTGAGAAGGTCCGCCCCAAAAGCTTTCAAGATATCGTCGGACAGGAAGACGGCATTAAAGCATTAAAGGCTGCTTTATGCGGGCCAAATCCTCAGCATGTGATTGTCTATGGGCCACCGGGAGTTGGGAAAACGGCTGCTGCGCGGCTTGTGCTGGAAGAAGCAAAAAAACATAAACAATCACCGTTTAAAGAGCAGGCTGTCTTTGTGGAACTCGATGCGACAACAGCCCGTTTTGATGAAAGAGGAATTGCCGATCCGCTCATCGGCTCTGTCCATGACCCGATATACCAAGGGGCCGGAGCGATGGGACAGGCTGGGATTCCGCAGCCGAAGCAGGGAGCTGTCACCCATGCCCATGGCGGTGTGCTGTTTATTGATGAAATAGGGGAGCTGCATCCTATTCAAATGAATAAAATGCTGAAGGTGCTTGAGGACAGAAAAGTCTTTTTAGACAGTGCGTATTACAGTGAGGAAAATACACAAATTCCGAATCATATTCATGATATTTTTCAAAATGGGCTGCCGGCTGATTTTCGCTTGATTGGCGCGACCACGAGAATGCCAAACGAAATTCCGCCAGCTATCAGGTCCCGCTGTTTGGAGGTTTTTTTCCGCGAGCTTGAAAAGGACGAGCTGAAAACGGTTGCCAAAACAGCAGCGGATAAAATTGAAAAAAATATCTCCGAAGAAGGCCTAGATCTTTTGACCAGCTACACGCGGAACGGGCGGGAAGCCGTCAATATGATTCAAATCGCAGCGGGGATGGCTGTAACGGAGAATCGGAAGGACATTACGATTGAGGATATCGAATGGGTCATTCACTCCAGTCAGCTTACTCCAAAGCACGAGCAAAAAATCGGTGTTGAACCACAGGTTGGCATTGTAAATGGGCTTGCAGTCTATGGGCCTAACAGCGGATCGCTTTTGGAAATCGAAGTAAGTGTAACCGCGGCTCAAGATAAAGGATCAATTAACATCACAGGAATAGCTGAAGAAGAAAGCATCGGCAGCCAATCAAAATCAATCAGACGAAAAAGCATGGCGAAGGGTTCGGTTGAAAATGTATTAACCGTGCTCCGGACAATGGGAATGAAGCCTTCTGATTATGATATTCACATCAATTTCCCAGGAGGGATTCCGATTGATGGGCCGTCAGCAGGCATTGCGATGGCGGCGGGAATTTTCTCGGCGATACATAAAATTCCTATTGACAATACCGTTGCGATGACGGGCGAAATCAGCCTGAACGGTCTTGTGAAACCCATCGGAGGCGTCATTCCGAAAATAAAAGCGGCCAAGCAGTCCGGTGCGAAAAAGGTGATTATCCCATATGAAAATCAGCAGGCGATCTTAAAGCAGATTGACGGGATCGAAATTATTGCAGTGAAGACGTTCCAAGAAGTGCTTGATGAAATTTTAGTGAATCCGCCAACGGAACAAAAACCGTTTCATATTGAAATCAATAAAGAATCCGTTTAAACCCTATTTTGATAATAGGGTTTTTTTCATGAAGGACATCTTTTCCTTTTTCATATCAGAAAGAAAGGGTATACTACGAGGAGACTGTTTTATAGAAAATGGAACCATGCCGTTTATTGTACAAGGATGAAAAAGTTGTATTATAATGGTTCATACTAAAGTCACGGAGGTGTCAGTCACATGGCAGAAGAATTAAAACGCAGCATCCCGCTCCTCCCTTTAAGAGGTTTATTAGTGTACCCGACGATGGTTTTGCATTTAGATGTAGGACGTGACAAGTCGGTTCAGGCTCTTGAACAGGCAATGATGCATGATCATATGATATTTTTAGCCACTCAGCAGGATATTTCGATAGACGAACCTGGTGAAGACGAGATTTTCACTGTCGGCACCTATACAAAAATTAAGCAAATGCTGAAGCTTCCGAACGGTACGATTCGTGTGTTGGTGGAGGGCCTCAAGCGCGCCCATATCGTCAAATACAATGAACACGAGGATTACACGTCGGTTGACATTCAACTTATTCATGAAGATGATTCAAAAGATACAGAAGACGAAGCATTGATGCGGACTTTGCTAGACCACTTTGATCAGTACATAAAAATTTCTAAAAAAATCTCGGCCGAAACGTACGCCGCGGTTACTGATATCGAAGAGCCGGGGAGAATGGCAGACATCGTTGCTTCTCATCTGCCCCTTAAACTAAAGGATAAGCAGGATATTTTAGAAACGGCTGATGTCAAAGACAGGCTGAACAAGGTCATTGATTTTATTAATAATGAAAAAGAAGTGCTGGAGATTGAGAAAAAAATCGGCCAGCGCGTCAAACGTTCGATGGAGCGTACGCAGAAGGAATACTACTTACGAGAACAAATGAAGGCGATCCAAAAAGAGCTTGGCGATAAAGAAGGCAAAACTGGCGAAGTTCAGACGCTGACGGAAAAAATCGAAGAAGCAGGCATGCCTGAGCATGTGAAGGAAACAGCGCTTAAAGAATTGAACAGATATGAAAAAATTCCGTCAAGTTCTGCGGAAAGCTCCGTGATCCGCAACTATATCGACTGGCTTGTTGCTCTTCCGTGGACGGATGAAACAGATGATAAGCTTGATTTGAAAGAAGCAGGACGTCTCTTGGACGAAGAGCATCACGGGCTTGAAAAAGTAAAAGAACGTATTTTAGAATATTTGGCTGTCCAGAAGCTGACCAAATCTCTGAAAGGCCCGATTCTCTGTTTGGCAGGACCTCCAGGTGTCGGAAAAACGTCTTTAGCCAAATCAATTGCAAAAAGCTTGGGACGCAAATTCGTCAGAATCTCACTCGGAGGAGTACGGGACGAATCAGAGATACGCGGACACAGACGGACCTATGTCGGAGCAATGCCTGGACGGATTATTCAAGGGATGAAAAAAGCGGGCAAGCTGAATCCGGTCTTCTTATTAGACGAAATTGACAAAATGTCATCTGATTTTAGAGGAGACCCGTCTTCCGCTATGCTTGAAGTGCTTGATCCAGAGCAAAACAGCAGCTTCAGTGATCACTATATTGAAGAAACCTTTGATTTATCCAAAGTGCTGTTTATCGCAACGGCGAACAATTTGGCCACAATCCCGGGCCCGCTCAGAGACAGAATGGAAATTATTAATATCGCAGGCTACACAGAAATAGAAAAACTTGAAATCGTAAAGGATCACTTGCTTCCAAAGCAAATCAAAGAACACGGGCTGAAGAAAAGCAATCTTCAGCTGCGTGATCAGGCGATTCTTGATATTATCCGCTACTATACGAGAGAAGCTGGTGTGAGAAGCCTTGAACGCCAGCTTGCCGCGATTTGCCGTAAAGCTGCAAAAGCCATTGTTGCTGAAGAGCGAAAACGGATTACGGTTACTGAGAAGAACCTTCAAGACTTTATCGGAAAACGTATTTTCAGATATGGACAAGCTGAGACAGAGGATCAGGTTGGTGTAGTGACAGGGCTTGCTTATACAACCGTTGGCGGAGATACGCTGTCGATTGAAGTATCGCTTTCTCCGGGGAAAGGGAAATTAATCCTGACAGGAAAGCTCGGAGATGTTATGAGAGAGTCTGCTCAGGCTGCATTCAGCTATGTGCGATCCAAAACAGTAGAACTTGGCATTGAACCTGACTTTCATGAGAAGTATGATATTCATATACATGTACCAGAGGGTGCGGTGCCAAAAGATGGTCCGTCAGCCGGTATTACGATGGCAACAGCGCTTGTTTCTGCTTTAACGGGACGGGCGGTTTCGCGTGAAGTCGGCATGACTGGGGAAATCACGCTTCGCGGGCGCGTGCTGCCGATCGGCGGCTTAAAGGAAAAAGCGCTTGGCGCACATAGAGCGGGATTAACGACCATTATTGCGCCTAAAGATAATGAAAAAGATATAGAGGATATTCCGGAAAGCGTCAGGGAGGGGCTGACATTTATATTGGCGTCCCACTTAGACGAGGTTTTGGAACATGCCTTAGTAGGAGAGAAGAAATGAAAGTCACAAAGTCAGAAATCGTGATCAGTGCAGTAAAACCGGAACAGTACCCTGAAGGGGGGCTTCCGGAAATCGCATTGGCCGGAAGATCGAACGTAGGAAAATCGTCTTTTATCAATTCATTAATCAATCGCAAAAATCTTGCGAGAACGTCATCAAAGCCGGGAAAAACACAAACGCTTAATTTCTACATTATCAATGATGAGCTGCATTTTGTGGATGTGCCGGGCTACGGTTTTGCCAAAGTGTCAAAGTCTGAGCGTGAAGCATGGGGCAGAATGATTGAAACCTATATCACGACACGCGAGGAATTAAAAGCTGTGGTGCAGATCGTTGATTTGCGGCATGCGCCATCTAATGATGATGTACAGATGTATGAATTCTTAAAGTATTACGGCATTCCTGTTATTGTTATCGCTACAAAGGCGGATAAGATCCCGAAAGGCAAATGGGACAAACACGCGAAGGTTGTCCGACAAACATTAAATATTGATCCGGAAGACGAGCTGATTCTCTTTTCCTCAGAAACGAAAAAGGGAAAAGACGAAGCTTGGGGAGCGATCAAAAAAATGATAAACCGGTAGAGAATCCTCTACCGGTTTTATTTATCGTATAGATTTTTTCCGTTTTATCAATAATAACAATAAACTGATTCCAATAAAGACAAACGGCCAATACTCCTTCAGAAGTGCTGTTGGAATATGCGCAGACTCAAGCCATGCCATAATTTGTTTGAAAAAGTACAAAAACAGGGAAAAACAAATCATCGACACAGCTTCATATACATATTCTTTTTTTTGAACGGCTGAAACGAGAAGTGAGAAGCCGATCATAAAGAGGAGCATTTCAAAATCATCCGGCCACCATACCCATTTCGGCTTGGCAAAAAAGTGTAAGCCGATCCCGAAGAGAAGCAAACCGATGAAGAAATGGGGTGTAACGGCTTCTTTTTTTCCTTGATATACAAAGGCTGCGCCTAACAGCATGAGGAGAACAGGCCATTGATCCTGCCCTGAAAACAGTTCGGCTTGGCCGCTTTCTAGCCATGCATATACAGAAGCGGCAAGCAGCAGACAAGGGAATAAAATTGATTTTTGTTTCATGCATATCACCTTCTTGTTTTTTAGAGCTGATGTGTAGTAAATTTCTGCTGTTTTTGGTATTGTCAATAAGAATGCTTCTTTTCCCTGAAGCTTTTTCTAATATAGCATAAGAATTTTAAAATCTGTTCACATTTTGTGAAAGAAACTATGTTATAATTATTATAAATAATGAGTTCTATGTTAGAATAATTATAAATTAAGATTGGGTGTTGGGGGTGTAATTAGAGCGATGCATATACTTGTTGTGGGAGTAGATTATAAATCCGCCCCTATTGAGATACGTGAAAAAGTAAGTTTTCAGCCGAATGAGCTGGCGGAAGCAATGGTGCAGCTGAAAGAAGAGAAAAGCATTCTTGAAAACATCATTGTCTCAACCTGCAACCGCACTGAAATTTATGCGGTAGTCGACCAGCTCCATACCGGCCGTTATTATATAAAAAAGTTTTTAGCTGATTGGTTTCAATTAAGCAAAGAAGAGCTGTCACCGTTCTTAACTTTTTATGAGAGCGATGCCGCTGTTGAGCATTTATTCCGTGTAGCCTGCGGACTTGACTCTATGGTGATTGGCGAAACGCAGATTCTCGGACAGGTACGCGACAGCTTTAAAACAGCTCAGCAAGAAAAAACGATCGGGACTATTTTTAATGAGCTGTTTAAGCAGGCGGTTACAGTGGGCAAACGAACTCACGCAGAAACAGACATTGGCTCAAATGCGGTGTCAGTAAGCTATGCTGCAGTTGAACTTGCCAAAAAAATCTTCGGAAATCTTTCAAGCAAGCACATATTGATTCTCGGTGCGGGAAAAATGGGCGAGCTTGCTGCGGAAAACCTGCACGGACAGGGAATCGGCAAGGTCACTGTCATTAACCGAACATACTTGAAAGCGAAGGAGCTTGCAGACCGTTTCTCAGGTGAAGCGAGAAGCTTGAATCAGCTTGAAAGTGCGCTTGCGGAGGCTGATATTTTAATCAGTTCAACCGGTGCAAGTGAATTTGTCGTGTCCAAAGAGATGATGGAAAACGCGAATAAGCTTCGCAAGGGACGTCCGCTGTTTATGGTCGACATTGCCGTGCCTAGAGATCTTGATCCGGCGCTGAATGATCTTGAAGGTGTTTTTCTTTATGATATCGACGATCTGGAAGGCATTGTAGAAGCGAACATGAAAGAGCGGAGAGAAACAGCTGAAAAAGTTGAACTGTTAATTGAAGAAACCATTGTGGAATTTAAACAATGGATGAATACACTTGGTGTTGTGCCGGTTATTTCTGCATTGCGCGAAAAGGCGCTTGCTATCCAGTCAGAAACGATGGACAGCATTGAGCGTAAGCTGCCTCACTTAAGCACAAGAGAGAAAAAACTGTTGAACAAACACACCAAAAGTATTATTAACCAAATGCTTCGTGATCCGATTTTAAAGGTGAAAGAGCTTGCGGCAGATGCTGATTCGGAAGAAAAGCTCGCGTTGTTTATGCAGATTTTTGATATTGAAGAAGCTGCGGGCCGTCAAATGATGAAAACCGTTGAAAGCAGCCAAAAGGTCCACTCTTTTAAGAAGGCTGAATCAAAAGCGGGCTTTAGCCCACTTGTAAGTGAGTGAAAGCTGAATGATTGATACTGCAATGGCAAGACTTAATGAGGGGACAATCGTCATTTACGCGTTAAGTGTACTCTTTTATTTTATAGATTTTCTTCAACACAACCGGAAGGCTGGAAAAATGGCCTTCTGGTTGCTTTCTATTGTCTGGACTCTGCAAACCGTGTATTTGGCCTATTTTATGTGGGTGACGGGGCGGTTTCCGGTATTAAATGTGACAGAGGCGCTTTATTTTTATGCCTGGGTGCTTGTCACGCTGTCACTTGTACTGACAAAGCTTTTACGTGTTGACTTTATCGTGTTTTTTACAAATGTTATAGGATTTTCTATGATCGCCATTCACACATTTTCACCGACAGAGCAGCAGTCAGCTGCTTTTTCCGGGCAGCTTGTATCCGAGCTTTTGGTGATTCATATTACAATGGCGATTCTTTCATACGGCGCTTTTTCCCTTTCTTTCGTTTTTTCTGTGCTATATATGTTTCAATATCATCTGCTGAAAAAGAAAAAGTGGGGAAAATGGCTGTTGAGAATAGAAGATTTATCTAAGCTTGATTATATGGCGTATGTTTTAAATGTCATCGGGGTTCCGATGCTGCTGCTGAGTTTGATTCTCGGCGTCATATGGGCATATGTCTCACTAGAAACGCTGTATTGGTTTGACGCCAAAGTGCTTGGTTCGTTTGTCGTCCTGCTGCTGTACAGCTATTATCTTTATATCAGGCTGATTAAAGAGCTGCAAGGAAAGGTCGCTGCACTGTGGAATACGGCTTGTTTTCTGGTGCTGATGATCAATTATTTCCTGCTTGGAAGCCTGTCGCAATTCCATTGGTTCAGTTAAACGATGTCCCAAGCAGATTCGGGAGGAAAGAAATGATGAGAACGATTAAAGTAGGTTCCAGACGAAGCAAACTCGCTATGACTCAAACAAAATGGGTTATTCAAAAACTGAAGGAAATCAATCCTTCATTTGCTTTTGAAATTAAAGAGATCGTGACAAAGGGCGACCGGATTGTCGATGTTACACTCTCAAAAGTGGGTGGAAAAGGGCTTTTTGTCAAAGAAATTGAACAGGCGCTTTTAAACGAAGAGATTGATATGGCAGTGCACAGCATGAAGGACATGCCTGCTGTTTTGCCTGAAGGCCTTGTGATCGGCTGTATTCCTGAACGGGAGGACCCGCGTGATGCCCTTATTTCAAAGAATCGCGTAAAGCTTTCAGAAATGAAGGAAGGTGCTGTCATTGGCACAAGCAGTTTAAGAAGAAGCGCACAGCTTTTGATTGAGCGCCCTGACCTTACAATTAAATGGATTAGAGGTAATATAGATACAAGACTTCAAAAGCTGGAAACAGAGGATTATGACGCGATTATTTTAGCGGCTGCCGGACTTTCTAGAATGGGGTGGAAGCAAGATGTCGTAACCGAATTCCTTGAGCCTGAGCGCTGTTTGCCTGCTGTGGGGCAGGGAGCACTGGCGATTGAGTGCCGAGAATCGGATGAAGAGCTGTTGGCGTTGTTTTCTCAGTTTACAGATGAATATACAAAACGGACTGTCTTAGCGGAACGTGCTTTTTTAAACGCGATGGAGGGCGGCTGCCAGGTTCCGATCGCGGGCTACTCCGTGTTAAATGGACAGGATGAAATTGAAATGACAGGTCTTGTCGCTTCACCTGACGGCAAAATCATTTTTAAAGAAACCGTCACCGGAAACGATCCTGAGGAAGTAGGAAAGCGCTGTGCCGCTCTTATGGCTGACAAAGGAGCAAAAGATTTAATTGATCGTGTAAAACGGGAGCTTGATGAGGATGGAAAATGATTTTCCGTTGAAAGGAAAAACAGTGCTTGTCACCCGGAATAAGGCACAGGCAACATCATTTCAGCAAAAAGTGGAGGCGCTTGGCGGTAAAGCGGTTTTAACCTCTTTGATTACGTTTCGCCGCGCTTTGCCGAATGATGTTGCGGAACAGGTAAGGGAGGATCTAACCGCGCCAGGCTGGCTTGTTTTTACAAGTGTGAACGGGGCAGACTTCTTTTTTTCTTATCTGAAGGAAAATCAGCTTATTCTCCCTGCGCATAAAAAAATTGCAGCCGTCGGTGAAAAAACCGCCCGCCGTTTAAAAACGCATAACGTATCGGTTGATGTGATGCCACAGGAGTATATTGCTGAACAATTGGCTGACGCTCTTAAGCAGCATGCTGAACCGGGGGAGCCCATTACCGTGATGAAAGGGAATTTGTCACGTGATGTGATAAAACAAGAGCTTGTCCCGCTCGGTTTTGAAGTAAAGGAATGGGTTCTCTACGAAACGATTCCGGATGAAGAAGGCATTGAGGCACTGAAAGACGCTGCGGGTCAATATTCCTTTGACTATGTAACATTTACGAGTTCATCAACCGTACATACGTTTATGCATGTCTTGGGAGAAGAATTAAAAAAGTGGAAGGCGAATGGGACGGCCTGTATCAGCATTGGGCCTTTAACAAATGATGCCCTTCTGACATACGGCATCACATCGCATATGCCTGATACATTTACAATAGATGGCATGCTTGAGTTAATGTGCAGCATGTCAAGAGAGGAAGAGAGAATATGAGTCAATCATTTAATAGACACCGCCGCCTGCGGACATCAAAAGCAATGAGAGAAATGGTAAAGGAAACACGTTTGCATCCATCAGATTTTATATATCCGATTTTTGTCGTTGAAGGGCTGGAAGGCAAAAAAGCTGTTCCGTCAATGCCTGATGTTCACCATGTATCATTAGATTTATTGAAGGATGAAGTAGCGGAGCTGGTCAAACTGGGCATTCAATCTGTTATCGTCTTCGGCATCCCAGAAGAAAAAGATGATTGCGGAACACAAGCGTACCATGATCACGGAATTGTCCAAAAAGCCATCACAGAAATTAAAAAACACTTCCCTGAAATGGTTGTTGTCGCTGACACGTGCCTGTGCGAATATACAGACCACGGCCATTGCGGACTGGTCAAAGACGGGGTCATCCTCAATGATGAATCGCTGGAGCTTTTGGCGCAGACAGCTGTCAGCCAAGCGAAAGCAGGTGCGGATATCATTGCGCCATCAAACATGATGGACGGATTTGTTACAGTGATCAGAGAAGCGCTTGATAAAGAAGGATTCGTCAATATTCCAATCATGTCTTACGCTGTGAAATATTCTAGCGAGTTTTACGGTCCGTTCCGTGATGCAGCAAACAGCACACCGCAATTCGGAGACCGCAAAACATATCAGATGGACCCTGCCAACCGTATGGAGGCACTCCGCGAAGCACAATCAGATGTCGAGGAAGGCGCGGACTTTTTGATTGTCAAACCTTCGCTTTCTTATATGGATATCATGCGTGACGTAAAAAATGAGTTTACTTTGCCGCTCGTCGCTTATAATGTAAGCGGAGAGTATTCAATGGTGAAGGCTGCAGCGCAGAACGGCTGGATCAAAGAAAAAGAAATTGTGTTGGAAATTTTGACAAGCATGAAGCGCGCGGGTGCCGACCTGATTATTACGTATCATGCGAAAGACGCAGCGAAATGGCTTGCGGAGTAATTTTATTCAGTTGACAGGAGTTGAGGCAGATGAGAAGCTATGAAAAATCAAAAACGGCTTTTAAAGAAGCGCAAAAACTCATGCCGGGCGGTGTGAACAGCCCCGTTCGCGCATTTAAATCGGTAGACATGGACCCGATTTTTATGGAGCGCGGAAAAGGCTCGAAAATCTTTGATATTGACGGGAATGAATATATTGACTACGTCTTGTCATGGGGGCCTTTAATTTTAGGGCATACAAATGACCGCGTCGTAGAAAGCCTCAAAAAAGTGGCTGAATATGGGACAAGCTTCGGTGCTCCGACTGAAGTAGAAAATGAACTCGCTAAGCTCGTCATTGATCGTGTGCCATCTGTAGAAATTGTACGAATGGTAAGCTCCGGAACAGAGGCTACAATGAGTGCCCTCCGTTTGGCAAGGGGCTATACGGGCCGCAACAAGATTTTAAAATTTGAGGGCTGCTACCACGGACACGGCGATTCTCTCTTGATTAAAGCTGGTTCAGGTGTTGCCACTCTCGGTCTGCCTGACAGCCCGGGGTGCCTGAAGGCATTGCGAAAAACACCATCACCGTTCCGTACAATGATTTAGAAAGTGTAAAGCTTGCTTTCCAGCAATTCGGTGAAGACATTGCGGGAGTCATTGTAGAGCCAGTTGCCGGAAATATGGGTGTTGTTCCGCCGCAAGAAGGTTTCCTGCAGGGTCTGCGTGATATCACTGAGCAGTACGGCTCCCTGCTGATTTTTGATGAAGTGATGACTGGCTTCCGGGTCGATTATAACTGCGCTCAAGGCTACTTCGGCGTAACGCCTGATCTGACTTGTTTAGGAAAAGTAATCGGGGGCGGACTTCCTGTCGGCGCTTATGGCGGAAAGGCAGAAATCATGGAGCAGATCGCTCCAAGCGGCCCGATCTATCAAGCTGGTACATTGTCAGGCAATCCGCTTGCGATGACGGCTGGCTTAGAGACATTGAAACAGCTGACACCTGATTCCTACAAGAATTTCATCAAAAAAGGCGACAGACTGGAAGAAGGAATTTCAAAAGCCGCCGAGGCTCATGGCATTCCGCATACCTTTAACCGTGCAGGTTCGATGATCGGTTTCTTCTTTACAAACGAACCAGTCATCAATTATGAAACAGCGAAAGCATCTGATTTGAAGCTGTTCGCAAGCTATTATAAAGGAATGGCAAATGAAGGGGTATTCCTTCCGCCATCACAATTCGAAGGTCTTTTCCTCTCAACGGCCCATACTGATGAAGATATTGAAAACACAATCCAGGCAGCTGAGAAAGTATTTGCTGAGATCAGCCGCAGATAAGAGTGAAAACCGGTATCAAGGACTCCTTGTGCCGGTTTTTTCGTGCTCTCCCACTCATATTTTCTCCAGTTCATACATACACCTTTAGTGACATCTAATTTTAAGGATTAGATGAAAGGAGGATATGAACTTGCCGCAAAATCATCGATTGCAATTTTCTGTAGAAGAATCGATCTGTTTCCAAAAAGGACAGGAAGTTTCTGAACTGCTTTCTATTTCATTAGATCCTGATATTAGGGTTCAGGAAGTAAATGATTATGTATCAATCATAGGATCGCTTGAACTTACAGGTGAGTACAACATAGATCAAAACAAACATACCGAAGAGATTTATACAGATAAGCGGTTTGTTGAACAAGTCAGAAAGAGAGAGGATGGAAGTGCCGAACTGACTCACTGTTTTCCTGTGGATATTACCATTCCGAAAAATAAAGTGAGCCATTTACAGGATGTCTTCGTCTTTATTGACGCATTTGACTATCAATTGACGGATTCGCGCATTTTAACAATTCAAGCTGATTTAGCGATCGAAGGGCTTTTGGACGATACGCAAGACAAAGAGCCGGAGATACCTTTATATGAAGCTCCTGCGGCATTCAGGGAGGAAGAGCTTTCAGAGCCGCCGGCACATAGTATAGTAGAAGAACCGGGTGCATCATCGGCAGATGAAGCAGTTCTTCAGCATGAACCGCCAGCCGAACCGCCAGAACTTTTTATCTCGAAAGCGGGCCTCCGTGAAGAACTGGAGACAGAAAAAGCAGAATCTGAGCCGCCTGAATCGGTTGCTTCAGAACCAGAGGCCAGAGAAGATGTGAAAGAGGAAGAAGAGTCAGAAGAGCTTGCTGTGCCGGAAACGGAGGTTCGTGCTGAATCGGAAACAGAAGAATCTGAGCCAGAACCTGATCCTTCAGAAATAGAGATTCAAGAGATCGTTAAAGCAAAAAAAGAAACGGCTGAGCCGGCAGCTGCAATAGCGGATGTTCGTGAAGAAGCAGACTCTCCAGCGGAGACTGAGCTTCGTGAACACGCTGGAGCAGAAGAATCGCCTGCTTTGGAAGCTGAGCTTCATTCAGAGACTGTGATTGCAAAGGAAAAAGAGGAAACAACAGTGTCTCCTAATCATGAATATGCGCTGCGCCAAGAGGCTCAAAATGAAGAAGCAGCTCAATCGGATCAGGATGATCCTGCGCTTTGCCAAGAAGAGGCGGAAGCGGATGAAGCTTTGGAGAGTGTATCAGAGGCCGCTCTCTCCATAGAAGATAGCAGAGAAACAGCTTCAGCTGTATATGTGGAGAATGACAAAGCCGATTTACATTTCCATTTCAATCAAAAAACAAGCTCGGAGGAGGCATCTCAAGAAGAATTGCCTGAACCGGCATACCGTACCTTCCTGCCTGAACAAGAAGAGGAGGATTCTTTTTATTCAGCGCCTAAGCTGCTGGAGGAGGAAGAACAAGAGGAAGAGAGCTTCGAAATTGAAGTGAGAAAAACACCATCAGCTGAAGAGCCTAAGGAAGAAACACCTTTTCAATCCTTCCAGCTGCCTGAATCTTCTGAGACTGAAAGGAAGGAAACGGATGCTGTTCCTAGGGTTGCTCCTGCTGCTGAAACGAAGGAACCTCAAACAAAGGAAAGTGATAATTCTCTTTATTTAACAAAACTCTTTACAAAAGAAGCGGATGAGTTTTCGAGAATGAAAATTTGTATTGTGCAGCAGGAAGATACGATCGAGCGTTTATGCGAACGGTATGAAATTACATCCCAGCAGCTGATCAGGATGAATTCTTTAGCCTTGGATGATGAATTAAAAGCAGGACAGATTCTCTATATTCCTCAATATAAAAATAGCCATGCGTAAACCGTAAGTGATCGGAAAATGTGGTGAATGAAATGGAAGATACCCAATCGGTTCTTCAGGAATACGGACTGACTGCTCAATTTATTGAGCCTGTCAGTCCTCTTGTTTGGAAAGTGTATACAGACTACGGCATATTTGCCCTGAAAAAATTGAAAGAGGGTCGCGGCAAGCATTTTACAGATCATATGGTGGCGATTGAGGAAAAAGGCTTTCGTTCATTCGTTCCCGTTTACAGAACAAATAGCGGTGAGTTTTTCTCAGCAGGCATACAATACGGAGATACCTACTATTTAATGCCTTGGCTCCAATTTGACCAAGAGGAAGAACGGGATCAAAAACATGCTTATTTATTTAGGGAAACAGCCCGTCTTCACGAGAGAACTGCACAGGAACTAAAGGTTAGACGTGATGAGATTGAACGTTATTACGGGCAAACGAAAAAAAAGTGGGAACAAGATAAAATTTTCTATGAGCAGTTTGTGGATAGAGCGGAGAAGGAATGGTACCTTTCTCCCTTTGAACTCCAGGCCATAACCTATTTTTCTGAAACCATTTCCGCGGTGAACTTTGCGCTGGAACGGCTGGAGGACTGGTATGAGTCCGCAAAAGAAAAGGACGTTTCAAGGGTTGTAATGAACCACGGCAGCCTGTCTATACACCATTTTCTGTATAATGATGCCGGGACCGGATATTTTACAAACTTCGAAAGAGCATCTGTCGGTCCGCCGCAAAACGACCTGCTCGGCTTTTATACAAAAATGTTCAGAGGCTTTCCGAAAGCTTGTCCGGAATGCGTCGAATGGTTTTATGGATATACGAAATCATTCCCTTTGCGTGAAGCGGAAGTCAGCCTTTTCCTCAGCTATATGGCATATCCGGCAGCCATGTACAAGGTGCTGAACGGTTATCAAACTGGGAAACGACAGAATGAAAAAGAGGAATGTACACAATTATTAAAGGCTTATTGGCAAATGAAAAATATAGAGCCGTTTGTGATGAAAATTCATCAGATTGAACAAGAGAAAAAATTTCAGGCTGAAAACGAGTCCACGTCTTAATGGCGCGGACTTGTTTGTTTATATCCATTCTAAATGAAGGGCGCAAGCTAAAAAGATTAGGATTGCGAGCAGCAAAACATCAAAGGTTGTCGGAAAGAAAATGGTTCTGATTCCTTGAAAAATCGTAATGGGAATAATCACTTGTGCGGATACAAGCCGAATTTGCCTTACCCATGGCGGCAGTGAATAAGAGCTGAAACGTTTCTTCACGGTGCATCCTCCTCTACGCATTTACAAGCATCATATGTAAACTTGGGCAATAGGTGCCTGCCCATCTGTATAGAAAGCGGTGTTTTTGGAAAAGATGATTGACGAATCAAAAACACTTTTACTATAATAAAGAACATAAATAATGTATACAATGAGCTGATAAATACACCTGCTTAGAACGGGAAGAGTACAAAAAAGGCGCATGCAGAGAGAGAAGCCGTTTGCTGAAAGGCTTCTTATGTTGTCTGATTGGAAGGTCGCCCGGGAGCATAATTTCTTGAAAGAAGAGTAGAGAAATTCGGGAAACACCCGTTATCCGTTATAAGTGCATGAACTGATAGAGTTCATGAAAAAAGGTGGTACCGCGAAAGAGCTTTTCGTCCTTTTACAGGGATGAAGAGCTCTTTTTTCGTTCTCAGCCATTTTTAAACATGCTGGAGGGTTATGATGGAAACGAATGAACAAACAATGCCGACGAAATATGATCCGGCAGCGGTTGAAAAAGACCGATATGATTTTTGGCTAAAAGGCAAATTTTTTGAAGCGGGCAGTGACCAGACAAAAGAGCCATACTCTGTTGTCATCCCGCCGCCAAACGTAACAGGAAGACTTCACCTTGGCCACGCATGGGACACAACGCTGCAAGACATTGTAACAAGAATGAAACGCATGCAGGGCTATGATGTGCTGTGGCTTCCTGGCATGGACCACGCCGGCATCGCGACACAGGCTAAAGTAGAGGCGAAACTTCGTGAAGAAGGCAAATCCCGCTACGATTTAGGCCGTGAAAAATTCCTCGAAGAAACGTGGAAGTGGAAGGAAGAATATGCTGACTTTATTCGCAGCCAGTGGGCGAAATTAGGTCTTGGCCTAGATTATTCCCGTGAACGTTTTACGCTGGATGAAGGCTTGAGCAAAGCGGTAAGAGAAGTATTCGTTAAGCTTTATGAAAAAGGCCTGATCTACAGAGGCGAATATATTATTAACTGGGACCCAGCGACAAAAACAGCCCTATCCGACATTGAGGTGATTTACAAGGATGTTCAAGGCGCATTCTATCATATGAGCTATCCGCTTGCTGACGGTTCAGGCTCAATTGAAATTGCGACGACACGTCCTGAAACAATGCTCGGTGATACAGCTGTTGCCGTTCACCCTGAAGACGAGCGCTATAAACACCTTATCGGAAAAACGGTGATCCTGCCGATTGTAAATCGTGAAATTCCGATTGTCGGTGATGACTATGTTGATATGGAATTTGGTTCAGGTGCCGTGAAAATTACGCCTGCTCATGATCCGAACGACTTCGAGCTTGGCAACCGCCACAATTTAGAACGCATTCTTGTCATGAATGAAGATGGCACGATGAATGAAAATGCTCTGCAATATCAAGGCATGGATCGTTTTGAATGCCGCAAAAAGCTCGTGAAAGATTTACAGGAGGCGGGAGTTCTCTTCAAGATCGAGGATCATATGCACTCTGTCGGCCATAGTGAACGAAGCGGGGCTGTTGTGGAGCCTTATCTTTCTACACAATGGTTTGTGCGCATGCAGCCGCTTGCTGATGCAGCGATTGAGCTGCAAAAGAAAGAAGAAAAGGTCAACTTTGTGCCTGACCGTTTCGAAAAAACGTATTTACACTGGATGGAAAACATCCGCGACTGGTGTATCTCCCGTCAATTGTGGTGGGGCCATCGTATTCCTGCCTGGTATCATAAAGAAACAGGCGAGCTATATGTCGGGCTTGAAGCGCCGGAAGACAGCGAAAATTGGGAACAGGATACAGACGTACTGGATACATGGTTCAGTTCTGCGCTATGGCCTTTCTCCACAATGGGCTGGCCTGATGTAACGGCTGAAGACTTTAAACGCTACTATCCGACAGATGTTCTCGTGACAGGGTACGATATCATTTTCTTCTGGGTATCACGTATGATTTTCCAAGGCATTGAATTTACAGGCGAGCGCCCGTTCAAAGATGTTTTAATCCACGGCTTAATTCGTGACGAGCAAGGCCGGAAAATGAGTAAATCTCTTGGCAACGGTGTCGACCCGATGGATGTGATTGACAAGTACGGAGCCGATTCTCTGCGTTATTTCCTTGCGACTGGAAGCTCTCCTGGCCAGGATCTGCGCTTCAGCTATGAAAAAGTGGAATCGACCTGGAATTTTGCCAATAAAATTTGGAACGCTTCCCGTTTTGCATTAATGAATATGGATGGCATGACGTACGATGAGCTTGATCTGTCAGGCGAAAAGTCAGTCGCTGACAAGTGGATTTTAACGCGATTAAATGAAACGATCGAGCACGTGACCCAGCTTGCTGATCGATATGAATTTGGTGAAGTAGGACGCCATTTATATAACTTTATTTGGGACGATTTCTGTGATTGGTATATTGAAATGGCGAAGCTTCCGCTTTATGGGGAAGACGAAGCGGCTAAGAAAACTACCCGTTCCATCCTTGCTTACGTACTTGATCAAACGATGCGTCTGCTCCATCCGTTTATGCCATTCTTAACGGAGGAAATTTGGCAGCACCTTCCTCACCAAGGGGAATCGATTACAGTAAGTCAATGGCCTGTAGTAGTGCCGGAGCATACCGATACTGAAGCGGCAGCTGACATGAAGCTTCTTGTTGAGCTGATCCGTTCTGTGCGCAATATCCGTAGTGAAGTCAATACGCCAATGAGCAAGCAGGTTGAACTGTACATTAAAACAAGCACAGACGAAATAGCAGCCCGCCTCGAAGCGAACCGTTCATATGTTGAACGCTTTACGAATCCGAGCGTGCTTAAAATTGGCACCGATATTGAGGCTGTTGATAAGGCGATGACGGCCGTTGTCTCAGGAGCAGAGGTTATTCTTCCGCTTGAAGGCTTAATCAATATTGATGAAGAAATTGCCCGTCTGCAAAAAGAATTTGATAAACTGACAAAAGAAGTTGAGCGTGTCCAAAAGAAACTTGGAAATGAAGGATTTATGAAAAAAGCGCCTGCACACGTAATTGATGAGGAACGTGAAAAAGAAAAAGATTATGTGGCAAAGCGTGACGCTGTTCAAAAACGAATGGCTGAGCTGAAGGGTTAATGAAAAGCCGGGGCGGTTTCTAGAGAAACCGCCTTGTCTTATAAAAGAGGGGATTATCATTGTTTACTGCATATCAAGATGCGCGCAGCTGGATTCACGGGAGGCTGAAATTCGGGGTGAAGCCCGGAATTGGCCGAATGAAACAGCTGATGGCGCGGTTAGGACATCCTGAAAAAAAAATCCGAGCGTTCCACGTCGCAGGAACAAACGGTAAAGGATCAACTGTCGCTTTTATCCGTTCTATGCTGCAGGAAGCCGGATATACGGTTGGGACATTTACATCGCCTTATATTATTACGTTTAATGAACGGATCAGCGTAAACGGGATACCGATTTCAGATGAGGAATGGACAGCACTCGTCAATCAAATGAAACCGCACGTTGAAGCCCTTGATCAAACGGAATACGGACAGCCGACAGAATTTGAAATTATGACAGCTTGTGCATTTTTATATTTTGCAGAGTTTCATAAGGTCGATTTTGTTATTTTTGAAACAGGTCTGGGCGGTAGATTCGATTCTACTAATGTGGTTGAACCGCTCTTAACTGTGATTACAAGCATCGGACACGATCATATGAACATTTTGGGAAACACCATTGAAGAAATTGCAGGAGAAAAGGCCGGCATTATTAAAGAAGGTATTCCAATCGTTACAGCAGTTACCCAGCCGGAAGCTTTACAGGTCATCCGCCATGAAGCTCAACGGCATGCTGCGCCGTTCCAGTCATTGCATGATGCATGTGTTATTTTCAATGAAGAGGCTCTGCCTGCAGGAGAACAGTTTTCATTCAAAACGGAAGAGAAATGCTATGAAGATATTCGGACATCTCTGATTGGCACCCATCAAAGACAAAATGCTGCTTTGTCCATTTTGGCTGCGGAGTGGCTCAATAAGGAGAATATCGCCCATATCAGTGACGAAGCGTTAAGGAGCGGGCTTGTGAAGGCTGCTTGGCCGGGACGGTTAGAGCTTGTTCAGGAACAACCTCCGGTATATTTAGACGGTGCGCATAACGAAGAAGGTGTTGAAAAGCTGGCGGAAACGATGAAGCAGCGTTTCGCCAATTCACGCATTTCTGTGGTGTTTAGCGCGTTAAAGGACAAACCGTATCAGAACATGATTAAAAGACTGGAAACCATTGCTCATGCGATTCATTTTGCTTCTTTTGATTTCCCGCGTGCTTCTCTTGCAAAAGATCTCTATAATGCAAGTGAAATCAGCAATAAAAGCTGGAGTGAAGATCCAGACGATGTGATCAAATTCATAGAAAGCAAAAAGGGCTCAAATGAAATTGTGCTGATTACCGGATCTCTTTACTTTATTTCTGACATTCGAAAAAGGTTGAAATAAAAGTATCCGGCTCCGGCAGAATCAAAAAAAAGATTCTGCCGTTTTTTTATGTGTAAAATTGAATATTTCCAATTGGAGCTCAGGATGTCCATTTTGCTACAATCCATACCAGAACTCAATGAGTAAAGGTGTGTTGTCTATGCTATCCATTCTTTTTATCTTCGGACTTATCCTTGGTTCTTTTTACTATACGGCCGGGTGCCGTATCCCCTTACATCTATCTATTATTGCGCCCCGTTCATCATGCCCGTTTTGCCGGCGGACATTAACTCCTGCAGAATTAATTCCCATCCTGTCATTCCTATTTCAAAAAGGTAAATGTAAAAGCTGCGGGCATAGGATTTCTTTTATGTATCCCGCAGCAGAGCTTGTGACAGCGTGTTTATTTGCTGCCGCAGGAATACGCTTTGGCACATCGCTGGAACTGTTTCCCGCTGTGGTGTTTATCTCTCTTCTCATTATTGTTGCAGTGACAGATATTCATTTTATGCTGATTCCAAATCGAATATTGATTTTCTTTCTTCCCTTTTTGGCGGCCGCGAGATTGATTTCTCCACTTGATTCCTGGTATGCAGGCCTGCTAGGTGCGGCAGCCGGATTTCTATTTCTGGCTGTAATTGCCGCAATCACCCATGGGGGAGTAGGGGGAGGAGATATTAAATTATTTGCGGTGATTGGCTTTGTGCTTGGTGTGAAAATGCTGGCAGCTGCCTTTTTCTTTTCAGTTTTGATAGGTGCATTATATGGAGCGACAGCTGTTCTAACTGGTAGGCTCGCTAAAAGGCAGCCGCTTCCCTTCGCCCCCGCTATAGCCGCAGGGAGCATTTTAGCCTATTTATACGGTGACTCTATCATTTCTTTTTATATCAAAATGGCATTGGGCTGACTGCTGAAAAATTTGACGAACGTTTTTTGGACAAGGCGACAAAAGTCTTGTTCTTTTTTTCTTTGCCTGTGCTAAAGTGTGTAGCATGAAAAGCCGACAAGAACGGTCAAGCAAATGAAGGGAGGAAGCGGAATTGAAAAAAAGAAAGAATAAAAAAAACAGTAAAGCCGCAGAAAAAGCCCTCAAGGTGACGATTAATGGAAAAGAAGAGACGGTTTACGAACAAGAGACACCAGATACAGAGGCAGATAAAAGCATGACATTTTCAAATTGGGAGGAAAAAAGACAGGCAGAACAAGAGGTTGCGGCATCCCAGGAACATCCTGATGAAGATGAATTCAATTGGGATTCCGAGGAGGACAAGGTGTTTAAAGAGGACCCTAAAGTTGTTCCTCCTTATCAAAAGAAAAAAACAAAGCTTTATGCAAAAGGAAAGACCGGGGCTGCCAAACCGGTAAAAAGAGTGGCCGCGACGATTGCCTTCGCGGCTGTCATTGGCACTGGATTAGGGTTATTCGCGTTAAACATATCGGGGAATAAAGAAGCGTCAGCACCGGCCTCTTTAGAGGATTCTTTAGGCAGCCAAACGGCAAAAGCAGGAGATACTTCAACTGAAAAACAAACTTCTGGCGCAGAAAAACAAGCGGCGCAAACTGAAGGTACATATAAAACATACGCTGTACAAGCCGGAAAATTTTCAAATGAAAAGGGTGCCGAAACGTTAACAGAACAATTGACCGAAAAAGGATATTCCGCCGTGTCACTGTCAAAGGATGACGGGTATACGTATGTCATCGCGGGCTTAGCCAGTGATAAGGAGGTCTCACAGCAGTTAGGACAGGTTTTAATCGACAGTGATTTTGAAGCCTGGGGAGGCAAGGAGCTTTCCTTATCAATCGAGTCAGATATGACAGATTCTTTTAAGGAAACAGCTGAGCTTGCAGCAAAGGCGATTCTCGGCGAAGACATTACAAAAGCGAGTGTAGAGAAAATAGAAAAGTCGCTTGGTGAAACAAAACCGTCAGAAACAGGAGAGAAAAAAGCGATTTTGCAGGCTTTAAAGGAATTAGAGGATCCAAGTGCTGAAGCCGGGTGGAAGGCTCAGCAGGAGTTGTTAGCCGTCGTAAAATAAGAGATAGTGCCCTGAGCCTTCGTCCTTTAGTGACAGGCTTTTTTTATTTTGTCATGAAAAAGTTATTTTTCTGAAATTGTGACAAGCCTCGTGATTTGGTAGGATAAACGAGTATCTTTTTTTCTTAAGCAAACCCTGAAAGGATGACGAACATGACAAAACCGCTAATACTTGCATCACAATCTCCGCGCAGGAAAGAACTCCTCGATCTTCTCCAGCTGCCCTACTCTATTATTGTCAGTGAAGTAGAAGAAAAATTAAATCGAAACTTTTCACCAGAAGAAAACGTCCAATGGTTGGCAAAACAAAAAGCTAAGGCTGTAGCTGATCTCCACCCGCATGCAATCGTTATCGGTGCTGATACAATGGTATGCCTTGACGGCGAATGCCTTGGCAAACCGCAGGATCAAGAAGAAGCTGCTTCTATGCTGCGGAGGCTTTCAGGCCGAAGTCATTCAGTAATAACCGCGGTCAGCATTCAAGCTGAAAATCACAGCGAGACTTTTTATGATAAGACAGAAGTTGCGTTTTGGTCCCTCAGTGAAGAAGAGATTTGGACATATATTGAAACAAAAGAGCCGATGGATAAAGCAGGTGCATACGGCATCCAAGGAAGAGGCGCGCTTTTTGTAAAGAAAATAGACGGAGATTATTATTCAGTCATGGGCCTTCCTATATCAAAAACAATGAGAGCTCTTCGCCATTTTGATATAAGGGCATGACGGTTCTATAAACGGGAAGGGAAAGAAAAGGAGTGCTTGGTCATACACGATCTGCCATTAAAACTCAAAGATTTCCCAATGAGAGAAAAGCCAAGAGAACGGCTCCTGAAAGTCGGAGCCGAGAACTTAGCGAATCATGAACTTTTGGCTATATTATTGCGGACAGGGACTAAACACGAATCTGTTTTGGACCTGTCAAACCGGCTGCTGCGCTCATTTGACGGACTGCGCCTGCTCAAGGAAGCATCGGTTGAAGAGCTGTCAAGCATCCCGGGAATCGGTATGGTAAAAGCGATTCAAATACTGGCTGCAGTTGAGCTTGGAAGCCGGATTCACAAATTAGCCAACGAAGAACATTTCGTTATTCGCTCCCCGGAAGACGGCGCTAATCTCGTCATGGAGGATATGCGCTTTTTAACCCAGGAGCATTTTGTCTGTTTATACTTAAATACAAAAAATCAAGTCATCCATAAACGCACCGTATTTATCGGAAGCCTGAATTCATCTATTGTCCACCCGCGAGAGGTGTTTAAAGAAGCGTTTAAACGATCTGCCGCTTCCTTTATCTGTGTTCATAATCATCCTTCTGGAGATCCGACGCCGAGCAGGGAAGATATTGAAGTGACAAGACGGCTGTTTGAATGCGGAAACCTGATTGGCATCGAGCTGCTTGACCATTTGGTGATCGGGGATAAAAAATTTGTGAGTTTAAAGGAAAAAGGATATTTGTAACACTTTTTTTTTCGTCGAATTAAGCTATAATAGAGTTTATGAGTTTTTCCCTTTAGGGTATTTTTGCTTTAAGAAAGGAAGATACATACATATGTTTGGAATTGGTGCTAGAGACCTTGGTATAGATCTTGGAACTGCGAATACGCTTGTTTTTGTAAAAGGAAAAGGAATTGTTGTGAGAGAGCCGTCAGTTGTCGCTTTGCAGACGGATACGAAATCGATTGTCGCTGTCGGAAATGATGCGAAAAATATGATTGGACGGACACCGGGCAACGTGGTGGCTCTTCGCCCGATGAAAGACGGCGTTATCGCTGATTATGAAACAACGGCGACGATGATGAAATATTACATCAATCAGGCCATAAAAAATAAAGGCATGTTTGCCAGAAAACCATATGTAATGGTATGTGTCCCATCAGGCATTACAGCTGTTGAAGAACGCGCTGTTATCGATGCGACAAGACAGGCGGGAGCGCGTGACGCGTATCCGATTGAAGAGCCTTTTGCCGCAGCAATCGGAGCCAATCTGCCAGTTTGGGAACCGACTGGAAGCATGGTTGTTGATATCGGGGGCGGTACGACAGAAGTTGCGATTATTTCCCTCGGAGGCATCGTAACGTCTCAGTCAATCCGTGTAGCCGGTGATGAGATGGACGACGCAATTATCAACTACATCAGAAAAACGTACAACCTGATGATCGGTGACCGTACGGCTGAAGCGATTAAAATGGAAATCGGATCTGCAGAAGCTCCTGAAGAATCCGACAACATGGAAATCCGCGGACGCGATTTGCTCACAGGTCTGCCGAAAACAATTGAAATTACAGGAAAAGAGATTTCTAATGCTCTACGCGACACTGTATCTACAATTGTCGAAGCAGTGAAGAGCACACTCGAAAAAACACCGCCTGAGCTTGCAGCAGATATCATGGACAGAGGTATAGTGTTAACCGGCGGCGGAGCGCTTTTGCGCAATTTAGACAAAGTCATCAGCGAAGAAACAAAAATGCCGGTCCTTATCGCCGAAGACCCGCTTGATTGTGTAGCGATCGGAACAGGGAAAGCACTGGAGCACATCCATCTTTTCAAAGGGAAAACTAGATAATCGGGAGTTCAATAGAAGAGGTGTAACACGATGCCGAATAAGCGGTTAATGCTATTACTTCTGTGTATTATCATATTGGTGGCTATGATTGGATTTTCGCTGAAGGGCGGCCGCAATACCACCTGGCCTGAGAAAGTGATCGGCGATACGACGGGAGTATTTCAAAATATTTTTCATACGCCTGCCGAATTTTTTGCAGGAATATTTGAGAACATCAATGATTTAAAAAACACATACAAAGAAAACGAGCGTCTAAGAGAAAAACTTGACGGACAGACACAATATGAAGCCAAGCTTCAAGAGCTTGAAGAAGAAAACAAATCCTTGCGTGACGAGCTTGGCCATGTCAAATCGATTAAAGATTACAAGCCGATTTTAGCAACGGTCATCGCCAGAAGCCCTGATAATTGGGCCAAACAGGTCACCATTAACAAGGGGACTCAGCAAAACGTAGCGAAAGATATGGCCGTTACAAACGAAAAAGGCGCATTAATCGGCAAGATCAAAAGCTCCGGACTTAACAATTTTACGTCTACTGTTCAGCTTTTAAGCGATACTGACCGCAATAACAGAGTCGCGACAAAAATTTCCGGAAAAAAAGGCAGCAAAGGCTACGGCTTGATCGAAGGATATGACAAAGAGAAAAAACGTCTTAAGATGACAATTATTGAGCGTAAGGATAAACAAGACGTGAAAAAAGGCGATCTTATTGAAACATCAGGGACAGGCGGTGTTTTCCCAGAAGGGCTGACAATCGGTGAAGTGACTGATATCGAGTCAGATTCCTATGGACTGACAAAGGTTGCTTATGTAAAACCTGCGGCTGACCTTACAGATTTAAATAATGTGATCGTTGTTAACCGTGACGTGCCGACTGTCGATACAGAGGAGGAAGGATCGTGAAACGTTTCCTTCTCCCTTTCGTTATGATGCTTGTTTTTTCTGCGGAAAGCATTTTTACAGATTTGGTGCATTTTCCTTTCGTTACAGATGACCAAGTGCTCGCCCCGCGTTTTTTGATGCTTGTATTGATATTCATGTCGGCTTTTATCAACCAAAAACACGCGATGATTTACGGATTTATTTTTGGTTTTCTATATGACATGAACTATACAAGTCTATTAGGCGTTTACATGTTTGGTTTTGCAGGGCTATGCTATTTGGCTTCAAAAGCGTTTAAAGTGTTGCATACAAACGCATTTGTAGTGATATTGATAGCAGTTCTGGCTGTCTGTCTGCTCGAATTTTACGTATTCGGCATTCAGTCTTTGATTCATAAAGATATTATGACGTTTAACGGATTTGTGCTTGACCGGTTTATACCGACAATTTTATTAAATATTGCAGCAGCTCTTATTCTTGTTCTGCCATTTAGATTGTTTTTTATGAGTCTAAAGAAAGAATTGAGAGATGAGTAAAAAGGATTTTATCTTTTTTTGACGAAATGAGTATGTTGTTGAGGTGAATATTGTGAAGACCAAAAAGCAGCAATATGTAACAATAAAAGGAACAAAGAATGGACTAACATTGCATCTGGATGATGCGTGTTCTTTTGATGAGCTTCTCGATGGTCTTCAGAATATGCTGTCAATTGAACAATATACCGATGGAAAAGGCCAGAAAATCAGCGTTCATGTTAAGCTGGGAAATCGCTTTTTATATAAGGAGCAAGAGGAACAGCTAACCGAATTGATTGCGTCAAAGAAAGATTTGTTTGTTCATTCTATTGACAGTGAAGTCATTACTAAAAAAGAAGCACAGCAGATAAGAGAGGAAGCCGAAATTATTTCTGTTTCAAAAATTGTCCGTTCAGGCCAAGTGCTGCAGGTAAAAGGCGACTTGCTCCTGATCGGTGACGTGAATCCCGGCGGAACAGTCAGGGCCGGAGGGAACATTTTTGTTCTGGGCTCACTGAAAGGAATCGCGCATGCCGGATTTAATGGAAATAATCAAGCGGTCATCGCCGCCTCTGAAATGCTTCCGACACAATTAAGAATCAATCATGTGTTAAATCGCTCCCCAGACCACATTCAAAAAGGGAACGAAATGGAATGTGCTTATTTAGATACAGACGGAAATATGGTCATTGAACGCCTTCAACATTTGGCTCATTTAAGACCTGATCTAACAAGGCTTGAGGGAGGAATGTGAATTGGGTGAGGCTATCGTAATAACTTCGGGAAAAGGCGGAGTAGGTAAGACAACAACATCTGCGAACCTCGGTACCGCCTTAGCCATTTTAGGGAAGCGCGTATGCTTAGTAGATACTGATATAGGACTGCGCAACCTTGATGTTGTAATGGGTCTTGAAAATAGAATTATTTACGATCTGGTAGACGTTGTAGAGGGCAGATGCAAAATGCATCAGGCGCTCGTAAAAGACAAACGTTTCGATGATCTGCTCTATTTAATGCCCGCTGCTCAAACGAGCGATAAGACAGCTGTTGCTCCTGAACAAATTAAAAACATGGTCCAAGAGCTCAAACAGGAATTTGACTATGTCATCATAGACTGTCCTGCCGGAATCGAGCAAGGGTACAAAAATGCCGTTTCCGGAGCTGATAAAGCGATTGTGGTCACTACGCCTGAAATCTCAGCTGTTCGTGATGCTGACCGTATTATAGGGCTGCTGGAGCAAGAAGAAAATGTTGAATCGCCGCGGCTTGTTGTAAACAGAATCAGAAATCACCTGATGAAAAACGGTGACACGATGGATATCGACGAAATCGTACAGCATCTGTCGATCGATTTGCTTGGAATCGTGGCTGATGATGATGAAGTCATCAAAGCTTCCAACCATGGTGAACCAATTGCGATGGACCCTAAAAATCGCGCTTCTATTGCATATCGCAATATTGCCCGCCGCATCTTAGGTGAATCTGTTCCTTTACAGGTGCTTGAAGAGCAAAACAAAGGAATGATGGCTAAGATTAAGTCATTTTTCGGCGTAAGATCTTAATGTGATAGAATCAAAGAGAAGAATCTGACAAAGCATATGCTGTGTCAGGTTTTTTTGTTTTTGCCTGCTTTGTTCTTGACTAAACCGAATATTTGCCATGGACAAGACATATGATGTACAAACCCAACGAATGCAAAGGATGATGGCAATGAGTCACAGAGCAGATGAAATCAGAAAACGATTAGAGAAAAGAAGAAAGCAGCTTTCCGGCTCAAAGCGTTTCTCTACTCAGACAGTTTCTGAAAAGCAGAAACCCCCGTCCTGGGTGATGGTAACGGATCAGGAAAAACATGGAACAATCCCGGTTTATGAAGATAACATGCCAACATTCAACGGAAAACACCCATTGGTGAAAACAGATTCAATTATCCTGAAATGTCTTCTGTCGGCCTGCCTAGTTCTCGTTTCAGCTATAGCCTATAAAACAAACATTGGACCCGTCAGTCAGATTAAACCCGCCGTAGCCAAAACCTTTGAAACTGAATTTCAATTTGCCTCAGCAAGCCATTGGTTCGAAACCAAATTCGGAAATCCGCTTGCTTTCCTGGCTCCTGAACACAAAAATAAGGAACAGCAGATTGAAGTAGGCAAAGATCTGATCGCGCCTGCATCCGGGAAAGTACAGCAGGATTTTCAGGACAATGGGGAAGGAATTAAAGTCGAAACAAGCAGTGATAAGATTGATAGTGTAAAAGAAGGCTATGTGGTTGAAGTCAGCAAAGACAGCCAGACGGGACTGACGGTTAAGGTGCAGCATGCTGACAACACCTATAGTATCTATGGCGAGCTCAAAGATGTGGATGTTGCTTTATATGATTTTGTGGATAAAGGCAAAAAGCTCGGTTCGATTAAGCTTGATGATCATAATAAAGGGGTCTATTATTTTGCCATGAAAGACGGCGATAAATTTATTGATCCGATTCAGGTGATTTCATTTGAATAAATGGCTCGACCTTATCTTAAAGATCCATGTGCATCCTTTTCTTTGGATTATCGCGGCGCTGGGCTTGCTCACAGGCCATATGAAAGCATTATTATGTCTGCTCCTGATTGTATTGATTCATGAGCTGGGGCATGCTGCTCTGGCTGTGTTTTTTTCTTGGAGAATCAAGCGTGTTTTTTTGCTGCCGTTTGGCGGAACGGTCGAAGTGGAAGAGCACGGGAATCGGCCGTTAAAGGAAGAGTTTGCGGTCATTATTGCCGGCCCTCTTCAGCACATCTGGCTTCAGTTTGCCGCCTGGATGCTTGCAGAAGTCTCAGTGATTCATCAGCATACCTTTGAACTCTTCACCTTTTATAATCTTTCTATCTTATTTGTCAATTTACTGCCGATCTGGCCGCTGGATGGAGGAAAACTGTTATTTTTGTTGTTTTCCAAACAGCTGCCTTTTCAAAAGGCTCACCGGCTTAATCTAAAAACGTCGCTCTGCTTCTGCCTGTTGCTCGGGTGCTGGGTTTTATTCGTGATTCCTCTGCAAATCAGCGCATGGGTTTTGTTTGTCTTTCTGGCTGTTTCCTTGTTTGAGGAATATCGGCAAAGGCACTATATCCATGTGAGATTTCTCCTCGAAAGGTATTACGGAAAAAACAGGGAGCTTGAGAAACTTCTGCCGCTGACAGTAAAGGCGGAGGATAAAGTCTATCATGTGATGGCCGAGTTCAAACGTGGCTGTAAGCATCCGATTATTATAGAAAAATCAGGCCAAAAGCTCAGCCAGCTTGACGAGAATGAAGTGCTGCACGCTTACTTTGCCGATAAGCGGACGAATTCTTCCATGGAGGAACTGCTTCTGCCCTACTAACTAAAACTGATTGACAAACGCCTTGTATTTTGGTATATTTTTTAATGTTATGGATGTAGCACCATTGCTACAACCGCTCAGTACAGGTGTTAAGAGCTTTTACAGCCCCCTGGTATCTGGCGAGTCTTAGTCTAATAGGAGGTGCAGAGAATGTACGCAATCATTAAAACAGGCGGTAAACAAATCAAAGTTGAAGAAGGCCAAACTGTTTACATCGAAAAACTTGCTGCTGAAGCAGGTGAAACAGTTACTTTTGAAGACGTTTTGTTTGTTGGCGGAGACAACGTGAAAGTCGGCAACCCTACAGTTGAAGGCGCAACAGTAACGGCTAAAGTTGAAAAACAAGGCCGCGCGAAAAAAATCACTGTTTTCAGATACAAACCAAAGAAAAACGTTCATAAAAAACAAGGTCATCGTCAGCCTTACACTAAAGTGACGATCGAAAAAATCAACGCGTAAGCATGATTCGGGCAACAATCAGGAGGTCTCATGATAAAGGCATATTGTCTTTTGAAATGACGGGCCATGCGAATTTTGCTGAACATGGACAAGATCTTGTTTGTGCCGGAGTGACAGCCGTTGTGTTTGGAGCCGTTAACGCGGTCATTGTGCTCGCGGGCTTCGAGCCGCTTCTTGATATAGGGGAGGACGGGGGTTATTTTTATTTTGAATTCCCTGAATCTCTTGATCCAGAGGCACGCCAAAAAGCTCAGCTGCTGATTGAAGGCATGATTGTTTCGCTGGAGACAATCGAACGGGATTACAAAGACAACTTGCGTGTGACCACAAACATAATATAGGAGGTGAGCTACATGCTTAGATTAGATCTTCAGTTTTTCGCTTCTAAAAAAGGAGTAGGTTCTACAAAGAACGGACGTGACTCTGAGGCTAAACGTTTAGGTGCTAAACGTGCTGACGGTCAATTCGTAACAGGCGGTTCTATCCTTTACCGTCAACGCGGAACAAAAATTTACCCAGGTGAAAACGTGGGCCGCGGCGGAGATGACACTCTATTTGCGAAAATCGACGGAACTGTTAAATTCGAACGTTTCGGCCGTGACCGCAAAAAAGTGAGCGTATATCCTGTAGCTCAATAATGATTCAAAAAACTCCGGTCGATGATGACTGGAGTTTTTTTTGCAATATGCGGAGTAAACACCTAGAATGAAATGCAGAGTATGTGCGAGCAGACCCCGCCAAGAATGAGAATAAACATCTCAAACCCACTGGATATGTTCCCCAAGCAGTAATACATAAAATGTTCTGCCTGGCTACAAATCAACCAAAGCCAGAAAAAAGGAACATGATATTTCTGGGAAAAACAATTGTTTTTCTAACAAAGCCTTCTCTGTTATAATTCATAATACACACTTATACAGACTCCTAAATAAGAAATTAAATGATTGGGAGTGCGAAAATGAAGGATGTTTCAAAAAATCAAGAAGAAAATATAAGCGACACGGCATTAACAAACGAACTGATTCATCTGCTTGGCCATTCCCGGCATGATTGGATGAATAAGCTGCAGCTGATTAAAGGAAACTTAAGCTTGCAGAAGTATGACCGCGTCTTTGAAATGATTGAAGAAATGGTTATAGACGCAAAGCACGAATCAAAGCTCTCAAACCTGAAAACACCGCATTTGGCGTTTGATTTTCTTACGTTTAATTGGAAAACCCATTATATGACGCTTGAATATGAAGTTCTCGGAGAAATTAAGGATTTGTCGGCTTATGATCAAAAGCTGGCGAAACTGATGAGAAAGCTGTTTCATCTGTTTGATCAAGCAGTCAGCAGAGAGAGTGAAAATCATTTAACGGTTTCGCTTCAAACAGATCATCCTGACAGACAGCTGATTCTGTACCTTGATTTTCACGGCGCCTTTGCCGATCCATCTGCTTTTGATGATATTCGGCAGAATGGATATGAGGACATTGACATCATGCGTTTTGAAATCACGAGTCACGAATGTTTGATTGAAATAGGGTTGGACTAGCGGAGTTTTTAACGGTTTAGAACGGAGGACATTATGTTTGTAGATCAGGTCAAAGTATATGTAAAAGGCGGCGACGGCGGCAACGGTATGGTTGCGTTTCGCCGTGAAAAATATGTGCCGAAAGGCGGCCCTGCCGGCGGTGACGGAGGAAAGGGAGGAGACGTCGTTTTTGAAGTAGATGAAGGTCTCCGCACCCTGATGGATTTTAGATACAAAAAACACTTTAAAGCGATTCGCGGCGAGCATGGCATGTCCAAAAACCAGCACGGACGAAATGCTGATGATATGGTCATTAAAGTTCCGCCGGGCACCGTTGTGACAGACGATGATACGAAACAGGTCATCGCTGATTTAACAGAGCACGGACAGCGGGCTGTCATTGCAAGAGGCGGAAGAGGCGGAAGAGGAAATAGCCGCTTTGCTACACCGGCTAATCCCGCGCCTCAGCTTTCAGAAAACGGCGAGCCGGGAAAAGAACGCTACATTGTTCTTGAATTAAAAGTGCTTGCGGATGTCGGGCTTGTCGGGTTCCCGAGTGTGGGAAAATCGACTTTGCTGTCTGTTGTCTCATCTGCAAAACCGAAAATTGCGGACTATCACTTTACAACGCTTGTCCCGAATCTCGGCATGGTTGAAACGGATGACGGACGCAGCTTTGTCATGGCTGATTTGCCAGGACTGATTGAAGGCGCACACCAAGGCATCGGCCTGGGCCACCAGTTTTTGCGCCATATTGAACGGACGAGGGTTATTGTTCACGTCATTGACATGTCAGGCTTAGAAGGCCGTGATCCGTATGAGGATTATCTTACGATTAACCAGGAGCTGAGCGAGTACAATCTGCGTCTCACTGAGCGTCCGCAAATTATCGTTGCAAATAAAATGGACATGCCGGAGGCTGCGGAAAATCTCGAAGCCTTTAAAGAAAAGCTGACGGATGATTATCCGGTATTCCCGATCAGTGCGGTGACAAGAGAAGGTCTGCGTGAGCTTCTGTTTGAGGTTGCCAATCAGCTTGAGAACACACCGGAATTCCCGCTGTATGACGAGGAAGAGCTTACACAAAACCGTGTCATGTACACGATGGAAAATGAAGAAGTGCCATTTAACATTACACGCGATCCAGACGGTGTATTTGTGCTTTCAGGAGACAGCCTTGAGCGGTTATTCAAGATGACTGATTTCTCACGTGATGAATCGGTTAAACGGTTTGCAAGACAGATGCGCGGAATGGGTGTTGATGAAGCACTCAGAGAACGCGGAGCCAAGGATGGAGATATAATCAGGCTTCTGGAATTTGAATTTGAATTTATTGATTAATGAATGTTGGCTGAAAAGAGAGCCTGGTGCCAGGCTCTCTATTTTAAAGGGGGGATGCAAATGAAAGAGGAGACATTTTATCTTGTCCGTGAAGATGTATTGCCCGATGCAATGAGAAAAACATTAGAAGTCAAAAAGCTGCTTGATCGAAAAAAAGCAGATTCAGTAGCAGATGCCGTTCAAAAGGTCGATTTAAGCAGAAGTGCGTTTTATAAATACAGGGATGCTGTTTTTCCATTCTACACCATGGTAAAAGAACAAATTATCACACTTTTCTTTCATTTGGAGGATAGGTCAGGTGCGTTATCTCAGCTTCTTCAGGCGGTAGCTGATTCTGGAAGCAACGTTCTTTCCATTCACCAGACCATTCCGCTTCAAGGCAGAGCAAATGTGACACTGTCTATCAGTACGTCGGCAATGGAAGAAGACATTCATACATTAATGAATAAACTCAGGAAGTTTGATTTTGTAGAAAAGGTTGAAATATTAGGTTCAGGTGCATAAGGGAGAGAAAATCGTCATGAAAGTCGGTTATTTAGGTCCAGCAGCTACATTTACACATCTAGCAGTCAGTTCTTGTTTTCAAAACGGCGCCGAACATGTTGCTTACCGCACCATTCCGGAGTGTATAGATGCAGCCGTTGCAGGCGAAGTTGATTTTGCTTTTGTTCCTTTGGAAAATGCATTAGAAGGATCTGTTAATCTAACAATAGACTATTTAATACATGAACAGCCCTTGCCAATCGTGGGTGAAATGACGTTGCCGATTCATCAGCACTTGCTCGTCCATCCCTCTAGAGAGAATGCATGGAAAGAGCTCGACAAAATTTACTCACATTCACACGCGATTGCGCAATGCCATAAATTTCTTCATCGACATTTTCCTTCCGTTCCATATGAATACGCCAATTCTACCGGGGCGGCAGCAAAGTTTGTCAGTGACCATCCCGAGCTGAATATCGGGGTCATTGCCAATGATATGGCAGCTTCTACATACGAATTAAAAATCGTGAAACGGGATATACAGGATTATAGGGACAATCATACAAGATTTGTTATCCTGTCTCCTGATGAAAACATATCTTTTGAAGTGAATTCAAAATTGAGTTCTAGGCCCAAAACGACCTTAATGGTCATGCTGCCGCAGGATGATCAGTCCGGGGCGCTGCATAGAGTGCTGTCTGCATTTTCTTGGAGGAATTTAAACTTGTCAAAAATTGAGTCACGTCCGACTAAAACCGGATTAGGCCATTATTTCTTTATTATTGATATTGAGAAAGCGTTTGATGATGTATTGATTCCAGGGGCCATGCAGGAGCTTGAAGCGCTCGGCTGCAAAGTGAAGCTCCTGGGTGCATACCAGTCTTACCAATTATAAAAAAGCCCTCTAGAGGGCTTTTTTTAGTCTTTAATTAAAATGCCGGCTTCTTCGAGGGCTTGGCAAGCTTGATCGATGCGATGTTCATCAGGTGCTGTCAGTGTATGCAGGTGCACGCCGTCGGTCAGCTGTGATAAGTAGGCAGC
This sequence comes from Bacillus sp. SG20033, assembly GCF_044570195.1. Classification (NCBI taxonomy): domain Bacteria; kingdom Bacillati; phylum Bacillota; class Bacilli; order Caryophanales; family Bacillaceae; genus Bacillus; species Bacillus sp. SG20033. The sequence goes on along the minus strand of NZ_CP172606.1, from coordinate 2,905,496 downwards.
ATTCGTAGAATTGATTTTTTTAATGAAATGGCTAACTTCCTTCCGGGTGCCTACTTGGATGGCTGCAGTTAAATCTCCATACACGGGATGCTCGATTTTTACGTCTTTTACTGTAACGCCTTCGTCGACGATGAGCTGCAGTTCCTCTTCTGTCCGTTCAGGACCGTGCAGACATGCTATGATTCTTTCTGCCTGCTGGTGCTGCTGAGCGGCTGCATCCATGTATACATATCCTTGGCTTGTGGCGATAATCGGTACATTTTTCGCTTTCAAGAGCGATATATCCTGTACAATAACCTGTCTTGAAACGTTCGCTTTTTTTGCGAGTTCTCCTCCTGTCAGCGGTGATTTAGATTCCTTCAGCCACAGAAGAAGCTGGTCACGCCTGTTGGCGCCCATTAGCTTTAATTCTTCGGTCAATATCAAATTCTCCTTTCTTTTGTTCCCAAAGCACTGTAAACGTATGTAATAACTGTTCCAGCTGTTCAGCTGTTGTATGCCTGCCAAAAGAGATGCGGATAAATTGCAGAGCTTCTTGTTCGGTTTTTCTTAATGCTTTCATTGTTTCAGACGGACCGTGGTAACCTGCAGAACAAGCGCTGCCGGTTGAAATGCAAATATTACTCCGATTACATTCTAACATAACATATTGTCCTTCAAATGAGTGAAAAAAACACCCTATAATATGCGGAAGACATTCTGCTTGCGAAGTGTCTGCCGCAAGGGTTACAGGGAGAGACCGAATACGGATCTGGTCTAGAAAGTATGTTCTTAATGCCTCATTGCGGGATATCTGTTTTTCCATTTCGCTTACGATCAATTCTGCAGCGGCAGTGAAGGCACCGATCCCGGGAACATTTACGGTGCCGGCTCTGAATCCGTATTCGTGAGTAGTCAGAGGATAAACGGGTTTCCAAGGGACATCCGGACGGATATAGACCGCCCCTACTCCTTTTGGACCGTGGATTTTATGGCTGGACATTGAGAGTGCATCTACTCCCAGATTTTTTGTATTGATCGGGATCTTTCCAAACGTTTGAACAGCGTCGCAATGAAGAAGAATGCCCTTATTGTGCAGGTATGAAGACAGGCGGTGAATGGGCTGAATGATCCCGGTTTCAGAATTTGCATGCTGAATAGATACAAGGCCTGTTTCCGGCCGGATATGGGCTAGTAATATTTCCTCGGTAATAAGCCCGTATTCATTCGGTTCAATGACTGTTACATCATATCCCTGCTGTTCCAAAAAAGCAGCGCAATTGTGAATGGACTGATGCTCCATGGCAGTTGTAATAAAATGTCTTTTCGTTTTTGGCAGGCCGTTTAGCAATGATTGAATGGCCAGAAAATTGGATTCAGTGCCGCCGCTTGTAAAATAGATGCCGCTTGCTTCTCCGCCAATGATGTTGGCGATTTTTTCACGGCAGTACTCCAGTATGTGCTTTGCTTTTCCTCCTGCATCATGCAGGCTGCTGGCATTTCCGTACATATCCATACTAAGCTTCTGATATACAGTAAGGGCTTCCTCACAAATAGGCGTTGTCGCTGCATAATCTAAATAAATCATCCGGTCTTCCTCCATCCGTTCTCCATAAAAAACTCTTGAGTTTATTTTATCCTTGTGTAAATATAGGTGTCAAGACAGGTGTAAACAACAGGAGGATGGCATATGTCTAAAAAGACGATTGCAGTCATCGGTTCAGGAGCGGCGGCACTTTCCTTAGCTGCAGCTTTCCCGCCCTCATACGAAGTGACTGTTATCACAAAAAAAAGCGTCAAAAACAGCAATTCTGTCTATGCACAAGGCGGGATTGCTGCGGCCTATGCAAAAGATGACTCGATTGAAGCCCATCTGGAGGATACGTTATACGCAGGGTGCGGCCATAATAATCTAGCTATTGCAGCAGACGTATTACATGATGGAAAAATGATAGTTCAAAGCCTATTGGAGCGTGGATTTCCATTCGACCGCAATGAACGAGGCGGTGTTTGTCTTGGAAGAGAAGGGGCCCACTCATACAACCGCATATTTCATGCAGGCGGAGACGCAACAGGCAGGCTGCTTATCGATTATTTGCTCAAACGGATCAACAGCAAAATCAAGTTAATCGAGAATGAAACGGCAGCAGATTTGCTTATAGAGGACGGACGATGTATCGGCGTCATGACAAAAGACAGCAAAGGGCGGCTCAAGGTAAGGCACGCAGACGAAGTTGTGCTGGCTGCCGGCGGCTGTGGAAACCTGTTTCTTCACCATACGAATGATCTCACTGTCACAGGTGACGGTCTTTCTCTGGCTTACCGGGCCGGGGCGGAATTAACGGATTTGGAGTTTACTCAGTTTCACCCGACACTGCTTGTGAAAAATGGTGTTTCCTACGGGCTTGTTTCAGAAGCTGTCAGAGGGGAAGGCGGATGTTTAGTAGACGAAAACGGCCGCAGGATTATGGCTGAACGGCATCCTTTAGGTGACCTGGCTCCAAGAGATATTGTCTCACGGGTTATTCACGAAGAAATGGCAAAAGGAAATCGCGTTTATATAGACTTCAGTGCGATTTCTGATTTTGAAACGCGTTTCCCTACCATCACCGCTATTTGTGAAAAAGCAGGGATTGATATCCACAGCGGAAAAATTCCTGTTGCTCCGGGAATGCATTTCTTAATGGGAGGTGTTTCAGTTAATCGCTGGGGAGAAACGACAGTGCCGGGGCTTTATGCGATTGGCGAGACAGCATGCTCCGGTTTACATGGAGCAAACCGGCTTGCAAGCAATTCTTTATTGGAAGCGCTGGTATTTGGAAAAAGGGCAGCAGAGCATATTATCCAAAAACCGGTTTATAACAGGCAATATCAATCAGGGCTAGAAACCAGTGTCTTCTACGAGGTGCCGGATATAGAGGGGCATGAACTGCAAAGCAAAATGACAAGCCACATGTCTATTCTGCGGGAACAAAGCAGTTTGATTGAGCTTAGCATCTGGCTTCATACGCTGCCTTTTCAGGAAGTAAATGTGAAGGATATCACAATTCGGCAGATGGAACTTTCTCATCTATGGCAAACTGCAAAGCTGATGACGTTTTCTGCGCTTTTGCGGGAGGAAAGCAGAGGGGCTCACTTCCGCACCGATTTTCCTCATGCTGAGGTGAGCTGGCAAGGAAGACAAATTGTCCATACAAAAAAAGGAACGAAGATCAGAAAAAACGAGGGGATTTGGAACAATGAATCATTTACAGCTGAAAAAATTACTGAATCACTTTTTTCTTGAGGATATTGGGACAGGGGATCTTACATCGCAGTCTATTTTTGGAGAACAGAGCTGTGAAGCGGAGATTGTTGCAAAGTCAGAGGGTATTTTTGCAGGAGCAGCGATCATAAAAGAAGGCTTTTCGTTATTGGACGAAAATGTTCAAATCATTTTACACAAAAAAGATGGGGACATGTTGCATAAAGGTGAAGTGATTGCCGAGTTACACGGTCCCGCAGCTGCGCTCCTTTCAGGAGAGCGGGTGGTATTAAATCTTATTCAGAGGCTGTCAGGAATTGCGACAATGACAAGAGAGGCTGTTCGGTGTCTGGATGATGAACAGATTAAAATTTGTGACACGAGAAAAACAACACCGGGGCTCAGAATGCTGGAGAAATATGCTGTCAGAGCCGGCGGCGGGTATAATCATCGATTCGGTTTGTATGACGGCATCATGATTAAAGATAATCATATCGCAGCATGCAGTTCTATTTTAGAGGCGTGCAAAAAAGCCCGTCAGGCCGCAGGGCACATGGTAAATATCGAGGTGGAAATTGAAACGGAGGGACAGCTGCGGGAAGCAATTGCAGCTGGCGCGGATGTCATTATGTTTGACAACTGTCCGCCTGATACGGTCCGTCATTTTGCAAAGCTCACACCGGATCATATAAAAACTGAAGCCTCTGGCGGGATTACGTTAGAATCTTTGCCTGCTTTTAAAGGGACGGGTGTGAATTATATTTCATTAGGATTTCTGACTCATTCCGTCAAAAGTTTAGATATCAGCATGGATGTTACGTTATCAAATGAATCTGTGGAGGAATGCCGTTATGTCAATTCTTGATGTGATCAAACTATCGAATGATATGATGCCCGAAAGTTATAAAGAACTATCGAGAAAGGATATGGAAACGCGCGTTGCCGCCATTAAGAAAAAGTTCGGCAGCAGGCTCTTTATACCAGGCCATCATTATCAAAAGGATGAAGTGATACAATTTGCTGACCAAACAGGCGACTCCCTGCAATTGGCTCAAGTAGCGGAAAAAAACAAAGATGCGGATTATATCTTATTTTGCGGCGTTCACTTTATGGCAGAAACCGCCGATATGCTGACAAGCGAGCAGCAAACGGTCGTCCTGCCAGATATGAGAGCTGGATGTTCTATGGCTGACATGGCTGACATGCAGCAGACCAATAGGGCATGGAAGAAGCTTCAGCATATATTTGGAGATACGATCATACCTTTAACTTATGTGAACTCCACTGCGGAGATCAAGGCATTCGTCGGAAAGCATGGCGGAGCAACTGTGACTTCTTCGAATGCGAAAAAAGTGCTTGAATGGGCGTTTACACAGAAAAAAAGAATTTTATTTTTGCCTGATCAGCATTTAGGGAGAAATACGGCTTATGATCTGGGCATTGCGCTTGAAGATATGGCTGTGTGGGACCCGATGAAAGATGAATTAGTAGCTGAATCCGGGCATACGAATGTGAAAGTGATTTTGTGGAAAGGGCATTGCTCTGTTCACGAGAAATTCACCACTAAAAATATCCATGATATGAGAGAGCGAGACCCCGACATTCAGATCATTGTGCACCCGGAATGCTCACACGAAGTCGTGACACTAAGCGATGATAACGGATCAACGAAATATATTATCGACACAATCAATCAGGCTCCGGCGGGAAGCAAGTGGGCAATCGGGACAGAAATGAATCTTGTTCAGCGGATCATTCACGAGCATCCAGATAAACAAATCGAATCACTCAACCCTGACATGTGCCCTTGCCTGACAATGAACCGAATTGATTTGCCGCATTTGTTGTGGTCGCTGGAACAAATTGAAAAAGGAGAACCTTCAGGCGTCATCAAGGTGCCAAAAGCCATTCAGGAAGATGCACTCCTTGCCCTGAATCGAATGCTTTCGATCACGTAGATCAGAAATATTTTCCCTTCCTTTACTCATAACTTCTTTTGTTCAGGCATATGTTGTGAAGAAACATATTGTAATCACAGCTGAACTGTTCACGTTTTGCATAGGAGGGGAAAACGTTGAAAATCCATATCGTTCAAAAAGGCGATTCGCTCTGGAAAATAGCTGAAAAGTACGGAGTCGATGTTGAGGAAGTGAAAAAACTCAATACACAGCTTAGTAATCCAGACTTAATCATGCCTGGAATGAAAATAAAAGTGCCGTCAGAAGGAGTCCCGGTCAGAAAAGAGCCAAAAGCGGGCAAAAGTCCTGCGGCCGGGAGTGTGAAGCAAGAACATCCATATGCGAAAGAGAAGCCTAAATCCGTTGTCGATGTAGAAGACACAAAGCCGAAAGAAAAGAAGTCCATGCCGTATGTCCCGCCGATGCCTAATTTGCAGGAAAATGTGTACCCTGAAGCTGATGTGAACGATTATTATGATATGAAACAGCTTTTCCAGCCTTGGTCGCCTCCTAAACCGGAGGAGCCGAAACAACATCATGACGGAAATATGGATCATATGTATCATATGCAAGACCAATTTCCACAACAGGAGGCTATGAGTAATATGGAAAATGCAAATTATCCGAATATGCCTAATATGCCAAAGGCGCCAGAGGTAGGCGGTATAGAAGAGGAAAACGTTCATCACACAGTTCCGAATATGCCGATGCCGGCTGTTCAGCCTTATTATCATTATCCGGCTCATTTCGTACCGTGTCCGGTGCCTGTTTCGCCAATTCTTCCAGGATCAGGATTATGCTATCCGTACTATCCGGCACAGGCTTTTCCAATGCATCCGATGCATGGATACCAGCCAGGCTTTGTATCGCCTCAGTATGACCCGGGTTATGAAAACCAGCATCATGAAAACAGCCATCACGGACATTACGGTTCATACGGTGCGCCGCAATACGCATCTCCGGCTTATGGATCTCCGTATGGACATATGCCGTATGGCCCTTATTACGGCACTCCCCAAGTAATGGGAGCATACCAGCCTGCTGCGGCTCATGGTTACATGCCATACAAAGATCATGACGACTGCGGCTGTGACGGTGATCATCAGCCATATTTCTCTGCACCTGGCCATTCGGGAATGGGAGCTTATGGAAGCCCTAATATGCCATATGGCACAGCTAACCCAAATCCAAACCCATATTCGGCAGGAGTTTCTATGCCAATGACGAATCAGCCTTCTGTAAACCAAATGTTTGGCCGGCCGGAAGAAGAAAATGAGTGATCGTTCGGAACGATGTAAATCGTTCCTTTTTTTGTTTTCAAGCAGATCACTGCCAAATGGAGAGAACTGACACGCTTAACATGCCCCCCATACGCACATGATAAAAGCGAGCAAACATGCTCAATTCGTCCACGGGGGGTTTTTCCATTGGGTAAAAAAATGACGATCGCTAGCCTGATTCTAATGACAGCCGGCTTAACAGCATGCGGAGCAAACGATAATGCTATGAATGATACGCGGAATAACGGCAATACCCGTCCAATCGGATATTATACAAATGAAAATGACGCCGATAGACAGGGAGACGGAATCGACCACGATGGTCCTGTTTCTGAATTAATGGAGGATCAGAACGACGGTAACCGAAACACCACGAATGTAAATAACCGTGACCGTGTTACTGCTGACGATCGTGTTCCTTTGGCAACTGACGGAACATATAACAACACGAATAACCGAAACATGAATCGGAATGCAGCGAACAACGGGTATGACAACCAAGAAAACAGAAGACTGGCTGCAAAAATTGCCAACCGTGTGAAACAAGTGAAAAACATCAATGACACACAAGTTATGGTATCGGATGACCGAGTAGTTATCGCAGTCAAAAGCCACAGAGAGTTCACAAAGTCTGACAGAGATAATGTCGTAAAAGCAGCGCGCAACTATGCAAATGGCCGTGACGTCCAAGTATCAACAGATAAAGGGCTGTTCAGAAAACTTCATAAAATGAACAACCGCTAGGAAGGAAGGGCTGCCGGAAGTGATATTCGGCAGCCTTTTTCTTTGCATCAGCGAACAATTCCCATTAAAGTGTACATAGAAAATGTAAAAGAAGGTGAAAACATGGCAGGCCATTCCAAGTGGAAAAACATTCAAAAAAGAAAAAATGCACAGGATGCAAAGCGCGGGAAAATATTTATGAAGCTGGCAAAAGAAATCTATGTGGCAGCGAAAGAAGGCGGAGCGGATCCAGAAGCAAATTCAGCATTGCGTCTTGTTATCGAAAAAGCAAAAGGCGCCAATATGCCGAATGAAAATATAGATAGGGCCATTAAAAAAGCTGCGGGAGGCCAAGATGGAAGCAGTTATGAAGAAATCACCTATGAAGGCTACGGCCCTTCAGGGATTGCCGTGATGGTTGAATGCGTAACAGATAATAAAAACCGAACGGCGTCAAATGTGCGGACAGCCTTTAATAAAAATGGCGGAAGTCTGGGAGAAAGCGGATGTGTAGCCTTTTTATTTGAACGGAAGGGTTTCATTACGATAGACCGCACTGAACGGCAAATAGAAGAAGATGAGCTCATGCTTGATGTGCTTGAAGCAGGAGGAGAAGAGCTGCGAATTGAAGAAGACCTATATGAGGTTTTCACAGAGCCTGAGCATTTTGAAGAGGTGAAAACAGCCCTCGAATCGAAATATCCAATTTCTTCGGCGGAGGTGACCATGCTTCCCAATACCTATGCAGATGCCGATGATCAGGCTGTTGAGAAGCTGGAAACATTAATAGACATCCTTGAAGATGACGATGATGTTCAAGAAGTGTATACAAACTATCGCTCATAAAAAACCGGCACGATGTCATATCGGGCCGGTTTTAGTATGTTCAGGAGACACGTTCACTATCATGAGTGTATTCTTTCTCCCAGAAATCAGCGTTTTTGATACCCAGCGCTTTTGGATCAAAGACCGGGTCTAAGCCCTGCTTCTTTTGGCGCTCATAATCCTTTAAAGCAAGAAGCGCCGGTTTGGCAAGCAGCACAATGGCAATGACGTTCAGCCATACCATAATGCCAAGCCCTGCATCCCCTAATGCCCAAGCAAGTGAAGCTGTTTTCACAGTACCATAGAATGTGGCGGCTAAAATAATCAGTTTTAAGCCAAGCATTGCCCATTTGCTTTCTCTGCCTCGTGCTAAATAGGCGATATTTGTTTCTGCGATGTAGTAATACGCCATAATTGTTGTAAAAGCGAAGAAGAATAAAGCGATGGCAACAAAGCCTGCACCGAATCCGGGAAGAACACTGTCAATTGCCGCTTGTGTGAAACCAGGTCCTGCTTCTACGCCTTTAAGCTGGTGAACGATAAAGGAACCATCTGCAGCCTGGGTATTGTACATGCCGGTAAACAAGATCATGAAAGCTGTAGCGGAACATACAAACAAGGTGTCAATATAAACAGAAAATGCCTGAACCAGTCCCTGCTTGACCGGATGAGAAACCTCTGCAGCGGCTGCCGGATGCGGGCCTGTTCCCTGGCCGGCTTCGTTTGAGTAAATGCCACGTTTAACGCCCCAGGAAATCGCCATGCCGATCAAGCCGCCAAAAGCGGAATCCAATGCAAAGGCGCTTTTGAATATTAATGAGAGCACAGCAGGTAATTCAGACACATTCATGACAATAATAATCAAAGACAGCAGGATATATCCAATGGCCATAAATGGAACAATCATTTGCGCCGCACTGGCAATTCGTTTGACGCCGCCAAAAATAATAAACCCTAATAATAAAACCAGACCGCACCCTGTGACGAAAGGAGAGATGCCGAATGCATTTTGGATCCCAGCCGCAATGGAGTTGGACTGTACGCCTGGCATTAGAAAGGCCATCGCAATAAGGGCAGCAGCGGCAAATAAGACGGCAAACCACTTAATGCCTAAGCCTTTTTCTATATAATAAGCAGGGCCGCCCCGATATTGACCGTCTTGTTTCACTTTGTAAATTTGAGCAAGTGTTGATTCTACAAAGGCACTCGCCGCCCCGATAAAGGCAATCGCCCACATCCAGAACACCGCACCGGGTCCGCCGAATGCAATTGCTGTCGCCACTCCCGCGATGTTTCCTGTGCCCACACGGCCGGACAGCGCAATCGATAACGCTTGGAAAGATGAAACGCCGGCTTCAGAGCTCTTGCCTTTGAACATCTGAACAATCATTTCTTTTAAATGTCGGACTTGTAAAAAACGGGTCATAATTGAAAAGGCGAATCCAATTCCCAATAAAATATAAATGACGGGCGTACTCCATAAGACCGCATTCAAACTAGCAACAAAATCTGCCATCAAGCTTCCCCCTCACTTCAAATTCGAATACATGTATAAAAAGGATTTTGGTCTAATCGAACTATTTCTACAATCGATTTGTCACATTATATGACCTGTAATTATCAATAAGAAGAGGAAGGGAAAAAGAAAAAACGCGGCGTATCGACTACGCTGCGTTTTTCTACAGAGGCAAACTTATGGCAATTGTTATAAAATCCTTCAGCAACAAATAGCCTAGTTCAGTCAAACCGTATATAAAGGATAAAGCAATCACAAAATGATTGAAATGCTTGTCATCATTTGTTCCGTTTATCTTATTCATGTTTCATCACCTCGCTGTCGCCTGCGGCGGTTCTTCACGGATCCAATGATCATCTTTTCGCCAATCATATGTTTCATCAGTATCAAGATGTAAAGTCTGATTGCCGATTTTCACTGTATTGTGATTGATCCACGTCACTGCTGGGCGGCTGTCTGGGTAATTCCAGTAGATTGTTCTCTTGACAAGTGTTTTTTCATTTACAAGTTCACCTCTGGCTGCATCTAAGCTCAAGGTGTTTTCGGATACATAAGTGTTTAACGTATAGCTGCCGTCCGGCGATTCAACCGATTGGACGAGATTTCCTTTCGGAACGTTTTTTAATGAAAATAACATCCAATAGATGGCGCCGCCGAAGAAGACCAGCAGGGCAAACATAATAAGCGGGATGTTGCTGCGTGTCTTAATGTGACTCTCTCCCTTTTTTTCTCTCATTTTACTATATATCGGATTCATATAATCTTTACATTTCTTTAAAATTACCTCAATAAAGCAATGATAAGATGAAATAAAGCCAATAAAGGGTGAGGGGAGACAGAAATGGAAAAAACGTATTGTCATTCCGGCGAGAAGGACCCAGAAGCGGTCTACTTAACTGTGAGAGGCTATCGAATTAAGCTGTCGCCTGAACAAATGAAACTGATTTCTGCCGTCAGAAAGTAAAAAATACATGATAAAGGCAGCCGCTTGTGCGGCTGCCTTTTTGATTTAAGAATATTTTCTTTTCCGCTGTGCGAAACGCTTTTGAAACCAATCTTTCTTATATAAAAATGCGATGATCTCCAGCCAAAAACCCGGAATCTTTTTGGGGAATATCGGTTTTTTGTAGAGTGCATGATATGCGGATTTTAAGTCGTCCCACTGCGTGCATGTTTTTGTCTGCTCAAATCTCGCAACATCAATCACCCGCACTGCTCCGGTTTCTGTCAGAATCAGATTCCGCAAATGGATATCTGACGGGTTCAGTCCGGCTGCCCGGGCGTCAGAAAGCGCTTCTTCAACCTGCTGAATCATGTCATCACTGATTGCAATGCCTTTCTTCAGACAGTTATAAAAGGTTTCACCTTTAATATATTCCATGAGAATAAATGAATCGCCAGTTTCGTAAATGTCAGGATAGAATGCGGACCCGGCTAATTTTTCATAGATCGCTGCTTCTTTGACTGCTGTCGCTTGATATTCCGGAAAAAATACTTTCAGCGCCATTTTTCGACCGCCTTCTGTTAAGGCAAACACATAGGCGCTTCTTCCCTTGCCGATTAGTGTTAATTCCTCGGATTTCTCTTTGACTTTATCAAATCTGCTGTTCTTGCGGTATATGACGGAATGGGCCAGTGCCTCTGCTTTTGTCAGCATTTCATTCACCTTCTTTGCTCTATTTTATGCAGCTGTTTATAGGAAAATCATAAACTGTTCAGGAAAAAGAGCCTAATTCTAGTGTATCTGGTCTTGAAGAAGAAGGCTACTTATAAGCATGAATTGTGATAAAAGAGACATAGAACGTTTAATTTCCATTCTTGAAAAGCGCTTACAAATGGGATAGTATTAATTTTAAATAAAGCGCTTTCGTGAATGATCAAGGGGGAAGAAGCCATGACAAAACAGATTGTGACAGGGATTATCGGTGCAGGCCGCATCGGCAAACTTCATGTTCAAAATATAAGCCGGATTCCTCACATGAAAATAAAAGCAGTCTCTGACATTCAGGCAAGCCGTATAAAAAGCTGGGCCGACAGTCATCAGATTGAATACATAACCTCTGATTATCGTGATTTATTACATGATCCTGATATTGATGCTATTTTTATTTGCTCTCCTACAGCCGTACATGCACAGATGATCAAAGAAGCAGCCGAGGCGAAAAAGCATATATTTTGTGAGAAGCCCGTTAGTTTCTCTCTGGAAGAAACGAGTGAAGCGCTTGCGGCTGTCCGGAAACACGGGGTAACACTTCAAGTCGGATTTAACCGCCGCTTTGATCCTCATTTTAAGAAAATCAAAACGATTGTTGAAAATGGTGAAATTGGTACACCTCATTTATTAAAAATCACGTCCCGTGACCCAGAACCCCCGAATATAGATTATGTCCGTACGTCAGGCGGATTGTTTATGGATATGTCGATCCATGATTTTGATATGGCCAGATATATTATGGGAAGCGAAGTGACGGAAGTGTATGCCAAAGGGGCGGCTTTGGTGAATCCTTCTTTTGCGGAACTGGGTGATATTGATACAGCTGTTATTACACTGACTTTTGAAAACGGTGCCATGGCTGTGATTGATAACAGCCGCCAAGCTGTGTACGGATATGACCAGCGGGTTGAGGTTTTCGGGACGAAAGGCTCTGCAGCGGCTGACAATAGCAGGCCGACAACGGTTGAGGTGTCAACAGCTGATTTTGTGATGAAGGATAAACCGCATTTCTTTTTCCTTGAACGCTATAAGGATTCATATGAGGAGGAGATTCTCCGTTTTGCAGAAGCGATCGGCACAAACCAGGAGACTCCCTGCACCGGCAATGACGGTTTACAGGCCGGAAGGATCGCCAGAGCAGCACAGCAATCGCTTGCTTTTGGCATGCCTGTCAGCATTGAGCACACTGAAAAAATCGCTTTTTAATCTAACAGGATTACAATTCAGCAAGCTTGGGTATATACTCCATTGATACTTTAAGTAGGCGGTGGAGAAAATGAATACAGTACATGCTAAAGGAAATGTTTTGAACAAAATCGGAATTCCTTCTCACATGGTTTGGGGTTATATTGGCGTTGTCATCTTTATGGTTGGAGACGGCCTCGAACAAGGCTGGCTGTCTCCTTTTCTCGTTGATCATGGTCTCAGTATGCAGCAATCCGCATCGTTATTTACCATGTACGGCATTGCTGTCACCATCTCAGCTTGGCTTTCAGGAACGTTTGTCCAAACTTGGGGGCCGAGAAAAACGATGACTGTCGGATTGCTTGCATTTATCCTCGGTTCGGCCGCTTTTATCGGCTGGGCGATTCCTCATATGTATTATCCGGCTCTCTTGGGCAGCTATGCTCTTAGAGGCTTGGGATATCCGCTGTTTGCATACTCTTTTCTCGTATGGGTGTCATACAGCACCTCTCAAAATATTCTTGGAAAAGCCGTCGGCTGGTTTTGGTTTATGTTTACGTGCGGCCTTAACGTACTCGGCCCGTTCTATTCCAGCTATGCAGTTCCAGCCTTTGGAGAAATCAATACGCTTTGGAGCGCTTTACTGTTTGTGGCGGCAGGCGGAATTCTTGCCTTATTTTTTAACAAAGATAAATTTACTCCGATACAAAAACAAGATCAGCCGAAATGGAAAGAATTGTCGAAGGCATTTACAATTATGTTTGAAAACCCTAAGGTAGGCATCGGCGGAGTGGTCAAGACGATTAATGCGATAGGACAATTTGGATTTGCCATCTTTCTTCCTACTTATTTAGCACGATACGGGTATTCGGTTTCGGAATGGCTGCAAATATGGGGGACGCTGTTTTTTGTGAATATTGTGTTTAATATCATTTTCGGTGCAGTCGGAGATAAACTTGGCTGGCGCAATACGGTCATGTGGTTTGGCGGTGTCGGATGCGGTATTTTTACGCTGGCGCTGTATTACACGCCTCAGCTGATCGGGCATCAGTATTGGGTGCTCATGATTATCGCCTGCTGCTACGGCGCGGCTTTAGCAGGGTACGTCCCATTAAGCGCGCTTTTGCCGACGCTTGCACCTGATAATAAAGGTGCTGCCATGTCAGTGTTGAATTTGGGATCTGGTTTATGTGCGTTTATCGCGCCGGGCATCGTGAGTCTTTTCATTGGGCCGCTCGGTGCAGGCGGCGTGATTTGGATCTTTGCGGCATTGTATTTTTTCAGTGCCTTTCTGACGCGATTCTTGACAATTTCTGAGCAAAGCACAGATGTGTATACGGAGGAACGGTTTGTCAGGGAAAATGTGCAGACAAATTTTGATAAAACGGTTAAGCAGTAGCCTCTTTGGTCAAACTAATCATAAACGTGTGCAAAGAGGTGTAGAGGGTGAAACGATTCAGCACGGCGTATCTTTTGCTGGGCATTCTTTGCTCAGCGGCAGTATTTTTAATAGGAGCTCCTTCCCGCGCACTTGGCGCGGAAGTGGAGCACTATGAGCCGCTGCAGGTGCATGTGCAGCTTGAAAAGGTGTATTTGGACGGCGATGTCAGCATTGAGCATAAGCATGAAAAAGTGTTTTCTATGGATGATTTTTGGGCAGCTTATGCCGGATGGACGCTTGTGGAACAAAAAAAGGGATATGTGCTCTTTCGGAAGCAAATGGACGATATTTCTCCGCTCAGCAAGGTCAACGGGTATATCGGTGTATCGGATAATGGAGTGATTTCCACTTTTCATGGGCGGCCTGAGCCAGCTTCCGAACCAATTCAGTCTTTTTTTCAAATTGATTTAGAAAGGCTGGAAAGCCATATGCAAAAAAATCTGCTGAAAGGCATTCCATTTCGGACAAAAGCGGAGTTTGAGGATGTCATCGAACATATGAAGACATACAGCGGGTAACGTCCGCTGATTGAAGACATGAATTCATGTCTTTTTTTTCGTGAAAGAATGAGAGAGAAGCGAACATATGTTAACTTTTCTATAAGACTTTGGCTGTTTTTATGGTACAATGAAGAACAGTCAAAGAGGTGAATTTGCGTGATTGAATTTGTTAAAGGGACGATTGATTATGTATCTCCCCAATATATTGTCATAGAGAACGGCGGCATCGGCTATCAGATTTTCACGCCGAATCCGTTCATATATAAGGAGAGAAGCCAAGAAACGATTTTTACATACCATCATATCAGAGAGGATGCTTTTTCGCTTTACGGTTTTTCAACAAGAGAGGAGAAGGCGCTCTTTACAAAGCTGTTAAACGTGACCGGAATTGGCCCGAAAGGAGCACTTGCCATCTTGGGCTCGGGTGATCCCGGAGCGGTCATCCAAGCAATTGAAGATGAGGATGAAGCTTTTTTGGTCAAGTTTCCTGGAGTAGGAAAGAAAACCGCACGCCAGATTATTCTAGATTTAAAAGGAAAGCTGGCAGATGTTGTGCCTGAAATGATTGAAAATCTGTTTAATCATGAAGAAAGGCTTGAAAAGCAAACAGCGGAAACGGCTCTTGAAGAAGCACTTGAAGCCCTCAGGGTTCTCGGATATGCTGAAAAAGAAATCAAAAAGGTGCTTCCTCACCTTAAAGAAGAAATTGGGCTGACAACAGACCAATATGTGAAAAAAGCATTACAAAAACTATTAAAGTAAGGTGATGTTCATGGATGAACGGCTCGTCTCAAGTGAAGCAGACAACCATGAATCAGTGATAGAGCAAAGCCTGAGGCCGCAAAATCTGGCACAGTATATCGGACAGCATAAGGTAAAAGAAAATTTGCGCGTGTTTATAGATGCGGCGAAAATGAGACAGGAGACGCTGGATCATGTTCTTCTGTACGGGCCGCCCGGACTCGGAAAAACAACGCTTGCTTCGATTGTTGCTAATGAAATGGGAGTGGAATTGCGGACGACATCAGGGCCTGCGATTGAAAGGCCTGGTGATTTGGCTGCTATATTAACGGCGCTGGAACCGGGAGATGTATTATTTATTGATGAAATACATAGGCTGCACAGATCGATCGAAGAGGTGCTTTATCCTGCAATGGAAGACTTTTGCCTGGACATTGTGATTGGCAAAGGCCCATCTGCCCGCTCGGTTCGGCTCGACCTTCCGCCTTTTACGCTGGTGGGAGCCACGACGAGGGTGGGGCTTTTGACGGCTCCTTTAAGAGACAGATTCGGCGTCATGTCTCGCCTTGAGTACTATACACAAGAAGAACTGGCGGATATTGTCACAAGAACCGCTGATGTATTCGAGGTTGAGATTGATAAACCGTCGGCTCTTGAAATTGCAAGAAGATCGAGAGGGACGCCCCGCGTGGCGAACCGCCTGCTGAGAAGGGTGCGCGATTTCGCCCAAGTGCTGGGTGACAGCAGGATTACGGAAGACATTTCTAAGAATGCGCTGGAGCGGCTTCAGGTTGACCGCCTCGGTTTGGATCATATTGATCATAAGCTGCTGATGGGCATGATCGAAAAATTCAACGGCGGCCCAGTAGGCCTTGATACGATTTCAGCTACCATCGGCGAGGAATCGCATACGATTGAAGACGTATATGAACCATATCTGCTGCAAATTGGATTTATACAAAGAACGCCGCGTGGAAGGATCGTGACACCGGCCGTTTATCATCATTTCCAAATGGAGGCTCCCCGATATGACTGAATTTCCTAAGATCATTATGATTCTTGGTGCTGTTTTGCTTATTATCGGAGCAGTTTTGCATTTTGTCGGCAAGATGCCGGGAGATATTTTTGTGAAAAAAGGAAATGTCACGTTTTTCTTCCCGGTTGTCACTTGTATTATTATAAGTGTGGTATTATCAATTTTGCTCAATCTTTTTGGCAGAATGAAATAACAAAAGACTAGAATAAAGGTGAAATCATCATGAAAGTCGATTTATTTGATTTTGAACTACCAGAACGTTTAATTGCACAAGTACCGTTGGAGCAGCGTGATGCTTCAAGGCTGATGGTGCTCGATAAACATACAGGAGAGCTTACTGACAGCTCGTTTAAACACATTATCAGCTTCTTTAACGAAGGCGATTGTCTAGTCCTGAACAATACCCGGGTACTGCCTGCGCGGTTATTCGGCACAAAAGAGGATACCGGCGCGAAAGTGGAACTTCTTTTGTTGAAACAGGAAGCCGGTGATAAATGGGAAACACTTGCCAAACCGGCGAAACGGGTGAAAAAAGGAACTGTTGTCACATTTGGAGACGGAAGATTGAAGGCAATCTGCACGGAAGAGCTTGAGCATGGCGGCAGAAAGATGGAATTTCAATATGACGGTATTTTCTACGAGGTGCTTGAATCCCTTGGAGAGATGCCGCTCCCTCCATATATCAAAGAACAGCTTGATGACAAAGAGCGCTACCAGACAGTGTATTCAAAAGAAATCGGCTCTGCTGCTGCGCCTACAGCTGGCCTTCACTTCACGGAAGAAATCTTACAGCAGCTGAAAGACAAAGGCGTGCAAATTGAGTTCATCACACTGCACGTAGGCCTTGGAACGTTTCGCCCTGTGAGTGCCGATGAAGTGGAAGAGCATAATATGCATGCAGAGTTTTATCAAATGTCAGAAGAAACGGCTGCAGCCTTAAACAAAGTAAGAGAAAATGGCGGCCGGATCATTTCTGTCGGCACGACCTCGACACGCACGCTTGAGACGATTGCCGGGGAACATGACGGGCAATTTAAAGCATCAAGCGGCTGGACATCTATTTTTATTTATCCGGGCTATGAATTTAAAGCCATTGACGGAATGATTACAAACTTCCATTTGCCGAAATCGTCATTGATTATGCTGGTCAGCGCGCTTGCTGGAAGAGAAAACATTCTGCGTGCCTATAACCATGCAGTGGAAGAGGAATACCGTTTCTTCAGCTTCGGAGACGCGATGCTGATTATATAATTTGAGAACAGGAGGCCTCATCAAAAGTGGCTGAACAACCAATACGCTATGAATTTATAAAAGAATGCAAACAAACAGGAGCGCGGCTGGGCAAAGTGCATACGCCTCACGGCTCCTTCGAAACGCCGGTTTTTATGCCGGTCGGCACACTGGCGACAGTCAAAACAATGTCGCCTGAAGAGCTGAAAGCAATGGATGCAGGCATCATTTTGAGCAACACTTATCATCTATGGCTTCGTCCGGGCCAAGACATTGTCAAAGAAGCGGGCGGGCTCCATAAATTTATGAACTGGGACCGCGCAATTTTAACAGATTCAGGCGGTTTTCAGGTCTTTTCTTTAAGCAAGTTTCGTAATATAGAGGAAGAGGGTGTCCATTTCCGCAATCATCTAAATGGAGACAAGCTGTTTTTATCTCCGGAAAAAGCGATGGAGATCCAAAACGCACTCGGCTCTGATATTATGATGGCGTTTGACGAATGCCCGCCATACCCGGCGGAGTACGACTACATGAAGAGGTCAGTTGAACGGACAAGCCGCTGGGCGGAACGCTGCCTGAATGCCCACAATCGTCAGGATGAACAAGGGCTGTTTGGTATTGTACAAGGTGGAGAATATGAAGATCTGCGGACACAAAGTGCGAAGGACTTGATTTCCCTTGATTTTCCGGGATATGCTATAGGCGGATTGTCTGTAGGTGAACCGAAGGATGTCATGAACCGTGTACTCGAATTCACAACACCGCTCTTGCCGAAGGATAAACCGAGATATTTGATGGGAGTAGGTTCTCCGGACGCCCTGATCGACGGAGCGATCCGCGGGGTCGATATGTTTGACTGTGTGCTGCCTACACGGATTGCAAGAAACGGCACAGTGTTTACTGCTGAAGGACGACTCAATATGAAAAATGCGAAATTTGAAAGAGACTTCCGTCCGATTGATGAAGAGTGTGATTGCTATACATGTAAAAACTACAATCGCGCGTACATTAGGCACTTGATTCGCTGCAATGAAACATTCGGCCTTCGATTAACAACTTACCATAACCTTCATTTTCTGTTACACTTAATGGAGCAGGTAAGACAGGCTATTCGCGAGGATCGTCTGGGTGATTTCAGAGAAGAGTTCTTTGAGCGTTACGGCTATAACAAGCCAAATGCGAAAAGCTTCTAAATAAACATAACAGGCTTACGGAAAGGGGTGAAAATGATGACTGGCACTTTAGGTACATTGGTTCCTATTATTTTAATGTTTGCGGTCCTTTACTTCTTGCTGATTCGTCCTCAGCAAAAGCAGCAAAAGGCTGTACGCCAAATGCAAGAGGAACTGAAAAAAGGCGATTCAGTAGTGACAATCGGGGGATTGCACGGTACTGTTGACTCTATCGATGAAAGCAAAGTCGTAATTAAGACTGGTGATAACACACGTCTTACGTTCGACCGCCGCGCGATCAGAGAAGTTTCTGCTGCTGAATAACAGCAGGAGCTATACATAGCAAACAAAAAAGAGCGGGCAAGTGAGCCCGCTCTTTTTTATGTGGAAGACCTGTTTCCCCTCATGTTCACGCCGAAAATCCCGCCCAGCATGCACACCCCTAAAAATCCCAGATGGAAGATCAGCTGTTCTGCTGTAAATGTCTTTCCGAATCCTAAATACTGAAACAATAAGATAATCAGAGAAAAACTTATGGCAGTCAATGCTCCAATCATCCAGCCTCTTTCCTTGCCTTTCCCGCCTGAAATGAACCCGCCGATAAATAAAGAGAGAAATGAGGTAGCTGTGATCAGCCAGTTAAATGATGATTCTTCCAGCGAGGTTGCGGTCAATAAAAGTGAAACCGCCAAACTTGTCAGGAGCATGGCTGCAAATATGGCGATTAAGCCGTAAAGAATGCCTTTTCCAACTTGTTTCGTCTCCTCCATGATTGTCTCCTTTCTGCCTGTATTAAAAGGCTTCTGTTCTTTTTGCACAAAGCCGTCAGACATGCTGATGGCTCGTCTTTGTAAAAATGTATTCCCTTATCCCATGAATTAGACGTAAAAGCTTTGTGAAATGCAATCGGTTTTTCTTACATAAATTGATCATTTTGTTGCAACCTATAATGAGTTGGAGGTGCATGATGGAAGAGCTTCTCACTATTGCGTTTCGCACAGTCGTATTGTATTTTGTGATATTGATCATTTTTCGTCTCATGGGCAAGCGGGAGATCGGAGAGCTTAGTATATTAGATCTCGTTGTCTTTATCATGATGGCTGAAATTGCCGTTTTAGCCATAGAAAACGTAGACGATCATCTATTTCATACCATTTTGCCAATGCTTGTATTAATGATCATTCAAGTGACTTTGGCATACTTTTCTTTAAAAAACCGAAAAATCCGCCAGCTTCTTGACGGTAAGCCGACCATAATTATCAAATATGGAAAAATTGACGAAGAAGCCATGAAATCACAGCGATATAATTTTGATGATTTAATGGTTCAGCTCAGAGAAAATAGCGTCGACAGAGTAGCTGACGTATCATTTGCCATATTAGAGCCGTCGGGCAAACTGACTATTGTAAAGAAAGAAAATAGCGGAGAGCATCGGCAGCTCGAAATGCCGCTCATTATAGACGGCTTCATTCAAACAGAAAACTTGTCCAGAATCAGTAAAGATAAAAAATGGCTGCTTGAAAATTTGCAAAAACACGGATACACCAACCCTTCAGATATTTCATTTTGCTCGTTTACAGACGGAGAAATATATATTGATGAAAAAGATGGGCACCGCACGTGACCATTATCGGATGATCAACCGTCCGATAATGGGAATGCGGCGAAGCTCATCTTTTTTAATTAAACGGAAAACGAGCAGGAGGATCATATAAATGGCGGCGCTCGCCGCAATCCATCCGGCTAGATTGACAGCCTCAGATGCTCCAAAGCTTATATATTGTTTGATGGCGGAGCTGATGAATCCGCAAATTACAATAACAGCGAAGCTGAGCGCGTACTCCTTGATTTTGATGCTGATCGGCAGCACTTTGCTTACGGTTGCTGCGTGTAATAGCGTGACGAGCACCATGCCTGTCACAATGGCTAATGCCGCGCCCATAATGCCAAGAGAAGGCCTTGTGGCAAGGACAAAAATAAGGCCTGTTTTGACAAGCGCTCCGATTAAGCTGTTCATCATCGCAGATCCTGCCAAATTAAGCGCCTGCAGCACAGCTTGAAGCGGGCCTTGGAAATAATAAAGCAGAAAAAACGGGGCCATCACTTTTATAAATACAGCTGCGCCTGAGGAACCGTACATCACTCTCATCAGCTCATCCGCAAATACAAATAAAATAACAACTGAAATGCCTCCGCTGAGCAGACAGAGACGCATCGCCTGTTCCAAGCGGTATTCCACCACCCGCAATTTTTTCTGCTCCATTCCTTCACTGATCGCAGGAACAAGCGCGGTCGACAAAGAATATGTAATAAAGCTGGGCAGAGTCAGCAGCGTCATGGCAAAGCCTGTCAGTTCCCCGTATTGCTTTGTTGCGGCAACTGTTGCCACACCGGCGATGGCAAGGCTTTGAGCGACGACGATTGGCTCGAAAAACCAAGAGAGGTTTCCGATAAAGCGGCTCCCGGTTGTTGGAAGGGACACGCTCATTAATTGGGTAAAGGTTTGTTTTCCGTTTTTAATTGACTGGAAAAAATGCTTTCTGATTTTAATTGTCTTTTTATACTTAAAGCAAACGAATAAATAAAGAAGTGATGCCAGCTCCCCTGCCACTGAGGATAGCATTGCCCCCGCTGCAGCATATTCAATTCCGTAAGGGAGAAAAATCGTTGTGCAGACAGCCACGAGTGAAATGCGGACAACCTGTTCAAGGACTTGTGACATAGCAAGCGGGTTCATATTCTGTTTTCCTTGAAAGTATCCCCTCAGCACACTCGATATAGCAATAATCGGCACAACCGGCGTAATAGCCAAGAGCGGATACAGTGTTCGCTTATCTGTCAGCATCGTTTCAGCCATAACCGGGGCGAAAAACAGAAACAGCGGTGTAAAAATGAGGCTGAGCACTCCCGTGATGGTCAGAGACATGACTAAAATATTTTTCGTTTTTTGATGATCTCCGCGCGCACTGGCTTCAGCGACTAGCTTGCTGATCGCGACCGGCAGACCGAATTGAGTTAATGTAGTGGCCAAGAAGAAGGTAGGCGCCGCCATCATGTAAAGCCCGACTCCTTCTTCACCGATAAAACGGGCGATAACCACCCGGTTGACAAACCCGAGCATTCTTGTAACCATTCCTGCTGCGATAAGGATAAGAGTGCCCTTTAAAAACGTCTGTTTCGCCATTTTTACCCCCTGCCTTCTCAAACTACCTGGAATCATATACAATAAAGATATGCGTATATATCGTCCAAGCATGACAAGTCTTCTTGAAAAACAATAAAAAAGGAGCGTGGAATTCGTGGAGAAGCATCCAGCCGATCTATATAAAGACCACGTCAGGCCGTTTCTTTACAGCAAACTGGAAGAGTTTAAGATTCTCGGGTATGATGATGTTGAACTCGAAAGTTTGTGGTCATACTTAACAGATAAGAAGTGGAAAAAGAAAACGGAACTGAGCATTTATGAACTGGCGAGTGATATTTTATCAGTGAAAATTGGCGAATTTATGAACTATGCAACCGTTGAGTCATTTAAAACGTCTAATTGGCTGGGCAGTGAAGAGGGCCAGGAAGCATTGGAAGAACTGCTGAGATAGCAGGTTGATTCGCACAGGTTTAAGGGAGGATATACATAATGAAAAAAGGACGCTTGATTGCGTTTTTCCTTTTCGTTCTATTGATCGGCACGGGCTTGGGCTACTTTACGAAGCCTGCCGCTAACAATATTACGTTAGGATTGGATTTGCAAGGCGGATTTGAGGTGCTGTATGATGTACAGCCTGTAAAAAAAGGTGACAAAATCACAAAAGACGTTCTGGTCAGCACAGTAGAGGCACTGAACCGCCGGGCCAATGTTCTCGGTGTCAGCGAACCGAACATCCAAATTGAAGGGAATAACCGGATTCGCGTTCAGCTCGCTGGTGTGACAAACCAAAACAGAGCGCGTGAAATTTTGGCGACTGAAGCGCAGCTTTCTTTCAGAGATGCAAATGATAAGGAACTGTTAAACGGTGCTGATCTAGTCGAAAACGGCGCTAAACAAACTTATGATAGCACAACAAATGAGCCAATTGTCACGATTAAGCTGAAAGACGCTGATAAATTTGGTGAAGTGACCAAGAAGGTCATGAAAATGGCGCCAAACAACCAGCTTGTCATTTGGTTGGATTATGATAAAGGTGATTCCTTTAAGAAAGAAGTTCAAAAAGAGCATCCTAAATTTGTATCCGCTCCAAATGTAAGTCAGGAACTAAATACAACTGATGTAAAAATTGAAGGT
The DNA here is from genome assembly GCF_044570195.1 of Bacillus sp. SG20033. Classification (NCBI taxonomy): domain Bacteria; kingdom Bacillati; phylum Bacillota; class Bacilli; order Caryophanales; family Bacillaceae; genus Bacillus; species Bacillus sp. SG20033. The sequence goes on along the minus strand of NZ_CP172606.1, from coordinate 2,882,673 downwards.
CATTTCACAGCTCAAGAAGCGAAAGATTTAGCCAGCATTTTAAACGCAGGCGCACTTCCTGTGAAACTGACTGAAAAGTATTCGACATCAGTAGGCGCGCAATTCGGCCAGCAGGCTCTCCATGATACGGTGTTTGCCGGTATTGTCGGTATCGCAATTATTTTCTTATTTATGCTTTTCTATTACCGTCTGCCGGGATTAATCGCGGTGATTACGCTGTCTGTTTATATCTACATTACACTCCAGATCTTTGACTGGATGAATGCCGTACTCACGCTTCCGGGAATTGCCGCTCTCATTTTAGGTGTCGGGATGGCTGTTGACGCCAACATTATTACCTATGAGCGGATTAAAGAAGAGCTCAAGCTAGGAAAGTCAGTCCGCTCTGCCTTCCGTTCAGGAAACAGACGGTCATTTGCGACGATTTTTGACGCGAATATTACAACCATTATTGCAGCGGTTGTGCTCTTTATATTTGGGACAAGCTCTGTTAAAGGGTTTGCGACAATGCTGATCCTATCGATTTTGACAAGCTTTATCACTGCCGTTTTCTTATCGAGATTTCTCCTCGCTCTCCTTGTGGAAAGCAGATGGCTTGATCGGAAAAAAGGCTGGTTTGGTGTCAATAAGAAACATATCATGGATATTCAGGATACGGATGAAAATACAGAGCCGCATACGCCATTCCAAAAATGGGATTTCACGAGCAAACGCAAATACTTCTTTATTTTCTCCAGTGCGGTCACGGTTGCCGGGATTATTATCCTGCTTGTGTTCAGGCTGAATCTTGGCATTGACTTTGCAAGCGGTGCACGGATTGAAGTACAAAGCGACCATAAGCTGACGACAGAGCAAGTTGAGAAGGATTTTGAATCTCTGGGTATGGACCCTGATACTGTAGTTCTGTCAGGCGAAAAGAGCAATATCGGTGTTGCCCGTTTTGTCGGGGTGCCAGATAAAGAAACCATAGCAAAAGTAAAAACGTATTTTAAAGACAAATACGGGTCTGAGCCAAATGTCAGCACAGTTTCACCGACAGTCGGTAAGGAGCTGGCAAGAAATGCGCTGTACGCAGTTGCTATAGCTTCTATTGGCATCATTATTTACGTTTCAATCCGATTCGAATACAAAATGGCGATTGCTGCCATTGCTTCATTGCTATATGACGCATTCTTTATCGTCACATTCTTCAGTATTACAAGGCTTGAGGTAGATGTTACGTTCATCGCGGCCATCTTGACGATAATCGGGTATTCCATTAACGATACAATCGTTACATTTGACAGGGTCCGCGAGCATATGAAAAAGCGTAAGCCGAAAACATTTGCCGATCTGAACCATATAGTAAACCTGAGCCTGCAGCAAACCTTTACACGTTCAATTAACACTGTATTAACCGTTGTGATTGTTGTTGTGACATTGCTGATCTTTGGAGCATCTTCTATTACTAACTTCTCAATTGCTTTATTGGTCGGGCTGTTAACAGGCGTTTATTCTTCTCTATACATTGCCGCACAAATTTGGCTTGCATGGAAAGGAAGAGAACTGAAAAAAGATTCGGCGCAATAAAAAATATCAGGCTGTCCTCTGCAGGGCAGCCTGTTTTTTGAAGTTTCATTGAACTTAAAATAGACATTTGCTATAATGACATACGCTTACATTTAAACATATATATGGTGTTAAAAGTGTTTATGGCTGGTTTTCAGATATGTAGGAGGGTTTATATATGAGGGTTCGCGAATCAGAGCTGCCGGGCATAGGACAAAAAGTTGAAATGATTACTAGAAACCGTGATAAAATTTCAATTATCATTCATCATGACGGACGGAGAGAGCTTTACTATTTTGACGAAAACGACCATGAGGAATGTGTTGCCTCCGTGCAGTTTGATGACGCTGAAGCAAGGCAAATGTCTGCAATTCTTGGCGGAATGGCATATAAACCGAAAGCATTAGAACAGGTCGAATCAGCTCTTGATGATTTGATTATAGAGTGGTGTAAAGCAGAGGCGGGAGCGCCTGCCATTCATCAGACGATTGGTGATTTGAATGTGGGTCAGGAATATCATGTGACGGTCATTGCAATTGTTAAAAAGAATCAGGATAAACAACTGAATCCGAGCTCTGAAACAGTCATTGACGAAGGCGATACACTTGTGATTTCCGGTGAGGGAACCGGACTGAAGAGGCTGATCCGGGAAAAATTAACAGCAAAGGGAGCTTAACCTAGTGTTAAGCCATGTTTAAAACCAGTCTTGATGGGGAAAGTTACCTCAATAAGAAGTTTGGGGGAAAAGAGAATGAATAAACAATGGACCATTATTTTCGCACTTATTTTCACCTTAATTGTCGCTATTTTCGCAGTCATTAATGTTCGATCCGTAGAAGTTGATTACCTGTTTGGAAGATCAGAATGGCCGCTCATTCTTGTTATTTTGGGCTCAGTTTTAATGGGAGCGCTGATCGTATTTTCTGTCGGCATTTTTCAGGTAATGAAATTGAAGCGGGAAATAAAAACCTTGCGGAAAGAAAATAGAACAGCAATACATAAACAAGAGGATACTCATCTTGCTGATCAGACTGACACACAGGATGCATCAGCCATGATTGAGAAAAAAGACTAGTTTTCGAATATTATTTGAAACCCCTCAGCCTGCTCTAGTATAATAGGGTGGTTGAGGGGTGAATTTATGTTAGCGTCAAAAATGCGATGGGAAATCCAGCGACCAGATCAGGATAAGGTCAAATCACTCACAGAACAATTGCATATAACACCTCTTGTTGCGTCCCTGCTTGTAAAAAGAGGCTTTGATACGGCAGAAAGCGCTAGGCTGTTTTTACATACAAAGGATGCCGATTTTTATGATCCTTTTGAAATGAAAGGCATGAAAGAAGCGGCAGATCGAATAAAACAGGCGATTTCACAACAAGAAAAGATTATGATATATGGCGATTATGACGCCGATGGGGTTACAAGTACGTCAGTGATGCTTCACACGCTGCAAAAACTGTCGGCTCAAGTTGATTTTTATATACCTGACCGTTTTAAAGAAGGATATGGACCTAATGAACAGGCGTTTCGTTCGATTAAAGAACGGGGCTTCTCTTTGATCATTACGGTTGATACAGGAATTGCCGCTGTGCATGAAGCGAAGGTGGCAAAGGAACTCGGACTGGATGTCATCATTACCGATCATCATGAACCGGGACCGGAGCTTCCGGATGTCCGTGCGATCGTCCACCCGAAGCAGCCTGGCTGCACTTACCCGTTTAAAGAGCTTGCCGGGGTTGGAGTCGCGTTTAAGCTTGCCCACGCTCTATTGGGTGAACTTCCTGATGAACTGCTTGACCTGGCGGCTATCGGCACCATTGCCGATCTAGTCCCGCTGCATGACGAAAACAGATTAATAGCAACACTAGGACTTGAAAGGCTTCGACGGACAAATCGGCTCGGCTTAAAAGAGCTGATTAAGCTGTCAGGCGGAGACATCGGAGAAGCGAACGAAGAAACAGTCGGATTTCAGCTCGCACCAAGGCTGAATGCCGTCGGAAGAATCGAACAGGCGGATCCCGCTGTTCATTTGCTTATGTCAGAGGATTCGTTTGAAGCGGAAGAGCTTGCCGCAGAAATTGACCAGCTGAACAAAGAGCGCCAAAAAATGGTCAGCAAAATGACGGATGAAGCGATTGAAATGGTTGAACAGCAAGGGCTCGATCAAACTGCAATTGTCGTGGCCAAAGCCGGATGGAACCCGGGAGTCGTCGGGATTGTGGCTTCAAAGCTTGTGGACCTTTTCTACCGACCGGCCATTGTTCTTGGCATTGATGAAGAAAAGGGAATCGCTAAAGGTTCGGCCCGAAGCATCAGAGGATTTAATTTATTTGAGAGCCTTTCTGAATGCAGAGATATTCTTCCTCATTTCGGCGGCCATCCAATGGCTGCGGGGATGACGCTGAAAGCCGAAGATGTGCCGGATTTGCGAAGCAGGCTGAATGAAATAGCGGACAATACGCTTACGGAAGAGGATTTTATTCCCGTACAGGAAGTCGACCTTGTCTGCGGCGTCGAAGACATTACAGTTGAAAGCATCGCAGAAATGAACATGCTGTCTCCTTTTGGCATGCTGAACCCGAAACCGCACGTTCTCGTAGAAAACGCAGTACTGGAAGATGTCCGCAAGATAGGGGCAAATAAAACTCATGTCAAAATGACGATCAGAAACGAGTCGTCCCAGCTTGATTGCGTCGGTTTTAATAAAGGCGAGCTTGAAGAAGGCATCGTACCGGGTTCAAGAATTTCCATTGTCGGTGAAATGTCAATCAACGAATGGAACAATCGAAAAAAGCCGCAGCTTATGATAAAGGATGCCGCTGTTTCTGAATGGCAGCTGTTTGATTTAAGGGGAAAACGGACGTGGGAAGACACAGTTTCCGCCCTTCCATCTGCTAAACGGGCCATTGTCTCTTTCAAAGAAGACTCAACAACATTACTTCAAACTGAAGACCTTCGCCGAGAAGTGCACGTCATCAGTTCTAAAGATCAAGCAAAGGCGTTTGACCTCGATGGTGCATATATTGTATTACTGGATCCGCCGCCTTCGCTGGACATGCTCGCACGTTTGCTGGAAGGAAAGGCGCCCGAGCGGATATATTTTATTTTTCTCAATCATGAGGACCACTTTTTATCAACTTTTCCCGCAAGAGACCACTTTAAATGGTATTATGCGTTCTTGCTGAAAAGAGGCGCTTTTGACGTGAAAAAACACGGTTCAGAGCTTGCAAAACATAAAGGCTGGTCCGTTGAAACAATCAATTTCATGACAAAGGTGTTTTTTGATCTCGGTTTTGTTAAAATAGAGAATGGTGTGCTGTCTGTTGTGAGCGGAGCAAAGAAACGCGACTTAACAGACTCACAAACATATCAGGCGAAACAGCAGCTGATGGAACTGGATCAAAAGCTGAATTATTCTTCTGCTGAAGAGCTGAAGGAATGGCTGAATAAGCTGATGAAACAAGATTCAGAGGCTTATGAAAGTACGAGGAGGACATAAAACAGATGGATTTAAAACAATACGTAACAATTGTACCGGATTACCCGAAAGAGGGCGTGCAATTTAAAGATATTACGACACTGATGGATAAAGGCGATGTATACCGCTATGCCACAGATCAAATTGTTGAATATGCGAAAGAAAAGCAAATTGATTTGGTCGTTGGCCCTGAAGCGCGCGGCTTTATTATCGGCTGTCCCGTTGCTTACGCGCTTGGCGTAGGTTTTGCGCCGGTCCGCAAAGAAGGCAAGTTGCCTCGTGAAGTAATCAAAGTGGATTATGGCTTGGAATACGGAAAAGACGTATTAACGATCCACAAAGATGCGATTAAGCCTGGTCAGCGTGTGCTTATTACGGATGACCTGCTTGCGACAGGCGGCACAATTGAAGCGACAATCAAACTTGTTGAAGAACTTGGCGGCGTTGTTGCTGGTATCGCTTTCTTAATCGAGCTTTCTTACCTTGACGGCAGAAATAAGCTCGAAGATTACGACATCTTAACATTGATGAAATACTAAGGATAACCGCATAACGAAAAAGCACTCCATGTCAGGGTGCTTTTTTCCTATTGTTTTGCATTTATTTTATATAATATTTGGCTATTTGAACTTCTGCTCTTTACATCTTTCGTTTTTTTCTTGATAATAAACTACAATACAGTTTACATTTTAAAAAAGGTGATTCCATGGCGAACGAACAAGTATTGACTGCCGAGCAAGTTATAGATAAAGCGCGCAGCTATCTATCTGATGAGCATATCGCATTTGTCGAAAAAGCATATCTGTACGCTGAAGATGCTCATCGCGAGCAATACCGCAAATCGGGCGAGCCATATATTATTCATCCGATTCAGGTTGCGGGGATTCTCGTCGATCTTGAAATGGACCCTTCCACAATCGCGGGCGGATTTTTGCACGATGTCGTGGAAGATACAGATGTGACGCTCGATGACCTGAAAGAAGCATTTTCCGAAGAAGTGGCAATGCTTGTAGACGGCGTAACGAAACTCGGCAAAATTAAATATAAATCTCAAGAGGAACAGCAGGCGGAAAATCATCGCAAAATGTTTGTCGCTATGGCTCAAGATATCAGGGTCATATTGATCAAGCTGGCGGATCGTCTTCACAATATGCGGACACTGAAACATCTGCCTCAGGAAAAACAGCGGAGAATCTCCAATGAAACGCTGGAAATTTTTGCTCCTTTGGCGCATCGTCTCGGGATTTCAAAAATTAAGTGGGAATTGGAAGATACGGCGCTCCGTTATTTGAACCCTCAACAATATTACAGAATTGTCAACCTCATGAAGAAGAAACGTGCAGAACGTGAGCTTTATGTTGATGAGGTTGTCAATGAAGTGAAGAAACGTGTCGAAGAAGTAAATATCAAGGCTGACTTCTCGGGACGCCCGAAACATATTTACAGCATTTATCGAAAAATGGTGCTGCAAAATAAGCAATTCAATGAAATTTACGATTTGCTGGCTGTCCGTATTCTTGTGAACAGCATAAAGGACTGCTACGCGGTGCTTGGCATCATTCACACATGCTGGAAACCGATGCCCGGCAGATTCAAAGATTATATCGCAATGCCGAAGCCGAATATGTATCAATCGCTTCATACAACGGTTATTGGGCCTAAAGGCGATCCGCTTGAAGTGCAGATCCGCACCTTTGAAATGCATGAAATAGCGGAATACGGGGTTGCGGCTCACTGGGCTTATAAAGAAGGGAAAGCAGCCAATGAAGGTGCAACCTTTGAGAAAAAGCTTTCTTGGTTCCGTGAAATTTTAGAATTTCAAAATGAATCGACAGATGCAGAAGAATTTATGGAATCGCTCAAAATTGATTTGTTCTCTGACATGGTGTATGTCTTTACGCCAAAAGGAGATGTAATCGAGCTTCCGTCCGGTTCTGTTCCGATTGACTTTTCTTACCGGATTCACTCTGAAATCGGCAATAAAACAATCGGTGCCAAAGTAAACGGAAAAATGGTTACGCTTGACCATAAGCTTCGGACAGGTGATATCGTTGAAATTCTCACTTCTAAGCATTCCTACGGCCCGAGCCAGGATTGGGTAAAGCTTGCCCAAACATCCCAAGCGAAGCATAAGATCCGTCAATTCTTTAAGAAACAGCGGCGTGAAGAAAATGTCGAAAAAGGCCGTGAGTTGGTCGAAAAAGAAATTAAAAACTTGGATTTTGAATTGAAGGATGTTTTAACGCCGGAGAATATTCAAAAGGTTGCTGACAAATTTAATTTCTCAAATGAAGAGGATATGTACGCGGCGGTCGGTTACAACGGCATTACGGCTCTGCAGGTGGCGAACCGCCTAACAGAAAAAGAGAGAAAGCAGCGCGACCAGGAAGAACAGGAAAAGATCGTTCAGGAAGTTACTGGGGAACCTAAGCCGTACCCGCAAGGAAGAAAACGGGAAGCTGGCGTTCGTGTCAAGGGCATCGACAACCTCCTTGTCCGTTTATCAAAATGCTGCAATCCTGTGCCAGGTGATGATATTGTCGGCTTTATCACAAAAGGCAGAGGGGTTTCGGTCCATCGCGAAGACTGTCCGAATGTCAAAACGAATGAAGCCCAAGAGCGGCTGATCCCGGTAGAGTGGGAGCATGAGTCACAAGTTCAAAAGCGCAAGGAATACAATGTTGAGATAGAGATTCTTGGGTATGACCGCCGCGGATTGCTGAACGAGGTGCTCCAGGCAGTGAATGAAACGAAAACAAATATTTCATCTGTCTCTGGCAAATCGGATCGCAATAAAGTGGCAACCATTCATATGGCGATTTTTATTCAGAATATCAATCACTTGCACAAAGTCGTCGAGCGTATTAAACAGATTAGAGATATCTACTCTGTGCGCCGCGTCATGAACTAAAGGGGTTAGAAAATGAGATTAGTTGTTCAGCGAGTAACAGAAGCAAGCGTTACAGTGGACGAAGAGGTCGTCGGCCAAATTGGACAAGGCCTTATGGTGCTGGTCGGCATCACTCATGATGATACAGAAGATGATGCAGCTTATTTAGCCGATAAAGTTGTCAATCTCCGTATTTTCGATGACAGTGAAGGAAAAATGAATCTGTCTCTTGTAGATATAGGAGGAGAGATTTTATCCGTCTCACAGTTTACGCTTTATGGAGATACGAAAAAAGGGCGCCGGCCGAACTACATGAACGCGGCCAAACCTGATAAAGCTTTAGGTCTTTATGAAAAATGGAATGACCTGCTTCGTGAAAAAGGAATCAAAGTGGAGACCGGAACGTTTGGAGCAATGATGGATGTTCAGCTTACAAACTCCGGACCGGTCACGCTCATTATGGATTCAAAATAAAAAAAGCTGCCAAAAGGCAGCTTTTTTATTGGAAGTATTTCTCTAATCCGCTTTCGATCCCATCTGTTACTTTTTCTTGGTATGAGTTGCTATGTACAATGGCTTCTTCCTGCGGATGGCTTACATATCCCAGCTCGTACAGCATAGCGGGCTGTCTGTTTTCCCGGAGCACATAATAATCTCCGAATAATACGCCGCGGTCTGGAATGGAAGAACGCTTCACCACTTCTGAGTGGACATCTGATGCGAGTTCCTGATCTTTGGCAGGACTGTAGTAATATGCTGTACTGCCTCTTGTAGAGGTATCCGCATAGCTGTCATAATGAATGCTGATAAAGGCGTCAGCGTTACGGTAGTGAGAGGTAGAGACCCGTGACTGCAGGCTGACAAAGGTATCATCCTGGCGTGTCACATATACATCCGCTCCAGCCGATCTAAGTTTGCTGGCGAGCAGTTTTGCCGTTTTGATCGTCAGGTTTTTCTCGAATTTCCCCGAATACCCGATCGTTCCGCTGTCTTTTCCTCCATGTCCCGGGTCAACAATAATCGTTTTATTGTTTAGAGAGCCGTTTCCAGACGGGGAATCAGAGACTGGCGGTTCACCTGCTTCTTCTGCGCTTTTAGACGTTTGGACCACCCAATTGGCTACATAAGCAGTCTGCCCGTTATCAAGCTTTATTTCATACCAGCTTCCCTTTGAACCGGTAATGGTGTATGAATCTCCTTTGGCAGCGCGCTCAACGATCGAAGCTGATGTTGACGCATCACTTCTTAGATTCGTTCCTCCGTACATGATATAGGCTTTTTTAGCGGAGGATGAACTGCCGGCATTTGCTGGATCATCAGCTGGAACAGAACTAGTCAAAAGGTAATGGCTTGCAACCCAGCCTTTTAGCCCGTTCACCTCAATGTGAGCCCAGCCATTTTTCTCGTTGAGAACCGTCAGTTTCGTTCCGCGATCAAGTTTTGTTATAATTGCCGCGTCATGTGAGGCGGAGGCTCTTACATTTAGCGAAGAAACACCGACTGTGCCCGTCGTTGACGCACCAGAATCCTCGGTTTGGTCACTCTCATCAGACGCTGAACTGCTGCCTCCTGATGTGACATATTCAGATGATACCCATCCGGTGGCACTGTGATAGGATATCTTGATCCAGCCCGAATCTTTATCAATGACAGATGCTTGGCTGCCTTGCGGGAATTTGCCGATGACTTCGTAGGAAGTGCCCGGGCCGCTTCTCATCCGCAGATCGGGGTCTGTTGATGTCACAGTGTCACTGCTTCCTGAGGAGCTTGTGCTGGCCTGGTCTTCCTTTGTAATAAGCCAGGAGACTACCCAGCCCTTTTCTCCGGAACCAAGCTGTATCTGCACCCAGTCTCCATCTTCCTTTAAAATCGGATAGCGTTCTCCCTTTTTTACTTCCGCTGTAATGCCGTAGCTAAGCCCAGGGCCGCTTCTGACGTTCATTTCATCTGTTGCGATGACCGCTTCTCCTTGAGCAGCTGTAATGGATGAAAAGGTCGGGAATAGCGCTGCGGTGAAAATAATACATACAATAAGGACAAAGTATTTCTTGTTCATTGTGTCCTCCTTTCTGATGATCATTAAAAAAGCATTCTTGTTTAATATCGTAAAGTCCTTTCTGATTTTTAAATAAAAATAAAATGATTTGTTTATACTAAGCGTAAATACAATCAAAAAGGTGTGCAAATCATGAAATATCATCCAAAAATGGGACGTGCATTTCACGACGGTGAAGCGAATCTGCATTACAGCGATCACGCAGATCCCGATACGACTGGTTATCTTACGGAAACAGCATCTGAATTTGGTCTTATGTCCAAAGAAGCAGCGCTGAGGAAAAACAACCGGAATAAAGCTTGACAGAGAACCCCAATCCCATTATTATAATAGAAATTGAGTACATAGCAAATGATGAAAGATTTGAACCAATAATGGAGAAGAGTAGGTCAGATTGCATGATTAGAGAGGAACCCGCCCCAGGCTGAAAGCGGATCCCATTGCGTCTTTCTCGAAACAACACTCCGGAGGTTTCCTGCTGAACGCGTGAATAACGCCATTAGGCAGTGAACGTGAACCTGCGTTAAAGGATCGAGCGGGAATATGAACGTATTCCAACTAGGGTGGCACCACGGGTATAACTCTCGTCCCTACTATCATGTATAGTAGGGGCGAGAGTTTTTTTCATTTTCATCATTAACGATCATTGGATATTTTATAAGGAATACATAAGGAGGTCTACCTATGGGATATAACATTCCGAGAGGAACACAGGATATTCTGCCTGGAGAATCAGATCGCTGGCAGTATGTTGAACAAATTATGAGAGACACTTGCCGCACTTATCAATATAAAGAAATCCGCACACCGATTTTTGAGCATACAGAACTGTTTGCCAGAGGCGTCGGAGAATCAACGGATATCGTACAAAAAGAAATGTATACCTTCGAGGACCGCAAAGGCAGAAGCCTGACGCTTCGTCCGGAGGGAACAGCTGCTGCGGTTCGCGCTTTTAATGAAAACAAGCTGTTCGCAAATCCTGTACAGCCGACAAAGCTTTATTATGTCGGGCCGATGTTCCGTTATGAACGTCCTCAGACAGGCCGTTACCGCCAGTTTTATCAGTTTGGAATTGAAGCGATTGGTTCGAAAGACCCTGCAATCGACGCTGAAGTAATGACGCTTGCGATGAGTATTTATGAAAAAGCAGGTTTAGAAAACGTTAAGCTTGTCATAAACAGTCTCGGCGATCAAGATAGCCGCAAAAGCTACAGAGAAGCGCTCGTGAAACACTTCGAGCCTCGCATTGAAGAATTTTGTTCAGACTGCCAGTCCCGGCTGCACACGAACCCGCTTAGAATCTTGGACTGCAAAAAAGACCGAGATCATGAGTTGATGAAATCGGCACCTTCGATTTTGACATATTTAAATGAAGAATCAGCCGCTTATTTTGACAAAGTGAAACAATACTTAAATGATCTTGGCATTTCGTATGAAATCGATCCAAACCTTGTGAGAGGGCTGGATTATTACAACCACACCGCATTTGAAATTATGAGCAATGCGGAAGGCTTTGGCGCGATTACGACACTTGCCGGCGGCGGACGCTACGACGGGCTTGTCGAACAGATCGGCGGACCTGAAGCACCGGGCATCGGATTTGCGATGAGCATCGAACGCTTGCTTGCCGCAATTGATGCTGAAAAAAGAGAGCTGCCTGTTGATAAGGGAATCGACTGCTATATCGTCACACTCGGCGAAAAAGCAAAGGATTATTCTGTTTCATTGGTGTACAAACTGAGAGAAGCAGGCATTTCCAGTGAAATCGATTATGAAAATAAGAAAATGAAAGGCCAGTTTAAAACAGCTGATCGCTTAAATGCCAGATTTATTGCGATTTTGGGTGAAGATGAGCTTGCCCAAAACAAAATCAATGTAAAGGATGCACAGACGGGCGAACAGATTGAAGTGGCACTTGATGAATTTATACATGTGATGAAGGCAAACCAAAAGGGATAAGGAGTGAAACGCATTGTTTGGAAGAACATATTATTGCGGTGATATAACTGAAAAAGCAATTGGCGAATCTGTAACGCTGAAAGGCTGGGTCCAAAAAAGACGAGACCTCGGCGGATTGATTTTTATTGACTTGCGTGACCGTACGGGAATTGTTCAAGTCGTTTTCAACCCCGATGTGTCAAAAGAAGCGCTTGCTGTTGCGGAAGGCATCAGAAATGAATACGTGCTTGATGTTCAAGGAAAAGTAGTGGCGCGTGAAGAGGGAACAGTTAATCCGAATTTGAAAACAGGCGCGATCGAAATACATGCTGATGGAGTGAACGTATTAAATGCTGCAAAGACTCCTCCATTTGCGATTTCTGATCAAGCTGAAGAAGTGTCAGAGGACGTTCGTTTAAAACACCGTTACTTAGATTTGCGCAGACCGGCTATGTTCCAGACGATGCAGCTGCGCCATAACGTGACGAAAGCTGTTCGCAGCTTTTTAGATGAAAATGGGTTTCTTGATATTGAAACGCCGATTTTAACAAAAAGCACGCCTGAAGGCGCACGTGACTACTTGGTGCCGAGCCGTGTGCACGAAGGTGAGTTCTACGCGCTGCCGCAGTCCCCGCAGCTATTTAAACAGCTTCTGATGGTATCAGGCATTGAACGGTATTATCAGATTGCCCGCTGTTTCCGTGATGAAGACTTGCGTGCGGACCGCCAGCCTGAGTTCACGCAAATTGATATTGAAATGTCCTTTATGAGCCAGGAAGACATTATGTCATTGGCTGAGGATATGATGGCAAAGATTATGCGTGAAACAAAAGGCGTGGAAATTAAGCTTCCTCTTCCTCGAATGACGTATGACGAAGCAATGAACAAGTACGGTTCTGATAAACCGGATACGCGTTTTGACATGCTTTTGACAGATGTGTCTGACATTGTGAAGGATACGGAATTTAAAGTATTCTCATCAGCTGTAGCAAACGGCGGTGTGGTCAAAGCCATCAACGTAAAAGGCGGTGCCGGCGATTACTCCAGAAAAGACATCGATGCTCTTGGCGCTTTTGCTGCAAACTATGGGGCGAAAGGACTTGCCTGGGTGAAAGTTGAACCAGACGGAGTGAAAGGACCGATCGCTAAATTCTTTGATGAAGAAAAGCAGTCTAAGCTGATTGAAGCACTTGATGCTGCTGAAGGTGATTTGTTGCTGTTCGGAGCGGATCAATTTGAAGTTGTGGCCGCATCACTCGGCGCGCTGCGTTTAAAGCTTGGGAAAGAGCGTGGGCTGATTGACGAAAACCTGTTCAATTTCTTATGGGTCATTGACTGGCCGCTATTAGAGCATGATCCTGAGGAAGGCCGTTTCTACGCAGCGCACCATCCGTTCACAATGCCTGTCCGGGAAGACCTTGAGCTGATTGAAACAGCGCCTGAAGACATGAAAGCACAAGCTTATGACCTCGTCTTAAACGGCTATGAGCTTGGCGGCGGTTCAATCCGTATTTTCGAAAAGGATATTCAGGAAAAAATGTTTGCGCTTCTCGGCTTCTCACCAGAAGAAGCGGCTGAACAGTTCGGATTCCTGCTGGAAGCATTTGAATACGGCGCTCCTCCGCACGGCGGAATCGCACTTGGCTTAGACCGTCTCGTTATGCTTCTCGCAGGACGTACGAACCTGAGAGATACGATTGCATTCCCGAAAACGGCAAGTGCAAGCTGCCTGATGACAGAGGCGCCGGGAGAAGTAAGCGACGCTCAGCTTGACGAGCTTCATCTTTCTATCAAGAAAAAAGTTAAGAACTGAATGTGCAGTTCGATTCTTGAAAATCAAAATCGTCTGTGATATGATTTTGACAAGTTAAATAAAGTCCTGATGTGTTAGTTGTACACCTAGTTTTGACCGAACATTTTTTTGATTTGGGAGCCCGCATTTTTAAATGGCGTACATGCCTCTTTTCATTCGGTAAAGAGGACTTACAAGATTTAAAAGAGGGCACCCACCTGCTGAGAGCGGGTTCAAAACAAAGGAAAGCTGCAACGGCACTATTGGGACTTTATTTTTTGTGCGCAGAAAAAACGGCTGCTCATGGATCAGCCATTTTCATTTTATAGATGAAACCAGAATACGAATGTGGAGTGAGGTTCTTGTTACACCAGTTTTCACGCAATGAATTAGCTATCGGAAAAGAAGGCCTTGAAACGCTGAAAAACAGCACAGTTGCTGTGCTTGGGGTCGGCGGAGTCGGATCGTTCGCGGCAGAAGCGCTCGCGCGGTCAGGCGTCGGCCGCATTCTGCTTGTCGACAAAGATGATGTGGACATTACAAATGTAAACCGTCAGCTTCACGCGCTGCTTTCAACTGTCGGACAGCCGAAAGTTGATTTAATGAAGGCGCGGATCGCAGACATTAATCCGGAGTGTGAAGTGATCGCGTTAAAAATGTTCTATACGGAGGAAACGTATGAGCAGTTTTTTGACTATGATCTTGACTATGTCATTGATGCGTCAGACACCATCTGTTATAAAATTCATTTAATGAAGGAATGTCTGAAACGGGATATTCCGCTCATCTCCAGCATGGGTGCTGCAAATAAAACGGATCCGACACGCTTCCAAATCGCTGATATCTCAAAAACGCACACTGATCCAATTGCGAAGGTCGTCCGTACGAAATTACGCAAGGAGGGTATCAAAAAAGGCGTTCAAGTGATTTTCTCTGATGAAAGCCCGATTGTCATTCGGGAAGATGTCAGAAAAGAAGTGGGGAATGACGAAGCGAAAATCCGTAAAGCAAAAATGCCGCCTTCCTCTAATGCTTTTGTGCCGTCAGTTGCAGGTTTGATTATGGGCGGACATGTTGTCATGGATCTTTTGAAAGACATTGAAATCAAACGTGTGAAGGATAAATAATGCATAAAAACAGCCTTGATGATCAAGGCTGTTTTTGTTTTATTTTCTTTTCATTAATTTATCGTACACCTGCTTTAAGGCGGATTCGAATTTTCCTGTCTGTTTCGGCTTATAGTATTGCTTATTTTTCAGAGGATCAGGGAGGTATTGTTGTTCGACCCAACCGTTGTCGTAATTGTGCGGGTATTTATAGTCGATTCCTCTTCCTAATTCCTGAGCTCCTTTATAATGCGCGTCTTTTAAATGCTTCGGGACATCCCCAATTTTTCCGGCTCTGATATCTGCCAGGGCCTCATCGATTGCCAGAATGGCAGAGTTTGATTTCGGTGAGAGGCAAAGCTCAATAACTGCGTTGGCCAGCGGGATTCGCGCTTCAGGAAACCCGACTCGCTCAGCGGTCTGAATAGCGTTCAGCACTCTAGGGCCGGCTTGCGGGCTTGCTAAACCGATATCTTCATAGGCGATAACAAGCAATCGTCTTGCGATGCTCTCCAGATCACCGGCTTCAATTAATCTAGCCAAATAGTGAAGAGCAGCGTTGGCATCAGAGCCGCGGATCGATTTTTGAAAAGCGGACAGTACATCATAATGCGCGTCACCATCTTTATCGTGAGAAAAGCTTTTTTTCTGCAAGCATTCTTCCGCGGTTTCTAATGTAATGTGAATTTCACCGTCTGCTGACTCCTTCGTTGACAACACGGCAAGCTCAAGCGCATTTAAAGCGGAGCGGACATCTCCTCCGCATCCGTGGGCAAAATGCTCCATCGCCTGATCATCAATGGATACAGAATAGGTGCCAAGGCCCCGATGCTCATCATGGAGCGCACGTTCCAGTGCCTGTTTAATCAGATCAGGTGTTAACGGTTCAAGCTCAAAAATCTGGGTCCGGCTTCTGATCGCCGGATTAATGGCATGATACGGGTTAGCCGTCGTTGCTCCGATCAAAATGATCATTCCGTTTTCTAAATAGGGTAATAGAAAATCCTGTTTTCCTTTATCCAGCCTGTGGACTTCATCCAGAATCAAAATCACTTGGCCGGACATCTTGGCTTCCTGAGCTACGATTTCCATATCTTTTTTATTGTTAATGACAGCATTCAGCTTTCGAAAAGCAATACTTGTTGAACCGGCGATTGCTGTTGCGATTGATGTTTTTCCAATTCCGGGCGGCCCGTACAAAATCATGGATGACAAATGTTTTGCCTGGACCATTCTGCCAATAATTTTATCTTCAGCCACCAGATGCTGCTGGCCGATAATATCCTCTATTTTTGTCGGACGCATCCGATATGCCAATGGCTTCATCTATCATCTCTCCTTACTTAATTACAGGGTAACGGAAAACCGTACATTAGAAAAGGGTAAAGGCCCCTTTCCTTCTGCCTCAATGAAAATTCGCTGAAGGTATGTTATAATAACAGTTGGTCTATAAGATAATAAACGGACGAAACATATAGAAATTACCATTATAAATGTGGAAAATCATGAAATAACAGAGGTGTTCATGTTGAAAATATCAACTAAGGGAAGATACGGGCTCACCATTATGATCGAGCTTGCAAAAAAGCACGGTGAAGGCCCGACTTCATTAAAAAGCATCGCACAGACGAATAATTTGTCCGAGCATTATTTGGAGCAGCTGGTATCGCCGCTCAGAAATGCCGGTTTAGTGAAAAGCATCAGAGGCGCATATGGCGGATATGTATTAGGCAGTGAGCCGGATGCCATTACCGCGGGAGATATTATCCGTGTGCTTGAGGGGCCGATCAGCCCTGTTGAAGTGCTGGAAGATGAGGAGCCTGCCAAGCGTGAGCTCTGGATTCGCATCCGGGATGCTGTAAAAGAGGTTTTGGACAGTACAACATTAGAGGATCTTGCCAGCTATACAGACGGAGAGCAAGAAGCTTATATGTTCTATATTTAGATCAGAGGTGTAAACATAATGGAACGGATTTATTTAGATCATGCCGCAACGTCTCCGATGGATGAGCGCGTGCTGGAAAAAATGATACCGCACTTCTCCGGCAGTTTCGGTAATCCCTCCAGTATTCATTCATTTGGCAGAGAATCTCGAAAATGGGTGGATGAAGCAAGAGCGCAGATCGCAGCAGAAATCGGAGCGGCAGAGCAGGAGATCATTTTTACAAGCGGGGGAACGGAAGCTGATAACTTGGCGATCATGGGAACCGCACTTGCAAGAAAAGATCTTGGCAGACATATCATCACAACAAAAATTGAGCATCACGCCGTGCTTCACACATGTGAAAAACTTGAGGAAGACGGATTTGACATAACGTATCTGGACGTTGACCAAAATGGAAGAGTCAGTGCAAAACAGGTGAAAGAAGCACTGCGTGATGATACAATCCTTGTGACAGTGATGTATGGAAATAATGAAGTTGGAACAGTGCAGCCGATCGAAGAAATCGGTGAGCTGTTAAAGGAACACAAAGCTTATTTTCATACCGATGCTGTTCAGGCATTCGGGTTGCTGCCAATTGACGTGAAAAACAGCCATATTGACCTTCTGTCTGTTTCCGGGCACAAGCTCAACGGGCCAAAAGGGACAGGCTTTTTATATGCTAGTAAAGATGTGAAGCTTTCACCGCTTTTATTCGGAGGAGAGCAAGAAAGAAAACGCCGTGCCGGAACGGAAAATGTTCCAGGCATTGTCGGGCTGAAAGAAGCGATCAAGCTGTCAAGTGAAGAACGTAACGAAAAAAACGAGAAGTATCAATCGTTTAAAGCAATCTTTGCCGACACGCTTAGAGATGCAGGTGTAGCATTCGAGATCAACGGGGACAAAGAGCATAGTCTGCCGCATGTTCTGAATCTTTATTTCCCCGGTGTGTCAGTGGAAGCGCTGCTGGTCAATCTTGATATGGCGGGTGTCGCTGTCTCCAGCGGTTCAGCGTGTACGGCCGGTTCAGTCCTGCCGTCACATGTTCTGACTGCTATGTTCGGAGAAGAGAGTGACCGGCTGACGTCCTCTATTCGAATCAGCTTCGGCCTCGGCAATACGGCTGAGCAAGTGAAAACTGCTGCCAAACATGTGGCCGACGTTGTCAAACGGCTGACATAATAAGGCGGCGTAGTAATTGGAGTGAATGAAATGGAAAAACGGCCGGAGGATACAAGAGTCGTCGTCGGCATGTCCGGCGGAGTAGACTCATCTGTGGCGGCCCTGCTGTTAAAAGAACAGGGCTATGATGTAATCGGAATCTTTATGAAAAACTGGGATGATACGGACGAAAACGGTTTTTGCACGGCGACAGAGGATTATGAAGATGTGATCCGCGTCTGCAACCAAATCGGAATTCCGTATTATGCCGTAAACTTTGAAAAGCAATATTATGAGAAGGTATTTCAATACTTCCTTGATGAATATAAAGCAGGCAGAACACCAAACCCGGATGTACTGTGCAACAAAGAAATTAAATTCAAGGCCTTTTTAGAGCATGCATTGTCACTTGGCGCCGACTATTTAGCGACTGGCCACTATGCAAGAGTAGACAGAAGCGGCGGAAAAGTCAGAATGCTGCGCGGCATTGATGAAAACAAGGATCAAACGTACTTCTTGAATCAGCTGACAGAAGATACGCTGAGCAAAGTCATGTTCCCGATCGGTGAACTTCAAAAAAGCCGTGTGCGTGAAATCGCCAAAGAAGCAGAACTTGCAACAGCGACGAAAAAAGACAGTACAGGCATCTGCTTTATCGGCGAACGCAACTTCAAAACGTTTCTCAGCCAATATCTCCCTGCACAGCCGGGCGATATGATGACGATGGACGGCGAAGTAAAAGGCCGCCACGACGGGTTGATGTACTATACGATCGGACAGCGTCACGGCCTTGGCATCGGCGGAAGCGGCGAGCCGTGGTTTGCGGTAGGGAAAGATCTTGAAAAGAACATCCTCTACGTAGATCAAGGGTTCCATAACCCTCTTTTATATTCCGACAAAATCACAGCAACAAATATCAGCTGGGTACGTTCGGATATCATGAAGGGCGAAGAGATTTCCTGCACGGCTAAATTCCGTTACCGCCAAGAGGATCATAAAGTAACGGTGCGCATGACTGGCGAGGGTGAAGCGGAAGTCATCTTTGATGAACAAGTCCGCGCTGTAACGCCTGGACAAGCCGTTGTCTTCTATGACGGCGAAGAATGCCTTGGCGGCGGGACAATTGATGATGTGTACAAAGACGGAACAAAATTGTGGTACGTATAAAGATGAAAAACCTCAACACTGAGTTGGGGTTTTTTAATGAAAGGAAGATGATCGGTGGATTATAATCAACTCGGTATAGAGGCGATGCAGGAAGGCGATTACGAGAAAGCGGCAGAGGCATTTACAAAAGCGATTGAAGAAAATAAAGAAGACGCGATTCCGTATATCAATTTTGCCAACCTGCTTTCATCCGTAAACGAGCTGGAACGTGCGCTTGCGTTTTATGATAAAGCGCTTGAATTAGACAGTAGCGCAGCCACTGCTTATTATGGAGCAGGAAATGTCTATGTTGTAAAAGAAATGTACAAAGAAGCGAAAGACATGTTTGAAAAAGCGTTACGTGCGGGGATGGAAAACGGCGACCTGTTTTACATGCTCGGAACGGTACTTGTCAAGCTCGAACAGCCTAAGCTTGCACTGCCATATTTACAAAGAGCGGTCGAACTGAATGAAAACGATACGGAAGCGCGTTTTCAATTCGGGATGTGCTTAGCCAACGAGGGCATGCTGGACGAAGCGCTCAGCCAATTCGCAGCTGTGACAGAGCAAGACGCGGGGCATGCAGATGCATTTTATAATGCCGGTGTCGCTTATGCTTATAAAGAAAACCGAGAAAAAGCGCTTGAAATGCTGGACAAGGCAATCGATATCCAGCCAGATCATATGCTTGCGCTTCATGCTAAAAAACTGATTGATCCATCATAACAGGCACAGGAGGAGGGACAGCTCGTGCAGCAGCATCCGGATCAGCTTAAACTGGAGGAAGAGCCCTATTTAAAAGGGACAGTCAACACAGTCATCTATCATAATGACACCAATTTATATACGGTTCTGAAAGTGAAAGTCACAGAGACCTCCGAAGCCATTGAAGATAAAGCCGTATCCGTGACGGGCTACTTCCCTGCGCTTCAAGAAGAAGAGACCTACACGTTTTACGGAAAGATCGTAACCCATCCAAAATTCGGGCTCCAATTTCAGGCGGAGCATTTCAAAAAGGAGATTCCGACGACTAAGGAAGGCATCATTCAATATTTATCGAGTGATTTATTCGAGGGGATCGGAAAAAAAACAGCTGAAGAAATTGTGAAAAAGCTGGGCGACAGCGCCATTAATAAAATATTGGCTGACGCTTCAGTGCTTTATGATGTTCCCAGACTCTCAAAAAAGAAAGCCGACACGCTGGCTGGCGCATTGCAGCGGCATCAGGGACTGGAGCAAATCATGATTTCCTTGAATCAGTTTGGCTTTGGCCCGCAGCTTTCTATGAAAATCTATCAAGCCTATGAATCCGAGACGCTTGAAAAGATTCAGGAAAACCCTTATCAGCTTGTGAAGGATGTAGAAGGCATCGGGTTTGGGAAAGCGGATGAGCTGGGCAGCAGAATGGGTCTTTCAGGTAACCATCCTGAGCGGGTAAAAGCTGCTATTTTGTACACGCTTGAAACGACTTGTCTGTCAGAGGGGCACACGTACATAGAAACGGAACAGCTGATCATTGACACCCAATCTCTGTTAAATCAGTCAGCAAGGGAAGGACAGCGCATCACAGAAATGGATGCCGCTAACGCGATTATTGCCCTTGGAGAAAATAAAGACATTGTCATTGAAGATGGCCGCTGTTATTTTCCATCGCTGTTTTACGCAGAACAAAACGTTGCAAAGCGTGTGAAACATATCGCTAGCCAAACCGAATATGAGAACCAGTTTCCCGAATCAGAGTTTTTGCTCGCGTTGGGAGAACTGGAAGAACGGATGAACGTTCAGTATGCCCCCAGCCAGAAGGAAGCGATTCAAAAAGCCCTTTCCTCGCCGATGCTTCTTTTAACAGGCGGCCCGGGAACAGGAAAAACGACGGTAATCAGAGGGATTGTCGAGCTCTACGGAGAGCTTCACGGTGTGTCACTAGACCCGTCAGCTTATAAAAAGGATGAAGCTTTTCCGATTGTTTTAGCCGCTCCGACAGGGAGAGCAGCAAAACGGATGAGTGAATCCACGGGACTTCCTGCAGTCACGATACACAGGCTGCTTGGCTGGAACGGCGCTGAAGGCTTTACTCATACAGAGGATCAGCCGATCGAAGGGAAGCTGTTAATTATCGATGAAGCCAGTATGCTTGATATATGGCTGGCGAACCATTTGTTCAAGGCGATCCCTGATCATATACAAATCATCATTGTCGGAGACGAAGACCAGCTGCCTTCCGTCGGTCCGGGACAAGTGCTCAGAGACCTGCTGGCATCCCAGGTGATTCCGACTGTGAGACTGACAGACATCTATCGCCAGGCGGAGGGGTCATCAATCGTCGAGCTTGCCCACCAGATGAAAAATGGATTGCTGCCGAATAATTTGACTGCCCCGACAAAGGACCGTTCCTTTATTCGCTGCGGAGGCTCGCAAATTAAAGAAGTTGTTGAGAAGGTTGTCGCCAATGCATTGAAAAAAGGCTATACAGCAAAGGACATTCAGGTCCTCGCTCCGATGTACAGAGGAAAAGCCGGCATTAATGAATTGAATGTGATGCTGCAGGACATTTTAAATCCTCCTAAAGAAAAACGAAGAGAATTGAAGTTCGGGGATGTTGTCTACAGAACCGGAGATAAAATTTTGCAGCTTGTCAATCAGCCGGAAAACAATGTATTCAACGGAGATATTGGAGAAATCACGTCGATATTTTATGCAAAGGAAAATACAGAAAAAGAAGATATGGCCGTCGTTTCTTTTGACGGCAATGAAATGACATTTACGAAAAAAGATTTTAATCAATTTACCCATGCGTATTGCTGTTCTATTCATAAATCGCAGGGAAGTGAATTTCCGATTGTGGTTTTGCCTGTTGTGAAAGGCTATTATAGAATGCTCAGAAGAAACCTTCTTTATACCGCGATTACAAGAGCGAAGAAATTTCTCATTTTATGTGGGGAAGAGGAGGCGCTGGAGTGGGGCGTGAAAAATAATGATGCAACTGTCAGACAGACCTCCTTGAAAAACAGGCTATCCGTACAGGTTGAGGAAATGGATGCCGAGCTTGAGGCTTTGCAAAAAGAGCTCCCGTTCAGCGTACACGACGCCAACATTGGCATGGAAGGCATTACACCATTCGATTTTATGAAAGAAGAACAGCAATAAAATGCTCCCGTGCAAGCGGGAGTTTTTTTCATTTGCAGTGGAATTGATTTCATCGTATGAGTCTAAGGCGCAAAGCAAAACCTAAGCCTGTTCAACAAAAGGTGGTTGATCACACTTTGAGAACATGCCATGAAGTAGAAGGATTCCCAGTATACTCAGAACGAACTTCTAGTTATCTTGGGACAATTTCCGATATTTGTTTTTCTCTGAAAGGAGATTGTCTTGGGTTTATTCTTGCACAAAAACGCTTTTTGCATCATCATCATGCGCTATTACGGGCGTGTGATATCTCTTCCATTCTTGATGACCGCATATTGGCTTCGGTCAGTTCAGAACAGCTTTTGCCTCTTCCGAAATCATGCTTCACATACGAGCAGATGAAGATGAAGCTTGTGAAATCGCAAGAGGGCGATATATTGGGGATGCTGGAAGATGTATACTTTTGTTTGGACAGGGGCATAATCGTAGCATATGAACTCTCGGACGGTTTCTTTTCTGACCTGGCGGGAAGCAAGCGCCAGATCCAAAGAGCGGATTCGCTTGTCGAGGTGCGGAAAGACGAGATCGTTCTGAACGGATAGAGGTGTGAGGTATGCTTATATGCCCGAATTGCAAAAGTAAGGATATCGGCAAAATCGGCGTGAACCAATATTATTGTTGGGGCTGTTTTATTGAACTGACAGTGGCGAAAGGGAAGATTGCAACTCATCAGGTGGAAGAAGACGGAACGTTAAGCAGCTTGGATGATTTGTTTTCTGAGGATGAACGCAGCATCAATTTTTAATCATGAAAGGAGATGCGCAGGATGAATCGGACGATGACTTCTCTTTTGGCAATGGGAGCCGGAGCTCTCGTGTACCGAATGGCGACTCAATCTGACATGCTGAATAATCGAAGCATGAAGCGGATGAGAAGAAGAATTACGAAAATGTTTTAATGCAAAAAGGATACTCTCCAAAGAGTATCCTTTTCTATGTTTGCCGGACCTCGAGGCGTCTTGCTGCGAGTGAAAGGCTGTAGTTGACTGCGAAATACATAAGGGCCGCAAGTAAAAAGATCGGGAAAAAATAACTGCCGTCTGCGCTTTGGCCGTTAATAATTTGCGCGTTGTGAATCAGTTCAGGCAGGGCGATCACAACAGCGAGCGATGTATCTTTTAATAAAGAAATAAACTGGCTTACGATGGGCGGAACCATGCGGCGAAGCGCTTGCGGCATAACGATAAAGAACAGGGTCTGTGTATAGCTCAGCCCGGAGGAGCGCGCCGCTTCAATTTGTCCTTTGTCAATTGATTTCAGTCCGCTTCGGATAATTTCAGATAGCATAGCGGATTCAAAAATCGTTAGTGCTGTAATTGCAGCAGCTGTTATTTCAAGCTTAATACCAATTTCCGGAAGGGCAAAAAACGTAAAGAAAATAATTAACAGCAAGGGGAGGTTTCTGATCGTTTCAACGAGAACCGCAATCAATTGAGAAAGAACGGGAACTTTCGCATAACGCAGGGTGCCTGCGA
The DNA here is from genome assembly GCF_044570195.1 of Bacillus sp. SG20033. Classification (NCBI taxonomy): domain Bacteria; kingdom Bacillati; phylum Bacillota; class Bacilli; order Caryophanales; family Bacillaceae; genus Bacillus; species Bacillus sp. SG20033. The sequence continues at coordinate 2,858,974 of NZ_CP172606.1, read as the reverse complement.
TTAAACCGAAGAAAAAGCTCAGAATGATGGAGATGAAAGCAACGTACAAGGTGACGAGAAAGCCATCCCATAAAAACGCTAAATGCTCCTGTGAATAAGCACCGATGAAATCCAATGTAACTCACTCCTTATCAATAGCTTTTTTCCAGCCGTTTTTCCAGATAGTTAACACCGATGCTAAGCGGAATCGTCAGCACTAAGTAAAAAAGCGCCACAAAAATATAAACATCAAATACAACGAGTGTGCTCGACGAAACTAAATCGGCTTGGTACATAAGATCCAATCCGGCCACAACCCCAAGAATCGAAGAGTTTTTGACTAAGTTTAAAAATTGATTGCCTAAAGGCGGAATGACGATTTTGATTGCCTGCGGCAAAATGATATGGAGCATGGCTTGGCTGTAGGTAAAGCCTGACGAGCGTGACGCTTCCATCTGCCCTTTTGAAACAGACTGGATGCCTGCTCTGATGGCTTCAGCGATAAACGCAGAGGTATAAATGGTGAGAGCAACCGTTCCCGCTTGAAAACCGTCAAGCCTCAGGCCTGCGTTTGGAAGTCCGAAATAGAAAACAAAGGTAATTAAAAGAAGAGGGATGTTGCGGATGAATTCTACATATGCGGTCCCTAGCCATTGCAGCGGCTTAAAGACTGTTATTCTCATAACCGCTACAGCGACGCCGAGGACAAAACTGCCGGCCAGCGCGATAACACTTGCGAGCAAGGTATGGTAAAAACCGTCCATATACATGCCGAAGTTATCGAAAAGAATTGACACATTCATCTGCCTATTCACTCCTTATCAAATTGGGATGAGCATCGCCTGCTCATCCCGGGATGGTTGTTATTCAGCTGGGTCTTCTTTGATCCATTTTTTATAAATTTCATCGTATCTGCCATCCGACTTCATCTTTTTAAGTGAAGCGTTGATTTCTTTCGCGAGAGCAGATTGCCCTTTTTTCACGGCGATCCCGTAAGGCTCATCTGTAAAAGGCTTTCCTGTTAATTGATAATTTTTATTTTCATCGGCCATTCCATATAAAATCGCATTATCTGTGGTGAGGGCATCGCCTTGCCCCGATTTAAGGGCTGTAAAGGCTTCTGCGTAGTTTTCAAATTCTAAAACAGATGCTTCAGGCGCCTTTTCACGAATGTTTTGAGAGGAGGTGGAGCCTTTTACTGCAAGAACTTTTGAGCTTTTGTCAAGATCCTCGACACTCTTGATTTTGCTGCCTTTTTTCACGAGAAGCGATTGCCCGGCCTCGAAATAGACATCAGAAAAGTCAACTTCCTTTTTTCGTTCATCAGTGATCGTCATTGTGGCGACAATGGCGTCGATATCCCCGTTTTGCAGCATAGGAATCCTTGTTTTTGAGGTGACCTCTTTAAATTCAGCTTTTTTCTCATCACCTAAAATGTCTTTAGCGATTTGTTTGGCAATATCAATATCAAAACCCTCAATCTCACCTGAGCTTGGATTTTTAAGACCGAACAGTCGAGTGTCCGTTTTTACGCCGAAGACAATTTTGTCATTGTCTTTAATGGCGGCTAGCGTATCTTTTTTGCTCTCCTTTGAGGCTTCTCCGTTTGATCCCTTGCTGCCGCAAGCGGCAAGCAAGATGACAGCGAATAAAGAAATCAATGCTAAAGAAAAAATCTTTTTCATACAAGCTCCCCCATTCTGTTTTAATGATTTAAAATACGGCTTAAGAATAAGCGGGCCCGTTCTTCCTTTGGGTTCGCGTAAAACTCAGCCGGCATTGCTTCTTCTAAAATCTTTCCTTCGTCAATGAAGACAATCCGGTCGGCAACTTCTTTGGCAAACCCCATTTCGTGTGTCACGACAACCATTGTCATGCCTTCTTTGGCGAGTGTTTTCATGACATCTAGCACCTCACCGATCATTTCAGGATCAAGTGCTGATGTCGGCTCGTCAAACAGCATGACCTCCGGCTTCATCGCCAGTCCTCTTGCGATGGCAACACGCTGCTGCTGCCCGCCGGAAAGCTGGGAAGGATAGGCGTCAGCCTTGTCTGGGATGCCGACTTTTTCAAGATAGTACCGCGCCGTTTCCTTTGCTTGTTCAGGTGATTGTCTAAGCACTTTTACCGGAGCCAGCATGATGTTCTGCAGCACTGTTTTATGTGGATATAAATGAAAGTGCTGAAACACCATCCCGATATTTTGCCGCACTTGATTGATATCAGTTTTTCTGTCGTTAATGGCGGTGCCGTTTACTGTGAGCACTCCCTCATTGATCGTCTCAAGTCTGTTGATGCATCTGAGCAATGTGCTTTTACCGGAACCGGATGGGCCGATGATAACAACGACTTCACCTTTTTCGATTTGAAGATTAATTTGTTTTAACACGTGAAAATCTCCGTAATGCTTGTTTACATTTTGAAATGTGATCATCGCAATCCTCCTATCAGAAAATTTGACCAAAAAGTAAATGATCAAACTTTTCTGAAAATTAAATGTGAAAAAATGTCCATGACTTCTGACTGACTAAAGAAACATAAAGAATAATTCCGTGTAAACCTCAAAAGATATAGGTGAGGTGAAAGCAGATGCTCCAAAAACCGGTGCAGCTTTTGTTGTGGGTGGCTATTTGTTTGCTGGTTCTGTTAACAGTCTATGTCTTTTTTATGCTTGATATGTTATGGTCACCCTTTTGGCTCGTCATAAAAACGATCTTTATTCCCTTGATCATTTCTATTTTTATATCTTATTTATTGCTTCCGGTCACGGAATGGCTGCATGGCAAAGGATTGCCTAGGACTTTGAGCATCTTGGTCATTTATGTTCTTTTTTTTGGCGGGATTGGCTGGGCGTTGTATAAAGGGGTGCCTGTTTTAATCGTGCAGCTGACGGATTTGTTAGAAAATATACCCATGTTTGCCGAAACGTATAACGGGCTTCTTCTTCATGTGCATAACCATACGGATGACTGGCCTGATGGTATGCATCACCGTATAGATAAAATGATCCGCCAGACGGAGACGTTTTTTGCGGGAACGATCGAGGGGGCGATCAGCGGGATCCGCAATGTGCTTGATTACTTCTTAATTGCTGCAACAATCCCTTTTCTCGTGTTTTATATGGTGAAGGACATTGAGTTAATGAAAAAGACAGTATGGTACTTGACTCCGAAGTCGTGGAGAAAGCGGGGCAGCGCCTTTTTGCGGGATGTGGATGATTCGCTTGGCGATTATATCCGCGGCCAGCTTTTAGTCTGCTTGATTCTTGGCGTGATTGCAGGCATTTCGTTCTGGGTATTTGGGCTTCCGTATCCGCTGATACTTGGCCTGATCTCTGGAGTAACGAATGTCATCCCGTATTTTGGCCCTTTCATCGGAGCTGTTCCTGCGTTGTTAATTGCGATGACGATCTCAGTCAAAGCTGTTCTTGTTGTGGTGATTACGGTGTTTATTTTGCAGTTTATGGAAGGAAATATCCTCAGTCCGTTCATTGTCGGCAGAAGCCTTAAAATGCATCCGGTCGTTATCATGCTTGCGCTTCTTGCCGGAGGGGAGCTTGCGGGAATTGTCGGGATGATTCTGGCTGTTCCTGCGACGGCTGTTTTAAAAGTAATGATGATCCATTTTTTGCGGATGAGGACGGAGCATTGACATCGGCGTGCCGCTTGTCTATAATTTCTCGTAGAATACATACGAATCTCGAGTGACGGATCTGAGTACGCCGAAGCCCTGTTAAAGAGAGAAGCTCCATAAGCTGAAAGGAGCTTTATCAGAAGATCGGAGGAAGCTAATCCTGAGTGCAGTTAATCACTGCCGCTTATCCTGCGTTACAGGGTTAAAGGTGACGGGCGAATGAATGCCCGTAATCAGGGTGGTACCGCGAGACAGCTCTCGTCCCTGTGTAAACGTTGGTTTGCATAGGGGGAGGGCTTTTTTGCTGTCACTGAAGAGAATTTCGATTTTTATAGAGGAGGAAATACAATGAAACACTTAACTTCTGCGGAAGTGCGTCAAATGTTTTTGGATTTCTTTAAAGAAAAAGGACATGCGGTAGAGCCAAGCGCGTCATTAGTGCCTCATGAGGATCCTTCACTGCTTTGGATCAACAGCGGTGTTGCGACGCTGAAAAAATATTTTGACGGCCGTGTCGTACCGGAAAATCCAAGAATCGTAAACGCTCAAAAAGCGATCAGAACAAACGATATAGAAAATGTAGGTAAAACTGCGCGCCATCACACTTTCTTTGAAATGCTCGGAAACTTTTCCATCGGCGATTATTTCAAAGAAGAAGCCATTACATGGGCTTGGGAGTTTTTAACGAGCGACAAGTGGATTGGCTTCGACAAAGAGTTTCTCTCTGTTACGGTTCATCCTGAAGATGAAGAGGCATATGAGTTTTGGGCGAAAAAAATCGGTATTCCTGAAGAAAGAATTATCCGTCTGGAAGGGAACTTCTGGGATATCGGTGAAGGGCCGAGCGGACCGAATACGGAAATCTTTTACGACCGCGGTGAAGCATACGGTAATGATCCAGAAGATCCGGAGCTTTACCCAGGCGGGGAAAACGACCGTTACCTGGAAGTATGGAACCTTGTGTTCTCAGAGTTCAACCATAACCCTGACGGCACGTACACACCGCTTCCAAAGAAAAACATTGATACAGGCATGGGTCTTGAAAGAATGGTATCTGTCATCCAGAATGTTCCGACAAACTTTGACACCGATTTGTTTGTTCCGATTATTAAAGCAACAGAATCGATTTCTGGTGAAACATATGGCAAAGACAATGTGAAAGACACTGCGTTTAAAGTGATTGCTGACCATATCAGAACGGTTGCCTTTGCTGTCAGTGACGGTGCGCTGCCGTCAAATGAAGGCCGCGGCTATGTATTAAGACGCTTATTACGCCGCGCCGTGCGTTATGCCAAAACGATCAACATCCATCGTCCGTTCATGTTTGATTTAGTGCCGGTTGTCGCAGAAATCATGGCTGATTTCTATCCTGAAGTGAAAGAGAAAGCGGATTTCATCGCAAAAGTCATTAAAACCGAGGAAGAACGCTTCCATGAGACCCTTAATGAAGGGCTTGCGATCCTGTCAGAAATGATCAAAAAAGAAAAAGACAAGGGCAGCAGCGTTATCTCAGGTGCTGATGTGTTTAAACTGTATGATACGTATGGATTCCCGGTTGAATTGACTGAAGAATACGCAGAAGACGAGAACATGACGGTTGACCATGAGGGCTTTGAGGAGGAAATGAACCAGCAGCGTGAACGGGCAAGAAACGCCCGCCAGGATGTCGGCAGCATGCAGGTGCAGGGCGGCGCACTGCGTGACGTGACAGATGAAAGCACATTTGTCGGCTACTCTCAAACCAAAGCTGATGCCAATATCATTGTGCTTCTTCAGGACGGCCAATTAATTGAAGAGGCTCATGAAGGAGAAAGCGTTCAAATCATCCTTGATGAAACACCGTTCTATGCAGAAAGTGGCGGCCAAATCGGCGATAAAGGCTATCTCCGAAACGAGCAGGCCGTTGTAAGAATTAAAGATGTTCAAAAAGCGCCGAACGGCCAGCATGTGCATGAAGGTGTTGTAGAGAGCGGTACTGTTCAAAAAGGCCTGCATGTTACGGCTGAAGTTGAAGACCATATGAGAAGCGGCGTCATTAAAAACCACACGGCAACGCATTTATTGCATCAGGCTCTAAAAGATGTTCTTGGAACTCATGTCAATCAGGCGGGCTCTCTTGTAACGGAAAACCGTCTTCGTTTTGACTTCTCGCACTTTGGCCAAGTGACAAAAGAAGAGCTCGAACAAATTGAAAGAATCGTAAACGAAAAGATCTGGGCGAGCATCCCGGTCAGCATTGATTTGAAACCGATCGCTGAAGCAAAAGAAATGGGTGCGATGGCACTGTTTGGCGAGAAATATGGCGATATTGTCCGTGTCGTTCAAGTTGGAGATTACAGCTTAGAGCTGTGCGGCGGCTGCCATGTCAGAAATACAGCAGAAATCGGCTTGTTTAAAATCGTTTCTGAATCCGGAATCGGAGCAGGCACAAGACGGATTGAAGCTGTAACGGGACAAGGCGCTTACGTCGAAATGAACAGCCAGATTTCTGTATTGAAGCAGACCGCTGACGAGCTGAAAACAAATATCAAAGAAGTGCCGAAACGGGTCGCGGCTCTGCAGGCTGAACTGAAGGATGCACAAAGAGAAAATGAATCTCTTCTTGCAAAACTAGGCAACGTGGAAGCAGGAGCAATCCTGTCGAAAGTAAAAGAAGTTGACGGCATAAACGTGCTTGCGGCAAAAGTAAATGCAAAAGACATGAATCATCTCCGCACTATGGTCGATGAACTCAAAGCAAAGCTTGGCTCTGCGGTGATCGTGCTTGGTGCGGTACAAAACGATAAAGTTAATATCTCCGCCGGAGTCACAAAGGACCTCATTGAGAAAGGCCTTCACGCCGGCAAGCTGGTTAAACAAGCTGCGGAAGTTTGCGGCGGAGGCGGCGGAGGCCGTCCGGACATGGCGCAGGCAGGCGGTAAACAGCCGGAAAAATTAGAAGAAGCTTTGGCTTCTGTAGAAGATTGGGTGAAATCCGTTTTATAATTCGCCCATGTAGTGTAGAATGATGGTAAGATTAGGACCCCAGGCTGAACTTTGCCTGCGAATTTGGGAAAGAGGTGCAAAACGGTGAGCTCGTTTGATAAAACGATGAAATTTAATTTCTCCGATGATTCTGCTGAGACTAACGTAAATGAGGTGCTGATTACAGTGTATGACGCGCTTCAGGAAAAGGGCTACAATCCAATCAACCAGATTGTCGGATACTTGCTGTCAGGTGATCCCGCTTATATTCCTAGGCATCGTGACGCTCGCAATTTAATTCGCAAACTTGAAAGAGACGAATTAATCGAGGAATTGGTAAAGTCTTATTTAGAACAGCATAAAGAGGCGTAAATAAAGAATGAGAATATTAGGACTCGATTTAGGAACCAAAACACTCGGTGTAGCTCTGAGCGATGAAATGGGTTGGACTGCTCAAGGCATTGAGACCATAAAGATAAATGAAGCAGAAGGCGATTATGGTTTATCCCGTTTATCTGAACTGATAAAGGACTATACTATAGATAAAATCGTGCTCGGCTTTCCTAAGAACATGAACGGAACAGTCGGCCCGAGAGGCGAAGCCAGCCAAACATTTGCGAAAGTGCTTGAAACAACGTACAATGTTCCTGTTGTGCTGTGGGACGAGCGTCTTACCACAATGGCGGCTGAAAAAATGCTGATTGCAGCTGACGTCAGCAGGCAAAAACGAAAAAAAGTCATTGATAAAATGGCGGCTGTTATGATTTTACAAGGATATCTTGACAGCTTAAATTAAAGCCAGAGGTGAAGAAAATGGAACACGGCGAAAAAAATATTACAATTGTTGACGATCAAGGAAATGAACAGCTTTGTGAAGTGCTGTTTACATTTGAAAACGAAGAGTTTGGCAAGTCTTATGTCTTGTACTATCCAATCGAATCAAAAGATGACGAAGAAGTAGAAATTCTTGCTTCCAGCTTCACGCCAAACGAAGACGGTGAAAACGGTGAGCTATTCCCGATTGAAACTGACGAAGAATGGGATATGATCGAAGAAACATTAAACACATTCTTAGCGGACGAAGACGAAGAGTAAAACATCGCGCCAAACCAAAGCCGGAGCTATACTGCTCCGGCTTTTTTCTGCTTTATGCAGGCCTCTTTTTGTAATAAATTGCCGAAATACAATGAATCATGTAGTATAAGAGCTGATGGGAGGAGACCTAATGTATATCAATCAGCAAAAAAAATCGTTTTTTAATAAAAAAAGAATCATACTGTCTTCCATTGTTGTGCTGTTTCTCATCATTGGCGGGGCATTTTTATATGGGAAATCATTGCTTGAACCTGTTGAAAAAGACAGTAAAACGACAGTTAATATTAACATTCCGAGCGGTTCGTCTGTTTCAGCCATCGCATCGATATTAAAGAAAAATGATGTCATAAAAAGCGAGAAGGCGTTTCAGTACTATGTGAAATATAAAGGTGCTTCCGGGTTTCAGGCCGGATTCTACCATCTGAATAAAGGTATGGATTTAGATGCCATTATTCAGAAGCTGACAAGCGGGGCTACAGGTTACGCTTTTCAAATCACAGTGACTGAGGGAGCACAGCTGACCCAAATCGCGGCTGCTATTGCTGATGAAACAAAATACTCTAAAAAACAAGTCATAGCGAAGCTGGACGATGAAACATTTATCAATCAGCTGAAGAAAGAATTCCCGGACACTGTGACAAATGATGTTTTCAATAAAAACATTAAGCACCCGCTTGAAGGGTACCTATTCCCGGCTACATACCCTTTTAACGATCCGGACACATCACTTGAAGACATTATCAAGGCAATGATTAAGCAGACAAATTCTTATGTGGAAACATATAAATCAGAAATGAAGAAAAACAAAGTTTCTGTGCATAAGCTGCTGACAATGGCTTCTTTGATAGAAGAAGAAGCGACTGAAAAAGCCGACCGCCATAAAATTGCGAGCGTCTTTTATAACCGCCTGAAAAAGAAAATGCCGCTCCAAACAGATCCGACCGTGCTGTACGCGGCAGGCAAGCATAAAGATCGGGTTCTTTATAAGGACCTGGAAATCGATTCACCATACAATACGTATAAAAACACAGGGCTGACGCCAGGGCCGATTGCCAATGCCGGTATGTCGTCATGGGAAGCGGCGCTGCATCCGGATAAAACGGACTATCTGTATTTCTTGGCCAAATCAAATGGTGAGGTCGTATTTACAAAAACGCTAAAAGAGCATAATAAAGCAAAAGAAAAATACATTTCCTCAAAAAATGAGAAATAAAAGGAGAGCAAAAAGCTCTCCTTTTGTTCGCTTTCCGCAAGGTTTTATGATAAAATATATCGGGTTGTTTACCGATGTATCATGATGTATTCAGAGAGTGTCCTGCGCATAAGACTGGGGCACTCCTTTTTAGAACGGGAGGCTGTTTGTAGTGACTGACCGGTATGAACAAATAAATGACTATATAGAAGCATTATTAAAGCCTCGGCCGGATAACGTGAAGAAGCTTGAAGCATATGCAGAAGAACATCATGTCCCGATTATGGAAAAAGCGGGCATGGAGGTGCTGCTTCAAATTTTGTCTGTGAAACAGCCGAAAAAAATACTAGAAATCGGAACGGCCATTGGTTATTCAGCCATTCGAATGGCGCTGGAGCTGCCGTCTGCTGAAATATATACAATTGAACGCAATGAGAAACGGCATGAAGAAGCGGTAAACAATATCAAGGAATTTCAGCTTGATGACCGGATTCATGTTTTTTACGGAGATGCGCTTGAATTAGCCGACGCCGTTCATGTAACCGCGCCTTACGATGTCATTTTTATTGACGCTGCAAAAGGTCAGTATCAAAACTTTTTTCATTTATATGAACCGATGCTTTCACCGGACGGGGTGATTATAACAGACAACGTGCTGTTTAAAGGTCTGGTGGCAGAGGATTACAGCAAAATAGAACCGAAGAGAAGGCGCAGGCTTGTAGCAAAAATTGATGAATATAATCATTGGCTGATGAATCATCCGGATTATCAAACTGCGATTATTCCTGTCGGGGACGGACTTGCGATTAGTAAAAAGAAGAGGTGAACGTCATGAAAAAACCAGAGCTCTTAGTGACGCCGACGAGTACGGCTGACATTTTGCCGCTCATACAGGCTGGGGCAACTGCGTTTTTAGTTGGGGAACAGAGATACGGCTTGAGATTAGCCGGAGAATTTTCTCGTGAAGATGTAACAAAAGCCGTAGAGATTGCTCACAAAGAAGGGGCAAAAGTATACGTTGCTGTAAATGCAATTTTCCATAATGATAAAGTGGGTGAGCTTGGCGAATATCTGGCTTTCTTAGCAGAAGCCGGTGTCGATGCAGCGGTATTCGGCGATCCTGCCGTGCTGATGGCTGCCCGTGAATCTGCGCCTGATCTGAAGCTTCATTGGAGCACAGAAACGACAGGCACCAACTATTATACATGCAACTACTGGGGACGCAAGGGTGCGGCGCGTTCTGTGCTTGCCAGAGAATTAAACATGGACAGCATTGTTGAGATTAAAGAAAATGCTGAAGTCGAAATTGAAATTCAGGTGCATGGAATGACGTGCATGTTCCAATCGAAGCGTTCTTTGATTGGAAACTATTTTGAATATCAGGGCAAAGTCATGGACATTGAAAGAAAGAAAAAAGAATCAGGCATGTTTTTACACGATAAAGAACGCGATAATAAATATCCGATTTTCGAAGATGAAAACGGCACTCACATCATGAGCCCGAACGATGTGTGCATCATTGATGAGCTCGAGGAATTGATAGATGCCGGAATTGATTCTTTCAAAATCGACGGTGTTTTGAAAACGCCTGAATACCTAATAGAAGTCACCAAAATGTACAGAGAAGCAATTGATTTGTGCGTGGAAAACCGTGATGAATACGAAGCGAAAAAAGAAGACTGGATCGAACGCATTGAAAGCATCCAGCCAGTAAACAGAAAAATTGATACCGGATTCTTCTTCAAGGAAACGGTTTATTAATCAAAAGGAGGTTAAGCTATGACTGCCGTAAATGATAAAATATCCACAATCGTTAATGGAAAGCGTGTGATTACGAAAAAGCCGGAGCTTCTCGCACCTGCGGGTAATCTTGAAAAGCTGAAAATCGCTGTTCATTACGGAGCGGACGCGGTCTTTATCGGGGGACAGGAATACGGGCTGCGCTCGAATGCCGATAACTTTACGATCGAAGAAATTGCAGAAGGCGTTGAATTCGCAAAGAAATATGGCGCGAAGATCTACGTAACAACGAATATTTTCGCTCATAATGAAAACATGGACGGGCTTGAAGACTATTTAAAAGCGCTTGGAGACGCCAACGTTGCCGGTATTATTGTGGCAGATCCGCTTATTATTGAAACATGCCGCAGAGTGGCGCCGAATGTTGAGGTTCACTTGAGCACACAGCAGTCTCTTTCAAACTGGAAGGCTGTCCAGTTCTGGAAGGAAGAAGGTCTCGACCGCGTCGTGCTGGCACGTGAAACTAGCGCTCTTGAAATCAGAGAAATGAAAGAAAAGGTAGATATCGAAATCGAATCCTTCATTCATGGCGCAATGTGTATCGCATATTCCGGCCGCTGTGTGCTGAGCAATCACATGACAGCGCGGGATTCCAACCGCGGAGGCTGCTGCCAGTCATGCCGCTGGGACTATGATCTCTACCAAACAGACGGTGCCAACGCCGTTGCTTTGTATGGTGAAGAAGATGCACCATTTGCGATGAGCCCGAAAGATTTGAAGCTGATTGAATCCATTCCGAAAATGATCGAAATGGGAATAGACAGCTTAAAGATTGAAGGCCGCATGAAATCCATTCACTATGTAGCAACTGTTGTCAGCGTATACCGCAAAGTAATCGATGCTTATTGCGCTGATCCAGAGAACTTTGTGATTCAAAAAGAATGGCTTAAAGAGCTGGATAAGTGCGCCAACCGGGACACTGCGACAGCTTTCTTTGAAGGAACGCCAGGCTATGAAGAGCAAATGTTCGGCGAACACGCCAAGAAAACGACATATGATTTTGTCGGCTTAGTGCTGAATTATGATGAAGATACACAAATGGTCACGCTTCAGCAGCGCAATTTCTTCAAAAAAGGCGACGAAGTGGAATTTTTCGGTCCAGAAATCGAAAACTTTACACATACGATTGAAACCATTTGGGACGAAGACGGAAATGAGCTAGATGCTGCCCGCCATCCCCTGCAAATTGTCAAATTCAAACTAGACAAAAAGATTTATCCGAGCAACATGATGAGAAAGGGGAAGTAACAGCCCATGGGTAAGAATCCAGTAGTCATTGGAATCGCAGGAGGTTCCGGTTCAGGAAAAACGAGTGTCACACGGTCCATTTATGAACAGTTTAAAGGACACTCAATTTTAATGATCCAGCAGGACCTTTATTATAAAGACCAAAGCCATCTTCCGTTTGAAGAAAGGCTGAACACAAACTACGATCATCCGCTTGCGTTTGATAATGACTATTTAATCGAGCATATTCAGGATCTATTGAATTACCGCCCGATTGAAAAGCCGATTTATGACTATAAGCTTCACACACGTTCAGAAGAAACGGTTCACGTAGAGCCAAAGGATGTTATTATCCTTGAAGGCATTCTTGTTCTTGAAGACAAAAGGCTTCGTGATCTGATGGATATCAAGCTTTATGTTGATACGGACGCCGACTTGCGTATCATCAGACGGATTATGAGAGATATTAATGAGCGCGGACGCTCTATTGATTCTGTCATTGAACAATATGTGTCAGTGGTCCGTCCGATGCATAACCAATTCGTCGAGCCGACGAAACGATACGCTGATATTATTATCCCGGAAGGCGGTCAGAATCACGTCGCAATTGATCTGATGGTCACAAAAATTCAAACCATTCTTGAACAAAATGCGATTTTGTAATACCATAGCATAGACATAAATAACTCTGACCATATTATGTATAGGCAGGAAGGGAATGTGCGAATTCCCTTCTTTCCCTGTTTATAAACGCGAAATATTTGCAGAACGACACGATTCAGTTTAAGATAAACAGTACCTATATGGGAGAGAAGAACGAGGACTGCCCTGTGTTCTCATTCTTGTATTTTTTAGTTTATGCTCTCATACATAATCGAAGATGTTGAGGGACAACCAGAAGGAGTGAAGGGACATGGCACAAGAGAAAGTTTTTCCTATGACTGCAGAAGGAAAACAAAAACTTGAACAAGAATTAGAATATTTGAAAACGGTTAAACGAAAAGAAGTAGTAGAGCGAATCAAAATTGCGAGAAGCTTCGGAGACCTTTCCGAGAACTCTGAATACGATTCAGCGAAAGAAGAGCAGGCATTTGTAGAGGGCCGCGTGACGACTCTTGAAAATATGATTCGCAATGCGAAAATCATTGAAGATGACGGCGGCTCTAACGTTGTCGGTTTGGGTAAAACCGTCACTTTCGTCGAACTGCCTGACGGTGATGAAGAATCATATACGATCGTCGGAAGCGCGGAAGCTGACCCGTTTGAAGGGAAAATCTCAAACGATTCACCGATCGCAAAAAGCCTCTTGGGCAAAAAAGTAGATGAAGAAGTCACAGTACAAACACCGGGCGGAGAAATGCTCGTGAAAATTGTGAAAATTTCATAATATCTGTTTAGCAGCGAAACACCTCGTCCACAATGTGGGTGAGGTGTTTTTTTATGAAGATATCGAAACGAATGAAGCTGGCAGTCATCGCTTTTTTGATTGTATTTTTTCTGCTTCTGCTGAGGCTTGCGGAAATCCAGCTGTTTTTCACAGAATCATTTTCTAAAAAGAAAATTAATTTGATTCAAGAAAGTGTGAAACAGCGGACGGAGGAAGTGCTCATTTCAGATGGAAGAGGCTCTTTTTTAGATCGAAACGGGCGGGCGCTGACAGGACAAAGCGAGCCCGCGGTTGTTTTGTTCCCTTTTCTGCTGACGCAGGATTGGCCGATCAAAAAAGTTGCGGACATCCTCGGCATGTCTGAAGATAATTTGCGCCAGACACTAGGTCAGGCAAAAAAACCGGTCATTTTGCAGCAAAAGAAAATCAAAACACTTTCAAAACAATCTATCACAAAAATCAATTCTTTGAAATATCCCGGCATTTACGGCGTATATATGGAGAATGAAGACAAGCCCAGCCTTGCTTCACATACGATAGGGAGCACGAACCAAGATCCGGCGTTGCTTCGCAAGAAATATCCTGACAAGGAAAGCCTTCCGATTACAACAGAAATCGGAACAACCGGTTTAGAACGGACATTTGACGAGTTTTTGCTTCCGGAACAAGACACAAAGCTTTTATATCATGTGGACGGAAAAGGAAACCCTTTGTTTGGCATGGACGTCAAATATACAGCTGAAGCCAATACATTTTATCCGCTCCAGGTCAAAACAACGATCGATCAAAGCATTCAAAAAGCGATGGAGGAGGTATTGGATGAACAGGGGCTGAAAAAGGGAGGAGCTGTGCTGCTGGACATCGAAAATAGCAGTGTTCTGGGAATTGTAAGCAAACCAGATGCAGACGTGTCCCGGCAAAACACACTTCAAAATTATATGCTGACGCCAATCTATCCCGGATCAGTTTTTAAAACAGTCATTGCCGCAGCTGCAATCGAAAATAATATGGTGAAGCCTAGTCAAACCTTTAATTGCAATTTAAACCTGTACGGGGAACCGGGGGACGACAAAGGAACCTTGTCTTTTGATGAAAGTTTTGCCCAAAGCTGTAATTACACATTTACGAGTCTTGCAGAACAATTAATGAAAAAAGACAGCTCGGTTATTGAAGATATGTCCGAGAAGCTGGCTCTCACTGATCGGGCAGGCTGGGAGGGAAAACTGTACCACGAAACCGATTTCCGCCAGCTGTATAACGAAAAAAGCGGCGTGATTTGGGGGGATGAAAAAGACAAAACAGTCAAAAAAGCCATTGCGCAAACAGCAATCGGGCAGAAAAATGTAAAGGTAACGCCGCTGGAGGTAGCCAATATGATGGCGACAATCGCCCGCGGCGGAGAAAAACGGCAGGTGAAAATTGCCGAACAAATTGAGTATAAGAACGGCACAACGCTCGTTACGTTTAAAGATCAGAAGCTCAAAGGGGAAACGATAGACAAATATACGTCACAGCAGCTTCAAAAAATACTGCGGCGGGTGGTAGAATCTCCTTCCGGAACGGGCAGAAGGTTTCAAGATCTTCCGTATACTGTAGCAGGGAAGTCGGGCACAGCCCAAACAGGCAAGCTTTCAAAAGAGAAGGAAACGCTCTATGAAAAATGGTTTGCCGGATATTTTCCCGCGGATAAGCCGAAATACGCTCTGGTTGTTTTACACATGGATACACCGGGAGATAAGGCTCTGACAAATTCGGTGTTTTATGATATTGTTAAAAAAGTACACGAAATTGAAATCAATCAGAAATAGAACAACTTCTCAGCACATGTTAAAATATATGCTGAGCCAAGAGGGATAAAGGAGTGCAGAATTATTGAGCAATAATCAATCTCGTTATGAAAATCGTGATAAACGCAGAAAAGCCAATTTAGTGCTTAACATTTTAATCGCAATCGTATCCATACTAATTGTCGTAGTAGCAGCGAATCTCTTCATTAACAGTCCTTCTAGCAAAGATGTCAGCAAGGATTCTGAAACGGCGCAAAAACAGGAATCTCCGGCTTCAGGAAAGACGGAAAAGAAATCGGATGAGGATATAAAAGACAGCAAGAAAGATACATCTGACAGCGAAAAGGATTCTGAGAAGTCTTCTGACTCTGATTCCAAAAAAGATGATTCTTCTTCTAAAAAAGATGACTCTGATTCAGATTCAAGCTCAGATTCAGCCGATGACGGGCTTAAAGATGCAAAAGTAACAGAAGGCGGCTCATCGAGCGATGTGGAAAAAACGTATGAAAATCCTGACTGGAAAGCAGTCGGAACTGAGCAGACTGGCGAGCATGCCGCTACTTATGATTCAAGCTCACAAGACTGGGCTGAGATGCTGAAAGCCATTTCGTACGCAACTGGTGTCTCAACAGATAACATGACGGTGCTCTGGCTTGGAAATAACGGCAGCCCTCAGGATGCCAAAGGCAAGATTTTGGACAAGGCGACTGGGAATAAATATCAAGTCACGATTACATGGGTCGATGAAAAAGGCTGGAAGCCGACAAAAGTAGAAAAGCTAAAATAAACAAAAGCAGCCGGGTTACAACCGGCTGCTTTTGTTTTAGGCTTCAGCTGCGAAATGAACCACCGCGCTGTACAATATTCTTCCTTCTGCCACAGCAGTTTGGTGTGAAACAGATTTCACCCGGAGCATGATGGCTTTATTGTTTTCAATTTGTGTATTGATTTTCTTTTCAAGCTCCTGCAATGAAGCCGCTTCAAAAAATTCCACTTTGTCTTTAATCAGATCTAATTGAAAATTCATGTCTTGACCCTCCAGCTTTCACAAGTCATATGAAGTATAAGCTTTTTTGCGGTCAATGCGCAATATAAGATGGCATAAAATACACAAAGTGTTTTAGTACCTGCTTTTCAGAAGATGTGGTATTATAGGAACTGTTCCATCATTAATTCATAGTATGCTTATAGGAATTATTAAATATGGAGTGTGACAAATATGGGACGTGAATTTATCCCTCTCTTTGAAGATTGGGCAGCAACTTATGATCAAACAGTACAAGGTTTAGATATTCAGTATAAAGAAGCGTTCAGAGGCTACGATCATATCCTTGATGCCATCGTCAGCAAATCTGGAACGCATGTGTTAGAATTTGGCCCGGGGACAGGGAATTTGACGGCTAAGCTGCTCGATGCAGGCAAAACTGTATTTGGAATTGAACCTTCTCCAGCAATGCGTAAACTGGCTTCTGACAAGCTTTTAGGCAGGTCGGAAATCGTTGATGGAGACTTCCTGACATTCCCTGAGCCGCCATTTCAGGCTGATACAATTGTCAGTTCATATGCTTTTCATCATTTGACTGACGAAGAAAAGCGGGCTGCCATAAAGCAATATGGCAAATACCTTCACTTGCATGATAAAATAGTGTTTGCCGATACCGTCTTTGAAGATGCGCAAGCGTATCAACAGGCTATCGATAAAGCCCGTTCTCAAGGCTTTTATCAGCTTGCAAATGATTTAGAGACAGAGCATTATCCTACATTGGATGCGTTGAAAGAAATGTTTACAGCTGAAGGTTTTGCAGTCCGATTCACTCAGCAAAACGACTTCGTGTGGATAATGGAGGCGATCAAACGGTAAAGTGAAGGGAATGTGAATAGATGAGACTAGCAGTCATCGGAGCAATGGAAGAGGAAGTTACCATCTTAAGAGACAAACTTGAAAATGCAAAAACAGAAACGATCGCACACTGTGAATTTACAACAGGCGAATATGAAGGAACTGAAGTGATTCTTTTAAAATCAGGAATTGGAAAAGTAAATGCTGCTATCAGCACGACGCTTCTGCTTGACCGTTACAAGCCTGATTATGTCATTAACACAGGCTCAGCCGGCGGATTTCATCATACATTGAATGTAGGGGATGTCGTTATTTCCACTGACGTTCGCCACCATGATGTAGACGTAACGGCTTTTGACTATGAATATGGCCAAGTGCCGGGTCTTCCGGCTGCTTATGCGGCGGATGAAAAGCTGATCAGCATCACTGAAGAAGCGGTATCTGAACTCGACGGCATTCAGGTTGCAAAAGGAACAATTGCAACAGGCGATTCTTTCATGAACGATCCGAAGCGGGTTGAAGAGGTGCGTGCGAGATTTTCTGATCTGTACGCGGTTGAAATGGAGGCTGCGGCAGTTGCTCAAGTGTGCCATCAATTTAAAACGCCGTTTGTCGTCATCAGAGCGTTATCTGATATTGCAGGAAAAGAATCACATGTTTCATTTGACCAATTTTTAGAGCAGGCGGCTGTCCATTCAACAGAGCTTGTGTTAAAGGTGATCAAACGAATTCATTAAAACGGGGAGAATGTTCTCCTCCGTTTTTTCTAAAAACAACCTCTAATTAGGAGGAGGACATATATGACAGTGATTACGGACATTACCGAGCTGATTGGGAATACACCGCTTCTCCGCTTGAAGAACTTTGATGTTCCAGAAGGAGTCGCGGTGTATGCCAAGCTTGAAATGATGAATCCAGGGGGAAGCATCAAAGACAGACTGGGAGATATGCTGATTCGTGACGCGCTCGATTCAGGCAAAGTGAAACCCGGCGGAGTGATTATAGAAGCTACGGCAGGCAATACAGGGATCGGCCTTGCGCTGAGTGCCAGAAAATATGGGCTGAAAGCGATTTTCTGTGTCCCTGAACATTTCAGCAGAGAGAAACAGCAAATTATGCAAGCGCTTGGCGCATCAATCATTCATACACCGCGTCAAGACGGAATGCAGGGCGCCATTCAAAAAGCCATTCAGCTGGAGACTGAAATTGAAAATTCTTATTGCGTTTTGCAATTTAAAAACCGAGTAAATCCATCGACTTACTATAAGACGCTTGGGCCTGAAATGTGGGAAGCGCTTGACGGGAATATTCATACATTTGTCGCAGGGGCAGGATCAGGGGGCACGTTCGCAGGAACAGCTTCCTTCTTAAAAGAAAAAAATCCAGCAGTCAAAACGGTGATTGTTGAACCGGAGGGCTCGATTTTAAACGGAGGAGAGCCCCACGCTCATAAAACAGAGGGCATCGGCATGGAGTTTATCCCCGATTATATGGATAAGAGCCATTTTGACGAGATCTACACCGTAACAGATGAGAATGCGTTTAGACTTGTGAAAGAAGCGGCAGAAAAAGAAGGACTGCTGATCGGAAGCTCTTCAGGTGCAGCGCTTTATGCGGCATTGGAGGAAGCGAAAAAAGCATCCGCTGGAACTAACATTGTCACAGTATTTCCTGACAGCAGCGATCGATATATCAGCAAACAAATATACGAAGGAGGCATCTGATATGAAGAAAAAAACATTGATGATACATGGCGGAATCACAGGTGATGAGAAAACAGGCGCAGTTTCCGTGCCGATTTATCAAGTAAGCACGTACAAGCAGCCGAAAGCAGGGCAGCATACAGGCTACGAGTATTCAAGAACGGCCAATCCGACTCGAACCGCTCTCGAAGCACTTGTGACAGAACTGGAAAGCGGGGAAGCAGGCTATGCGTTCAGCTCAGGAATGGCTGCCATTACAGCAGTTATGATGCTGTTTAACAGCGGAGATCATGTCGTGTTGACTGATGATGTGTACGGCGGAACATACCGTGTGATGACAAAGGTGCTTAACCGTCTTGGCATTGAATCAACATTTGTTGATACGAGCAGCAGGGAAGAAGTTGAAAAAGCGATTCGCCCTAATACAAAAGCCATTTATATTGAAACACCGACAAACCCGTTGCTCAAAATCACCGACTTGACGCTCATGGCTGATATCGCAAAAAAAGCGGGTGTTCTGCTTATCGTAGACAACACCTTTAACACTCCTTATTTTCAACAGCCGCTTACTTTAGGCGCTGATATCGTACTTCACAGTGCGACAAAATATCTTGGCGGACACAGTGATGTCGTCGGAGGTTTAGTTGTGACAGCTTCGAAAGAGCTTGGAGAAGAGTTGCATTTTGTGCAAAACTCCACAGGCGGCGTGCTAGGCCCTCAAGATTCCTGGCTGTTAATGAGAGGAATCAAAACGTTGGGACTCAGAATGGAAGCGATCGATCAAAATGCGCGGAAAATCGCAAGCTTTCTTGAGAATCACCCTGCTGTCCAAACGTTATATTACCCTGGTTCTTCAAATCATCCCGGACATGAGCTTGCAAAAACGCAAGGATCGGGCTTTGGCGGCATGATCTCCTTTGATATTGGCAGTGAAGAACGGGTTGATGCGTTTTTAGGAAATCTGAAACTGTTTACCATTGCTGAAAGCCTGGGGGCGGTTGAAAGCTTAATTTCTGTTCCGGCAAGAATGACACATGCCTCTATTCCGAGAGAACGCCGGCTTGAGCTCGGCATTACGGACGGCTTGATCAGAATTTCTGTAGGAATTGAAGATGCGGAAGACTTGTTGGAAGATATCGGCCAAGCGCTTGAAAATATATAACAAATGGATAGAATTACTTTCTCTGTAAGCCGCCGGATTATATTATAATAGTCGTATACTATGAATCTGGCAGGTGATTCTTTTGCACAAAAATAGAATGAAATCTTTAAAAGAAGACTACAAGCATTTTGCTTTTACATTGCTTGCAGTCAGCACTTTTTTATATATAGGCGCAGTTCTCCCTGATCAAGGCTTAACATTAGGCCAGAAATCGACTATGTTTTTAGCGGATTGCGTATTTTTAGCCGGTGCCTTCTTTTGCGCTGACCGTTCACTTATTTACAAGAAGCGTTTGGAAGAAGCCGACGAATAAAAAACAGCCATCATCAAGAGATGGCTGTTTTTTGTTATTTTTCTCGAAGTTCTTTTCCCATGCCTTTTAAAAACTGAAGGCCGAAGCCGACGGCTCTGTTGATGTCAGGATCGTTCATTGCTTTTAACAGGTCGAGAATCCCGACTTTCTTGTCTTCTTTTAAAAAGCTTTGTGCTTGTTCAGTCCCAGCCATTACGCTTTCTAAAAGCTTTGCTGTAAACTCAGGATCGGCTTTTGTCAATGCGCCTCCGGCGGCCATCATCGTGTTGATGAGGTTGGTGACAGGCTCGCGGGAAACTTGGCCAAGCGCAATCTTGGCAATGTCTTCCTTCGCTCTGAGCATGCTTGTTGCCGCATCAAAAATTCCAAGATCATTGAGTTCATTCATTAACGTCATCGTTTTAGAGACGGCGTCCTCATTTTCCGCCAGCAGCTCTTTCAGTTCTTCTATTTTTTCAAGCTTAATTTGCTCAGCTGTTTTTGTTTCTTTTTTGATCGTCGTAATCGGAGTGGCCATTCGTTTTCCTCCTATCGTTTAATCAGTCAGATGGACATAGCCAGGGCGGTTCCATTTTCTTTCTGCTTCGACTCCGTTTTGCGGATGCCGTTTTTTGTTGCGCGGATTTGTTTTTGGAAGCGGCGCTGTTTCACAGCCGCCAAGCACTTCCATGCGGACCTTTGTCTGTTTATAAGCAGGCGTGTTCGTCCGTTTATCAGCTGCAGGGCCCGTCAAGAAGTTAATCGCTGACTCCTTGTCTGTCGAGTTCATTGGCAAATAGAGTTCATTTTTCCGTACCCGGTCTGTGATCAGCGCGTTCAATTTGACTGCTCCGAACGGAGAAACGAGCCGTACAAGCGAACCGTCACAAACACCTCGCTCTTGTGCAAGCTCAGGTGAGATCTCAACGAATACATTCGGCACTTTCGCTTGGATGCCTTTCGATTTATTTGTCATGTTTCCTTCGTGGAAATGCTCCAGCATCCGGCCGTTATTGATATGAAGGTCATATTCCTCCGGAAATGCCGCTGGCTCGGTCCAATCAGAAAGGGCAAAGCGGGCTTTTTTGTCAGGAAAATTAAATCCGTCTTCATACAGAAGCGGTGTGCTTTCACCTGTGAAGCTGCCCCATAGGAAGCTGTTCCAGCCTTCTAGCACCTCATAGCTTGCTTTGGCAAACAGAGGAGAAAGACTCGCCATTTCAGAGAAAATGTCACTTGGATGGCTGTAATTCCAATTCGCTCCTAAACGGTTTGCCACCTCTTGAATAATCCACCAGTCCGGTTTTGCGTCACCGAGCGTCGGAAGCGCCTGATACAATCGCTGCACACGGCGTTCTGTGTTGGTAAATGTTCCGTCTTTTTCAAGTGAAGGAGTGGCCGGCAAGACGACATCAGCATATCGAGCTGTTCTTGACAGGAAGATGTCCTGTACCACGAAGAAATCAAGGCTTGATAAAATATCATGCACATGGTTCGCGTTTGAATCGACCAGTGCCATATCCTCACCGACAAGATACATAGCTTTCATTTTTCCTTCTTCAATGGCATGAAGCATTTGAATATTATCTAAACCAGGCTTTCCATCAATCTCGACACCATATGCCTCTTCAAATTTAGCGCGGGCTTTGTCATCTGTAATATGCTGATATCCCGGCAGCCAGCCAGGCAATGTTCCCATATCACAAGCGCCTTGCACGTTATTGTGTCCGCGCAGAGGATAAGCGCCGGCACCTGGACGGCGATAGTTGCCCGTAGCGAGAAGCAGGTTTGAAATGGCTGCTGATGTATCAGAACCGCCTGTATTTTGTGTGACACCCATTCCCCAAAGGACACAAGTGCCGTCAGCATCACGAATCATTTCAGCAATTTGAATGATGTTTTCTTTTGAAAGGCCTGTGATGCGTTCTGCATAATCAAGCGTATACGTTTTAAGGGTTTCTTTATAATCTTCAAAGTAATTGACGTTCTCATCAATAAACGCCTGATCGTGCCAGCCTTGGTCGATCATATATTTCGTAACAGCCATCAGCCAAACTTGGTCTGTGCCTTGTTTAGGGCTGATGAACAGATCAGATCGCTCAGCCATCTCATTTTTACGCAGGTCAGCAACAATCAGTTTTTGACCGTGGAGCTTGTGTGCCCGTTTGACGCGTGTTGCGAGCACTGGGTGTCCTTCCGCCGGATTGGCACCGACAATGATGACCAGGCCTGCTTTGGCAATATCTTTAATCGTGCCGGCGTCACCGCCCATGCCGACAGTGCGGAACAATCCGTCTGTAGCAGGAGACTGGCAGTAGCGTGAGCAGTTATCGACGTTGTTTGTTTCAAATACCTGACGCGCTAGTTTTTGAATGACGTAGTTTTCTTCATTCGTAATTTTAGAAGAAGAAATAAACCCGACAGAGCCTTTACCGTACTGCTCTTTAATTAATCCTAATCTGCTTGCGACAAGATCGAGGGCTTCTTCCCAAGAAGATTCCACAAAGGCTCCGTTTTTACGGATTAAAGGTTTTGTGATCCGCTCTTTTGAATTGACAAAATCCCAGCCGAATTTCCCTTTGACACATGTGGAAATCGCGTTAACCGGAGCATCAGAAACAGGCTGGATCTTTAAAATATCCCGTCCTTTTGTCCATACTTCAAATGAACACCCGACACCGCAGAACGTACATACAGTTTTCGTTTTTTTCGTTCTTGTTTCACGCATTGCCGCTTCGACTTCAGAAATGGCAAAAATGCTGCCATACCCCGGTTCAACATTTTTCACGAGATCAATCATCGGTTCCATGACGTCCTCTTTAATGCCTGTCATAAAACCAGCCTGCCCGAGCATTGATTTTTCCATCAGTGCATTACATGGACATACTGTTACACACTGACCGCAGCTGACACAGGAAGATTCATTGATCGGAACTCCCTCATCCCAAATGACGCGAGGGCGTTCGCGTTCCCAGTCGATTGAGAGTGTTTCATTTACCTGAAGGTTTTGACAGACCTCAACACACTGGCCGCAGGCAATACATTGGTTTGGATCATAGCGGTAAAAAGGATGAGACATATCAACCGCGCAAGAAGGATCTTCTTTTGGCGTGTATGGGTATTTTTGATGCTCGATCCCCATCATTTCCGCTGTATTATGCAGCGTACAGTTTCCATTGTTGTTATCGCAAACTGTACAATACAGCAAATGATTCTCAAGAAGGCGGTCCATCGCTTCGGTTTGCGCTTCTTTCACTCGATTTCCTGAAAGATCAATAGACATCCCGTTTTCTGCAACCGTCGCGCATGAACGAACCAGCTTGCCGTTTGCCTCTACTATGCAAGTATCACAAGTTTGAATCGGGTCAACCTCTGGTACGTGGCAAATCTGCGGGTACTCAATTCCGTTTTCATTTAAAATATCTAAAATTGTGGCCCCTGCTCGTGCTTGAATTTCTGTTCCGTCTACACGGACACTGATCGACTTACCGTCCATCATATTCATATTCCCCTCCATCTTTCTTTCAAGAAGTCAAAAAAAGCCATGTATAGATACACCTGCCCTTAATTCTAAGAAGGTGTAAACACACATGGCGGAATAGTTCACTAGCAAGTCTTACTAACAGACCAATCCTTGATTTTTATAAAACGATAGACTCATAACAAGATCCTATTACAAATCCATCAACACTGCTTTTATTATAATGTGATATTTATTATAATACAATATGGCAGGAAAATTTTAACCAAGTGAAATGTCCTGAGGGGAACCGGGAAAAGCCTTTATAAGGCAATATCGGAAGGGGTAATCAGCATGTCTAAAAAAATTCATGAATTCAATGATATTATTCGAAAACTTCGTAAAGAATTGTTCGGAAAAGGGCCTGAGAGAATTCATACTGTATTTGTAGAAAACATGGCAGTTTCAACACTATACGGAAATCTGAGTGCAAGCGAGCAGTTTATCGCCCGCACGCCTGAAGGAAGAGAGATGGTACATGCGGCCCGGACAAGCCTAATTCAAGACCTTTATTCCAAACAAACACCGGAAGGAATGGAGGAACTCATGGGAGCTAAGCTAGTCCATTTGTTTTCTGATATTAAAATTGAGGAAAACATCGCTGTATCTGTATTTGTTTTTGACCGAAAAATAGATGAGCAAAAAGAAGTTCTGCAAAGCTAGTATATTTGTCATTGACACAAATTTGTCACATTTGTTATGATGTTGCTACAGTTATAGAAGGCTAAAGCAATGGAATGTATGCACGAACTGTATATATTCTCTTTCAATATCTTATATACTGCTTGATATTGTTGTATGGGTATGCATACAAGTTAGGCAGCATTCAAACGCCTGGTTTGACACAGGTTATTTGAGTGCTGCCTTTTTTATTGCCTTTCTTGCATAACTGTGAGAAAAGAAGAAGTAATGGAGGCGTTTAATTATGGCTTTTCGAAAACCGGATGAAATAGCGGAAGCAGCAATTGAAGCAGGGATGAAAAAAATAAAGCTCCCGCTGCCGTCACTGCTTGTGCTGGGGTTTTTAGGCGGTGCATTTATTGCGCTTGGGTATTTGCTTGATATCAGGGTAATCGGCGATCTTCCGAAAGAATGGGGGAGCCTGTCCAGTTTGATTGGTGCAGCAGTATTTCCAGTCGGCCTGATCCTTGTCGTTCTCGCTGGCGCTGAACTGATCACAGGCAATATGATGTCAGTTGCGATGGCGTTATTTTCGAGAAAAATATCAGTAAAAGAGTTAGCGATTAACTGGGGAATCGTCACAATTATGAACTTAATCGGCGCATTGTTTGTTGCTTACTTTTTCGGGCATTTGGTTGGATTGACTGAAACAGGTCCTTATTTAGAAAAAACGATTGCCGTTGCCCAAGGAAAGCTTGATATGAGCTTTGGCAAGGTTCTCATTTCCGCCATCGGCTGTAACTGGCTTGTATGTCTTGCAGTGTGGCTTTCTTTCGGCGCCCAAGACGCAGCAGGAAAAATCCTTGGCATCTGGTTCCCAATCATGGCTTTTGTGGCTATCGGATTTCAGCACGTTGTCGCCAACATGTTTGTGATTCCTGCTGCCATTTTTGCAGGTTCATTCACGTGGGGGCAGTTCATCGGAAACATCATTCCGGCTTTTATCGGTAATGTCATCGGCGGAGCTGTATTTGTCGGTCTCATTTATTTTATTGCATATCATAAGAAAGACCACTCCAGAAAAGAAATGAAGCAGGTGTCATGACCAACGGGCAAATCCATTCGATGATTTGCACAATTTCCGTCCATTTTTAGAAAAAGATGTTTACAAAATGGAATTTGGTGGATATACTTACAAAGTAAGAAAAAAGCAAAGGAGGCTGAACCAAAATGACAATGAGACAACGACGTCAACCTGTACGTGATACACATGTAAAAGTTCATAGTTTATTCAGCCTGTGGAAGAGTTCGTGTCCTTCCTTAACCGATGCTTATCGCACGCATTAAATTCGGAATAGTCGGACATACGCAACTCCCCGCAGGCAGTAGAGGCATTGGTGTCTTCTTTTGTCTGCGGTTTTTATTTGCCCGCGGCAGAAGGGGTGTGCCGCGGGTTATTTCGCTTGATGCGGACTTTGAAAGGGGGTGAGCGATATGACGATTAACCTATTCTTTTTAACGTTAACGATAAAAAAAAGGTTTAAAAGCCTGGAAGAATTCGAACGAGAACAGCAGATTGAGCAGATTTATGATGAAATGAAAGAGTCTCAGTTAAAGCATCTTTATTTAACAAACTGGCGCTAAAAGCAACGAAAAAAACTGAAGGGGGAATGGCATATGCTTAGAATGGAATTATTGATGCATTATACAATGGAGAAGGACCAAGTTTAGCGATACGACTGTCAAGAAAATGCCTGCCTGCATACAATAAATCAACGTTACTGTGAGGCAGGTGATGGCATGATGAACGACTATCAAAAAAGGCTGCCGTCGATTGGCCATGGTTATGCGTCCATGCCGCATTCCTTCAAACATGGTTATGGAAATCCATTCCGACAGCAGAGGCTGATGGCAATGCAGCAGCAAAGGCTGTTTGCATTCCCTTATCATTGGCATTAGAAAGAGGGCAGAAAACATTTTGTTTTCTGCTTTTTTTGCGGAAAAAAATGAAAAAGTTTAGTTCTATTGAAACATTTTTCAATACATTGCCGTCTAGTTGGTACCTTCCTTCACTTTTAGAATGAAGATGATGTTTATTTTTTGAATATAATAAATAAACATAGGAAACCAAAAGCAGGTGTTTAAAATGCTAGAAAATAGACTCTATAAACGATCGAATTTTCGGAAATTATTTTCTCGGAAATATAAGCTAACCAAAACAATTGAGCATATGATGATTGACTCTATAGATATACAAGAAAATGACAGAATTTTAGAAATTGGAATCGGAAATGGCACTGTCTTTAAAAGCATAACCAAGAAACTAGAAAAGGGAAGCCTAAAAAGCATTGATCCTTCAAAGCGAAAGGTAAGACAGATATCACGTGCGAATCGAAAGAATATGGGGAACGGGGAGGTTTTTCATGGCTATCCAGAGGACATTCCTTTTGATGACCGTACCTTTAATAAAGTCTTTTCTTTACATACAGTTCAGAGCTGCACCGATATTAGGCTTGCATTAAGAGAAATTTACAGGGTGCTTCAAATTGACGGCCGGTTTTATATCAGTATTGACACAAATACCGGTGAAAAAGAGAAAACGTATATTCAACTGCTGAAAGATCAGCATTTTAGGGATCTTTCTGTTATCAGGCGTGATTCCTGTCTATGTATTGTGGCTGTTAAATAAAAAATTTCTCGGGAAATATATCCAAGATTCTTACATCTGGATTTGGGTATATTTTCTTAATTTTTTATTTTTTGCATATACTTTATATTAAAAAAAGTTTTTTTCATTTAAACTTATAACAGAAGAAAGAACAAAGAGGTGATTTCAGACAGGGCAGACATTCTTTGTGAACAAAAGGAATGAATATTCATTCCGCAAACGAATCGGAGGTTGTCAGATTACATGTTATCCGCATCCAGCAGTAAATACGACATGATTATGAAAGCGTCAGTCTCACTTTTTACGGAAAGGGGTTTTGACGCTACCACCATTCCTATGATAGCTGAACGTGCTCATGTAGGGACAGGAACGATCTATCGTTATTTTGACAGCAAAGAAACACTCGTCAACGTACTGTTTCAAGAAAGCATCCAGCGATTTACGGAAAAACTGAAGCAAGACGTTTCAGAATTGCCTGTCAGAGAAGGCTTTCACCACGTATTTTGCTGTCTCGTTCAGTTTACGAAAGAGAGCGACTATGCGCTTTTTTTTCTTGAAACCAAAAAAGACGCTCATTACTTAAATCATACAAGCAAAAAAATGATAGAAAATCTGACTCAAATGCTTGATGACTATTTTAATAAGGGAAAAGCGGAAGGCGTGATTCGCAGCCTGCCCTCTAATGTGTTAATTGCGATTGTATTAGGGGCGTTTCTCAAGATATATCAGCTCGTTCAAACAGGTGATATAGAGATGGACACTGATTTAATTACTGAATTGGAACAATGCTGCTGGGACGCCATTAAGCTTCATTCATCACAAAAATAGGAAAGGGAGATGTTAATGAAACAGGCAAGCGCAATACCTCAGCCCAAAACATACGGACCTTTAAAAAATCTTCCGCATCTGGAAAAAGAACAGCTTTCTCAATCCTTATGGCGGATAGCTGATGAATTGGGGCCGATTTTCCGTTTTGATTTTCCGGGAGTATCCAGTGTTTTTGTCTCGGGCCACAATCTTGTGGCTGAAGTGTGTGATGAAAGCCGCTTCGACAAGAACCTTGGCAAAGGCTTGCAAAAGGTGCGCGAATTCGGGGGAGATGGCTTATTTACAAGCTGGACGCACGAACCGAACTGGCAAAAAGCCCACCGCATTTTGCTGCCGAGTTTTAGTCAAAAAGCGATGAAAGGCTATCATTCTATGATGCTGGATATCGCAACCCAGCTGATTCAAAAGTGGAGCCGGTTAAACCCTAATGAAGAAATTGATGTAGCAGACGATATGACACGTCTGACGCTTGATACGATTGGGTTGTGCGGGTTTAACTATCGATTCAACAGCTTTTACCGTGATTCACAGCATCCGTTTATCACCAGTATGCTCCGTGCCTTAAAAGAGGCGATGAATCAATCAAAAAGACTGGGCCTGCAAGATAAGATGATGGTGAAAACGAAGCTGCAGTTTCAAAAGGATATAGAAGTCATGAACTCCCTGGTTGATAGAATGATAGCGGAGCGAAAGGCGAATCCGGATGATAACATCAAGGATCTCTTGTCTCTCATGCTTTATGCCAAAGATCCAGTAACCGGTGAAACGCTGGATGATGAAAACATAAGGTATCAAATCATCACATTTTTAATTGCTGGACATGAGACAACAAGCGGTTTGCTTTCCTTTGCGATTTATTGTCTGCTTACACATCCGGAAAAACTGAAAAAAGCTCAGGAGGAAGCGGATCGCGTGTTAACGGATGACACGCCTGAATATAAACAAATCCAGCAGCTCAAATACATTCGGATGGTTTTAAATGAAACCCTCAGACTGTATCCAACAGCTCCGGCTTTTTCTCTATATGCGAAGGAGGATACTGTTCTAGGCGGGGAATATCCGATCAGCAAAGGGCAGCCAGTCACTGTTTTAATTCCAAAACTGCACCGGGATCAAAACGCTTGGGGACCGGATGCGGAAGATTTCCGTCCGGAACGGTTTGAGGATCCTTCAAGTATCCCTCACCATGCGTATAAGCCGTTTGGAAACGGACAGCGCGCTTGTATTGGCATGCAGTTTGCTCTTCAAGAAGCGACAATGGTTCTCGGTCTTGTATTAAAGCATTTTGAATTGATAAACCATACTGGCTACGAACTAAAAATCAAAGAAGCATTAACGATCAAGCCGGATGATTTTAAAATTACTGTGAAACCGCGAAAAACAGCGGCAATCAATGTACAGAGAAAAGAACAGGCAGACATCAAAGCAGAAACAAAGCCAAAAGAAACCAAACCTAAACACGGCACACCTTTACTTGTTCTTTTTGGTTCAAATCTTGGGACAGCTGAGGGAATAGCCGGTGAACTGGCTGCTCAAGGCCGCCAGATGGGCTTTACAGCTGAAACGGCTCCGCTTGATGATTATATCGGCAAGCTCCCTGAAGAAGGGGCAGTCGTCATTGTAACGGCTTCTTATAATGGGGCGCCGCCTGATAATGCTGCCGGATTTGTAGAGTGGCTGAAAGAGCTTGAGGAAGGCCAATTGAAAGGTGTTTCCTATGCGGTATTCGGCTGCGGAAACCGGAGCTGGGCCAGCACGTATCAGCGGATTCCCCGCCTGATTGATGACATGATGAAAGCAAAGGGGGCATCGCGTTTAACAGCGATTGGGGAAGGTGACGCCGCCGATGATTTTGAAAGCCACCGCGAGTCTTGGGAAAACCGCTTCTGGAAGGAAACGATGGACGCATTTGATATTAACGAAATAGCCCAGAAAGAAGACAGGCCTTCATTATCGATTACTTTTCTCAGTGAAGCGACGGAAACGCCGGTTGCTAAAGCATATGGCGCGTTTGAAGGGATTGTGTTAGAGAATCGAGAACTCCAGACAGCTGCCAGCACGCGTTCAACCCGCCATATTGAATTGGAAATTCCGGCTGGTAAAACATATAAAGAAGGCGATCATATCGGAATCCTGCCAAAGAACAGCAGGGAGCTTGTTCAGCGGGTTCTCAGCCGATTCGGTTTGCAGTCCAATCATGTGATAAAAGTAAGCGGAAGCGCTCATATGGCTCATCTGCCGATGGATCGGCCAATCAAAGTAGTGGATTTATTGTCGTCCTATGTAGAGCTGCAGGAACCGGCATCAAGGCTTCAGCTTCGGGAGCTGGCCTCTTATACAGTTTGTCCGCCGCATCAAAAAGAGCTGGAACAGCTCGTTTCAGATGATGGCATTTACAAAGAGCAGGTACTTGCAAAACGTCTTACCATGCTTGATTTTTTAGAGGATTATCCTGCCTGCGAAATGCCGTTTGAACGGTTTTTAGCACTTTTGCCATCACTAAAACCGAGATACTATTCCATTTCAAGCTCACCGAAAGTTCATGCAAATATCGTGAGCATGACGGTAGGAGTTGTGAAAGCCTCAGCATGGAGCGGCCGAGGTGAATACCGGGGTGTCGCCTCTAATTATTTAGCAGAGTTGAATACAGGTGATGCAGCAGCTTGCTTCATTCGTACGCCGCAGTCCGGATTCCAGATGCCGGATGAGCCTGAAACGCCTATGATTATGGTCGGGCCGGGCACAGGAATTGCGCCATTCAGGGGCTTTATTCAGGCTAGATCGGTTTTGAAGAAGGAAGGAAGCACCCTTGGTGAAGCACTTTTATACTTCGGCTGCCGCCGCCCGGACCATGACGACCTTTACAGAGAAGAGCTGGATCAAGCGGAACAGGACGGTTTGGTCACAATCCGCCGATGCTACTCGCGCGTCGAAAACGAACCAAAAGGATATGTCCAGCACTTGCTCAAGCAAGATACGCAGAAATTGATGACACTCATTGAAAAAGGGGCTCATATTTACGTATGCGGTGATGGATCGCAAATGGCTCCTGATGTAGAGAAAACTTTGCGATTGGCGTATGAAGCTGAAAAAGGAGCAAGCCAGGAAGAATCAGCTGAATGGCTGCAAAAGCTGCAAGATCAAAGACGTTATGTGAAAGACGTTTGGACAGGAATGTAAAATATAAAATCCCGCCAATCTGATTGGCGGGATTGCTTTGCATATGAGAAAACCGGCACGATAATGAAATCTACTGAAAAGGATGTTATAGGGAGTATCGCGCCGGCCTTATTATTCATATCGGCATGCAGAGGCAAAAGTTTAGTTCTTTTTACCTTATTTTTAAAAATGAATAGTCTAAAAGTCTTGTTTTTGGTTTTCAACTCAGGCTTTTGGCATTTTGTTCTTTCTTATTCCTTAAGATCAGTCATCTGTTGAAGATTGATGCTTGAATTGCTGTTCCACATGCTTACGGTAATGAAAGTCATGAATCAGCCGAATGGTCGGCCTGATTAACAGCAGCAAACTTCCGATCGCAAACAGCCATATCCCTGCCGACATTAACCGGTCATAGAAAAAGAAAAAACTTCCAACGAGAAACATAGCACCGATGATAAAATCGTTTACTGTATAAAGAACCTTATATCGTTTTTTGAAAAAAAGCTCATATCGTTTCAACTCTTTTTGGATGTCATGTTCTTCATTTCCTTTCATTATCATCCCTCCATTCAATTTTGGCTTACCCTTACGTAACCGGCATGTAAACATAAGGGCTGCCTTGCTGAAAGGAGACATAATCAACGATCAGAAACTAAAGTAAAAAAGTGATCCGCATAGGATCTCTTTTTTACGATTTCATCGCCTGAACAATAAGAGCAGTCAAAGCTTTTGCCCCTTTAGGAACCAAGTGAACACCATCAGGGGTAAAATATTCCGGATGCTGAAGAGCTTCTGTATGCCAGTCAACTAACGTAACATTTTGATGTGCGTGGGCCTGTTGCTGCAAAGATTCATTTACCTTGCTTTCCCATTGGCGGGGAACCCGTGTATTGACAAGATAAATATGAGCTTTTGAGAAAGATTGAAGCAGTTGTTCGATTTGGCTGTTTGTAAAGTAGCCATTGGTTCCAAGCTCAATGATGACAGCCTTGTTCGGCTGATTAAAAGACTTGTACTCCCTTGCGAGTTCCAAAGCTTGAGACATTTGTCTTCCTACCTTTCCATCAATCGTCACATTTGAAAATGACTGACGCAGGTGTGAAGAAATATCAAGCATGACGGAATCTCCTATAGCTAAAACTTCTTTCGCAGTGTCTGCTGGTTTTTTCTGCTGTTGGGATTGCGTGTCTTTCTTTTTATGAGTCTCTTGCCCACTATCTTTGTTTTCCTTTTGACGTTGATCCGATTCTGTTGTCTTTTGTTCAGGATTGTGTTTTTTATCTGCTGCAGCGTTCTTTTTATCCCCAGAAGCCTGGCTGGTGTCAGCATTTGTTTCTTGTGAGCTATAGGTCCATTTGGTAGGGTGCTTTTGCTCTCCGGCTAACCCAGACAGCCCGCCTGCAAAAATAAGTATAGCGAAAATGACGAAACCAATTGACAGTTTGCTGATGACAGATGTCGTTTTCCATTCCTTGATTCTATGTATAAAAACACGGCGGAAAAATGACCTAAATCCCTGTGTCCGTATCGGCTTCTCAATAAAATGATAGGAAAGCTCGGCAAGTATACATGTCACAATGACCTTTAGCACGATATGCCAAAGAACAGGGTTTCCGATTTCTTGAACTGGCGTGCTTAACACAATAACAGGGTAGTGCCAAAGATAAATTCCGTAAGACCTCGTTCCAAGCCACCGAAGCGGCCTCCATGAAAGCAGATTGCCTAAAAAGCTGCTCGGATGGCAAACACATGCAATAAGGATTGCGGCAGTCACGCTAATGAATAGCATTCCGCCTCTGTAAAGAAAAGGCTCGTATTCATCTGTGAAATAGACACACAACACTAAAATACAAAATGCCAAAAATTCAGTGGCGTGCAAAGTGTGCTTCAGTTTGCTTGGCAGCCTGTTGGAAGACAGCCTTTTCATCGGCCATACCAAAGCCAAGGCACATCCGATGAGAAGTTCAAACGAACGAGTGTCTGTGCCATAGTAAACGCGGCTCGGATCTCCGCCAGGTTCATACAGTACGCTCATCATCACGGCTGAACAAAGCGCAAGCAATGATATCACCGCAGCCAATCTGGCGCGGCTTTTCATTATGTACATTCCAACAACTAAGAACATCGGCCATATGATATAAAATTGTTCTTCAATCGCCAGCGACCAAAGGTTTTTTAGAGGTGATGGGGAACCGAAACTATCAAAATATGATAGCTTGTGAAAAATAAACCACCAATTGCTCATATAAAAGAGAGAAGAGATCGCATCTCCACGTACAGTGTGCAATAGTTCTCGATCAAACAATACGACCCACACAACAGTGGAAAAGATCATAAGGTACGCTGCCGGCAGAAGCCGCCGAATGCGGCGCACCCAAAAGTCCCGAAAATCAAGATTGATATCATTTCCATATGCCGGTAATAGAATGGATGTAATCAAATATCCGGATAAAACAAAAAAGATATCAACTCCGATAAAACCACCGTTAGCCCAATTGAAATTTAGGTGATAAGCGATAACTGACAGGACGGCAAAAGCGCGAAGGCCATCAAGTCCAGGGATGTATCGATGATGCTGTGTCTTGTGATACATGGGTATTCCTCCAATAGTAAGCAAATATTCTCGTTGTTTTTGATAGCGAGGTTACGACCTCGAATAGAGAAGAGAGAAAACATCCATAATCTTAGATGGATGTTTTTATTTTATCGAATATAACGTTCTCCCACGAGCAAGTTTGAAATGACGCTGGTTGGAATTGTAAACTCGGTAACGCCCATATAGCCGGGGGCGACTTCATATTCGTCAAATGAGATCACAAGTTTATGGTCTTCAGTAATGTAAAACGTCTGATCAGGAAGAATCGTTTTGAACGGTTCTGCATCTTCGTCAGTGAGCCAATATATTTTATTTGGATCTTCCTTCATTTGCTGTTTCATTTGCTCTCTAATATTTTGACTGATGACTTTAATATAGCGCTCATCTTTGAATAAGCTTTTTAATGTAAGTAAAATATCATTCTTTTTGTCAATTGTAATATAACGGCTTTGTGTGTAGGAAGATGCTTGTGTTTTTTCAATATTGCGCCGGATAGAGAGTAAATCTGGCGTGTCTGTGACCGTCTCGTAATCACTGTAGATGCTGAGATGCCCTTTTTTGTTTTTGGATGTGGACTGTATAAACTCTTTATACAGCTGCTGGCTTTCTTTCAAGTATTTTTGGTTAATGCTGTTTTCCAGCTCTTTATTAGAAAGCCCGGACAAAGCAGGTGTTTTGACATCAATGCTTGATTGGTCTTTTTCCTCTTTGATTTCAATAAAGGTGATCGCTTTGACGATTTTGCCGATGACAGGGATCCTTGACATAGCCTGAGCAGCGTCAGGGTTGATATTAACAAGCGCAGTGAATAAAATAGCTGCAGCGATTGCTGCTGATGTCGGCCACATGACGATTCTTTTCTTTTTTGGTTCTTGCTGAAGGGCTTTTTCAACAATGATATCCAATTCTTTAGGAATCGGAACATTTTTATATTCTTCTCTTAATTGCTGTAATCTCTTATCCATTAAGAAAGATCCTCCTTCGTCAGCTGAATGCGCATCAGCTTCAATGCTCTGTATAGGCGCGTTTTGACGGTATTCGTGTTTTCTCCTGTAATTTCCGCAATTTCTTCTAATTTGAGGTCTTCAAAAAAACGTAAAATAATAATGGTTTTATAGCGGTACGGCAATTCGTCAAGCGCTTCATAGAGATCAGTATCCTTGTAATGGTCTTCCTTTCCTTTGCTTAAAAATTCTATCGTTTCGTCGTCCATCACTCTTATCTTTTTTTGTTTGCGCAAAAAATCAATGGCTGTCCGCACTAAAATTTTATAAAACCAGCTTTTTATCGTCTCAGGGTTCCTGACCGTTTCAACTGAGCTCAGCGCTTTTTTTATCGATTCCTGAACAATATCTAATGCGTCATCTTGATTTTTCACATAACTGAAAGCCAACCTGTAGAAATCTTGCTTATGGTCAGTTATGCATGTGACAAGCAACGCTTTTGTTGTTTGTTTTTTCTTCATTGCAATAAAGGGCTCCTTTTTGAATATACGTATATCGTAGGCTGTTACCTAGGATAGACGCGGCAGGCTGAAAAATAGTTTGCGCAGAATCACATTTTTTTAAAAGAGAGAAGTAAATCAGCATGGGGGGTTTATGCATAAAAAAACAAGGCTTGTTTTGTACAAGCCTTGTTTTGGTTAAGCGATGCGAATATTATTCCAAATAATGTTTTTTGAAATCTGAATGGATAGAAAATTTACGGCGCAACTGGATGAGATTTTTCCCGAAGCTCTCTTCTAAAAGCTCTCTATGCTTTTTCAGAATTTCCATGAGGTACAGATCATGAATGATCACTTCAGTAATAGGCATGACTAAACCTACATGCATCGTCCATGCAGCACGGCTGTCGTTGCCAAGTGAGACAATGCCCGCTACGACTTCTGAATCATCTCCGCTATAGACAAGCCACCGTCCGTCATACTCTTCTGTAATTTCACTGCTCATATCATGAAGGTAAACATTGGCAAAATCAGATACGATGTCTCCGTACGCAATAATGGTGACAATAACGCCTTGTTCTGCCGCCTGTTTGAGCTCTGCTTCTATCTCCTCAAAATCCTCTTTCCATATTTCTAAGAGGATTCTTTTTTTGGCAGATAAAATACAAGCCTTCACCTTTTCAAGAATTTCACTGCGGCCGGTGATATTCCAGATGTTTTCCCGGTCATTAGCAGTCTGCTCGAACTTTTCAAAATATTTCTCAGCCTGATCAAAATGCTCTTCCGCTTTGAGCCGGCGGTTTTTAATCAGTTCTTTTGCGGGGACAGGAACATACTGAGGCGTATTTCCATGACTGACAAAAACATCTCCCCTTAACACAAGGCTTTCCAAGACTTCATAAATTTTAGAACGGGGAACTCCGGATTTTTTGGCAACGGCATAGCCTGTTAAAGGTGATTCTTGCAATAATGCCAAATACGCTTTCGATTCATATTCTGTAAAATTGAGGTTTTTTAAAATGTCTAACATATTTTCTTTCATATATCCTCCAATATAAAGAGCAATCGCTGCCTTAGTAATCGCTATTTTAACAAACCATATTGATTTATTCCAAACACATTGATACACTTTTTATAAGTAGTTACTTTTGTAGTCACTATATGATTAAGGGGATTTTTTAAAGGGGGAGAGAACAATGCACAGCTTACTCGCATACATACCGATCGCTGCCATGATGGTTATCATACCGGGGGCAGATACGATGCTTGTGATGAAAAATACGCTTAGGTATGGCCCGAAAGCCGGCCGTTATAACATTCTCGGATTGGCAACAGGACTTTCCTTTTGGACGGTGATTGCCATTTTAGGATTATCAGTGGTGATCGCAAAGTCAGTGATTCTTTTCACAACGATCAAATATTTGGGAGCGGCATACTTAATTTATTTAGGTGTAAAAAGTTTTTTTGCTAAAAGTATGTTTTCGTTAGATGACATGCAATCCCAAGCAAAAAATATGGCAAGTTCTCCGAAACGTTATTATAAAACTTCCTTTATGCAGGGATCACTCAGTAACATTCTCAATCCTAAAACTGTTTTGGTGTATGTTACAATCATGCCCCAATTTATCAATTTGAACGGAAATATAAACCAGCAGCTCATTATTTTAGCTTCAATCCTAACCTTATTAGCGGTGTTGTGGTTCCTGTTTCTTGTTTATATTATTGATTACGCAAAAAAATGGATGAAAAACTCGAAGTTCCAGAAAGTGTTTCAAAAAATTACCGGAATAATATTAGTAGGTTTCGGCATCAAAACTGGTTTGAGTTAACACTTAAATGAAGTGAATGAAATTTGAAACCAAAGTTTAATTTGTGTTTGACCCATAAAAAAGACAAGGGAGTGAGTATCCCTTGTCTTTTTTTTATTTCATCTTATGTCCTCTGCGGGTTTGCACCTTATACAAAATAATCAATAAAACAAACCAGACCGGGGTGACAAACAAAGCAATACGTGTATCATCCGCGAGTGCCAATATGACAAGAATGAACGCGAGAAATGCAAGTGTTAAATAGTTGGATAATGGGTAAAAAGGCATTTTAAATTTGTTTGCTTTCGCTTCATGCTGCCTTGTTTTTCGATATTTCAAATGGCAAATCACCGTGATGCCCCAAATAAAAATGAAGCATATTGTAGAAACACTTGTAATCAGTGTGAAGACTTGCTCGGGCATTAAATAATTCAGACTAACGCCAATCAGAATGGCGATGGATGAAAAGAACAGCGCATTGCTTGGCACGTTAGAAGAAGTTAATTTCTTTAATAGTCCAGGTGCGTGATGATCCTTTGCAAGCGAATAGACCATTCGGCTTGTGCTGAATAAAGCGCTATTTGCAGCTGATGCGGCTGATGTTAATACAACAAAATTGATCAAACTGGCAGCCACAACGATGCCTACTGCAGAGAAGACCTGAACAAATGGGCTTTCGTTTGGATTCAACACATTCCAAGGATAGATACACATAATCACGAAAAGTGCGCCAACATAAAAAAGTAAAATCCGGACAGGGATTTGATTGATGGCTTTAGGGATCACTTTTTGGGGATTTTCTGTTTCACCTGCTGTCAGTCCGACAAGTTCAATACCCACGAAAGCGAAGACGACCATTTGGAACGATAGGATAAACCCATGCCATCCATTTGGGAACATGCCGCCGTGGCTCCAAAGGTTGGTGAGGCTGGCAGGGCCGGAAGCTGCGGAAAAACCTTTCGCAATCAGGAAAATACCAGTTACGATCAGAGCCAGTATGGCAATGACTTTGATCAATGCAAACCAAAATTCTAATTCTCCGAAAAGTTTAACGGTGGCAAGGTTCATGATCAGCAGGATAATAAGCGCAAGAAGACCCGGCAGCCATTGAGGCGCATCGGGAAGCCAATATTGCGTATAAATGCCGACCGCCGTTAAATCAGCCATCGCGAGGGAGATCCAACAGAACCAGTAGGTCCACCCAGTGATAAATGCTGCCATGTTTCCTAAATAGTCCCTTACAAAATCAACAAAAGAGTGGTATCCCGCATTTGATAAGAGCAGTTCTCCGAGCGAACGCATAATGAAAAAGCAAAATACGCCGGTGATCAAGTAAGCAAATAAAATGGATGGTCCTGCAAAATGGATGGATTTACCTGAACCTAA
Organism: Bacillus sp. SG20033; assembly: GCF_044570195.1. NCBI lineage: Bacteria > Bacillati > Bacillota > Bacilli > Caryophanales > Bacillaceae > Bacillus > Bacillus sp. SG20033. Next base: position 2,820,883 of record NZ_CP172606.1, on the reverse strand, counting down.
AAATAAACCTGTACCGATTGCACCTCCAATCGCCATTAATTGTATATGCCTGTTTTTAAGGCCTCTAGACAATTTCTGTTGCTGGCCAAAATTGTCTTTGCTAGAATTGCCTATCAATTTTATTTTCCTCCAGTAATAAAAAGATGAGTAAAGTTTTATCGGATATTATAACATTTAAAAGAATAGATACTTTTATTTTTAAATTTTAAAACTATTTTAAGTGCTGTTACATGTCTTCTGGCTCTATTTTCACTCGTGATTCTACCTGAATAGCAGAGTAAAACAGGAAAGTCATTTGGACAATCTGACAGCCTAGTTTGAATAGGTAACGATTTGTATAATTGCATACCCACTATGATTGAGGCCGGCAGGGGGATCAAATCGATAGGATCGGAGATAAAGTTTTTAGGCTTACAGATTTCTTAACCTTCAAAGTGGATTGCAAAAATGACGAAGTTTTGCAAATTGTAATACTGTGGCGGTCACATAGAGTGTCCGTCTTTTTAGTTGTGAACGAACTTAAGGGGTTATATTTGGGTAATTTGTCATGATCTATAAGATTCATTTTTTGTCATTGATGATTTTGACATCATTACATTCCCCGAGAATGATAAACTGTTTACTGATTATTACTTTTGAAGGGGACTGGCCCTCCAGAACTGAGCATCTATCATACTAATATGAGATGCAAATTTATTCAAAATGTAAACATATACGCATAAAAGCCAGTTTTGTCAATCTGCTATAGAGACCTTTTTAAACGTGTATCAGCAGATAATCTCAACGCGGACTATAAAGTTTCGAAATATTCTTGTTAATGGCTTATCTAATAAGGACAAAGGATGATAGACGTGAGAAGAATAGATAAAATATACCATCAGCTCAAGCATAATTTTCATGATTCAACCTTAGATCATCTTTTAAAAATACAAGGGAATTCAGCAAAGGAGATTGCCGAGCAGCTGAAAATGGAGCGGTCCAATGTCAGCTTTGAATTGAACAATCTCGTCCGGTCCAAAAAGGTCATCAAAATTAAAACGTTTCCTGTAAGATACATCCCAGTCGAGATAGCAGAAAAATTATTCAACAAGAAATGGGATACAGAGATGATGGAAGTGAAAGACCTTCAGGCGTTTTCCGGAAATTCAAAGCAAAATCATCAACACATTTCCACGAATCCCCTAGAGCTTATGATAGGGGCAAAAGGGAGTTTGAAGAAAGCGATCTCCCAGGCAAAAGCAGCTGTCTTTTATCCGCCGACCGGTCTGCATATGCTCCTCCTAGGGCCGACTGGTTCCGGTAAATCCCTTTTTGCGAACCGAATTTACCAGTTTGCCATTTACTCTGACATATTGAAGGCCGGCGCACCATTTATTACATTTAACTGTGCAGACTACTACAACAACCCTCAATTATTGCTTTCTCAATTATTCGGACACAAAAAAGGTTCATTTACAGGTGCTGCCGAGGATAAGGCGGGTTTAGTCGAACAGGCCAATGGGGGCATTCTTTTTATGGATGAAATCCACCGTCTCCCTCCCGAGGGACAAGAAATGCTGTTTTATTTTATTGACAGCGGTTCTTATAACAGGCTTGGAGAATCTGAACATAAACGAACATCGAACGTATTGTTTATTTGTGCGACTACAGAAAATCCGAGTTCTGCACTATTGAAAACGTTTTTGCGAAGAATCCCAATGACCATACATATTCCTTCGCTTGAAGAACGATCACTTAAAGAAAGAGTGGATCTGACGACGTTTTTATTAGGGAAAGAAGCAGAGCGAATTAAGAAGAATCTGAGTGTGCATATCGATGTCTATAATGCGCTTATTCACTCTGCGAAATTTGGGAATGTCGGACAACTGAAATCAAATGTCCAGTTAGTTTGCGCACACGGATTTTTGCATAACCTTGACAGAAATGAAGTTATTGAACTGACTGTTCGCGATCTGCCTGATGAAATCAAGCAAGAATGGATGTCCAGCAGCAAAAACATGCAAAGAAGCAAAGCCATTTCTGAATATGTCAATATTACAACGATTATCTCTCCGATTGTAGAAGATGAAACAACAAAAATTGACGAAGACCTCTCATTTAACTTATATCATTTGATTGAGGAAAAAGTGAAAACGCTTATGAAAGAAGGTTTATCCAAAAAGGATATTAACCAGTACATCTTGACTGATGTCCATTTGCATGTCAGAAGTTTTTTTCATCATCAAGCTTTTCAAAAAGACAACCTGCTGACATTCGTTGAAGATGATGTGATTCAAATGACAAAACAGTTAAAAGAAATAGCTGAACATGAGCTGGATTGCACATTTGACCGTAAGTTTATTTATTTCTTGAGTATGCATATTGACGCATTTTTAAAGCGAGGAAAGCAAATTGATGTTTTGAATACACAGGAGACAGATGAAATTCGTGATACTCATGTGAAAGAATATCGGGTGGCGATGATTTTTAAAGATAAAATTCAGGAATATTTTAAAGTGGCTATTCCTGAAATAGAAGTCATCTACTTAACGATGTTAATTCATTCCATCAAATCGTTAAAGGAGAACAAAAGAGTCGGTATTATCGTGGCTGCTCATGGAAACAGCACGGCGAGTTCAATGGTTGAAGTCGCGACAGAACTGCTGGGGAGTACGCCGATTGCAGCAGTTGACATGCCGCTTACTGTTTCACCTTCGGACATTTTTGAATGCGTAGCAGAAAAAATGAAACAGGTTGATGAAGGCGAAGGTGTTTTAATGCTGGTAGATATGGGGTCGCTTGCAATGCTGGAAAGCAGGCTGGAGGAAAAGACAGGCATTTCTATTAAAACGATCAGCAATGTTACGACTTCAATGGTGCTGGATGCTGTCAGAAAGGTCAACTATTTGAATTTAAATTTGCATGCGATCTATCAATCGGTCACGAAGGATTTTATCGAGTTGTGGGAGCGTCAGCCAGCGGCACCCGGCAAAAAGAAGGCATTGGTATCCATCTGCACCACGGGCAGCGGGACGGCCAAAAAGCTGGAAGACATTCTAACCACGATCGTAAACAAGGCCTCCGATACACCGATTCACATATTGACCGTATCATCGATTAAGCTGGCCAACAGCATAAAAGAAATCGAAAAAGAGTATGAAATCCTTGCGACAGTCGGAACGAAAGACCCTAAAATCAATGCTCCGCATGTATCTTTAGAAGTGTTAATTGAAGGGGAGGGAGAGAAGCTGATTCAACAGGCGATTACAAAAGGAAGCATCCCCTTGAGCAATGGATTGAACGAAGCAAATATGATTGTTAGGGAGCTTTGCGAGGATAGCCTGAAAAAATACCTTGTCTTCTTGAATCCCCATCATGTGATCGAAATGTTATTGGAGTGGCTGCAAACCGTTCAAGATGAGCTGGGGGTCATTTTCAATAATGCGGTTTTGATCAAAGTCATTATGCACACGGCTTTCGCCTTTGAAAGGGTAATTAAGCAAAATCCGATCGCTTTCTCAGAGGAAGAAGAGATCAATGATCAGCTGAAGGAAATGGTGTACGTGACAGAGCGAACATTAGCCCCTTATGAAGAAAAGCTCGGACTTCGCATAAGTGATGATGAAAAATTATTTATAGCCGCCATATTTGCTGAAGAAGTGCATGGCCAGCTGTTTTAAAAACAGTTTTTTCATATGAACCTGTATTAAATGGAACACCATTTTAATACAGGTTTATTTTTTTCGTTTTAAGTGTTTCAACAACAAATTGCGATTGGCTGAAATAACAATGAAAACGCTTAACACAACTGTGTTGGCACGATCCTTGCATTATATATGGATGTACAAAACAGGAAAGGAGCAATAGATATGATTTCAGTTATTATCAGCGGTCATGGAGATTTTCCCATAGCATTAAAAGAGTCTTCAGGGATGATATTCGGTGAAGAAAATAACCTGATTGCAGTGCCGTTTTTTAAAGGGGAAGGAATACAAACGCTGCAAGAAAAATATCATCAGGCGCTCAAGGATATCCCGGAAGAACATGAAGTGCTTTTTTTAGTCGATATTTTTGGAGGGACGCCATATAACGCGGCAGCTTCCTTTATTGCTGAGGATCAAAGAATGGATATGGCAGCCGGCGTAAACCTGCCGATTCTGCTGGAGGTATTAAGCCTGAGAGAACATCTGGCTCTCAAAGATTTGCTGAACAACTTAAAAGCAATGAGTCAGCAAAGCTTTCAAGTGTGCAGTGAACATTTAGAAAAAGTAAAAACAGCCAATCAAGATACAAGAGAGGATGAATTATGATGAACATTGTGTTAGCAAGAATTGATGACCGCTTTATTCACGGCCAAATCCTGACAAGGTGGATAAAAGTCCATGCAGCCGACCGAATCATCGTTGTCTCCGACGATATTGCTCAGGACGAAATGAGAAAAACGCTGATCCTTTCTGTTGCGCCTTCAAATGTAAAGGCGAGTGCCGTCTCAGTTTCTAAAATGGCAAAAGCATTTCATAGTCCGCGCTACGAAGGGGTAACGGCAATGCTCTTGTTTGAAAATCCGTCCGATATTGTATCTCTTATAGAAGCAGGTGTACCGATCAAAACCGTAAACGTCGGGGGAATGCGTTTTGAAAATCACCGCAGGCAAATCACAAAATCAGTCAGTGTCACAGAACAAGATATAAAGGCATTTGAAACATTAAGTGACAAGGGCGTGAAACTGGAATTGAGGCAGCTGCCTTCAGATGCCAGTGAGGATTTTGTACAGATTTTACGGAACGTAACAAAATAATCAAGGGGATGAGAATATGTCTTCATTACAAATTATTTTGTTGTTAATCATTGCAGCAATCACTGGAATCGCAAGTGTATTGGATGAAGGGCAGACACACCGGCCGCTTGTGGCCTGTACGTTGGTTGGCTTGGTGCTCGGGGACTTAAAAACGGGAATTATTCTTGGAGGCACACTGGAGCTGATGGCGCTCGGCTGGATGAACGTCGGGCTTGCCATGGCACCTGATACAGCGATCGCCTCTGTCATCTCAACCATTTTAGTTATTACCGCTGATCAAGGAATTGGCGAAGGGATTGCTGTCGCTGTTGCTTTAGCAGCTGCGGGTCAGGCGCTGACGATTTTTGTTCGGACGATCACTGTCTTTTTCATCCACCGCGCTGATCAATATGCGAAAGCGGGAAATATAAAAGGAATTGAAATTATGCATATTACCGCGATGGTGTTTCAAGCTTTGCGCGTCATGATTCCTACATTGATTGTTGCTTTAATTAGTGTCAGCGCTGTTCAGGCGTTCCTGGGAAATATTCCTGATGTCATTACAAAAGGACTGCAAATAGGCGGAGGCATTATTGTGGTTGTCGGGTATGCCATGGTGATCAATATGATGAATATTCCTTATTTAAAGCCATTTTTCTATATTGGTTTCTTATTAGCGGCGTTTACCGATTTTAACTTAGTGGGATTTGGAGCCCTTGGTCTCTGTCTGGCGCTTTTATACCAGCAGGTGATGCAAAAACAAAGCGCTCACGGAGCAGTCGCGGCCGCATCAGACAGTGGCAGTGTTGCTGTTTATGATGACGATGATGATGATCTTGATGCCTAAACGATGAGGGGGGAAGAAAAAATGGAGAAAGAAAAACGATTAACGAAGAAAGAAATTTTCAGCATGTTTATTCGTTCAAATTTTTTACTCGGTTCCTTTAACTTCGAACGTGTGCAGGCAATGGGATATTGTTATGTCATGATACCGGCGATCAAAAAATTGTACGGTCCCGGAGCGAAAAGAAACGAAGCCTTGCAGCGGCATTTGGAATGGTTTAATACACATCCGTGGCTGACAGCGCCTATATTTGGCGTGACGGCAGCCATGGAAGAAGAAATGGCGAACAATAAAGGAATTGACGGAAAAGCGATAAGCGGAATGAAAATTGGTTTGATGGGACCAATAGCGGGCGTAGGCGATCCAATTTTCTGGGGAACGATTCGTCCTGTCTTAGCTGCGCTAGGAGCCTCCCTTGCTTTAGGGGGAAACATTGCCGGCCCTTTGCTATTCTTTTTCTTGCTGAATGCCATAAGATTAATCACAAAATATTATGGATTAAAGTATGGCTATGTGAAAGGAATGGAGATTCTTCAGGATTTAGCGGGGAATCGCATTCAAAAGCTTACAGAGGGCGCTTCGATTCTCGGGTTATTTGTTATGGGGGCTCTCGTGTCCAAATGGACCACCATCAACATTCCAATCGTTGTATCCAGGATTAAGGATGAAAGCGGAAAAGTAGATGTTCAAACGGTACAAAACGTGTTAGACAGCATTATGCCGGGTGCGCTGCCTCTCGGATTAACGTTATTGGTGGCATGGATGCTTCGCAAAGGGGTGAATCCTCTTCTCATTATTTGCGGCATCTTTGTCATCGGGATTCTCGGGTATTGGGCTGGATTCTTAGCATAAGGTGTGTGAAGGAAAAAGAGAGAAACTGCAGCAGTCTTTTCATATATAAATCATTCGGATAACAGCGAAACAGAGGAGAATTGCCAGAAACGGACCAGCTTGCTTAGCAGTCTCTCTTGAAAGTGTTCAAACATGAAGAGAGGAGCGAAGGAACAAATGAAAAAGAGACTTATTCAAGTCATGATCATGTTCACCCTGCTGTTGACTATGGCATTTTCGGCAAATGCAGCCGATTCAAGCTACTATGATGAGGATTACCGTCCTCAATATCACTTCACACCGGAGGCAAACTGGATGAATGACCCAAACGGAATGGTATATTATGCCGGGGAATATCACTTGTTCTATCAATACCATCCATATGGGCTTCAGTGGGGCCCCATGCATTGGGGGCATGCCGTCAGCAAAGATTTGGTTACGTGGGAACACCTTCCTGTTGCGCTGTATCCGGATGAAAAAGGCACGATCTTTTCTGGAAGCGCAGTTGTAGATAAAAATAACACAAGCGGTTTTCAAACAGGCAAAGAGAAGCCGCTTGTGGCCATTTATACACAGGATCGGGAAGGCCATCAAGTGCAAAGTATTGCCTATAGCAACGACAAAGGAAGAACATGGACGAAGTACGCTGGCAACCCTGTCATTTCAAACCCAGGTAAAAAAGATTTTCGCGATCCAAAAGTCTTTTGGTATGAGAAAGAAAAAAAGTGGGTGATGGTGCTTGCGGCCGGTGACCGAATCCTCATTTATACATCAAAAAATCTGAAGCAGTGGACGTATGCAAGTGAATTTGGACAGGATCAAGGAAGCCACGGGGGAGTATGGGAATGCCCGGATTTATTTGAGCTTCCGGTAGACGGCAATCCGAATCGAAAAAAATGGGTCATGCAGGTCAGTGTCGGAAACGGAGCGGTCTCGGGAGGATCAGGCATGCAATATTTTGTAGGGGACTTTGATGGAACTCATTTTAAAAATGAAAACCCGTCAGACAAAGTTCTCTGGACGGATTACGGCAGAGACTTTTATGCGGCTGTATCCTGGTCTGATATTCCATCCACAGACAGCCGGAGACTATGGTTAGGGTGGATGAGCAATTGGCAATATGCGAATGATGTTCCGACATCCCCATGGAGAAGTGCAACGTCCATTCCAAGAGAGTTAAAATTGAAAGCGTTTACCGAAGGGGTTAGAGTGGTCCAAACACCAGTGAAAGAGCTGGAAACCATTCGCGGGACCTCTAAGAAGTGGAAGAATCTGACCATATCGCCTGCAAGTCATAATGTGTTAGCAGGGCAATCTGGAGATGCCTATGAAATAAATGCAGAATTTAAAGTAAGCCCTGGTTCAGCTGCTGAATTTGGTTTTAAGGTCCGAACAGGTGAAAATCAATTTACGAAGGTCGGCTATGACCGAAGGAACGCCAAATTGTTCGTTGACCGGAGCGAGTCGGGCAACAACACCTTTAATCCGGCCTTTAACACCGGAAAAGAAACAGCCCCATTGAAGCCGGTAAATGGGAAGGTTAAGATGCGCATTTTTGTTGACCGCTCCTCGGTTGAAGTGTTTGGGAATGACGGAAAGCAGGTCATAACGGATATTATTCTCCCGGACCGATCAAGCAAAGGGCTTGAATTATATGCTGCAAATGGCGGTGTAAAGGTAAAATCTTTAACGATACACCCTTTGAAAAAGGTATGGGGAACGTCACCTTTTATGTCCAATTTGACTGGCTGGACGACTGTAAATGGCACGTGGGCAGACACAATTGAGGGGAAACAAGGGAGGTCGGACGGAGATTCCTTTATCTTGTCTTCAGCATCCGGGTCAGACTTCACTTATGAATCTGATATCACCATTAAGGATGGAAACGGAAGAGGGGCAGGAGCACTAATGTTTCGCTCTGACAAAGATGCCAAAAACGGTTACCTTGCCAATGTGGATGCGAAGCATGATCTAGTGAAATTCTTTAAATTTGAGAACGGTGCTGCTTCTGTCATTGCTGAATACAAAACACCGATAGACGTTAATAAAAAGTATCATCTGAAAACAGAGGCCGAGGGCGATCGCTTTAAAATCTATTTAGATGATCGTCTTGTGATTGATGCAAATGATTCCGCATTTTCAGAAGGCCAATTTGGCTTGAATGTGTGGGACGCGACTGCTGTCTTTCAGAATGTAAAGAAGGAGTCTTAATTTTAAAAAAGGCACAGACCCGAACAGTCTGTGCCTTCTCGTTTTATTTTAACAAGTTTAAAGATTCGCGGTTAAATGCTTCCAAATCATCAGGTGTTCTGCTTGTGACAATGTTGTGGCTGACGACTACTTCTGCATCTTTGTAGTTTGCACCGGCATTGATTAAATCTTTGCGGATGCTGCGGTAGCCTGTGATATCTTTGCCTTTTAGAAGATCCGTATCAATCAGTACTTGCGGGCCGTGGCAAATTGCGAAAACAGGTTTTTTGTTTTCGACAAATGCTTTTGCGAATTCACCCGGACGGTCATCTGCACGAAGCAAATCCGGAGAGAATCCCCCAGGAATTAAAAGTGCATCAAAGTCACTTGCATCCACATCTGAGATGGCTTTGTCAATCTTTACTTTCTCGCCATGCTTACCGGTAACTTCTTTGCCGGCTTCCAAATCGATAGCCACAACACTGTAGCCAGCTTCTTCGTATGCTTTTACCGGACTTGTATATTCGATGTCTTCGAATTGGTCTGTAACAAGAACTGCAATTTTTTTGCTCATAAAAAACCCTCCTAATAACTCTCTATTCATAGAATAACAGGAAGATTGACCGACCTTCAAAATATTTGCTTAACGAGATCGTTTTTCGTGAGTTTCAATAAAAGCGGGTCAGCCCCATATAAGGACTAACCTATTACAATGTGGAAATATCAATCACAAATCGATAACGGACATCGCTTCGGAGGATACGTTCGTATGCTTCGTCCACTTGGTCAGCTCCGATGACTTCGATTTTAGGTTCGATGCCATGCTCAGCTGCGAAATCCAGCATCTCTTGAGTTTCTTGAATTCCGCCGACTAGAGAACCTGCAATGCTGCGGCGCCCCATGATTAGGGAAAACACACTGTATGTGTCCGGCTTGGCAGGAGCTCCAACGTTTACAAGTGTCCCGTCTATACGAAGCAATGATAAATAGGCATCTACATCGAGATTTGCCGATACCGTATTTAAGATCACGTCAAAACGCCCGGCCAATGCAGTGAATGTGGCTGGGTCACTTGTTGCAAAGTAATGATTTGCCCCGAGTTCCAGAGCTTCCTCTTTCTTATTCATGGAGCGGCTCAGAACGGTTACCTCTGCACCCATCGCATGTGCAAATTGAATCGCCAAATGTCCAAGGCCACCCACGCCTACAATCGCAACCTTTTTACCAGGGCCAACATTCCAGTGTTTCAGCGGAGAATATGTTGTGATACCTGCACACAACAGCGGACTGGCAACATCCATTTCCAAACGATCTGGGATTCGAACAACAAATCTGTCAGTGACAACGATTTTTTGGCTGTACCCGCCATAAGTGGGGTTTCCGTCGTAGTCTACTGAGTTATACGTTTGAACAACACCCTTCGTGCAGAATTGTTCCTCTCCGTTGAGACAGTATTCGCATTCTCCGCAAGAGTCAACAAAACAGCCGACACCAACGCGGTCTCCGACAGCAAACTTGGTGACTTCTGCTCCAACGGCTGTTACGACACCGGCTATTTCATGTCCAGGCACCATTGGGAAGATGCCACCGCCCCATTCATCAAAAGCGCTATGAATGTCTGAATGGCAAATACCGCTGAATTTAATATCGATTAAGACATCGTGCGGCCGTAATCCTCTTCGCTCAATCGTCGTTTGTTCAAATTTGGCTTTTGCATGTGACACGCTTAATACACGGGTTTGATGTTGATTACACATATGAACCTATCCTTTCTTCATCATAAGTGTTGTAAATAAAAACATGCACTTATTTATGTTTTATGGTGTCTTCAACATAACGATAAACCTTAAAGTCTGCTTTAAGGCAAGGGTTTTTTTAAAAAACCATTTAAAATGAACCTGATTTATAAGGTGAGATACAGTCAGCAATTAATGCAGAAGCTGTAATCATGCTGCGATCCCGGGGTGAAAGTTGTTCCTCTCTTGCCCAAATGCCACCGAATAGAACATCATCATGAAGTTCAGCAAACTTTGGCGTAAATTCTCCTAATTGTTCTCTTCCGGCAGTTTGTTTATTTGCCATTCAGCAATCCCTCCATCTAACCTGTTTTTATTGCATGGAGAAGTATAGAGTTTAAAGTGTGCTTTAAGGCAAGTCCCGAATATATAAACCCAGATTCAGCAGCTAACCACTTGTTTTGAGCTTGACTTAAAGTTAACTTTAAGTGTTACCTTCACAACATACAGGATAGAGAGGTGAAGATCATGAATATTGCTCAGGTGGCAAAGCAGTTTGGCCTGACAGCCGCAACACTCCGATATTACGAACGTGTAGGATTAATCCCGCCTGTAAAACGAAAAGACAGCGGCATTCGCGACTATGATGAAGAAGATATCAAATGGATTGAATTCATTAAATGCATGCGAAATGCGGGACTATCGATAGAAGCGCTAATTGAATATACAACATTATTTACCGAAGGTGACCGTACGGTAGAAGCTCGAAAAAATATCCTGGCTGACGAACGACAGCGGCTGATAGAGAAGCGGAAAGAAATTGATGAAACAATTAAAAGATTAGACACAAAAATTAAAGATTATGATGGGAAATTGCGCGAAAACGAGGCAAAACTCAAAAGCAGGCCTAAAACGGAAAGTCTTCACGGATCAGTGGAGCAAAGAAGGTAGCATTCTTTGCGTGTGAAGAGGGCAGGTCAAAAACGAAGGATTTTGTTTCTGGCCTGTTTTCTCCATCAAGAGATCGCATAAAAAGAGGTGGTTACGATTCCTTATTTGGATTGGAGAATTTGCAAACATTATCGGAGATCAGATGGAGAAAAGCGGTTAATCTATTTACGGTCATAGGACCCGAACAAACAGTGCTCATTTTGAAGCTGAGGAACAGTTGTGGCCAATCAATACTGTTCCTCAGCAAATCAGTCATTGTATGTTAAAGGGTTGGCAATTGAATGGCTGTATCAATATTTTTTAAATTCAGCTTGACTTGTTCGTCAGGGTTCCAAGGATGGTACCAGCCTTTTTCCATCATATAGCTTGAGAGTTGTTCGTGCATATCGAGTGCTTCTTCCAAATGGCGGATAAGGACCTCTTTTACTTCAGGTGTTCCGGCTTCAGTGGCTGCCATCGCATAATTTCTGACTCCGTTCTTTGCTGAAATTAATAAGTCCATAGCAATGATTTGGTCTGTTAGAACATTCATGCCAGTCAGATATTCTATGATAGGATTCATGATTTATTCATCTCCTCATTCGTGCTTTGCATTAGATAAAATAGAGGCAAATTCCTGCAACTGGCGTGTGGTGATATCAACATCTTGCTGCATGATTTCTTTCAGCTTCGGATCAGATACCAGTGCTTTCATTGTTTTAGATTTCGTCAAACAAAGTGTCTTAAATGCAGTCATTTCCTGAACCTCAAGCACTTCGTGTAAGGCGTATTCCATTTCTGTAACCTCCGTTTTTTAAGGCTTTAACACAACTTTGATACAATCATCCATTTTTGAATCAAAAATGTCATAGCCATGCTTGGCTTCACTAAGCGGCAAGACATGGCTGACAACATCTCCCGGATCAATTTTGCCTGTCGATACTAGTTCAAACATGTACGGCATATAGTGGATCACTGGAGCCTGTCCAGAGCGTATATTGACGTTTCGCTGCATAATATCTCCTAACGGAAAACCGTTATATCTGCCTCCATACACACCTGTAATTTGTATGGTTCCTCCTTTGCGAACAGCTTGGGAAGCAATGACCAATGCACTCATCGTTCCGCCATGAAGCTTTAAGCCGCTGGCAAGGAACTCGAGATCGCTCATTTTACCATCCATCCCAACAGCGTCAATGACTACATCCGCTCCGCCTTTCGTGATTTCCTTTAAATAATTCCCTGTATTCTCATGGTCTTCAAAATTAACGATTTCTACTTTGTTTGTACGTTTCGCATGCTGTAAGCGATAGTTTACATAGTCAACTGCTATGACGCGTTTTGCACCTTTTAGCCAACAAAACTTTTGAGCAAACAGGCCGACTGGTCCGCAGCCGAGAACGATAACTGTATCGCCTTTTTTTACGCCGGCATTATCCACACTCCAAAAGCCGGTGGTCATGGCATCGGCAATCACGCTTAATTTCTCATCGGGTTCCTCACAAGATTCAGGGATTTTAAAATGGGTAAAATTCGCAAATGGCACTCTTAAATATTCAGCTTGCCCGCCTGGATAACCGCCAGTTTGCCCTGAATAGCCGAAATAAGCACCCATTTCCCCATTGTCATTAGACTGATCACATTGGCTTTCCAGTTGGTTTTTACAAAAAAAGCATTCACCGCATGCTATATTAAAGGGAATAATTACCCGATCTCCCTTTTTTAGTTTAGTCACACCAGAACCAACTTCTTCGACGATTCCCATCGGTTCATGGCCGATGACATAGTCTTCATGGAGATTAGGAATCAATCCATGGATTAAGTGTAAATCTGATCCGCAAATGGCTGTACTGGTGACTTTGATAATCATGTCATCGGATTTTTCAATCTTTGGATCGGGGACATCTTTGACAACAACATTTTTAATGCCTTGATACGTTACTGCCTTCATGCTGTAAAACCTCCAGTGTTAGTGTTCATCAGGTGTCCGGTCAAACATCCCTTTGCGATTTGTTTCATCAGGAAAAAGGTTCATATTGCCGACCATGATCGTGTTTTTTGCAGAGAGCTGATCCAGCTTATACTGTTCGCTCAGCTCATATGGATGGAACCACTTTTTGCTGATCATCAGTTCCGTAATCTCTTGGTGCATCGCAATTCCTTGCATCAGCTGTTTCCGAAGCAGTGCTCTTACATCTGGTGAAGCGGTTTCTGTCAAAGCTACAGCAGTATTCCTTACGCCTTCCTTAGCTCGTATAAGAAAATCCATCGCGAATGTAGTGTCTGCTAGTTCAGGCACATTCAGCGAATTAATGGGGTCTAAATGATCATTATTCAAAGAGGCTTACCTTCCTTTCAATTGATGATTGGCGTTGGGCGGCTTTGAGGGACAGGGGCCTGAAATGAGGCACGCTCATAAACCGCTTGTAATTCAGTAAGGTCTTGAATGGATTGCTGTACATCTTTTTCCATCAAGTCCTTCAGTTCTTGGTCAAACACAAGCCCTTGCATTAACTTTGATTTCGCTATACAAAGTGTTTTAAAGTTCACGATTTCATGTAAGTCAACAGCCTCATGAGCTGCCAATGTTTGATGATCCATATTGATGTAACCTCCTTTTATCAACGTTACATTTCCCGAAATGAAGTTGAAGCATACAGAAAATACACTCGGTATCATTTTTTGTTTTAAGAATCGCTGTTTTTGCTCGTTCTTATGACATGGACTAAACTGCACTTAAATCTGAAATAAGGGTGAAGTATGGAAATTTATTTATGGAAACTTGACATAGTGCTGTCAGGTTTCTTTGGTATCATTAAATTGGATGACCAGTAAAAGTATGGTTTTATAGGAGGCACTCGATATGAAGCTGTTACAAATTAGACTGTTGGTGAATGATTTTAAGAAAAGCGTCGAGTTTTATAAAGATTCATTAGGACTTCCAATAAGTTGGTTAGAGAATGAAATGGAATATGCACTCTTTGATAATGGGGAAACGAAAATAGAGCTTTTATCTCGAGAAACGATGGCTGAAATCGTTGGAGAGGAAAAAAAGTCCTTGGAAGGAGAAGCTCAATCAAAATTTTTGCTTCAGTTTAAGGTAGAAGATGTTGATAAAACGTATGACGATTTACACGAAAAAGGAGTTAAATGTGAGAATAAACCGCATGATCGCAAGGAATGGAGTGCCCGAGTTGCTCACTTCAGAGATCCAGATCATAATCTGATTGAAATATATAAAATGTTATGATTTTTCGACTCGCAAAATCATAGAATAACGTTTGATAACGTACCTAATCATTTTTATACGCCCTGGTAAAAGAAAGCAAAGTCATAATAGGTTGCGGACACTGAACTTGCAGCATTTACGCTGATTTGTATGGTGTCCGTTTTTGATTGGTGAAAAAGGTGGAGTATCTATGAATCGAGAAGAAGCGTGGATACAAGGAAGCAGTACACTGATTGAGTTAATTGGTGGAAACGAAGCCGCTTGATCCATGTCCTTTTTCCTGATTGTCAATCGTGATTACCGACTGGACAAATGATTAAGAGCCAAATGTAACACACCATCAATATCAAGCCTGACTACCATTTATTTTGTATCCTTAATTGTCGAAAACATAGGAATAATTCCACTTTTGAAAGATCTAGTTTATGGTACATTGATAAATATATGGGAGGGGAGGGGGCATGGTATCTGAAAGTAAATCCTTAACTGGATGTAAGAAAGTCAAACGTACGGCATTTATAAGGGGAGGGTATAAGGTGAATAAGTTAAAGAGGCTAAGTATGCTAACGGTGATGATTGCATCTGTGTTCATTTTTTCTAGCCATGCACTTGCGGCTCAGTATTATACGGTTTCAACAAGCAGCGGTGCTCCTGTCAACATGCGCAGCGGCCCAGGTACAAGTTGGGGAATTGTAACGACCATTCCGAGCGGAACCCGCATCCCGATCTATTGCTACAAAACCGGTACAACTGTAACTGGAAAGTATGGAACGAGTAATATTTGGAATTACACAGAGCGGACGCTTGCCAGCGGGGAGATCGTTCCTGGATTTGTCTCTGATACATATATGTATACAGGCTCAGACGGTCCGGTTGTTCCTAAATGCAGCTGGTAGCCTATGTTCTATCGTTTTTTAAAATGAAGGAATTGAAGAAAGAGGGATGACATTGACTAAACTGAAAATGCTGAGTATGTTAACCGTTATGATTGCATCATTATTTATTTTTTCCAGTCAGGCACTTGCCGTTCAATACTTTACTGTCTCAACAAGCAGCGGTGCGCCTGTCAATATGCGCAGCGGTCCTGGTACAAATTATCCTATTATGCTTTCCATTCCGAGCGGCTCCCGTGTTCCTTATTATTGTTATGCTTATGGAACGACTGTTACAGGGAAGTATGGAACGAGTAATGTCTGGGACCAAATCCAGTGGAAAGATTCCCGGGGTGTCGTGAATATTGGATATGTGTCTGACACATATGTGTACACAGGATCAGACGGCCCTGTCGGTTACAAATGCAATTAGCTAAATACTCCGTACAATAGAATCTCTTCTTAAGGGCCTATCTAGGACGAACCATACCAACTATTGTTGTTGGTATGGTTTTTGTTGCGATGAAGTCTTCCATACCTGCATTTGTGGTGATTTTCAAAAGAGATTCATGATGTTAGACACTGGTTGTTGTTGAGGACAAAATAACGAGCCGCTTTAGAGTTGTATCTAATGGTATAAATACGGAATTAAGATAGGAAATAATCAATAGGAGAACGTAATGTACAAACCTATTTTTCGATGAAATCCCTAATATCACTTTGGTTAGAGATCTCACATTGCGTTCTCGTTAGTGAAAAGTTCTTTTTACGCTTCGTGAAATCTTCTCTAATTCCATAGTTAGTTTTACCTGTCCTATTATGAAAATTTTAATGAATCCTTAACACGTATGTTTCTTTTCTTTTTCTAACATGTCGTGTAACCTCTCAGAAAATTCTTTATGGTATATTGTGTACCCCGTATGATTTCCGGGGAATTCAACCAATTCTGTTTTCAATTGTTCCGCTAGGGCGTTCGCGCAACGATAAGGAAAAAGCTCCCGAGAAGCACTTCCGCCAGCTGGGAGTACCTTCATCGGTGAAGATGTAAACACTGTTTTTAATGCTTCGAAATCTAATGTATAGTTGAGAATTCCTTGAATTTCATACTCAGTGAAATACGTTGAATTGCCGAGAAGCCGCTTTGTCAGCACAGCATTTGATTGTTCGTCTGTCTCTAATCTTGACATTAACTTAATGACTTCACTTCGATGATTTTTCTTAAGGTCTTCCATAAATTGCTCGGCTTGTTTCAGCTCATTTCCATGCAGAAGCTGCAATAAGATTGGTTCGTGTGGGATCATGACATGTACTTGTTCGGGATGGCGTATGCACAGATCAAGCCCGATAACAGCCCCGGAGCTGCTTCCAAATACGTATGCCGGCTTATTGGTGATTTTGGCTAGAAGACGGTGAGCATCGTCACTGTGTGTTTCCACACGGTAATCCTCAATCTGATTGGCGAGATTGCTGCGGGAATGGCCGCGGCGATCATAAGTAACAACCGTGTACCTGTTAGCCAGATGATTGGCAATATGATGGAACTTGTCGGCATCACCGCCTCCGCCGTGGACCAAAAGAATGATGGGACCTGAGCCACGCACTTTATAGTGGATGTTCGCTCCAGGTACTTGCAACGTTCCATTGTTTATCGTCATTTGTAGGACCTTCCTTTCTTCTCATCTCCTTTAACTTTACACAATTGGCCAAAATGTTCATATGCAGGAAATAACTAAGAAACAAACTCGCCATAAAAAAAGCACTGATTATATTTCATCAGTGCTTCCGTTTTGTTTATTTAGAGTAGACAATTTTTTTTATTGTTTCAATAGAGAGGTGATATTCATCAGATAAATTATGAATGGTTTTGCCGTTTTTAAATGCTTTTTTAATAGAAGCGTTTCTGTCATCGATCAGCTTTCTTGTTCCTGAACACGCACCCCATTTTTGATGAGAGGATTCAGATTTAGGGATATATATTGTTTTTCCTTGAACATACTTTTGAATTTCCGATATCAGCTTTTCAGGTAAAATAGCGGTTGCTTTTACATATGCCATTTCTGCCAGCTCCTTATTTTTTTATGTCAAATAAGGTGCAAAGCCACTATATCAGAAAAGCTTACTTGGGCGATCTTTTAGAAAGTCTACCCCATGCAAAGTATCGCCTTCCCAATAGTAGGCTTTGCATGGGACGTTGCGGAATCTGGCATTCTCATCTTGCTTGCCATTTATATCACCTCCCTAACGATTTTCGATGATCACTTCCATTATAAAATAGAGTAAAGCCTTATGGCATCTTGTTAATGAAAGTTGAAGCAGTATGAAAATCAAGGGACCTTCCCAGTGAGAGGGGCTAAGGCTGATTGGCAATGAAAAGAGTAAGATTCAAGCTATATTACTTTAGATTCAAAATATTGACAAATTGATGTATTTTCAACAATAGGGCAGTCTCTTCATGTATACTGAGTCTGTATTTACAATATTTAGAAAGGGGAAGTGCAATGAAAATCAGTATGCAAAAAGCAGCGATCTCATTACTTGTTTTCACTATGTTTTTTACCCTGATGATGAGCGAAACGGTTTTTGCGGCGGGACTGAATAAAGATCAAAAGCGCCGGGCGGAACAGCTGACAAGTATCTTTGAAAACGGCACAACGGAGATTCAATATGGATATGTAGAGCGATTGGATGACGGGCGAGGTTATACATGCGGACGGGCAGGCTTTACAACGGCTACCGGGGATGCATTGGAAGTAGTGGAAGTATACACAAAGGCAGTTCCGAATAATAAACTGAAAAAGTATCTGCCTGAATTGCGCCGTCTGGCCAAGGAAGAAAGCGATGATACAAGCAATCTCAAGGGATTCGCTTCTGCCTGGAAGTCGCTTGCAAATGATAAGGAATTTCGCGCCGCTCAAGACAAAGTAAATGACCATTTGTATTATCAGCCTGCTATGAAACGATCGGACAATGCCGGACTAAAAACAGCATTGGCTAGAGCTGTGATGTACGATACGGTTATTCAACATGGCGATGGTGATGACCCTGACTCTTTTTATGCCTTGATTAAACGTACGAACAAAAAAGCGGGCGGATCACCTAAAGACGGAATAGACGAGAAGAAGTGGTTAAATAAATTCTTGGACGTACGCTATGACGATCTGATGAATCCGGCCAATCATGACACCCGTGACGAATGGAGAGAATCAGTTGCCCGTGTGGACGTGCTTCGATCTATCGCCAAGGAGAACAACTACAATTTAAACGGACCGATTCATGTTCGTTCAAACGAGTACGGTAATTTCGTAATCAAATAAGCAGTAAGGAAAAGAAACCGCTGCGGATTGAACTCAATCTAAAAGATACCAATGATGTATGTTGGTATCTTTTTATTTGCAGTAAAAAGTATTCAATTCTCTATAATGATTAGGTCAGGCTTGAGGCAGATACCTTAAAGGACATTGGCGATTTCATGTAAAACAATAACAATATAGAGGCTTTTTTTAAAGCCATGCCGGATTACAATGGATCTGTGCAAGAAGGCGCCTTCAATCCATCTATTAACGATGGAAAGGGGGAGGCTTTTTGCACAGTCCATCTACATCATTTGATAGTCTCCATGCGTATAAACTGTTCCGTCCATAATACGTCGTGCGGTACGGACGATCTTTATACCAGTGGGCTCCACCATTGTTTCAATAATACCAGAAGAATGAGCTAGCCGAACCTTTGTAGAGTGGTTTTTTGCTATTCTTGCAGGGATTGCACCTTCCACTGAAAGGGCTCTTGTTGTACATATCGCTCCAGTGACAGCCAGTGCTTGATGTGGCTTTTGCATGGACATCATCCTGATGTGTAAGTCCATCTCAACGTTTGAATGCCAAGCACCTGTACTATCCTTATATTTCTCTGGTTTTGATACTATAGCCAGTTTAGGGACAGCCGGCGATAACTTTGTAGCTGAAAATCGACTGGCAAAGCCGCTTTTCTCTGCCGCAATGGATCTTAATTCTTCAAATTGAGCCAACTGTAGATCAGTAAATTCTTCTGCAAGTTCCGTTCCATCCAGGCCGATACTGCTCGCTTCCACAAAAACTAATGGATTTGCATAGTCGATAATAGACACCTCTATTTGGCCTTGACTTGTATCTAAAAACTCCGAACTATTTCCAGTAGGCAATAAATGACCGGTAACTGAACCAGCGGCATCATGAAAGTTTAAATAGATTGGAGATCCAGATCCAGGTACTCCAGATATCGTAACATCTCCGTCATATTTGACCTGACCGTCTTCCACTTGCACTTCCGCAATGATCATTTTATTCGTATTGGTATTCAGGATCCTTACCGCAGTCATTGGTTCTGTCGCTTTTACAAGTCCTTCTTCGATAGCAAATGGCCCAACAGCAGCGGAGATATTTCCGCAGTTCCCCTTAAAGTCCACTTTTTCTTCTGAAATGCTGACTTGACCGAAAGTATAGTGAACATCAATATCCGAGGTATGTGCTTTCTTGATTATCGCCACTTTGCTAGTAAGAGAATTGCCGCCACCCAAACCATCTATTTGTCTTTTATCAGGACTTCCCATGATATCAAGCAAAAAGGGCTCCCATTCGTTTTTATTGTTAGGCATGGCTGATTCATGGAAAAAAATTCCCTTGCTTGTTCCGCCTCTCATGATTGTTACATTCGTCTTGACCATCGTCATCATCCTCATCTGAAAAGTAGTGTTTTATGTTTTTCAGTGTAGAAGGTAAAAAAATAAAAATAAAATATAAGTTTTCTTAATATTCAATAAAAAAACTTTTATAATTGTCAAAAAAGGACTAGAAAGGAAGATGAAAATGGATGAGAAAGATTGGATTTTATTGAAAATTCTTCGCGAAGAACAAAGTGTAACAAAAACAGCAGAACGATTATTTACATCACAGCCTTCCATCACTTATCGGTTGAATAAGATTGAGGAGATTTTCGGAATTGAATTATTCACCAAAAGGCATAAAGGAATTACCTTTACTGCGGAAGGAGAACACTTGGTTGCTTATGCAAGAAGAATGCTACAGGAACTTCAAGATACCAAAGATCATATTTCTAATCTAAGCAAAGAGGTGCAAGGACATCTAAGGCTGGGGGTATCAAGCAATTTCGCTCAATATAAGCTCCCTAAGTTATTAAGGGAATTTTCCACTATGTATCCTAATGTCCAATATAGTGTACAAACAGGCTGGAGCACAGATGTCATGAAATTATTAGATGCTGGTATTGTACAAGTCGGTATACTGAGAGGAAGCCATCGCTGGAAAGGGGTGGAGGAACGGCTGACACGGGAAAAATTACATATCATCTCAAAAAAACCAATAACGATAGAGCAGCTTCCTTTTTTACCTTTTATCAAATATAAAACTGATGCTTCTTTAAAAACGATTATAGAAGATTGGATGCATACGAATCTAAAACAAGCCCCCATTATTGCAATGGAAGTGGATCGACAAGAGACTTGCAAAGAGATGGTAAAGCATGGTCTTGGTTACTCCATAGCACCAGAAATTTGCCTGCAGGAATCTGATCATTTGTACACAATGGAACTGTATAATGCTAAGGGTAAGCCTCTAATGAGAGATACTTGGCTAATGTACGATCAAAAATCATTAGGAATCAAACTCGTTAAAGCATTCATTGATTTTTTAAAGGGTGAACAAATGGTAACCATTTAAAGTTATGATAGAATTTTTTTTGGAACACAGTAAAAAAATATTTATTTAACTTATTACACCGTATAAGATATGTTAATCAAAAGTCATTTGAAAGCGTATTCTTGGAGGTGTAATATGCTTACTATTTTAGGTTTTTCGATGGTAACTGTTTTTACAATATTAATAATGACAAAGAAAGTCTCGCCAATTGTTGCCTTGACCATCACTCCCATTGTTTTTGCTCTTATTGGAGGTTTTGGTAAGGATATTGGCGACATGATTTTAGAAGGAATTCAAACAGTTGCAAGTTCAGCGGCATTACTATTGTTTGCTATTCTTTTTTTCGGAATTTTAATTGATGCAGGTTTATTTGATCCGCTAATAGAAAAAATTTTATCTATAGTAAAGGGAGACCCTGTGAAAATAGCGATAGGGTCTGCCGTCTTGGCAATGCTTATCGCTTTAGATGGGGACGGTACAACAACCTATATGATAACAGTCTCAGCAATGTTACCTTTGTATAAAAGAATTGGTATGAATCCCATGGTTATGGCGACATTAGCAATGCTGTCGTTGAGTATCGTTAGCGGAATGACTCCATGGGGCGGACCAGCTACAAGAGCGATTTCAGTGCTGGGTTTGGATCCTTCAGATTTCTTTGTGCCATTACTTCCGACCATGCTTGGAGGTATTGCTTGTGTGATATTTCTGGCTTTTCTAATGGGAAGGAAAGAGAGGAATCGAATAGGCATCGTTCAATTAGAGCCTAGACATATAACAAAGGACAGCTCTCAATCTTATATGGCTGCTACTTTGGAGAGCGAACAATTGAAAAGGCCACGCTTAATATATCTTAATTTATTCCTCGTTATAAGTATCATGGTGTTTATTGTGCTTGGAACTAAGCATCCGTCAGTTTTATTTTTAATTGGTTTTGTTCTTGCCCTTACTATAAATTATCCGAATGTAAAAATGCAGAAGGAGCGAATCGCCGAGCATTCTGGTAATGCCATAACCGTGGTATTATTGGTATTTTCAGCAGGAGTATTTGCTGGTATATTATCCGGGACAAAGATGGTGGATGCCATAGCAGGATCATTGGTATCCATCATCCCCTCATCAATGGGAGAGTTTTTCCCCATTATTGTAGCACTCACTAGCATTCCGTTTACTTTTGTTTTATCAAATGATGCATATTACTTTGGTATGGTACCTATCTTTGCAGAAGCTGCCTCAGCATATGGTATAGAACCAGTAGAAATAGCAAGGGCTTCTATAATGGGGCAGCCGGTTCATCTGATGAGTCCATTAGTTGCGTCAACACTACTGTTAGTAAGCATGCTTAAAATTGACTTGGGATCATTTCAAAGGTTTGCCGTTAAGTGGGCTGTAATTACATCATTAGTTATTACGTTGTTAGCAATAATTACAGGGGCTATTACTATTTTGTAAAGAAACAATAATAATATTTAGACTGCCAATGAATCATTAGTTTGATTGATTTAAATACAGCTGAAAGGGGTCCCAAGCTGATCAAGCCAGTTGTCTTTCCAGTTACTCTATTGTTTAGGGTTCTTTTTTAGAAGCGGCAGCGTTTTTGTCGATGTTTAGCCAGCATTTTCAGCATGATGTGGAAAAGACAAGAGACAAACAAGCTCTTGTCTTTCCTAATATGATAGTTCAGTATAAATATATAAGAAAAATGTCAGTATTGAGTAATGAATGTATCACCAGGCGTATGCCTCAGGTGTCTCTCCTCCAGGTCCGGGAAAGATATCATTTAACATGCGGAGAATCTCCTTATCCAGACTGATTTCAACGGCTTTTATCGTATCACGCAGCTGCTCAACCGTTCGTGGTCCAATGATCGGCGCAGTTAAAACTGGATTCGCCAGCACCCATGCCAAAGCCACATTTGCTTCTTTTTCTCCTAGTTCTTTGCATAAATCTGAAAACTTCTCGAGTTGCAAACGATGTTTTTCAATTAAATCTGCTCTTTTTGCTGTACGAGTTCCGGCATTGCTTTTCAATGCCTTCCCGCCAAGAAGCCCTCCTGCAAGGGGACTCCACGCCACTACTCCTAAACCAAGATCCCGTGCAGCCGGCAGCACTTCCATCTCAGCTGTTCGTTCTAATAAACTATACTTATGCTGTTCAGTGACGAGTCCCATGAATCGCCGTTTTTCAGCTTCAGCTTGCGCTTTAACTAAATGCCAGCCTGCAAAATTACTGGATCCAATATAGTCTACTTTGCCGGAGCGAACCTGAGTCTCAAAAGCTTCCCATATCTCATCCCACGGTGTCCGCCTATCGATATGATGCATTTGGTACAATTCGATATGATCTGTCTGAAGCCGCTTCAGTGATCCTTCCAGATGACGTCTGATTTTGTATAGAGACAAGCCCCTCATATCATTTGGTCCGTCATTCGGATCAGAAATCGGTTCATATACTTTTGTCGCCAGAACAACTTTCTCGCGGCGCTGTCCTCCTTGTGCAAACCATTTTCCAATGATGCTCTCTGTCAATCCTGCGTTTTTGCCCCAGCCGTAAATATTGGCAGTATCAAAAAATTGAATGCCGTTATCAAGCGCTTCATCCATGATACGGAACGCAGTCTTTTCGTCTGTATCAACTCCAAAATTCATCGTGCCTAAACATAAACGGCTCACCCGCAATCCTGTTCTCCCTAAATAGGTATACTCCACAACAAACCTCTCCTTTATCATTATTTTTGCAACAGCTGCAATACAATTGATTCAACAATTGTTTCGCTCTTTGTTACGATTAAAAAGACGAAGCAAATGTAAAGCAGACGCAAAATTATAGGAGGTTTTTTCAAATGAATATAGAGGATCTATGGGATCAATTTCATCAGCCGTTAAAAACATATATTTCACATAGGGTTAACGATCAATCTATCGTTGATGACCTCTTGCAAATCGTATTTATGAAAATACAAGTGCATCTCCCAAATCTGATCGATGAACAAAAGATCGACAGCTGGATTTATCGGATCACTAGAAATACGATTATTGATTTTTACCGTACAAAAAAAACAAGCGAAATATTGCCTGATGTTCTACATTTTAATGACAGTGCAGAGGAAGAAAATTTCACCAAGGAAGCAACTGTGTGTATTCGATCGACCATCAAACGGTTGCCTGAAAAGTATCGAGAGGCGCTCGAGTTAACTGAATTCCAGGGGTTATCACAAAAAGAGTTGAGTGAAAAGCTCGGCATTTCTTACTCGGGAGCAAAATCAAGGGTACAACGCGGACGGAGAAAATTAAAACAGCTGCTTGAGGGGTGCTGTCATATTGAAGCGGATCGATATGGAAATATCGTAGACTTTCGTATTTTAAAGGAATAACTGATGAACATAGTCAGTTATTCCTTTAAAATAGGCCATCCGCATGAAGAGCATTTTTCCTTTGATGTTTGCAAGAGATGTATGTATAATATAAATCGTAATGTTTTCGATTTAATAAAAAAGGAGTGTTGGAATGAACATTTTATTTTCAAAACAACTAGGCATATTAACGATTGGTTCATTACTCGTATTGGCAGGATGTCAGACTTCCGGTTCTTCTGCAGGTGAGTCTAATCAAACAACATCATCCTCAGCAGTTGAAGAAGACTCTTCCAAAACGCAAGAGCATACATCTGACAGGCATATACACGAACATTCTCACGATCATAGTCATGCGCATGATGAAGAAACAGAAAAAATATATGAAGGCTATTTTAAAAATAGCCAAGTAAAGGATCGCTTACTTTCTGATTGGGAAGGAGATTGGCAATCTGTATATCCATACCTGCAAGATGGTACTCTTGACGAAGTGTTTTCATATAAATCAGAACACGAAGGGGACAAGACAGCTGAAGAATATAAAGAGTATTATAAAAAAGGCTATCAAACAGATGTTGACCGTATTGTAATCCGGAAAGATACTGTAACGTTCTTCAAAAATGGAAAAGAATATTCTGGTAAGTATACGTATGACGGAAACGAAATTCTAACCTATGATGCGGGTAATAGAGGGGTAAGATACATATTCAAACTAGCTAAAAAAGCAGAAGGGCTGCCTCAGTATATTCAGTTTAGTGATCATAGTATTTACCCGACTAAAGCTAGTCATTATCATCTCTATTGGGGGGACGACCGTGAAGCTTTACTTGATGAAGTCAAAAACTGGCCTACCTACTACCCGTCAAAAATGGATGGACACGATATTGCCCATGAGATGATGGCTCATTAAATGATGATTACTCTATGAAAGTTTTTCTGCCATAGCCATTTTTTTCTGTGGAGAATTGATAGAATGGGGAAAAAACTGATTGAGACCACTCAGGATCCGCCACATTATTGTGACGTGGCATACCTTGAGTCATCTCACAGGAAGAGTAGAAGAAACCTATTTCAAAATAAAAAATCATTGGATGTATGGCAGTGGATTACGCTTGAAATCTATTGGCTTATATGAAGCAAAGAAGAGACCCAAAGACCGCAAAGCTTCTTCAAGAAAGCTTTGCGGTTTTTTATATGTCTAAGCCTCGATTCATCTCACCATAAAAAGGTATTTCAACTTTCTCTTTTGATCGACAATAGTCCATAAAGGGAAGGATATTTCCCTCACAAAGAAGTCGTGGCAGTAATCTCCATAGGTGTGTTTGCATGGCCCCACTTTAATGGTTTTGTTTAAATCTAATAAAAAACAGACGCCATAAAGATTTCTTATGGCGTCTGATGGATATGAGGTAAGGTGTGTTCTTAATAGCCACCAAAGAAAGATGTCCCAACGATGATTAATAGGATGAATAGAACTACAATTAATGGAAATGACCTCATAACATCACCTTCCTTAAAAGAGGATAGTACATGATATGCAGATCGAGCTTATTCGATAGTGATGCTAGTTTAATTGATGTAAAAATATTTTTTAGCCTAAGGCTGGACTGCTAACTCATCTTTATTAGTTATTAGATCATACTTATGATTTTGGAATGAATCCGTTTCAAAGTGATGTGTTGTTCTCGGCCAATCGCTGGCTAATCTTCCTGATGCAATCGAGCTATATGAAGCCATCCCTCTTTTATGAAAGTACACCCAAAACTTCTCTCTCTTGCAGACCCTTAATCATTTGATTTGCATATCGAGCGTAAGCATGCCTCATCTAAAAATAAAGTGCACCATCTGCTATTTGTTTTAACATCTTTAAGACAGTGATGCACACCTTTTGCGTTGAGCAAATGGAACAGGCTCAGAAGGGGCGAGCTGCTCCTTACTTCACCCAGATAAAAGACGGGGATAGACGGCATGCACCGAAGCTAACTGAAAGTTAAATTGAAATGAAAAAAGGGGCATGTTAAGCCCCCTTTAAGACTATCGAGAGCTTCTCAATAGCCTAACGCATTGTATGTTTAACATGTTTTAATTTTTCACAACGGATAAACTGACACTGTTGCCTGAGACTGTTACTTTAGCGAAGTCTTGTGTATCAATTACAGGTGTTATTGCTTTGTTGTCGATGGTGATGTTTGTAAAAGATGTTGAAAAATTTGATTTGATAGATTGGCGTGAACCTGTTGTAGCAACTGTAGCAAGCGCTTTCCATTTGGAGATGGAGCCGACATTTGTTTTGCTGATTTCTGAAATGAGACGGCCGTTGTATCCGGCATTGTTCGTGCCCCAGTATGTAGCGCGGGTATTGCCGTTAAGGTTTTTGTAGATGGTAAGTTGTACGGTGCTGCCGGGACGGAAGCCTTTCGTATTCGTGAATTGGCTTCCTCCTTCGAGGTACTGAACCTGATCTTGTCCTTTTGAACCAACTTTCATATATGGTTTCCATACATTATATTTATCACTGTACTGAAGCCCAATATCGGATTCTGTGCCTCCGCTAAAACCAGAGTAGATGTAGGCTGTCCCATTTGAAACCTGAGTGGAGCTAGGAAGCTGGATTTTCGTAACAAGAATGGCACCATTACTGTTCAAGTAAGCCCTCCCGCCGATTCCATCAGTTAGCTGTGATGCAGCTTCTGCGGTTTTTGGACTAATAATACCCGGCACATCTACTGCACATGTGCCAAAAAGCACAGTTGCCGTAAGCGCACCCGCAAGCAGACCTTTTTTCATCATCATTATTTCCCCCTATCATTATAATTAGAAAACGCTATCATCTTGTATTATAAAACATTATGAAAATAATTCCATAATAAACATGCACATAGATACAGAATTTACACATTATGACTTTGTGCATCTGGCAAACGGTCGATTTCTAATCTCGAAAAATCTCCTGTGAAGTGTAAATGTTACGATAACTTTTCAATCGAGACTTGTGTTTTATTGAAATAGAAAAGCTATAGAGAGGGGGAGAAATAAGAGGGGAAAGAGAGAAAACACTGTAATCAGATATGTGTGTATAACTCAATTGTTTGTTAGAAAAAAAGTGGGCTTTTTAAGCCCGCTTCTTAGTTCATGTTTCTCTTCAGGAGATTGTCTTTTTCATTTACATTCAATGTCCAACATGACTCCTTTGAGTTTCATCTAATATTTCAAACAATCTTTTGTACTTTGATATGACTACTTGGTCCACAATTTTATGGCCAGAATTGAAAAAGGTGATTGAGCCCGATCCTTTACCAAGCTGATTACGATCTGCAAGAACTTTTTTCAACTGTTTTGCAGTACCGACACTGCCTGAAATAATATCAACTTTTATCCCAAACAGTTTTTCAAAACTGTTTTTGAAAAACGGAAAATGAGTGCATCCTAACACAATCGTTCCATATTGTTTCAGATCAAAAGAAGATAGTTCGTTCTTTAGATATTTAATGATTTTGTCTTCACTAAAATCAAAGTTCTCAGCAAATTCAACTAGTCCTGGAAGAGCTAAGCAATCAACAAGGTCATGGTGATCAATTTTTTTAACTAGATTATGAAATTTCTCTTCATTAAGGGTCAAATTAGTAGCAACTACCAGAACTCTTTTTCTTTCCTCTGTACATTTATTTATAGCAGGCTTTACAGCGGGTTCGATTCCGATTATCGGAAAGTCGAAGTTTCTCCGAAGATCCTCTATCGCAATGCTAGTAGCTGTATTACACGCAATAACCAGAGCTTTGATATTTTGACTGGCCAGAAATTCAGCTGCATTGAAAATATATTCATTAACTTTAATCTTTGATTTTTCACCGTATGGAACGTTTAACGTATCTGCATAAAAAATGTAATCTTCATAAGGAAGAACTTTTATGGCCTCATACAATACAGTCATGCCACCAATTCCAGAATCAAAAAATCCTATTTTCATCACTTCTCACGCTTTCTGTCTCATTCTTTTTTTATCATATGACTTTATATCATCTGAATCAAACGAAAAACAACCATTTTACTATTCGAATTTAATATGGGAGTTATCGATTTTTCGAATAGATAGCAAAATTTGAGAAGGGGAGATAAGATCGAAATGTTGGTGATGTATTGTGGTTGTGGTGAAATCATTAATATCGCATCGTATCAATGGGATGATTGATAACCCGAATCAATTAGCTTTGAAAATGTAGGAGTATTTAGATTTCCAGAGTCAGAGGATGAAATTACGAAAAAAAGCAAACTGCCTGTCGAAGTTTGCTTTTTGCTCTATCAATGAGGTGCACCTATATTTTTATATCCTCTTGGCAAAGCTGATTTAAAAGCTGCTTAACCGAAATTTCCTCAGTCAATGACCGTATCCCTTGACCTGCCCATAAAGACATCTGATCATGGTTCTTTTGAAGTGAAGCCTGCTGTCTCATTGCCTTCGTTAGTGTATTTTGATAAGGGTACGGAAGGGTTTGTGTCTCAAACTGTTCATTTTCTTCCATCCATTTATTTACGATTCCTCTGGCCTCTTTACCTGAAAATAATGTCGTAAGCTTTGTATCTGCTTCGTTTGCTTCTAGTATTTTCTGTTTATGTACTGGATGTGCGTTACTCTCGTGACAAATTAAAAAGGCAGAACCGATTTGAACGCCTTGGGCTCCAAGGGTTAAAGCTGCTTTTACTCCTCTGTGGTCTATTATTCCCCCAGCAGCTATGACAGGTACGCTCAGTGCATCTGCTGCTTGTGGAATCAGAGCCATTAAACCTACGGCAGATTCACCTTTGGAAGGTAAAAATGCTCCGCGATGTCCACCGGCTTCACTTCCTTGAAGGACTACTATATCCATTCCCCGTTCTTCCATTAACAATGCTTCTTCTACTGTTGAAGCGGTTCCTATTAAACAGCATCCAGCGGTTTTTAGCTCCTTTACTGCGTCTTCAGGCGGCAGATCAAAAGTGAATGAGCAAGCCTTAACCTTGTATTTTAAAATTAGATCAATTTTTTGATAGAAGTCATCCCACTCTTCTTGTACAGATGTGAATTGATTTACTTGATTAGCTAACGGTATGTTTTCTTTCCACTTTTTAATCTGATCTTTTGGTGGCATCTCTAGACCTAGCGGAACAAACACATTAATTTGAAAAGGAGCGTCTGTCAGCTCAAACATTTCTTTTATTTGTTGTTCTAGCAGGTCTGGCGTAAGATACCCCGATGCTAAGCTGCCAAGAGCACCTTGATTCGAAACTGCAGATGCAAGTCGGGGCTTTGTAATACCGCCAGCCATTGGAGCTTGAATAATAGGTTTTGTTAAGGAAAACTTCTTCATAAATTCATTCATACCGAATCCCCCCGTTAAGACATGATTTTTGAAAAAAGTGTCATTTTAAAATTTACTCAAAAACTCGTATTCGCTTAAATATATCGTTTTCCTTCTTTTTGTCAATCTCTCATACCAGTTAACATGAAGATAAATCAGGGGGGATTAAAGTGTGTGAAAGATAGTGTCGTCCCATGGCGGCTCTACAAAAAACTGAATATTCATGTAGTCCTTCATAGTTGATATCTGATTTTGAGATGTCTTGCATCTTAATATTGAATGATATACAGGAGAACATCATGTAAAATAAAGCTAAGAAGAATACATCACATTCAAGAGTAAAAAAATCTATAAGGCGTACAGATCAATATTCGGTTTTACAGTTAGATATTAAGGCTGAAACGGAGGAACATGTAATGCGAAGTGAGCAGGAAATGATGGACATTTTTTTGGACTTTGCTTTGAACGATGAGAGAATCCGATTGGTCACTTTGGAAGGGTCGCGTACAAACAGAAATATCCCTCCTGACAACTTCCAAGATTATGACATTTCGTATTTTGTAACTGATGTAGATTCTTTTAAAGAAAATGATCATTGGCTCGAAATCTTTGGGAAGCGCATTATGATGCAAAAACCAGAAGATATGGAGCTTTTTCCTCCCGAATTAGGTAATTGGTTTTCATACATTATTCTTTTTGAGGATGGCAACAAATTAGATCTAACCCTTATTCCAATTCGTGAAGCAGAAGATTATTTTGCTAATAACGATGGTTTGGTTCAGGTCTTGCTCGATAAGGATTCGTTCATCAACTATAAAGTGACCCCAAATGATCGCCAATACTGGATGAAAAAGCCGACTGCAAGGGAATTTGATGATTGCTGTAATGAGTTCTGGATGGTTTCGACTTACGTAGTAAAAGGACTAGCAAGAAATGAAATCCTTTTTGCCATTGACCATTTAAATGAAATGGTACGTCCTAATTTATTGAGAATGATGGCCTGGCATATCGCATCTCAGAAAGGGTATTCATTTAGTATGGGGAAGAACTATAAATTTATGAAACGGTACCTTTCAAATAAAGAATGGGAGGAACTCATGTCTACATATTCTGTGAATGGGTATCAGGAAATGTGGAAGTCTTTATTTACTTGCTATGCATTATTTAGAAAGTATTCAAAAGCTGTATCAGAAAGTCTTGCATATCAGTATCCTGATTACGATGAAGGCATCACTAAGTATACGGAAGGTATTTATTGCTCAGTAAAGCGATAAGAATATAGGGTTGTCTTCATATGATATTTGATTCTCGCTGACAATGGAGACCAAGGAGTCACCATGTTTGTAAAAAGATGCGTAAATCGTTACGTTTAAGAATGTCTACGCATTTTACTATGATTATTCTTGTCCAAAATTTTTGTTCTTTTTAACGAAACGAGGCATTATAATTAACCTATAGGCACATTGAAAAAACAAAAAGGAGGATTTTTGTGTTTCAAACCTTAGACCATTTTTTGAAATCTTGGGAGTTCGAAGCAGATGCTACACAGAAACTATTAAATAGTCTGACTGATGAATCACTTAAACAAGAAATAACTTCACAAAATTGGACTCTAGGCCGTATTGCCTGGCATACTGTTGCTGCCATTCGCATCATTACCTCAAACACAGACTTAACGTTCCATGCCCCAGCTGAAGATTATCCTGTTCCAACTTCGGCTCAGTTTATAGCTGACAGCTATCATCAAGCCAGTAATGCATTTGTACAGGCATTAAAAACCCAATGGACTGACCATACACTTCAAGAACGTATCAACTTTATCGGACAACAATTGCCTAACGGTTCACTTTTGATGTTTTTAATTCAACATCAAAATCACCATCGGGGACAAATGACTGTTCTTATGAGACAAGCAGGTTTAACTGTTCCAGGTATTTATGGTCCAGCAAAAGAAGAATGGGCAAAATTTGGTTTGGAAGCCCCGAAAATGTAATCAACCTTTTTATAAAAAGTTACGCTATGACAACATATAAGAAGATGTTTTGATCAATCTTTTTTCAAAACATGTTCTTTTTTTGTTCGTTTAACAATGATAAGAACATATTCGAATCATTTTTATTCCAAACCACTTCAAATGACAACGTTCTTCCGCTTTATTGTTGGCCTATTCCCAACGATGTAAGTATAATTTTTAATGCTGTCAAATCTTCTAGATACACATATCTATAGATTCCTCTCTAACAAAACCCCCGCTTTTTCTGCCATCACTCGAGGTGGGTAAGGCATTTCATTTTTCAACCACCATTCGACTACTCCTACGTATGCATTTGCAACAAATTCAGCAGCGATATGGTTCAGAAATTCCAATGAAACATTCAGGTGTTGCTCAATTTCGACTAGAAGCAGCTGCGCCAAAAGGAAGCCTATTGGAAGAGTCTAGCTAAGTTGCAACAAATGGATACAAGAGGGGAACGTCTTCTCAAAAGGGAAGGTAGTTTATTACTGTAATTCATACAATGAGTAAAGTCTCCCAGCGATAAGCGAGGTCAATATTCAGCTTTTATGGTATATTCTTTACTTCGTTCGACAAATTCTGCAAATTGTAGACAACTTCCTGATTATTTGGATAATTAACTGGATAGGAGGGGAAAAGTTGTCATATTTCATTATACTTATCAATCGTTCTATTAATCGGAGCATTGGTAACAGTAGCAGTCGGTATCATCTCTTCAAAAGTAGAGGTAATCTCGCCGAAAACTACAATAGAATCTAAAGAGGAAGAACAGAAAAGTTTTTATACGCTGAAATAAAGCAGAGAAAGAGCATCTCCTACGGGGGTGTTTTTTATAGAGGAGTTGGAAAAACTGAATCAGACTAATTTACTTTTAAGATTCACCCTTGAAATTGCTGCACTAATCTCCTTAGGGGTGTTTGCTTGGATAAGCTTTAATGGTTATTTTAAATATGTTTTAACTTGGGTTTTACCTATTGCAGTTATGATTGTCTGGTCTGTATTTGCAGTACCTAATGATCCTAGTCGAAGTGGACAAACTGTAATAGCTGTAAACGGGGTAACAAGGTTAGTTATTGAATTATTGATCTTTGCAATGGCTGTTGCAGCGCTTTATTTTAGTCATTTAAAACCAGTTGGTATTGTCTTTTTATGTCTAATAATACTCCACTACATCTTTTCAGCTGAGCGTATCAAATGGCTTCTAAATCAATAGTTTTCATTTCGGCACTCGTTATTAGAGTGATTTTTATCATTCTCTGTAGAGCCAGTGATTCTCAGATTATTGAAGGTTAACGGCTTGGGCACAGTTGCAGTTTAGAACGCATTTTCCAATAAAGAAGGCGCTCATTTGAAATTCATCATTAAACAATTGTACAAAAGTAAAATTTGTATTTAGAATGTAGTAATAAATAGAAATTCTACATAGGAGGGTATCTTGTGGAAGAAAAGAAAAAAGCTTTAATCATTGTGGATGTACAAAAAGCCTTCGATGATAAAAAATGGGGGGAACGGAATAACGTAAAGGCGGAAGAAAACATTAGTAAAATACTAAAATTATGGAGAGAAAAAGGATGGACAGTCATATACATACAACACACTTCTGATAAACCTCATTCTTTATTCCATCCAAAGAATGAAGAGTTTGCGATAAAGGAAATAGTTAAGCCTATGGATGAAGAAGTCATTATAACCAAGACAGTAAATAGCAGCTTTATTGGTACGAATTTAGAAGAATTCTTAAAATTAAATGAAATAAACACTGTAGTCATAACTGGTTTAACCACGCCTCACTGTGTATCAACCACCACAAGAATGAGTGGTAATTTAGGGTTTGATACATACCTGATTTCAGATGCAACAGCAGCCTTCGGAATGAGAGACCAAAATCATACATATTATGATGCGGCGACTATTCATAATATATCTCTAGCTACATTGCATGATGAATTTGCCACAATATTGACAACTGATCAATTAATAAATGATTTTATAAAAACTCACTGATGAAAAACATTTTGGCACAGTAAAACGGCAGGCGCCTTTCCAATAGGAAGGGCGCTTTAATTCGATTTTCTGCTTTACTTGCTCAGAGGAGATGTATCAATGTTTCTTTATCGACAAGCTAGGGCAGATGAATAAGCTAAGTGGCAAAGCTACTCCATGAATTTTTCAATTAATATTCTTTTATGGATTTACTCGTAAAACGCGAAAAAAAAAGATCATTCATTTATTTTTGAAATGCATAAAGTACTGACAAGAGCATATTTTAAAAAGCATTTCTTTTTTGTTGACATTCAGAATGGTGAAATGGTTGTTGCTGCTCTATTAAAACATTGTGATAAACCAGACATTAACTTGATCGATTATATAGCAGCAGGGGGGATAACAAAATGGGGGATCCTCAGTATTGAACATGTTGGCGGTGACTAATGAGGCTGAAAAATCTTCCAAATCCTTATAAGAGTCGGCATGGTATTTAGAAGTATTAGGAGTTTCGCCATCTTATCAGGGAAAGAGTTTGGGCAGCAAAATGATTAATGACTGTCTCATATCTTTTATTTCAAAATGCGGGGCGGCATCTTGGCCCTTATCACGAATGCTGATCTCAATAGATCATTTTACAAATCGTATTGATTTTATATTTAAAGATTATCTTAACCTTTCATAAAGATGGAGGTCGAATGAATGTCTTCAAAAGAAAAAAATAGTGTAACCATTTTGACGGAAAGTCAATTGTCTTCGAGAGCATTTAAAGATGAAGCGTATGAATTTTATAAAGAAGTGCGAAAATCACAGCCTCTCTACCCATTATCTTTAGGAGCTCTGGGGAAAGGCTGGCTCATATCGAGATATGATGATGCAATATATTTATTAAAGAATGAAAAATTAAAGAAAAACTATGAAAATGTATTTACCGCAAAAGAAAAACGTCCTGCTCTATTGAAGAATGAAGAGTCTTTAACAAAACATATGCTTAATTCAGATCCCCCTGATCACAACCGCTTGCGAACTCTTGTTCAAAAAGCATTTACGCATCGGATGATTTTGCAGTTGGAAGACAAAATCCAACATATAGCAGATTCTTTATTGGATAAAGTACAACCCAACAAACTCATGAACCTAGTAGACGATTATGCGTTTCCATTGCCGATTATCGTGATAAGTGAAATGCTCGGCATTCCCTTGGAAGATCGTCAAAAATTCAGAGTGTGGTCGCAAGCAATTATTGATTTTTCAGATGCCCCTGAAAGACTTCAGGAGAATGACCACTTGTTAGGGGAGTTTGTTGAATATCTGGAATCCTTAGTTCGCAAAAAAAGGAGAGAACCTGCAGGAGATTTAATCAGTGCATTAATTCAAGCGGAAAGTGAAGGCACACAATTAAGTACAGAAGAATTGTACTCGATGATTATGCTGCTTATCGTTGCAGGTCATGAAACAACCGTAAACTTAATCACCAATATGACATATGCTCTGATGTGTCACGGTGATCAATTTGAAAAGCTCCGCCAGCAGCCAGACTTGATGAATTCCGCCATAGAAGAAGCATTGCGGTTTCACAGCCCTGTTGAGCTAACGACAATTCGCTGGACGGCTGAACCGTTTATACTGCATGGACAGGAGATTAAACGGAAAGATGTGATCATCATTTCTTTAGCATCAGCAAACCGTGATGAGAAGATATTTCCAAATGCCGACATATTTGATATTGAAAGAAAGAACAACCGCCATATTGCTTTTGGCCATGGCAATCATTTTTGCCTTGGTGCACAGTTAGCCCGCTTAGAAGCCAAGATTGCGATTTCCACCTTATTACGCCGCTGTCCAAATATACAGTTAAAAGGCGAAAAGGAACAAATGAAATGGAAAGGGAATTTTCTGATGAGAGCACTCGAAGAATTGCCGCTTAGTTTTTAATTTTTGGGGGATATGTGATTTTCAAACATATCTCGTTTTACTCCTCAATTAGATTAAACGATAGTAAAAGCTATAACATAAAAATTTGATATGATAGCTTTTCAAAAACAAAATTTAGCATTATTTATGCCTACCGGGCATGAAAATGTCTTGCAAACACCAATAGTTTCATCCTATCGGTGTTTTTTATTTGTTTTCAGCCTCATTTGGACAAACAGCTGTTACATAGTAAACGTTTGTTAAGATAAAATAAATGGAGGGCACAGTTTCTAATGAGAAAAATAATGATAGATGGAAGAGACTTTGAAAATATAGAAGTTTTACATGATGTTTTAAAAGATAAATTAGACTTCCCAAACTACTATGGGAGAAATTTAGACACTTTATGGGATTGCCTGACAGGGTGGGTGGATTTGCCGCTCACTTTAGTCTTGATAAATTTTGAGTTTAGTAAAAAGTTTTTAGGTTCATACGCTGATGATGTATTAGAAGTTTTACTAGAGGCTCAAGAGGAATTAGAGGACGAGTTTAAAATAATAATAGAGTAGACTTTCTGTTTTGTGAATTTTAACAATTTTCGTTCGCAGAAAAAGGCAATAGGGCACCACAAATTAAAATTTCGGTGAGACCGCAATAACTTTTTGGCTTCTGATAAGTTTCTTATGATGTTGGTATCAAGTCACACAAGTACATAACTCTCCCATGACTTCTTTCTGATGTAAGTTAATTTCATTATGAGTTAATCGCGAGGATAATTTCAATCTGTGAATAATACTTTAAAAGAATTTAAATTTAAATAATATTTAATTAACGAATAAAAATTCGTTATTATTTAAAATGGATGAAATATAATTCTGTTAAGTTGTATTGGGGGTTATCAAATGAGTATTATGCTTGACGAAACTGATAAGGCCATTTTAAGAGAATTGCAGGAAGATGCTTCAATATCAAATTTAAATTTATCTAAGAAAATTGGGCTTTCACCATCAGCTTGCCTTGTAAGAACAAAGAACCTAGTAGAAGCAGGTATAATTAAAAAGTTTACGACTATTGTTGATGAGAAAAAACTTGGAATCGAAGTCACAGCTCTAGCTCTCATCAATTTATCACCCTTAAATAGGGAGACAATTCATTCATTTTTAGAGGATATAAACAAATTCCCACAGGTTCAAGAATGCTACATACTTACAGGAAGCCATGACTATATGCTTAAGATTGTGGCGAAGGACATGGAGAGTTATCGGAATTTTATCATTGATTCATTAATGCAGAACCCTGCTATTAGTGGAGTTGACACAAGCATAGTCATGAGTACAGAAAAAAGAACTGTCAGTGTGCCAATTGATGAAATGTAGGAGGTTGTTGATTTGAATAAAAATAAAGAATCGTTACATTTAAGCTCTCCTGCTATAAACACTCATATGAATAAGAGAGGTCAAATATGGGCTGCATTTCGTTCTGCATTCCCATATACAATTCCGATTTTTGCGGGGTTTTTATTTTTGGGGATAGCTTATGGAATCTTTATGCATTCTTTGGGATTTAGCGCAATCTATCCAATCATCATGAGTTTTATGATATTTGCGGGCTCAATGGAGTTTGTTGCAGCGAATTTTTTACTTGGTGCGTTCAACCCTATGAATGCTCTTTTTTTGACGTTAATGGTCAATGCCCGGCATTTGTTTTATGGAATTTCCATGTTGGATAAGTACAGGGGGATTGGAAAGAAAAAGCTTTATCTGATTTTCGGAATGTGCGATGAATCATTTTCTATCAATTATACTGCTAATGTTCCGGCGAATGTTGACAAGGGCTGGTTTATGTTTTTTGTGACACTGCTTAATCATTTATATTGGGTCGCGGGGGCAGCGATAGGAGGTATTTTTGGGTCGTACGTGAAGTTTAATACCGAAGGGCTTGATTTTGTGATGACTTCTCTGTTTATTGTGATATTCATAGAACAATGGATGAAAGAGAAAAAGCATTACAGTGCTCTCACAGGACTTGGACTTTCAGTAGCCAGTCTTATCCTTTTTGGCGGAAACCAATTTATTATTCCTGCTATGCTCGCCATTTTAGGGGTACTGACTGTTCTGAGAAAACCATTGGAGAAAGCTGAGGTTTCCGTATGACGATGACTATGATGCAGCAAATGATCACCATTGCAATGGTCGTGCTTGGAACAATGCTGACACGGTTCCTTCCATTCATGATTTTCCCGTCTGGTAAACCGACACCGAAATATGTACAGTATCTTGGTAAAGTGCTGCCATCAGCGGTAATCGGGCTTTTGGTCATTTATTGTTTGAAAGATGTGAGTCTGCTTTCTGGAAGTCATGGCATTCCTGAATTGGTTGGGGCAGCTGCAGTTGTACTGCTTCACTTGTGGAAGAAAAATATGCTTCTTTCCATAGCGGGGGGAACCGTTGTTTATATGGTTTTGGTGCAATTGGTTTTTTAACCGATATCGGAAACTATCAAATCATGCTTTTATTAAACTTGATAAAAATATATAAAACTGACACAAGCTTATTTTGGAATCAACACTGTACCAGTGCAAATAGCATCTGTAATGTTTCCTGGCTATTCAAGAAGTGTCTACTTTAATCGGAGGATATATAATGTCAAAAAAAGTGTCTGCTTCCTATATCATCATTATAGGATTAATGCTATTTGCATTGTTTTTTGGAGCAGGAAATCTCATTTTTCCGCCTATGCTTGGTCAAATGGCTGGAAAAAATGTATGGATCGCTAATGCAGGTTTCTTAGTGACCGGAGTTGGATTGCCATTACTGGCTATAACAGCATTTGTTTTTTCAGGTAAACAAAACTTACAGTCGTTAGCCAGCCGTGTTCACCCGGTGTTTGGCATTGTATTTACGACGATTCTCTATTTGGCAATCGGGCCTTTTTTCGCTATCCCGAGATCAGGAAACGTATCGTTTGAAATTGGGGTAAAACCTTTTTTATCAAATGATGCAGGCCCTGTCTCATTGATCATATTTACAATATTATTTTTCGCATTGGCATGCTTGTTATCACTTAATCCTTCAAAAATCATTGATATAGTTGGAAAATTTTTGACGCCAATTAAGCTGACATTTATCGGATTGCTTGTAGTGGTAGCTCTTATTCGCCCAATTGGAACCATTCAAGCACCATCAAAAGGGTACACATCACAAGCGTTTTTTAAAGGATTTCAGGAAGGATACCTCACTCTGGATGCC
The DNA here is from genome assembly GCF_044570195.1 of Bacillus sp. SG20033. Classification (NCBI taxonomy): domain Bacteria; kingdom Bacillati; phylum Bacillota; class Bacilli; order Caryophanales; family Bacillaceae; genus Bacillus; species Bacillus sp. SG20033. The sequence continues at coordinate 2,781,958 of NZ_CP172606.1, read as the reverse complement.
CTTGTAGCATTTGTTTTTGGAATTATCATCGTGAATGCATTGAAAGAACAAGGAGCTTCTACCAAAAAACAGCTGATGGTTGTTTGTGCAAAAGCAGCCGCGATTGCAGCTGTACTCTTAGCAGTTATGTATACAGCTCTTTCCTATATGGGGGCTTCCAGCGTTGAAGAACTGGGAATTTTAGAAAATGGAGCAGAGGTTTTGGCTAAGGTTTCATCCTATTATTTTGGATCTTATGGTTCAATCTTATTGGGCTTAATGATTACAGTGGCGTGTCTGACGACAAGTGTCGGACTGATCACAGCGTGTTCTTCATTTTTTCATGAATTATTTCCGAACATTTCTTATAAAAAAATTGCTGTTGTTTTATCAGTGTTTAGTACGCTTGTCGCAAATATAGGATTAACCCAGCTTATTAAGGTGTCAATGCCTGTCTTACTGACGATGTATCCTATTGCGATTTCCTTAATATTTTTAACGTTTTTGCATTCTGTATTTAAAGGGAAGACAGAAGTGTATCAAGGCAGTTTATTATTCGCATTCATCATCAGCTTATTTGACGGTTTGAAGGAGGCGGGAATAAAAATTGAAGTTGTGAATCATATTTTCTCTCAGATTCTCCCTATGTATAACATAGGGCTGGGGTGGCTCATTCCAGCTATTGCAGGGGGTATATGCGGCTATATACTGAGTATATTCCGAACAAAAACAAGTTGATCAATCAACAGCAATATCACTCAGATCTGCAGGAAGGACAAAGTGCTTGTTCGCCGGTTGCATTGCTTATTAAATGTGTTCAACCAAATTTACAATCATCCTTCCTCTAAATTGTAGTTGAATACTACCCTCAAATGCTTGATTTAAGAAAAGGATAGAGAAACTAGGTTAGCGGAGTAAACCATGGGTTTGCTCCGCTTTTTTATGTTTCTAAAAGAATAATTAAGGAGGTATGTGGATTTCTATAAAAAATATTTTGACATTTCAGTAAAGAGCAGATATATTTATATATGAACACATGATCATATATAAATATTATTTGCATCATGTTAGAATGCTTCATAACAGATTTGAAATAATAAATACATATGCATCAATAAACTTTAGGTAAGGAGGAGTTTTTTATGGGTCACAATCATAGTCATAATCATAATGAAGGAGCAAATAAAAAGGTTTTATTGATCTCTTTTATCATGATTACAGGTTATATGATAATAGAAGCTATAGCTGGATTTTTAACAAATAGTCTGGCGCTTTTATCTGATGCAGGCCATATGCTGAGTGATTCAATTTCATTAATGGTTGCCCTGATTGCTTTTACATTAGCTGAAAAAAAGGCAAATCACAATAAGACATTCGGCTATAAACGATTTGAGATTCTTGCAGCTGTGATAAACGGTGCTGCCTTAATTCTTATTTCTCTTTATATCATTTATGAAGCAATCGAACGCTTCTCTCATCCACCAGAAGTAGCAACAACCGGCATGCTTACAATTAGTATCATCGGGTTAGTTGTGAATCTATTGGTCGCTTGGATTATGATGAGTGGCGGAGATACAAAGAATAATCTGAATATAAGAGGAGCTTATTTACATGTAATAAGCGATATGCTCGGCTCTGTAGGTGCCATTTTAGCTGCCATACTTATCATCTTCTTTGGATGGGGCTGGGCAGATCCATTGGCTAGTATCATTGTGGCTATTCTTGTTCTAAGAAGCGGTTACAATGTGACTAAAGATTCCATTCACATCTTAATGGAAGGAACTCCAGAAAATATCGATGTCTCTGATATCATTCGTACAATTGAAGGGACAGAGGGAATTCAAAACATTCATGATTTACACATATGGTCTATCACAAGCGGATTGAATGCTCTTTCTTGCCATGCAGTTGTGGACGATCAACTGACCATTTCAGAAAGTGAAAATATTTTACGCAAAATTGAACATGAACTTGAGCATAAAGGCATTACGCACGTAACCATTCAAATGGAAACCGAAGCGCATAATCACGACAATGCGATCCTTTGTCAGCCCAAAATGGAGAAGCCGCGTGACCACCATCACCATTAAATTTTTTATCTAACTTTATAGTGAGGAGATCAACTAGCATTTTGCAGATTCTGTCTACTGACAATTTGAAATTGGCGGGGTGATAATGTGTACGACACTATCGTAATCGGGGCTGGTCAAGCAGGGATCTCGATAGGATATTATCTTAAGCAGTCCGATCAAAAGTTTATCATTTTGGATAAAAGTCATGAGGTGGGGGAGAGCTGGAAAGATCGGTATGACTCATTAGTTTTATTTACTTCTCGAATGTATAGCTCTTTGCCTGGAATGCATCTTGAAGGAGAAAAACATGGATTTCCTACAAAAAATGAAATTGTTGCTTATCTAAAGAAGTATGTTAAAAAATTTGAAATTCCAATCCAGTTACGGACAGAAGTAATAAGTGTCCTAAAAATAAAGAATTATTTCTTAATAAAAACAAATCGGGAAGAATATCAAACGAAGAATCTTGTCATTGCTACAGGGCCTTTTCATACCCCTAGTATTCCATCAATATCAAAGGATTTAGCTGATCATATTAATCAACTACACTCATCACAATATAAGAATTCAAAACAATTGGCATATGGAAATGTACTAGTAGTTGGTGGTGGGAATAGTGGTGCTCAGATAGCTGTTGAATTATCCAAAGAAAGAGTTACATATTTAGCCTGTAGTAATAAACTAGTTTATTTCCCTTTAATGATCGGAAAAAGAAGCATCTTTTGGTGGTTTGATAAATTAGGAGTTTTACATGCAAGTCATACATCAATAGTAGGCAAATTCATTCAAAAGAAAGGTGATCCAGTATTTGGGCATGAATTAAAACATGCAATAAAACAGAAGGAGATCATCTTAAAAAAAAGAGTCATTGCCGCAAAGCAAAATGAAATCATTTTTAAAGATTCATCTACATTAGAAGTAAACAATATTATTTGGGCTACTGGTTTCAGGAATCCCTTATGTTGGATAAATATAAAAGGTGTTTTGGATCAAGAAGGTCGAATCATACATCATAGAGGTGTTTCACCTGTAGAAGGATTGTACTTTATAGGGCTGCCTTGGCAGCATAAGCGAGGTTCAGCGTTGCTTCAAGGCGTAGGAAATGATGCTGAATACATTGTAAAACAATTGAACGGTGAATAAACGAAGCAGAGCAGTAACTCACATGTTTACTGCTCTATTTTTTGCGTGAATAAGGGTAGCGAAGTGGAGATGCGCTTTCTCTTTTATTTAAGAAGTTAACATAGAAAGAGAAAAAGCACTTTAAGACATACTCATATTTTTATGTTCAACAATGGTCTTAAGGAGGCTGCGCATTGAATTTGTCAGGTACGCATCTTTATGGCGTATAAAAATTGTTGAGATACAGCTGTCTTTCTCAGGTAATGGGTGACAATAAACCTTACCTTGTGCAGCTAGATGCATAACAGCAGATTCCGGTACCACTGTTATACCGAGTCCAAGTGCAACACTATTTAAGATTGTCTCCAGGATGTTAAATTCCATCATTCTGTTTGGGAGCACACCTTCATCTTTGAGCCATTGTTCAAGCCTAGATCGATACCCGCACCCCTGATTAAAAACAAGAATCGGAGTCGTTGAAAAATCCTCTATATTAAACGTTTTGTTACTGGTTACAAGAGTAAGTTTTTCAGTATAAACATCATACTGTTCCAGAATAGAATGTTTCAAAGGACCTGAAATAAAAGCTCCGTCTAATTCGTGATTCATGACCTTTTTAATAAGTTCCTCTGTTAGACCAGCCTGCAATGATAAATCCACATTAGGATACTTTTTATAATAGGAAGCTATGATGGTCGGCAGTATCCTCACTGTTTCCACTGTACCGATTTTTAATATTCCAGATGGTATTTCAGTATCTAGAAAGACCTGCTCCAGTTCTTCAACATCTTTCAAAATTTTGTTAACGTATTCAATCATTTTTCGGCCCTCTGGGCTTAGTGAAACCCCTTTTTTATGGCGATTGAAAAGAGGTGTTTTGAGCTCATTCTCTAATTGCTTAATCCGCGCAGTTACATTAGATTGTACATAATTTAACTCTTTTGCAGCACCGGTAATACTCTTGTGATGGGCTACGCATTTGAAAATTTGTAAGTCTCGCAGTTCCATGAAGATCCCCCCTTCATTAAAGTATCATTATCAATGATGTTTTTCATCACTTTTGTTCATTTTACTTGATGCTTACTTCTTTTTATAATTCTCATTGTAATTTTAAAGAAAAGGAGGGGAATTCAATGAAAAAAAGTCAATTATTCATTGGTGCCCTTACATGTTTAGTGGCAAGTATGTCTTGGGGCGCGATGTTTCCAGTTGCAGATCATGCATTAGAATTTATTGATCCGTTTTATTTTTCATTTATTCGCTACGGTGTGGTAACAATTATGTTAGTGATTTTATTATTAGTGAGAGAAGGAAAAAAATCATTTCATTTAGAGGGTAAAGCAAAATGGATCATTTTATTTGGGGTGATGGCGTTTACTGTATACAATGTTCTTATTTTTTTAGGTCAAAGGTTGATGGGGAAGTCTGGAATTATGACAGCGTCCATTGCCGAGGCACTCATGCCGATGCTTTCAATTGTTATTCTATGGGGATATAAACATGTGAAACCTAAAAAATACACAATGATCAGTATATTGATTGCCTTTTTGGGGGCTTCGATGGTCATAACCAAAGGTAATATAAGTTTCTTTTTTTCATTAGGGGATCATCTATTCTCGCTACTCTTTATATTCATTGGTGTTTTAGGATGGGTTGTCTACACAATGGGGGGACAGTTATTCCAAGAGTGGTCCACACTTCGTTATTCAACATTGACATGTTTATTCGGCACAGCTATAACAGGAATCATGACAGCTATACTTACCGCGCAAGGTTACGTGTCGGTACCGAGTATTAAAGTAGTTGCAGCAATTAAGTATGATTTTTTATTTATGATTACTTTACCAGGTATCATAGCCCTCCTTAGTTGGAACTATGGCATTAAAATCCTATCATCCATTAACGGGATTTTATTTATTAACTTTGTCCCCATCACTACATTGTTAATCATGGTGATCAAAGGATATAACATAACTGCTTTTGATATAGTAGGAACACTGTTTGTCATTATTGGACTCATTTTAAATAACATATATCAGCGTAAGGAAGATTATAAGCAGGTATTGCAAAAAGAAAAAACACATTTGACTATCACTTAGACGGTGGGGGATTTAAAATGTTTGAAGGTTTATTGTTTTTCATTTCAGCTGGAATTGTCTGTGAACTTGCTGCAATTAATAGAAATGGCCGCAAAAATATAAAGCAACAGGCGGAATTGATTCAAATTTTAAGAGAAAACCTTAATAAAGACATCAAATAAATTAAGACGGTTGGGTATTATTGACCACACCAGAAAATTCAGGTGTGTTTTTATTTTGCTTTCTTTTTTAAGCCTTAAAACGTCATCAATCGCTAGTTAAATACTATGGGAACCACTCTTCATACGGAAAAAGATGATTATTTACATCATTCAGAGTTGATTTTAGGTTCTTTTGAACTTATAATGTTATATATACTGTTTTTTGTTTATTCAGAAAAAACGGGTTAGAAAAATAAATATTTATATCGGAGGTGTACACCTTACTAAGTAAGGCAAATCATTGACAACCATTAACCTTATAATCTTTACTATTTTAATTGTCTTAACAGCATTTTTTGTTGCGACTGAATTTGCGATAGTAAAGATCAGGTCATCAAAAATTGACCAACTCATATTAGAGGGAAAAAAAGGTGCCGTATCAGCCAAAAAGGTCATTACTCATTTGGACGAATATTTGTCAGCTTGTCAATTAGGGATCACGGTTACAGCGTTGGGAATTGGCTGGGTTGGAGAATCGACTTTTGAAGTGATTTTGCACCCCTTATTTGCTCATTTTCATGTAAGTGAAACAGTCTCACATGTATTGATCTTAGTGATTGCTTTTGTGATTGCGACTTTTTTGCACGTTGTAGTTGGAGAACTTGCTCCTAAAACACTCGCTATCCAAAAAGCGGAAACCATCACTCTTTTGACTGCAAAGCCAATTATTTGGTTTTACCGCATCCTGTTCCCTTTTATATGGTTTTTAAATGGTTCAGCCCGGTTTATAGTAGGACTCTTCGGTTTGAAACCTGCATCAGAACATGAACTTGCTCATTCTGAAGAAGAACTGCGCATCTTACTGTCTGAAAGCTATAAGAGCGGTGAAATCAATAAAAATGAGTTGAAATATGTAAATAATATTTTTGAATTTGATGAAAGAATTGCCAAAGAAATTATGATTCCGAGAAGAGAGATCGTAGCGATTTCTAGGGAGGATTCTTATGAAACTATTGTTAAGACCATTAAGACAGAGAGTTATACAAGGTACCCAGTCCTAAATGGAGATAAAGATTCAATCATTGGTTTTATCAATGCTAAAGAATTCTTGTCAGCTTATATTGACACAGACCAGAAGATAAAAGAGGATTTCAAGTTAGAAAATCATATCAACCCTGTTATCCATGTTATTGAATCCGTTCCAATTCATGATTTATTGGTAAAAATGCAAAAAGAGCGAACACATATCGCTATTCTTGTGGATGAATATGGCGGCACTTCAGGTTTAGTCACTGCTGAAGATATTCTTGAAGAAATTGTCGGGGAAATCAGAGATGAATTTGATAAAGATGAAGTGCCTGATATTAGAAAAGTAAATGATAATCACTATATCTTAGATTCGAAAGTGCTCATTGAGGATGTAAATGATTTATTGGGAACGGCGTTAGAAAGTGACGAAGTGGATACAATAGGCGGCTGGTTTATGACTCAACAAATAGACGCTGCAGTTGGGTCCGTTATAGAAGCCAATGGGTATATTTTTAAAGTGTACAAAACAGTTGGCCGGCATATTAATTATTTAGAAATTGTCCGGAAAAAAGAATAACATCTGGATAAAACACATGAGATTTTGACTAATAAGATGCTTAAAGCCTGAGATGAAATTTTCATCCAGGCTTTTTTAAACAATGATCTTGCAGTTTAAGTAGGTAATCATGATCGAAGTTCAAACGTTTCTCAGCAAACAAGGAGGCTTGGATATCTATAGCTCTTTTACCATTACCTTCTCACCATTAAAGTCGAGTTCACCATTAAATCGAAAACCAAACCTTTGATAAAGGCGTATAGCATGAATATTATTTTCAAATATACTTAAATAAATTCTCTTGCATTTATATAGCTCAGCAAGGTGCTGAATGAGGGCTTTAAGCATTTTCTTCCCTAATCCTTTTCCCTGATAGCGTTCGTCAATAAAAAATCGGTCAAGCCAGACTCGTCCGTTTTTATTATCTTCATCATACTCGGGAAACAATCCATACATTGCAAAACCGACTAGATCTCCTTCATAGTAAAGCCCGACAGGTTTATAATAGTGACATTCTTTTGCATCCTCTAAACATATTTTTGTAGATTCAATATATGATAATTGATTCTGGCTGACATGCAGATCAAGAATTGCAGCACGATTATCATCAGTTACTGCTTTTATGTTTATACTCATACTACATTCTCCTTTTTTCTTATCCCGGTTAGGCTGCGGCTTAAGGTGATGGCAGATGAAATCCTGATATTGCTAAAACTCAGCATAAACTATTTTCACATCAAGCAACATGTAGCCTATCAAATTAAGTACCTTTTCTTATTGTGCCTAACCAGGGGCATTCCCTGCATCCAAATGACTTTGCTTTATAGAAAATGAATTAATTCAAAGCTGCAGCATCATTCTTTTTTTCTTTCCAAACCATTGTAAGACCAAGGCCGACAATCATAACGAAACCTGCAAAAAGGAAAGGATAATGAATGTTAAGATCAAATAGTATACCGCCTAGAGCAGGTCCAAATATATTTCCCAGGCTGGTGTATGTGGAGTTCATGCCTGCTACGAAACCCTGCTGGTTACCGGCCATATTGGATAAATGAGCGGTTAAGGCGGGACGTAGCAAATCGAACGCTAGAAAAATAAAACAAGTTACAAGCAAAACAGTTAAAAATCCTGACATAACAGTAGACACGAAAGTCAAGATCGCACCGGTTATTAAGCACAGCTGAATCATTCTTTTCTCTCCAAGTTTGTTGACCAATTTCCCGAATAGTAAAACTTGAATAACTACCGCAACAATGGAACTAATCGTAATAATGGCTGCAATATCTTTTGGTGTGAAGCCAAATTTATGATCAGAAAACAAGCTGAATACCGTTTCATAAGCTGATAAACCAAAAGCCATTACAAAGACGATAATAAATGCAATGAAATAGACAGGATGAATGGATCTCTTCAAGTCTTTAATAAAATTTGATTCCTTTGTATGAGATGAGAGTTGATGGCGTTCTTCTGTCGACAATGACTCTTTTAGTATAAAAACGGAAGTGACAGCTGCTATTAACGCGATGGCGGAGGCGAAGAAAAACGGCATGCGGATACCAAAGCCGGCAATAAATCCTCCCGCACCAGGCCCAATAATAAAGCCGGTGCTAATTGCAGCAGAAACATACCCCATAGCCTTTGACCTTTCCTTTAGGGTTGTAATATCAGCTACATATGCTGTTACCGCGGGCATGATAAAAGCCGCACTTATACCACCCAATATCCTCGAGAAATAAAATATTGAAACATGGGTCCCTAATCCGAAAATCAACTCAGATAAACTGAATATAAGCAACCCGAGAATAATCATTTTTTTTCTCCCAAAACGGTCAACCCACCTACCTGCAAAAGGTGAAGTAATTAACTGAGAAATGGCAAAAGCCGCAACAAGATAACCCATTGTGCTGCCGGATAAATGCATGATTTTCATAAAAGAAGGCATAACTGGAATGATTAAACCGATACCAAGAAATGCTACGAAGATGTTGCTTAATAGTATAATGAATATTGTTTTTTGCTCATTTATTGATTTTTTCATCTGAATTCCCCTTTTACTCAATTGAACCCTTTTTACCTATCCTTTTCGCTTGAAGCTTTTTTCAAGTACAATCAAATCATAAGGTATATGGTTACCGTATAGTCAAGGAGGTTTTTATGAGCGAAGATGTTAAGAAGTATTTCACAACAGGGGAGTTTTCGAAGCTCTGCCGTGTAAAAAAACAAACCTTATTTCATTATGATGAGATTGGTCTTTTCTCGCCGGAAATAAAAAAAGAAAATGGGTATAGATATTATTCCTATCATCAATTTGAGATTTTTCAAGTCATCACTCTATTTAAAGAGCTTGGGGTTCCATTAAAAGAAATAAAATGTCTAATAAAAGGAAAAACACCAGACAAGATCCTGCATGTTCTAAAAGAAAAGTCTATTGAGATTGATAAAAAAATAAATGAGCTTAAGCAGTTGCAAACGATCTTACAAACAAAAGTGACGCTTACAGAACAAGCACTTGAGACTGATTTTTCCTCAATTTCTTTTGAATATTTAAATGAAGAAACATTCATGTTAAGCCGAAAAACATTAAACTTACCGGAACGAAAATATGTGGCAGCCATTTCAGAACTCATTCATGAAGTTCAGCAATATGAATTAGATGAAGGATATCCGATAGGCGGAATCTTTGCACGGGAACAAATCTTAGAAAAAGACTTCTACAATTACAGTTACTTTTATATAAAAGTAAAAAATGGGGCAGAGAACATAAATTATCATGTACGGCCAAAAGGCCTGTATGCAGTTGGATATGAAATAGGCGGAAATACTGAAGAGGCGTACCGGAGAATCATTGAGTTCATTGAAAAGAATGGAATGCAAATAGGGGAAAATGCATATGAGGAATATATGCTGGATGAGATGGTAGTTGACGGGTATGAAAATACATATGCAAAAATCCTCCTTCAAGTTAAAGAGGTGTAAGATTATCAAAAGAATATAAACTGGTTTACTAAAAGCGAGCCCACATACAGGTGACGGTACAAACTGCACTGGGAACCGCAAGTCTATCGGCGTTGAAATATGCTATAACGATTCAGCAGGCGCTAAATACTACGCTACTGAAAAGCTGGCCATCAAGGCGCATCCAAAGAGATAAATCTAAAAGAGCTGGGATAGGGGGGGGGCAAACAACAGAATTCCGTATACTCTGTTGTTGTGCTATGTAAATGTTCAAAAGCCATTTAGGATCGTTGACCTTTGGTAATCCATCATATAAAAATGTCATTCGATGTCTTGTTAACAAAGGCTAGTGAAATTCAACAGCCAGAAAACGATTACAAGGTCGGTGATAAATTATTCATCCGTGAATCAAACGGTGATCGAACATTCATTTTTGTGTTTAATATGAGTTTTCTTGATTTAGCACACTCCCTTAATAAATGCATAGGATACTATCACAAAAATTTATAATTGCGGGGATCAAAAAATGTACTATAACCCTTTTTCGCCTCAATGTTATTATTATGTGACTGTACCGATGTATAATGATGGAAGATCTGTTTATTGGACTATTCCAAATGAGATGGAGAACGTACACAGAGGTGCCGATTTGCGCTCTTCATATGAAGATAGAAATCTTCTTTTAAAGGATTATGGACCAAAACCATTTGTTGTAAATATCAATAGAGCCACAAAACAAAACAATACGTTCCGTACTGCTTTATGGACAGGAAAGCATTTTCAAGTTACTTTGATGAGTCTTGGTATTGGAGAAGACATTGGTTTGGAAATCCATCCTAACGTTGACCAGTTCTTACGGATTGAGCAGGGGCGTGGGGTCGTCAAAATGGGAAAGAGCAAAGATCATTTGAACTTTCAAAGAAATGTTTATGATGATTCTGCCATTGTTGTACCTGCCGGCACTTGGCATAACGTGATTAATACAGGAAATACGCCATTAAAACTTTACTCCATTTATGCTCCTCCTAACCATCCATTTGGTACAGTTCATAAAACCAAAGCAGATGCAGTGGCTGCGGAAGATTAGCATAGTTATTCGCAGAATCACATCCAGCATGAAACATGGGGAACCAGTACCTAAGAATTGTTTTTATGCAAATGAAACCCAATGTAATATCCAAGCAGTCTTGTGCTAATTTTAAAAGTAATTGATAAAATAAAGTCGATTTAAAATAAAATCGGCTTATTTCTTTATTCAAGTTACTTTTAGCAGAATTGGCATTATCGAAATGTAAGTATTTTTTCAATTCGCGGATATTGAAATGAATCTATCAGCTCAAAGAAAGTGACTTTCACACTTGACTATATACCTATGGGGGTATATTATAGTTTTGTGAATAACAAAGAGTTAATAAGGTGGTGTAAGTAGTATCAATTATTTAGTTATTGCATTCCTGCTTATTTTTGTGATTATCATTGCAACGTATAGACGTTATTATCCTATAACCGGAATCTCTTGTATCCATAAAGATAAATTAAAGGCTATAGACATGACAATATTAGATATTCGCCATTATAACGATGTACCCAATTTTTCGGATAATATTATTTTAAACATCCCATATGCGTATCTAAAACGTTTTTATTTAGAGATTCCACGTGATAAAATACACATAATAGCTCGTGATCGGGTGGAATTAAATTTAGGAGTGCGTTTTCTAAAGCGCAAAGGTATCCATGTAAACAGTTATGAACTGGCAGCATGTAAATGTAAAAATAAATTTAAGAAAGGATTTCATTGATATATGGAGTATGATCAAAAGATTAAAAACCGTTTACGACGGATAGAAGGACAAATTAAAGGTGTATTGACTATGATGGAACAAGGAAAAGATTGTAGAGAGGTTGTGACCCAATTAGCAGCTTCCCGTAATGCTATCGATCGAGCGATGGGTTTAATTGTGAGCACAAACCTTGAACATTGTGTTCGTGAAAGTTTAGAAAAAGGCGAAGACACACAAAATTTAGTAAAAGAAGCAGTCGACTTATTGGTAAAGAGCCGATAAAAATTCATCAACCTAAGGTTGACGAATTTTTATATGCGTTATATTATACCCCTACTGGTATTTAAAGAGTTGTATAATAGAAAAATTTTTTTGGCTTCAATATACCCATGGGGGTAATTAGTTAGGAGAATAAAATGACAGAACAAACAAAACGCACAACAATTGTTTTATTTAGCGGGGATTATGATAAAGCAATGGCAGCATATATTATTGCAAATGGTGCAGCTGCCTACGATCATGAAGTGACGATCTTCCATACTTTTTGGGGATTAAACGCTTTACGTAAAGAAGAGCTGATTCCAGTGAAAAAAGGATTTCTTGAAAAAATGTTTGGAAAGATGATGCCTCGTGGTGCTGATAAGATGGGTTTATCTAAAATGAACTTTGCAGGTATGGGCCCTAAAATGATTAAAAATGTGATGAAAAAGCATAATGCACTTACATTACCTCAGTTGATTGAGATGGCTCAAGAACAGGGGGTAAAGCTCGTAGCTTGTACGATGACAATGGATCTTCTTGGTTTACAGGAAAAAGAACTATTAGATGATATCGACTATGCTGGTGTAGCAGCCTATTTGGCTGATGCTGAGGAAGGCAGTGTCAACTTATTTATCTAATGTTACTCATTGCTAAATAAATGAAGGGAAGTTATAAACACTATGGATAGTGGCGCCATGTTCATTATCTTACTCATTTTATTTTTACTTTGGTTCGTATTTCGACGTTTTTTATCATTGCAAGGTGTTAAACAAATAACAACTGCTGATTTAAAGTCAGAGCTGAAAAATAAAGACATACAGTTTATAGATGTGCGAACACCTTATGAGTTTCGTACAAAGCATATTAAAGGGTTCAAAAATTTTCCCTTGACTAACTTGCCTCGTCTAACGAATCAGCTTTCGAAAGACAAAGAAGTTTTTGTTATCTGTCAAAGCGGAATGAGAAGTTTAAAGGCAAGTAAAATATTGAAGAAACAAGGATTTAAAAAGATCACAAATATAAAAGGGGGTATGAATACATGGTATTAACTTCTAGGGAGAAACTTTTTGTATATTTATATACCCCCACCCCTATATGAGAAAAGGAGGAAAAAATGATGAAAGCAAATATTGTACTAGACGCTAAAGGTTTGGCGTGTCCAATGCCTATCGTAAAAACGAAGAAGAGAATGAAGGATATAAAAGCTGGTGAAGTATTGGAAATTCATGCGACAGATAAAGGTTCTACAGCAGATCTGGCAGCATGGGCAAAAAGTACAGGCCATGAATATCTAGGTACTGAAGCAGAGGGAGAAATACTTCGTCATTTTCTTCGAAAAGGAGGAGAGCATTCATCAGAAAATGCATCTTCAATTCCTGAGATTTCATTAGAAGCTTTCAAACAGAAAGTGGATAGTGACGAGTCTCTTAACATTTTAGATGTACGAGAGATAGAGGAGTATGAAAAAGCTCATATCCCTGGAGTTGTGCATATCCCTCTTGGTGAAGTGGAAAAGCGCTCTAACGAATTAAACGAAAATGATGAAATTTATATTATCTGCCATTCGGGAAGAAGAAGTGAAATGGCGGCCCGCACTATGAAAAAACAAGGTTTTAAAAAGGTTATTAATGTTGTTCCCGGTATGCGGGATTGGACAGGTAAAACAGAATAAACAAAAAGGATGATGAACAGATAAGTACAAGAGTAGCGATTATTGCGGCAAATGGTGGTCTGTTTGACGCTTATAAAGTATTTAATATTGCGACTGCGGCAGCAGCAAGTGATCAAGAAGTATCTATCTTCTTTACATTCGAGGGATTAAACCTGATCCATAAGCATTCCCATCAACATTTAGAAATGCCGAAAGGAAAAGAACACTTCGCAGAAGGTTGTAAGAAAGCAAATGTGCCTTCTATTCTTAACTGATTGAAATGGGAGTTGCATGAATTGGTTGTCAAATAACGATGGACGTTATGGGTTTAACAAAAGATGATTTTATGGAAGGAATCGAAGTAGGCGGGGCTGTTACCTTTTTAGATTTTACTAAAGATGCTGATGTATCCTTAACATTTTAGTCCCGCTAAAAGATTCGATATAGGAGGTATTGAAACATGACCGTAAAGGCAATGACCCCAAAAGAAGTGACAAAAAAAATCTTTAACAAAGAACCTTTATTTATTTTGGATGTGCGTAATGAAAATGATTTTAACGATTGGAAGATTGAAGGACATGACTTTGACCATTTAAATATACCGTATTTCGATCTTTTAGATGGCGTAGAAGATATCTTGGAGAAAATTCCTTCTGATAAAGAAGTGCTGGTCGTTTGTGCAAAAGAAGGTTCATCCGTCATGGTATCCGAAATGCTATCTGAAGCAGGTCATTCTGTATCCTATCTTAAGGGTGGAATGAAAGCATGGAGCGAACATTTAGAGCCGGTAAAAGTCGGGGATTTAAAAGATGGCGGTGAGATGTATCAGTTTGTTCGAATCGGTAAAGGCTGCCTGTCATACATGGTCATTTCCAATGGTGAAGCAGCAATTATTGATGCGACACGTATGGTAGATTTCTTTATGGATTTTGCGAAGGAGAAGAGTGCAACGATTACTCACGTATTTGATACACATCTTCACGCGGACCATATTTCAGGCGGCAGAGTCATTGCTGAAAAAACAAAAGCAACCTACTGGTTACCGCCTAAAGATGCTGAAGAAGTGGTATTCGATTATCAGCCGTTGGAAGAAGGAAACGACATGATCATTGGAAATACAACGATTAAAATTCAACCGATTTATTCTCCGGGGCACACGATTGGGTCCACTTCTTTCATTGTCGATGATCTGTATCTTCTTTCAGGTGATATTTTGTTTATTGATTCAATTGGCAGACCAGACTTAGCCGGTATGGCAGAAGATTGGGTAGGAGATTTAAGAAAAACGCTTTATAGCCGTTACAAAGCGTTATCAAAGGATTTAATTGTATTACCAGCACACTTTATGATCATTGACGAGCTAAATGAGGATGGAAGTGTTGGTAAAAAACTAAGTACATTATTTAGCGAGAACCATGGTTTGAACATTGCGAATGAAACAGAATTTAGACACCTAGTAACAGATCATTTGCCTCCGCAACCAAATGCATACCAAGAGATTCGAGAAACAAACATGGGGAAAATCAGCCCAGATGAAGAAAAACAGCGTGAAATGGAGATTGGTCCAAACCGCTGTGCAATACGGTAACACAAGTTTCTATTAAAAAGAGGAGAGATGAACATGAAATCAGATAAAGTATTAGACGCAAAAGGCCTGGCATGCCCAATGCCAATCGTCAGGACAAAAAAAGCGATGAATGAACTGGAATCAGGTCAAATATTAGAAGTGCATGCAACAGATAAGGGAGCTAAAAGTGATCTTGCAGCTTGGTCTAAATCAGGCGGGCATGACCTTTTAGAGCAAACTGATGAAGGTGATGTATTGAAATTCTGGATTAAAAAAGGCTAATAATGTGAAAGGGTATCGAATAAAAAGATACCCTTTTCCTTTGAAAGGAGGAAACCAAAGTGGATATTGCCTTTATCACAACTCTTTTCATTATAGGGTTTATTGGTGCCTTTATTTCCGGAATGATTGGTATTGGCGGAGCAGTTATTAATTATCCAATGCTATTGTACATTCCTTCTTTAGTGGGAGTGATGTCATTAACTGCCCATGAAGTTTCAGGGATAGGGGCTATTCAAGTTTTCTTTGCGACACTCGGCGGTGTTTGGGCTTATCGTAAGAGTGGTCTTCTAAATAAAGCATTAATTATTTACATGGGAAGCAGCATCCTTTTAGGGAGTGTATTGGGGAGTTACTTTTCTCATTACATATCTGAAAAAGGAATTAACTTTATATACGGAATTCTGGCTATTTTAGCAGTTATTTTAATGTTGATACCTAAAAAAGGACAAGAACATAGCGAAGACAAAGAAGTGATATTTAATAAATGGTTGGCTTCGTCCCTAGCGTTAATCATAGGTGGTGTATCAGGTATTTTAGGAGCTGGCGGCGCCTTTATCCTGGTCCCCATTATGTTATCGATTTTAAATATTCCTGTTAGAATCACAGTCGCTTCATCTCTTGCGATTACATTTCTTTCATCTATTGGCGCAACAGTTGGAAAAGTAATCACGGGCCAGGTTCTTTTTGTACCAGCTCTGGTTCTTATGATTGCTAGTTTAATTGCTTCTCCTATTGGTGCATCAGTTGGGCAAAAAGTAAATACAAAATTCCTGCAATGGATTTTAGCGCTATTAATAGGTGCGACAGCTATTAAAATTTGGTTAGAGCTTCTTTGATATCAGTCAGCGGGTAAAATGAAAGATTAACAGGTTGATACGGCTGAAGTTTTTGAAAATCAAATGAATATGAAACATCAATTGAGGGTTTTTTATTGAATGGTTTAAAACTATGAGTCAGAGAGAGAAAAAGGCAATAGGGCACCGCAAATTAAAATTCTCAGTAGATCAAAATAACTTTTGGATTGGTATTAGAATCTTGATTATATGCTGCGGAGAAAGTGACGGGTTGGAACTGCTGTTAAGGAAAACATCAGATTATGAAAAACCAAGAAGAAAGAAACTAAGTTAGAGGAGTAAACCATACGTTTGCTCCTCTTTCTGTTTATAAAGGACTTTGTACCAAAAGTAACGTTTGCTGCTATGAATAGGGATCAAAATGATTTGTTTTTTGATTATTTTTTAAAATAATTTAATAGGATAAAAAAGAGAGTGAAAATCATCCACCACTTAATATCGAAAATAATTCGACTTAATGAAATAGGTAATAAGGTTTAAATACAAAAGGGAAAGTTTGCTTTATAGTCTGTGAGGCATACAGTAAAAAATAGGTGAAACGTCTGATGAAAGAAGATATTTTTCGGTTTAATATAATTAATGCCCAAAAAATGGAGATTTACAATGGGTAAATGCAAATATCTCTAAGGAAGGTCTCTCTTATTTTAAATATGAAAGGGGATGAAAAAGCGTAAATGACTTAATAGATTCTGTGCTTTATAAATCTTTAACAGAATAAATGATTAAAATAATAAAAAGTAGAAGACGGAGAATATATATGTATGAAAAAATTGGTGTTTTTATATTACTATCTTTCATAATCGTTTCATCTTTTTCACAGTCGGCTCTTGCTCATACAGTTTACCCTGTGAATCCTAATGCTCAGGCGACAACGAAAGAGTTGATGAATTGGCTAGCTCATCTACCAAACCGATCTGAAAATCGCATACTGTCAGGTGCATTCGGCGGATTCACAAATGCTTCGTTTTCCATGAAAGAAGCCAACCAAATTAAGAATGCTACAGGCCAGCTACCCGCAATTTATGGTTGTGACTATTCCAGTGGATGGTTGGAGAAGCCCTATATTTCTGATATTACTGAGACGATCGACTATAGTTGCAACAGTGACTTAATCTCATATTGGAAAAGCGGTGGAATACCACAGATTAGCTTACATCTAGCTAATCCTGCATCCAGTACTTTTGGGAAAAATGCTTCCCATATTTCAAACAGTGAGTATGAAAAAATCTTAGACTCATCAACTATAGAGGGTAAGCGATTAGAGGCTGTTCTGAGCAAAGTTGCAGATGGCCTTGATCAGTTAAAAAATGAAGGTGTACCTGTTCTATTCAGGCCTCTTCATGAAATGAATGGAGAATGGTTTTGGTGGGGACTAACCGAATATAACAAAAAAGACAGCCAGCGCTTCTCACTTTATAAACAACTTTATCAAAAAATCTATCATTATATGACTGATACAAGAGGTTTGGACAACCTGATATGGGTTTACTCACCGGACGCCAATCGAGACTTTAAGACTGACTTTTATCCTGGATCTTCATATGTTGATATTGTTGGATTAGATGCGTATTTCTCAGATGATTTTACAATTCAAGGATATGATGAGTTAACAGCTCTTAATAAGCCATTTGCGTTCACAGAAATCGGCACACAAAAACAAGATGGTAATTTGGATTATGCTGTGTTTCTTAATACAGTCAAACAAAAATATCCGAAAACCGTGTACTTTCTAACTTGGGATGAGGTTCACAGCCCTTCGGTTAATAAAGGTGGGTCTAATTTTTATAATGACAGCTGGACCCTTAATAAGGGAGAGGTATGGGCTGGTAGTTCACTTACACCAATAGTTGAATAACTGAAATGACAAAGGACATAATGAGTAAACAATTTCTTCATGTGGTTTAGTAAGACTAGCTGAATTTCTTACAGAAAAATTCATCTCATCATAGAAGAAATGGACGTTATGGTTTCCAAAGAAGATACTAGACGTTGTGCAAAGAAAAACGTTAAGACGCAGACATAGGTTTGCTCCTCTTTTTCTGTCCATGAAAAGAGGAGTGGTGACTTTTGCGTAAATCGCAATTTGTGTAAATATCATTATTGTTTTTGATGATTCTAATCGTGTATTTAAAAGGAAGAGAGTAAAAAAGCCCGACGTTTACTGTTTTGAGCTCACCATTTTTTAATATATAAGCTTCATAATCAATGATAGTGAGCGGAATAACTCGTGCGGGTTCAATTCTTCTAAACCACATTAATAATAAAGTGGGAGGATTTGAGAAGGGGATAGTTTAGCCGATTATGAGGGCTAAACTATCTTTTTTTACATATTTGATTAGTTTACAATACGGATTTAAATGTCATATGTTTACTAGCACTTAACTATTCAATTCAGGCTGCAATTTGTTCCTCAAAGCATAAAGCATGATGGCACCTACAAGGAATGCGACTGTATCTGCAATGACAAGTGACCAAACCACCCCATGAAAGCCGTTCACCTGATTGGCGATGAACAATACAGGAATCAGAGTAATTCCTTGAATAAATGACATAACAAAAGCGGCCGTTCCTTGCGCGGTAGCTTGGAAGATACCAGTAAATAATGAGGACATCCCTGTAATAAATATGGATAAAAACGTAACATGTAGAATGTAGCTGCCTATTTTAATTAATTGCGGGTCATTTGTAAATAAACCTATTAGATGGTCGGAAATTAAATAGACGATAACGCCAAACATTACTGCTAGCGTCACAATCGCTTTTAATGTAAATCCAATGGTATTTTTCATGCGTAATTTATCCGCTGTAAAAGAGAATGCAATTAACGGTACGACCCCTTCACATAGTCCCATCAAAATAAATTCAGGAAATTGAAATAAGCGGGATGAAATTCCGTATGCAGCAACGGCTTTGTCCCCATATTCGACAAGAAAATGATTAAAGATAAGAGACATTGCCCCCAAAAAAATACTCATAATAAAGACCGGAATGCCGATTTTTAATACATTGCTCAGAATATCCAGGCCAACCTTGAACCACTTTACGGAGACAGTTAAGAACTGGCTCTTATATCCCATGTGGAAGGCATAGAATGAACTCGCAGCCAAGTTGGAAATGACGGTAGCAGACGCAACTCCGATTACACCCCAATGGCATACGAAGATGACTAACGCATCAAGCATAATATTTACAACAACACTGAGAATCATACCGGTCATCGACGTGATTGCTGAACCCTCTGAGCGCACGATATTCTCCAGCGTGAAAAATAATACGACGAAAGGTGAACCAATAAGCATAACCATGACATAGTCCTTCGTGAAGCCGAAGGAGTCAGATGTTGCCCCCAGGCCATGAACAATTGGATCGATTAAAGGGAGACCCACTGCCATCACAATAAGACCGAGAACTAAACTGCTGTAAAAGGCAAATGAGGATACATGCTTTACATCATCATATTTTTTCTCCCCGAGCAAACGGGAGATGAATGTACCGCTGCCCATGCCAATCAAGTTGCCTAGCGCCATAATGATTGCAAATAACGGCAAGGTTAATGCGAGTGCGGTTAATATGGCGGTATTGTGGAGTGTACCAAGGAAAAAGGCATTTAGAATGGAATATATGACACTCATTGATGTACCTAGCATCATCGGTATAGCGAAGTGAGCAACAGCTTTTGCGATCGGTGCTTTTTCAAAATAATAGAGGTTTTCTGTATCCATTATATTTCACTTCTTTCTTGTTTATATTTAATCTAACACTGTTAGTTTGAGTCTTACAGTGTTAGATGGTATCATCATTTTATAAACCTGTAAAGAAAAACTTACACTGTTAGATAAAAGGACGGATAATATGAAAAAGCAGCAGCCTCAGATTTCAGAGGAAAAGATTTTAGAAACCTCGTGGGAACTTCTTGGGGAGGGAGGCATCGAAACATTCAGCATGAGACGATTGGCCAACAGGCTAGGGATTCAGGCTCCCTCTCTGTACTGGTATTTCAAGAGCAAACAGAAGCTTTACCAGCGTCTGGCTAACCAAGTATCGAGTATGATTCTGGAGGAGTTCCGCTCCGAGGGAGACTGGAAGGAGCAGCTGATGGGGCTTGCGATAACGGTACGGAACGTGCTCAGCCGATATCCTTGCTCTACGCAGCTCATGATGATGACGCTGCCCCATGAACCGGACATCATCCGATTCACGAACCGAATGTTACTCTGCGTGGAATCAACACCACTTAAGCAAGAGCAGAAAATGCAAGTGGTTACTACGCTTGTAAACTATGTCTTCTACTTCGTTTTAGACGATTATCAGCATGAGCGCAATGTCACTGCTATCCTAAAGGACCAAGAAGAGCATCCGGGGGAGGAGATGATACGCCTTCTTGATTCCATGAGCGAGACAGATGCGGGATTATTCCGGAGGATGTTTACGAACGGGCTGTTTGAGTTGATGGGGACTGACAGAGCATTTGAGTTTGGCTTGAAACTGATTTTATATGGGATTGAGAGGGTGATAAAGGAACAGGAGAGGTAATAATTAAGCTGCCCGCCATCGGATGGGCAGTTTTAATGAAATTTTCTCGTCCCTCTATATGTGTCACCGTACTGGAGGAGCACTTATTAGGGATTGGAGTCAACAGAAGAGATTGTGAAGAATTGTACTTAAACGATCAGTGATTTAATTGAAGAAGAAATAAAATGAGTAGTTCTTTAAAACGAACTGCTGCTAACCAATGTTTTTTAACTGATTCTTCATATTCATTAAAAGTCCTCTCATTGTGATAGTCATATATGTAAGGGTATCGACAGCATAGATGAGGCCTCTATAAAGAAAGCAGTGACTAGGAATGTACTGAAGTATACCGATCTAAGGATTTTCTCAGGAGAGCTTTTAGAACGTCCGGCTTAGAATCGCTTGATGGAGGGAAGTAACGCCCCATAAGAGAGAAGCCATCTGCTATGATCCAGACGCTTTTCTCGAAGAGTTTATCAGTGATGACAAAACTGATTTTCATCACTCTTTTATATATTTTTTCTCTATTTTCTTTTTAAAAAAACTTTAATGAAATAGAGAAAGCCGGAATATGAGATCCGGCCTCTTCTGCATTATTTCCCCTTCGCCTTCTTCCGCTTTTCCTTCTCTGCCCGATAAAACTCATGAAACATCTTCATCAGCGCCCGCTTTTCTATCCGCGATACATAGCTGCGTGAGATACCGAGTTCTTTGGCAATCTCTCGCTGCGTTTTTTCCTTCTTCAAATCAAGTCCAAACCGCCCGACAATCACTTCCTTCTCACGGTCATCTAAAATGTCAATGTATTGTTTCACTTTTTCAAGCTCCATATTGAGCTGGATCGTATCTATCACGTCTTCGTTTTCTGATTTCAAAACGTCAATCAGGCTTATTTCATTCCCTTCCTTATCCTGCCCGATCGGATCGTGAAGGGAGACGTCTTTTTTTGTTTTTTTCAATGCACGCAAATGCATGAGGATTTCATTATTAATTACAAAAGGGGGGTGCACAGATTTCCCGTAACTGTTTGATTAAATAAATGTTGAGTCAGTTTCCTGTAATAAATGCTCAAACGTTTCTTAGCAAATGAAGGGGATACCTTAAATAACCAAGCTACATTTTCAATTGCATGTGATTGTATGTACGAAAGATTAATATTACGCAACATGAAAGTTGGAATGCAAAAGTGATATGTAAAATAATTGGACTGCCAATCCAAATAATCAGTCCAAGTTGCAGGCATTGTTTTTTTATCGCCTTCATGTCTATATATATGGCAAAATTCATGAGCAAAATCATACTATTGTTCAATTCGGTTTTTTCGGCTGTCCAAGCATATGTTATAAATTCCGCTGTCTGTATAAGTTTTCAATCCAATCCTCTAAATGACTGTTTGTATACCTCAAGATGAAAAACCTCCTTAAAGAAGACAATCTAAAAATTGGATTCGTTTAAATATTATATGGAAATTAAGACTTTTTTCATAGAAAAATGCGTCTAAGGAGATGGAATATGAATCCGTTTAATAATGACTGTTTTCGTAAGTATGATGATTTTAACACGCATCTGGATTTCTCTAGAAAAGTAAAGGTCTTTAGGGATTTATGTCAAAATAATAGTAAGTACCTTATGCAACAGGGAGTTTGGTTGCTTAATAAGGAGGGGGAAGTATGAAAAAAAATATTCACATATTGGGAGCCTCTGGTGCCGGAACGTCTACATTAGGTGCTGCATTATCAAAGCGTTTGCCTCATACGCATCTCGATACTGATGATTACTATTGGTTAGATAAATTCACTAAAAAAAGAGAAATTCCTGAAAGAAAAAGGTTGCTTGAAAAAGACTTAACAATAAATGAGAAATGGATTCTTTCTGGTGCAGTGTGTGGCTGGGGCGATAATCTAAAAAGTTATTTTGACCTTGTCGTCTTCTTATGGATTCCACAAGATATACGGCTTGAGAGATTAAGGCATAGGGAATTTCAGCGTTATGGAAATGAAGTGTTAGCCGGTGGCAGTAAATATGAACAATCAAAAGCATTTTTAGAGTGGGCTTCTTTATATGATACTGCTGGAATGGAAGTCAGAAGTAGAGCTTTGCATGAACATTGGATGGCAGATTTATCTTGTCCAGTGTTAAAAATTGAAGGCGATTGCTCAGTCAGCGAAAGAGTTCACCGCGTCTTGGATTATTTGAATTCTAATTAAACTAACGGCTAGCGATTGAAAAAGAAGAACACGGAGCTGATTCACTTGCTCTTGTTGGGGGCAAGTGCTGACAACCCTATTACTGGTTTAATTAAAGAAGGAGTATAAAACCTGTATAAAAGATGTTACTAAATATCTACGACACAGGTTTTATATGTAGGTAACTAATATTCTTATTTTTAACTTTGCATTTTTTTATTCTGCAATAGTTGATTCTATTTCTGCTTTCAATTTTTCAAACCACTCTAAATTAACCAAGTGATGTGAACGGGAATTTTCGTTCATACGGCGAAAGTAATCGATTGTGCCGGGAATTTCTTGAGTGATGGACAGGTATTCATCAAGGAGCTCGATTCGAGTTTTAGTCTGATCGATTTGTGATTGGATCAGATCCAGTAATTTATTTTTGTCGAATTCATCTGCAAAGAGTAACGCCCCATAAAATTGCAGGTTCACATATTCCGATTTGGCGCCGTATTTGATCATTAATTTTTCGAATTCTGCCCTTCCCGAATCTGTGACTTTGTAGTTACGGATTTCACGCCCGCTGGTTGAGGGTTTCTGCTCAATCTGTTCAATAAAACACTTTTCTTCAAGCTGCTGCAGATTGTAATAAAATGAACCTTTCGTGAAGTTAACAATGTATTTGTAATGACGTTTTTCCATTAAGGCCAAAAGTTCATAGCCGTGAGCTCCGGGGTTTTGGATTAGCAAGCCAAGGATAAGTAAGGGAATCATGGTTTCATCACCTTCGCCATCCGCGCCTCAAATTCCGCGTACGTAATTTTACCCGAAGCCAAATCCATACTATGAAGGTAAATCTGTTCTGTTTTAGAATAGTCACCATTCACTTTCAGCGATTGCTCCTCTCCCGAAATGGGTTTCAGGATATGGTACTTTTTCGAAAAAGCCTCGAAATAGCGGTAACCGAATTTGCGTTGTGAAGCTGCGTCTAAATGAATGCCATCAGGATTCGCAGTCAAACCTGCTGCAGTAACAAAATAACAATTCTGTTGTTCATTAGCAAAACGCAGCAATTGTTCATTAACCTGTCGAAATTCAGTCGCGTGCTGTCCAAAACCGGTCTTTCCAAGAAAGTCACCAAGCCCTCCAATAATCAACGGTACCTCATCAAGTTCCAACTCGTTTCTTAGCGTCTCGATGATAAGAGTTAATTTCTCGTAATAAGTTTCATGTAGCGAACGATAACTGTCACTCTCACCTTGGTGCCAAAGGATTCCACAAATTTGACTGGACCGGAGGGCGAAGCGGGCTTCGGACAAAGCATGCTGAAAAAGGATGCCTTCCGGATGCCAGTCATTCAATGAACTGTCACCTTCGGCACAAGGGATCAAGCCAATTTCTTCATCAGGATGAGCTTTCGACCAAGCATCTGCAAAAGATGCCGCCAGGCCAACGCCGGAAACCGGACGGTCGTAATTAATCGGCTCTGTCATCATCTGCCACTGTCCATTGCGCAGCATTTTTATTTTTTCATTATAGATCGGGTCTACTTCATTCAAAAATCCACGGCCCGCCATATTCGACTGCCCCAACATTAAAAAAGACTTTATCATCTAATTTTTCACTTCTTTACATCAATATTTTAGTCTAATTAGACTATAGTCGATTCAGTTTGTCTTGTAAAGTTTTAATAAGGTTTTACTTTTATTATTAGTATGTATGAAAAACAAACTAACATTGAACATTTGGTGGATGTATTTGAGAAATAGCAAGTTCTTTTGCTATTTCTTATCACACTATCGGGGGCGATTATTGAACAAAAACTAAAGGAGTGATACATATTAGTCATGTATAATTATGTATCACTCCTTATTTTTTATAGCTTTTTTTGATTTAGATCTTAATAGACAATGAAAAAACAACAAAAACCCTGTCATGTAAGGGTTCCTATGAGCTTCAAAATCATTTTTCATAGGAAATACCTTCGATGATGGGGGTGTATCCCAAATGAAATGGATTGTTAAAAAGGGAGGACTATGTTGAAGAGGTTAAATATCAATAAAAAAGTATTAAAAAGGTTAACGATTGTACCAATTCTATTCATTTGTTATGTTTTATTTTTAAATTCTGAAGTTATACTTGAAGAGCAATGTCCTAATAAGCCTTATAGTTTAACAATCGTAAAGCACGGGACAGGTATATTTGATAAGAAAATTGTTCTAATATATTACAAAATCAACGGAAAAACAGTATCTGTTGGAAATTTGGTGTTTTTTGAGAATTTGGGAAGAGATATAGATGTTACTTGGGATACTAATACTGATGATGGAACTTGGTGGATAGATAAAAGCGTACATTTAACAATGACTTATGCTAAAAATTTTGAGGGAGATTTAGACAAGAAAGATATTGATTTTGATTATGGTACTGTCCAATAATAATGAAGTCAAATAGGAATATATACTAAAAGAACCGCCAGTTGCGGTTCTTTTGTGTTTAGATTAAACGGGTTTAGGAGCAGTTTTCTTTCCTTGCAAGTACCATGATTCCAGAAGATTATCATAAGTATTGCTGGCATAACTTGACAACTTAGTTGTAAAACTCGATGCCATGAGAAAGATCGAAGTTCTATTCATTGATGACTTATTTAAACCAATAAACGGTCATCCAAGGGCAACCGATTGGCAGGTTGAACAAATCCAGTCGGTCATTAATTATCGATACTTGAATCATAAGCCTTTGCTGATTTCTTCTGAGTTAACAGTCGATGAGATTTTGGATATAGACGATGCTCTTGGTTCACGGATTCACCAGATGTGTCGTGATTACATAGTGATTATTAAAGGCGATCGAATGCAATTAAATCATAGGTTAGATGATTGGGAATGAAGGAGGAAACGAATGTGAAAGTAATTGGTGGACTTTATATATTTGGACCTTCAAATCCAACTGAAGGTAAAGATCTTACACCAACAATCCGTTTACTTGAGGAAAAAATAAAGCAAATGGAGCGGATGCTGAGTGCTTAAAGCAGTCGTGTCTCTGCTGGCAATTTTACTCTCCGCACCGAGAATAGAAAAAGAAATTGAGCTATGGGAACAGCTTGACGGGAGGTAAAGAATAGTTGGATTGCATTAAGTTCACTGTTTATGGAGAGCCAGTCGCGCAAGGACAGCCGCGTGGATCAATACGAGAAATGGGAAGGTGCATATGCGAAATCCAGCGAAATCAAAGTATTTTAAGCAGTATGTAGCTTTGGTTGCGTCTCAGCATCGACCAGAAACAATTATTACTGGTCCTGTTTCAAAGTGTACAGACCAATGCCTAAGTCAGTTTCAAACTCAAAAAAGAAGAAAGAGAAAGCTGAAAATGGTCTTTTGCGGCCTACTACAAAGCCTGATGTTGATAACTATGTAAAGGGTGTGAAAGTGCTTTGAATCAGTTGATATACAAAGATGATAATCAGGTGGTGGATTTGAAAGTCAGTAAGTTTTATAGCGAAGAGCCGAGGGTGGAAATCATGTTAAAAGAGGTTTCTGCCTAAAAATAAAACACACCGAAGCGCTTAGCCTCAGTGTTCTCGATATGAACTGGTACTTCTATCAAAACACAGGGGGGACCTTTGAGTGTACAATCCAAGAGAAATAAACATCAAAAAAGACTTCACTATTCAGCAGAAAATTGATCCAGGAAAAGTTAAGATCATTGTTTTAGATGGGAATCAAGGTACAGCACATGTCTTAGATGCTCCTGAGCACGGTAAAACTGTTATTCAAACTGTAAAGGGGGAGCTTTGCGCGGGTTGATCATGAGATTGGGTTTAAGGTGAGGGGATAAATTAAGGAAACATTACTATTAACATAAATAAGCATGAAACTGGTTGTAAGTGAACAGTTAACCGGTTAGAAGTTGGGATTATTAGAACTCTGTATGTTTTTAATAATTGAATATAATTAAAAGCCTCTATAAAGAGGCTCTTAGATCCTATTTTCTAACTGTAACATAAAGGGCTCCTAATAAAGCACCGTTTGATTTATACATCCAAACTTCTGCTTTATTACTACCTGAGTCTTTCAAACCAATAATTTCACGACCAGATACTTCGACATACTGAGACCCCTTAACAACGACAGCCCAAGAAGCATTATCATCGATTGGATAAGATTTGCCTACGTTAATAGTTACGCTTCTAGCCATCGTTTTAAAAGGGGCATCTTCTGATAATGAATTCAAATGCATGGGTTGATTAGATTGAACTGATTCTTGAGCAGATGCTATACCACCAATAGAGAAGGATAAAGCAGAGACCGCAAGCAGGGATGCTACAGATTTTCTTAATTTCATTCTAAAACACTCCTTTAATTTTCTTGTGTGCATTAGTATAGTTCACCATTAGTTAAGTTTTTCCTTGTAAATAAATGTTAATTATTTGTGAACGGTTACTCTGTGATATGGATTGTAATTGTATACTACATTTCGGTATTAAACTTAGAATTTAAATACTCAGTAGAGTGAGTAAAATAAGTTGAAGGAATGGAATGATAGTGTGAAAATTTAAATAAAATGGAATTGTGATTATAATCATGAATAAAAGGGAGTTTTTAGAATGAGGTCGATTACTGTACCCCACAAAGCATATAAATTTATGAAACCATGTTTTTTAAGAAAATTGGAAACAACAAAGAAGATTTTTGTTAATCATTTAAATAACTATCCTGAAAGTCGACATGGAAGTGTGATTGGAGATGATTTAGAGGGACATGCTTCAAAGAACGTCACTCTTAATTCACATATATTTACCGATAATGATTTGAATACACCTCTTGGTGCTCATTTGAGTCAATTTTTTAATTTTGAAGGAGTAAGTAATATCCAACTCACAGGGGGTAATTTTATTACTGAAGAGGTAGATGATAACTGTTACGTCTATTGTCTTTGTGAGGAGTATGATGATTATGTTAAAAAAGAGTTTGGGGGATCATGTCTTATTATAGAAAACTTCCCTCAATTTTTAACCGAACTAAACAAATGCATGTTAAGGAAAAAGAAATTTTTATTGACTGCTGCTAAATGTACATACTTAACTGATCGAGAACTAAAATTCGAAGCTAAAGACCCTAATTTTAATATAATCCCAGGTCTAATTAAAGATATTAGATATAAAAATCAAAAAGAATACAGAGTGTTATGGAAAAATATTGATAATTCTCTTATAGATAAACCATTAGAAATTTATTGTCCTTCAGCATTAAAATATTGCAGGTTTGAGTATTAGTTTTGCGATAGATTTGAATGGTTGTCTATATAAATTTTTATATCAATTAAATGGGAGTGACTTTTTTAATGAATTCAGCTTTAGAAGCAGGGTTAATAAATGCATTAATAAATGCTTCTGCTACAATATTAGTGGGCTTTGGTGTTTATTACTTTGGAGCAAAAAAATTAGAAGCTATTAAATCAGAAGTAAGCATAGAATCACAACAACGTTTAGAGATGCTTAAACGTAAAAGGGAGATATACGAAGATTTGTGCAAGGGACTTCAATTCTTTATTACAGATAGAGTGGAAGATGCAGATAAATCAAAGGTGAGAGCGCTAGCTTTAGAGACTTATGATAAATTGTCACTTTGGGGATCAGATAAGGTATGTGATGCAGCAGATAATTTTTTTAAAGCAGTTAAAAGTCCAGGGAAGGATTCTAAGGAAGAATATAAATTATTGTTGTCTGCTATGCGAGAAGACTTAAACCAAAATGATTCTACCGAGTATAAAAGGGATTACCAAATTGTTTCTTAGTCCAAGATGGAAAGCCTGCGGACACTGAACTTACAGCATTTACGCTGTTTGTTTGGTGTTCTTTTTTATTCGTTAAAAAGGAGGACATATCCATGAATCGAAAAGACATTGAAAATCTTATCAATAGCTATCACTGGATGGTAAAAGAGGTTCATCGATTGCAGAGGGTACTCTATGGTTCAGTAATTCCCATGAAGAATTGGAGTGTTGCACAATATGGATTAGAATCAGCTATGCCAAAAGGAAGTCCCGGGAAGAGTCAGGCAGAATTGCGGCAAATGGAATGAGAGAGGAACGTCTTTTCAAACGTCTTAAGTATTATGAAGAACGAGTCTATGCGGTTGAGTTGGGGGCAGAAAAGATCAAAGGGGAGCAGCACAAAGTTATTTATGATTGCATGATGGAGGGGATGAGTTATCGTGCAATAGGTCTTCATCTTGGCATTTCAAGGGAAACTGTACGCAAAATGAAAGATGAGTTCATCAGCCATTTATGCCAAGATTGCCACTTTGAGCGCTTGTTGAATCTGAATAAATCTGTAGTGTAAAATGGGAGGCAGGATCGGCGCGGCGGATTATTCCTGCGTCACCACTACATTCATGGAATGAGAAAATCCCCCAGCGATAAGCGAGGATCAACTCAACTGGGAGGTTTTATACAGTTAATTCGGGTGATAAAACACCAGCAGTATTGCGTAAAAATTAATATTCCCGACAAAAACAAAATAAAGCCTCATGTTTGATGATGATAAGGGTTGAATGTGCTCTATCAAACGAGGCTTTTAGAGCGAATTCACTAATAACGGGTGCATTCGTTCGTAGGAGGATTATTTCCAAGAAAAATGGGTTCTATTCATATTGAAGAGCGCTTTTCATAATAAAACCCCACGTTGATCATAAAGAGTTGGAGAAACGTGGGGCAGAGCGATGGGATATTTATGTGGAGAGTTGCTCTAATAAGTAATCTATACAGCTTTTGTTGTGATGTGCATGATTTTGTTTGATAAATCCTCATGGAGCAGTAAATAAGGTGGTTGTAATAGTACTATTAGATGCTTCTGAACATAGTTTATAACAGATAAAAAATAATGAAGGGAGAAGAAAATATGCATCATTGCAAAATTTTACCTCCAATTGTGCATCCGACTAAGTGTTGTGAACATCATACGTTCTCAAATACAATTGTTCCTCACATTCATCCGCAGCATACAACTAGCGTGAATCATCAACATTATGAGCATGTTCATTACTTTCCGCATAGTTACTCAAGTTACGATCCTGTCACTGAGCATCATAAGTATTGCGGAAAACCTTGTTGTTAGGGATTTCCGAAAACAATTAATTAAAAGAGAGGTTTTAAAGTGGCCTCTCTTTTTATTGTCTCTCCTATTTTGGCAATTTAAGAGCGTTGTTAATAACATAGCAAAACGCCATAAAAACTTCTTATGGCGTCTTCGTACAGGGAGGTGAAATCCAAAAGGCCGCTTTGGATTAAAGTGCCAAAGACTAATAGAGGAATGCAGCACCAACAATGATTAATAGAATGAATAGCACTACGATTAATGCGAAGGTGCTACCATAACCATTTGTGTTTCCCATATAGTTACCTCCTTTAATAGTAGATTAAAATATTTCAAGACTAATAAAGGAATGAAGCACCCACAATGATTAACAGGATGAACAACACCACAACTAACACGAAGGAGCTATTGTAACCATTTGACATGTTATCACCTCTTTTAGTGGAGTTAGTATAAGATATGTCAAACAATAATTTTCGACATAGATTTAAGTCTAAATAAGAGAAAATGAATATTTTGTCTAAAGGTGTAATAGCAGATACATCAGCAAAAACTATTAAAACAAACACAAACTCAAACATGAGGTCCGGAGGTGGGTAAGATGTAATGCCAAGACCACGAGATCCACGCAGAGACAAAGCTTTTCGTTTGTGGGAAGAGAGCGGCGGGAGTAAGAAGTTAAAAGACATTGCTGAGCAATTAAACGTAACAAGTAGCACTGTCCGAAAATGGAAAACAAACGATAAATGGGAAGAAAAAATAAAAGGGAGCGCTCTTTTACGTCGAGGCGCACCTAAAGGGAACAAAAATGCAAAAGGAAATAAGGGAGGAAGAGCACCGCTTGGAAATAAAAATGCATTAGGAAATAAAGGTGGTGCAGCTCCACTGAGAAATCAAAACGCTGTGACTCATGGTTTCTTCTCTAAATTCTTACCTAAAGACACACTCTCTATAATGGAAGAAATTAAGGATCGCTCACCTGTCGATATGATTTGGAACCAAATACAAATCCAATATGTTGCAATTATAAGGGCACAAAAGATCATGTTCGTTTCTGATAAGCAGGAAATGATTAAAGAATTGAAAAAAAAAACTGTGCTATCTGAGACAAACGAAGTCGAAGAGGAAGAGTATGAATTCAAATTTTCTTGGGGTCGTCATGCAACGTTCTTGAACGTGAAATAAGAATGGCATTAAAAGCGCAAAACACTATTTCTGTTAAAGAGGGCAGGTTGTTTCTTGATGGAGAAGAAATGGCCCTTATAAAACGTTTGAAGCCAACGTGGAGAAAAATAAATCCGAGGTCAATATCATGGGGGCGTCGGATGACAGGGCATAAAACGACTAGAGTAAACGGAACAGGGATAGCCACTTTTTATAAAGTGACTCCTCAATTTGTTCTTATTATGATGGACTATGTGAAAAGGGAAATGGTCTTTACTTCACTTTACAAGCTGTTCTGGATGACGCATCTTCAGGGCGTGGCACTGAACGAGTCATCTTTTATGATGTGGGCTTTGATTCTGCTAAAATTACAGGAAAGGAAATGGTACCATTTACCTTTGAGGACTTCGATGTTCCTGAGCAGTTAAAATCTACATTCTAATCACTTTTACAAAATCACGAAACAGATTACGAAAAGCTTGCGTAAAAAATGACGAAACTCTCACGAGATATTCAAGAAAAAATGTGGTAAGATTACGTTAGAAGTAATCCAACTAGGGTGAAATAGAAATATGTATTTCTTTCAAAAGAAATGCATAAAATAAAAAATACCGGAGTGCGGCAACACTCCGGCTGGTACAAATGCTGGCTCCTTCTTGGAGCGCTGGTTATAGGTGTATTTAGATATGGACCTACCCTAGAAGTTTCCTAGGCCTCAAAGGGTGGTCTATTTCTTTTTGTCTAAATACGTCAACAAAGCGAGAATAAACATCCCAAACGCAAGCATTAAACTAAGAGCTTGAAATGTTGACACAAGGCATCACCCCCTTTCAGGGGATTTAGCCAGCAGTCCACCTTTGAGTTAGCCGTGCAAATGTACAGGAATAATTATACACTAGACAACCATTTTTGTGGTTGTCTTTTTTGTTGGTCTAAATCATTTAATCCTAAATTCAAAGGAGCTAATGAACATGAGCGAAAACAAAACGAAAGAAAATTCAAAAAGCACAGGCTGTACTATACTTCTACCAAGATAAAGGAGCAAAGAATAACGGCATATACGGCATTTATGGTCCGAAAACAGCAGATGCATGAGCTTTCTTTCTGTTGATGGAAACTATGGACCGATACGAGAGCAAAACTTGAAGCATTATTGAAATAAAGGAAGGCCCTCTGTTAAAGGGCCTTTTTTTACCTAAAGAATGTGTATTTGTTATTTGCGTGCCCATTCATTCCACAAAGGTTCTAAGCCGTTTTTTAGATCTATGAACATCCATGGGTAGAGTTAGGAAAAAAGTAATAATAGTAGTATTCCATATACTGAATGTGTATTTAAATAAGTCTATAAGCCAAATTTTAAAAGAGGTGCCTCCTTCAAAATGATCAGCAACTATTTGTAATTCCTGTGATACTGAAACCTTAGAAGAATGCAACATAAAATTATTTGCTGAATAAAATTGATGAAGAATTTACTTTTGTCATATGAGTTTGGTGTAAGCTTTATGGCAATTGAAAAAAGAATGTACTTAATTAATATACCGGGTTATAAAGACAGCCAAAAGAATTGCAACAAACCAATAATATGGAAGCATATGGACTTGTACTCCTATGATTTAAAAAAGAATAAAGATTCAGGGTGATCAAAATGCATAAAATTATTAATT
Organism: Bacillus sp. SG20033; assembly: GCF_044570195.1. Classification (NCBI taxonomy): domain Bacteria; kingdom Bacillati; phylum Bacillota; class Bacilli; order Caryophanales; family Bacillaceae; genus Bacillus; species Bacillus sp. SG20033. The sequence goes on along the minus strand of NZ_CP172606.1, from coordinate 2,749,000 downwards.
ACATCCTAGTGGGGTTATTAGTACTCTACATCATTGTATCTTTTACATTAAATATAAATAATGATACTCCTTATATAACAGTTGCTCTGGTTCTCATCATTGTATCTTTTGTAATAGAAAGAAAAAAGGTACACAAAAATTAGAAAAAACAACCCTCTTCTTATATTGAAGAGGGTCTTTATTTTTAACAACTGTAATACACAAATTATTGATTAAAGTATGTATGAATTATTGTACACAGCGGATATGTTTAATTTCATTTAAATCCATTTTACATGTTTTGTTCTTTGACTTCTCATGCTGACGGCTTTATGGCCCTCAAAGAGATAGCGAAACCGAAGCATCTTTGAATTAAAAAGGCCCTCTCATAAAATGGGGGCCTTTCAGTGTTTCTTTTAAATAGCTTCTTTTAGTTGTTCTATTACACTTTTCAACCATTCTTTTGGTGGTAATCCAATTGCCGGGAAATATATTTCTGTATTACACTTTATAATGTCTTCCTTTTCTTCTTCAGTTAGATTGCTATTTAGAAACTCTTCGCAATACTCTACTGTAAATAGCAAACCTGCTCTACTAATTTCCTCAATAAATTCGTCTAATGCGTGTTCAGGCGATTGGATATCTTGATGAAATGTTCCACCTAAAAAATTTTCTAATTCGTCTAAGAAATCATAACTTTCATCCATGGTACTTCCTCTCTTTTTTATATGGTTGGTTGGAATAAGCCCCCATTAAGAGGGACTTGTATAGTACTCTTCTTTATTAAATAAAACATCAATTTTGAATTAATGTTATTTAAGCAACAGATTCTCTCTTTATATCAAAGATATCAATCTGCTTTGATTCCAAAAGATCTTGTAAATGGTCTGGACTGTATTGTTCAGCTATTTACAATTCTCCTTCTGATATAGGTATAGCCATTAGCCAAGTAACACTTTTGTTGCTAAATTCAAGTAGTTCTAAATCTTCCTCCCAGAGAAATGGGGGAACGAACATCACATGTTTCATATCGGTTTCCTGATCATACATACTAATCACATCTTTAAAAATAACACCTGGTGCACAAGAGAAATTTGAGTTGATTATATTAAAGACGCAAGTTGATAAAACATTAGCATATATGTCTGAAACTGACTCCATTGCAGCTACGATTTCTATCCGTAACGGGGTGCCATTCACCTCATAATTAATAGAATGATCCGACAAGCCTAGAGTTGAGTACGACGTGATATCTTCCTGAGGCTGGTCACTAACCGATAAAATATCTATGCTGCTATTCTTGTTATTGTCCCAATATTTCGTAATTTTCGGTTTTCCTCCAAAAGCTCCTAAAACTGTTCTAGCAATTACTTTATTTTCTTGTGTAACGCCCATTAGACAATCACTCCTAATCACCAAAGTATACTCCTTTAGGACAAAGGTAATTCAGGTTGATAAAGCTCTGGATTTTTGCTGTTAGTTTAGAATTCGTAAACTTGAAAACCTGACCTGGAGTTAAGCTTTTGTTGAATTGTGCTAACACCAAAAGGAACCAACATTTTGTGCTACCGAGGCTCTGTTCTTGCCTTTCTTTGAAGACTTTATATTGCTGGAATAATTTTATTTTCCCAATCTGTATATTTCACATTATCATACTTTTTGGTAGCAACAATTTTGCATGAATTTAAATAATCGCCGGGAAGCCGTTGGATAGTTATATTTTGATTAGACTCTTGGTTTGAAGAACAAGTTGTAATATCATTTTGAGAAAAAGTTGTTGGAACTATTGGTGCTGTAATATCTTTGCTCTGTTCATTGTTATTTTGTTGAGCAGCAAGTATACTGTTCGTAGGAATCAACAAAACAAAAGACATTACTAAAGCTAATACAATTTTTATACTACCTTTCTTCAAAAAACATCCCTTCTTTGGTTATATGGGCCCGTATATAATATACCTCTTATTGGGATTTTTTGTTTAAATTTTGAATTGAATTAAGTGGAAATTAAGAAAGGTATGGATTTTACAGTGAAATTACTAATGAGTTTTGTATTTGGAACTTTAGGGGCATTATTAATGGTAAGTGTGAGAGAAAATTTTTCTTTCACTGTGACATTAATTGTTTTAGTTGTTGTTATTATCGTTGCTTTTATTCTTGATGAGGTATGGAAAAGGCATAAAAAAAGAGAGAAGAAGATTAATTTTCTTCTCCCTCTTTTTTAGTCAATTTGGTTTATTTTGATCTTTGGGTTTAGTGAATTTTGTAGAATATCCAGCGGCTAATAAAAAGATAATGGCAAGAACATACGCTAAAATACCTTGATGAAATACGAATATAGAAATTAAATTAGATGCTATAGCAAGAATAATGAAAATAATTGTATATATGTTTAATCGCAATAGGGAGACCTCCCTTGGTTTCTTTTGAAGAATTTTATCATTTGTAAATAGAAAAATAAAGAAAGCCAAAGTACCCAAAGGATATTTGGCTTTCTTTATTTCGTTTAGTTATTTATTGGGCCCACAATCTTCTAAGCAGTTCATAATCTGTACGCTATATACCAATAAAGGTCCTTCATACAAGCAGCGCAAAGGATGATCGTGCCACAGGTAGCCCCACATAATGCTGCGAAGACTCCAATAGCCCAGTTACTTAGCCCTTGGTTTGCTAAGCAAGTGTTCATACAGCTTAACCATCCTTGTGCAGAAATCTCACCTTCTGAAATTGGTGTAGTCCCCGTAGCAGTCTCTTCATTATCAATATAATATCTGTAGGTAACTGAAGAAGAATCTTGATTTTCAACAATGAGTTCTTGATATCTTAAAAAATCTTTTTCTTTATCAAATACTAAGGTAATTGCACTTGTTTCTTTAATAGATTTTTTAATTTTATATGGGATTGCGACAATATAGTTGGAATCCTCTGTGTTTTTATTGACTACTGCATTATCCCCGAATAAATTATGTCCAGTTATAACCCTTACCATTTGCTGAAGCAGAACCTTCTTGAAATAGAACAAAGCCCCTTAGAAATTTCATGGGGCTTCAAAATAACATAACAATGTACAACATAGAAATATTCAGCTTTTCCTTATAGCTTAATATTATATTTCTCTTTAATGGTTTCCATATATTTTTCTACTTCTAATTTATTGTCTGGGTGTCGTTCTACATATTGACCAACAATTTCATTTAAATAATTATAGAAATTTTCGTAATCTAATATGACTTCTTCATCTTCTTCGACTGCTGGGTAATCGAAATAAAAAGCTATACCCTCATTTCCAAAGTAATCTTCTTCCCACTCTTCGTAGTCATCAGCAAATACACACCAGACATTCTCTATACCATAACCTTCTCCGTTAGAGAAATTCTCTAAAATTCGTATAAATCGTTCATCACCAATAACCTTAAAGAAATAATTAATTAATTCTTTATTTTTATTATCCATTTCATTTTTCCACCGAATTAAAGCCTCTCATAACGAGAAGGGCTTTCCACCTTTTAATACTCTCTTCTCAAAAAGAAGGGGAAAGGCTTTATCCGTTTATCCCTCGTATAGTTTATTAATCAACTCTGTAAATGAATCACAAACATAGCTAATGGAACTTTCCTTATCTTCATAAGCTATCTCATGATCCCAAAAAACAATTACGGGTTCTTGAGCAGACATTCTGTAATCAAAACAAAAGAGGTTTCCCCCTGCATCTGTAGCAAAAGTATGATCTTATCAACTAACCGGTCTTTAACATTATCAATGGTACTAAGGAGATCAATTGGCCGAGTAGGATCTCCTATGCTCAGTAAATTGTTGATTGATTCTCGAGAATCTTGGAATAAAACAACCTTTTTATCTATAGGGGAACATCCATTATGGTCTTTAATGAATTCTTTGTAATCTGTCGGGAACTTGATTTTTAATTTCTCTTCTACCTCTTCGATCTGACTGTTTGTCGCCTCTTGAAAAGTGCGTCGTTTTCTCCATTTAATACTTTGCATTGGTTACCTCCCACTAGTCATATACCGGGCAAAGTTATCCCTTGTATTAAATAAAAAGAGCCTTTCTCTTCAAATAGAAGGGGAAAGGCTTTATCTGTTTATTCCTCGTATAGTTTATTAACCAACTCTGTAAAAGAATCACATACAGGACTTAAAGCTCTTTCAGGATCTTCAAATGCCATTTCATGATCCCAAAATACAATAGAAGGACTACTGAGTCCTTTTCTAAAATCGAAGCAGATTTCATTGCCAAACACGTCATCAGCAATCGGTATTACTTTATCTGGCATTCTGCCGTCTCGATAACGATTAGAAACGTTAACTATATATGATTCACTTTCTTTATGGAAGCTATGTAAGTATCCGAATGCAATTCCTTCCCTATCTTCAAGATCAAAAGTTTCAGGAGAGGGGGTAGCGCCAGAATAGATTTTGACATATTCTAAATAATCTTTTGGGAACTTTACTTGTAACGTGTTTTCTACTTCAATAATTTCCTCGTTACTAACAGGATGCTCTCCGAAATCCCATTCAACCATATGGTATCTCCGCCTCGATATGTAAAACCCTTCTTAATGTAAGAAGGGTTTTAATTTTATTCAACCTTTAAATATATCTGGAATTTTATCTCGCCATATTATTAACAATTCTCTAAATTGATCGGTTTCAATTGAGTTTTCATAGGGTTTTTCTATCCTAAAAGAGTTTTCAACAATTGTCACATCTTTCTTGATGAGAACACTTGTAGCATTTAACTCAATCTCAAAATCTTCATATATCCCTTTTGAAACCTTCTCAATGTAATCTATATATTCGTTGGCTTGTTCTTCTGTAGCGATGTTTTCAATAAAATCAGAGAAAATACTGACTTCTTCTGGCAATACTATTCCTAAATCACCAAATGGATCTTCTTTAAATTTGTATGAATATTTCATATGTTATTTTTTTTATAACGGATAGCAGTTAATGCTTTCTCCTCAAAAAGAAAGGGGAAAGGTCTTATCCGTTTATTCCTCGTATAGTTTATTAACCAACTCTGTAAATGAATCACATATATGACTCAAAGCTTTATCTGGATCTTCATATGCAATCTCGTGGTCCCAGAAAACTACGGATGGATTCTCTTTATTCAGACGATAATCGAAGCAGATTTCGTTACCGAAAGGATCACAAGCAAAAGGAACTATCCCAGGAAGCATCCTTCCATCCTGGTAATCTTCAAAGACCTCTAAAATAAAACTTGAACTATCCTCAGTTAAACCATGTAATCGATTAAAAACCGCGCCTTTTGTATTTTCAAAGTCAAATATCTTTTTACTTGGGCGCGCCCCATTGTTGTTTAATATAGTTGTAATGTAGTCTTTTGGAAACTTAATATCTAATGCCCTTTCGATTTTTTTAACAGTTGTTTCCCCAATTGGCTCTTCGGCAAATCTCCACTCTGTCATATTGTCCAACTCCTATCTGTTCTTACTTCCTCCACCCCAAAGGTGTCGGCCTCCTGTATGGCCTGTTTTCCGATGCACCTTTTGGTCAACTAATTGCATCCTTCCTGGATCTTGGTGATGATGCCAAGTATAACCGTCCGGTGTTTCACCTGCTTTTATCATCTCGATTTGAAGATCATTGAATTGATTTCTAAGTAAAGGATCCGTTTCGATTTCTTCCTTTAATTTTAAGGTTGCATCTTTAAATTGTAAATAATCGCTTTCCTTATAAAGATTAGAATCAATCTTCGTATCAAATTTTGGTTTGAAAATTGGGAAACCGTCTTTATCATATGGAACTCCAGTTTTAGGATGTTTGTCGTTTTTAAGATGACCCATTTTCAAGTTGACTGTTTTGAGGTTTCCGTATTCATCTCTGTAAGTATAAGGTGCGGCTTTAGTAAACAAATCATCCTTTGATTGAACTAATCTCTTTAATAGCGGCGTATTTTTAACATTAATAGTATTCCCGGCGTCTTGTAGAATCCCTTCTAATGCAGGAGTGTATCCATTAACATAAGATTTGACAGATAGATTGCCATTCTTAATCTTTTCACTAGTTGCTTTCCCAACTTTAGCAAGATCCTTCGAGCCTGTTGAGACAGAAGACTTTCCGCCTTTCAATAACAGAAGACTTCCGCCCAAGTAAGTAACATAGTGTAGCCGCGTGTATGCATCTCCGTGAATCATTTTTTTATCCCAATTATCCTTCAATGTGTCAACCATGCTTTGAAAGGCAGCTTGATAGTCGTATTCCAGAACTGTATCCAGCACTTTTTGAGGATCTTTGTTAAGTTTGTCAATTGTCCAACCGATATTCCATCCGAATTGAATAGCTCCTTCACCGGTATCCTTGGCAAGATCGTATACACCAACAATTGCCCCTTTAGCGCCATCACCTATGATTCGCAACACTTCTTTTCCGTTATCCATGAAAGCTTTACGCTGTTCAAGAAATGAAACAAATTCAAGCTGTGCAGGGGTAAGATTCTCATAGCCGACCTTCTTGGCAATTTTTAAGTATTCATCCGGGTCAGTCACTCCGTCAGCTAGCTTTTTCTTTAAATCTTTAATTTCCCGTTCTTTTTCTTCTTTCTTTTTAATCGTCAAATAAGCTTCCGTTCGCTTTTCAATATCGCCTTTTTTCTTATGTATATCACTCTCACGGTACGCCTTGGCGTTGTAGTGGATGGGCGTAGCGTTTTTGCCTTTTCCCGTTGCTTCTTGGAGCTTTTGGAAATCTGACTTGATGAATTGTTCATTAGGTTCTGACAGGGCATATTCTGTCAGTAAATCTTCGTCAAGGTCACCTAGTTTTTCAATTGTTTTTTTGCGTTTATCATTGGCATCTGCAAGCTCATCTTTGAAGGTTTCTGTTGAAAACAAGTCGAGGGGAAGGATGTCGTCGATATCGTTTAGAATATCTTTCATGGCTTTTTTCTGTTCAGACATGATTGACTTTGATTTTTTATGGGCGTTAGCCAGTTCATGTTCTAAAAAAGACTCTTCAATATAAGCATCAGAGAGGCCCTTGTCCTCGACAGCTCCGGCAATGCTGTTAAAAAATGCGATCTTCATGTCAATGTAGTCGATCCATTGATCAGTGACACCAACATGATCGTGATAGAATGCTTTAATGTTATTAGCGCCTTTACCTGAGAATTCGCTGTCGTCAAGTTCAGCGACGCTTTGTAAAGCTTTTCTCAAGTTGACCATTTGCGTCCTTAGTTCTTTATATTCTTTGGCGCGTTCTGTAGCTTCAGACATAAGTGTTTTAGCTTCAAAGACTTTCATAATCATACCCTCTCATTTAATCATATAACAAAATATTACCATGGAAGAATGATGAAACTAATTATTATGTGAATCAAAGGGTGGAAATGAATCATTCGATCTGTGTCATTTTACCTATTTGTTAATCCTTTCAATGAAAGGGGACTTTCCAATTGTAACATCGCTATCATGAAAAAATTCGATAACGTAGCCAGATTCACTAAACATAAAAGTATCTGATCCAACGGCAGTTACATCATCAATTACATTTAATGCATGCTCAATACTGGTTTTTAATGCTGGCTGTTCTCCATAACCCCAAAGGATGATAATGTTTCTATCTTTAAAATGTTTTTTAGCTAGCCAATCGTAAATCTCTTCCTCGTAATCTATAGATTGGTGACAACAAACTTCTTCCCACTTAATTCGTCCCCAAGATGTAAAGGGAAAACTGTTTGAAAGCAGTTCATAATATTTTGCCGTTAATTCCTCTGATAAGATTTCTTTGTTTTTCCCTAGAGCTTCTAAGCATTCATCAAATAAGTCCAAAATGTTCACCTCAAAAGCTTTATGTATGATGGATTTTTTAGTATCAGAAATAAGAAAAAGCCGTTAGGAAACGGCTAAAGGGAATCAGAACTAATGTTGTTTATCGAATCAAACAAGGAATTCATGAGTAGGTGCTAGAGTTACATTCCGGGATGCTTCCTTCATTTCGCCATTAGACATAGATCCGAAAAAGGCAAGTCCAATTAAAACGGCGGATAAACTGATAAACAATTTAGATTTCATACATGCATTCCCCTTTCGATATTTGCTTTTGAGCATATACCATCTTCTTGAAACAGATGATACTATCCTCTATTTTTCCATTATAATCGAAAAGGTTGCCTCCTAACAATGCCAGCTCTTCCAGATAAGGGTATCCTTTGCCGTTCTCTAAACGAGAAAAAATGTTGAGGAGTTTAGGTGTATCGCCATTTCTTATATAAAGAACGTCTAGTGCTTCAAATAAGTTCATAAAAAGTTCGTCTTTAAAATCTACAGCACTTCTGATTCCTTTGCGGAAGCAATCCATTGCCTGTTCTTTTTTGCCTTGTTTAAAATAAATCAATGCTAGATCATGATAAGCTTGCGGAAGTACGTCAGAGTTTATTTTTCTGTATTGAACCAAGGCTTGTTCGATATAACGTGCAGCTTTATTTAAGTTGTCCATTTTGTGATAGCAGTTGCCGAGATTGAAAAATGCAGTGGCATAGATGTGAGTATTTTTACTTTTAAGCAACTCGGCACCTTTTAAAGCTTCTTGAAGGTGAGGGAGAGCCTTTTCGTGATTTTCAAGGTCATCGTAGTTACCGGCAATGACAAAATGGCACTGAATACGCCGAACAGAATAAAGTTCATGTTTTTTATAGATATTGTATGAAAGTTCAGCGTAGTGCATTGAGATATGAGTCATTTTCATATGATAATAGACTTCGGATAACTTAAAATAAAACTCAGCTTTTTCAATCTTGTCGGAGATCGTTGGAATTTTGCGTTCAGCTTTTTTGTAATATGTAATGGCCTTTGTGTATTCACCGTTTCTAAACTCATACATCCCGCGGAAGAAGTTATAATAATATGCCCGCATATTGTCTAGTTTTTTCTTTTGTCCTTCTATTTTCTTTAAATATTCTGAAAGTTCCATTCGGTTTTCATCAGATGGCAGCGTGTATTCCAACATAATTTTATGGCGAAAGGCCATCAATTGATAATAAATAAGCAAATCTTGATCTTCCTCCATAACCTCTATATCACGTTCTATTTCAGCTTTTAACATTTCAGCATCAGTAACGTTGAATTTTTGAATATGCCTATGCCATTCATTAATCTTCATTCCCACTTCAGCTGATGTGATTGATATCAAGATATTCACCCTTCCCTTAACTCTACTAGTAATGTAAATATTAACAAGTTTTCGTTCGCAGAAAAAGGCAATAGGGCACCGCAATTTAAATTTTCGGTGAGACCGCAATAACTTTTTTTAGATCGACTCGTATCTGATTAAATTAAACCTAATCAATTTTTGATGATTTAAGAATAAACAAATTGAATAAATGAAAAACATGCTTCTCCAAGTATTAGGGAGAGATAATTGCTATAATTATCAATAAAACTAAATAATTGGAGGAAGAGTATGATTGAATGGTCAAAATTAAAAGCATATGAAACTGATCAAAAAAAAAGTTTTGAAGAGTTGTGTTATCAAATAGCTAGATTGGAATTTGATGAAAAAGGGACTTTTACATCTGTAGACGATAGTGGTGGGGGAGATGGAGTAGAGTTTTATATGACACTTCCGAATGGAGAACAATGGGGTTGGCAGGCGAAATTTTACCTAGACGGTCCATTATCAATTAGTAGTCGAAAACAAAGTATAAAAGGTTCTCTGGAAAAGGCAATAAAAGTTCATCCGGATTTAAAAAAATGGTATCTATGTATTCCACAGGATCTTACTGTTGGAGAAAAAAAATGGTTTGATACTACATTAAGGGAAGTCATACCTAATGGATTAAAAATTGATTTAGATTTATGGGGAAAGACAGAAATAAATCATTTTATGGGCGATCCAAAATTTTTGGGCAGGAGAAATTATTTTTTTGGTGAGCTGGAATTAACTTTTGATTGGTTTAATACTCAAGTTTTGAAACAATTATCTAACCTAAAAGGGAAGTATAACCCATTAGTCCATACACAAACAGATGTAGACTTTGAGATCAGTTCACTTTTATTAAGTGATGAGTATAAAAAATATCTAAATGAGAATTGCGAATCATTCGTTAAAGAAATTAAATCAATCCAATCTATAAGTAATAAAGAGCTATTACATGATTTTAAGAGTATGATTGATTTAACCTACCAGTTTCTGGGTCTTTTAAAGGAGGAAATCTCATTTCTTGAAGGCGACAGTTATTCTAAAAAAAGTTCTTTGCCGTTTAATGAAGTATTTGAAAGACTACAAAGTTGTATATCTGATATTCAAGAAAAAAGTAATTCAGAAAACAAGGCGTTTCTCAATATAAGCGAATCTGAGGGTGCAGATAAATATAAATTTATTGTTCAAAATGTGATATGGAGATTACTTCATAACAGTAAAAATATTGTTGATGCTATAAACAAAAGTCGCTCAAACCACTTGTATATTTTTGGCGATGCAGGTTATGGAAAGACTCACGTTGCGGCTCACGTCACAAGTAAAACAATTGAAAATAATTTGCCTGCTATATTTATCTCTGGAAAAAATATTGTAGACAGCAGAGTATTAACAGAACAAATATTAGCTATTTTAGACATCCCGAAGAATTATAGTTGGAGTGATTTTTTAAAAGCGTTAGATGTAGCTGGGAAAGCATTTAGAACAAAAATCCCGATATTTATTGACGGTTTAAATGAAGTAAGAGATATCGATGTAGTGAAAAATAGTTTAGTTGGATTGGTTGAGGAAATCTCAAATTATGAAAACATATGTATTATAACTACTTGCAGAAGCACGTATATTGAACCGCTCTTTGGTAAACACCCAATAAATAGTGTTCATTTAATAGGTTTTACAAACGAGAACTTGACGGAAGCAGTACAAACTTACTTTGATTATTATAAACTAAAATCAGATTTTTCTTCTGTTTCGCTTGAAGTTTTTAGACATCCACTTTACTTACAAATCTTTTGCCAAACTAAGAATCCGCAAAGAATATCGAATAAGCATGTGTTTATTAATGAGCAATCGGTGTTTGACATTTTTGACGTTTATCTTAAACAATGTAATAAAAACATTAGTGAAAGTTTAAATCTTAACCCAAAAAGTAAACTCATATTAAATAAGCTTAATAATTTAGGAAATACTTTATGGGAACAAAATACGAGATTCATTTCTATTGATCATGCCGAGGAAATCCTTGAAAACAATCAAGCTCCAAAGTGGAATGACTCCTTCCAAAAAAATCTAATAGATGAAAACTTGTTAATATATAGGGATTGGAATCATGGTGAAGATATAGAAGTTATTACATTTACCTATGATTTGTTAGGTGGTTACGTTATTGCTAAATATTTACTCCACAAGCATGAAAATAATATGGATAGTTTTTTTAGTGATTCTGATACCATCAAACGTCTTTTCGGAGATGATAAACGGAATAGGCACCCTTTACATGAGGACATTTCTAGGTGTATTGCAGCATTATTGCCGGTTTATCAAGGCAAATACATTATTGACTACATTGAAAATAAATTGACAGTAAATCTCACAATTAAATCATTGTTTGAAATGTCACCAGAGATTATAAATGATAAATCTAAGCGTTTAATTTTAAATTACTTTTCAAAACCATCTAACCGAATAAATTTTTTTAGTTTAGCTGAAAAAACTTTTAGACATGTTAGACATCCGTTAAATTTTCATTTTTGGGCTAGTTTATTAAATCAATTAAATATGGCTGATCGCGATGTCTCATGGAGTGAGCACTTAAGAACAAGTCAGTTTAATATCACAGATACGTTTGATGTACTAGAGAGTCAGTCAAAAAAAGGAATCAAAAATCTAGATATCTATATGATTGAATACTTGAATTTGTCAGCTGAGTATACTATGTGGACATTAACAAGTACAGTTAGACATCTTAGGGATAAAGCTACTCGGGCTCTCTATTATTTTGGCAGAACGTTTCCTAAGGAACTTTTTTCGTTATTTCTTAAGTCTTTGAATATAAATGATCCATATGTTTCAGAACGTATGTTGGCGGCATTGTATGGGGTTGCAATGGCTAATCAGAGTGACTTTCATGATGATGGTTTTAGATTGGAAATTCTTCCTGAGTTAGCTAAAGGATTATACAAGTGTATGTTTGCTGAAGATGCCGAATATTTCACAACGCATATTTTAGCAAGGGATTATGGGAGAAGATTTATAGAAATAGCATTAGTACATAATCCTACATTATTAAATGAAATCGAAAAAGAAAACATCAAACCGCCATACACAAATAGAGTTAAATTTAATTGGGGATCTATTGAAGAAGGAAAAAGTATCGATAGTATCAATCCAATTAGAATGGACTTTGGAAATTATACTATTGGTAGGCTGATCAAAAATCGGCCGAATTATGATTATGAGCATGACGATTACAAAAAGGTTAGAGCACAAATATCTTGGCGAATTTATAACCTGGGATATTCAAGTGAATTATTTGAGGATATTGATAATGCTATTGAAAATAGCAATTATCGTTATGATATTACAGAGGAGGGGAGTAAGACAGATCGTTATGGGAAGAAATACTCTTGGATTGCTTTTTTTGAGATGGCTGGTTATCGGGTTGATCAAGGGTTATTAGATAACCACTGGTATTTAGATAATGATCGAATTTCTGAACTGGATATAGATCCAAGTTTTCTGGATGAAATACCTAATTTTCGAATCGTGACAAAAGATTACTTTTTTGATAATCTCCCGATTGAAGAGTGGTTGGCTGATGAAACTTCACCAGATTTTAATGAATACTTAATAATGGATGAGATAAATGGTGAAAATGGCCCTTGGGTTTTATTAGATGGTTTTTTCTCTGATTTTAATAACGATGAAACGAGAAAATGCTTTTTCTTTCCAAGGGGCCTACTTGTTACGAATAAGGACTTTGAAAGAATTACTACTTTATTAAAAGAGCAATCTTTAGCAGGAAGATGGTTACCTGAAATACCTCATGATCAGAACTTATATGCAGGTGAAATCCCTTGGGCTGATACTTTTAGTGAAAATAATTATTCTCTTTTAGAATTTGAGATCAAAAAAAACGAATTGATAAAGACAGAAGAAAAAGTCTTACTCAAGGACGAGAAAAAGTTATCTCCGATTGAAGAACGTGAGTTTATAAAAAGACTATGTGAAGAAGAGAAGATTGGACTTCTTTCTTATATCTCTTATGATATTGGGGGCATAGACACTTTACAAGAAGAAGAGATAAACTTTGAAGAGTATGGAGCTAGAATTGAAAAAGAGATAATCGAAAAAAATGTTGTCAAATTAGAAAAAGAGGATTTCCAGGTTCTCTTACCTGTCAGGGAATATAATTGCGATATTGATAGTGAAGTGATTTCCAATCACACCGAATTGGTACCTTGTAAAGAAATTGCCAGAGCATTTCAATTGGTAAGTCAACCACAAACATTAGATTTATATGAAAAGAACGGAAAAAAAGCCTCGAAAACAGTATCATTCAGAAGTTCTTTCAATAATAGACAAAAATTCACTTATTTGAGAATGGATTTGTTGAATAGATTTCTTGAAGAAAAGGGGTATAAGTTGATTTGGGGATTATGGGGTTCAAAAGAAATTTCCTATAAAAATGAAAAAGACAGGCAACTACTTCTTAATAAAAACAAGAAAATTGATGGGAATTTTCAAAAAATCCTCACATATCAAGAAGAAATTGGAAGTGTTAAATCTCTATAAGGAATTAATCAATTTTAAGAACTGATTCTTTACTAAATATTGAGAAATCCATCAGGTAGATCTATATTAGTATCTGAGAAACAATATTTATATAATTCTTGAAAGGGCATACCATTGATGGAGGATGTCCTTTCATCCAGATAGAAATCAACTTCCAACATTTTTTGTTTTTTAATGAATTGACCAATTTTTAGACGAGGTTCAATTAATATTGATAGTCAACTGCGTTATAGAATGCGGTTAATTATTTGTGATTTAAAACCCCGTTTCTTTTATAAATTGGGGAGACTAGTAATAATTTTTATTCGGTTACTAAATATCTGATGTTATTAAATCATCAGGACAAACAGTTACTACATAGCATTACCCAAGGGCTAATATTGTCTGAACGTCCGCTTTGAATCTTAAGGGTGGATGAAAACTCATAATCAAATTATCTGAATGATTAACTTATCACTTGGTGATAATTAATCAAATTTCATTGAAAGTATGGATAGTAGCATCTTAACTTTTAATCACATTGTAGATGTAGAAAGGGCTTCAAATGTTTGTTGCAAAATTGCCGTAGATCGAGTATGCATAAAGAGGAGAGTCTTCCTTAAATGCTGCGCTTTTGACGATTTTGGGCCAAATAGATGTAATGAAGGACTGAAATTTATGGAAATATTAGGTTTTTTTAACTGACTATATACTTCCACTATAAAGAGGACCTAGTGGGTGAGTCAATTCCTCACACGATCTGAATCCCTGTGCATCAAAGATTTAATCTGTCCATAGTATTCACTTATTTAAAGAGAGAGGATATCGGCGATTATATCGCATCATCTTGTTCTCTATCCATTAACTAGATGAAGGATCAATAGACATAAAGACATATTAATGAGTGATTCTATCGAATCACTCATTTTTTATAGAAAAAACACATCTAATTAACTGTTTTTGTGAAGGGAAATGGCATTTTTTGCAGAAATTTATAATGGTTGTGTAAAAAAATAGGGATAGGGGTTGGCGATTATAAATCTTTCATATTTAAGCGTCAGTAATTTTAGAAGTATAGAAAAAATAGAAGTTGATTTATTTGACTTTACAAGTTTAATAGGGCCTAACAACTGTGGAAAATCTTCATTAATACGAGCAATTGAAATTTTTCTAAACCAATCTAAACCTAGTATTGATGAGTGGAGAAAAGGTTTTGAAAATGAAGAAATAATAATAGAAGGTATATTTGATAATATCTTAGACTGGGAAAGGGATACTCCTGGTGTTGCGGGGTTGGTGAATGATGGTAAAATAAAACTTCGGCTAAGGGCTAGTTTAAAAGATGGCAAGGTGGAAAGTTTCTATGAAGCATACATAAAACAATACGAAATTAATGGATTTCAGGAGAAGTGGAGCGAGAATTCGCATACAATCAAACAAATAGCTACTTCATTAGGAATTGACGGAACAAAATGGAGGACGAAAGCGAATAGAGAAAGAGTTAAAGAGGAGATAAAACAAACAAATCCAGAGTTAGTGACTCTCTCTGAAGAGGATTGGACTTCTGAAAATATTAGTATTGCCCCAGCTTTAAAGCAGGCTTTGCCTAATGCAGTAATAATCCCAGCTGTTAAAGATGCTTCAGATGAACTAAAACCAACCAATACTACGATTTTTGGTACACTTTTAAAACAAATAATCTTACCTGCTATTCAAAATATGAACGAATATAGAAACCTGATGGAAAATGTTGAACTCCTTTCTAAAAAATTATCCGGTGAATTAGAAGAAGAGACACCGATTATCAGTCAATTGACCAACGATATTTCAAATAGAATGTCTTCAATCATTGAATCTAAGATAAAGTTTGCAATGTCCACTCCCGATACAAATAAATTCGTTGGAAATTATACAACCCTATTAATGGACGATGGCGTGGAGACAACGATTGAAAGACAGGGACATGGCTCTCAGAGGGCCTTAATATTTGCCTTAATTGAAGTTCTTGCTAACCATTCTTCAAAGAATACTTCAGAAGAAATGATTAGGTCTACAATTTTACTCTTTGAAGAACCTGAATTGTACCTTCATCCTCATTTAATGATTAGATTGAAAAATGCATTGAAATATATATCAAAGCAAACCCAGTGGCAAGTATTAATCAGCACTCATTCTCCTTTTTTGATTGATGTCGTAGAAAATCCAATGTCACTAGCTATTTTAAATAGAAAAAATTCAAGTGAAGCCCCATATATCAATCAGTTAAAACAAGATCCTTTTGAAAAGGGTATCAATATAAAAAGTGAAAAAAATGCTCTAAGAGCTTCTTTGGATTTTCACCCTACAGTTAATCAAGCTTTCTTTGCAAAAAGAGTTGTTTTAGTTGAGGGCGATACTGAAAAAAGTTTATTTAATCATAGATTAAGGGTTCATGAACATTATGAAATATCTGAGGAAGTATTTAATACTACAACAATTGTTTCTTGTGGAGGAAAATGGACTATTGTGCCTTTTGCAAAATTGCTAAAAGCATTTAAAATTCCATTTAGGATCGTACATGATTGCGACAGAAAGGATAGGACAGATGAAGAATTGGAGTCTATTAGGGGCATAGACCCTTATAAGGCTAATGAACAGATTAGAATTGCAGCTGATGGAGAACAAATTTTCTTAGTTGAAGATACCCTAGAAAATCTCCTTTGGGAGAAGGGGACTAAGATTCCTTCAAAAGATAAACCCTTTCGAACTTGGAAAAGGATAAATGATCTTATGGAAAACCGAGAAGAATTAGAGAAATTTCCTAGGTTGAAGGATTTATTTGATTTTGTATATAAATGGTGAAATTATCTGTGGGTTCATGAAAGGTTTAACCAAACAGCCAATTATCATTCATAGTAATTAGTGTAGTAGAAAGGATTAAGATTATCCAGTGTGAATATCTATACTGAGTATATAAACAAAACACCGATTATTTCATCTTCGGTGTTATTTCTTATTTGCTCTCATATTTACTGTAGTTTAATTTAAAATATCCTCATTTGGACAAACAGCTGTTACATAGCATTACCCAAGGGGTGATGCATTTTATGAAGGTAATAATCATCGAGGGACGGCAAGCTGACAAATGCATTAACGATTGCTATCATTATTTAATAAAACTTTATAGGAAGGAGATCCAGGGTGATAGCAATATATGTAAGGGTATCGACCGAGGAACAAGCGATCAAGGGATCGAGCATCGACAGCCAAATCGAGGCCTGCATAAAGAAAGCAGGGACTAAGGATGTACTGAAGTATGCAGATGAAGGATTTTCTGGAGAACTTTTAGAACGTCCGGCTTTGAATCGCTTGAGGGAGGATGCAAGCAAAGGGCTTATAAGTCAAGTTATTTGTTACGATCCTGACCGTCTTTCTCGGAAATTAATGAATCAGCTTATCATTGATGATGAACTGCGAAAGCGAAACATACCCTTGATTTTTGTAAATGGTGAGTACGCCAATTCTCCTGAAGGTCAATTATTTTTCGCTATGCGTGGAGCAATCTCAGAATTTGAAAAAGCCAAAATCAAAGAACGGACATCAAGCGGCCGACTTCAAAAAATGAAAAAAGGCATGATTATTAAAGATTCCAAACTATATGGCTATAAATTTGTTAAAGAGAAAAGAACTCTTGAGATATTTGAAGAGGAAGCAAAAATTATTCGGATGATTTTCAACTACTTCACTGATCATAAGAGCCCTTTTTTTGGCAGAGTAAATGGTATTGCCCTACATTTAACCCAGATGGGGGTTAAAACAAAAAAAGGCGCCAAAGTATGGCACAGGCAGGTTGTTCGGCAAATATTAATGAACTCTTCCTATAAGGGTGAACATAGACAGTATAAATATGATACAGAGGGTTCCTATGTTTCAAAGCAGGCAGGGAACAAATCTATAATTAAAATAAGGCCTGAAGAAGAACAAATCACTGTGGCAATTCCAGCAATTGTTCCAGCTGAACAATGGGATTATGCTCAAGAGCTTTTAGGCCAAAGTAAACGAAAGCACTTGAGTATTAGCCCTCACAATTACTTGTTATCGGGTTTGGTTAGATGTGGGAAATGCGGAAATACCATGACAGGCAAGAAAAGAAAATCACACGGTAAAGACTACTATGTGTATACTTGTCGGAAAAATTATTCAGGAGCAAAGGACCGCGGCTGCGGAAAAGAAATGTCTGAGAATAAATTGAACCGGCATGTATGGGGTGAGATTTTTAAATTTATCACCAATCCTCAAAAATATGCTTCTTTTAAAGAGATTGAACAATCAAATCACCTGTCTGATGAATTAGAACTTATTCAAAAAGAGATAGAGAAAACAAAAAAAGGCCGCAAGCGTCTTTTAACGCTAATCAGCCTAAGCGATGACGATGATTTAGACATAGATGAAATCAAAGCACAAATTATTGAACTGCAAAAAAAGCAAAATCAGCTTACTGAAAAGTGTAACGAAATTCAATCAAAAATGAAAGTATTAGATGATACAAGCTCAAGTGAAAATGCTCTAAAGAGAGCCATTGATTATTTTCAATCAATCGGTGCAGATAACTTAACTCTTGAAGATAAAAAAACAATTGTTAACTTTATCGTGAAAGAAGTTACCGTTGTGGATTCTGACACCGTATATATTGAGACTTATTAAAGAGGAGATTACATTTTGAAGCTCCTCTACACCAAATAAATGGACAAGTTTAATAGGGGGAGTACATTTGAATCCAATTAAAAAAGCCTATGGTTATGTTACAAGAGATAAAGGTGGAAAAACTCAGGTCTTAGTTTTTCAACATCCAATCAAAGAAGCTGGGATTCAAATACCTAAAGGTACCGTGAAACATGATGAACATACATATAACGCAGTTATAAGGGAAATTGAAGAAGAAACAGGCTTGAAAAACTTTGAGGTAGAAAAGCTTATAGCAGAAGACTTCTGGGAGAATGACGATGGAGCTGTTCACAATAGATTTTTTTATAGAATCAATGTATTAGATGCTCCAGAATGTTGGGATTACAATCCAACAGGTGGCGGTGAAGAGGAAGGATTAACATTTCATTACTTTTGGATTTCTTCAAAAAATGATGTGGAACTTATACGTGGGCATGGTGATTATTTAGATTTAATATTCGTATAAGGTTTTGCACCCCCCTTTTGGAATAACAATCTCATTTTCAATACACCTCGCAGCATACGTCGCCAGCTTTGTCCCTTTACCAGCGGAATAGCTTTCAATTCCTTTTATCAGCCCGATCGTTCCGATGGAGATTAAGTCCTCTGCATCCTCACCTGTATTTTCGAATTTTTTTACAATATGGGCGACCAAGCGCAGATTATGCTCAATCAGCATGTTTCTGGCATGTTCATCCCCTTTAGCCATGAGCTCTAAGTATTTTTTTTCTTCGCTGCTTGAGAGCGGTTGTGGAAAGGCATTGTTTTTCACGTAAGATACTAAAAAGACAAGCTCTTTAACAACAAAGCCGAGCGCTGCGAAAACACCTGTCACCATCGTCACCTCCACAAAAGTATGTAGGCAAAAGCCTATATGTAAATGTATGTGACCGGGAGGCTGTCTGTGTCTGTACCGGGAAATTTCTCGCGGGGGAGTCCGGCTTTTGTAAGCAGCATACTAACTTCAAATGTTAAAAATAATCTTTATCAAGCGCCCATACATTGAAATGAACAAAGGTATGGGGGGATGGGAATGAAAAAATGGATGGCAGGCCTGTTTCTTGCTGCAGCAGTTCTTCTTTGTTTAATGGTTCCGCAGCAGATCCAAGGCGCATCTTCGTATGACAAAGTGTTATATTTTCCGCTGTCTCGTTATCCGGAAACCGGCAGTCATATTAGGGATGCGATTGCAGAGGGACATCCAGATATTTGTACCATTGACAGAGATGGAGCAGACAAAAGGCGGGAGGAATTTTAAAGGGAATCCCGACCAAGCCGGGCTATGACCGGGATGAGTGGCCGATGGCGGTCTGCGAGGAAGGCGGCGCAGGGGCTGATGTCCGATATGTGACGCCTTCTGATAATCGCGGCGCCGGCTCGTGGGTAGGGAATCAAATGAGCAGCTATCCTGACGGCACCAGAGTGCTGTTTATTGTGCAGTAATAAAGAAGAGGCTCTTTCTTGAGCCTCTGTTGTTACAATCCTTCGCCGAGCTGAATTTTCGGGGGATAGGTTTCTGCTTTTCGCCAATATTGGCGTGTGCCTTCGTCCCGTACAACGATGCCCAGCTGTGCCAGTTCGAGACGGAATTCTTCAATATCGTCTTTTTCTTCGTCCTGCAGCGCTTTGTGACGAGCTTTTAATAAGGCATGGGCGCCTTGCGATAGGTCTGGTGCATCAGGAATCCATCGGCGAAATTGATCTTTAAACGGATCACCATCTGCTGCCCATTCGTAATGGTGCTGTCTAAAGGCCTTCTCAACGTTTACTGGTTTTTCATCAATTTCTTCCCGTACCAATTCATATCCGGCTGTTCCCAGGAGGACAAGCCGTTTGTGATCCATAAATACAAGAGCGATGTCATCGGAATGAATTGTTTGTACTTTTTTTCCTTTGATGAATTCCACTGTGTGATCTGTAATTTTGACAGACAGCAGCATTGCAATAACAGAATAAGCGAACCAAATCCCCGCACACATACCGAGAAGAGCAGTGATAAATGAAGCTGTAGATCCCTGAAAAGAGGTAATGAGCCGAAGCGGTCCTTCAAGAGGGATCCAGGGGAGGGATAATGCCCATTTCGCAATCTGCGGAATAAAATACCCGATTGCAAAACCGATGATTGCAAGTGCAGCGTATAAAAAGAATACAGCGGTTTTCGTAACTCCAATAAGAGTATGAGATTGATTCTGCAACATGTCACCTTCTTTTTACTGAAAAAAATCGAATTCCTTCCCATATTTTAACTTAAACTGATGGTAAATCAAGGATAAAGTGATAATTATGGATATAAAGAGGTTCAGTAATAGAACTGGCAGGAGCAGTCGGCCCATGAAAAATAAAATTTACATGCGCAGACGATGTAAGCCCCATTTGTTTTCTGCGTATCACAATACAGTCCAAAGGGAACATAAAGAGTAAAGGCTTTTTAGACAATCAGGAGGAACAGATATGAAAATCGGATTAATCGGCTTAGGGAAAATGGGCATAAACATAGGAAAGCAATTCATTGACCGCAATCATCAAGCGGTTGGATATGATGTAAATCAAGCGGCTGTTGATGAACTGAAAGCATACGGGGCTGAGGGGACAACGAATCTTAAAGAGTTCATTTCTTTATTAGACCCGCCGCGTATCCTATGGGTTATGGTACCGCATGGCATTGTCGATGCTGTTTTGCGTGATGTATCACCTTTATTAAGTAAAGGCGATATGATTATCGAAGCTGGAAACTCTCATTATAAAGAATCAATTCGCCGCTACAATCAAATGAAAGAAGCGGGTATCCATTATCTCGATGCCGGAACGTCGGGCGGAATGGAAGGCGCACGGCATGGAGCCTGTTTTATGGTGGGGGGCGATCATGAAGCATGGGAGATTGTGGAACCGCTTTTTCGTGATACTTCCGTCGAAAATGGTTATCTATACGCTGGTGAAGCGGGAAGCGGACATTTTTTAAAAATGATCCATAATGGAATTGAGTATGGAATGATGGCCGCGATTGGTGAAGGATTCGAAGTGCTTGAAAACAGCCAATTTGATTTTGACTACGAGAAGGTTGCCAGAGTGTGGAATCATGGTTCTGTCATTCGTTCTTGGCTTATGGGACTGACTGAGCGAGCTTTCGCTAAGGATGCGAAACTGGATCAGATCAAGGGCATTATGCATTCCTCAGGTGAAGGAAAATGGACGGTGGAAACCGCGCTTGATCTGCAGACGGCAACGCCGGTCATCGCCATGTCACTAATGATGAGATACCGTTCTTTAACAGACGATACGTTTACAGGAAAGGTGGTTGCTGCGCTTCGAAATGAATTTGGAGGCCATGCGACAGAAAAAAAGTAAGGGGGCCAACAAGCCTCCTTATTTTTTTGGCACCTTCAGAAGATGAGGGAACTTTTTATAAATGACCAGCATGATGATCAGAATATATGTACCGTAAATGCTGATAGACAATAATTTATTGCTGGTGAAATTGGCACCTGCAATAGTGACAACAACAATATTGGGGATTTTCCCTATTAAAGACGCAAAGAAAAAAACATGCCAGCGAACCTGGCTCAGCCCGCAGATCACATTCATTATAAGGGAAGGTATGACTGGTATCAGCCTTCCTAATAAAACAGCGGTAAAAGCGTTTTTGTTGAAGGAAGCCTCGTAGCTTTGTATGGCAGGGTAGGCCTGAACTTTTTTTCTGGCCCAATCTCTAAAACTGTACCTGGCGAGAAAAAACAGCAATATAGTACCAAGCATTGAGCCGGTCAGTGTAATCCAAATTCCATTTGCAGTCCCGAACACTGCGCCATTTAAAGCAGCAACCAAAGCAAACGGCACTATTGGGAAAAAAACATCGGCAGCAATCAGCAGCATACTAAATAAAACGGAAAACATCCCTCCTTCTTTGATTGCATCAAGCCAAGCTTCTTTCTGAAAAAAACCAACTGAAATGATAGCAATAATCACAAGTATACCTATTACTTTTTTTAACATGTCTATGGTCACTCCCAACTTAGGTGATGTCAGGAGTCAAAACCTCCGTCATCTAAATTAGTATAACTGGTGCCATTTCAGCGGTTCAACTGAAAACCAGGTTGAGAACACAATTCTTTTTAACCTTATAAAAAAGGCTGTCCATCTCTCTGTTTTCTGCATTCTTATTAATAGGGAGGGATAGAAATGGTAACCATAAAAAAGGATTTTATACCGGTATCAAATGATAATCGTCCTGGCTATGCGATGACGCCTGCTTATATTACGGTGCATAATACAGCGAATACAGCAAAAGGCGCTGATGCGAAAATGCACGCCAATTTTGTGAAAAACCCGAGCACATCCGAAAGCTGGCATTTTACAGTTGACGATTCAGTCATTTATCAGCATCTCCCGATAGATGAAAACGGCTGGCATGCGGGAGACGGTACAAACGGGACAGGAAACCGCAAATCGATCGGGATTGAAATCTGTGAAAATGCTGACGGCGATTTTGAAATAGCAACATCAAATGCCCAGTGGCTGATCAGAAAGCTGATGAAGGAAAACAATATTCCGTTACATCGTGTTGTTCCCCACAAAAAATGGTCCGGGAAAGAATGTCCGCGGAAACTCTTGGACCACTGGAACTCTTTTCTAAACGGAATTTCTTCCTCGGATACACCTCCAAAAGAATCTTCACCATCATATCCTCTGCCGTCTGGGGTTATAAAGCTCACTTCGCCTTATCGAAAGGGCACAAACATTCTCCAGCTGCAAAAGGCTTTAGCTGCACTTCACTTTTACCCTGATAAGGGAGCCAAAAACAATGGCATAGATGGAGTTTACGGACCGAAAACAGCGAATGCCGTCAAGCGTTTTCAGCTCATGAACGGATTAACTGCAGACGGGATTTATGGGCCAAAAACAAAGGCCAAGCTTAAATCGAAGTTAAAGTAAATGCAGGATTTAACGGATAACCTGTTTCCGGTGCGGATTCAGGTTATTTTCTTTTCTTTGGTTTGTGTGTTTTTCAGATTGGAAAGAAGGGAATTTTAAAAAATCATCAGCTGCGCCGCAATGAAAGCAGAATGATATTCACTGAGGGGGACACGTTAACTATAGGAAAAAACAGTGATAGCGAAAAACTCTTCATTGAACGAAGAGAAACAGAGGTATAACATTAAGGTGAGGCTTTTGGGGGTGTAAAGATGAAACATTTTATCATCCTTTTCCTTCTGCTGTTCGTTACAGCAGGATGCGAGGGAAGGGGATACGAAGACGTTGTAGCATTTGGTGACAGCAATACGCGTGGCTCTAATTGGGATTATCGCGATTATCCAAAAGCACAGCAGTGGGTCAATATATTAAAAACAGCTGAGCGCGGTAACCTTGATATACTCAATGCGGGAATCGGCGGACAGACGACGGAGGATGCCCGTCTCCGATTTCAGACAGATGTGCTGGATCAAAAACCGAAGTATTTGTTTATTATGTTCGGCACCAATGACGCTGCCATACTGACTGAGGGGAAACCGAGAGTGTCGAAGCAGCGTTTTAGAGAAAATCTGGTTTATTTTATTGAAGAAAGCAGAAAACACGGAATCAAGCCTATCTTAATGACATGTATCCCAATTATAGAAGGTAATGGGAAGCATCATCTGTTTTACTATTCCAGATATCAAGCAGCTGCTTTTGAACCAAAAGGCGGAGCAAGGAAATGGCACAACTCATATAACGATATTACAAGAGATGTGTCGAAGCGCCTGGATGTCCCTCTTGTAGATAACTGGAAGCATTTTATAGAAGCAGACGGCGGAAAAGCAACTGATGAAGCGCTTATCCAATCTGGTTTAATAGATCCTTCTGGAAATCATATGACACCTAAAGGGGCAAGGATCGTATATGAAGGAATACAAGATGGGCAGATCCTGCAGCGTTGAGCCGGACAACCGCCTAGTCCGATTTATTTCTCCTACATAGGCTGTTATAAAACCTTATTAAGGAGGCGCTTCACATGTATGGCGCAGGCAGAGCATATGGATACGCTTTTATTGTTGTTTTAGTTGTTGTTCTCCTGGTTGTGGGCGGGATATACTGGTTAGCATAATAACCGGCCCTTTAAAACACCTCTTTTTAGGGGTGTTTTTTGCTGAAAATAGTAGTAAAGCGCGCAGCCAAAGTGATATAATATCAGTCATCTGAGTAAAAAAAGGAAATACGCCCGGAAAAAATAGACAAATTCCTATTAAGAAGATACGGAAATAATATGTCCGAGCGATCTTCTTTTTATTTCGTTTTCAATTAACTCGATAAAGTCACGGTTTAAATTCATTTCGGTGGCTTTGAAATAAGATTCTATTAGTAATTCATCAGACAGTTTTCTCATGCTAGGAACCCAATTAATGGGAGAGGCACCTCCTTAAAAGTTGGAATCATTCATGATTTTAACGCATACAATGATAAGTTGCGTTCATCTGAGGTTGAAGTTATCTTTAATCTACCATGAAATGCATATAAGAACAATCGTTCTGTTATCCACACCAAAAAGTGGATAACTTGTGAGTATCGTGTTTATAATTTGTCTAAAGAGTGATGTAATAAGAGTGGATAGTGTGTGTAAATTTATCCACACCTGGTGAAGAAACCCAATTTTTGTCGAAATTTTTTTGCTCAGTTTTTCTTTAGGCGCAAGTTCGATTTTTTTCGACAATCATTTTGAAAGATAGAAAAAGGGAAGGGTGCGGGTTTTGTTAAAAAAGTTTTTTTTACCTGACGAGTTTGTAAAAAATATTTTTCATATTACACCTGAGAAATTAAAGGAACGAAATGTAAAAGGGATTATTACTGACCTGGATAATACGCTTGTTGAATGGGACAGACCGAATGCGACGCCGCGATTGATCGAGTGGTTTGAAGAAATGAAGGAACACGGCATTAAAGTGACAATTGTCTCTAATAATAACGAAAGAAGAGTGAAACTTTTCTCAGAACCGCTTGGAATCCCATTCATCTATAAAGCAAGAAAACCGATGGGTAAAGCCTTTAATAGAGCGGTGCGCAATATGGAGCTGAAAAAAGAGGACTGCGTTGTCATTGGAGACCAGCTGCTGACCGATGTACTCGGGGGAAACCGAAACGGCTACCATACCATTTTGGTCGTGCCAGTCGCTTCCTCTGACGGATTCATTACGCGCTTTAACCGCCAGGTCGAACGCAGAATACTGAGTGCTCTCAAACGAAAAGGGCACATTCAGTGGGAGGAGTAAGAAATGGAAAAGGTTGTTTGTATCGGGTGCGGAGTTACGATCCAAACCGAGGACAAAACAGGTTTGGGGTACGCGCCGCCTGCATCGCTTACGAAAGAAAATGTGATTTGCCAGCGTTGCTTCAGACTGAAAAACTATAATGAAATACAAGATGTCTCCTTAACTGATGATGATTTTTTGAACATTCTTCACGGTATTGGAGAAACGGACTCTCTTGTCGTAAAAATTGTTGATATTTTTGATTTTAACGGCAGCTGGATTAATGGGCTGCAGCGCTTGGTGGGGGGAAACCCTATCTTATTAGTTGGCAATAAAGCGGATATTTTGCCTAAGTCACTGAAAAGAGAGCGTCTGATCCAATGGATGAAGCGTGAAGCGAAAGAGCTTGGCTTAAAACCGGTTGACGTATTTTTGGTCAGTGCGGGACGCGGCCAGGGAATAAGAGAAGTAATTGACGCGATTGAGCATTACCGCAACGGAAAAGACGTCTATGTTGTCGGATGTACAAATGTAGGAAAGTCAACCTTTATTAACCGGATTATTAAAGAAGTGTCAGGTGAAGAAGATATTATTACAACATCCCAATTTCCTGGCACAACCCTTGATGCGATTGAAATCCCGCTGGATGACGGTTCATCGCTTTATGATACACCGGGAATTATCAACAACCATCAAATGGCGCATTATGTCAATAAAAAGGATCTGAAAATATTATCTCCTAAAAAGGAGCTGAAGCCTCGCACATTCCAGCTTAATGATCAGCAAACACTGTATTTTGGCGGACTTGCAAGGTTTGATTATGTGTCTGGGGAAAGATCTCCTTTTATTTGCTATATGCCGAATGAGCTGATGATTCATAGAACAAAACTTGAAAATGCAGACGCGCTTTATGAAAAGCATGCAGGGGAATTGCTCACACCTCCGGGTAAAGATGAAATGGATGAGTTTCCTGAATTGGTCGCCCATACGTTTACGATAAAAGACAAAAAGACAGATATCGTTTTCTCTGGGTTAGGCTGGGTTACTGTCCATGACGCCGATAAAAAGGTAACTGCATACGCGCCAAAAGGCGTTCATGTATTTGTTCGGCGTTCATTAATTTAAGAAAAGGGGAGAGGAGTATGAAAAAGCTGTACGGGGTTATCGGAAATCCGATTGGCCATTCTATGTCACCTGATATTCATAACGCATCATTGAAAGACCTCGGGCTTGACGGACATTATCATGCCTTCAAGGTAGAAGAGAATGATCTGGAGGATGCGGTAAAAGGAATAAGAGCTCTAGGCGTACAAGGAATCAATGTGACTGTTCCGCACAAGGTTTCCATTATGGATTATCTGGATCATATTGATGAGAGTGCAAAAGTGATCGGTGCCGTAAACACGGTCAGAAGAGAGGGAGATAAGCTTGTCGGATACAATACCGATGGGGAAGGATTCGTGAAGTCATTAATGAAGGTATTAGACAAGCCCATCTCTGAACTGTCATTCTTAATGATCGGCGCTGGCGGAGCGGCGAGAGCCATTTTTACAACAATTGTCCGAAATACCCCGAAAAAATTTGACATTTGCAACCGGACGTTAGAAAAAGCAAAGCGGCTTACAGAAGCTACTCCCTCGTTTCACAATAAAGAAGTATTAAGCATAAAAGAAGCAGAAGAACGTCTTGAGCAGTATGATGTTATCATCCATACAACGTCTGTGGGCATGTATCCGAACGTGGACGATGTGCCGCTTTCATTACAGCGTGCCGCGAGCAGTGCCGTCGTATGTGATATCGTGTATAATCCAATACAGACGGCCCTTTTAAAAGAAGCAAGCCAAAAAGGCTTGAAAACACTCGATGGTGTGGGCATGTTTGTTGAACAGGCAGCATTGTCTTTCCAATTGTGGACTGGACAAGAGCCTGATATTGAAAAAATGAGATCTATTGTAATAGGAAAATTAGGAGGAACAGAATGTTAACAGGTAAACAAAAACGTTTTTTGCGTTCAAAAGCGCATCATTTAACGCCGATTTTTCAAGTAGGTAAAGGCGGAGTAAACGACAACATGATTAAACAAATTGCTGAGGCGCTTGAAGCGAGAGAGCTGATTAAAGTCAGCGTGCTTCAGAATTGCGAAGAGGATAAAAACGATGTAGCGGAAGCTCTTGTAAAAGGAAGCCGCTCTCAATTGGTGCAGACAATCGGCAATACGATTGTGTTATATAAGGAATCAAAGGAAAATAAACAAATCGAGCTTCCTTAAAGGTGGTTGAAATGAAGAAAATCGGAATTTTCGGAGGCACGTTTGACCCTCCGCATAATGGTCACCTCTTAATGGCGAATGAGGTGCTGTACCAGGCGGGGCTTGATGAAATTTGGTTTATGCCTAATCAAATTCCGCCGCATAAACAGAACGAAGACTATACCGACAGCTTTCATCGCGTGGAAATGCTAAAGCTTGCAATTCAATCTAATCCGTCCTTTAAGCTGGAGCTTGTTGAAATGGAAAGAGAAGGGCCATCATATACCTTTGATACCGTTTCTTTACTGAAGCAGCGTTATCCAAATGATCAGCTGTTCTTTATTATCGGCGCTGATATGATTGAATATTTGCCGAAATGGTATAAGCTGGACGAGCTGCTGAACCTCATTCAATTTATTGGAGTAAAGCGCCCCGGTTTTCATGTTGAAACCCCTTATCCGCTTCTCTTTGCAGACGTTCCGGAATTTGAGGTATCATCAACTATGATAAGGGAACGGTTTAAAAGCAAGAAGCCCACTGACTACTTAATCCCTGATAAAGTGAAGAAGTATGTAGAGGAGAATGGTTTATATGAATCGTGAGGAGGCACTTGCATGCGTGAAGCAGCAATTGACCGAACACCGATATATCCATACGGTTGGCGTGATGAACACGGCGATCGAACTTGCGGAGCGTTTTGGAGCCGATTCTAAAAAAGCGGAAACAGCGGCAATCTTTCATGATTACGCCAAATTCCGCCCGAAAGAAGAAATGAAACAAATTATTGCGCGTGAAAAAATGCCTGCGCATTTATTGGATCATAATCCGGAGCTCTGGCACGCTCCGGTCGGCGCTTATTTGGTCCAAAGAGAGGCAGGGATTCAAGATGAAGACATTCTTGACGCCATTAGGTATCATACCTCAGGCCGCCCCGGCATGACACTTTTAGAAAAAGTCATTTACGTTGCCGATTACATTGAGCCAAACCGGGCATTTCCCGGTGTCGATGAGGTGCGTAAGCTTGCTGAGACAGATTTGAATCAAGCGCTGATTCAGTCCATTAAAAATACAATGGTTTTTCTTATGAAAAAAAATCAACCGGTTTTTCCAGACACATTTTTAACGTATAACTGGCTTGTGTCTGGCAGCTGAACAGGAGGAATTTGTGAATGAATCAAAAGTCCATTTTAAAGATCGCAGCTGCGGCTTGCGATGATAAACGGGCAGAGGATATTTTAGCACTGGATATGGAAGGTATTTCTCTGGTTGCTGATTATTTTCTGATCTGCCACGGAAATTCAGATAAACAGGTACAGGCTATTGCCCGTGAAATCAAGGATCAAGCTGATGAAAACGGCATTCAAGTCAAAAAGATGGAAGGCTTTGATGAAGCAAGATGGGTTCTCGTTGATCTAGGCGATGTAATTGTCCATGTCTTCCACAAGGATGAAAGAAGCTACTACAACCTTGAAAAGCTGTGGGGAGACGCTCCGCTCGCAGATCTTGATCTTGGAATGAATCAATGATTTATCAAGGCTTTGCAAGCGTGTATGACGAGTTAATGTCACACGCGCCTTACGATCAATGGACAAATTGGATTGAAGCATCTCTCCCGGAAAAAGGCCGTATTCTCGATCTGGCATGCGGCACGGGGGAAATCTCCATCCGGCTTGCCGAAAAAGGCTTCGAGGTTACAGGCATCGATCTCAGCGAAGAGATGCTTTCTTTCGCCCAGCAAAAGGTATCGAGTAGCCAGCCTATTTTATTTCTTCAGCAGGATATGAGAGAGATTACCGGCTTTGACGGTCAGTTTGACGCTGTTGTGATATGCTGTGACTCATTAAATTATTTAAAAACAAAAAATGATGTGATCGAAACCTTTAAAAGTGTATTTCGGGTATTAAAGCCTGAAGGCATTTTGTTGTTTGATGTTCATTCATCTTATAAAATTGCGGAAGTCTTTCCGGATAGCACATTTGCTGACCAGGACGAAGATATCAGCTATATTTGGCAGAGCTTTGCCGGAAGTGGCGAGCTTTCTGTCATTCATGATATGTCGTTTTTTGTGTGGAACGGAGAAGCGTATGATCGTTTTGATGAGACACACGAGCAAAGAACGTTCCCGGTGGAAGAGTACGAAGAAATGCTTAAGAGCTGCGGCTTTCAGCTCCATCGCGTGACAGCTGATTTTACGGATACCGAGCCATCAGCACAATCAGAACGCCTATTTTTCAAGGCGCAGAAATCAAAAACCATCGTTTCCTAAAACGATGGTTTTTAAAAATGCTTTTTTATGCCTTTGCAGTACAGACGAACGTATGACATACTCGTCTACACATGAAACTGCTTTTTCACTGCGGAAATATCCTCCTCGTACTTCATATGAGTATTTTGAAATACTCGGTGAAACATATCCTGCACACCGCTTTCCAGCGCTTTAATGCCTTCTCCTGTTACACCGCCTTTAACGCAAACCTTTTCCTGTAATGCAGGCAGGGTATACAATTCGGTTTCTAACAGTTTTCCCATTCCGACAAGCATTTCCTTACACATCAAAATCGCGTCCTGTTTAGACACTGATGTTTCCGAAACAGCTGCATCTATAAACCGCTGAATCAGATAGCTCATAAAAGCGGGGCCGCAGCTTACGATGTCTGATGCAACCCTTGTGATGTCACTTTCAATTTGCAACGGATGAGAGATATGCTGCATCAGCTCATTGATTTTCGCTTTTGCAGATTCGCCGCAGCTTGTGCCGAACGTGACAAGAGAAACACCTGCCAGCGCTCTGTTCGTAATACTTGGGATCACTCGCGCCACTTGACACGGCACATATTGTTCGAGCTGTTCGGTTTGAACGGGGCTTGTAATTGAAATGAGAATATGATCTTTTCTTAAATAAGGTAACGCTCTTGCCAGTAAAGGATATATATCAAGCGGCTTAACACAAATAAAAATCATCTCGTTCTCAGAAACGAGCTTTTCGAGACTTTCGGTAACGTTTATGCTGTTGTAGCGGTTTTTTATGTGCAACGCTTTTTCAATTGTGCGGTTTGTGATTGTCATGTTTGAGGGATCGGCTGCTTTTGATTCAATAAATGATTCGATAAGGATCGTACCCATATTTCCTGTGCCGATAAAGCCTATCTTCAATGGTTTCCCCTCCTTTGAGCTATTATCCTCTAAACCATATGTGTTATGAAAATAAAATATGACGAAAGCGGGGAACATGCACGATGAATTGGTTGAATCAGCATAAGAAAGCAATTATTTTAGCGGCTTCTGCGGCTGTTTTCACAGCGATTATGATCTTTCTGGCCACAGGGAAAAATAAAGAGCCGGTGAAGCAAGCTGTACCAACAGAGACAGAAAATACAGTGGTAAAGCAGGAAGCAAACAACGACGAGTCAAACGAAACAATTGTGATAGACATCAAAGGTGCTGTTCAGCATCCTGGCGTTTATGAAATGCGAACAGGGGACAGAGTATCTCAGGCAATTGAGAAAGCGGGCGGGACCAGTGAACAAGCAGACGAAGCGCAAGTAAATTTGGCGGAGATTCTGCAGGACGGGACAGTAGTGTACATCCCGAAAAAGGGAGAGGAAACAGCAGTGCAGCAAGGTGGCGGAGGGTCTGTCCAAAGCGATGGAGGGAAGGGAGCGCTGGTGAATATCAATACAGCAACCTTAGAGGAGTTACAAGGCATCTCAGGGGTGGGGCCATCCAAAGCTGAAGCTATTATTGCATACCGGGAAGAAAACGGGCGTTTCCAAACAATTGAAGATATCACTAAGGTTTCAGGAATAGGTGAAAAGTCATTTGAGAAAATAAAGTCTTCCATTACAGTAAAGTGATTTGACGGTCATGCATTATGATAGGTAAACTAAAGGTCAGGCAACACAACATTTGGAGGGAACAACGTGGAACGAATTTCATGGAATCAATACTTTATGGCTCAAAGCCATTTATTGGCGCTGCGCAGCACATGTCCGAGATTATCTGTCGGCGCTACTATAGTCAGAGACAAACGCATGATAGCAGGAGGCTACAATGGGTCAATCGCGGGCGGCGTACATTGTGCAGATGAAGGATGCTTAATGATAGATGATCATTGCGCAAGAACCATTCACGCTGAAATGAATGCGATTCTTCAATGCTCTAAGTTTGGGGTGCCTACTGATGGAGCCGAGATTTATGTGACGCATTATCCGTGTATTCAATGCTGCAAATCTATTATTCAAGCTGGTATCAAAACGGTTTATTATGCTGAGGATTACAAAACACATCCGTATGCGCAGGAATTATTTGAACAGGCGGGTGTAACTGTTGAACAGGTTGAACTCGATGAAATGATCGTTGATCTGAAAAACAGAGAAAAGCTTTCATTTGTAGCGGGTCTAATAGGGAAATTGGCCGATGCCGGTTTAGCGGAGGAAGAATTGAAAAAGATACATGAACAGGCGAATACACTTTTCACGAGCTACGTGTGATGAATGCGTAATTCGCGTTTGTTATTGCCTATGGCGGCAGCTTCGGCAACGGCTGGAATTACTGCCGCCGCTTATTTCCCCGCTATTTTTCTTTTCATCCTCTTTCTCCTCATCATTTTAATCAAAACGAGGCACGCTTTTCTCATTATTGTTTGTTTCTTCTCTTTTATATTGTTTTTTGTACTGTATGCAGTCACAGATTCTCAGAATGTCTCTTCCTATCGGCAGGGAACTTATCAATTCAAGGCAGTGATTGACACTATTCCCAAAATTGACGGCGACCGTATGTCTATGATGGTTGAGACACCTGATAAGGAAAAATGGGCTGCTGCGTATCGCATTCAGTCTGCTGGTGAAAAAGAACAGCTGTTATACATAGAACCAGGAATGTCATGTGAGTTGACTGGTACATTGGAAGAACCGAATCACGCAACTGTGCCGGGTGCATTTGATTATAACGAGTATCTTTATCGGCAGCATATTCATTGGAACTACTCTATCACGTCTATCCAAAACTGCAACGAACCTGAAAATTTTAAGTACAAGGTGCTCAGCTTGAGAAAACATATCATATCATTCACAAACGGCCTTCTGCCTCCTGATTCGGCAGGGATTGTACAGGCACTTACAGTTGGTGACAGATTTTATGTGGAGGATGAAGTGCTTACCGCGTATCAAAAGCTTGGTGTTGTCCATCTCCTGGCAATATCAGGACTCCACGTGGGGATTTTGACAGCAGGTTTGTTTTATATCATGATTCGCCTTGGTATAACTAGAGAAAAGGCGTCAATTCTGTTGCTGTTATTTCTGCCGCTCTATGTGATGTTGACCGGCGCTGCTCCTTCAGTGCTACGCGCCGCTCTCATGTCGGGTGTTTACTTAGCTGGAAGCCTTGTCAAATGGCGTGTCCACTCTGCAACTGCAATTTGTCTTTCATACATCGTCCTTCTGCTCTTCAATCCTTATCATCTCTTTGAAGCCGGTTTTCAGCTATCGTTCGCCGTCAGTTTTTCTTTAATTCTATCCTCTTCTATTTTTCATCAGGTTAAAACCTCCTTGGGGCAGCTGACAATTGTATCACTCATCGCTCAGCTGGGCTCGCTTCCGATTCTCCTGTATCATTTTCATCAGTTTTCTATCATCAGCGTACCGATGAATATGTTGATGGTACCATTTTATACCTTCTGTATTTTGCCGGGAGCTGTAGCAGGTGTTCTTCTATTAAGTCTTTCCGCTTCGTTTGGGAGATTGTTTTTCAGCTGGTTTGATTTATTGATAAGCTGGACCAATAGGCTAATCACAAACATTGCAGATGTTGATGTGTTCACGATTATGATCGCACATCCTGCACCTGTTTTGCTTTTTTTATTCACGGTTGCGATCATCCTATTGCTTATGGCGATTGAAAAACGCTCCTTGTCGCAGTTGATGGTAACCGGAGGCATTTGCTGCACGGTGCTGTTTCTGCTCTTTATATATCCGTGTCTTAGTTCCGAAGGAGAAGTGGATATGATAGATATTGGACAGGGTGACAGCATGTTTGTAGGTGCTCCGCATCAGCGGGGTCGTGTCTTAATTGATACCGGCGGCACTTTGTCTTACTCGTCAGAGCCTTGGCGCGAAAAACAGCATCCGTTTTCACTGGGGGAAAAGGTGCTGATTCCGTTTTTAACTGCTAAGGGAATCAAACAGCTTGACGCTTTAATTCTGACGCACGCTGACCAAGATCATATCGGAGAGGCGGAGACTCTGCTGAAGCATCATAAAGTAAAGCGCCTCGTGATTCCGAAAGGGTTCGTTTCTGAACCTAAAGATGAGAAAGTGCTGCAGACAGCCAGAGAAGAGGGAGTGACAATTGAAGAGGTGAAGCGAGGCGATGTATTGCAAATAAAGGATTTGCAGTTCCATGTACTGTCACCTGAAACACCTGATCCGGCAAGCAAAAATAATTCCTCTCTCGTTCTGTGGTTGGAGACGGGCGTTCTGAGCTGGATTTTGACGGGTGATCTGGAGAAAGAAGGGGAACAGGAGGTGATGGACGTGTTTCCAAATATTAAAGCAGATGTCTTAAAGGTGGGGCACCATGGGAGCAAAGGCTCTACCGGTGAAGAATTCATCCAACAGCTTCAGCCGAAAACGGCCATTATCTCAGCCGGGAAAAACAATCGGTACCATCATCCTCATCAAAAAGTTCTGCAACTATTACAGAGACATTCTATCCGCGTGCTGCGAACAGATCAAAACGGAACGATCCAATATAGATACAAAAACAGAGTTGGAACCTTTTCTGTCTATCCTCCATATGATACATCAGATATAACAGAGACGAACTAAAAAAGACTGCCGAGAAATCAGCAGCCCGGGCAGTCGCTGTTATGAACCAACTAGGTGAATAACCGTTGCCATGACAAACAAGAAGGCGAAAAATCCGAAGGACACAACAAAACCAACAGCTGAATCTACAGCATCATTTCGTTTGCTTTGAACGTTTTTTTCAAAATCATTCAACTTTATCCCTCCTGACTGACTTAAGTATAATGGAATTGTTTTGAAAAATCTAGAAGCTAAGGTAACGTTTTCTGTTCTGGTGATTATCGCCTTTTTACAAGCTGTCCCGGGGGCTTGCGAACAGGCGTTTAATATAAATGGGGAAGCAGCAGTCAGGCTTCCTCTTTACTATTTTGCAAACTCAATTTAGGATAGAAGGGGATGATGAAAGAGAGGAAGTCGTACAACAATGGTATTTGATGTGTGGAAAAGCCTGAAAAAAGGAGATGTCCATCCAGTTTATTGTTTATACGGAAAAGAGACATATCTGCTGCAAGAAACCGTCAGCAGGATCAGACAGACGGTCGTTGATCAGGAGACAAAGGATTTCAATCTATCCGTTTTTGATCTGGAAGAGGACCCGCTGGATCAAGCGATTGCAGATGCTGAAACGTTTCCGTTTATGGGGGAGCGGCGTCTTGTCATTGTGAAAAATCCATATTTTTTAACAGGTGAAAAGAAAAAAGAAAAAATTGAGCACAACGTCAGTGCGCTTGAATCATATATACAATCACCTGCGCCTTACACAGTTTTTGTCCTGCTTGCTCCGTATGAAAAGCTTGATGAGCGGAAAAAGCTGACGAAAGCGTTAAAGAAGCACGCGTTTATGATGGAGGCGAAGGAATTAAACGCAAAGGAAACGACAGACTTTACTGTCAACCTTGCAAAAACAGAGCAGAAAACAATCGGCACGGAAGCGGCGGAGCATTTGGTTCTGCTTGTGAACGGTCATCTGTCATCGATTTTTCAGGAGATTCAAAAGCTCTGCACGTTTATTGGAGATCGTGAAGAAATTACGCTGGATGATGTGAAAATGCTTGTTGCTAGAAGCCTTGAACAAAATATTTTTGAGCTGATCAATAAAATCGTCAACCGAAAACGAACAGAGAGTCTGCAAATTTTTTATGATTTGCTTAAACAAAATGAAGAACCGATCAAAATTATGGCGCTTATTTCGAACCAGTTCCGGCTGATTCTGCAGACAAAGTACTTCGCGGAACAGGGATACGGACAAAAACAAATCGCTTCTAATCTAAAAGTTCACCCATTTCGGGTAAAGCTGGCGATGGATCAAGCAAGGCTTTTTTCAGAGGAGGAGCTCCGTTCAATTATTGAACAGCTTGCCGTCATGGACTATGAGATGAAAACCGGGAAAAAGGACAAGCAGCTCCTGCTCGAACTGTTCCTTTTACAGCTGTTAAAAAGAAATGAAAAAAACGATCCCCATTATTGAGGATCGTTTTTATATTATGCAGAAAGTCCGTTCACTTTTTTCGCTAGTCTTGATTTGTATCGAGCTGCGGTATTTTTGTGTACAAGACCTGTTTTCACTGCTTTATCAATACGTTTAGCTGCTTCAGTAAGAGCAGTTTTCGCTTTGTCAGCTTCGTTGTTGGCAACAGAAGCTTCAACTTGTTTGATTGCAGTACGCATAGCAGATTTGATTGTCGCGTTATGAACGCGGCGTTCGTTGTTTGTTTTTGTACGTTTAATCGCTGATTTAATGTTTGGCATGTGTTTCACCTCCTAAGATACAACCTGTAGCACAGTGTCTTAAGGTTAAATCTTCTTCACAATAGAACAAATTGTATTCTATCAAACACACCTTTAGATTGCAATATAAATGTAAAGTATTTTTCATTGAAGGTTCTCTTTTTAGCATGATTTATTCAGCAAATGGCAACAATATAGGTACTTAATGTGAAGGAGGCCCCTGTATGAAAAAGAGTGAGCTGGATGTGAATCAGTATTTGATACGGACCGATTTGGCAGTGGAAACGAAGGAAGCAATGGCCAATCAGCAGGCTGTGCCGACAAAAGAAATTAAAGGCTTTATTGAAAAAGAGCGTGATCACGGCGGCATTAAAATCCGCACAGTTGATGTTACAAAGGAAGGCGCGGAGCTTTCGGGAAAAAAAGAAGGGCGCTATTTAACGCTTGAAGCACAGGGAATCAGGGAGAATGATTCGGAAATGCAGGAGAAGGTCTCTGCTGTCTTTGCGGAGGAATTCTCGGCTTTTCTTGAAAACCTTAATATCTCAAAAGATGCGAGCTGTTTGATCGTTGGGCTCGGGAACTGGAACGTGACACCTGATGCGCTTGGACCGATGGCAGTAGAAAATCTGTTGGTAACAAGGCACTTGTTTAAGCTTCAGCCGGAAAACGTACAGGAGGGTTACAGGCCTGTCAGTGCTTTTGCACCGGGTGTAATGGGGATAACAGGAATCGAAACAAGTGACATTATTAAAGGTGTGATTGAGCAATCGAAGCCTGATTTTGTCATCGCCATTGATGCGTTGGCGGCGCGGGCGGTGGAAAGGGTCAACACAACCATTCAAATATCGGATACAGGCATTCACCCGGGGTCTGGAGTGGGGAATAAACGAAAAGATTTAAGCAAAGACACGCTTGGTGTTCCGGTGATTGCTATCGGTGTTCCGACAGTAGTTGATGCCGTGACAATTGCCAGCGACACGGTGGACTACATATTAAAACATTTTGGCAGAGAAATGAAGGATAACAGGCCATCAAGATCGCTTGTTCCGGCAGGCATGACGTTTGGGAAAAAGAAAGTGCTCACTGAAGAAGATCTTCCCGATCAAAAGCAGCGCCAATCGTTCCTAGGTATTGTCGGAACCCTTCAAGAAGATGAAAAACGGCAGCTCATTCACGAGGTGCTTTCGCCTTTAGGGCACAACTTAATGGTTACACCGAAGGAAGTCGATTCATTTATCGACGATATGGCAAATGTTTTAGCGAACGGATTAAACACAGCGCTTCATGAAAAAGTGTCACAAGAAAACAAAGGCTCCTACAATCACTAAACAGTTCTACTTCCTCTAGCTTGTTCATAGAGTAATTACTAGACAAGCGCTGGAGGGATTCAATGAGAAATAAACGCAGAAACAGACAGATTGTTGTTGCGGTAAATGGAGGGAAAGCGGTAAAAGCCATCTTTCTATTTATCGTAAGCCTTATCGTGATTTTTGTTCTATCCGGTGTGCTGACGTCTCTCCGGCCGGAACTTAGGCCGTCGTCTGACTCTTTTTATGGGATTGCTGAAGAATTGCCGGGTGACGTATTTGCACATTTGCTGCGGATGGAAAACCATTATTTCGCTTCTGACCTCTCTCAAACAGACAGCTCATTTCATCTTTCTCGTCTTTCTTTAAAGCTGGCGACGAGCATTAACCTCGAAGATCCGCGGAGCTTTCTCGGTCGGGAGCTGCCGGGGTTTGCACAATTTGATACCGAGATTTTGTTAGCTGGACAAGGGACGGATTATACGAATATGCCTGCGGAATCGCCGCCGCCGTCTAAGGTGATGGAGGAAGAAAGGGAAGCGAATTTGGCAGAGATTGAAAAACAGCAAACGCAATCAGATAATGCGCAAAAAGATCCGCCGAAACAAACAACAGGTGATAAAAAGGTCGTGTTTATCTATCACACGCACAATACGGAATCATATCTCCCTCTATTAAAAGGCGAGACCGATCCTGACATGGCGCGCCATTCTAAAGCCAATGTCACGCTTGTAGGAGATATGTTCGGACAAGCGCTTGAATCCCAGGGAATCGGAGCCACAGTGAATAAAACCGATATACAGTCAAAATTGAATAAAAAAGGCTTAAACTATGCCAGGTCCTATGATGAATCAAGGCCGGTCGTGAAAGACGCCCTCGCTTCAAACAAAAATCTGCAATATATCATTGACATCCACAGAGACTCTCGGCGCAAAAAAGACACAACCGCAACGATTAAAGGGAAAAGCTATGCCAGGGTAGCCTTTGTCGTCGGGAAAAAAAGCAAAAACTTCGAAGAAAACTATAAAATTGCGAGTGAGCTTCATAAACTGATGGAGAAAAAATACCCCGGACTTAGCACAGGTGTCTTTTCCAAAGGCTCGCCAGGCGATAATGGTGTTTACAATCAGGATTTAACCGATAGAGCGCTTTTGCTCGAGTTTGGCGGAGTGGATAATAATCTCGAAGAGCTGCAGCGTGCGGCTAACGCGGCCGCGGACGTATTCAGCGAAATGTACTGGGATGCTGAAAAGGTCAACGCAGCGAGCGGGGAGACGAAAAAACAATAAGAAATAGGTGGTTGATTTGATTGCATACTTTGGAAAGTGCTTACTGCTTGTCACGATCATGTTTTTAGGCGTTCTGTTCGGCATGCAGCAGGCAAACAACGGGATGCTGAGTATGAAAGGCTATCATGACCCTTCACTGAAGGGGGCGTTTACGCTCACCGACGGAAAAGATAATGAAAAAGAAGCCTCAATCCTAGGAGAAACAGTCACGGCAAAAGATTTAGAAGAAAAACAAAAAGAGCTGGAAAAGGTGGAGACATTCAATATGTTTTCAAAAGCCGGAAAAGCGCTTTCGGACACCGTAACCAATACTGCCCAGTCAATGTATGAATGGATACGGGATATGAATCAATAAGTACGTGAAAGAGAAAAGCAACCCAGATATGATAGGGAACTTTTCTCTTTCTTGTTTTACATTGAATCTTTACAATCCTATTGATATAATCTAAGCTAGTGTATTTTGCGTTTAATAGTAGGAGTGATAGATTGTGACAGATAAAGAAAAGCGTTTAGAGAGGCAATCGAGAATACGGAATTTCTCTATCATTGCCCATATTGACCACGGAAAATCGACCTTAGCGGATCGTATTTTAGAAAAAACGTCGGCAATCACTCAACGAGAAATGAAAGAACAATTGCTCGATTCTATGGATCTTGAACGTGAGCGGGGCATAACCATTAAATTAAACTCTGTTCAGCTTAAATATAAAGCAAAAGACGGAGAAGAATATATCTTTCATCTAATCGATACGCCGGGACACGTCGACTTCACGTATGAAGTATCCCGAAGCCTTGCTGCCTGCGAGGGAGCGATTCTTGTCGTGGATGCAGCCCAGGGGATTGAAGCGCAGACGCTCGCCAATGTCTACTTAGCGCTTGACAACGATCTTGAAATCCTTCCGGTCATCAATAAAATCGACCTTCCGAGCGCCGAGCCCGAACGTGTGCGCCAAGAGGTAGAAGACGTTATCGGCCTTGACGCATCAGAAGCCGTGCTTGCTTCAGCAAAAGCCGGTATCGGGATTGAGGAGATTTTAGAACAAATCGTAGAAAAGGTGCCAGCTCCGACCGGAGATCCGGAGGCGCCGCTCAAAGCGCTGATCTTCGACTCGCTTTATGACGCCTACCGCGGTGTCGTGGCTTATATCAGAGTCGTTGAAGGAACGGTAAAGCCGGGACAAAAAATCAAAATGATGGCAACCGGCAAAGAATTCGAAGTAACAGAGGTGGGCGTGTTCACGCCGAAAGCAACTCCGACAAATGAACTGACGGTCGGTGATGTAGGCTTCCTGACTGCCTCAATCAAAAATGTTGGTGACACACGTGTCGGTGATACAATAACGAGCGCTGCCAATCCTGCAGAAGAAGCGCTGCCGGGATACCGCAAGCTAAACCCGATGGTGTACTGTGGTTTGTATCCAATTGATACAGCGAAGTATAATGATTTAAGGGAAGCTCTTGAAAAGCTTGAGCTGAATGATTCCTCCCTTCAATATGAAGCGGAAACTTCGCAAGCGCTTGGATTCGGGTTCCGCTGCGGATTTTTAGGCATGCTTCACATGGAGATCATTCAGGAGCGAATTGAGCGTGAGTTCAACATCGACCTGATTACGACAGCGCCAAGCGTTATCTATGACGTGTATATGACAGACGGCGAAAAGGTCGTTGTCGACAACCCGTCCAACATGCCGGATCCTCAAAAGATCGAAAGGGTTGAGGAGCCATACGTAAAAGCGACGATGATGGTGCCGAATGACTATGTCGGCGCTGTAATGGAGCTTTGCCAAGGAAAACGCGGCAATTTCATTGACATGCAGTATTTAGACGCAAACCGTGTCAGCATCATTTATGATATGCCATTAGCGGAAATCGTATATGAGTTTTTTGATCAGCTGAAATCAAGCACTAAAGGCTATGCGTCCTTTGATTATGAACTGATCGGCTACAAACCGTCCAAGCTTGTGAAAATGGACATTATGCTGAATGGTGAAAAAATCGATGCCCTTTCCTTTATCGTGCATCGTGATTACGCATATGAACGCGGAAAAGTGATCGTTGAAAAACTGAAAGAACTCATTCCGCGCCAGCAGTTTGAAGTTCCGGTACAAGCCGCAATCGGCCAGAAAATCGTGGCCCGCTCCACCATAAAAGCAATGCGTAAAAACGTATTGGCTAAATGTTACGGAGGGGACATCTCGCGTAAACGGAAACTTCTTGAAAAACAAAAAGAAGGAAAACGCCGTATGAAGCAGGTCGGCTCAGTTGAAGTGCCGCAAGAAGCATTTATGGCAGTTCTGAAAATGGACGACAGTCCGAAAAAACAATAGAAGCCGCCGCAGTCTTGTACTGCGGCTTCTTTCTGTAAAGAAGGTGAATCCGTTGAAATCAGCTTATATCCATATCCCATTTTGTGAGCATATTTGCCACTACTGCGATTTCAATAAATATTTTATTCAAAGTCAGCCAGTCGACGAGTATTTAAACGCACTCGAACAGGAAATGATAAATACAATAGCAAAAACCGGGCAGCCTGATCTCAAAACAATCTTTATCGGAGGAGGCACGCCGACCTCCCTGTCTGAGGAACAGCTTAAAAAGCTGATGGACATGATCAACCGCGTGCTGAAGCCCTCAAGCGAATTATCGGAATTTGCGGTTGAAGCGAATCCGGACGACTTGTCCGCAGAGAAATTAAAAATATTAAAAGAAGCAGGCGTAAATCGCCTCAGCTTTGGTGTGCAAACGTTCGAAGACGATCTGTTAGAAAAAATCGGCCGAGTGCACAAGCAAAAAGATGTATTCACCTCTTTTGAAAGAGCGCGGGAAATCGGTTTTGAGAATATTAGTCTTGATCTCATGTTCGGGCTTCCGGGGCAAACCCTCAAGCATCTGGAACATTCCATAAACACTGCTTTATCACTGGATGCCGAGCATTATTCCGTTTACTCCCTTATTGTAGAACCGAAAACGGTATTTTATAATTTGATGCAAAAAGGGCGGCTTCATCTTCCGCCGCAGGAGCAGGAAGCTGAAATGTATGAAATGGTGATGAGCCAGATGGAAGCTCACGGCATTCATCAATATGAAATCAGCAACTTTGCTAAGGCAGGCATGGAATCTAAGCACAA
Organism: Bacillus sp. SG20033; assembly: GCF_044570195.1. Taxonomy (NCBI): domain Bacteria; kingdom Bacillati; phylum Bacillota; class Bacilli; order Caryophanales; family Bacillaceae; genus Bacillus; species Bacillus sp. SG20033. Next base: position 2,706,867 of record NZ_CP172606.1, on the reverse strand, counting down.
TCTAACATATTGGAGCAACGAACAATATTTCGGTTTCGGAGCCGGCGCTCACGGATATATCGGCGGCACACGAACAGTGAACGTCGGACCTGTTAAGCATTACATTGACCTGATAGCTGAAAAGGGTTTTCCGTACAGAGATACACATGAAGTGACAACAGAAGAACAGATTGAGGAAGAAATGTTTTTAGGTTTGAGAAAAACAGCCGGTGTCAGCAAAAAACGATTCGCAGAAAAATACGGCCGTTCCTTGGATGGACTTTTCCCAAGCGTATTAAAAGACCTCGCTGAAAAAGGGCTGATTCACAATTCGGAGTCTGCCGTTTATTTGACTCATCAAGGGAAATTATTAGGCAATGAAGTTTTTGGCGCTTTTTTGGGTGAGTTATAATTGACATTTTTCTTGTGGTTTGATACTTTTGTTATAGAATTAGCACTCGCTTATTGAGAGTGCTAACAGAGGTGATGATGATGTTAACAAATCGTCAGCTGCTGATCCTTCAGGTTATAATCAACGATTTTATTAAATCGGCACAGCCGGTGGGATCAAGAACTCTTTCGAAAAAAGATGAAATCACATTTAGCTCTGCAACAATAAGAAACGAGATGGCTGACTTGGAGGAATTGGGCTTTATTGAAAAAACCCATTCATCCTCAGGACGTGTTCCGTCAGAAAAAGGGTATCGGTACTATGTTGACCATTTGCTGTCACCCGTCAAACTGACGAAAAGCGACCTGGACCAAATCCACTCGATCTTCAAAGAGAAAATTTTCGAGCTGGAGAAGACAGTTCAAAAATCAGCGCAAATTTTGTCCGATCTGACGAATTACACATCCATCGTACTCGGGCCGAAGCTGAGTGAGAATTACCTTAAACAGATTCAAATCATTCCGATTCAGCCTGATATGGCGGTAGCGATTCTCGTTACCAATACGGGGCATGTGGAAAACAAAACGATTAACTTTCCGACCAAAATGGATCTGTCTGATATTGAAAAACTGGTAAATATACTGAACGACCGTTTAAGCGGCGTTCCAATGGATGAACTGAATGAGCGCATATTTAAGGAAGTTGTCATGTACCTAAGACAGCACATTAAAAACTATGACAATATACTCGACGCGCTTCGTTCAACCTTTCATTCCACAAATCACGTTGAAAAGTTGTTTTTTGGCGGGAAAATCAATATGCTGAACCAGCCTGAGTTCCATGATATCACCCGAGTTCGGTCGCTGCTTTCATTAATTGAGAAAGAACAGGATGTTTTAAAGCTGGTTCAATCCCCGCACACGGGAATTTCGATTAAAATCGGAAAAGAAAACGACTATGAAGAGATGGAAAATTGCAGTCTGATTACGGCTTCTTATTCCGTAGACCAGAAGCAGATCGGCTCAATTGCGATCATCGGCCCGACCCGCATGAATTATTCCAGGGTTGTCAGCCTGCTTCAGCATGTGACTTCGGACTTGTCAAAAGCATTAACAAGTCTGTATGATGAATAAGGGAATTTTGGCAAATTTTATCGAAGGGCAGCACCTGTCCTTCTCCTTACACTTTGAGGGAGGTGAACACAATGTCAGAAGAAAAACAAACCGTTGAACAAAACGAAACAGAAGAGCAAGAAATCATTGAAGAACAAGCTGCCGCTGATGAACAGCAGGAAGAAACAAATGAAAGCGAACTTCTTCAAAACCAAATTAACGAATTGCAAGGTTTGCTTGAGGAAAAAGAAAACAAACTTTTGCGTGTTCAAGCAGACTTTGAAAACTATAAACGACGCAGCCGTTTAGAGATGGAAGCGTCCCAAAAATACCGTTCTCAAAATATCGTGACTGATTTACTGCCGGCTCTTGACAGCTTTGAACGAGCGCTTCAGGTTGAAGCCGACAATGAACAGACGAAAAGTTTGCTCCAGGGAATGGAAATGGTCCACCGTCAGCTCGTAGAAGCCTTGAAAAAAGAAGGCGTCGAAGCCATCGAAGCTGTAGGGCAGGAATTTGATCCTAATCTGCACCAAGCTGTTATGCAGGCTGAAGACGAAAACTACGGCTCCAACATTGTTGTTGAGGAAATGCAAAAAGGCTATAAGCTGAAGGATCGCGTCATTCGCCCTTCCATGGTCAAAGTGAATCAATAATTACATAGCAGGAGGTTATTCAAGTGAGTAAAGTTATCGGAATCGACTTAGGAACAACAAACTCATGTGTGGCAGTGCTTGAAGGCGGCGAGCCTAAAGTTATTGCTAACGCTGAAGGAAACCGCACAACGCCATCAGTTGTTGCATTTAAAAACGGCGAACGTCAAGTAGGGGAAGTGGCTAAACGCCAATCTATTACAAACCCTAACACAATTATGTCTATCAAACGTCATATGGGTACTGATTATAAAGTTGAAATTGAAGGAAAGGATTACACTCCACAAGAAGTGTCTGCTATCATCCTTCAACACCTTAAATCATACGCTGAAAGCTATCTTGGCGAAACAGTATCAAAAGCAGTTATCACAGTTCCTGCATACTTTAACGATGCTGAGCGTCAAGCAACGAAAGACGCTGGTAAAATTGCAGGTCTTGAAGTAGAACGTATCATCAACGAGCCGACTGCAGCAGCGCTTGCATACGGACTTGATAAAACAGATGAAGATCAAACGATCCTAGTATACGACCTTGGCGGCGGTACATTCGACGTTTCCATCCTTGAGCTTGGCGACGGTGTATTCGAAGTTCGTTCAACTGCCGGCGACAACCGTCTGGGCGGGGACGATTTTGACCAAGTTATCATCGATCATCTTGTGTCTGAATTCAAAAAAGAAAACGGCATTGATTTGTCAAAAGACAAAATGGCGCTTCAGCGTTTGAAAGACACAGCTGAAAAAGCGAAAAAAGATCTTTCCGGCGTATCTTCTACGCAAATTTCTTTACCGTTTATCACAGCTGGAGAAGCAGGACCGCTTCACCTTGAACTTACATTAACTCGCGCTAAATTCGAAGAGCTTTCTTCTCATTTAGTAGAGCGCACAATGGGTCCTGTCCGTCAAGCGCTTCAAGATGCAGGACTTTCTGCAAGCGAAATCGACAAAGTCATCCTTGTCGGCGGATCAACTCGTATCCCTGCCGTACAAGAAGCAATCAAAAAAGAAACTGGAAAAGAAGCGCATAAAGGCGTAAACCCGGATGAAGTTGTAGCGCTTGGTGCTGCGATTCAGGGCGGCGTTATCACAGGTGACGTAAAAGATGTTGTTCTTCTTGACGTTACACCGCTTTCTCTCGGTATCGAAACAATGGGCGGCGTGTTTACAAAACTGATCGACCGCAACACGACGATCCCAACAAGCAAATCTCAAGTGTTCTCAACTGCTGCTGATAACCAAACAGCTGTTGATATCCATGTTCTTCAAGGTGAGCGCCCAATGTCTGCCGACAACAAAACACTCGGCCGCTTCCAGCTTACTGATATCCCGCCAGCACCGCGCGGCGTGCCTCAAATCGAAGTTTCTTTCGATATTGACAAAAACGGTATCGTAAACGTAAGAGCAAAAGACTTAGGCACAGGAAAAGAACAAAACATTACAATTAAATCTTCTTCAGGTCTTTCTGATGAAGAGATCGAACGCATGGTAAAAGAAGCGGAAGAAAATGCTGACGCTGATGCGAAGAAAAAAGAAGAAATCGAAGTCCGCAACGAAGCAGATCAGCTTGTTTTCCAAACTGAGAAAACATTAAAAGATCTTGAAGGCAAAGTGGACGAAGAACAAGTGAAAAAAGCCAACGATGCCAAAGATGCTTTAAAAGCAGCGATTGAGAAAAACGAATTTGAAGAGATCAAAGCGAAAAAAGATGAGCTTCAAACAATCGTTCAAGAGCTTTCTATGAAGCTTTATGAAGAAGCTGCTAAAGCACAGCAAGCTCAAGGCGGAGCAAACGCTGAAGGCAAAGCGGATGACAACGTTGTCGACGCTGAATACGAAGAAGTAAACGACGACCAAAACAAAAAATAAGTTCTTTTTAGTGTCAGCCCCGCTTCCGGAGCTGACCGAAAAGAACACATTTCATAATCTGATTCAATGATTAGAAAGTCAAAGTCAGGCATCTCTTGGCTTTGACTTTTTTTCTTGCCCGGGATAAAAGGAATTGAAAAATCATAATTCAAAATGATACAATCTAATTTATGTGAGAAATTCGGGAGAGTGAAGCGAGATGAGTAAGCGTGATTACTATGAAGTGCTGGGAGTAAGTAAGAGCGCTTCAAAGGATGAAATTAAAAAAGCTTATCGGAAGCTGTCAAAAAAATATCATCCTGATATTAACAAAGAAGCCGGATCAGATGAAAAATTTAAAGAGGTAAAAGAAGCATACGAAACGCTGTCAGATGACCAAAAACGTGCGCATTACGATCAATTTGGTCACACTGATCCTAACCAAGGCTTCGGCGGCGGAGGTTTTGGCGGCGGAGATTTCGGCGGTTTTGGTTTCGATGATATTTTCTCAAGTATTTTCGGCGGAGGCACAAGACGGAGAGATCCAAATGCTCCGCGCCAGGGTGCGGATTTACAGTATACGATGACCCTGTCGTTTGAGGATGCGGCTTTCGGTAAAGAAACAACCATCGAAATTCCCCGCGAGGAAACGTGCGAGACATGTAAAGGCTCAGGTGCGAAACCTGGAACAAATCCAGAAACATGCTCCCACTGCGGAGGCTCCGGCCAGTTAAACGTGGAGCAAAATACACCGTTTGGAAAAGTCGTTAACAGACGGGTCTGCCACCACTGTGAAGGTACAGGCAAAATCATTAAAAACAAATGTGCGGACTGCGGCGGCAAAGGAAAAATCAAAAAACGCAAGAAAATCAACGTGACAATTCCAGCTGGTGTAGATGACGGGCAGCAGCTTCGTCTCTCGGGACAGGGTGAACCAGGAATAAACGGCGGCCCTGCCGGGGATTTATTTGTCGTGTTCCATGTACGCGCACACGAGTTCTTCGAGCGTGACGGCGATGATATTTACTGTGAAATGCCGTTAACGTTTGCTCAGGCTGCTCTTGGAGATGAGGTAGAAGTGCCGACGCTGCATGGAAAAGTGAAATTGAAAATTCCGGCCGGTACACAAACAGGAACGAAATTTAGATTAAGAGGCAAAGGCGTTCAAAATGTCAGAGGCTATGGACAGGGTGACCAGCATATCGTCGTCCGCGTCGTTACGCCGACAAATCTGACAGATAAACAAAAAGACATTATCCGCGAATTTGCCGAAGTCAGCGGAAACCTGCCTGACGAACAGGAAATGAGTTTCTTTGACAAGGTAAAACGGGCGTTTAAAGGCGATTAATTATTGGATGAGGAGTTGGTAGTTTTGAAATGGTCCGAATTAAGCATTCACACAACACATGAAGCGGTCGAACCTATCTCAAATATATTGCATGAAGCTGGTGCAAGTGGGGTTGTGATAGAGGACCCGCTTGATTTAATTAAAGAACGTGAGAATGTGTACGGGGAAATCTACCAGCTCGACCCCAATGATTACCCAGATGAGGGTGTCATTGTCAAAGCATATCTGCCGGTTAACAGTTTTCTGGGCGAAACTGTAGACGGCATTAAAGAAACGATTAATAATCTCCTTCTTTACAATATTGATTTGGGCAGAAACCACATCACTATTTCTGAAGTAAATGAAGAAGAGTGGGCGACTGCCTGGAAAAAGTATTATCATCCTGTGAAAATTTCTGAAAAGTTTACAATTGTGCCGACGTGGGAGGAATATACGCCAGTCCATACTGATGAACTGATTATTGAAATGGACCCGGGAATGGCTTTCGGCACAGGGACACATCCGACAACCGTACTCTGCATTCAGGCGCTTGAACGCTTTGTGCAAAAGGGTGATAAGGTGATTGATGTCGGCACTGGTTCGGGAATTTTAAGTATTGCGGCTGCAATGCTTGAGGCTGAATCGGTTCATGCCTACGATCTTGATCCCGTGGCTGTAGAAAGTGCACGCCTCAATCTCAAGCTGAACAAAGTCAGCGATATTGCTCAAGTGAAGCAAAACAATTTGTTAGACGGGATTGAAGGGGAACATGATGTGATTGTGGCCAACATTTTGGCTGAAGTCATTCTTCGCTTTACTTCACAAGCGTACAGCCTGTTAAAAGAAGGCGGCCACTTTATTACGTCAGGAATCATCGGTCATAAAAAACAAGAAGTAAAAGAAGCACTGGAACAAGCTGGCTTTACCATTGAAGAAATCCTTTCAATGGAAGATTGGGTCAGCATTATTGCGAAAAAATAACAGTTAGTAGGTGTCACAGCGTATGCAACGATATTTTATCGAGCTCACGAAGCAGCAAATAGAGGAAGCGCCGGCTTTTTCGATTACCGGCGAAGATGTTCATCATATTGTGAACGTGATGAGAATGAATGAGGGAGATCAGATTATCTGCTGCTCTCAAGACGGCTTCGAGGCAAAATGTGAACTTCAATCTGTTTCCAAAGATAAATTGTCCTGCCTTGTGATAGAATGGACGAATGAAAACAGAGAGCTTCCGATAAAGGTCTATATTGCGAGCGGCCTTCCGAAAGGAGATAAGCTTGAATGGGTTATCCAAAAGGGGACTGAGCTCGGAGCTCATGCCTTTATTCCTTTCCAAGCCGCGCGTTCTGTTGTCAAGCTGGATGACAAAAAGGCAAAGAAAAAGCGGGAAAGATGGACGAAAATTGCAAAGGAAGCGGCTGAGCAATCATACCGTAACGAAGTGCCGCGAGTGATGGATGTCCATTCTTTTCAGCAGCTTCTTCAAAGGATGCAGGATTTCGATAAATGTGTCGTTGCATACGAGGAGTCATCGAAGCAAGGGGAAATAAGCGCATTCAGCGCGATTGTAAGCAGCCTTCCGAAAGGATCATCTCTATTGATCGTATTTGGTCCCGAAGGCGGTTTAACAGAAGCGGAGGTTGAACGGCTCACAGAGCAAGACGGTGTGCCGTGCGGCCTTGGACCGAGAATTTTAAGGACAGAAACCGCTCCGCTATACGCGTTGAGCGCGATTTCTTATCAAACAGAGTTATTAAGAGGTGATCAGTAATGGCAACTGTTGCTTTCCATACGCTTGGCTGTAAAGTCAACCATTATGAAACAGAAGCAATCTGGCAGCTTTTCAAAGAAGCGGGCTATGAAAGAAGAGACTTTGAACAAACAGCTGATGTATATGTCATTAATACATGTACGGTTACAAATACGGGAGATAAAAAAAGCCGCCAAGTGATCAGACGCGCCATTCGTCAAAATCCTGACGGTGTCATCTGTGTCACAGGCTGCTACGCGCAAACCTCACCTGCTGAGATTATGGCGATCCCCGGTGTCGACATTGTAGTTGGAACACAGGACCGTGAAAAAATGCTTGGCTACATTGACCAATACCGAGAAGAACGCCAGCCGATTAATGGCGTCAGCAACATCATGAAAGCAAGAGTATATGAAGAGCTTGATGTGCCTGCTTTCACGGACCGCACAAGAGCGTCATTGAAAATACAGGAGGGCTGCAATAATTTCTGCACATTCTGTATCATTCCGTGGGCGCGCGGCCTGCTCCGCTCCCGCGACCCTGAAGAAGTCATTAAACAAGCGCAGCAGCTTGTTGATGCCGGATATAAGGAAATTGTTCTTACGGGTATTCATACAGGCGGCTACGGCGAAGATATGAAAGATTACAACTTCGCGAAGCTTTTGAGCGAATTAGACACCCGTGTGGAAGGCGTGAAACGGATCAGAATTTCTTCCATCGAAGCCAGCCAAATCACTGACGAAGTGATCGAGGTCTTAGACCGCTCAGATAAGATAGTGAATCATCTGCATATTCCTATCCAATCCGGATCAAACACAGTGCTTAAACGAATGAGACGCAAATATACAATGGAATTCTTTGCAGACCGTTTAAATAAATTGAAAAAAGCACTGCCAGGCTTAGCTGTTACTTCTGATGTCATCGTCGGATTCCCTGGAGAAACAGAAGAAGAATTTATGGAAACCTATAACTTTATTAAAGAACATAAATTCTCTGAACTGCATGTTTTCCCTTACAGTAAACGTACAGGAACACCAGCTGCGCGAATGGAAGACCAAGTGGATGAAAACGTGAAAAACGAACGTGTGCACCGCCTGATTGCTCTTTCTGACCAGCTTGCAAAAGAATACGCTTCTCAGTATGAAAATGAAGTGCTTGAGATTATCCCTGAGGAAGCGTTTAAGGAAACAGAAGAAGAAAATATGTTTGTCGGTTACACAGACAATTATATGAAGGTTGTTTTCAAAGGTACGGAAGATATGATCGGCAAAATCGTAAAAGTCAAAATCCTAAAAGCAGGTTATCCTTACAACGAAGGACAGTTTGTCCGTGTGGTTGAGGATGAAATAACTGAACACATGCGTTTGTCTTCTTAACCTAAAAAATCGGTGCATTAAAATGTACCGGTTTTTTATTTAGCCGGGATAAGAAGGTGAATCAAGCGGTAAAACAAGTTTGTAAGCGGAAGAAATAAAAGAGCTGTTACTACATTAAATAAAAGGCTGAAATGAGCAATCCTTTGGGCAGGATCGGGTGATAACTGCTCTACAAAGCCGGTCGCTGCGGTCAGAAAAGGCAATACTAGAGCCACCCCTAGCACGTTAAATACCACATGCGCATACGCTGTCTGTTTCGCCGCATATCCCCCGGATACAGCAGCCATGACAGCTGTAATGCATGTCCCGATATTTGATCCGAGTACGACGCTCATCGCCTGTGTCAGTCCGATAATCCCTTCATTCATAAAACTCATCAAAATGCCGATACAGACAGAACTGGAGTGAATGATGGCAGTTAACACCATCCCGATGAGCAAAGCGGACCAGTTTGAATCGTTAACATGGTATAGAACGTCGGCTCCCGTTTTCAGCTTTGTCAGCGGCCCGGCAAGATGGCTGAATCCGCTGATGCAAAAGAAGATGATGCCCAGTCCAAGGAAGCTTGTTCCCAGCTGTTTCAAAGGATACCTGCCAGTCAGAAAAAACAATAAACCTCCTATTAAAAGAACCCAAATCAAAATATCCATTTTGATAGCAATAAATTCAGTTGTAAAAGTAGAGCCAACATTTGTCCCCAGAATCATCGGTATCGTCCGCTTAAAAGAAAGAACGCCCGCACTTACAAAGCCGATGACAATGACCATAAAGGCTGAGCTGCTCTGAAGTATCCCCGTAAATACAATACTGATAAGAAACGCTTTTAACGGATGGTCTGTAAATAAAAGCAAACGTTCTTCAATTTTTGAGTACGCCATTGAAATTAAGCCCTTTCGAAGCATGTTCATGCCTGCGAGAAAGAATAATATAAGAGCAGTAAAGCTAATCAGAATTAACATCCTATTCACCAACCCCTTTCTTTCATTATATAGACAGGCAGTCGCACTCATGACGGAAAAGTGAACTCACTTAGTTGACCTGACTGATGGCTTATATTATAATGTCAAAGTACATGTTTATATGTGTAACTTAAAGGTAGTCGATTGGTGTATTCGGAGGGAGGGAAAGAGAATGTCAAAAACGGTCGTTAGAAAAAACGAATCGCTTGAAGATGCTCTTCGTCGCTTCAAACGCAGTGTATCAAAGACAGGTACTTTGCAAGAAGCAAGAAAGCGTGAATTTTATGAAAAACCTAGCGTAAAGCGCAAGAAAAAGTCTGAAGCTGCTAGAAAACGCAAATTCTAAAAGAGGGTGGATTTATGAGTCTTCTTGAGCGTCTCAACCAGGATATGAAGCTGTATATGAAAAACCGTGAGAAAGACAAACTGACTGTCGTTCGAATGGTTAAGGCTTCACTTCAAAATGAAGCAATTAAGCTTAAGAAAGACAGTTTGACCGAGGATGAGGAACTCACTGTCCTTTCTCGTGAACTTAAGCAACGTAAAGACTCCCTCCAGGAATTTTCAAACGCTAATCGTTTAGATTTAGTAGATAAAGTTCAAAAAGAGCTGGACATTTTAGAAGTTTATTTACCTGAGCAGCTGTCAGAAGAAGAGCTGCGTACAATCGTAAATGAAACCATCGCGGAGGTCGGTGCGAGCTCAAAAGCGGACATGGGCAAAGTGATGGGGGCAATTATGCCTAAAGTAAAAGGTAAAGCTGACGGAAGTTTAATTAATAAGCTTGTGAGCAGTCAACTGTCTTAAATGGCAAAGAAAAGGACATCTTTCTAAGAGAGATGTCTTTTTTTATACATAAAAAAATGAAACCTTTGATACATTTGTTACGTATGAAGAGAAGGCACTTATTATAAAAGGAAGGAGGGATACACCGCCCTTGCTTCAAATCAAAGGATTCCGTGCTGCTCTTTTGGGTATATTTTTACTTTCTTTATTAGGCGTACAGCTGAACGCAAAAGCAGAAAAACAAACTGTTTATGTGATCCCGGTTGAAAAAAATGTCGAACAGGGTCTCGCCTCGTTTTTGTCCCGTTCGTTACAAGATGCAAAGGATGCACATGCAGACCATATTATTCTTGATATCAATACCCCGGGGGGATTGGTCAAATCTGCTATTGATATGGCCGATTTGATAACCGAAAGCGAGATCCCCGTAACTGCATATGTCAACAAACGCGCGTTGTCTGCTGGTGCATATATTGCACTTCAAGCAGATCACATTTATATGGCGCCTGGCGGAAAAATGGGAGCCGCCGCGATTGTTGATGGCCAAGGCAATGCCGCTGACCAAAAAGCTCAATCACTTTGGCTGGCAGAGATGGAAGATGCCGCAGTGAAAAATAACCGCGATCCAAAATATGCGCTCGCAATGGCTGACCCAGATATAGATGCCAAGGAAGTCGGCGCGCCTAAGGGAGATCTGTTGACACTTAACGCAGACAAGGCAATTGAGGTAGGCTATTCAGAAGGCACTGCTGACAATTTGTCCACGCTCGTAAAGAAGCTTGGGTTCGAAAAGGCGCAGATCAGCTATGCAAAGGAGAGCTTTGCGGAAAAGACAGCAAGATGGCTGACGAATCCGGTCATTGTCCCTATTCTGCTGACAATCGCTTTTTTAGGTCTGACGGTGGAGCTTTTTTCCCCGGGTGTCGGCCTCCCTGGAACGGCTGGACTCATTGCGTTATTGCTGTTCTTTTACGGGCATCTTGCAGCCGGCCTTGCCGGGTATGAGACGGTTCTCCTCTTTATAGCAGGGGTGATTCTCATTCTGCTTGAGATTTTTCTTCCCGGAGGAATCATTGGATTACTGGGCTTGGGAGCGATTATTGCGAGCCTGTTTTTAGCCGCGGGGAGCTTCACTGTCATGGCGGTTTCTCTCTTGATCGCCTCAGCTGTTTCGATTACAGCTTTTATTTTACTGACAAGGGTGTTGGGAAAGCGTATGAAATTCTTTAAGAAATTGATATTAAATGATTCTACAAACACGGAGAGCGGCTACGTTTCAAATCAAACGCGCACGGACTTAATGGGAAAAGTGGGTATAACCTTTACACCGCTGCGTCCTTCCGGTACGGTGATTATTGATGATGAACGCCTTGACGTTGTATCGGAGGGATCGTTTACAGAAAAAGATAAAAAAGTAAAAGTGATAAAAGTAGAAGGCTCACGCATTGTCGTGAGAGAAATTTAAATAGAAACGAGGAGAAGTTATATGGATCCGTCAACACTTATGATTCTGGCAATTGTCGCAGTAGCGATCATTGTTTTGGCAGTATTTTTTACATTTGTGCCTGTAATGCTTTGGATTTCAGCTTTGGCAGCCGGAGTGAAAATCAGCATTTTCACTCTAGTTGGGATGAGGCTTCGCCGCGTCATTCCGAATCGGGTTGTTAACCCGCTGATTAAAGCGCATAAAGCGGGACTTAATGTTGGAACAAACCAGCTTGAAAGCCACTATCTGGCTGGAGGTAATGTTGACAGAGTCGTCAACGCGCTTATCGCCGCTCAGCGAGCTAACATTGAACTCACATTCGAGCGCTGTGCTGCCATTGATCTTGCAGGCCGGGACGTGTTGGAAGCTGTTCAAATGAGCGTTAATCCTAAGGTGATTGAAACACCGTTCATTGCCGGCGTCGCAATGGACGGGATTGAAGTGAAAGCGAAAGCGAGAATCACAGTAAGAGCGAATATCGAGCGCCTCGTTGGGGGAGCAGGGGAAGAAACCATTGTAGCTCGTGTAGGTGAGGGGATCGTTTCTACAATCGGTTCATCTGATAATCATAAAAAAGTGCTTGAAAACCCTGACATGATTTCTCAGACAGTCCTTGGAAAAGGATTGGACTCAGGAACTGCGTTTGAAATTCTCTCAATTGATATTGCAGATGTAGATATCGGCAAAAACATCGGGGCAATTTTACAAACCGATCAGGCTGAGGCTGATAAAAACATCGCGCAGGCAAAAGCGGAAGAACGACGTGCGATGGCTGTCGCTCAAGAACAGGAAATGCGTGCCCGCGTAGAAGAAATGCGCGCGAAAGTAGTAGAAGCCGAGGCGGAAGTGCCGCTTGCGATGGCAGAAGCTTTGCGTGAAGGGAATATTGGCGTCATGGATTACATGAATATCAAGAACATCGATGCTGACACAGAAATGCGTGATTCATTCGGCAAGCTGACGAAAGACCCTTCGGATGAAGACCGCAAATCATAATCTCTCTAAGAAGGGAGAACGCTGATGGAAGATTTACTGACCAATCCGCTTATTATTGCAGCGATCATCGGAATCATTTCTGCGATTTTCGGCAAAAAGAGCAAAGAAGAAAAGCAAAACAGCCAAAAAAGTAAAAAACCTCAACACGTGCAATCTGCTTCTCCTCAAAAGAAGCAGTCAAAAGAAGATGCCCCTGCACCTATCCCTAACCGTATGGAACAGGCAAGACGGGAAGCGGAAGAAAGACGCAGGGAAACAGCAAGAAACCTGAAAGGGCTGGAACGAGATCTTGCTGCTGCGAAACAAAAAACAGTATACACAAAACAAAAAATGCTTCAGGTGAATAAAGACACCGTCGTACAGGGGATCGTTCTAGGAGAGGTGTTCGGACCTCCACGGGCGAAAAAACCACACCGTACGATGCGCCCGGCCCGTAAAAATTAAAGTGTTAGAACCTCCTTTCAAATCATACATATGAGATGAAAGGGGGTTCTTTTTGTATGGGGCAAAGAAAGAATCGTATGAAAGCTTGGCTGACAAGAGCATTGGAAATTCCCCCGGACGTTATGATGGATCTGCCGAGGATTACAATGGTTGGCAGACTTCATATCTACATAGAAAACCACAGAGGCCTTTTGCTTTTCAGTGAGAATGAAGTGCGGCTGATGCTGAAGCAGGGCCAGTGCATCATATCTGGTAAAAATTTTGTCATCAAGGCGATTCTTCCGGAAGAGATACTTTTGGAGGGTACGATTGATGTCGTTCGATATGTTGAGTCATAAAGCCGAGGGGGAAATGTTGTGAAAAATAAATGGCTGTCTTTTTTTTCGGGTAAGGTCCAGCTTGAATTGACGGGAAGAGGGATTGAGCGGCTCCTTAATGAATGCACAAGACAGGGGATTCCGGTCTTTCATGTCAAAAAAAAGAAAGAAGCCGTATCGTTATATATACAGCTTCAGGATGTACATGCCTTTCGGCGGGTGAGAAGTAAATTTAAATGTAAAGCCCGATTTATCAATCGGAAGGGTTTTCCCTTCCTGTTGCTGAAATCAAAGCTGAATATAGGGTTTACGATCGGTTTTGCGATTTTTTTCATCCTTTTGTTTTTGCTGTCCAATATGGTGTGGAAAATTGATGTGACAGGCGCTAAGCCTGAAACAGAACATCAAATGAGGCAGCATCTTAATGAAATCGGCGTCAAAAAGGGCCGTCTGCAGTTTTTAATGATGTCGCCCGAAAAAATACAGAAATCATTAACCAATGGAATAGACAATATCACTTGGGTCGGAGTTGATCTGAAGGGGACGACCATTCACATGAAAGTTGTGGAGAAAAATGAGCCCGAAAAAGAAAAGTATGTTAGCCCGCGCAATATTGTCGCCAAAAAGAAAGCAACCATTACGAGAATGTTTGTGCAAAAAGGACAGCCCATGGCCGCCATACACGATCATGTTGAAAAGGGGCAGCTGCTTGTTTCGGGACTGATCGGCAGCGAAGACCATCAGCAGGAAGTCGCCTCAAAAGCAGAAATTTACGGAGAAACCTGGTATAGATCAGAAGTGACAGTCCCGCTTGAAACATTATTTAACGTCTATACGGGCAAAGTAAGGACAAAGCACAAGCTTTCTTTTGGTTCTTTGGCAATCCCGATCTGGGGGATGACGTTTAAAAAAGAGGAATTGAAGCATCCAAAAACAGAACAAGAAAAGCATTCGCTTCATTTTCTCGGGTTTAAGCTCCCTGTATCCTATGTCAAAGAGCAAACGAGAGAAAGTGAAGAGGCTTTGCGAAAATATACAAAAGAAGAAGCAGTTCAAGAAGGCATTAAATTGGGTAAACAGGATGTAGAGGATAAAATAGGCGAAAACGGCGAGGTGAAAAGTGAAAAAGTTTTGCACCAGACTGTTGAGAATGGTAAAGTAAAGTTGATTATTCTCTACCAAGTTATAGAAGATATCGTTCAAACCACACCTATTGTCAGGGAGACTGAAGAATGACAGAACATTTACTTGCGATGAATCAAAAACTGAAAAACCCGGACGAGGCGCTTTCACTCTTCGGGAACCAAGATTCTTTTTTGAAATTGATGGAGAAAGATCTGAATGTAAATATCATTACGCGCGGCGAGACGATTTATGTTTCAGGCGATGATGAATCGTTTCAGATTGCAGACAGGCTGCTGGGATCGCTCCTCGCTTTAATTCGCAAGGGGATAGAGATCTCTGAACGTGATGTGATTTACGCCATCAAAATGGCAAAGAAGAATGAACTTGAATACTTTGAAAGCATGTATGAAGAAGAAATTACAAAAAACGCAAAAGGCAAATCAATCCGTGTAAAAACAATGGGACAGCGGGAATACGTGGCCGCTATGAAGCGGAATGACCTTGTATTCGGCATTGGTCCGGCGGGAACCGGGAAAACGTACCTGGCTGTCGTAAAAGCAGTCCATGCTTTAAAAAACGGACATATCAAAAAAATCATTTTAACAAGACCTGCCGTGGAAGCCGGTGAAAGCCTCGGTTTTCTCCCAGGTGACCTAAAAGAAAAAGTAGATCCTTATTTACGCCCGCTGTATGACGCTCTCCATGATGTGCTTGGGGCAGATCATACAGAACGTCTGATGGAAAGAGGCATCATTGAAATTGCTCCGCTCGCATATATGAGGGGACGGACGCTCGATGATGCTTATGTTATACTTGATGAAGCACAGAATACCACGCCTGCTCAAATGAAAATGTTTTTGACGAGACTGGGTTTTGGCTCTAAAATGATCATTACAGGTGACGTCAGCCAAATTGATCTGCCGAAAGGCGTCAAATCGGGACTTGCAGTAGCGAAGGAGATGCTGAAAGGAATAGACGGCATTTCTATGATTGAGCTAGACCAGACAGACGTGGTCAGACATCCGCTTGTTGCGAAAATTATTGAAGCATACGATAAGCAAAATTAATGCTGAATGACCCGATCGCGCGTTATCGGGTCATTTTTATGATTGCTTATGGGCTTGATGTTTCAAGAGGAGGTTCTTGTGTTGAAAAAGAAGGCTAAGACCAAAAGTAGCTCAAAAAAATGGAGCAGTTTTAAAAATGCCCGCTCCATGCATGTACTGCTGTATCTTCTGCTGGCTGCCATTATGTTTGCTTTGCTCTTTGTACATGTTAAGCCGGAAACACTTGATTTAGACCTGTTTTCAGTCAGCGACAAGACCATTTACGCTCCGGCAACCGTAGAAGATCAAAAAGCCACAGAGGAAAAAAAGCAAGCCGCTGAGGACGCGGTTGAAGATCAATATACATTAAAAAAAGAATATACAGACAATCGGATTGACCTTGTGTCATCAATATTCGACAGTATTAGTGAAGTGAAAAAATCATCGGAAGAAGGCAGTAAATCACCATCGGAAAAATCAATGGTCAAATCTGTAAAGGACAAATTGACATCAGATGTGAATGATTCTATATCGGAGGATTCCATCAAGACATTGCTGAAAGCAGACAGTGAAGACTTTTCTTTTGTCAGAGATACGGTCATTACCGCAGTAAATACGGTCATGAGCAGTGAAATCCCTTCGGATAAACTATCTGATGCAAAGGATAAGGTAGAAAAAGAGCTAAAGAGCAATTCTATTCCGTCTAAATACTTGGGAGCCGCGACAGAAATCGGGCGTTTTGCTATTATTCCGAATTACGTCTTCGATCCGAAAGCAACAGAGGCAAAACGGCAGGAAGCCTCAGATAATGTCCAGCAGGTCCAAATCAAACAGGGGCAAGTGCTCGTGGAAGAAAATGACCTCATTGATCGGGAAGTGTACAGGAAACTTGAGCTGACCGGGTTATTAAATAACTCAAATCTCTTTAAACCGATCAGCGGGCTATTGATTATGATCGGACTTTTCATTGCAACACTTGTATATTATTTTGAAAAACAGAAACAAAATCTGAAGTTTAAAAACCAATCCATTCTGTTATTCTCGATTATCACAACACTTTTGCTTGTGATCATGGAGGTTGTCAGTTTGTTTCAGAAGATGGAGTATAATAATATTGGCTATCTGGTCCCCATTGCGGCCGGCGCCATCTTAATCAAACTGCTGATGAATGAACGCATTGCCATTTTGGGAAGTATCATTCTTGCGATTTGCGGAAGTATGATGTTTAATCAGGGTGTGACAGGAACATTCAATTATGTCATAGGGATTTATTATTTGATCAGCGGCATTTCAGGCGTATTATTTTTAGGAAAACACAATGCCAGATCAAAGATTTTGCAGACCGGACTTTTCGTGGCGTTTATTAATATGGTTGTCGTTCTATCCTTATTATTGATCCAGAACACTGCGCTGTCGGGTCTTGAAATCGGCACGTTAATGCTCATGGGGGTTGTGTCGGGGGTTGCTTCATCTGTTTTAATCATCGGCCTGATGCCGTTTTTTGAGACGGGCTTTGGCATTTTATCCACCATGAGGCTGCTCGAGCTGTCTAATCCTAACCATCCGCTTTTGCGCAAAATACTGACAGAAACACCAGGTACATATCATCACAGTGTAATGGTTGCCAATTTATCAGAGGCAGCCTGTGAAGCGGTTGGGGCTAATGGTTTGCTTGCAAGAGTCGGCGCATATTATCACGATCTCGGAAAAACAAAGCGCCCGCAATATTTTATTGAAAACCAAATGAATATTGACAATCCGCATGACAAGCTGTCACCTCAGTTGAGTAAAAATATTATTATCTCGCATACGACAGACGGTGCGAATATGCTGAGAAGCTATAAATTTCCGAAAGAGCTTGTCGATATTGCTGAGCAGCATCATGGAACCTCGCTTTTAAAGTTTTTTTACTATAAAGCGAAGGAAAAAGGCGACCAGATTACAGAGGAAGAGTTCCGTTATCCGGGGCCGAAGCCGCAGTCAAAGGAAGCCGCAATTATATCAGTGGCCGACAGTGTTGAAGCGGCCGTCAGATCCATGCATAATCCAAATCCTGAACGAATTGAAAAGCTTGTCCGGGGTATTATATCCGATAAGCTTCAGGACGGACAGTTCAGTGAATGCGATTTGACATTTAAAGAGCTGGATACAATCGCAAAAACGCTCTGTGCAACATTAAAAGGAATTTTCCACTCCCGGATTGAATATCCGGAGGCTACTAAGAAGGTGAAATAGATGAGTTTACTGATTGATATCGTTGATGAAACGGGAAGCGTCTCAGAAGAGATGCTCAAAGAAGTAGAAAATCTGCTTCAATTTGCCGCTGAGCGTGAAGGCGTTCAGGATCAGGCTGAAGTTTCTGTCACGATTGTTTCCAATGATGACATACATCAGATTAACAAAGAATACCGGGGAAAGGATGCTCCGACAGATGTCATCTCATTTGCTCTTGAAGAAGAGGGAGAAGGCGAGATCGAAATCGTGGGCGCCGAAATGCCTCCGGTTTTAGGTGATATTATCATCAGTGCCGATCGCACAAGAGAGCAGGCAGAGGAGTATAATCATTCTTTTAAAAGAGAGCTCGGATTTCTAGCTGTGCACGGATTTCTGCACCTTTTAGGATATGACCATATGACGAAAGAGGAAGAAGAGGAGATGTTTACTAAGCAAAAGGAATTGCTGGACGCTTATGGACTCAAAAGATCATAGAAATGAGCTGAAGCGATTCTTCAAAAGCTTCGTGCATGCAGGCCGGGGCATATGGGAAACAGCGCGGACGGAGCGGAATTTCCAATTTCATGCCGCAGCCGCCTGCGCTGTTCTCATTTGCGGCTTCCTTGTAGAGCTCAGCATGATTGAGTGGATGATTATATTCCTTTTGATAGGCGGTATGTTTTCGCTTGAGCTTTTAAATACAGCCATTGAACATACGGTTGATTTAATAACTGACAAACATCACCCTCTTGCTAAAGCGGCCAAGGACGCTGCCGCCGGGGCTGTTTGCGTTTTTGCCGTGATTTCGTGTATCATTGGTTTACTTATTTTTTTGCCAAAGCTGTAATGGCTGAAAATTCTTACATTTATTTTACATTTTTAGAAATGGGCGTGAAAAAAAGCGCGCGATTATGTAAAATATAAAGTGATAGCGGTACCATTATAGGTAAGAGAGGAATGTACACATGAACAGACAAGAATTAATAACAGAAGCTTTAAAAGCGCGTGATATGGCATATGCGCCGTATTCCAAATTCCAAGTAGGAGCCGCTCTTCTTACCAAGGATGGAAAAGTGTACAGAGGCTGCAACATTGAGAACGCGGCATACAGCATGTGCAATTGCGCCGAGCGTACCGCTTTATTTAAAGCTGTTCTGAAGGGGATACAGAGTTTCAGATGCTGGCCGTTGCGGCTGACACCCCTGGACCAGTATCTCCGTGCGGAGCCTGCCGCCAGGTGATTTCTGAGCTTTGCACAAAAGACGTTATTGTCGTACTGACTAATTTACAAGGACAAATAAAAGAAATGACTGTGGAAGAATTATTGCCAGGCGCATTTTCATCGGAGGATTTACATGACGAACGAAAGCTTTAAATCAGGATTTGTATCCATTATTGGAAGACCAAACGTAGGAAAATCTACATTTTTGAACAGAGTCATTGGACAAAAAATCGCGATCATGAGCGATAAGCCCCAAACGACGAGAAACAAGGTGCAAGGAGTACTGACGACAGGCACATCACAAACCATTTTTATTGACACACCAGGGATTCATAAACCTAAGCATAAGCTTGGGGACTTTATGATGAAAGTGGCGCAAAATACATTAAAAGAAGTCGATTTGATCTTGTTTATGATCAATGCTGAGGAAGGCTACGGGAAGGGCGACGAATTCATCATTGAGAAATTGCAGACGATGTCTACGCCTGTATTCTTAATCGTAAACAAAATTGATAAAATTCATCCCGACCAATTGCTTCTGCTAATTGACGAATACCGCAAACGTTATCCTTTTAAGGAAATTGTTCCGATTTCTGCTTTAGAAGGAAATAACATCGAAACCTTGCTCGCTCAGATTGAAGCGTATTTGCCGGAAGGGCCGCAATTCTATCCGAGTGACCAGGTAACTGACCACCCTGAGCGATTTATCATTTCTGAATTAATCAGGGAAAAGGTGCTGCATTTGACGAGAGAAGAAATCCCGCACAGCATTGCGGTGGCCATCGAATCCATCAAAGGGCAGGACAACGGTTCTGTGCACGTAGCGGCAACGATTGTGGTCGAGCGGGATTCTCAGAAAGGCATCGTGATCGGTAAAAAAGGAAGCCTTCTAAAAGAGGTTGGAAAAAGAGCGAGAGCGGATATTGAAGCACTATTGGGCTCCCGTGTCTACCTTGAATTGTGGGTGAAAGTGCAGAAGGACTGGCGTAATAAAATGTCCCAGCTTCGCGATTTTGGCTTTAAAGAGGACGAATATTAATCTCTTCCCGTGTGTGTCATTATCTCACAGGAACAGGGATACATTAGCAAATTTTGTTTAACATGAAATGGAGGACATCTGGTCAAGATAAAGGTAAGAATTTGGAGTTTAGGTAAGCTAGTTTAACTACAGAAAGGTGGGTTTCTTGTGTTGAATTTTACCTGGAACGTATTTTCTCAAACAGGAAATGTTGATACGTATCTTCTTTTTAAAGAACTGGAAAAAGAGAACATGGAAAGACCCGAAGAACTAGAAGATGAGCTAGCCC
Source organism: Bacillus sp. SG20033 (assembly GCF_044570195.1). NCBI lineage: Bacteria > Bacillati > Bacillota > Bacilli > Caryophanales > Bacillaceae > Bacillus > Bacillus sp. SG20033. The sequence continues at coordinate 2,686,533 of NZ_CP172606.1, read as the reverse complement.
GATTTGATTATCCAATTTTATAAACCTCTTGGCCGCTCCTGCTTGAGGAAGGTGCGGAAATGCTGACAAAATGTGAAGGAATCGTTCTTCGCACAAATGATTACGGAGAGACGAATAAAATCGTAACATTACTGACAAGAGAACACGGAAAAATAGGTGTTATGGCACGAGGCGCCAAAAAACCGAACAGCCGTTTATCAGCAGTCAGCCAGCCCTTTTTGTATGGTTCTTTCTTAATGCAAAAAACATCGGGCCTCGGAACGCTTCAGCAGGGGGAAATGATCCTCAGCATGAGAGGCATCAGGGAAGACTTGTTTTTAACAGCATATGCTGCCTATATTGCTGAGTTAGTCGACAGAGGCACAGAAGAAAAAAAGCCAAATCCTTATTTATTTGAATTCATATTAGAATCATTAAAACAGCTGAATGAAGGAACAGATCCGGATGTTATCACCTTCATTGTTCAAATGAAGATGCTCGGTGTCATGGGCCTGTATCCTGAGCTAAATCATTGTGTACATTGTAAAAGCCAAGACGGAACCTTTCATTTTTCTGTTCGTGATAATGGTTTTATATGCCACCGCTGTTTTGAAAAAGATCCTTACAGGATACCGATTAAACCGCAAACGGCAAGGCTGTTAAGACTCTTTTACTATTTTGATCTGTCGAGGCTCGGCAATGTGTCCTTAAAAGAGGAAACAAAAGCTGAATTAAAGCAAGTGATTGATTTATATTACGAAGAATATTCGGGATTGTATTTAAAATCAAAGCGCTTTTTAGATCAAATGGAAAGCATGAAACATCTTATGGGTGAAAACAAAAGTTGACTTTTGGTCCATCTTTTTATATGATCATTTATTATAAAATATGTTGCAGTGAGAGAAAGAAGTACTTGCGTTTACCTCATGAAAGCGACCTTAGGGCGGTGTAAGCTAAGGATGAGCACGCAACGAAAGGCATTCTTGAGCAATTTTAAAAAAAGAGGCTGGGATTTGGTTCTCAGCAACTAGGGTGGAACCGCGGGAGAACTCTCGTCCCTATGTTTGCGGCTGGCAAGCATAGAGACGGGAGTTTTTTGGTTGCTGCCGCAGTCAACTTATGAAAGAAAAGTGGAGGTGCTTGAAATGAATATTCAAGACATGATTCTAACCTTGCAAAAGCATTGGTCCAGTCAGGGCTGTGTGCTTATGCAGGCTTACGATGTAGAAAAAGGAGCCGGCACGATGAGCCCGTATACATTTTTGCGCAGTATCGGCCCTGAGCCGTGGAAAGTGGCTTATGTAGAGCCTTCCAGACGTCCTGCAGACGGCCGCTACGGGGAGAACCCGAACAGACTGTATCAGCATCATCAGTTCCAGGTCATTATTAAACCGTCTCCTGATAACATTCAAGAACTGTATTTAGATTCCTTGCGTGCTCTTGGAATTGATCCGCTTGAGCACGATATTCGCTTTGTTGAAGACAACTGGGAGAATCCGTCTTTAGGCTGCGCGGGTCTAGGCTGGGAAGTTTGGCTTGACGGAATGGAAATAACACAATTTACGTATTTCCAGCAGGTCGGGGGATTAGAGTGTAAACCCGTTTCTGTAGAGATTACGTATGGAATTGAGCGTCTCGCGTCTTATATCCAGGATAAAGAAAACGTGTTTGACTTGGAATGGACGTCAGGGTTTACAGTAAAAGATTTATTCATGATGGCTGAATATGAGCATTCTGTTTATACGTTTGAAACATCAGACGTCGATATGCTGTTCCAATTGTTCAGCACATATGAAAAAGAAGCGATCAAGCAAATGGACAACGGACTTGTTCATCCAGCATATGACTATGTGCTGAAATGCTCGCACACTTTCAACCTGCTTGATGCCAAAGGTGCGATCTCTGTTACCGAGCGGACGGGCTATATCGCAAGAGTGCGGAATTTAGCTAGAAAAGTAGCAAAAACCTACTATGAGGAACGAGAAAAACTAGGGTTCCCAATGCTTAAAGGGGAGGGTTCTTCTCATGAGTAAACAGGATTTACTTTTAGAGATCGGATTAGAGGAAATGCCGGCGCGCTTTTTGAATGAAAGCATGGTTCAGCTTGGCGACAAGCTGACAGGCTGGCTTAAAGAAAAAAATATTACTCACGGTGAAGTGAAACTCTTCAATACACCGAGACGTCTTGCTGTGTTCGTTAAGGATGTCGCAGAAAAGCAGGATGATATAAAAGAAGAAGCAAAAGGGCCTGCGAAAAAAATTGCCCTTGATGCGGACGGGAACTGGACAAAAGCGGCAATCGGCTTTTCAAAAGGCCAAGGCGCAAATGTGGAAGACCTGTACATCAAAGAAGTAAAAGGCATAGAGTATGTATTCGTGCAAAAATTCCAAGCCGGCCAAGAAACGAAGTCGCTTCTGCCGGAACTGAGCGGTTTAATTACAAGCTTGCATTTCCCGAAAAACATGCGCTGGGGAAATGAAGATTTGCGTTATATCCGACCGATCAAATGGATTGTCGCATTATTTGGACAGGATGTCATTCCATTTTCGATCACAAACGTTGAGTCTGGACGGACAACACAGGGACACCGTTTCCTCGGACATGAAGTGTCAATTGAATCACCTTCAGCTTATGAAGAGCAGCTGAAAGAACAGCATGTTATTGCTGATCCTAGCGTCCGAAAGCAAATGATTCAATCTCAGCTGGAAACAATGGCTGCTGAAAACAATTGGAGCATTCCAGTTGACGAAGACCTTCTTGATGAAGTGAATCATTTAGTAGAATACCCGACAGCTCTTTACGGTTCATTTGAATCCGAGTTTCTGTCAATTCCTGAAGAAGTGCTTGTCACGACAATGAAAGAGCATCAGCGCTACTTCCCTGTCAAAGACAAAAACGGTGACCTGCTGCCTCACTTTATCACAGTCCGAAACGGCAACAGCCACGCGATTGAAAATGTGGCCCGAGGCAATGAAAAAGTGCTGCGCGCACGTTTATCTGATGCTTCATTCTTCTACAAAGAAGATCAGAAACTAAACATTGATGCAAATGTGAAGAAGCTTGAAAATATCGTTTTCCATGAAGAGCTTGGTTCTCTTGCTGATAAGGTTAGAAGAGTCACATCAATCGCAGAGAAACTTGCCGTTCGCCTTCAGGCTGATGAGGATACATTAAAACATGTGAAGCGGGCTGCTGAAATTTCTAAATTCGACCTTGTGACGCATATGATATATGAATTCCCTGAACTTCAAGGAATTATGGGCGAAAAATATGCGAGAATGCTTGGCGAAGATGAAGCTGTGGCTGCAGCAGTCAATGAACATTATATGCCTAGATCAGCGGGCGGAGAAACGCCTTCTACTTTCATCGGAGCTGTTGTAGCAATGGCGGATAAGCTTGACACAATCGCTTCATTCTTCTCTATCGGCGTAATTCCGACCGGTTCCCAGGATCCTTACGGACTGCGCCGCCAAGCAAGCGGTATTGTTGCGATTCTTCTTGACCGCAACTGGGGAATTTCATTTGAAGAGCTGCTTACTTTCGTACAAACCGATAAAGAAATTGAACTGCTGGATTTCTTCACTCAGCGCTTGAAATATGTCTTGAATGCTGAACAAATCAGACATGATGTCATTGACGCCGTGCTGGAAAGCTCTGAGCTTGAGCCGTACTCTGCGCTGCATAAAGCACAAGTACTGGAGCAAAAGCTTGGTGCACCTGGTTTTAAGGAAACAGCCGAAGCGTTAGGCCGAGTGATCTCTATCAGCAAAAAAGGAGTCCGCGGAGACATTCAGCCTGATCTGTTTGAAAATGAATACGAAGCAAAACTGTTTGATGCCTACCAAACAGCGAAGCAAAATCTGCAGGAAAACTTCAGCAAAAAAGATTATGAGGCGGCTCTTGCTTCACTTGCAGCCTTAAAAGAACCGATCGATGCTTACTTCGATCATACAATGGTTATAGCGGATAATGAGTCATTAAAGGCAAATCGTTTAGCGCAAATGGTAAGCTTGGCGGATGAGATCAAGTCCTTTGCGAATATGAATGCCCTTATTGTAAAATAAAGAGAGAAAAGGCGGTTGCTGTGTGATCGGTAATCGTCTTTTCCCCATTTATAAGTTTTTTGTTTGATTACAAGATATTTACGTTATAATATGGATTATTATTTCTTTACATAGCTATGAAGTGAAAAGGTGGTGAGTACGATCGAACTAAATAAACGGCAAGAACATATTTTGCAGATTGTAAAAGAAAACGGGCCGATTACAGGGGAGCATATTGCAGAAAAGCTGAACCTAACCAGGGCGACATTGCGCCCGGATTTAGCCATACTCACCATGTCAGGATTCCTCGAGGCGCGCCCGAGAGTCGGTTATTTCTATACGGGAAAAACCGGCACACAGCTTTTGGCGGATAAACTCAAAAAGCTTCAGGTGAAAGACTTTCAATCTATCCCCGTAGTGATTCACGAAAACGTTTCTGTGTACGATGCGATTTGCACCATGTTTTTAGAAGATGTAGGTACTCTGTTTGTGGTGGACCGCGATGCTGTTTTAGTCGGGGTGCTTTCACGAAAAGACTTGCTCAGAGCGAGCATTGGCCAGCAGGAGCTTACATCGGTCCCTGTTCACATCATCATGACAAGGATGCCGAACATTACGGTGTGCAGACGCGAGGATTATGTGATGGACATTGCAAAGCACTTAATAGAAAAACAAATTGATGCACTGCCTGTCATCAAAGACACCGATAAAGGCTTTGAAGTGATCGGCAGAGTGACAAAAACAAATATGACCAAAATACTTGTCAGTTTATCTGAAAATGAAATCCTATAATATTGCAAACTAACGGGGGGATAATATGAATAACCGCATCATCTATGTTGTATCGGATTCCGTCGGTGAAACGGCTGAATTGGTAGTAAAAGCAGCACTCAGCCAATTTAACGGATCGGCGGATGATACTCATGTAAGAAGAATTCCTTATGTTGAAGATATAGGCACTATCAATGAAGTGATTTCACTTGCAAAGGCAGACGGCGGCATTATCTGTTTTACACTCGTGGTGCCGGAAATCAGAGAATATTTGATAGCCGAAGCGGAAAAAGCAAATGTTTTATATTATGATATTATCGGCCCGTTGATTGATAAAATGGAAACAGCCTACGGTTTAACAGCGAAATACGAACCGGGGCGGGTGCGCCAGCTTGATGAAGATTATTTCAAAAAAGTGGAGGCCATCGAGTTTGCAGTTAAATACGATGATGGACGTGATCCAAGAGGGATTTTAAAAGCTGATATCGTTTTGATCGGCGTGTCAAGAACGTCTAAAACACCGCTGTCTCAATATCTCGCACACAAACGCCTGAAGGTTGCCAATGTTCCGATTGTACCGGAGGTTGATCCGCCGGAAGAACTCTTTAACGTTGATCCGAAAAAATGCATCGGTTTAAAGATTAGCCCTGATAAACTGAATCATATCAGAAAAGAACGTTTAAAATCACTCGGGCTTAATGATAAAGCGATTTATGCAAATATCAACAGAATCAAAGAGGAACTCGAGTATTTCGAAAAGATTGTGGATCGGATCGGCTGCCAGGTTGTTGATGTTTCAAATAAAGCGGTTGAGGAAACAGCAAATATTATCCATCATCTCAAAACAAAAAACATATAACTCAGGACGCTCTATCCTGGGTTTTTGGCTGTGCCAAAAGGGAATAATGAAAAACAATAGCATCTTTGTGAAGTTTGTATTATAATAAAAAATTGTGATAAAATGATTAATTTTAGGTTTAAGGATCGTGTGATACGAATAAACTATTATGGGTAAGATGTCAAGAATTTCTCCCGGAAATTTTTCGACAAATTCATATACATCCACAATAATAAAGGATGTGCGATTTTGCTTGCTTTTATGCAGGAGTTTAATGGAGGGATGGAGAATTACTCTTCTTAATGAACAAGAAAAGACGATTTTTGTCGATGCTGATGCTTGTCCGGTAAAAGATGAAATTTTACAAACAGCATCCGAGTATGAAGTTCAAGTTCTTTTTGTCGCTTCATTTGAACATTATCAGCTTTCCAGAAGCAATGAAGAAAAATGGAAGTATGTTGATCCTCATAAAGAAGCTGCTGATTTATATATCGCAAATCACGTGAAACCGGGAGATATTGTTGTGACGCAGGACATCGGATTAGCATCTCTGCTGTTGAACAGAAATGTCTCTGTTATGTCGGAAAGAGGTCGTCTTTACAAGGAAGACACGATTGATTTTGCCCTAGAGGGCCGTCATTTTTCCGGCAAACAAAGAAGAAAAGGCGTATATGCCAAAGGGCCTAAAAAATTGAATAAAGAAGATCGAGAACGATTTATTACACTGCTGCAAAAAATCCTGTCGAACGATGAAGGGATTTTGCACTAAAGCATCGAATAATGTACGACGGAGTGTTATAAGATGGGAAATCGGATACCAGATGAAATTGTGGATCAGGTGCAAAAGTCGGCAGATATCGTTGAAGTCATAGGTGATTATGTTCAATTAAAGAAGCAAGGCCGAAACTACTTTGGACTCTGTCCTTTTCATGGAGAAAGCACACCTTCGTTTTCCGTATCGCCCGACAAACAGATTTTTCATTGCTTTGGCTGCGGAGCGGGCGGCAATGTTTTCTCTTTTTTAAGGCAGATGGAAGGCTATTCTTTTGCCGAGTCGGTTTCTCACCTTGCTGACAAATACCAAATTGATTTTCCAGATGATATAACAGTCCATTCCGGAGCCCGGCCAGAGTCTTCTGGAGAACAAAAAATGGCTGAGGCACATGAGCTCCTGAAGAAATTTTACCATCATTTGTTAATAAATACAAAAGAAGGTCAAGAGGCACTGGATTATCTGCTTTCTAGGGGCTTTACGAAAGAGCTGATTGATGAATTTCAGATTGGCTATGCTCTTGATTCTTGGGACTTTATTACGAAATTCCTTGTAAAGAGGGGATTTAGTGAGGCACAAATGGAAAAAGCGGGTCTCCTGATCAGACGCGAAGACGGAAGCGGATATTTCGACCGCTTCAGAAACCGTGTCATGTTTCCGATCCATGATCATCACGGGGCTGTTGTTGCTTTCTCAGGCAGGGCTCTTGGCAGCCAGCAGCCTAAGTATATGAACAGTCCTGAAACCCCGCTCTTTCATAAAAGTAAACTGCTTTACAATTTTTATAAGGCCCGCCTTCATATCAGAAAGCAGGAAAGAGCAGTCTTATTTGAAGGGTTTGCTGATGTCATATCGGCCGTAAGCTCGGGTGTAAAAGAGAGCATAGCCACGATGGGAACGTCTCTTACAGATGATCATGTCAAGATCCTGAGAAGAAACGTCGAAGAAATCATTCTTTGCTATGACTCTGATAAAGCCGGTTATGAAGCCACCTTAAAAGCTTCGGAGCTTCTGCAAAAAAAAGGCTGCAAAGTCAGAGTTGCAATGATTCCTGACGGATTGGACCCTGATGATTACATCAAAAAATTCGGCGGAGAAAAATTTAAAAATGACATTATTGACGCCAGTGTCACCGTAATGGCGTTCAAAATGCAATATTTCCGAAAAGGAAAGAACCTGTCCGATGAAGGCGACCGCCTGGCTTACATTAAAGACGTACTGAAAGAAATCAGCACGCTTTCAGGGTCTCTAGAGCAGGAAGTCTATGTAAAGCAGCTTGCTTCAGAGTTTTCGCTTTCACAGGAGTCTTTAACTGAGCAGCTGTCTGTTTTCAGCAAGCAAAACAAACCTGCTGACAATAGCGGTGAAACAAAAACGCGGCGAGCGCATCTGACGACAAAAGCAAGGCAAAAACGTTTGCGTCCGGCGTATGAAAATGCAGAAAGGCTGTTACTCGCTCACATGCTTCGAGATCGGAGCGTCATCAAAAAAGTGATTGACCGGGTAGGGTTTCAATTTAATATTGATGAGCACCGGGCATTAGCCGCCTATCTTTATGCTTTTTATGAAGAGGGAGCCGAGCTGACGCCTCAGCATCTGATGGCCAGGGTGACGGATGATCATATAAGTCAGCTCTTGTCTGATATATTAATGCTTCAGGTTAATCAAGAGCTTAGCGAAGCCGAGTTATCAGATTATGTAAAAAAAGTGTTGAATCAAAGAAATTGGTCAATGATAAAAGAAAAAGAGGCAGAAAGAGCCGAAGCCGAAAGGCAAAAAGATTTTTTAAGAGCTGCTTCTCTGGCTCAAGAAATCGTTACATTGAACCGATCTTTAAAATAACTGGAGAACTGATGAGGAGCATTTATTGGCAATGATTCCTTGCGGAGGAGCAAATAGATCGCTTAACCTCATCATGAATTGTCATTTCATTATTCGCACATTGTTAAAGGCAGTTCACATAGAAAACGCCTGAATGGACCGAATAAGAATCATACCGCTTATAGAATTCGTTGCAAGCTTTGGAAGGAGGGATCCATAATGGCTGATAAACAAACCCACGAGACAGAATTAACATTCGACCAAGTAAAAGAGCAATTAACAGAGTCTGGTAAAAAACGTGGCGTTTTGACATATGAAGAAATTGCTGAGCGTATGTCCAGCTTTGAAATTGAATCAGACCAAATGGATGAGTATTATGAATTTTTAGGTGAACAAGGTGTTGAATTAATTAGTGAGAATGAAGAAACAGAAGATCCTAATATTCAGCAGCTTGCCAAAGCCGAAGAAGAATTTGACCTTAATGACCTAAGTGTACCGCCTGGCGTTAAAATCAATGACCCAGTTCGTATGTATTTAAAGGAAATCGGTCGGGTTAACCTTCTTTCTGCAAAAGAAGAAATCGCCTACGCTCAAAAGATTGAAGAAGGTGACGAAGAATCTAAACGCAGATTGGCTGAAGCGAACCTGCGGCTTGTTGTCAGTATCGCAAAACGGTATGTCGGACGCGGTATGCTGTTCCTTGATCTGATCCAGGAAGGAAACATGGGTCTGATGAAAGCCGTTGAAAAATTTGATTATCGCAAAGGTTATAAATTCAGTACGTATGCTACGTGGTGGATCAGACAGGCGATTACACGCGCCATTGCCGATCAGGCGAGAACGATCCGGATTCCCGTTCATATGGTTGAAACCATTAATAAATTAATCCGTGTGCAGCGTCAATTACTGCAAGACTTAGGCAGAGAACCAACACCTGAAGAAATTGCGGAAGATATGGATTTAACGCCTGAAAAAGTACGCGAAATCTTAAAGATTGCTCAAGAGCCGGTATCTCTGGAAACACCGATCGGTGAAGAGGATGACTCGCACCTTGGTGATTTTATTGAAGACCAAGAAGCAACTTCACCTTCTGACCACGCCGCATACGAGCTATTGAAAGAGCAGCTGGAAGATGTGCTTGATACGTTAACTGATCGTGAAGAAAATGTATTGCGTCTTCGATTCGGTCTTGATGACGGCCGTACAAGAACATTAGAAGAGGTCGGCAAAGTATTTGGAGTAACGAGAGAGCGTATTCGACAAATCGAAGCCAAAGCGTTGCGGAAACTAAGACATCCTAGCAGAAGTAAACGTTTGAAAGATTTCCTTGAATAAGATGGAACGGGTCTTGAAGATCCGTTCTTCTTTTTTTAAAAAAGATATATGGATAATATGCCTTTATTTTACTGAAAAATGATGTCATTTGCAAATGAACATTGTGGTGAAAAATTTCAAAATCTAATTCCATATTTTCTATTGTAAGCGTATACAATACATTATACAATAGAATAAAAAGGATATTAGAGATTTAGGCATGTTTCAATTCAATTTTGTATAAAGTGTGAATAAAAAACTTTTGGATAGCAATCCATTTACTTTTTGTAAAAATAAGTTAGAATTAGAAGTGTTTACATAGGGGGAAGGATCAAAAAGGGGGAAGGGAAATGAAATGGAACCCGCTTATTCCATTTTTGCTGATCGCTGTTTTAGGAATTGGTCTAACTTTCTTTTTATCAGTAAAAGGACTTGATGACTCTCGGGAGATTGCGAGCGGAGGAGAAAGTAAATCTGCTGAAAAGAAAGATGCAAACGCTTCACCAGAAGAAATTTACAAGGCAAACTGCATCGCATGCCACGGTGAAAATTATGAAGGTGTTTCGGGTCCTAGCTTAAAAGGTGTAGGGGATAAGAAAGATGTCGCTGAAATTAAAACAAAGATCGAAAAAGGCGGTAATGGAATGCCTTCCGGTCTTGTTCCGGCCGATAAGCTGGATGATATGGCAGAGTGGGTGTCAAAAATTAAATAAAAGAACTATTTTTCTCTTTATACATTCACAGGCCGCCGAGATGTTCTCGACAGCCTTTTATTTTTGACTGCCGCGTGCAGACCCGCATCAAAAGAAATAATTTCAAAATCATTTGCTTCAGCTTGGATTCCGGGCTGATTTTTTATATGATAGTAAAGGAAAAAATGATTGAGAAAAGTTGTGATGACAAGTGAACGAATTAAAATTATCTAAACGATTGCAAACAGTAGCGGAGTACATACCGAATGGAGCGGTGATGGCCGATATCGGCTCTGACCACGCCTACCTTCCTTGTTATGCGGTGCTGAATCATAAAGCCAGCGGGGCGATTGCCGGAGAAATAACAGACGGCCCATTTTTGTCTGCAAAGCGGCAGGTTGAAAAATCAGGCTTAAACTCGCACATTTCTGTAAGGCAGGGAGACGGACTGGAAGTGATTAAAAAAGGGGAAGCTGATGCCATTACGATTGCCGGAATGGGCGGGGCTTTGATCGCTCACATTTTAGAAGCGGGCAAAGACAAATTAACGGGGAAGGAACGGCTCATTTTACAGCCGAATATTCATGCTGTTCATATCAGGGAGTGGCTTTATAAAGAAAGATATGCGCTGATAGATGAGGTAATCCTTGAAGAGGACGGAAAGTGCTATGAGGTGCTGGTAGCAGAAGCGGGAGACAGGGATGCGGCTTATGACGGTATTTCTTTATCAGCCGGGATGCTCGTCGGCCCTTTCTTGGCAAAAGAAAAAAATGCTGTCTTTTTGAAAAAGTGGACACAAGAGCTTCAGCACACTCAAAGCATTTATGAACAGATCAGCCAAGCGGCGGATACAGAGCAAAACAAACAAAAATTAAAGGAGCTCGCCGATCGAATGGAGCTGTTAAAGGAGGTAATCGATCATGGCTAAAAGTGTAAATGGGCAGCAGATCATCCAGCTGTTTGAACAATTTTCCCCGAAAGCCTATGCGGTTGAAGGAGATAAAATCGGCCTGCAAATCGGCACTTTAAACAAACCAATTAAAAATGTGATGGTTACACTTGATGTGTTAGAGAGCGTTATCGATGAAGCGATTGAAAAAGAGGTTGACTTGATTATTGCACACCATCCTCCTATTTTCCGGCCGCTAAAGCATATTTCAACAGATCAGCCTGCCGGAAGGTTAATTGAAAAGTGTTTGAAGCATGATATTGCTGTTTATGCAGCTCATACAAATTTAGACGTTGCGGACGGCGGCGTGAATGATTTGCTTGCTGAAGCATTAGAGCTGAGTGAGACGGAAGTGCTGGCACCTACTTATACGGATCCTCTGAAAAAGCTGGCAGTTTACGTGCCGAAGGAATATGAAGAGCAGGTCAGAGCCGCGCTCGGAAATGCGGGGGCCGGCCATATCGGTGAATACAGCCATTGCGCGTTTTCATCTGAAGGAATCGGCAGCTTTAAGCCATTAGAGGGAGCTAAGCCTTTTATCGGTGAAGTGGGAGAGCTTGAGCTTGTTCATGAAGTAAGGCTTGAGACTGTATTTCCTAAAAGCGTCGAAAAGGCTGTTATCAATGCAATGATAAAAAGCCATCCATATGAAGAAGTTGCTTACGATATCTATCCTGTTGAACAGACTCCCGCCGAAAAAGGACTCGGCCGTGTCGGAACCCTTAAAAATGAGATGACGCTCAAGGAATTCGCTTTATTTGTGAAAGACAAGCTTGACGTCAATGGTGTCAGAATGGTGGGGGATGCTGACAGCATGGTGAAAAAGGTAGCTGTTCTTGGGGGAGATGGAAACAAGTATATTCATCATGCAAAACGAAAGGGAGCCGATGTTTACGTCACAGGGGATTTATACTTCCATGTGGCCCATGATGCGATGATGCTTGGCCTAAATGTGGTTGATCCGGGCCATTACGCGGAAAAAATCATGAAAGAAGGCGTCACGAGAAAACTGACATCAATGTGTAATGATAAAAAGTTTGACGTGAATATCTTTGTTTCTGAAACAGATACAAATCCATTTATATTTCTATAAAAAAACTGAGGCTTTTACAGCCTCAGTTTTTTGCTTTTACTTTTGGAAGTATTTTTTTGAGCGGTATATTATGTTCAGTTGTCCAAGTTGATGGATCTTCGTGATCAAACTGCTCTAAAAAGCGAATGACTTCTTTTGTGATCGGCGTCGGTGTTGAAGCTCCCGCTGTAACTGCAACGGTATTAACGCCTTTCAGCCATTCGAGCTTCAATTCGCTTAAGTCGCCGATCCGGTATGCTTTTGTCCCGGCTATTTCCTCTGACACTTGAGCAAGCCTATTTGAATTGTTGCTTTTCGGGTCTCCGACAACGATTGTTAAGTCCGCTTTTTTTGCCTGCTCTGATACAGCTTCCTGCCGCACTTGAGTAGCGAGGCAAATCTCTTGGTGATATTCGACATGAGGATATTTTTCTTTGACAAGCTCCATAATGTCGTGAACATCCCATTGAGACATTGTTGTTTGATTCGTCACGATTAACTTCTCGGCTTGGATATCAAGGTTCTTTACATCTTCTTCTGTTTCAACTAAGTGAACGATCTCCGGCGCTACGCCAACGGCTCCCTCAGGCTCTGGATGCCCTTTTTTGCCGATATAGATCACGTGATATCCTTTTTCTTTCATCTCTAAGATTAGATTATGAGTTTTCGTCACATCCGGACATGTAGCATCAATTGCGACTAACCCTTTTTCTTCTGCGATTCTTCTGACTTCGGGAGAAACACCGTGCGCTGTGAAAATGACAGTTCCTTTGTCAACCTGCTTTAAGATGTCCAGACGGTTAGAGCCGTCCAATGTAAAAATCCCTTCCTCTTCAAACGCATCAGTGACGTGTTTATTATGAACAATCATCCCGAGTATATAGATGGGTCTTGGCAAGCTTTTATCTAGTGACGCATTTTTGGCAATGACCATAGCATCAACAACACCATAGCAATAGCCGCGCGGTGAAATTTTAATTACGTCCATTTTCGGTTGTCCTCCAATACTGAAGTGAGTAAAGGCAATATAAAAAGCCGTAATCAAACGGCTCTATTCTTGCATTCTTCTGATCTCATTATAGCCAATCTCACTTCAGATATCAAAGAATGTTAAATATATAATCTCGGTTTTGAACTGCCTGATGTTCTTTTCGGAGCAGGAGAGGCAGCTTCCTTTTTCTTCGGGGCAGATGTTTTCGATTCTTGTTCTTTATTGTCAGTTGTTTTAGATTTCTTTGGGAGAGAAGAACTTTTTGGTTTTGATTTTTTGTTCCCATCTGAGGTTTTTGTTTCAGTCTCTTTTTCTTTTTCTGATGATTCTTCTGAAACGGATTGTTTTTCACTTTCCTCATTGGCCTCTGTCTCAGTATCATCACTTTTACTTAATTGGCTGTACAGCTTCATCATTGCTGGCAGATTGCGGACTAATGGGCCGTACTGTTGGATCATAGGGGTGACTTGCTGCGCCATGCCGAGTACTTTTTGCACATTTCCAAGCATACTGGATAATGATGCAGGATTGGCGATATTTTGAATGCCTTGCAGGCCAGCACCTCCGCTCGCTGCGGCACCTGCTCCTGGAACTCCGGCGCTGCCAGCGCCTCCTCCGCCGGGTAGGAACCTTGACAGCATTCCTTTTAAGCCTCCGCCTGCACCTGCACTATTTCTCGCTCCGGCATTTGCCTGAGGAAGAAATTGTCCGGCTTGCTGAAAACCTTGCTGCTGTGCTCCAAATGAAGGTCCTCGCATATTAGGCGGTCTTCTGCCCATCATTCGCTGATTTGGCATGGGGCGGGGCGGTCCGGGCTGTGGGTAATTTCTCATTGGCTGCTGCGGTGAAAACATACTTGTACCTCCTTTCAGCTCTCTCTGCTATTAGAATATGCATGGGCTGCGGTATTTGCTTTACATAACTGAATAAAACAAACGCCTTGCAAACGTGGTGTTTTTAAGCAAAATCGGGTATAATGTGATGATGGACACATAATGTGCCGCTTTAAGGAGCTGGGAAAAATGAAAGAAACGAAATTTGAACTTTATGAATTGAAACCATTTATTATAGATGCAGTACATCGCCTTGGTTTTTACGAACCGACTGATATCCAGAAAAGGCTGATTCCTGCAGTGCTAAAAAAAGAAAGCGTCATCGGCCAGTCTCAGACGGGAACTGGAAAAACTCACGCTTATTTACTGCCTTTATTAAACAAAATTGATCCTGCTAAGGATGTCGTTCAGGTAGTCATTACAGCTCCGACAAGAGAGCTAGCCAACCAGATTTATCAGGAAGCGCTTAAAATCACGCAGGGTGAGGAAGGCAGTCAGATTCGCTCGAAATGTTTTATCGGAGGCACTGATAAACAAAAATCAATTGATAAATTGAAAATACAGCCGCATCTTGTTGTCGGTACACCCGGACGGATTGCTGACTTAATCAAAGAACAGGCGTTAAGTGTTCATAAAGCGGAATCTCTTGTTATTGATGAAGCGGATCTAATGCTGGACATGGGATTCCTTGCAGATGTAGATTACATCGGTTCCCGCATGCCTGAGGATCTGCAAATGCTTGTGTTCTCAGCGACCATACCGGAAAAGCTGAAACCATTCTTGAAGAAATACATGGAAAATCCGAAATACGCCCATGTGGAGCCAAAACAGGTGACTGCTGCGAAAATCGAGCATATCCTCATTCCTTCGAAACATCGTGACAAGGACAAGCTTCTTTTTGACATCATGTCGCATCTGAATCCATACCTGGGGATTGTGTTTGCCAACACGAAAAATACGGCTGACCATATTGCCCAGTATCTGACTGGCAAAGGCATGAAAATCGGCTTGCTGCACGGCGGATTAACACCACGTGAGCGGAAAAAAGTCATGAAGCAGATCAATGATTTGGAATTCACATATATCATTGCAACTGACCTTGCCGCAAGAGGTATTGATATTAAAGGTGTCAGCCATGTTATCAACTATGAGCTGCCGGATGATCTCGATTTCTATGTTCACCGTGTGGGCAGAACGGCTCGTGCCGGCTCATCAGGACAAGCGATGACCATTTATGAGCTTACTGATGAGGATGCATTAGTAAGACTTGAAAAAATGGGCATCGAATTTGATTACTTAGAGCTTGAAAAGGGCGAATGGAAAAAAGGCGATGACCGTCAGCGCCGCAAAAAGCGTAAAAAAACGCCGAATGAAGCGGATGAAATTGCTCATCGTCTCGTGAAAAAGCCGAAGAAGGTTAAGCCTGGGTATAAAAAGAAAATGAGCTATGAGATGGAGAAAATCAAGAAAAAACAGAGAAGAAACCAATCTAAGAAAAGAAAGTAGGGGAACCTGTTGCTGAGAATAGGCTCACACGTCTCTATGAGCGGAAAACATATGCTTCTGGCTGCAAGCCAGGAAGCAGTCTCTTATGGGGCGAATACGTTTATGATCTATACAGGCGCACCGCAAAATACGCGCCGAAAGAAAATTGAAGACTTAAATATAGAAGCAGGCCGGGCACATATGCAAGAAAACGGCATTGACGAGATTATCGTACACGCGCCTTATATTATTAATATTGGCAACACGACAAATCCGTCCACTTTTGAGCTGGGTGTTGATTTTCTTCGTTCAGAAATTGAACGGACAGCGGCCATCGGAGCGAAGCAAATTGTCCTTCATCCTGGCGCTCACGTAGGGGCAGGAGCTGAAGCCGGCATCAAAAAAATTATTGAAGGCTTAAATGAAGTGATTGATCCGAATCAAAATGTCCAGATTGCATTAGAAACAATGGCTGGAAAAGGATCAGAATGCGGCAGAAGCTTTGAGGAGCTTGCGCAGATTATCGAAGGCGTTACACACAATGAGCAGCTGTCAGTATGCTTTGATACGTGCCATACACATGATGCCGGGTATAACATTGTCGAAGACTTTGACGGAGTGCTGAATGAGTTCGATAAAATCGTCGGCATTGACCGTATTAAAGTGCTTCATATCAATGACAGCAAAAATGTCAAAGGTGCGAGAAAAGACCGCCATGAAAATATCGGCTTTGGTGAAATAGGTTTTGACGCACTGCAATATGTTGTTCACCATGAGCAGTTAAAAGACATTCCAAAAATTCTTGAAACACCATATGTTGGTGAAGATAAAAAGAACAAGAAACCGCCATACCGTTTTGAGATTGAAATGCTGAAAGTAAAACAATTTGATGACACATTGCTCGAAAAGATTTTACAGCAATAAAAAATGGGGGATAACACCCCCATTTTTTAGCTTGTGAATTGTTTGAATAGTTCATTAACTGTTTGAGCTGTTTCTTTCGATGTAATCGTCTCTACTTGTTTCAGCAGCCGCATTCGTTCACTCTCATTAAAGATGTTTACATTTTTCCCGTATAACAGGTTCGCTACTTCAACGGCCTGCGATCTTGTTAAGCTGATTCCGTATTGTTTTGAGTACTTCAGCAAATCATCAGCAGTAGCCTGATTAAGCCGCTGCAAAATAATTCTTTGAAATAAAATCATCGGTCATTCCACCTCCAGACTTAATGTATGGGCAAATCAGTAAAATGTGTCAGTGTTTAATGGTAAAATAGATTTATAATGTATTTAAAATAGTTATTGCAGGAAAGGAGATTTTATGACCCCAACAAAACAACATAAGAAAGAAACATTTACCCATTTTATTTTCAGGGTCTTTATGATTCTGGTAGGAGCTGCATCTGCGGCTGTAAGTATTGAATTATTTTTAATCCCCAATGATTTTATTGATGGCGGGATTATCGGTGTATCACTTATTTTAGACCACCTCTTTATGTCAAACCCCTTTCTGAATTTCGCTTTTTTCGTTGTCATATTAAATATTCCTTTTATGATCTTCGGATATAAATATATCGGTAAGACCTTTCTAGTCTCTACGTTTATAGGGATTGTCGGGCTTGCCGTTATTGAATCCTCACTTCACCATGTAGAAGCCATTACAACCCAGCCTATTTTGGCTACTGTGTTCGGAGGTCTTTTACTCGGCTTTGGCGTCGGGCTTGTTATTCGAAACGGAGGTTCAATGGATGGTACAGAAATTCTCGGTATTTTGCTGACCAAAAAACTCCCGTTTTCTGTAGGTGAGTTCGTTATGTTCATCAATGTGTTCATTTTCATTTGGGCAGTTTTTGTGTTCGGTCCTGAGCAAGCGATGTACTCATTCATGACTTATTATATTGCGATGAAAACGATTGATGCCGTGATCCAAGGGCTTGATGAAACAAAAGCTGTCATTATTGTGTCTGAGCAGTATGATGAGATTTCCGACGCGATTTTGCACCGTCTCGGTCGGGGCACAACGAAGCTGAAGGGGAAAGGCGGGTATACGGACGAAGAAAAAGACGTAATTTACGCGGTTGTCACAAGGCTGGAAGTGACAAAGCTCAAATCGATCGTGTTTGAAGTTGATCAAAATGCATTCATAACAATTATGAATACTCATGAAACGAGAGGCGGAAAATTCAAAAACGCAATCCACTAGGCTTTCATTTACTTTTATTCATTTTATGGGTATAATTTTATCTGCAGTAAAGAAAATGGCTTGCTGGACAGACAGCTGCCATTTTCTTTTTCATACATGTGATACGTTCTTAAGCAAAGCGAAAAGGGGGACCCTTCATGAACGTCCAAGAAGCGCTGAACCTATTAAAAGAAAACGGATATAAATATACAAACAAACGGGAGGATATGCTGCAGCTTTTTGCTGATTCAGACAGATATCTTACCGCTAAAAACGTACTGTCTGCACTGAATGATGATTATCCAGGCTTAAGCTTTGATACAATCTACAGAAATCTTTCTTTATATGAAGAACTTGGGATTTTGGAAACAACTGAGCTGTCCGGTGAAAAGCTTTTCCGATTTAAGTGTTCATTCACCCATCACCACCATCATTTTATTTGTCTTGCCTGCGGCAAAACAAAGGAAATTGAATCATGTCCGATGGACAAGCTTTGTGATGATTTGGATGGCTATCAGGTCAGTGGGCATAAATTTGAGATTTACGGCACATGCCCTGATTGTACAGCGGAAAACCAAGAAAACACTACTGCGTAAAATGCGTATATATGAAAAAGGGGCCCGGTTTGGGCTCCTTTTTCAGTTATTGACGCGTATTAAGTGATGCTTGTTGTTGTTTATCCATTTAACGGCTTCTAGCCAGTTGTTTACTCTGATGATGTTTGAATCAATCGGAAGCTGATTATAAGGGGAATTGAACAAAATCACCGGTATCCCGGCTTCTTTCGCAATCATCATGGCATTACCGTGATGATCCTCAAAAAACAGGTCGATGTTATGATTCTTGACCGCTTCAACTTTGTGATGACCGCCAACGAGTTCGATGTGGTCATAATGAATGTTTTGTCTGTCAAACCATTCATAGGTAATATCAGTTAAATGAGTCCGTCTCGCTGTAATATAAATAAGCTTGTGCTCCTCTTTGAGAAGATCAAGTGACTGTTTCGCATGCTGTGCAAGCAATGCTTCCTTATATATGATCGCTTCATTTTGATTCATCCAATCCCAAAATTCTTCCTGGGTAATGTTTAACAGCTTTGTTAAATCATAATCCGTCATATCGTTTAATGAAATGGAAAGATTAAACGAACGGTTCAAATAAGGGACGAATGTATCCTGAGCCGTGATTGTGCCGTCAATATCTATTCCTAAGCGTAACATGCCCACACTCCTTCAGTTTCATCCCTACAAGTGTAACATAAACAATTGACATTAACAGAAAAGTTTAGCAAACATGAATCAGGCAAAATGGATCAAACTATAAAAGCTCCTTTAATAAAACAGAAGGGGGAATTGAAGGTGGCAAACGATTACGAAAAGCGTGATAACAACAGTTACTATGTTGATCATGGATCTGAAGGGACAAATATTACCCGCGACAATGACGGTTTTTTTGAGGAAACAGCTGCTGAAATCGCAGAGCCTTATCGTGCTGCTGACCGCAGCAATGACCAAGACAATGATCGCAGCGGCGGCAATGTCAATGAAGGACGGGGAATAGGATATATCGCTTTAGCCTTG
The DNA here is from genome assembly GCF_044570195.1 of Bacillus sp. SG20033. NCBI lineage: Bacteria > Bacillati > Bacillota > Bacilli > Caryophanales > Bacillaceae > Bacillus > Bacillus sp. SG20033. Next base: position 2,667,211 of record NZ_CP172606.1, on the reverse strand, counting down.
TCCATCATTTCATTGTTTGTACTGCCTGTTTTATTGGGAGCTGCTGGTATTATTGTCGGCTATATCGCAAGAAGAAGAGGTGCACAAGGCCTTGGAGCCTGGGCAATGGGTATCGGTGTCGTTTCATTAGTGCTTGGAATATTTATTATTCCATTTTTCTAACACAAAAAAGCTTGACGGGTTCCCGTCAAGCTTTTTGTGTTTCTTCTTTTAATTTTGCTTTTTCAGCTTCAAGTTTTGCGTAGTGTTCCTCAGCAAGAATGTCAATTTCTTTTTTGAGTTCTTCTACCATCGTTTCCTCTGGAACCTTACGGACAATTTTCCCTTTCCGGAACAGCAGCCCTTCACCGCGTGCGCCAGCGATTCCGATATCAGCTTCTCTCGCTTCACCAGGTCCGTTTACAGCGCAGCCGAGAACAGCAACTTTAATCGGCGCTTTTATCTTAGAAATATACTCTTCCACTTCATTGGCAATGCTGATTAGATCAATCTCAATACGGCCGCAAGTCGGACATGAGATGAGCGTGGCAGCATTGGAGGCTAAGCCGAAAGATTTCAGAAGCTCCCTTGCTACTTTTACCTCTTCTACAGGGTCTGCGCTTAGTGAAATGCGCATGGTGTTCCCGATGCCTTTGCTTAAAATGGCGCCGAGTCCTGCTGCGCTCTTTACTGTGCCGGCAAACAGTGTTCCTGACTCGGTGATCCCGAGGTGAAGCGGGTAGTCAAACGCTTTCGCCGCTTTTTCATAAGCCTCGATTGCAAGGTTCACGTCAGAGGCCTTCATGCTGACAATAATATCGTGAAAATCAAGATCCTCAAGAATTTTAATGTGATGAAGTGCGCTTTCTACCATTCCATCGGCAGTCGGATAACCGTATTTTTCTAAAATGCGTTTTTCCAATGAACCGGCGTTTACTCCGATTCTGATCGGAATGCCTTTGTCTTTGGCCGCTTTAACAACCGCTTCAACTTTTTCGCGCCGGCCGATGTTGCCGGGGTTTATTCGGATTTTATCTGCGCCGCCTTCAATGGCTTTCAACGCAAGTTTATAATCGAAATGTATGTCAACAACGAGAGGAATGGAAATGCGCTTTTTAATATCCGCAATGGCGTTTGCTGCCCGTTCATCCGGACATGCTACCCGAACGATTTGGCATCCGGCTTCAGCCAAACGGTTAATTTCTGCAACCGTTGCTTCTACATCATGTGTTTTCGTTGTTGTCATGCTTTGGATGACAACTTCATTGTTGCCGCCTATTGTTAAAGGTCCCACTTTGACGGGACGCGTTTTTGTACGATGTGTGATTTCACTCACTTGCAATCGCTCCTTAATTGTAGTTGCCGCTTCTAGATATAACAATTCTAGTATGGTTTATGTGAATTTATTTTACAAATTACATTGTAACAGTGTCTTCGCCGAACTGACAAGAAATTAACGTTAAATTAAGGGTAGACCGGGAATTTATACGCTGTTCCCGCTTGAATGGCATTGGCTTTCACATTTGGATTCAGTGCTTCAAAATCCTTTACAATGTCATCCGGAGAACCTGCTGATCCGACTATCGACATAACCGTATCACCCGGTTTTACCTTCACCGTTTTATAAGCCGGTTCTTGTGCAGCCGTTTTTGCTGATGCTTCATAGACAGGGAGGTCCTGAATGGGTATGGTTCCAATTTTAAGGTCATAAAAAAGAATAAAAAGAATAAAAACAATGCTGCATACTAAGGTGAGACGCTTCATCGCTTTTCCTCCCGCATACGAAATTTTATATCATAGTATGCTTGTCCTTTTCGATTCATGACAAAAGAAAAGAGACTGCGAATGCAGCCTCGGTTTATACAGCAGCTTTTTTGGACGGAATCTCTTTTAAAACGAGAAACAGGATGACAAAATTGACAAACCAGTTCAGCAAAAATTCACTTGGTACGGTTGCTTCTAATGCCCGCATGATTGTAAAGAACACAGTTGAAAGGGTGATGGAATAAGCAGAAAGCTTCCAGAGCTGATGATAGGATAAATGTTTTTTCTGCGAATTCTTAATGATTAACCCGATAAGCGCTAAAAACGATACTTCAATAAATTTTCCCGCTGCTGTTACGAGAAAAATAAGAGCTGAGAGAACAGTTACAATCATCGCTTTATTTTGGTTTAACCCTGCAATGACATCTTTTTTCTGTAACTCTGACGGCATCATTGAGTAAGACATTTCTTGGGCTTGTCCGTCAATGGCCAAAACAAATTTGTTCTGAAGGATGCCGATCGCGTTTTGCTTTGCTTCAATTTGTTCAGTGCCATAGGAGTCTGTCGGATCGAACACGATAACGAAACCATTTGCTTGAGATTCCGTGGCTTTTTTCTCATCCGTTTGAAGTTTGCCGTTTGAAATTGTGAAATCAGGGAAATCTTTGTTTAAAACAGTTTTAAAGCCGTTCATTGATTTTACGGTCCCTGTACTTACATAATAAGCGGTAGGGATTGCAAACAGGACAGAGAGCAAAAATACGTAAAGAATCGCTTTTCCGATTCCTTGAAATCTTGTTTTTGCAATATCACGGGGAGAGTATGTACTTTTAATGAAAAGCTGAAACACATTCACTATCTTCACTTCCTAGCTAAACTAATATATGTTGCTTATTGTATCGTTGCATGCGTGTGAATACAAGGAAGACATGAAGAAGACAGAGTAAAATGGGAGGATGGAAGCTATGGATATGTTGTATTGGCTGTTGATTGCAGCGGTTTTTATCATTGCCTTTATCGGGCTGGTGTATCCTGTTATTCCGAGCGTAGTATTTATTGTTGCCGGATTTGTATTGTACGGATTTTTATTTTCATTCAGTCCGTATTCTTATATGTTCTGGCTTGTTGAGGCAGTTTTTGCCGCAGTATTATTCGCAGCAGATTACGTGTCGAATCTGCTTGGAGTAAAAAGGTTCGGAGGAAGCAAAGCTGCCATATGGGGAAGCACGATCGGTTTATTAATCGGGCCTTTTGTCATTCCGGTTGCAGGGATCATATTGGGGCCGTTTATCGGGGCTGTTTGCGCAGAACTTATCGTTCATCAGAAGGACTTAAAGTCAGCGTTTAAAATTGGCCTCGGCTCACTCATTGGTTTTTTAACAGGGGTTATTGCAAAAAGCATCATACAGCTTTTGATGATCGGATACTTTTTATGGACGGTCCTATAAGAAATGCTGGCGGCAGGTTTAATGGGGCAGATTATCGGTTAAAGTGAAATATGTCCGCTGAAATGAGCCAAATCGTGAGCTTTTTCATTGATTACAAAGCATTCTTTTGTTACATTGAATGAAGAAAGGCTCGCTGTGAAGCGGCATTTCAGTACATATATACTAAGGAGGAATTATCATGGCTTACGAACTTCCAGAATTACCTTATGCGTACGATGCTTTAGAACCGCATATCGACAAGGAAACTATGACTATTCACCATACGAAACACCACAACACATACGTGACAAATTTAAACAAAGCGGTTGAAGGAAACACTGCTCTTGCCAACAAATCAGTTGAAGAGCTTGTTGCAGATCTTGATTCTGTTCCTGAAAACATCCGCACTGCAGTCCGCAACAACGGCGGCGGACACGCGAACCACAAATTATTCTGGACACTTTTATCTCCAAACGGCGGAGGCGAACCGACTGGCGCGCTTGCTGAAGAGATCAACAGTGTATTTGGAAGCTTTGACAAATTCAAAGAGCAATTCGCAGCAGCAGCAGCTGGACGCTTCGGTTCTGGCTGGGCATGGCTTGTTGTGAACAACGGTAAACTTGAAATCACAAGCACGCCAAACCAAGATTCTCCGCTTTCAGAAGGCAAAACGCCTATCTTAGGTCTTGACGTTTGGGAGCATGCTTACTACCTTAACTATCAAAACCGCCGTCCTGATTACATTTCAGCTTTCTGGAATGTTGTAAACTGGGACGAAGTGGCTCGTCTATACAGCGAAGCAAAATAATGGCACAAACAAGGTCCTCATTATGGGACCTTGTTTTTTTATGTCTTCTTTTTACATATCTCGGTTTGAGTGAGACAGACTAAGGAATAGTAAAGGGGAGTCAGTAATGAGCAAACTAAAAAAAGTGATAGGCGATGTAGACGTAAACAAAGGGTTACTCTTTCTGCTGACCATTGGCGGGCTTTACTCGCTGGGAATTGCACTGTCCAATACATTTGTTAATGTGTATCTTTGGAAGCAGTCAGGGAAATTTATTGATTTGGCGATATATAATTTATCCATTGTGACAATGCAGCCGATAACCTTTTATTTGGCTGGACGGTTAGCCAAAAAAATAGACAGGGTATTCATTTTAAGGTTCGGCGTCATTTTTTTAGCTGCCTTTTATTTAAGTGTGCTTTTAGCCGGAGAAACGGCGGCCAGCCGCCTCGTGCTAATCGGCGCGGTGCTCGGAGTTGGCTATGGCTTTTATTGGCTAGCGTTTAACGTACTGACCTTTGAAATAACAGAGCCGGATACACGAGACTTTTTCAACGGGTTTATGGGCATTCTGTCTTCCTCTGCAGGAATGATCGGCCCGATTGTAGCCGGATTCGTGATCTCAAGGCTTGAAAATAATACGGGTTATACAGTGATTTTCAGTCTCTCCCTCAGTTTATTTGCCCTGGCTGTCGTGATGAGCTTTTTCTTAAAACGGAGAGAATCAAAGGGCCGTTTTATGCTGAGCAAAGTATTTGGAGAGCGCCATAGCAATATGAATTGGCGGAGAATCACGAATGCGCATTTTTTTCAGGGTTTGAGAGAAGGGATTTTTGTCTTTTTAATCAGTGTGTTTGTATTTATTGAGACAAACAGCGAACTTGCTCTCGGTACATTCGGTCTTGTCAATTCAGCTGTTTCCTTCTTTGCCTACTACTTTGCATCCAGGCTGATTAAGAAAAAGGCGAGAAAAAAATCGATTTTGCTGGGCGGACTTATTTTGTATGGCGCGCTGTTTTTGATTCTGTTCCATATGAGTTTTTCGACATTATTAACGTACGGCGTTTTTATTGCCATCGGCTATCCTCTGTTGCTTGTGCCATATGTATCACTTACATATGATGTGATAGGGCGGGCGAGGCATGCCAGAAAAGCAAGAATTGAATATATCGTGCTTAGAGAAATGTTCTTGAATGCCGGCAGAATTGTTTCCATTTTGTGCTTTCTCCTGATCGTGGCCCTTCTGAAAGAGGATGTGGGAATTCCTTTGTCACTTGCGATATTGGGTATAGGACATCCTTTGATTTATTACTTTGTCAAGGATATCCGTTTTAAGGAGAAAGAAGGGGAAAATGAAACCATGGAAGAAGACGGCCAAAAACGGGTAACAGAACCGACCCTTTTAAAAGGCGAGAGATAATTTTTTTGCCAAAAAGGGGTTATCTGTAGAAAAAAGTCGAAAAAACCTTTAAAATGAAAACTGGCACTCTTACTTGAGTGTCTTTTCTTTCTGTAAATAGAAAAGGTGATGTTATGAGGAGAAATAAACCAAAAAAGCAAAATCATAAAGAGAAAAAGAAGTCGCTTCCGATCCGGCTGAATATTTTATTTTTAGCTGCCTTTGTTATATTTACCTGGATTATTGTGGAACTGGGCATCAAGCAGATCGTGCAAGGCGATGATTACAAAAACCAAGCGAATAAGCAGGAACAAAGTGAAGTCAGCTCAGCGGTACCACGCGGGAAAATTTATGATCGAAACTTTAATGCCATTGTGACAAATAAGGCTTTAAATGCAATCACATACACGAGATCTAAATCGACCACGCAAGAACAGCGCTTAAAGATCGCAAAAAAGCTGTCTGACATGATCAAAGTCGATACAAAAAAAGTAACAGAACGGGATAAAAAAGATTATTGGATTTTGACTAGACCGAAAGAAGCGAAAAAGCTCATTAGCTCTAAAGAAAGACAGCAGGTTGAAGACAAAAAAATATCCGATGACGATTTATACCAGCTTCAGCTAAAACGAATTACTGATAAGCAGCTGAATGAATTGACGGATAAAGATATGCAGATCCTCGCTATCAAAAGACAGATGGATTCGGGCTATGCATTGACCCCTCAATATATTAAAAACGAAGATGTATCAGCGAAGGAAATGGCAGTGGTAAGTGAACATTTAGACGAACTGCCAGGTGTTGATGTCACGTCCGATTGGGAACGTGAATATCCGTATAAAAACCTTCTTCGCTCAGTGCTCGGAAGTGTTTCCAGCTCTAATGAAGGATTGCCGTCCAACTTGCTCGACCATTACCTGTCGCTTGGCTACAGCCGAAATGACAGGGTCGGAAAAAGCTATTTGGAATACCAATATGAAAGCCTTCTGCAGGGCCAAAAAGCCAAAGTCGAAAATATCACAGATTCAAACGGCAATGTCACGGGAACAAAAACGGTATCTGAAGGCAAAGCCGGTAAAGATCTCGTGCTTACGATTGACATTGATTTGCAAAAAGAAGTGGAAAAAATCATTGAGAAGAACCTCAAATCTGCTAAAGCAAGACCAAGCACTCAATTGTTAGACCGGGCATTCGTTGTGATGATGGACCCAAGAAACGGTGAAGTGCTTTCAATGGCGGGCAAGCAGATTAAACAAGAAAATGGAAAATATAAAATTGATGATTACGCTTTAGGTACAATGACGTCATCTTACGCCATGGGTTCAGCAGTCAAAGGCGCAACAGTCTTGACAGGCCTTCAAACCGGAGCTATCAATCTGAATACTGTTTTTCAAGATGAACCTTTATATATTGGTCAGGATAAACGCGGTAAAAAGTCATGGACTAACTTAGGACCGGTCAATATTCAAAGAGCCTTAGAGCAGTCTTCTAACGTATTTATGTTTAAAACAGCGATCGCGCTCGGAAAAGGTGAATATAAACCGCACCAAGCTTTACCGATTGATACGACGGCCTTTGATACGTTCCGTAATTACTTCAGCCAATTTGGACTGGGTGTCAAAACTGGAATTGATCTTCCGAATGAAATGACAGGCTATAAAGGAACAGACAGATTGACGGGATTCTTGCTTGACTATGCGATCGGCCAATACGACACGTATACACCGCTGGAACTCGCGCAATACGTATCAACGATTGCAAACGGCGGGTATCGCTTAAAACCTCAGCTTGTGAAAGAAGTCAGGGATCCTAATCCTGAAAAAGGAATCGGTGCTGTCGTTCAATCCGTTCAGCCTAAAGTGCTAAATAAAATTGACATGAAGAGTGAATATATTAAAGAGGTTCAGGCCGGATTCAGACGGGTGATGACAAAAGGGACAGCTGCCAGCCAATTTGCTTCAGCGTCATATCAGCCTGCCGGTAAAACAGGAACAGCACAATCGTTCTATGATGGACCTGATAAATCAAAAACAGGAACATCGACTTATAATACGACACTTGTTGCCTATGCACCGGCTGATAATCCTGAGATTGCGATCTCTGTAGTGGTCCCTTGGGCTTATATTGATTACAGCGCTAAATATACCATTACAAACGAAATCGGCAGGGAAGTAATGGATAAATATTTTGAGCTGAAATCGAAGCAGGACAAAGAAGATACTCAGCAAAAGAATAAAGACAAAATTGAAGAAAATGCAGAAAACACAACGTCTTCTGATAACTAAAAAGAAACGCTCACATGATGTGGGCGTTTTTTTTATACAAAAAAACGCACTGATTTACAAAACCTTAACATTCGGTTCAAACCCTTTTTACATAGAACCTTTACTCTATACGTGTAGGACAAATTACACATTATACGCAGGGGGAATTCAGGAAATGAAAAAAAACAAATTGATGCTTATGCTTCTGATGGCTGCTTTTATGATGATTGCAGCTGCATGCGGAAATGCAGGAGAAAGTAAAAAATCGAATAGCGATTCTGCAAAAGGAGAAGAAAAGGCATCAGGTTCTTTAACCATTTCTGGTTCATCAGCAATGCAGCCACTAGTACTTGCAGCCGCGGAAAAATTTATGGAAGAAAACCCTGATGCTGATATACAGGTACAAGCTGGCGGTTCTGGAACAGGGCTTTCTCAAGTCTCTGAAGGAGCTGTTCAGATCGGGAATTCAGACGTTTTTGCTGAAGAAAAAGAAGGCATCGATGCAAAAGCGCTTGTCGATCATCAAGTCGCTGTAGTTGGTATGGCAGCAGCTGTAAACCCTGATGCTGGTGTGAAGGATATTTCAAAAGATGAATTGAAAAAAATCTTCACTGGCAAAATTAAAAACTGGAAAGAGCTCGGCGGCAAAGACCAAAAGATTACACTTGTAAACCGTCCTGATTCTTCTGGCACACGTGCTACATTTGTGAAATATGCGCTTGACGGAGAAGAACCTGCAGAAGGCATTACTGAAGATTCCTCCAACACGGTGAAAAAGATCATTGCTGATACTCCGGGAGCGATTGGATATCTTGCATTCTCATATTTAACAGATGACAAAGTAACTGCTCTATCTATTGACGGTGTTAAACCTGAAGCGAAAAATGTAGCAACTGGCGAGTATCCGATCTGGGCTTATCAGCATTCTTATACAAAAGGTGAAGCGACAGGTTTAGCTAAAGAATTTCTTGATTATCTAAAGAGTGAAGACATTCAAAAAAGCATTGTTACTGACCAAGGCTACATTCCGGTTACTGATATGAAAGTGACACGCGATGCCAACGGGAAGCAAAGCTGATCTTAATAAAAAGAGGAGTGCGGGGACAACCGTTTCTCCTCTTAACACATTCATAGGAGTGTAAAACAATGATAAACAATAGAGAAAATATGTCTGTGGGCGAGCGTTTAATCAGCTCAAGGCAAAATCGGCAATTGGATGAAGTTCGGGGAAGAATGATTGTGACAGCATGTGCGCTGATTATGATTGCGGCATCTGTTGCAATCACCATTTTCCTCGGCGTGAAGGGGCTGCAATCTTTTCTTGTAAATGGTGTAAGCCCAATTGAATTCTTAACGAGCTTAAATTGGAATCCTACAGATAGTGATCCGAAATACGGAGTGCTGCCATTTATTTTTGGCTCATTTGCAGTAACGATTCTTTCTGCTCTAATCGCTGCGCCGCTTGGCATTGCAGGTGCGATTTTTATGACAGAGATTGCCCCGAATTGGGGAAAGAAAGTGCTGCAGCCGGTGATTGAGCTTTTAGTCGGTATTCCATCTGTTGTTTATGGATTCATAGGTCTTACAGTATTGGTGCCGTTTATCGCCCAGTTCAAATCGAGCGGAACAGGGCACAGTTTATTGGCGGGAACGATTGTCCTTTCCGTCATGATTCTGCCGACGATCACATCGATTTCTGCTGATGCAATGGCTTCTCTTCCGAAGAGTTTACGAGAGGGTTCTTACGCGCTTGGTGCGACAAGATGGCAGACGATCAGAAAAGTACTTGTGCCTGCAGCTTTTCCAACATTGATGACAGCTGTTGTGTTAGGCATGGCTCGGGCGTTCGGTGAAGCTTTGGCTGTTCAGATGGTCATTGGAAATACAAGAGTATTGCCGGAAAGCCTGTTTGACACTGCGGGAACGCTGACAACGATCATCACGCTGAATATGGGCCACACCACATACGGAAGTGTTGAAAACAATACGCTGTGGTCAATGGGGCTTGTGCTTCTGGTGATGTCATTCTTGTTCATCCTGCTTATTCGCTACTTGTCATCTAGGAGGAAAGTGTAATGAACCGCAAAATAACAGATAAACTGGCGACCGGAATGTTTGGTTTGTGTGCAACCATTATCGCTGCCATTTTAGTAGGTTTGTTTTCCTATATTATTATAAACGGTGTTTCTCAGCTCAGTTTTCAATTTATTACAACAAAATCGAGCGCCATTGCAGCTGGAGGAGGCATACGAGATCAGCTGTTTAACTCCTTTTATATTTTGTTTATTACAATGCTGATTACAATCCCGCTCGGTGTGGGCGGCGGAGTCTTCATGGCTGAGTACGCGCCTAATAACAAAGTGACTGACTTCATCAGAACATGTATAGAGGTGCTTTCATCTCTTCCGTCTATTGTCATTGGGATGTTTGGATTATTGATGTTTGTCAACTTAACAGGCTGGGGATATACGATCATAGGCGGGGCGCTTGCGTTAACTGTTTTTAACCTTCCTGTCATGGTGCGTGTGACAGAAGACGCGATCCGTTCAGTCCCTAAAGATCTGAAGGAAGCCTCTCTCGCTTTAGGTGTATCACGCTGGCATACCGTAAAAACGGTTTTAATTCCAAGTGCGATTCCTTCTATTATCACAGGAGCAATTTTAGCGTCAGGAAGGGTGTTCGGGGAAGCGGCCGCATTATTATTTACGGCAGGCCTGACAACACCGCGTCTTAATTTTTCGGAGTGGAACCCGTTTTCGGAAACATCACCGCTTAATATTTTCAGGCCCGCTGAAACACTTGCGGTCCACATTTGGAACGTCAATACACAAGGAATGATTCCGGATGCTGAAGCGATTGCCAACGGTGGTTCTGCCGTGCTGGTGATTTCTGTTCTTGTGTTTAATCTCGCGGCGAGATGGCTTGGCACGATGATCTACAAAAAGCTGACGGCAAATTAGAACGGAAAGAGGCGAAAAACATGTCTGAACAAATGGTAAAAGAAAAACCTGAGCGAGCTGTTATTGTTCCGAAGCAGAACCACGTGCTTGAGGTCAAAGATCTGTCTATTTTTTACGGAAATAAACAAGCCGTTCATCATGTAAACATGGATATTGAAAAAAATGCGGTGACTGCTTTAATTGGGCCGTCGGGATGCGGAAAATCTACTTTTTTGAGAAATATTAACCGAATGAACGATTTAATTCCATCTGCAAGAGCGGAAGGTGAAATCCTTTATGAGGGATTAAATATATTGGGCGGCAATATTAACGTTGTCAGCTTGAGAAGAGAAATTGGAATGGTTTTCCAAAAACCAAATCCATTTCCGAAATCGATCTATGCGAATATCACACATGCATTGAAATATGCCGGAGAGCGGAATAAAGCTGTTTTAGATGAAATTGTGGAAGAAAGTTTAACAAAAGCGGCGCTCTGGGATGAGGTGAAGGATCGTTTACATTCATCCGCACTCTCGTTATCCGGCGGCCAGCAGCAGCGTTTGTGCATCGCGAGAACGCTTGCGATGAAGCCGGCTGTTCTTCTGCTTGATGAACCAGCTTCAGCGCTTGATCCGATTTCAAATGCAAAAATAGAGGAATTAATTACAGGATTGAAAAGAGAATACTCAATTATTATTGTCACGCACAATATGCAGCAGGCTCTGCGGGTTTCTGACCGGACGGCATTCTTTTTAAACGGCGAGCTTGTAGAATACGGACAGACCGAACAGATTTTCACGAGTCCGAAAAAGCAAAAGACAGAGGATTATATTAACGGGAAATTCGGATAGGAGGGCGGCAATGAGTATTGCTACCGAAGCTGTAATGAAACAAGAAGTATATCAAGTCAATGGAATGAACTTATGGTATGGACAGCATCATGCTTTAAAAAATATCAATTTGAGCATTTATGAAAATGAGGTTACGGCGATTATCGGGCCATCCGGATGCGGGAAATCGACCTTTATCAAGACATTGAATTTAATGATTCAAATGACGCCGAATGTAAAGCTTGCAGGTGAGCTGAACTATAATGGCAGCAACATTTTAAAGGATAAAGTGGACATCGTGGATTTGCGGAAAAATATCGGCATGGTCTTCCAAAAAGGGAACCCGTTTCCGCAATCTATTTTCGATAATGTGGCTTACGGACCGAGAGTCCACGGCACCAAAAATAAGAAGAAGCTTCAGGAAATTGTGGAAAAGTCATTAAAAGACGTGGCGTTATGGGATGAGGTGAAGGATCGATTGCATACGTCCGCTCTTTCGCTGTCAGGGGGCCAGCAGCAGCGTCTTTGCATCGCCAGAGCACTTGCGACCAATCCTGATATTTTGCTGATGGATGAACCGACATCTGCACTAGATCCAATCTCAACGAGAAAAATTGAAGAACTCATTCTAGAGCTGAAAAATAAATATACAATTGTCATTGTCACGCATAACATGCAGCAGGCAGCAAGGGTTTCTGATCAAACCGCCTTTTTCTACATGGGCGAGCTTGTTGAATGCGACAATACGAATAAAATGTTCTCTAACCCGAAGGACCAAAGAACGCTCGATTACATTTCAGGAAAGTTTGGATGAAAAAACAGGCTGAGTCAGCCTGTTTTTTTATCGTGTTAACGTTTTTACGATCTTTTTGAAACTCATGTCTGATTTTACTTTAAACTCGCCGGCACGAATTTCTTTGTGATAGCCGGCATCAATGACATAGTCATTAAAGTCTTGAGCCGAAGAGATAATGCCCTCTTTTTCAAGAATAGCAGATACATCCGCAGTGCTCATGCCATCTTTAATTTTGAGCTTGTACGTTTTGACTTTGTCTGTTTTCGTGTCTGAGCTGCTGTCATCGGTCAACGATTTCTCTTTTGAATCAAGAAGTTTTTGATATTCATCACGGTTCACAGAAACCATTTTTTTAGAATCAAGGTAATTGTTCACGTCTTGTTCAGTTACTGTTTTATTATCTTTTACAGCAGCGGCCTGGTCTTCGTCAGTCAGATAAAAAACAGCTGCAAGAACGGCTGTCGCTAAAATGATGCCGCCAGCAAATGCCTGAATGCCCCGTTTTGTCATACGAGCACCTTCTCATTATCTTTGATAATCGTATTCACGTCTTCCACTGATACATGCTCAGCTTTAGCAATCGCTTCAGCTGACATACCGTTATTATATTTAGAAAGTATTTGTTTAGCGATTTTTTGATTGATGTCGCTCTGCTTTGATTTGCGAATGACAAGGTTAGTTTCCAGTAATTCTTCCTCAAGCACTGTCATTTTCTTTTTGAGCTTGTAAATTTCCTGCATCGCAGAAAGCTGCAGTGTTTCGAGTTCCTGTTCTACATCTTTCATCGGGTCTCTTTGAGAATATGAGAATGCAATTAGCGCTATACTGACGATAAACAACGCAATAATAGCAATTTCCACGTTTCATCACCTTCTATTCTTTTTTTATCCTTCTTTTTTATACCATAAAACCAATAGTTTCTAAAGGAATTCGCGAAAAAAACGAGATTTTGTCGAGAAATCTTTCTTTGCTTCTTCTTTATGTAATGGTTTAATAGGAACACGAAGTGAACGATTGGAAAGGAGAAATGTTAGGAGTCCATGGATAAACACCCATTTCCCTATAATATACGACATAAGCTTGCCTTTTTTAGGGACACATTCGACATGATCATTCAAAACGCTCACACCCTGACCGTAAGCTGGGAAATCTCAGAAGAAACAATGCGGCTGGCTGAAGCGGTCCTTTTCGAAAAAACGCAGGATATGATAAAAGAATTGCGCATTGTCATCAAAAGAAAAGACATTGAAGCTGTCAGGACAAAACGCACAACGTATGATAAAGGCGAATGGACGATTAGACAGGCGGCTGGTGATGCTGTATATCGGGCTGAATACAGAATTGTGAATTCAATGAATGTCTCTCTCAAGCTTGCCGGTACAGACGACATCTATCTTGATGAAAATGGGATTCGTCATATAAACAGTTTTCAGATTGAAGAAGCGCACACCAGTTGGGAGGCGCAATTTTCTGCATACACCTGTTATGGGAGAGGGGAAAAAGAACGGTGAACATTCTCATGCTTTCACCCGAACATCCCGATGAGCCGAAAAGCGGGCTCGGTGTCCATTTAAACCGCCTCAATTCCTATTTAAACCCTCATATCAACATTACAGTTTGTACTCCGAGCGGGCAGTTGTTTTCGTATGCGAAGTTTGAAGATTACATAGCTGATGCTAACTTTACAATGGTTCGCCATGTGTTATCACACAATGAACGCTTTGATCTGATTCATGCTCATGATGACACAACAGCCCCTGCCGCCCAGTATTTGAAACAACGGCTTGGCCTTCCGCTTGCTGCGACAATCCACGGCCTTGAAAGCGAAAGGAAGAAGGTGTGCCGAGAAGCCCCACACCCATACAGGCTCATGACCGAACGGCTCCTTATAGAATCGGCTGATGCTTTGGTCGTATTAAGCACATTTATGAAGCGGTCTCTTGATAAGGCGGCACATAAGAAAATAACCGTTATCCCGAGTCCTGCATCTATGGAGGAAGAGAAGGGGAAAATCTCAAGAAGCATCAATAGAAGATTCCTCTTTTCATATGGAAGGTTTGTTCCGGAAAAAGGATTTTCGCAGCTGTTAAAGGTGTTTGCCATCTTGAAGCAGCATCAGCCTGACCTCTATCTAGTGCTGGCTGGGGAGGGGCCGTCTCTGTCCTGCTATGAGAAATTGGCTGCGGCATATAACCTGAAGGATCGTGTCATGTTTCTGCCATTTCTAAATAGGAAAGACATCAGAACGTTACTGTCTCACTGTGAAATGGCTGTTTTCCCTAGTTCTTATGAACCGTTTGGGCTTGCTGCGCAAGAAAGCATGGAACAAGGTGTGCTGACTGTCGTTTCTCAGTCGGGTGGTTTTTGTGACTATGCCGTTCATGACAAAACGGCAGTCATCGTTGATTTTACGCTCGTACAGGAAGCGGCTGATCTGCTGGACAGTTTTTTAAAAGACCGGGAAAAAGCCCGCCGGATAAAAGAAGCTGGCAGACAACAAGTGTTCAAGCTCCACCACCCCCGACTCATTATGTCATCATATTTGCAGCTTTATGAGCGTATCTTCAATAATTCAGCAATTCATTGAAAAACAGCCTAGCATTCCGTCCATTATAGTGGTATTATATATAAGTCTGAATAAGTAAATGATTTTAGTTTGGAGGGAAAATAATGCGCGTTAATATTACTTTGGCTTGCACTGAATGTGGTGAGCGTAACTATATTTCTAAAAAGAACAAACGCAACAATCCAGACCGCGTTGAATTTAAAAAATATTGCCCACGTGATAAAAAATCTACGTTACACCGTGAAACAAAATAACAGCCTTGCTGTTTGAGGTGTAAGAAAAAAGCCAGAGCTTTGAAAAAGGTTCTGGCTTTTTTTCTATTCCGAGGGGGATGAGAGATGAAATCACAATTAAGAAAAAAGACGCTGGAGGCACTGTCTGCTTTATCAAATGAAGATATTCTTCAAAAAACGGAACGTATGTATAAGTACTTGTTTTCTCTGCCGGAGTGGCAAAATGCCGGCACCATTGCCGTCACTATTTCCAGAGGATTAGAGATACCGACGCGTCCTGTCATTGAGCAGGCTTGGGAAGAAGGAAAACAAGTTTGCATCCCAAAATGCCATCCGGACACGAAGAAAATGCAATTTCGGACATATCAGACCGATGATCAGCTCGAAACCGTGTACGCCGGACTGCTCGAGCCGGTAATTGAAAAAACAAAAGTAGTAAACCCATCACAAATTGACTTGATGATCGTTCCAGGTGTTTGTTTTGATGTTAACGGGTTTAGGGTCGGCTTTGGAGGCGGCTATTATGATCGCTATTTAAGTGAATATGAAGGGAAGACAGTCTCTTTGCTTTTGGAGTGCCAGTTGTTTGCGCACGTACCCCGCCTGCCGCATGACATCCCTGTACATAAGCTGATAACAGAGGATCGGATTATTTCTTGTTTTTCATAACTTTCCTGTCCCTTATTCGAGAATAAATAAGGTAGAATAACAAACCCTATTGGCAGGAGGGATATCATGAAAAAACTTTTGATATATGCCATTTTCGCGGTTTCTGCCGTCATGTTTTATCAAAATCGCTACCGTCTTATGAATACTGTACTCAGCCAGCCAGGAATCAGGCGGTCTTTTATCCATTTGTTTTTAAGAATTCCATTTATCCGCAATAAGTTTATACAGCAAGCTTTCTAAAATCCCGTGAAAAACGGGATTTTTTGCTTTCAGTAGGCGTTTCGGAGCGCCAGCTGTTATAATGAAAAAAAACTATTGGAGCGGTAAACATGTTTTTGCTGGAGTATACATATTGGAAAATTGCGGCGCACCTGGTGAATAGCGGGTATGGCGTCATACAAGCCGGCGAGTCAGATGAAATATGGCTGGAAGCGCCGGACAAGTCCTCTCATGATCTAGTTCGTCTTTATAAGCACGATCTTGATTTCCGTCAAGAAATGGTTAGAGACATCGAAGAGCAGGCCGAACGAGTAGAACGAGTCAGACATCAATTGGGCAGACGAAGGATGAAGCTGCTGAACGTGTTTTTTTCAACGGATGCCCCTGTTGATGACTGGGAAGAGATTGCAAAAAAAACTTTTGAGAAGGGAACTGTGTCAGTTGAGCCGGCGATCGTTAGAGGAACGATGCTTCGAGATGATCTTCAAGCGGTTTTTCCATCATTTCGTACAGAAGATTGTACAGAGGAACACGCTTCGTTTGAAGATGCGCAAATGGCACGAGAACGCTTCCTTTCGCTAGTGCTGAAACAAGAAGAACAGAGAAAAACTGAAGCGGCGGTTTTTCAAAATGGAAAACCGATTTTTACATTTTTATTTATTGCGCTTCAGATCCTGATGTTTTTCTTGCTCGAAATAAACGGAGGCAGCACTAATACGGAGACGCTGGTGGCTTTTGGAGCAAAAGAAAACAGCCTGATTGCACAAGGAGAATGGTGGCGGCTTCTGACACCGATCGTGCTTCACATCGGCATAGCGCATTTAGCTTTCAATACGCTGGCTTTATGGTCGGTTGGTACAGCGGTTGAGCGGATGTATGGATCGGGCAGGTTTCTGCTGATTTATCTGGCTGCTGGCATTACGGGTTCGATTGTGAGTTTTGTGTTCAGCCCGTATCCTTCGGCAGGCGCATCAGGAGCCATATTCGGATGCTTAGGCGCATTACTGTATGTTGCTTTGTCCAATCGAAAAATGTTTTTAAGAACCATAGGAACCAATATTATTGTCATTATTATCATCAATCTGGGCTTTGGTTTTGCGGTTTCGAATATTGATAATTCAGGACATATCGGCGGCTTGATTGGCGGCTTTTTCGCTGCAGCAGCACTGGGGTTGCCTAAAGCCGGAGCCTTTGGAAAAAGATTGTTGTCAGCGGTTTTGCTGATTGCTTTGGCTGTTGGATTTTTATATTACGGATTGCATTCGCCTTCACACCAGGAGTCAGCGCTGATTCAGCAGGCAAGCGAGCTGTATCAGGAAGGAAAGTATGAAGAAGTAACAGAATTGCTGAACGGAGAAGCAGCGCAAAAAGATGCCTCTGCCGATCTTTTGAAAATTCTTGCTGTTTCTGATATTCAAATCGGCGAATATGATCAGGCGGTTTCCCTTTTGGAACGAGCAGTGAAAAAAGAACCTAAAGACCATGCTTCCTATTACAATTTAGCGTTATTGTATGCGGAAAAAAATGAGCTTGCACAAGCAGAAAAGGCCATCCGGACGGCTGTGAAACTGAAGCCGAAGGAGCAGCGCTACAAGGAGCTGCAGCGGCAAATTGAAAACAATAAAGAATCATAAAGGTGGAATATGGAAAGGAAGCTGGCTTTTTTGTCAGCGTTTTCTTCTTGACTGACCGCTTCCTTATGAAGCAGCGCTACAAGGAGCTGCAGCGGCAAATTGAAAACAATAAAGAATCATAAAGGTGGAATATGGAAAGGAAGCTGGCTTTTTTGTCAGCGCTTTC
Organism: Bacillus sp. SG20033; assembly: GCF_044570195.1. Classification (NCBI taxonomy): domain Bacteria; kingdom Bacillati; phylum Bacillota; class Bacilli; order Caryophanales; family Bacillaceae; genus Bacillus; species Bacillus sp. SG20033. The sequence goes on along the minus strand of NZ_CP172606.1, from coordinate 2,649,539 downwards.
TTCTTGACTGACCGCTTCCTTATGAATACGCTTATGATAGTTAAGTTCAAGAAATGGTGAGGAAAATGAATACATTTTATGATGTGCAGCAGCTGTTAAAAACGTTTGGCCACATTGTTTATTTTGGAGACAGAGAGCTTGAAATTGAGTTTATGCTGGATGAATTAAAGGAATTATACATGAACCACATGATTGAAAAGGAGCAGTGGGCCAGAGCGGCAGCTGTCCTTCGAAAAGAATTGGAACAAACAAAAAACGGAAGAGATTTTTATAAAGGCTAAGGTGATAAAAATGGACGAGATATGGTTTGCGGGCATTGACCTGGGAGGAACGACGATTAAACTCGCTTTTATTAATCAATATGGCGAAATTCAGCATAAGTGGGAAGTTCCGACTGATAAAACCGGCGACACGATTACTGTCACAATTGCAAAAACTATCGACGGCAAGCTGGATGAGCTGCAAAAACCGAAGCACATCATCAAATACATCGGAATGGGTGCACCAGGCCCTGTAGATATGGCGGCAGGAGTTGTTTATGAAACAGTAAATCTAGGGTGGAAAAATTATGCTTTGAAAAACCATCTGGAGACAGAAACCGGCATCCCAGCTGTTATAGAAAATGACGCGAATATTGCTGCGCTCGGGGAAATGTGGAAGGGAGCGGGTGATGGCGCAAAAGACGTCATTCTCGTGACGCTTGGCACAGGAGTTGGCGGCGGCATCATTGCAAATGGTGAAATTGTACATGGCATAAATGGCGCCGGCGGAGAAATCGGCCATATTTGCAGCATCCCTGAAGGCGGAGCGCCCTGCAACTGCGGCAAAACGGGCTGTATCGAAACAATTGCGTCAGCAACCGGAATTGTAAGAATTGCAAAAGAAAAAATAGCAAATGCTAAAAAGACGACACGTTTACAAGCAACCGAACAATTGTCAGCGCGGGATGTGTTTGAAGCGGCGGGTGAAAATGATGAAATTGCCCTTGAGGTGGTTGATTATGTAGCCAAGCACCTTGGTTTGGTGCTCGGAAATTTGGCAAGCTCGCTTAATCCATCCAAAATCGTTCTTGGCGGCGGCGTATCGAGAGCCGGAGAACTGCTGAGATCAAAAGTCGAGAAAACATTCCGCAAATGCGCGTTTCCGCGGGCAGCCCAAGCTGCTGATATTTCAATCGCAGCACTTGGAAATGATGCCGGCGTTATCGGAGGCGCTTGGATCGCTAAAAATGAATGGCTGAAACATCAAAATTGTTAAAATTGTGTAAATGAAATTGATTTTTTGTTGTGCTCAGGTTAAGATTTAATTTGATGTGTTAATGAGAATGTTGGGAATAGACTGATTTTTTTGAGCGTGCTGCATAGGAGGTTGAAATGCGAAAAACGTTTTTTTCGAAGATTTCATTTATGCTGATTGCCATTTTATTGATGTGGCTGAAAACGTATGCTGTTTACAAAACCAGTTTTCATATTAAAATCGACAATCTAACACAGGAATTTATTCTGTTTATCAACCCATTGAGTTTTTTGTTGCTTATTTTTGGCCTCAGCCTGTTTTTGAAAGGCAAAAACAGAAATCGCTATATTATCGCGATGAGCTGTCTTGTCACGTTTGTATTGCTGGCAAATATGGTTTTTTACCGTTTTTACAATGATTTCTTAACAATCCCTGTTCTTTTTCAAACGAGCAATATGGGTGATCTCGGAAGCAGCATCGGAACACTTCTTGAGCCGACAGACCTCCTATTAGCTGTAGATATTGCGGTTTTAATATGGCTTCACATCCGGCAAAAAGCTTTTCAATCGGACATTCCCTCAACGAAAAATGAACGGGCGGCTTATTTTTTGTTCGTTGCTTCTGTTTATTTCTTCAACCTGGGCTTGTCTGAGGCGGAAAGACCTCAGCTATTGACACGCTCATTTGACAGAGAAATGCTTGTTAAAAACATTAGCCTGTTTAATTTTCATATTTACGATGGCGTTCTTCAGTCAAAGCAATCCGCACAGAGAGCGTTGGCAGACAGCAACAGCCTGACGGAGATTGAAAACTACGTAACCGCTAATGCGAAGGATGCCAACAAACGCTTATTCGGCGCTGCAAAAGGAAGGAACGTCATTCTCGTATCCTTAGAGTCGACGCAAAGCTTCGTGATTAATGAAAAATTGAATGGAGAAGAAATCACGCCTTTTCTGAATGACTTTATAAAACAGAGCTACAACTTTAATAATGTTTACCACCAAACAGGCCAGGGGAAAACCTCGGATTCTGAATTTATCGTGGACAATTCACTGTATCCGCTTGGACGAGGTGCCGTATTTTTTACGAATGCGGGCAATCAATATATGGCCGCTCCTGAAATTTTGAAAAACAGCGGATACTATTCAGCGGTGCTCCACGCTAATAATAAGAGCTTTTGGAATCGTGATTTAATGTACGACTCATTTGGATATGATTCGTTTTTTGATATTAACTCGTATGATGTAACTGACGAAAATTCAGTCGGCTGGGGACTTAAGGATAAAGAATTTTTTGAGCAGTCTTCAGAGCTGATGAAAAATCTGCCTCAGCCGTTTTACTCGAGGCTGATTACACTGACGAACCACTTCCCGTTTGATCTTGATGAAGAGGATCAATTGATTGATGAATATGATTCAAGCAGCCAGACGCTAAATAAATATTTTCCGACAGTGCGTTATCAGGATGAGGCGCTGAAACGGTTTATCGAAAAGCTGAAGGAAGACGGGTTATACGACAACTCTGTTATTGTATTATATGGTGACCATTATGGTATATCAGAAAACCATAATGAAGCGATGGGGCAGTTTTTAGGAAAAGAAATAACCCCATTTGAAGAGGTACAGCTCCAAAAAGTGCCGCTGGTCATTCATATTCCGGGTATTACTGATAAAAAGCCGCAAACCATTGAAACAGTAGGCGGGCAGATTGATATCAGGCCGACGCTGATGAATCTTTTAGGGATTGATACGAAAGATCAAATTCAATTCGGCAACGATCTGCTTTCAGACGAAAAACTGGACTTCACGGTGCTCCGGGACGGGAGCTTTATCACAGATCAGGTTGTTTATACAGACGGTGCGTGTTATGACAAAGAGACGGGAAAACCGTTAGAAGAGACAAAACAATGTGAAGCATTTGCTGATAAAGCAAAACAGGAGCTATCACTTTCTGATGAAATCATTTATGGGGATTTGTTGCGATTTTATGACCAGAAAAGGCTGGACAATTCGTCAAAACGGAAAGAAAAACAAATGCTTGATCAGGCATCGTAATCACAATGTCTCCCGCGTCAAAGTGAGCGGGAGGCTTTCTTTTTTTAAATACGCTGTCATATAGTAACAAAAAAGGGGGATGATGATGGCGTTTATTACGGTGAAACCTGAGATCAAGAACAATTTGGCCAGAGTGGCGAAAGAACTGAAGATAGACGAGGAATTGCTTAAAAGTGCAAATCGCTCCGCACAAAAACATCAATTGTATTGCCCTGGTTATGTGATAGAGGAGCATAGCGGCAAAGAGCTTCAAAGCATTCAGGACATAAAGGGCTTTTTACAGCCTCGGCAGCTGAAACTTTCTGATAGCTGGATTGAGCAAGAGAAAATCTATGATGATTCAGCTGTTGAAAAGGAAATAAAGAAGATTATTGATGTTTTTCCGTTTGTCTCATGCCGGGAAATTGGCCGTTCTGTACTCGGCAGGCCTATCTGGGAGCTGAAGGCTGGTGGGGAGCATGCCGTAAAAAAGGTCCATATGAACGCGTCATTTCATGCGAATGAGTGGATTACAACGTCTGTCCTGCTAAAATGGTTTAAGGAATACTGTATGTCATTATGCTGCAATTCGCCTTTCTTTGGCTTTTCTCCCATAAAGCTGTTTAACAGCACATCCTTATCCCTCGTTCCTCTTGTCAATCCGGATGGCGTTGATCTTGTTTTAAACGGATCAGAAGTCATGGGAGCCAGAAGAGATGAGCTCGAAAGGCTAAATGAACATCGTCCAAATTTTAATGAATGGAAGGCGAATATAAACGGGGTTGATTTAAATAAACAATTTCCATCATTATGGGAAATTGAAAAATACCGAAAACCGACAGCACCCAGCTACCGCGATTTTCCGGGAATCTCTCCGCTTACGGAGCCGGAATCTATTGCGATGTACCGGCTGATCACGGAGAATCCGCCTGACAGACTGCTGGCTCTTCATACTCAAGGAGAAGAAATTTATTGGGGCTATAAAGGCCTTGAGCCTGAGGAATCTGCTGCCGTCATAAAGGATTTTGAGGAGTTAAGCGGGAACATTTATAAGGGAGTAAGGGATATAGACAGCTATGCTGGATTTCGTGATTGGTTTATTCACCATTATTTTAAGGAAGGGTATACGGTGGAACTTGGAAAAGGCCAAAATCCTTTGCCGTTTCAGCAGTTTTCACACATATATAACGCCACAAGCGGCATCTTGTGGAGGGCGTTATTTTTTCATGAGTAACTGAAACTTTTTCTTTTTCCTGCCGAAGCAAATATGAGAGAATAAAGATGATCGGAGGGGAATGCTGATGAGATCAGTTTGTTTTATTCTGCTGGCGGTATTGCTGTTTAGTTTATCGGCATGCGAACCATCTCATCAGCAGCAAAAACAGGCATCGGCGGCAAAAGATGAGAAAAAAGACATCATACCGCTTTCCGCGGAAAAAGCGGATGGGGCGGAAGGCTGGCTGAATAACAGCACAATATTATATACTGCGTCTAATCCGACGAAAACAGAGCTTTTTGCGTACCGCATCTTTACAGGCAAAGCGAAAAAGCTCTATCAAACGGATGGTCAAATCGTTGATGTTCAAATCAATGCGAGGGAGCAGATGATTCTGCTGCAAATCACACATAGCCAAAAGACGGCAGTGGTTTTGCTTAATGCAGAAGGAGAGGCGCTTTACGAAAAAGATTACGAAACGTATGAGCTTGAGGCTGCTTGGAATCAGTATGATCCTTATCAAATGATGGTGACGGAATTCAATGAAAACTGGGATTTCCATACATATCAGGTGAATGCTAAAAAAGACGAATCTTTCTTAAGTCCGGTACAGGTTCCGTTCATTCATTGGACATCCAAAAATACATTTGATTATGTAAAAGAGGGAAGAAACGATAAAACAGGGCCTTTATATACGTTCGATACAGCTTCTAAGACGGAACAGAAGCTTGAGGATGACGTTCTATTCTTCGATTCTTTCCATCAAATGAGTTTTACTGTCAAATCAGCTTCCGGAGGAAAAGGGACGTATCAGTTTAAAACGCCGCAATCAACATCACCTGTTACAGCGAAATGGCCGCTCCAAGCGAAATATACAAGTTTGGCTCCAATGGAGTATGACTATGATGATGCAGGAGGCCTGTTTTATACATTCAAACAAAGCGGCGATGCATATAAGCTCGCAGCAATCAATGTAGCATCGGGAGAGACAAAGGATCTTGTGTCTCTGCGGGAAATGGAGCCGATTCAAATATCTCCGAACGGGAAATATGCGTTATACGGCTTTCATTTTGAGCAAATTATTTTATTGAAATCACATGAAACGAAGCAACTCATCATTGATCAAAAGGAGATGGAATAACGATGGCTATCGCAGATGTAACCATTATCCCAATCGGTACGGAAACACCCAGTGTCAGTGCTTACGTAGCCGATGTGCAAAAGATATTAGAAGGATATCAAGCAGAAGGGAAAATCAAATATCAGCTGACACCGATGAATACGCTGATCGAGGGAGAACTCAGTGACCTTTTTGCAGTCATTCAGGCAATTCACGAAGCGCCATTTCAAAAAGGATTGCACAGAGTCGCAACGAATATCCGTATCGATGACAGGCGTGACAAAAAAACGACGCTTGAGAGCAAAATAGAAAGTGTCAATAAACATTTACAGCCATAAAAATAAACCTGTATCCCATCGGATACAGGTTTTAATGTGCGGTTGGATACCCGCTGTTTATTACGGTCATCACGGTAAACCAGCCAAAGACAAATAAGGTGGCACCGGCTAATAAAAACCCGAGTATATTTTTATTTCTAACAGAACGCAAGACTCCCCATAAAGCGAAAAGAGCGACAAGGCCGAAAATCACGACAAGTAACATAACACAGCCCCCTTTACATTGAAAAACCTGCAATTCTTTCCAGTTTTATTCTACCTGTTTTTTATAGGTTTGTCGATAGCGTTTTCATTGCGATTGTTTGAATCTTTTTTAAAAAACCCTCATAATAAGAGCATAAAAAAGAAAGAGGTGATAATAGTGAAATGGAGACGAATGCCAGTAGGGCCGATTCAAGCGAACGCATATTTTCTCATCAATGATGATCAATGCCTGATTTTTGATCCGGGCGGCGAGGGACATAAAATCAATCAATACATAAAAGAAAAAGGGCTGACGCCTTTAGCCATTTTGCTTACACATGCCCATTTTGACCATATTGGGGCGCTTGATGAAGTGAGAGAAAAATGGGATATCCCTGTTTACCTGCATCAAAATGAAAAAAATTGGCTTACGGACGCTTCTTTAAACGGCTCCGGCATGCTGCGAGGGATAGAAGTAACAGCTAAGCCTGCAGATCATTTAATTGAAGGTGACGGTGAGTTGAATATCGGGCCGTTTCATTTGGAAACATTATTTACGCCGGGGCATTCACCAGGCAGTGTGTCTTACTACGTGAAAGATGCAGACTTGGTTATCTCCGGAGATGTCTTGTTCCAAGGCGGTATAGGACGTACGGATTTAATAGGCGGCAATCAAGAGACGCTGCTGACGTCCATTCATGAAAAACTGCTTACGCTTCCGGAACACACGCTGGTGTTAAGCGGCCATGGACCTGAAACAAACATACTGACTGAGCAGGATCAAAATCCGTTTTTAAATGGGTTTTCATTGTAAAAAAAGAGACAAACCGATAAGGTTTGTCTCTTTTTGCATTTAATGGCCTCCGCCGCCGGGCACCATAATAAAAATCGAGTAATATGTAAAGCCGGCGAAGAAAATTGTTAAATAAGCGCCAAAAATATAAATATACATGCGTTCGGTTAAGTTCAAATACGATAGAAACACAAATAAGATCGTCTGTCCAAAAAATAAAAGGGAAGCATCTTTCATATCACCTAAATAAAACATGACTGCAAAAATTCCCGTCCAAAATCCTAACACCCGGAACATGCGATTCATTTTTATCCCCTCCCGAGAGTCCCTCTGACTGTTATTATAATAGATCACACCTAGAAATGTAAACATTTTCATTATTAATATACAAATGGAATTTGTCCCTTTGATTGTGTTTTCTATTGTATGAATGTTTTTTAAAAAATAATCCGAAAAAAGTTCTGTAAATGGTTTAAATGAAAAATGATCCGGGTAGTTATTCTACAAAGAGATGGTTAACTGAGGAGGAAAAAACGAATGGAACAACAATTAACTTTTTACTCATATCCAAGCTGCACGTCATGCCGAAAAACAAAACATTGGCTTAAAGCACATCAAATTGAATTTAACGAACGGCACTTATTCAGAGAAACCCCGACAATAGAAGAATTAAAGTACATTTTATCGTTAACGACAGAAGGAATTGATGAAATTTTGGCGACAAGAAGCCAGACTTTCAAAAATTTAAATTTAAACATTGAAGAAATGACGGTAAATGAGGTGCTGGAACTTTTAATCGAGAAGCCGAAGCTTTTGCGACGCCCGATTCTAGTAGACAACAAAAAGCTGGTGATTGGTTATAACCCGGGAGAACTGTTGAAGTTATCGAAGAAGAAAACGGTTCATCAATCTGCATGATGAAAAACCGAAGATCCGCTGATTTATTCGAATCAGCTTGTCTTCGGTTTTTCACCTGTTCAGAAACTGGGCTAGCTGGATTCGAACCAACGATCACGGAGTCAAAGTCCATTGCCTTACCGCTTGGCTATAGCCCATTGAATCTAAACATAGTATGTGTAAAGGCAGACGCGTTATACATATATAGCGTACATTTTTCAAAAACAGGAGGTAGCTCATTAAGATGATAGCTCTTGATCAGCACTTAACAGAGCACAAAGAAGATATCACGCAACAATGGCTGGAAGTTTGTACATCAACAGGCAGCTGGCTGTATTCAGCGAAAGATCAGCAAAAACTAGAACAAAAGTTAAAAGACCAGCATGAATTATTGGTGACCATCGTAGCAAAATCCCTTAGAAAAGAAGACGTAGAGGATGAGCTCAACCGGTGGTCTCTTCAATGCGCCAGAGACCGTGCCGTTCATGAAGTGACGGTTACACAAAGTGTCGGCCAGTTTAACACTTTCAGGCACATCATGTTTGAATGGATTCATAAATTCAGCGAAGCTTCTTCTCAAGACATCAGCATTCAGGAATTTTATGAGTGGAGCCGGATCTTGAATCAAAACATTGATGAGATCATCGAAGTGTTTACGGAAGAATATCACCAGGTGACCATGATACAATTAAACGCGCAAAAAGAAATGATTAATGAATTGAGTGCGCCGATTATGCCGATTACTGATGGAATTGGGATTCTTCCGCTTGTCGGTGAAATTGATACGCACAGAGCGAGGACGATTTTGGAGTCTGTGCTGGAGCAGTGCTCAGCGTTAAAGCTCTCGTATTTATTTTTAGATATTTCGGGCGTTCCTATCGTTGATACCATGGTAGCCTATCAAATTTTTAAAGTGATTGACAGCACCAAATTGCTCGGCATTGAGACGATTATTTCAGGAATCAGGCCGGAAATTGCCCAAACTGTCGTGAAGCTGGGTCTGGATTTTTCGAATGTGAAAACCGAGCAAAGTCTTGCTAAAGCCCTGGCCAATAAAGGGTTTAAAATAAAAGAGTGTTGATGCCTTTGCCATGTTTATCTTGAAAGATAGCAGCTGAACAGCCTTTCACGGGCTATTCAGCTTTTTTAACTTCTATAAATAAAATGTGATGGCTGTTGATGTCTTTTACCTTAAAAGAGTAGCCATCATATTCTATGGTACTTTCAGGCTCAGCGTCTATGTTTTGTGTCAAAAACCAGCCGCCCAAGGTGTCTACTTCTGCGTCCGATAAATCGGTTCCAAGCAGGCTGTTAACATCGCTGATTAATAATTTTGCATTTAACAAGTAATGATCCTTTCCAAGTTCGCGGATATGAGGCACTTCATCCGCATCAAATTCATCACGGATTTCTCCTACAATTTCCTCGATAATATCCTCGACAGTGACCAAACCGGACGTCCCGCCATATTCATCTATGAGGATCGCCATATGAGTGCGTTCCTTTTGCATTTTCAGCAATAGTTTATAAATAGGAATCGTCTCAATGACATGGATAACGGGCTGTACGAAAGGTTCAATTTGATGCTTCTTGATTGAAAAATCTTTCGTCAGCATGGAAAACAGCACTTCTTTCATATTCATCACGCCAATAACGTTATCTTTATCCTCTCTTACAACTGGGTACCGGGTATATTTTGTTTGCTTGACTGTTTCCTGAAGATTTGAAATGGAGTCTTCATCTAGTGACAAACTAACCATTTCATTTCGCGGCACCATAATTTCCTTTGCCATTCGTTTATCAAAGGTGAAGATATTATTCATGTACTTTAATTCACTTTTTCTGATCTCGCCGCTTTTATAGCTTTCAGCCAATAGGACCCGAAGTTCTTCCTCTGTATAAGCCAGCTCATGCTCTGATGCCGGCTTCAGCCCAAACACTCCTGTAATCAATCGGGCAGAGTGGTTCAGCAGCCAAATGAATGGAAACATGATCTTATAAAACCAAATAAGCGGTTTAGCGAACAACAAGGTAATGCTTTCTGCTTTTTGAATGGCGAAACTCTTTGGAGCCAGCTCCCCGATAACGACATTTAAATACGTAACCGCTAAAAATGCGATGACGAGTGAAAGCAGGTGGGTAAGCGATTCATTTAAGCCTGCTTTATGAAAAAGCGGTCGAAGCAGAGTTTGCACAGTCGGTTCCCCAAGCCATCCCAGTCCTAAGGCTGCGACTGTGATGCCCAGCTGACAGGCTGATAAATATTCATCAAGGTGAGTGATGACATGCTTTGCCGCTTTAGCACCTTTCTTTCCTTTTGCGACAAGCTGATCAATTTTGGATCGCCGCACTTTTACGATTGAAAATTCTACGGCAACAAAAAATCCTGTTAACAAAATGAGAATAGCGACTGCTAGTAAATTGACAAATTCCAAAACAACTGCCTTCTCCAAGGAAGGCATGCACCTCCCTTTTCCGATGTCTTTCTACATTCCATACCACCTGAAAATGCTCATAAAACATGTATTGAAGCGGCAGCCTGGTTTAGTGACGCGGTTATTGGGCAATTAAATAATAAAGAACAAAAGTTTGGAGGATCTTGACATGAAGGCACATACAGGAAAGGATTGGTTTTGGTACCAAATGGGGCCTCAAGAAAGAAGTAAGGCAAGAGATCTAATCCATTTTTCTCACTGGCCTCAGTGTGAAAAGTGGTTTGAAAATAACCATCACGTTAATTTTTTGCGAGTAGATACAACTGAAACGGAAAATGAAGCGGTATTTGGGTCGATTGTTTATGATCAGGGGCTTGGTGAAGAAAAAGACCATACTGTTTTTCACTTTTATATCACCAGACAATATTTTTTTACAATCAATTTTGACTTTTCGATTTTGAGAGAGATTAAAGGCAAAGAAGTTGTCCGGCAAATGGAAAGAGCGGACAATGCGATAGAGGGGTTTTTAATTCTTCTCGGCGAACTAATGAATGCGTATTTAATCGGTGTTGATGAATTTGAAGTAAAGCTGAGAAAGCTCAGATGGCAAATTAAAGACGACAATAGCAAAAGCATTTTAAACCGCGTCCATCTCCTGCGCCATGAACTGATGATTTGGAAAAATTTGATATTAAGCGCTAAAAAAATTGAAATGGCGTTGAAAGAAACCTTTTTACCTCAAAATGAAGGGAAAAAGGATTATCAGCGGACACAACTGAAGATTGACAGGGGATTTACATACATCAGCGAATTTGAAGGGGAGCTTAACAATCTGCTGCATTCAGAGGAAGTCATTACCTCACACAGGGGGAATGAAATTGTAAAAGCGCTGACCATTTTCACGACGCTTTTTACTCCGATTACAGCTCTGGGTGCCTTATGGGGGATGAACTTTTCAGTGATGCCGGAACTGAATTGGAAATACGGATATCTCTTTTCCCTCTTATTGATTGTCACATCTACAGTTCTGATCTATCTCTATTTGAGAAAAAAAGGCTGGACGGGAGATATGCTGCAGGAGCGGAAGAAGAAAAAGAAACCTCGAAAAAGGCGGACTCTATAGGATGTTTCATATTTTGTGCAGCGTGCCCCGCTTTTTCACCAGACATATCAGGGTGACCGGATACGATGTCAAGGGGCTTATGACAGAGCATTAAATCCGCAGTTTATCGATTCTTGAAAATGACCAAATGACCGGTATTGTTGCATTAGGCGACCTTTCCGTTGAGAAAGATACTGGTCAATAAGCGAAAACAGCATAATGAAAATGGAATCTAGCAGGCATGGTGACCATGTCTGCTTTTTTATTTATAGGGAAAATTATAATGACAGGGGTACATTCAGTTGAAAGTCTTTTTTCTTGCCAGAAAGAATTGGTTTTTCAGCATATAACATCTCACAAAATCACGTTTTCCCTGTTTGATTACCGTTTCTTCTTTTTCTACAATATGCGTTGAAAGGAGAGGGAATCAAATTGGATTCAATAGAAAAGGTAAGCAAAAACTTGATTGAAGAGGCATATCTAACAAAGGCTTCTGATATTCACATTGTGCCGAGGGAGCGGGACGCTATCATTCATTTTCGGGTCGATCATGCCTTGCTGAAAAAAAGGGACATGAAAAAAGAAGAGTGCGTAAGACTGATTTCACATTTTAAATTTCTTTCAGCAATGGATATAGGTGAAAGGCGAAAGCCGCAAAACGGTTCGCTTACGTTAAAGCTGAAAGAGGGAAATGTTCATTTAAGAATGTCAACGCTGCCCACAATTAATGAAGAAAGCCTCGTGATCAGAGTGATGCCCCAATACAATATCCCTTCGATTGATAAATTGTCGCTATTTCCGAAGACAGGAGCCACATTACTCTCGTTTCTAAAACATTCCCATGGCATGCTCATTTTTACCGGGCCAACTGGTTCAGGGAAGACTACCACACTATACTCTCTCGTTCAATATGCAAAAAAACACTTTAATCGAAATATTGTCACATTAGAGGACCCTGTTGAAACAAGGGACGAAGATGTTCTTCAGGTTCAGGTGAATGAAAAAGCCGGTGTAACTTATTCCACAGGTCTGAAAGCAATTTTGCGCCATGATCCCGATATGATTATTTTAGGTGAGATCAGAGACGCGGAAACAGCTGAAATTGCGGTGCGGGCAGCGATGACGGGACATTTGGTACTAACGAGCCTTCATACGAGAGACGCAAAGGGCGCCATTTACAGACTGCTTGAATTCGGTATCAATATGAATGAAATCGAACAGACTGTCATTGCAATAGCGGCTCAGCGCTTGGTTGATTTGGCTTGCCCGTTTTGTGAAAACGGATGTTCATCAGTGTATTGCCGCCAGTCACGAAATACCAGGAGAGCTAGTGTTTATGAGCTTCTATACGGGAAAAATCTTCAGCAATGTATTCAGGAGGCAAAAGGAAATCATGCAAATTACCAATATCAAACGCTTCGTCAAATTATCAGGAAAGGAATTGCGCTCGGCTATTTAACGACAAACAACTATGACCGGTGGGTTTATCATGAAAAAGATTAGAAAAGTCTGGTCGTTAAAGGATCAAGCCAGGTTATTAAAGCGGCTCGGTGAAATGACTGCGGGGGGATATACGCTTCTGGATGGATTACGCCTGATGGAACTTCAGATGAATAAGAGGCAGGCGGCTGACTTGACTGATACGGTCACTTGTTTGAGGGAAGGGACTCCGTTTTATCAAGTACTAAAGAGTTTGTCATTTCATAAGGAAGCCTTAGGTATTTGTTATTTTGCTGAAACACATGGTGAACTGCCTGCTTCCATGATCCAGAGCGGAGAGCTGCTGGAACGAAAAATTGCACAGGCAGACCAGCTGAAAAGAGTGCTGCGCTATCCGCTTTTCCTCATCTTTACGGTCGCTGTCATGTTTTATATGTTACAGTCCATCATCATTCCTCAGTTTTCCGGTATCTATCAATCGATGAATATGGAAACCTCACGTTCAACCGATATGCTTTTTGCTTTTTTTCAGCATATTGATCTTGTGATCATTTTGCTTGTTCTTTTTACAGCAGGTATCGGGATTTATTATTGGCTTGTGTTTAAGAAAAAATCACCTGCCCGGCAAATGCTGATTTGTATCAGGATTCCTTTGGTTGGAAAGCTTGTCAAGCTGTTTAACAGCTACTTTTTTTCTTTGCAGCTAAGCAGCCTTTTAAAATCGGGCCTCTCAATTTATGACAGCCTTAATGCATTTAAACATCAAACGTTTCTCCCTTTCTACCGCTGCGAGGCTGAACAATTGATTGAACGGCTAAAAGCCGGTGAGTCAATTGAATCCGCTATTTGTGGAAGCCCTTTTTATGAAACTGACTTATCAAAAGTCATATCTCACGGCCAGCTGAGCGGCCGATTGGATCGGGAGCTTTTCACATACAGCCAATTCATATTACAGCGGCTGGAACACAAAGCGCAAAAATGGACAGGCATCCTTCAGCCAATGATTTATGGATTTGTTGCAGCGATGATCTTACTTGTGTATTTATCTATGCTTGTGCCTATGTATCAGATGATGAATCAAATGTGAAAGGAAGAGGCTGATGAATGAGAAAGGATTTACACTTGTTGAAATGTTAATCGTGCTCTTTATTATTTCGATCTTGCTTTTAATTACGATACCGAACGTCACGAAACATAATCAAACCATTCAAAAAAAGGGCTGTGAAGGCCTACAAAACATGGTTAAGGCACAAATGACTGCCTTTGAGCTTGATCATGAAGGACAAACTCCGAGCCTTGCCGATTTACAGTCAGAGGGCTATGTGAAAAAGGATGCTGTCTGTCCAAATGGTAAGCACATTATCATCACCGGCGGAGAAGTTAAGGTTGAACATTAAATTAAACGAGGAGAAGGGGTTTACCCTTTTAGAAAGTTTGCTTGTGTTAAGCCTTGCCTCTATCCTCCTGATTGCCGTCTTCACCACACTTCCTCCTGCTTATGACAATACAGCTGTCCGACAGGCAGCAAGGCAGCTGAAAAATGATATGATGCTCACACAGCAGACTGCTATTTCCCGTCAACAAAGAACAAAAATTCTCTTTCATAAAAAAGAATATCAATTAGTCATTGGTGATACGGTTATTGAACGTCCGTATGCAACGGGACTTTCTATAGAACTGCTGACATTAAAAGACCGTTTGGAATTTAATGAGAAAGGGCACCCGAATGCAGGCGGAAAAATACGAGTAAAAGGCCATGCCGTTTATGACATAACAGTTTATCTAGGGAGCGGGAGAGTCAATGTGGAGAGAAAATAAAGGTTTTTCTACAATAGAAACAATGTCTGCGCTAAGCCTGTGGCTGTTTGTGCTGCTGACAGTCGTCCCCTTGTGGGACAAGCTAATAGCTGATGAAAAAATGGCGGAATCACGAGAAATCGGCTATCAGATGATGAATGAGAGCATTAGCAAATATGTCATGAGTGGTGAAGGAGCCGCGTCAAAAACAATTACAAAGAACAATCATATCTATGCAATGAAGTGGGAGGAGGAGGGCGAATATCAAAACGTATGTATCAAAGCCACAGCTTATAAAGAGAAATCATATTGCCTCAGCATCCTGCAGACAGAATGGCTACACGCTTCTTAACGTATTATTTTCGCTCTCAGTCTTTTTGCTCATATCAGGATCGTTAGCTGCGATTTTCCATCTGTTTTTGTCTCGACAGCAGGAACATGACGGTTTCACACAGCAAGAATGGATGATTTCGATAGAACAGATGATGAATGAATGCAAGGAGTCACAGGCAGTTAAGACAGCCGAGCATGGGAGCGTGTTAATCTGCACCAATCTTTCCGGACAAGACATCCGTTTTGACATTTATCAATCAATGATAAGAAAAAGAGTGGATGGTAAAGGGCATGTTCCGATTTTAGATCATATTACTGCCATGAAAGCTGATATTGAAAATGGTGTTGTTTTGCTGAAAATTGAGAGTGAGGACCAAAAAGTGTATCAAACTGCTTTTCCAGTCTATTCGTATTTAGGAGGGGGGTGAATGTATCGTACAAGAGGGTTTATTTATCCAGCTGTTCTTTTTGTGTCAGCGCTTGTGCTGTTAATCGTGAACTTTGCTGCTGCTCAATATATTTCACGCTGCATGTTTGAAAAGGAAACAAAAGAGTTATACATAGGAGAGAATTTGCTTCAAAATGGGGTGCTTCTTTCGATTCGGCATGTTCTAGAGGAACGGAAAGGCCAGGAGGGTACGCAGCAATTTCCATATGGACGGGTTTCTTATTACATTCATGATACATCGATAAAAGAACAAAAAGAAATCAACTTAAGAGTGTCAACGGAGTCGGGAACAGAAAGAACTGCACAGATCGTGTTTGATCAAAAACAGAAAAAACTGCTGAGATGGACAGAATAAAACAGTGTAAAGGGTATAAAAAAAGTCATGTGAGACAACACTTCATAATAATTGAATGATGAGGTGATCACGTGAAAACGAATGATTATGTTAAATATATGACGCAGCAATTTGTCAAATATATAGATACTCCGAGAGATGAGCGAAAAGAACGAAAAGAGGTGCGGAAAGAAACAAAAACGCCTGTTTCCCAGCAGTTGTTCGGTATTTTACCCTATGGCTTCAGACTTTGGCTGAAACGGAAAAAATAACCGCAAATAAACGAATAAGGTCCTTCAAAAAATGGAGGACCTTATTGATATTCTTCTAATATGGCGATTTTATTGACCTTTTGGCTATAAGGATCAAATGAAATCGTCACAAAAACGCCGAATTCTTTTGACCCTTCCCTCAGAGTTAAATGGTATTGCTTCACTGCTTCATCTTTTCTTTTACGGTCCCATACTTTTTGTTTGAACAGTACCTGTGCAAGCGGGTACCTTTTTTTTGCTTCTTTTACAGCAATCTCTTCCCATTTGGACATGTGGCGGGCGGTTACAAGCGGTGTTTCTTCTGCGTGAGCGGCTGTGGTGCCAAAGACGAGAAGAGATAGACAAATCACACATTGTTTGATCATCATGCTGTCACCCTTTCTTTGTTTATTATTACCAAATAATAATGGGATATGCATTTAAATTCTCACATAACAATCCCAAGAATTTCAAAAAAATTGAAAAAATGAGCAATACTGAGCAAGACTTTGTAATATGATGAAAACATTCTTTTAAACGAACGAAATGAGCGATTTCGGTGTTTTTAAATCTATAAATCGTTGATTATACTCTATTTGTGTAGTTCTTTAAAGAGAACGATTGTCATATCAAGTTACAGTGTTTTACAGGAGGTAAGATATGTTTCGATTGTTTCACAATCAGCAAAAGGCGAAGACGAAACTGAAAGTTCTGCTTATCTTTCAGCTTTCAGTCATTTTCAGTCTGACTGCCGCAATATGCTTACAATTTTCCGATGATACAAGCGCTGCTTTTCATGATATTGAAACATTTGATGTCTCACTTCAAACGTGTAAAGACTTTCAGCATACAGATAAAAACTGCCATTATGATAAACGCTGGGATCAAAGTGATTTGCACATATCAGATCAAACGGATACGAAAGGCACTGTATGCTCACCTTTCGCCTTATTTGCTGTGCTCGAAAATACAGGTGAGAAACTTAAGAAATCAAAGTGGAAGTGGGAGCTTCATAAGCTTGAAAATGCCCGCAAACCGTTAAAGGATGGGAACGTGATCGAAAAAGGATTTGTCTCCAATCAAATCGGCGATTCACTTTATAAAATTGAGACCAAGAAAAAAATGAAACCCGGCATTTATGCATTTAAAGTATATAAACCGGCAGGCTACCCGGCAAACGGCAGTACATTTGAGTGGTCGGAGCCTATGACGCTTGCAAAATGCGATGAAAAACCGACTGTCCCTAAAAAAGAAACAAAGTCGGACGTCAAAAAGGAGAATGAAACAACACAAAAGGATATACAGGAAAAAACAATGAAAGAAGAAACATCTCAAGAAGCTGTAACCAAAGAAAATGAAACTCAATCAGACCAGAAGGAAAGCGGGGAAGAGGATGAAAAAAGCAATGAAGCTGATCAGTAATATTTTATACGTGATCATCTTTACTCTTATTATTGTGCTGACACTTGTCGTGATTTCAACACGTTCATCCGGGGGAGAGCCGGCTGTGTTTGGGTATACATTGAAATCAGTTCTGTCAGGTTCGATGGAGCCGGAGTTCAATACAGGTTCCTTAATATTGGTCAAAGAAATCGCTGATGTGAAAGAGCTTCAAAAAGGTGACGTTATTACATTTATGCAGGATGCAAATACGGCGGTCACCCACAGAATTGTTGACATAACAAAGCAAGGAGACCATTTGTTATTTAAAACAAAAGGTGATAATAATGCAGCAGCTGATTCAGCGCCTGTATCGGACGAAAATGTTCGCGCACAATACACAGGTTTTCAGCTTCCATATGCAGGCTATATGCTTCATTTTGCCAGCCAGCCGATTGGAACGGCTGTATTATTGATTGTTCCCGGCGTGATGCTGTTAGTGTACGCTTTTGTGACGATCAGCAGCGCCATTAGAGAAATTGAAAGAAAGACAAAAGCCTTGGAAACAGATACAAAGGACAGCACCATGTCTACTTAACTTCAGTTGTAAACCTGGCAACAGGTTTCGATATAAAATCATTCAATAAAAGGGGAGTTTACCATGGGTATGAAAAAGAAATTGAGTTTAGGAGTTGCTTCTGCAGCACTAGGATTAGCTTTAGTTGGAGGAGGAACATGGGCAGCATTTAACGACATTAAATCAAAGGATGCTACTTTTGCATCAGGTACGCTTGATTTATCTGCTAAAGAGAATTCAGCGAGTGTGAACTTATCAAATCTAAAGCCGGGAGATAAGTTGACAAAGGATTTCCAATTTGAAAATAACGGATCACTTGCGATCAAAGAAGTTTTAATGGCGCTTAATTATGGAGATTTTAAAGCAAACGGCGGCAGCAATACATCTCCAGAAGATTTCCTCAGCCAGTTTGAAGTGACATTGTTGACAGTTGGAAAAGAGGGCGGCAATGGTTACCCGAAAAACATTATTTTAGATGATGCGAACCTTAAAGACTTGTATTTGATGTCTGCTAAAAATGATGCAGCGGCTGCTGAAAAAATCAAAAAACAAATTGACCCTAAATTCTTACATGCAAGCGGTAAAGTCAATGTAGCAACAATTGACGGTAAAACCGCTCCTGAATATGATGGTGTTCCAAAAACACCAACTGACTTCGATCAGGTTCAAATGGAAATCCAATTCAAAGATGATAAAACAAAAGATGAAAACGGGCTTATGGTTCAAAATAAATATCAAGGCAACTCCATTAAGCTTCAATTCTCGTTCGAAGCTACACAGTGGAAAGGCTTGACAATCAAAAAGGACCATACTGATAAAGACGGTTATGTGAAAGAAAATGAAAAAGCGCACAGCGAGGATAAAAATTAATAACAGCCATAAAAAGAGACGGCCCAGTATTCATATACTGGGCCGTCTCGATGGTTATTGACAAAAGAGGAGTTAGTGCCTCTGCTCAGGCACTACTCCTCTTTTTGGGATTTTCTCCATTTTTGATAATCTAAAAATTCACGAAATTGTTTTTTCGATACCCCGGATGTCATCGCATCGCGAACCAATTTCTCCCATTCACTATCTAATTGACCATCGTATTCGGTTTCATGTTTCTCATCGAGCAAAGTATGAACCGAGACGTCCAGAACAGCGGAGACTTTTTCGAGAAATTGAATGGAGGGGTTCGTTTGTAGATTTCGTTCTATTGAGCTTAAATAAGACTTCGCTACCCCAGCTTTTTCAGCTAGTTCCGATAGTGAGTAGCCTTTTTCTTTACGGTATTGTTTAATACGCTGGCCAATCAATGTCATCACCTTCCTTGTGATATTATAGCACATTCAGAAAGGATTTACGGTATGACTTCTGGCTGCCGGACCAGGATGAGCAGACTTTTTGTTTAAAAGTAAATATTTTCGTATTTCTTCCGGGCTGATATTTGCCTCTTTGGCTTCCACCATTAATTCAACCCATTCTTGATCCAATTCAAAGTGCTCTTGTTTTGCATTCTTCATGCAGTTTCTCCTCCTAAAATACTTGTTTATGTATTTCAGCCAGTCCGGCCATGACTTATTGTATGCTTCATTAGTCTCTGGAAGTCATTTGCCATTAAATCACCAGAATTTTTTTCCAATATACCTTTATTATAATCGTATTTTCTCAAAAAAAACGAGAATGATGTCGAATGGTAAAAAAGTTAGCTTGAAATATTATTTTGCAGATAAAACAATCCGCCATTTTCAATTTCAACTGATATCTTTGGTTGATACAAGGTTTTCAGCGCCTGTTTTTCTAGATGGTATTCTTCTGGTTTTTCTTCTATATGCTCGTAAAACTTATCAAGCAATGTCATATCATTCTTCCACCTGTTAACCGCCTGTTCCGCCCAGTCGGACGGCTCCTGCATAGCGGATTTGGAAATATAGTTTTCCATACGCTTAAGTCCGCTTTCTGGTTTGATCATAGGTGAAATGGTGAAGCAATAGTCACATATTTGAGACGTCAGTGAAAACTGGGTCAGCTTGCTTTGAAAATCTTCAATTATCGTTCCAGAGACTAGGTGAAGACCTAGTGACAATAACTTATCCTTTTTCATGTCGGACTGGTATGAAATCGTGACATTTATACCAAGCCAAGGCTGAAGTGGGACTTTAGCTCCGGCTGATTCAATTTTCTCATACATTCTGGTAAATCTCCCATTTTGTTTAACAGCTTTAAATATTTGAAAAAGACGCGGGGCCCCAAAATATATAAATTCACCATCTAGGTCTTTTGGCGCATTTTCTTTATCTGTAATAAAAGTGATTTTCATTGGATTCGGATCACCGCCTGTCTTCTCGCGCCAATGCCAGTAGAAAGGGCGGTTCATGATTTGTTTGTCCATTTCAACTGTAAGCTGCACTGTCATATAGCCTAAGCCTTGATCGACGATTTGGCAGCTGTTTGCTTGAAAAAAACGCAGCAGAAAATCGTGAACCTCTTGCTGTCTCACTAATAAAACCTCCTTACAGGCTAAGATCCTCTTTTTTCAGCAGGCTGCTGTTTTTTATAAGACAAAAATGAGGTTAAGTTATCCATTTTTATTTTCATTTCTTCTTCTGTTGCTGAGTGATACAAAATGTCATGAAGGTGCTCTTCAAAATTGTTCACTTGAATTTTCGTTAAAATATCATCAAGTTCACCGACCACTTTTTCAAACAAATGAATTTTTTCATATAAAAGCTTTAGAATATGCTCTTCCACCGTATGTTTTGTCGCCATGTTATAAATGTGCACGTCACGCTCCTGCCCGAGTCTGTGAATTCTTCCGATTCTTTGCTCAAGCCGCATCGGGTTCCATGGCAGGTCATAGTTGATCATGTGATTGCAAAATTGCAGGTTAATCCCCTCACCGCCTGCTTCAGTTGCAATAAGGACTTGGATCTTTCCGCGGAAAAGATCCTTCATCCAGTCTTTTTTTCCACGTTTAAATCCGCCTCTAAACGGCACAGAACTGATACCGTTTTGCTGAAGAAACCACTGCAGATAAATCTGGGTTGCCCGGTATTCTGTAAAAATGATGACCTTATCGTCAATCTTTTTGATCAAGTCAACGACTTGAAGCGCTTTAGAGTTTTGTGTCACTTGATTGATGCGCTCTATTAAAACTGAAATCGTATCCTCATCAATGGCAGGTGCTTGTTTCTCTTTTTGATCAAGCATCTTTTTCAGCGTCATATACACCGCTTCTCTGCTCGAACAGCATTCTCTTTGCAAGGTCATAATCGAGAACATGCTGGCTGGTTTATTGATACTTTCCTTCAAGCGAGAAATTTCATCATAAAGCGCCTGCTCTGATGGAGAAAATTGAATCGGCACTGTTTCAACATGGCGCTGTTTCCAATTCAGCCCTGTATCATGCCGCCTGTTACGGATCATGACTTTATTCACAAGATCTTTTAAATGTTCATGCGCTTCTAAACTGGATTTCTTCTTGGCGAACTCCTCCTGAAAGTGATTCTGACTGCCTAAATGGCCGGGTTTTAATAAGGACACCAAATTGAAAATCTCTTCGATACGGTTCTGGATTGGCGTCGCGGTAAGAAGCAGGCAATATTTTTTTACGAGATTCCGGACAAATTCATAGTTCTTCGTTTTGCTATTTTTCAGTTTGTGTGCCTCATCAATAATGACAAGATCATATGGGATAGACAGAACGATTTCTCGATGGGGCGAGCGCTTCGCGGTGTCTATTGATGAGACGACAATATCGCATTGCTCCCACACATAGCTTTTCTTTTGTTCAACAGCCGGAATCAAAAATTTTTCCTGAAGTTCTTTGACCCACTGTGACACAAGGGAAGCGGGCACAAGGATCAAAATTTTTTTTGCTAACCCGCGAATCATATATTCTTTTAGAATCAGTCCAGCTTCAACCGTTTTCCCGAGACCAACCTCATCTGCTAAAATCGCTTTCCCGTTCATTTTTTCAACCACTTTTTGCGCCACTTCAAGCTGGTGGGGGAGCGGCGTAAAGGAAGGCAGATATAAAGGAGCCCGTAAGCCTTCAAAATCTGGAATTGCTAATGTTTTCTGGATTTCTGCAGAGAGCTTGTACAGTTCCCAGTTTGCCCAAGGGCCATCGTTTTTCAGTCTTTCAGCAAATTCTTCAGGCCATTTTGCATCGTAGATCATTTCTGTATTCATTGCTTTGAAACCGCCTTTCTAATTCTTCGATTCTTAAGATGAACAATATAAGAAAAATCTGCCCAAATTGCTGTTGCCCAGCATATAGTGATGATGGTAGGATATGAGTATGTATTTGATGTAAGATATTGCTATAGTATGTCCATAACAGCATGAAAATATGAGCGAATGACAGCAAGGGGAGAGACCTGACCGAAAACCTCGGGATACAGGCGCCGAAGGAGCAAACTGCGGAGTGAATCTCTCAGGCAAAAGAACTCTTGCTCGACGCAACTCTGGAGAGTGTTTGTGCGGATGCGCAAACCACCAAAGGGGACGTCTTTGCGTATGCAAAGTAAACTTTCAGGTGCCAGGACAGAGAACCTTCATTTTACATGAGGTGTTTCTCTGTCCTTTTTTGTATGTTTTTTAGCTGCGCCGTTGATAAAGGGGAGGAATTAGATGCTGAAAAGAACGCCGTTATTTGACCTGTATAAGGAATATGGAGGAAAAACGATTGATTTCGGAGGCTGGGAGCTTCCTGTTCAATTTTCTTCTATAAAAAAAGAACATGAGGCTGTCCGAACTGCAGCCGGTTTGTTTGATGTATCTCATATGGGAGAAGTCGAAGTGTCAGGGAACGACAGTCTGTCTTTTTTGCAAAGATTGATGACAAATGATGTTTCCGCGTTAACGCCAGGCCGTGCTCAATATACAGCGATGTGTTACCCGGATGGCGGAACCGTCGATGATTTGCTTATCTATCAAAAAGGAGAGAACCGCTATCTGCTTGTCATTAATGCTTCTAATATAGATAAAGACTTGGCTTGGATGAAAGAACATGCAGCAGGTGATGTGCAGATTGACAATCAGTCAGATCAAATCGCGCTCTTGGCTGTACAGGGACCGAAAGCAGAAGCAATCTTAAAAAATCTGACAGATGCGGATGTGTCTGCATTAAAGCCGTTTGCGTTTATTGATGAAGCCGATATCAGCGGCCGCAAAGCACTTATTTCACGCACTGGCTATACGGGAGAAGACGGGTATGAAATTTACTGCCGCAGTGATGATGCTATGCATATTTGGAAAAAAATCATCGATGCAGGGGATGCATACGGATTGATTCCATGCGGTCTCGGTGCACG
Source organism: Bacillus sp. SG20033 (assembly GCF_044570195.1). Taxonomy (NCBI): domain Bacteria; kingdom Bacillati; phylum Bacillota; class Bacilli; order Caryophanales; family Bacillaceae; genus Bacillus; species Bacillus sp. SG20033. Next base: position 2,626,326 of record NZ_CP172606.1, on the reverse strand, counting down.
TGATACACTCCGGTTTGAAGCGAAGCTCCCGCTCTACGGTCAGGAGCTGACCCGGGATATTACACCGATTGAAGCAGGTATAGGATTTGCTGTAAAGCACAAAAAGGAGTCTGACTTTTTTGGTAAGTCAGTATTGAGTGAACAAAAAGAAAACGGAGCGAAGCGCAAACTTGTCGGTCTCGAAATGATTGAAAAAGGGATACCGCGGCACGGATATGAGGTTTTCCAAAATGGCAAGTCTGTCGGAAAGGTGACAACCGGCACGCAGTCACCGACATTAGGGAAAAACGTCGGCCTTGCCTTAATTGATTCGGAAACAAGTGAGATCGGGACTGTTGTAGATGTAGAGATTCGCAAAAAATTAGTGAAAGCAAAGGTTGTCAAAACACCATTTTATAAACGCTAATATTTTTTCTTGGAGAGAGGAGACAACACATGAAGCACCGTTATTTGCCCGCAACAGAAAAGGATAAACAGGAGATGCTTGCTGCTATCGGCGTAAGCAGCATCGATGATTTATTTGCTGATATACCGGAAAACGTCAAATATAAAAAAGAGTATCAAATCAAAAAAGCGAAATCAGAAACAGAATTAACAAGAGAACTGACAAAGCTGGCCTCTAAAAATCGTGATACCGTACAATATGCTTCTTTCTTAGGAGCGGGTGTATATGACCACTATCAGCCTGTCATTGTGGATCATGTTATTTCGCGCTCTGAGTTTTATACCGCATATACGCCTTATCAGCCAGAGATTTCACAAGGAGAGCTCCAGGCTATTTTTGAATTCCAAACGATGATCTGTGAACTGACAGGCATGGATATCGCCAACTCCTCGATGTATGACGGCGGAACAGCCTTGGCGGAAGCAGCAATGCTTGCTTCAGGCCACACGAAAAAGAAAAAAATTGTTGTGTCAAAAACCGTGCATCCTGAATCGCGAGAGGTGCTGAAAACGTACGCAAAAGGTCAGTATATTGATGTTGTTGAAGTACCCGCTGCGGATGGCGTTACGGATCTTGATGCATTGCGCCAAACCGTTTGCGAGAACACAGCCGCAGTGATCGTTCAGTACCCGAATTTTTTCGGCCGGATCGAGCCATTAAAGGATATTGAGCCTATCGCTCATCAAGGGAAATCCATGTTTATTGTTTCAGCCAACCCGCTGGCGCTAGGTCTTCTCACTCCGCCGGGCAAGTTTCAGTCTGATATCGTCGTCGGTGATGCGCAGCCTTTCGGCATTCCTTCAGCATACGGCGGCCCGCATTGCGGCTTTTTTGCCGTTACTAAAAAATTAATGAGAAAGGTGCCGGGCCGTCTCGTCGGACAAACGGAAGACGAAAACGGAAAAAGAGGCTTTGTGCTTACCCTGCAAGCCAGGGAGCAGCATATCCGCCGGGATAAAGCAACATCAAATATATGCTCGAACCAAGCTTTAAATGCGCTGGCAGCATCAGTAGCCATGACTGCTCTCGGAAAAAACGGCGTAAAAGATATAGCCCGCCAAAATCTCTTAAAAGCCAACTATGCAAAGCAAGAAGCAAAAAAAGCAGGCCTTACCGTTATGTTTGACGGGCCGATGTTTAATGAATTTGTCATCAAACTGGATGAGCCGGTGAGAGCTGTGAACAAGCGTTTGCTGGCAAAAGGCATGATTGGCGGATATGATCTTGGGTTGACGTATCCGGAGCTGGACTGCCATATGCTGATTGCTGTAACGGAGCTGAGAACAAAAGAAGAAATTGACGCACTCATTCAGGAATTGGGGGATCGCCATGAGTAATCAGGACCAGGCACTTATTTTTGAACTTTCAAGAGAAGGCCGAATCGGCTATAGTCTGCCGGAGCTCGATGTACCGGAAATCGAATTGGGGGACCTCTTGTCAGACACCTATATTCGTGACGAAGACGCAGCGCTGCCGGAGGTTTCAGAGCTGGACATCATGCGCCATTATACAGCGCTGTCCAAACGCAATCACGGGGTGGATTCCGGTTTTTATCCTCTCGGTTCTTGCACGATGAAATATAATCCGAAAATCAATGAAAAAATCGCGCGTATACCCGGTTTTGCTGCAATTCATCCCCTTCAGGATGAAGACACGGTGCAAGGCGCATTAGAGCTTTTATATGATTTAAGCAAGCACCTTGAAGAAATAACGGGAATGGATGAGGTTACGCTTCAGCCTGCTGCCGGAGCGCACGGCGAATGGACGGGGCTGATGATGATCCGTGCCTATCATGAAGCTCGCGGGGATTTCAAGCGGACGAAGGTCATTGTCCCTGATTCCGCGCACGGGACGAATCCTGCATCAGCAACAGTAGCAGGCTTTGAAACCGTTACGGTGAAATCGAATCAAAAAGGGCTTGTTGATTTAGAGGATTTAAAAAGAGCAGTGAATGAAGAAACTGCAGCTCTCATGCTGACGAATCCGAACACGCTCGGCTTGTTTGAGGAGCAGATTACAGAGATGGCGGAAATTGTACACCAAGCGGGGGGGAAACTGTATTATGACGGCGCTAATTTAAATGCCGTTTTAAGCAAGGCGAGACCTGGAGATATGGGATTTGACGTGGTGCACCTCAACCTGCATAAAACATTCACAGGCCCTCATGGCGGCGGAGGCCCCGGATCAGGCCCTGTCGGCGTAAAACAAGATCTGATTCCTTATTTGCCAAAGCCAGTTTTAGTCAAAAAAGAAGGGCGCTTTACGTTTGATTATGACCGCCCTCATGCGATCGGCCGTGTGAAGCCGTATTACGGCAACTTTGGCATTAATGTGAGAGCGTATACGTATATTCGCTCCATGGGGCCTGACGGATTAAAGGCTGTTACTGAGAACGCAGTGTTAAACGCCAACTATATGATGAGAAAGCTCGCGCCTTATTACGATCTTCCGTTTGACCGCCATTGCAAGCATGAATTTGTATTATCAGGGAAGCGGCAGAAAAAGCTGGGAGTGCGTACGCTTGATATTGCCAAACGGCTCCTTGATTTCGGCTATCATCCGCCGACGATTTATTTCCCGCTTAATGTTGAAGAATGCATCATGATCGAGCCGACGGAGACCGAATCAAAGGAAACACTGGACGCGTTTATTGATGCTATGATTCAAATCGCAAAAGAAGCGGAGGAGAATCCGGAGCTTGTTCAGGAGGCCCCGCATACAACGATTGTAAAAAGAATGGATGAAACAAAAGCGGCAAGACACCCGGTGCTCAGATACGAGGCAGAAGAAAGATAAATAAAAACAGCTGTCTACCAGACAGCTGTTTGCTTTATTTCTTCGCTTTAATCTTTCCGCCCCATTTTTTAAAGCCGCCTTTTAGGTTGTAAATCTCAGTGCAGCCGTTTTTGCGCAGGGTTTGTGCCGCGCGTCCGCTGCGGACACTGTTTTGGCAGTACAGGTAAACAGGCTTGTCCGGACGGATTTCATTTTTTCTCTGTTTCAGCTGGGAAAGCGGGATGTTGCGGGCGCCTAAAATATGTCCGCCCTCAAACTCATTTGGTTCACGAACGTCAATAAGCTGCGCTTTGCGGTAACCCGCGCGGAATTCTTCTTCGGAAAGTGTTTTCATAATTCGCTGCTGATAGACATATGAAGCAATCATATAGATGATAAACGCAGCAAAAATAATCAAAACGATCATATTAGACAATGTGATTCTACTCCTTTAGCATATAAAATCAAAACCCTGCTTCATAAAACAAGGTCATAGAGCCGTTTTCGACAAATACTATTATAGTAAAGCACAGCGTGATTGTCATCTATAATGGAACTAAAATATTTTTCATTTTCCCGGCAGTTTGATAAACTGATTCTATTAAAACGGTAAGGAAGGTCTTAAAATGCAAAAAGAAACTTGGCGGTTTATAGACTCAGGCAATGCAAGTCCTGCATTCAATATGGCGCTTGATGAAGCGCTTTTATATTGGCACAGCGAAAAGAAAATCCCCCCGGTTATCCGTTTTTACGGCTGGAATCCGGCGACACTTTCTGTAGGGTATTTTCAAAATATTAAAAAGGAAATCAATTTTGAAGCAGTACATAAATATAATCTCGGATTCGTCAGACGCCCGACCGGCGGGAGAGGTGTGCTGCACGATCAGGAACTGACATACAGCGTAATTGTTTCGGAAGAGCACCCCGAGATGCCGGCGACTGTTACTGAGGCTTACCGGGTTATTTCAGAAGGCATACTTCAAGGCTTTAGAAATCTCGGTCTGGACGCTTACTTTGCCATCCCGAGAACCGAAAAAGAGAAAGAAAGCTTAAAAAATCCGCGGTCATCTGTTTGTTTTGACGCGCCTTCATGGTATGAGCTAGTGGTTGAGGGGCGCAAGGTGGCGGGAAGCGCGCAAACGAGACAAAAAGGCGTGATTCTTCAGCATGGCTCCATTCTGCTTGATTTGGATGAGGACAAGCTGTTCGATCTGTTCTTATATCCAAGTGAAAGAGTAAGAGAACGGATGCAGCGCAATTTCAAAAATAAAGCGGTTGCCATTAATGAACTCACTGAAAAGCGGGTGACGATGGATGAGGCTCGTAAAGCCTTTAAAGAAGGGTTTGAAACAGGTCTTAACATTCATTTGGAGCCATATGAACTTTCTCAGGAAGAGCTTGATTTTGTTCATCACTTGGCTGAAACAAAGTACGCTTCAGATGAATGGAATTATAAGCGGTAAACAGGGCTTTTGACCCGCGGAGCATCCTTGTTTTTTCAAGTTCATTAGTGTAAACTTGTAATGGTTTATAAAGTTAAGGTGCTTTTTGGGAGGGTTTCGATGACAACACCAAGTATGGAAGATTATATTGAACAGATTTATATGCTGATTGAAGAAAAAGGATATGCACGAGTTTCCGATATCGCGGAAGCATTAGCAGTCCATCCCTCCTCTGTAACAAAAATGGTTCAAAAACTAGATAAAGACGAATATTTAATTTATGAAAAATATCGCGGTCTCGTGTTAACGTCTAAAGGGAAAAAAATAGGCAAACGGCTGGTATACAGACATGAATTGCTTGAGCAGTTTTTAAGAATCATTGGTGTTGATGAAGAGAAAATATATAACGATGTCGAAGGAATCGAACATCATTTAAGCTGGAACAGCATTGATCGCATCGGGGATCTTGTTCAATATTTTGAAGAAGATGATGCCCGTAAAAAAGATCTGAAATCAATCCAAAAGAAAACAGAACATCATAATCAGTAAAAAGGCGGTCTCGAAGGAGGCCGTCTTTTTTGATACGCTGACGCCACCCGTCATTCGTTGGTCTATTTCTTCGCGTGTTTTCTTAAAATGGTAATAAACGATCGGATGGAGGGGGAGGGAATGAGATGTATATTGACGGTGTGTTTTCCGGCGGAGGAGTAAAAGGCATTGCGCTCGCAGGCGCTTATGAAGTGCTTGAGGAAAAAGGCTTCCGCTTTAAAAGAGTTGCGGGTACAAGCGCCGGCGCCATTATTGCCGCTTTCATTGCGTCAGGTTACACCAGTAAGGAAATCCACGCTTTAATTGAAGAAGTGGACGGAGAGAAATTGCTGGACCAGAGGTACTCATTTCTCCCCTTAAAGATGCTCCAGTGGGTGTCCATCTACTGGCGTCTTGGCTTATACAAAGGCGATACGATAGAAAAATGGATTGCTGATCTGTTAAGAGCGAAAGGCATAAGGGTTTTCGGCGATTTGCAGAAAGGGTCTCTGCGCCTTATTGCTTCTGATCTGACAAACGGCACCATGATTGTTTTGCCGGACGATTTGGCCCGTTACGGGTTAAATCCTGATATGTTCCCGGTTGCCAGAGCGGTCAGAATGAGCTGCAGCATCCCGTATTTCTTTGAACCGATAAAATTAAAAACGGACACAGGCACCGCCACGGTTGTCGACGGAGGCGTGTTAAGCAATTTTCCAATCTGGCTGTTTTCAAAGGAAAGAAAGCGCCCTGTGATCGGTGTCACGCTTGCGCCGCGTGAAAGAGAGCGTCCGAAAAAAAATATCCGCAACGCTTTTGAACTGTTCGGCGCCCTGTTTGAAACGATGAAGGATGCTCATGACGCAAGGCACATTGCATCACGCTATGAACAAAATATCATTTTTCTCCCTGTCGATGACGTAATGGCCACTGATTTTCATTTAACACAACAAAAAAAACTAGCCCTGATTGAGCTAGGTAAAAGACGGACAGAGCTGTTTTTAAAGCAGTGGACCTATTAAAAAAGCGCTCTGTTTTTCTTTTTATTTTTTTTCCCTTCTATAACAGTCAGCTGAGTCTGGCTTTTTTTCTTGAGAATCATCGGCTTAGGCTTGCTGGCGCTCGGAACGCTTCGCAGGTGGCTGACACGTCCCTTATGTCCGGCGCGGTGTTTTGCTTTTTGTTCTTTCATCCGGCGCCGCGATTGTTTCGCCGCTTTTTTGAAGGCTGCTCCTTCGCTGCCCGCATTTCGATTCATTACATATTTCACAATAAAATAAATAATGATACCTGCCACGATGACGGTTACCGCCATTTTTGCCATTTCTCCGGGATTGGTTACCAGCACATAGAGGAAACCGAACGCTCCCAGCGCAATTAATACAGCAATAATAGGTTGTACACGATGATTCATAACTGTCCACCTCCGAAAGTAATAGCAGGGCAACGGATTTTAGATGACGTTGTGAGAAGGCTTCTGATTTTGCTCAGACAATGCTTCGAGTCTGAGAAGTTCGTTAAAGCTTTCGATGGCAACTTCAACCTGTTCATCCTTAGGTTCCTTTGTGGTTAACAGCTGAAGCCAAAGACCCGGGTACCCAAGTAATTTCAGACCGGGAATGTCACGCACTTTGTTTGTCAGCTGCAGAACTTCAAAGGATATACCAAGCACGACCGGTATCAGTGCGACACGATCTATAACACGCAGCCAAAGCGGATCTGTCGGAACGAGTAAATAAACAAACATGCCGACAATAATCGTAAATAAAATAAAGCTTGATCCGCAGCGGTAATGAAGCCGAGATTGGTTTTGGACATTCTCCACAGTAATTGGCAAATTCTGTTCATAACAGTTTATGACTTTATGTTCGGCTCCATGATATTGAAACACTCTTTTAATAAGCGGTGTCATGGACAAAAAATAGATGTAACCGAGCAGCAAAATCAACTTAAACAGGCTTTCAACCGCGATTTGCGCCGTGTCCGAGGAAAAAATCGGCCTTGTCAGTTCCGCTAAGAAAACTGGAACCAATGTAAATACGAATTTACTGAACAAAAATGATAGGACGCCTATAACTGCGAGGCTGAGATACATAGACAGCCCGGAGGATTTTTTTTCTTCCTGCTCAAGTGTCTCGTCTTCAGATGGATCGAGCCCGTAACGTTCGCTTGAAAAATTCAAATGCTTTGTGCCGTTTGCACTCGCTTCAATAATGGCCGCGATCCCCCGTGAAAACGGGATCTTTTTCACGATGTTCAGTTTTGGGTTGTGTTTGCGGGGAAGCTTAAAAAAGTCAATGCTTCCATCCGTTCTTCTGATGGCTGTAACGTAATGATGCTTTCCGCCAAACATAACGCCTTCCACAACAGCCTGCCCGCCGTAAGCGGGCGGAACTTTATGTTTTGACATATTATCAACCTGCCTATTTCTTTAGGATTGCTAACCATTTCCTTTCACTCTATTGTACAGGAAACAGCGCTAAACCTCTAGATTGACAGGCTGAAAAAATTGCCATAGCCTTGCTTTTTCTACATGCATTATACCCGTTATTTTCAAATTTTACTCGCAGCTGTCAAAAAGTGTGAGCTTTTTTATTGACATTTCATTTTTTGGGCACACTTTAACTGGAGGTGCCATGATGACCAGCGAAAAAGATACAGAACAAAATGAAGAATTGAATGAGAAGCAAAAGCCGCCTGTTTCAATGGCCGGCAGGGTGGCGGCAACAGGTTTTTGCGGAGGCGTACTTTGGAGTTTCGTTGCTTATATCGCATATTTGTTTCATTTTTCCGAAATCAGCCCGAATATGATATTGCAGCCGTTTGTGCTCGGAGAGTGGAAAAAACATGGGCTGGGAACGGTAATCAGCATCATTTTGATTGGAGTAATTTCAATTGGCGCAGCGTTTCTTTATTTTCTTCTATTGAAACGTTTAAAAACAATGTGGCCGGGTATTTTATACGGCTTGGTGCTTTGGCTGCTCGTGTTTTTTGTTTTTAATCCGATTTTTCCAGATGTGCGTACGGTGACCGAACTGACATCAGATACAATTATTACGACCATTTGCATTTATTTGCTTTACGGGCTGTTTGTCGGGTATTCCATTTCATTTGAATACAATGAGCTGAATTCGGAAAAGCTTGCACGTGCGCTGGGAATGCATAGAGAATAGTGTATAATCCTTTTCCAGTATGATAAAATGTTCACGAGAAGTGAACATTTTTTACATGAGAAACCCTCGCGAAAAGGAGAGATTATGTGCCTCATTTTTTGATTTTAAACGGACCGAATGTTAACCGGCTTGGGAGTCGTGAGCCTGAAGTATTCGGCCGCCAGACACTGACCGATATTGAAACAGATCTTTTTCAGTTTGCTGAAGCCTTACATATCCAGCTCACTTTCTTCCAGTCTAATCACGAAGGTGATTTGATAGATGCGATACATGAGGCTGAGGAGCAATACAGCGGGATTGTTCTGAACCCCGGCGCCCTGAGTCATTACAGCTATGCGATCAGGGATGCTGTTTCAAGCATCAGTCTTCCTGTGGTAGAGGTGCATTTATCAAACTTATACGCCAGGGAAGAATTCAGGCATCAGTCGGTTATCGCTCCTGTTGCGAAAGGGCAGATTGTCGGTCTTGGAGCTGAAGGCTACAAGCTTGCTGTTCGCTACTTATTAAGCCAGCAAGGGGGAGAATCAAGATGAAGCTAGAGAAATTAAGAAACCTGTTTGGACAGCTGGGAATTGACGGCATGCTGATCACAAGCAGCACGAATGTACGCTATATGACAGGGTTTACAGGTTCAGCGGGATTGGCTGTTATATCGGGTGACAAAGCTGCGTTTATTACGGATTTTCGTTATACTGAGCAGGCGAAGGTTCAGGTAAAGGGTTTTGAGATCATTGAACATGGCGGCAGCCTGATTCAGACCACTGCCGACACTGTTGAATCGTTTGGCATCAAGCGTCTCGGCTTTGAACAGAACAGCATGACATATGGCACTTACGCTTCATACAGCGCCGTTATCAGTGATGCCGAATTAGTGCCTGTGGCTGAATCCGTGGAAAAGTTGCGCTTGATTAAGTCTAGTGAAGAGATTAAGATATTAGAGGAAGCTGCGAAGATTGCAGATGATGCCTTCAGACATATCTTGACGTTTATGAAACCCGGCATTTCTGAAATCGCTGTTGCCAATGAGCTGGAGTTTTATATGAGAAGCCAGGGAGCAGACAGCTCTTCTTTTGATATGATTGTCGCCTCAGGCCTTCGTTCAAGCCTTCCGCACGGTGTGGCCAGTGACAAACTGATTGAAAGCGGAGACCTTGTTACGCTTGATTTTGGCGCTTATTATAAAGGATATTGTTCTGATATTACCCGGACGGTCGCTGTAGGTCAGCCCAGTGATCAATTGAAGGAGATCTATCAGGTTGTATTTGATGCTCAGGCGCTTGGCGTCGCACATATTAAGCCGGGAATGACAGGAAAAGAGGCTGACGCCCTCACAAGGGATCATATTGCTGCAAAAGGCTACGGTGACTATTTCGGCCATTCAACCGGGCACGGGCTCGGCATGGAAGTTCATGAATCGCCGGGATTATCCGTCAGATCTTCAGCTATCCTTGAACCGGGTATGGTGGTCACAGTGGAGCCGGGCATTTACATACCAGAAACAGGCGGTGTCCGCATTGAAGATGACATCGTGATTACAGAAAACGGCAACCGGACAATCACCCATTCCCCAAAAGAACTTATTATTTTGTGATTGGAATATAGGAGGACATTAAACATGATTTCAGTTAACGATTTCCGTACAGGATTAACAATTGAAGTAGATGGCGGCATTTGGCGCGTCGTTGACTTCCAGCACGTAAAACCTGGAAAAGGTGCGGCATTTGTCCGCTCTAAACTCCGCAACCTTCGCACTGGCGCGATTCAGGAAAAAACATTCCGCGCTGGTGAAAAAGTAGCGAAAGCGCAAATCGAAACCAAAACAATGCAATATCTATATGCAAACGGAGATCAGCACGTATTTATGGATACTTCTTCTTATGAGCAGCTTGAACTGAGCGCAACTCAAATCGAAGAAGAATTAAAATACCTGCTAGAAAACATGTCTGTGCATATCATGATGTACCAGGATGAAACACTTGGTATCGAGCTTCCAAACACAGTTGAGCTGAAAGTTGTTGAAACTGAACCTGGTATTAAAGGTGATACAGCGTCAGGCGGTACAAAACCTGCGAAAACTGAAACCGGGCTTGTTGTAAACGTGCCGTTCTTTGTGAATGAAGGCGACACACTTGTTGTCAATACATCAGACGGTTCTTACGTTTCAAGAGCATAGAAAGAAAAAAAGAAGTCTGTTCCCAAATGGGAGCAGGCTTTTTTTGTGCCCAAAAACAGAATCTTTCTTTTATACGAAAATGACAAGACTACTTCCGCAAGCTAGAGCATATCATATAAAAAAATGGGAGGTTGGGAGAGTGCTATGAAATTTTTACTTGGAAATATCAATTCTACTGTTTTAACAATGGCGGGATTACGAGTTTTATCCTCTATGATTGAGCTGACGGCAGCAATTGTCATGCTTGTGACCAACGATGTCCGGAAGGCGGTTGTGGTTAACAGCATTCTCGCTATTGTCGGTCCGTTGATTTTTATCATTACGATGACTGTCGGAATCTACCAAATTGCCGGGCAGCTTTCGTATGCAAAGCTGATTCTGATTTTTACGGGTGTTGTCTTGATTTTGGCGGGTGTTCATAAATAAAGAGAGGCTTGTCATAAAGTCTGCCTCACATCATACATTTTAAAGAAGCCAATCGGTAGAAAGGAGGAGGCTCTGTTGAATGAAATCGCTGAGGTTCTCCCTGAATCCATGAAAAACGCCCTTTCTGAAATACCGGAACAACAATGGCTGGAAATCGAAGAAGTCAGAATTCGGATCAACCGTCCTGTTGAATTGATTCGAAGAGGACAACCTGTTTATTTGTCCTATGCGGGCACGGCCGAGGATGCCCATCTGATCCTGAGCCGGCTCAGCAACTATAGTATGTATACACTTGAAGAAGAGCTGAAGAAAGGGTATGTCACGATCAGAGGCGGACACAGAGTCGGACTGGCGGGCAGAGTCATTACGGAAAACGGAGGTGTGAAAGGCCTCCGTGACATCGCATCTTTTAATATACGAATTGCCCGGCAAAAGCTGGGGATTGCGGAGCCGCTGCTTCCATATTTATATCAAAACAGCTGGCTGAATACGCTGATTATCGGACCGCCCCAAACCGGCAAAACAACACTTCTCCGGGACCTTGCGAGGCTCTCAAGCACCGGCAAAAAAACCATGCTGCCCGTAAAGACAGGAATCGTCGATGAACGGTCAGAAATTGCCGGATGTCTTCGCGGTATTCCGCAGCATCAATTTGGTCAGAGAATTGACGTGTTAGACGCCTGTCCAAAAGCTGAAGGGCTGATGATGATGATTCGATCCATGAGCCCTGAGGTGATGATTGTCGATGAAATCGGGCGTATGGAAGATACAGATGCACTTCTGGAGGCGCTGCATGCCGGTGTTTCAGTAATCGTATCGGCGCATGGCTGGAGCATATCCGATCTGATGAAGCGGCCTTCATTGAAGCGTTTGTGGGAAGAAAGAGCCTTTGACCGCTATTTGGAATTATCAAGAGCAAAAGGGCCGGGCACAGTGAGCCAAATTTATGACAAAGACGGAAATGTGCTGTCTAGGACGACGGGCGTGAAAACATGCTGAAGCTGCTGGGCGCTGTATTCATTGTGGTAGCGACAACATGGACAGGTTTTGAGATGGCGAAGATTTATACAGAACGGCCGCGGCAAATCCGCCAGCTGCGTGCGGCGCTTCAATCTCTCGAGGCTGAAATCATGTACGGCCATACACCGCTTCATACTGCTTCAATGCAGATTGCCAAACAGCTCGCACAGCCTGTTTCAGCTCTTTTTTCCGCATTCAGTGATCAGCTGGACAAGGGAAGTGATTCCGCGAAAACGGCGTGGGAGCAAAGCTTAAAGAAGGTATGGGACACCCTGTCTTTGAAAAAAAGCGAATACGAAGTGCTGAAGCAGTTTGGTGAGACGCTCGGGATTCATGATCGAATTTCTCAGCAAAAGCACATCAAGCTGGCGCTGACACATTTGGAAGCCTCTGAAGCGGATGCTGAGCAGGCGCAAGCGAAAAATGAAAAGATGATAAAAAGTTTGGGCTTTTTAGCGGGCTTGTTACTCATTCTTCTATTGATGTAAACGTGAGGGGAGCAAAAATAAAATGGGAGTAGACGTGAATGTCATATTTCAAATTGCCGGAGTGGGAATCGTGGTCGCTTTTTTACACACGATATTGGATCAGATGGGCAAGAAAGAATACGCTCAGTGGGTGACGCTGTTAGGTTTTATCTATATTTTATTTATGGTCGCCACGATTGTAGATGACCTATTTAAAAAGATAAAAGCTGTGTTTTTATTCCAAGGATAGGGGGGCTTGCAGATTGACATTGTTCAAATTGTAGGTTTAGGGCTGATCGCCACCTTCCTTTCTTTAATTGTAAAAGAACAAAAGCCGACTTTTGCGTTTTTAATCGTCGTTTTTGCCGGATGTGCCATTTTTCTTTATTTGGTAGACCAAATCTACGACATTATTCGAATGATAGAAAAAATTGCGATTAATGCAAATGTCAACATGGTCTATGTTGAAACCATTTTAAAGATTATCGGAATCGCCTATATTGCTGAATTCGGGGCACAGCTCACAAAAGATGCCGGTCAAGGAGCCATCGCCTCGAAAATAGAATTGGCGGGGAAAATTTTAATACTCGTAATGGCTGTACCTATTTTAACCGTCATTATCGAAACGATTCTCGGACTTATACCTTCTATGTCATAACCGAAAGGAGGCGGTAGATTGAAGCGCTTTCAATGGGTTTTGCTTTTGGCCGTGCTGATCATAGCAGGCCGTGCAGAAATTGTACAAGCAGCTGGTAATGCAGAACAAACGGAAGACCATGCTGAAACAGCCGAGCAATTAGCGGAAAGGACAGCAGCCTCGCTTGAAACAGATAAGATCGGGGAATTTTGGAATGACATTATGACAGAATACGGCGGACTGCTGCCGGAAAGCCAAAAAGGCAGCTTAATGGAGTTTATCAATGGCGATAAATCATTCTCACCGCAAGAATGGCTGAAAGCTCTCTTTTCTTATTTGTTTCATGAAGTGCTTGCCAACGGAAAGCTGCTGGGCACATTGATTTTGCTCACGATTTTTTGCGTCATTCTGCAGCTTTTGCAAAATGCTTTTCAGCAAAGCACCGTCAGTAAGGTCGCTTACTCAATTGTGTACATGGTGCTGATTATCCTTGCGCTTAATAGCTTTCATGTGGCAATTAACTATGCAACTGAGGCGATTCAGACGATGACCAGCTTTATCCTGGCGCTCATTCCGCTCCTCTTGGCGCTTTTGGCTTCCTCAGGCGGAGCTGTATCTGCTGCCTTCTTTCATCCTGTTATCCTCTTCCTGATGAACACGAGCGGTCTCTTGATTCAGAATATCGTCATGCCGCTGATTTTTTTATCAGCAATTCTGAGCATTGTCAGCACGATGACCGAACAATACAAAGTAACACAGCTGGCCAACCTGCTCAGAAATATCGCCATCGGAGCACTGGCTGTTTTTCTTACCATCTTTCTCGGCGTCATCTCTGTTCAGGGAGCCTCAGCTGCAGTGACAGACGGCATTACGCTCAGGACGGCTAAATTTATAACCGGAAATTTTATTCCTGTGCTTGGCCGAATGTTTACAGACGCAACAGATACAGTAATCAGCGCCTCTTTACTGCTGAAAAATACGGTAGGAATTCTCGGTGTCGCTATTTTGATCTGTATCGCGGCATTTCCGGCAATCAAAGTGCTTTCCCTCGCTTTTATTTATAAGCTGGCAGCCGCGATTCTTCAGCCACTAGGAGGCGGGCCCGTCATCACCTGCCTCGACGTCATCAGCAAAAGCGTCATTTATATTTTTGCAGCTCTCGCCATTGTGTCTCTCATGTTTTTTTTAAGCCTTACTGTCATAATCACAGCCGGAAACCTCACGATGATGATGAAATGAAGGAGGCAGGCGAATGAGTTTTTTAACGGAATGGCTTACCACCATCGTGTTGTTTATCCTATTTGCAATTGTGATTGATATGCTGCTGCCGAGCTCCAGCATGCAAAAGTACGCAAAAATGGTAGTCAGCCTGCTCTTGATTGTCGTCATGCTTACGCCGATTTTTAAACTTTTCAAGACAGACCCCGAAGTCATCTTTGAATATCTCACAAAAAACGGGCAGTCAGAGTCTGCCGACATAAAAAATCAAATCAATTCAAAAAAAATAGAAATACAAGCTTCCCAGCGCGCATATATTCTAGAAGAAATGGCTGTCCAACTAAAAAAGAAAGCGGAGGAGAGATTCAGTCATGATGAATATAAAGTAGGCCGCATCAAACTCACGGCAGGAGAAAAGGTAGATTCAGAAGAGGATATTAAAACAATCAGCGTGTATATGGCCCCGTCTTCTGAAAAAACGGTCCAAACGGTCGCGCCGGTCCACATTGATACAGATCATGCATACGTAACGAAAGAAGCAGCCGAACAAAAAGAAGCCAAACAGATACAAACGCAGCTCGCGGACATTTGGGAAATCGGAAGTGAGAAAATTATGGTTCATATGGAAGGCGGGGAGAGTGTCGGCAATGAATAAAAACGGATTATGGAATGTATTGAAAAAGCAGTTTCTTCCGGGACAAACGAAGGACGGCGAAAAGCCGAAGCTGACCAAATATCATTACTTTCTATTCGTTTTTGTTCTCGGAGTTTCCTTTATGCTTGTCAGCCAGCTGTTTTCTTCACCTGAGAAAACAGAAAACGCCAAAACGATAACGGCCGTATCATCGCAACATTCCGCAGACAGCAAAGAGAAAACAGCTGAAGTGTTAAAACCCTCAAAATCTGATAAACCTAAAGACTCGATCGATGACTATGAAAAAGAATACGAAAATCAGCTGAAAGAAATTCTTGAAACAATCATTGGTGTGGACGATGTCTCGGTTGTCGTGAATGTAGATGCAACGTCGCTGAAAGTATACGAAAAAAACAAATCAAACAAAAATACAACCACTGAAGAAACTGACAAAGAAGGCGGAACAAGAAGCGTTACAGACCAAACATCGGAGGAAGAAATCGTCATGATCAAAAACGGCGATAAAGAAACACCTGTCGTCGTCCAAACGAAAAAACCTGATATACGCGGTGTACTCGTTGTTGCTCAAGGAGTGGACAACGTTCAAATAAAACAAACCATTATCGAAGCGGTGACACGGGTCCTGGATGTTCCAAGCCACCGGGTTGCGGTTGCCCCTAAAAAAATAAAGGAGGATTCATAAATGCTTAAAAAACAAACCGTTTGGCTATTAACAATGCTCAGTCTTGTCGTGGTGTTAAGCGTCTACTATATCATGTCGCCGGAAAGCAAAAACGCCGTACAGATGCAAAGTGAAAAAAGCGCGTCTGACAGCGGAGAGGTCGCAACTGAAAAAGCGCCTGCCAAGCAAGACACGAAGGAAAAAAGCGGTACAGAAACTGAAAAAGGAAAAGAAGATGGAACAAAGGGAACGAAAGATTCATCAGCAGACAAGGAAACATCCGCTGAAGCCAGTGAAAAAGGAACTGTTGTTACGGAAACAGCCGATGATGATCTGTTTACAACGTACCGTCTTGATTTAGAAGATGCCAGAAGCAAAGAAAGAGAAGAGCTGAATGCCATTGTGTCAAGCGATGATGCAACAGCCAAGGAGAAAAGCGAAGCATACGATAAAATGACGGCTCTCAGTGAAGTGGAAGGAACAGAAAAACAGCTTGAAACGCTGATTAAAACACAAGGTTACGAGGATGCGCTCGTTAATGCTGAAGGAGATAAAATCAATATTACAGTCAAATCAGACAAACACTCCAAATCGAAGGCGACAGCCATTATAGACCTTGTGGCAAAAGAAATCAAAACAATGAAAGATGTCGCTGTCACATTTGAACCATCCAAGTAAGAAAGAGGAAAAAGAAGCCCGCTAAACAAGCGGGCTTTTTGCGTTGCTGTCATATTAGAGTTGAATTCAAAAGTCTGCTCCTGTAAGATGAACATAGTATGTACTTTTAGTAGTAACCTATAAAAAAGAAATTTCATACATAGGAGTGCGATTGAATGTTAAATATCAAAGAAATCCACGAGCTGATTAAAGCAATTGACGAGTCTACAATTGACGAATTCGTATATGAAAATGAAGGTGTATCCTTAAAACTGAAAAAACACGAAGCAGGCACGGTTCAAGTCATGCAGCAGGCACCAGCAGCACCTGTACAAGCACAGGCTCCGCAGGCAGTTCAGCCGCAAGCGCAGCAAGCAGCGGCACCTGCCCAAGAAGCACCAAAACAAGATGAGAATCTGCATAAAATCACTTCACCAATGGTAGGAACATTTTATGCTTCTTCATCACCGGAAGCTGGCCCGTATGTAACAGCCGGTTCAAAAGTAAATGAAAACACAGTTGTCTGCATTGTAGAAGCGATGAAGCTTTTCAACGAAATCGAAGCAGAAGTGAAAGGCGAAATCGTTGAAGTATTAGTAGAAAACGGCCAGCTGGTCGAATACGGACAACCTCTATTTCTTGTAAAAGCGGAGTAAGGAGACTGAACATGATTAAAAAGCTATTGATCGCCAACAGAGGAGAAATTGCTGTCAGAATCATCAGAGCCTGCAGAGAGCTCGGAATTGAGACTGTCGCTGTTTATTCAGAAGCTGATAAAGATGCCCTTCATGTTCAAATGGCCGATGAAGCTTTTTGTATCGGACCGAAAGCATCAAAAGACAGCTATTTAAACGTTACAAATATTGTGAGTGTTGCAAAGCTGACTGGCACGGACGCCATTCATCCGGGATACGGATTTTTAGCTGAAAATGCTGATTTCGCTGAATTATGTGAAGAAGTGAATGTCACGTTTGTCGGCCCGAGTGCTGACGCCATTTCAAAAATGGGAACAAAAGACGTTGCGCGGGAAACGATGAAACAGGCCGGCGTGCCAATCGTACCGGGTTCACAGGGAATTATAGAAAATGTGGAAGAAGCGGTTTCGCTTGCTAATGAAATTGGGTATCCTGTAATTATAAAAGCCACCGCAGGCGGAGGCGGAAAAGGAATTAGGGTTGCCCGCACTGAAGAGGAACTGATTAATGGCATTAAGATTACACAGCAGGAAGCGGCAACTGCATTTGGAAATCCAGGTGTATACATCGAAAAATACATAGAAGATTTTCGCCACGTTGAGATCCAAGTGCTTGCTGATAACTACGGAAATACGATCCATTTGGGCGAACGCGACTGCTCGATCCAAAGACGCCTGCAAAAGCTTTTGGAAGAATCACCATCTCCTGCCCTTGATTCAGAAATCAGGGAGCAGATGGGAGATGCAGCGGTAAAGGCTGCAAAAGCGGTTGGCTATACAGGTGCTGGAACAGTTGAATTTATCTATGACTACAATGAACAGCGCTATTACTTCATGGAAATGAACACGAGAATTCAGGTAGAGCACCCAGTCACAGAAATGGTGACGGGAACTGACCTGATCAAGGAACAAATCAAAGTGGCATCAGGAATGGAACTGAGCCTCAAGCAAGAAGATGTTGAATTTGAAGGCTGGGCCATCGAATGCCGAATCAACGCAGAAAACCCAAGTAAAAATTTCATGCCGTCACCTGGTGAAATTAAAATGTACCTGCCTCCTGGCGGTCTTGGTGTCCGTGTCGATTCAGCTGCGTACCCTGGCTATTCCATCCCACCGTACTATGACAGCATGATTGCAAAGGTAATCACATACGGAAAAACGAGGGATGAAGCGATTGCCCGCATGAAGCGCGCATTGAGCGAATTCGTCATCGAAGGCATTGAGACAACAATCCCTTTCCATTTAAAACTGCTTGAACACGAAACATTTGTGAGCGGAGAGTTTAATACGAAATTTTTAGAAACATATGATGTAATGGGCTCATAATTTTTACGGAGGTGAATTGAATGAAAGACAACAGCTTGCTTAAAATGGATCACGAAGATACGCATTTGGGTAAGGTTGAGATTGCACCGGAGGTCATTGAGGTCATTGCCGGCATTGCAGCATCAGAAGTTGATGGGGTTGCCGAAATGCGCGGAAACTTTGCGACAGGCGTCGTCGAGCGCTTTGGCAAAGTGAATCATGGCAAAGGTGTCAAAGTCGACCTGGCGGATGACGGAATTACGATCGATGTATACTGTGTCGTTACATTTGGCGTTTCGATTCCGAAAGTTGCAGCATCCGTTCAGGAAAACATTCGTCAAACCTTATTAAATATGACGTCTCTTTCGATTAACGAGATCAATATTCACATCGTCGGCATTCAATTTGACACAAAAGCCCAAGAAGTCCAAATCGACGAAGAAATGTAAATGGCTTAACACGAAACCAAGGGGAGGGCGGCCCTTTGGTTTTTTTACACGTTACCCTTTATTTCAAAGCATGAAGAAAGCCGGCTTACATAGCCGAGTTTCTTCATGAACGTGAAATCCGAATAATCATATTAAGGTGTGTGAAAATATTCGGCAATAGGGTAAAAAAACCTTGATTTCAATATGCGGATACGAAAAAAATATGTTATGATCTCTTTGTGGCTTAACGACAAGCGGATAAAGAGGATCAAAGGAGAAAGAAAATGAAAAGAAGAACAGCAAGAGAAAAAGCTTTGCAGGCACTATTTCAAATTGATGTCAGCAATATTGCAGTGAATGAAGCCATAGAACACGCACTGGATGAAGAAAAAACAGATCCTTTCTTTGAACAGCTTGTACACGGGGTATTGGAACACCAAGACCAGCTGGATGAAATGATCTCCAAGCATCTGGTGAATTGGAAGCTCGATCGGATTGCCAATGTTGACCGTGCGATTTTGCGCCTGGCAGCATATGAAATGGCATATGCCGAAGACATTCCGGTGAATGTCTCCATGAACGAAGCGATTGAGCTGGCAAAACGGTTTGGTGATGACAAAGCGACAAAGTTTGTAAACGGGGTTCTTTCTAACATTAAATCTGATATTGAACAATCATAGGAGGAAAGAAAATGACTGCAACAATCATCGACGGAAAAGAAACGGCTAGAGAAAAACGCGAACAATTGGCAAAAGAGGTAGAAGAGCTTAAAAAGCAAGGCGTCACTCCCGGACTGGCGGTTATTTTGATTGGAGATGATCCTGCTTCTCACTCTTACGTGCGAGGAAAGAAAAAAGCTGCAGAAACAATGGGAATGAATTTCAAGCTCGATCAATTTGACAGCAGCCTCACAGAAGCTGAACTGCTTTCCATTATTGATCAATATAATCAAGACCCTGAGTTTCATGGCATTCTCGTTCAGCTTCCGCTCCCAGACCATATTTCTGAAAAAGCGGTGATCGAACGTATCTCCCCTGATAAAGATGTAGACGGTTTTCATCCGTTAAACGTAGGGAAAATGCTGCTTGGCGAAGATACGTTTCTTCCTTGCACGCCTCATGGAATTGTTGAGCTTTTGAAGAAAACCAATATTGACCTTTCCGGTAAAGAGGTTGTTGTAGTCGGCCGAAGCAACATTGTCGGCAAACCTGTCGGCCAGCTTTTATTAAATGAAAACGCGACGGTTACTTACTGTCATTCAAGAACAGAAAATATTACTGAACATACGAAAAAAGCGGACATCCTGGTGGTGGCAGTCGGCAGAGCCAACTTCATCAGTGCAGACCAGATCAAAGAGGGCGCTGTTGTCATTGACGTCGGCGTTAACCGTCTGGAAAACGGAAAGCTTTGCGGAGACGTTGAATTTGAAGGGGCAAAGGAAAAAGCGTCCTTCATCACGCCGGTTCCGGGCGGAGTAGGTCCGATGACCATCACGATGCTTGCGCATAATACTGTTAAATCTGCGAAACGTACGTTATCATAGATAATTGGAGATATTCACAGGCGAAATGTTTACCTGCCTTGAATATGAGCACGATACCCGCTTCTTCAGGCTCCTAAAGCCAGGGCGGGTTTTCTTTAGTTATGGTGCAGGAATGCTTAGGAGAGGAGTTTTTAGACATGGGTGAAGCAGCGTATGTGACCGTCTCAGCGCTGACAAAGTATATAAAACGAAAATTCGATGTAGATCCTCACCTTGAAAATATTTGGATTAAAGGCGAATTGTCGAATGTAAAGATACACACACGAGGGCATATTTATTTCACTTTAAAAGACGAAAACGCAAGAATGCAGTCGGTGATGTTCGCGAGACAAAGCGAGCGTCTGCCTTTTAAACCTGAAAACGGAATGAAAGTGCTGGTAAGAGGCGGAATTTCCGTATATGAACCGAGCGGAAACTATCAATTATATGCCAAAGAAATGCAGCCTGACGGGGTTGGAGCGCTTTATTTAGCGTACGAAGAATTAAAAAAGAAGCTTGCCGGAGAAGGTTTATTTGACGACCGCTACAAAAAACAAATCCCCGCATTTCCAGCCACAATCGGGGTTGTGACATCTCCAACGGGTGCCGCTGTCAGAGACGTTATTACAACTCTAAAAAGAAGATATCCCCTTGTAAAAGTCATTGTTCTTCCAGCGCTCGTACAAGGTGAAAATGCGAGCAGATCCATCGTTACGCGCATTGAAGAGGCAAATGAAAAAGAGATTTGCGACGTATTAATTGTCGGGAGAGGCGGCGGTTCGATAGAAGAACTGTGGGCATTCAATGAAGAAATTGTAGCACGCGCCATCTTTGCTTCCAATATTCCGATTATATCGGCAGTCGGACATGAGACGGATTTTACGATCAGTGATTTTGTCGCCGATATCAGAGCTGCGACGCCGACAGGAGCAGCTGAAATTGCTGTGCCTCATACCACTGATTTAATCGAACGGACAAAAACAGCGGAAGTCAGAATGACAAGGGCAATGCAGCAGCATCTCGGCCAGAAAAAAGAACGGATACAAACGCTGCAATCGTCCTATGCCTTTCGTTTTCCAAAGCGTTTGTATGCGCAAAAGGAGCAGCAGTTTGACCTCGCGTACCAGCAGTTTCAAGCACAGCTGACCGCTCTTTTAGATCGGAAAAGCAGACAGCTGGAGCGTGAAACGTACAGATTAGAGGCACTGCATCCTCATGAACAGCTGAAACAAGCGAGAACACGATACCAGGAACAAACAAATCAGCTGAGAAAAAATATGAATATCCAAATGAAGCAGCTGCATTCCCAATTTCAAACCGTTCTTGGGAAGCTGAATGCACTAAATCCTCTTCAAGTGATGGAAAGAGGATACAGCTTGGCTTATAAAGAAGATAAACTCATTAAAAGTGTCAGTCAGATAGAAGAGCAGGACCGGCTTGAAGTCAAGCTGAAGGATGGCGTGCTGACCTGTGAAGTATTAGAAAAGAGAGGGGAAGAAAAATGACAGACGTGAAAAAAAATGAAAACATGACATTTGAAGAAGCGATGAAAGGGCTTGAGAGCATTGTATCAAAGCTTGAAGAGGGAGATGTGCCTCTAGAGCAAGCCATTAACTATTTCCAAGAAGGCATGGCTCTGTCAAAAATGTGCCATGAAAAGCTGCAAAAAGTCGAAAAGCAAATGGACTTCATTTTAAAAGAAGACGGCGAACTGGCACCTTTCAGTGTTCAGGAGGAAGACGAAGGTGACAAATAAATTAACGAGCTTTCTGGCGGACCGGAAAAAAACAATTGAAAATCAGCTTTCTGTCTATACAGAAAAGCTTGATATGCCGGACTCATTAAAGAAATCTATGCTGTATTCTCTACAGGCCGGCGGAAAGCGGTTGCGGCCTCTGATTGTACTGGCTGTTTTAAACGCATATGGAAAAAGCGAAAAAGACGGCATTCCGGTGGGCTGTGCTGTCGAAATGATTCACACGTATTCGTTAATTCATGATGATCTTCCATGCATGGATGATGACGATTTACGTCGCGGGAAGCCGACAAACCATAAAGTGTTTGGTGAAGCGACGGCAGTATTAGCGGGTGACGGGCTGCTCACAGAAAGCTTTAAGCTGATTACCTCCCACGTGTCAGACGAGGTGTCAGCAGAAAAGCGCCTGCGGCTTGTGAATGAACTGATTTCAGCGGCAGGCACCGAAGGCATGGTCGGTGGGCAAATAGCTGATATGGAAGCGGAAAACCGACAAGTCACGCTTGAAGAGCTCGAATCCATTCATGAAAGGAAAACTGCCAAGCTTCTTGGTTTTTGTGTAATCGCCGGTGCTATTTTGGCTGATGCGCCTGAGGAAGACATTGAAACACTGCGTACCTTCAGCAGCCACATTGGAATCGGATTTCAAATCAGAGACGATATTTTAGATTTAGAAGGCAGTGAAGAGAAAATCGGCAAACGTGTCGGCTCGGATACCACAAATGACAAATCGACATACCCGTCGCTTCTTTCATTGGAAGGGGCCAAACATAAATTGGATGTTCATATAAAAGAGGCGAAGCGATTGATCGGCGGACTCTCTCTTCAAAAAGACCTTTTATATGAGCTTTGTGATTTAATTGCGGCAAGAGATCACTAAAACGATCCTAATTTGAAGCGGCTGCACGAGATATGGTAAAATGTAAGCAGTTTATATGAAAAATGAAAAGGAAAAGCGCGTTTGTCTTTTTTTATGTCTGAGATTATTGTCAGCTCGGCATGCAAAAGACATGTATCATTGCAGAAATTCATGCTGAAAGTGAGTTGATCCGCTTTGGATCTTTTATCAATACAGGACCCGTCGTTTTTAAAAAACATGTCCATTGATGAATTAGAGAAATTAAGTGATGAAATCCGTCAGTTTTTAATTACAAGTTTATCCGCTTCCGGCGGCCACATCGGCCCAAACTTAGGTGTCGTAGAGCTTACTATTGCTCTGCATAAGGAATTTAACAGCCCGAAAGACAAATTTTTATGGGATGTAGGCCATCAGTCGTATGTCCATAAGCTGCTGACAGGACGCGGAAAAGAATTTGCGACGCTTCGCCAGTACAAAGGGCTTTGCGGATTTCCAAAGCGGAGTGAAAGCGAGCACGATGTTTGGGAAACCGGGCACAGCTCGACTTCTCTGTCAGGCGCGATGGGAATGGCAGCTGCCCGTGATATTAAAGGAACGGATGAATATATTATTCCGATCATTGGTGACGGCGCGCTGACCGGCGGTATGGCGCTCGAAGCCCTTAACCACATCGGCGACGAGAAAAAAGACATGATTGTCATCCTTAATGATAATGAAATGAGTATTGCGCCGAATGTCGGTGCCATTCACTCTATGCTCGGACGGCTCCGTACTGCGGGGAAATACCAGTGGGTCAAAGATGAGCTTGAATACTTATTTAAAAAGATTCCGGCAGTTGGGGGCAAGCTTGCCGCCACGGCAGAACGGGTCAAAGACAGCCTGAAATACATGCTCGTCTCCGGAATGTTTTTCGAGGAGCTTGGCTTTACGTATTTGGGCCCAGTGGACGGACATTCTTATCATGAGCTGATTGAGAATCTTCAATACGCCAAAAAAACGAAAGGCCCTGTTCTTCTGCATGTCATCACGAAAAAAGGGAAGGGGTACAAACCGGCTGAGACCGATACGATTGGGACATGGCATGGTACCGGACCATATAAAATTAATACCGGTGACTTTGTAAAGCCGAAAGCCGCAGCTCCTTCGTGGAGCGGCCTTGTCAGCGGAACTGTGCAGCGAATGGCGCGCGAGGACGGACGCATTGTAGCCATTACGCCGGCTATGCCTGTCGGTTCAAAGCTTGAAGGTTTCGCAAAGGAATTCCCTGACCGGATGTTCGACGTAGGAATCGCAGAACAGCATGCCGCAACGATGGCGGCAGCTATGGCGATGCAGGGTATGAAGCCGTTTTTGGCGATTTACTCAACCTTCCTGCAAAGGGCATATGACCAAGTTGTTCATGATATCTGCCGCCAAAACGCCAATGTGTTTATTGGAATTGACCGTGCAGGACTCGTTGGCGCTGATGGAGAGACACATCAAGGCGTGTTTGATATTGCGTTTATGCGCCACATTCCAAACATTGTCTTAATGATGCCGAAAGACGAAAATGAAGGCCAGCACATGGTTCATACAGCACTTAGCTATGACGAAGGCCCGATAGCGATGCGTTTTCCGCGCGGAAACGGACTCGGCGTAAAAATGGATGAACAGTTGAAAACGATTCCGATCGGTACGTGGGAGGTGCTGCGTCCAGGGAACGATGCTGTCATCTTAACATTCGGCACAACAATCGAAATGGCGATTGAAGCAGCCGAAGAGCTGCAGAAAGAAGGCCTTTCCGTGCGCGTTGTGAATGCCCGTTTTATTAAGCCGATTGATGAAAAGATGATGAAGAGTATCCTAAAAGAAGGCTTGCCAATTTTAACAATTGAAGAAGCGGTCTTAGAAGGCGGTTTCGGAAGCTCGATTTTAGAATTCGCTCATGATCAAGGTGAATATCATACTCCGATTGACAGAATGGGTATACCTGATCGGTTTATTGAACACGGAAGCGTAACAGCGCTTCTTGAGGAAATTGGACTGACAAAACAGCAGGTGGCAAATCGTATTAGATTACTGATGCCGCCAAAGACACACAAAGGAATTGGATCATGACGTCAAAGAAAGAACGATTAGATGTATTATTAGTGGAAAGAGGGCTGGCGGAAACGCGTGAAAAAGCCAAAAGAGCCATTATGGCGGGGATCGTCTATTCAAAAGAAAACCGCTTGGACAAGCCTGGAGAAAAAATTGACCGCGACCTTCCGTTAACCGTCAAAGGAAACCCGTTGAGGTATGTGAGCAGGGGCGGCGTAAAGCTCGAAAAAGCGTTGAAGGAATTTCCCGTCTCTGTCAAAGATAAAATTATGATTGATATTGGCTCCTCCACCGGCGGTTTTACGGACTGCGCTTTGCAAAATGGAGCTAAACAGTCATACGCTGTGGATGTAGGCTATAATCAGCTTGCATGGAAGCTTAGACAGGATGAACGGGTCGTCGTGATGGAACGGACGAACTTTCGTTATGCAACACCGGCAGACTTTACAAAGGGCATGCCGGAGTTTGCCACAATTGATGTGTCCTTTATTTCACTGCGGCTCATCCTGCCTGTCCTAAGGACTTTACTCGTACCGGGCAGCGACTGCATGGCTCTAGTTAAGCCTCAGTTTGAAGCGGGACGGGAATCCGTCGGCAAAAAAGGGATTGTCAGAGATCCTAAAGTGCATGCTGATGTGCTCAAGCGAATGATCAGCTTTTCTGCCGCTGAAGGCTATATCTGTAAAGGCTTGTCATTTTCTCCAATCACGGGAGGAGACGGAAATATTGAGTTTCTCCTTCATTTGCATTGGCCGGGAGAGGGACAGGAAGGCCAGGAGCTGCCGGAAGAAGAGATCATGCGCGTTGTAGAAGAAGCACATAAGACGTTAAAAGAAAAAAAAGCAGATGTACCGGAATAATAGGGCGCTATTATTCCTTTTTTCTGCATTCATGTACAATGTGCAGAGAATCATATAACATAAAAGAACAGATAAGCTTGGAAATAGAGGTGCTTACATGAACAAAGGCCAGAGGCATATTAAAATCAGAGAGATCATTACAAGCAATGAAATCGAAACGCAGGATGAATTGGTCGACATGCTAAAGCAGGATGGATACAAAGTAACGCAAGCCACGGTATCACGGGATATTAAAGAACTTCACCTTGTAAAAGTGCCTACAAACAATGGTTCTTACAAATACAGTCTTCCGGCGGACCAGCGTTTCAATCCGCTGTCTAAGCTAAAGCGGGCATTGATGGACGCATTTGTGAAAATAGACTCAGCAAGCCATATGATTGTGCTGAAAACGATGCCGGGCAATGCCCAGGCAATCGGGGCGCTGATGGACAATTTGGACTGGGATGAAATGATGGGGACCATTTGCGGGGATGATACGATTTTAATTATTTGCCGGACTCCTGAAGATACAGAAGGCGTAAAAAACAGGCTCCTTGAACTGCTGTAACAGAAAATCTAACAAAGATAAGAGGTGTAATGCTGTTTGTTAGCTGAACTATCGATTAAAAACTTTGCCATTATTGAGGAACTGACGGTTTCTTTTGAACGCGGGCTTACGGTTTTAACAGGAGAAACCGGAGCCGGCAAATCCATCATCATAGATGCCATTTCTCTTTTAGTCGGAGGCCGCGGATCATCTGAATTTGTTAGATATGGGGAAGCAAAAGCCGAACTTGAAGGGCTGTTTCTGTTGGAGAGCGGCCATCCTGTTTTAGATGTATGCGCTGAGCAGGGAATCGACGTTTCAGACGAAATGATCGTCATG
This sequence comes from Bacillus sp. SG20033, assembly GCF_044570195.1. Taxonomy (NCBI): domain Bacteria; kingdom Bacillati; phylum Bacillota; class Bacilli; order Caryophanales; family Bacillaceae; genus Bacillus; species Bacillus sp. SG20033. The sequence goes on along the minus strand of NZ_CP172606.1, from coordinate 2,599,681 downwards.
AGAAGGGATATCAGCACGAGCGGGAAAAGCGTTTGCCGTGTCAATGGCAAGCTTGTCACGATTGCTTCGCTAAGAGAGATCGGCAGGCTTTTATTAGATATTCACGGGCAGCACGATAACCAGCTGTTAATGGAAGACGAAAATCATCTCCAGCTTTTGGACAAGTTTGCCGGGGCCGAAGTGGAAAGCGCGCTTAAAACGTATCAGGAAGGGTACCAGCGGTATATGAAGCTGCTCAAAAAGCTTAAGCAGCTTTCTGAAAGCGAACAGGAAATGGCCCATCGTCTTGATCTTATTCAATTTCAGCTCGAAGAAATCGAATCGGCAAAGCTTGAGCTTAACGAAGATGAACAGCTCCAAGAAGAGCGCCAGCAAATTTCAAACTTTGAGAAGATATATGAGTCGCTGCAAAATGCATATAACGCGCTTCGCAGTGAGCAGGGCGGATTGGACTGGGTTGGAATGGCATCAGCGCAGCTTGAAGATATATCTGATATTAATGAACCGCTGAAAAAAATGTCTGAAAGTGTTTCGAACTCCTACTATTTGCTTGAGGATGCCACATTTCAGATGAGAAATATGCTGGATGAGCTTGAATTTGATCCGGAACGCCTGAACTATATTGAGATGCGACTTAATGAAATCAAACAGCTGAAACGAAAATACGGTGCCACTGTTGAAGACATTTTGGAATATGCTTCTAAAATTGAAGAAGAGATTGACCAAATTGAAAACAGGGACAGCCACCTTCAAAGCTTGAAAAAGGAGCTTGACTCCGTCGGCAAAGATGTCGCAGTGGAAGCGGCAAATGTGTCACAAATCCGAAAAACATGGGCGAAAAAGCTGGCTGATGAGATTCATCGGGAATTAAAAAGCCTGTACATGGAAAAATCAACTTTTGATACGGAATTTAAGGTCAGAACAGCGTCACGCAATGAAGAAGCTCCGCTTGTAAACGGCCAGCCCGTTCAGCTGACTGAACAAGGGATTGACCTGGTGAAGTTTTTAATTTCGACCAATACAGGCGAGCCGCTGAAATCCCTTTCGAAAGTCGCTTCAGGTGGAGAGCTGTCACGGGTGATGCTTGCCATAAAAAGCATTTTCTCCTCACAACAGGATGTGACATCGATCATTTTTGATGAGGTTGATACCGGTGTAAGCGGCAGGGTCGCACAGGCAATCGCTGAGAAGATCCATAAGGTGTCAATAGGATCACAAGTGCTGTGTATTACACACCTCCCTCAGGTGGCTGCCATGGCCGATACGCATCTTTATATTGCGAAGGAGTTAAAAGACGGCAGAACGACAACACGTGTCAAGCCGCTCTCTAAGCAGGAAAAGGTAGCGGAAATCGGGCGCATGATTGCAGGTGTCGAAGTAACCGACTTAACGAAACGCCATGCGAAAGAACTTTTAAAACAAGCGGATCAAGTCAAAACAACTGGGTAAGCTGCGCGAGAAGCGCAGCTTATTTTTTTCGTGCACATCCATTCGTTCATCAGTATATCCAATGTTTTTCTTCATATGACAGTTATAAATAAGCCGTCAGAAGGCAAAATTAAATGATGTAGCAGCAAGTCATAAAGAAGGTGTGGGATAGGAGCGAGGAGAGTGAAGTAGTGAATGCCCGATAACATCAGAAAAGCAGTAGGTTTAATTCTCCTTGTTTCGTTATTAAGTGTAGGTTTATGCAAACCGCTAAAAGAATATTTACTGATTCCAACGCAAATGAGAGTATTTGAAACCCAAACACAAGCGATTGAAACGAGTTTATCGGTAAACGCTCAGACATCAGAATCCTCAGAAGCGTTTACAGTAAAGAAAGATCCGCATGAAATCAAGGTGACGGGCAAAAAATCAGGTGAGTCAGAATTGGTATATGATCTTGCCGGATTTCCAATTAAAAAAACAAAAGTGCATGTTCTTCCTGATTTAAAAGTTATACCTGGCGGACAATCAATCGGTGTAAAACTTCATTCCGTCGGTGTTCTTGTCGTCGGATTTCATCAAATCAATACAAGTGAAGGCAAAAAATCTCCGGGAGAAACGGCAGGAATTGAAGCGGGCGACATCATTATTGAGATGAATGGACAGAAAATTGAAAAAATGAATGATGTAGCCCCATTTATTCAAAAGGCTGGGAAAACTGGTGAATCTTTAGACTTACTGATCAAACGTGATAAACAGAAAATCAAAACGAAGCTGATCCCAGAAAAGGATGAAGGAGAAGGCAAATACAGAATCGGGTTATATATCAGAGATTCTGCTGCCGGCATAGGCACTATGACCTTTTATGAACCGAAAACAAAAAAATACGGAGCACTTGGCCACGTGATTTCCGATATGGACACAAAGAAACCAATTGTAGTGGAGAATGGAGAAATTGTTAAATCCACTGTAACATCAATTGAAAAAGGGACAGGCGGTAATCCGGGAGAAAAACTGGCGCGATTTTCCTCAGAACGCAAAACGATCGGGGATATTAACAGAAACAGCCCGTTTGGGATTTTCGGCACACTGCATCAGCCGATTCAAAACAACATATCAGATCAAGCATTGCCGGTTGCGTTTTCTACCGAAGTCAAAAAAGGGCCGGCTGAAATTTTAACGGTTATTGATGATGACAAAGTAGAAAAATTCGATATTGAAATCGTCAGCACAACGCCGCAAAAATTCCCTGCGACAAAAGGAATGGTGTTGAAAATTACCGATCCAAGGCTGTTGAAAGAAACAGGAGGCATCGTACAGGGGATGAGCGGAAGCCCGATTATTCAAAATGGAAAAGTGATCGGTGCTGTCACCCATGTATTTGTAAATGACCCGACAAGCGGCTACGGTGTTCATATTGAATGGATGCTGTCAGAAGCAGGAATCGATATTTATGGAAAAGAAAAAGCAAGCTGACTGCCGGAGTTTCCGGCAGTTTTTTTATTTTGATCCCTCTTCACTTCTCAGAATACATACGGTAAAATATACAAAAGAAGATTTTTCGACAAATTCACGTTTCCTTGTTTGTCAAATTTCATTTTTAGTCGAAAAACAGAGAAAAACATAGAATAACAAAGATATGCCACTAATATTGGTGATTATGATTTTTTTAGAGGGTATATAGCGGTTTTGTCGAATGTAAACATGTAGCAAGGGTGAATCCTGTTAACTACATTTGGGGAGGAAGAAACGTGGAGAAAATTAAAGTTTGTGTTGCTGATGATAATCGAGAGCTGGTAAGCCTGTTAAGTGAATATATAGAAGGACAGGAAGACATGGAAGTGATCGGCGTTGCTTATAACGGACAGGAATGCCTGTCGCTGTTTAAAGAAAAAGATCCCGATGTGCTCGTATTAGATATTATTATGCCGCATTTAGACGGACTTGCGGTTTTAGAGAGGCTGAGGGAATCAGATCTGAAAAAACAGCCGAATGTCATTATGCTGACAGCCTTTGGGCAGGAAGATGTCACGAAAAAGGCCGTCGATTTAGGCGCGTCCTACTTTATTCTCAAACCGTTTGATATGGAAAACCTTGTCGGCCATATCCGCCAGGTCAGCGGAAATGCCAGCAGTGTGACGCATCGTGCGCCATCATCGCAAAGCAGTATTATACGCAGCAGCCAGCCTGAACCAAAGAAGAAAAATCTCGACGCGAGCATCACAAGCATTATCCATGAAATCGGCGTCCCAGCCCATATTAAAGGCTATCTCTATTTGCGCGAAGCAATCTCAATGGTATACAATGACATCGAATTGCTCGGCAGCATTACAAAAGTCCTCTATCCGGACATCGCCAAAAAATTCAACACAACCGCAAGCCGTGTAGAAAGAGCGATCCGCCATGCAATTGAAGTGGCATGGAGCAGAGGAAACATTGATTCCATTTCCTCGTTGTTTGGTTATACTGTCAGCATGACAAAAGCTAAACCTACCAACAGTGAATTCATTGCAATGGTTGCGGATAAGCTGAGGTTAGAGCATAAGGCTTCTTAAACATGAGCTTATTAAGTGGTCATTAAATCAAACGTCTTTTATTTATTAGTTTGCGCTGATAAATAGGAGGCGTTTTGTTTTGGGGACATTTGTTAGTATGGGAGAAGAATATTAAGTATCCGCATATAGTAAAGGAAGGGTTTGAAAAGTAAGGAAAGCAAATGGCGGTATTACCTGCACTCTTGGTCCATTCATACATCTTATAGGATCACGAAGCATGATCGACTCTAGATGTTTCCGTTATAAAATGAAACCTTTCTCCTACAAAATCGTAAGTAAGGCGTATTCATGTAAAAAGGAGACGTACGAATGAAAAAGAAAAAAGCAAGAAAGCGTGAGGGGTTTTTCCTGGATTTTCTTTTCGAAGTTGGTGGGGAGCTCTTTCTTTTGCTGTTTAGATGTGTACACAAACTATTTATATAAAGGGAAAAAAGACTGCCGAATCGTTTCGGCAGTCTTTGCACATTAATCTTTATAAGGCACCCAGCCTGGCGTGTTCACAATTGCTTGCCATAGCGGTTCAGGCAAATGATATTTTTCTTTATCTGTGCCTTTGATCACTGTTTCGATTTGCTTTTCACGGCCTTCTTTTACTTTTACCGTCCAGTCAGGGTCAACTAGAATTTCGCGTCCCATAGCGACTAGCGGAATACCGTTTTCGATGACGGCAAGCGCGTCATCAGCGGAATGGATGGAACCGACGGCGATCAGCGGCACTTTGTTTCCGACACGTTCATTCAATAAGTCCATGCGTGTGCGAGTCGGATCTGCACCGCGGCGCGCTTTTGAGTTCACGTCCATCAGTGAGATATGAAGATAGTCCAATTCTTTATCCCCTAAAGCATCAACAAGCGTATAAGTTTCAGTCATTGTCAATCCCGGTGTCTCAGGTTCTTCCGGAGACAGACGGTAGCCGACTAAGAACGCACCCTTCGCATGTTCTGAAGCGGCTTTTTTCACTTCATCGACAATAGCGAGCGGGAAGGCTAATCGTTTTTCATCGCTTCCTCCCCAGCGATCCGTGCGCTGGTTGGTTTTCGGAGAATAAAACTGCTGAATTAAGTAGCCGTTTGCACCGTGAATTTCGACACCGTCAAAGCCCGCTTCAATGGCACGTCTTGTCGCTTCTCCAAACGCCTTCACAATGTTTTCCACTTCTTCTTCTTTTAATGCGCGAGCAATTTGTTTGCCGTTATCAAACACGTCACTTGGCCCCACAACATCTTGTTGAGGAACGAGCTCAGACGGGCACTCAATACCGCCGTGATGAATTTGTACAACAGCTTTAGCGCCTTGTGCCTGAATGGCTTGTGCTAACTTTTTTAAACCTGGAATGTTGGAATCGTCATGGATGGCCGGCTGCCCGGGGAATGCTTTTCCGTCCGGTGTAACATTTGCGCAGGCTGTAATCACCATTCCCATCTCTTTTGAACGGGGGATGATGTAGTCGAGCTCCGCTTCAGATATTGTACCGTCTTCATTAGAAGCGTAATGAGTCATCGGTGCTACTGCGATCCGGTTGTCGATTGTAACGCCGCTTTTAAACGTAAATGGTTCAAACAGAGGCTTATACTTAGGATTCATTTGATCATCTTCTTTCGTTTGGATTCGCACATATTCTAGCCTATATGTAAAAATTAATGCAATTGATCTGCTTTACCGACTGAATATCTTGAGTGCAGAGTGATGTTTTCGCCGCTCTTTTTCGGGGCCTTTGTAGCCGCCGCTGATTTGGTGGCCGATGGAGCATGTGATGACAGTTGCCGCCAGCAGCAGAACGAATTTTTTCATGGCTTTAACTTCTTTCAATAAAGTAAATATCCTTTAAAAGGTTACGCTTGGCTGACCCACCCGTCAAACGATTTGCTCACCCTATTCTCAAATTTTTAAAAATGAATAAAAAGTTGCTTCTTTCCGCTAATTTTTTCTAATTGGCGCCTCAATTAGAGCCATCCTCATAGACAAATCTGCTCGTTATCTTTCTAACAACAGGAAATGATCGGGTCGTATAGCCCTTTTGAAAATCATGGAACTTGCTCGCCTGCATTCGCGTTGTCTTTACAAATTCGCCATTCTGGTCAAAGATAAAAGCCAAACATCAGGAAGAGGTGGTCATGTGAAACAAACGGTTCTTTTGCTGTTTACTGCGCTCTTTCTTTCGGGGTGCAGTGTTGCAAGTGCGGATGACTCAGTGCCAAGGTTTACCGAAGAGGGAAAATACATTGGCTCGGCTGATCCTCATACGATTGCGGTTTCTCTTAATGGAGAAGAAACCATGATACAAGTTCCGAAGGATAAACGTGATGAATGTGAATCACTGCCAGATCAGACACATGTCCTGGTGAAATATACAAAGAAGGATAATGGAACTTTACAGCTGGAAGATATTCAGCTGCGAAAGAACTCGTCATAAAAAGACCGGAGGGAGTAAGTTGAGAATGTTATGGAGGAGCTTGGCGCTGTGCGGATTGGCTTTGACGCTCGCGCCTTGTGCACAGGCAGCAGAGCCGATAGAAGGGAAAACAGTGTATATTGATGCCGGACACGGCGGTGAAGATAGTGGAGCGGTCGGAAACGGGCTCTTTGAAAAGGATATTAATTTGGCTGTCTCAGAGCATGTGACAGACAAACTAAAAGAGGAGGGAGCCAATCCTGTTGCATCCCGGTCTGACGATCATTTTCTGACCTTGGAGGAAAGAGTGGCTAAGGCAAGTGCCAATCAGGCTGACCTTTTTGTCAGCATTCATGTGAATTCAGGGGTTGCTTCAGCTTCAGGAACAGAAACGTATTTTCAATCTGATTATGAAGGGGAGAACAGCCGGCGTCTGGCATCCGATATTCAGTCAGAGCTCGTTTCTTCCTTACAAACGAGAGACAGGGGCGTGAAAGAATCAGACTTTTACGTCATTACATATTCACAAATGCCAAGTGTGTTGGCGGAGCTTGGGTTTATCACGAACAGCTCTGACGCGGACAAGCTGGGAAGTGAAGAATACCAGCAAAAGGCCGCAGATGCGATTGTCAACGGCATTGATTCTTATTATGATCAGTAGATTGATACAGCCTTAATCCTAGAGTGGAGCCGACAAAATAAGTATAATGGAGAAAACTTTAGGGTTTGAGGTGAAACGATGACAAAGATTTTTGCCCACCGGGGGCATCAGGTCAATTTCCCGAAAATACAATGCTTGCATTTGAAAAAGGAATTGAAGCCGGAGCGGATGGGATAGAGCTTGATGTACAGCTGACGAAAGACGGACGCATTGTTGTAATTCATGATGAAAGACTTAATCGCACGACATCACTTAAAGGATTCGTGAAGGATACAGCCTATGATGAGGTAAAGACTGCAAATGCGGCCGCTGGTCACGATCAAGCGTACAGCGATATAAAAGTGCCGCTGCTAGAAGATGTGCTCTCGTGGGCGGTAAAAAAGGATTTTCTCATCAACATTGAATTAAAAAACAGCGTGATCCGCTATGAGGGAATGGAAGAAAAAGTGCTGGAGGCAGTGAAGCGATTCAATGTAGAGGAGAGAGTCATCCTATCCACCTTTAATCATGACAGCTTGGCGCTATGCGCCCGGCTTGCGCCGCATATTGAACGGGCAGTATTAACTTCAGATGTGCTTTATCAGGCAGATCGATATATCGCGTCTATTCCGGCTTCCGGCTATCACCCGAAGCTAAACAGCCCAGGAGTCACAGATGAAGTGCTGAAGAAAATGAGAAACAGTTCGATTAAGGTAAGGCCGTATACAGTTAATCGTCTGGAAGATATGAAGCGTCTCATTGAAGCGGGAGCAGACGGCATGTTTACCGACTTTCCAGAAAAGGCTTCGGCATTGCTGAAAAATGAATAGTTGTTAGAAGGAGGCTGTTTGACGCAGCCTTCTTTTTTCATTCATTCATGCCCGTTTCAAAGCATACATTCATAGAAGACAACTAGAAATTGTAAGCGCTGTCTATCTTCTGAATGAGGTGAAACCATGAGGAAAACAGTCATTGTAAGTGCTGCAAGAACTCCATTTGGCAAATTCGGCGGAGTTTTGAAAGAGGTGAAAGCTGCTGAGCTTGGGGGCATTGTGATGAAGGAGGCGCTGCAACAGGCTGGAGTCTCTGGAGATGATGTAGAAGGAAACGTCATGGGCATGGTTGTCCAGGCCGGCTCAGGGCAGATACCTTCCCGTCAAGCTGCCCGTCTGGCGGGAATGCCTTGGAGTGTGCCGTCAGAAACACTGAATAAAGTCTGTGCTTCCGGCCTTCGCGCTGTCACTTTATGTGATCAAATGATTCGGGCGCAGGATGCGGACATACTTGTTGCGGGGGGGATGGAAAGCATGAGCAATATTCCGTATGCCGTTCCCGCCGGGCGCTGGGGAGCACGGATGGGGGACGGCGAGCTTAGGGACTTAATGGTGTATGACGGATTAACGTGCGCATTTGACGAGGTGCACATGGCTGTTCACGGAAATACAGCTGCCAAGAAATATGCAATCTCACGAAGAGAGCAGGACGAATGGGCGTTGAGAAGTCATGCAAGGGCAGCTAAGGCCGCCGATGAAGGGAAGTTTCAGGATGAAATTGTTCCCGTCAACTGGATCGGTCGAAAAGGAAAACCAAACGTTGTTGATAAAGATGAAGCGATTCGCCGTGACACAAGTCTGGATCAGCTCGCGAAACTTGCTCCGATTTATGCAAGTGACGGTTCTATCACAGCCGGCAATGCTCCTGGAGTCAATGACGGAGCCGGCGCGTTCGTTCTGATGTCTGAGGAAAAAGCTGCTGAGCTTGGCAAACGGCCTCTGGCTACAATTCTTGGTTTTTCAACTACGGGAATGCCAGCGCACGAGCTGGCGGCAGCGCCGGGGTTTGCCATTAACAAGCTCCTGAAAAAGAACGGTTTAACTGTCCAAGATATTGACTTGTTTGAAGTAAATGAAGCTTTTGCTTCAGTTGTTTTGACATGTGAAAAAATCGTAGGTTTCGATCTTAAAAAAGTAAATGTAAATGGCGGTGCGATCGCGCTCGGACACCCGATCGGCGCGAGCGGTGCGAGAATTCTCATGACGCTTGTTTATGAATTAAAGCGACGGGGAGGGGGTCTGGGCGTTGCCGCTATTTGCAGCGGGGCAGCACAGGGAGACGCCGTCTTAGTGCAGGTTCATTAAAACATGATGAAAAAGGGGATTTGAATGGAAATCAAACAAATCATGGTAGCTGGCGCAGGTCAGATGGGAAGCGGAATTGCTCAAACAGCTGCCGACGCGGGCTTTTATGTGCGGATGTATGATGTGAATCCAGAGGCCGCGGAGGCAGGATTGAAACGGCTGAAGAAACAGCTGGCCCGTGATGCTGAGAAAGGAAAAAGGACCGAGACGGAAGTGAAGAGCGTAATCAGCCGCATTTCGATTTCTCAAACGCTTGAGGAGGCAGAGCATGCGGACATTGTGATTGAGGCTATCGCAGAAAACATGGCGGCAAAAACTGAGATGTTTAAAACACTTGATCGCATGTGCCCGCCTCATACGATTTTGGCCAGCAATACATCTTCCTTGCCTATTACAGAAATCGCTGCTGTAACAAACCGGCCTCAACGGGTTATTGGCATGCATTTTATGAATCCCGTCCCTGTAATGAAGCTGGTTGAAGTGATTCGCGGCTTGGCTACATCAGAAGAAACGGCCTTAGATGTTATGGCATTAGCGAAAAAGATGGGGAAAACAGCGGTAGAAGTCAATGATTTTCCTGGGTTTGTTTCCAACCGTGTGCTTCTTCCAATGATTAATGAAGCCATCTATTGCGTGTATGAGGGAGTGGCGAAGCCGGAGGCAATAGACGAAGTGATGAAGCTGGGCATGAATCATCCGATGGGTCCGCTTGCATTAGCGGATTTTATCGGACTGGATACGTGTTTATCAATTATGGAAGTCCTTCACTCAGGCCTTGGCGATTCCAAATACCGTCCATGCCCGCTGCTCCGCAAGTATGTCAAAGCAGGCTGGCTTGGCAAAAAGAGCGGACGCGGTTTTTATGACTATGAGGAGAGGACTTCCTGAAGTCTATTCCATCCGGGGGTGGCCGAGTTGCATGTAACCCAAGAGCAAGTCATGATGCGAAAAATGGTGCGTGATTTTGCGCGAAAAGAAATTGCTCCCGCTGCGGAAATTATGGAGAAAACGGACGAATTTCCCTTTCAGCTGATCAAAAAAATGGGTGAACACGGCCTGATGGGAATACCGGTGCCGGAACAGTACGGCGGTGTCGGTGCAGACGTTGTTTCTTATATTTTGGCGATTCATGAGATTTCTAGAATCAGCGCGGCTGTCGGCGTGATTCTCTCCGTTCATACCTCGGTCGGCACGAATCCGATTCTGTATTTCGGCAACGAAGAACAGAAGATGAAATATATACCAAAGCTCGCGTCAGGAGACCATTTGGGCGCATTTGCACTAACGGAGCCTCACTCGGGGTCGGATGCCGGGAGCCTCCGCACAACAGCAATCAAAAAGAACGGCAAATATCTATTAAACGGATCGAAAATATTCATAACGAATGGCGGAGCAGCTGATATCTATATCACATTTGCTTTAACAGCTCCAGATCAAGGCAGGCACGGGATTTCGGCTTTTATTGTTGAAAAAAACACACCCGGTTTTACCGTTGGAAAAAAAGAAAGAAAGCTGGGGCTTTATGGCTCCAATACTACGGAACTGATTTTTGATAATGCAGAAGTGCCTGAAGCCAATTTGCTTGGCAAAGAGGGGGATGGCTTTCACATTGCCATGGCGAATTTAAATGTCGGCCGGATCGGCATTGCGGCACAGGCCCTCGGAATTGCAGAGGCGGCTCTTGAGCATGCCGTTGATTATGCGAAGCAGCGAGTGCAATTTGGAAGGCCGATTGCAGCCAATCAAGGCATATCATTTAAGCTGGCTGATATGGCGACTAGAGCTGAGGCGGCAAGACATCTTGTCTACCACGCTGCAGACCTTCATAACCGCGGCCTAAACTGTGGAAAAGAAGCGTCTATGGCTAAACAATTTGCTTCCGATGCAGCCGTAAAGGCGGCGTTAGACGCCGTTCAAATTTATGGGGGATATGGCTATATGAAGGATTATCCAGTTGAGCGCTTGCTTCGCGATGCAAAGGTGACGCAAATCTATGAAGGGACGAATGAGATTCAAAGACTGATTATTTCCAAGTATTTGCTTGGCGGAACCTGATAGACAAAAAACGCAAAAACGGAGGTTGAGGATATGGAGGAGAAACAGCAATATTCTCCAGGGTTGGACGGTGTGATTGCGGCAGAAACTCATATTTCTTATCTTGACACCCAGTCCAGCCAGATTTTGATACGAGGCTATGATTTAATAGAACTTTCTGAAACAAAAAGCTATCTGGAGCTTGTCCATTTATTGCTGGAGGGCAGGCTGCCAGAAGAAAGTGAAATGGAAACGCTGGAACGTAAAATAAACAGTGCCTCAAGCCTGCCTGCTGATCATCTCCGTCTGCTTGAGCTGCTCCCTAAGGACACTCATCCAATGGATAGTCTGCGTACCGGCCTGTCGGCACTTGCTGGCTATGATCGGCAAATTGATGATCGGTCTCCTTCCGCAAACAAAGAACGCGCCTATCAGCTTCTTGGGAAAATGCCTGCCCTCACTGCTGCCAGCTACAGGATCATTAATAAGAAAGAACCGATTCTTCCGCTTCAAACCCTATCCTACAGTGCGAATTTTCTCTACATGATGACAGGGAAATTGCCGTCTTCATTGGAAGAACAGATTTTTGACCGGTCGCTCGTCCTGTACAGTGAGCATGAGATGCCGAATTCAACCTTTGCGGCCAGGGTCATTGCATCTACACATTCAGATCTTTATGGGGCTTTGACTGGGGCTGTCGCTTCCCTGAAAGGGAATCTTCACGGAGGAGCAAACGAAGCTGTGATGTATTTGCTTTTGGAGGCAAAAACGACATCTGATTTTGAGCAGCTTCTGCAAACAAAACTGAAAAGAAAAGAAAAAATCATGGGCTTCGGCCACCGGGTGTATATGAAAAAAATGGACCCGAGAGCACTCATGATGAAAGAGGCGCTGCAGCAATTATGCGATAAAGCCGGTGACCATCGTTTATATGAGATGTGCGAAGCGGGTGAACGGCTGATGGAGAAGGAAAAAGGGCTTTACCCGAATTTGGATTACTATGCTGCCCCAGTGTATTGGATGCTCGGCATACCGATTCCTTTATATACGCCGATCTTTTTCAGCGCGAGAACGTCCGGTTTATGCGCCCATGTGATCGAACAGCATGCCAATAATCGGCTCTTCCGTCCCCGTGTCAGTTACATGGGCCCGCGATATCAAACAAAACCATGAAAGGAACTGGTAGAATGCCGAAAACAAATCGTGTTATCGAAGAAATCACAGACTATGTGCTTGAGAAAGAGATTACTAGTGCCGAAGCGTATACAACAGCGGGGCATGTATTGCTGGATACCCTGGGCTGCGGGATCTTGGCGCTACGGTATCCGGAATGCACAAAGCTGCTTGGCCCGATTGTTCCAGGAACGACTGTGCCGAATGGAAGCAAAGTGCCGGGAACGTCATATGTTCTCGATCCTGTGAGGGCAGCGTTTAATATCGGCTGCATGATTCGCTGGCTCGATTACAACGATACGTGGCTGGCGGCGGAGTGGGGGCATCCATCCGATAACTTGGGAGGAATCCTTGCCGCTGCTGATTATGTATCAAGAGTCAGGCTGTCTGAAGGAAAAGAGCCGTTAACGGTACGCGACGTACTTGAGATGATGATCAAAGCACACGAGATCCAAGGTGTGCTGGCGTTAGAAAACAGCTTAAATCGAGTTGGCCTTGACCATGTGCTGTTTGTCAAAGTTGCGACAACCGCTGTTGCGGCAAAGCTTTTGGGCGGCGGAAGAGAAGAAATCAAAAATGCGCTTTCGAATGCATGGATTGACAATGCAGCATTGAGGACATACCGCCATTCACCAAATACAGGCTCGCGTAAATCATGGGCGGCAGGAGATGCAACGAGCAGAGGTGTTCATTTGGCGCTGATGTCGTTAAAAGGGGAAATGGGTTATCCGACAGCCTTGAGTGCACCGGGTTGGGGGTTCCAAGACGTTTTATTCAATAAGAAAGAGATCAAGCTTGCCCGTCCGCTCGACGCTTATGTCATGGAAAATGTGTTATTTAAAGTGTCTTATCCTGCGGAATTTCACGCCCAGACAGCGGCGGAGTGCGCCGTCATTCTTCACCCGCAGGTAAAGAACCGGATTGATGAGATTGACCGAGTTGTCATCAGAACGCATGAATCCGCTATCCGAATCATTGATAAAAAAGGCCCGCTCCACAATCCGGCAGACCGTGATCACTGCCTCCAATACATTACAGCAATTGGTTTGCTTTTTGGTGATATCACGGCACAGCATTATGAAGCTGAAACAGCGAGTGATCCGAGAATAGATAAACTTCGTGATAAAATGGAAGTGACTGAAAATAAAACATATACCGAGGATTATTTGAAACCTGATAAACGTTCCATCTCAAATGCAGTTCAGGTTCATTTTAAAGACGGAACGAGCACGGAAATGGTGGAATGTGAGTTTCCCCTCGGCCATCGTTTTCGAAGAGAGGAAGCAGTGCCGAAACTGCTGGAAAAGTTTTCTGACAATCTCAAAACCCATTTTCCTGATAAACAGCACAAACACATTTATGAGCGCTGTACCAGCTATGAGACATTACAAACGATGCGCGTAAATGAATTCGTAGACATGTTCTGCATGTAAAAGGGGGATTTGTTTCATGTCGTGGATCGTCAATAAGCAATCGTCACAAGAGGAGCTTGCCGGGCGTTTCCGCAAGCTGATGTCAGCACCGGACATTCTTCAAATTCCCGGCGCCCATGACGGGATGGCCGCTTTGCTTGCGAAAGAAGCCGGTTTTTCTGCTATTTATTTGTCCGGTGCTGCCTATACAGCCAGCAGGGGGCTGCCTGATTTAGGGATCATCACATCGGCAGAGATAGCTGAACGGGCCAAAGATCTTGTGCGTGCAGCTGATCTGCCTTTACTTGTGGATATCGATACGGGATTTGGCGGTGTCTTAAATGCCGCCCGAACAGCCCGGGAGATGCTTGAAGCCAGGGTAGCAGCCGTTCAAATAGAAGACCAGCAGCTCCCAAAAAAATGCGGACATTTAAATGGCAAACAGCTAGTTCCGATAAAGGAAATGGCGCAAAAAATAAAAGCCATTAAACAAGCGGCACCCTCCCTTATTGTTGTTGCCCGTACTGATGCCAGGGCGCAGGAAGGGCTTGATGCCGCAATAAAACGTTCAGAGGCTTACATTGAGGCGGGAGCGGACGCAATTTTCCCGGAAGCGCTACAGGCGGAGAATGAATTCCGCCAGTTTGCTGATCGTATCCCCGTTCCGCTCCTTGCGAATATGACTGAATTTGGGAAAACGCCATATTATCGTGCCGATGAATTCGAAGATATGGGGTTTCACATGGTGATATATCCTGTCACCTCGCTTCGAGCGGCGGCAAAAGCTTGTGAGCGGATGTTTGGTTTGATGAAGGAGCACGGCTCACAAAAAGAAGGACTTCATGATATGCAGACACGAAAAGAACTGTACGATACGATTTCTTATTATGATTATGAAGCGTTAGACAAAACGATTGCCAAGACCGTTTTGCCTGACGAATAGTGCAACAAAAAAAGCCGGAGCATTCTCCGGCTTTTTTGCAGCTATCGTTTTCTGAATCGCGGGCTGACTTGATTGCGTTTTCTGTCTCTGTATAAAATGAACCCGGCCAGCACATAGAGGCCGATCGCAAAAAAGATGAATCCTGACAACCCTTGGAGCCAAAGAGCTGAAAATGGCTTGATTGTATGGCCGAAAAGTGTATCTCTCATCAGTTTAATGCCTAAAGCAGAAATAGCCCCGGGGATGACTAATATTAAAAGCGCAAGAAGTCGGCTCATCTTCAGAAAACCCCTTTATCTTTTCATTTCCTTTATTGTCCAGCGGAAAAAATATTTTGTCAAGAGAAGAAAACGTGGTAACATAGGGTTGTGCAAATTATTGCAACGGAATAAATAGGTGTGCAAATTTTTTCATACAAAGGGGTATCGGGATGCAAAAGGTACTGATAGTAGGTGCCGGCAAAAGGGGAACGGCGTTATTACATATTCTGATTAAAACAGCCATCATAGATATCATTGCCGTAGTTGACAAAGACCCCGAGGCGCCGGGATTGAAAGAAGCAGAACAGTATGGGATTGCCGTATCATCTGATTGGAAACCTTACATACAACAAAAACCGGATATCGTCATTCATACCACCGGCGATCAAGCCGTGTTTGACGAGCTCCTTCAAAGAAAGCATGAAGATACCATTGTCATGCCGGGAAAAATGGCATACATCGTTTTTCAGCTGATGGAAGAAAAGCAGCACCTGATTCAAATGCTAAAAGAGCAAACCTATAAATATGACAGAATTTTTAATTCCACCCATGATGGAATGATTTTTATTGATATCAATGAAGAAATCATTCTCTTTAACCATATGGCCGAAAAAATGGTCGGAAAAAAACGTGAGGAAGTCATTGGGCGCCCAATAAAAGAAGTGATTCCGAGCACTAAGATGCCGCGGATTTTAAAAACAAGAGTGCCTGAATACAACCAGAAGCAACTGTTAGGCGATCATTTGCAAATTGTGACCACAAGACTGCCGATTATTGATGAAGGCGGACGTCTGCTCGGGGCTCTTTGTGTGTTTAAAGATATCACTGATGCGGTCGAGCTGGCAGAGGAAGTGACCAACTTAAAGCAGGTCCGTACGATGCTGGAGGCGATTATTCAATCCTCCGATGAGGCGATTTCTGTCGTTGATGAAAACGGCATCGGCCTGCTAATCAATAAAGCGTATACGAAAATGACGGGGCTTTCTGAAAAAGAAGTCATCGGCAAGCCTGCAAACACTGATATTTCCGAAGGCGAAAGCATGCATTTAAAGGTGCTTGAAACAAGACGTCCTGTCCGCGGTGTCAGAATGAAGGTCGGCCCGAATGAAAAAGAAGTGATCGTTAATGTAGCACCGGTGATTGTGGACGGGATTTTGAAAGGCAGCGTCGGCGTGATTCACGATGTTTCCGAAATTAAAATGCTGACAGCGGAGCTTAATCGCGCCAGACAAATTATTCGCACGCTTGAAGCGAAATACACGTTTGACGACATTATCGGCAAAAGCGAGCAAATGCTGGTTGCGCTTGAGCAGGCGAAGCTCGGTGCGAAAACACCGGCAACCATCTTGCTGCGCGGGGAATCAGGAACAGGAAAAGAACTGTTCGCCCATGCCATCCATAACGAAAGTGACCGGAAATACAATAAATTTATTCGCGTGAATTGTGCAGCCCTTTCTGAAAACCTGCTCGAATCAGAATTGTTCGGCTATGAGGATGGTGCGTTTTCAGGAGCGAAGCGCGGCGGTAAAAAGGGTTTATTTGAGGAAGCAAATAACGGCAGTATTTTCTTAGATGAAATCGGTGAGCTGACACAAAATATGCAGGCCAAATTGCTACGCGTCCTTCAAGAAAAGGAAATCGTCAGAGTGGGCGGCACGAAAGCGATCCCTGTCAACGTCAGAGTGATCGCGGCGACAAATGTAAATATTGAAAAGGCGATGGCGGACGGAACATTCCGGGAAGACCTGTATTACCGGATCAATCGCTATCCGATCTCCATCCCGCCTTTGCGGCAGCGGTTGGAGGACATTGAAGCATTGAGCGTCAGACTTATCCAAAAGATCAACCGGGATTACGGCAGGAATGTAAAAGGGCTCTCACAGCAAGCCTTGCGCGCCTTATCTGCCTACCATTGGCCTGGGAATGTCCGGGAGCTTGAAAATGTCCTTGGACGAGCCATGATTTTTCTGAATCCGCATATGGAATGGATTGAAAAAGATCACTTGCCTGTATTCGAACTTGAGCAAAAAGAAAATGACACAGACCAGGGAACAGGTTTTGACTTTCCGGATATTGAAGGCGAAAAGCTGTCTGTCGCAGTAGAAAAATTTGAAGCACATTTGATCCAGCAAACGCTTGAAAAGCATCATTTTAACCGGACAAAAACAGCAAAAGCTCTCGGTGTCAGCATTCGGAACTTATATTACAAAATGGATAAATATGGCCTTGCAAATGAAGGCATGCAATAATTTGCAGAATAAACGCAAACATCTGCACGAATGTTTCGATATATCTGGTATGACAGCACCCTTAAGAGCTGGCATGGAACTTGCATAATAAAAGGCGGAGTCGAAACAAGAAAGGTGGTAACAGATGAAGCTGAAAGATTTAATCGGCAAAGCGTCGATACACAAAAATAAGACCATTGCGGTTGCTCATGCTGAGGATGAGGAAGTGATCCGGGCTGTAAAGCTGGCAGCCGAGCACCTATCCGCCCGTTTCTTGTTAACGGGCGACAGCACAAAACTGAACGAGCTGACATCATCCATGCAAGGGCATCAAGTGGAAATCGTCCATGCTGATACTCCTGAGGAATCGGCGAAATTAGCGGTTCGTGCTGTGCATCATAAAACAGCGGACGTTTTAATGAAAGGCAATGTGCCGACTTCTGTTTTGCTTAAAGCGGTATTGAACAGACAGGAGGGGCTTCGATCAGCAAGTGTCCTTTCCCACGTGGCTGTCTTCGATATACCGGATTTTGACCGGCTGATGTTTGTGACAGATTCGGCAATGAATATTGCTCCTTCGCTGGAAGAGCTCCGGCAGATTTTGCAAAATGCCGTTCATGTGGCCCATGCAGTAGGGAACAATATGCCAAAAGCAGCTGCCCTTGCAGCGGTCGAAACGGTGAACCCAAAAATGGAAGCAACCGTGAATGCAGCTGCTCTAGCTCAAATGTACAAAAGGGGCCAGATCAAAGGCTGCATTGTTGATGGACCGCTTGCTTTGGATAACGCAGTTTCACAAATTGCCGCGGCCCAG
Source organism: Bacillus sp. SG20033 (assembly GCF_044570195.1). Classification (NCBI taxonomy): domain Bacteria; kingdom Bacillati; phylum Bacillota; class Bacilli; order Caryophanales; family Bacillaceae; genus Bacillus; species Bacillus sp. SG20033. The sequence goes on along the minus strand of NZ_CP172606.1, from coordinate 2,581,664 downwards.
AAAAAAATTTCGGGAGACGTAGCGGGCAACGCAGATATCCTTCTCGTCCCAACAATTGAGGCCGGTAATATTTTATATAAATCACTGATTTATTTTGCCAAGGCCAGCGTGGCGGCTGTCATTACAGGAGCAAAAGCACCGATTGCCTTAACAAGCAGAGCGGACTCTGCTGAAAATAAACTGTATTCCATTGCGCTGGCAATATGCGCATCTGAAGAATACACACATTAGGAGGAACGAACATGGAACTTTTTAAATATATGGAGAAATACGATTACGAACAATTGGTATTCTGCCAGGATGAACAATCTGGATTAAAAGCGATTATCGCCATTCATGATACAACGCTTGGTCCGGCGCTTGGCGGAACGAGAATGTGGACATATGAAAATGAAGAAGCGGCAATTGAAGATGCGCTCAGATTGGCTAGGGGCATGACCTATAAGAACGCGGCGGCCGGCTTAAACCTTGGCGGCGGAAAAACAGTCATTATCGGCGATCCGCGCAAAGACAAAAATGAAGAAATGTTCCGCGCGTTTGGCCGCTATATTCAAGGGCTGAACGGCAGATACATCACGGCTGAAGATGTGGGCACAACGGTCGAGGATATGGATATCATTCATGATGAGACAGACTATGTCACAGGGATTTCTCCTGCTTTCGGCTCTTCTGGAAATCCGTCCCCAGTCACAGCGTACGGGGTGTACAGAGGAATGAAGGCAGCAGCTAAAGCTGCTTTTGGAACCGACTCTCTTGAAGGAAAAACCATTGCTGTACAGGGTGTTGGGAACGTAGCCTATAACCTTTGCCGCCACCTGCATGAAGAAGGAGCAAACTTAATCGTTACGGATATCAACAAACAATCTGTACAGCGTGCAGTTGAAGATTTTGGCGCCCGTGCTGTAGATCCTGATGACATTTATTCACAAGACTGCGATATTTATGCGCCGTGTGCCCTTGGTGCAACTATTAACGACGACACCATTAAACAGCTGAAGGCGAAAGTGATCGCAGGTGCGGCTAACAACCAATTAAAAGAGACACGCCATGGTGATCAAATTCACGAAATGGGCATCGTTTATGCACCGGATTACGTGATTAACGCGGGCGGTGTTATCAACGTGGCAGATGAGCTTTACGGCTATAATGCAGAACGTGCATTGAAAAAAGTTGAAGGCATTTACGGCAATATCGAGCGTGTACTAGAGATTTCTCAGCGTGACGGCATTCCTGCATATTTAGCGGCTGACCGCTTGGCAGAGGAACGAATTGAACGCATGCGCCGCTCAAGAAGCCAGTTTTTGCAAAACGGCCACAGTGTATTAAGCAGACGTTAAGAAATTGATCTGGAGGTTATGAAAGTGCTACATGACGAAAAACGCATTCTCACAATTAATCCAGGCTCAACTTCAACGAAAATCGGTGTTTTTCATAACGAAAGAAGCATTTTTGAAAAAACATTGAGACACAACATAGAAGAGCTGCAGCGATTTGACCGAATTATTGATCAGTATGAATTTCGTAAAAACCATATTCTCGAAACGCTTCATGAACAGGGAATCAATATCTCAAAGTTTGATGCAGTCTGCGCAAGAGGCGGCCTTCTCCGGCCAATTGAAGGCGGGACCTACGTGGTGAATGATGAGATGATTGAGGATTTGAAAAGCGGCTACGCCGGTCAGCATGCTTCTAATCTCGGCGGCATTATCGCGCGGGAAATCGCTGATGGCCTGAATATCCCTTCGTATATCGTCGACCCTGTTGTCGTAGACGAAATGTCAGTGCTTGCGAAAGTTTCAGGCATGCCTGAAATTGAACGGAAAAGCATTTTCCATGCGTTAAACCAAAAAGCTGTCGCTCGTAAAGCGGCAGCCTCTCTTGGCAAACGATATGAGAACATGAAAATGATTATTACCCATATGGGCGGAGGTATTACAATTGGCGTCCATGACCGCGGGCGAGTGGTAGATGTCAATAACGGCCTGCACGGCGAGGGACCATTCAGTCCTGAACGAGCAGGAACAGTGCCTGCGGGAGATCTTGTTGATCTATGTTTTTCAGGGGAATATACAAAAGAAGAAATCATGAAAAAGCTTGTTGGCACCGGCGGACTTTTAGGCTATCTCGGTACAAATGATGCAGTAAAAGTAGAACAGATGATTCAAGGGGGCGATGAAAAAGCCCGCTTCATTTATGATGCCATGGCATATCAGGTAGCAAAGGAAATCGGGGCAGCCAGCGCGGCGTTAAAAGGCGAAGTTGAAGCGATTGTGCTGACGGGAGGCCTTGCGTACGGCAAAAGCTTTGTTTCTGCTATCAGATCATACATAGATTGGATTTCAGACGTTTTAGTCTATCCGGGTGAAAATGAACTGCAGTCTCTTGCCCAAGGGGCGCTCAGAGTATTGCAGGGCGAAGAGCAATCCAAACAATATCGTATTGAATAGACAGACAGGAGTGAGTCACCATGGCAACTGAGTATGACGTAGTCATTCTGGGCGGCGGTACCGGCGGTTATGTTGCGGCCATCAGAGCCGCTCAGCTCGGCTTAAAAACAGCCGTTGTGGAAAAGGAAAAACTCGGAGGAACATGTCTGCATAAAGGCTGTATCCCGAGTAAAGCGCTGCTTAGAAGCGCAGAGGTATACCGGACAGCTCGTGAAGCCGATCAATTCGGGGTGGAAACGGCTGGCGTGTCCCTCAACTTTGAAAAAGTGCAGCAGCGTAAGCAAGCCGTTGTTGATAAGCTTGCAGCGGGTGTAAATCATTTAATGAAAAAAGGAAAAATTGACGTGTACACCGGATATGGACGTATCCTTGGACCGTCAATCTTCTCTCCGCTGCCGGGAACAATTTCTGTTGAGCGGGGAAATGGCGAAGAAAATGACATGCTGATCCCGAAACAAGTGATCATTGCAACAGGATCAAGACCGAGAATGCTTCCGGGTCTTGAAGCGGACGGTAAGTCTGTACTGACTTCAGATGAGGCGCTCCAAATGGAGGAGCTGCCACAATCAATCATCATTGTCGGCGGAGGGGTTATCGGTATCGAATGGGCGTCTATGCTTCATGATTTTGGTGTGAAGGTAACGGTTATTGAATACGCGGATCGCATATTGCCGACTGAAGATCTAGAGATTTCAAAAGAAATGGAAAGTCTTCTTAAGAAAAAAGGCATCCAGTTCATAACAGGGGCAAAAGTGCTGCCTGACACAATGACAAAAACATCAGATGATATCAGCATACAAGCGGAAAAAGACGGAGAAACCGTTACCTACTCTGCTGAGAAAATGCTTGTTTCCATCGGCAGACAGGCAAATATCGAAGGCATTGGCCTAGAGAACACCGATATTGTTACTGAAAATGGCATGATTTCAGTCAATGAAAGCTGCCAAACGAAGGAATCTCATATTTATGCAATTGGAGACGTAATCGGTGGCCTGCAGTTAGCTCACGTTGCTTCACATGAGGGAATTATTGCTGTTGAGCATTTTGCAGGTCTCAATCCGCATCCGCTTGATCCGACGCTTGTGCCGAAGTGCATTTACTCAAGCCCTGAAGCTGCCAGTGTCGGCTTAACCGAAGACGAAGCAAAGGCGAACGGGCATAATGTCAAAATCGGCAAGTTCCCATTTATGGCGATTGGAAAAGCGCTTGTATACGGTGAAAGCGACGGTTTTGTCAAAATCGTAGCGGACCGAGATACAGATGATATTCTCGGCGTTCATATGATCGGCCCGCATGTCACCGACATGATTTCTGAAGCGGGTCTTGCCAAAGTGCTGGACGCAACGCCGTGGGAGATCGGGCAAACGATTCACCCGCATCCAACGCTTTCTGAAGCAATTGGGGAAGCAGCGCTTGCCGCAGATGGCAAAGCCATTCATTTTTAAAAGCATAAAGGAGGGGCTTGAATGAGTACAAACCGACATCAAGCACTAGGGCTGACTGATCAGGAAGCCGTTGATATGTATAGAACCATGCTGTTAGCAAGAAAAATCGATGAAAGAATGTGGCTGTTAAACCGTTCTGGCAAAATTCCATTTGTAATCTCTTGTCAAGGACAGGAAGCAGCACAGGTAGGAGCGGCTTTCGCACTTGACCGTGAAATGGATTATGTATTGCCGTACTACAGAGACATGGGTGTCGTGCTCGCGTTTGGCATGACAGCAAAGGACTTAATGATGTCCGGGTTTGCAAAAGCAGCAGATCCGAACTCAGGAGGCCGCCAGATGCCGGGACATTTCGGACAAAAGAAAAACCGCATTGTGACGGGATCATCTCCGGTTACAACGCAAGTGCCGCACGCAGTCGGTATTGCGCTTGCGGGACGTATGGAGAAAAAGGATATCGCAGCCTTTGTTACATTCGGGGAAGGGTCTTCAAACCAAGGCGATTTCCACGAAGGGGCAAACTTTGCCGCTGTCCATAAGCTGCCGGTTATTTTCATGTGTGAAAACAACAAATACGCAATCTCAGTGCCTTACGATAAGCAAGTCGCATGTGAGAACATTTCCGACCGTGCCATAGGCTATGGGATGCCTGGCGTAACTGTGAATGGAAATGATCCGCTGGAAGTTTATCAAGCGGTCAAAGAAGCGCGCGAAAGGGCACGCAGAGGAGAAGGCCCGACATTAATTGAAACGATTTCTTACCGCCTTACACCACATTCCAGTGATGACGATGACAGCAGCTACAGAGGCCGTGAAGAAGTAGAGGAAGCGAAAAAAAGTGATCCTATGCTTACTTATCAAGCTTACTTAAAGGAAACAGGCCTGCTGTCCGATGAGATAGAACAAACCATGCTGGATGAAATTATGGCAATCGTAAATGAAGCGACGGATGAAGCGGAGAACGCCCCTTATGCAGCTCCTGAGTCAGCGCTTGATTATGTGTATGCGAAGTAGGGAGGAAGAACAAATGTCAGTAATGTCATATATTGATGCAATCAATTTGGCGATGAAAGAAGAAATGGAACGAGATTCTCGCGTTTTCGTCCTTGGGGAAGATGTAGGAAGAAAAGGCGGTGTGTTTAAAGCGACAGCCGGACTCTATGAACAATTTGGGGAAGAGCGCGTTATGGATACGCCGCTTGCTGAATCTGCGATCGCAGGAGTCGGTATCGGAGCGGCAATGTACGGAATGAGACCGATTGCTGAAATGCAGTTTGCTGATTTCATTATGCCGGCAGTCAACCAAATTATTTCTGAAGCAGCTAAAATCCGCTACCGCAGCAACAATGACTGGAGCTGTCCGATTGTCGTCAGAGCGCCATACGGCGGAGGCGTGCACGGAGCCCTGTATCATTCTCAATCAGTCGAAGCAATTTTCGCCAACCAGCCCGGACTGAAAATTGTCATGCCATCAACACCATATGACGCCAAGGGTCTATTAAAAGCCGCAGTTCGTGACGAAGACCCAGTGCTGTTTTTTGAGCACAAGCGGGCGTACCGTCTGATAAAGGGAGAGGTTCCGGCTGATGATTATGTACTGCCAATCGGCAAGGCGGACGTAAAACGGGAAGGCGACGACATCACAGTGATCACATACGGCCTGTGTGTCCACTTCGCCTTACAAGCTGCAGAACGTCTCGAAAAAGATGGCATTTCAGCGCATGTGGTGGATTTAAGAACAGTTTACCCGCTTGATAAAGAAGCCATCATCGAAGCTGCGTCCAAAACTGGAAAGGTTCTTTTGGTCACAGAAGATACAAAAGAAGGCAGCATCATGAGCGAAGTAGCCGCAATTATATCCGAGCATTGTCTGTTCGACTTAGACGCGCCAATCAAACGGCTTGCAGGTCCTGATATTCCGGCTATGCCTTATGCGCCGACAATGGAAAAATACTTTATGGTCAACCCTGATAAAGTGGAAGCGGCGATGAGAGAATTAGCGGAGTTTTAAAGACGTAAGGGAGGATACAATCATGGCAATTGAACAAATGACGATGCCGCAGCTTGGAGAAAGCGTAACAGAGGGGACGATCAGCAAATGGCTTGTCGCCCCCGGTGATAAAGTGAACAAATACGATCCGATCGCGGAAGTCATGACAGATAAGGTAAATGCAGAGGTTCCGTCTTCTTTTACTGGTACGATAACAGAGCTTGTGGGAGAAGAAGGCCAAACCCTGCAAGTCGGAGAAGTGATTTGCAAAATTGAAACAGAAGGCGCGAATCCGGCTGAACAAAAACAAGAACAGCCAGCTGCTTCAAAAGCCACTGAGACGCCTGCTGCAAAAAGTGCCGAAGCAGCTGATCAGCCCAATAAAAAGCGCTACTCGCCAGCTGTACTCCGTTTGGCCGGAGAGCACGGCATTGATGTTGAACAAGTAACAGGAACAGGTGCCGGCGGGCGTATCACACGAAAAGATATTCAGCGCTTAATTGAAACAGGCGGCGTACAAGAACAGAAGGCTGAGGAGCCGAAAACAGCAGCTCCTGCACCGAAGTCTGCATCAAAACCTGAGCCAAAAGAAGAGACGTCATATCCTGCGTCTGCAGCTGGTGATAAAGAAATTCCTGTCACCGGTGTAAGAAAAGCAATTGCTTCCAATATGAAGCGAAGCAAAACAGAAATTCCGCATGCTTGGACGATGATGGAAGTCGACGTCACAAATATGGTTGCATATCGCAACAGTATAAAAGATTCCTTTAAGAAGACAGAAGGCTTTAATTTAACGTTCTTCGCCTTTTTTGTAAAAGCGGTCGCTCAGGCGTTAAAAGAATTCCCGCAAATGAATAGCATGTGGGCGGGGGACAAAATTATTCAGAAAAAGGATATCAATATTTCAATTGCAGTTGCCACAGAGGATTCTTTATTTGTTCCGGTGATTAAAAACGCTGATGAAAAAACAATTAAAGGCATTGCGAAAGAAATTACCGGCCTAGCTAAAAAAGTAAGAGACGGAAAACTCACTGCAGATGACATGCAGGGAGGCACGTTTACCGTCAACAACACAGGTTCGTTCGGCTCTGTTCAGTCGATGGGCATTATCAACTACCCTCAGGCTGCGATACTTCAAGTAGAATCCATCGTCAAACGCCCGGTTGTCATGGACAATGGCATGATTGCTGTCAGAGACATGGTTAATCTGTGTCTGTCCTTAGATCACAGAGTGCTTGACGGTCTCGTGTGCGGACGATTCCTGGGACGTGTGAAACAAATTTTAGAATCGATTGACGAGAAGACATCTGTTTACTAAATAAGCAAAAAGAGCATTTTTTGAAGTTTTGTTTCAAAAAATGCTCTTTTTCTATTATTCAGCGATTCGTATTTTCATTTCGACACGATATTCTTCTTGTTTTTTCGGGGAGTAATGAATCGGTATGATTAACTCGTATACATCACTGACAACTGTTAATTGGCGGTCTGCGATATACTTGATAAGCTTCTGTAAGTTGAGAAAATAATGTTCAGGCGAAAAATTATACGCGATACACGCATACCTCCCTTTAGGGATTGTTGTGATTTCCATATCCGGCGTAATTGATGAAATCTGTTTATTCGTCAATACAGGCGTGAAAATATGACGGTAAGTCATTTCATCAATGCTGTTGTAGGGCTGAAAAGAGAAAGTAGCGCCGTAGCTATTGTTCGTAAATCCATCTGCTGACTCGATAAATTTTTTTAATTTGCTGTAGGAGGCGTTGAGCACGTTTTCAGGCCCGATTCCTTCTGCCTCTGTCTGAATAATCCGTATTTCTTCTTCATCTAAAACAAAAACCTCACCGAGCGCGGGATATTCCATCTGCCGTTTCATCCGCTTTTTCACCAATGAAATGGTTTGCTCCAGTGCTGATAAAAAGTCTAATTTCTCCCTGATTTGCCTCTCCTGCTCTGTATAAAAAGCAAACAGTTCTTCCATCTCTAAGTCCTGTGCTTTTTTCATCTCTTCTAAAGGTGTGCCGATATATTTCAATGATTTGATCAAATCCAGATGAATGAGCTGAGAATCTGTATAATAGCGGTAGCTGGTATCCGGGTCGACGTAGGCGGGTTTAAATAAATCAATTTTATCGTAATAACGGAGCGCTTTAATCGATACATTTGCCAGTTTTGAAACTTCCCCAATTGAGTAATACGATTCCTTCATGCCATCACTCCTTCTATCATCAGTATAAAGAAGAAGCGCATTCTTTACAGTACACAAAGAATACGCTTCTTATCACGTGCTGGCTTTAAGATGTGCAGGCGCTTTCCAAGCAATGGTCAGTGCAATCCCTATAGCCAAGGTGACCGTTGCAAAGTAGAAAGGATAGTTTACATCTATATCGAACAGCATTCCGCCGATAATAGGCCCGAATACATTGCCGATACTTGTAAACATTGAATTCATACCGCCGGCAAACCCCTGTTCATTTCCCGCAATCTTTGACAGGTAAGTCGTTACCGCAGGCCGCATGAGATCAAATCCGACAAATACGGTGACTGTCACCAGCAGAATCGCAACATATGAATGTACCGTTGTCAGCAAGAATACCAGACTCGTCGAGAGAATTAAGCTGTACCGAATTAAATGGATTTCACCAAACCATCTTGTGAAGCGGTCGAATAAGACGACTTGCGTAATGGCGCCAACAATCGCTCCTCCTGTAATCATAATGGCAATGTCGCTGGCCGTAAATCCGAATTTATGATCTACGAATAATGCAAATAAAGATTCAAATGATGCTAAACCAAAAGACGAAATTAAGATAATGAGAAAAGCTATGAAATACATGGGGGCAAAAATTCGTTTAAAGCCTGTCTTCTGCCCTTTTATTTCCTGATTTTCAGGGTTTCGTTCCGGCTCGCGCAGCGTGAGGATTGATAAAATGGCTGCTAACAGTGCAAAAGCTGCCGCAAAGAAAAAAGGCAGCCGGGAATGGACTTCTGCTAAAAATCCCCCGATGCCAGGGCCGATAATAAATCCTGTTGAAATAGCGGCTGACATATAACCGAGCGCTTTTGGCCGTGTTTTAATGGTCGTGATATCTGCGATAAAAGCCGTGACCCCAGGCATAATGAAGGCTGCGCTGATACCGCCCAGCATACGGGAGATAAATAACATCTCAACTGTTTTTCCAATGCCGAATAAAAACTCCGACACACTAAAGAACAATAGGCCGATCACGATCATGATCTTGCGTCCGAAGCGATCAACCCATCGTCCGGCTATTGGTGAGACAATGAGCTGTGTAATAGCGAAGCAGGCAACCATATAGCCGACCGCAGTCCCTGATAAATGCAATTCATTCATAATGGTCGGCGTTACTGGAATCACAAGCCCGATCCCCAAAAAAGCAATAAATAAATTGGTTAATAATATCGTTAAGGTAATATTTTTCTTCTCCATATGACTTCCCCTTTTTCAAGTGTGTATCCCTTATACTGTAAGACCTCCTCCTAGGGGAGAGTCAACGGATTTGCAAAATCTTTCTAAAGCCTTATGACAGTTATTCATTTGCGGGAACAAGCATGTCGATATGCTGCGGCAGGACCTGAATGACTGCGGGTGTATGTGTATAAACTTCTCCATCCATATCCGCCTTTTTGGCAGTGTCTGTTTCAATCTCGATACGGGAGGCCTGGACATAGGACAACTCTCCGGTAAAACGATCAATTGAGCCTTGTTCCATGCTCATCAGCTCCCGCAACGCGGTGAGGTTGGTGTTGCGGCATATGAGAACATCAAGTAAGCCGTCTTCAATACTGGCATCGGGGAGAGGAATTCGATTCGTTCCAATATATTGACCATTCATCACAAGCAGCATAACGGCTTCTTCTTTAATTTCTTCTCCATCAATTTTTAATGTCATCGGAAACGATGCAGCGGATGAGACGGTTCGCAAGGCACTTGTAAAATAGCTGATTTTTCCCAATAATGCTTTTTCCGTTTCGTTGATTTGATTCGACGTTTCTGCAATTAAGCCGATCCCCCAGAAATTCAAAAAATAACGGTCATTCATCTGACATACGTCTACGCTGGTTTTTTTTCCTGACATAAGTGCTTCCGCTGCCTTTGCAAGATTTTGAGGGATGCCAAGCACTCTTGAAAAGTCATTGCACGTGCCTCCGGGCAAAATTCCGACCGCGGGTTTTCTTTCTAGAGCGCTGATAGCATTTATGCATTGATGGATCGTGCCGTCGCCGCCGAGAATGAAGACGGTGTCGACAGAATCATCAATGGATCGGCAAAAATGATACGCATCATCCTTTTTCTTTGTCTGTTTAATAATCACCTCATCTAAATGGTGAGATAAAACCGGCACGACAGCACCAAGTGCTTTTTCTATATTTTTGTTGCCGGCATTTCCGTTATGAATCAGTAACGCTTTCCGGTGGCTCATATACAACTGCTCCTTTATTTTACTTCTGGTTATATAATCCCCTTTTTCTGTAAGCAGTAAACGAAGAGCAAAAAAAGTGCACGGCGAAGCAAAGTCATTTGCCGATATGGACGTTTCCTTGCTATCATAAGAACAGATGATGAAAAAGGAGAGGTCTTCATTGAATATGGACTTTAATTTATTTATGAATGATATTGTCCGCCAAGCGAGACAAGAAATAACAGCTGCCGGATACACTGAGCTGAAAACAGCTGAAGAGGTGGATGAGGCACTTACGAAAAAAGGAACGACGCTTGTCATGGTAAACTCTGTTTGCGGATGCGCCGGAGGAATTGCAAGACCGGCAGCCTACCATTCCGTTCACTATGATAAAAGACCTGATCAGCTCGTCACCGTTTTTGCCGGACAGGATAAAGAAGCGACAGCGCGTGCGCGTGACTATTTTGAAGGTTATCCGCCATCTTCTCCGTCCTTTGCGATTTTGAAAGACGGAAAGATCATGAAAATGGTAGAGCGTCATGAAATTGAAGGCCATGAGCCGATGGCCGTAGTGGCAAAGCTGCAGGAAGCCTTTGAAGAATATTGTGAAGAAGTATAAGACGAACAACCCGGATGCTCAAAGCGGCCCGGGTTTTTTTGTGCATAAATTTCCAAGAGTATATGAATAAATATTAAGGGATTATTCAATCGGATTGTACAGTGATTTTATTTTTATCTAGTAATATCAAAAAGAGATCACTGGAAAGATAAGCTTGAAGATAATTTTTAAAAATAGTATTGCATAAAAATAAGAAACTGTTTAAAATACAAATTAACGAATAAATATTCAAATACACCAAAAGTAATGAATATGGGGGAAATGGATCATGAAAAAATGGCTCTTATTACTTGTAGCTGCCTGCATTACCTTTGCATTATCTGCTTGCGGCTCAAGCAATTCAGGTTCAGAAGGTGGCAAGAAAAAATTAATTATGGGTACTTCGGCGGATTACAAACCGTTTGAATATAAAGAAGGCGATAATATTGTCGGCTTTGATGTAGAGCTGGCAAAAGCTCTGGCGAAGAAGGCAGGCTATGAAATTGAAGTGCAGGATATGGACTTCAACAGCTTAATTACAGCGCTTAAATCAAAACAGGTGGATCTCGTTCTGTCAGGAATGACACCAACGCCTGAGCGTAAAAAACAAGTTGATTTTTCAGATGTGTATTACACAGCGAACCATATGATTGTCAGCAAAAAAGACAGCGGCATTCAATCTTTGAAAGACCTGAAAGGAAAAACAGTTGGCGTTCAGCTTGGCTCTATTCAGGAAGAGAAGGGGAAAGAGCTTTCTCCGGAATATGGTTTTAAAACAGAAGACCGCAACAGAATTTCTGATTTGGTGCAGGAAATCAAATCTGACCGCTTCGATGCCGCGATTATTGAAGACATTGTTGCAGAAGGGTATTTCAAATCAAATGATGACCTGCAAGGCTTTGTGATTCCTGATGCGAAAGCGGAAGAAGCCGGTTCAGCAATTGCTTTCAGAAAGGACAGTGAACTGACAGACAAATTCAATAAAGCGCTCAAGGAAATGGAAGATAACGGAGAGCTTGAGAAATTGAAGAAAAAATGGTTCACTGGCGAGAAGTAAAAAAAGCGGCTCAACTTTTTCGTTGAGCCTTTTTATTGAATAGGAAACTTTTTTCCTGTAAGAAAAGGAGACAAAGGCTATGAATTTGGATTTTTCAGCAACGATCCCCCAAATTCCTTTTATATTAGAAGGCTTGGCAATTACATTAAAAATTGTTGTTGTATCTGCTATTATCGGACTTATACTCGGTATTGTGCTAAGCTTATGCAAGATCAGCACATTCCGCCCGTTTATCTGGATCGCTGATTTTTATACATCAGTGTTCCGAGGCACGCCTTTAGTGCTGCAGCTTATGATTGTCTATTTTGGCCTTCCTCAGCTGCTCGGATTTCAAATTGACCAGTTTTGGGCTGCGGTTGTCGCATTGTCTTTGAATTCCGCCGCTTATGTATCGGAAATTATTAGAGCCGGAATCAATGCCATTGATAAAGGGCAAAAAGAAGCTGCTGTTGCACTCGGTGTCCCGTATGGAAAAATGATGAAGGATCTGCTGCTGCCGCAGGCCTTCAAAAATATATCACCTGCAATTGTGAATGAATTAATTACGTTAACAAAAGAATCGGCGATCGTTACCGTCATCGGGCTTGGTGATGTCATGAGACGCGCATATCAAGCTGGCGCCGCCACTTACAATTACCTTGAGCCGCTCATTATCGCGGGATTGATTTATTATGTGCTTGTCCTGATTTTAACGTTTATCGGCAAGGCTGTAGAAAGGAAGCTGAAATCCAATGATTAAGGTTGAAAAGCTGTCAAAATCATTTGGGAAACACGAAGTATTAAAAAACATTTCAACAACAATCGCTGAGGGTGAGGTTGTTGCCGTGATCGGTCCTTCAGGCTCAGGCAAATCAACGTTCTTACGCTGTTTAAACCTGTTGGAAAAGCCTAACGGCGGAACCATTACAATAAAAGACACAGAGATTACGAAGCCAAAAACCAACACATTAAAGGTCCGGGAAAACATCGGGATGGTTTTTCAGCATTTTCATCTCTTTCCGCACAAAACGGTTCTCGAAAACATCATGTACGCGCCTGTCAATGTAAAAAAAGAAACAAAACAGGCTGCACAGGAGAAAGCTGAGGACCTGCTCCGCAAAGTCGGTTTGTTTGAAAAGCGAAATGACTATCCAAACCGTTTGTCTGGCGGACAAAAACAGCGTGTCGCGATTGCCAGGGCTCTTGCGATGAATCCGGACATCATGCTGTTTGACGAGCCGACCTCCGCCCTTGATCCAGAGATGGTTAAAGAAGTGCTACAGGTGATGAAAGAGCTGGTCGAAACCGGCATGACCATGGTGATTGTCACACATGAAATGGGCTTCGCAAAAGAAGTGGCAGACCGTGTGCTGTTTATGGACCAAGGAATGATTGTCGAAGACGGCAATCCGAAGGAATTTTTTATGTCGCCAAAATCCAAAAGAGCGCAGGACTTTTTAGAGAAAATATTATAGAATATAAAAAAGAAGAAGGCTGGCCGCCTCTTCTTTTTTATTGAAGAAACAAATAGAAATGGAGTCCGACATGTTTAAAATTGGTTATCGCACAATAAAGACCGCGCTAGGAACAGCTTTGGCTATTTATATAAGCCAGTTATTGCATTTGCAAAACTTCGCATCAGCAGGAATCATCACCATTTTGTGCATACAAATCACACAAAAACGGTCGCTTCAGGCCTCATGGGCCCGCTTTGCGGCATGTTGTCTGGCAATTGTTTTTTCTTATCTCTTTTTCGAGCTTATTGGCTACCACCCGTTTGTGATCGGAGCGCTTCTTTTGATATTCATTCCGATAACGGTTCTGTTAAAAATTAACGAGGGTATCGTCACCAGTTCCGTTATTATCCTTCATTTATACATGTCCGGCGGCATTACGCTTGCTTTCATCTGGAATGAAGTTCAGCTGATTACGGTTGGCATCGGCGTCGCTCTATTGATGAACTTGTATATGCCTAGTCTTGACCGGAAACTGATTGCTTACCGCAAAAAGATAGAGGATAACTTTGCTGTCATTTTTGCAGAAATCGAACGGTATTTGTTAACTGGTGAGCAAGATTGGTCAGGAAAAGAAATTCCGGAAACGCACCAGCTCATTACGGAGGCTAAAAACCTGGCATATCGAGATGTGCAAAACCACATTTTGCGTTATGAAAATCTGCATTATCATTATTTTAAAATGAGAGAAAAGCAATTTGAAATTATCGAACGCCTTCTCCCTAAAGTGACATCGATCTCCATTACGGTAGATCAGGGAAAAATGATCGCTGAATTTATTCATGATTTGCGGGAGGCGATACACCCTGGGAATACAGCGTACAAATTTCTGAAAAGACTTGCTGACATGAGAAAAGAATTTGAGGAGATGCCGCTTCCTGCGACTAGAGAGGAATTTGAAGCGAGGGCCGCTCTCTTCCATCTTCTCGGCGAAATGGAACAATATTTAGTGATTAAAAGTTATTTTAAAGGAATAAAAGCGCAAAAATCACTCGGATGATTCGCATGAGCTCTTCCTTCATTGGTCAACCTAATGAAAAAGGAGGAGCTTATGCGTTTTTTCTTATGTTCGATTTTTATGATGATTTCACCGATTTGGCCGCTCGGCGAAAATCCGCTGCCGGGTGATCCGTATATTATTGTCAACAAGCGAACAAATGAACTTGCTGTTATCCTCGACAACAAAGTAGAAGGCGTGTATAGTGTGGCGACTGGAAAAACAGATGATTTGACGCCTGAAGGAGAGTTTTCGGTAACGGTAAAAGCGGAAAATCCTTACTACAGAAAGAAAAATATTGAAGGGGGATCTCCTGATAACCCGCTTGGGGCAAGATGGATCGGATTTGACGCGAAAGGAACGGACGGGCGGATTTATGGAATTCATGGGACAAACCGAGAGAAATCAGTAGGAAAATTTGTGTCTAACGGCTGTATACGTATGCATAACGATGAGGTTGTTCATTTGTTTCAAACGATACCAGTAGGAACGAGAGTGCTGATCACGGACGACAACCGCTCTTTTGAGGAGATTGCCATCGAGCATAAAGCTCTGATAAAAAAGCAGGATATTCCCATTGAATAAGGCGCCTGCTTTTTTATCGTTATAGAAACATGACGATTCCTGAGAGTACAGTTGAAAGAATAAAAACTCCCAAAATCACGATCAAAACGCTTTTCATCAGTTTTTGAGACATGATTTTCACTCCTTAAACAATCTGTCTATATTTTAGCGTGTTTTGAATGGGCGGACAAGCGATATCTATTAGCGAAAGCAGGGATGAAAATGAACAGGCTTGACCATATCGGGATAGCCGTTTTTTCGATAAAAGATGCAAGAAGCTTTTATGAAAATGTATTGGGGCTTGCATTTCTTCATCAAGAAACGGTTGAAGAGCAAAAGGTGAATGTTGCTTTTTTTCAAGCTGGTAGCGTCAAACTTGAGCTGATAGAGCCGTTGACAGCTGACAGCCCCGTCCATTTATTTTTGGAGAAGAAAGGGCAGGGACTGCATCATATTGCGTTTTTGTGCAACTGCCTATCTGAACAGCTTCAAGCATTGTCTGACCAGCATGTTCAATTGATTGACAGGTTTCCAAGACAGGGAGCGAACGGGAAAAAGATCGCGTTTATTTCCCCTCGGGAAACAAACGGTGTTCTTGTAGAGCTTTGTGAACCGAAAGGAGACCAACACAATGAGCATGAATGAGCACATGGATCATTTATACACGAAACGCAAGCAGGCAGAAGAAGGCGGAGGACGGGAAAAGCTGGCTCAGCAGCGGCAAAAGGGCAAGCTCACTGCTCGGGAAAGGATCATATTTCTTCTAGATCAGGACAGCTTTATCGAATTACACCCCTTCATGGAAAGTCAAGTGTTAACAAGAGAACAGCGCATGTTAGGGGATGGGGTCGTGACAGGGTACGGCACAATTGACGGCCGCTCAGTTTATGTATTTGCGCAAGACTTCACAGTGTACGGAGGGGCGCTTGGCGAAACCCATGCCAGGAAAATCTGCGCTTTGATGGATCTGGCAGCAAAAAATAAGGCGCCGATTATCGGGCTGAATGACTCAGGTGGTGCGAGAATTCAAGAGGGTGTGTTATCATTAGATGGATACGGTCACATATTTTACCGAAACGTCTTATATTCCGGAGTCATTCCGCAAATATCGGTTATTTTAGGGCCGTGCGCTGGAGGCGCTGTATATTCTCCGGCACTCACAGATTTTATATTTATGGCTGAACAGACCGGCCGGATGTTTATTACCGGCCCGAAGGTGATTGAAAAAGTGACAGGGGAACAGGTTGATGCGGAGAGCTTAGGCGGAGCGGGGATACATAATGCCGTCAGCGGAAACGCCCACTTTTCCGGGCATACGGAGAAGGAGGTTCTGACAGGGGTGAGAAAACTGCTGTCTTATTTGCCGCTGAATGGCCGGACAACAGAGCCAAAGCCAGAGAAAGAGGCGTCCAGACCGTTATTAAACCGTCTTGTCCCTGCTGATACGACAAAGCCATATGATGTTCGGAAGGTAATCAGGGAGCTGGCTGACCCGCAGTCTTTTTTTGAGATTCAGCCATTTTTTGCGAAGAACATTGTCATTGGGTTTGCAAGGCTGGGTGAAAAAGCAATCGGCATCGTGGCGAGCCAGCCGAAGCATCTGGCGGGAAGCCTGACGATTGACGCTGCTGATAAAGCAGCAAGGTTCATCCGTTTTTGTGACGCATTTGATATCCCGCTATTGACTGTCGAAGATGTCCCGGGGTTTCTGCCGGGTATTCAGCAAGAGCACAATGGAATCATCAGGCATGGAGCAAAATTATTGTTTGCTTATGCTGAAGCGACTGTCCCAAAAGTCACACTCATCATTAGAAAAGCGTACGGCGGCGCCTATGTGGCCATGAACAGCAAAGCGATCGGAGCGGACCTTGTGTTTGCATGGCCGAATGCTGAAATCGCAGTGATGGGTCCAGAAGGTGCGGCATCGATTTTGTATGAAAAGGAAATCAAAGCTTCAGCTGACCCGCAAAAGACGAAACGCGAAAAAACAGCTGAATACAAAAAGCAAAACGCCGGCCCATACAAAGCGGCCGCTTGTGGAATGGTCGATGACATCATTTTGCCGGAAGAATCAAGGGGAAAACTGATTCAAGCTTTTCATATGCTTGCACATAAGACAGAAGAGAGACCGAAAAAAAAGCACGGTAACATACCGCTTTAATATGGAGGGACTTACAAATGGTGAATGAAAAACGCCTGCTGGAAGAATTTTTAGAGCTTGTCCAAATTGACTCAGAAACAAAGCACGAAGCTGAAATCTGCAAAGTGCTGAAACGAAAATTTTCTGATTTAGGTGTGGACGTTAAAGAAGACGATACAATGGATATCACGGGCCACGGAGCCGGTAACCTGATTTGCACGCTAAAAGGGACAAAACAAACAGATACGATCTATTTTACATCTCATATGGACACAGTTGTACCCGGAAACGGCGTAAAACCAGTTGTAGAGAACGGTTACGTCAAAACTGACGGCACGACGATTTTAGGCGCTGATGATAAAGCGGGATTGGCTGCAATGTTTGAGGCGATTAAGGTGCTGAAAGAAGAAAACATTGAACACGGCACGATTGAATTCATCATCACAGTAGGGGAAGAATCAGGTCTGATCGGAGCGAAGGCTCTTGACCGTTCTATGATCACTGCATCCTACGGCTATGCCCTTGATTCAGACGGAAAAGTCGGAAATATCATTGTGGCCGCGCCGACACAGGCGAAGGTAAGAGCGGCAATTTTCGGGAAAACCGCTCACGCCGGGGTTGAACCTGAAAAAGGCATTTCAGCGATTACAATCGCTAGCAAAGCCATTTCAAAAATGCCATTGGGCCGTATCGATGAAGAAACAACAGCTAATATCGGCCGGTTTGAAGGCGGCACACAAACAAATATTGTGTGCGACGAAGTTCATATTCTTGCTGAAGCGCGCTCTTTAGTTCCTGAGAAAATGGAAGCTCAGGTTCAAAAAATGAAAGCTGCTTTTGAAGAGGCAGCTGCTGATATGGGCGGACGCGCAGAAGTCGAAATTGAGGTTATGTATCCGGGCTTTAAATATCAAGACGGCGACCAAGTTGTTGAAATCGCGAAAAAAGCGGCTGCTAAAATCGGACGTCCAAGCGAGCTGCAAACGAGCGGCGGCGGAAGCGACGCGAACGTAATCGCTGGTCATGGCATCCCGACGGTCAATCTTGCTGTCGGTTATGAGCAAATCCATACAAAAAATGAAAAAATGCCGATCGAAGAGCTCGTTAAAACGGCAGAAATGGTTGTTGCCATTATTGAAGAGGCGGCAAAATAAAAAAAGAAAACCCGAGTGCGATTTCCCGCATCGGGTTTTTTTAGCTCCATTTCCTAAGCGGCCAAAATAACACATCCTGTTTTTTAGCATAATGAAGCAAGGGGTCTGACTCCGGCAATGTAATACCGTGAGCATCAGTCACCGTATTGACTGAAATTTCTGCTTCGGCGTTTTGCAGCAGCCACGGATGATGATGGATGTCTTCGTAATAAAGCTTATTGCGATAAGTGGTGTAGAGCCTGTATCGTTCTGTCAGCCAGTAATCGAGCGAATCCTTTTCTGCTGTAAAAGGCGCTGAAATGGGCCGGTATGCGGCGTGGAATGCTGCTTCTTTGTCATTTTTCCGCTTGCTGACATAGTCAATGGCATCACCGTTTTTTTCGGCTTTCATATCCGCGTAAAAATAAGGCAGATGAAAGAATGTGCGAGCGCCAAGGACCGCCAGCCGATGATCGGCATCTAAGCTAAAAAAATAAATGCCGGGCTTGCCTTTATACGTGACATAGGTGCGGAGGTTAAGCTCAGGAAATGCACGCGCACCGGGAATGGCAGGAAGGTAACGCGCCCTTAGGTTCGTGAGCATAAAGGGAAGCATGCTGATCCAAGCTTGCCCGTTATATGTATCTAATTCTAAAGCGGACGGTACCAAAACGCGAAGGATAGAAACATCAACAGGCCAGTGAGCAAATAAGACATCATTCCAGGTTTGTCTCATGATCCAGATTCCATCAGGTACAGAAATATTTTTTTGCTGAAAGCGTTCCGTCAACGTATATGCTCCTTTCGGTTGGAGGTGAGTAAAGGTATTCCCGATTTCCTTCTTTTTAAACGGTACGGCTATTTTTTAGGATGGCCATTTCTGCTTCAGCCATGATAAACAAGACTGTTTGGCGCGGTATGCTTTGCAAGTAACAAAAAAACAACCCCGGCTTTTCGCGCGGGGTTGCTTTTTTATTTCACCGACTTAGTAAGAGCGGCTGTTTTTTTACTTTTATGATGCGTCATCTGAAGGACGATGTTTTGCACTGTCAAAAACAGTCCGCTTGTAAACCAGTACAGCGGAAGGGCTGCCGGAACATTAAGCGAGAAAATCGTCATCATCACAGGGAAGATGAACACCATCAATTTTGCGGATTGCTGCGCCGCAGGGTTTTGCGGGACAGCGGAATATTTCGCGCTCAGTTTTTGAGCGATATAGGCTTGGACAAAATACATAATCCCTGCACTAAGGGACATGAGAATATCAGATTGCCCTAAACTGAACCATAGAAACGAGTGTGACGCAATTTCAGGTGTTGAGCGAATCGCGTAATAAAGCCCAATCATAATCGGAGACTGAATCAGCATTGGAAGACAGCCCATCGCAAGCGGGTTGATATTATGCTCCTGATACAGCTTCATCATTTCCATTTGCAGTTCTTTTTGCTTTTCCGGGTCCTTCGTCTTTTTCAATTTAACCTGGATACTGTCAACCTGAGGTTTAATAACGGCCATTTTCTCTTGGAAGATGCGCTGTTTTTTGAACTGATTGACAAACAAAGGCAATACAACTATACGCACAATAATGGTTACGAGGATAATAGAGAGTCCGTATTCTCCGTGAAACAGCCCGGCAACACCCTTAAGCAGAGCGGAAAACGGTTCGATTAAATAATCGTGGAAAAAACCTACGTTGCTGAGGCCTCCCACCTGATTAGTCGCTGCAAATGCAGCATTGCCCGAGCATAATACGATCAAAAAGATACCCATAGCCAAAAGTTTTTGATATGTTTTTAACAATTTTGTTCTCCTCCTTTTTATAAATGCGGTTTATAAAAGAAGAGAACCGGCGTCTTCCTCATCGTTCACAGGCGAATTCATGCGGAAGACTTTACGTATCCAAGTTGTAATGCGATGATATATAATAATAAGAAAGTCTGTTCGGTTAATGTGAAAGACCGTCTGATGTTCATCTGTTCGTTTTGATTTCCATTGCTCGCCCGCACGGCACTCCCGTAAGAGAAATGCAATCCCGATTGCCGTTAGAGCAGGAAGAATAATTGTGAAAAAATCGACTAAGAATAAAACGTCATTTATCGATTCCACAAACATTGTCATCACATCCATTCAATAGCTTCATTTTACTATATGTACAAGCTGTTGTCTAATGACCGAAAAGGAGATTTGTTTATGCCGGGAAAGAGCCGAATTATTTTCCATATTGATATGAATAGCTTTTATGCGTCGGTTGAAATGGCATATGATCCGGCTCTCCGGGGAAAGCCGGTCGCAGTTGCCGGAAACGTAAAAGAGCGAAAGGGCATTGTGGTAACATGCAGCTATGAAGCAAGAGCGCGCGGCGTCAAAACAACGATGCCGGTTTGGCAAGCGAAGCGCCATTGTCCTGAGCTCATCGTTCTTCCGCCGAACTTTGACCGCTATAGAAACTCTTCACGAGCGATGTTTACCATTCTTCGTGAATATACTGACCTGGTGGAGCCTGTCTCCATCGACGAAGGCTATATGGACATGACCGATACACCATACAGCAGCCGCGCTCTGGAGACGGCAAAAGAAATCCAAAGCAGGCTGCAAAAAGAGCTGCTGCTCCCGTCAAGCATAGGGATTGCGCCGAATAAATTTCTCGCTAAGATGGCGTCTGATATGAAAAAACCGCTTGGAATTACGATCTTAAGAAAGAGACAAGTGCCTGATATCCTGTGGCCGCTTCCTGTTGGAGAGATGCACGGAGTCGGCAAAAAGACAGCGGAAAAACTGAAGGGACTCGGCATCCATACAATCGGAGAGCTAGCTGCAGCTGATGAACACTCGCTGAAGCGCCTGCTTGGCATCAACGGTCCGCGCCTTAAAAATAAAGCAAATGGCATTCACCATGCGCCGGTTGACCCGGAGCGCATTTATGAATTTAAAAGCGTCGGCAACTCATCGACACTTTCCCATGATTCCAGTGATGAAGAAGAGCTGTTAGGCGTCTTTAGAAAGCTTGCCGCTTCTGTGAGTGACCGTTTACAGCGCAAGGAAGTCATGGCTTCGAAGCTTTTTATTATGATTAGATATGCGGATTGGAAAACCATCACAAGAAGCACTACGCTGAGAAACCCGATTGATCAAAAAAATGACATTTTGAAAGAAGCGGAGCACCTCTTTTTTAAACATTGGAATAAAAATCCTGTCAGGCTGCTTGGCATTACCGGAACGGATTTAGTAGAAAAAGAGCAGGCCTATAAACAGCTCGATTTGTTCAGCTTTAATGAAGATGCGAAGGATGAGCCCATTCAGCAGATGATGGAAAAGCTGAATAAAAAGTACGGTACCAAACTGATCAGAAAAGGGGCAACGTTAAAAAAAGAGGAGAGCAAAACAAAGGGAACAAGCTTTAATAAAGATTTTTTTCAAGATGAAAAGAAAAGCTGAATCGCTTGAAAAAAAGGGTGAATGTATGGTAATTTCTTTATTATAAATATCATTTTATTTTAATTTAAATTTTAAAATGATTAAACGTTTGCAGAAGGGACGTTAGAATATGTCAAAACAACAAATCGGCGTTATCGGACTTGCGGTCATGGGTAAAAATCTGGCTTTAAATATCGAAAGCCGGGGATTTTCTGTTTCTGTTTACAACAGATCAAGCAGTAAAACTGAGGAGTTTTTACAGGAGGCAAAAGGAAAAAATGTTGTTGGCACTTACAGCATTGAAGAATTTGTCCAATCCTTGGAAACACCGCGCAAAATCTTATTAATGGTTAAAGCGGGAACTGCAACAGATGCGACAATTCAATCTCTTCTTCCTCATCTAGAGAAGGATGATATTTTAATTGACGGCGGTAATACATACTATAAAGATACACAGCGCCGTAACAAAGAACTCGCTGAAAGCGGCATTCATTTTATCGGAACAGGCGTTTCCGGCGGAGAAGAAGGGGCGCTTAAAGGACCTTCTATCATGCCTGGCGGACAAAAAGAAGCACATGAGCTTGTAAAACCGATTCTTGAAGCCATTTCTGCAAAAGTTGACGGAGAACCTTGTACGACATATATCGGTCCGGACGGCGCCGGCCATTACGTAAAAATGGTGCACAACGGAATTGAATACGGAGATATGCAGCTGATCTCTGAATCATATTTCATTCTGAAACAGGTGCTGGGCCTTTCTGCTGATGAGCTTCATGAAGTTTTCGCTGAATGGAATAAAGGTGAGCTTGATAGCTACCTGATTGAGATTACGGCTGACATCTTCACAAAAAAAGACGAAGAGACAGGCAAACCGCTTGTTGATGTGATTCTTGATAAAGCAGGCCAAAAAGGAACAGGAAAATGGACAAGCCAAAGCGCACTTGACTTAGGCGTTCCGCTTCCGATTATTACTGAATCTGTATTCGCACGCTTTATCTCAGCTATGAAGGAAGAGCGTGTAAAAGCGAGCGGACTTCTTTCAGGACCAGAAGTGAAGCCTGTTACAGAAAATAAAGAAGAGCTGATTGAAGCGGTCAGAAAAGCGTTGTTCATGAGTAAAATCTGTTCATACGCGCAAGGATTTGCCCAAATGAAAGCTGCTTCTGAAGAATACAACTGGGATCTGAAATATGGTGAAATCGCTATGATCTTCCGCGGTGGTTGCATCATTCGCGCGGCATTCCTTCAGAAGATCAAAGAAGCTTACGATCGCGAGCCTGAGCTTGACAACCTGCTTCTTGACAGCTATTTCAAGAATATTGTAGAAAGCTATCAAGGAGCGCTTCGCCAAGTGATTTCACTTGCAGTTGCCCAAGGTGTGCCGGTGCCATCATTCTCAAGCGCATTAGCCTACTATGACAGCTACCGCACAGCCGTACTGCCTGCAAACTTAATCCAAGCACAGCGCGACTACTTTGGCGCTCATACTTATGAGCGTACTGACAAAGAAGGCATCTTCCATACTGAATGGATGAAGTAATCAATAGAAACCCCCAAAGCTATAGAGCTTCGGGGGTTTTGTTATTAATGAGAGTGCTATACCTCTGTGACAGCTGCAAAAAAGCCGAAAATGCTTGTAAACATTTTCGGCTTTTTTCTTCTTATTATATATTCCACCAGTGTAAGCCGTCTTTCGCCAAAAGATCATCAGATACTTTCGGTCCCATTGAGCCTGATTCGTAGTTAGGAGATAAGGTTTTGTTTGCTGCCCATGTTTCAGAAATAGAGTCGACAAAGCTCCAAGAAAGGGCAACTTCATCCCAGTGTGCAAAGTTTGTTGCATCGCCAAGAAGACAGTCGTGAATTAGTTTTTCATATGCTTCAGGGGTGTTCAACTCGTCATTGCAATTGCTGCAATAATCGAGTTTGATTGGCTGTGCGTGTGCTGCTCCGCCAAGCTTTTTAGCATTTAAGTAAAGCGTAATGCCTTCGTCAGGCTGGATATGAATGACAAGCAAGTTCGGATTCATGTTGTTTTCATTACCGTAGTACAGGTTCATCGGAATGTCCTTAAATTGAACGACAATTTTTGTGGACTTTTCTTTCATTCGTTTTCCGGTTCTGATGTAGAATGGAACACCAGCCCATCTGAAGTTGTCGATCAGGAGCTTGCCGGCAACAAAGGTTTCTGTATTGGAGTCAGGAGCGACATTATCTTCATCTGTATAAGCAGGAACCGGTACACCGTCAATTTCACCAGCTTGATATTGTCCGCGCACAAAGTATTCATCCACTTCGTCTTTTGCAATAGGACGAAGTGCTCTCAGCACCTTCACTTTTTCGCTGCGGATTTCTTCTGTGTTCAATTTGATAGGCGGCTCCATTGCAAGAAGGGCAACCATCTGCATAATATGGTTTTGCACCATGTCGCGAAGGGCGCCTGATTTTTCGTAATATCTTGCGCGGTCTTCAACGCCTAGTGATTCGCTAGATGTGATTTGAATGTTTGAAATGTAGCGGTTTGTCCAAAGCGGTTCGAAAATCGCATTGGCAAATCGAATCACTTCAATGTTCTGAACCATTTGTTTGCCTAGATAATGGTCGATTCTGTAAATTTGATCTTCCGTAAATGCTTCGCGGATTTCTTTATTCAATGCCTGTGCGCTTGGCAGATCATGGCCGAACGGTTTTTCGATGACAAGGCGGGACCAGCCGGTTGTAGCTGTTACACCCTCTGATTTTAATGTTTTTGCAATCGTTCCAAAGAATTCAGGAGCCATTGCCAAGTAGAACATTCTGTTGTTAGGAATTTGATATGTATCTTCCAGCTGGTTAAGCAATACGTTAAGCTCTTGATAAGAACCAGGGTTTGTCACGTCAAACGGGTGATAGTAAAAATGAGACGTGAAATCATCTATATGCTTATCTGCAGATGAGGAAATGGATGTTTTAACAGTTTGGCGAAGATCCTCATTAGACCAAGGTCTTCTTCCAACTCCTACCACTGCAAACTCTTCTCCGATTTGTCCGTTTTGATATAAACGGTGAATAGACGGATACAATTTTCGTTTTGCTAAATCTCCAGTTGCACCGAATATAACAATTACTGCTTTTGGTTGTTGGTTTGTTTTCACTAAAAGTACCTCACTTTATTCGAAGCTTTATTTTAGTACACCCCGTATATTTCCTTCATTTTAAATCTAAAATTCAACGAAAGCAAACATTTAAGCCCTTTTTTAAGCAGAATGCTGAAAAAATGTTTCTAGCACGAAAGGATTGTTCTTTTCAGAGGCAAGATTCACATTTTGCGCTTGATCCTGTATTCTTGTAGGTATCTGGTTCTAGTAGGAGGAAGGAAACGTGGAATTACTTTTTTTAGGGACGGGAGCCGGCATTCCCGCCAAGGCGAGAAACGTCACCTCTGTAGCATTAAAATTGCTTGAAGAAAGGCGTTCGGTATGGCTTTTTGACTGCGGGGAAGCCACACAGCATCAAATTTTACATACAACGATTAAACCTCGTAAAATAGAGAAAATCTTTATTACACACATGCACGGCGATCATGTATACGGACTTCCGGGGCTTCTGGGGAGCCGTTCTTTTCAAGGCGGAGAGGACGAGCTGACAGTGTACGGACCTAAAGGGATCAAGGCGTTTATTGAAACAAGCCTTGCCGTCACGAAGACCCATTTGACATACCCGCTTGCGATCCAGGAAATTGAAGAAGGAATCGTGTTTGAGGACGATCAGTTTATTGTCACAGCGGTATCTGTTATTCATGGAGTGGAAGCTTTCGGGTACCGTGTGCAGGAAAAAGACGTACCGGGTTCCTTGAAGGCTGATGTATTAAAAGAAATGAACATCCCGCCCGGACCTGTATATCAGAAAATCAAAAAAGGCGAAACGGTAACGCTTGAAGACGGACGAATCATCAATGGGAATGATTTTCTGGAGCCTCCCAAAAAGGGAAGATCTGTTGTGTTCTCCGGTGATACGAGAGTAAGTGACAAACTAAAAGAGCTTGCGAGGGATTGTGATGTGCTTGTTCATGAAACAACCTTTGCTAAGGAAGACCGTAAACTTGCTTATGATTATTATCACAGTACAACGGAACAAGCGGCTGTAACAGCGAAAGAAGCAAGAGCGAAGCAGCTCATTTTAACCCATATCAGCGCAAGATACCAGGGAGATGCTTCTTTGGAGCTTCAAAAAGAAGCGGTTGACGTTTTCCCCAATAGCGTGGCGGCATATGATTTCTTAGAGGTAAACGTCCCGCGAGGCTGAAGGCGGAGCTCTTATTTGACAATTTGTGATGACGTTGTATAATAAAACGTAATCATTACGCTTTATAAGGAGATGTTAATTATGAGAGTAAATGTTACTTTAGCCTGCACTGAAACGGGAGACCGAAATTACATCACAACAAAAAATAAACGCACCAATCCAGACCGTTTGGAGCTGAAAAAATATTCACCGCGTTTAAAGAAATATACCCTTCACCGTGAAACAAAATAATATAAAAGACCGGGAATCCCTTACGGCCCGGTCTTTTTTTACGTTAATTGACTGCCTGGTAAAGAGGAGCGGCCTGCTGGCACGCTGCGCACCATACGTCATAAATAGCCAAGTGAACGATATGAGGTTCATCATGATGGATGTTGTGGGAGCTGTTTTTAGCTTGAATCCAGCCGCTTTGGTTAGATAGAGACAATATGCTGCTGTGCAAGTTTTGCCACTCCTGTTCAGCAGCGAATTTCTCAGTCCGTTCTCCTGATGACAACACAAGGAGAGGCATGTTTCCTAAGTGGACTTGCCGCTTTTTGAGCTCCTGCAGACTTTTTGAAAACTCTGCATGTGTGCCCTCAAGCATCATTTTTCTCGTATGTGATTTGTGCATTTCTTCGGGTATAAAGGTAAAGCTGGCGCAATCGCCTAAAGCTGGGTCAAGAAGGACCATGCCGATAATATCATACTTGTTTCTGCAGGCCCATAAACCGGTGATGACAGCTCCGTATGAGTGTGAAACAGCCAAATAAGGAGGCTTTACATCAGCTGCTTTAAGCAAACTCTCCAATTCTTTCACTTGTTGTTCAGCTGTTCGTTTAGCTCTGCTTTGCCCGCTTTTTCCTATGCCTGCCCGATCATATGTGAAAATGCCAAATTCATCATCAATGTCCGCCATTAATGGTTTCCACGTCTCAGAAGAAGTACCATAGCCGGCCTCAAAGACAATCGTTACACCGCTTGATCCTTTCCGGTGCTGTGTATGAAACGCACATCCGTCAATTGTATATGTCTTTTCCATCCAAGCTGATTTCATTGGAGTCATCTCCTCTAATTGGTTCTACTAGGGAGACGGAGAACCTTAGCCGATCGTTTCTCTAAAAATAAAAAAAGAGATATCCTCTACAGGATATCTCTTATGGGCATTACCAGCCTCTTTCGTATTGGACAGGGGCCGGAATCTCTGTATTGAGCTGTTTCGCAGCAGTTCTTGCAAAGAATGGATCCCGCAAAAGCTCTCTGCCGATAAAGATGAGGTCAGCACGTCCGTTTTGCAGAATTTCTTCAGCCATTGAACCGTCTGTAATCATGCCGACGGCACCAGTAGCCATGTCCGCCTGTTCACGGATTTTCTCAGCGAAGCTGACCTGATAGCCAGGGAATACGTTAATGTCTGCGTGAACAAGGGCGCCTGAGCTGCAGTCAATTAAGTCAACACCCTGCTCCTTCATCCATTTTGCAAAACCGATGTGATCGGCAATGTCTAAGCCTTTATCAGTGTAGTCAGAAGCAGATACACGGACAAATAAAGGACCGTCCCATACTTGTTTGACTTCATCAATGATCTCTCTCAAGAAACGATAGCGGTTTTCAGGTGAGCCGCCATATTCATCTGTGCGATGGTTGGAAAGCGGAGATAAAAATTCGTGAATTAAATATCCGTGCGCCGCATGAATTTCAATCACATCAAAGCCGGCTTCTTTTGCGCGGGCAGCCGCTTGCTTGAACTCCTGAACTGTTTCTTTTACTTTTTCTGCTGACATTTCTACAGGTGTTGCTGATTGTTCGTCAAACGCAATCGCCGATGGAGCGAAGATATCTCCTTCAAGCTCAGCTTTACGTCCGGCATGGGCAAGCTGAATGCCGATTTTTGAACCTTGTTCTTTGACCTGCTCAGTCAGTTTGGCAAAGCCTTCAATATGCTCGTCGCTCCAAATGCCTAAGTCTTGGTCAGTGATTCGTCCTTGAGGGTTAACCGCTGACGCCTCTACAATAATCAGTCCGACCTGGCCGATTGCGCGCGATATGTAATGTGCCATGTGGAACGGTGTCAATTTTCCGTCCTTTTCATGAGAAGAATACATGCACATTGGCGACATGACAATGCGGTTTTTTAACGTCATATCTTTAATTGTAATCGGTGTGAATAATTTTCTGGCCATTTCTTTCGCCTCCCGTAAGGTTTTTAGAGATTGATTATATCAAGTCATTTCTTTCCCGTCATATAAACTGCTCAAAAGAACCGCTTTTGTCAAACATTTCTGTATAATAGACGAGAAATCAGTTTATTTTTCAGTATAGAAGCATTTTTATTCATAGGAGGGGCGAAATCAATGAATTGGCAGACGAAGGACGAATTGCTGGCACTTTTAACTTCTCTTGTGCAATACGAAAGCATCACCGGTTCAAAGGGCGAGGCAGCACTTGCAGAGTATCTTTATTTTATTTTGAAGGACAAGCCCTATTTTCAAAAGCACCCTGATGAT
Organism: Bacillus sp. SG20033; assembly: GCF_044570195.1. Classification (NCBI taxonomy): domain Bacteria; kingdom Bacillati; phylum Bacillota; class Bacilli; order Caryophanales; family Bacillaceae; genus Bacillus; species Bacillus sp. SG20033. The sequence continues at coordinate 2,553,192 of NZ_CP172606.1, read as the reverse complement.
GTAATACTTCATCCGATGGACGATGGCAGATCTTTTCTTACGGCTCTAGTCAAAAAGAAGAATGTCAAAAAGACAGTGCTTCTGCTGAGTCATTTTGATGTCGTTGACATAGAAGATTACGGCGAATTTAAACATATGGCTTGCAAGCCTGCTGAGCTTTTGAGCTCCTTTTTAGAGAAAAAAGAGCTGCTCCCGGAACGTGTGAGAAGAGATGCCGAAAGCGGAGACTGGCTGTTCGGAAGAGGGACGATGGATATGAAAGCGGGGCTTTGTGTTCAACTGTCGATGCTGGAGAGGGCAATGAACGGGCATTTTGAGGGCAATCTGCTGTTGATAACGGTTCCGGACGAGGAAGTGAATTCAAGAGGCATGATTGAAGCGGTTCCTGCATTGAAGGAAATGGAGAAAAAGCATGATATCACATTAACCGCTTGCCTGAATGCCGAACCGATGTTTGAAAAATTTCCCGGCGATCAGCAGCAATATTTTTATACAGGAAGCATTGGCAAGGTGCTTGCGGGTTTTTTCTGCAAGGGGATTGAGACACATGTTGGAGAGCCGTTTTCAGGCCTAAACGCAAATTTAATGGTATCTGAGATTAACCGTTTGCTTGAATTGAATGCTGATTATTGCGAAAAGGTTGATGGCGAGGTCACTCCGCCGCCGGTAAACTTAATGCAAAAGGACTTGAAAGAGGCATATTCAGTCCAGACACCGCATACAGCCGTCACATTATTTAATGTGCTGTCAATGAAACGCTCAGCTAGTGAGCTGCATCAGATGCTGCTTAAAACAGCAGAACAGGCGGCAGAGGAAATCATGTCGAACGTTCGGAAGAAAACACAGGATTTTCAACAATTTGAGCCATTTCAGCCGATTGAGCGGGACGTCACTGTTTTGACATTTGATGAGCTGGTCTCGCGTGCAAAAAAGCGTGCGGGGATCTCGGAAACAGAGCGGGCTCTAAATTATGCCTTTGCTAACAGGGGGGAGCTTGGAGACAGGGATTTTTCGACGAAAATTGTTTCTGAGCTTGCTTCGCTTTGTAAGGAGGATGCGCCGCTCATTGTGCTTTTTTACAGCCCGCCGTTGTATCCGGCTGTTTCTTCGAAGGATGATCAATTGATCAGGAATACAGCAGATCAGTTAAAGCATTATGCGGCTGAGCGATACGGCATTGCATTACGGGAGGTTCAGTACTTCCCCGGACTTTCGGACTTGAGTTATCTTCAGCTGGAAAAGCAGGAGGTTGATGCATACACAAGCAATATGCCGCTCTTTAACAGAGGATATTCATTGCCAAGCGGTAAAAATCAGGCTTTATATGTCCCGGTTTTAAATGTCGGTCCGGCTGGTAAAGACCCGCATAAATGGACGGAAAGATTGTATATGCCTTATTCCTTTGAAGTGCTTCCCGATTTGCTTTCATTTACGATCTCCGCGCTATTAAAGCAATCAGAATCTGCCGGCCAGCTGCTGCGGGAAACATAAAAAACAGAAGGCACTGTGCCTTCTGTTTTTGTCTTACATCTAAGAATGTCTCTCTAAGGCGGCACCGGCAAACTGTTCTTTGATTTCTGCGCTCCGTTTAGCTGTTTCTTCAATACAGTGAATAATTGCTTCTTCAAAGCGGGAGTCCTGTAAAGCGCGAAGACCTGCCTCTGTAGTGCCCCCAGGACTGGTGATTTCTTTACGCAGCTTTTCCGGCTGTTTGCCGCTTTGAAGGAGCATATCTGTTGCCCCTGCCATTGTCTGCAAAATGAGTGCTTTTGCCGTTTCTTTATCTAATCCTACTTTTTGTGCCGCTTTTTCCATCGCCTCAATATAACGATACACATAGGCCGGGCCGCTGCCTGCGATTGCAGTGACAGCGTCAAGATCTCGCTCCTCAACCAGTGTTGCATCACCGATTGTTTCCAATAGAGCTTTTGCGGCACTAATATCATTCTGGCTTGCTTCAGCGCTTACGGAAAATCCGGTTGCTGATTTTCTGATTGCCGCTGATGTATTCGGCATGACGCGAATGACCGGGAGCTTTCTGCCAAAATAATGCTGAATGGTTTCGATGGTAAGGCCTGCAAGTACTGAAATGACAAGCTGGTCCTTGATATACGGCCGGATGCTGTCGATGCTTTCCGCCGCGTCTTTCGGTTTGAAAGCGAGGATAATGATATCGGTGTGAGTGAAAAACTTATTTTTATCTCTGCATGGACGCACGCCGTACGTTTCCTTTAATTCAATCAGACGCTCGTCATTTGAGCGATTTGTAATATAGATATGTTCTGGTTTTGTGATGCCGCTTTGCAAAATGCCGTTGATCATTGCTTCTGCCATTGACCCGGCGCCGACAAATCCTATCTTTTTCATTGATATCCTCCTTCTATCAGAACAACAAAAAACCTTTTCATCACGTAAAGGACGAAAAGGTTCGCGGTACCACCCTCATTAGCACAAATTGTGCTCAGCTCAAATCCCGTAACGCGGGAAACGTTTAGGTTTTCCTAACCGCGACTTGAGGGCAGGTTCTACAAACAAGCGGGCCGCAACACCTTTCAGCCGGGGGTATCGCTCTCTTAGGCCATTGCCTTGTATACTATTCCTCGTCATAGCGTTCCAATGGTTCTCGTTTTAGTTTGTTGTTCATTATGCAATGGCGGATAAGCTAATGTCAATAGCTTTTTCAAAAAGGTTTGTTCTCATTCAGCAATAATGACACAAGACCGAGAAAAAGCTAAAATATGAATAATGAATGAAGACAAGGAGCGAAAGGATGACAACTGAAGATGTAATTACGATCCGCGTCCCGACGCCGTTTGCTGTCGGCGATGTTATCGTTTACCTCGTAAAAGGTGATGCACTGACACTTATTGATGCAGGGCCGAATACAAAAGAGGCTGCCAGAGCCTTACAAGAGCAGCTTGCCGCTGTAAATGTGAAATTGTCAGATATCGAGCAGGTTGTCCTGACTCACCATCATGCTGACCATGCAGGCTTGCTTGATGTCTTTTCAGATGAAATCGAAGTGATTGGGCATGCGTTCAACGAACCTTATATCAGCCGAAATCAAGCCTTTATGGATTGGCAAAAACGTTTTTTTCAAAAGCTGCTGCCTGAATTAGGCGTTCCATTTGATACGGGGAAGGCGGAAAAGCTGATTCGATCAGCGTACGCATTTTCCTGTACGAGATCTCTGACAAAATCAATCAGAGAAGGTATGGGCATAGATGGGCTTGAGGGCTGGTCTGTGTTGGAGATGCCTGGACATGCTGAATCGCATATCGTTCTGTTCCATGAAAAAAGCGGAAGGATGCTTGGCGGCGATCTACTGCTGGCAAACAGCTCGTCTAATCCGATTTTGGAAGCACCGAAAGCGGGAGACGTCAGGTCAAAGCCTTTAGTGGATTATCAGCGGTCATTGCGAAGGCTGTCTCAACTTGATCCAACAATCGTATTTCCTGGTCACGGCGAGCCTATCACCGGTGTACAAGCGCTGATTGAGAAGCGTTTTGACAAGCAGAGGAACAGGACGGAGGATGTGCGTCGCATGCTGGATGAAAAGCCGATGACCGCTTTTCAGGTCTGTCAGCAGCTTTTTCCTGCTGTATATGAAAAGGAATTGTTTTTAACGATGTCAGAAACGGCAGGTCACCTTGATGTGTTGGAGGCTGAAGAAGCCATCACGTCATATTGGGAAGGAAATACCGCATACTTTAAAACAATGAAGAGGTGAAATGGGTGAAACATATAGCGGGAAAAAGGATTTGGATAACCGGCGCTTCAGGAGGGCTTGGTGAAAGAATCGCATACTTATGCGCGGCTGAAGGAGCCCATGTCCTTCTGTCGGCTAGACGCGAGGATCGTTTGATAGAAATCAAAAGGAAAATAACCGAGGAATGGAGCGGACAGTGTGAGATTTTTCCTCTGGATGTCGGCCGCCTAGAGGATATCGCCCGGGTCCGCGATCAGATCGGCTCGGTTGATGTACTGATTAACAATGCGGGCTTCGGTATATTTGAAACGGTTTTAGACTCTACATTGGATGACATGAAAGCGATGTTTGATGTGAATGTCTTCGGCCTGATCGCCTGTACAAAAGCGGTGCTTCCGCAAATGCTTGAGCAAAAAAAGGGCCATATCATCAATATCGCCTCTCAAGCGGGGAAAATCGCAACACCGAAGTCGAGCCTGTATTCCGCGACCAAACATGCCGTGTTAGGTTACTCAAACGCTTTGCGGATGGAGCTTTCGGGAACCGGCATTTATGTGACAACAGTCAACCCGGGACCGATTCAGACGGACTTTTTTTCCATTGCTGATAAAGGCGGGGACTACGCCAAAAATGTCGGCCGCTGGATGCTTGATCCTGATGACGTGGCAGCTCAAATTACAGCTGCAATTTTTACGAAAAAGCGGGAGATCAATCTTCCGCGTTTAATGAATGCCGGCACTAAGCTGTATCAGCTGTTTCCAGCTCTTGTAGAAAAGCTGGCAGGACGCGCGCTCATGAAAAAATAATGATGGAACTGCCTGTGGTGGAGTGGCTTGTTTCTCACGAGGCAGTTTTTGATAGTGGAAGGGAGAGATTGTTGAATGTCAGTTCATTCAGAAGTCCTTCATGCTCTGCTTAAAGATCCGTTTATTCAGAAACTGATTGATGCAGAGCCTGTATTCTGGGCAAATTCAGGCAAGAAAGAGGGGCCAATACCCCGTGCAGATGAGTGGGCAACCGAGATAGCGGAAGCGGAAAAAAGAATGCGGCGGTTTGCACCTTACATTGCCGAGGTGTTTCCTGAGACGAAAGGCGCTAAAGGAATCATCGAGTCTCCGCTTTTTGAGGTTCAGCATATGAAGGGAAAGCTGGAAGCGGCATATCAGCAGCCATTTCCCGGAAGATGGCTTTTAAAGTGCGACCATGAGCTTCCGATTTCAGGATCGATTAAAGCGAGGGGCGGGATTTATGAAGTGTTAAAGCATGCTGAAAATCTCGCGCTTCAAGAAGGAATGCTTCAGGAAACCGATGATTACCGCATCTTACAGGAAGAGCGGTTTACCGGGTTTTTCTCCCGCTATTCGATTGCTGTCGGTTCGACAGGAAATCTAGGTTTAAGCATCGGCATCATCGGCGCGGCACTCGGCTTTCGCGTGACAGTGCATATGTCCGCCGATGCTAAGCAGTGGAAAAAGGATCTCCTCCGCCAAAAGGGAGTCACTGTTATGGAGTACGAAACAGATTACAGTGAAGCGGTGAACGAAGGGAGACGGCAGGCGGAACAAGATCCATTCTGTTATTTTATTGATGATGAACATTCTCGTCAGCTGTTCTTAGGATATGCTGTTGCTGCAAGCCGATTAAAAACACAGCTTGACTGTATGAATATAAAGCCAAGTCTTGAGACGCCCTTGTTTGTGTATCTGCCGTGCGGAGTCGGCGGAGGACCGGGCGGTGTAGCATTTGGGCTGAAGCTTTTATACGGAGATGATGTTCATGTGTTTTTCGCAGAACCAACTCATTCACCTTGTATGCTGTTAGGGCTTTATTCAGGACTTCACGAGAAGATCTCCGTCCAGGATATCGGCCTGGATAATCAGACGGCTGCTGACGGACTTGCCGTAGGGAGGCCGTCAGGATTTGTCGGCAAGCTGATTGAACCGCTTCTGAGCGGCTGTTATACGGTAGAGGACAATACGCTTTATACTTTGCTTCATATGCTGGCTGTATCTGAAGATAAATATTTAGAGCCCTCTGCTCTTGCCGGCATGTTCGGGCCGGTTCAGCTTTTTTCGACAGAAGAGGGAAGGCGCTATGCTCAGAAATATAAGATGGAACATGCCGTACATGTCGTCTGGGGAACGGGAGGAAGCATGGTTCCAAAAGATGAAATGGCTGCGTATAACCGAATCGGTGCTGATTTGCTAAAAAAACGAAATGAAAAATAAGCAGACAGTGAAAAGGTTTTCCGTTACAATCTTTGTAAGGGTTTTAACCTACAGAGAGTCAGGTGTAAACAGTGAAAAATAAAGAACTTAACCTACATACTTTATATACACAGCACAATCGGGAGTCTTGGTCTGGTTTTGGGGGGCATTTGTCGATTGCTGTATCTGAAGAAGAGGCAAAAGCTGTGGAAGGATTGAATGATTATCTATCTGTTGAAGAAGTGGAGACGATCTATATTCCGCTTGTTCGCTTGCTTCATTTACATGTCAAGTCTGCGGCTGAACGCAATAAGCATGTCAATGTTTTTTTGAAGCACCCACATTCAGCCAAAATTCCGTTTATTATCGGCATTGCCGGCAGTGTCGCAGTCGGAAAAAGCACGACGGCGCGGATCTTGCAGAAGCTGCTTTCGCGTTTGCCTGACCGTCCAAAAGTGAGCCTTATCACGACAGATGGTTTTTTATTTCCTACTGCCGAGCTGAAAAAGAAAAATATGATGTCAAGAAAAGGATTTCCTGAAAGCTATGATGTAAAGGCGCTGCTCGAATTTTTGAATGACTTAAAATCAGGAAAGGACAGCGTAAAGGCCCCGGTGTATTCCCATCTAACCTATGACCGCGAGGAAGGTGTGTTCGAGGTTGTAGAACAGGCGGATATTGTGATTATTGAAGGCATTAATGTTCTTCAGTCGCCCACCTTGGAGGATGACCGGGAAAACCCGCGTATTTTTGTTTCCGATTTCTTTGATTTTTCGATTTATGTGGATGCGGAGGAAAGCCGGATTTTCACTTGGTATTTAGAGCGTTTTCGCCTGCTTCGGGAAACAGCTTTTCAAAATCCTGATTCATATTTTCATAAATTTAAAGACTTGTCCGATCAGGAGGCTGACGAGATGGCAGCCTCGATTTGGGAGAGTGTCAACCGGCCGAATTTATATGAAAATATTTTGCCGACTAAATTCAGGTCAGATCTCATTTTGCGTAAGGGAGACGGGCATAAGGTCGAGGAAGTGCTGGTAAGGAGGGTATGAAATTGTGCATCATATTGAACTGTATGTCTCTGATTTGGAGGCGTCTAGGCGGTTTTGGGGCTGGTTCTTAAAAGAACTTGGTTATAAAGAGTATCAAAAATGGAGCTCAGGCATCAGCTGGAAGAAAGATCGTTTTTACCTAGTGATTGTGCAGGCGAAAGAGTCATTTCTAGAGCCGAAATACCATAGATGCCGAGTCGGTCTGAACCATCTCGCATTTCATGCTGAATCCAAGCTTCAAGTCGATCAGATGACTGAAAAATTGACGGCAAAAGGTTATCGTGTGTTGTACCGAGACAGGCATCCTTTTGCCGGAGGAGACGGGCATTATGCAGTCTTTTGTGAGGATCCAGACCGGATTAAGGTAGAGCTCGTTGCCCCAAGCTGTTAATCGTGATCTTCGGACAGGCTGTTCAGCTTTTTCTCAATGCGATCCAGCTGCGCTTTTCGGTTTTTCGCATACTTGAAGCCTGTAACAGCCGCAAAGACGACAGCGGCAAATATAATAAATACAAACAGCTGAAACATCACATCACCTATATTCATGTTCTTCACCTCATGTTTGCGGGAGAGATTCATTCTCTTCCGTTTTTTATGTAAAGCGGCTTTTCCAGACGGGAACGGTGTTTTGTGGTCTCCATTTTCATTTGCCGATAGGCGAACGCTAAAAATGGCAGGCCGAGCAGGGTAATGCCGCTCAGGACAGAAAAAATATAAATCGGCCGGCCAGCGCCAAACAGGTCTATACATATCCCCCCGACCCAAGGGCCGATGACGTTTCCGAGCTGTGAAAAACCGATTGCCCCGAAATAAGTGCCTTTTAATCCTGGTTTTGCAATCTGGTCTACATACAAATCCATCATAGAGAATAAAAGCACTTCGCCGATTGTAAATGTGATGACAATCATCACAATTGATGGAACACCGTGTGATACGGTGAAAATGGCCATGCTGATGCTAACCATCACATTACCGAGCATCAGAGAACAAAGCGGCGAAAACCGTTTTGCAAAATGGACAATGGGAAATTGCGTCGCCAACACAACGATTGCGTTTAATGTCAGCATCAGCCCATACAGCTTCGTTCCATTGCCGATCAAGGGGTTCTGCGCCATATACTGAGGGAATGTGGAACTGAATTGTGAGTAGCCGAAGGTGCATAGCGTAATGCCGACCAAAGCAATGGTAAAAAGATAATCCTTTTGCGTGACCATAAACGCTTCCCGCACGCTCATATTTCGGGACTGGGCTGGTGCTGATAAGGATGGATGTTTTTTAAATTGGAGGGCAAGCACAATTCCGTATAGTCCGTAAATGACTGCAGGCACCAAAAAGGGCGTAGTCGATTGCGATGAGCCGAAATATAGGCCAAGCACAGGTCCGAAGACAACGCCGATATTAATAGCCGCATAGCGTAAATTAAAAACTAGCAGTCTCGTTTTTTCTTCTGTCATATCAGACAGCAAGGCCTTTGAAGCGGGCTCAAACAGTGATTTGCAAAGACCGTTTAATGCGTTTACTACAAAAAACACCCAGAGATGAGATGCTGCCGCAAAGCCTGCAAATACCAGCATCCATCCGAAAATCGATACAAGCATCATGTTTTTTCTGCCGAATTTATCTGAGATATATCCGCCGTAAAAGCTTGCGAGGATGCCGACTGATGAGCTCGCGGCGATGACCAGCCCTGCATAGGAAGCTGATGCGCCTTGGACGGCTGTCAAATAAATCGCTAAAAAAGGAATGCTCATCGATGTTGCCATTCTGCCGAAAATGGTTCCGATTATAATTGTCCAGCTGATCGGGTGGATATCTTTCCATTTCTTCATGAATTATATTCTCTCCTGTATGTATGATCTTTCTCTATCATATATGAAAAAATTTCCTTCTCCAATAGATCGTTCAAAATATTTCGTTATTGACATGTAGTATGCCTGATTGTATGGATGGCAATATACTATGCGTTGAGGATGCGTGTGGCTGACGGAGTTTACATTTTGAAATTGAAGGTGATGACAGAAGGAAAATGACGGGATGTCCGATGAAAAGCAAAGCGATTGGTCAGTGAGAGTGTGTTAGTTTAAGCCGCCAGGACGTGGATCATATCGGCAGTGAAACCGGCTATGAGATCAAGATGTAAGCTGAAAACCGGCATGGGCCCCATGACAGAACAAGAGAGCACATCTCTTCGAAAAAGTGTATACGCGTGATCATGGACAGCTTATTCCGTTTTGCGCGAGCACTGAGGGGAATTTTATGCCAGGCCATATGAATCTATGGAGCGTGAGAAAATCCTGCTTTTTTCTGTGAGCCTGAAACTGTTTATTTGTTTCGGGCGGTGTTTTCAAAGGGAAGCCGCATCAGCGGCTGAACGAACTGACAGTCATGCGTTTAAGAGAACAGGCCTTGGTTTGTGACATAGTCATAAATGATATCTTCTATATGCGCATGCAGATCCTCATCCGGTTCTTCATTCCGTCTCTCTTGTAGAGCCGCTTTCAGGCTTTGTTTTTCATACGGGCTTAACGGATCTATAGCAACGTTTCTGCCGTATTGACGCAATGCCTGTCCCAGCATTTTTTCGACAAATTTCTCCATCATGACTCTCCTATCCTTATGCTTCGCTTTTATTCTACTAAATGTTTTTCTTCTCTCAAACCCTTGGATCATATTTTCTGTCAGACAAGAATCATTTACCAGTATAAAACGAACATACTTTCGCATATAATGAAAAACGAACATAAGTTCTTTTTAGAGGTGTGTATGATGAAAGAAAAAGTGATTTTTCTCGTTGACATGCAATCGTTTTATGCATCTGTAGAGAAAGCGGAAAATCCACATTTGAAAAATAAGCCTGTCATTGTTTCGGGTGACCCTGAAAAAAGGGGCGGAGTGGTATTGGCTGCCTGCCCGCTGGCGAAACAAAAAGGTGTGGTGAATGCTTCACGGCTGTGGGAGGCGCAGGAAAAGTGTCCTGAGGCTGTTGTGCTCCGGCCGCGTATGCAACGGTATATTGATGTATCACTGCAAATTACGGCCATTCTCGAGGAGTATACAGACCTTGTGGAGCCTTATTCTATCGATGAACAGTTCATGGACATTACAGGCAGCCAGAAGCTGTTTGGGACGCCGATGGAGATCGCGAAAAGCATTCAGGGCAGAATCATGCGGGAGATCGGCGTTTATGCGCGGGTCGGAATCGGCCCTAACAAAGCGCTGGCCAAAATTGCGTGTGACAATTTTGCCAAAAAGAATAAGAACGGTATTTTTACCTTAACGAAAGAAAATATGAAAACCGAAATGTGGACGCTCCCGGTGGGCAGCATGTTTGGCGTCGGGAGCCGCATGAAGCATCATTTAAATCGAATGGGCATCAGCACGATCGGCGGGCTCGCGGCTTTTCCGCTCGATCTTTTAAAAAAGAAATGGGGCATTAACGGCCACGTGCTGTGGATGACGGCAAACGGAATCGACTATTCCCCTGTGTCAACTTCGTCTCTGGACGGGCAAAAGGCGATAGGCCATGGAATGACTCTCCCGAGAGACTACGAACACTTTGACAAAGAAATCAAGGTCGTATTGCTTGAGCTGAGTGAAGAAGTGTGCAGGCGAAGCCGAAACGCCGGGGTCATGGGGCAGACGGTGTCAGTGAGCTGCCGGGGTGCTGATTTTGATTGGCCGACGGGCTTCAACCGGCAAGTGAAGCTGGCAGAGCCGACTAATTCTACGCAGGATGTATATGAGGCTGTACGCCGGCTGTTTCTTACATTTTGGGACGGGAAACCTGTCCGCCGTCTCGGTGTCAATCTGTCTCAGCTCTCATCTGATGACATATGGCAGCTCAATTTATTTCAGGATTATGCAAAGAAAATGAGCCTAGGCTATGTGATGGATGGCATTAAAAATCGATTCGGCGATACAGCAATCATCAGGGCGGCGTCACTGACAGCGGCAGGCCAGGCATTTGAACGTGCGGCTAAAATAGGGGGGCATTATAAATGAACGACCATTTAAAAAGGGGCAACCTGCTGTGGGAAGGGAGCAGGATGTTTCTGCCGGAACATAAGCAAAACCTGCTGGAGAGAAAGCGGCTTAAACAAAAGCTGCAGAAGCCGATCCTTGATCCCGATAAGCTGGAAGAGATGAATCAAACGCTTTGCGCCGCGATGGAGTTCGCTCAGGATATCACTGTGAGCTGCTTTCAGGACGGTGAAATTGTCCGCTGCACCGGGAAAATCTGCCGGTATGAAGAGTTTGAAAAAGCAGTATGGATAAAAGGAGACGAGGATCAGCTTTATAAGCTGAAACTTGATCAAGTGCTTGATATTGTGCTGTAAAGTCTCTCCTCCTGTTTGGGGGAGAAATAGGCGTAAAATGATCAAACATTGTTCCCTCGGCAGTCTGGAAACGTATGATACAGGAAAGAAGGCATTTACAATTCCAGCCAAGCAAAATATAATTTTTATATTGTGAGAAAAAGAGCTGACATTCGTTTTGCCAGACGGAGGGAGATCAAATCGTAATGGATATTCGAACAATCACGTCTTCAGATTATGAAATGGTAACGTCTGTACTGAATGAATGGTGGGGCGGCAGACAGCTGAAAGAAAAATTGCCGAGACTATTTTTTGAGCATTTTCAGGACACAAGCTTTATTACATCCGAACATAACAGCATGACGGGATTTTTAATCGGATTTCAATCGCAATCCGATCCTGAAACGGCGTACATTCATTTTTCCGGTGTGCATCCGGATTTCAGAAAAATGCAAATTGGGAAACAATTGTATGATGTATTTATCGAAACAGTAAAACAAAGGGGCTGCACCCGGGTAAAGTGCGTCACTTCACCTGTGAATAAGGTATCAATCGCATATCACACAAAATTGGGGTTTGATATTGAAAAGGGCACCAAAACGGTAAATGGCATCTCAGTGTTTGCAAACTATGATGGCCCGGGCCAAGACAGGGTACTGTTTGTCAAAAACATATGAGGGGGAAATATGATGGATTTTTTATCAAAAACACCTGAGCCTCCTTACTATGCAGTCATTTTTTCTTCTGTCAAAAGCGAAAATGACACAGGATATGGAGAAACAGCGGAGCGGATGGTATCGCTTGCGGCGGATCAGCCTGGATTTTTAGGCGTGGAAAGCGTACGTGAAGCGGATGGAAGGGGCATCACAGTTTCCTATTGGGACAGTATGGACGCAATTAACCATTGGAAGCATCACACTGAACATCAAGCGGCAAAAGAAAAAGGAAAAAGCCTTTGGTACGAGTCGTATGCAGTCCGCGTCGCAAAAGTCGACAGACAGCGGCTGTTTCAGGAGGAACACGAATGATTGAATTTCTCCAGCATAAGGAAGACACTATAGCGCGTGAGATTTTAGCCGTACAGATCCCCGCCTACATAAAGGAAACAGAGATTATCGGTTTTGACGGTATTCCCGCTTTACAAGAGAAGGTGAAGGATATTCAAGCATCCCATGAGCGGTTTGCGGGATATCGGAAAAACGGCAAGCTGATCGGTGTCATTTCATATGAGAAAAACATGCATTATCTCACCATTTGCAGGCTTGTTGTGCATCCTGACGGTTTCAGAAAAGGAATTGGACGAGCGCTTCTGCAATTTGTCATTGATCATAATAAAGACGCTGAGAAAATCGAAGTAGTCACAGCCGAGAACAATACCCCGGCTGTGTCACTCTATACACAGGCCGGATTCCAAAAGGCAGAAACCGTCAAAGCAGCGCAGGGTCTATTGCTGTCGGTCTTTCATTTGTATCCGAAAAGAAAAGTTGAGATCATTCTCTACAACGAAAAATGGGCAGAATGTTTCGATGAAGAAAAAGAACGGCTGAAACTTGTGTTCGGGCCGGAGATTATCGCTATTCATCACATCGGAAGCACATCAATACCTAACATGGCAGCGAAGCCAATCATTGATATGTTAATTGAAGTCAGAAGCATTGAAGCCGTGAGCCAATTTGATGAACAAATGAAGGCCAACGGCTATACACCAAAAGGTGAGAACGGTATAGCGGGCAGGCGTTATTTCCAAAAGGGCGGAAATAAACGCACTCATCATGTCCATATGTACGAACAGGGAAACCCTGCTATTGAAAGGCATCTGTTATTCAGAGATTATCTCAGAGCTCATCCAAACATAGCGAAAGAATACGCCGTTCTCAAAAAACAGCTGGCGGCCCAGCACCCTGACAGCATCAATCAGTATATACAAGGGAAAGATGAGTGGATCAAGACTGCAGAAGAAAATGCGAAGCGGTGGAAAAAAGGCAGAAACAATGCGAATGGCAGTGTTGTATGCTACAATAGCGAAAATGATGAAAACGGGGGTTTCACCTTATGAACATACATGTGACAGATGCAGCAAAACAGGCACTGCAGCAGGCGTTTGACGCCAACCCGGGAAAAAAAGCCCAGCTTCGTTACGATGCAGAAGGATGCGGCTGCGCGGTAAGCGGTGTCCCGACAATCTGGCTGGCAGAAGAATTAACGGGACAGTGCGAGCAGCTGGAAACGAACGGCATTCCGCTGTATATCCAATCGTCGCAAAAAGTGTTTTTTGACGATCAAATGACGATCGATTACAATGAAAAAGCCAAAACATTGGCGCTGAAAAGCCCGGCTGAAATGCTCAGCCCCAGAATGAGCATATTAGTAAAGTAGGAGACGCGAAACGTGGAACAAAAGCTGAAGGCAATGAAGAACACAGCACAAAATAAAACGTGGGTATCCTTCCTGAATCAAAACCATCCTTATACCTTGCTTCACTGGTCAATCGGAGGAGCAGAGTCCATCAAGAAAGATGTCTGGCTATTGCAGGATGAAATGACCTTCGAGACGCAGGAGTTTACAACGATAGATCTTGCGATTGAATGGATCAGAGAAAATATGGATGGCATTACCGACGTTCTGTAACATAAAAAAGCGAAAGAGCCGAAGAGGCCTTTCGCTTTTTTATTCTGTTGAATCATTCATGTTGTCTAAAAACTCCTGCACTGTTTTTCGGTACGTATCCCGATTTTTGGTATATGACATGGCGTGTTCACCGTTCTCGGCAATGTACAGCGCTTTTGGACCGCGTTTCTTTTCATAAAGCCGCTCGGTTGAAGAAACAGGAATGTAGTCATCATCCTTACTGTGAATAAAGAGGACCGGCTTTTCAATTTTATCAATGACAGCAAGCGGAGATACTTCGCGTGCGCGATAGCCGCCCCTCAGCTTCAAAAAGAAGTCGGTGATAGGGAGCAGGGGCCAAGACGGGAGCCTGTATTCCGCTCTCAGCCGGTAGGCAAGCTGTTCATCAAAACAAGCGAACGGACAATCGGCAATATAAAAATCAGCGCCATCGCAGCAGTGTGCACCAGCATAAAGCAGGGCGGTCACAGCCCCCATCGACTCACCATGAATTCCGATCAATCCGCGATGATTTGTTTTGTTTTTGAGCCAGCTGACAACCTTATTGAGATCATCCTTTTCGTAAAACCCGTAGCTGGTCGTCTTTCCGCCGCTTTGGCCATGCCGGCGGTGGTCATAAATGAGCACATTCCAGCCGAGATCAAGAAATAAATGCATATACTTAAGAGAATTCAGCACATTCATGGTTACCCCGTGGCAGATGATGATGGTATTTGGTGTGTCATGCGGTGCGACATGGTATCCTTTTATGTCGTACCCGTAAGCGGAGGGTATCACAAAAGCGGTTTTCTCCATTTGCTCAAATGATTCAAACACATCATGTCCGTTGTCTGTCTCTCTTTTGATAATGTCTTCATCCGTTTTTTTCTTGATGAATAGAATCATATTTGAAAAAACAATTCCGATTGCGATGACAGCTGTTACGAGAGCGCCAATGGCCAAAAGGATTTTCTTCAAAAGTCACAGCACCTTTCAACTAAATATAGGTAATTCGTGTTTAAAATCATTATACCTAAACACCGCTCCGCTGAGAAAGTGATCAGAAGAGAGTCTGCTTGTTCAGTGTATATGCTCCGTGATAAACTGTCTTCAAAACAAAACATGGGGGAAGTCTGAATGAAAAAACAAAAATCCGCTGACAAACACCAGCTAAAAGACGGCCTTCAATCCGATATCAAAGCAAAGCTTATGGAGATGAAGAGCCAATTGAAGGAAGAGGATGAAAAGAGGCAGGAAAGAGAAAAAGCAGAACAGATCAGAAAGAAAAAAGAGATCGAAAAAAATAAGAGCTTTGAAGAACTCCTAAATGAAAGCCAAATGGATTGGCATCAATATAAATAAACCAGCACCCGTACAGGTGCTGGTTTTTCTGCTATGAGCGATGAGCTTTGTAAATGTCTTGTTTCGTATGAGATTGGAGCGCTTTGATTTCCTCTTCGGTTAAACGCCGTGCATTTGCTGCCTGAATATTTTCCCGTAACTGCTCAATCTTACTGGCGCCTGTAATCACTGAAGCGACACCCGGCTGTGCTAGCAGATACTGCAGCGACTTTTCTGTCATGGAAAGATCGGGAGCCACTTCCTCCATTGCCTTGCGGGCATTTGTCAGTTCCTCGAATGAATAGGACAAGTACCCGTTTTGTTTCATACTGTCTGAAGCTTGATCAAGCGGTTTTTCAGTTAAGAGCCCTTTGGCAACAGGACCTCTGGCGACTACGCTGATTTGATGTTCCTCTAAAAGCGGGAGCCATTCCTCAGGGCGTCTGTCAAACAGGCTGAATTGCATCATAATGCTGACGATGTTTGATTTTTTTACATATTCTTTAATCACATTCGGGCGGATGGAAGAAATGCCGTAGTAGCGGATGACACCTTCTTGTTTTAATTCCTCAAACGCTTCGATCGTTTCATCAATGTTGTCCTCTATCGTGCCGCCGTGAAGCTGATAAAGGTCGATATAATCTGTTTTCAGCCGTGTAAGGCTCTTTTTTACAGCCTCTTTTATGTAAGCTTTTGAAGGGTCCCAATACCAGCCCTCGCTTCCGTCATCCCAACGGTTTCCCGCTTTTGTTGCCAGTATAATATCCTGGCGTCTGTTTTGGATCGCATCACCGACAATTTCTTCGTTGCGTCCCCGGTCATACAAATCCGCTGTATCCAAATAGTTGATGCCAAGCTCGATCGCTTCATCCAGAATGGACAATGCTTTGTTTTTTTCAGTTCCAAGAGACATACAGCCGAGTCCGACTTCACTAATGTCTAAATCAGATGTACCCAATTTGCGCTTTTTCATGTGCACACTCCTTTTTTAGGCTTTGTATTGACCGTAATATAAAGGAGCTAAAGTTTCAACTTTTATGGCTTTGAGATCCAATCTTTCACATATTGAAATGTGCGTCCATACTCTTTTAACTTCGCCCGAATTTCCCATGCTTTTCCGACTAAGACAACACCTTTTGGCATGCGGTGCACTTTCACGAAGAAGCCCCCTTTTGCTCTAGTATGATAAAATGTATGGGGCATCATATAGAGACAGAACGGGAGATGAAGAAATGAAATCATTAGAAGAAAAAACAATTGCCAAAGAACAGATCTTTTCGGGTAAAGTCATTGATCTTTATGTCGAGGATGTAGAGCTGCCAAACGGCAAAGCCAGTAAACGTGAAATTGTGAAACACCCTGGAGCTGTAGCGGTACTAGCCGTCACAGATGAAGGGAAAATCATCATGGTCAAACAATTCCGTAAGCCGCTTGAGCGGACGATCGTTGAAATTCCGGCCGGTAAGCTTGAAAAAGGTGAGGAGCCGGAGTATACGGCACTTCGGGAACTTGAAGAGGAAACCGGTTATACAGCAAAAAAACTGACAAAAATAACTGCGTTTTATACATCACCCGGATTTGCAGATGAAATCGTTCACGTTTTTCTTGCTGAGGAGCTTTCTGTGCTTGAAGAAAAACGGGAGCTTGATGAGGACGAGTTTGTTGAAGTGATGGAGGTGACGCTTGAAGATGCGCTAAAGCTGGTTGAATCGCGTGAAGTATACGATGCTAAAACAGCCTACGCCATTCAGTATCTTCAGCTGAAAGAAGCGCTCCAAGCACAAAAATGAAAAAGATTTACGCGGATTTACATATTCATATCGGCCGGACCTTTACAGGAAGGGCTGTCAAAATAACAGGTGCCAAAACATTAACGCTGGACAGAATATTGGTTGAAGCCAGTGAACATAAAGGAATTGAACTCCTCGGCATTATCGACTGTCATTCTCCGGAAGTCATTCTAGAGCTTGAGGAAGGCATTTCATCTGGAAAATATCGCGAGCTTGACGGGGGAGGAATTCGTTATCGCAGCACGACTCTTTTATTGGGGAGCGAGCTGGAGATTTATGATGAAGCCTGCAGCGGACCGATCCATGTGCTCGTATTTATGCCGACGCTGGCTGATATGAAACAGTTTTCAAACTGGCTGTCAGCCCGGCTGAAAAATATTCATTTAAGCTCGCAGCGGATTTATGAAACGGGCTTAAACCTGCAAAAAAAAGTGCAGGATATGGGCGGCTTGTTTATCCCCGCCCATATCTTTACGCCGCATAAAAGCTTATATGGAAAAGGGGTTAAATCAAGCTTAACTGAGGTTTTTGATCCATCTATGATAGACGCGGTGGAGCTTGGATTAAGCTGTGATACAGACATGGCATCACAGGTATCTGAATTGAATCCGTATCCTTTTTTAACAAATTCTGATGCGCATTCGTTGGGGAAAATCGGCAGAGAATATAATGAACTATATGTGCAGTCAGCTGATTTTACTGAATTTGCTCTTGCATTAAAGGGACAAGATGACAGGAAAATTATCGCAAATTATGGCTTGGACCCGTTATTGGGGAAATATTATCAGACGGCTTGCGAAGCGTGCGGAGAGCCTGCTGTAAGCGGGGAAACAGCATGCGCGAATTGCGGAAAAGCCAGATTTACCAAGGGAGTCAGCGATAGATTGCGTGAATTGAGTGATCAGCTTGAAGTTCGCGTCCCGCGTCCGCGATATGTACATCAGATCCCGCTGCAATTTGTTCCGGGTGTAGGCCCGAAAACGCTGGACAAACTAAAAAAAGCCTTCGGAACAGAAATGGCTGTTCTTCATGAGGCTGCAGAAGAAGATTTGGCTCGCGTTGTCCCGCCGAAAACCGCGGCGCTTATCGTAAAAGCGAGATCCGGAAAACTGGAATTGAAAGCCGGAGGAGGAGGAACCTACGGTAAAATTAAACCGTGAGTTAAAGATTAACTCAGTTCCTCCTGTACTTTTCTTTTTGTGCGTATAAAGGTAATCAGCTGGATGATTTCATCTTCACTCAGCGGCTGGCCATCAACAGAAATGGTAAAGTCAAGGCTGCTCCACGTGGCCAATTCTATGGCCTGAGGAGCAGTCTGCTTTTGTTTCTCGCGGCCTAAAAGTTCATCGCAGGTTGTGTCAAAGAGGTCAGCCAGCATGGCAAGCGCTTCAAGTGAAGGCCGTCGGTAGCCTGACTCGTAGCCGGCATATGTGCTTTTTGCGATACCGAGAAGGTCAGCTGTATATTGAAGCGACCAATTTTTCTTTTTTCTCAATTCAGTTAAACGATCTAGATTCATGAACTTCCGCTCCTTTTTCACCTTGAGCTGATTATATCATATAGGTATTAGGAAGTGTACGCGAATTGAATAATAATGTCTTGCGTATTTTATTTTCCGTGTCTATAATTGCATTAAAAGTATGCGAAAAGCGAATACCTTCTCGCAACCCATCTTTAGATACAGTGAAGAGGTGCATGGTATGAAAAAATTATTGATGTTGACAACTGGGGGAACGATTGCTTCAGTTGAAGGGGAAAATGGGCTGGCTCCCGGAGTCAAGGCTGATGAATTATTAAGTTACGTATCAAAACTTGATAACGATTACACAATGGAAACTCAGTCGCTTATGAATATAGACAGCACCAATATGCAGCCTGAATACTGGGTGGAAATAGCGGAAGCCGTTAAGGAAAATTATGATGCCTATGACGGGTTTGTTATTACTCACGGTACAGATACAATGGCCTATACATCTGCCGCACTATCGTATATGCTGCAGCATGCCAAAAAGCCGATTGTCATCACCGGCTCGCAGATTCCGATCACGTTCCAAAAAACCGATGCCAAAAAAAATATTACAGATGCCATTCGATTTGCCTGTGAAGGCGTGGGCGGCGTTTATGTTGTGTTTGACGGCAGAGTCATTCAGGGAACGCGTGCGATCAAATTAAGAACGAAAAGCTACGACGCATTTGAAAGCATCAATTACCCATATATCGCTTTTATCAATGAAGACGGGATCGAATACAACAAACAAGTAACGGAACCTGAGAACGACACCTTCACAGTTGACACTTCACTATGTACAGATGTATGTCTGCTGAAGCTGCATCCAGGCTTAAAGCCCGAAATGTTTGATGCCCTGAAAAGCATGTACAAAGGAATTGTCATTGAGAGTTATGGCAGCGGAGGGGTGCCGTTTGAAGGCAGAGACATTTTGTCAAAAGTGAATGAGCTGATCGAAAGCGGCATTGTCGTGGTCATTACGACTCAATGTCTTGAAGAAGGCGAAGACATGAGCATTTACGAAGTTGGCCGCAGAGTCAACCAAGACTTAATTATCCGATCAAGAAATATGAACACAGAAGCAATTGTGCCAAAATTGATGTGGGCACTAGGTCAGTCTTCGGATCTTCCTGTCGTCAAGAGAATTATGGAAACGCCGATAGCTGATGACGTTGTCCTGTAAAATGTAAAAACGATAACCAGCAAAGAGAAAGAAGGTTAAAGATTATGTTAAACGGCCAAAAAGAATATCGCGTAGAAAAAGACTTCCTTGGGGAAAAACAAATTGAAGCAGATGTTTATTACGGAATTCAGACGCTCCGTGCTTCTGAAAATTTCCCGATCACAGGATACAAAATCCATGAGGAAATGATTAACGCACTGGCGATTGTGAAAAAAGCTGCGGCTCTTGCCAACATGGACGTGAAACGGCTGTATGAAGGAATTGGCCAAGCTATCGTACAAGCCGCTGACGAGATTCTCGAAGGCAAGTGGCACAATCAGTTTATCGTCGATCCGATTCAGGGCGGTGCCGGAACTTCTATGAACATGAACGCGAATGAGGTTATCGGAAACCGGGCGCTTGAAATCATGGGACATAAAAAGGGAGATTATATCCATTTAAGTCCAAACACACATGTGAACATGTCACAGTCTACGAACGATGTGTTTCCGACTGCTATTCATATTTCCACATTGAAGCTCTTAGAAAAACTGCTGAAAACAATGGAAGATATGCATAGCGTGTTTAAGCAAAAAGCACAGGAGTTTGACTCTGTTATTAAAATGGGCCGGACACACCTTCAAGATGCGGTTCCGATCCGTCTTGGCCAGGAATTCGAAGCTTACAGCCGTGTTCTCGAGCGTGATATCAAACGAATCAAGCAATCGCGCCAGCACCTATATGAAGTCAACATGGGCGCAACTGCTGTTGGTACAGGGCTGAACGCTGATCCTGAATATATCAAACAGGTAGTAAAGCACCTTGCTGATATTAGCGGGCTTCCTCTTGTCGGCGCTGATCATCTTGTTGATGCGACACAAAATACAGATGCCTATACAGAGGTATCAGCTTCATTAAAAGTCTGCATGATGAACATGTCTAAGATCGCAAACGACCTGCGCTTAATGGCGTCGGGACCGCGCGCCGGACTTGCGGAAATTTCTCTGCCTGCACGTCAGCCGGGTTCATCTATTATGCCGGGGAAAGTCAATCCGGTTATGGCGGAGCTGATCAACCAAATTGCGTTCCAGGTTATCGGAAACGACAATACAATCTGCCTTGCTTCAGAAGCCGGCCAGCTTGAGTTGAACGTCATGGAGCCCGTGCTTGTCTTTAATTTGCTTCAATCCATCAGCATCATGAACAACGGCTTCCGTTCGTTCACTGATCATTGCTTAAAAGGCATCGAAGCCAACGAAAAGCGGTTGAAGCAATATGTAGAAAAAAGCGCTGGAGTGATTACTGCTGTCAATCCGCATCTTGGATATGAAGCGGCTGCCAGAATTGCCAGGGAAGCGATTATGACAGGCCAATCAGTCCGTGACCTTTGCCTGCAGCATGATGTGCTGACAGAAGAAGAATTGGATATTATTTTAAACCCATATGAGATGACCAAACCAGGTATCGCAGGGAAAGAACTATTAGAAAAATAAAATTTGTACAAAATACAGCTTATTCATCTCCGAATAGTCGGATGAATAAGCTGTTTACAACATAGGGATGAGGAAGTATAGTATACGTGTTGCACTATATATTGAAAGCGTTTTAGCTTTTACATGAAGGGGGACTTCTTTTGAAGGATGTAAGATTGCCAACACTATTTGAAATTATTATTGTACTAGGAGTATTTTTAGCACTTGTTCTATCGTTTACAGTCTTTCTCGACTTGCCGATACAGCTGGCGCTTTTTGTTTCATGGTTTATTGCAATGCTTTTAGGTATAAGACTCGGTTATTCTTATAAAGATTTACAAAATGCGATTGTACATGGGATATCAAATGGCCTTGAAGCCGTACTGATTCTCGTTTCAGTTGGGGCGCTCATCGGAACATGGATTGCCGGAGGCGTTGTGCCGACTTTGATTTATTACGGACTGGAATTTATTCACCCAAGTATCTTTTTACTGGCAACGTTAATTATTTGTTCCATTATGTCTGTGGCAACAGGAACGTCATGGGGAACAGTCGGAACTGCCGGCATTGCCATGATCGCAATTGGAGAGGGTTTAGGCATTCCGCTTCCTCTAGTAGCGGGAGCTATTCTTTCAGGTGCTTATTTTGGGGACAAGCTGTCTCCGCTGTCTGACAGTACAGTTCTAGCTTCTTCACTATCAAAAGTCGATGTATTGGCTCACGTGAGAGCAATGCTTTATTTATCAATACCTGCTTATGTCATTACAGCTATACTCTTTACAGTTGTTGGATTTATGTACGGCGGGAAAAATATTGATCTTGATAAAGTTGAATTCTTAAAATCATCTTTGCAAAACACGTTTGACATTCATATTTGGATGCTGATCCCGGCAGTTCTCGTCATAGTCTTATTGGCGATGAAAAAGCCATCTATGCCGGTTATCGTAATTGGCGCTTTACTCGGTGCAATCTGGGCTGTTGTTTTCCAAGGAATGGATATTGCCCATGCGATTGCAACTGCGTACAACGGCTTCTCTATTAAAACGGATGTTGAATTTTTGAACGGCTTGTTAAACCGCGGTGGAATTGTCGGTATGCTTGATTCTCTCGTCGTCATCATCTTTGGCCTTGGTTTTGGCGGTCTGCTTGAGAAACTCGGCGTGTTAAAAGTCATTGTTTCAACGTTTGAAAAGAAATTAACTTCAGCCGGCAATGTCACATTGTCTACACTGATCGTAGCGTTTTTAGCAAACATCTTCGGCTGTGCGATGTATGTATCTCTTATTTTGACTCCGAAAATTATGGAAGACAGCTATGATCGCTTACATCTGGACAGAAGAGTGTTATCACGTAACTCAGAGGTCGGGGGAACATTGACTTCGGGGATGGTTCCTTGGTCTGATAATGGGATTTACATGGCTGGTATTTTAGGTGTTTCTACCTTCTCTTATCTGCCGTTTATGTGGCTCAGTTTTGTAGCAATAGGTCTTGCAATTATCTATGGTTATACAGGAAAATTTATATGGTATACGAAAAACAATACAGTTAAAGCCGAAAAACTAGGCTAATAGGGGAGGATCACTGAATGATAGCGAAACACATGATTCGGACACTGATGATCGAAACGCCTTCGGTTCCCGGAAATCTTGGAAGGGTGGCTACGGCAATCGGCCTTCTGGGCGGGGATATTGGTGAAGTGGAGACGGTAAAAGTCGGACCCAATTACACAATGCGGAATATTACCGTTCAAGTGGAGAATGAAGAACAGCTTCAGGAAGTGATCGCGGCTGTACAGGCCCTCGGAGAAGGGATCAAGCTTCACACCGTATCTGATGAAGTCCTGTCCGCACATGAAGGCGGAAAAATCCAAATGAAAAGCAAAATGCCGATCCGTTCACTGGCAGAGCTGGGACGTGTCTACACACCAGGTGTTGCGGACGTGTGCCGACTGATCGAAAAAGAACCTGAAAAAGCTTCTATTTATACAACGATCAGCAATTCTGTTGCAATTGTAACGGATGGAACCGCAATTTTAGGCCTTGGGAATATCGGCTCTGTGGCTGGCATGCCTGTCATGGAAGGAAAGGCTGCTTTATTTGATCAGCTGGCGGGTATTAGCGGCATTCCGATACTGCTTGATACGAGTGATCCTGAAGAAATCATCAAAACAGTAAAACATATTTCTCCGGGCTTTAGCGGCATCCTTCTTGAGGATATCGGTTCGCCGCATTGTTTTGAAATCGAGGATCGCCTAAAAGAGGAGCTGAACATTCCTGTTATGCACGATGACCAGCATGGTACAGCTGTAGTGACGCTGGCAGCTGCCATTTCGGCATGCAGGAGTGCGGGAGTTGACCTGAAGGAAGCGAAAGTGGGGCAAATCGGCCTTGGCGCAGCAGGCGTGGCCATCTGCCGGATGTTCATGGCTTATGGTGTGAATGCTGTGTACGGAACAGACAAATCAGAGTCAGCAATGAACCGTCTCGAACAATACGGCGGACAGGCAGTTTCCAGTATTGAGGAGCTCATGGAAACATGTGATATTGTCATTGCTACAACGGGCGTTCCGGGTTTAATAAAACCGGCATTTGTACGTTCTGGTCAAGTAATTTTGGCTTTATCGAATCCGAAGCCGGAAATTGAACCGGAGGCCGCGCTGCAGGCTGGCGCCGCATATGCAGCTGACGGGCGTTCTGTTAATAATGTACTCGGTTTTCCGGGGATTTTTAGAGGAGCGCTTAACGCAAAAAGCACGGAGATTAATCATGATATGCTTGTCGCAGCAGCAGAGGCCATCGCAGCTTGCACTAAACAAGGTGATGTTGTCCCTCAGCCGCTTGATTCAAAAGTCCATCATGCGGTAGCAGCAGCTGTCGAGCATGCAACTCTTACAGCAGTGAAATAAATGTAGCTAAACAGCACCTGTCGTACTAGGTGCTGTTTTTTTCTTATCTGTGTTCAATTTTGTTATCATTACTATGAAAATAAAAAAGGGAGTGATCACATGGCAAAAAGCCAAGCGAAAAAGAAGCGGGAGCATCGATTGAGAAACGGCGGACGTGACGTCTTATTATCAAGAGGCAGCGCACCATCTTTTAGCACACATGAAAGAATGACAAAAAGCAAAAAAGAGATTTTGAATAAACGGAAGCATAAGAATCCTTATGATCATACAGCAGTTGATGATAAGGATTTTTTTGTGCCCCAAAAAGCCGCCTAGCATTCGTCTCTATCGTTTCTTTTTGAAAAAGGGCATGTTTTTCCGTTTCTTTCATACAATCTATTAAATCAAATCACTAGAACGGGCGGGAGGAAACGGTATGCGAAAAATCTCTTATAAGGACATGTTTCTCAGGCATGTCAAAGATCATCTCTCTCTTTATATATTTGTGTCAGTGCTGTTTTTCATGGGTGTCATCTTTGGCGCGATTATTGTCAACAGTATGACGATCAGCCAGAAAGAAGATTTATACTACTACTTAAGTCAATTTTTTGGACAGCTTTCGGATGGAAAACAGGCAAGTTCAGCTGATATGTTTGGGCAAAGTATCTTTCATAATGCAAAGTATTTAGGCCTGATGTGGATACTGGGAATTTCCGTCATTGGAATGCCGATTATTTTCATCATGATCTTTCTGAAAGGGATCGTCGTCGGCTTTACTGTCGGGTTTTTAGTCAATCAGATGGGAGTAAGCGGGTTTTTCCTATCTTTTGTCTCCGTTTTGCCGCAAAATGTGCTGCTGATTCCGGCTTATCTCATTATGGGCACATGTGCAATTGCGTTTTCTTTAAAGTTAATCAGACAGCTGTTCGTGAAAAGAAGCCTGCATGACGCGCCGATTCAATGGTTCGGGCAGTATGCCTTTGTGCTGCTGGTCATTCTGTTTTTAGCGCTGATCTCATCTCTCTTTGAAGCATACTTATCTCCTGTTTTAATGGAAAAGCTTACATCTAGACTTTTTTAAAATCATTATTAAAAGAAAACCGTTTTATTTATCAGTTTATAATAATTATAGTTGGAACTCTGCGCGTATTTTGTTATAATGAGTCATGGAATGCGGCGTAGGAGGGAAAGACATGGAAAACCGTATTGATCGAATTAAGAAACAACTGCACTCATCCAGCTATAAACTTACGCCACAGCGTGAAGCGACAGTAAGAGTGCTGCTTGAAAACGAAGAAGACCATTTAAGCGCAGAAGATGTATACCTCCTCGTAAAAGAGAAATCTCCTGAGATCGGTCTCGCTACAGTATACCGTACGCTTGAATTATTAACTGAATTAAAAGTCGTAGATAAAATTAACTTTGGAGACGGCGTGTCCCGTTACGACCTTCGGAAAGAGGGCGCAGCTCACTTTCATCACCACTTGGTGTGCATGGAGTGCGGAGCCGTTGATGAAATTGAAGAAGATTTGCTTGAAGACGTGGAAGAAATCATTGAACGTGATTGGAAATTTAAGATTAAAGATCATAGATTGACGTTTCACGGCATTTGCCACCGCTGTAACGGAAAAGAAACTGAATAGACGGTGCCGAGCGCGAACCTTTTCTCATGGGGAAAGGGTTTTTTGCTGTTTCTATGTATAAAACCTTTCTGATTTGGCATATGGTTTATATAACTGGAACCATAGGAAAGGATCGATTAGGACATGGGAAGATTCCTGAAAACAGCTGTCGATGCATTGAAAGTTTTCATCCTGTTTACCGGTTTTACCGCTTTGTTCTATTATGCTATGATATGGGTGAATCAAGAGTATGAAAACTATCATCGGTATGATAAACCGGACGGCTCCGCTGTAAAAGTTGTTGAAATGGATCAGGATGAAAAAGGCGGATGGCTCGACCGGTTGATCTTTTTTTACCAAAACGGGGAGTAGATCAAGAGTGAAAGATCAAATAAAGGATTTCATCCACTACGTCATGGTAGAGAGAGGGCTCTCTCAAAATACGATCGTATCCTATGAGCGTGACTTGAAAAGCTATTCTCTCTACTTAACAGAAACCCTTCATGTGACGGATTGGAATCACGTTACCCGCATACATATTATCCAATACTTAAAGCATTTGAAGGACTCGGGGAAATCCGGCAAGACATCGGCGCGGCATTTGGCATCCATTCGCTCTTTTCATCAATTTCTGCTCAGGGAAAAAGTAACGGATAAGGACCCTTCCGTTCATATCGAAACACAAAAGACGGAACGGGCGCTTCCGAAGGTGCTCGCACTCAATGAAGTCGAGCGATTATTGGACACGCCTAAGCTGACGAGCCCATTCGGCTATCGGGATAAAGCAATGCTGGAGCTGCTTTATGCGACAGGCATACGAGTCAGTGAAATGATTGAGTTGAAAACGGCAGATGTTCATTTATCTATGGGGTTTATCCGATGCTTCGGCAAAGGAAGAAAAGAACGGATTGTACCAATTGGTGAAGCCGCCGCTTCCGCCATTGAGGAATATATGACAAAAGCCAGGGGAAAACTGTTAAAGAACAATGTGTCTGACGCCCTCTTTTTAAATCATCACGGCAAACAGATCAGCCGCCAGGGATTTTGGAAGAACCTGAAAAAAATCGCGTTTGAAGCCGGCATTAAGAAAGAGCTGACTCCGCATACGCTCAGGCATTCCTTTGCGACGCATCTGCTTGAGAACGGGGCAGATTTAAGAGCGGTGCAGGAAATGCTCGGTCATGCGGATATATCCACGACGCAAATTTATACGCATGTGACGAAAACAAGGCTGAAGGATGTGTACAAGCAGTTTCATCCGCGAGCATAGCCGCAGGTGGCTGCGGCTTTTTTGTTTAGAGCGACAGAAAATATTGAAGTTTCTCATTATTTCCAAATACATTGTCAACGGGAATGAAAACGGTTTATACTTGAGTTGTCAGACCTCTTAGCGATACAATAGACGTATAGAAAAAAAGGAGGCTTTCAAGATGCCTGCATACAAATATAATCGTGTGTTTTTAATTGTGATGGACTCAGTCGGAATCGGCGAAGCGCCGGATGCCGCTGACTTTAATGACGAAGGCGCTCATACGCTCGGTCATATTGCCGAGCATATGAACGGATTACATATGCCGAATATGGCAAAGCTCGGCCTTGGTCTTATCGAAGATATCAAAGGTGTAGAAAAAACAGAACATCCGCTTGCCTATTATGGAAAAATGCAAGAAGCATCAAACGGCAAAGATACGATGACCGGCCATTGGGAGATTATGGGTTTATACATTGATAAACCATTTAAAGTGTTCCCGGAAGGCTTTCCTGATGAATTGCTTCAAGAGCTGGAAAAGAGATCTGGCCGCAAAATTATTGGAAACAAGCCGGCTTCCGGCACAGCCATTTTGGATGAGCTTGGCCAGGAGCACATGGAGACAGGGGCTATAATTGTTTACACGTCTGCTGACTCTGTTTTGCAAATTGCCGCTCACGAAGAGGTTGTGCCGCTTGAGGAGCTGTATCGCATTTGCGAAACGGCGAGAGAACTGACGCTTGATCCGAAATATATGGTTGGCCGCATTATTGCACGGCCGTTCGTCGGAGAGCCGGGTCAATTCAAACGGACGCCAAACCGCCATGATTATGCGCTGAAGCCGTTTGACCGTACTGTCATGAATGAATTGAAGGACAGCGGCTTAGATGTGATCTCAATCGGTAAAATCTCTGATATTTACGACGGAGAAGGCATTACTTCTTCACGCAGAACGGTTTCTAATATGGACGGAATGGACAAGGTGATCGATACGCTGGGAGAAGACTTTACGGGTCTGAGCTTTGCGAACCTTGTTGATTTTGACGCGTTATTCGGACACCGCCGTGACCCTGAAGGCTACGGACGCGCGCTTGAAGAATTTGATGCGCGGCTTCCGGAAGTGTTTGAAAAAATGAGAGAAGACGATCTGTTAATTATTACAGCCGACCACGGCAATGATCCGATTCATCATGGGACTGACCATACACGCGAGTATGTGCCGATTCTCGCTTACAGCAAAAAACATAAGAAAGCGCAAATGCTGCCGCTTGCAGATACATTTGCTGATATCGGTGCAACGATCGCTGATAATTTCCAAACAAATAAACCGAAATACGGGAAAAGCTTTTTATCTTTATTACAATAGGGGGACTGTTTCTTGAAGGACAGAATTGAACGCGCAGCCGCTTTTATTAAACAAAACCTGCCTGAATCTCCGAAGATCGGCCTTATTTTAGGCTCAGGTCTTGGCATTTTGGCGGACGAAATTGAAAATCCAGTCAAGCTGAAATATGAAGATATACCTGAATTCCCGGTATCTACTGTTGAAGGGCATGCCGGACAGCTTGTGCTTGGCACTCTTGAAGGAGTTTCCGTCATTGCAATGCAGGGCCGCTTTCATTTTTATGAAGGCTACTCAATGGAGAAAGTCACATTCCCTGTACGCGTGATGAAAGCGCTCGGTGTGGAAGCGTTGATCGTGACAAATGCCGCAGGCGGTGTCAACACTGAATTCCGTGCGGGAGACTTAATGATTATTACCGATCATATCAACTTTATGGGAACAAACCCGTTAATCGGGCCAAACGAAGCAGATTTCGGCGCCAGATTTCCAGATATGTCTTCAGCCTATGACAAAGATCTGTCCAGCCTGGCTGAAAAGATTGCGAAAGACCTTAATATCCCAATTCAAAAAGGCGTGTACACTGCTGTGACAGGACCTTCTTACGAAACACCGGCAGAAGTCCGTTTCTTAAGAACGATGGGCTCTGATGCAGTCGGCATGTCTACTGTTCCGGAAGTCATTGTAGCGAATCATGCGGGAATGCGGGTTCTTGGCATTTCCTGCATCTCTAACGCGGCAGCCGGAATTCTGGATCAGCCTTTAAGTCACGATGAAGTTATGGAAGTGACCGAAAAAGTAAAAGCTGGATTCTTAAAGCTTGTTAAAGCGATCGTCGCTCAGTACGAATAAATATGAATCAATGCAGGACCAAAAGACAGCTGTGTCTGATATCACACAGCTGTCTTTTTTTATGCCCAAAATTCGAAACATTTTCCATCAGTGGCGTATAAAACCATCCCGCTTGGAAAAAATAAAAAGGATTATGAAATGGAGGGCTTTTGAGATGAAACGTCTTTTATCCACTTTGTTGATTGGTATAATGCTGCTTACATTTGCACCGTCTGCATTTGCAAAACAAGACGGAAAACGTACATCGGAGCTTGCTCATGAAGCGAAGTCTGCGGTGCTGATAGAACGTGACACGGGAAAAGTGCTTTACAACAAGAACAGCAATGAGAGACTGGCGCCTGCAAGCATGACGAAAATTATGACGATGCTTTTGATTATGGAAGCTTTAGATAAAGGCAAAATCAAAATGAGTGATAAAGTCCGTACAAGCGAGCATGCGGCGTCAATGGGCGGCTCACAGATCTTCCTTGAGCCCGGCGAAGAAATGACTGTCAAAGAAATGCTGAAAGGCATCGCAATCGCTTCGGGAAATGACGCTTCCGTCGCCATGGCTGAATTTATTTCCGGCTCTGAAGAAGAATTTGTGAAGAAAATGAATAAAAAAGCAAAAGAGCTGGGATTGAAAAATACATCCTTTAAAAACCCAACAGGACTGACCGAGGAAGGACACTACAGCTCTGCTTATGACATGGCAATCATGGCTAAGGAATTATTGAAATACGAATCAATTACGAAGTTTACCGGCACGTATGAAGATTATCTGCGTGAAAATACAGATAAAAAGTTTTGGCTTGTAAATACAAATCGCCTTATCAAATTTTATCCTGGTGTAGACGGCGTAAAAACAGGCTATACAGGCGAAGCGAAATATTGTCTGACTGCTTCGGCTAAAAAAGGAAACATGCGGGCCATAGCGGTTGTATTCGGAGCGAGCACGCCTAAAGAAAGAAACGCGCAAGTGACAAAAATGCTTGACTTCGCCTTTAGCCAATATGAAACGCATCCTTTATATAAACGAAATGAAACAGTAGCAAAAGTAAAGGTCAAAAAAGGGAAACAAAAATTGATCGAACTCACTACATCTGAGCCGATTTCAATATTGACGAAAAAAGGCGAGGATATGAACGATGTGAAAAAAGAAATCAAGATGAAGGACAATATTAGTGCTCCGATTCAAAAAGGCCAAGAGCTTGGCACTCTTGTTCTGAAAAAGGATGGAGAAGTACTCGCTGAAAGTCCTGTTGCTGCAAAAGAAGATATGAAGAAAGCCGGGTTTATCACATTCTTGAAGCGGACGATGGGAGACTGGACAAAATTTAAGTAATTATGCCGAATGACCACTAGTTTTGTCACGGTGAAGGAATTCATTCCGTCGAAATCGAAACACTCATTATCCGATCATATCAAGGAGGAATGAGCATGAGCCTTGGAATTGACATGAATGTCAAAGAATCTGTGCTTTGTATTCGATTAACAGGCGAACTCGATCACCATACGGCTGAAACCCTGAAGCAAAAAGTGACTCAATCATTGGAGAAGGATGATATTCGCCATATCGTGCTGAACTTGGAGGACCTTTCCTTTATGGACAGCTCGGGGCTTGGCGTTATTTTAGGAAGATACAAGCAAATTAAGCAAATTGGCGGAGAAATGGTTGTTTGCGCTATCTCTCCTGCGGTGAAGCGATTGTTTGATATGTCGGGTCTGTTTAAAATTATCCGATTTGAACAATCTGAACAGCAGGCGCTCCTGACACTGGGGGTGGCATCATGAAAAATGAAATGCACATTGAGTTTTCTGCCCTCAGTCAGAATGAATCGTTCGCCCGTGTGACAGTTGCTTCATTTATAGCTCAGCTGGACCCGACAATGGATGAACTGACTGAAATCAAAACAGTCGTGTCAGAGGCTGTCACAAATGCAATTATCCATGGATATGAAGAGAACTGTGAAGGGAAAGTTTACATTTCAGTGACGCTGGAAGATCATGTCGTATATATGACCATTCGTGATGAAGGCTTAGGCATTACAGATCTTGAAGAAGCCCGTCAGCCTCTATTTACGACTAAGCCTGAGCTTGAGCGCTCTGGAATGGGCTTTACCATTATGGAAAATTTCATGGATGATGTCAGTATCGATTCATCGCCTGAAATGGGAACAACGATTCGCTTAACAAAGCACTTATCAAAAAGCAAAGCGCTTTGTAATTAAGGAGATTTGTTATGGATGTGGAGGTTAAGAAAAACGGCAAAAACGCTCAGCTGAAGGATCATGAAGTAAAGGAATTAATCAAACAAAGCCAAAATGGCGACCAGCAGGCAAGAGACCTCCTCATAGAAAAAAACATGCGTCTTGTTTGGTCTGTCGTACAGCGGTTTTTAAACAGAGGATATGAGCCTGACGATCTCTTCCAGATCGGCTGCATCGGGCTGTTAAAATCTGTTGACAAATTTGATTTAACCTATGATGTGCGTTTTTCAACGTATGCAGTGCCGATGATTATCGGAGAAATCCAACGATTTATCCGTGATGACGGAACCGTAAAGGTATCACGGTCATTAAAAGAGCTTGGAAACAAAATCCGGCGCGCAAAGGATGAGCTTTCGAAAACACTGGGCAGAGTGCCGACGGTGCAGGAGATCGCTGACCATTTGGAGATTGAAGCTGAGGATGTTGTACTGGCCCAAGAGGCGGTAAGGGCTCCATCTTCGATTCACGAAACCGTTTATGAAAATGACGGAGATCCGATTACCCTGCTTGATCAAATCGCTGACAACTCAGAAGAAAAATGGTTTGACAAAATTGCGCTGAAAGAAGCAATCAGCGATTTGGAGGAAAGGGAAAAACTAATCGTCTATCTCAGATATTATAAAGACCAGACACAGTCCGAGGTGGCTGAGCGGCTCGGGATCTCTCAGGTGCAAGTTTCCAGGCTTGAAAAGAAAATATTAAAACAGATCAAGGTTCAAATGGATCATACGGATGGCTAGTCTGCAGTGCAGGCTAGCTTTTTTGTGTGCAAAAGCGTGGTAATTTATGGTCTTTTCGAGCGGATGAATGAGAACAAAATCGAACCACATACTACATATATAACCACCGAAAGATGGTGATCAATGATGGAACGACGAATATTTATCCGGCTTCGCCACCGGGTGCTGGCACATCCAGGGGATATTATTACCGTTGGAGATGCCGCGCAAATAGAAGGGCAGCTTCAGCTGAAAAAGAAACTTTCGGCTATGCCGCTTTATCAGGTGAGCGAAAAAGATAAAAATATCGTAATTCTGGATATCATACAAGTCCTCAGAGCCATTCATTTACAAGATCCGACACTTGATGTTCAAACCGTAGGCGGAGCAGAAACCATTGTTGAAATTCAATATCGAAAGCGAAATTTATCAACGGTTCTATTTATCGGTGTCTGGCTGCTTCTGTTTATTGGATCGTGTCTTGCCATCATGAACTTTCATGAGGATGTAAGCATGAGAGATGTTCATATCGCACTATATGAAATCATAACCGGAGAGAGGAATGACTATCCATATTTGCTTCAAATCCCATACAGCATCGGTTTGGGACTGGGGATGATCGTGTTTTTTAACCACATATTTAAAAAGCGCCTAAATGAAGAGCCCAGCCCGCTGGAGGTTGAGATGTTTAACTATCAGCTTGATCTCGATCAATATGTGGCCATGCATGAGAATCAAGAAACCATAAAGGATCTGCATGATCGTTAGTGTATTGTTCATTATTTTTGTAGGGCTCGGCGGAGGCATAACGGTGGGGGCGGGTTTCGTTGCTTTTTTAACCGTAATGGGAATCATTCCGCGGCTGATGCAGCTCACCAAAACAATGAGATTTGTTCAGGCTTATGAAGCGGCTGTCATTCTTGGCGCGGTTTGCGGGGGATGGGAGACGCTTCATATGAATCATCTTTATCTAACAAAATGGATAGCTGTGCCGGTCGGGCTTCTGGCAGGTTTGTTCGTCGGGATGCTAGCGGCTGCTCTTACAGAAGTTTTAAATGTCCTGCCGATTTTGGCGAAACGAATCGGGCTCAGAAGTAAAATCATTATTTTATTAATGGCCATCGTGATTGGGAAAATCGCGGGATCTTTATTTCACTGGCTGTACTTTATTGACCATTCATAAGGAGGTTTCAAGATGACAAACATAAAAGAAAATTACAAATCAAAAGTGAAAACATATCAGCCTAAGCCGCCTTACGTCTGGAACTGTGTAAAAGCCTTTTTAGTGGGCGGACTGATTTGTGCAATCGGGCAAGGTCTGCAAAATTTTTATATCCATTTTTTTGATTTCAATGAAAAAACTGCGGGGAATCCAACAGCTGCAACGCTGATATTAATTTCTGCCCTGCTTACAGGGGTTGGCATCTATGACAGAATCGGACAATTCGCAGGCGCAGGTTCAGCCGTACCTGTCACAGGTTTTGCCAACAGTATGGCAAGCGCGGCTCTTGAATATAAAAGCGAAGGATTAGTGCTTGGAGTAGCGACAAATATGTTTAAACTGGCAGGAAATGTTATTGTTTTCGGAGTTGTAGCTGCATACATCGTTGGAATGATTCGGTTTGCTTTTGAGAAACTGATGTCATAGGAGGAGAAGAAAATGAAATTAACAGGAAAGCAAACCTGGATATTTGAACATCCCATATTTGTCAACTCAGCGGGAACGGCAGCAGGACCAAAGGAAAAAGACGGACCGCTCGGCTCTTTATTTGATAAAACCTATGACGAAATGCATTGTAATCAAAAAAGCTGGGAAATGGCGGAACGGCAGCTGATGGAAGACGCTGTTAATGTTGCACTTCAAAAAAACAATCTGACAAAAGATGATATTGACCTATTGCTGGCAGGCGACTTGCTGAACCAAAACGTGACGGCTAACTATGTGGCAAGACACTTGAAAATCCCATTTCTTTGTATGTTTGGCGCCTGTTCAACATCAATGGAAACAGTGGCTGTCGCATCAGCCTTAGTTGATGGCGGGTTTGCCAAAAGGGCACTCGCTGCCACTAGCAGTCACAATGCAACTGCGGAAAGACAGTTTCGCTATCCGACAGAATACGGAGGCCAAAAACCGGACACTGCTACCTCCACTGTAACCGGAAGCGGTGCAGTTGTCATCAGTCAGACACCGGGTGATATCCAAATCACAAGTGCGACTGTCGGAAAGGTTTCTGATTTAGGAATTACAGACCCTTTTGATATGGGATCGGCTATGGCTCCGGCTGCAGCTGATACGATTAAGCAGCACTTTAAAGATCTCAACCGGACAGCGGATGATTATGATCTAATCCTGACAGGTGACCTGTCAGGCGTCGGTTCTCCAATCGTAAAAGACATCTTAAAAGAAGATGGATATCCAGTCGGCACAAAGCATGATGATTGCGGGCTTCTGATTTACACTCCGGATCAGCAGGTCTTTGCCGGGGGGAGCGGCTGTGCTTGTTCAGCGGTTGTCACCTACTCTCATATTTTTAAGCAGCTGAGAGAAGGAAAATTAAACCGTGTATTTGTCGTAGCGACCGGGGCACTATTAAGCCCGACGATGATCCAGCAAAAAGAAACCATCCCGACTATCGCCCACGGGGTTGTATTTGAGCGTGCAGGAGGTGCATCTTAACATGGACTACCTTTTGGCTTTTGTCTGCGGCGGGGCCATTTGTATCGTCGGCCAGCTGCTCTTGGATATTTTTAAATTGACGCCAGCTCATGTCATGACATCATTTGTTGTAATCGGTGCAATATTAGATGGTTTCGGCATTTACGATAAATTTATTGAATTTGCCGGAGGAGGCGCCACCGTTCCGATCGTCAGCTTCGGTCACAGTCTTCTGCACGGCGCCATGCATCAGGCGCATATACACGGATTTATCGGAATCGGCATGGGGATTTTTGAGCTGACCTCGGCCGGTATCTCAGCCGCTATTCTTTTCGCCTTTATCGTAGCTGTTATTTTCAAACCGAAAGGATAATGCCGACATGACGACAAAACGCAAGGTCATACTGGTAACAGACGGGGATGTTTATGCCGCTAAAACAATTGAATACGCCGCAAGCAAAGTGGGAGGTCGATGCATTTCACAATCAAAAGGGAATCCTTCCACCCGCAGCGGCGCCGAGCTTGTCAAGCTGATCGCCTCAGCACCGTATGATCCTGTATTTGTCATGTTTGACGACTCCGGCCTTCAAGGAGAGGGTCCGGGAGAAGCCGCTCTAACCTATGTCGCAACCCATCCGTCTATTGAAGTGCTCGGTGTAATTGCGGTCGCGTCAAAAACACATCAGGCTGAATGGACCAGGGTCGATGTAAGCATTGACCGCAATGGAGAAATAACTGAATACGGCGTTGATAAAGTCGGGGAAAGAGAATTTGATGACCACAGAATGAGTGGAGATACAGTCTATTGCCTTGATAAACTTGATCTCCCGCTTATTGTCGGTATCGGGGATATCGGCAAAATGGGCAGAAAAGACGATATCTCAAAAGGGTCGCCAATCACCATGAAAGCGGTCGAGTTTATTTTAGAAAGGAGCGGGTATCATGCCGGACCACAAGGAAGAGAAAATTCGGGTTTATCGGAATCCAGCTAAAAATGAAGAGTATTTCAAAAACCGTGTTGGGATGGGGACGAGCTATGATGTAGGTGTTCGCAAGCTCACGATTTTAGATAAAGAGATCCAGCTTTACTATCTAAATGGATTATGCGATACAGCCTATATTATTCATTTAATGAGAGAGCTTGTTGCCATTAACAATCGGAAAGAAGACCCTGATGAGCTGGTCGACATCGTCGAAAACAGGCTGCTTAACGCCCAGGTCGAAAAAGTAAAAACCTTGGATGAAACCACCGACCAAGTGCTGTCCGGGCTCGTCGCTGTCATTGTTGAAGGTGCAGGCTTCGCATTTATAATTGACGTCAGAAGCTATCCGGGCAGAAACCCGGAAGAACCTGATACGGAAAAGGTGGTCAGGGGAGCCAGAGACGGATTTGTTGAAAATATCGTCGTCAATACGGCCCTTCTCAGAAGGCGGATCAGAGACGAGCGCCTTCGAGTCAAGATGACTAAAGTTGGCGAGCGGTCAAAGACGGATTTAAGCATTTGTTATATAGAAGATATAGCTGATCCGGATCTGGTTGAGATCGTAGAAAAAGAAATTGCATCCATTGATGTCGATGGATTAACAATGGCAGACAAAACTGTCGAGGAATTCATTGTTAATCAAAGCTATAATCCTTTTCCGCTCGTGCGCTATACAGAAAGACCGGATGTGGCCGCAAATCATGTTCTAGAAGGCCATGTTATCATTATAGTGGACACATCGCCGAGTGTGATCATTACCCCGACGACTTTATTTCACCATGTGCAGCATGCTGAAGAATATAGGCAGGCGCCTTCAGTCGGGACCTTTTTAAGATGGGTAAGATTTTTCGGTATTCTTGCTTCTACTTTATTTCTTCCGATCTGGTTTCTCTTTGTGCTTCAGCCTGATCTGCTCCCGGACAATATGAAATTTATCGGTTTAAATAAAGATACGCATATCCCGATCATCCTGCAGATATTTTTAGCTGACTTAGGAATCGAGTTTCTCAGAATGGCTGCCATTCACACCCCGACGGCTTTATCGACAGCAATGGGTTTAATTGCCGCTGTTCTGATCGGGCAGATTGCGATTGAAGTCGGCCTTTTTTCGCCTGAGGTGATTCTGTACGTCTCACTTGCGGCGATTGGAACCTTTACGACGCCTAGTTATGAATTAAGCTTGGCAAACAAAATGAGCCGTCTTGTCCTCATGATACTCGTTGCCTTATTTCATATAAAAGGGCTCGTCATCGGATTTACAGTGCTAATTATTGCCATGGCAAGCATCAAATCCCTTCAGACACCGTACTTATGGCCGCTGATTCCCTTTAATGGAAAGGCGCTGTGGCAGGTTCTTGTCCGCACAGCGAAACCTGGCGCAAAAGTAAGACCCAGTATCGTTCACCCCAAAAATCGCTTAAGACAGCCTACCAATTCATAATCGCATTGAAACTGACTGAAGAGTATGATAATGTATGTCTTAATTATGAAGGGACAGTCCATAAAACTGTCCTTTCATCCATAAGCGGAGAAAGAGGGAATGACATTGTTCTTACACGGCACAAGCAGACAAAATCAACATGGTCATTTAGAAATCGGAGGTGTGGATGCTCTCTATTTAGCGGAGAAATATGGTACACCTCTTTACGTATATGATGTGGCTTTAATACGTGAGCGTGCTAAAAGCTTTAAACAGGCGTTTATTTCTGCAGGGCTGAAAGCACAGGTGGCATATGCGAGCAAAGCATTCTCATCAGTCGCAATGATTCAGCTCGCTGAGGAAGAGGGACTTTCTTTAGATGTCGTATCCGGAGGAGAGCTTTATACGGCTGTTGCGGCAGGCTTTCCGGCAGAACGCATCCACTTTCATGGAAACAATAAGAGCAGGGAAGAACTGCGCATGGCGCTTGAGCACCGCATCGGCTGCATTGTGGTGGATAATTTCTATGAAATTGCGCTTCTTGAAGACCTATGTAAAGAAACGGGTCACTCCATCGATGTTCTTCTTCGGATCACGCCCGGAGTAGAAGCGCATACGCATGACTACATTACAACGGGCCAGGAAGATTCAAAGTTTGGTTTCGATCTTCATAACGGACAAACTGAACGGGCCATTGAACAAGTATTACAATCGGAACACATTCAGCTGCTGGGTGTCCATTGCCATATCGGCTCGCAAATCTTTGATACGGCCGGTTTTGTGTTAGCAGCGGAAAAAATCTTCAAAAAACTAGACGAGTGGAGAGATTCATATTCATTTGTATCCAAGGTGCTGAATCTTGGAGGAGGTTTCGGCATTCGTTATACGGAAGATGATGAACCGCTTCATGCCACTGAATACGTTGAAAAAATTATCGAAGCTGTGAAAGAAAATGCTTCCCGTTACGGTTTTGACATCCCGGAAATTTGGATCGAACCGGGCCGTTCTCTCGTGGGAGACGCAGGCACAACTCTTTATACGGTTGGCTCTCAAAAAGAAGTGCCGGGTGTCCGCCAATATGTGGCTGTAGACGGAGGCATGAACGACAATATTCGTCCTGCGCTTTACCAAGCTAAATATGAAGCTGCGGCAGCCAACAGGATCGGAGAAGCGCATGACAAAACGGTATCGATTGCCGGAAAGTGCTGTGAAAGCGGAGATATGCTGATTTGGGATATTGACCTGCCGGAAGTAAAAGAAGGCGATCTTCTTGCCGTTTTTTGTACAGGCGCTTATGGATACAGCATGGCCAACAATTATAACCGTATTCCGAGGCCCGCCGTTGTATTTGTCGAAAACGGTGAAGCTCATTTAGTCGTGAAGCGAGAAACATACGAAGATATTGTAAAACTTGATCTGCCATTTAAAACGGGTGTAAAGCAATAAAAGAAAGCGCCGATTTTTCGGCGCTTTTCCTATTTGAATATAGATACAATCGCATTCCAGATAGATACGAAGAAATCAATGACTTTCTGGATGAAGTTTTTGCCTTCATCTGATTCTATGAATTTCGTAATCTTATCTTTCGCTTTATCTAGCTGGTCACTGACCTGTCCCCAGTCAATGTCAGCGTTTTTCATCTTATTGAATAGGGAGACAAGCTGATTCTTTTGGCTGTCTGTAAGTGTGACGTTTAAATCAGAAGCTGCGTCATCCACTTGTTTTTCGATGTCAGCTTTATTATCAGGCACCCCGTTTTTAGCAAACTCTTCTTTGATTTTTGCAATCAGGGCTGCCGCATTTTCGTTACCGATTTTGTCTCCAAGCTCTGATGTCGTGACAAGCTCTTGGTTGGCGACTTGCTTAACATCCTCCGAGATCGCTTCGTCAGAAGAAACTTCATAAGCCTTAATCAATCCAGTTAAAGCGGCAGTCCCGGATACTTCAAACGGTGCTGTAACATACACCTTCGCATCTTTAACACCGGCTGTCATCAGTGCATTCAGGTACATTTCATCTGTGATGCCGCTGATATTATGAGTCTCAACATTCAATCCGGAGCCTTTTTTGGCAATGGTGATTGACGATGAAGAAATCGCTCTCGATCCGATTTGCGCGTTCGATATATATTTTCCTAAATATTCATGTTCTTCCTTATTGGTCACGGTTACCGTTGTGGCATTATCAGGGACATTCATTTCATCAAGCACTTTTTGTTTGTCGGATTCTGACAAATCAGCACCCAGTGTTACAATGACATCTCCAACTGCGGCATCCGCG
The DNA here is from genome assembly GCF_044570195.1 of Bacillus sp. SG20033. Classification (NCBI taxonomy): domain Bacteria; kingdom Bacillati; phylum Bacillota; class Bacilli; order Caryophanales; family Bacillaceae; genus Bacillus; species Bacillus sp. SG20033. Next base: position 2,513,773 of record NZ_CP172606.1, on the reverse strand, counting down.
AGACTGACCTTCGGAACCATCAGCAGCAAAACGGCCGATGCCAGCATTCCAATCCAAATTTTCTTCAAAGCAGTTTGACCTCCTTCAATTTCACAAGCAGCTGGATAGTGCTGCTTTGTGAGGACCTGAATCATGAAAAATACAGTTCCGTTAGGTTAGACGGAGATAAAGAGATTCAGGTTTCATTTTTATTTTTTAGTAAAGCCCGGGAGATTCGTTTTCCCCCGAAAGGTGTGGTATAATAGCCGCGACAAGGAGAGACAGGCTATAACCTATCATACATAATCTCCTTTGAAAATTAAAATAAAGAAAGTAGGCATACAATTGAAAACAGGTTACTTTTTATTAGAAGACGGGAACAAAATTGAATTTGAACTTTATCCTGAAGCTGCACCTGGAACTGTTGCAAACTTTGAAAAGCTTGCGAACGAAGGCTTTTATGACGGGCTTACATTCCACCGAGTGATTCCTGGCTTCGTCAGCCAAGGCGGCTGCCCGCACGGAACTGGTACTGGCGGTCCGGGATACACAATCAAATGTGAAACAGAAGGCAACCCGCATACACATGAGGCGGGCGCACTTTCTATGGCACATGCCGGAAAAGACACTGGCGGCAGCCAATTTTTCATCGTTCATGAGCCACAGCCTCATTTGAACGGTGTTCACACTGTGTTCGGTAAAGTAACAAGCGGATTAGAATTCGCAAAAAACATGTCTAACGGCGACGTCATGAAAGAAGTTCGCGTTGAAGGCTAATTGGCAGGCAAAAGGCTTCCTCATATAGAGGGGGCTTTTTTATTGGGTAAAAATGTTCAATAAAAAACCGCCGAGTGCTGATGGCGGTTGGTAAAACCAGGTGTTTAGTTAGTGACCCCCGTGTATTGAATACATTAAAAAGTTTTGGTGACGTTCTGATCAGTAAATTGATGATTAATCATTTTAGCCTTGCTTACAAAGTTATTTTCAAAGACAATTCCTGTGTTTAAACCTCCGGAGCCAAACACAGATTTGGACAAAGTTAAAGGCCTGATCATAAAAGCGCCGCCTACGTTAATTACACTGTTCCCGGAAACGTTGTTTATATTAATAGGATAATCAATCATACTATCAAGTCTCCTTTCATATCATTCTATTTTTTATATGTATTAGTGCTAGAGTTGATTAGCGTAAACTTAATGGCAAAAATATTTAGGAGATGCCTGTTCATTGGGATTGATATTTTGTAGTAAAATAAATCAAACAAACGTGATGTAATGAAAAGGAGATCGCGATATGGACAACAAAGGCTGTATAAAATGCGGCAGTACAGAAGCCGGACAAAAAGAAATAGCCACAACCGGCACGGGATTATCAAAGCTGTTTGACGTGCAGCATAACCGATTTCTAGTGGTTTACTGTAAGAACTGCGGATATTCAGAGTTTTATAATAAAGAGTCTTCAACTGCCGGGAATATATTGGATTTATTTTTTGGAGGCTGATCCATGTTTTCGAGCTTGAATGATTTTAAACATATTATGAAAGCAAAAAACGGGGTGCGGTTATCACCTGTGAAATAGATTGCCGCAAACATTCCAGTAACCTTCTTGATGTGAATTGTTTTGTCAAGTGCCATGGATATCATGGACTGGGAGATAAATGAACAAACTGTTCGTAACCTCATGCCTTATATACGATCTAAAGATTTAGCATATGAGAACTCTCTTTCTTCTGAGTCCATCGCTTCTGAATTATGCGATTCATTTCTTTCAATATTTGCAGGCTTAGTTATGATCGACAAGAAAAATAGGCATGATGTGGGTAGAAGATGTGTTTGTAAAATCACTTCAATGGTCCTAATGGGATTTTTTTTCGATTCGTGATAACATAAATTGAAGACCGTTGTTTATTGGAGGAAATCAGTTGAAATCAGAAAATGTTTCGAAGAAAAAATCAATATTAGAATGGGCAAAAGCAATTGTGATTGCTGTCGTTCTTGCTTTGCTCATCCGCAACTTTATTTTTGCGCCGTATGTCGTTGACGGTGAATCCATGGAACCTACACTTCACGATCGTGAAAGGGTCTTTGTTAATATGACAGTCAAATACATCGGCGAGTTTGATAGAGGAGACATCGTCGTGTTAAACGGAGATGATGTTCACTATGTCAAACGTATTATCGGCCTTCCCGGCGATACGGTTGAGATGAAAAATGACCAGCTCTATATTAACGGGAAAAAGGTGGACGAACCTTATTTGGCAGCTAATAAAAAGATAGCGAAACAGGACGGTAAACATTTGACCGATGATTTCGGCCCGGTTAAAGTGCCTGATAACAAGTATTTTGTGATGGGTGACAATCGTCGGAATTCCACGGACAGCCGTAACGGACTTGGCCTCTTCACGAAAAAACAAATTGCGGGTACATCAAAGTTTGTTTTCTACCCGTTTAACGAAATGCGCAAAACAAATTAGGATCAAGCAGTTTCCCATTGGGGCTGCTTTTTTTATATCTTTTTTACGGTCATCCCCTAAAAACAGAACATAAATTCGTATATCTATAGAAAAGAAATTTTTGCAGAAATGTGAAACATATTCCCGTTATGCATCGTTATATTAATAATTTACGAGAATTTACGGTTTTTTATTCATGAAAAAAAGGAATAACTCATATGAATGAATAGATTCATATTGGCTGGAGGTTTAGAAATGGGAAGAATAAAAACCAAGATTACCATTCTGTTAGTGCTTTTGCTTTTACTTGCAGGCGGTTATATGTACATAAATGATGTTGAGCTGAAGGATGTTCCGACAGCAATTGGACAAACCTTGTCCTCGGAAGAAGAGGAATACACCATCCAGGAATATAAAGTGACGAAAATTGACGGCTCAGAGTATCATGGAGTAGCAGAAAACGGAACGAAAATCATCTTCAACGGAAAAAAATTAAATCAGGATTTATCTGATATAAAAGAAGGTGACAAGATTAAGGCTTACTTCAGCAAATCAAAGCGGATCGACGGATTAATCAAGGTTGCAAAAGTGAATGATTAACAAAACATCACCTTTCGGATCGAAGGGTGATGTTTTGTTTTTCTCAAATTGTAAGTTTATTTCATTGCGTACTTTAAAAAGGATCGCTATAATAGCCAATAAGGACAAATGAATAAAGATTGTATCCTTCGGGGCAGGGTGGAAATCCCGACCGGCGGTAGTAAAGCACATTTGCTTTAGAGCCCGTGACCCGTGTGCATGAGCACGCGGTGGATTCAGTTTAAGCTGAAGCCGACAGTGAAAGTCTGGATGGGAGAAGGATGATGAACCGCTATGCAAATGGTTCAAAAATGCATAGTGTTATTTCCTATTGCGTAAAATACCTAAAGCCCCGGATTTTTTATAAATTCGGGGCTTTTTTGACGGTAAATAACAAAAGAGGGGAGGGAACCAAATGGAAGAGTATTATATGAAGCTGGCATTAGATCTTGCGAAGCAGGGCGAAGGACAGACCGAATCCAATCCGCTCGTCGGCGCTGTTGTCGTAAAGGACGGACAAATTGTCGGAATGGGCGCCCATTTAAAATATGGTGAAGCTCATGCAGAAGTTCATGCCATCCATATGGCTGGAGCACATGCAGAGGGTGCCGACATTTACGTTACACTCGAACCGTGCAGCCATTACGGAAAAACACCGCCATGTGCAGAATTGATTATCAACTCTGGCATCAAAAGAGTGTTCGTAGCGATGAGAGATCCTAATCCGCTTGTGGCTGGAAGAGGGATCAGCATGATGAAAGAAGCCGGCATTGAGGTAAGGGAAGGCATCCTGGCAGACCAGGCGGAGAGGCTGAATGAAAAATTTCTGCACTTTATGAGGACAGGCCTTCCGTACGTCACGCTAAAAGCGGCTGCCAGCCTTGACGGCAAGATAGCTACCAGCACGGGTGACAGCAAATGGATCACGTCAGAGGCTGCAAGACAGGATGCTCAGCAATACAGGAAAACACACCAAAGCATTTTAGTCGGAGTTGGCACAGTGAAAGCCGACAATCCGAGCTTAACCTGCAGACTGCCGAATGTAACAAAACAGCCGGTTCGGGTCATACTTGATACCGTACTCTCGATTCCTGAGGACGCTAAAGTGATTTGCGATCAAATAGCGCCGACATGGATTTTTACGACGGCACGCGCAGACGAGGAAAAGAAAAAACGGCTTTCAGCTTTCGGAGTGAACATATTTACACTTGAAACCGAGCGCATTCAAATTCCTGATGTTTTGAAGATCCTAGCGGAAGAAGGCATCATGTCGGTGTATGTGGAAGGCGGTTCAGCTGTTCACGGAAGCTTTGTCAAAGAAGGCTGTTTTCAAGAAATCATCTTCTATTTTGCCCCTAAACTAATCGGAGGAACGCATGCTCCCAGCTTAATCTCCGGTGAAGGTTTTCAATCAATGAAAGATGTCCCCTTATTACAATTCACTGATATAACCCAAATCGGCCGTGATATCAAACTGACGGCAAAACCGACAAAGGAATAGGATGGTGACCATGTTTACAGGAATTATCGAAGAAACAGGCACAATCGAATCCATGAAAAAAGCAGGGCATTCAATGGCCTTAACAATTAAATGCTCAAAGATTTTAGAGGATGTTCATCTTGGCGACAGCATTGCAGTGAACGGCATTTGTCTGACTGTCACTGATTTTACAAAAAATCAATTCACAGTGGATGTTATGCCTGAAACAGTCAAAGCTACGTCACTGAATGATTTAACAAAAGGAAGCAAAGTAAATCTGGAAAGAGCAATGGCGGCAAACGGCCGTTTCGGAGGCCATTTCGTCTCAGGCCATGTCGACGGAACTGCGGAAATCACACGAATTGAAGAGAAAAGCAACGCAGTTTACTATGATTTAAAACTGGACCCGTCATTAACAAAAACATTGGTTTTAAAGGGATCAATTACTGTGGATGGCGTGAGCTTAACCATATTCGGCCTGACAGAAGACACAGTGACGATCTCCTTAATACCGCATACAATCAGCGAAACGATCTTTTCAGAAAAAACGATCGGCTCTAAAGTGAATATCGAATGCGATATGATCGGAAAATATATGTATCGATTTTTGCATAAAGCCAATGAAAATAAGACCCAACAAACCATTACAAAAGCCTTCTTAAGCGAAAACGGCTTTTAGAGAGGAAGATTTGCATGTTTCATCCGATAGAAGAAGCACTGGACGCTTTAAAAAAAGGCGAAGTCATCATCGTTGTAGATGATGAAGACAGAGAAAATGAAGGAGACTTTGTGGCTCTTGCCGAGCATGCAACGCCGGAAGTCATTAACTTTATGGCGACACATGGGAGAGGACTGATCTGCACGCCGCTCAGTGAGGAAATCGCAGACAGGCTTGATCTTCACCCTATGGTGGAGCATAATACAGATTCTCACCACACTGCATTTACTGTAAGCATAGACCATCGTGAAACGAAAACAGGTATCAGCGCTCAAGAAAGATCTTTTACCGTTCAAGCATTGCTGGACAGCACATCCGTGCCATCTGATTTTCAGCGTCCGGGGCACATTTTTCCGCTGATTGCGAAAAAAGGAGGTGTCCTGAAAAGAGCGGGCCATACAGAAGCTGCTGTTGATCTTGCTGAAGCCTGCGGATCTCCAGGAGCCGGCGTCATTTGTGAAATTATGAATGAAGACGGAACGATGGCGAGAGTGCCTGAGCTCATTGAAATTGCGAAAAAGCATCAATTAAAAATGATCACCATTAAGGATTTGATTCAATACCGTTACAATCTGACAACACTTGTCGAGCGTGAAGTTGACATTACGCTGCCTACTGATTTTGGGACATTTAAGGTTTATGGATACACAAATGAGGTAGATGGAAAAGAGCATGTCGCATTTGTGATGGGAGATGTGCCGTTCGGAGAAGAACCGGTATTGGTCCGGGTGCATTCAGAATGTCTCACAGGTGACGTGTTTGGCTCTCATCGCTGTGACTGCGGACCGCAGCTGCACGCCGCGCTGAACCAAATTGCCGCAGAAGGCCGTGGAGTGCTTCTGTACTTGCGCCAAGAAGGACGAGGCATCGGTTTAATCAATAAATTAAAAGCTTATAAGCTTCAGGAACAAGGTTATGACACCGTAGAAGCCAATGAGGCGCTTGGATTCTTGCCGGATCTTCGCAACTATGGCATCGGAGCACAAATTTTACGCGACCTCGGTGTCCGGAATATGAAGCTTTTGACGAATAATCCGCGAAAAATCGCAGGCCTTGAAGGCTACGGACTCAGTATTTCAGAAAGAGTGCCGCTTCAAATGGAGGCGAAAGAGCACAATAAAAAATATTTGCAAACCAAAATGAACAAGCTAGGTCATTTACTTCATTTCTAATCACAAATATCACAAAAAAGGATGGGAATCATATGAATATCATACAAGGAAATTTAGTTGGTACAGGTCTTAAAATCGGAATCGTAGTAGGAAGATTTAATGATTTTATTACGAGCAAGCTGCTGAGCGGAGCAGAAGATGCGCTGCTCAGACATGGCGTAGACACAAATGACATTGATGTGGCTTGGGTTCCAGGCGCATTTGAAATACCGTTTGCTGCGAAAAAAATGGCGGAAACAAAAAAATATGATGCTATTATCACATTGGGCACTGTCATCAGAGGCGCGACGACACATTACGATTATGTCTGCAATGAAGCTGCAAAAGGCATCGCGCAAGCAGCAAACACTACTGGTGTACCTGTCATCTTTGGAATTGTAACAACTGAAAACATCGAACAGGCTATCGAGCGTGCCGGCACAAAAGCGGGCAACAAAGGTGTAGATTGTGCTGTTTCTGCCATTGAAATGGCAAATTTAAACCGCTCATTTGAATAATTTGCTGAAAACAGTTTAAAAATATGGCGAAAATGATATAATGTGAGAAAACGGATCACCTATTCGTATCCGTTAATAGCAGACTGGACATTTTGGATATAGAGGGGTTTTTATGTTAATTCGTTATAAAAAATCGTTTGAAAAGATTGCGATGGGGCTTCTTTCGTTTATGCCGAATGAAAAAGACCTTAAGCAGCTTCAGCAGACAATTAAGGACTACGAAACGGATACAGACCGCCAGCTCTTTCTTTGGAAAGAGGACGAGGATATCGTCGGAGCAATCGGAGTCGAAAAAAAGGATTCTGAGGTTGAGATCCGGCATATCAGTGTGAATCCTTCTCATCGCCATCAAGGAATCGGAAAACAGATGATGGATGCTTTAAAGCATTTATTCAAAACGCAAGTACTGGTTCCAAATGAATTAACGCAGAGCTTTTTCGAACGTTGTCAAGGTCAGCAGGATCAAGACATTTCATACAATAATTAAGCAGAGGCTGTCATCAGCCTCTGCTTTAGTTTGATGACAAAATCCGAAAACAGTTTTGTTTTAGGTTTTTGTCATCCTTTCAGCGCGATTGAAAACCCTTGAAGTCTAGGAAAGCTGAGCATTGGATCGGAGCGAATGTTTTCATTCGTGAGCACCAACGCACAGGCTTGACAACGAATGCGAGGGTTTGTCGACACGCTGAGCAGAGGCTGTGATCAGTCTCTGCTTTTTTTTCTGCGTTCTATTTCTTTTTCACGTTCACGGATGACGTCAGTCCGATCCCGCAAACGGTGTTTGTCGATAAGAAATATGTTCCTGAGTGCACTGGGCTGCCCCCATGTATACTTTTTTTTCCTGCATTCGATCCTGCATGCTTCCTCCAGTTTCTCATCTTTGATTGGCAGCATAATGCTTTTATAGGCAGAGCCCGTCTCGATTTGTTCGTAAACCGATTGCATAAGTTCGAGCAAACGGCCATGATCAAGCCCTAAGTCTTCGACTGCCCGGTGTTCTGCTTGAAGAATCCGGATGCTGTTCGCCATCAGTCTTTTTGCCCCGGCTGTATTCTGCCTTCTGTGATGATATAAAGCCACTGCAAGCTGAATAAAGCCCACCCAATAGCGTTTTCGTTTCTTTGGCGGATCTTCCTTCCAATATTCTTCTAATATTTCATGGCATTCAAAATAATCCCGTGTCGCGTGAAACTCAACGAGATAATCTATATAAGCTTTCGGATACAAGGTGTTTCCTCCTTTAATGTGCTTTTAGTGTACCATAGAAGGGATAAAAGGAAAAAAGAACGCTCTGCCTCTATTGCTTCTTAGAAAGGAAAACCAGAAGCTAAGGCTTTTTCTCCCGCTTCAGCGCTCCGAGCAAACACCTCTCGTGTTTTGAATATTCTGCACAAACTTGTTCAAAACAGGAAATGAAATAGTATTGGACGAGAGCTTTTTGGTGGCTTATACTATAGGGTAGCCAGTTTTTACGGCAATGAGAGTGATACTTGAAAATGGTGAGATGATGGAAGAATATCAAGTGAAAATTGATACGTTTGAGGGCCCATTGGACCTGCTGCTTCATTTAATCAATCGTCTTGAAATTGACATATATGATATACCTGTGGCGAAGATCACTGAACAATATTTATTATATGTACATACGATGCGTGTGCTTGAGCTCGATATGGCCAGCGAGTATTTGGTTATGGCTGCCACGCTGCTCAGCATTAAAAGCAGAATGCTGCTCCCGAAGCAAGAGGAGGAGCTTTTTGAAGATGAATTGCTTGAAGAAGAAGATCCGCGGGAGGAACTGATTGAAAAGCTGATTGAGTATCGAAAATATAAAGATGCGGCGAAAGAATTAAAAGAACGGGAAGAAGAAAGACAAAAATCGTTCACGAAACCGCCGAGTGATTTGAGTGAATATGCAAAAGAAGTAAAACAGTCTGAGCAAAAGCTCTCTGTCACGGTCTATGATATGATCGGAGCTTTTCAAAAAGTGCTGAAACGCAAAAAAATAAACAGGCCGATGGAAACAACAATTACAAGACAGGACATACCAATCGAAGCCAGAATGAACGAAATCGTGCACAGCTTGAAATCTAGAGGAACGAGAATCAACTTTATGGATCTGTTTCCATATGAGCAAAAAGAACATTTAGTAGTGACCTTTCTAGCTGTTCTCGAGCTGATGAAAAATCAGCTGGTCCTCATTGAACAGGAGCACAATTTTTCAGATATTTACATTACGGGGAGTGAATCCATTCATGGGGCTTAATATCGTGAATTGGAAAGCTATTGTGGAAGCCCTTCTTTATGCAGCAGGCGATGAAGGGCTTACAAAAAAGCAGCTGTTAACAGTGCTTGAAATCGAAGAGCCTGAACTGAACACGATCATGGCGGATGTGGCGGACGAATACCGCGGAGATACACGAGGGATTGAACTTATTGAGTATGCAGATACGTACATGCTCTCTACCAAAAAAGACTTTGCGCCTTACTTGAAAAAACTGATTGAAGTGCCGTCAAAGGGCCTTTCTCAAGCATCTTTAGAAGTGCTGGCCATTGTTTCATACAAACAGCCAATTACGAGAGCAGAAATTGAAGAAATCAGAGGAGTAAAATCAGAGCGGATATTACACAGTCTTGTCGCGAAGGCGCTATTGTGTGAAGTAGGGCGTGCCGATGGTCCGGGGCGGGCCATTTTATACGGTACTACGCCGACTTTTCTTGAACAATTCGGTCTGAAAACGCTGGACGAGCTTCCGCCGCTGCCTGAAAATGCGGAAGAAGACGTTCTTCAAGAAGAAGCAGATTTATTTTTTGAAAACTTTAACCAAACCTTCGAAGATATAAAATAGAAGTTTAATGAATCGCGCTTTTTCATCATCATAAGATATAAGGAAGAAGCTATCATGAAAGAAGCAAAATGTGAGAGACAAAGACATGAGGGGAAGATACCAAACGAAATGGGACATTCGATTGTGCGAGCGCAGACTCAAAAAACAGGCGAATTCTTATCAATGGTTGTCAATACCGTGAACGATTACCTAAATCAAACGACGCTTGAGTCCTTACAGGCTGAATTGCCTATTGAAAAAGGATACTGCTGTGATGTGCTGAGCACTCTGAGAAGAATGGCAGTATTTTGTGAAGGAGGCGCAGAAGCGTGCCGCCGTCTCCTGATGCAGGAGCCTTTTCAGGAAGCCAGAGCGGAAAAAACACTTTATAATGTGTATCACCAATGCATTGAAGAGTTCTTTATGCCGAAAAAAGACACGTGGTGTGAAAATAGCCGGGCGTCTTATACCGGGGTCAGCGCAATTGAGTTTTATCATGCTGTTCCTGCGTCGCTTGAGCAATTATTATTGCCGTTGAGCGCTGCCTTTCTGAAGATGAGGGAAGAGCTGGCTCATTACGAAGCGTCCGGATCAAGCATGGCGCCAATCAGATAACGGTTACTCTCCCTTTTTCAGGGAGAGTTTTTTTATGTTTGCTTCCAGAAATATAATTGTTATTCATAACTGATGGACATGCGCATAAACTTGTACAAACCACCACAAGGACGTGAGCAAACATGCGCATTTTCAAAAAAGCAGTATTCGTGATCATGATTTCTTTTCTTATTGCAACCGTAAATGTGAATACAGCACATGCTGCTATAGATGTCAGTGCAAAAAGCGCGATCATTATTGACGGTGCGTCAGGCAGAGTGTTATATGCCAAGGATGAGCATCAAAAAAGGCGGATCGCGAGCATCACAAAAATTATGACCGCCGTCCTCGCCATCGAATCCGGCAAAATGGATCAAACGGTGACGGTTTCGGCAAATGCTGTCAGAACAGAAGGCTCCGCCATTTATTTAACAGAAGGTCAAAAAGTGAAGCTAAAAGATCTTGTGTATGGCCTGATGCTAAGATCAGGAAACGACGCCGCTGTCGCGATTGCTGAGCATGTCGGTGGGAGCCTCGATGGGTTTGTTTATATGATGAATCAAAAAGCCGAGCAGCTTGGTATGAAAAACACCCGTTTTCAAAACCCGCACGGATTGGACGACCATGAAAATCATTATTCAACAGCCTATGACATGGCCATTTTAACTAAGTATGCTATGAAGCTGAAAGACTATCAAAAGATTTCAGGCACAAAAATATACAAAGCGGAAACGATGGAAAGCGTATGGAAAAACAAAAATAAACTGCTGACCATGCTATATCCGTACAGCACAGGAGGAAAAACAGGCTATACAAAACTTGCAAAACGGACACTGGTCTCTACGGCTTCAAAGGACGGCATTGACCTGATAGCCGTCACCATTAATGACCCTAATGATTGGGATGACCATATGAAGATGTTTAACTATGTGTTTGAGCATTATCAAACCTATTTAATTGCAAAAAAAGGGGATATTCCAAAGCTGAAAGGCACATTTTATGAATCGAAGGCTTTTATCAAACGTGATATCACCTATTTGCTGACTGAAGAGGAAAAAGAAGATGTGAAAATTAATACCACACTGCTCAAGCCGAAAAAAGCATGGGAAAAAGATGCCTCGAAAATCCCTGACATCGTAGGGCACATGGAGATCATGTTCAACAATGCAACCATCGCAAAAGTGCCGATCTATTATGAAAATGAGCGGCATCAAAAACCGAAGAAACAATTTTTTGAAACGTTTAAATCAATCTTTCTGAATGCGGCAGGCGGAGCAAAATGGTCAATATAATTTGGGTCAGTTTAACCGTGATCGGACTCGTTTTTGCGATGTGCAACGGAACTCTGCAAGATGTAAATGAAGCCGTGTTTAAGGGTGCGAAAGAAGCGATTACGATTTCATTTGGATTGATGAGCGTGCTTGTTTTCTGGCTTGGCTTAATGAAAATCGCCGAGCAGTCAGGTCTTTTGGATATTTTCAGCCGGATGTGCAGGCCTTTTATATCTAAACTGTTCCCTGATATACCGCCGGATCACCCGGCGATGGGCTATATTTTATCTAATCTTATGGCGAATTTCTTCGGCCTCGGAAATGCAGCAACTCCGCTTGGCATTAAAGCAATGGAACAAATGAAAAAGCTGAATGGAAACCGATCGGAAGCAAGCCGGTCAATGATTACTTTTTTAGCTGTTAATACGTCCTGCATCACACTCATCCCGACAACGGTGATCGCTGTCCGAATGGCTTATTCCTCCAAAACGCCGACAGATATCGTCGGGCCAAGCATTTTGGCAACGCTTATTTCCGGAATCGGTGCCATTATCATTGATCGGTATTTTTATTACCGCCGCAAAAAGAAGGGAAGGTGAGCGGATGGAAATCATCAACTGGCTGTCTTTAGCCATGATTCCAATCATTATTGCCGGAATTCTTCTTTATGGAACGATCAAAAAGGTTCCGACATATGAATCGTTTGTCGAAGGCGGAAAAGAGGGGATAGAAATCGCCTTTTCCATTATCCCCTATTTAGTCGGAATGCTTGTCGCTATAACTGTTTTTAGATCATCAGGCGCGCTTGATTTTATAATGGATCTTTTAAAACCGGCTTTCTCCGCTATCGGCATCCCTGCTGAAGTAGTGCCGCTTGCTCTGATCCGCCCGATCTCCGGTACGGCCGCTCTCGGAATGACGACCGATTTAATTGCAGTATACGGGCCCGATTCCTTTATCGGCAGGCTGGCTTCCGTCATGCAGGGATCTACAGATACAACGCTTTACGTACTGACTGTGTATTTCGGAGCAGTCGGCATTAAAAAAATGGGTGATGCATTAAAGGTGGGACTTCTTGCAGATTTAATCGGCGTAGTTGCATCTATCATCATCGTTACGTTATTATTTGGGAGCGCCTGAAAACGGCGTTTTTTTTAGATTTGGCATAGGAATTTGAAAAAGCTTGTTTGTTAAGGTTGAAAAAAGTAAGATAATACTTGAGGTGAAAGACATGGAAAGACTGCAAAAAGTGATTGCTCATGCCGGAGTTGCGTCGCGCAGAAAGGCAGAAGAGCTGATTAAAGAAGGAAAAGTAAAGGTGAATGGCAAAGTAGTAACAGAGCTAGGTGTTAAGGTCACCGGTTCTGATCAGATTGAGGTAAACGGGTTAAAGGTTGAACGCGAAGAGCCGGTTTACTTTCTCTTATATAAACCAAGAGGCGTTATTTCCGCAGCGCAAGATGATAAAGGACGCAAAGTGGTGACGGACTTTTTTAAAAATATTCCGCAGCGCATTTATCCGATTGGGCGTCTGGACTATGATACGAGCGGTCTTTTGCTTTTAACCAATGACGGCGAATTCGCCAATAAGCTGATGCACCCTAAGTATGAAATAGACAAAACATACGTGGCGAAGGTGAAAGGAATCCCGCCTAAAGAGCTGCTCAGAAAGCTGGAGCGCGGAATTAGGCTGGAAGAAGGCAAAACAGCGCCTGCTAAAGCGAAGCTGCTGTCCTTGGATAAGAAAAAGCAGACAAGCATTATTCAGCTGACGATCCATGAGGGACGCAACAGACAGGTGCGCCGCATGTTTGAAGCGATCGGACATGAGGTAATCAAGCTGAAGCGTGAGGAATACGCGTTTTTAAACCTGCGAGGCCTGCACACGGGCGATGCCAGAGAGCTTACGCCTCACGAAGTAAAAAGGCTCAGAGCACTGGCGGATCACGGTAAAAACGCTTTCTAAATTTCACATAACCTTCAAAAAGTAAGAAATGTGAAATGAACGTGCAATGATATAATTGAATGGATCTGCAATAGGGGGAAGGGGGCAGTGGACAATGAAGAAAAAAAGGCGTTTATTCATTCGGACCGGCATCCTTCTCGTTTTAATCTGCGCACTCGGCTATACCATTTACAATGCTGTATTTGCCGGCAAAGAGAGTATATCCGAAGGGTCCGACGCACCGAATTTTGTCCTTGAGGATACGAATGGGAAACGTATCGAGCTCAGTGACTTAAAAGGGAAAGGTGTTTTTTTGAATTTCTGGGGTACATGGTGTGAACCGTGCAAAAAAGAGTTTCCTTATATGGCAAACCAATATAAGCATTTTAAAAGCCAAGGTGTTGAAATTGTCGCTGTAAATGTTGGGGAGTCAAAGATAGCAGTACATAATTTTATGAAATCCTACGGAGTCAATTTCCCGGTTGTTCTGGATACAGATCGCCAAGTGCTTGATGCCTATGACGTATCTCCGCTTCCGACAACCTTTTTGATCAATCCGGAAGGAAAAGTTGTCAAGGTGGTGACCGGCACTATGACAGAAAGCATGATACACGATTATATGAATCTCATAAAACCCGGAGAGACTTCGGGATGAAGCAAGTCAAATGTGAATGCGGACATATAAACCCGGTCGGAACCGTTTTATGCGAATCGTGCGGAAGAGCTCTTCAGGAAACTCAACCTCCGCTCGCTGATATGAGATATGACGGAAGCGCAAGACGTTCGCAAACCTATAACAAAACGATCATCGATAAAATTTGGAATTTCTTTTCCTCGGTTAAGGTGGGAATATGGCTTATCGTCATAACCCTTGCCGCATCAGCGTTCGGCACCATTTTTCCCCAGGAAGCCTATCTGCCTCCGGGCGCACAGGCTGATACTTATTACAAGGAGCAGTACGGCACGTTCGGCCAGCTTTATTATTTGCTCGGGTTTCATCACTTATATGGTTCTTGGTGGTATTTGCTGCTCATTGCCTCGATCGGCATTTCACTCGTGATTTGCAGCCTTGATCGGGTCATTCCGTTGTACAGAGCGTTAAAAAACCAAGGCGTCAGAAGGAGCCCGGCTTTTTTAAAAAGGCAGCGCTTGTTCAGTGAAACGGTTACTGTACTGAACGGGGAATCGAAAGAAAAGATAGTTGCTCTATTAAAGAAAAAACATTATAGAATCAGAGAAAAAGAGGGCAGCATTCTTGCTGAAAAAGGACGCTTTTCCCGCTGGGGCCCGTATGTCAACCATATTGGATTGATCATCTTTTTGATTGGTGCGATGCTGAGATTTGTGCCTGGCATGTACGTCGATGAGACGCTTTGGGTCAGAGAAGGCGAAACCGCAGCAATTCCGGGTACAGACGGAAAATATTATTTGAAAAACAATCAATTCAGCGTAGAGACCTATAACAGCAAAACAGAAAAAAAGGTATTTGCAGATGCCATTGACAGAGTCGGGGACGGTAGAGTGGCAAAGAACTTTCAAACCGATGCCGTACTCTACAAGAGAGAAGGAAAAATTGTTTATGGCGAGAAGCCGAAGCTGAAAAAAGTAACAGAAGAAGACATCCGTGTCAATCAGCCGCTGCGTTTTGATTCTTTTTCCGTTTACCAGGTGGATTATAAAGAGAATCAGCTTGACCAAATGGTGTTCCAGCTGATTGATAAAAAAACAAAAAAATCCTTTGGGAGCCTGAAGATCAACCTTCTGGATCCAGATTCGGTCTATGATCTTGGCAACGGTTACAAAGTGGAAATCGCCAGCTACCTGCCAGACTTCTATTTTAATCAGGACGGAGAGCCGAGCACAAAAACAAAGATCCCTAACAATCCGGCTTTTGTCTTTAATATTATAACGCCGGACAAACCGAAAGGCGAAAAGAGCTTTGTCGCCATCCAAGAAACCATCGAAGGATCAGGCAATAATAAATACAAGCTGAAATTTGACCATGTCGAAACGAAAAACATTACTGGACTTACAGTCAGAAAGGATCTGACACTCTGGGTGCTTGCTGTCGGCGGAGCCATTTTTATGATCGGTGTTATTCAAGGTATGTACTGGCAGCACCGAAGAATTTGGCTGCACTCACAGGACGGTGCAGTTATGGTAGCGGGGCATACCAATAAAAACTGGTTTGGCCTGAAGAGGGATTTAGCATTTATATTGGCTGATTCCGGACTGACTGAACCGGCGGACCAAAAAGAATTAATCAAAACACAGAAATAGGCGAAAAGGGAGTGATGTCATGGCAGAGCTGAGCGGAAATTTTCTTTATGCGGCCTTTCTTGTGTATTTAATCGCTGTCCCAATTTTCGGCGGGGCCATACGCGGGAATAAAGATAAAAAGGGCAGGCCAAACCGATGGGCCAACATTGGAATCACCCTTTCTATTGTCGGTTTTTTCTGCCACCTAGGATATTTCATCACAAGGTGGGCTGCCAGCGGCCATGCGCCTGTCAGCAATATGTTTGAATTCACCACCGCTTTTGGCATGATGCTTGTTTTGGCGTTTATCATTCTTTATTTTCTCTATAGATTGCCTTCATTAGGCCTGTTTACGCTGTCAATTGCTTTATTGCTGATTGCCTACGCCAGCATGTTTCCGACAGATATCTCGCCTTTAATTCCTTCGCTCCAAAGTAACTGGCTGTATATTCACGTAACAACGGCCGCGCTTGGGCAAGCTATACTTGCCATCAGCTTTGTCGCTGGTGTCATCTTTCTTTTGAAGCATGTAGACCAGACAAAGCCAAGCAAAAAGACCTTCTGGCTTGAAGCGATTATGTTTATCCTGGTCACAACCGTCGCCTTTATTGCAATCACATCAGCATTTCGTCTTGCAGGCTATGAAGCGGAGTTTAACTGGGTGGACAAAAGTAAAGAAAAAAGCGTGATGGTGTACGAAATGCCCGCGCTTGTCGGTCCGCATCAGGGAGAGCTTTTGACCGAAGGAAGAATGGAACCGCTTGTTGATCTTCCCGCGCTTTTCTCAGGCAGAAAAGTGAACACTGTCATTTGGTCATTTGGAGCAGGTCTTGTGTTGTATGGGGCTCTCCGTCTGATCATCAGAAAAAGAATCAGCGCTCTATTACATCCGCTGGTGAAAAACGTCAATCTTGATCTGGTGGATGAGGTTGGGTACAGGGCCGTATCAATCGGATTTCCGATCTTTACACTCGGCGCGCTGATCTTTGCAATGATTTGGGCTCAGCTCGCCTGGACCAGATTTTGGGGCTGGGACCCTAAGGAAGTATGGGCGCTGATCACGTTTTTGTTCTATGCCGCTTACTTGCACTTAAGACTGTCAAGAGGCTGGCACGGTGAGAAGTCAGCATGGCTGGCCGTAATCGGTTTTGCTATTATTATGTTTAATTTAATATTCGTAAATCTTGTGCTTGCCGGACTTCATTCTTATGCATAGTCCTTTGAAAGCGACACAGTTCTCAAACTTTCTCACGATTTGATAAAATGAAAGTAACAGAAGGAAAGCAGGGGGAAAACATGGACCAAACGAACGAAACAAAAATATTAGTAGTTGATGACGAAGCCAGAATTCGCCGCCTTTTAAGAATGTATCTTGAACGTGAAAATTATGCTATAGATGAAGCTGAAAATGGTGATGAAGCCATTACTAAAGGGCTTGAAGCCAATTATGACTTAATTTTGCTTGATCTGATGATGCCGGGGACTGATGGAATTGAAGTGTGCCGGCAAATTCGTGAAAAAAAAGCGACACCCATTATTATGCTGACCGCAAAAGGAGAAGAAGCAAACCGGGTGCAGGGGTTTGAAGCGGGAACAGATGATTATATTGTTAAGCCGTTCAGCCCGAGAGAAGTCGTGCTGCGTGTAAAGGCCCTTTTGAGAAGAGCATCCCAAACCTCTTATTTCAATGCCAATACACCGACGAAAAATGTGCTCGTGTTTTCACATCTGTCAATAGACCATGATGCTCACCGCGTAACAGCTGATGGAACAGAAGTGAGCCTGACGCCAAAAGAGTATGAGCTTCTATATTTCTTAGCGAAAACGCCTGACAAGGTGTATGATCGGGAAAAGCTTCTGAAAGAAGTGTGGCAATATGAGTTTTTTGGTGATTTACGGACAGTGGACACTCACGTCAAACGCTTGAGAGAGAAGCTGAACAAGGTATCTCCGGAAGCTGCGAAAAAAATTGTCACCGTATGGGGTGTAGGTTATAAATTTGAGGTCGGCGCTGAATGAAATTTTGGAAAAGCGTAGTAGGCAAGCTGTGGTTTACGATCCTTTCACTCGTCTTGATCGTATTGTTCATATTAACGGTTCTTTTGCTGGAGTTTATTGAAAACTACCATGTGGAAGAAGCTGAGAATGATTTAACACAGCTTGCGAATAAAGTTGCTGTCATCCTAGAAAATCACGAGGACCAGGCACTGGCAAGGTCAATCACTTGGGAGCTCGCTGATAACTTAACAAGCATTGCCATCATCCAGGATGAGAAGAACCACTGGTATTCTCCGAATGATAAAAATCGCCTGTCGTCTATTACGGTTGAGCAAATACAGCATGACAAAGACTTAAATAAAGCTCTCCAAGACCATAAAAAAGTAAGCAAACGGACGGGGCTGAGCGATACAGACACGGATAATGAACGCCTGATTGTAGGTGTCCCGTATGAAAAAGACGGAAAGAAAGGCATGGTCTTTTTATCCCAGTCTTTGCTTGCCGTTAAAGATACAACAAAACATACGACCCGCTATATTTTTCTTGCCGCTGGAATTGCGATTGTGCTGACCACATTTTTCGCATTCTTTTTATCAAGCAGGGTCACGTACCCTCTCCGAAAAATGAGAGAAGGCGCGCAGGATTTGGCGAAGGGCAAGTTCGATACAAAAATCCCGATTTTAACTCAGGATGAAATCGGTGAACTGGCGACCGCTTTTAATCAAATGGGCCGGCAGCTTAACTTTCATATCAATGCGCTCAATCAAGAAAAAGAGCAGCTTTCTAACATTTTGAGCAGTATGGCTGACGGGGTTATTACCATTAATATTGACGGTACGATTCTTGTGACCAACCCGCCGGCTGAACGTTTTCTTCAGGCTTGGTATTATGAACAGAACATGAATATCAAAGAAGGCGACAACCTTCCGCCTGAAGCAAAAGAGCTGTTTCAAAACGCTGTCAGCACTGAAAAAGAACAAATGATTGAGATGACGCTGCAAGGCAGATCATGGGTGCTTTTGATGTCGCCGCTTTATGCGGAATCGCACGTCAGAGGAGCGGTTGCCGTACTGCGTGACATGACAGAAGAACGCCGCCTTGATAAGCTGAGGGAAGATTTTATCGCAAATGTCAGTCATGAGCTGAGAACACCGATCTCCATGCTTCAGGGATACAGTGAAGCAATTGTCGATGACATTGCAAGCTCTGAAGAAGACCGGAAAGAAATTGCCCAAATCATTTATGACGAATCGCTCCGAATGGGCCGTTTAGTTAATGATTTGCTTGATTTAGCCCGAATGGAATCAGGCCATACAGGCTTACATTATGAAAAAATCAATGTGAATGAGTTTTTAGAAAAGATCATTCGGAAGTTTTCCGGTGTTGCGAAAGAAAAAAATATTGCTTTACATCATGACATTTCCCTCACAGAAGAGGAATTTATGTTTGATGAAGACAAGATGGAGCAGGTATTTACCAATTTGATCGATAACGCGTTGCGGCATACTTCATCCGGCGGCAGTGTCTCCATTTCAGTCCATTCTGTGAAGGATGGATTGAAAATTGATATCAAAGACTCCGGGTCCGGCATACCGGAAGAAGATCTGCCATTTATCTTTGAGCGGTTTTATAAGGCAGATAAAGCGCGGACAAGGGGCAGAGCAGGAACCGGGTTAGGGCTGGCTATCGTTAAAAATATCGTGGAAGCCCACAACGGATCAATTACTGTGCACAGCCGAATAGATAAAGGAACAACATTTACTTTTTATATTCCGACAAAACGGTAAAATCGAGTCTGAATTTGCCGAAGAATCTTGTTCCATAAGAAACACCCGCTGACTTAGCGGGTGTTTTTTTAATAGCCAACATTAATAAAATTTAAGGATATGTTAATATAAATTCCCTTCCAAATTCCAGTTACTCGTAATATAGTTGTAATGTAACTTTTCAAGCTATTCATACGACAAAAAAGTGAACGGAGGGGTTTCAAATGGAAGAAACCTTTCAATTATTATATGATACATATCATCAAGATTTGTACCAATTTTTATTTTATATGGTAAAGGATAAAAACCAGACAGAAGACCTTCTTCAAGAGGTTTATATCCGGGTATTAAATTCTTATCATACGTTTGAAGGAAGAAGCAGTGAAAAAACATGGCTTTTGTCTATCGCACGCCATGTTGCGATAGACTGGTTCCGTAAACAGCAAACAATCAGACAGCGTATACTCGGTACATTTGACTGGGATACACAGGATGTCAGGGATCAGCAATTGCTGCCGGACGAACTTGCGGTTCAACATGAAAATGTCCGGGAAATTTATGCTGCGCTTGATCAATGTACAATCGATCAAAGAGCTGTGATTATCTTGCGGTTTATTCAGGGATATTCAATACAGGAAACAGCCAAGGCTCTGCGCTTCTCGGAAAGCAAAGTAAAAACGACCCAACACAGAGGGCTCAAAGTACTTCGGAAACATATGGAGCTTTTGAGGGAGGAGCTAATGGATGATGAAGTCAGAATGGAACGAAGAACAGATAAAGGAGTTGTTAAGTCAACTTCCGGCAGTTAAAGACCATCGTTCGCCTCAGGATATTTACAAGCGGCTGACGATGGCAAAGCGTAAAAATAAGCCCGCTGTCAGGTGGATTGGCCCCGCGTGTGCCGCTGCAATTGCGGTTTATATCGCCTTCATTATTACTCCTCATTTCTTTGATCAGGCACAGCCTCAACAAAAAGAAGCGTCCCAAGAGAACGCAGTAACGAAAACTGAGACAGAAGACAGCCCAAAAGCTGCATCGTCCTTGGATCATACATCGTTTGTTGTACCTGAAAAGGAACAAGACAATTACATCACTGTAGCAGTTGCTGATGCCGATACATCTGCAATTATACCCGTCAGCATTCAAAAAACAAATGCATACCAAACGATCCAGGACATGCTGACTGTAAGTAGTGAATTGGATATCTTGGATCATGCCATTACAATTCCATCCTTCATAGATGAAGTAGAAATAAAGGAAAAACCAAAGCAGAAGGAATTAAGTATACGAGTCCATCAGCCAGCTACGGCATTTTCTGTAAAAGATGATACACTGTTAAAAAAATTGCTTAAAGAATCCTTAAAATGGAGTCCTTATGAAAAAGTCAAATTTTTATCGGATCAAAATGAGACTGGGGTTCGGATTGGCTCATATGGCACTTTTACGGAAATTTCGATTCCAAAACAGTCAAAAAGAGCTTACTACTTGTACAAAAATAAACAAGGGAACTTTCTCATTCCGTCAGAAAAAACATTTGATACGGTAAAAGAAGCGATTAATGAAATGGAATCGAGCAGTCAAAAAGATACAACACCGCTTATTCAAGCTGGTACTGTCCAATCTGTAACGAAGAAACAGAAGCACTTATATATCCGTTTCTCAAAGGACTCAGAAGTTGAGGATTCTATTGCCAGTATTTTAATGATTGAGGGACTTCTTTTAACCGCAAAAGAGTTTGGCTTCACAGAAGTGACCTTTACCGAAACCAGAACAAACAAAATCGGCAAATATGACGTATCAGATGCAATTCCGGTACCGGCTGCTCCAAATCCGATTTTCTTAAACTAAAATGGGCCCTTTGAGGCTCTTTTTTAGTTGCTATTCATATAATAGAAATTTTCAAAAAAAAGTTGTACGTGTATAATAAAACAAGGTAACGATTGAAAGGATTTGAGATGAGTGAACGTGTTAACAATTAAAGGAGTTTCCATCGGGGAAGGAACGCCGAAAATCATCGTTCCGCTGATGGGAAAGACGGAAAAACAAATTCTGAATGAAGCAGAGGCAGTAAAATTACTGAATCCGGACATTGTTGAATGGAGAGTCGACGTATTTGAAAAAGCTAATGACAGAGAAGCGGTCACAAAGCTCATTTCTAAGCTTCGTAATTCTTTAGAAGACAAGCTATTTCTATTTACATTCAGAACCCACAAAGAGGGCGGGAGCATGGAGATGGACGAAAGCTCCTATCTTGCTTTGCTGGAATCGGCAATCCAAACAAAAGACATCGATCTGATAGATATCGAATTATTTTCAGGAGATGCAAATGTAAAGGCGTTAGTATCGCTGGCGGAAAAAAACAACGTCTATGTGGTGATGTCAAATCACGACTTTGAAAAAACACCTGTAAAAGATGAAATTATTTCCAGACTTCGAAAAATGCAGGACTTAGGCGCGCATATTCCAAAAATGGCTGTCATGCCGAATGATACTGGAGATCTCCTAACGCTGCTTGATGCGACGTATACAATGAAAACAAAATATGCAGACCGTCCCATTATTACAATGTCAATGGCTGCAACAGGGCTTATCAGCAGGCTGAGCGGTGAGGTTTTTGGATCGGCTTGTACTTTTGGAGCTGGAGAAGAGGCGTCCGCACCAGGCCAAATTCCTGTTTCTGAGCTAAGGAGTGTCTTAGATATTTTGCATAAAAACACACGGGGATAGAACAATAAAAAAACTCAAGCTATATAGCTTGAGTTTTTTTGATTATGGCAGATCAATGAGTTTCACAGACACAATATCAGGGACATTTGTTAGTTCTTTCACAATTTTATCTTCCAGATGTCTGTCAAAGGAAAGCATCATGATGGCTTCTCCGCCTTTTTCCTTACGGCCAACCTGCATAGTTGCAATGTTAATATCATTATCTCCGAGAATACGTCCTACTCTGCCGATGACACCTGTTGTATCTTGATGCTGGATATACACCAAGTGACCTGTCGGATAAAAATCAATATTAAATCCATTGATCTCGACAATTCGTTCTCCGAAATGAGGAATATACGTAGCCGTTACAGTAAAGGTGCTGCGGTCTCCTGTCACTTTTACGCTGATGCAGTTATCGTATCCAGATTCAGAAGAGGAAATTTTTTCACTGAAGCTGATGCCGCGTTCTTTTGCGACACCCCCGGCATTGACCTCATTAACAGTAGAGTCAACGCGCGGTTTTAAAAAGCCTGACAGAAGGGCTTTTGTAATGAACGATGTTTCAAGTTTAGCAATTGTCCCTTCATATTGAATGGCAACATCCTGTACTGGTTCTTTCATGCACTGTGATACAAGGCTGCCAATTTTTCCTGCAATTTGATGGTAGGGCTTAATTTTAGCAAATTCATCTTTTGTCATGGCAGGCAGGTTGATAGCTGACATGACAGGCAGGCCTTTTGCGAACTGCAGAACTTCTTCTGACACTTGGGCGGCGACATTGAGCTGTGCTTCTTTCGTTGATGCTCCCAAGTGAGGAGTGGCAATGACTAATGGATGATCAACAAGTTTGTTGTCAACTGGCGGTTCAACTTCGAAAACGTCAAGCGCTGCTCCCGCAACATGCCCGTTTTCCAAAGCTTCGAGAAGTGCTGCTTCATCGATAATTCCGCCTCGCGCACAGTTAATTAAGCGAACGCCTTTTTTCGTTTTTGCAATCGTTTCTTTATTCAATAAGCCTTTTGTTTCTTTTGTTAAAGGCGTGTGAACGGTAATGATATCCGCACTTTCAAGTACTTCTTCAAATGTACGGCTGTTTACGCCGATTTTTTTCGCTCTTTCTTCCGTTAAGAAAGGATCAAAAACGTGCACTGTCATACCGAACGCTCTCGCACGCTGTGCAATTTCACTTCCGATTCGGCCTAATCCTACAATACCAAGCGTTTTTCCATAAAGCTCTGAACCGACATAAGCTGTGCGGTTCCACTCTCTGGATTTCACTGAGATATTAGCCTGCGGAATGTGTCTCATTAAAGAAGAGATCATTGCAAATGTATGCTCAGCTGTCGAAATGGTGTTGCCGTTCGGAGCATTGATCACGATTACCCCGTGTTTCGTAGCCTCATCAATATCGATATTATCGACACCGACACCGGCTCTTCCGACAATTTTTAAAGAAGTCATTTTGTTGAAAAGGTCTTCTGTTACTTTTGTCGCGCTTCGCACCAAAAGAGCATCAAAAGTATGTAATTCATCT
Organism: Bacillus sp. SG20033; assembly: GCF_044570195.1. Classification (NCBI taxonomy): domain Bacteria; kingdom Bacillati; phylum Bacillota; class Bacilli; order Caryophanales; family Bacillaceae; genus Bacillus; species Bacillus sp. SG20033. The sequence continues at coordinate 2,489,995 of NZ_CP172606.1, read as the reverse complement.
TCTGCATCTGCTACGTTTTTTTGAACGATTTCAATAAAGTCTGATTCAATAAGTGGCTGTAAACCGTCGTTGCTCATTTTGTCTGAGACCAATACTCGAAACATCGTTAGATTTCCTCCTAAATTGACAAACTAAATATCTGATAATTTAACATATTCTCAAAAGAGTGTCAACGTGTATTGACGCAGTAAAGGATAAAAGTAAAGCCTAATAAATCAATGATCTGACAGCTTGCAGGTAATATATTTAATTTGAAGCAATTCTCTATACAGCCAACCAGTTATCGTTTATAATGTAATTAAATTTTATATGATCAATCTTCGGGGCAGGGTGAAATTCCCTACCGGCGGTGATGAGCCAATGGCTCTAAGCCCGCGAGCTGTCTTTACAGCAGGATTCGGTGAGATTCCGGAGCCGACAGTACAGTCTGGATGGGAGAAGATGGAGGTTCATAAGCGTTTTGAAATTGAAATTTTTCAAACGTTTCTTTGCCTAGCCTAATTTTCGAAACCCCGCTTTTATATATGAAGCGGTTTTTTTATTGGCTGGAAAAGAACCTTTCCGTTTTCGAGTAAGATGTGATCGAAAAGGAGAGAATGAAGTGAAAGTAAAAAAATTAGTTGTGGTCAGCATGCTGAGCAGCATTGCATTTGTTTTGATGCTGTTAAATTTCCCGTTTCCGGGTCTTCCGGATTATTTAAAAATCGATTTTAGCGACGTTCCCGCTATTATTGCCATTCTGATTTACGGACCTTTGGCGGGTATTGCCGTAGAAGCGATAAAAAATGTTCTTCAGTATATCATTCAGGGAAGCATGGCCGGAGTTCCTGTAGGGCAAGTTGCGAATTTTATTGCAGGAACACTCTTTATATTACCGACTGCTTTCTTATTTAAAAAACTCAACTCAGCAAAGGGCTTGGCTGTCAGCCTGCTTTTGGGAACTGCAGCGATGACCATTTTAATGAGTATTTTAAATTATGTTCTGATTCTTCCGGCATACACGTGGTTTTTACATTCACCGGCATTATCCGACAGCGCGCTAAAAACAGCAGTCGTCGCAGGTATCCTGCCGTTTAACATGATAAAAGGTATTGTAATTACGGTTGTATTCTCACTAATTTTTATCAAGCTTAAGCCATGGATTGAGCAGCAGCGAAGTGCACATATCCATTAAATAAAAAAGCTCCCGTTCGGGAGCTTTTTTTAGTTACTTCTATTCAAATTTAAGCGGGTCGCCTTCAAATGGCTCATCCGCCACTTTGATGGAATCAGTAGGGCATCCTTCAAATGCGTCAATCATATCTTCTTCCAGTACCTCAGGAACTTCGACAACACCTTTGTTTTCATCAAGCGTTACGAACGCGATGCCTTCATCATCGTAATCGTAAATGTCTGGTGCAGCAGCTCCGCAAGCGCCGCATGCAATACATGTATCTTTGTCTACGATTGTGTACTTTGCCATGAATAAAACCTCCCAGATTGTTCTTGGTGGAACAAATGGATCAATCTTTATATTTAATCAATTTAACACCTATTCCTCTTACTTATTGTAATGATGTTGCTGCCACATTTCAACAGAAAAATGATTGAGAATGCTTATCACATAAGGGGTTATCTACATAACATCCCCCTTAATGATGACTTTAAACGTCGATTTCTGTTTGAAATCTGTTAAAATAAAAAGAGCAAATCAACGATTTTTGTCAGGAAGAATGTAGGTGGATAGGTTGTCATTAAATTACTTCGATATTATGGTTCTCGATTGTCTTTGCAAAATAAACGGGGAACGGTCGGGAAGCGCTGTTTTTCACCTATTCAAAGGCAAGAGATCGTCACAGACCATTCAAGATGCCGGCTTATTTCAGACTGCAAAATACTTTGGAATGGCGGCAAAATGTTCGAGAAGCGATATTTCTGCGTCGATTGACAAGCTTGAAAAGCATTCATATCTCGCGCCAATGTCTGAATCAGATACATACAAAGTGACAGCCAGCGGCGCAGCAGTTTTGAGACATGCCCTTAGCGAGCGGCCTTGGCCCGTTCATTGTCACGGCGCTCATTATCAGCAGGCTGCCGGCGTGCTTTGGAAAAGGCTTTCGCTGCTTGTGCAGGTCCTATCCCATAAACAGCAAGGGAGCAGGCAGTATATCCCTGTCACAAAGGATCATAAGACACTTCACTGGGTAAAGAAATACCTGTCCCGGCATACGGATCATATAGAGATGGCAAAAAGCCTTTTTGCCATGCTTGAGGCGCATTTGAAAAAGATTGAAAACAAAGCAGCGCAAATTTTTGTCTACTCCTTAACCTCGCACCATCGGATCGGTTATACGAGCAGGCAGCTTGCTGATACGCTGAAAGAAGACGAATGGTATGTCTATATCATGTTTTGGGCTTCGGTACATTATTTTATTCATTCTCTTCCGGAGTGTGAAGATGCTTTGTTAAAGGATCTCCTTTCTGATGTGCATTTAGATAATGCCCTGACAGAGTCGACGAGGAAAACATGGCAGATGGTCAAACAAGGGTTTCCGATACATCGAATTGCTGAAATCAGAAAGCTGAAAACAGCGACGATCGAAGACCACATTGTCGAGATTTCTCTCCATGAGCCTGCGTTTATGATTAATGACTATGTATCAGCAGAAGACCAGCTTCAAATCGCAGAGTTTGCCAAACGGATGCGGACGAATAAAATCAAACAAATTCGCGACGGGCTGGAACAGCGGTTCAGCTACTTTCAAATCAGACTGGCATTGACAAAGCAGGTGCAGCAATATGACTAAATTACAGCAAACGTTATATCAGTTTTTTGGTTTTACTTCCTTTAAAAAAGGGCAGCAGGACATTATTGAAAGCATACTCAGCGGGAAGGATACCATTGCAATGCTCCCGACTGGGGGAGGGAAATCGCTTTGCTACCAGCTGCCTGGTTATATGCTTGACGGCATGGTATTAATCGTTTCTCCACTGCTTTCTTTAATGGAGGATCAGGTGCAGCAGCTCAAAGCCCGGGGGGAAAAGCGTGCTGCAGCTTTGAACAGCATGCTTAACAGGCAGGAAAGACAATTTGTTTTAGAACATATTCATCGATATAAATTTTTGTACTTGTCTCCTGAAGCTTTACAGTCTCCATATGTATTGGAAAAATTGAAAAGTGTCCCGATCAGCCTATTTGTTATTGACGAAGCGCATTGTATTTCTGAATGGGGACACGACTTCAGGCCTGATTATTCAAAGCTCGGGCAGCTGAGAAAAAAACTTGGTCACCCGCCCGTTCTGGCATTGACCGCCACGGCTACAAAGGAAACGCTGCAAGATGTCATGAACCTGCTGGAGCTGCAGCATGCTGTACGCCATCTCAACTCAGTCAACCGCCCAAACATCGCACTGAGGGTTGAAAATGCGGCGGATACTGCCGAAAAAATAGATAGGGTCATTCAGCTGGTTGAAAACCTGCAAGGTCCGGGAATTGTTTATTGTCCGACACGGAAATGGGCTGAGGAATTAGCGGGTGAAATTAAAAGCAAAACGAGCAGCAGAGCCGACTTTTACCATGGCGGTTTGGAGTCAGGGGACAGGATTTTAATTCAGCAGCAGTTTATTCATAACCAGCTTGATGTGATATGTTGTACGAATGCGTTTGGAATGGGTGTCGATAAACCCGATATCAGATATGTGATTCATTTTCACCTCCCGCAGACGGCAGAAGCTTTTATGCAGGAAATCGGCAGAGCGGGACGCGACGGAAAGCCGAGTGTCAGCATTTTGCTGCGGGCGCCAGGGGATTTTGAATTGCAGGAACAGATTATCCAGATGGAGAGTGTCACAGCTGAAGAAATCGCCGACGTGATCCGTGTGCTAGAGAAGACGGAGGAGCGGGATGAGAGAAGGCTTCGTGACGTATTACTTCAGTATGGAGTCGGAGAGACACAGGCCCGTATGATGATTCATCTCTTTATGCAGGGAAAAACATCAGTTGAACTGATGAAGAAAGAAATTTCATATCGCATGGAGCTGAAGCTGGAAAAAATGCACCGTGTATCATTTTTGCTTCAGCGTGACGGCTGTTTAAGGCAGGCACTGTTAACCTACTTTGATGAATCATACGAGCCTGATGACGGAAACCTCCCGTGCTGTTCACATTGCGGTTTTGATTTATCCTTGTATGAACAAAAAGGGGAACGGAGTAAAATGGCGCCATTAGACAGCTGGAGTTCGGAATTGCACCGGATATTCAGCTTGCAGACTGTAGGTGAGCTGAACTGAAACAGCAAAAAGATTATATTCAGCATATGTCTGACCGTGATATGCTGAAGCAGTTATACTTGACGCAGCTACTCATCATCTTTGCCGCTGCTGCAGCAGGACTATTCTTTTTTGAGGATGTACGGGACGTATTAAAGCACTGGGACATTCGCGATATGCGAATCATCTGGTATGGTGTTTCTATAGCTGTTATTGTTATTTTAGCCGATATGGCAGTAATGAAATGGTTTCCGTCTCATTTATATGATGATGGCGGAATCAATAAAAAAATATTCAGTAAGAGGTCAATCCCTCATATTATATTTTTAACGCTTCTGATTGCTTTCGCGGAAGAAATGTTATTCAGGGGAGTGCTGCAGACTCATATCGGTTTATGGGCGGCCAGCCTTATATTTGCCGCTCTGCACTTTCGGTATTTGTCAAAATGGCTGTTATTTATTATGGTGACAGCAATCAGCTTTTTGCTCGGTCTGATGTATGAATGGACCGGCAACTTATTTGTTCCGATGACGGCGCATTTTATCATTGATGCCGTGTTTGCCTGTCAGATTCGTTTTGAACATGTGAGGAGGGATAAACATGACGAACATGTCGAGAGTAGAGAGAAGAAAAGCCCAGAATCTTTATGAAGATCAAAACGCCGCATTGGCGGACGATTATGTCGATGATGGAGAAAGCCTTCCGACAAGACAATCTGTAAAAAATCAAAGAGAACAGAAAAAAAAGCAAGGCAAAACAAAAACGCCATTATTCACAGTACTTGCAGTAATATTTGTATTTGTGCCGGTTATCGTTTTAGTCACCTTATTTTATCTAAAGAGCCACCCGGATAATCATGACGATTATGAAGATGTTTTTATTGACAGCAGCCAAAGCAAATATGAGGTTGTCCCGAAATCAGAGGATAAAAACGATACCGCAGACACTAAAGAAACCGCACTGCAGAAGGAGTCAAAAAAAGAGCCAGAAGATTCCAAGCCAAAAGAGCAAACAGCTGCTGATAAGAAACAGACTGCTGTAGCGGAAAAAGAAGACTCGGCAAATAAGGAGGAAGCAACCGCCGCGGCTGCTTCCTCTTCCCAATCAACAGTACAACAGCAAGAACAGCAACAGCAGCCGGCTGAGCCAGTTCAAAATGTGCCGAATCGCGTTGTCAAGCACACCGTCCAAAAGAAAGAAACGCTATACCGCATTTCCATGAAGTATTATAAAAGCCGGACAGGAGAAGAAAAAATTCGAGCGTATAATCATCTGAATGGAAATGATGTTTACACCGGACAAGTTTTGGACATCCCTTTAATGGATGAATAGGGTATTATTTTTATTTTACGTTCATATATTGTAGCAATGAAAATGGACAAGGTGTGAAGCGTATGGAATCCTTATGGAATCAGCTGGATCAGTTTACAGACGCGCCGACCAAACAGATGCTCCAAGCGCTGGTAAAACGAAAACAAAAATTCGAAAATTATGCAGCACAATGCCGCAGATGGCGATGGGCTTCACTTATCTGCCTAGGCTTATTATGTGTTATGATCATGATCAAAAGCCCGGAGCCTCAGCTTATACTTCAAGAAATACTTAGCCATACCTTTTATTTATTTTGGATGCTGGCAACCGCTTTTGCCTACTGCACTTCATATTATTTCAAGAAAAAGGAAGAAAAATCCGAGACTGATTTCCATAAACTGAGATGTGAAATTATTCAGAAAAGCACTGATCTCTGGCCGCAGCCCGATAAATGGAAGGCGAGAGAGTCTGTTTTTCATATGATGAAGCACAAATATGACATTAATCTATATTTTGAAAGTAAATAAAATGGGGCGTTTTCTCAAACGATAGAAACGTCTTTTTTTTATTGTCCGTCTTATTGATAAGTTCTAAAAAGAATGGAGAGTTTTTTATGAAGCTATCAGTGAAAATTGCCGGTGTACTAACTGTTGCGGCAGCGGCAATGACGGCAAAAATGTATGCAACAGCAAAAGGCAATCATTTGAAGACACATACGTTTCCTTTATCAAAGATGAAGGGCAAGCCGCCTCTGACAATCTTTTTTATTTCAGACATTCACAAACGTCTCATCGATCAAGACCTTTTAGAAAAAGCACGAAGCCATGCCCCCCACTTGGTTATAATCGGCGGTGATTTAGCTGAGGGCGGGGTGCCCAGTGCGAGAATCGAGGAAAACATCAAAAGGCTCGTACATTTCGGGGTCCCTATCGTGTTTGTGTGGGGGAATAATGATTATGAAGTCAGGCAGCATAAGCTGTATTCCATATTTAAAGCGCACGGCGTCATCACTCTGAGAAATGAGTCAGTCCCGTTTTCATACAATGGGCATACGATTGCAATTGCGGGGGTTGATGATATCAGGATGGAGATGGATCATTATGAGGAAGCCATCAAAGAACTTGATGAAAGCCAGCTGAATATTCTGGTTTGCCATAATCCGGAGATTCATGAACAAATCAATGAAGATGACGGTATTGATGTGATATTCAGCGGACATACCCATGGAGGCCAGATCAGGTTTGGAAAATTCGGCCCTTATGAACTGGGGAAAACAGGTATTGTTAAAAACGCGGCATATCTGATCAGCAACGGCTACGGCACGACAAAAGTGCCTCTTCGTTTAGGTGCTGAGCCTGAAACTCACATTGTGACTCTTTGCGGGCCAGAATAACTTCTAAAAAGCAAAAATCCGTATGGCAATAAAAACTGCATTGTGCTTGTCTTACTAGTGAACTCAGTGTAAACTGATAACAATTAAGAACCTATGACTCATCATCTCATATAATGTGTTATATGATTTGTGTGCAAGTAGAGGCAGGAGGGAACGTTATGCGGCTTGAGCGTCTGAATTATAATAAGATCAAAATCTTTTTAACCCTCGATGATTTAACAGACCGGGGATTGACAAAAGAAGACCTCTGGAAGGACTCATTCAAAGTCCACCAGTTATTTAAAGATATGATGAATGAAGCAAATACAGAGCTCGGCTTTGAAGCGAATGGACCGATTGCAGTGGAAGTGTATTCTCTCCAAGCACAAGGGATGGTCGTGATTGTAACAAAGAACCAAGACGCCGATTCAGAAGACGATGAGTATGATGATGATTACATCGAAATGCAAGTCAAGCTTGATGAAAGCGCGGACATCATATATCAATTCCATTCCTTTGAAGATATCATTCAGCTTTCAGAAAGCTTACAGCGAATCGGTATCACAGGGGGAACTGTCTACCACTATGACGGGCAGTACTTTTTAAGCCTTGAAGATCTAGGGTCACATACGGCTGAAGGGGTTGTGGCGGTTCTGGCTGAATACGGCAATCCGACAACTTTAACGATTTATCGCCTGCAAGAGTATGGTAAGCTCATTATGGACGGTAATGCTGTAGAGACGATACAAACTCATTTTTCATAAGAATGCAACGGAAAACTGCTGATTTCAGCAGTTTTTTTTCGTTAAAAAACATGGAAAAACATAACGTTTATTCTATGCACAGATCATATGAAGGTGTATACTATTCTCTGAAAGGGAGCATGTGAGAAACAGAAGATTCTAGGAGGTTAACTCAAATGGCAGCCGATCGAAACACCGGTCATACAGAAGAGGACAAACTTGATGTATTAAAATCAACCCAAACCGTAATACATAAGGCTCTGGAAAAATTGGGATATCCCGAAGAGGTATACGAATTGTTAAAAGAGCCGATGAGATTATTAACGGTAAAAATACCTGTTCGTATGGACGACGGTTCAGTAAAGATTTTCACAGGATATCGTGCGCAGCACAATGACTCTGTCGGTCCAACGAAAGGCGGGATACGTTTTCACCCGAACGTAACAGAAAAAGAGGTGAAGGCGCTTTCAATTTGGATGAGTTTAAAATGCGGCATAATTGATCTTCCATATGGCGGTGGTAAAGGCGGAATTGTTTGTGATCCAAGGGATATGTCGTTTAGAGAGCTGGAGCGTCTGAGCAGAGGGTATGTCAGAGCGATCAGCCAAATTGTCGGCCCGACAAAAGACGTGCCGGCACCGGATGTATTTACAAACTCACAAATCATGGCTTGGATGATGGATGAGTATTCAAGAATTGATGAATTTAATTCGCCTGGATTTATTACAGGCAAACCGCTTGTGCTTGGCGGATCTCACGGGAGAGAATCTGCGACAGCAAAAGGTGTTACCATCTGTATTAAAGAAGCGGCTAAGAAGAGAGGCATCGATATTAAAGGTGCGCGTGTCGTTGTCCAAGGCTTCGGAAACGCGGGAAGCTATTTGGCAAAATTTATGCATGATGCGGGGGCAAAAGTTGTCGGCATCTCAGATGCGTATGGCGGACTTTATGATCCGGAAGGCCTTGATATCGATTATTTACTCGACCGACGCGACAGCTTCGGTACCGTAACAAAGCTTTTCAACGATACCATTACCAACCAAGAGCTGCTGGAGCTGGATTGTGATATTCTCGTTCCTGCTGCGATTGAAAATCAAATTACAGAAGAAAATGCCCATAATATCCGGGCTAAAATTGTCGTTGAAGCAGCGAATGGGCCAACAACGCTTGAAGGAACAAAAATTCTTTCAGACCGGGACATTCTGCTTGTACCAGACGTGCTGGCAAGTGCCGGTGGCGTAACAGTTTCTTATTTTGAATGGGTTCAGAATAACCAAGGCTTCTACTGGAGTGAAGAAGAGGTAGAAGAAAAATTAGAAAAAATGATGGTCAAATCATTTAACAATATTTATGAAATGGCTAACAACCGAAGAATTGACATGAGGCTCGCTGCATATATGGTCGGCGTTCGCAAAATGGCTGAAGCTTCGCGTTTTAGAGGCTGGATATAAGTTGATGATTTGCATAAAAATAAAAAATCTCCTATGATAAAATAGGAGATTTTTTTATTCGGAAATAGAAAATATGAAGTGAAATGCCAATCGCAGGAGTTGACAGAAATGATTCAAGAAAAAGCAATTATTATAGGCGGAGGACCTTGTGGACTATCTGCTGCCATTCACCTAAAACAAATTGGCATTGATGCCCTCGTCATCGAAAAAGGCAATGTCGTTAACAGTATTTACAATTATCCGACGCATCAAACCTTTTTCAGCTCAAGTGAAAAGCTCGAAATCGGAGATGTGGCATTTATTACAGAGAACAGGAAGCCTGTCAGAATTCAGGCTTTATCGTATTACCGTGAAGTCGTCAAACGGAAAAACATCCGTGTTAATGCGTTTGAAATGGTGCGTAAAGTGACGAAAACGCAAAATAACACATTCGTTATTGAGACGTCAAAAGAGACCTACACGACGCCATATTGTATCATCGCCACAGGCTATTATGATCATCCAAACTATATGGGCGTACCCGGTGAGGATTTGCCGAAAGTATTTCATTATTTTAAAGAAGGCCACCCGTATTTTGATAAAGATGTTGTTGTCATCGGCGGGAAAAATTCAAGCGTGGACGCCGCCCTTGAACTCGTGAAATCTGGGGCGCGTGTCACAGTTTTATATAGGGGCAATGAGTATTCTCCAAGCATTAAGCCGTGGATTCTGCCAGAATTTGAAGCCCTCGTCAGAAACGGTACAATCCGTATGGAATTTGGCGCTTGTGTCGAAAAAATCACCGAGGATGAAGTTGTGTTTCGCTCCGGAGAGAAAGAACTCATTACCATTAAAAATGATTTTGTATTTGCCATGACAGGCTATCATCCCGATCATCAATTTCTTGAAAAAATTGGTGTTGAAATTGATAAAGAAACAGGGCGTCCATATTTCAACGAAGAAACGATGGAAACGAACGTTGAAGGTGTCTTTATTGCCGGGGTTATTGCTGCGGGAAATAATGCAAATGAAATATTTATTGAAAACGGCAGGTTTCACGGGGGGCATATCGCAGCGGAAATCGCCAAAAGAGAAAACCATTAAAGATGAGGAGCATATGATGCATTCGTATGCTCTTTTTGTTTTTTTAAGTGCAGACAGATGTAAAATTTTAAACAACATGGTAGGATAGACGTAGGAATATAAAGGAAAGAGGTTGCCTGATGTTTGCAATCATCTCTGCAGGAATTGCCCCCGGCATCGCGTTATTAAGTTATTTTTATTTAAAAGATCAGTATGATAATGAACCTGTACATATGGTGCTACGGTCGTTTTTTCTCGGGGTTGTTCTTGTATTTCCCATCATGTTTATCCAGTATGTACTTGAAAAAGAGAATGTAGGAGACGGAAGCTTTTTCGTTTCTTTTTTATCTTCGGGGTTTTTGGAGGAATCATTAAAATGGTTTATACTGATGATCAGTGTCTACCCGCACGCCCACTTTGATGAGCATTATGACGGGATTGTGTACGGTACAAGTGTATCACTCGGTTTTGCAACCCTCGAAAATATTCTTTATTTAATTGGCCACGGCGTGGAGCATGCGTTTGTCAGGGCGCTGCTGCCTGTTTCATGCCATGCCTTGATTGGCGTTATAATGGGATTTTACCTTGGAAAAGCCCGTTTTTCCGCTGATAAGGCGCGTGTAAAGTGGCTTACTCTTTCTTTAGTTGTCCCATCCCTTTTGCATGGATCATATGATTTTATCCTAACAGCGCTTAGCAATTGGATTTATTATATGCTTCCATTTATGGTATTTTTATGGTGGTTTGGTTTGCGTAAAGCGAAAAAAGCCCGTTCCGTTAATATGATGCAAGTATAGAAGCCGCACAGCAACCGTGCGGCTTTTTTGTGTGCAGTTTTTATGTTCTGAGGGATAACAAGGAAAGAGTGTATAAAAATAACCTCGTTACAGAAAATACGATTACACTTAAAAATTTGCAGTAGGAGGCTTGAAAAGATGAAGTCCAAAGGATCGATTATGGCATGTCTCATCCTTTTTTCCTTTACAATAACGACGTTTATTAATACTGAAACGATCTCTGCCTTTTCGAATCAGGTCATTCAAAGAGGGGCAACAGGGGATGATGTGGTCGAGCTTCAGGCGCGTCTTCAATACAACGGATATTATAACGGAAAAATTGACGGGGTTTATGGATGGGGGACGTACTGGGCAGTTCGAAATTTTCAGGATCAATTCGGGTTAAAAGAGGTTGACGGCCTTGTAGGAGCTAAAACAAAGCAAACCTTAATTTGTAAATCAAAATACTATCGTGAATATGTCATGGAACAGCTCAATAAAGGGAATACATTCACGCATTACGGAAAAATTCCGCTAAAGTATCAGACGAAACCATCAAAAGCAGCAACACAAAAGGCAAGACAACAAGCAGAAGCACGGCAGAAACAGCCTGCGGAAAAAACAACGCAGAAGCCTAAAGCGAATGCGAATAAACAGCAAAACAATACACCAGCAAAAGCAAGAAAACAGGATGCGGTAGCAGCGAACATGCCTGGTGGATTTTCCAACAACGATATCAGGCTGCTTGCTCAAGCGGTTTATGGCGAAGCCCGGGGCGAGCCGTACGAGGGGCAGGTTGCTATTGCAGCAGTCATTTTAAACCGTTTGAACAGCCCGTTATTTCCAAATTCAGTAGCGGGGGTTATTTTTGAGCCGCTTGCCTTCACAGCAGTAGCCGACGGACAAATTTACATGCAGCCGAATGAAACGGCACGAGAAGCAGTGCTGGATGCCATCAATGGCTGGGACCCATCAGAGGAAGCACTTTACTACTTTAATCCGGATACGGCTACAAGTCCGTGGATTTGGGGGCGTCCGCAGATTAAAAGAATCGGTAAACACATTTTCTGTGAGTAGCAGATATGAGAAAGCATAAAAAGAGGTGTGATAAATGATCAGAGGAATTTTAATCGCCGTGCTTGGTATTGCAATAGTCGGTACAGGCTACTGGGGATACAAAGAACACCAGGAAAAAGACGCAGTTCTTCTTCATGCTGAAAATAACTATCAGCGGGCGTTTCATGAGCTTACCTATCAGGTGGATCAGCTTCATGATAAAATCGGAACAACACTTGCCATGAACAGCCAAAAATCACTGTCGCCTGCATTGATCGATGTGTGGAGGATTACATCAGAAGCTCATAACAGCGTCAGTCAGCTGCCGCTTACATTAATGCCGTTTAATAAAACTGAAGAGCTATTATCAAAGATCGGCGATTTCAGCTATAAAACGTCAGTCAGAGATTTGGACCAAAAGCCGCTTGATAAAAACGAGTATACATCACTAAATAAGCTATATCAGCAGTCCGAAGATATACAAAATGAATTGCGTCATGTTCAGCACCTTGTCATGAGCAAAAACCTTCGCTGGATGGACGTAGAAATGGCTCTGGCTTCTGACGAAAAACAAAGTGATAATACGATTATCAACAGCTTTAAAACAGTCGAAAAAAATGTTGGTGCATTCTCCACTGGCACTGATCTTGGCCCGAGTTTCACCAGTACGAAAAAAGAAGAGAAAGGCTTCAGCCATCTGAAGGGAAAACAAATTTCCGAACAGGAAGCAAAACAAATTGCTGAGCGCTTTGCCCCAGATGACAATTATTCAATTAAAGTGGTAAAGAGCGGAAAAAAAACAAATCGCGATGTATATAGCATCAGCATGAAAGACCCAGACCATAAAGCAGTGATTTATATGGATATTACGAAGAAGGGCGGGCATCCGGTATACTTGATCCAAAACAGGGAAGTGAAAGATCAGAAAATCAGTTTAAATGACGGATCGAACCGAGCGCTTGCATTTTTAAAGAAAAACGGATTTGAAACAGATGATTTGGAAATTGATGAAAGTGCCCAATATGATAAAATCGGTGTATTTTCATATGTTCCTGTTGAAAATAAAGTCCGGATGTACCCGGAGGCAATTCGTATGAAAGTGGCCTTGGATGACGGTGAGGTTGTCGGCTTTTCAGCAAGAGACTTCCTCACATCTCATAGAAAAAGAACCATACCTAAGCCTGCAATTACTGAAGCAGAGGCAAAGTCTAAATTAAATAAAAATGTACAAGTGAGAGAAACAAGGCTCGCTTTGATTACAAATGAACTAGGTCAAGAAGTGTTATGTTACGAAATGCTTGGAACAATTGAAAATGACACATTCAGAATGTATATCAATGCCAAAGACGGATCGGAAGAAAAGGTTGAAAAACTAAAAAATGCAGAACCTATATATAAAGACCTATAAAAAACAGGAGGAAAGGACTAAATGTCTTTTCCTTTTTTTCATTACGTGCTTTAATAAAAACGTGAGTATATTGAATGCGAAAGAGTGAAGTCAATGATAGAGATTGGAGAAACTGTACTTTTAGAATATATAGAAGAAAATGAATTGAAAAAGGCAAAAAGCAAGGCGGTCAGCATCGAAAACAATGAACTTTTGATCGCGTATCCTGTTGATGTAGTTACAGGGCGAACTGTGATTTTACATAACGATATGGAAGTAACGGTAGAGTTTGTGGGAAAAGACGAAGTTCCTTATCGCTTTATAAGCCGTATAAAAGGTAAAGTGAAGGACAAACTTCAAATGATCTGTCTTGAAGTGCCTCCACGTGAAAAAATGAAAAGAATCCAGCGCCGCCAATATGTAAGAACTGATGCGGTATTAGATGTGCAAATTCAGCTGGGGAATGAAGAAGAGATCCGCACACTATCTTATAACATCAGTGCAGGCGGCATCGCCGTGGTTTTAGCTGATGGCCTTTCTTTTCAATCGGGGGAATCATTGCGCCTGATCATCCGTCTTCCTGAAGAGGAGCACACACGTCAAATAGAAACAGAAGCAGTTGTCAGACGAATCTTTAATGACACCAAGTCAGAAAAACGAAAAATGACTTTAGAGTATTCAGAAATTGCAGCAGGTGACCAGCAGGCTTTGCTTCAATACTGCATCCGGCGCCAGTTAAATAAGAGAAGAAAGGCCCGAATGGAATAAACATCGGCAAACACTTCCATACTATTTGTAATGGAGGTGCTCCAATGAAAACATTTGAACGGCTGCTGATCAAATTATTGTTCATTCAGGCCATCATTTTACTTGGTGTCCAATTTCTTTTTCACTATCAGCATATTGAACCATACGTATCAAAAGTGATTCAATATGAAGGGGTGGATAAAATGGAGGAAAACAATAGGATTGAAACCTTCAAACATTAATTATTCATCAATTTTTCACCCTTTTTCATAAAGTTCGTGATACAATCCATAGAGGAGAAAAGAGCAAGGAGAGGAATTATGGAAAAGAAATTATCGATTGCAATCGACGGCCCGGCAGCTGCGGGGAAAAGCACCGTTGCCAAAATTGTGGCTGAGAAAAAATCGTACATATATATTGATACAGGAGCGATGTATCGGGCGATTACGTACGCGGCTTTACAGGAAAACGTTGATCTGACAGATGAAGAAAAACTGGCTGAGCTGCTAAAGCGGACAGACATTGAGCTGATTACAACAAAAGATGGACAAAAAGTGCTTGTAAACGGCACCGATGTAACTGAGGCGATCAGAACAGATGAAGTCAGCAACCAAGTTTCAATTGCGGCCAAGCACAGAAGTGTCAGAGAAGAAATGGTGAAACGCCAGCAGCAGCTTGGGGAAAAAGGCGGCGTCGTCATGGATGGTCGTGACATCGGGACGCATGTGCTGCCAAATGCAGAAGTGAAAATCTTTCTTTTGGCATCTGTTGAAGAGAGAGCGAAACGTCGTTATGAAGAAAATGTGAAAAAAGGCTTTGATGTCAACTTCGAAACATTAATTGAGGAAATTGCAAGAAGAGACAAGCTTGATTCAGAGCGCGAAGTATCTCCGCTGCGTAAAGCAGAAGACGCTCTTGAAATCGACACGACATCGCTTTCCATTCAAGAGGTAGCTGATAAAATCCTCGAGGCTGTGGAGCAAAAGTCCCGCTGAGGATGGCAAATGCCACTTTTTTTGAATTTTTCAACGAAGATAGAATGTTATTGCTTGACAAACCTGTCCTTTTATTAGAAGTTAATACTAATAAAACTTTTTATTGATCATTCAAAAAACTTTTTTGGATGATTCTTTAATACATATTCGGCTAAAAGCGGGCATGTTATATGTTCAGCTTTCAAACCGTTTTAATTAAGCTGTGTAGGTTTGGACCAAGGAGGTTATTCAAATGACAGAGGAAATGAATCAAATTGATGTTCAAGTGCCAGAGGTTGGAGATGTAGTTAAAGGGATTGTGACAAAGGTAGAAGACAAACATGTAGATGTAGAAATTATCAATGTCAAACAATCCGGTATTATTCCAATCAGTGAATTATCAAGTCTTCATGTAGAGAAAGCATCGGATGTTGTTAAAGTAGACGACGAGCTTGACCTGAAAGTAACAAAAGTGGAAGACGATGCTTTGATTTTATCTAAACGTGCTGTTGATGCAGACCGCGCTTGGGAAGACCTTGAGAAAAAATTTGAAACAAAAGAAGTGTTTGAAGCTGAAGTGAAAGATGTCGTGAAAGGCGGCCTTGTCGTTGATATCGGCGTTCGCGGTTTTATTCCGGCATCACTTGTTGAAGCACATTTCGTTGAAGACTTCACTGACTATAAAGGAAAAACACTGTCACTGCTCGTTGTAGAGCTTGACCGTGATAAAAACCGCGTGATCCTTTCACACCGTGCTGTTGTTGAAAGTGAACAAGCGAATAAAAAACAAGAACTTCTTCAGTCTCTTGAAGTTGGAAGTGTACTTGATGGCAAAGTACAGCGCCTGACTGACTTTGGCGCATTTGTTGATATCGGCGGCATCGACGGACTTGTACACATTTCACAGCTTTCCCACTCTCATGTAGAGAAGCCGTCTGACGTTGTTGAAGAGGGACAAGAAGTAAAAGTGAAAGTGTTATCGGTTGACCGTGACAATGAACGTATTTCTTTATCGATCAAAGATACACTGCCTGGACCTTGGAGCCAAATCGGCGAAAAAGTGAAGCCTGGCGATGTGCTTGAAGGAACTGTACAGCGTCTTGTAAGCTTCGGTGCCTTTGTTGAAATCCTTCCAGGTGTTGAAGGTCTCGTTCATATTTCTCAAATTTCCAATAAACACATCGGCACGCCGCATGAAGTCCTTGAAGAAGGACAGACTGTAAAAGTGAAAGTACTTGATGTGAATGAAAATGAGGAGCGCATTTCATTAAGCATGCGTGAACTTGAAGAAACGCCTAAAGCTGATCAGGAAGATTACCGTCAATATCAAGCGAAGGAAGAAACAAGCACTGGCTTCCAGCTTGGAGATCTGATCGGAGATAAGCTGAATAAACTAAAATAATTGGTGATAAACGTGACTCGAGCAGAACGAAAAAGACAACACATCAATCATGCCTTGTCCACCGGCCAGAAGCGGGAAACAGGTCTTGATGATATTACGTTTGTTCACGTCAGTCTGCCCGATCTTGCATTAGAACAAGTAGATATTTCCACAAAAATCGGCGAACTTTCAAGCAGTTCGCCGATTTTTATCAATGCAATGACTGGCGGCGGCGGAAAACTTACATATGAAATTAATAAATCGCTTGCGCGAGCGGCTTCTCAGGCTGGAATTCCCCTTGCTGTGGGATCGCAAATGTCAGCATTAAAAGATCCATCAGAGCGTCTTTCCTATGAAATTGTTCGAAAGGAAAACCCAAACGGGCTGATTTTTGCCAACCTGGGAAGCGAGGCAACGGCTGCCCAGGCAAAGGAAGCCGTTGAGATGATTGGAGCAAACGCACTGCAGATCCACCTCAATGTGATTCAGGAAATTGTGATGCCTGAAGGAGACAGAAGTTTTAGCGGCGCACTGGAACGTATTGAACAAATTTGCAGTCATGTCAGTGTACCAGTCATTGTGAAAGAAGTCGGATTCGGTATGAGCAAAGAATCAGCAGGAAAGCTGTATGAAGCTGGTGCTGCAGCTGTTGACATTGGCGGTTACGGGGGAACAAATTTCTCGAAAATCGAAAATCTCCGAAGACAGCGGCAAATCTCCTTTTTTAACTCGTGGGGCATTTCGACAGCTGCAAGTTTGGCGGAAATCCGCTCTGAGTTTCCTGCAAGCACCATGATCGCCTCTGGCGGTCTGCAGGATGCACTTGACGTGGCAAAGGCAATTGCGCTGGGGGCCTCTTGCACCGGAATGGCAGGGCATTTTTTAAAAGCGCTGACTGACAGCGGTGAGGAAGGACTGCTTGAGGAGATTCAGCTGATCCTTGAGGAATTAAAGATGATTATGACCGTGCTGGGCGCCAGAACGATTGCCGATTTACAAAAGGCGCCCCTTGTGATCAAAGGTGCAACCCATCATTGGCTTACAGAGAGAGGGGTCAATACATCAAGTTATAGTGTGCGATAAATGATAAAAGCCCAAAACCATATATGGTTTGGGCTTTTTGTATTATGATTTTCGTTTTTTGAATCTTCCGTTTTGTTCAAGGCTTGTCGCTCCGTCATAGTGAATGGATTGGTCGCGGTCTGATTCAACTCTGCCTGAAGCTTTGAGTTTTTTCTCTTGTCTGTCTTTTCCCATGATCATACTCCTTAATGTGAGATCGATTGTTTAAAAAATGTGCTTGAACTCCATACTGGGAATATGGAGGAAGTAAAATGGAACAATTTTATTACTATTGGTCAATGTGGTTTCTGTGGGTTTTGACAACATTTATTTTTGAAAAGACGAAAAGACGAATTGCCGTCTCTGTCTTTATTTTAACTAATATTATTCTAAGCATACATGACATCGCTTTATATTTTTCCCTGAATGCTGCATATATGATGTTTTTCGTTTGCGGATGTGTCTATGCCGGGTATTTGGGAATGTATCGTTTTCGTTACATTATGGTCTATTTGACGCTTGTTGCCGCGTATGCGTTTGTTTATCTTTTTGCATTATATGACCCGGTTTGGTTCATCATAAAACCTGAGTGGGCTGCTGTTATATTAATAGTGCTTTTAACAGCTTCTGTTGAAAGGAATTTTGAGAAGCAGCTTGTCTTATTTGTCCTAGGGATGTGCCAAGGCGAACTGGTGTATTCATTTGTGATCCAGAAGTTGGCCGGGGCTATGGCTGTCGGCGGCTTTCAATGGCTGAATGCGTGTTCTGCGGGGATGATATTGCTGTTTGGCATATCTAAATACGAACACCTCGCAAGCCAGATTGGTCAGAAAAGCAAAAGATCAAACAAAGGAGCTACCAAAATGTCATGAGTGATTACATCTATCCGATTATTGCTGGGGTCATTGCCGGAATTGCGACAAGGCTTTATATGCTGAAAACAGATTACCGCCAGTATCCCACCTATGTTCATGGGAAAGTGATTCACATCGCACTGGGGTTGATAGCGGCTGGTTTAGGTGCAATTATTATGCCGGCGCTTTTGCAGGAGGAATTTACGGCCATCACATTTTTAACATTGGCAGCGACGCAATTTAGAGATGTCCGAAACATGGAGCGGAACACATTGACGCAAATGGATTCGTATGAGCTTGTCTCAAGAGGAAGCACATATATTGAGGGGATTGCCATTGCGTTTGAAAGCAGAAATTATATTGTGATCTTTACAGCGCTTTTGACAACCTCTGCGTATGTGTTTTTATCCATCTGGGCTGCAGTCATAGCGGCTGTCGTTTGTTTTTTACTGGCCATGAAGTTTATGTCGGGCAGTGTGTTGAAGGATATTGTAGACGTCGAGTACATAAAGCCGCGCTTTGACGGTCCGGGACTGTTTGTTGATAATATTTATATGATGAATATCGGGCTTCCAGAGAAACAGGAACTGATTTTAAAGCATGGCATGGGCTTTATCTTAACGCCAAAAAACTTTAATTCAGCAGCGACGATAGCAAATTTAGGGCAGCGTCAGGCCATTTTATTTGATGTTTCCAATGTGCTCGGGGTTTACCGGGATTCAGGAGAGCCATCTTTGACACCAATTGCAAAACGGGATTTAAATGATGGGAGAGTGGCAGTATTTGTTCTCCCGCAAATTCACCATCCCGAAACGGCTGTTCAAATTATTAGCAATGTTCCAACCTTGGAAAATGCGATTAGAATGCCGACTGAATTTATCAAGAATCAGGATAAAGTGATAGGATGAGTGAATCTCTTACGAAAGTGATTTTGTCTGTAATCACGACAAATCCAAACCGGGCTGCAGGGGGAGCACCTGTCTTTTTTTGCAATGACCAAAAGGAGATGGAGCTTTTCGCTAAAAATCTTGAGGCGATCCTTGATGGAATAGCACACAGAATCGGAGATGACGTGTATTTGATCGTGAAACATTTTTAAGAATAGTTGTGATCCCAGTAAAAACTGATATAATAAATGAGTTAAGCCCTTCCTCTGAAGGGTTTCTTTTCATAAAAGTGAATGAAATGATTTTAATAACCGGTTGAAAATTTATGTAAAAATGAAAGCGGCTGGATTGAAAGGAAGGGTACTATGGGTAAACCTGTCGTAGCCATTGTCGGGAGACCAAATGTAGGAAAATCCACAATCTTTAACCGGATTGCGGGAGAAAGAATTTCAATAGTAGAAGATACCCCTGGCGTGACAAGGGATCGGATATACAGCTCGGCTGAATGGCTGAATTATGATTTTAATTTGATTGATACGGGCGGTATTGATATCGGTGATGAGCCGTTTTTAGCACAGATTCGCCAGCAAGCTGAAATCGCCATGGATGAAGCGGACGTGATTATTTTTATGGTGAACGGCCGTGAAGGCGTGACAGCTGCTGATGAAGAAGTGGCGAAAATTTTGTACCGCACAAAAAAGCCTGTTGTTTTAGCGGTTAATAAACTGGATAACACAGAAATGAGAGCGAATATTTATGATTTTTATTCGCTAGGCTTTGGCGAGCCATATCCAATTTCGGGAACACATGGACTCGGACTGGGTGATTTACTGGATGCCGTTGCAGAGCATTTTAAAAACATTCCTGAAACGAAATACAATGAAGAAGTTATTCAATTCTGTCTGATCGGACGTCCAAATGTCGGAAAGTCCTCACTTGTGAACGCAATGCTCGGCGAAGAACGCGTTATTGTCAGCAACGTGGCTGGAACGACAAGAGATGCTGTTGATACGTCGTTTACTTACAACCAGCAGGAGTTTGTCATTGTCGATACTGCAGGTATGCGAAAAAAAGGGAAAGTCTATGAAACGACTGAGAAGTATAGTGTACTGCGGGCGCTGAAAGCGATTGACCGCTCAGAAGTCGTGGCGGTTGTGCTGGATGGCGAAGAAGGCATTATTGAACAGGACAAGCGTATCGCCGGTTATGCACACGAAGCGGGCAAGGCCGTCGTAATCGTCGTAAACAAATGGGATGCTGTTGACAAAGATGAGAGCACGATGAAAGAATTTGAAGAAAATATTCGCGATCATTTTCAATTTCTGGATTATGCGCCAATCCTATTTATGTCTGCCTTAACGAAAAAACGGATCCATACGCTGATGCCTGCGATTATCAAAGCGAGTGAAAATCATTCACTTCGAGTTCAAACAAACGTCTTAAATGATGTCATCATGGACGCTGTGGCAATGAATCCGACACCGACTCATAACGGTTCTCGTTTGAAAATTTACTATGCGACTCAAGTGTCGGTAAAGCCGCCAAGCTTCGTTGTGTTTGTAAACGATCCGGAATTGATGCATTTTTCATACGAACGGTTTTTAGAAAACCGAATCAGAGACGCGTTCGGTTTTGAGGGGACACCAATCAAAATATTTGCAAGAGCTAGAAAATAAAAAGGTGTGAATCAAACATGAAAAAAGTCACAATGCTTGGAGCGGGGAGTTGGGGAACAGCACTGGCTTTAGTTCTAACTGATAATGGAAATGAAGTGTGTGTGTGGGCTCACCGTGCAGATTTAATTCATCAAATTAATGAGTTGCATGAAAACAAAGATTATTTGCCGAATGTTAAGCTGTCTACATCCATTAAAGGAACAACAGATATGAAAGAGGCTGTTTCAGACGCAGATGTTATTATCGTTGCGGTCCCGACAAAAGCAATTCGGGAAGTGCTGAGACAGGCTGTCCCTTTTATAACGAAAAAGGCAGTCTTTGTTCATGTCAGCAAGGGTATTGAGCCAGATTCACTTCTGCGCATTTCTGAAATTATGGAAATTGAGCTCCCGAGTGATGTCAGAAAAGATATCGTTGTCCTTTCCGGCCCGAGTCATGCGGAAGAAGTAGGGCTGCGGCACCCCACAACTGTTACTGCATCTTCAAAGAGCATGAGGGCAGCAGAAGAGGTGCAGGATCTATTTATTAATCACAATTTTCGGGTGTACACAAATCCTGACATTATCGGAGTTGAAATCGGAGGGGCTTTAAAAAATATTATTGCCCTTGCTGCAGGAATTACAGATGGTTTAGGGTACGGCGACAATGCCAAAGCTGCTTTGATTACACGCGGACTTGCCGAAATCGCGAGACTCGGAACGAAAATGGGCGGAAATCCCTTGACGTTCTCTGGATTGACAGGAGTAGGCGATCTGATTGTGACGTGCACAAGTGTTCATTCCAGAAACTGGCGTGCGGGCAATTTGCTCGGAAAAGGGTACAAGCTTGAAGATGTTCTTGAAGAGATGGGAATGGTAGTCGAAGGCGTCCGCACGACGAAAGCGGCTTACCAGCTTTCGAAGAAATATGATGTTAAAATGCCGATTACAGAAGCTCTCCATCAGGTCCTATTCAACGGACAAAAAGTGGAAACCGCTGTTGAATCTTTAATGGCGAGAGGGAAAACCCACGAGATGGAGGATTTGGTAAATACGTTTGAAAATCAAGTGAAGTAAAAGTATCAATCGTATGGTGAAACGCATATCTTAATTGAACGAAAGCCCGAAAAACAGAAGAACACCCAAGTCTTGGGATCTCCTGAAACATTTTGCCGATTTAGGCAATAGAGGATGCATCTGTATGCCAAGTCGCATACTATAGCATCGAAGTCCAAGAGAGTGTTTCTTAAACGTGCAGGTGAATATAGTCAAGTTGACTGAAGCGAAGGTCCCCCTCTTTGCTTCAGTTTTTTTGTTCTATCAAAGGATGGAAAATCTGGTTGATCTTTTCCGGCGCTGTATATTAAAATATAATATAACGCTTACATCATACATATCGGGGAGGCGCACGTCATTGAATCTGGCATTGATGAAAATGTGGTTTGCTCTAGGGTCCATGGGTCTGATGTTTCTGGCTGTAGCTTCCATCTATTTAAGCCGCTTTAAGTGCCGAAACCGTTTTTTGAAGATTGCGATTTCATCATTCGCATACATGTGTATGCTCATATCTGGAATTATTGTGTTTGTCGTGGTTTTTAGCGGCCCTGTCAATGAATAAAGCTGTAAAAGGAAGTGCTGTATGGGTAAACTGAAGTGCGCAATCATTTTTGCGGCAGTCGTGTTTTTATCCGGATGTTTATATCCAAATGAACGGAAAAGCAGTGTGCATGCCATTCCTTATCAAGACCAGCTAAAGCAGGTTCAATCTGCTGTTGATGAATTTCAAAAGGCAAATGGAGGGCTGCTTCCCATTCAAACCAAAGATATGTCGACACCGCTATATCAAAAATATCCGATAGACTTTAACCGGTTAGCGCCAAGATACATAGCTGAACCTCCAAGTACGGCATTTGAAAGCGGGGGAGACTATCAATACGTGCTTGTTGACGTAGAGAACGATCCGACTGTTAAATTAATTGATCTAAAGATGGCAGAAAAAATTCGCGATGTGAAATTGCGCATCCAAATGTACCGTCAGGAGCATCAATATCCGCCTTACAAGGATGTGCTATCTCGTGATTTATTTACACTCGATGAGAAGAAGCTTGGGGATGGAAGCTCTCTTACAGTGACAAGCCCAATCTCAGGGAATTCCTTGCCGCTTATGATTGACGGAGACGGAGAAATATATGCCGATTACCGGACTGAACTGGCTGCTTGCCTCAAAAAGAGCAAGAAAACGTTTAAACCCGGGACTGAAATCCAGGATATGATTTGGCAGGAAACCCCCTTTGTCCCCGCGTTTTCTGTAAAATATACGGTAAATGACAAACAGGAACCTGTTTTTTTAGAAAATGATATGAAAAAGGAATGAACCTTTCTCCCTTGCATACAAATAGGGAGAAAGGTTTTTTTATATTAATAGATTGAGGATGAGAAATTTTCTAAAGATGTCATATTCAAATAGGACAACGTCATACACATATAGTGTCCTGTGTTTGATTGAAAGAGCTTAATAAAATTGAAAAGGATAGGAAGTCCGGGAGGGGATCACTTGGAAAAGGTCGATATTTTCAAGGATATCGCTGAACGAACAGGAGGCGATATATACTTAGGAGTCGTAGGTGCTGTCCGTACAGGAAAATCCACGTTCATTAAAAAATTTATGGAGCTTGTGGTGCTCCCGAATATCAGTAACGAAGCAGACCGGGCCCGAGCGCAGGATGAACTGCCGCAGAGCGCAGCCGGCAAAACCATTATGACTACAGAGCCTAAATTTGTTCCGAATCAGGCGATGTCTGTTCATGTGTCAGACGGACTCGATGTGAATATAAGATTAGTAGATTGTGTAGGTTACACAGTGCCCGGCGCTAAAGGATATGAAGATGAAAACGGGCCGCGGATGATCAATACGCCTTGGTACGAAGAACCGATCCCATTTCATGAGGCTGCTGAAATCGGCACTCGAAAAGTCATTCAAGAACACTCGACCATCGGAGTTGTCATTACGACAGACGGCACCATTGGAGATATCGCCAGAAGTGACTATATAGAGGCTGAAGAAAGAGTCATTGAAGAGCTGAAAGAGGTTGGCAAACCTTTTATTATGGTCATCAACTCAGTCAGGCCGTATCACCCGGAAACGGAAGCCATGCGCCAGGATTTAAGCGAAAAATATGATATCCCGGTATTGGCAATGAGTGTAGAGAGCATGCGGGAATCAGATGTGCTGAGTGTGCTCAGAGAGGCCCTCTACGAGTTTCCGGTGCTAGAAGTGAATGTCAATCTCCCAAGCTGGGTAATGGTGCTGAAAGAAAACCATTGGCTGCGTGAAAGCTATCAGGAGTCCGTGAAGGAAACGGTTAAGGATATTAAACGGCTCCGGGACGTAGACAGGGTTGTCGGCCAATTCAGCGAGTTTGAATTCATTGAAAGTGCCGGATTAGCCGGAATTGAGCTGGGCCAAGGGGTGGCAGAAATTGATTTGTACGCGCCTGATCATCTATATGATCAAATCTTAAAAGAAGTTGTGGGCGTCGAAATCAGAGGAAGAGACCATCTGCTTGAGCTCATGCAAGACTTCGCCCATGCGAAAACAGAATATGATCAAGTGTCTGATGCCTTAAAAATGGTCAAACAGACGGGATACGGTATTGCAGCGCCTGCTTTAGCTGATATGAGTCTCGATGAGCCGGAAATTATAAGGCAGGGCTCGCGATTCGGTGTGAGGCTGAAAGCTGTCGCTCCGTCGATCCATATGATCAAAGTCGATGTCGAAAGCGAATTCGCCCCGATTATCGGAACGGAAAAACAAAGTGAAGAGCTTGTACGCTATTTAATGCAGGACTTTGAGGATGATCCGCTCTCCATCTGGAATTCCGATATCTTCGGAAGGTCGCTGAGCTCAATTGTGAGAGAAGGGATTCAGGCAAAGCTGTCATTAATGCCTGAAAACGCACGGTATAAATTAAAAGAAACATTAGAAAGAATCATAAACGAAGGCTCTGGCGGCTTAATCGCCATCATCCTGTAATACCGGTAGACCTCTTTATAGAATGGGAGGTCTTTTTTCTTTGCTCTTAATAATGGAAAAGGATCAAGGAATAGGATGAAAAAAGGAAAAAAAGGAATATTTGTTCGGTAAATCACCTTAAATCCTTGACGAGCAAGGGATTGACGCTTTAAAATGCTTGATATGGTTTTTTATATGTGTTACTCTACATACAGAAATTCTTCACTTTGTTGGACAAACATTCCTCAGAGTGCAGTTTTTCTTAAAAAGCCGTTTAATTGTCTTTCTCTTACTTGCTCTCATTTTTTTCTGAGACAGGTTTAGAATCAGACTGAACTGTGAAGAAATGATAATAAACGAACTGAATGTATCCTTTTGGGAGGAGGTGAAAGGCATGAACAAAACAGAACTTATCAATGCGGTTGCTGAAGCAAGCGAATTGTCTAAAAAAGACGCTACAAAAGCAGTTGACTCTGTTTTTGATACGATCTTAGATGCACTTAAAAACGGTGATAAAATCCAACTGATCGGTTTTGGTAACTTCGAGGTGCGTGAACGTTCTGCACGTAAAGGACGCAACCCTCAAACAGGTGAAGAAATCGAAATTCCAGCAAGCAAAGTACCTGCTTTCAAACCAGGTAAAGCGCTTAAAGACGCAGTTGCCGGAAAATAATTGTGAATATAGATCGTGTATGCATCTAGCTTACATACACTTTATTTCTTCACAGAAAAGCCCCTTTCTAAGGGGCTTTTCATATTTCAAGAGCATGGGCTTCCTGACAGGGCATTCACTTTGCTTTTAGCGGGACATATGTGCTAGAATCGAAATTAAATGTATTCATTGGTGGAGGACATAGAACATGAAAGAAGTTAATAAAGAGCAAATCGAACAAGCTGTTCGTCAAATTTTAGAAGCGATCGGAGAAGACCCGAATAGAGAAGGGCTTCTTGATACTCCGAAAAGAGTCGCAAAGATGTATGCCGAAGTATTCTCCGGCTTGAATGAAGATCCAAAAGAACATTTCCAGACTATCTTCGGTGAAAACCATGAGGAGCTTGTTCTTGTAAAAGATATCGCGTTTCATTCTATGTGTGAGCATCACCTTGTTCCCTTTTATGGAAAAGCACATGTTGCATATATCCCGCGAGGCGGAAAGGTCACAGGACTCAGCAAACTGGCACGTGCCGTTGAAGCCGTTGCAAAGCGTCCGCAGCTTCAGGAACGCATCACTTCTACAATTGCAGAAAGCATCGTAGAAACGCTTGATCCGCATGGCGTAATGGTAGTGGTTGAAGCGGAACACATGTGCATGACGATGCGCGGTGTAAGAAAACCGGGTGCGAAAACTGTGACTTCAGCAGTCAGAGGCGTTTTTAAAGATGATGCCGCTGCCCGTGCAGAAGTATTGGAACATATTAAACGCCAGGACTAATAAAGATAGAGGGTGCTATAAATGAACCAAAAGCATTCAAGTGATTTTGTCGTCATTAAAGCCGTTGAGGACGGAGTGAATGTGATCGGCCTGACAAGAGGAACAGACACAAAGTTTCACCATTCCGAAAAACTCGACAAGGGAGAAGTGATCATCGCTCAGTTTACAGAGCATACTTCTGCCATTAAAGTCAGAGGAGAGGCACTGATTCAAACCGCGTACGGAGAAATGAAAAGCGAAAAAAAATAAGCTGGCTGTCCCCGCTGTTAAAAGCAAATGCTCGCAAACAGCGGGAGGATACAGCCAATTTCTTTTTTTTATGCTATAATGATACCTGCGTAAGCGAATGAAAAGATAAAACTCATACATAGATTAAGAAATAAATGTGAATTTGGGGACAAGGGTGATATTTTTGCAAGACATCTACGGAACTTTAGCCAATCTGAACACGAAATTAAAACAAAAGCTGTCTCATCCTTATTTAGCGAAGCATATTTCTGCGCCGAAAATTGATGAGGATAAGCTTCTTCTTTTTCATGCTTTATTTGAAGAAGCTGACATAAAAAACAACGACAGAGAAAATTATATTGTAACAGCGATGCTTGTACAAAGCGCCCTTGATACCCATGATGAAGTGACGACAGCTAGAGTCATAAAACGAGACGAAAACAAAAACCGCCAATTGACTGTTCTCGCGGGCGATTATTTCAGCGGGCTGTACTACTCTTTACTATCTGAAATGAAGGATATCTACATGATTCGGACGCTTGCTACAGCTATCAAAGAAATCAATGAACATAAAATTCGCCTATATGACCGTTCTTTCAAGGACGAAAACGATTTTTTCGAAAGTGTCGGCATCGTTGAATCAGCTTTATTCCATCGTGTGGCAGAACACTTCAACCTTCCGCGCTGGAAAAAGCTGTCGAGTGATTTTTTTGTATTTAAGCGGCTTATGAACGGGAATGATACATTTCTGGATGTGATCGGCAGTTTTATACAGCTTGGAAAAACAAAAGAAGAGATATTAGAAGATTGTTTTAAAAAAGCGAAAAACAGCGTTGAGTCACTTTTGCCTCTAAATTCTCCTATTCAGAACATTTTATTAAACCGTCTGAAGACAATCAGCCAAGATCAAACCTATCATCAGAAAGTGGAAGAAGGGTAAACCATTATGCAGGACTCAAAAGAACAGCGCGTACACGGAGTATTTGAAAAAATATATAAAAACTATGACCAAATGAACTCTGTCATCAGTTTTCAGCAGCATAAAAAATGGCGCGATAAAACGATGCGCATCATGGATGTAAAAGAAGGCGCCAAAGCACTCGATGTATGCTGCGGAACGGCTGACTGGACGATCGCTCTTGCGAAAGCGGCCGGCAAAAGCGGCGAGATCAAGGGCTTGGATTTCAGTGAAAATATGCTGAGTGTCGGCCAGCAGAAAGTAAAAGACGGCGGATTCAGCCAAATCGAACTGCTGCATGGAAATGCGATGGAGCTTCCTTTTGATGATGATACATTTGATTATGTCACCATTGGCTTCGGACTCCGCAACGTCCCTGATTACTTAACTGTATTGAAAGAGATGAGACGTGTAGTGAAGCCGGGCGGCCAGGTTGTATGTCTGGAAACGTCTCAACCGGAAATGTTCGGATTCAGACAGGCTTACTTTATGTACTTTAAGTACATTATGCCGTTTTTCGGAAAACTGTTTGCGAAGAGCTATAAAGAATATTCTTGGCTTCAAGAATCAGCCAGAGAATTCCCTGGAATGAAGGAATTGGCAGGCCTGTTTGAAGAGGCGGGCCTAAAAAATGTTAAATATCATTCGTTTACTGGCGGAGTCGCTGCCACGCATATCGGATGGAAATGAAAACACAGATGTTTGGGTGAATGATATGAAATTTAAAATGGCCTACTCTTTTTTAAATGACGATATTGATGTAATCGAAAGAGAACTTGAACAAACCGTACGTTCGGACTATCCGCTTTTAAGCGAGGCGGGGCTTCACCTGCTGCAGGCCGGAGGGAAACGTATTCGGCCTGTTTTCGTACTGCTTTCAGGCATGTTTGGCGATTACGATATTAATAAGATTAAATATGTGGCTGTCACTCTGGAAATGATTCACATGGCATCTTTGGTTCATGATGATGTCATTGATGATGCGGAGCTTCGCCGAGGGAAACCGACAATCAAAGCAAAGTGGGACAATCGTATTGCGATGTACACAGGCGATTATATGCTTGCGGGATCTCTTGAAATGATGACGAGAATTAACGAACCGAAAGCCCATAGGATTTTGTCGCAGACGATCGTTGAAGTTTGTCTAGGAGAGATCGAGCAGATCAAAGACAAATACAACATGGAACAAAACCTCAGAACATATCTCCGCCGTATTAAAAGAAAAACGGCTCTCTTGATCGCGGTCAGCTGCCAGCTCGGTGCCATTGCGTCTGGCGCTGATGAGAAGATTCATAAGGCGCTGTACTGGTTTGGATATTACGTCGGTATGTCTTACCAAATTATTGATGATATTCTTGATTTCACTTCAACTGAAGAAGAGCTGGGCAAACCCGTTGGAGGAGATTTGCTTCAAGGGAACGTCACATTGCCAGTGCTGTATGCCCTGAA
Organism: Bacillus sp. SG20033; assembly: GCF_044570195.1. NCBI lineage: Bacteria > Bacillati > Bacillota > Bacilli > Caryophanales > Bacillaceae > Bacillus > Bacillus sp. SG20033. Next base: position 2,460,950 of record NZ_CP172606.1, on the reverse strand, counting down.
AAATCCAGCATTAAAGAACCAGCTTAAATTGATTAACAGTGAGACAACGCAGGAACAGCTTGAACCAATCATTGAAGAAATCAAAAAAACGGATGCCATTGAAGCATCTATGGCAGTAAGCGAAATGTATTTGCAGAAAGCTTTCCAGAAATTAAATACGCTTCCCAGAGGGCGCGCGCGCTCGTCTCTTGCAGCCATCGCAAAATATATCGGTAAAAGAAAATTTTAATTTTTGTAGATATTAAGAAATTTCTCCGCCCCGGATTGATTAATTATCAGAAAGATGTTACGATTTCGGTGTGCAGTGTGAAAGCCTATACATACATAATGATGGGGTGGAGAATATGATGGAAAAGACTTTTATCATGGTGAAACCAGACGGTGTCCAACGTCAGCTCATTGGGGACATTTTATCTAGATTCGAACGTAAGGGCTTACAATTAGCTGGTGCCAAGTTAATGAGAGTGACTGAACAAATGGCTGAGAAACACTACGCCGAACATCAAGGGAAGCCTTTCTTCGGAGAGCTCGTTGAGTTTATTACTTCAGGACCTGTATTCGCAATGGTGTGGGAAGGCGAAAATGTCATTGAAGTGACGAGACAGCTGATCGGAAAGACAAATCCTAAAGAAGCTTTACCTGGTACGATTCGGGGAGATTATGGCATGTTTGTCGGGAAAAACATCATCCACGGCTCTGATTCTCTCGAAAGTGCAGAACGCGAGATTAACATTTTCTTTAAGAATGAAGAATTAGTATCATATCAGCAGCTTATGGCAGGCTGGATCTATTAATCATTGTGAAAATAAGTAACAGAGCCGGCATCATATAACGCCGCCGGTTTTTGATCTGTTTTGTAAAGGTTTACATTAAAGTGAATAAAGGGTTGAATGGCAGTGTGCATCAGACCTCTGCCTTTCCCAACGATCTAAAATCAGCTGAAAAGCTGATTTTTTTATTGAAACAATACAATTTCCTGATAAAACAAGCTATACTAGGACAAAAAGACAGCGAGACTGGGAGAGTAGAGATGGATACATACAGCGTATTTACAACGAAATGGAAACAATTAACCGGAGTCGATTTGACACTATATAAAGAAGCACAAATGAAGAGAAGGCTAACGTCACTTTATGAGAAAAAGGGGTTCCAAAGCTTTAAGGACTTTGCGGCGGCATTGGAAAAGGATCAAGCTCTCTTAAATGAAACATTGGACAGAATGACGATCAATGTTTCAGAATTTTATCGTAATTATAAAAGGTGGGAAGTTCTTGAGACTGCAATTCTGCCGTTAATCAAGACCTCTAGGCCTTTAAAGATTTGGAGTGCCGCCTGCTCAACGGGGGAGGAGCCATACACGCTTGCCATGCTTTTGGACCAGCAAAAAGGTCTTCCGGGCTATCAGATTTTGGCGACGGATATTGATGAAAAAGCATTGGAAAAAGCGAAAAAAGGCGTTTATCAGGAGCGGTCTTTACAGGAAGTGCCGCTATCTGTGAAAGATCGTTATTTTACGCAAAACGCAAATAGAAGTTATGAAGTAAAACCGGAAATCAAAAAGAATATTACATTCAAAAAGCACAATTTGCTGGCGGATCGTTATGAACAAGACTTTGACTTAATCGTGTGCCGTAATGTATTTATTTATTTTACAGAAAGCGCGAAGGAAGAGCTGTATTTAAAAATGGCACATAGCTTGAAGAAGAATGGAGTTCTTTTTGTCGGCAGCACCGAGCAAATCTTCAACCCCGAGAAATTTGGCCTAGTCCCAGCCGATACATTCTTTTATCAAAAAAGATAGACTGACTTTTTGCTGAAAAATATGTTATAGTAGTCTTACTTAAAAGCGTTAATGCGATGAAGGGAGAAGAAGTCATGAGATATTTAACAGCCGGAGAATCACACGGCCCCCAACTGACAACCATTATTGAGGGTGTACCTGCCGGGCTTTACATAACGGAGGAAGATATCAATTTTGAGCTTGCCAGACGCCAAAAAGGACACGGCCGCGGCCGCCGCATGCAGATCGAAAAAGACCAGGCCAAAATTATGAGCGGGGTGCGCCATGCACGTACACTCGGTTCACCAATTGCTCTCGTAGTTGAAAATAACGATTGGAAGCATTGGACAAAAATCATGGGCGCCGCTCCAATTACAGAAGATGAAGAAAAGGAAATGAAGCGCCAGATTTCCAGACCGAGACCTGGGCACGCTGACTTAAACGGTGCAATTAAATATAATCATCGTGATATGAGAAATGTGCTTGAGCGTTCTTCAGCAAGGGAAACAACTGTCAGAGTGGCGGCAGGGGCTGTAGCTAAAAAGATTCTTTCTGAGCTTGGCATTAAGGTGGCGGGCCACGTGTTGCAAATTGGCGCTGTTAAAGCTGAAAAAACAGAATATACGTCAATTGAAGACCTGCAGCGCGTAACGGAAGAGTCTCCTGTCAGATGCTACGATGAAGAGGCAGGCAAAAAAATGATGGCTGCCATTGATGAAGCAAAGGCAAACGGAGATTCCATCGGCGGAATAGTAGAAGTCATTGTCGAGGGAATGCCCGTAGGCGTGGGCAGCTATGTCCATTATGACCGCAAGCTGGACAGCAAGCTTGCTGCCGCTGTACTGTCAATTAATGCATTTAAAGGTGTGGAATTCGGGATCGGATTTGAGGCGGCAGGCCGAAATGGAAGCGAAGTCCATGACGAGATCATTTGGGACGAGGAAAAAGGATACACCCGTGCTACTAACAGACTTGGCGGACTGGAAGGCGGCATGACGACAGGGATGCCGATTGTTGTCCGCGGAGTCATGAAGCCGATTCCGACTTTGTATAAACCGCTGAAAAGTGTTGATATTGAAACGAAAGAACCGTTTTCTGCCAGCATTGAACGTTCAGACAGCTGTGCTGTTCCTGCGGCAAGTGTAGTCGCTGAAGCGGCTGTCGCTTGGGAAATTGCGAACGCAGTCGTTGAACAATTCGGATTAGATCAAATTGACCGCATTAGAGAAAATGTGGAGAATATGAGAAAACTGTCGAGGGAATTTTAATGAAGACACTGCATGTTCAAACTGCTTCCTCGTCATATCCTGTTTTTATCGGACAAGGTATCAGAAAAAAGGCTTGCGAACTATTAACCTCTTTAAACAGGCCTTTAACAAGGATTATGCTTGTCACGGATGAAGAAGTGGACCGCCTGTATGGTGATGAAATGCTCCATTTGCTGCAAGAAAAATGGCCTGTGAAAAAAGTGACGGTACCGAGTGGAGAGCAGGCAAAATCCATGGACATGTACACAAAGCTGCAGAGTGAAGCGATTCGATTTCATATGGATCGCTCCTCATGCATCATCGCTTTTGGAGGCGGTGTTGTAGGAGATCTTGCCGGTTTTGTGGCTGCCACTTTTATGCGCGGCATTGATTTCATCCAAATGCCTACGACGCTCTTGGCGCATGACAGTGCAGTCGGAGGAAAAGTAGCCGTGAACCATCCGCTTGGAAAAAATCTAATCGGTGCGTTTTATCAGCCGAAAGCCGTGCTCTATGATACAGATTTCCTGCGTTCTCTGCCTGAAAAAGAGCTTCGGTCCGGAATGGCAGAAGTGATAAAACACGCTTTTATCTATGACAGAGCGTTTCTGGAGGAGCTGCTGAATATCCACTCACTCCGTGATATCACCAATGATCAGCTGAATGACATGATTTTTAAAGGCATTTCAATTAAAGCGTCTGTCGTTCAGCAGGATGAAAAAGAAGAGGGGATAAGAGCTTACTTAAACTTCGGGCATACGCTCGGTCATGCCGTTGAGGCGGAATATGGATACGGGCAGATCACTCACGGTGATGCCGTAGCCCTCGGAATGCAGTTTGCTTTATATATAAGCGAAAAGACTGTAGGCTGTGAAATGGACAGAAAACGTTTGGTCAGCTGGCTAAAAAGCCTGGGTTATCCAAGTCAAATCAGAAAAGAGACGGAAACTTCGGTTCTCTTGGACCGTATGATGAATGATAAGAAAACCCGTGGCGGGAAGATTCAGTTTATTGTGCTCAACGAATTAGGGAAAGTTGCTGATCATACATTTTCCAGAAATGAACTTGAGAGCTGGCTGAACAAATGGCGATTGGAGGAGACATCATGATGATTCGCGGAATTCGCGGAGCAACTACAGTTGAACGGGATACTGAAGAAGAAATTTTACAAAAAACAAAACAGCTGTTAGAGAAAATCATAGAAGAAAATCATACAAAACCGGAAGATGTTGTTCAAATGCTTCTTTCGGCTACACCTGATTTGCACGCTGTTTTCCCGGCAAAAGCTGTTCGCGAGCTTTCAGGATGGCAGTATGTACCGGTAACATGTATGCAGGAAATGGACGTAACAGGCGGTCTGAAAAAGTGCATAAGAGTCATGATGACCGTCCAGACAGATGTCCCTCAGGATCAGATCAGACATGTATATTTAGAAAAAGCCGTCGTATTGAGGCCCGATTTATCATTGACAAAAAATACTGAATTGTAATACGATAAGAATAGCTTAGAAATACACAAGAGTGTGTATAAAGCGATTAGAATGAGTTGAGTTAGAGAATAGGGTAGCAGAGAATGAGTTTAGTTGAGCTGAGACATGTATGTTTATTCTACCCAAAAGAAGTCTTTCTTTTGGGTTTATTTGTTATATAGTATTTTATCCTCTCATGCCATCTTCTCATTCTCCTTGCCATAAGGAGTGAGAGCAATGAATTTCCAATCAAACATTTCCGCATTTTTAGAGGACAGCTTGTCCCACCACACGATACCGATTGTGGAGACCTTCACAGTCGATACACTGACACCCATTCAAATGATAGAGAAGCTTGACAGGGAGATTACGTATCTTCTTGAAAGCAAGGACGATACTTCCACTTGGTCCAGATATTCGTTTATCGGCCTGAATCCATTTCTCACAATTAAAGAAGAGCAGGGCCGTTTTTCGGCCGCTGATCAGGACAGCAAATCTCTTTACACAGGAAATGAACTAAAAGAAGTGCTGAACTGGATGAATACCACATACAAAATCAAAACACCTGAGCTTGGCATTCCTTTTGTCGGCGGAGCTGTTGGGTACTTAAGCTATGATATGATCCCGCTGATTGAGCCTTCTGTTCCTTCGCATACCAAAGAAACAGACATGGAAAAGTGTATGCTGTTTGTTTGCCGGACATTAATTGCGTATGATCATGAAACCAAAAACGTTCACTTTATCCAATATGCAAGGCTCACTGGAGAGGAAACAGAAAACGAAAAAATGGATGTATTCCATCAAAATCATTTGGAGCTCCAAAATCTCATCGAAAAAATGATGGACCAAAAAAACATAAAAGAGCTGTTTCTCTCTGCTGATTCATACAAGACACCCAGCTTTGAGACGGTATCTTCTAATTATGAAAAATCGGCTTTTATGGCTGATGTAGAAAAAATCAAGGGCTATATAAAAGCAGGCGATATCTTCCAGGGTGTTTTATCACAAAAATTTGAGGTGCCGATAAAAGCAGATGCTTTTGAGTTATACCGAGTGCTTAGGATCGTCAATCCTTCTCCGTATATGTATTATATGAAACTGCAAGACAGAGAAATAGTCGGCAGCTCTCCGGAACGGTTAATCCACGTTCAGGACGGGCACTTGGAAATCCATCCGATTGCCGGTACGAGAAAACGCGGTGCAGACAAAGCCGAAGATGAGAGACTGAAAGTTGAGCTGATGAAGGATGAAAAAGAAAAAGCGGAGCATTACATGCTCGTTGATCTTGCACGAAACGATATCGGCAGAGTAGCAGAGTATGGGTCTGTTTCTGTGCCGGAGTTCACAAAAATTGTCTCCTTTTCACATGTCATGCATATTATCTCGGTGGTTACAGGCCAACTGAAAAAAGGGGTTCATCCCGTTGATGCACTGATGTCTGCTTTCCCGGCGGGGACTTTAACAGGCGCACCTAAAATCCGTGCCATGCAGCTTTTGCAAGAGCTCGAACCAACACCGAGAGAGACATACGGAGGGTGTATTGCCTACATTGGGTTTGATGGGAATATCGACTCTTGTATTACGATTCGCACGATGAGTGTAAAGAACGGTGTTGCATCGATACAGGCAGGTGCTGGCATTGTTGCTGATTCAGTTCCGGAAGCCGAATACGAAGAAAGCTGTAATAAAGCCGGTGCGCTGCTGAAAACGATTCATATTGCAGAAGACATGTTTCATAGCAAGGAGGATAAAGCTGATGAACAGATTTCTACAATTGTGCGTTGACGGAAAAACCCTTACTGCAAGTGAGGCTGAAACGTTGATGAATATGATGATGGCAGCGGAAATGACTCCTTCGGAAATGGGTGGTATATTGTCTATTCTTGCTCATCGGGGGGAGACGCCAGATGAGCTTGCGGGTTTTGTGAAGGCAATGCGGGCACACGCTCTTACAGTTGATGGACTTCCTGATATTGTTGATACATGCGGAACCGGGGGAGACGGTATTTCCACTTTTAATATTTCAACGGCCTCGGCAATTGTTGCCTCGGCAGCTGGCGCGAAAATCGCTAAGCATGGCAATCGCTCTGTCTCTTCTAAAAGCGGAAGCGCTGATGTTTTAGAGGAGCTAGAGGTTTCTATTCAAACCACTCCCGAAAAGGTCAAAAGCAGCATTGAAACAAACAACATGGGATTTCTTTTTGCGCCGCTTTACCATTCGTCTATGAAACATGTAGCAGGTACTAGAAAAGAGCTAGGTTTCAGAACGGTATTTAATCTGCTTGGGCCGCTCAGCAATCCTTTACAGGCGAAGCGTCAGGTGATTGGGGTCTATTCTGTTGAAAAAGCTGGACTGATGGCAAGCGCACTGGAGACATTTCAGCCGAAGCACGTCATGTTTGTATCAAGCCGTGACGGTTTAGATGAGCTTTCAATTACAGCACCGACCGACGTGATTGAATTAAAGGACGGAGAGCGCCGGGAATATACCGTTTCACCCGAAGATTTCGGTTTCACAAATGGCAGACTTGAAGATTTACAGGTGCAGTCACCGAAAGAGAGCGCCTATCTCATTCAGAATATTTTTGAAAATAAAAGCAGCAGTTCCGCTTTATCTATTACGGCTTTTAATGCGGGAGCTGCGATTTACACGGCGGGAATTACCGCCTCACTGAAGGAAGGAACGGAGCTGGCGTTAGAGACGATTACAAGCGGAGGCGCTGCTGCGCAGCTTGAACGACTAAAGCAGAAAGAGGAAGAGATCTATGCTTGAAAAAATCATCAAACAAAAGAAAGAAGAAGTGAAAACACTGGTTCTGCCGGTAGAGCAGCCTTTCGAGAAACGTTCATTTAAGGAGGCGCTGGCAAGCCCGAATCGGTTTATCGGGTTGATTGCCGAAGTGAAGAAAGCATCGCCGTCAAAAGGTCTTATTAAAGAGGATTTTGTGCCTGTGCAGATTGCAAAAGACTATGAGGCTGCGAAGGCAGATGCGATTTCCGTTTTAACAGACACCCCGTTTTTTCAAGGGGAAAACAGCTATTTATCAGACGTAAAGCGTGCTGTTTCGATTCCTGTACTTAGAAAAGATTTTATTATTGATTCTCTTCAAGTAGAGGAATCAAGAAGAATCGGAGCGGATGCCATATTGTTAATCGGCGAGGTGCTTGATCCCTTACACCTTCATGAATTATATCTTGAAGCAGGTGAAAAGGGGATGGACGTGTTAGTGGAGGTTCATGATGCATCAACGCTAGAACAAATATTGAAAGTGTTCACACCCGACATTCTCGGTGTAAATAATCGAAACCTAAAAACGTTTAAAACATCTGTAAAGCAGACAGAACAAATCGCATCTCTCGTTCCGAAAGAATCCTTGCTTGTCAGCGAAAGCGGAATTGGTTCTTTAGAACATTTAACATTTGTCAATGAACATGGGGCGCGAGCTGTACTTATCGGTGAATCATTGATGAGACAAACTTCTCAGCGTAAAGCAATCCATGCTTTGTTTGGGGAGTGAGGTTGTGAAGAAACCGGCATTAAAATATTGCGGTATTCGGTCACTAAAGGATTTGCAGCTTGCGGCGGAATCACAGGCTGATTACCTAGGATTTATTTTTGCTGAAAGCAAACGAAAAGTATCTCCGCAAGATGTGAAAAAATGGCTGAACCAAGCTCGTGTCGAAAAACAGGTTGCAGGTGTTTTTGTTAATGAATCAATAGAGACGATGTCACGTATTGCCAAGAGCTTGAAGCTCGACGTCATTCAGCTTCACGGTGATGAAAAACCGGCGGATGCTGATGCTCTTCGCAAGCTGACAGGCTGTGAAATATGGAAGGCGCTTCACCATCAAGGTAACACAACTCAAGAAATAGCCCGCTTTAAAGATAATGTTGACGGCTTTGTGATTGATTCATCTGTAAAAGGGTCTAGAGGCGGAACTGGTGTTGCATTTTCTTGGGAATGTGTGCCGGAATATCAGCATGCGGCTATTGGTAAACGCTGCTTTATCGCTGGCGGCGTGAATCCGGATAGCATCACAGGCCTATTGAAATGGCAGCCAGAAGGAATTGACCTTGCCAGCGGAATTGAAAAAAACGGACAAAAAGATCAGAATCTGATGAGGCTTTTAGAAGAAAGGATGAACCGATATGTATCCATATCCGAATGAAATAGGCAGATACGGTGATTTTGGCGGAAAGTTTGTTCCGGAAACACTCATGCAGCCGTTAGATGAAATAGAAACAGCATTTAAACAAATCAAGGATGATCCCGCTTTTCGTGAAGAGTATTATAAGCTGTTAAAGGACTATTCCGGACGGCCGACTGCATTAACATACGCTGATCGAGTCACTGAATACTTAGGCGGCGCGAAAATCTATTTGAAACGAGAAGATTTAAACCATACAGGTTCTCATAAAATCAATAATGCGCTAGGTCAAGCGCTGCTTGCTAAAAAAATGGGCAAAACGAAAATCATTGCTGAAACCGGTGCCGGCCAGCATGGTGTTGCCGCTGCAACAGTTGCAGCCAAATTCGGCTTTTCCTGTACTGTGTTTATGGGTGAAGAGGATGTTGCCCGCCAGTCTCTGAACGTTTTCCGCATGAAGCTTCTTGGAGCGGAGGTAGTGCCTGTAACAAGCGGAAACGGAACATTGAAGGATGCCACAAATGAGGCGATCCGGTACTGGGTTCAACATTGTGAGGATCACTTTTATATGATTGGATCAGTTGTCGGCCCGCATCCTTATCCGCAAGTGGTCCGTGAATTTCAAAAAATGATCGGAGAGGAAGCGAAGGATCAGTTGAAACGTATTGAAGGCACTCTGCCTGATAAAGTAGTGGCATGTGTAGGCGGAGGAAGCAATGCGATGGGTATGTTTCAGGCATTTTTAAATGAAGATGTTGAACTGATCGGCGCTGAAGCAGCAGGAAAAGGAATTGATACGCCTCTTCATGCTGCCACTATTTCGAAAGGAACCGTAGGGGTTATTCACGGTTCATTGACTTATCTCATTCAGGATGAGTTCGGGCAAATTATTGAGCCCTACTCTATTTCAGCCGGTCTCGACTATCCTGGAATCGGTCCGGAGCACGCATACTTGCATAAGAGCGGCCGTGTCACTTATGACAGTATCACCGATGAAGAAGCGGTGGATGCATTAAAGCTTTTGTCAGAAAAAGAGGGGATTTTGCCGGCAATCGAATCTGCCCATGCGTTAGCGAAAGCATTCAAACTCGCCAAAGGAATGGATCGCGGTCAACTCATTCTCGTCTGTTTATCAGGACGGGGAGACAAGGATGTCAACACATTAATGAATGTATTGGAAGAAGAGGTGAAAGCCCATGTTTAAATTGGATCTTCAACCATCAGAAAAATTGTTTATCCCGTTTATTACGGCGGGCGATCCAGTTCCTGAGGTTTCGATTGAACTGGCGAAGTCACTCCAAAAAGCAGGCGCCACAGCATTGGAGCTTGGTGTTGCATACTCTGACCCGCTTGCAGACGGTCCGGTGATCCAGCGGGCTTCAAAGCGGGCACTTGATCAAGGAATGAATATCGTAAAGGCAATCGAATTAGGCGGAGAAATGAAAAAAAACGGAGTGAATATTCCGATTATCCTCTTTACGTATTATAATCCTGTGTTACAATTGAACAAAGAATACTTTTTCGCTTTACTGCGGGAAAATCATATTGACGGTCTGCTTGTTCCGGATCTGCCATTAGAAGAAAGCAACAGCCTTCAAGAGGAATGTAAAAGCCATGAGGTGACGTATATTTCTTTGGTTGCGCCGACAAGCGAAAGCCGTTTGAAAACCATTATTGAACAAGCCGAGGGGTTCGTCTACTGTGTATCTTCTCTGGGTGTGACCGGTGTCCGCAATGAGTTCAATTCATCCGTGTACCCGTTCATTCGGACTGTGAAGAATCTCAGCACTGTTCCGGTTGCTGTAGGGTTCGGTATATCAAACCGTGAACAGGTCATAAAGATGAATGAAATTAGTGACGGTGTCGTAGTGGGAAGTGCGCTCGTCAGAAAAATAGAAGAATTAAAGGACCGGCTCATCAGCGCTGAAACGAGAAATCAGGCACTGCAGGAGTTTGAGGATTATGCAATGGCGTTTAGCGGCTTGTACAGTTTAAAATGAGGTGACTGATTTGCGTATCAAAGAACATTTAAAACAGCTGAAGCCTTATCAGCCTGGAAAGCCGATTGAAGCAGTGAAATCAGAATATGGCTTGGATAAAGTGGTGAAGCTTGCTTCAAACGAGAATCCTTACGGCTGTTCAGAGGCTGCAAAAGAGGCGCTTCATCATGAGATTCAACAGCTTGCCCTTTACCCGGACGGGTATAGCGCCGCTTTGCGGACAAGGCTCAGTAAGCACCTCAATGTCAGCGAAACATCACTTATTTTCGGCAACGGTTCTGATGAAATCATACAGATCATCTGCCGGGCATTTTTAAACGATAAAACAAACACGGTTACTGCTGCCTCCACTTTTCCGCAATATAAACATAATGCGGTCATTGAAGGTGCTGAAGTACGTGAAATTGCACTTCGTCCCGACGGCTCACATGATTTAGACGCCATGTTAGAAGCCATCGACGAACAGACACAAGTCGTTTGGATATGCAGCCCGAATAATCCGACTGGCACTTATACATCTGAAGGAGAATTACTCGCATTTCTGGAGCGCGTTCCTTCACGTGTCCTTGTTGTTCTTGACGAAGCATATTATGAATATGTAACAGCAGAGGATTACCCGGAAACCGTGCCGCTCTTAAGCAAGTATTCCAATTTGATGATTTTGCGCACATTTTCAAAGGCATACGGTCTGGCAGCGCTCAGAGTCGGATACGGAATTGCTGACGAGAACCTGATTCGCCAGATTGAGCCGGCGAGAGAGCCGTTTAATACGAGCCGTCTGGGCCAGGCTGCGGCGATTGCCGCTCTTGATGATCAAGCGTTTATTGCTTCCTGTATCGAGCAAAATAATGCAGGCCTTCAGCAGTATTATGATTTTGCGAAAACTCATGGTTTAAAGTGCTACCCTTCACAGACAAATTTTGTGTTAATTGACTTTAAACGTCCTGCTGATGAACTGTTTCAGGCTCTGCTGGAAAAAGGCTATATCGTCCGGTCAGGAAATGCATTAGGTTTCCCGACATCACTCCGGATTACGATCGGAACAAAAGAGCAAAATGAAGAAATACTTGCAATTTTAGATGAAATTTTATAAGAGGTGATCAAATATCACCTCTTTAGTCTATAAACCAGGTGATGACGTATGAATCAAATGAAAGATACAATATTGCTCGCCGGTCTCGGATTGATAGGCGGTTCGATTGCCCTAGCCATCAAAAAAAATCATCCCGGCAAACGGATTATCGGAATCGACATCTCTGATGAACAGGCGGTAGCGGCATTAAAATTAGGCGTGATAGACGATCGTGCTGATTCGTTTATTAGCGGTGCGAAAGAGGCAGCTACAGTAATCATTGCGACACCTGTCGAACAAACACTGGTTATGCTTGAAGAGCTGGCTCATTCAGGAATTGAACATGAGCTTTTGATTACGGATGTAGGAAGCACAAAGCAAAAAGTGGTTGATTACGCTGATCAAGTGCTGCCTAGCCGCTATCAATTTGTCGGAGGGCATCCGATGGCGGGTTCACATAAATCAGGAGTGGCCGCTGCGAAGGAGTTCCTGTTTGAAAATGCATTTTATATTTTAACGCCAAGCCAGAAAACAGACAAACAAGCTGTGGAACAGTTAAAAAAACTGCTGAAGGGGACAAATGCCCATTTTGTGGAAATGTCGCCTGAGGAGCATGATGGCGTTACAAGCGTAATCAGTCATTTTCCGCATATTGTAGCAGCTAGCCTTGTTCACCAAACCCATCATTCGGAAAACCTTTATCCGCTTGTTAAGCGTTTTGCTGCCGGCGGGTTCAGAGATATTACAAGGATTGCATCAAGCAGCCCGGCAATGTGGCGGGATATTTTATTACATAATAAAGATAAAATCTTAGACCGTTTTGATGAGTGGATTCGTGAAATTGACAAGATCCGTACATATGTAGAACAAGAAGATGCGGAAAATCTATTTCGTTATTTTAAAACCGCCAAGGATTATCGCGACGGGCTGCCGCTTCGGCAGAAGGGAGCGATACCTGCATTTTATGATTTATATGTGGATGTACCCGATCATCCGGGTGTGATATCCGAGATAACAGCGATTTTAGCTGCGGAACGCATCAGTATCACGAATATCCGCATTATCGAAACACGAGAAGATATTAACGGGATTTTAAGGATCAGTTTTCAGTCTGATGACGACCGCAAAAGGGCAGAACAATGCATTGAAGCCCGGGCGGAATATGAAACTTTTTATGCTGATTGAGGTGGAAAAAATGAAACGAGAAAAGGTGCAGACCTTACATGGAGAAATACATATTCCCGGTGATAAATCCATTTCTCACCGCTCTGTTATGTTTGGCGCGCTAGCGGCAGGCACAACAACAGTTAAAAACTTTCTGCCGGGAGCAGATTGTCTGAGCACGATTGATTGCTTTAGAAAAATGGGTGTTCACATTGAGCAAAGCGGCAGCGATGTCGTGATTCACGGAAAAGGAATCGATGCCCTGAAAGAGCCAGAAAGCCTTTTAGATGTCGGAAATTCAGGTACAACGATTCGCCTGATGCTCGGAATATTAGCGGGCCGTCCTTTTTACAGCGCGGTAGCCGGAGATGAGAGCATTGCGAAGCGCCCAATGAAGCGTGTGACTGAGCCTTTGAAAAAAATGGGGGCTAAAATCGACGGCAGAGCCGGCGGAGAATTTACACCGCTGTCAGTGAGCGGCGCTTCATTAAAAGGCATTGAATATGTATCACCTGTTGCAAGCGCGCAAATTAAATCTGCTGTTTTGCTGGCCGGATTACAGGCTGAGGGCACAACAACTGTCACAGAGCCCCATAAATCTCGGGACCACACTGAGCGGATGCTTTCTGCTTTTGGCGTTAAGCTTTCTGAAGATCAAACGAGTGTTTCCATTGCTGGTGGCCAGAAACTGACAGCTGCTGATATTTTTGTTCCTGGAGACATTTCTTCAGCCGCGTTTTTCCTTGCTGCTGGCGCGATGGTTCCAAACAGCAGAATTGTATTGAAAAACGTAGGTTTAAATCCGACTAGGACAGGTATTATTGATGTCCTTCAAAACATGGGGGCAAAACTTGAAATCAAACCATCTGCTGATAGCGGTGCAGAGCCTTATGGAGATTTGATTATAGAAACGTCATCTCTAAAGGCAGTTGAAATCGGAGGAGATATCATTCCGCGTTTAATTGATGAGATCCCTATCATCGCGCTTCTTGCGACTCAGGCGGAAGGAACCACCGTTATTAAGGACGCGGCAGAGCTAAAAGTGAAAGAAACAAACCGTATTGATACTGTTGTTTCTGAGCTTCGCAAGCTGGGTGCTGAAATTGAACCGACAGCAGATGGAATGAAGGTTTATGGCAAACAAACGTTGAAAGGCGGCGCTGCAGTGTCCAGCCACGGAGATCATCGAATCGGAATGATGCTTGGTATTGCTTCCTGTATAACGGAGGAGCCGATTGAAATCGAGCACACGGATGCCATTCACGTTTCTTATCCAACCTTCTTCGAGCATTTAAATAAGCTTTCGAAAAAATCCTGAAGTTTTACTTCAGGATTTTTTATGTAGATCATAATTTGAGGCAAAAAAACATAGCTTGTCTTATAGAGGGGATAGAAAAACGAAAAGGGGGGATGTGCTTTACTTACAAGCCGGCAGGTCAAAGAGCTGCTTTACTGTACAGAGGGCGATCTTCCTTTTTTCATTTTCTATCTCAAGATCTTTTGGTAAACTAATAAGACTCAATAATTCCCTTCCGTACAGAAGCATCTTATTTGCCGGGGGCATTCGTCTGAATTATGATAAGATTAACCCGAACAAATAAAGCTTTTTTGTATGGTTGATGTTGTATAGGAAAAGAAAGGACCGGTCCGATTTGAATACATTGATTCAAGAAGCCATAAAATTAGTTGAAGCAGGTGAAACAGAAAAAGGCCTCAACACGCTCTCGAAGGCTGAAAAACAGTTGCATGATGAAGATAAAGCCATTGCAGCCCAGCTTTATTACGAGTGGGGCGATGTAGAAAAAGCAATTTCACTGATTAGTGATCTACATGATTTATATCCAAATGAAACAGAACTGACGAATTTCTACGCTGAACTTTTAATAGATATTGACGAAGAAGAAAAAGCCCTCGCTGTGCTGGAGACTATTCCGGAAACAGATCCATCATATCCGGAAAGTTTGCTGCTTATGGCGGATCTTTATCAGATGCAGGGGTTATTCGAAGTCAGTGAACAAAAGCTTTTCCAAGCAAAGTCCATTCTGGACAATGAACCTGTTATTGATTTTGCACTGGGAGAACTTTACTTTGCTCAGGGAGCCTATGCAAAAGCGGTTCAATATTTTAAAACAACGGCTGAGGAGCAGGGGGAGATCGGAGGCGTTAATGTCCATCAAAGACTGGCAGAATCGTTAAGTGCCTCAGGTGAATTTGAGGATGCCATTCCATGGTACGAGAAAGCTGTCGATGAGAATCCTGATCCTAATACGATTTTCGGCTATGGTTTTACAGCCTTACAGGCGGGGCTTGTGAAAACAGCTATTAAGCAGCTGTCTGATTTAAAGGAGCTTGATCCATCTTATACTTCACTTTATATGCCGCTCTCGAAAAGCTATGAAGCTGAAGGAATGTATGAAGAGGCATTAAAAACGGCAAAAGAGGGTATCAGATATGATGAATATAACAAAGAACTTTTCCTTTATGCCGCCAAAATGGCCTTAAAAATCGGGAAGTCAGAAGAGGGGAAAAAGCTGCTTCAGGAGGCGCTTGCGCTTGATCCGGGCTTTGTCGAGGCGCTTCATACACTTCTTGCCGTGTATCACAAAGAAGAGGATTATGATCAGATCATTGATCTTATTCAAGAGGTTCGAAGCTACGGTGAAGAAGATCCGAAATACAATTGGTATCTTGCAAGCGCATATACTGAATTAGAGCAATACGAGGAAGCAAAACAATCCTTTGAGGCTGCCTATCTTCATTACCAGGAGGATAGAGATTTCTTATATGAATACGCAAGCTTCCTATTAGAAGAAGGCCTTCAAAAAGAAGCGCTGCCGCTTTTGAAAAAGGTTCTTGAAATGGACGGAGCCAATGAAGAGCTGGAAGAAACGATTTTGCGAATCGAGGATGAATTTTCTAGATAAGCAGGAATATTAACCATTCATGTGGAACATATAAGTATATAGATTATACGAACGATAGAGGAGGGAATTACATGCAGACCCCTGTTTCTGTCAATGAGAAAAAAGATTTTATCCGTTGGTTTTTAAACCATTATCAGTTAAAGCGCCGAGAGTGCGTTTGGATCTTGAACTACTTAATGAGCCATGATTCTCTCATGGAGAAGGTTCATTTTGTGGAGCAGGCTGAATTTTGCCCGAGAGGCATTATAATGTCAACACATTGTGTTGAAGAAGTTCCGTTCCGGTTCTATAAAGAGAATGTCATGACTACCGACGCGGAAAAATCTTTTCATGATATTAGATTAAATAAACAGCAGGATTTGTTTATCCAGCTTAATTTCCGTTCGGCTTACAGCTCACCTGAATATGCGGCGGTGCTGGAGTCCAACCCGCATATTCCGAAAAACCTTTTTGAGAATAAAAAAGATCAGGGATTGGCGGAACAGATTTTAGAGCACGCTATTTCCACATTCCAAAGAGAAAAATTATTAAAAGACATTGACGACGCGTTAGATCGTCATGATAAAGAGGCATTTGAACAATTATCGCGCCAATTAAATCAGCTCACATAATATGACCAGCCTTGCAGTGAATTGCAAGGCTTGTTGCCGTAAAGGGGGAGAACGATGAGGTGGAGAATCACTGATGCCAAGGACTATTTACAAGCTAAGGATTACATTGATACCGCTGTCATACCATTAATTAACATAAGGGTTAATAACCATTTTGAAATGGCGGCGGAGAAAGGCGAGTTTACGCAGCTTCTCTCAGAAGAACTTGAAAGGCAGTTAAAGGGACGGGTATATTTACTTCCGCCTTATACATATGTTGATAGAAATGAAATAACCGTTCAAGGGCTTAAGGATTTGCGGGAAGAGCTGATAACGGAATTTCCGCATGTTGTCCTGCTCACATCTGACGAAAGTTGGAGAGCTGAGGATGCGTTAGGCAAAATGATTGTTACACCGTCTGTTCCATTAGAGCATTTAAATGACTCTTTAAAAAGAAAAATATTGGATGAACGCACTGCTGAAATTTTGAACGTTTTGTTACAGTTATGGAGCACTTCATAAAAACACTTACATTTCCTTATAAACAATATTTTGGCTATATTGACCTTGCTAAGAGATTCATATATTATGAGGGTGTCTAGAGTTATTGCAATATTTTCTATTTTAGTCAGTTTGCAGGGGTGACCTAGAGGGGGGAGAAGAGATGGGCGGAAAACATGATATATCCAGACGTCAATTTTTGAATTACACGCTCACAGGCGTAGGAGGTTTTATGGCGGCTAGTATGCTCATGCCTATGGTTCGCTTCGCACTCGACCCGGTATTAAAATCGACAGGGAAGCAGGATATGGTTCAGGTTGTCAGCGTTGATGAGTTGACAAAAGAGCCGCAGCGCTTTGATTTTAAAATTAATCAAGTCGATGCCTGGTATGAGTCAGAAGAGTCAAGATCAGCCTGGGTCTTCAAAAACGGGGATGAAATTGTAGCACTTTCGCCAATTTGTAAACATTTAGGGTGTACGGTGAACTGGAATAGTGATCCTAAAAACCCGAATAAATTCTTTTGTCCATGCCATTACGGACTCTATGAAAAGGACGGCACCAATGTCCCTGGCACGCCGCCGCTTGCGCCTCTTGATCATTATGAGCAAGAAGTAAAAGACGGCTTCCTGTATCTTGGAAAAGCAAAGCCTAAGGGGGAAGGGTGACATGCTGAACAAAATTTATGACTGGGTAGACGAGCGGCTTGATATTACACCGATGTGGAGGGATATTGCCGATCACGAAGTACCGGAACATGTGAATCCCGCCCATCATTTCTCTGCGTTTGTGTATTGCTTTGGGGGACTGACGTTTTTTGTAACCGTTATCCAAGTATTATCTGGAATGTTTTTAACGATGTATTATGTGCCTGATATCAAAAATGCCTGGGAATCGGTATATTATTTGCAAAATGAAGTGGCATTCGGCCAGATTGTCAGGGGGATGCACCACTGGGGTGCGAGCCTGGTCATTGTGATGATGTTTTTACATACGCTGAGGGTCTTTTTCCAAGGCGCGTATAAAAAACCGCGCGAGCTGAACTGGATTGTCGGTGTGCTGATCTTTTTTGTTATGCTCGGTCTTGGCTTTACAGGCTACTTGCTTCCTTGGGATATGAAGGCTCTGTTTGCAACAAAAGTCGGGCTGCAGATCGCCGAAGCCACGCCTTTGATCGGAACGCAGGTTAAAACGCTCCTTGCAGGGCATCCGGATATTGTAGGCGCCCAAACGCTGACTAGGTTTTTTGCGATCCATGTATTTTTTCTTCCTGCCGCATTGTTCGGGCTGATGGCTGCACATTTTATTATGATCCGGAAGCAGGGAATTTCAGGACCGCTTTAAACTCTTGATCTGCGAATAAAAGGGAGGGGATGACATGCACCGGGGCAAAGGGATGAAATTTGTAGGCGACTCAAGGATACCGGCTGAAAAAAAGCCGAATATACCGAAGGATTATTCGGAGTATCCCGGTAAAACAGAGGCTTTCTGGCCAAATTTCTTGTTAAAGGAATGGATGGTTGGAGCTGTCTTTCTCATCGGTTTTCTCGTTTTGACGATTGTGCATCAGCCGCCTTTGGAGCGGATGGCGGACCCGACTGATACTGGTTATATTCCGCTGCCGGATTGGTATTTTCTTTTCTTATACCAGCTGTTGAAGTATGAATACGCCGCTGGAAGCTTTACAGTGGTCGGCGCCATGATTATGCCAGGTCTCGCTTTTGGGGCCCTGCTTTTGGCTCCATTCCTAGACAGAGGGACAGAAAGAAGGCCGTGGAAGCGTCCGGTCGCTGTCGGTATGATGCTTCTGGCCATTTCCGCTGCTGTATTTTTGACGTGGCAGTCAGTTGCTACTCATGACTGGGCCAAGGCAGAAGAACAGGGGAAAATCACAAAAGAAGCCGACATTGACACCAATGCAGAAGGATATAAGGTCTTTAAGGAACAGGGCTGTATTTCTTGCCATGGGGATAACCTTCAGGGAGGAGCGGCTGGGCCTTCATTGGTTGACAGCGGGCTGAAACCGGAAGAAATCAAAAAAATCGCTGTAGAAGGAAAAGGCAAAATGCCGGCGGGTGTGTTCAAAGGAAATGATAAGCAGCTCGAAGAACTTGCAAAATTTATTTCTGAAACAACCGCAAAATAACGTATTGTGAATTGTCAAATGGAAGGATATACTTTTATTATCAAAAGCTGACCCGGCGTCAGCTTTTTTATATGGACATATTATTTTTACAGACTGAGAGTTGATTCGATGTGAAATGGTTTCAATATGTATTAGGGCAGCGGCCGATGCTTATTCTTGTCTTAGCCATTAATTTTCTGGGAACGGTTTACGGCTACTATTGGTACTTGCCGCAGCTTTTGGAGACACCGGCACGTTTCCTGATTTTTGTTCCGGACAGTCCGACAGCAACGTTTTTCTTTCTGTTTGTGCTGCTTGCTTTTCTCATGAAACGGAATGCTCCGCTCTTTGAGGCGCTTGCGCTAGTTACCCTTGTAAAGTATGGCCTATGGGCGGTGGCTATGAATTTTCTTGTGCTTGCAGTAACTGGTGACTTGCCGTGGGAGGGCTACATGCTAATTGCTTCGCATTTTGCAATGGCAGTTCAAGGCGTATTATACAGTCCGTATTTTCGTTTTTCATTTTGGCATCTTGCAATTGCTGCAGTCTGGACACTGCATAACGATGTCATTGACTACTTGTTTGATATGATGCCGCAATACTCTATGCTTTCTGATTATATGACTGAAATAGGATACGGAACATTTTGGCTAAGCATCTTTTCAATCGGGCTTGCTTACTTTCTTGTGGTCTCGAAAAAGCAAACGAAGCTTGAGCTGATGTAAAGACAATGTTGGTCTATCCTTGTCCCTTTCTTCATATTCTGTAAGGAGAGAGAGTGGGAGGGACCTGCATGAAACGAAAGCTGACGATCTGTTTGTTGATTGCACTTATTTTTTATAATGGAAATGCCAAGGCTGCAGAGCGGGGAAGCCTCGAGGAATTGAATG
This sequence comes from Bacillus sp. SG20033, assembly GCF_044570195.1. Lineage (NCBI taxonomy): Bacteria > Bacillati > Bacillota > Bacilli > Caryophanales > Bacillaceae > Bacillus > Bacillus sp. SG20033. Next base: position 2,441,041 of record NZ_CP172606.1, on the reverse strand, counting down.
ATTTATCCGATACAGTCTTTCAAATGACCCGACAGGCGAAATATGAAGAGGCGCTTCAAGTCTTGGAGTATTTTGAAAAAACATTAAAATCCGCTGAGAAAAAACAGCAAGACCCCATGCTAACGGGAGCCCAAATCCGTCAAATCACATTGGGCTATAATGATATGGTTCGGAGTTTAAAGCAAGCTGATACATCAGACACACAAAAACTCAGAGCAGCCGCGCAGTTCAGAATGCTAATGGATGCGGTTGACAATCGGTCTGACCCGCTTTGGGGTTCACTGGAAAAACCGATTATGGAAGCTTTTACTGAGCTGAAGCGAGATGTCCAAAAGAATGGAAGCACAAGCTTTCATGAAAAATGGAATGAATTTATCAGTTTATATGACTTGATTTACCCTAGTCTTACAATCGATGTATCAGAGGATCAGCTTGAAACAGTCGGAAAACATATAGATGTTATTGAGCAAGAGGAATTTCAGCAAATGACAGAGAGCACGAAGCTTGAACGGCTTTCCCTTCTTCAGCATGACCTGAAAAATGTGTTTGACAGGGTGGAGGAGGATGATGCCGATCCGTCTTTACTCTGGGTGATGATTACAACCGGCAGTATCATCATTACTGCTCTCACCTATGTCGGTTACAGAAAGTACAAGGCGGAAAAAAACAAGCTGAAAAAAAGGGACTACCCTAAATAAGGATGAGGGGCGGCGGTCAGCCGCCTTTTTTCTATTACATGTCAGCGCGGAAGCGGATTTTTATTTTCATCAAGCGTAAATCCTTCTCCGAGCACATCGTGAACATCGCTTACCGCTACAAAGGCATGGGGATCAATGGAGTTAATCACGCTTTTCAGCATCACCAATTCGTTTTTCGGCACCACACAATAAAGTACATCTATATCCTCTTTTGTGTAGGAACCTTGTCCTTTCAAAATGGTGACGCCCCGTTCCATTTCTTCAAGAATCTTTTTCTGAATCAGGTCGTTTTTCGAAGAGATGATCGTAGCGCCTTTAGCAGCGTATCCGCCTTCCTGAATAAAATCAATTAATCTTGCAGCTACAAATACAGCTACCAGCGTATACATCGCTTCTTTATAGGAGAGATAAGTAAGCAAAGACAAAATGATGACGCAGGCATCGAAAGCAAACATCGTTCTGCCCATCGGGATCCCAAAATACTTATTCACTAAACGTGCGATGATATCAACACCGCCTGTCGTACCGCCGAACTTAAAAATAATTCCCAATCCGGCTCCGATGAATACGCCGGCAAATAAAGCGGCGAGCGCTAAGTCGTGCTGAAGGGGCATATGTATTTCATATCGCTGAAAGATGCTGAGGAACAAAGACAAGGCTACAGTGCCGACAAGGGTATAAACAAACATTGTCCTGCCGAGCAAACGCCAGCCAATAAAAAAAATCGGAATGTTCAACACCAGGTTCGAGATAGAGGGGCTGATGTGGAAAAGGGCATAAAGCAAAAGTGTAATACCTGTAAAACCGCCCTCAGCCAGATTGTTCTGCATATTGAAATGAACCAAGCCAAATGAAAAAATTGCCGCTCCGATTAAAATAAAAAATATGTTTTTTAATCTAATTTCTCCAAGCATCACACAAAACCCCTTTTCCTTCCATTAGATAGCGTTTATATTATAGTGGATGAAAAAGAAAACAGCAAACGTGCTTAAACATTTGTCAAACGTATCTGAATTAGCTAACATGTAAGAGGATGATAGGAGGTTTCGTTCAGTGAGTGATAAAACAATGAAAGACATACAGGCTGAAGTAGACCGTTACATCGGCCAATTTAAAGAAGGATATTTTAGCCCGCTGGCCATGATGGCGAGGCTGACTGAAGAACTGGGCGAGCTTGCCAGAGAAGTGAATCACCGTTATGGAGAAAAACCAAAAAAAGCGACTGAAGATGATAAAAGCATGGAAGAGGAAATGGGCGATGTGCTATTTGTATTGGTTTGTTTAGCCAACTCTCTTGATATCTCTTTAGAGGAAGCTCACGACCGAGTCATGCATAAATTTAATACAAGAGATAAAGATCGCTGGACCAGAAAAGAAGAAGGAAAGTAGAGGAGATCAAGATGTCAAACGAAACAATTAAAGTAGTCATTGCGGGACCGCGCGGAAGAATGGGGCAGGAAGCTGTTAAATTGGCAGAACGAACACCTCATTTTGACCTTGTCGGGGCCATAGACCATACATACGATCAGCAAAAATTATCTGATGTGATGCCTGTTGAGTCAGATGCTTTCATTTACACAGATATCCATGCCTGCTTTACAGAAACACAACCGGATGTCTTGATTGATTTAACAACGCCCGAAATCGGAAAAGTACATACAAAAATTGCATTAGAGCACGGAGTCCGTCCAGTTGTCGGAACAACCGGTTTCTCAGAAGCTGATTTAAAAGAGCTCACGTCTTTAACAGAAGAAAAAGGGATCGGAGCCATCATCGCGCCAAATTTTGCGCTCGGTGCGATACTGATGATGAAATTTTCAAAAATGGCTGCCAACTATTTTGAGGATGTTGAGATTATTGAGCTTCATCATGACCAGAAGCTTGACGCACCAAGCGGAACTGCGCTTAAAACAGCGGAAATGATTTCAGAAGTCCGTAAAGAAAAGCAGCAAGGACATCCGGATGAAAAAGAAATTCTCCCAGGAGCAAGAGGAGCGGAGCAAAACGGCATTCGCTTGCACAGCGTCCGTCTTCCGGGACTGATCGCGCATCAGGAGGTCATGTTCGGCATGGATGGCCAAACGCTTCAGATACGCCATGATTCTTATAACCGCGCTTCTTTCATGTCAGGCGTTAAACTGTCAGTCGAACAAGTCATGAAGATTGATCAGCTTGTGTACGGTTTAGAAAATATCATTGATTAGACGGGGGGATAAACAATGAAAATTGCTTTGATCGCGCATGACAAGAAAAAACAGGACATGGTTCAATTTACGACTGCCTATCGGGATATTTTAAAGAATCATGATCTATACGCAACCGGAACCACAGGGTTGAAAATTCAAGAGGCGACAGGTCTTCAAATTGAACGTTTTCAATCCGGCCCTTTAGGGGGAGACCAGCAAATCGGTGCACTGATCGCTGCCAATGCACTCGATCTTGTCATTTTTTTGCGCGACCCGCTGACCGCGCAGCCGCATGAACCGGATGTCTCGGCATTAATCCGGTTATGTGATGTGTATTCCATTCCGCTCGCCACAAATATGGGTACTGCGGAAATTCTTGTCCGCACACTTGATGAAGGTGTTTTCGAATTCCGTGACCTTCTTCGGGGAGAAGAGCCGAATGTATAATGCTGACGTTCTTGCTTTTGGCGCCCACAGTGATGATGTCGAGATCGGAATGGGCGGCACAATAGCGAAGTTTGTCAAACAGGGAAAAAAAGTAATGATATGCGACTTGACAGAAGCGGAACTCTCTTCTAACGGTACGGTCAGTTTACGTAAAGAAGAAGCAGCTGAAGCAGCCCGCATATTAGGCGCAGATAAAAGAATTCAGCTGACGCTTCCAGACCGCGGCCTAATAATGAGTGATCAGGCAATTCGGTCGATTGTCACTGTCATCAGAACCTGCCGCCCAAAAGCGGTTTTTATGCCGTATAAAAAGGATCGCCATCCGGATCACGGCAATGCGGCTGCACTGGTGGAAGAAGCGATCTTTTCCGCCGGAATCCATAAATATAAAGACGAAAAAAGCCTTCCGGCGCATAAAGTCAGCAAGGTTTACTATTATATGATAAATGGTTTTCATCAGCCGGATTTTGTTATTGATATCTCGGATACAATAGAGGCAAAGAAACTAAGCCTCAACGCCTACAAAAGCCAGTTTATCCCGTCAAAGGATTCAGTTTCTACTCCTCTGACGAATGGGTATATTGAGATCGTTGAAGCGAGAGAAAAGCTTTACGGTAAAGAAGCGGGCGTGGAGTATGCCGAAGGTTTCTTTTCCAAACGGATGCTGATGCTTGATCATGATGTGCTTGGGGGCGAACAATGAGAAAACTAAAAATAGGAATCACATGCTATCCGAGCGTTGGAGGCTCAGGTATCATTGCGACAGAACTGGGGAAGCAGCTTGCTGAAAAGGGACATGAAATCCATTTCATCACATCAAGCATTCCGTTTAGACTGAATACATATCATCCCAATATTCATTTTCATGAAGTTGAGGTTAATCAATATGCTGTTTTTAAATATCCTCCGTATGACTTGACATTGGCAAGCAAAATCGCAGAGGTGGCGGAACGGGAGAATTTAGACATTATCCATGCTCACTATGCTCTCCCGCATGCCGTTTGCGCCTATCTTGCAAAACAAATGCTGAAACGCAATATCGGCATTGTTACAACTTTGCATGGCACGGATATCACGGTGTTAGGTTATGATCCGTCTCTAAAAGATCTGATCCGTTTTGCTATTGAGTCATCAGACAGGGTGACTGCCGTCTCCTCAGCGCTTGCGGCTGAAACGTACGATTTAATTAAACCGGAGAAAAAAATTGAAACGATTTATAACTTTATAGACGAGCGCGTGTATCTGAAGAAAAACACAGCGGTGATTAAAGAGAAACATGGAATTTTACCAGATGAAAAAGTCGTCATCCATGTGTCCAACTTTAGAAAGGTTAAACGCGTGCAGGATGTCATCCGTGTGTTCCGCAATATCGCTGGCAAAACGAAAGCGAAGCTGCTTTTAGTCGGAGACGGTCCGGAGAAATCGACAGCCTGCGAGCTTATCAGAAAATATGGCTTGGAAGACCAAGTCTTAATGCTTGGAAATCAAGACCGTGTTGAAGAGCTTTATTCTATTAGCGATTTGAAGCTGCTGCTATCTGAAAAAGAAAGCTTCGGCCTTGTCCTGCTTGAAGCGATGGCTTGCGAAGTGCCTTGTATCGGAACAAACATTGGCGGTATCCCTGAGGTTATTAAAAACAATGTGAGCGGATTTTTGGTGGATGTCGGTGATGTTGCGGCCGCAACAGCCCGCGCGATGAGCATTTTAGAAGATGAACAGCTAAGCAATCGTTTTACAAAGGCGGCAATAGAGATGCTTGAAAATGAATTTTCTTCCCAAAAAATTGTCAGCCAGTATGAACAGATTTATGCCGATTTAGCAGAACCGGAGTGATCACATGGAAAAAGTTTTTATCAAAGCACTTCCCGTGCTCCGCATCTTAATCGAAGCGGGCCATCAGGCTTATTTTGTCGGGGGCGCAGTTCGTGACAGCTATATGAAACGAACGATCGGAGATGTCGATATCGCGACAGATGCGGCACCTGATCAAGTAGAACGGCTGTTTCAGCGAACTGTTGATGTAGGCAAAGAGCACGGGACCATTATTGTGCTCTGGGAGGATGAAACCTATGAAGTCACGACATTCCGGACTGAATCTGATTATGTTGATTTCAGAAGACCGTCAGAAGTGCAATTTATCTCATCATTAGAAGAGGATCTAAAACGAAGAGATTTAACGATCAATGCGATGGCCATGACAGCGGAGGGGAAGGTGCTTGATTATTTTGGCGGCAAGAAAGATATTGATCAGAAAGTGATTCGAACCGTTGGAAAGCCTGAGGATAGATTTCAAGAGGATGCGCTTCGTATGCTGAGAGCCGTACGTTTTATGAGCCAGCTTGGCTTTACGCTTTCACCGGAAACAGAAGAAGCCATTGCGAAAGAAAAATCACTCCTCTCCCATGTTTCAGTCGAACGAAAAACTATAGAGTTCGAGAAATTGCTGCAGGGAAGAGCTTCTCGCCAGGCGCTTCAAACGCTCATTCAAACGAGATTGTATGAAGAGCTTCCTGGTTTTTATCATAAACGAGAAAACCTGATTTCAACGAGTGAGTTTCCATTCTTCTCTTTAACATCCCGTGAGGAGCTTTGGGCTGCTCTTTTAATTAACCTTGGCATAGTCTTGAAAGACGCGCCCCTTTTCCTGAAAGCCTGGAAGCTCCCGGGAAAAGTGATCAAGGAAGCCATTCACATTGCTGATACGTTTGGCCAGAGCCTTGACGTAATGACAATGTACAGAGCTGGGGAAAAAGCACTGCTCTCTGCGGCCAAAATATCGCAGCTTCGGCAAAACGAAAAACTGGATGAAAAGAAACTGAAGGATATTCAGTACGCTTATCAAAACCTGCCGATCAAAAGCCTTAAGGATCTTGATATCACGGGTAAGGACTTGCTTGCGCTTCGAAACCGACCGGCCGGAAAATGGGTGTCGGAAGAATTACAGCGGATCGAGCAGGCTGTTGTGACAGGGAAGCTCTCCAATCAAAAGAAACACATAGAGGAGTGGCTGAAGACATGCGGTCAACATTAAGAAAAGACCTTATTGAATTATTTTCTCAGGCCGGCAATGAATTTATTTCCGGCCAAAAAATCAGTGATGCTCTCGGCTGTTCAAGAACTGCTGTGTGGAAGCATATTAAAGAGCTTCGGAAAGAGGGTTATGAAGTAGAAGCCGTTAGAAGAAAAGGATATCGGCTCATCAAAAAACCCGGAAAACTCAGTGAAAGCGAAATTCGTTTTGGATTAAAAACGGAAGTGATGGGCCAGCATCTTATTTACCATGACGTTCTTTCAAGCACGCAAAAAACGGCTCATGAGCTCGCGAATAATAACGCACCGGAAGGCACCCTCGTGGTGGCTGACAAACAAACAGCCGGAAGGGGCCGAATGTCTAGGGTATGGCATTCTCAAGAAGGAAACGGTGTTTGGATGAGCCTGATTTTGCGGCCTGACATTCCGCTCCAAAAAACACCGCAGCTGACTCTGCTTGCTGCAGTAGCTGTTGTGCAGGGAATAGAAGAGGCAGCAGGCATCCAAACGGATATTAAATGGCCAAATGATATTTTGATTAACGGAAAAAAAACAGTCGGCATCCTAACGGAAATGCAGGCTGAAGAAGACCGCGTACGTTCAGTGATCATTGGGATCGGCATTAACGTTAACCAGCAGCCTAATGATTTTCCAGATGAATTGAAGGACATCGCGACAAGCCTCAGCCAAGCTGCTGGGGAAAAAATTGATCGGGCCGGCGTCATCCAGCATATTTTACTATGCTTTGAGAAACGGTACCGGGATTATATGACGCACGGATTTACGCCGATTAAGCTTTTATGGGAAAGCTATGCGCTCGGTATTGGCACTAATATGAGAGCCAGAACGTTAAACGGAACCTTTTACGGTAAGGCGTTAGGTATAGATGATGAAGGCGTTCTGCTTTTAGAAACGAACGAAGGCATTAAAAAAATCTATTCTGCCGATATCGAATTGGGCTAATGTGTTGGTACAAGCCCGTTGATTTTGGTATACTTCCATTGGGCAGTATCGCCTGCGAACTGCACCTATTATTAAAATAGATAGACATTGCAGCAGTCTGCCTTGATCCAAAAAAGGACTGGGACAGAGGGATGAAACTCGCCGAACTTTAGAAAGTGAAGAATCCTTCTCGTTGTAACGGAAGGTTTTTTGGCTTGCAGAAGAACACGGCAGATCATCTCCTCTAAACATGAGGAGGAGAAAACATGAAAACAAAACTGGATTTTCTAAAAATGAAGGAGTCTGAAGAACCGATTGTCATGCTGACCGCTTATGATTATCCGGCAGCTAAACTTGCTGAACAAGCGGGAGTTGACATGATTTTAGTCGGTGATTCACTTGGAATGGTCGTCCTCGGCCTTGATTCAACTGTCGGTGTGACAGTTGCGGACATGATCCATCATACAAAAGCCGTTAAAAGGGGTGCGCCGAATACCTTTATTGTGACAGATATGCCGTTTATGTCTTATCACCTGTCTAAGGAAGATACGCTGAAAAATGCAGCGGCTATCGTTCAGGAAAGCGGAGCTGACGCACTGAAGCTTGAGGGCGGAGAAGGCGTGTTTGAATCCATTCGCGCATTGACGCTTGGAGGCATTCCAGTAGTCAGTCACTTAGGTTTGACACCGCAGTCAGTCGGCGTACTGGGCGGCTATAAAGTACAGGGCAAAGACGAACAAAGCGCCAAAAAATTAATAGAAGACAGTATAAAATGCGAAGAAGCAGGAGCTATGATGCTTGTGCTGGAATGTGTGCCGGCAGAACTCACAGCCAAAATTGCCGAAACGCTAAGCATACCGGTCATTGGAATCGGTGCTGGTGTGAAAGCGGACGGACAAGTTCTCGTTTATCATGATATTATTGGCCACGGTGTTGAGAGAACACCTAAATTTGTAAAGCAATATACGCGCATTGATGAAAACATCGAAACAGCAATCAGCGGATATGTTCAGGATGTAAGACATCGTGCTTTCCCTGAACAAAAGCATTCCTTTCAAATGAACCAGACAGTGCTGGACGGCTTGTACGGGGGAAAATAAGATGAGACAGATTACTGATATTTCACAGCTGAAAGAAGCCATAAAACAATATCATTCTGAGGGCAAGTCAATTGGATTTGTTCCGACGATGGGGTTTCTGCATGAGGGCCATCTAACCTTAGCAGACAAAGCAAGACAAGAAAACGATGCCGTTATTATGAGTATTTTTGTGAATCCTGCACAATTCGGCCCTAATGAAGATTTTGAAGCATATCCGCGCGATATTGAGCGGGATGCAGCTCTTGCAGAAAACGCCGGAGTCGATATTTTATTTACGCCAGATGCTCATGATATGTATCCCGGTGAAAAGAATGTCACGATTCATGTAGAAAGACGCACAGACGTGTTATGCGGGCGCTCAAGAGAAGGACATTTTGACGGGGTCGCGATCGTACTGACGAAGCTTTTCAACCTAGTCAAGCCGACTCGTGCCTATTTCGGTTTAAAAGATGCGCAGCAGGTAGCTGTTGTTGATGGGTTAATCAGTGACTTCTTCATGGATATTGAATTGGTTCCTGTCGATACGGTCAGAGAGGAAGACGGCTTAGCCAAAAGCTCTCGCAATGTATACTTAACAGCTGAAGAAAGAAAAGAAGCGCCTAAGCTGTATCGGGCCCTTCAAACAAGTGCGGAGCTGATCCAAGCCGGTGAAAGAGATCCTGAAGCGGTGATAAAAGCTGCAAAAGAAATCATTGAAACGACAAGCGGAACCATAGACTATGTGGAGCTTTATTCCTATCCGGAACTCGAGCCTGTGAATGAAATTGCTGGAAAGATGATTCTCGCTGTTGCAGTTGCTTTTTCAAAAGCGCGTTTAATAGATAATATCATTATTGATATTCGAGAAATGGAGAGAATATAATATGTATCGAACAATGATGAGCGGCAAGCTTCACAGGGCAACTGTTACGGAAGCAAACCTGAACTATGTGGGAAGCATTACAATTGATGAAGATCTCATTGATGCTGTGGGAATGCTCCCTAATGAAAAAGTACAAATTGTGAATAATAATAATGGAGCACGTCTTGAAACGTATATTATTCCTGGTAAACGGGGAAGCGGCGTCATATGCTTAAACGGTGCAGCCGCACGCCTTGTGCAGGAAGGAGATAAGGTCATTATTATTTCCTACAAAATGATGTCTGATCAAGAAGCGGCAAGCCACGAGCCGAAAGTGGCTGTTCTGAATGATCAAAACAAAATTGAACAAATGCTGGGAAACGAACCAGCCCGTACAATTTTGTAGAAGAAAAGCCCCCTTTATCGGGGGTTTTCTTTTAAGATTTTGAGAGTAAAACGGTTTTGCCGCTCCATTTCCGTACAAAACGTGTTACACTTTTGTCGTATGCAAGAATTGAGGTGTCCATTTTAATGAATAAGCAACGGTTCGTTGTTATAGATGTAGAGACAACAGGGAATTCGCCGAAGAAAGGCGATAAAATCATACAAATCGCAGCGGTTGTAATCGAAAATGGACAAATTACTGAGCGGTTTTCAAAATACATTAATCCAAATAAATCAATCCCTGCTTTTATTGAGCAGCTTACTGGAATCTCTAATCAAATGGTAGAAAATGAACAGCCATTTGAAGCAGTTGCTGAAGAAGTATTCCAATTGCTTGATGGCGCTTATTTTGTCGCCCACAATATCCATTTTGACCTTGGATTTGTCAAGTATGAGCTGCATAAGGCGGGCTTTCAGCTCCCAGATTGTGAAGTGCTTGATACTGTCGAGCTCTCACGCATTGTTTTTCCGGGATTTGAAGGGTATAAGCTGACGGAATTAAGCGAGGAGCTTCAGCTGCGGCATGATCAGCCGCACCGGGCTGACAGCGATGCTGAAGTGACAGGGCTTATTTTTTTGGAAATCCTTGAAAAGCTGCGGCAGCTTCCTTATCCGACATTAAAGCAGTTAAGAAGGCTTTCGCAGCATTTCATCAGTGATCTGACGCATTTGTTGGATATGTTCATTAATGAAAACAGACATACCGAGATACCGGGCTATACGCGCTTTTCTTCGTTTTCTGTCAGAGAACCTGAAGCTATCGATGCTCGTATAAATGAGGACGAGAACTTCTCATTTGAGATCGAAAGCTGGGAAGCGGGAAATGAAAAAGCGCTGTCAGAGTTAATGCCTGGGTATGAAAAAAGAGACGGCCAAATGATGATGATGAGAGAGGTGGCTGATGCGTTTGCCAATCGTGAGCATGCGCTGATTGAAGCTCCTCCGGGAATCGGAAAAACGATTGGCTATCTTATTCCGGCTGCGCTTTTTGCCAAGAAATCAAAAAAGCCAGTCATTATCAGCACGTATTCGACGCTTTTACAGCAGCAGATTCTCACAAAGGATTTGCCGATTGTCCAAGATCTGTTTCCATTTCCGGTAACAGCGGCGATTTTAAAAGGGCAATCGCATTATTTATGCCTGTATAAATTTGAGCAGGTCCTTCATGAAGAAGATGATAATTATGATGCCGTACTGACAAAGGCACAGCTTCTCGTTTGGCTGACAGAGACAGATACAGGAGATGTAGCGGAACTGAATTTGCCTTCAGGCGGAAAATTGCTGTGGGACAGATTGGCTTATGACGATGACTCCTATAAAAGAAGTCGCAGTGAGCATGTGATCGGTTTTTACGAGCGAGCCAAACAGATTGCTATGCGCTCCGATTTGGTGATCACCAATCATTCCCTTTTGCTGACCGATGAAGCCAGCCAGAAAAAAAGGCTTCCCGAAAGCGGCACATTTATTATTGATGAAGCACACCATTTTGAACGTGCGGCAAGCGAACATTTAGGGAAAAGAGCCACGTACATAGAATTGCATACGAAATTGAGCAGAATCGGCACTCTGAAGGAGCAGGGACTTCTAAAAAAGATGAGACAGCTATTCCAGCGAAACAGCCTGCCGGTTGATTCATTTTTCGAATTGGAAGAGTGGCTTCAGCACGTTCAAGCAGAAAGTGATGCTTTCTTCAGCTCTGTACATTCTTTTGTCAAACGAAGAAAACCTAAAGAAGACTTAAACCGTCTAGTGTTTAAGGTGAACAAAGAAAGCCAGGATAAAAGCTGGTCGATCTTAACGGATGGTGCGGAGAGGCTTTGTTCCATGCTGACACATTTGCAACAGCTTTTTGAGGCGCAGTCATCCCTGATGGAAAAACATTTGAAGGGCATGAAGAGCAAAAACGTCTTTTTAGCCGATGAATACCAAAGAAGCATGAAAGGCTTGCAGCATTACTGTCAGACGTTGCAGAAGCTCTTCTTTGGATCTGATGACGATGAAGCGGTTTGGATTGAAATAGATGCAAAGGGTGCGAAAAATGCAGTGGCCATTTACGCACAGCCTCTTGAACCTGGTGAACTTCTGGCTGATCAGTTTTTCGCGCGCAAAAATAGTGTGGTGCTGACATCTGCAACCCTTACAGTCGAAGGTTCTTTTCAATTTATGATTGAACGACTGGGACTGAGTGACTTTTTCCCGCGGACAATGAGAATTGAGTCACCCTTTTCTTACGATGAGCGTATGCAGGTGATGATTCCAAAAGAAATGAAATCAATTCAGGATACAGGGCAACCTGAATTTATACAGGATACAGCCCGTTATATCGAACTGATGGCAAAGGAAAAACAGCCTAAAATTCTTGTGCTGTTTACATCCCATGATATGCTGAAAAAGGTTCACCAGGAGCTTAAGCATAACATGAGTGCTTCCGGCATTCAGCTCTTGGCACAAGGGATTACAGGCGGAAGTCCCGGCAAACTGATGAAGACTTTTAAAACATCCAATCAGGCGATCCTGCTCGGAACAAATCATTTTTGGGAAGGCGTTGATTTCCCTGGTGATGAGCTGACGACAGTAATGATCGTGAGGCTCCCATTCCGGTCCCCTGATCACCCGCTTCATGCTGCAAAATGTGAGCTTGCCCGCAAAAAAGGAAAGAATCCGTTTCAAACAGTGTCATTACCGGAAGCTGTGCTGACCTTCAGGCAAGGAATCGGACGCTTGCTGCGTTCTGCGGGAGACAAGGGAACGATTATTATATTGGACAGACGGATTAAAACCGCTGGTTACGGCCGGCTGTTTCTTGATGCCTTGCCGACAACCTCAGTATCCGAAATGACTGACAGCGAGCTTGAAGCTTATGTTGCAGGGGAAAAAGAATAAAAGCCGCATAAAGCGGCTTTTGCGGTGTGGGAGTAGGATGGTGTTTTATTTAAAAGCGGATTTCCCGCTCTGTGATACTAGTATGGCGTGTCCTGAAATGGAGTATGACTAACAATATTTGTTCAAACTGGAGGATGAAAAAATGGAAAGTAAAATCGAAATTCTTTCAACAATTAATGTAGAGCATTCTGATGATCTGTATAAAATTGTGGACACATTGAATCGTACACTGAAAAGAGACAATCTGATGTTCGGCCTTGCGCTGGATGAAGAAAACAAAAACCAAGCCGTTTTTACCATTTATCGTACGTAGGTGAGAAGATGAGAAAAAAAGCATTAATATTTACCGTCATTTTTGGTATTATTTTTTTAGCAGTACTTCTTGTCTCGGCAAGCATTTATAAATCAGCCATGGCACAAAAGGAAGAGGGGCACGAAGCAGCAGCTGCTGAAGCTAAAAAAGAAACCGATCTCGCCAATGTTGATCAAGTCGAAACATTTGTCGGAAAAGAAAAATATTATGTTGTAAAGGGAACGGATAAAAAAGGCACTGCATTATATGTCTGGGTTCCTGCTGATAAAAAAGCAAAAATTCTCTCAAAAGAAGCGAAAGAGGGAATCTCTGAAGACAAAGCGGCGAAAATCATAAAGGATGAAGGGCTGGTTTCAAAGCAAAAAGAGGTTCATCTGGCAAGAGAAGGAAACGTCCTGCTTTGGGAAGTGACGTACTTAGACAAAGAAGGGCAATACAGTTTAAGTTATGTGGACTTTACAACTGGAAAGATTCTCAAAAATATCACGCCTTAAGACGAATTAGGGGGAGTTCAAGTTGAAACTGGCAAAAAGAGTATCCGCATTAACACCATCAACCACTCTGGCAATCACAGCGAAAGCGAAAGAACTGAAAGCCGCAGGCCATGATGTCATCGGCTTAGGAGCAGGCGAACCTGACTTCAATACACCGCAGCATATTATTGATGCCGCTGTGCGTTCGATGAACGAGGGCCATACGAAATACACGCCTTCCGGTGGTTTGGCTGAACTGAAAAACAGCATTGCAGAGAAATTTAAACGCGACCAGAATATTGAATACAAACCGTCTCAAATTATTGTCTGCACTGGTGCCAAACATGCTCTGTATACCCTTTTCCAAGTGATTTTGGATGAAGAAGATGAAGTTATTATTCCAACGCCTTACTGGGTAAGCTATCCGGAGCAGGTGAAACTCGCTGGCGGAAAGCCTGTTTATGTAGAAGGGCTTGAGGAAAATCACTTCAAAATTTCGCCTGAGCAGCTGAAAAATGCAATTACGGAAAAAACAAAAGCAATCGTTATTAACTCTCCAAGCAACCCGACTGGTGTCATGTATACGGAAGAAGAACTATCTGCACTCGGTGAAGTGTGCCTTGAACATGATATCTTGATTGTGTCAGATGAAATTTATGAAAAACTTACATACGGCGGAAAGAAACATGTTTCCATTGCACAGCTGTCAGACAGACTGAAAGAACAAACGGTCATTATAAACGGCGTATCGAAGTCCCACAGCATGACAGGCTGGAGAATCGGTTATGCGGCAGGCTCTGAAGACATTATTAAAGCGATGACGAACCTTGCAAGCCACAGTACGTCAAACCCGACATCAATCGCACAGTACGGAGCGATTGCTGCTTATAACGGGCCTTCTGAGCCATTGGAAGAAATGAGAGAAGCATTTGAACATAGATTAAATACGATCTATGCAAAGCTTATAGAAATCCCAGGGTTCAGCTGTGTGAAGCCGGAAGGTGCTTTTTACTTGTTCCCGAATGCAAAAGAGGCAGCTCAATCTTGCGGTTTCAAAGATGTAGATGAATTTGTTAAAGCACTTCTCGAGGAGGAAAAAGTTGCGATTGTTCCAGGATCCGGATTTGGCTCTCCTGAGAATGTCCGTCTTTCTTATGCAACATCGTTAGATCTTCTTGAAAAAGCCATTGAAAGAATCAAGCGTTTTGTAGAAAAACATAGCTAACAGATCAAAAAGCGGCTGACAGAAAAGCCGCTTTTTATCTGCATTGACCCGGTTAGTTAAGAGCGGGTATAATAAAGTGATGATAAAAGAGTTCGCGGGGCAATGAGCTTCCGAATGTCTTTCTTGTTTTGGAGGGAAATATGTTGAAAACAACAATCAACCAAGTGTACAAGCACGTAGGTGAGGAAGTAACGATCGGAGCTTGGGTCGCTAATAAGCGTTCAAGCGGGAAAATTGCGTTTTTACAGCTTCGGGACGGTACCGGTTTTATTCAGGGTGTCGTAGTAAAAGCGGAAGTGGAAGAAAGCATTTTCCAAACAGCTAAATCAGTGACGCAGGAAACGTCGCTCTATATAAAAGGGATTGTCAAAGAGGACGAGCGTTCTCCGCTTGGATATGAACTTGCTGTGACAGATATTGAAGTCATTCACGAAGCGACCGATTATCCAATTACACCAAAAGAACACGGAACGGAATTTTTGATGGATCACAGACATTTATGGCTGCGTTCAAAGCGCCAGCATGCGATCATGAAAATCCGTAATGAAATCATTCGCG
This sequence comes from Bacillus sp. SG20033, assembly GCF_044570195.1. Classification (NCBI taxonomy): domain Bacteria; kingdom Bacillati; phylum Bacillota; class Bacilli; order Caryophanales; family Bacillaceae; genus Bacillus; species Bacillus sp. SG20033. The sequence goes on along the minus strand of NZ_CP172606.1, from coordinate 2,425,901 downwards.
CGACTTACGAATTCTTTAATAACGAAGGCTTCGTAAAAGTGGATCCGCCGATTCTGACTGGAAGTGCACCTGAAGGAACAACAGAACTCTTTGCGACAAAGTACTTTGATGAAGATGCATATCTGTCTCAAAGCGGCCAGCTCTACATGGAAGCTGCGGCAATGGCTTTAGGAAAAGTATTCTCTTTCGGACCGACATTCAGAGCGGAAAAGTCTAAAACAAAGCGTCACTTAATCGAATTCTGGATGATCGAACCGGAAATGGCGTTTGTAGAATTTGAAGAAAACCTTCAAGTACAGGAAAATTACGTTTCTTTCATCGTGCAATCAGTTCTTAAGAATTGCAAAATTGAATTAAACACATTGGGAAGAGACACGTCAAAACTTGAGCAAATCAAAGCTCCATTCCCAAGAATCACGTATGATGAAGCGATTGAATTTCTGAAAGAAAAAGGCTTTGACGATATCGAGTGGGGAGATGATTTCGGAGCGCCTCATGAAACAGCGATTGCTGAACACTATGACAAACCGGTATTCATCACTCGCTATCCGACGTCCTTAAAACCGTTCTATATGCAGCCGGCTTCTGACCGTGAGGACGTTGTGCTTTGCGCTGACTTGATTGCGCCGGAAGGCTATGGAGAAATCATCGGCGGATCTGAACGGATTCACGATATGGAACTTCTGGAATCTCGTCTTAAAGAACATGGACTGGATTCTGACGCATATAAATGGTATGCTGAACTTAGAAAATATGGATCAGTTCCTCATTCCGGCTTCGGCCTTGGATTAGAGCGGACAGTAGCTTGGATCAGCGGAGCGCCTCACGTTCGTGAAACGATTCCGTTCCCAAGACTGTTAAACCGTCTGTATCCGTAATACATTCAAATGAAACAAAAAAGAGTCTCCTGCAAGGGAGACTTTTTACAGTAAAGGGGCAATCACAATCCTTTACAGTAAGAGGTGTGACGATGAAAAAACAGCAATTTATTGATATGCAGGAGCAGGGAACATCAACCATCCCCAATCTTCTGCTTACGCATTATAAACAGCTTGGGCTTAATGAAACAGAACTTATTCTGCTGTTAAAAATTAAAATGCATTTAGAAAAAGGATCATATTTTCCTACACCGAATCAGCTGCAGGAAGGTATGTCAATTTCTGTTGAAGAATGCACAAACAGATTGCGGATGTTTATTCAAAAAGGCTTTCTGTTTATTGAAGAATGCGAGGATCAAAACGGCATCAAATTTGAGAAATATTCTCTTCAGCCTTTATGGGGCAAGCTGTACGAGTATATTCAGCTTGCACAGAATCAAACACAGGAAAGAAAAGCAGAAGGGGAACAAAAAAGCCTTTATACCATTTTTGAGGAAGAGTTCGCAAGGCCGTTATCGCCTTTGGAGTGTGAAACGCTGGCGATCTGGCAGGACCAGGATCAGCATGACGCACAACTGATCAAACACGCGTTAAAAGAGGCTGTACTATCAGGAAAACTCAGTTTCCGCTACATTGACCGGATTTTGTTTGAATGGAAGAAAAACGGGCTTAAAACTGTGGAGCAAGCAAAAATACACAGCCAAAAATTCCGGCGTGTACAAGCAAAGCAGAATGAACCGCAAAAAGAGTATAAAAGGCAGGTTCCTTTTTACAATTGGCTTGAACAATAAAGTGAAAAGGTGACAATCGTGTTAAATCTAAAACAAATTGAATTCTGTTTAGACAAGATAGGTGACATGTTTCCTCATGCGGAGTGTGAACTGGTTCATTCCAATCCTTTTGAATTAGTGGTGGCTGTAGCTTTATCTGCGCAATGTACAGATGCACTTGTAAACAGAGTGACCAAAACATTATTCCAAAAATATAAACGGCCGGAAGACTATTTGGCTGTTCCGCTGGAAGAGCTTCAGCAGGATATTAAATCAATCGGTTTATATCGTAATAAAGCGAAAAATATTCAAAAGCTGAGTAAAATGATTATTGAAGATTACGGCGGAGAAGTGCCGAGAGACCGCGATGAGCTTGTCAAACTGCCAGGGGTCGGGAGAAAGACCGCAAACGTAGTGGTATCCGTTGCGTTTGGCGTGCCGGCCATTGCCGTAGATACCCATGTGGAGAGAGTCAGCAAACGATTGGGCATTTGCCGGTGGAAGGACTCGGTTCTGGAAGTTGAAAAGACGCTGATGCGCAAGGTTCCCAAAGAAGACTGGTCCGTTACGCATCACCGGCTTATTTTCTTCGGCAGATATCACTGTAAAGCCCAATCTCCGCGCTGTGCGGAGTGTCCGCTGCTTTCTTTATGCAGAGAAGGGCAGAAGAGGGATAAAAAAGGACTGGTGAAACGATGACGCAAGCAAAAGAAGTGTTGGCTTCCTATGAGCAATACTTGCGCAGTCTTGGCCAGAAGAGTTCCTCGGATATGAAGAAAACCTTGCAGACCAATCCCGTGTATTTTGATTTCTGCACGGAATTACAAGGCGATTTGCCATGGGAGGACAGCGGGAAATACGTTCCGCTTTTATTTGAAGTGTGGGATGACATCAAAGCATCACTTCTCCCAGTCTTTCAAACACGAAAATCGAGATGTGACCAAAACGAAATGTTAAAGGGCATTGTGTGTTTGCTGGCTTCGTTACATTGGACAGCAGGTGAGCCGGTGAAATCGCTCGATTGGCAAGAACTGAGGGAGAAATCATATCCCGCAAAGCCGATTAATTGGGCTGAACGAGTGGAATTTATTCTTCTTAAGCCGACCCAATACCATTGCTTTATTCAGCTTGATGAGCTGATTACCGAAATGAAAAAGCATTTTTATAAATATCATGCGATGAATCGATAAAACCTCCTGTTAAAACGGGAGGTTTTTTATTGTGTACCAAAAAAGCCATCACCCCAAAGGTGACGGCTTTTTTGTTTAATTTGTTTTTTCAATTGATGATGAGTTTGTTTGTGTTTTATTAGATGTGTCTGTTTTATTTTTATTCGTGTCAGAACCTGTTGAATCATTCTTACCAGAGTTCGAATCACCATCCGACGTATCCTGGTTGTTACTGTTGTCGTTATCGTTATCGTTATCGTTTGATTGGTCTTGGTTATTGTTGTCGGACGGATTGGTGTTCGTATTGTCTTGTTTTTTGTCTTGATCGTTTGTTGAATCATCTGTCTGATCTTGATCCGTCTGACCGTCATCTTTTTGAGAATCATCAGTTTGTGTATCATCCTGAGTCTTCTCATCATCTTGTTTTTCATCATCAGTTTGCTGCTGGTCTTTTTTATCTTCATCGTCTTCAGCTTTTGGCACCTCATAGGATGTGGAAGCTGTACTTTTGCCATCATCACTGACGGCTGTTACTTCGAATTTGTACATAGATCCTGGCTGCACACCCGAAATGACTGCTTCTTTTGCAGAGCTGTTTTGAATTTCCGAGTAGCTGCCGCCGTCAACAGATTGCTTAACAGCAAAGGTCGCATCTCCGTCGTAATTCCAGCTTAACGTTAAAGATTGATTGTCTTTATCGTATTTCACGTTTAAACCAGACAGTTTAGCTGTTTCCTCTTTTTCTTCTTTCTCATATGTTTTAGAAACAGTAGAAGGAGCTGTGCCTTTAACAAAGTACTCTGTGAGCTTCTTATCGCTTGGCGTATTTGGCCCTGCCAGTTTTGCAGGGTTTGAGCCTTTTTCTACAGAGGCTTCCACTACGCTGTCAGGCTTCTCAAATGATCCGCTTCCGTCATCGACATCGGCGATGAGCTGGGCGAAGATGCGCTTTGCAACTTTTTGCTCTTCAGTTGAAAGAGATTTCTTTCCAGCTTCGTTTTCTTCCATACCAGTCCAGACGGCTGCTGTATATTGCGGTGTGTAACCGACAAACCAAGAATCTCGGGCACCGTCGCTTGCGATATTGTACCTTTGGATTTCACTTTCTTCAAAGTTGGTCGTTCCTGTTTTTCCTGCTACTTCTACACCGGGTACTTGTGCAAGCTGTCCAGTACCTGTTTTAACAGCTGTTTTCAGCATATCTGTAATCATAAACGCAGTATAATCGCTCATTGCTGACTTTGATTTTGGTGTTAAATCAAGCTTTGTGCCATCGTTAAATTCAATAGACTTTACAAAATGCGGTTCATTATATGTTCCGTTATTTCCAAACGCGCTGTATGCTCCTGCCATTGTCAGTGAAGAGACACCGACATTCCCTTTTCCGAATCCTCCAATAGAGTAAGATTCATATACAGTATCTTTATCTAATCCCAGCCCAAGTCCATTGGCAAAGTCTACCGCCGCATCTTTTCCGACTGCTTGGAATGCTTTTAAAGCCGGAATATTACGAGATTGTGCCAGTGCTTCACGCATAGACATTGGTCCTTTATATCTGCGGTCAAAGTCTCGTATAGGTGTTCCATCTGAATACGTGTAAGCTGAGTCATCAATTTGCTCGTAAGTTGACCATTTTTTATTTTCAATAACTGGACCGTAGTCGAGAATAGGTTTAATGGTAGATCCAGGCTGTCGCTTAGCTTGGGTCGCGTAATTGTAGCCACCAACCGTAGAATCTCTTCCAGCGCCAATCGCCCGCACTTCTCCGGTTTTCGTATCGAGAAGGGTGACACCGCCCTGCATGCCTTCAGTAAATCCGACAGTGTCTCCGTCCATTAATTCATCTAGTTTGTCTTGTGCTTTTGTATCTAATGTTGTATAAATCTTTAATCCGTCAGTACCTGGATTGACATCAGATTTTTCTTCAATTTCTTTCATGACTTCTTCAACAAACGCGCTGTATTTGTTTGAATTGTTTTTTTCATATTCCTTTTGTGAAACAACGCCTTCGTCTTTCACTGCCACTTTTTTCGCTTTGTTGTATTGAGAATCAGAAATAAATCCTTGCTTTTTCATCAGACTGAGTACGATGTTCCGTCTTTTTTCCGCTTTATCCGGGTTTTTAACGGGGTTGTACGCTGTCGGGCTTTGCGGCATACCCGCGAGTGTCGCAGCTTGTTCCACAGTCAATTTGCTTAAATCTGTGACGCCGAAAAATTCTTCCGCCGCTTTTCCGATTCCGTATGCTCTGGGAGAAAAATAAATCCGGTTTAAATACATTTCTAAAATTTCATCTTTAGAGTAATTGCGCTCCAGCTGAATTGAAAGCCACACTTCCTGTACCTTCCGTTTCAGCGTCTTTTGATGGGACAGAAGGGAATTCTTAACGACCTGCTGGGTGATCGTACTTCCGCCTTCAGCTCCGAAGCCGTCTTTAAAGTTGGCGACAAGGGCACCTCCGATACGGACAGGGTCAATCCCGTGGTGTTCGTAAAAACGTGCGTCCTCTGTCGCGATAAAGGCTTCTTTTACGACATCAGGTATTTCATCTATTGAGACGTAGGACCGCTTTTCGGAACCGTATTCAGCAATTTCTTTTCCGTTTTTATCATAAATCGTTGATGAATAAGGCGTCTTCAATTTGCTTTCATCAAGGGACGGCGCATCAGAAACCATGACGGCAAATGTAACAGCACCGCCGACTACGCCTAAAACAAACAGAATGAGTAAAGTGAAAAGGGTCTTTTTAAACAATCCGCCCTTTTTTCGTTTCTTGCCTTTTTTCGGTGAAGGACTCGACTTGCTGTTCGCTTTTCGTCGAGCTTCACGGCTGTTAAATTGATCTGACATAACATCTCAACCTTTCGTTAATCAACCTTTCGCACCAGATGATGGCGAAAAATAAAGCTGTTCAATAATACTAATATAATCAATTCTGGGTGCGTATCCAAGAGAAATCGGATAAGCTGTTTCTTCCAACTCATCTTTTCGAATTGATTTTCTGCCGTTTTTTTCTTTTCTGTCCCAGAAATAAAACAGCTTATCGGCTTCCAAAAAATAAACCTGGTCGAAAGCGGATATAATAACAAAACAAATACCGTCTTGAGCCTTTACCTGCTTCATATGCTCGATTTGATGGTCATGAAAATTCTGCAGGGGGAAAGAGGTCTTGTTTTTCGTTTCTTTCGCCTCAAAATCAATATACCGCCCTTTGTAAATCCCATTGTAGTCTGTTGTCGATGATTGTTTAAAGTAAGCTTCTTTAATCACTGCGGCACTTCTTTTTGGATAATGGACATTTACAATTTGAACAGGTGTCGGCTTTTTGTGTATAACGGCAATTTGGTTTGTCAGATAATACTTATTCGTTTCGTTTAAGTCATCTTCGAGGGTCATTCCGCGATTACTGTAAGACGGGGACCTTTTCTGACTGTTTTGGGATGAAACCGAATGTTTCGGCTGAAATGTTTTTCCGTTAGGATACCGAATCACTTTCTCATCCTCCTTATTAAACTAATCATGACGGAAGTGAATGAACGTGCAAGAACAACAGACCATTAGAAAGCTTCTGAGCCGGATTGAGCGGCAGACAAAAATAAAAAACGCGGATAACATTTCAAGAACAAATGCTTATAAAGCATTTTACGACCGTCACCCGGAAATCAAATGGTCGCTTTTGGCTTCTTTCGTTTCTCGTAATGCCGGCTGGTCAATGACTGACTTAAAAGGCAGTCTGTTTCAGCTTGGACTCCGTGAGAGACAGCAAGAATGGTTCTTTTTAGCCTATGAAAGAGCGAACTGGCTTATTTTTTCGGATGCCTATCCGCAGCTTCTACTATACCACTGGTCAAAAAGAGTTGGGAAACCGCTGTTTCATCTGCTGCATGTGTTTGGCGTCTCACAATTTATGTCGGAAGAATGGACCCGTTTTTGGCATGAGCGAAATACGGAGCGGCTAATGTATGCCCTCATTATAAATGAACAAAACACTATCCAAACACCTATTATACAAAATCCTTCGTTTAAAAAGAATGTTTTTGACACGATTCCTTTTTATTTAAGTGACTGGTTTCATTTTAACACCGTTATTTTTCCTTCCTCAAATGGGTTTCTTTACGGCATTTCAGTGAAACGCTTTTCAAAGGCGGAGGAAAGGATAAGGCTGGGAAAGCAGCTGTCTCAATTGCTGTTCAAGCCAGAATTGTTCTCCTCTTTTTATCACTTTTTGCACACAGTGCCGCACACAGGTTCCCGTTTTGATATGGAAAAGATGATCGGGATTACAAAAAGAACATCTCCTATGCTAAGGACATGCTACCCTGAGTTAATCCACTCATTAGACGGAACGAAAACAGATTGGTTTCATGGAAAGATAAAGAAAACGTTCTTTAGGCGCGAGGAATTGCCGAAGCAGATTGAATTGACAGACTGGTATTTACATAAAAAGCGCCAGCTTCATGCGCTTTTTGCGGTGGAGCAGTGGCTGAAAAAATAAAGAAGCAAGGAAATTCCTTGCTTCTTACGTAGAAGGGCGGTTCGGGCCGCCTAATTTTTTATCTAAAGAATCGATTGCCTTTGATTCAGTCTTTTTTTGCTGGCCGGCTTTTTTCGGTCTTGTTTTCATACGGCACCTCCTCACAAGTATCGTTTGCATTAAGGAGGAGGATCATACAATTTTTGCGGGTGTTTTTGTCGAAAACTTCAGCTTTTCGTGGAATACCTGTTTGTTTGGCGATTTGCTTCTAGTTTTGTCATGAGGAAGGAAAGAGCCTTGAGAGCAAAGAATTTTAACCGGGAGAGACAAGGAAAGGGAGGTACACGAATGTCCGGTTATGTATGCAAGACAGATATTCTCCGTATGCTTTCTGATATAGAAGATGAATTAACGCGAGCTGAGCAAAGCCTGAATCATTCTGTAAATGCATTAGAGGCTGAGATGTGGGAAACGGAAAACGATCGCCTAAGTATGCTTGAAGAAGAAATCATAGATCTTCATATTTGTATAAATGAGCTGTATCAATCGCCTGAACACAGGTATGCGTTTGAGAAGGTATACCGCATCGGCTGAATTTGTGAGTGAAATTTGGTACGATAGGCATTGAGGTGAAAGGTATTGCTATCACAAACATTGCTGGAAATGACCGAGCAAATGATTGGAGTTGCTGAAAAAGGCGCTGATCGGTATCAGGAAGGAAAAAACAGTAATCATTCTTATGATTTTTTTGAGACGATAAAGCCTGCAGTTGAAGAGAATGATGAACTGGCGGCCCGCTGGGCAGAGGGTGCTCTTGAATTGATAAAAGCCCACCGGCCAAAATATGTGCATAAAGAGCAAATTGAGACCGTAAAAGATAATTTCCTGGAATTGGTCCTTCAATCATATGTTCATCATATTCATAAAAAACGATTCAAGGACATCACTGAGTCAGTCCTTTATACATTGCACGCAGTAAAGGATGAAATTGCAAGAGAAGACAGCCGGTAAAAGGCTGTCTTCTTTTCGTTTTTATAGGGGGCCGGACGTTAATTCATCTCATATGCCGGGCTTTCTGCTCCATTTGCTTCGAGAACCTTCATACTGTTACGAAACTCAGTTATGCTGAGATGTCCTTGAATATAGAGGAACTTGGCAAAGTCCATCAGTTTATTCATACAGTCTGTTTCATATTTCTTCATTTCTGCAAAACGTTTGCTTAAGTATGATACGTTCATTATGGTGCATCCCCTCTCATCTGTATTGAAAATATGGTACCATAATGATTCGACTTTTTTCTGTTTTTAAAAAATTTAAACTTTCGACACAATTTGACAAATGCTAATCATTACTTGTGACACAAACAATAGAAGTCATTCATACATATATAGAAGAGAAATATGTTGTGTTTAGGGGGGAATCGCAATGAACAGGAGCTCTCGAAGCTATCCTCGGCAAATGGGCTATTATTATCCTCAGCAAATGCAAGGATATTATCAGCAGGCTGCACCCGGTTATTTAGAGCAACAACTGCCTCAGCAGCATTATGGACAGCAGGATTATTATCAGCCCTATGCTCCGATCCAGCCTATGCCTATGCAGCCGCCTGTATTTTCTAACCCTTATCCTATCCCAAGGCCTAATCAACAGCAGCCTTCGCAATTTCAAAGCATTATGTCGCAGTTCAAAAAAGCCAATGGGCAATTTGATTTTAATAAAATGATGGATACGACAGGTCAAGTAATGAGTGCAATGAATCAGGTCGGATCTTTAATAAAGGGATTTACCAGCTTTTTTAAATGATAGAAGCATGAATGAATCGTTCATTCATGCTTATTTTTTGGAAAGAAAAGTGTCATTGTCTGCTCGTTCCAAGACGTTTCCATATCTTCTTGGCGAACTTCATAAGGCAGCTGAACCGTTCTTGTCATGCTTGTAAAGGTAGCCTCATTTTGGTGTTTCTGTTTTTCTTGGAGTGTTACATGGAGATACCTCGATTTAACATCAACGACGATCTCGCCATCTCGAAACGTCGCCGGTATGGTAATATCGATATACAGCCCAGTATCTTTTTCTCTGACATGTATGGTCGTCTGCACATCCTTTAAACTCGAGTTGATCAGGTTCTGAAATCCGTTTATAAGGTTGCCGAACGCTGAGGATTGAAAAAGAGTGTCGATTGCCTCCGTTATGATTTCTTCTTTCTTTTGCAGTTCGTTCTTTTTGTCATCATAGAATTCCAATTTCGCCACCGCCTTTTTTAACCAGATTATGCGTCTATGCCAGATGTTGTTATAAATTGAAGCAAAATTGAAAGTGTGGTTAAATAGTGGTGAATGAAGGGATAACGGTTGAAGTGAATGAGAAGGGAGAAAATACATTGCTGAAAAAATTATTCGGAATGGGCAAAACTCAGGAAAAGGTGACAGAAGAGGTTATTTATTCTCCGGCAGACGGTACAGTAATGGACCTATCAGATGTGCCGGACCCTGTTTTTTCACAGAAAATGATGGGAGAAGGAATAGCGGTGGAACCTTCTAGCGGTGAAATCGTTTCTCCCGCTGAAGGTGAAGTCATTCAGATTTTCCACACCAAACACGCCGTTGGCATTCGGACTCGCTCGGGAATTGAGCTGTTAATTCATGTCGGGCTGGAGACAGTCAATATGAACGGAGAAGGATTTACTGCCCACATTAAAGAAGGGGATAAAGTGAAGGTCGGTGACCCGCTGATTACATGTGATTTGGAATTAATAAAAGAAAAAGCGAGCAGCACAGTCATCCCAATCGTTATAATGAATGGTGAGGCTGTAGGATCAATTGTGCCGGCAGGCGAAAAGGCTGCTCGTAAAGGCGAATCAAAGCTCCTTACAATAAAAGCGAAATAAGCAGGGCGTATGCCTTGCTTTTTTTATTCAACTGTATAAAATTTGCACCTAGCCATGCAAACAAATATTCGGTAAACTGTACTTGACAAAGAGGTGTAAAGAATGAAAAAGAAATCACTGACTGAACTCATTTCTGATTTAAAAGGAAATGAAAACGTTGTGAATTGGCATGAAATTGAGCCTCGGGAAGCAAAAACAAGGCCTATGCCCGAAAGTATAGACGAGAGAATCAAAGCGGCCCTTTCGAAAAGGGGCATTGATGAACTATATACTCACCAATATTCCGCTTTTCAATATGTGCAAAAAGGAGAAAGCATCGTTACCGTAACGCCAACAGCATCAGGAAAAACGTTATGCTACAACCTCCCAGTCCTGCAGTCCATCGCCCAAGATGAAACAAACCGGGCGTTATATTTATTTCCGACTAAAGCGCTGGCACAAGACCAAAAGAGCGAGCTAAAAGAAATTATTGATGAAATGGGCATTGATATTAAAAGCTTTACATATGACGGGGATACGTCTCCGGCAATCAGACAAAAGGTGAGAAAAGCAGGTCATATTGTCATTACAAACCCCGATATGCTGCATTCTGCCATTCTACCGCATCATACGAAATGGGTCAGTTTGTTTGAAAACCTTAAGTATATCGTCATCGATGAGCTTCATACGTATCGAGGTGTGTTCGGCAGCCATGTGGCAAATGTGATCCGGCGGCTGAAGCGGATCTGCCGGTTTTATGGAAGTGATCCAGTTTTTATTTGTACTTCCGCAACGATTGCCAACCCAAAGGAATTGGGAGAGCAGCTGACAGGCAAACCGATGCGGCTGGTCGATGACAACGGCGCACCGAGCGGACGCAAGCATTTTGTGTTTTACAATCCGCCAATTGTGAACAAACTGCTGAATATTAGAAGGAGCGCAACCGCAGAAGTGAATGAACTGGCGAAAGAGTTCCTTAAAAACAAAGTGCAGACCATTGTTTTTGCCAGAAGCAGAGTTCGGGTGGAAATTATTTTAAGCCATATTCAGGAGCTTGTGAAAAAAGAGATTGGAACAAAATCAATCAGAGGCTATCGGGGAGGCTATCTGCCGAAAGAGCGAAGAGAAATCGAAAGAGGACTGAGAGAAGGCGACATTTTAGGAGTGGTCAGTACGAATGCCTTAGAGCTTGGTGTTGATATCGGCCAGCTGCAAGTGTGTGTAATGACGGGGTATCCCGGAAGTGTTGCAAGTGCTTGGCAGCAGGCGGGACGAGCCGGCAGAAGACACGGTGAATCTTTGATTATCATGGTAGCCAATTCAACACCGATTGACCAATATATTGTGCGGCATCCTGAATATTTCTTTAATCGTTCGCCGGAATCTGCAAGAATCAATCCGGAGAATTTGATTATTTTAGTAGACCACTTAAAGTGTGCGGCTTATGAGCTTCCTTTTAGAGCTGATGAAGAATTTGGATCCATGGAAGTCAGTGATATTCTTGAGTATCTTGAGGAAGAGGCTGTTCTTCACCGCAACGGCGAACGGTACCATTGGGCAAGTGAGTCGTTCCCTGCTTCAAACATCAGTTTGCGTTCCGCCTCCCAGGAAAATGTCGTTATAGTTGATCAGTCGGATATTGCAAATGTAAGGATTATCGGTGAAATGGATCGTTTTAGCGCGATGACGCTTTTACATGATGAAGCAATTTATTTGCATGAAGGCGTTCAGTATCAAGTTGAGAAGCTCGATTGGGACCATAAAAAAGCATATGTCAGAAAAGTCGATGTCGAATATTATACGGATGCAAACCTGGCAGTTCAGCTGAAGGTATTAGAAATCGATAAAACGAAAGAAAAAAGCCGTACGTCATTGCACTACGGAGACGTCACTGTCAATGCCCTGCCGACCATTTTTAAAAAAATAAAAATGACCACTTTTGAAAATATTGGGTCTGGACCTATTCATTTGCCGGAAGAAGAACTGCATACAAGTGCAGCTTGGCTCGAAATCAAAACAGCGGATGAAGACATCGGGGAAAAGACACTGGAACAGCTGCTTCTTGGCATCTCGAATGTGCTGCAGCATATTGTCCCTGTGTATATCATGTGTGATCGAAATGATGTTCATGTTGTTTCTCAAATTAAAGCAGCCCATACCGGATTGCCAACCATATTTTTATATGATCATTATCCGGGCGGTATCGGTTTGGCGGAGGAAGTCTTTAAACGTTTTTCAGACATTAATGAAGCGGCGAAACAACTGATTAAACATTGTCCTTGTCATGACGGCTGTCCGTCTTGTATAGGTACGGAAATAGAAGGGATAAAAGCAAAGAAAAGAATTTTGCAGCTGTTGGATCAAATGTCGTAAGGAGGGAGGCCGGATATGTCATTAAAAGGGAAACTCGAGCGGATGAAAAAGCACATGGTGCTCGATGAAGGAGAACAAAAAATAGAAGCAGGCAAACAAGAAAACCACTTTGATGACATCCCGTTTTTAGAAGAGTGGGAGGCTTTTGGTATGAAGCCTTTCATCTTCGAAGATGAATACTGCCTTATCAGAGAAGTGGAATATCCGCTTTCTCACCGCCATGGGTTATACAGCTTTTCTGAGCTTGAGGAAGTGATCACACTGTGGAATCAAAGCGGCCTGTCGCATACATTGTCAGCAAAAGGGTATAACAAAAACAACCTCTTTTTCTTTGATACAGAAACAACCGGTCTTGGGGGTGGAGCTGGGAATACCATTTTTTTGCTTGGGCATGCGAGAGTATATGAAGACCGAGTGACAGTCAAACAGCATCTTTTGCCCAAACCGGGGAACGAAGTCGCCTTGTACCAAAGCTTTTTAAGCGAGGTTGACATTACATCACTTGTGACCTACAACGGCAAAGCCTTTGATTGGCCGCAGGTGAAAACAAGACACACCTTGATCCGTGACAGACTTCCGAAGCTTCCGGAATTTGGCCACTTTGATCTTTTGCATGGAGCTAGACGCCTGTGGAAACACAAAATGGACCGCGTATCTCTTGGCACGGTTGAAAAAGAGGAGCTCGGCATCCGCAGACTAGAAGACACACCGGGCTACTTGGCGCCAATGCTTTACTTTCATTTTATCAAGGCGCAAGAGCCGGATCTTTTAAAAGGTGTCCTGCATCATAATGAAATGGATGTGTTATCACTCATTTCATTGTACATCCATATGTCTAAAAAAATCCTTTCAGAATCACATGCGCCAAAAGAACACAGTGAAGCCTATGCTATGGCGAAATGGTTTATGGCTCATAAGGAAACGGACCAAGCGATCAAGCAGTTGGAAAGGCTTATAGAAAAATCGTTTGAGGATCAGGACAGTGCACGGCTGGATTTATCGCTCCTGTACAAAAAACAAAACCGCTTGGAAGAAGCAGTGCCGCTTTGGGAAAAGCTGTCCCGCTCGCAAAACCAGAAGTGCAGATACGCTGCTGTAATAGAGCTCGCGAAATATTTTGAGCATAAGAAAAAAGAATTCGGAAAAGCATTGCAAGTAGCAGAGCAATTGCTTAGCGATGCGGCATGCTTATCAGAGAAAGAAACTGAAAAACTGCATGTGAGAATTGCCCGGCTAAAGAGGAAATATTCCTCTTAAATATTCCCCGGGAAAGCGCAAAAGACGACTTGTTTCGCCATGAATTTTTTTTGCTGAATTCACATTGATTTTGTTGTAGAATAGCGGCGAATCCTGTAAAATGACGTTAGTTATTTTTAAAGGGAGAGTTGGTATGTATAAGGGTGTTTTTTACTTGTTCTTTGTTGTGGTATTTTTGATTGCTTTTGTGTTTTCAAACTTTAAAGACAGCTTAATTGCACACTTTTAAAATAGGTCTTTGCATCAGAACATGTACCCCTTATTTTTCATAGCTTAGTATTGTAATAAAGTTTATGGAAAGGGGATTTTATCATGCATCACTGCAGACCGCATATGATGGCGCCAATTGTCCATCCTACTCATTGCTGTGAACACCATACGTTTTCGAAGACTATCGTGCCGCACATTCACCCACAGCATACAACAAACGTAAACCACCAGCATTTTCAGCACGTTCACTACTTTCCACACACTTTCTCAAATGTTGACCCGGCTACGCATCAGCATTTTCAAGCAGGAAAACCTTGCTGCGACTACTAGTATGGAAAACGTGCAGCTTGATGGTGTAAACAATGCAGCACAACAAATGGGGCCCACGGGAGCCCCATTTTTTAAAGCAGGTGAAATGATGAAAGTACTGGCAATTACGGGCTATAAACCGTTTGAACTCGGGATATTTAAGCAGGATGATAAGGCGCTGTATTACATAAAAAAAACCATTAAGAACCGGCTGATTGCTTTTTTGGATGAAGGATTAGAATGGATTTTAATTTCGGGCCAGCTTGGAGCGGAGCTGTGGGCGGCAGAAGCTGCATATGATTTGCAGGAAGAATACCCTGACTTAAAGGTAGCTGTCATCACACCATTTTACGAGCAGGAAAAGAACTGGAAAGAACCGAATAAGGAACAGTATGAAGCAGTTCTGGCTCAGGCAGACTATGAAGCAAGCCTGACTCACCGTCCTTATGAAAGCCCGCTTCAATTCAAACAAAAAAATCAGTTCTTCATTGATAAGTCCGACGGGCTTCTGCTTTTATATGACCCGGAAAAGGAAGGCTCCCCTAAGTATATGCTTGGGACAGCGGAAAAAAGACACGAACAGGATGGCTATCCCATCTACTTTATTACAATGGATGACTTGAGAGTGACAGTAGAGGAAGACAGCTACTCATAGCAATAAGAGAAATTTGACAACCGTACAGATTTCTGAAAAAATATATGTGATGATTCACGATACGAGGTGAAAAAGATGCTTGCTGATAAAGTAAAGCTTTCTGCGAAAGAAATTTTGGAAAAAGAATTTAAAACAGGCGTTAGAGGCTACAAGCAAGAAGACGTTGACAAATTTTTAGATATGATTATTAAGGATTATGAAACCTTCCATCAAGAAATTGAAGAACTGCAGCAGGAAAATCTGCAGCTGAAAAAACAGCTTGAAGAAGCCAGCAAAAAACAGCCTGTGCAATCTAACACAACAAACTTTGATATTTTAAAACGGCTGTCTAACTTAGAAAAACACGTTTTTGGCAGCAAGCTTTATGATTGATCACGCTTGAAAAAAATGGCGCTTGTAAATTGTAATCAGTTGTTATATAATAATTCATGTTCTTAACGTTCGGGTAATCGCTGCAGATCTTGAATCTGTAGAGGAAAGTCCATGCTCGCACGGTGCTGAGATGCCCGTAGTGTTCGTGCCTAGCGAAGTCATAAGCTAGGGCAGTCTTTAGAGGCTGACGGCAGGAAAAAAGCCTACGTCTTCGGATATGGCTGAGTATCCTTGAAAGTGCCACAGTGACGAAGTCTCACTAGAAATGGTGAGAGTGGAACGCGGTAAACCCCTCGAGCGAGAAACCCAAATTTTGGTAGGGGAACCTTCTTAACGGAATTCAACGGAGAGAAGGACAGAATGCTTTCTGTAGATAGATGATTGCCGCCTGAGTACGAGGTGATGAGCCGTTTGCAGTACGACGGAACAAAACATGGCTTACAGAACGTTAGACCACTTACATTTAAAATGATGAAAACAAGCTCTCCCGTATAAGGAGAGCTTTTATCTTGAAAAGAGAAAAGTTTTAAAAGACAGGGTGATACGATGAAGAAGTATACACTAATTGCAACGGCGCCGATGGGCATTGAAGCTGTTGTCGCAAAGGAAGTACGAGATTTAGGATACGAATGCAAGGTTGATAACGGGAAAGTTATTTTTGAAGGTGATGCACTTGCCATCTGCCGTGCGAACCTTTGGCTTAGAACAGCCGACCGTATAAAGGTTCAGGTTGCTTCTTTTAAAGCGAAAACATTTGATGAACTGTTTGAAAAAACGAAAGCGATTAACTGGCGCTCATTTATACCTGAAAACGGGAAATTCCCTGTCATCGGAAAATCGGTAAAATCAACACTTGCAAGCGTTCCCGACTGTCAGCGGATCGTCAAAAAAGCAATTGTCGAAAAGCTCAAGCTGCAGTCCGGCAAAGCCAATGATTGGATTGAAGAAACAGGTGCCGAGTATAAAGTCGAAATTTCTTTATTGAAAGATCAGGCTTTGATTACACTGGACTCATCAGGGACAGGCCTTCACAAACGAGGATACCGTGTCGATCAGGGCGGTGCGCCGATTAAAGAAACACTTGCTGCCGCTTTGGTGCAATTAACCAATTGGACGCCGGACCGCCCGTTTGTTGATCCTTTCTGTGGCTCCGGAACAATCGCGATAGAAGCGGCGCTAATTGGCCAAAACATCGCCCCGGGATTCAATCGCGATTTTGTTTCAGAGGATTGGGAATGGATCGGTAAAGATCTGTGGAACAAAGCGCGGCTTGAAGTCGAAGAAAAGGCAAATTATGATCAGCTGCTTACAATTTTCGCTAGCGACATAGACCACCGCATGGTTCAAATCGCAAAAGAAAATGCAGAGGAAGCAGGATTGGGAGATCTAATCCAGTTCAAACAGATGCAGGTCAAAGACTTTACCACAAATCTGGAATTTGGCGTAATTGTCGGCAACCCGCCATATGGAGAGCGTCTCGGCGAGAAAAAAGCCGTTGAGCAGATGTACAAAGAAATGGGGCAGGCGTTCGAGCCGCTTGATACTTGGTCTGTGTATATGCTGACATCAAATGAAAACTTTGAGGAAGCATATGGCAGAAAAGCAACGAAGAAACGAAAACTCTTTAACGGGTTTATTAAAACGGATTATTATCAATACTGGTCAAAAGTAAGACCGCAGCGCAAGAAAACAGAAAACGCATAAAAAGAAGACGCTCTGCATGCGTCTTCTTTCATCTTTCAGCCCTATTCTATCGTTACCAACGGTGAGCTTTCGCGTTGCTTCTCAATATAATGTTGGTTTGGGACATTTCAGTGTGACCGTTTACTTGAGACTTAGAACGTTTAGGCCGCGTCCAATTGTGATGAAACAGTTCAGAATGCTGATCTAATCGGTTTCTATAACTCATGTCAACATCACTCCCTGATAGAATATTGTTGATAAGACGGATAATCCGGAGACGGAATATCAAGTGTAGTTTGTGCATGTTTCGGTGATAACATGCGGTAAAGCATGTATATAAAATGAAAAGTTCGCATACAATGATGATTATTTCCATCAGAGGTGATCTCATGCTGAACAGCGAACATTTTAATCTTATTCAAAGGGCGCTTGACGCAACAGCAAACGAGCTGAAGGAGCTCGGAACTGATTCGTCTCCGTCTGTGATTTCGCATGCGCAAACTGATTTAGAAAAAGCGGTAGAACATATTTATTCAACAGACCATCCTTTTTTATCGTCGCATGTGATCAATCGTAAGTAAACTGCAAAAAACTTGGCATTGCCAAGTTTTTTTATTGTATTCATCAGCGGAAAATGATATTATTGGTGGTCTGAATGTCGAATAGTTGGGGGTTGGAACTAGGTGACAACATCACGTTTGCCTTTTTCTTTAACGAAAACAAAGAATTTTTATGAAGAATTGAACAATTGGATTGGTGACGTGTTTTACGATATCCTTCCCGAAAAAGGGTTTGATCTTCGGGACGAGCAAGTATTTATGGCTTTTCAGCTGGAGCGGGCGTTTAAAGAGAAAAAAGTCATGTTCGCCGAAGCTGGAGTGGGAACGGGGAAAACGCTGGTTTATCTTCTTTTTGCAATCAGCTATGCAAGGTATGTCGGCAAACCCGCCATCATCGCTTGTGCAGATGAAACATTAATTGAACAGCTGGTGAAAAAAGAGGGCGATATTTCTAAGCTGGCTGAGCATCTTGATCTGAAAATTGATACAAGACTGTCAAAATCACATGAACAATATTTATGCTTGAAGAAGCTTGAAAAAACAATGCAGCGTTCTGATGATGATAAATGGCTGGATCTTTATGAGTCGTTACCGTCATTTGTCCACGAGTCACAGGCGATGCAGCGCTTTTATCCGTATGGCGACCGTAAGCAGTACGCAAATCTATCGAATGAAGAGTGGTCTGACGTAAGCTACGACTCGTTTCAGGACTGTCTGACTTGTGATATGAGACACAGATGCGGTCTGACACTTTCCAGAGATTACTATCGCAAGGCAACGGACTTAATCATATGTTCCCATGATTTTTATATGGAGCATGTGTGGACGGAAGAATCACGCAAACGAGAGGGCCAGCTGCCGCTCTTGCCTGATCATAGTGCAGTTGTATTTGATGAGGGGCACTTGTTAGAGTTTGCTGCGCAAAAAGCGCTAACCTATAGAGTGAAGCAGTCTACTCTTGAATTGTTTTTAGAACGATTGCTGCAAAATGACATCAGAGAAGAGTTTGCAGAATTGATTGAAGATGCGCTTGCTGCAAACGACGAATTTTTCTATGTTCTTTCTGAAGAATCAAAGGAAGTAGCCGGTTCACACCGTTTAGAAATAAAAAATGACCAGCGTGTCAAAAAGGCGGCGGACGAGCTTTGTCGTTTACTTGATAAAATCGGTGAGGCACTTGTATTTGAGTCTGAAATGTATACGATTGATCAATACGAGCTGTCAGTAGTGGAAGAATATGTTGAACAAATGGCGTATTCATTATCTCTATATCAAAAGGATGCAATCAGCTGGCTGGAGAAAAAGGAAGCAGAATCAACTTTTGTCGTGATGCCGAGAACGGTAGCAGAAGTACTTGGCGAAAAAGTGTTTTCTAAGAAAATTCCTTATATCTTCTCTTCTGCTACGCTGTCAGAAGGCGGTTCGTTTGATTATATTGCCGACAGTCTTGGGATTCATGATTATTTGTCATTAACTGTTGATTCCCCTTATGATTATGACGAGCAAATGAGTATTAATTTATACGCAAAAACAGATATGGCCGCTGAACAAAAAACGGCTGAAACGATTGAAACAATCAAACGATACAAAGGAAGAACGCTGGTGCTTTTCCCTTCTTTTGAAGAATTAAACGAGTTTAAAGAGCTGTCGGCGGCATGGGAGCTGCCGTATCCAATTTTCTTCGAAGGTGATGAGGAAATCAGCAGCTTAGTAGAGAAATTCCAAGAGGAAGAGGAAACAGTACTTTGTTCAGTTCACTTATGGGAAGGACTCGACATTCCCGGTGACGCATTGAAGAATGTTACCATTTGGTCATTGCCGTTCCCGCCACACGATCCTGTATTTACAGCGAAGCGCAACGGAGCGAAAAAAGATCCGTTCGAAGAAGTTGATCTGCCATATATGTTGTTACGTGTACGGCAGGGCATCGGGCGCCTGATTCGCTCGAATCAAGACAGCGGCTCGATTCACATTTACGCTGGCGGAGAAAATGAACGCATCATTGATGAGGTCAAAAAGGTCTTGCCTGTTGAACCGCACATGATGTAATGGAAAAAAGCTGACGATCGTTCGTCAGCTTTTTTTATTTGTCAGCGGGATAGCCAGCCGCCATCAACTGCTAAAATATGTCCATTTACATAATCTGAAGCACGTGATGCCAAAAAGACTGCAGTGCCCCCGATATCATCCGCTTGGCCCCAGCGGCCGGCAGGAATTCTCTTTAAAATGTCCTCATTTCGCTTTTCGTCATCCCGAATAGGCTTTGTATTCGCAGTAGAAATATAGCCTGGGGCGATTGCGTTGACCTGAATACCTGACGCTGCCCACTCATTTGCAAATGATTTTGTCAAACCGGCAACAGCGTGTTTGCTCGCGGTGTAAGCCGGAACGAGGATGCCGCCTTGAAAAGACAGGAGAGAGGCAATATTAATAATCTTTCCATGACCTCTTTTCAGCATGTGCCTGCCAGCAAGCTGTGTCAGAATAAACAGGCTGTTTAGATTGACATTCAGTACGTGCTGCCAGTTCTCTTCTGGAAAATCTTCCGCTTTTTCCCGATGAATAATGCCGGCATTATTGACAAGGATGTCGATCTGCCTGTTTTCAAACAGCTCAGCTGCAGAATCCTTTATCGCTTCCGGCTTGCTCATGTCCAATGTAAAAGATGTAAATATCCGGCCTTCCTGTTCCACAAGCTGCTGTGTTTCAGACAGACTGCTTTTATGTGATGTGCCGATAATATCAGCGCCAGCCCCGGCTAGGGCTTTGGCTATTCCTTGACCGATCCCTGTTCCCGGTCCTGTCACCAGCGCTGTTTTTCCTTCTAATGAAAAGGCGTCATGTAGATAACCCATCTTATTTCAGCCCATCCATCGGAACGAGATCCATGTCCGTAAATGTGTAATTTTCTCCAGCCATCGCCCACACAAAGCTATAGTTTGATGTTCCTGCGCCAGAATGAATAGACCAGGCGGGAGAAAGGACAGCCTGCTCATTTCCAACAACAAGATGGCGTGTTTCGTCCGGCTGGCCCATGAAATGAAATACCTTTGAGTCCTTTTCAAGATCCAGATAAAGATAAGCCTCCATCCGACGGTCATGAACGTGTGCTGGCATGGTATTCCAGTTGTTGTTTTGATCTAACATCGTTATTCCCATCATCAGCTGACAGCTTTTAATGCCATCCTGATGAATGACTTTGTACAGACTTCTGACATTAGACGCTGCATCATTACCAAGGCGGTCCGGTGTCAGTTCAGATAGGGCGGCTTTTTGTGTCGGATAGCTTTTGTGGGCGCAAGCGGAGACGAAGTAAAACTTCGCTTTTTCCCCGTTCAGGCTTGAAAACGATACATCCTGATTGCCCATTCCAATATAGAGAAAATCCTTTGTTTGAAGCACATATTCATCATCGCCAACCCTGACAGCGCCAGCCTGGCCGACATTAATAATCCCGATTTCACGCCGTTCCAAAAAGAAGTCTGTTTTTAGAAAATCACCTGCATCAAGCTTCAGTTCACTTTGCCCTGGAGCCGCTCCGCCGAGGACAACCCGGTCTTCATGTGAGTAATACATCGTAAGTTTGTTTTCTGTAAATAAAGAATCCATTAAGAAATGACTGCGAAGCTCCTCTGTTGTAAAGCGTTTTACTTGTTCAGGATGTACAGAATAACGATTTTCCATTATATTTCCCCCTTGGTTAGGATTTCAGCATCACTTGAATGAAAATATTTTGGTAACGGTTTCAAAGAAAATTTTAGGATAAATAGTGAAAAGAGTCAACGAAAAAATAATGAATTGACACATTATTAAAAAAACTCTTCCCAAATTTTAAAATTATGGTATTCTTTTGTTGTAACGGTTTTGAAATCGGTTTCAAATATATGAGATACAGGAGCACTTGAATGAAAAAGAAAACAACAGGCCATACAACCATCAAAGACGTAGCTGAATGTGCAGGAGTTTCGAAATCGACAGTTTCCCGCTATATTAACGGAAAAATTGACGCGATTTCTCCTGAAAAAGTGAAAAACATTAAAAAGGCAATCGCAGAATTGAATTATCGGCCGAGTAAAATGGCACAAGGTTTGAAAATAAAAAAAAGCAAGTTAATCGGATTTGTTGTGGCTGACATTACAAATCCTTTTTCGGTCGCTGCTTTCAGGGGAGTCGAAGAGGTTTGTGATCAATATGGATACAGCATTATGGTGTGCAACACAGATAACAGTCCTGAAAAAGAGCGGGAAATGCTCTTAAAGCTAGAAGCCCATTCGGTTGAGGGCCTGATTTTAAACGCAACAGGGGAAAACAAGGATGTACTGCGCGCTTTTGCTGAACAGCAAATTCCAACCATCTTAATTGACCGGAAACTGCCGGATCTGAAACTGGATACCGTAACGACTGACAACAGATGGATCACAAAAGAGATTCTTCAGAAGGTGTACAGCAAAGGGTATACTGATGTCGCGCTGTTTACCGAACCGATTTCCTCTATCAGCCCTCGTGCAGAAAGAGCAGCTGTGTATCAGGAAATGGCTTCGGTTCAAAATGTGAACGGGCTTGTCAGATTGCATGAAGTTGACGTAAAAGACAAGGAGCAGCTTAAGGCGGCGCTTCGTTCTTTTCACAAGGAAATGCCGGAGCAAAAAAAAGCGATTCTGGCTTTGAATGGCTTGATTATGCTGAAAATCATCAGCTGTATGGAAGAGCTTGGCCTGCGCATCCCTCAAGATATAGGGATTGCAGGATTCGATGATACGGAGTGGTACAAACTGATCGGTCCAGGCATTACAACGATCGCCCAGCCGTCACATGATATGGGCAGGACGGCGATGGAACGTGTATTAAAAAGGATTGAAGGTGACAAAGGAGCGCCTCAAACCATTGAATTAGAGGCAAAAGTCATCATGAGAAAGTCACTTTAATCCTAGGTGCCCTCAACTAAGAGGAGGTTGGGAAGAGATGAAGCTTGATGCGGTGACATTCGGGGAATCAATGGCCATGTTTTACGCAAATGAGTATGGAGACCTTCATGAAGTATCCACTTTTTCTAAAGGGCTTGCCGGAGCAGAAAGCAATGTCGCCTGCGGCCTTGCCAGACTCGGATTCCGAATGGGATGGATGAGCAAGGTCGGCAATGATCAGCTCGGAACGTTTATTTTACAAGAGCTTAAAAAAGAGGGAGTGGATGTGTCCCGCGTGATCCGCTCGCAGGACGAAAATCCCACCGGGCTGCTGCTTAAGTCAAAAGTGAAAGAAGGCGACCCGCAAGTTACCTACTATAGGAAAAACTCAGCTGCAAGCACATTAACTTCTGCTGAATATCCGAGAGATTATTTTCAATGCGCAGGCCATTTGCATGTGACAGGCATTCCGCCTGCCTTATCAGCCGAGATGAAAGACTTCACGTACCATGTCATGAACGACATGAGAAACGCAGGGAAAACCATTTCATTCGACCCTAATGTAAGGCCTTCGCTTTGGCCTGATCAAGCAACAATGGTACACACAATCAACGATCTGGCTGGGCTTGCAGACTGGTTTTTCCCGGGTATCGCAGAGGGAGAGCTATTGACCGGAGAAAAAACACCTGAAGGCATTGCCGACTATTATTTGAAAAAAGGTGCCAGCTTTGTCGCTATTAAACTCGGAAAAGAAGGCGCTTACTTTAAAACGGGGACAAGTGAAGGATTTCTAGAAGGCTGCCGGGTCGACCGGGTGGTTGATACGGTCGGCGCCGGAGACGGATTTGCAGTCGGTGTAATCAGCGGTATCCTAGACGGTTTGTCGTACAAGGATGCGGTGCAAAGGGGAAATGCGATTGGCGCTTTGCAAGTGCAGGCACCGGGGGATATGGACGGTTTGCCGACCAGGGAGAAATTAGCTTCTTTTTTATCTGCTCAAAGAACGGTTCACCAAAAGAAAGGGGATTATTAATATGGAGTCCAAAGTAGTTGAAAACCGTCTGAAAGAAGCAAAGCTGATTGCAGTCATTCGTTCAAAGGATAAGCAGGAGGCCTGTCAGCAGATTGAGAGTTTATTAGATAAAGGGATTCGTGCAGTTGAAGTGACGTATACGACCCCCGGGGCATCAGATATTATCGAATCCTTCCGTAATAGGGAAGATATTTTAATTGGCGCGGGCACTGTCATCACCGCGCAGCAAGCTGGGGAAGCTGCTGAGGCTGGCGCGCAGTTTATTGTCAGTCCGGGTTTTTCAGCTGATCTTGCTGAACATCTATCTTTTGTAAAGACACATTATATCCCCGGCGTCTTGACTCCGAGCGAAATTATGGAAGCGCTGACATTCGGTTTTACGACATTAAAGCTGTTCCCAAGCGGTGTGTTTGGCATCCCGTTTATGAAAAATTTAGCGGGTCCTTTCCCGCAGGTGACCTTTATTCCGACAGGCGGGATACATCCGTCTGAAGTGCCGGATTGGCTTAGAGCCGGAGCTGGCGCCGTCGGAGTCGGCAGCCAGCTGGGCAGCTGTTCAAAAGAGGATTTGCAGGCTGTTTTCCAAGTGTAAGTGGAATTGTTTTTTCATAACCGGAGGATGGGAGAATCCACAATATGAAAATCAAGGCGACAATTGAACGGGTACCTGGCGGAATGATGATTATTCCGCTATTTCTTGGAGCGGCGCTCAACACGTTTGCGCCTGGAACAGCGGAGTTCTTTGGAGGGTTTACGGGTGCTTTGATTACCGGAACGCTGCCGATACTGGGTGTTTTTATCTTTTGCGTAGGAGCAACGATTGATTTTCGTTCTTCAGGCTATATCGCAAGAAAAGGAATCACGTTATTATTGGGAAAGGTCGGATTTGCGGCGCTGCTCGGCGTGATCGCAGCGCAATTTATACCTGACGAAGGCATACAATCCGGCTTTTTTGCAGGCCTTTCTGTTTTAGCAATTGTCGCGGTAATGAATGAAACGAACGGCGGACTATATTTGGCGCTCATGAATCACATGGGAAGAAAAGAGGATGCGGGCGCTTTCGCCTTTATCAGTACAGAATCTGGTCCTTTTATGACCATGGTGACGTTTGGTGTGACGGGACTTGCCGCATTCCCATGGGAAACGCTGGCAGCGACAGTCATCCCGTTTTTACTTGGATGTATACTTGGAAATCTGGATCATGATCTCAGAGACTTATTCAGCAAGGTTGTGCCGGCGATCATTCCATTTTTCGCCTTTTCGCTCGGCAATACCTTGAATTTTGGAATGCTGATCCAATCAGGGCTGCTCGGCATTTTTATCGGAGTTTCTGTCGTCATTTTATCGGGCAGTTCTTTGTTTTTGCTTGATCGTTTTATTGCGCGGGGAGATGGTGTCGCGGGAGTGGCCGCTTCTTCTACGGCAGGGGCGGCTGTAGCCGTGCCATATGCATTAGCGGAAGCGAATGCCTCATTTGCGCCAGTTGCTGAGTCGGCAACTGCAATTATCGCGACAAGCGTTATTGTCACCTCGCTCTTAACCCCGCTGGCAACAGTGTGGGTGGATAAAAAAATCAAGCAGAAAAAGCGGAGAACACCTCCGCCAAAAAATCAAATGACGATCAACTGAATAAAAAGGCTGCCGCAAAACATACCGGCAGCCTTTTATACAAACAATTTGACTTTCATACCCCCTTCCATTAGCCTGTAATGGAACGGCTAGAATAGGGAGGGAATGGATATGGAGATACATACATATGAAAAAGAATTTTTTGATCTTTTAAAAAGAATCTCACATTACAGCGAAGCAGTTGCGTTAATGCACTGGGACTCCAGAACAGGAGCGCCGAAAAACGGCTCAGAGGATCGTGCCGAAAGCATCGGCCAGCTTTCAACAGATATATTCAATATCCAAACATCAGATCGAATGAAGGAGCTTATCGATGTCCTGTATGAACGATTTGATGACTTGTCGGAAGATACGAAAAAAGCAGTGGAACTGGCGAAAAAAGAGTATGAAGAGAATAAGAAAATCCCTGAGGCTGAATACAAAGAATACGTGATTCTGTGTTCAAAGGCAGAAACAGCGTGGGAGGAAGCGAAAGGAAAATCTGATTTCAGCTTGTTTTCTCCTTATTTAGAACAGCTGATTGAATTCAATAAACGTTTTATTACGTATTGGGGATATCAAGAGCATCCTTATGATGCATTGCTTGATTTGTTTGAGCCCGGCGTCACGGTAAAGGTGCTTGATCAGCTGTTTACTGAGCTGAAGGAAGCGATTATCCCTCTTGTTAAACAGGTGACAGCTTCCGGAAATAAACCAGATACAAGCTTTCTTACAAAAGCGTTCCCGAAAGAAAAGCAAAAAGAGCTCAGTCTGTATTTTTTACAGGAGCTTGGCTACGATTTTGATGGCGGAAGACTTGATGAAACCGTTCATCCGTTTGCAACTACGCTGAACCGGGGAGACGTTCGGGTCACGACGAGATATGATGAAAAAGATTTCCGGACGGCGATCTTTGGCACCATTCATGAGTGCGGGCACGCGATATACGAGCAAAATATTGATGAAGCACTCAGTGGCACGAATTTGTCAGACGGCGCATCAATGGGAATTCATGAATCGCAATCATTATTTTACGAGAATTTTATCGGCCGCAACAAGCATTTTTGGACACCGTACTATCAGAAGATTCAAGAAGCATCACCTGAACAGTTCAAGGACATCTCCCTGGATGATTTTGTCCGGGCAATCAATGAATCAAAACCTTCATTTATCAGGGTCGAAGCGGATGAATTAACGTATCCTCTTCATATCATCATCCGTTATGAAATTGAAAAAGCGATTTTCAGCAATGAAGTGTCTGTGGAAGATCTGCCGTCGCTTTGGAATCAAAAATACCAGGATTATTTAGGGATTACACCGCAGACCGACGCAGAGGGGATTTTACAGGACGTCCATTGGGCAGGTGGTGATTTCGGCTACTTCCCATCCTATGCGCTCGGCTACATGTATGCGGCTCAGCTGAAACAAAAAATGCTTGAGGATCTCCCTGAATTTGACGCTCTCTTGGAAAGAGGAGAGTTCCATCCGATAAAGCAATGGCTGACGGAAAAGGTGCACATTCACGGAAAACGGAAAAAGCCGTTAGACATTATTAAAGATGCAACAGGAGAAGAGCTGAATGTTCGCTATTTAATTGATTATTTATCAAACAAATATTCAAATCTCTATCTGTCATAATCAAAAGCCTGGCGGCGCGTCGTCAGGCTCTTTTATATCGAATCCCCTTGAAATACGAATGATATCTAAAAAAACAAAATTAAAGTTCGGGAATTTTTATTTTCAGCCTATGCAAGAGATTAGAATCTTGATATAATTTATTACAATATAATAGGAACACTCATATAATCGCGTGGATATGGCACGCAAGTTTCTACCGGGCACCGTAAATGTCCGACTATGGGTGAGCAATGGAACCGCACGTGTACGGTTTTTTGTGATATCAGCATTGCTTGCTCTTTATTTGAGCGGGCAATGCTTTTTTTATTCTCATAACGGAGGTAGACAGGATGGAAGCACTGAAACGGAAAATAGAGGAAGAAGGCGTCGTATTATCTGATCAGGTATTGAAAGTGGATTCTTTTTTGAATCACCAAATTGATCCGCTGCTTATGCAGAGAATTGGTGATGAATTTGCGTCTAGGTTTGCAAAAGACGGTATTACCAAAATTGTGACAATCGAATCATCAGGTATCGCTCCCGCAGTAATGACGGGCTTGAAGCTGGGTGTGCCAGTTGTCTTCGCGAGAAAGCATAAATCGTTAACACTCACCGACAACTTGCTGACAGCGTCTGTTTATTCCTTTACGAAGCAAACAGAAAGCCAAATCGCAGTGTCTGGGACCCACCTGTCGAATCAGGATCATGTGCTGATTATCGATGATTTTTTGGCAAATGGACAGGCAGCGCACGGGCTTGTGTCGATTGTGAAGCAAGCGGGAGCTTCTATTGCGGGAATCGGCATTGTTATTGAAAAGTCATTTCAGCCGGGAAGAGATGAACTTGTAAAACTGGGCTACCGAGTGGAATCTTTGGCAAGAATTCAGTCTTTAGAAGAAGGAAAAGTGTCCTTCGTACAGGAGGTTCATTCATGAGAAATGGATTCGGCAAAACGCTGTCTTTAGGGATTCAGCATGTTCTTGCCATGTATGCCGGCGCCATTGTCGTTCCTCTGATTGTCGGAAAAGCAATGGGACTGACTGTCGAGCAGCTGACTTACTTAGTATCGATTGATATTTTTATGTGCGGTGTGGCTACACTTCTGCAAGTGTGGAGCAACCGATTTTTTGGGATCGGGCTTCCGGTAGTGCTTGGCTGTACCTTTACAGCTGTATCGCCGATGATAGCGATTGGATCTGAATATGGGGTTTCAACTGTTTACGGCAGCATTATCGCTTCAGGCATTCTTGTCATTCTTATTTCATTTTTCTTTGGAAAGCTCGTATCGTTTTTTCCGCCGGTCGTGACAGGCTCTGTTGTTACGATTATCGGTATTACACTGATGCCGGTTGCCATGAATAACATCGCCGGCGGAGAAGGAAGTGCAGATTTCGGAGATCTCTCCAATCTTGCTCTTGCTTTTACCGTGTTGAGTATCATTGTGCTTCTATACCGTTTTACAAAAGGCTTTATCAAGTCCGTCTCGATTTTGATCGGTATTTTGATTGGCACCTTCATCGCTTATTTTATGGGGAAAGTTCAATTTGATAATGTTTCGGACGCGGCAGTTGTTCAAATGATTCAGCCATTTTACTTCGGAGCACCGTCTTTTCATGCAGCGCCTATCATTACGATGTCCATCGTTGCAATTGTCAGCCTTGTGGAGTCAACTGGTGTTTACTTTGCTTTAGGTGACCTGACAAACCGCCGTTTGACAGAGAAAGATCTGTCTAAAGGCTATCGAGCTGAAGGACTGGCTGTGCTTCTGGGCGGTATTTTTAATGCTTTTCCTTACACGGCATTCTCTCAAAATGTCGGGCTTGTTCAGCTCACAGGGATCAAAAAAAATGCCGTCATTGTGGTCACAGGTGTGATCCTAATGGCATTTGGGCTGTTTCCAAAGATCGCTGCTTTCACGACCATTATTCCATCCGCTGTTTTGGGCGGTGCAATGGTGGCGATGTTTGGAATGGTGATCGCTTACGGAATTAAAATGCTCAGCCGCATTGATTTTGCGAAACAGGAAAATCTGCTGATTGTTGCCTGCTCAGTGGGATTGGGGCTCGGTGTGACCGTTGTGCCGGATATTTTCAAACAGCTTCCGAGTGCCTTAACGCTGCTTACAACGAATGGCATTGTGGCGGGCAGCTTTACTGCAGTCGTCTTAAATATTGTATATAACGTTTTTTCTAAAGCTGAAAAATCAGAACAAGAAGCTGACCTCGCTGAACAAAAAACAGCAGTCTAACTCCGCCGCGGCGGAGTTTTTTTGCATATAAAAAAGATTGTTGCGGCACAATGTATGCAAAGAGGTGATCGCATGGCGTTTATTTTATCCATTGGAACAAGTCTTCCTGCGTATAATGTAAACCAAGAGAAAGCGGCCGAGTTCGCCCGCTATATGTTTCAGCATTCTTTTAAGGATATTGACCGGCTGTTATCCTCCTTTAAAAACGGGCAAATCCATTCGAGACAGTTTGTTAAGCCGATTGAATGGTATAAAGAGGGGCACAGCTTTGAAGAAAAAAATCAAATATACATAGAAGAAACACTTAAACACAGCAGAGCGGCTGTTCGTGAGTGCCTCTCTCATCCGGAATTTTTTCAAGAAGCCATTCCTTATGAGAAAGTGGAAGCTGTTTTTTTCGTCTCCAGTACAGGCCTTTCCACACCGAGTATCGAGGCGCGGCTTATGAATGAACTTCCGTTTTCTCCATATACGAAGCGGATTCCGATTTGGGGGCTTGGCTGTGCAGGAGGAGCCAGCGGACTTGCGCGTGCAGCCGAATACTGCAAAGCGTATCCTGAGGCTTTTGTGCTTGTCATTGCTGCCGAGCTGTGCAGCCTGACATTCCAGCCGGAAGATAAAACAAAAAGCAATCTGATCGGCACCTCGCTTTTTGGTGACGGCATTGCCGCAGCTTTATTATGCGGAGAGAAGGCGGACCGCAGGATGTCAAAGCTGAAGCTTGCACCGAAGATAATGGACGCCCAATCTGTTTTGATGAAACAATCAGAAGATGTCATGGGCTGGGACTTTACCGATCAAGGATTCAAAGTTATTTTCTCACGAGACATTCCGACCTTGGTGGAAAAATGGCTCAAAACAAATGTACAGATTTTTTTGGACAAACATAAGCTGTCATTCCATGATATCAGTGTTTTTTTGGCGCATCCAGGCGGAAAAAAAGTGATCGATGCATACATCAAAAGTCTCGGGCTGTCGTCAGAAAAGCTTTCATCTGCGCAAAGCATTTTGCAAAAGCACGGAAATATGTCTTCAGCCACAATCTTGTATGTGATCAAAGACCATCTGCAGAACGGATCTAAAAAGGAAGCTGAACGAGGACTGATTGGCGCATTAGGGCCGGGCTTCTCATCAGAGTTGCTATTATTCAGCTGGGAAAAGGGGGCTTGACTCATGTTTTGGTTGTTGATCGCCATTCTCATTGTTCAAAGAGCAGCAGAAATGGCAGTGGCCAGGCAAAACGAACAAAAGGTAAAGAAGCAAGGAGCAATTGAATTTGGCGAGAGCCACTATCCGTATATCATTACGATGCATATCCTTTTTTTCCTGTCCTTAATTGCCGAGGTGCTGCTGATGAATAAACAGCCGTCCAGCTGGTGGCTCGGTATCGCTGCAGTTATTTTAAGCGTACAGATCGTACGGTATTGGGCGCTTTGTTCCTTAGGGGCATATTGGAATACGAAAATCCTTGTTGTTCCAGGCGTAGAGCTTGTAAAAAAAGGTCCATATAAATGGATGAAACATCCAAACTATGTTGTTGTTATACTTGAAATTTTGCTGATTCCGCTGCTTTATCAAGCATACGTCACCATGTGTCTGTTTTCCATTTTCAATGCCGTGTTGTTAAGCGTCAGAATTCGCGCAGAAGACAAAGCATTACAGGAATACAGCGTAAAATAGCGATTGAAAATCATTCTCAATCATGTTAAAATGAATTTGAAAAAGATTCTCAATCAGGATGGTGAAGCAAATGACAATGCTGTTTTTGCTTGGAGCGGTTTGTACATATAGTGTATTAATTGGTTTTGTATTAAAAGGAATCTCTAATAAATCTGTTTGATGAATCTGGAACTTATAAAAGTTGCAGATTTTCTTTTATAGAAGCTGCCGTAATGGCGGCTTTTTTCTATTCTCCTAAAGAAATTTGGTTTATTCTTGTGTAAAATGAAAAGGGAATGAATTCAGATCTTTCGAAAAAGGTTCACAATTGAAATGGCACAAAGGGGTTCAGACTTATGACAGATCAAAACAGAAAAGAGCTTTTGCATAAAACTGGGGAACTTTATAAGCAATTTATTGAGAATCAAGATGAACAAAGGGCTGCTAAACTGGCTGCGGTCATGAAAAAAGCGGCTGATGAAGAGGTTTATATCGCGTTTACCGGGCATTATTCAGCGGGAAAATCGTCACTGCTGAACTGCCTGTTAATGGAGAATATTTTGCCGACAAGCCCGATTCCGACAAGCGCTAACCTTGTTGTGATCAGAAACGGGGAAAAGCGAGTTCGGCTTCATACAACAGACGGAACGTGTGCTGAGCTGGAAGGGACTTACCAGAAAGACAAGGTGCAGCAATATTGTAAAGACGGGGAACAGATTGAAAGCGTCGAAATTTTTGACAGGTATACTGAGATTGATTCCGGGGTTGCGTATATTGATACTCCAGGGATAGATTCAACAGATGATGCTCATTTTCTATCGGCTGCTTCTATTCTTCACCAAGCGGATGCGCTGTTTTACGTCGTTCACTATAATCACGTGCACTCTGAGGAAAATGTAAAGTTTCTCAGATCAATAAAAGAAAGCATTCCGAATGTGTATTTTATCGTCAATCAAATTGACCGCCATGATGAGACGGAGACGAAATTTGGAGACTATCAAGCGCAGGTAGAGGAGATGCTTTGCAATGAAGGGATTTCAAGGGAAGCGCTCTATTTTACATCAGTAACAGAACCGGATCACCCGTTCAATCAGATGGGGGCCCTGAGAGAAGAGTTAAGAAGAATAGAACAGCAATCAAAAAGCAATATGCAGGCTTTAACGGAACAAAAAGTCCGTAATCTGCTAAAGGAACATACGGAAATGCTGAAGAAAGACGAAACAGGTGCTCCGAGTTTCGCTGAACAGCTTAATATCCAAATTGGACTGGTCCAATCGCTGCGTGATCAATTGAATGAGGCCGAAAAACAAACGACTGAGGCAGAGAAGAGGATGCAGGAAGAAATCAATCGTATTTTAAAAAACGCAAACCTGACGCCTTTTGAAATGCGTGAATTGGCAGCTGCATTTTTAGAATCACAAGAGCCTTCTTTTAAAACCGGCTTTTTCTTTTCTAAAGCGAAAACTGCACAGGAAAGAGATAAAAGGCGGAATGCTTTTTTCTCTGATGTGGCAAAACGAACAGAGGCCGAAGCGGATTGGCATATGATAGACACGCTTCATAAACTCGCCAAGGTATTTGATGTCTATACCGCTGAAAGTGAAAAGCTGATTCAGGCCTATCGCACACCGCTTGATATAAGCATCATTGAACGCGCGGTCAAGCATGGTGCAGCCTTTTCCTCTGAATATGTATTGCAATATACAAAAGACTTGGCAGAGCTCATCCGGAAAGAGGCGAAAAGAGAAGCCGCAGACATCATAAAGGTGCTCTCCGCTATGGTGAAAGAGCGTGTTTCCAAAGATGTGCAAACAATTAACGACCGGCTCGTCCAAGAATCAGAAAAACTTGTCTTTCTTCAAGAACAGGCGCGTTTAGAGAATAATGCCCGAGAGAAAACCGATCGCCTGTGGGCCATTTGGGAAGAAGAGTCCGCATGCCCAATGCATATAGACACAGAATGGTTTAAATCGAAGAAAACAAGAGTGGCGGCTCCAGAGCAGAAACAAGGCCGAAGCCAGCTGACGGCGCAGCCGATGCCGAAATCAGAAATCAAAATGGAACAAGAAATGCCGCTTCAAGACCAAATCAAACGCTTTTACACTTTGTCTGACCTTTTAGGCGAATGCAGCATGTTGTTAAAGCAAACTTCAGCGTTTCGTGAAAGGGTGAAAAGGCTTGAGGAACGGAAATTTACACTCGCTCTTTTTGGAGGCTTTAGCTCGGGGAAATCATCATTTGCCAATGCGCTTGTCGGCGAAAGAGTGCTGCCATCCTCACCAACGCCAACCACAGCGACAATTAACAAGATCACAAAGCCAATCAATGGCAACTTAAACAAAACAGCGGATGTAGTGTTTAAGACAGAGGATGACATAACGGCTGAAATTTTGCAGCTCACCGGAATACCAAAGGAACCGGCAGGCCGTTCCTTCACAGAGAAGTGGGAAAAGGCAGTCAAAAAAAACAGGCTGCAGGAAGAACACGTGAAATTGATCAGCAATTTCCTGCTTGCATACGAGAAGTATCAGCAGTATATACAGGAACAGAAGAAATTAACGATTCCGCTCTCTGAATTAAAGCCGTATGTAGCAGAGGAAACAACGGCCTGTGCTGTGAAAGAGGTAACGGTCTACTATACATGCCCGCTAACTGAAAAAGGGATTACGATCGTTGATACACCCGGCGCGAGCAGCATGAATAAACGGCATACAGAACTGGCATTCCAATATATCAAAGATGCTGATGCATTTTTTTATATGACTTATTATCAGCACTCTTTTTCAAAAGGAGACCGTTCATTTTTGCGAAAGCTTGGACTTGTGAAAGAATCGCTCAGCATGGATAAAATGTTTTTTATTATTAATGCTGCAGACCTTGCAAAAGATAAAACAGAGCTCGAAACAGTGACCGATTATGTCAGCGCAGAGCTTGTAAAAGAAGGGGTTTATGAGCCGCAGCTCTTTACCGTATCAAGTAAGGAGGAACTGGTGGGAAAACCGGAGTCATTTTACAATCAGTTCTCGAAAGTAAGAAAACACTTAGACCGGTTTATCGAAGTGGATGTAAAAAAAGCGTCAGCAGCGCAGCTCAGTTCGGAGGCAGACAAACTATGCGAAACCGTTTTTCAGCTTCACCAATCCCAGCATCAGTCCCGAGAAGAGAAGGAAGCGCAGAAACAGCGCCTTATGCTGTCATTTGAGCAGGCAGCGGCCGATATCGAGAAACGGCGGAACTCAGAAACCATCATTGAGAAAGTAAAAAAAGATACAAGAGAGCAGCTTTATCACATTACACAGCGATTATCATATTTTGCAAATGATTTATTAAAATCGGCATTTCATCCCGGGCTGCAAAACGGGGATTGGAAAAAGAACGTCAGTAAGGCGATGACAACAGCCTTACATGAATATCAATTTGAATATATTCAGGAAATCAAAACGCTTGATGTTCGCATGAGCGGTTTCATCGAACGGCATATCAATGAAGAATGGCTGGATCATTTTCAAAAAACATTAAACGAGGACGGTTATTTTTCCGTTTATGCGGGTGATCAGCATTCGAACGGCATACAGTTGAAGGAAGTTGAACCGGAAATAGAAGAACGTGCTTTTGAGCAGGAACTAAAAGAGATCAAATCACCGAAGCAGTTTTTTGAGCAGAAAGGAAAATCGGCCTTTATCGAAGCTGTACGGATGAAACTTACGAAAATCACAGAGGCATGGATAAAAAATGAAGAAGAAAGCCTGATCTCTCATTACACAGCTCACCTCAGACGCTTACAGGAAGATATGGGTGAAAAAGCAATCGCGCAAATAACGGATCAAAAAGAGACATATTTAAGAGGATATGCGGAAGGGGAACATGCGAAAGAGATTGAAATGGCGTATCAGGCGTGCATCTCCTGGAAAAATTCAGACAATACAATAAAAATGTAAATTTCAGTTGGCTTGTATTTCAAGTCATGATAGACTAAATAGAAAAAAGCGAGATGAACGATTAATGTCAGAGGTACATAAAGCAATTTCAGCACATTCATCAAAACAGCACGAGCATATCAAAGCATTTATGCGTCTTGAAAATATGCGTGAATTGGCGATTGAAGAAGCTGTTGCTAAATGCAGAAACGATGAGCCTTATACTACAGATGCAATTAATGAAATTACCGAGCAAATGAATCAGCTCGCTAAAAAAGGCATCGTCCCGACAAGACGGCTTGTATCAAAAGAAATGGTCAGAGAATACGTAAGCCGCATGTAAGCTGGATGATCCTGTCGCGAGTGAACCTCCTGCCGGAAGCATATACTATATGCATCCGACGTAAGGGGGGATTCATGTTGGGCAGAACAAAGCTCGGAAACAGAAATGCACAGGCGAATAACAATGCCAAAAAGAAAAACGGATTTCAAACCCATTTTGACTCTTACGCAGGACGCGAAGCTGAAAAGCTGATCGCCAGCAACAAAAGACACAACGATTGATAAATATCCAAACAGTATCTCTAATTAAAGAGATACTGTTTTTTATTTTTGGGCTGCTTTATGATAAAATAGAAGGAATGAAAGAAAAGGGAGTTATTTGATGAATAATAATAAACTATTGCTGGTTGACGGCATGGCTCTTTTATTCCGGGCCTTTTTTGCCACGGCCGTACATCGCAACTTTATGATAAATGACAGCGGGGTGCCGACGAACGGCGTCAACGGCTTTTTAAAGCATTTGATTACAGCTGTGGAAACATTCCAGCCGACACACGTCGTCTGCTGCTGGGACATGGGGAGCAAAACGTACCGAAATGACTTGTTTCAAGATTATAAGGCCAACCGCAGCGCGCCGCCTGTGGAGCTGATTCCGCAGTTTGATTTGGCAAAGGAAGCAGCCGCAGAGCTTGGAATCATGAATATTGGCTTTGCCGGCTATGAAGCGGATGACTGTATCGGTACTCTTGCCGATTTATTTGCGAATGAAGCGGACATTACGGTCGTAACAGGGGACAGAGATTTACTTCAGCTGTTAACGGATAAAGTAAGCGTTGCTTTGCTTCAAAAAGGAATCGGAAATTATAAAGTCTATACAAAAGAGACTTTTTATGAAGAAACAGGCGTAATGCCGAAGGCTTTGATTGATATTAAAGCGCTTATGGGTGATTCCAGTGATAACTATCCCGGAGTCAAAGGCATTGGAGAAAAAACAGCCTACAAACTGATTCGTGAATACGAAACGATTGACCGTTTATTGGAAAATCTTTCTCTTCTTCCAAAAGGACAGCAGGGAAAAATTCAGCAAGGTTTAAGCGATTTGGAGATGTCGAGGAAGCTTGCGGAAATCCATTGCTCAGTGCCGCTGGCCTGCACACTGAAAGACGCTTTATTTACTTTGCAAATGGAGCAGGCGGCTGACATGCTTCGCCGCCACCAAATTAAAGGAATTGAGCGTATGCTTGAAAAGCTGAACGCTAGAGAGATCGTTTAGATCTTCTCTAGCGTTTTGTATTGCTTTTTTTTGCTCTCTCCTCAAGCTCTGTTTTAGGGTCATTATGTGTATTGCCTTCCAGGTCGCCTTGCGGAGTAACACCGCCGGTCAGCCGGCCTTTATCTTTCTTTTTCATGTTAGTTCACCTCGCCATTAGGATGAACCAATGATCAAGATTTAATTCTTTTCATTCAGCCGAATCGCTTCTTTTGCCAGAAGATCGGCTTTTTGGTTTTGCTTGCCCGGTATCCATTTGATGAAAAAAAGAGGGAATGCCGCTTTTAATCGGGTGATTTCTTCTACGAACGGTTGAAACGTTTTATTTTTAACCATTTCAAGCTCAGTGGCGCGTTCCACAATATCTGAATCGGTTCGAAAGGAAACCGATTGATACCCGCGCGTTGCACATAGCTTCATCCCTTCAATTAATGCAAGAAATTCCGCTTCCTGGTTTGTATGCACTCCGATTGGAATAGAGAAGGATTCTGCTTTTCCCTCATGTTTGATAAAAATGCCGATACCGGAAGGCCCTGGATTACCGGCGCTTGCGCCGTCTACATATATTTCTGTAGGCATTATAAACTCCTTTCATCATTAGGTATCATTTTTTTGGCTGCATAGGCATAAGGCAATGAAATTAAAGATACCGCAAACTTAATCAAATATGTAGAAATAAAAATATGAAGCCACACGCCTGCCGGATAAATGCCGAGAAAGGCGACTGCAGTGAATATGAATGTATCAAACAACTGGCTGACTGCTGTACTGCCGCCGTTTCTGAGCCATAAAAGCCGATCAGAAGGAAATATCCTTCTTATTGCCGAATATACATAAACATCCAGCGTTTGGCTGAAGATAAAGGCAAGCAGACTTCCTAACGCAACTCGCGGAAGGAATCCGAAAATCGTTTCCAGCGCTGTTTGTGATATGTCGCTGGAAGCCGGTTCGAAAAGCAGCACGCCCTGCATGACAAATGTCAGCGTCAGGAGCGTTGAGAATCCGAGCCATACCGCTTTTCTGGCTTCAGCTGGTCCGTATTTTTCATTCAGCACATCTGTCGCAAAAAAGATTGTGCCATACATCACATTCCCGAGTGTCGCTGTTAAGCCAAACAGTTCGACTGTTTTGACGACTTGGAGGTTGGCGCAGACTGTCGCAAAACCGATCCAAACAAACAGTCCCATTTTGCCAAATCCTTTATAAAATAAAAGAACAATGATAAAATGAATGATCGCAAAAAAGATCCAAAACGAATTATTAAACAAGATGAAAAAGCTTCCTTTCCGGGGTAAGATTGGTTTGATTATAGCATATGCCCGGCAACTAATGAATGGTAAGGTGATTGTAATGAAGCTCAGACCGCATTTGAAAATAGAAGCAAAAGGAACAGGATCCGTCTCATTTTTTAGCGAAGACTGGCTGACAGCACAGCAGGCACGTATGCTCGCCAGAGAACTTGGACGTTTTCCATACATGAAAGAGCTAGAGTTCGAAGACGAGAAAGGCGGCAGCTGGACGCTGAAGGAATTGGAAAAGCTGACAGAGGAGCTTGCTCAAGAGCCTGATGACATTACTGTTTATTTTGACGGCAGTTTCGATAAGGAGAGCGAACTGGCCGGTCTCGGGATCGTCATCTATTATTCACTGGGAGGAACCCGGCATCGCTTGAGAAAAAATAAAAGCTTCCGGCTGAAAACCAATAATGAAGCTGAATACGCAGCGCTTTATGAAGCAATAAGAGAAGTAAGAGAGCTTGGGGCAAGCAGAAATTCAATTACAATCAAAGGGGACTCGCTTGTTGTGCTGAATCAGCTTGACGGCAGCTGGCCTTGTTATGATCCATCTCATAATGAATGGCTGGACAAAATAGAAGCACTCCTTGAATCGCTGAAGCTTACTCCAACCTACGAAACAATACAACGAAAAGACAATCAGGAAGCTGACGGCCTCGCTAAAAAAATTCTATCCCATCAATTCGTAGAAAGCCACACGAAATTAGACCGTAACGGAGATGACGATATTGGATAAGAAAATGATCTTTAAAGAACTGACAGAACTGCACGATGAATATTGCAAGGACTGTTTTATTAAGAAGCAGTTTCGCAAAGAATTTGGCAAAACTTATGCGCATTCATTTTGTATCAATAAATGTACGGTTGGTGAAAAGCTGAAACAATACGGAGATGTCTTAACCAATCACTAAAAATAAAAACCGCAGAAGCTGCGGTTTTTATTCTTTGAATTCATCCAGCTGATGCTCGCTGTCATCTAGCAGCTGCTGTTGCTGCTTTACAAATTCAGGATCATCGAGAGCTGCCAGCTCTTCAGATTGTGACAGTTCTCTAGCATCCTCAATGGCTTGGTATGCAGAGTCGACTAATGTTTTGCTTTGGCCTCTCGTCGAGGCGCCTGTTGTTTTCTGCGCTGTTTCCACCGCTAGTTCCAGCTGCCGCTTATCCGTAAAGCCAGTCTGATCCTCATTATGAAATTCTGAAGTCACAAAAAACACCTCCGCCATTATTTTGCAGAGTTTTTTTGAAATTTATGTACCAAAATAGAAAAGAAAATAAAAATAAGCCGATATAACTATTGAACCAGAATAAATAGGACTGTTTTACTATTTGAGGTATCTTGATAGAGAAGGGGAACGCAGCTATGGATGATAAAGACTTGAAGTTGATCCTTCACAAAACATTTATAGAAATATACAGTG
Source organism: Bacillus sp. SG20033 (assembly GCF_044570195.1). Classification (NCBI taxonomy): domain Bacteria; kingdom Bacillati; phylum Bacillota; class Bacilli; order Caryophanales; family Bacillaceae; genus Bacillus; species Bacillus sp. SG20033. The sequence goes on along the minus strand of NZ_CP172606.1, from coordinate 2,387,071 downwards.
ATTTAGAAGAACTGGCGGATATCGCGAAAAAAGGAAAACCATCAATGGAAAAGTATGTTGAAGAGATTGAACAGAGGTGTAAACAAAACATTTTGGCGATTGAAATCCAGATGAAAATCAAATAGGAGAGGCGAATGCCTCTCCTCTATTTGTCATCTCATCATCATGTATTGAGTTTAGAGTTTTACAACATTAGAAGCTTGAGGTCCACGATTACCTTCGACAATTTCAAAAGAAACTTCTTGTCCTTCTTCTAATGATTTGTATCCATCTCCTTCGATAGCTGTGAAGTGAACAAATACATCGTCTCCGCCTTCAACTTCAATGAAGCCGAATCCTTTTTCGTTGTTGAACCATTTTACTTTACCGTTTTGCATATTGCTTAATTCCTCCTAGTACTGTAGCACCCATGTGCTAAAAAAAATTTTGTCATCATCTAACTTTGATTCATTGTTAAATGATGGTTCAACTATACACCATCTGGGAGCACCCGTCAAGTTTCGAAACGGCTTATTTTTCAAAAGAAGGGCAAGTTTCATAAAAAAATGTAACCGCTTTTATTAATGGCTGAATATAAATAAAAAGAGCACACGATTTTCGTATGCTCTCAAGTACGCCATTACGATAGCACTTTGGCTTTTTGTTTGGTAGTCATCATTTCTGATTCCTTCAGGATATCCTCTAAAATCACTTCAGAGGAGTTTGCTAAATGAAGGTCCTTAATGTTTTTCTTCATGCGATGCAAGGTATCTTCATCTGCAAGAAGGGAAGTGACTGACTCGAGAATCTCTTCATGACGGTTCACAACGATGGCAGCTCCGCGGTCTTCAAAGAAGTTTGCATTTTCTTTTTCCTGTCCAGGCACGGGTTTGTACAGAATGACAGGCACTCCAATGGCTGTGGCTTCTGTCAAAGTAATGCCGCCGGGCTTGGTAATCATGCAATCTGTGATTCGGAATAGCTCATCAATGCGCTCCACATAGCCCAGAACTTTTAATTTGTCACCATTTTCCGCCTCAAGCGCACTCAAAGATTCTTTTAAAGCCGTATTTTTCCCGCACACGACAACCACTTGCACTTGGTCATCTTTGACAAGGTTTTCGCACAGCTCTTTTACGTTCTTTAATACACCGTGAGCACCTGCCATGATCAGAAGCACTTTTTTGTTTGGTGAAAGATTGTACTTTTTATATATCGGGCCAACCGGCATGGATTCTTCAAATTGCGGCCTGATTGGAATTCCTGTGATTTTTACGTTGCTTGGATGAGTGCCGATCTCCAGCAGTTTTTCCTTCACGTAATCTGTCGCCACATAATATTTATCCACGTTTTCGTGAACCCAAATTTTATGAAGACAAAAATCAGTCATAACGTTGAAGGTAGGAATGACTCTTCCAGTTCGGCGTCTGTATTCAGGCACGACGATCATCGGAAATGTATTAATAATAATATCGGGCTGATGTTCATCGACAAGTTCGCCCAATCTTTTATTACCCATTTTAAAGTAAATATTGAATTTACGTTTATTATAGATTTTGTCAACTCCGTAATAAAACAAACGATAAAACTGTTTCCCGATTGAGAAGCTTTTTAAATAAAGGTATTGAGTTACCTCTGAAACAATCGGATTTGACTCTTGGTACAAATTAGAAACTGTTACATGCTGAAAGCCGAGCCGTACACATTGTTCATATAGTGTTTTGGCTACCTGCACATGTCCATTTCCGTAATTTGCAGTCAAAATTAATACTCTTTTATTGGTATTCAAGTAAATTCACCTCAATGTAATCAACAACAAGCAAGCTTCATGCATCGTAAGGAGTTATTGTCTATACATAAACATAACACAAATACATAATCGAATTATTAATGCAGTGAAAAAGTTAAGCTAATTTTAAATGATTTGGATTCCAGTATTTTAAATTTTTGTTATACGCAGACTGAATCAGATGTATTTTATCATATTTTTTGCTCAGCGTATCACTAAAAAAAGAAAAATTAGTCCCATTCATAAGGAGTTTCCTGGTAAACGTAATAATTCAGCCAATTCATAAACAATAATGTGGCATGCGCTTTCCAGCGATTCACTGGCTCGTTGCTGCCTTTTGCAAAATAATGTTTAGGTGCCTCGACAGTAGAAAGGTTTCGTTCCAAATCTCTTTCATACTCTTGAAGAAGCGTATTTGTATCATATTCAGGGTGCCCTGTCAAAAAGACTTGTTTTTCGTCTTTAGACACAATTAAGCAAACCCCGGCTTCCTTTGATGCGGTAAGAATGTTTAACTCGGGCACTGCTTGAAGCTGTTCCATATTTATATCTGTATGCCGGGAATGCGGCACGTAGTATAGCTCGTCAAAACCTCTTACCAATCTTTCGTGTTTTGAAAGAACGGTATGTTCGAACACACCGAAGATTTTTTTCGGCATTTGAATTTTTTCCACACCGTAATGGTAATACAAACCTGCTTGAGCACCCCAGCAAATATGCAAGGTTGAAGTGACATTTGTTTTGCTCCACTCCATGATTTCCTTGAGCTCTTCCCAATATGAAACCTCTTCAAACGCCAAATGCTCGATCGGCGCACCGGTGATAATCATGCCGTCAAACCTCTTGTGACGGATATTGGAAAAAGTCGTGTAAAATTCGTCAAGGTGTTCTCTCGCAGTATTTTTCGGCGTGTGTGTGCTTGGGATTAAAAATGTGAAATGAACCTGTAAAGGCGAATTTCCAAGCAATCTGAGAAGCTGAGTCTCTGTTTGGATTTTTTTCGGCATCAAATTTAATATAATAATTTTTTGCGGCCGGATATCCTGATGAAATGCTCTGCTTTCATCCATTACAAATATCTGTTCACTTTCAAGCACCTGTTTTGCCGGCAGGTGTGTTGGTATATTAATAGGCAACGTGCCACCTCCATTATTTCCCCGTTAATTTTCTTCATTATAGGAATTTTCACGCCAATTTTCAATCTATCTATGCGTGTTGAGGGGGAAACAACAGAAAACTCTTTAAATAAAACGCACTGACACGCCTTTTGGTTTCACAGTAAAATGATTTTCCATGATGTCAGAGGGAATTGTAATGTTTTATAGAATGATAAGATAAAAAATGAGCCATATGAATTGATAATGAACGGACGCTCATATTGTTAAGTTTCTTATGAGTTCTTAATTGATGTTTACATTTTGAATTGAGATTTAAAAAAGGTAAAATAATCAGCACCAAGGACATAGGAGGGACTTACATGTCTATTTATCAAATAAAGGTACGTACAATAACAGGGAAAGACATGACACTTCAGCCTTTCGCGGGAAAGGTACTGATGATCGTGAATACAGCAAGTAAGTGCGGTTTTACTCCCCAATTGAAGCAGCTGCAGGAATTATATGATACATATCAGCAGGAGGGGCTGGAGATCTTAGGGTTCCCCTGTAATCAATTCATGAACCAAGAGCCTGGTGAAGAGGCTGACATACAGGAATTTTGTGAAACAAATTACGGTGTTACATTTCCTATGTTTTCAAAAGTGGATGTAAACGGGAAAAACGCCCACCCGCTGTTTATGTATTTGACAGAACATGCGAAAGGGATGCTGGGAACTAAGGCGATCAAGTGGAATTTCACGAAATTTATAGTGGATAGAAATGGAGAAATCGTTGGCCGTTATTCACCAAATACAAATCCGAAAGAGCTGGAAGACGCTATCGTGAAGCTATTAGAGCAATAAAGAGGGTGTTTTTGTGAAGGAATTGAAGCAGGCAGAGCAAATCAGGACATGGGTTCAATCTATCCTGACTGACGAAAGCTCTGGACATGACTGGCATCATGTATCAAGAGTAGCAGATCTTGCAGCGTATATTGGAGAAAAGGAAAAAGCGGATTTGTTCATTGTTGAAACCGCGGCTTTGGTTCATGATTTAATTGATGTGAAGCTGCCTGACACGGTCAGGCTTTCTGTGAACGAAGTATATGACCAGCTCGTTTTTTTCGGAGTAGGAAAAGAGAATGCTGACAGAGTGATTCATATTATAACAAGGATGTCCTTTCGAGACAGGGAAAAGCTGGCGAAGGAGCCGCTCTCAATTGAGGGAAAAGCCGTACAGGATGCTGACAGACTTGATGCGATTGGTGCTGTCGGCATTGCGAGAGCTTTCATGTTTGCGGGCGCAAAAGGGCATGGCCTTTATGGAGATGATCAAAGCGCCTACTCTCATTTTTTTTATAAGCTGCTGCGGCTGAAAGATATGATGAATACAGACACTGCACGGGAACTGGCAGAAGAAAGACACAATTTTATGCTTCAGTTTGTCCGCCAATTAGAAAAAGAAATACCCGGGATTGATGCCAAAACGTCGTAATAGAAGGCTTGGAGCGACTATGATAGAATAAGTCACAGATATGCTATAGGAGGACGATCATGAAGATAAAATCAATTGAACCTACACCAAGCCCGAATACAATGAAAGTCATCTTAACGGAAGAGCTTCCGGCGGGCAAAAGCAATAACTATAAACTTGAGCAAGCAGAAGGCGCACCGCCTGTTATAGCGGAAATCCTTAAAATAGATGGAGTTAAAGGGGTATATCACGTCGCAGATTTTCTTGCTGTTGAACGGAATGCAAGATACGACTGGAAAGACATTTTACCGCAAGTCCGCACTGCATTTGGGATGGAAAGTGCTGAAAGCGCAGAAGAAAATCGTTCTGATCAAGAATCTTTTGGAGAGGTAAAAGTTTTTGTGCAGATGTTCAGCGGCATTCCTATGCAAGTTAAATTAACCGATGGAGAGCGGGAAGAACGCTTCGGCTTACCTGAACGCTTTCAGCAGGCGATCTTAAAACTTAGATCTGAAGCTTCCAATGTTGTGTTTGAGCGGGCTTGGAAAGAACAGGGTGTCAGATTCGGTGACTTTGATGAAATCGGCCATGACGTGACAGAAGAGCTTCAGGCGGCATACAGTGATGAACGGCTGAAACGACTGACTGAAGCAGCCGCTCAAGGAAAGGGCGAAGCAAAACAAGCTGTACAGCGCAAAGCGTATAAAGTAACGCTTGACATGCTGGATGATGAGGACTGGAAAAAGCGTTATGCACACTTGGAACAGATGGATCCGAAAGAAGAGGATATCCCGGTTTTACAGAAGGCATTGGATGATCCAAAGGTGTCCATCAGAAGACAGGCTGTTGTGTACTTAGGAATGATTGAAACACCTGATGTTCTTCCTCTATTGTATAAAGCACTTGAGGACAAAGCTGTATCAGTCAGAAGAACGGCCGGAGACTGCCTGTCTGATATCGGCGATCCTCAAGCCATTCCTGCTATGATCAAGTCGTTAAGCGACTCCAGCAAGCTTGTTCGCTGGCGTGCGGCCATGTTCCTGTACGAAGTCGGCGATGAAAGTGCAATTGAAGCTTTGCGCGCTGCCGAAGATGACCCCGAATTTGAGGTCAGCCTTCAAGTCAAAATGGCGCTTGAACGTATTGAGCATGGAGAAGAAGCAAAAGGTTCTGTTTGGAAACAAATGACGGAAAGCAGAAAAAAAGGCGAATAGAGATAAAAAAGGTGCAGATCATGCACCTTTTTTATGTGAATTCGCTTTTTATAAAAATTATTTCGAATATTGTTGAAAAATATCCGAAAACTATTTATAGTAAGTAACAATATTAATAGTTGGAGGGTTCAAATCGAAAGAAAGCTATATAAATATAAAAACACGAAAGAACAAAACAAGGTGAGGGCGGCCTGTATTTATCTTATTTGCAAAAATAGCCCATAAATAAACTGAAAATTGTCAAAATAAAATCCAATCAAATAATTGAAAGAATTTAGGAGGATCACCATGGCAGAATTACGCAGTAATATGATCACGCAAGGAATCGATAGAGCTCCGCACCGCAGTTTGCTTCGTGCAGCAGGGGTAAAAGAAGAGGATTTCGGCAAGCCGTTTATTGCGGTGTGTAATTCATACATTGATATCGTTCCCGGTCATGTTCACTTGCAGGAGTTTGGGAAAATCGTAAAAGAAGCAATCAGAGAAGCAGGGGGCGTGCCGTTTGAATTTAATACCATTGGGGTAGATGATGGCATCGCAATGGGGCATATCGGTATGAGATATTCGCTGCCAAGCCGTGAAATTATCGCAGACTCTGTGGAAACGGTTGTATCCGCACACTGGTTTGACGGAATGGTCTGTATTCCGAACTGCGACAAAATCACACCGGGAATGCTTATGGCGGCAATGCGCATCAACATTCCGACGATTTTTGTCAGCGGCGGACCGATGGCGGCAGGAAGAACAAGTGACGGGCGAAAAATCTCCCTTTCCTCAGTATTCGAAGGGGTAGGCGCCTACCAAGCAGGGAAAATCAACGAAAACGAGCTTCAAGAACTAGAGCAGTTCGGATGCCCAACGTGTGGGTCTTGCTCAGGCATGTTTACGGCGAACTCAATGAACTGTCTGTCAGAAGCACTTGGTCTTGCCTTGCCGGGTAATGGAACCATTCTGGCGACATCTCCGGAACGCAAAGAGTTTGTGAGAAAATCGGCTGCGCAATTAATGGAAACGATTCGCAAAGATATCAAACCGCGTGATATCGTTACAGTAAAAGCGATTGATAACGCGTTTGCACTCGATATGGCGCTCGGAGGTTCTACAAATACCGTTCTTCATACCCTTGCCCTTGCAAACGAAGCCGGCGTTGAATACTCTTTAGAACGCATTAACGAAGTCGCTGAGCGCGTGCCGCACTTGGCCAAGCTGGCGCCTGCATCGGATGTGTTTATTGAAGATCTTCATGAAGCGGGCGGCGTGTCAGCGGCTCTGAATGAGCTTTCCAAGAAAGAAGGAGCGCTTCATTTAGACGCGCTGACTGTTACAGGAAAAACTCTTGGAGAAACCATTGCCGGACATGAAGTAAAGGATTATGACGTCATTCACCCGCTGGATCAACCATTCACTGAAAAGGGAGGCCTTGCTGTTTTATTCGGTAATCTAGCTCCGGACGGCGCTATCATTAAAACAGGCGGCGTACAGAATGGGATTACAAGACACGAAGGGCCGGCTGTCGTATTCGATTCTCAGGACGAGGCGCTTGACGGCATTATCAACCGAAAAGTAAAAGAAGGCGACGTTGTCATCATCAGATACGAAGGGCCAAAAGGCGGACCTGGCATGCCGGAAATGCTGGCGCCAACATCCCAAATCGTTGGAATGGGACTCGGACCAAAAGTGGCATTGATTACGGACGGACGTTTTTCCGGAGCCTCCCGTGGCCTCTCAATCGGCCACGTATCACCTGAGGCCGCTGAGGGCGGGCCACTTGCCTTTGTTGAAAACGGAGACCATATTATCGTTGATATTGAAAAACGTATCTTGGATGTACAAGTGCCAGAAGAAGAGTGGGAAAAACGAAAAGCGAACTGGAAAGGTTTTGAACCGAAAGTGAAAACCGGCTACCTGGCACGTTATTCTAAACTTGTGACAAGTGCCAACACCGGCGGTATTATGAAAATCTAGACAGCTGGGGACACTTACTTCTATATTTTAAGGCGTGAACATTTGAAATCCGGCCCTCTCTATAGTATCCTTTACTTCAGATGAAGGATACTAGAGGGGGCTTTTTTTATGTCAATGGCTTATGAAGAATACATGCGCCAGCTTGTCGTACCGATGCGCCGCGAGCTGACTGGAGCAGGTTTTGAAGAGTTAACAACAGCAGAAGAAGTAGAAAACTTTATGGAAAAGGCAGAGGGCACAACTCTTGTAGTCGTTAACTCTGTATGCGGCTGCGCGGCAGGCCTTGCGCGTCCTGCGGCTACACAGGCAGTCCTCCAGAATGACAAAACACCTGACAATACGGTGACTGTTTTTGCGGGCCAAGATAAAGAAGCTACTGCGAAAATGCGTGAGTATTTTACTGGCCAGGAGCCTTCTTCACCATCAATGGCTCTTTTGAAAGGCAAAGAAGTCGTACATTTTATTCCGCGTCATGAAATTGAAGGACACGATATGGAAGAAATCATGAAAAATCTGACTGCTGCCTTCGATGCGCACTGCTAAATGCCCGTTTTCCGGGCATTTTCTTTTTGGGAGTACAGAAGATGATAACAACAAGCTATAGACCGTCTGAACACACCATAAAAACCGCAAAGCAGCTTTCTAAAGAGCTAAATATGCCATACTGCGGCCGGAATAAACAAACGGTTGAACACCTGCTGAGGTCAGCTGAACGTGATTTGCTTGTGGTCGGCAAAGAGCGGTTTGAGCTGTATACGAAACAAGGTGCCAAATTCTTTTTTCATCCGAATACAGCGATGTTTAGAGCCAAACGCTTCTTACAGGGAGAGCAAGAGCCTATGCTTCGGGCTGCCGGCTTATCTGAAGGGGATACGTTTTTAGATTGCACACTCGGGCTGGGGTCAGATGCCATTATCGCAAGTATGGCAGTAGGCGAAACGGGTTCTGTTGTTGGGATTGAAAAAAACCATCTTGTGTCTGTTTTAGTGAGGATGGGGCTGCATTCATGGGAAACGGGTATAGAAGAGCTTCAAACTGCGATGAGAAGAATCCAGGTGAAGAATGGTGATTGCTTAGAATACATCAAACAGCTTCCTGACAACTCTGTTGATGTGGTTTATTTCGATCCAATGTTTCATGAACCTGTAGAGACCTCTGACGGCATCGCGCCTTTACGTGATTTGGCAGAGGATTCAGTTTTACACGAAGGATGTATCAATGAAGCGGTACGAGTCGCCAGAAAAAGCGTTGTGCTAAAAGACCACTGGAAAAGTCCGCGGTTTGAACAGTTTGGTTTTAACGTCATGAAAAGAAAAACAGCACTGTTCCATTATGGCGTCATTCAAACAAGCCCGTGATTCATATCACGGGCTTTCTGTTAATCGGTGACCTCCATGACGACAAAGTATAATAATGTTAAGAGTGAAACTGTGGCAAACAGAGCGTCAATCATGCGGAAAGCCTCCTTTCATTGAATATTGTAAGCGTTTTTACACAAAGTGCATAGCAACGAATCTCCTAATTTGCATATCAGTTTCATATAGTACATGACTTGCATGTTTTGGATGTGCTAAAATAAGAGAAACATGACAATAAAATAGAGAGGAATAAGCAGTCATGAAATTGTGGATGAGAAAGACCCTTGTGGTTTTATTTACCATTGTAACGTTCGGGCTCGTATCTCCTCCGGCTGCCCTTATGGCGGACAAGCCTTCCGGACAGCCGAGCAGTCTTGAGCAGAATGATTACACCGCTTTTTATGATGAGCATGACCTGTACGATGATGAGTCGGATGACAGGCAAAATCCTGAACTGCTTTTTCAATCGTACAAGGAACAGCTCCTTGACAGCGCTGAGGATCAGTCCTTTTTAAAATTCGGCAGCAGAATCGCTCCGGTCATTGAGGATGACTATCGGAAAGAGATCCTGCCAAAAATCGAAAATGTGATTAGTGAATATTTAGCGACATTGCAAGATGATGAGGCGTACCAAGATGTTGTGATCTCAAACATGCCTTCAGCGGGCAAAACGGAAAAAATTTTCAACGTTTACAATCGGACAACTGGAGAAGATCTTCTCAGATTCCATGTGCGAAGAGACCATCCGCCGCATGACGGCTACTGGTTTAATTTTCATTATCATACAGCAGAAGATGGATTTCAATCACATCATGAGCTTGGGAGCATTTACTGGGACCGCAACACGCCTCCCAACTGGATGAGTGCCTAAAGGAGATGCCATTAGACATGAAAAAGTACACAATGAATGAAATGGTCGATATAACAAAGGATATGCTGAACAAACGGGGCGTTATGATAGAAGATATTGCACGGATTGTTCAAAAACTTCAGGAAAAATACAATCCAAATCTGCCGCTTAGTGTTTGCATGGAGAATGTAGAAAAAGTCCTGAACAAACGTGAAATTATTCATGCTGTTTTGACAGGCCTTGCACTCGATCAGCTTGCAGAACAGAAGCTTCTCCCCGAACCGCTGCAACACCTTGTTGAAACGGATGAACCGCTTTACGGCATAGATGAAATTATCCCGCTTTCAATCGTTAATGTGTACGGGTCGATCGGTTTGACCAATTTCGGTTATTTGGATAAAGAGAAGATTGGAATTATTAAGGAACTTGATGAAAGTCCAGACGGTATTCACACCTTTTTGGATGATATTGTGGCAGCTCTTGCTGCAGCAGCGGCGAGCAGAATTGCCCATACGCATCAGGATCTGCAAGATGAAGAAAAAGAACAGGATGAAAAGCCTGTCGTCAGCTGACTATAAAAAAATCATTTCTGGGTTCAGAAATGATTTTTTATTGTGTTACACTACTAGAAGACTACTTTTAAAGGATGAAAAAAATGAAACAGTATAAGGATTTATGCAGACATGTTTTAGAGCATGGTGAGAAAAAGGGAGACCGGACAGGGACCGGAACAATCAGCACTTTCGGATATCAAATGAGATTTAATTTACGGGAAGGCTTTCCGATGCTCACCACTAAAAAACTCCACTTTAAATCAATTGCGCATGAATTGCTGTGGTTCTTAAAAGGAGATACGAATGTACGCTATTTGCAGGAAAACGGAGTGCGAATCTGGAATGAGTGGGCTGATGAAAACGGTGAACTTGGACCTGTATATGGCTCCCAATGGCGTTCTTGGCGGGGAGCTGATGGAGAAACCATTGATCAAATTTCCCGTCTTATTGAAGATATTAAGACAAATCCGAACTCCAGACGCTTAATCGTCAGCGCCTGGAATGTTGGTGAAATTGATAAAATGGCGTTGCCGCCGTGCCATTGCCTGTTCCAATTCTATGTGTCTGACGGCAAGCTGTCCTGTCAGCTGTATCAGCGCTCTGCCGACGTTTTCTTAGGTGTGCCGTTTAATATTGCATCTTATGCCCTGCTAACCATGATGATTGCTCATGTGACTGGGCTTGAACCGGGCGAGTTCATCCATACGTTTGGTGATGTTCATATCTACCAAAATCATATTGAACAAGTCAATTTGCAGCTGGAAAGAGATGTTAGACCGCTTCCGCAGCTTCGTTTCGCCAGAAAGGTTGATTCTATTTTCAACTTTGCATTTGAGGACTTTATCATCGAGGATTATGATCCGCATCCTCATATAAAAGGGGCGGTCAGCGTATGATTTCATTCATTTTTGCGATGGATGCCAACAGGCTTATCGGCAAAGACAATGATTTGCCGTGGCATTTGCCCAATGATCTTGCATACTTTAAGAAAGTAACATCGGGCCATTCAATCATTATGGGCCGAAAAACATTTGAATCGATCGGACGTCCGCTTCCAAATCGGAAAAATATTGTCGTTACCTCAGCGCCGGCTTCAGAATTTTCGGGATGCACGGTTGTCGGTTCATTAAAGGATGTACTGGACATTTGTTCAGGCCCTGAAGAATGCTTTGTGATCGGAGGGGCTCAGCTCTATACGGACCTTTTCCCTTATGCGGACAGACTGTATATGACGAAAATTCATCACGAGTTTGAGGGTGACCGTCATTTCCCTGAATTTGATGAATCCAATTGGAAGCTGGTTTCTTCTGAGCAGGGGATCAAAGACGAAAAAAACCCGTATGATTACGAATTTCTAATGTATGAAAAAAAGAATTCTTCTAAAGCGGGAGGATTTTAATTGGTTCGCTACAGCCTTCTAGTGGTTTATATTGTGTATATGCTGTTAAAAAATATGAAACAATTATTTAATCAAACAATGCTCGATCCCCGTCTGTCATACAAAAAACAGATGACTCTTGTGTACGAACAGCCAAAGGCGTTTTTGGAAGGCTGTATCGGCATCTCCGGTTCAGTTGTGACGATCCATCAGCCAGAGCCAATACCACACGGTCCTGTTTTGTATGTGCATCCCCGTTTGCGTTTGGCTGAACTGGCCTTAATTGCTGGATATATTGAGGAACCGGCCGGCTTTATCGCCAACCCAAAAGTGTTCCGCTTGCCTTTTATCGGGCAATGGCTGGATCGGATGGATGTGATTTCAGACGGTGATTCAGAAAAGGTATATGAAGATGTGACAAAACAGCTGGAAAAGGGACAAAGCCTGATTCTTTCACTAGATGGTTCTATTGATCCTATAGAACTTGCGGCCCGCTATCATCTTCCGTTGGTGATGGTGGAAACGAAAGGAACAGATAACATGCAAAAGGGCTCGTTTTTTAAACGCTTAAAACCGGCAGACATTGAATTGTCCTTTTCAAAAGCTTATATACCTGCCAATGAAAAACAATTACGTGCATAAAAAAGCGCAGTCGTGAAGACTGCGCTTTTCTGTTACTGTTACGAAAGGAACGGCACCTTTACACAATAGAAGAGCACGCAGAAAAACATGGCAGCGCTCCCGCCCAATACAAAGCTGTGCCAAATGGCGTGATGGAAGGGGATCTTTTTCCAAATGTAAAAGATGGTTCCGACAGAGTATAAAATGCCGCCGAGAAAAAGGAGGCTGAATCCCGCTCCGCTCAGTGAAGCATATAAAGGTTTAACTGCAATAATCATCAGCCACCCCATGACTAAATACACGAAGGTTGACAATAGGATAAACCGTTTCACAAAGAAAATTTTAAAAACGATTCCGCCTAGGGCAAGTGACCATACGATAACCAACAGGGTAAAGCCGAGTGTGCCTTTCAGCGGTCCAAGCAAAAAAGGCGTGTAGGTTCCGGCGATGAGTACGTAAATCGCGCTATGATCAATAATCTCCAAAATGTCCTTCGTTTTTTTATGTGTGATGCTGTGAAGCAGGGTGGAGCTCAAATATAACAGCAGCATAGAGACACCGAATATTGTAAAGCTGACAATGTCCCATGCAGACCCGTAATTAGCCGCAAATATGATTAGAAACACTAATGCTGGGATGGATAAGAGGACACCGATGCCGTGTGTAATCGCATTGGCGATCTCTTCTTTGATTGTAAACAAGTACATTCTCCTTTCGATCGCTAGATCATTTGATTTTTTAACGTATCTATAAAGCTCAAGCCCTCAAAGGTAATTTTTGTGCCTGCGCGTCCGCGGCTTTTGGTGACATAATCTTTTTTCTCCAAATAGTCGAGACGGCTTCTGACCTGCTGAGGAGTTAACGAGGTTTGGGTATTTTTGCTGTGTTCAGAAATGATCCGTCTGCTGGCAGGTTCTCCTTTTTCGTTCAATACTTTTATTGTTTCCAAAATAAACAAAAACTCAGCTTTTTCCATTAAAGTCAGCAGCTTCGCTTTTTTCTTCGACGTTTTTCCGTCTATCGCGCCTCTAATATATGGCGGCAGGTCATATGGCTGAATCGTTCCTCCGCTTGATACTGCCGCCATATAATCTGCAGCGTTTTTTAATTCCCTGACATTGCCTTCAAATGCATGCTTCTCAAGCACGGGAAAAACGGAGGGATCGATTAACAATTGCTGACCGGAATTTGAGAGAAAATGCTGTGTCAAAAGCGGAATATCGCTTTTTCGTTCCGATAATTCGGGCAGTGTGAGCGTTAAAATGTTCAGTCTGTAGAATAAGTCTTGCCTGAAGGTATGTTCCACGGATCGGTCTGCAGAAGCACAGATCATTCGCGGTTTCTCCGTGTCTGAATCAAGCGCTTTTAACAGCTGAGCTTGTACAGAAGCAGGCATGCGCCATACATCATCAAGAAAAAGGGTTCCTCGTACTGCTTTTTGAAAAACACCTGTGTTTCCGTTAGGGCCAAAAAGCTCATGAATAAGGGTTTCTTCCGAATGGGTGCTGCAATTGACGCTTATAAACGGTTCATTGCTTCTCGAAGATTCCAAGTGTATGGCATGTGCGAAGTGATTTTTGCCTGTTCCGATTTTTCCTGTTATTAAGACAGGAAGCTCCGATAACGAGAACTGCTTGGCGATTCGCTTCGCTTCCAGGAAAGTTTGATGTTCTCCGATTAGATGTTGAAATGTATTGAGTTTTGGTGCACTATTCATCAATTGGCTCCTTTTGGTTCTAATTGGTTTCATTATATCATGCCTTTTGGTTGAAAACACCCTTTATTTTACGATCATCTTTTTTCTTGGCTCTGCAGGATAATGGTTGAACAGAAGTTACCACAAGATGTGGTGGACATAGTCTGTATTTTTTTAATTATTAAATAAAAATAATTGTCTTATTTTTTGAATATTCATGTTATAATGGCATATTAAATAGGGATTTAAAACAAGAAAGGAATCTGTACATGAAACCGTTGTTGAAAGAAAACTCTCTCATCCAAGTGAAAGACATTTTGAAGGCTCACCAAAACGTAAAGGACGTTGTCATTCACACACCTTTGCAGAGGAATGACAGACTTTCTGAGAGATATGAATGCAATATCTATTTAAAACGTGAAGACTTGCAAGTTGTCAGATCTTTTAAGCTCAGAGGGGCTTATCATAAAATGAAACAGCTTTCCAGCGAGCAGACAGAGAACGGAGTTGTGTGTGCAAGTGCCGGAAACCACGCTCAAGGTGTGGCATTTTCGTGTAAACATCTTGGCATTCACGGGAAAATTTTTATGCCGTCTACTACACCGAGACAAAAAGTATCTCAAGTTGAACTATTCGGAAAAGGATTTATCGATATTATTTTGACAGGTGATACGTTTGACGACGCGTATAAAAGCGCCGTTGAGTGCTGTGAGGCTGAATCTCGGACGTTTATCCATCCGTTCGATGATCCGGATGTGATGGCCGGACAGGGGACGCTCGCAGTCGAGATTTTAAACGACATTGATGCAGAACCGCATTTTCTTTTTGCAAGTGTCGGAGGCGGCGGCCTTCTCTCTGGGGCAGGTACATATTTGAAAAACGTGTCTCCTGATACAAAGGTAATTGCTGTTGAGCCGGCGGGAGCGGCATCCTACTTTGAATCAAACAAAGCTGGGCATGTCGTCACACTTGATAAAATTGACAAGTTTGTAGATGGGGCGGCTGTTAAAAAAATTGGCGAGGAAACCTTCCAGACGCTGGAAACTGTCGTTGATGACATTCTCCTTGTGCCTGAAGGAAAAGTATGTACATCCATTCTTGAATTATATAACGAATGTGCGATTGTTGCTGAACCGGCCGGAGCTCTTTCTGTCGCAGCGCTTGATTTGTACAAGGATGAAATCAAAGGAAAAAATGTGGTGTGTGTGGTCAGCGGGGGGAATAACGATATCGGAAGAATGCAGGAAATGAAGGAGCGTTCCTTGATTTTTGAAGGTCTTCAGCATTATTTTATCATCAACTTTCCGCAAAGAGCGGGGGCGCTCCGCGAATTTCTTGACGAAGTCCTCGGGCCGAATGATGACATTACAAGATTTGAATATACGAAGAAAAATAATAAAAGCAACGGACCTGCTCTTGTCGGCATCGAGCTGCAGAACAAAGCCGATTATGGGCCGCTGATTGAACGGATGAACAAAAAACCGTTTCATTATGTAGAGGTGAACAAGGATGAGGACTTGTTCCATTTGCTGATCTAATTTTTTTACACAACCGCGCAAAATGACAGACAGCCCGGCTGGCATCATATATAATAGAAGAAAAACAAAAAAGAGGATTGATAGCTTGTTACTCAAAAGCCTAGAGTTCAAACGCGGTGACGGGATTCAGGTGAAAGTGACAGAAATACCTGTATTAAAGGAAGATGAGCACTATTTCTTTATGTTACATCACCATTTGCAATTCTACTTAAAAGAAGTGTTTTCATCAAACAGCAGGGCAAAAGTGTATTCTTTCCGACATTATATGAAGCGCCGGATGAAGTGGGCAGATTATCAGGCTGTATTTCATCAAGAGATGTTAAAGCACAACGCGTAACATGCCGTTTTTTACCTGTATGTCCTCCTTTGTAATCGTTAATGGGGAGGCATGCAGGATTTTTTTTGCTCAGTATCGAATACAAACATTGGACAGTAAGGACAGTTTTAGAAAGCGTTTTTATGCTGGCTGGAAAGGGTGGATGTCATGAAGGTTATCAAGGGGTTAACGGCTGGGCTGTTTTTTCTGTTTTTGTGTGCATGCGGAGGACAGCAGATTAAAAATCCGCTCAATTACGAGGTGGAGCCTTTTACATTTCAAAACCAAGACGGCAAGAACGTTTCTTTAGAGAGTTTAAAAGGAGAAGTATGGCTGGCGGATTTTATTTTTACCAATTGTGAAACTGTATGTCCGCCGATGACCGCTCATATGACCGATCTGCAAAAAAAACTGAAAGCTGAAAATATAGACGTCCGCATCATATCATTTAGTGTTGACCCAGAAAACGATAAGCCGAAACAGCTGAAGAAATTTGCCGCAAATTATCCATTATCTTTTGATAACTGGGATTTTCTCACGGGATACAGCCAGAGTGAGATTGAGGAGTTCGCACTTAAGAGCTTTAAAGCGATCGTAAAGAAGCCGGAGGGAGAGGACCAAGTGATTCATCAATCTTCTTTTTATTTGGTAGGTCCGGACGGTAAGGTGCTGAAAGATTACAATGGAGTTGAGAATACACCGTACGATGATATCATTTCCGATGTGAAGTCAGCCAGTACACTCAAGTAAGCTAAGAGACTAGGCATTTGCAAATCTTCTAAAACATGATACACTTTCCACTAGTAGAATGGGAAGGAGCAACAAGATTGAAGCTGCGCATTTTTTCAATCATGGCCAGTTTGATTTTGCTTCTTACTGCGTGTACGAGCATACGTACATCATCTGAGGGAAAACAAAAAGCCCATGAAACGAAAACAAAAGAACACATTGTCATAGCGGCTGTCGGAGATTCGCTGACAGAAGGAGTCGGAGATCCCGACGGAAAGGGATATGTCGGCAAGGTGGCGGATTCTATCCGGTCAGATAAACAAGTCAAAACGGTCGACGTGAAAAATTATGCCGTAAAAGGGAACCGTTCGGATGATTTATTAGAAAAACTAAAAGATAAAAAGGTTCAAAAAGGCATAAAGGACGCAGATTATGTCTTTTTTACAATTGGCGGTAATGATTTGATGAAAATCCTTCGCCAAAACTTTCTGCAATTAACCGTTGAACCGTTTCAGGAAGCGGAAAAACCGTACGAAAAGCGCTTTGAAAAAATCATTTCTGAAATTCGCGAGCTGAATGATCACGCTGAGCTGATTTATGTTAGCATGTACAATCCGTTTACGTTTACATTATCAGAACTAAATGAAATAAATGGTGTCGTCACGGATTGGAACCATATTGCTGAAAAAGAGCTGAAAAAAGATAAACATGCAAAAATCGTTCATATCGAAGATTTGTTCAATCAAAAAAGTGACAGCAGCCGAATTTCTGAGGAAGATGATTTTCATCCTAATGGTACGGGTTATTCTCTTATCGCAAAGCGCGTCTATCAAGCCATTAAAAAAGAAGGATTACCGAAAGAGTAGGGTGACAGCATGAATAAGTGGAAGCGACTGTTTTTTATATTGCTTGCAATCAATTTTATCCTCGCCGCCGGGTTTGTGGCACTTGTTTTGCTCCCGGGGGAACAGGCTCAGGTGAAGGATTCATCTGAGAGCGAGTATGGATTTCAAGTGACAAGCACAAAAGAATCATTAGCTGCGTTTGTTAACTCATATTTAAACGACAAAGCATCAAACAAGCTTGATTATAAAGTAGAGATTGATGATGATGTTCATGTCGCAGGGAAAATCAAGGCATTTTCCACGTCTATTGATGCGTTTATCGCTTTTGAGCCGACCGTGAAAAAAAACGGTGATGTAGAGCTGAATGTCACGAAATTTTCGTTAGGGAAATTGAGTATACCAATTAGCTTTGTGTTAAATTATATGGACAGCTTTTATGAATTGCCGTCATTTGTCCATGTTCACCCCGGAGATAAAAGCATTGAAGTGCGTTTGTCAGAAATGCCTTTAACGAATGGAATGTATGTCAAAGCGGATAAGATAAATTTAGAAAAAGATGAAATTGAGTTTTCCTATTACCATCCCAAACAATAGAGGTGACTGAAAATGAAACGGATTTACCAGTATTTCAGTTTATTATCTTTTACATTTTCCCTGTACTTCGGCTGGCTTGCTTATCATCATCTGACTGCTGAAGACATGGATCAAATGTATTTGAATGTTTCCTATTGTGCCTTGTTCCTAAGTGTGATGGTGTTTACATTCGGTATGCGAGACCGAAAAAAAACCGATAAGTCATGAAAAAAGAGACATGAAACAACGTCTCTTTTTTCGTGCGGTCCGAAGAAAATTTGAGAACACAAGGAGAAAAGATGAAAGCATACGATTTTACACAGGGGAACGTGCTGAAACAGCTTGTACTGTTTTCAATGCCTATTATGCTCGGAAACGCATTACAGGTTTCCTTTCAATTTATAGACAGCTTGTGGATCGGCAATTTACTGGGGGCAAAGGCCCTTGGAGCAGCCGCGGTATCAAGCACGATTGTTTTGACCGTGCTGTCTTTTATTTTGGGCCTTAACAATGCGACGTTAACCATTTTATCTCAGCAAAAAGGAAAAGATGATGTAAAAGGAATGGCGTCGTATATTAACGCTTTTGTTGTTTTATTAACAGGCCTAAGCATCGGATTCGGCGTTGCCGGTTTTTTTCTCTCAGAGCTTTTGCTGCGTCTTCTAAAAACGCCGGAGTCAATGATTCCGCTTGCTGAGACGTATTTACAGATTCAATTTATCGGCATTTTATTTTTGTTTGGTTATAACTTTATCAGTACTGTGCTTCGTGCGCTGGGTGACAGCAAGACACCTCTCCGGTTTATTGCGTTTGCTGTTGTACTGAATACAGTGCTTGCGCCGCTCTTTATTTCTGTGTTCCGCATGGGAATAGCGGGAGCGGCTTATTCAACGATTTTGTCACAGGGCATTGCGTTTCTGTATGGGTTGTTTTATGTCATCAAACACAAGCTTGTGCCATTCTCGATTCCGAGAATGCCCAAGTGGGAAGAGTCCGCGCTGATTTTGAAACTCGGGATTCCGGCAGGTCTGCAGATGATGGTGATTACAGGCGGTATGATGGCGATTATGAGTGTTGTCAACTCATACGGAGATCACGTGGTATCAGGCTTTGGCGCGGTGCAGCGGCTTGATAGCATCATCACGCTTCCAGCAATGGCTGCCGGTACGGCCGTCAACAGTATGGCAGGGCAAAATATTGGAATCGGAAACGAAAAAAGAGTGGGAACAATTGCAAGGCTGGGTGTGATAGCTGTTATTTCCTGCATGCTGGTGATTGCGGTTATGATTTGGGTATTTGGTAAATATCTCATAAGGTTATTTATCAGTGAGCCCGATGCGGTCGCATTTGGTGAACAATATTTGAAGTGGATCGCGTTTTTCTACCCTTTTATTGGGATTAATTTTGTGCTGAACGGAATCGTCAGGGCCGCGGGAGCGATGCTGCAGGTTCTGGTATTAAATTTAATCTCGTTTTGGGTGTTGAGATATCCTTTCACAGCTCTATTTTCAGCTTGGCTTGGACAAAAAGGAATCGGGCTTGGAATCGGAATGAGTTTTTTATTTAGCAGCTGCGCGGCATTTTTGTATTATAGATATGGCCGCTGGAAAGCAATGAAGCTGTTTACTGAAAAATAAGTGAAGCACTGCGAAAAGCACATACCTATATATCGGTATGTGCTTTTTTTCACCGTTTTTTATCAAGTTTGCTGAAGAGCTCGATTAACGTGGCAAGTTCAGCATCAGTGTAGCAGTCAAAGCGTTTAAAGAAATATTCCGTTTTTTTCTCGTTAAAGTGCTGAAGGACTTTTTCGCCCGCTTCAGTGATATGAATGCGGATGATGCGTCTGTCTTCCTTCGATCTGATTCTCGTAATCCATTCCTTTTCTACCAGCGCATCGGTCACAGCCGTAATGTGGCTTGCCGATACCTCTAAAATAGGCGCAAATTCAGTGACTTTTTTAGGCCCTTGTTCACTGAGGATCCGAAGAATGGTGAATTCATTCCGCGACAGCTCTTTATCTAAAATTTCATTGATTTCATTGCGTATTTGTTTAAAGACTTTACGGAGTAAAGTTTCCATATCGTACATCATCTGTGTTCTTACTTTCAAATTTGTGAACCTCCATTACATAAGCATATTGCTTAAAACCTATAGATTTTATTGAAAAGCAGAATCATTTTCATTCTATTTTTACATGCTATAATATAATAATACCACGTATTAACAAAGGAGGCACCAGTATGTCTGAAAAAAAAGAAATCGCCACATTTGCAGGAGGCTGTTTTTGGTGTATGGTTAAACCTTTTGACGAACAGCCGGGAATTGAAAAAGTGGTGTCCGGGTATACAGGCGGCCATACTGAAAACCCTACGTATGAAGAGGTGTGCAGTGAAACGACGGGACATCGTGAAGCCGTTCAAATCACGTTTAATCCTGATGTATTCCCTTATGAAAAACTGCTTGAATTATTTTGGCAGCAAATCGATCCGACAGATGCCGGGGGGCAGTTTGCTGATCGCGGCAGTTCCTATCGCGCAGCCATTTTTTATCATAATGAAAAACAAAAGGAGCTTGCGGAAGCTTCCAAGCAACGTCTGGCGGAAAGCGGCATCTTTAAAGATCCGATTGTAACGGACATTTTAAAAGCTGAACCTTTCTATGAAGCGGAAGGCTACCATCAGCATTTTTATAAAAAGAATCCAGCACATTATCAGCGCTACCGGACAGGTTCCGGACGAGCGGGATTTATCAGCGAGCATTGGGGGGCTAAATAAATGGCGTACAATAAAGAAGAAAAATTGAAGTCATTAAATCGCATGCAATATGAAGTAACGCAAAATAACGGCACGGAGCCGCCGTTTCAAAATGAATATTGGGATCATAAGGAAGAAGGGTTGTATGTAGACATTGTGTCAGGCAAGCCATTGTTTACATCCAAGGATAAATTTGATTCCCACTGCGGCTGGCCAAGCTTTACAAAGCCGATTGAAGAAGAAGAAGTGGAAGAAAAACTGGACACGAGCCACGGCATGATTCGCACAGAAGTAAGAAGCCGAACTGCTGATTCTCATCTTGGCCACGTATTTAATGACGGACCGGGGCCAAACGGACTTCGTTACTGCATAAATTCAGCAGCGCTGCGGTTTGTTCCGAAGCATAAGCTGAAAGAAGAAGGATACGAAAGCTATCTGCATCTCTTTAATAAATAAAGTGTTAAAAACAGGCCTGCCTAATGGATAGACAGGCTTGTTTTTATGCCTTTTTCTCTTGATGCAATTCTTCAATAATCTGAGCAATCCTTTCTTTCGTAATGAGCGGGGCTTGATCTGATTGATACCCAGGCAGATTGACTTTGCGAAAGTCAGGATGTTTTTCCGGCTCTGGAAGGATCGCATAAAGGTTGCCCCATTCATACAGTGATTCAATTTCATGTGGAGATGTTAATTCTTCGTGAAGCTTTTCACCTGGACGCTTGCCCACTTCTACTGCAGCCGGCCGCGGGAGCCCGTGCTGCGATGCATATTCTTCAAACCCATGAATCAGTTCTTCAAGTTTCAGTGATTCCATTTTGAAAATAAAGGTTTCTCCGCCTTTTGTAATAGCAGCTGATTGCAATGTCAATGTAGCTGCATCGTCTATTGACATGAAAAATCTGGTCATGTTTTTGTCTGTGATGGTCAGAGGTTCACCCTCCATCATCTGTTCAAATAATATCGGGATGACCGAACCTCTGGAACCGAGAACATTTCCAAAGCGTACCGAACAAAACAAGGTTCCTTTGTTTTGGACGTGGCGGTTTGCTTGATGAAACAGCTTTTCAGATAACAGCTTGGTGGCACCCATTGTGTTCACAGGAGATACAGCTTTATCTGTACTGATATTAATGACATGCTGCACTCGGTGTGAAAGGGCAGCTTCCACCACATTTTGTCCGCCGATGAGATTGGTCTGGATCGCTTCAAATGGATGGTCCTCACATGTCGGAACCTGTTTCAGCGCAGCCGCGTGAAAGACGATATCGACGCCTTTCATCACCTGATTCACCCTTCTGTGATCGCGTACATCTCCGAGTACAAATAATAGCCGCTTATCCTCCGCATACTTTTGGCTCATGACATACTGTTTACTGTCGTCTTTGCTGAATACAATCACCTGTTTAGGTGTAAGCAGCAAAAGGCGTTTGACAATTTGACTCCCGATTGAACCCGTTCCGCCAGTGACTAAAACTGTTTTGTTATGGAAAAATGGTTTTAGTTCTGCTGTTTGCTGTTTAGGCATGGCTTATCCTCCAACTCTCGTTTCTCTACCATGCATCATATGTTCAACTTTGTAATCGAATTAATGAAAGCAACCAATAAAACAAAATTTAGGGGAATGATCATGTCACAAAGTGTTCTTTTTTAATAGAAAATGGAAAAACGGACGTAACTAGGGAACAACAAAACTAAATAAACAATGTACTAAATATTCAACATATTTTTATTTCGCTCCGCAAAAGGAAATCTGGCAAAGTCCATCTCACGTACCTCTTTGGGGAAAAGTTGTTTATGAGTCAGAAACCCTATAAAAAAAGGTTCATTTTCCTCACGGTAATCACCTGTATATATTTTACAATAGTAGTGATAGTGATAAAAGAGGAGGGTACCAAATGAAGGTTTCAAAAACAATGCTGCTAAACACTGCCGCGGGTTTATTGCTTAGCCTGACAGCAACCTCTGTGTCGGCTCATTATGTGAATGAGGAACATCATTTCAAAGTGACTGCACACACGGAGACAGATCCGGTCGCATCTGGCGATGACGCAGCAGATGACCCGGCCATTTGGGTTCATGAAAAACACCCGGAAAAAAGCAAGTTGATTACGACAAATAAGAAGTCAGGGCTCGTCGTGTATGATTTAGACGGAAAACAGCTTCATTCTTATGAGTTTGGCAAGCTCAATAATGTCGATCTGCGCTATGATTTTCCATTGAACGGCGAAAAAATTGATATTGCTGCCGCATCCAACCGGTCCGAAGGAAAAAATACAATTGAAGTATATGCAATAGACGGGGATAAAGGAAAATTGAAAAGCATTACAGATCCAAAACATCCTATTTCCACCAATATTTCTGAGGTTTATGGATTCGGCCTGTATCACAGCCAGAAAACAGGAGCATTTTACGCATTAGTGACAGGCAAACAAGGGGAATTTGAGCAGTATGAAATTGTTGATGGTGGAAAGGGTTATGTAACAGGGAAAAAAGTGCGTGAATTTAAGTTGAATTCTCAGACCGAAGGCCTTGTTGCGGATGATGAGTACGGAAACCTATACATAGCAGAGGAAGATGAGGCCATCTGGAAATTTAACGCTGAGCCCGGCGGAGGATCAAAGGGGCAGGTTGTTGACCGTGCGACAGGAGATCATTTGACAGCTGATATTGAAGGACTGACAATCTATTATGCACCAAATGGCAAAGGATATCTTATGGCTTCAAGTCAAGGAAATAACAGCTATGCAATGTATGAACGCCAGGGGAAAAATCGCTATGTAGCCAACTTTGAGATTACAGATGGCGAGAAGATAGACGGTACTAGTGACACGGATGGTATTGATGTTCTCGGTTTCGGACTTGGCCCAAAATATCCGTACGGGATTTTTGTGGCGCAGGATGGCGAAAATATCGATAACGGACAAGCCGTCAATCAAAATTTCAAAATTGTATCGTGGGAACAAATTGCACAGCATCTCGGCGGAATGCCTGATCTTCATAAACAGGTAAATCCGAGGAAGCTGAAAGACCGTTCTGACGGCTAGAATAGAAAGCAGCTTGTGCAGCTGCTTTTTTCTATGAATAAAAAAATCGTTCATAGCAATGAACGATTTTTCAAGAAAGCGCCAGATGAATCGCTTTTAGTTTTGCAGGAAGCTCATCAAACGTAAATGCGGGTACGGTCTCTTTATAATTGGCTGCTGCAGCTTTTTGCCGTTCTTCAGGATGGTTGATATAGAAAGCGGCTTTTTCCTTAAAGTCGTTCATGCCGTGATAAGAAATAAAGGATGAAAAAGGATGCGCCGCGGGTAAATCTGTTAATTGAAATGCTTCGCATGCAGCAATATCAAACGTTCGGTTATTAAAACTGGCATTTTTGATGCGCATAGTATTTTGGTTGAAAGCAAAATGATAGGGACGATGCGCATTAATTACGATGTCTGCCCCATTATAATAATGAACGGCCTGTTCGGGTGGAACCCATGTGCTGACGACATCAATATGCGGCTGTTTGAGCACTTTTTTAGGCAGATATTTTCTCCATTCCTTGCCGATTACCCGAACCGTGAATGGCAGATGGACCGCTTCTTTCATAAGCTGAACCCGATTAGGGTAAGGGTAGCCGATGATTAACAGATTTGAATGATAGGAATGTTCGGTGCCCATTTTTTTAAACAGCCGATGATTAACTGGTATCGGAACATAATAGACGTGCTGGTAGCCGAGCCCTTGATAATAGAGAACGGCATTTTGTTCAATCGTTAATATGGCGTCAGCGAGCTTGATTACCTGTAGGCTGATATCCATATAAAATGGGTCTTCGGTCAGCCAAACATATATGGGGATACCCTTACCCTTTAACCAGGTCAGCCAGTCGTGAGGAACGCGGTCTCCAACCATCAAGAGTGCGAAGTCCGGCTGAAACGTTTCGATCTTCACCAAAGTTTCTGCTTCAAGTGTATCTGCAGACATATACTCTGTATGAGTGTTCCGAAAACATTCTTCAGCCCAGCGATCAAAATAACAATATATTCCTCCGTATCCCGACTGGATATACAACACTTTCATCGGATGTTATGAAAAGAACGTAACGCTTTCTACTTTGTCTACATCAATTAATGTTGTAGCTTGGCCTGCTGGAGTGACGGAGCTTTCCTGTGTTACGAATACAATGCCTCGTAGCCGATCAAAATCAACAAATACGACAGGACCGATCATGTCACCTGAATCAGTTACTATACTTATTAAAGTGCCCGGTTCGATTCTGGCAAAAATCCATTCCGCCGGCGAACTATTAAACAAAAACTCGGCTGAAGCAGTATCGTCCACTTTCTGATCAATCGCAGATTCCAGTAAAGCTTTAAGTGCATTGTCCACGTTATCTCCTCTTTCAGTTGCATTTGTAAATAAAGGACTTAAAAGGGACTTGATTAAATCCTTTTTTACTTGTGTTTTTTCAATACTCATAAAAACACACCTCCTATTGATTATTGAACTCACGTTTAATCATATTCTTCTGATTGGCAATTGGTATGAGTCGAACGCCGTACCTGAGCTATTTTTCATATATTTAAGGAAAATGCTGATTTTCTTCTATGGATGGACATTGCCTATACCGCAATTGACGGCATGTTCATATTGTGAAACAGAGGGTAAGGGAGAGAGGGAAGTGTGGATTTAGAAAACAAAGTGAACCAAGAAGAAAATGAGGACGAATTGCATTATTCTGTTTTTATTTATTCTGCTTATATGTCAAACAGCTTCAAGAGAAAATCAATGTGATCACAGACGCCAGCTCGTATTTGCTAAAGAGCTGGGCGTACCGGTTTCGAAAGTCAATTTGATCAACGGAGATACACTTCAAAATGTCATCGTAAAAGAAGTTCTGACTGATTTGGTTATTTTCCAAAACCCGTTAAATAACACGAGATCTCATGTTTCACTCTCAAGTGTTGTAAGCTGGGGTGCTTTTTAAATGATGACAGAGGCTCTGCTTGCTGCGGAGCCGTTTTTATGTTTGACGGCGGGAGGCGGTATAGATGGGAGAGAAAGTGTCTATTATTTTAACAAGTTACAACAAACCCGATTATTTGCAAAAAGCGATCGAAAGCGTGATACAGCAAACACATGATCTTTGGGAGCTATTTATCATGGATGATCATTCGAATGCAGAAACAACTGCGGTGATTCACAAGTATCTTCATGACCGGCGCATTCAATATCATAACAGTTTCGTGCATCCTGCAGATCGATTAAAAACAGCCCGTTATGCCACATTAATTAACAGTGCGCTCCCATTTGCAGACGGCGATTACATTTCCTATCTTACTGACGACACTGTTTATCATCCTGAGCGGCTGAGCCGTATGGTGCAAGAGTTTTCACATAAGCCTGAAGCGCAGGCGGTCTATTCAAAACAAAAAGTTGTACATGTAAACGAAAGGGGAGAGGAAATCTCACATTTCTACAGAAATGCCAATACAGTGCTTGATCAGGCCGCTTTTCAAGTTGATCATTGCTCAGTTATGCATCGCCGTTCGTTACTTAACCTCATCCATCATAAATTTGGAGGCTACTGGGATGATGATATGAAGCATTGGAATCATGGCGACGCAATTTTTTGGGCGAGACTCAACAACTTTACCCCATTTCTGCCGATAAATGAAGTATTAGACACAACCTATAAAACCCCAGATTCATTTCAAAATGCATATCGGTTTCTGCCCGCCGATTTGATTGACGGCTCTTTTGTAAAAGGTTCAGATCAAAATGTGTATTTTTTTGATCAGGGTGTAAGGCATCCTGTTGGAGAAAAGTGGGGTTTTTTGTATCTAAATCGGACTGTCGCTGTTCCAGACCCATATTTATTCCAATATAGGATTGGCAAAATTTTAAACATTCCGAATTATATTTTAGTAAAGGAAGCTGACCATCCTGCAATATTTTATATCGAAGCCGGAAAAAAAAGGCGAATTGTGGACCAGTATGCGTTTCAATTTTATCAATTTCAAAGAAAAGACATAGTGACAATTGGAAAAGAAGAAATGGAGGCGCTTCCGGAAGGGCCGCCGATTACGTGGAAACGATCTGAATTGATCAAAAATCCGCCTGGCCGACGTCTGTTTTTCATCGAACGCGAGCCGTTTTTGTTTCTAAACGGCGTCTTTCACCCGATTAGTGAACAAGTAACAAGGAAGTTTTTTTTACATCAGAAGCCAATCTCCGCTTCTTTCCTAAATATTCAGCAATTTCCAATTGGAAAGCCGTTTTATCCGGTGTACGATGAGATTATAAAGAAATTGAATATTGCAACAGAGTAAAGGTATAGGTCATAAAAAGGAGACGTTCATGACAGGACATTATTCAAAAACGGAACATCAATATATATTGTTAACGTCTGAATCGGCATCGTTTGATCATTACAGCGTATACAGAGATCCGCAGCTTCCGCACATTTTTTCTCATAACTTTGTTCAGCTCCATGATACGTTTCCATTGGAGCGGTTATTGAATTTTTTGCCCTCCGTACCAAAGCTGCTTGATGCGAATTATCTCCATTTAAAAGCGTCGCCGCAGCATGTTTTTCCGCTCGGTTTGAAGCAGTCGCTTGTAAAAAGCGGTTTTGTCGTCGAGGATGAGCTACTATATGACATGAAGCTTAGTGACTGGAAGGGGCAGATGGGACATCCTTTAACCGCATGGGGGACGGCAAAAAGTCTTTTCGACGGATCTTCTATTATGAAAATTTACGATTCCATTTATATTGGAGAAGCAATCGCTGAACAAAAATTAAAAAGAAAATATCCTTTCTATGAAGCAGGTATAATCATTCTTGTTGTTTGTTACAGCGACCAGGCACAGAAAGTTCCCATTGGGTGCGGCGAGCTGTTTATCGATCATCAAGAGAAAACGGCTAAAATCGAAGAAGTGGCAATTTTAGATCAGTTTCAAAGGAAGGGCTACGGCAGTATCTTAGTGAAAGAAATGCTGTCCATCGCCAAATCACTAGGAATGGAAGCAGCCTACTTAGTGGCTGCAAGCACTGACGGTGCAACTCAGTTTTACGAAAAGCTGACGTTTAAAAAATATGAGCGGGTGCATACTGTATTTCATTATTTCCTTACATGAAATAGGCGTTTGCACAAACCATTTGGGACTTGGCCCGCATAAAATGCCGTATATCGTGATAAGAAAGGATGAAAACAGCATGTATGGATACTCTGGGTACGGTTACGGATTTGGCTGCGGGACAAATACATTTGTGTTAATTGTTGTCTTGTTCATTTTATTAATTATTGTTGGAGCCGCTTTTATTTGCTAGATGCTGAAATTTCAAAAGAGCCTTCCCTATTAGGAAGGCTCTTTTGATGTGAAAAAGTTTTTGCGGGGAACGTCATGCCGCCATTTGGACACTCATACAATATGGTAAAAGGGGTTTTGAGGTGGGAGCATGAGCAGTTATTTGATTAAGCCAGAGCTTAGCTCGGCCTATCCGGTTGTCAGTTATGCGAAGGGTTCATATGTTTATGATCAGACCGGAAAAAAATATCTCGACGGCTCGTCAGGTGCGGTGACATGTAATATCGGCCACGGAGTTCGTGATGTGACTGAGAAGCTGAAAGAACAGCTTGATCAGGTGTCTTTTGCTTACCGCTCACAGTTTACGAGTGAGCCCGCCGAGCAATTAGCCGCTCTCTTGGCACAGGAGCTGCCCGGAGATGTGAATTGGTCTTTTTTTGTCAACAGCGGGTCAGAAGCGATAGAAACAGCTATGAAAATCGCCATTCAGTATTGGCAGGAAAAAAAGCAAACACAAAAATCCATCTTTTTGTCTCGATGGAGCAGTTACCACGGAATAACTTTGGGAGCGCTTTCATTGTCTGGTTTTTATGAAAGGAGATACCGGTTCACCCATCTCATTGAGCGGTATCCAGCTATCTCAGCTCCACATATTTATCGGCTGAATCACGAGACGGAAGAAGACTTTGTTCAGACTGCAGCTGATGAACTGGACACCATGATCAAAAGAATCGGAAGCCAATTCATCGTCGGCTTTGTGGCTGAGCCTATTATTGGTGCTGCAGGTGCAGCGATTACTCCGCCTCCGGGATATTATGAGAGATTAAGTGAGGTATGCCGCACACACGATGTGCTTTTTATTGCAGATGAAGTGATGACGGGGCTTGGGAGAACAGGAAGGATGCTCGCGACAGAGCATTGGGATACCGTACCTGATATTGCTGTACTGGGGAAGGGACTCGGTGCGGGGTATGCGCCTATTGCTGCTGCCGTCGTATCTGATTCTATTATTGAAACGATAAAACAAGGGTCAGGTGTGATTATGAGCGGTCACACATATAGTGCACATCCCTATTCAGCCAAAGCTGCTCTTGAAGTTTTGCGATATGTGTTAAAGCACGGCTTGATCAAACAATCAGAAAAAAAGGGCGCTGTGCTGAAGAAGAAGC
The DNA here is from genome assembly GCF_044570195.1 of Bacillus sp. SG20033. Taxonomy (NCBI): domain Bacteria; kingdom Bacillati; phylum Bacillota; class Bacilli; order Caryophanales; family Bacillaceae; genus Bacillus; species Bacillus sp. SG20033. The sequence goes on along the minus strand of NZ_CP172606.1, from coordinate 2,357,872 downwards.
TTGATGAGGCGGCATCTCAAAGCGGCATTATAGGAGATGTGCGCGGAAAAGGACTGCTATTAGGCGTTGAATTTGTGACAGACCAAAAAACGAAGAAAGTGTTTCCGCCAGAGCAAGCGGTAACCCAGCTTATTGTCAGCGAGGCGAAAAAACGCGGGCTGATTGTTTATCCTTCCAAAGCTGGAATAGACAGTGGAGAAGGAGATGCTGTCATTATTGCTCCTCCTTTTACCATTTCAGACGGTGAAATGGAAGAGCTTATCTCTATTTTTTCAGCAACAGTTGCAGCGGTCGAAAAAAACTTAAAAAAGGATTGACATTAAATGGCGCCATTTCAAAAAGCAATCAGCATTGACACAGCAATTGCAGATGTTCGGGATGGATCGGTTCTGATGTTTGGCGGTTTTGGGGGAGTCGGGTCGCCTCCTTCATTGATTGAAGCGATATTGGACAGCGGTGTAACGGATTTAACTGTGATTTGCAATGACGCCGGTTTCCCGGATATCGGGATCGGCCCGCTTATTGTTAATCAACGGGTCAAAACCCTGATCGCCTCGCATATCGGTTCCAATCCTGTAGCCGGAAAACAGATGACAGAGGGGACGTTAGAGGTTCAATTTTCACCTCAGGGAACGCTTGCGGAACGGATTCGCGCCGGCGGAGCGGGGCTTGGCGGTATTTTAACCGACGTGGGCATTGATAATCAAATGGTTTGCGAAAAAAAGGACATCGTAACAGTGGCGGGAAAACGATACTTGATTGAAGAGGCGCTGACGGCTGATTTTGCTTTCATCAATGCTTACATTGCAGATGAATTCGGCAATCTAACGTATGACAAAACCGCACGCAATATGAACCCGCTTATGGCAATGGCCGCCAGGAGAACCTTTGCCGAAGCTGAGCGTATCGTTCCGAAAGGTGAGATTTCTGAAGAAATGATTGTCACACCGGGGGTTTTTGTTGAGGGGGTTGTACGAAGCGAGGGAGTGAAGTGGAAATGGGCTTGGGAGTAGCAGAAAGAGAACAGATTGCAAAACGGGCTGCTACTGAAATTAAGCAGGGCATGATTGTGAATCTCGGTATCGGTATCCCATCCTTGGTACCGAACTTTTTGCCGCCTGACATGCAGGTCATGTTTCAAGCGGAAAACGGTGTCCTTGGCATTGGAGAAAGTCCCGAAAAGGGAGAAGAGGATGCCCATTTATGCAACGCCGCGGGCTATCCTGTCCGCGCTGTAAAAGGGGCTTCTTATTTTGATACAACCATGTCTTTTGCGATGATCAGAAAAGGCAAAATTGACATTACGATTTTAGGAGCCCTGCAGGTGAGCCAATCAGGAGATTTGGCAAATTGGCTTGTTCCGGGAAAAAAGGTGCCTGGTATGGGCGGGGCGATGGAGCTTGCCCAAAAAGCGAAAAAAGTGGTTGTCGTCATGAGTCATACAGATCAAAAGGGAAGGCCTAAATTAACAGAAAGATGTACGCTGCCATTAACTGCTGCAGGCTGTGTAGATTTGATTATTACCGAAAAAGCGGTTCTTGAGGTCGATAGCCATCACTTCATTTTAAAAGAGCTGATGAATGGTTCGACAATCGATGAGGTGACGAGGCTGACAGAAGCTGAAATCAAAATAGATATGCCTTTTTCTTAAGAGGGGGAATGAGGATGCAAGACATTGAAAGAAAAGTAATCGAGTGGCTTGATCAGCATTCGGCCAAAGCCATTCGTCTTCTCAAAAGGCTGATTGGGGAAAAAAGCACATTGGGGTCAGAGTTTAATGCCCAAGCTGTTGTGCTTGAAAAGCTGCGGCAATTTCAGATGGACATTGATGTATGGGAGCCAAGCATAAAGCAATTAAAACAGCATCCCTACTTTAAATCTAACCGATCCGATTTTCATGAGAGCCCGAATATCGTGGCTAAAAAAACGGGAGCCGGCGGAGGCAGGTCCCTGATTTTGAACGGTCATATCGATGTTGTGCCTGAAGGAAGCGTAAAGGATTGGAAGTATGAACCGTATCAAGCTGTCGAAGAAAACGGTAAAATATACGGCCGCGGCTCAACGGATATGAAGGGAGGCAATACAGCCCTTCTTTTTGCTTTAGAAGCCCTGCACGCTTGCGATGTCAAATTGAAGGGAGATGTATTGTTTCAGAGTGTTGTAGATGAAGAGTGCGGCGGCGCCGGTACACTGTCCGCCATCATGAGAGGCTATCGTGCTGACGGGGCGCTGATTCCTGAACCGACGAATATGAAACTATTTATTAAGCAGCAGGGTTCGATGTGGTTTCGGATCACTGTGAAGGGATTATCCGCACATGGGGGCACACGCTACGAAGGGGTAAGCGCGATTGAAAAAAGCATGCACGTTATCACAGCGATACAAGAGCTGGAGAAAGTCCGCAATGCGAGAATTTCAGATCCGCTGTATGACAATATCCCAATACCGGTACCGGTGAATATCGGCACCATCTCGGGCGGTGCCTGGCCATCTTCAGTTGCAGACCGTGTCGTTATAGAAGGGAGATGCGGAATTGCTCCCCATGAGAAACCAGAAGCTGTAAAACTTGAATTGGAAAACTGGCTGAAGGATTTAGAATACTATGACGAATGGTTTAAACGCCATCCCGTACAAGTCGAATGGTTTGGCGCTCAATGGCTGCCGAATGATTTACCTGATGATCACCCTTTAATTTCTGTGCTGCAATCAGCCTATCAAAAAATGAAACAGACAGAGCCGATTATTGAGGCTTCCCCGTGGGGAACGGATGGAGGGCTTTTGTACCATGCAGGAGATACACCAGTGATCGTTTTCGGGCCGGGGGAAACAAAAACGGCTCATCAGGCCAATGAATACATTGAGGTTGAAGCCATGATAGAATCTGCTAAAATTATTGCACTTTTTGTCATGGATTGGTGCGGCCTTCATACAGATGGGGAGGATGCGGATGCTCAAGTCAATAAAGAGTAGCGGTGTCACAGCAGTTTTGGACCATGACGGCTTTAATAAACGAATCAGAGTGGTCCGTTATGACGGAGCTATTGAGAAGGCCCTGCCGGATATCATGGCAGCGGCAAAAGAAGAGGATGCAGAAAAAATCATTGTTTATGCGAAGCAGCATGATGAGCCAATCCTTGCCAAACAATTATTTGCGCCGGAGGGTTATCTAAAGGGCTATTATCTCGGCTATTCGGCTTGTGTCATGGTACGTTACCTTTCAGAAAGCCGGAGACAAACAGATTCTTATACAGAGGAACAGGAGATCATCGAAGCCATATATCGCACAGCGCCCCGTCTTCACAACGACAGTACACCCGTTTTTACGATGAGAAAAGCAGAAACAAATGACATGTACCAGCTATCGATGCTGTATAAAAAAGTATTCCGCACGTACCCAACACCGGTATTTGACCCCGCTTATATTGAAAAGACGATGAATGCAAATACGGTGTATTATATCATGCTTGATCATGACCGCCTGATCAGCGCAGCAAGTGCAGAAATCAATCCAGAGCTTGGGCATGCAGAAATAACCGATTGCGCTGTGCTGCCGGAATATCGCGGCCATTCGTTAACAAGCTTTTTAATCGAGGCGTTAGAAAAAGAAATGGCTGGAAAGGATATCTTTCATGTATTTTCTCTCGCCCGTGCTTCGTCTTTTGGGATGAATGCTGTGTTGTACCATTCAGGTTATCAGTATGGCGGAAGGCTGATCAATAATTGCTTTATAGCCGAAGGCCTTGAAAACATGAATATTTGGTGCAAGCAACTGTAAGTCAAAATATGCGCGAGGAGGAATTCGTTTGAAAAACAAATGGTATAAACCGAAACGGCATTGGAAGGAGATCGAGTTATGGAAGGACGTTCCGGAAGAGAAATGGAACGATTGGCTTTGGCAGCTGACACATACTGTAAGAACGTTAGATGATTTAAAGAAAGTCATCAATCTGACTGAGGATGAAGAGGAAGGCGTCAGAATTTCTACCAAAACGATCCCCTTAAATATTACACCTTACTATGCTTCTTTAATGGACCCCGACAATCCGAGATGCCCGGTACGCATGCAGTCTGTGCCGCTTTCTGAAGAAATGCACAAAACAAAATACGATCTGGAAGACCCGCTTCATGAGGATGAAGATTCACCGGTACCCGGTCTGACACACCGCTATCCCGACCGTGTGCTGTTTCTTGTCACGAATCAATGTTCTATGTACTGCCGCTACTGCACAAGAAGGCGCTTTTCCGGACAAATCGGAATGGGCGTCCCTAAAAAACAGCTTGATGCTGCAATTGCTTATATCCGGGAAACACCTGAAATCCGTGATTGTTTAATTTCAGGCGGTGATGGGCTGCTCATCAACGACCAAATTTTAGAATATATTTTAAAAGAGCTGCGCAGCATTCCGCATCTGGAAGTCATCAGAATCGGAACAAGAGCGCCCGTTGTCTTTCCGCAGCGCATTACCGATCATCTGTGCGAGATATTGAAAAAATATCATCCGGTCTGGCTGAATACCCATTTTAACACAAGCATCGAAATGACAGAAGAATCCGTTGAGGCATGTGAAAAGCTGGTGAACGCGGGAGTGCCGGTCGGAAATCAGGCTGTCGTATTAGCAGGTATTAATGATTCGGTTCCAATTATGAAAAAGCTCATGCATGACTTGGTAAAAATCAGAGTCCGTCCTTATTATATTTACCAATGTGATCTGTCAGAGGGAATCGGGCATTTCAGAGCTCCTGTTTCCAAAGGTTTGGAGATCATTGAAGGGCTGAGAGGTCATACCTCAGGCTATGCGGTTCCTACCTTTGTCGTTGACGCACCAGGCGGAGGAGGTAAAATCGCCCTGCAGCCAAACTATGTCCTGTCACAAAGTCCTGACAAAGTGATCTTAAGAAATTTTGAAGGTGTGATTACGTCATATCCGGAACCAGAGAATTATATCCCCAATCAGGCAGACGCCTATTTTGAGTCCGTTTTCCCTGAAACCGCTGACAAAAAGGAGCCGATCGGGCTGAGTGCCATTTTTGCTGACAAAGAAGTTTCGTTTACACCTGAAAATGTAGACAGAATCAAAAGGAGAGAGGCATACATCGCAAATCCGGAGCATGAAACATTAAAAGATCGGCGTGAGAAAAGAGATCAGCTCAAAGAAAAGAAATTTTTGGCGCAGCAGAAAAAACAGAAAGAGACTGAATGCGGAGGGGATTCTTCATGAAAACATGCGAATGGTGCGGCGAGCTTGAAGCGGTGCCCGGCAGGAACACGGTGTACTGGGAGCTTCCTGATGGAACGAGGGCTATAGAACTGACAGACACTCCTGCCATGGTATGTTCTTCCTGCGGTATGACCTATCAAGAGGAAAACACGGTTAAGGAGATTGAGGATCAGCTGCTTTTAATTCAAACAAACAAACTGCCTGAAAGCCTGACATATCAGCAGCTCATGGAGACAGAAAGAATTTTGAAACGCAACTATTTTGACTTCTCCTGAGTCATGTTTCAGTATTCTTTTGTTGTAATTTTACACTTGAACTGTATAATAGAACAACAAAAGACAGACACCAGGAGGGGAAACCCATGAAATCCTTTTATCACTATTTATTGAAATACAGACACCCTAAGCCGAAGGACAGCATCAGTGAATTTGCCAATCAGGCGTATGAGGATCACAGCTTTCCAAAAACATCAACCGATTATCATGAAATCAGTTCATATTTGGAGCTGAATGCTGATTACCTTCACACGATGGCGACGTTTGATGAAGCTTGGGATCAATACGAGTCTGAAGTGCACGGCAGATAATAACTGTTTCATCCGCAGATCACTGCGGATTTTTTTATGTCCATACCCATACCATAATTGGATATTTCCTTTGGTTTTCATGCCCATGCGAATTGGCTTCACCCGGCATACGATAGCGTATGAGAAATGTTGCGGCGAGGGGGAGACACCATGAAGCAAAATAAACCGAAATTCCAAGTAGGGGATATCGTAGTCGTCATTATGTATGGAACAGTCGGCACCATCACAAAAGTACACCAAATTGATAAACACTATCTTTATGAAGTCAATCATAACGAAGTTTTATACTTTGAATCATCTATTCAGCTTTATAAAGATTATGAGGGTGTCATTGTCGACATGGAGAAGCTTGATATTGAGTATGAATTCCTTATTGGGGACGTTGTTTATGTAAAAGATTATGGAAAAGAACTCTTTCGCATTATCGGCCATAGAACAGAAATTTGGAGATATTTAGAAGATGGCTGGGAAGATATCATTTATGAGCTGACCCGTTTAAAGGATGGAGAGTGGCTTGAAACGGAGGAAGAGGATCTCACGCTGGTGCTTAGAAAATATGAAATGGACCAGTTTGTGCATCAGCTGTTGTTTGTCCATTATGTCGGAGAAACTGGCCATGAGATCGGCGAAGATATCGCATCGTCTGCTCTTCTTCAGTTTGAAGGCGATGATGAAGATCAAGATACCCTTCACATCCTTGCTGTGTCAATTGTTGATGAGCTTCTGGATATTTATAATGACTACAAAATTCTGTACGAAATGTTTCATGATGAAGAATATAAAGACATGATGATGTTTGTTTTGGAAAGTTTAAAAGAGCATTTCAGTTAGTTTGTGAACATACGGATCAAGACATATAAAAAATATGGCAGACAGCCCCAAATCATCACACGCGTCATTCCTTTGAGCGTTTTTTCCATTATGATATCAAATCTTTCTCCGTCCAGTGCTTCCATCATTTTAGCAATCATAGCGTCAGCCTCCCATGGCTCGTTTTTTATTCAATATATGACTGAAAGAATTGTTTAGAACACCGGGTATAATTCAGCCTGTTTTTTCATAAAACATAAAAAAGGAGGCGGTACGGAGATGAAAGAAATAGATCTTGTGATTGATACGGAAGAAATCGCTGAATTTTTTTACAGAGAGCTTGCAAGACGGGGCTACATACCGAGTGAGGATGAGCTGTTTGAAATCGCTGATATTACCTTTGATTATTTGATAGAAAAATGTATGATAGATGAAGAGCTGGATGAAGATGAGTGAGGCTTAAAACCGGAGCGGTCAGCTCCGGTTTTATTATTCATGTTCTATGACTTCTGTGAAAATTGAGGTGGTTAAAATTGTACAAGCCCGTTAGTTTGTTTCTTTTCTTTTTAATTCTAGCTGCGGCCATTCATACAAATGCTGTTCAATCTGCAGATGAAGCAATAAGCAAGGCAGCTGTTTTGATCCGTCAGCCATGGCTTAATGAAGTCATGACGGGGATCACGCATCTTGGTGCTTCTTCTTTTCTGCTCCCTCTAATTGTCATCATTGGAGCAGGCCTGTTTTTCTACAGAAAAACATGGGACGGCCTGTTGATGCTCTTGATATTCGGCACAGATCGGCTGTTAAACAAAGTCTTAAAAGAATGGATCGAAAGAGTGAGGCCTGATTTTGCACCGCTGGTTCATGAATCATCCTTCAGTTTTCCGAGCGGCCATTCCATGAATGCTGCTTGTGTCTATCCTGTTATTGCTTACTTTTTAGTGAAACACCTCCCGTTTTTGTCCAAGCATAAAAAAATGGTATATATCATAGCCGGTGTAATTGCTGTTTTAGTCGGCATAAGCAGAGTGTATCTGGGGGTTCATTTTGTGACAGACGTGTTAGGAGGCTTTAGCCTCGGCTTGCTTCTGTTTTTCCTAGTAAAAGGTTTTGACGAAAAGATTAAGCGGTTTCGACAAAAATAGAGAGAGGAAAACACAGCAAAAACGCCAATATGTTAAAGAAATAAAAGGGAGGGGATCTTGATGATGTTATCCGTGTTTAAAAAGAAGTCTTGTTCCTATGACGTGACAATATTTCAGACACCCCGGTTTGGCGAAAAAAAGGGCTACAGAGCCGTCTATCGAACTGAACTGAACGGGAGCGATCATCAAGACGTGCTGAAAAGAGCATTCTCTTTGTTTAATGTATTCGACACTGTTCCGAGTGATTATGATGCAAGATTCATGGCCACAGGGGACGTGATCCTGATTGATGAAGGCAGAAAAGGGAAAACATATTATCAACTGCTTCCCGCCGGCTGGAGGAAAATCAATCGTCTGATTGTACAAACGACATAATGAAAAGAAAACTGCGGAAACCCGCAGTTTTCTGCAGTTTTAAGGCTTGCGTTTGGCAGCAGAATATTCTTTCCCGTGTGCTTCTTCAGCTGCAATGATATCTTTTTCAGGTATATGATTGTTCTTTTTTTGGCCGGTGATCCGGTTACGATGTTTTTTACCCATGTCCTACCCCTCCTTCCTGCGGTTAGGTTTTCAAATTAACACCCCGATTATCCGTTTTTCTGAGGAAGTGCCTAACAGATCCTCGAACATTTCTTTTTTCGACATATTCCTTTATAATCAATGCTGAAGTTTGTTTCATCATGACATTCGTTGTAAAATGGACGGGCTGGATGATAATTTAGATTTACAGGAGGATATGAGATGAGTGTACATATAGGTGCTGAAAAAGGACAAATTGCAGATACAGTGCTTTTGCCGGGAGATCCTCTCAGAGCAAAATTTATTGCAGAAACGTATCTTGAAAATGTAGAGTGCTACAATGAAGTCAGAGGCATGTATGGATTTACGGGTACATATAAAGGTAAAAAAATCTCAGTACAAGGCACGGGAATGGGTGTTCCGTCTATTTCAATTTATGTGAATGAATTAATTCAAAGCTACGATGTGCAAAATCTAATAAGAGTCGGTTCTTGCGGCGCTATTCGTAAAGATGTCAAAGTGCGAGACGTCATTTTGGCGATGACCTCCTCAACTGATTCACAAATGAACAGAGTCGCTTTTGGAAGCATTGATTTTGCGCCTTGCGCAGATTTCGAGCTTTTAAAAAATGCCTATGATGCCGCAAAGGATAAAGGTGTGCCGGTGACTGTAGGAAGCGTATTTACAGCTGACCAGTTCTACCACGACGATTCGCAAATTGAAAAACTTGCAAAATACGGTGTGCTTGGCGTTGAAATGGAAACAACTGCATTGTATACATTAGCAGCGAAGCACGGAAGAAAAGCCCTGTCAATTCTCACCGTGAGTGATCACGTATTAACAGGAGAAGAAACGACAGCGGAAGAGCGTCAAACGACATTTCATGATATGATAGAAGTGGCTTTACATTCCGTATCACAATAAAATATATCAAGAGGCGTGCTGGGTGCCGGCAGCCTCTTCTTTATGAATGCGGAAACGATTGATAAAAGGAAGGTAATGTAATATGAAAAAGTCCGGTAAATGGTTCTCACTGGCTGCCGCTCTGAGTGTAACGGCAATAGTCGGAGCCGGCTGCAGCATGTGGAACGGAGATGCTCAAAAGGATACGAAAACCACAGCAGAAACAAAGCAAACAGAACAAAAAACAGCTGACAGCAAAAAATCAAACACTCAAAACAGTGAGTTTTCATTGGAAAGCCAGTATTTCAATGATATTAAAAAAGTCGATGGTCTGGAAACCATTCAAAATCCAGAAAATATACTCGCGCTTGTCAATAAACAATATGCACTGCCCGGAAACTATGAACCTAGCGATCTTGTCATACCAGATGTAGAGTTTTCTTTTGAAGAAAAGATTCAAAAACGTTACATCAGAAAAGAAGCGGCCGACGCATTAAAAACAATGTTCGATGCTGCCAAAAAGGAAGGCTATGAACTGGCAGCTGTCTCAGGGTACCGTTCGTATGACAGACAGAAAGTTATTTTTGACAATGAAGTAAGCCTAAAAGGGGAAAAGAAGGCAAAGGAAGCGGTTGCTTACCCGGGTGAAAGCGAGCACCAAACAGGCCTCGCGATGGACATTTCGAGCCGGAGCAATGGCTTTGAGCTAAATGAAGCGTTCGGAAGCACGGCAGACGGGAAATGGGTGCAGGACAATGCTTATAAATATGGCTTTATCATTCGCTATCCGAAAAATAAAGAAGATATCACGAAATATGAATATGAGCCATGGCATCTGCGCTATGTAGGCAAAAAAGCCGCAAAGGTCATCCAAGATAATGATTTAACGCTTGAAGAGTACTTTGAAAAAGTGAAGAAAATTTAAAATGAAAAGCCCGCTTACACTAGATAAGCGGGCTTCATTGTGTCTGGTGAATCTAGCATTTGTTCTATGCTTACCAGAAGAATAAACCAGCAAGAGCGACCCCTGTAATTAAACCGAGGGAAATACCGTAAGCTGCTCCGTATCCCCAATAACCGCCCCAATATCCGTAACCGAAACCTCTTGGCCCTCCGCCGGTCGGAGCTATAAAAACTCTGTCTCTTGTTACACGGGTAATTCTGCCGACGTGAACTCTCCCGCCTCTCTCTGTAATTCTGACGACTTTACCTTGATGGTTTTTGCAAAGATGATAATATCTCTCCAATATTGTTCCCCTCCTATCCTGACTTTCTATCAGCATATGATAGATAGGGAAAAAAGGTTGGACGAAAACAGGGGGCGATACGCCGTTTTACTTGTACGCGATAAAAATACAATGACCCATGTACTCACTATATAACTGCATGAGCTGATAATGTGTTTGAAGCGTATCGTAATAGATGGGATCAATCGTTTGCGATAAATCCATTTCTGTAGTTGGTTCAAATTCCATGTCTTCCGGAAGAAGTGTCATCGCTTCTGTTTTTTGAAATCCATAGGATCTTAGGAGTTTATGCCATTCGCTTTCTTCATGTAAGCAAGTAAATCCGTAAAAATCCATCATTTGCTTCTTTTCTGCAGGGGGCATCGGTTTTTTTAAAGCAGCTTCGATACCAATCAGCATCCCGCCGGGTTTTAAAACTCTTGAAATTTCTTGAAGAGAGGATGTCAGGCGTGAAAAACTGAGGACCGATTCTGACAGGACGCAGGAAAAGGACTCAGAAGAAAACGGGAGATGTTCCAGCTCCGCCTGATATGCAGGGATGGCAAGCCCTTCATTCGCAAATCTTTTTTTCGCTTTCTCAAGCATAATAGGATCTTTATCAACGACTGTTACAGGATACAGCAAATGTCCTAAATAAGCCGCCGTTTGCCCTGTTCCGCATCCGGCATCAAGAATCGGCTGATCCGGGGAGGGCGCAGCCTTTTGCAAGACCGCTTTTGAAAAAGCCAGCCCGCCTGGGTGCGCCCCTGCGACACCGAATAAGGACAGCATTTCTAAATATCGGCTCAATATCGAATCCTCCTTTTTCCTTATCATATGTCGTATAAAGACATAGGTTTATGAAAAGCAAAAGAAGGGCGTTTCTCTTTCATTTCTGCTCCGAGTTGACGAATAAGAATTCGTCCATGATAATAATGTAAGAAGAAAAAGGTGGTGTTTAATTGAAACGGCAATTAAAACTGTTTTTTATTGTGCTGATCACTGCAGTTGTCGCTTCGGCGCTTACTTTATTTATTACGGGCAATTCCAGTATCCTGGGCCAAAAATCAGCAAGCACAGGAGACAGTAAGTTCGACAAATTAAATAAAGCGTATGAGCAAATCAAAAGTGATTATTACCAAAAAACAGATGATGACAAATTAGTAGACGGAGCAATTAAAGGAATGATTCAATCACTGGATGATCCGTACTCTACATATATGGATCAAGAACAAGCGAAATCATTCGACGAGACGATTTCAGCATCTTTTGAAGGAATCGGAGCCCAAGTAGAGGAGAAAGATGGAGAAATCCTTATTGTATCCCCAATTAAAGGTTCACCTGCTGAAAAAGCCGGTATCAAACCGAGAGACCAAATCATTAAGGTGAATGGAAAAAGCGTAAAAGGCATGAATGTAAATGAAGCCGTCGCTTTAATCCGGGGCAAAAAGGGCACAAAGGTAAAGCTTGAACTGAACAGAGCGGGAGTGGGGAATATCGATCTTTCCATTAAGCGCGATACCATTCCTGTAGAGACTGTCTATTCAGAGATGAAAGACAACAACATTGGAGAAATTCAAATCACTTCTTTCTCTGAAACAACAGCTAAAGAACTGACAGATGCGATTGACAGTTTAGAGAAAAAAGGCGCCAAAGGCTATATTTTAGACTTGAGAGGCAACCCGGGCGGCTTAATGGAACAGGCGATTACGATGAGCAACCTGTTCATTGATAAAGGGAAAAACATCATGCAGGTTGAATACAAAAACGGTTCAAAAGAAGTCATGAAGGCCGAAAAAGAACGGAAAGTGACCAAGCCGACCGTCGTTTTAGTAAATGACGGTACAGCAAGCGCAGCCGAAATTATGGCCGCTGCCCTTCATGAATCGTCAAACGTACCGTTAATCGGCGAGACGACATTCGGCAAAGGTACAGTACAAACGGCAAAAGAATATGATGATGGCTCTACCGTCAAACTGACAGTTGCCAAATGGCTGACTGCTGACGGCGAATGGATTCACAAAAAAGGCATCAAGCCTCAAGTGAAAGCAGAGCTGCCTGATTACGCGAAGCTGCCGTATTTGGACGCAGATAAAACGTACAAATCAGGTGATACAGGCACAAACGTCAAAGTGGCTCAGAAAATGCTCAAAGCACTTGGTTACAAGGTAAAGGTTAACAGTACGTATGACCTGGACTTTGTATCTGTCGTCAAACAGTTCCAGGAAAAAGAGAAGCTGAATGAAACAGGCATACTGACTGGCGATACAACAACGAAATTAATGATAGAACTTCAAAAGAAGCTGTCTGATAATGATACGCAAATGGAAAAGGCAATTGAAACACTGAAAAAAGAAATGTAAAAAAAACCATACGCGGCTGCCGCGTATGGTTTTTTTATGCGCCCTTTTGATTTGGATTAGCGTCTTGTTTTTTGCCAAATAAACCTTCAATGACAGGATTGGATCCCGCGTTTTTAACGAACAGCGGATTCAGGATAACCACAGCGATCATGTTGGCGGCCAATCCCCAGAATCCTTCATAAATGCCATGTGCGGATTGAGTGATATACACAATAAACGTTACCGCTAGGCCGGCTAATAATCCGATAACCGTTGCTTCTTTCGTTTGGTTTTTCCAGAACAGGCTGACAGCAATCGCAGGGAAGATTTGCACCATACCGGATACACCTAATAGCTGAAGTGTCACTAAGGCAGTCGGGAACAGCATTCCAAACAGCAGCGCAAGACCGATGACAACAAAGACCATTGAACGTGTGACAAGCGTCAGCTTGCTTTGCGACACATTCGGATGAATCAAATCCCGGTATAGGTTGTTGGCGAATAAATTCGATGCGCCGATTGCCATAATGGAACAAGGTATTAATGAAGCAAGAGCGATAGTGGCATATGCAAAACCTTGTGCCACGCCGCCGTAAGATGTTTGAATCAAATGCAGCAGCGCGAGTCTTGGATTTGTATCTTCCGGCAGAACAAGAAAGGCGATAAAGCCAAGAAAAATAACCAAAATTAACACAATATTGTAAAGCGGCAAAAACATGCTGTTTTTTCTTACTGCATCAGCGCTTTTCGCCGTGAAAACACCTGTAGCGGCATGTGCCCACATAAAAAGTGCCAGAGCGGAAACAATAGAAGCTGTGATAAACCAAGGGATGCCTTTTGGCCCTTCTGCCGGTATCGTCAGCATTTGCGGCGCTTCCTTCACTAACGTGTCAATCATTGGCGTCCAGCCGTTAAAATGAATGAGAGGGAGGGACACCACCATAAACAGCATAATGACCCATACTAAAATGTCCTTAATGATGGCTGTATATGTGGGCCCTTTAATCCCGCTGAAGAATGTGTAAAGAGCAACAAGAATAAATGAAATGATCACAACGAATTTTACGTTAATATAGCCAGTGCCGGCAACCTGAAGCGTGTCTTGAATACCGCTCAGCTGAAGGCATATGTACGGAATAAGCATGAGTACCCCAACGATGGCAACGAGGCTTGCCAAAAGCTTACTGTTAAAACGTTCCCGGGCATAATCCGCGAGTGTTGTTAATTTATGAATTTTCGCAACTTTCCAAAGTTTTGGCAAGAAGAAGTAGGCGATAAAGTAGGCCAACACAGAATAAGGAATGGCGAAAAATGCAACACTTCCGCCTGTAAAAGCAGTACTGGTCAACCCTAAGAAAGTATAGGCCGTATAAAGGTCAGCGCCTACTAAAAACCAGACGAGAAGACCGCCGAAGCGTCTGCCGCCGACAGACCATTCTTCCACAGAAGTACGTGAGGATTTGTCTCTTCCGGCGAGAAAGCCGATACAGACAACGGTTAAAACAATAATAGCAGTAATGAGAAGTGCAGTCAGATTCCCTTGCATTATTCAAGTCCTCCATCTTTTTTTTGCATCTGATAAATGCCAAACGAGCATAACGGCGTAACAATAATCCACAGCAGCAGCCAAAAGTGGAAAAACGGCAGGCCGAACATAATCGGTTCTATTCGATTCACAAGCGGCAAAAGCGCGAGCTGAACGAATGGCAAAAGAATGAGAATAACAATAAGTGCTTTTTTAACCATTTACTTTCCTCCTGAAACATGATAATGCTCACTATAATAGCAGTTGTTAGAAAAGATCACAAGATAATTATTAGAAAAAAATGATTTTTTCAATTATTTAAACAAAACACATGGTTTGCATCCTTTTCAATAAAGGTTTAAAATAATAAATATCTTGAAATCGAGATAAATAGGAGTGAGAAAATGAAAACAGAAGGATTGCACCATGTCACAGCATTCGCCAGAGATCCGCAAGAAAACTTGCGATTTTATACAGAAGTGCTTGGGCTCAGACTTGTTAAAAAAACAGTAAACTTTGATGATCCCGGAACGTATCATTTTTACTTTGGGAATCAAAACGGAGATCCCGGTACAATAATGACCTTTTTTCCGTTCCAAGGAAGCGGACAGGGAACGGTAGGAAAAGGCCAAGCGGGCCGGGTGTACTTTTCAGTTCCCTCAGGCTCCCTGTCTTTTTGGAAGGAACGTCTTGAGAAAAGCGGGCTGAGCCTAGAGGAAAAAACGTTGTTTGGTGAAAAAGGTCTTATTTTTGATGATACAGAAGACCTTCCGCTGGCGATCATGGAGGATGCGAAAAGCGGCAAAAGCGAGTGGACGCCTGACGGGATCACAACAAATGAAGCAATTACGGGAATGAAAGGTGTGCTGCTATATTCCTACGACCCGCAGGCGACCATACAATTGTTAACGGAAAGCTTTGGATACACCAAAGTGGCCGAAGAAGACCAGATTGTCAGACTGGCATCCTCAGCGGCCGTCGGCGGTGTCATTGATGTCCATTTACATCCTGAAAAAAGAGGAGTCGGAGGATATGGTACGGTACACCATGTAGCGTTTCGGACTAAGAAAACGGAACAGGCGAAATGGCTGCCGATTATTGCTGAAAACCATCTGCCTGCGTCAGAAATTCTCGACAGGGAATACTTTACATCAGTTTATTTCAGGGAGAAAGGCGGTATCTTATTTGAAATTGCCACAGATGAACCGGGCTTTATGACAGATGAAACGTTTGCTGAGCTAGGGACTTCCTTAAAACTGCCTGAATGGCTGGAGAAACATAGACAACAAATTACAGACATTTTACCTGAACTTTAAAAGGGGGAATTTATAATGAAGCATATTTATGAAAAAGGAACATCTGACAACGTACTTTTGCTGTTGCATGGCACGGGCGGTAATGAACACGATCTGTTTTCATTGGGGCGGTTTATAGACCCTGATGCTCATTTGCTTGGTGTCAGAGGATCGGTGCTTGAAAATGGAATGCCGCGATTTTTCAAACGTCTGAGTGAAGGAGTTTTTGATGAAAAGGATCTTGTGGTGCGGACAAGAGAATTGAAAGATTTTATCGACGAGGCTGCAGAAACGCATCAGTTTAATCGCGGCCGAGTGATTGCAGTCGGTTATTCAAACGGCGCAAACATTGCGGCAAGCCTGCTTTTTCATTATAAAGATGTGTTAAAAGGGGCTATTCTGCATCATCCAATGGTTCCGATTCGGGGTATCGAGCTGCCTGATATGGCGGGGCTCCCTGTTTTTATCGGTGCCGGGAAATACGATCCTCTTTGCACGAAGGAAGAATCAGAAGAGCTTTACCGCTATTTGCGTGACAGCGGGGCATCAGCCTCCGTTTACTGGCAGGACGGGGGCCATCAGCTGACTCAGCATGAAGCTGAACAGGCTCGTGAATGGTACAAAGAGGCGATTGTATAAAAAAACCTTAGTCCGGATTTCGGACTAAGGTTTTTCATATCCTTACAGCCAAGTTGATACTTTTGAAAGCGGCAGACGGTTGCTTTGATGCGCAGGCTTCACTGCTTTGCCGATTGAAATAAGCATAACCGGAACATAGCGCTCACTGATATCAAATTGCTTTTGGAACTGCTCTTTGTTAAATCCGCCGATTGCGCAAGTGTCATAACCTTTTGCTTTTGCGGCAATCATAAGCTGCATAGCAGCTAAAGAAGCATTTAAGAAAGCGGAATCACGTGCGAATTGCTCGCTTTGGTAAGCACCGTTGATTTGGCCGAGCAATGTTTGTTTGATTTCATCCGTAATATAGCCTTGGCTTGCTAATTCAGCATAAACTTCTTCACCGTTTTCATTTGCCTTTAAATCGCCTAAAATGGCAACAACAGCAGAAGACTCAACGATTTGTTTTTGATTATACGCTACAGGAAGAAGCTCCGCTTTTGATTCATCGCTGTGGAATACTGTAAAATGCCAATGCTGAAGGTTCCAAGCAGAAGGCGCTTTAGTGGCAAAGTCTAATAGCTCAGTCAGCTCCTCCTTAGAGATCGGGGCATTTGTATCATATTCCTTTACAGATGCACGTGCTTTTAAAACATCCAGAGTATTCGTCATAGTGTTTCCTCCTTCGGATAAACGTGGTATGATAATAGAAAAGTTAGAAGCTTACTAAATGTAACTTGAAAGATTATTGTAATGGATCATTGAATACATGTCAATCAATAGATGAAGGGATGAAGACTTGTGGGAAATACGATGTGCCCTAAAATGGAATCCGCATTCTCATTGCTGGGAAAACGATGGAACGGTCTGATCATCCATGTGCTAATGGATGGGCCGAAACGGTTTAAAGAGATAACGGAAACAATACCGATGATCAGCCAAAAAATGTTGGCAGAGCGCTTGAAGGAGCTTGAACAAAACGAGATTGTCGAACGGCAGGTTCTCCCTGAAACGCCGGTCAAAGTCATCTACACGCTGACTGAAAAAGGAACAGCGCTTCAAGCTGTATTTCAAGAGATGCAGGCATGGGCCGATCAATTTTGCGAGCCTGGTGACACAGTGTGTGAAGAAGAGAAATAAGGAAAGCGGCGTCTGAAAAAGAGCCTTTGTTTCCATGGTGAGTCATGTAAGTACGGTTCACACCCCGTTTACATGACTTTTTATATTTGTCAGACTGACATTTCCGGATTGGCAAAAGTGTCATGTTCATGGAAATGATCAATAAGTTATAGCATCCAACCTGTTGTAAATGGGGATTATGAGTTATCTTATTATGCAAATCAGCAAAATTTTATATTTTCGGCCAAAACCCAGTCAGCATCCAATTGGCGTTTAAACCGGATCTAATAAGGAGATCCAGGTTTTTCGTATTGCTGGATGCTTCTATACTGATGACTTCCGCATTTATGAAAAAAAGAGAGAGCTTCTTGGAGCTCTCTCTTCTTTTTTTTGTGGGGAGACGAAATCTTATAGTTTTCCATTCAAAAATTGCGCCTCACCAAGACCGAAACTCCAGTCTGCGTCACCATTCTCAGTAATAGATACCATGAGGTCTTCAGGGGAAATTCCGCATTTTTCTTCTAGCCTTTCAGCAAGCAGAGCATACAATTTTTCCTTTTGGCTTTCGGTTCTTGCTTTGCTTGTCATACTAATGATGACCAGATCCTTGGTTCTCTGAAACCCTAATCCCGTATCTTGGATTATAAGCTCGTTTGCGGGATGCTGATGGACAATTTGATAACGGTCTCTTTCCGGAACACCAAATGCTTCAACCATCGCTTGGTGAGCAGTATCTAATAACAATTGCAGCGATTTTTCATCACGGCCCTCAATTACATCAAAACGCAATAATGGCATGTGTACTCCTCCTCTTATGAAGTTGTTATCCGTCTGTTCTCATATTGTCTCATTTGCTTCCAGACAATGGATAGATATAATGATTGGCAGTCAACTTTAAAAAACATAACATATAACCAAAAGTTAATCAACATATAACTAATAAATCATTGGGTTAGGCGGTAGGTAATCGAGACAAGCTCATAAAAACGATTGACAGTCATTGATTAGGAGATTAGTATGAACATATTAGTTGATCAAAAGATAACAATCATATAACCAATACGTTTTTAGTTATTAATGAAAGCGCTTTCTGTTCATCTAGGCATGAAAAGCGCCAAAACATTGTCGCGAGAATCATATAAAACACTTTTGGAGGGGTACCATGCCGATTTTAATTGTAGCTGTCGGAGTGCTGATTCTGTTATTTCTCATTATTAAAGTAAAATTAAATACCTTTGTCTCACTGATTGTCGTTTCATTTTTAGTAGCCATCGGACTTGGAATGGATATCAATAAAATTGTTCTTTCAATTGAGACTGGAATTGGCGGGCAGCTGGGGCATTTAGCTTTAGTGTTTGGATTTGGCGCGATGCTTGGGCGGCTTGTCTCAGATGCTGGGGGCGGCTACCGGATTGCCATTACGCTGATTGACAAATTCGGGAGGAAACGAATACAGGCGGCGGTTGTGGTTGCCTCTTTTATCATCGGGATTGCCCTATTTTTTGAAGTCGGTCTTGTTCTGTTGATACCGATTGTTTACGCGATTGCTAAAGAATTAAAAATGCCTTTTCTGTATCTGGGAATCCCGATGGCCGCCGCCTTAAATGTTACTCACGGATTTTTGCCCCCGCATCCTGCTCCAACTGCTATCTCAGTTGCATACGGTGCCCATATTGGCCAGGTGCTGCTTTTTGGAATCATCATCGCTGTTCCGACAACTGTGATTGCCGGGCCTTTATTTAATAAATTTGCGATGAAACGGTTTCCTGGTGCGTATCAAAAGCATGGAAACTTATCGGGGTTAGGACCGAGGAAAGAATTTCAGCTGGATGAAACACCGGGCTTTGCGATCAGTGCTGTCACGTCTTTATTCCCGGTTATCTTTATGGCAATGGCAACAGTTTTTTCTTTATTATTGAGTGAACATTCAAAAGGAAAAGACATTATAGAATTTATCGGCACTCCGGGAACGGCAATGCTCATTTCGCTGTTGCTTGCACTCTATACGATGGGATATGCCCGTAAAATATCTATGCAGGAAATCAGCAGATCTATTTCAGAATCAATTTCCCAAATTGCGATGATGCTGCTCATCATAGGAGGGGGAGGAGTGTTTAAACAGGTGCTGATTGACGGCGGGGTCGGCGATTATGTCGCTGATTTTTTCCGTCAAACAAACATGTCGCCGCTATTCGTTGCATGGACCATCGCCGCGGTTCTGCGTCTGTGTCTAGGCTCTGCTACCGTGGCTGCGCTTACTACAGCGGGAATGGCAGCTCCGCTTATGGAGGCTGGCAGTGTAAACCCCGCGTTAATGGTGCTTGCAACAGGAGCCGGCAGTGTCATTGCGTGTCATGTAAATGATGCAGGATTTTGGATGGTAAAGGAATTTTTCGGCTTGAGCATGAAAGAAACATTTCAAACCTGGACGTTGCTTACAACAGTTCTTTCGGTTACAGGGCTCGGCTGTGTGTTATTGGCAGGGCTTGTGATGTAACAATCATAGACAGTCCGTAGCCCAATCGTTTTTCTTCCTTGCTGAATACTTTACGTATAGGCAGACATAAAGGAGGAAAAAATCATGTACCCTCATCATTCGTATTATCGCGGAATCCCAGGTTCAGCCGGATATCCGGCGCGTAGTCCTTTTTTGTTTGGCGCTCCTCTAGTCGGCGGTTTATTAGGCGGTTTTCTCGGGAGTGCGCTGTTTAACTATTCTCGTCCCTATGCCTATCCTCCTGGCCCTTATGGATACGGAGGCGGACCGTACGGTTTTGGTGCCGGTGTGCCATACGGGGGATATCCTGGCTTCTATTAATAAAAACGGCCTGCATCGATTGCAGGCCGTTTTTTATCGGATGATTTCTACCTCGGACATATTGTAGTCTTGCTGTTTTTGAAACATGACTTCCAGAAGGCCATCCTTATAGACGGCTTTTGTTCCTTTGCGTTTGACTAAACAAGGAAGGTTTACTTTTTTCGGATGATCTGCTCTTGGGAGGTTTTCCAACCATAATTCGTGAGATGTGTGTTTGATTCTCACTTGTTCCAGCCATTCTTCGCTGATTGGCACCTTTACAAACACATGGTCTGCTGTTTCGAATATATCAATATCAGGTTTTGGATCAGGTTTGGCGGGCTGTTCTTTTTGGGGGAGAGGATCGCGGAAAGGAAATTGAGCCGCATAATCACTGCCGAACACACTTTCCATCACATGATTGACATACGTTTCAACTTCTTTCGGATCAGCTTTTTTTAATGCTTCTTTAGAAAATTGATTGTGGAAAGGAAAGTACTTGTTCCACTCAAACATTGTCTTCACATCCTTTCTTCACGGACAAAATAGTATATGCCCGCCAGATCTTTCACGTGATATAATATAAGATGCTCTAAAGAAAGGCAGGGATATAAATGCAATATTCAGAAACAAAAAAAGGCGTTATTTACACAGCCGTTTCCTTTATCATGTGGGGCCTGTTTCCGCTCTATTGGAAGCTTCTCGAACAGCTGCCGGCTCTTGATATTTTGGCTCATCGTATTATATGGTCTTTTGTTTTTATGTGTATCGTACTTTTTTTCTTGCGGCAATGGAAAATAGGATGGCAGGAGTTGCGCTCTCTGAAAAAGAACGGAGGGATCCTCTCTTTATTTCTTGCTTCTATCCTGATTTCGATCAACTGGTTTGTATACATATGGGCTGTAAACCATGGCTTTTTGCTTGAGGCTAGTCTTGGCTATTACATTAATCCGCTTGTATCAGTGCTCCTTGGGATTTTATTTTTAAAGGAAAAACTGAATCGCCTGCAATTAGTGGCCGTTTCGATTGCGGCAGCCGGTGTCATCATCTCGGCGTTCCAATACGGCTCCATTCCTTATGTTGCGCTTCTCCTCGCATTCAGCTTTGGGCTGTACGGGTTAAGCAAAAAAAGAACAAGCCTGACGAGCGCCATCGGTTTAACGCTGGAAACATTCATGATTATGCCGATTGCATTGGGGTATTTGCTGTTCAGCGGACATGTTCAGCCAGCGGGTGCAGAAAGCGGAGGGACGTGGCTGCTTCTCTTTTTGGCCGGTGTGTTTACGGCTTTGCCGCTCTTATTGTTTGCGGAAGGAGCGAAACGGCTGCCGCTGTATCAAGTCGGTATCTTACAATATATTGCGCCGACCATTACCCTGCTGATCGGGCTGTTTGTTTACCATGAGCCATTTTCAAGCTCGAAGGCTTTTACATTCAGCTGTATATGGGCTGCGCTGCTCTTGTTTACGTTTTCACAAGTGAAGTGGAAACGGGCGTCAAAAAGCCATTGAGGCCTTTGGCTTTTCAGCTGATGCATATATTATGTATAATCATTTCATGTATGTAAGACATAAAGGAGCAAGACGATGGACAATGATAAAGAGATAGTGAAAGCCTATGCTTCACTTTGGAATAACCGATCTCTCGCACATGATGACGCAGAAGCGGTAGCAGAGGCGATTGATCTTGAGCTCTTGGATAAACGAACACATCCAAGACTCCGAAAACCGATGCTGGAAAAATATTTTGCCGCGATTCAGCGCATTGTGAATTCACAGCTCGAACCGGCTGTGAAATATCAGCTGGTCAAATTACATACAGAACGTGCAGAGTATTTAAAAGAAGAAAGAGGGGAGCAATCATGAAAGCGATCATAAAAGAAGATGTGCAAGCATCTTTAGAACGATATGCGGACCGCCCTGTATATATCCATTTAGAAACCACCACAGGTTCTTATTCAGCGCACTTAAATGAAAAGAACATGACGGTTGTTGCGTATATCCGCAATGCAAAAGTCACTTATCATCAGGCAAAAATCAAAGGCAACGGGCCTTACCGCGTTGGCTTGAAAACAGAAGAAGGCTGGATTTATGCTGAAGGCTTGACTGAATACACGGTAGATGAAGAAAACCGTTTATTAATGGCGGGACACCTGCCGGGCGGTAAACTGGCTATTTCTCTGCAAATCAGCGAAAAACCGTTCACAGTTTAAAGAAAAGGGTGAATAATAATGAAAGAACATGTACTAGTAATCCTGCCTCACCCTGATGATGAATCATATGGAGTGGCAGGCCTCATTGCCTTAAACAGAAAAAAAGACATTCCCGTTACGTATGCCTGCGCCACTTTAGGTGAAATGGGCAGAAATATGGGCGATCCATTTTTCGCGAATCGTGAAACGTTGCCGCTGCTAAGAAAACAAGAGCTCATCAATGCTTGCAAAGAAATGGATATCAATGACCTTCGTATGCTTGGACTCCGTGACAAAACGCTCGAATTTGAAGACGATGAGTATTTAGCTGATATCATGGAAGAGATCATAGATGATGTAAAACCAAGTTTAATTGTCACATTTTATCCCGGACACGGTGTGCACCCTGACCATGATGCATGCGGGGAAGCGGTTATCCGTGCATTATATCGCAAAAAGAAAGAAGACCGTCCGCGCACAATCTGCATGGCCATTACCCGCAACAGAGAAGAGGTTCTCGGCGAAGCTGATGTCGTACTTGATATCAAAGAAGTAGCTGATATTAAAATGAATGCGTTAAGAGCTCACCGCACACAAACAGAAGGCATGCTCAGAGAGTTTGAAGAGAAATTGAAAAATAATGAACCTGTTATGGCAACATGGTTTGAAGAAGAAATATATTGGACGTATCAATGGAATGATTAATCAAAAAGGTATAAGGCCTTAAGCCTTATACCTTTTTTAATTTTAAGTCCGATGCAATTGCTGAAGCGAGAGTGGATCTCAAGGAAATACCTTCGAAAGACAAACCTAGCTGAACCGCTGTTTGCGCGATTTCCGGACGGATTCCAGACAAAGTTGAAGAAACACCGATTAAACGAAGCGCCTCAATCAGACTGAACAGCTGATGGGCAACCATCGTATCAATCACAGCTACTCCTGATAAATCAATATACAGTTGTGTCACCTTTTTTTTCGCACATTGATGCAGTGTGTTTTCCATAATCAGCTTGGCGCGGACTGTATCAATATCTCCGATTAAAGGCAGCAGTCCGACGCTGTGAAACAGCACGATGACCGGAGCGCTCAATTCAGTAATCATATCTTTTTGGGCCTGAAGCTGAAGGCTTGTGTTTTTGTACATTTCTTCTATAAAAATATGAATCACAAGATCAAACGCTTTTATAAGGGCGTGATACAGGTCTTCGGCTTCTTCGTTTTTCACAGTATCCTGATTGAGATGGACAAATTCTTTCACATAGGAAACATATAAATCTCTCACTCTGACAAACTCCCGAATAATATAGTGGATAGGAGTTTTTAAATGCTCTTGATCCTGTGTGACTTCAAAGGCCCATTCTTTCAGTATAGGCAAGTATACGTCCTCATCATCTATAAAAATACGGTTTATTTTATAGTTAAAGGCAAGATTCTGGCTCTTTAAATTGTGAATGACAACAGGGTCTGTTGAGGCATAAATGGAATTGGGATCAGTCTCCTCGATTGTTTCATACCATGTTGAACTGATGGTTTCCGCATGCTGGGAAAGATACTCGAATAATTTTTTGTTTTTTGCCATGATTGATCACCTCTTTTAAATGTGTTGTTTTTGCGAATAACGTTTTTGCAGTTTTGCCAGCCTGAAAAACAGCCCAACTGCTCCGGCGGCGAGTCCCGCTATTAATCCAATCCAATAGCCGAATGCACCGAGGCTTGTAAACGTACCGACCATATAACCGACCGGAAGGCCAATGACCCAGTAAGAGACAAAAGCGGCCGCAAGCGTATAGTTCACATCTTTGTACCCTCTGAGTGCTCCCTGGATCGGTGCGGCAACAGCATCGGAAAGCTGAAAAAATAGCGCATAAATTAAAAAGTGCTGTGTCAGCCGGAGCACATCGGGGTCAGAAGTGTACATGCCCGCAATTTGCTCTCTGAATAAAAGGATACAGGCGGCAGTGAACAAAGAAAAGCCGATCGCCATCATGATGCCGATTAAGCTATATGAGCGTGCATCCTTAAAACGGGCTGCACCCGCTTCAAATCCGACAACAATTGTTAGAGCCATGGACACGCTAAGCGGCAGCATATATAAAAGAGACGCAAAATTCATGGCTGCCTGGTGGGACGCGATGGTCACTGTATGAAAATGGCTCATTAGAAGCGTGACAGCTGCGAAAATGCTCGTTTCAAAAAACACGGCGAACCCAATAGGCAGCCCGATTTTGAGCAAATTTTTGCATGCTTTCCAAGAGAACTTATACATGGTAAGAAAAATCCCGTATTCAGAAAACGGTGCGTTTTTATGAATAATGAAAAAACTGATGATGCAGATACACCAATAAGTTAACGCGGATGCCAGCCCCGCACCTACACCCCCAAGTGCCGGCATTCCGAACTTCCCGAAGATAAATACATAATTCAATACAAAATTGATTGGAAGAGAACTGAGTGTAATCATCATGGTGACTCTCGTTTTTCCTAATGAGTCGATGAATGATCTCAACACGGTGTAAACAAATAAAGGGAAAATTCCCAGTGATAAAAAGCCTAAAAAGTGTTTAGCAATCTGATGCACGTGAATATCAAGGTTCAATCGGCCAAGAATAAGGTCAACTGCAGCATATCCAATCACTAAAACGGCGATGCTAAGAAGCGCGGCCACGTATACAGCTTGTAAAACAGTAAAGGGAATCTTCTGTTTTTTCTCTGCACCTAATAACTGAGCGACAATCGGGGTTACCGCCATTAATATACCTGCAAGTCCTGTGTAAACAGGGGTCCAAAGGCTTGAGCCAATGGCGACACCAGCTAAATCAGCGGGGCTGACTTTCCCTGACATCACAGTATCTAGAAAAGTGATCAGAGAAAGCCCCGCTTGGGTAATGAATATCGGTATTAAAATGTGCAAGAGCTGTTTGATTTTTTCCCGGGCGTTTTGAGTTTCTTTCATACATTGATCTCCGTTTCTTTTTCATAACGAGAGAAATTATAACATTTTATGTATAAAAAGCAATGAACGCCGGGCCTATTCTTTTTTTGTCGGTTTCGTTTTTCTAAACATTTGGGCATAAATAAAAGAAAGCGAAATCACGCCTAAAAAGGTGCAAATATACTGAATGATTCTTTCGATTTCCATTCTTTACATCCCTCCTTTACCAATAGAATGTGCATCAATAAGATAAGCATTCGTGAAAAGTTGGAAATTTGAACAGGAGATGAAGGCTATGCGCTATGAGCAGATATCAGAAAATGCGTTCAAGGGGAAAATACAGGTGTACTTAGAGCAAATATTAGGTGATGCATCTCTAATCTTGAAAACGCTTCACGAAAAAGACCAGTGTCTCCTTTGTGAATTAGATGATTTGGGGCACGTTTTTCAGGACATGCAGGGGATTGCATCCTCCTTTTATTTGCAATCATACATTGAGGAATTTACGCCGGCATTTATTGAGCTGGCCAAGGCGATTAAAGCCTTATCGGAACATAAGCATGGAGCTTTAATTGTGATTGAAAGAGCAGACCCGGTTGAACGTTTTATTCAAAAAGGCACCTCCCTACACGCCGAGATCAGCTCTTCATTAATTGAAAGCATCTTTTTTCCCGGAAACCCTCTTCATGACGGCGCTTTATTAGTGAGGGAAAACAAACTCGTGTCAGCAGCCAATGTGCTCCCGCTGACGACGAAGGAAGTGGATATCCATTTGGGAACCCGGCACCGGGCGGCTCTCGGTATGTCGGGCTATACGGATGCACTGGTGCTCGTGGTTTCAGAGGAAACAGGGAAGATGTCGTTTGCCAAAGACGGTGTATTATATCCGTTAATTTCACCAAGAACGTAAAAATAATAAAAAGGGCCTGATTAAGAATCCTATCATGAGACAAAATGACTGAATTCGCATCTTTATTAAAGCATTCGCTTCAAGCTGAATGCTTTTTGTCTTGAAGACAGGGAATATAAACTGGTAGAAAAGTTATATATGATGAATATTAATTAAGTGAAATACTTTACCTGTTTATGCATTTATAGTACCGTATAAAATATTACATAAATTCTCAAAGGAAGGGTGCTGCCGCATGGCTAATGTATTAATGATCGGTTTCCCCGGTGAAGGGCATATTAATCCCTCTATCGGTGTGATGAAGGAGCTGAAATCCCGGGGAGAAAAGATTACGTACTACGCAGTGAAGGAATATAAAGAAAAAATCACAGCTCTTGATATAGAGTTTCGTGAGTATCATGATTTCAGAGGAGATTACTTCGGGAAAAACGCAACCGGCGATGAAGAAAGAGATTTCACAGAAATGCTCTGCGCTTTTTTGAAAGCCTGTAAGGATATCGCGACTCATATTTATGAGGAAGTCAAACATGAATCGTATGATTATGTCATATATGATCACCATCTTCTCGCGGGTAAAGTCATTGCCAACATGCTGAAGCTGCCAAGATTTTCATTGTGTACAACCTTTGCGATGAATGAGGAATTTGCGAAGGAAATGATGGGAGCGTACATGAAAGGATCACTTGAAGATTCGCCTCATTATGAATCATACCAGCAGCTTGCAGAAACGTTAAATGCTGATTTTCAAGCAGAGATCAAGAAGCCATTTGATGTTTTTTTAGCTGATGGTGACTTGACAATCGTCTTTACATCAAGGGGATTTCAGCCACTGGCTGAGCAATTTGGCGAGCGATATGTATTTGTCGGTCCTTCCATTACAGAAAGAGCCGGAAACAATGATTTCCCATTTGATCAGATTGACAATGAAAACGTGCTGTTTATTTCAATGGGAACCATTTTTAATAATCAAAAGCAGTTTTTTAATCAATGCCTTGAAGTGTGTAAGGACTTTGACGGTAAAGTTGTGCTTTCCATCGGCAAGCATATTAAAACAAGTGAGTTAAACGACATTCCGGAGAATTTCATTGTACGCCCGTATGTCCCTCAGCTTGAGATATTGAAAAGAGCCAGCTTATTTGTGACACACGGCGGAATGAACAGCACAAGTGAAGGTTTGTATTTTGAAACCCCGCTCGTTGTCATTCCGATGGGAGGCGACCAATTTGTTGTCGCAGATCAGGTGGAAAAAGTCGGCGCAGGAAAAGTGTTAAAAAAAGAAGAATTATCTGAAAGCCTTCTGAAAGAGACGATACAAGATGTAATGAATAATCGTTCGTATGCTGAAAAGGCAAAAGAAATTGGACAATCACTGAAAGCGGCAGGCGGCTCTAAAAAAGCGGCCGATAGCATTCTTGAAGCTGTAAAACAAAAAACTCAATCAGCAAACGCATAGTGTAAAAGCCTGTTCTTATCGAAAGAACAGGCTTTTTGCCATTTCATAAGAATGCAGAGGAAGGGATTTGATACGCCGATAGAGAATTGATTAGAAAAATAGACAAGAAAGGAGGAGAAACTGCTTCGTTCATCAATAGAAAACCATCATTTTTACCCTCACTTAAATAGTTCCTTAGACTTTCGAAAAACATATCGTGCTTATGTAAAATGTTAGATGTTTATTTGAAGGTTTAAAGGTCGAACGATGCTGAAAATGCTGCGCCAAATGTTTGAAAAGGGTTTAACTTGCTGAAAAATTGACGATAAAACAGTTGTGTGCCATTTTTGGAAACAAAATACTAGCTGTTTTTACAAAAAAACAGTTTAGGAGGTTGAATGAATGAAAAAGAAGATTGTAGCCGGCTTGGCTGTTTCTGCAGTTGTTGGGTCGTCGATGGCCGCAGCACCCGCGGAAGCAAAAACGATAAAAGTAAAAAGCGGTGACTCTCTTTGGAAACTTTCCCGCCAGTATGATACGACAATATCAGCTCTGAAATCCGAAAACAAATTGAAATCAACGGTGCTTTATGTCGGACAAAGTCTTAAGGTTCCTGAAAGCAGCAAAAAAAGCACGACATCCCCATCTAATTCAAGCAAAACGTCAACATACACAGTTGCATATGGTGATTCCCTATGGATGATTGCTAAAAATCATAAAATGAGTGTTTCTGAGCTTAAAAGCTTAAACAGCCTGAGCAGTGACCTGATTCGTCCGGGGCAAAAGCTTAAGATCAAAGGGACAAGCAGTTCAAGCGGATCAAATGGATCAAAGAAAAACAGCGGTTCCAATTCTTCAGGTTCTTCAAAAAGTACATATACGGTCAAGCTTGGTGACTCACTGTGGAAAATCGCAAACAGCTTAAATATGACTGTAGCCGAATTAAAAACTTTAAATGGCTTAACATCAGATACACTTTATCCTAAACAGGTGCTCAAAATAAAAGGAAGCAGTTCGCCTAAGAACGGAAACAGCGGTTCCAAAAAGCCGTCAAACTCCAATCCCTCAAAAACAACGACGTACAAGGTAAAAGCAGGCGATTCGCTGTGGAAAATTGCAAATCGGCTCGGAGTCACTGTCCAAAGCATCCGTGATAAAAACAATTTATCATCGGATGTGTTGCAAATCGGGCAGGTTCTGACTATTTCGGGAGCATCAAAATCTAATCCTTCAAATCCGACAAAGCCAACAAAGCCAAAAGATAACTCAGGGTCAAACATTCAAATAGGTTCGAAGATTGACAGAATGATAACGGAAGCGAAAAAATATGTCGGAGTGCCTTACCGATGGGGCGGAAACACGCCTGCCGGTTTTGATTGCAGCGGCTTCATTTATTACCTCATTAATAATGTATCATCTATATCAAGATTGAGTACGGCAGGGTATTGGAATGTCATGCAGAAAGTCAGCCAGCCGTCAGTAGGAGACTTTGTCTTCTTTACCACATATAAATCCGGTCCGTCTCACATGGGGATTTATCTAGGCGGCGGTGATTTTATTCATGCAAGCTCATCGGGCGTCGACATTTCCAATCTCAGCAATTCTTATTGGAAACAGCGGTACTTGGGCGCAAGAAGTTATTTTTAAAAATGAGTATGACAAAAAGCCTTTTATAGGCTTTTTTGTTTATACCAGACAATGATTGACCACACTGTTAGAAAAAACAAGGGGGAGACAGTATGCACCGTCTCTTGCTGTTGATGATGCTGACGGCAATGGGAGTTGCCGGATGCGGACAAAAAAAACCTCCAGACCCTCCTAACCGGGTGCCGGAAAAAAAAGTGGTTGAAACGTCAGCGTTTGGTCATCATGTCCAGCTGGTCAATCGTGAAGGGAAAGCAGTCGGTTTTATAGAGATCAAAGAATCAGATGATGAAGGCCTCGATATTCATATTTCCGCAAACAGCCTGCGTCCAGGTGCTTCTCTCGGTTTTCATATTTATGAGAAAGGTTCTTGTGTCATGCCGGATTTTGAATCAGCGGGCGGTCCCTTTAATCCGATGAACAAAGAACACGGCTTCAATAATCCGATGGGGCATCATGCCGGAGATCTGCCGAACCTTGAAGTCGGTGCTGATGGAAAGGTAGATGTCATAATGAATGCGCCTGACACTTCACTGAAAAAAGGAAGTAAACTAAATATTCTCGACGAGGACGGAAGTGCATTTATTATTCATGAACAAGCGGACGATTATCTGACAAACCCAAGCGGCAATTCCGGTGCGCGTATTGTCTGCGGAGCCCTATTGGGAAATAACGAGAAGCAGTAATATCATCCAAGCCCTTTTGTATTGAGCATA
The DNA here is from genome assembly GCF_044570195.1 of Bacillus sp. SG20033. Lineage (NCBI taxonomy): Bacteria > Bacillati > Bacillota > Bacilli > Caryophanales > Bacillaceae > Bacillus > Bacillus sp. SG20033. The sequence goes on along the minus strand of NZ_CP172606.1, from coordinate 2,327,943 downwards.
CAGGGGCTTTTTTAGTATACTCGTTAATGGAATATGAATAGGAAAGGGAATCTGTCTATGACAACTCAACTACAGCACTTAACATTGCCGGAAGATATACAACAAAAGCTTTTATCATATAAAGAGCAGCCTATTTCCCCAGAGTTTCAATCGCTTATAGGAACATCAGGCTATGAGGCGGAGGATGAAGCCATTTTATTTGACGCCATTATTGCATTAGCCATGGGAAAAAATGTCCTGCTGAAAGGGCCTACAGGTTCAGGAAAAACAAAGTTGGCAGAAACATTGTCCAGCTATTTTCATAAACCGATGCACAGCGTCAACTGTTCAGTCGACTTGGACGCTGAGGCATTGGTCGGTTATAAAACGATTGAAAATCAATCTGGCCAGGCGACAATCGAGTTTGTTTCAGGACCTGTTACAAAGGCAATGAAGGAAGGCCATTTTCTTTATATAGATGAAATCAATATGGCGAAGCCGGAAACACTGCCTATTTTAAACGGTGTATTAGATTACAGAAAAATGATGACAAATCCGTTTACAGGCGAGGTCATACGGGCTAAAGGCGGTTTCGGAGTCATTGCAGCCATCAATGAAGGTTATGTCGGAACTGTTCCTCTGAATGAAGCGTTGAAAAACCGTTTTGTCATCATTGATGTGCCTTATATTAAAGGCGATCTGCTGAAACAAGTGCTCATGTCTCAGTCAGCCTTGAAAGACGAGAAATTGATTGACAGATTTATCACGCTTTCCTCTGACTTGATCGTTCAGGCCAATAACGGACAGGTGTCTGAAGAAGCGGCATCCATCAGAGCTTTAATCGATACATGTGATTTAGCTGCTTATATTCCGCCGCGTCGTGCCATTGAGCGGGGAATTGTAGAAAAGCTTGATGATGATCGGGAAAAAGCGGCCGTCCGAAATATTGCAGAAACTCTGTTTGAATGAGGGGGCTGCGATGAAATTTATCAAATTTAACGACAGCACGATTGATTCATTTTTATTTATGATGCTGACTGATTTGGCCAAAACACTCACCAAGAGTGAAGCGGTAGAAGTGGAGTATGGCGTTCAGTCCTATTACAATCCATTTGAAAAGAAAATCTATATGAGCCACTTTTGGAAAGACAGGGCAGCTGAGGACATGGAAGCGGGTCTGAAAAGCGACGTCTACCTGCGTTCAGTCGGAACAAGATATAGCTCGCTGCATGAGTTTGCGAACTTTTTGAATGATATCCATCGTCATCTCACCTTTAAAAGTTTTGCCAAGCAGCTCTTTATGCTGCTTGAAGACATTAGGATCGAAGAATGCATCAAACGTGAGCGTCCGGGTACGAAACATGTATTTGCGAAGCGAAAAGACATGTACAGAAAACATTTCTCAACCCAGCTGACCTTAAATTTGGAACGAAGCATTTTTACCGATGCGCTCTTTTGCGCGATCTATGTCAAGCTCACAGCGGAATCGCCGCTCGAGACCCTTCCATCCATACGTGAAGATATCGATCTGATGCGCCCGTTTATTGAGCAGCAGCTCTTGCGTGTGTATGAAGCAGATTCGACACGGCAGGTTCTGAAAATTGTTGAGGACCTCATGGACGGACTTGAAGAAGTGCTCGATAAAGACATGTTGAACACCTACTTCTTTTTGCCTGAGCTTGATTACGCAAAAGCTGCAGAACAGCCGTTATTTGAAGAAGAGAAAAAAGCGCCGAAGCTGAGTGATGACATCACGCTTCCAAAACAATCAGACGGTGATGAGGATATCCATGAAGAAGAAATGCCGACATGGCACCGGGAAACTGAAGCACCGTCTAAAAGCTTCCTTCAATTTGATATTGAACACGGCGCAAAATCAGATTTAGGAAAAGATGCTTCAAGGGAAGGCGACGACGGAGATCAGGCCCTTGGCTCTGTTCAAGGATCAGCCAGACAAACGAAACGGAAAGACTATTCCAAGCTGGAAGCGCTGGAGTCCCAAAAAGACCAGCCGAACGGAGCGGGTATGGCTGACGGCAAAGAAAATAAATATGCATTTCCAATTTATAAAGAACCGCAGCCGGCAACTAGTGAAGAGGAGCTTTCTTATAAACAGCAGGCAAAAACGATTGAATCGTATCAAAAGCGTTTGAAACAAATGATTCAAAAAACGCTGGAGCATAAAAAAACATTGCCGAGAACAGATCTTCATGCCGGGAGACTGAATAATAAGCTTCTTCGTTACTTCACTGAGCGAAATCCGCGCCTGTTCTACAAAAAGCAAGAACCGTCTACAGAAATCGACGCAGTTTTTACATTGCTGGTCGATTGTTCCGCCAGCATGTTCGACAAAATGGACGAAACAAAACGAGGAATCGTGCTGTTTCACGAAGCGCTGAAATCGGTAGCGGTTCCGCATCAGATTGTCGGTTTCTGGGAGGACACAAATGATGCAACCGAAACAAGCCAACCAAACTATTTCAATACGGTTATTCCCTTCCAATCATCATTAAGACAAGATTCTGGACCGGCCATTATGCAGCTTGAGCCAGAAGAAGATAACCGTGACGGGTACGCAATTAGGCAGATGACGAAAAAAATGCTGCATCGCAGCGAGGCGCAAAAGTTCTTAATTGTTTTCTCAGATGGAGAGCCGGCCGCATTTGGCTACGAACAAAATGGGATCGTCGATACAAGTGAGGCGGTTATCGAAGCCCGAAAAAGAGGAATAGAAGTGATAAATGTTTTTCTCTCCAACTCAGAAATAGAAGAATCGCAAATGAAGACGATTCAGGATATGTACGGAAAATTCAGTATATTTGTCCCGGATGTTGATCAGCTACCGGATGTTTTGTATCCGCTGCTGAAAAAACTGCTTCATAAAAGCATAGGATAGCCCTTAATCCTATGCTTTTTGGCGTTTGTTTTTTCGAATGATTAAATTTTTTGTTTTTTATAAAGGTTTTTTACTATTTTGTGAACAATCAAGGTAGAATCAAATTGCAAACAGTGGTAAAATATCGTTGGAAGCGTTTTTATTACATAATTTTGGACACAGCGTTCGAAAGTTATTTCAAGATAGTGAATCAATCACTTGATTATCTAAGTTGGGGGTAATATTCAAATGTTTCAAAATAGTATGAAACAACGAATGAATTGGGAAGATTTTTACGGTCCGAACCTCGGCTATGCGCTGGAGCTTTACGATCAATATACCCAGGATCCGGACAGCATTGACCCGGATTTGAAGGAAATGTTCGACGAGCTCGGTGCTCCGCCAAGCGATATAAAAGAGGCCTCGGGAACAAAAGAAAAGGGACGTGTTACAGCCGATCTGATTCAAAAGATCGCATCCGCAGTCAGACTTGCAGAAGATATCCGAACCTATGGCCATTTGAACGCTTCCGTCAATCCGCTCAGAAAGGATGGGAAAAAGAGCGAACTTTTTCCATTATCCGATTACGGGCTAACAGAAGAGGAAATAAAAGCAATACCTGCGTCTGTCATCTGCAAAGACGCTCCTAAAAACATTTCGAACGGTTTAGAAGCCATTCAGTATTTACGAAATACGTATAAAAGAACGATCTCATTTGAATTTGACCATGTGCATGACTTCAAAGAGCGCGAGTGGCTGACAAGAAAGATTGAATCTGGCGAGCTGTTCCAGAAGAACTCAGCTGAAAAGCTGTCAGCTGTGCTGGAAAGATTGACAGAAGTAGAGGGCTTTGAGCAGTTTTTGCACCGCACATTCGTCGGGCAGAAGCGCTTTTCCATTGAGGGTCTAGACGCTCTTGTTCCAGTGCTTGATGACATTATTGCACAATCTGTCAAATCAGGCACGACAAGTGTCAACATCGGGATGGCGCACAGGGGACGCCTGAATGTCTTGGCACATGTGCTCGGCAAACCGTATGAAATCATCTTCTCTGAATTCCAGCATGCGCCGAACAAAGATCTTGTACCGTCTGAGGGATCCATTGGAATCAGCTACGGATGGACAGGGGATGTCAAATACCATTTGGGGGCGAATCGGGAGCTTCAAGACGCTGAAACAAAATCAGCGCGCATTACGTTAGCGAACAACCCGAGCCACTTGGAATTTATCAATCCGATTGTTGAAGGCAGCACAAGAGCGGCACAGGAAACGCGAACACAAAGCGGATACCCGGTACAAGATGAAACAAAATCGCTGGCCATTTTAATCCATGGAGATGCTGCATTCCCTGGGGAAGGAATTGTAGCTGAAACATTGAATTTAAGCTCTTTAAAAGGGTATCAAGTAGGCGGTGCGATTCATATTATCGCCAATAACATGATCGGATTCACAACAGAAAGCGCTGAATCCAGATCGACAAAATATGCCAGTGACCTGGCCAAGGGTTATGAAATTCCGATTGTTCACGTGAATGCGGACGATCCTGAAGCTTGTCTCTCAGCTGTTAAGTTTGCGGTCGAATACCGAAAAACATTCAACAAGGATTTTCTGATTGATTTGATCGGGTACAGACGCTATGGACACAACGAAATGGATGAACCGTCAACCACTCAGCCAATGCTGTATGATGCTGTCAGAAAGCATCCGACAGTCAAACAAATTTTCGCTGAAAAGCTGGTAAAAGAAGGCGTGCTTACCGAGGAAGTCGTTCAAAACATCGAAAAATCGGTAACGAAGCGCATTGAGGATGCATATCAGAAAGTTCCGTCTAAAAAGGAACACACTGCCTGTGAAATTGAACTTCCAGAGCCTGTATCAAACGGTTTCCCAGATGTGGACACTTCGATTGATTTTGATGTGCTCCGCAAGCTGAATGGCGAATTGATCAACTGGCCGGAGTCATTTAATGTTTTCGGCAAGCTAAAACGCATTTTAGAAAGACGCGCCAAGGCGTTCGATGATGACAGAAAAGTGGAATGGTCTTTGGCAGAATCACTCGCGTTTGCTTCAATTTTGAAAGACGGAACACCGATTCGTTTAACAGGACAGGATTCCGAGCGCGGAACGTTCGCCCAAAGAAACCTTGTGCTTCATGACAGTGAGACGGGCAAAGAATTTGTGCCGCTTCATCACTTATCTGACTGCAGCACATCATTTGCTGTTCATAACAGCCCGCTGTCTGAAGGATCGGTTCTCGGTTTTGAATACGGCTATAACGTGCATTCACCGGAAACGCTTGTTTTGTGGGAAGCGCAGTACGGAGATTTTGCCAACGCTGCTCAAGTGTATTTTGACCAATTTATTTCTGCCGGACGCGCGAAATGGGGCCAAAAATCCGGATTAGTCATGCTGCTTCCGCACGGTTACGAGGGACAGGGGCCTGAGCACTCAAGCGGAAGAATCGAGCGATTCCTGCAGCTTGCAGCAGAAAACAACTGGACGGTTGCCAACCTGACAAGCGCGGCACAGTATTTCCATATTTTAAGAAGACAGGCTAAAATGCTGCTTCGTGAAGAAATCAGACCGCTCGTCATTATGACGCCGAAGAGCCTTCTTCGCAACCCAAATACGGTGTCGGAAGTGCAGGAGCTCAGCGAAAGCCGCTTCCAGCCTGTTTATGAACAGTCGGGACTTTCTCATGACTATGAAAAAGTAACCAGACTTGTATTATCCAGCGGTAAAGTGTCTATAGACATCAGTGATCATTTTAATAAGTTAGAAGACGGTAAAGAGTGGCTTCACATTGCGAGAATTGAACAGCTGTATCCATTCCCGGCAAAAGGAGTCAAAGAATTATTTGCAAAACTTCCGAACCTGAAAGAAATCGTTTGGGTGCAGGAAGAGCCGCAGAACATGGGGGCTTGGGGTTATATCAGCCCGTATTTGACAGAGATTGCACCAGAGGGAGTAAGCGTTCAATATATTGGACGAAGAAGACGATCCAGCCCTGCAGAGGGAGATCCGACAGTTCATAAAAAAGAACAGGAACGTATTGTATCTGATAGCTTGACTCGCAAAAACTAAGGGGGAAATGAAAAAATGGCGGAAATTAAGGTACCTGAATTAGCAGAATCAATCTCAGAAGGAACAATAGCCCAATGGTTAAAGCAGCCTGGTGACTATGTAGAACAGGGTGAATATCTGCTTGAACTAGAAACGGATAAAGTGAATGTTGAATTGACAGCAGAAGAATCGGGTGTACTTCAAGAGGTATTGAAAGATTCGGGTGATACCGTCCAGGTCGGAGAAATTATCGGTACGATTTCAGAAGGCGCGGGTGAAAGTTCTGCCCCTGCTCCTACAGAGAAAGCAGAAAGCAAGGAAAGCGTGAAAGAAGAGAAACAGGCTGAACCAGCTGCACAAGAGGTGAGCGAGGAAACACAATCTGAAGCAAAATCAAGAACGATCGCTTCTCCGTCGGCCCGTAAGCTGGCGAGAGAAAAAGGAATTGACCTGTCTCAAGTTCCAACTGGAGATCCGCTTGGAAGAGTGCGCAAGCAGGATGTCGAAGCGTACGAAAAACCGGCATCAAAACCGGCTCCTCAGCAAAAGCAGCAGCCTCAGGCTCAAAAAGCACAGCAAAGCTTTGACAAACCTGTTGAAGTGCAAAAAATGTCACGCCGCAGACAAACGATTGCAAAACGCCTTGTAGAGGTACAGCAAACATCAGCGATGCTGACCACATTTAATGAAGTGGACATGACGGCTGTCATGAATCTCAGAAAACGCCGCAAAGATCAATTCTTTGAGCAAAATGAAGTGAAACTCGGCTTTATGTCTTTCTTCACGAAAGCGGTCGTGGCTGCATTGAAAAAATATCCGCTGTTGAACGCGGAAATTCAAGGCGATGAGTTGATCGTTAAGAAATTCTATGATATCGGTATCGCTGTTGCTGCTGATGAAGGCCTTGTCGTACCGGTAGTACGAGATGCGGACCGCCTGACATTTGCAGGAATCGAAAAAGAGATCGGCGAGCTTGCGAAAAAAGCAAGAAACAATAAATTAACCCTTAGCGAGCTTCAGGGAGGTTCCTTCACGATTACCAACGGAGGGACTTTCGGTTCACTGATGTCAACTCCGATCTTAAACAGCCCTCAAGTCGGTATACTGGGCATGCATAAGATTCAGCTGCGCCCTGTAGCCATTGATGAAGAGCGTTTCGAAAACCGTCCGATGATGTATATCGCTTTATCTTATGATCACCGAATTGTAGACGGTAAAGAAGCGGTTGGTTTCCTCGTGACAATCAAAAATTTACTGGAAGATCCTGAACAGCTTTTATTAGAAGGATAATAAAAAAGGGTACATCACGATAAAGTGATGTACCTTTTTTGATGCATATTTAAAATGATAGATTGCTGCTTTTGGATCCAGCTTGTTTCTTTTTCACTTTTTTTGACCAATATGTTGCAAGCATAGAACCTGAAAGGTTATGCCACACACTGAATATTGCGCTTGGTACGGCAGATAGCGGTGAGAAATGAGCCGTGGCAAGTGCAGCCCCAAGCCCGGAGTTTTGCATGCCGACTTCGATTGCAATCGCTTTTTGAGACGGGTAATCCATTTTTAAAAGCTTTGCACAAAGAAACCCAAGTAAATAACCGATACCATTATGCAGGATAACAACTGAAAAAATGAGCAACCCCGATTGAAGCAGATTTTCCCGATTGCCACTGACGACAGCTGAGACAATCGCAACGATGCCAATGACAGAAACAAGCGGAAGGGCATGTACGGCTTTTGCCACTTGTTTTCTGAAAAACATTTTGACAATCAGACCTGCAATGATCGGAAATAAAACCGCCTGTAAGATTGAGATAAACAAAGACCCCGGCGAGACAGGAAGCCATTCTTTGGCAAACAGCATAATCAACAACGGTGTTACAACAGGTGCCAATAAGGTAGAAATTGTCGTAACCGCAACAGAAAGGGCAGTATTTCCTTTTGCTAAGAATGTCATAACATTAGATGCAGTTCCCCCGGGACAGCAGCCGACAAGAATAACACCAACTGCGATTTCAGCTGGAAGATGAAGCCCAAATGCGAGGCCGAAAGCAACGAGCGGCATGATCGTATACTGAGCTATTACTCCAATAATAACTTGCCAAGGCTTTCTGACCAGCTCTTTGAAATCATCGGCTTGCAGTGTAAGGCCCATCCCAAACATGATAACGCCGAGAAAAATCGTAATATAAGAACTGATCCACGTAAATAAAGATGGGAAAGAAAATCCCAGCACTGCAAAAACAATGACCCATATGCCAAAGGTTTGTCCTGCAAAATGACTTATTTTTCTAATGATGTCCATAAAAACACTCCTAACACACTTATCAAGAACTTCAGCAGAAATTCTTACAAATTTCATAACATTCTCTTATTATAAATAATTTTCTGAATAATTCAATATTAGTTTTTGGCAGATGTCTATAGATATATGATGTAAACTAATTAAAATGTTCTTGACTATATAGGAAGATATTCTTACAATGAACCTTTATAATGGTTAGATCAAATAGGAGTGATACGGTGAAGGAAGCAAATCAATGGTCTTCGAAGCTCGGCTTTATTTTAGCCGCGGCAGGATCAGCTATCGGGCTTGGTGCGATATGGAAATTCCCATATGTTGCCGGAACCAGCGGAGGAGGCGCATTTTTACTTATTTTTATTTTATTTACGGTTTTAATCGGACTGCCTTTATTGTTAGGTGAATTCATCATAGGCAGAAGAACACAGAAAGATGCCGTTCAGTCCTATAAAACACTTGCTCCAGGAACGAAGTGGCATTGGATCGGTTATTTAGGCATGGTGACGTGCTTTATTCTTCTATCTTTCTACAGTGTCGTAGGCGGATGGATTTTAATTTATATTATAAAAGGCTTCACTGGCGGTTTATCGCAAACATCTGGTTTTGATACGATATTTGCAAGTACCATTTCAAATCCTTATTTGGCTGTAGGAGGCCAGCTGCTCTTTATGGTGGTAACAATTTTAGTTGTTGCAAAAGGGGTAAGCAGCGGAATTGAAAAAGCAAGCCAAGTATTAATGCCGGCGCTTTTTCTATTATTCATCATTTTAATGGTGCGTTCGGTTACACTTGATGGCGCGATGGAAGGAATCAAATTTTTCCTGATGCCTGATTTAACTGCAATTGATGCCAATACCATTTTATATGCAATGGGACAATCCTTTTTCTTATTAAGTGTCGGTGTATCTGTCATGGTAACGTATAGCGCTTATTTAGAGAAACAGGAAAATCTGGTACAGTCCGCTGTATCTGTAACTGTTATGAACATGCTTGTTGCTGTAATGGCCGGAATTGCGATTTTTCCAGCTGTCTTTTCATTCGGCCTCAAACCAGACCAAGGCCCGGTTCTGTTATTTAACGTGCTGCCGACTGTGTTTAATCAAATGCCGTTCGGAATTATCTTTTTATTAGCATTTTTACTTCTATTTTTATTTGCTGCATTGACATCTGCTTTTTCAATGCTGGAAATTTTGGTCGCAGTACTTTCGAAAGGCGATGTCAATAAGAGAAAACGATTCGCTTGGTTAGGCGGAATTGCTATTTTTATTGTCGGTGTGCCGTCTGCATTATCATACGGTGTCTTAAGTGACGTCTCTATATTTCATCTGTCTATTTTTGATGCGGCTGACTATCTTGTGAGCAATATTTTAATGCCGTTAGGTGCGTTACTGATTTCTATTTTTGTCCCGCTAAAAATACCGAAACAGGATTTGTTTGACGAGCTGAAAAGCGGTTCCAATCTCAAACGAAAGTGGTTTGCGGTTTGGCTGCTGCTCATTCGATATTTATCTCCTGTTGCCATTATCATTGTGTTTTTGCATGTGGTAGGGATTTTTTAAAACACGAAGCCCCCGGGGAAGGGGGCTTTTTTAATAGAGCTTCCAAACGACTTCTTTTGCCTGCTCAAAACGTTTTTCTGCCTCGCGCCAATCCACGACATTCCACCAGTGGTCGACATAGCTGGCCCGGTCATTTTTATATTGCAAATAGTAGGCATGCTCCCATACGTCAAGCGGTAAAAGGGGGATCACATCCCATTGGCTGAAGAGCTGGTGTTTTTCTGCCGTTAAAATCTCCAGCCGTCCTGATCGAGGTGCCCAGACCAGAATGGCCCAGCCGACGCCTTCCACTTTTTTAGCGGCCTGGGTAAAATGTTCTTTAAAAGCGGAATAGCTTCCAAATGAAAGGTCTATCATTTGGAACAATGCCCCTGTAGGACGCCGTTTTCCGTTTGGATGCATAGAAAACCAAAAAATACTGTGCAAATAATGGCCTGCTCCATGGAACGCAAGCTCTCTTTCCCAATGAGTGATTAAGTCATAATTCTTTGTTGCTCTCGCTTTTTTAAGCTCTGATTCTGCTTTGTTCAGGCCATCGACATAGCTTTGATGATGTTTTGTATGATGAAGGACCATAATATCGCGTGAAATATAAGGTTCTAAGGCGGAGTATTTGTAAGGAAGCTTTGGCAGCACGTGTTTCCCTATAGGGACATATGCGCGTCTTTCACTTGTATCATCTGATTCTGTAATATCCCGATAAAGGGCAGCGGCCTGTTTATACCAATCTTCTTCTGTTGTTTGGTCATCTTCCAGAGCCTCAATCATCTTGTCGATTTGATCTTCAAACTGGTCAAGCTGACCTCGCTTTTGAATCTGATCTTTCAGGGCTTCACACCAATTGAACATCTCCGTTTGATAAGATTCACGTTTCATTTGCTGTCTCCTTTTCAATAGAATCTAAATACTTCCCGACAGCCAGCAAAGAGAATACATATGGATAACTGTGATAGCGAATATAAAATTGCTTTGGCAATCCGATCCCTGCTGGATACGCGAGGCTATCGGCGCTATGCGAACTGCTGTCGGTAAGGTATTGCATGCCTTTCACAACTGACGGGTGTTCGGAATTTTCATATGTGAGCAAAGCGTCTAAAGCCCAGGCCGTTTGTACAATGGTTCCTCTATGAAGCGGTACATATGTTTTGATTTCGGCGCTTTTGCAGGATTCTCCCCAGCTTCCGTCATCATTTTGTATGGATTTGAGCCAACGAAGAGCCTTTTGTATACCGGGATGCTTTCGGTCAACCCCACATGCATGCATACCAGTAAGAGCAGCCCAAGTGCCGTAAATGTAGCAAACACCCCATCTGCCGTACCACGACCCATTTTGTTCCTGATGTTCGAAAAGCCACTTCACAGCGCGTTGAATATGTTGATGTTTTTTTGTGAAGCCAACTTTCTCGCCTAAAAAGTGCAGTACACGTCCGGTGAGGTCGGCGGTTGAAGGGTCAACTGCAGCGTCCTCGGCGGATTCAAGCGGCAGCAGGCGGATCAGCGGATGGTTCACGTTTTTTTCGAAAGCAGAAAATCCGCCGTCATTGTTTTGCATCGATAAAAGCCAAGATACCCCCCGCTCCCATGCTGCAGGAGAATGATTGCGGGGAATCGCCTTTAAAACGGCTGCAGTGTCGTCACAGTCAGGGTTATTTGTATTAATGTTTGAAAACCCCCAGCCGCCAGGAACTGAATTTGGATTTTTGACAGACCAATCTGCTGTTTTGGTATGCTGGCGTTCTAGCAAAAAGTCGGCTGCTTTTGTAACAGAGCCATCCGTTTCGGTCACACCATTTTTTTGTAGGGCATAGCTGATTAGAGCTGTATCCCAAACAGTTGAAGTAGAGTTTTCCAGATAAGGAACCCCGTTGCATTTAGTCACCAGTGATTTAATGCCGGTAATCGCCCTCCTGATAACAGGAGAATAGCGTGACACACCAAGTGACAGAAGGCTGTAAACCATATATATGGTTGCGCTCGCATAGCTGTATAATGTTCCATCTTTTTCAATCCGGTCCAGCATATACGTTTTAGCTGTCTGTAGGCCCAGCTGCTGAAAAGCAAATGGTGCATGAAAAACGCGTTTCCAATGTGACAAAATAGACGTGAGATCTCTTTCTTCGAAAGCATCAGACCGAAGCCAAGTGAAAGGATTTTTTGTCATGTGCGGATCGAGATGGTGAAGAGATGAAATATTGCGGTTAATAAGGAAAAATCGCTGATTGAGTGTTACAGCCATAGGAGCAAAATGAATACGGGCATATGAGCTGAACTGATAGAAATGAATCGGCAATGTTGGGGGGAGCGCCATGAGTGATAATGGTAAATACAAAGCAGGCCAAGGATAAAGCCCGTTCGCGGCAAGCATCCATTTTGTCATAAAATGAACATGTCTCAAACCGCCATGTGAGATGATAAATTGTTCAGCTTTCTTCATGTGCGGCTCAGATCTGTGAAAACATCCTGAAGCCAGCATCCCGACATATCCTTGGACGGTAGCCGTTAGATTTCCGCGCGTTTCATCGGGATAGTTGATAAATGTGCCATCTGGCTGCTGTTTTGTATGAATGCCGGCTGCAAGGGATGATATCAGTTCTTTTTCATTTTCGCCTTCATCTAGTGAGGTAAGGAGCAAAATAAAAAAGGAATTTGTCATGATTGGTCCTTCAAAGCAAAATGTCCATGAACCATCAGCATTTTGCATGTTTCTTAACTCCGTAATGGTTTTCTTTTGAAAACGCCTCACTTTCTCCTGAAGTGTGCCCATCACGCTCAACTCCTTCAGAAGCATATATATTCAGCGTCTTTTACTGCCATTACAGAAAGAAAAAAACTGCTGGCAGGCAGCAGTTTTTTAAACATACATGTTAGTCTTCAAGGTTTATCCATACACTTTTGACTTCTGTGTAATTATCCAAGGCATATGATCCCATTTCTCGTCCGAGTCCTGACTGTTTATAACCGCCAAATGGAGACGCCGCGTCAAACACATTATAGCAGTTGACCCAAACGGTTCCGGCTTGAAGACGGTCCGCGATATAGTGAGCCTGCTTGACGTTCTCTGTCCATAGTCCGGCTGCAAGCCCATATTCTGAATGGTTTGCCCGTTCAATAACTTCATCGACTGTTTCGTACGGAATTGCAGTCAGCACGGGTCCGAAAATTTCTTCTTTTGCGATGGTCATTTCGTCTTCAACATTCGCAAACACAGTCGGTGCGACAAAATATCCTGCTTCAAAAGGACAGCTTCCGCCGGTCACTGCTTTTGCTCCTTCATCTTTTCCTTTTTGAATATAGGAAAGAACGCGCTCATGCTGTTCCTTGCTTACGAGAGGCCCGATTTGAGTATCTTTATGAAGTCCCGCTCCTTGGCGGAGTGACTCAGCATAGGATGCCATTTCATCAACAACTTCATCATATTGGTCTTTATGAATGAAGACACGTGAGCCCGCACAGCAGACTTGACCCTGGTTAAACATCACACCGTTTAAAGCGCCCGGGATGGCTTTTTTCAAATTCGCATCCGGCAGAAGAATATTAGGCGATTTTCCGCCCAGCTCCAATGTAACACGCTTAATGCTTTTCGCTGCGGTGGACATGATTTTCTTTCCGATTTCAGTGGAACCGGTAAAGGCAATTTTATCAACCGCTTCGTGGTTCGTCAGCGCTTCTCCCGCATCTTCACCGAATCCTGGGATGATGTTGATTACACCGGCAGGGAAACCGGCTTGGTCAATTAATTCTGCCAAATAAAGAGCTGAAAGCGGTGTTTGTTCAGCCGGTTTGAGGACGATTGTACAGCCTGTTGCAAGTGCCGCGCCCATTTTCCACATCGCCATCAGGAGCGGGAAATTCCATGGAATGATCTGGCCGACGACACCGACAGGCTCATGACGCGTATAATTAAAATAAGCGCCGGAAACCGGAATCGTCTGTCCTGTTATTTTTGTACACCAGCCGGCGTAATAGCGCATATGCTCAATAGCCAGCGGAATATCTCCATTAGTCGTTTCATTGATCGGTTTCCCATTATCAAGTGTTTCAAGCTGAGCAAGCTCAGTTTTATGCTCTTCCATTAAGTCTGCCAGCTTATACATCAGTCTGCTTCTCGAAGCTGGAGACATTGTTCTCCATTCACCTTGGTCAAAGGCTTTCCGGGCAGCTTTAACAGCTTTGTCCACATCCGCAGCCTGGGCTTCATACAGCGTCATCAAGGTTTCGCCGGTCGCCGGGTTTGGAGTGTCAAAGGTTGCCCCTGAGGCACTCGGAACAAACTTTCCGTCAATATAAAGCTTCTTTGTTCCCTGTAAAAATGTCTCCAGCCTTTTCGTCACTTGCATCGTTAAAGAACTCATCCGTAACAAACCTCCAGTCATTTTTTATGGTCTGTTCTGAGATTCTTGGTGATAGCACATTGATTCCTGGATTGAATAGCAGAAATAAGCTGTGATAGTTGCTTCAAACGTAAGCGTATACAAACATTCTATAATAGAAATCAAGGCAAAATCAATGAATAACCGATATTGCAATTTACAAAAGAAAAAAGCTACAATAAGTCTATAGATAAGAAAAGGAGATTTCATCATGATTCATAAAAATTGGCTTGAAAAAGAAACAATTAAAAAAGTAAAGTGTGTGCAGACAAACGCAAAAAAATATATCGTAAACCGCGTTTTAACGCCGGGAAAAGAATATGAAGTAAAAAATGAAACAGAGGAGTTTCTCTTTGTGGTCGACAATACGAATAAAGTCGGCGGCTATTATAAAGAATACTTCGAAGAGATGTAATGCTTCCTTGAAGCATCAAACAGATTTTGTTAAAATATCGATACATAATCCGCAGCTCAGCTGCGGTTTTTTTGTGGTTAAAACAGGAAATATAAAACAAAATTAAAAAAATCATTAAAAACCGCTTTTTTATAAAAACATTGCTGAATATTGAAACTTTTTTCTCTATATGTGCGTATTACTTGATGACAACAGCTTAAAAGCCAAAAAACAAATCAAAAATTTGAAAAATGTAATCTGTTCGTAATGGTTTAAATGTCTTCTATGTCGTATTCTTATATAGGGATAAAGGACTTATTTTTATGTAGTGAATGATAAAACAAATAGATAAATGCAGAAAGAGGGGTTCTTCATTGGGTATTTTTTCTGTTAGCAGATCAACGGACGCAAAGAAGCTTGAGGCTTTGCTCGTTGAAGGGGAAAGAATAGAATCGATTTATAAGCTCCGAGTGGACCAAATTTGCTTTACAAATAAGCGGATCATTTTCTTTGACAATAAAATGTTTTCCAAAAAGAAGGTTCGTGTATTTCTTCCATATAAAACAATTGAAAGCTTTGCCATCCAAGAAGCGGGAATGTTTGATCCGGACACTGGGCTTTTATTGATGACAAGAAGCAAAACGTTCGAATTAGAATTTGCGAAAGACACCGATTTAAGCGAGGTTCAGGCGGTGCTGACAAAGCATTTGTGCAGCTGAATATTTGATGAGCCAGCCGTTCAAAAAATGGTTAGGCTTTTTTTTATATATAAAAAAAGAACAGGGCATGTGCGCCCTGTTCTTATTACACCACACTGTTTTTCGCTGAGTTCGAATCAACAAGATCTGCATCTAATACATTTGAAATCGGTACGACAAGAGGAGTAAAGTCGCCATTTTCTTCTCCAAACCCTTGATTTATTTTAGCTGATAAAAAGTAATCGACCTGTTGATACGGACCGAGTGTTAAAGAGGAACCACGGTCCATCGTATTGATTTTAAATCCGCCGACATTCACGACGGAGGGAGAAAAGAACATCTCATCACTTCCTTTTGATTGAGGAGTTAACCGCTTCGCTTTCAAAAGAGGCCGGAGAATCAATTTGGTCTCTGTCATCCACATGGCTTCTCGTGCCCATAAATCCGCTCGCATCTCCAAAATTCTGTCCGTAGCCTTGATTTTTTTTATCTGAATTTTGCCATTCTGCCAATAAATTTTGTCCTACGTTAACCGCTGAAGCATTTTCAAAGGAATTAATTTTCAGCATGAAAATATTAATATTGATATACGGAGTTGGTTGAACCACAGGCAAACCTCCTTTCTATAGTTGTATGCTGGCGGTTATAAAGTATGTTAAGACAGGGGGCTTCAAATGGATTTTGAAAAGATGAAGCAGTGGATGGAATTCGCACAGCAGATGTACGGCGGTGACTTTTGGAAACAGGTATTTGATGAAGACCAAAAAACCCCTTTTATGACAAATGGCCAATCTCCGTTTCCGTTTTCGCAGCAAGATCAGCGAGGGAAAGGAGATGCTTCATTTCCGAGCATGGATATTGTAGATACCGTTACGGAAGTGCAGTTTTTAATTTATCTTCCAGGCTACCGTAAACAAGACGTTCACATATTATCGTACGGAGATTATTTAGTGGTGAAGGGGCAGCGCTTTTCCTATTTTAATGAACAGGACTTTCGCCAAAAAGAAGGGAAATACGGAAGTTTTGAAAAGAAAATTCCGCTTTCCGACCATCTTCATGGAAAGATGAATGCCATTTTTAAAGACGGAATCCTATACATCACTATTCAAAAAGACGAAGGTCAAGCGAAAACCATTTTTATTGATGATTGATTTTCATACTGAGTGCATCTGCCCCATCACGGTCATCAATTGATTCAATCGGAATGACCATAACAATAACATCTGCATTTTGTTCCCCAAAACCGTTATTTCTTTTGATAGCAGAGCACCTGTTCCTTAACTCCGCAGAACCAAAGGTAAGGGATGAGCCGGTGCCTATCGAGTTAGTCTTGAGATGAGAAATATTGATGTTAGTTGGAAGCATGAAAACCTCTCCTTTCTATGGGATATACCTCATTATATATGTAGACGAAAGAGGAGTATGCAAAGGGTCGTGATGTCATGAAAAAAATGTTCCGGTCGCTGATCAGGCATTGCTTGAAACCAGAACTTGACAAACTGCGTGAATGTGAAGAAAGACTCTCAGTGATTGAGAAACAAAAACAAAGCAGCAAACAGGAGTCTGAAGAAACCTATATACATATTGAAACGCTGAATGTCGAAAAAATTGACTATCATCTTGAATTCGGCGAGCTGACCATTGATGAACTGAGCGGCAGATTAAATATAGGCGCAACCTATTATATACCGCCAGAAGAGAAGGACAAAAAGTGCCAACGAAAACCCGAAGCACCATCGACGCCAGCGGTCACGATCCGTTCAAAAAGGCAGTAGCTCATCTTTCCATCGATGTTCCCATGTTTGACAGAAGGCAAAACGGGAAACAGGATAGAAAGGAGAGGATATACATGGCACTGACAAAAGAACAAACACAGCATCTCTATCATAAATTGCTCGATATGCAAAAAGAATTGTCTGGCGAGAAAAAGGAAACAGAATCAATGACGGAAGAAGTAGGGGAGCTTTCCAACGGGGTTGACAACCATATGGCAGACCACGGGACGCTCGTCACAGACCGGATGACAGACCAAACAGTGAAAGAGATTGACCGGGAGCTGTTAGAGGAGGTCAACCGTGCATTACAAAAGATGAAAGACGGAACTTACGGCGTGTGTGAAAAAACCGGCCAAGAGATTCCTTACGAAAGACTTGAAGCTGTTCCTTATGCAAGAATGACAGTTGAGGCCCAAGCTGATGTGGAGGATGATCTGGAGACAGATGCTCCTTCTTATGAAAGAGAGTTTCATGAACAGGTAAAAGACTTATCCAACAAAGAAACAATTGATCAAAAAAGCTCGCAGACGTATGAAATCTTAGATCGTGAACAAGATTCGAAGTAAAAATGGCAAGCAAGTACACCGATATTAGATGTACTTGCTTTTTTTTGAAAAAAAATCTCATATTCAAAATAAAGTGATTGACTTTGCGTAAAAAAGAAAGTAACATACTATTTGTAAGTAAATATAAAAAGTTTACCGGGAGGAATACAAATGTCTACAGTTTTATTTGTAAAATCAAGCGACCGTACAGCTGAAGAAGGCGTTTCAACTAAACTTTACGAAGCTTTCTTAGCTGCTTATAAAGAAAACAACCCTAATGATGAAGTGGTTGAATTAGATCTTCATAAGGAAAACCTTCCTTACCTTGGCAGAGATATGATTAACGGAACATTTAAAGCAGGTCAAGGAATGGAAATGACAGAAGATGAGAAAAAACAAGCAGCAATTGCTGACAAATATCTGAACCAGTTTGTAAAAGCTGACAAAGTTGTTTTCGCATTCCCGCTTTGGAACTTCACAGTGCCAGCAGTGCTTCATACTTATGTTGATTATCTGTCTCGCGCAGGCGTTACATTCAAATACACACAAGAAGGACCAGTCGGTTTAATGGGAGGCAAAAAAGTTGCGCTTCTTAACGCTCGCGGCGGTGTCTACTCAGAAGGACCAATGGCTGCACTTGAAATGTCATTAAACTTCATGAAAACAGTTCTTGGTTTCTGGGGTGTTCAAGACTTGCACACAGTTGTCATCGAAGGACATAACGCAGCACCTGATCAAGCGCAAGAAATCGTTGAAAAAGGTTTACAAGAAGCAAAAGATCTTGCTGCAAAATTCTAATGAACAAAAACTCCTATCATTGCGATAGGAGTTTTTTTGTATACATATTATATAGAAGAAAGTGATGAATCCTCTTAGCGAAAAAAGGCTGTTTTTTTATTGTAATATATTTTTTGATTTGTCGAATCTTTGGATATAATAGCGAAAAAACATTTTTAATGGCTGGAAAAAGTTTTTCTAAACAATTGTTCTGACCTCTTGATTAAAAGCGCCTGATGGTGTACT
Source organism: Bacillus sp. SG20033 (assembly GCF_044570195.1). Classification (NCBI taxonomy): domain Bacteria; kingdom Bacillati; phylum Bacillota; class Bacilli; order Caryophanales; family Bacillaceae; genus Bacillus; species Bacillus sp. SG20033. The sequence continues at coordinate 2,309,360 of NZ_CP172606.1, read as the reverse complement.
ATATTAAAGAAGCTACTTTGTGCGTATTGTTAATTAAGTTTTAACCTTTAAGCTGTAATAGGGAGTTTTATATCGAAGCCGGAATGTCATGCCTCCATTGCAGAGGACGACAGGAACGTTTCTGCAAACACCCACTTTGAGGAGTGGTGGTTTAAAACTTTCTTACTTGCATACGGCAAGACGTAGCGAAAGCCATTTCCTTTTCGGAAATGGCTTTTTATTTTATCTAAAAAGGTTTGGTATAGTGAATATTCCATTTTTGTGTGAAAGAAATGAAGGCCGCTTTTTTATGATATGATGGGAGAAATTCAAGGAAAAGCGAGGTTTACACGTTATGTTACATAGAGCCCAATCCCTTCTGGCTCATTATTTTGGTTATGAGAAGTTTCGGAGCGGCCAAGATGAAGCGATCAGCTTGGTGACGGAAGCGAGGCAAAATACGGCCTGCATTATGCCGACGGGAGGCGGCAAATCGATTTGCTATCAAATTCCGGCATTAATGTTTGAAGGGACGACGATCGTCATATCACCGTTGATTTCCTTGATGAAGGATCAAGTTGATGCGTTAGAAGAAGCGGGGATTAACGCCGCCTACATTAACAGCACACAATCCAATCAGGAAATATATGAGAGGCTGAACGGACTCAAAGAAGGGGCTTATAAGCTTTTTTACATTACACCAGAGCGACTAACGTCCACAGAGTTTATCCGGATTTTGCAGGGCATAGATGTTCCTTTGGTCGCAATAGACGAGGCGCACTGTATTTCTCAATGGGGCCATGATTTCAGGCCAAGCTACAGGAATATTGAAATCTTGTTCCGTGAATTACACGACAAGCCTGTCATCATGGCGTTAACAGCAACAGCCACACCCGAGGTTCATGATGATATTTGCAAACAGCTGCATATTCAAAAAGAAAACACGGTATATACCGGATTTTCCCGAGAGAATTTAACCTTTAAAGTAGTAAAAGGAGAAAATAAAGATCGGTTTATAGACGAATATGTGCAAAACAACAGGCATGAAGCAGGAATTGTCTATACCGCGACCAGAAAAGAAGCTGATCGGATATATGAGAGATTGAAACGAAATCAAGTCAGGGCAGGCCGGTATCACGGAGGTTTGGCTGATGATGTGAGAAAAGAGCAGCAGGAAAGGTTTCTTAATGATGAGCTTCAAGTGATGGTGGCAACCTCTGCTTTTGGAATGGGTATTGATAAATCAAATATCAGATTTGTTCTGCATGCACAAATTCCGAAAGATATGGAAAGCTATTATCAAGAGGCAGGACGAGCTGGACGGGACGGTCTTGCCAGTGAATGTGTTCTCCTGTTTTCACCGCAGGATATTATGGTACAGCGCTTCTTAATTGAGCAATCAGAACATGAAGAGAAACAAAAGCAGGATTTAAAAAAGCTGAGACAAATGGTCGACTACTGCCATACGGAAGATTGTCTGCAGCGTTTTATCCTTATGTATTTCGGAGAAAAGGAGCCTGATGCGTGCGGACAGTGCGGAAACTGTACCGATACAAGAGCGGCCCATGACGTGACGCGGGAGGCGCAAATGGTCTTATCTTGTATCATTCGCATGAAAGAACGGTTTGGCAAGACGATGGTTGCCCAGGTGCTTGCCGGCTCCAAAAATAAAAAAGTTCTTGAAAACGGCTTTTCAGACCTTTCAACATACGGGATATTAAAACACCAATCCGTTGGCGAAATCAGCGATTTTATCGAATTTCTTATTTCTGACGACTTCATCAGGATGTCAGACGGAACGTTTCCGACTCTTTTTGTCAGCAGTAAAGGAAGGAATGTGCTGAAAGGAGAATTATCAGTAGCGAGAAAAGAAGCGTTAAAAGCGGCAGCGATTACTGAAAATGACGAGCTATTTGAACGATTGCGCATGGTTCGGAAAGAAATTGCGGCTGAGCAGGGTGTTCCGCCATTTGTTGTTTTCTCTGACCAAACGTTAAAAGAAATGTCAGGAAAACAGCCCGTAAATGATGATGAACTTTTGTCTATAAAAGGAGTCGGAGAACAAAAAAGAGCAAAATACGGCCGGCTTTTTTTACAAGAAATACAAGCTTATGCAAGGATGACAGACTAAAAAAACAGAAAAACAATCTTTTTTTCTATAAAAAACACATTTTATTTTCTCTGTTTCGCCTCAAAATAAAAAGACCTGCGAAGCCTATTATATCAAGGGTTCAGCAAGTCTTTCCATCAGAGAGAAATCCTTCATGTAAAGGAACTGTAATCTAAATCATATCTTTTTGTTATTGATTTGACATTTACGTGTGTTACGATATCACCTGTTAGCCGCCAATAAAAAGCTAACAAGGGAGGATTTACTTATGAAGAAGACGATTATGTCCTTTGTGGCAGTTGCTGCACTTTCAACAACTGCATTCGGAGCTCACGCTTCTGCAAAAGAAATTACGGTGCAAAAGGGTGATACGCTCTGGGGAATCTCTCAGAAAAATGGAGTGAACCTAAAGGACTTAAAAGAATGGAACAAGTTAACTTCTGATAAAATCATTGCAGGAGAAAAACTGACCATTTCTTCAGAAGAAACAACCACGACTGGGCAATATACAATTAAAGCGGGAGATACGCTTTCTAAGATTGCTCAAAAATTCGGAACGTCAGTCAACAACCTGAAAGTTTGGAATAACTTAAGCTCTGACATGATCTATGCTGGATCAACTCTTTCAGTAAAAGGTCAGGCAACAGCAGCAAACACAGCTACTGAGAATGCGCAAACAAACGCACCTCAAGCTGCGCCAAAACAAGAGGCTGTGCAAAAGGAGCAACCTAAACAAGAAGCTGTACAACAGCAACCTAAACAAGAAACAAAAGCTGAGGCAGAAACTTCTGTTAACACAGAAGAGAAGGCTGTTCAATCAAATACAAATAATCAAGAAGCTTCAAAAGAACTAACAGTTACTGCTACTGCTTACACTGCTAACGACGGCGGCATTTCCGGCGTTACAGCTACAGGCATTGACTTAAATAAGAACCCGAACGCGAAAGTTATTGCGGTTGATCCTAATGTGATTCCGCTAGGTTCTAAAGTCTATGTTGAAGGCTACGGGGAAGCAACAGCAGGAGACACTGGCGGCGCTATTAAAGGAAATAAAATCGACGTATTTGTACCAAGTAAAAGTGATGCATCTAATTGGGGCGTCAAAACTGTAAATGTTAAAATCTTAAACTAATAATATAGATTGTGGTAAAAGACATGAGCTTTTGGCTTGTGTCTTTTTTTCGTTCTGCTTAGAGCTGTTTATATCATATGCTGATAAAAGAAAGTGGTCCCGTTTTTCTCTTTATGTGCGATTCAGGGGCTCTCGGGTTAAAAGATTGATTCCACATTACAGAGACATTCGGCATCATGACATTTATAGCTGGTTGTTACTATCTTTGATCAGCGAAACGAGCTGGTGTTGTATCTTTTTTGGCAGATAATAAGCAGTTGGATGTAGCAGATGCCATTGACGGAATCGGATTGATTTCAGACGGTTTTTTATTGTGTTATTAGGCTCTTGCAGTTGGGCATGGCAGCTTCGGGAGCGAAGTGGCACAACTTTGTCATACTGAAAATACAATATAATCAATATCAGAAATTCTGCTGATGTGCAATGGCCGACCATTTTAACAGGGATATCATTCAATCCAGTCTTTTATTGGGCTGTTAACCAAGCAATCGTTCAGCGGGCATAGGAGCGAGGATATGGATCAGTTTAATTCTTCTGGTTGCGGCGAGGTTCTCAAACGGGAATTTCAGGTTAAAAAAAGGATCCTGGCAGATGCCAAGATCCTTTTTTATTTAAACCAGCCTTTTTCCTTTGACCGGGTAATGGCTTCAATTCGATTTTTCACTTCAAGCTTTTCTAGAATCATTGAGATATAATTCCGCACCGTCCCGCTTTTGATGCTGAGTTCCTGAGCGATTTCTTTTGTGTTTTTACCGTCAGCCACAAGTTCAAGCACTTCTTTTTCTCTATCTGTAAGAGGGTTAGCTTCGCTGTATAAGTCCTCCATCAGCTCAGGTGCATAGATGCGTTTTCCGTTCATGACGCTACGGATGGCGTTGGCCAGCTCTTCACTCGGACTGTCTTTTAACAAATAGCCTTTAACGCCAGCTTTAATAGCTCTCTGAAAGTAACCGGGTCTGGCGAAAGTGGTTAAGATGATAATTTTGCAGCCTGTATCTTTTAGCTCCTCAGCAGCTTCAAGCCCTGTTTTTCCGGGCATTTCAATGTCCATAATACATACATCAGGCTGGCGTTTTTTGACAAAATCAACAGCATCTTGGCCGGTTGTACCTTTGCCTACGACTTCCATATCGTCTTCGAGGTTTAGAAGTGATCCTAAAGCGCCCAGCAGCATTTGCTGATCTTCTGCAATAAATATACTAATCATATAAGCCATCCTTTATGTTTATTTTGAATTATTAGGAATTGCCATGGTAAGCTTGGTTCCGTTTTCGGTATTGATGTGAAGGCTTCCATTTGCAAACTCAAGCCGTTCTCTCATCCCGAGTAAGCCATGTCCTTTTGAAAAGGAATTTTCTTCTCCTTTGAATGTTCCATCGTCAGACACTGTTATCACAACTTCCTTCCAGAGCTGCTGAATGTCAACTCGGCAAGTTTTAGCCTGGCTGTGTTTGACGACATTTGTGACAGCTTCCTTTAAGCACATGCTCAAAATGTTTTCATTCAGCAATGAGATATTTTCGGGCCATTTCTCTTCTTCATAGATAAACATAATGTCAGCTGCTTCGAGAATTTGTTTGATGTTGATCAATTCATCCTTGAGCCGTATGCCCTTCATAGAGGAAACGATTTTTCTTACTTCATTTAAAGAAGTTCGCGCTGTTTGCTGAACACTTTTCAGTTCACGAGCTGCTTGTTCGGGATCTTTGTATATCAATTTTCTTGCTAAGTCGCTTTTTAAACCGATAAGAGAAAGCTTTTGCCCAAGCGTATCATGGAGATCGCGGGCAATTCGCTGACGTTCTTCTAATTTTACCAGTTCTGCAATCCGTTCATTTGCATCCTCGAGCTTTTCTTCAAGCCGTTCGCGCTCCTTGCGGCTTCTTATACTAAAGGGCAATAAAATTGCGCTGATGAGGGTAATGACGACAAAAGGAATTTGTGTCAGAAAGAATTCCTTTTTTAATACGAGACTGAAATTGGCTGCGACGGCTGCGCTAATTAAATGGACATAATATAAAATATGAAAAGGGACGCGTTCCTTAATGTTTCCAATAAAATACGCGATAAAAAAAGCAAAATAAATATAACTGAACAGGGTAATGGAAGCGGTTGAAATGCCAATTAATAAAAATCCCCACAAATAAATGGTCCAGCCTTTTGAGACAAAAGCAAATCGATATACCGAAAAAAATAAAAGCGTCAAAATGATGCCGACAATAATAACAAATGTAGATGATGATTTCCATATAAAGTAGAAGGGGAGGATGAAAAATATCGTCCATATATAGGGCGTAATCCCGTTTAGTTTTTGAAATGTAAAATGATTTTTAATCATGATCTTACCTCATTTTCAGCTTTTCATCTTACTTGTAACTTTATCATTGTGAAAGCCAGAATGCACCCTCCAACAATAAAAAGGAAGCCTTCTAGTATATTAGAAGACCTCCTTTATCATCAGGCATTCTTCCGCAGCTTCTGTTTTTCTGGTGAATCAGGCGGAAGGCTTACAGGTATATGTTTTATAGCCCGAAATGACACAAACTGTTTGTTATCTTCATCCCATAGACGGAACGCAAGTGATTGCAGGCTTGTTTTTAAGGTGATTGTCGGTACGTTTTTTAATGGTTCGTGATGTTCATGAGCAACTTCAAGCTTATAGTTAGGCACCTTTGGACTCAAATGATGAACGTGGTGGTAACCAATATTGCCTGTTAGCCATTGAAGCAGTTTCGGGAGTTTATAAAATGAACTGCCTTCAACAGCAGCCTGAACGTAGCTCCAGTTTTCATCCGCTTCAAAATAAGAATCTTCAAAGGTATGCTGCACATAAAACAGCCAAACACCGATTGAACCTGAAATCAGAAATATCGGGCCTTGCACCAGTAAAAACGATTGCCAGCCAAAGATCAGACAGCAAGCAGCAGCCAACGCGACAATTGCCAGATTCGTAAGGTATGTGTTTACACGTTCCTTGCGTCTTGCGCCTTTTTTGTTAAAACGGTTCGTAATCAGAAAAACATAAATCGGTCCGAGAATAAACATGATAAACGGGTTTCTATAAAGTCTGTATGCAAGCTTTGTTCGTCTGGATGCAGCTTTATATTCGTTTACTGTTAACATCCAGATGTCTCCTGTTCCGCGTTTATCCAGATTGCTGCTAGTCGCATGATGAATCGAATGGCTGTGCTGCCATTGAAGATACGGGAATAAAGTCAGGACACCTGTCAGAAAACCGAGAATGTGGTTATAGCGTTTTTGTTTGAAAAAAGATTGATGGCAGCAGTCATGGAAGATGATAAAAATTCTTGTCAGAAAACCTGCGGCAATCACCGTTAATGCTAACGTAAGAAGATAGGAGACATCGAGGCTGAGATAAGCAAGAAACCATAGGCCGAAGAATGGGATAAACGTGTTTAAAAGCTGAATCAGGCTGTTTTTTGTTTCAGGCTGAGCAAATGCAGCAACTTGCTTTGTCAGCTGTTTTTGTTTATGTGCAATGGTTTGTTCAGTCATAGTAAGTATCCTCTCATTGTGTGTCTCGGTTCAGTATACGCTAATGAGAGAAGTCTTTTGTAGTAGCACACATCATGCCTCCTATATGACATTTGTCATGTCTCGTGCGGCATGCATAACCGATTGCGCTAAAAAAGCTTGTAAAAAAATTTACAAGCTGATTAATGTTTATCAATCCATATGCGTGATGTACCCGAAATAGCTTCAATCCTGCATGTTCCTCCTATAGGGAACGTGGCAATTGGCGAGGTATGTCCGGCATTTATATTTGCGATGATCGGGATGCCGGATAATTCTTTTTTTGTTTCGATCATGGCTTTTACAAGATCCATTGATACGTTCGATGCTTTCTGAAATCTGCCGATCAAAATCGCCTTTACATGTGAAAAAGCGGGGAGGTGGATGAGTGATTGCAGATCGCGGTCAAACATGTGGATGTCTGACATATAATCATCTTCAATCAATAAAATAGTATGTTCTGTTTCAGGAAAATACTCCGTACCCTGCAGCAAATTAAGCGTGCATAAGTTTCCGCCAATTAAAGTGCCTTCCGCATAACCTTCTTGGATTACTACAGGGCCGTTATTAGGATAAAAACGCCTGTTTTCTTGATCCAAAAACCAGCGATCATCGCTCCACTCACTTGAAGGAAGAATTTCAAACGGATCGTCTGAAGCGCAGCAAGAAAGAAAATACTCTTGTGTATAATCAAGCCCTTTTTTCATTGCAAATGTTGAGAAGTGGGGACCTGAATACGTAACAAGACCCGTTTTTTGATAAATAGCGTTGCAAAGAGCGGTTATATCGGAATAGCCGCACAGAATTTTTGGATGTCGTTTGATTTTCTCGTAATCAAGATAACGCAGCAGCTGATTTGAATTAAACCCTCCGAGTGTCGTTAAAATCGCTTTGACGCCTGGATCAAAAAAGGCAGCGTGCAGATCATGGACTCTTGACTCGATAGAGGATGAATCAAATTCGTTACATTCATTTGCGTGTTCAGCGATGGTTACCCGATAACCTAAGCGTTCTAACGCCGTTTTTGCTTGGATTTTTGCTTCATTTGATAATATAGACATGCTGGTCGCGGGAGACACGATCCGGATTTCGTCTCCCTTTTTCAGTTTTGAGGCGTACATAGAACCCTCCATCAATGGTTTTATACCATTACAGCATATCTTGGCTCTTTCTTCCAGACTTTTTTACAAATCAACCCACTTAATGCTGCCGGATTGGGTATCATGATCGATACATACTTTGAATTGATGTTTTTCATAAAAGTGAATCAGCCGGTCTACATGATTCCAATCCCGTTTGGCGATGTCTCCGGTGACTTTCGGTATATTGTGGTCTCTTGCAATATCTTTTAAATATTTCATGCAAATGGAGCCAAACCCGTGATTCGGAGGGCCTTTGATGTCCCCTATATGAATGGCATCGTCCTTGTAAGACGCTACAAGTGAAAAACAGCCTTTTCCTCGGTATGCCGTTTTACAATCAGTTAGCATAATTTTGCATGTTTGGCCATCATCAATCGAGGAAACAATCATCCACTCATCATGTTTCGATTGATCAATACCAAGCACTTTGGCATCTTTAGATAAATCCTTCATATTCTCCTGCATGCGATAAATTTGAAATTCTAAATCATTTAGTTCTTCTTCAAGCTCTTGACGATTTTTTTCTTTAATAGTAAACAAGATCAAACTCCTTTCAAAAATCAGCTTAGAAACACAGTTACCAATTGTATTAGAAGAGAGGCGTATTGTAAACAACAATTCCATTATTACTAGAAATTAGCGGAAAGTCAGGTTTGATCGTTTTTAAGAGAGGAAAAAGAAAACTAACCTGTGAAAAAGGAGGAATCGGAATGGCGATTGATTCATTGATTAACAAATTACAGTATGTCCAATTGGAACCGCCGGATAAAATTCTCTCTCTGTATCTCAATACAGACATGAGAGATCCAGAGCAGCAGGGGGGAGAATGGAAGATTGCCCTAAAGTCAGGATTCAGCCGATTAAAAGAGTATTTGGCAGCTAGTGATCCAGAGGAGGAAAAGTGTCTGGATGGAATCAGGGCTAAAATGAATCAATACTTGAATGCAATGGGAAAAGACATGCCCCGCAGTCTCGTGTTTTTTGTTTCCGACAGCGGCATATGGGAACTTATTAAGCTTCAAGTCCCTGTAGATACAAGATTTTACTGGGAAGAAACAGCTGTCCTGGATCAGCTAAAGGGTTTGCGCCAGGCATACCCAAGTACGGCGTTTATTTTAACTCAGCAGCATGAAGTGAAAATTATTGAAACCGTATTAGGAAAAATTGAGGCGGTGGAGCGTTATGAGTATGATATGATCAATGAGTCTTGGAAGAATAGCCATTCCGCTGTAGACAAAGCGCCACCATTTGAAGAGAACCGGATGAGGGAACATGTAACAGAGAACCAATCGAGACTGTATAAGCGGCTGGCTGCCAGCCTTGATCAAAAAGCTGCCGCGAAAAGATGGGAACGAATGGTTATTGCCGGGGATAAAGAAACGGCCGATATCTTGGATCAGCATATGAATAAACCCATTCATTCGAAAATTCAAAAGAACCTGCTGAATGAAAATGAACATAAGGTCATTGAACATTTGATAAAAGAGGCGTAAACCTAACAGGCCGGGGCTAATAGCCTCCGGCCTTTGAAGTGTGTCTAATTTCTGACGAAGCAATCGAAACCGTTGACATCTTCTTTGAATTTGCATACGATTTGGATAGCCAGTACAAATTAGGAGAGGTCACCAAATGAACCAAACAGAAAATAAACCGAAAAATTACACGGGGATTGTCCTTACGCTGACAGTTCTGATTAACGGTTTAATCGCAGTGCTGTTTTTTATGCCTAAATTAGATCAGTTCAGCCATGCGAATATTCACATTTTGCCAATGCTGAATGCGATATTCAACAGCTTTACGTTTATCTTCTTATTGGCCGCGCTGATTATGATTAAACAGAAAAATATCAAAGCTCACAAACGCTTTATTTTGGCCGCATTCACAACAACATTACTATTTTTGATTTGCTATGTGACGTACCACTCGATTGCGGAAAACACGCTCTATGGCGGAGAAGGTATTATGCGCCCGATTTATTTCTTTATTTTAATTACACATATCTGCCTTTCTGCAATTATTGTGCCGCTTGCGCTGTTTACGCTGATCAGAGGCTTCAGCATGCAGGTAGAGCGCCACAAAAAAATTGCGAGATGGACAATGCCTCTATGGCTGTATGTAAGCCTTACAGGCGTTATTGTATATTTGATGATTTCACCGTATTATTAAAAGCCATACTCAGTATGGCTTTTTTTACGTGTAAACATGGCAAAAGCCCAAATTCATTTTTGGGCTTTTGTCAGTAAATTGATAGACTCTTATTCATGAGCCTTGGATTCCATGGTTTCAAGTGTTGCAACCTGCAAAGATTCTTCAACAGTTTTTGTTTTTTCTTTTACTTTTTCTGCATACGTATAATCACCGTAGCAATACGGATAGCGGAAATTTTTCGCATTTCCCCCGCAAGTATACAGATCAGGATTTTTTTTGACTTGCTGCTCGGAGTATTGTTTTGCCAATTCCTCAGTATGCGTTCCTCCATGTTCAGCTACAAAATCAATGTAACCTGCCCCCATGTTGTAGCTTTGAATAATGGTATCCAAATCCACGCCTTTTTCCTTACCGGTCTTGTACATGAGGGTAAATTGCTTGATGCCTTGTTTAACACTGAGTTGAGGGTCTGTTATCTCATTGCGTTTTAACCCCAGAGATTCAGAGGACTGCATGGGATCATTGCCTTTTCCTTTTGACTCCTGATACATCATGCCTAATATGAGTGATGTATAATTAGAGAGTCCTTGGCTTTCAAGCTCTTCTTCCACCAAGGGTTTGTAATCGGTTAAACGTTCCAAAACAATCGTTTTCGTATCGATCGGAAGTTTTTTGACTAAATCCCGGTTGAAAAAAAGCAGGACCAATAAAAAAGAGGCGATGACAAAGACAAAAATCATCATAAAACCCGCAGCAGCGAAACAGCCTTTTCTCTTTTTCTTCACTGTGTTTCACCCTCAATGTTTGGAGCAGTATGACCTTTTTTATTATGACATAAGACGGTATATCAGACCAAGTAAAAACCTGATTTGAAACATAAATTTAAACTATGAGATTGAAATGGAATACAAGCAGGCTGGTTTGCACTCAAGCGCATTTGTTATAAGATAAAACTATGAATAAAGAAAGGTGATACATATGACTGAATTTAGAGAAACGGAACAATCGGCTGCTGATCTGGACGAGGAGACGTTGTTTCTAGTCGCGCAAACATTCAAAGCGCTTTCAGATCCTACCCGAATCAGAATTCTCCATTTATTGTCCCAAGGTGAGCATGCAGTAAACGGAATTGCAGAAAAGCTGAATTTACTGCAATCCACTGTGTCCCACCAGCTTAGATTTTTAAAAAATCTCCGGCTTGTCAAATCGCGCAGAGAAGGAACATCGATTTATTACTCTCCGGAGGATGAACATGTTTTAGATGTTCTTCAGCAAATGATCCATCATACGCAGCATGATTGAAAAAGACATCCTTGCTTAACTCGCTGCTAGCGGGCAAGGATGTCTTTTTCTTTATTGTGTCCGTGCTGTTCGAGTTCGTTTCTGCTGAGCTTGATGACAAAAGAAGAAAAACCGATATAATAAACGGCTATCAGAAAAAAGACGCCTATTGTCAGAGGGTCCGTTCCGATTGACTGACTGTAAGATCCAAGGCTGTTTAGATCAGGCGAGGTAAGATAAAGCTCTGTCACTCGATATAGAAATCTTGACAGGAATAAGGTTAAGAGAATCATTTCTACCCAAATATGAGTCCGAAAATAGATCTTTCCTCTGCGTTTTTCAAAGGAGATGTTTTTCTTAGCGAAAAAGACAAGGAGCCATCCGCCAAGAATGCCCAAAATGAGATATCCATATAAAAAAGGGTGAATGGCGCTGAAGATTGAAAGTCCAAAAGCAAACAGCGAGAAAAGAATGATACGGGTGAACAGCCAGCGGGGCTTCAGCGGCTGGTATCCGATGGACCTTTTAATTTTTTTATACAGAAAAAAGATGATGATCATGGCAGGATAAACGCTCTGAAGTGTAAGATGCATGATGTGAAATCCCCTCCGTTGAAAAGTGTATGCTTATCCGGTCGGAAATAGTAGCTGAAATAAATACTGAACACAAAAAAGAAGGGGAAACCCCTGTTTTCATAGCATATGCGAGGTGTATTCCGCCGCATAATAGATATGCCCAAGCTTTATCAAAATGTTATGATTGTTTTGTTGGAAAATACAAGAAGAAAAGGTGCGCAGAATGAAACTGGAACGTTTGTTAGCGATGGTTGTGTTATTGATCAGCAAAAAACAAGTGCAGGCTGCAGAGCTTGCTGAGCTGTTTGAAGTATCTGTCAGAACAATTTACCGTGATATTGAGACGATCAATAGGGCTGGTATTCCGATTGTGACCTCACAGGGTTCCGGGGGCGGAATTGGCATCATGGAAACGTATCGGCTTGAAAGAGAGTGGCTGAAGGAGGAGGAATTGTTTGCAATTGCTTCCGCTTTGCAGAGCGTTTCATCTATGTATGAACCTGTTTCTCACAGCACAGCCTATCAAAAAATCAAACACCTTATACCTGAGCAATCTGCTCAAGCATTTAAGCACCAAACAGAAAAATGGTTTATTGACATGACGGCATGGGGCCATACCGAGGATCAAAAGGCGCTTCGTGAGAAAATCAGCGCCGCCATCGATCGGTTGTCAACGATATCTTTTACATATACAAGCGCAAGCGGGGAAACTCTTCTTCGTGAAACTGAACCTTATACATTGGTTTGCAAGGCGGGGCACTGGTATTTATATGCCTACTGCCTGGTAAGAAATGATTTTCGTTTTTTTAAACTAAACCGGATGAAAGATCTGGCTATCTTACATCAGACCTTTATCAGAAAAGACATTCAGCTGGACACTTTGCCATGGGATAAGAATTGGTACCAGAAGGGCCGTTTAACTGAATTGGTTATTCTTGTTCAGCCGGCAGCACGTCAGCGCATAGGTGAATGGTTCGGATATGATGTCCTTCACTGTTGTGAGGAAGATAAAATCTGCCAGGCGGTGATTTCACTTCCAGAAGATCAATGGCTGATCGGTTTTTTGCTCCAGTTCGGAAAGGATATTGAGGTTCTGCAGCCTCTTCATATACGGGATAAAGTAAAAGAAACCATTCATCACATGCAAAAAATATATGAAACCTGACACACTGCTGTCAGGTTTCTTTGTCTATAATCTTAAAAAAAGGAGGAGATCGTATGGGCTTTTCACATATAACACACTTAGACCGGAAACGATTTGCCGGACTATCACAACGGACAAGCAACGCACTGGAAATGACGGAAGAAAGGAGGATTCCGGCACTGTGGGATCAATTCTGGAAGCAGGATATGAGCGCTCTTTTATCACAGGCTGAAAAAGACAAGAGCATTATTGCCTTATATTCGAATTATGAACAAGAGACGAATGGGTTTTATACGTTTTCAGTCGGAACGTTTCAGGAATACGACGACATTCTTCCGGGACCATATGAAAACATTGATTTGCCGGCTTCCGCTTACGCCGTTTTCACTTCCAGAATCGGTCCTATTGAAGAGATTGTGCTTGAAACGTGGAAGGAAATTTGGACTTGGGATAAGCGGCATCTGCGCACGTTTACAGGTGATTTTGAGATGTATGATCAAAGTGCCGCAGTGCCACAGCGAGCACAAGTTAACATTTATGTAGCGATAAAAAAATAATAAACTCTTGAAAAACTAATGGTGTTAGTTAATAATAAAACTAACGCCATTAGTTTTTGTTAGGAGGGTAAAAAGATGAGAATGACTCAGTACCAAACGGTTTGGCAGCTGACTTTTTTTCCAGCATTGTTTCCGGTTAATTGCTATTTAGTAGAGGAAGAAAACGAAGTCACCCTTATTGATGCCGCACTGCCAGGCAGCTATAAAGGGATTATTCAAGCTGTGAATCAGCTTGGAAAACCGCTTCAGCATATTTTACTGACTCATGCACATGGGGACCATGTCGGATCACTGGATACATTGGCACAAACATTTCCGCATGCAAAGGTCATGATCTCGGAACGGGATTCATTCTTGCTTCAAGGTGACACATCCTTGCGGCAAGATGAGCCGCAGACGCCTATAAAAGGAGGTATTCCGAAACACATACAAACAAAGCCTCACCAACTGCTGACGGGCGGTGAAACAATTGGTTCTCTGCTTGCCATTCCAACACCGGGCCATACACCGGGCAGCATGTCATTTCTTGATACAAGAAACGGCACTTTAATAGCAGGAGATGCGTTTCAGTTGCGCGGAGGAATCGCTGTATCAGGTCAGATAAAATGGACGTTTCCTTTTCCCGCTTTCGCCACATGGAATAAGGAGGAGGCCATCAAAAGTGCACAATTGCTCGCCGATAAGGCGCCTTCCTGTCTCGCTGTCGGACATGGAAATTTCCTGAGATCACCCGCAGAGCGGATGAGACAGGCGATCCAAAAAGCAAAGAAAGGATGATGAGCATGTCACCGAGAATAGGTTTGACCCAAAAAATGATTGTAGACGCTGCAGCGGAGATTGCCGATCAGGAAGGGGTAAATGGTGTCTCACTTGCGGCACTTTCTAAAAAAATGAATGTGCGCCCCCCGTCATTGTATAACCATATCAACGGGCTGCAAGCGATCAGAACAGAACTTGCTGTCAGAGGACTGACAAAGCTTTTTGATCAAATGGCGGACTCCGTAACCGAACGAAAGGGAGATTCCGCTATGCTTTCTTTAGCACATGCATATGTTGATTTTGCAATTGAAAATCCCGGATATTATGAAGCGGCTCTGCTTAAGGTTCAGGACAAACGGACGGAAATCGTCTCTGACCAAATTGTCTGTCTTGTGACGAAGCTGCTCATTGAAAACTGCTATGCAAGTGAAAAGACTGCCATTCATGCGACAAGGGGGCTTAGAAGCCTGCTGCATGGCTTTACTGCTTTAATCGCAAAAGAAGCATTTGAACGTGAAGAGGACATTTTAGAAAGCCTGTCATTTTCAATTCGGACATTTTTGTCGGGATTATTAATAAACAATAAAAATATTATGTAAACAAATAAATGGATGTCTTATATTTCTGAATATTGTATAATATCAAGGGAGTATACATAGGGGAGAGGCATTATGCAATGGATGACATTCACAAGATTGAACGGTTAGCGGCAGCTTCATGGCCGGCTTATTTTCAAAAAAGCATAGGGCAATGGCTTCTCAGAGCGAATTTTGGCGTAACCAAAAGGGCAAATAGCGTATGGACGTCTGCGGATATGCCAGAAGGGGATTTTCAGCTAGAGGCTGAACTTTTTTATCAAAGTTTAGGCTTACCTGTTTGTTTTCATATTAGCAACGCATCACCGAAAGGGCTTGATGACGCATTGGCAGACAGCCGTTATGAAAAGGTAGACGAGTGCTTCCAGATGACAGCGTTGTGCCGGTCAATTATGAGCCGAACAAATGACAACAGCCGATTTACATACAAGTGGGAACAAGAGCCATCATCTGTTTGGATAGATGAATTTATTCAATTAGAAGGGTTTTCACCCGAGCGTCACAAAGGTTACAAACACATTTTCGAACGCATGCCGCCGTGTAAAACTTTTTTCAAGATGTATGACAAAGAAAGCCTGACAGCGCTTGGCACGGTTTCTGTCATTGATGGTTATGGCGGACTTAGTAATATCGTTGTAGCTGAGGAGCACAGAGGAAAAGGGGCAGGAACCCAAGTGATCAGGGTGTTGACTGAATGGGCAAAAAACAACGGAGCGGAACGCATGTTTTTACAAGTGATGAAAGACAATCTGGCGGCAGTTTCTTTATATGAAAAGATCGGATTTTCGCCTATATCGGAACACCATTACCGGATTAAAAGATGACCAAAGGAAGGGGTTTGCTGATGGACTCGCTTCAAGAGATGATTTGCGAAAAACGGACATACACACGCCTTTATCATTCACATAAGCACGCATACAGCCAATTTCTTTTTCCGCTTGAAGGGAGTATTGATCTTGAGACTGAAGAGCGCCAGGTGAAATTAAAGCCAGATCATTTTTTATATATTCCGCCGGAGTGTGAGCATCGTTTCCGTTCTATCGGAAGAAATGAATGTCTTGTACTGGATGTTCCGCTTCATGCAATGAAAATTGATGAGTATCGTGCAGGATCGGGAATTGAAGCTGCACTCGATCCTTTCTGGTCTTCGATCAGGTACTTGCTGACAGAGGAAGCAAAGGCCGGAACAGCCAACTCGCTTCATATGCTAGTACAATACATAAAAGAAAAGCTTCAATCCCATAACTATGCCTCAATTGCATACATTCACAGCCATTTATTTGAGCGGCTGACGATTAAGAAGCTGGCAGAAATCGAGCATTATCACCCAGCTTACTATTCAAGCTGGTTCAAAAAACAGACAGGGAAGTCCCCGCAGAACTATATTGCCGACCTTCGCCTTGAGGAAGCAAAACGAATGCTGATGGAGAGAAATGAAACCCTTACCGTCGTGAGCGAGGCGCTGGGCTTTCAAAACCTTTCTTCTTTTACAAGATGGTTCACGAAAAGCACAGGAATGCCGCCCCGCCTGTATCGAAACACCTTATATTCGGATAAAAAATGATGGCTCTTTAGTTAAAAGAATATTGTATATCTCCTTTACAATAGGAGAAAAAGGAGTTATTGATATGGCAGTTATTGAAGACTTTGAGAAATTGGATATCAGAACGGGAACAATTGTAAAAGCGGAAGAATTTCCTGAAGCAAGAGTACCGGCAATCAAGCTTGTGATAGATTTTGGGACTGAAATCGGCATAAAACAATCGAGCGCACAAATCACGAAGCGTTACAAGCCGGAAGGTCTCATCAACAAGCAAGTCATAGCAGTCGTGAACTTTCCGCCCCGCCGAATCGCCGGATTTAAATCGGAAGTCTTGGTCCTCGGCGGCATACCCGGCCAGGGCGACGTCGTCCTTTTGCAGCCGGATCAGCCTGTCCCAAACGGCACAAAAATCGGATAACGCAAAAAAAGACGTTTGCCTAAGGCAAACGTCTTTTGCGTATTGAGGCGATGCACCACACGCCACATTCGTGTGTGCCGTAAAGGCATGTACATCGGCTTACACAATTCAGCTCATCGCTATATGAATATAGCATGGAGGGCGAAGGAATGCAAGGATTACTTTGTTTTTGTGATTGAATTTGTCCGTCTAATCAAGATCTTATTATATGAAATGTAATAATCTTTTAGTACAGAAGGTGAGCATGATCTAAGGTAAGCGATTGACCTCATAAGCAACACGTATTCCAGATTCAATCGCGCCTTGCATCCACGCATGAGTGAGTGAGGCGTGTTCTCCGGCGAAATGAACTCTGCCCTCAGGGACAGGAATATAGGGATACAGCTCTAATTCTTGTCCTGGTTCGAAAGCTGTAAAACCTCCCGCAGAATACGGGTACTGGCTCCAGCTAAAAGAAGTGCCAGACACAAATTCAGACCACACAATATCACCATAGATTTCAGATAAATTCAGTAAAGTATACTGGATTCGCTCTCCTTCTGAAAGACTGTCCCATATTAGTGCCTCATCAGCCCATGTATAACTCGCCAGAATGACGGCATGTCCATTTGCTCCAATATTTCTGCTTGGATAATACGAAAAACGAATCGGTAGATCAGTAATAGATTTGCCGCCGCGCTGCCCGGCTTTTTCCCAAAATCGGCTTTTAAACTCTATGCCGATTTTTGTTGCACTGATATAGTTTAGCTCACGGATGGCCCTCCGTTTATAGTAAGAGAATGAATGGTATGGTTCGACTTTTACAAATCGCAATGTTGAAAAAGGAATGGTTACAATAGCGAGATCTGCTGTGAACGATGCAAATTCTGCCGTTTGTTGATGCTGACAATGGATCGTAACACTATTTTCCCCCTGAGAAATTTTCATCATTTTTTGATGGTATAGAATGTTTGTTTTTAATTGAGGAAGAAACGCGTGAGGCAGCAGATCCATGCCGCCAGTTATCTCATAGAAGTGAGCGGGCGATGAAAAAAAGATAGATTCCCGCAATACTTCAACAAGGGACATCCCCATATACGCTTCCATATCCAAAAGTACACCAATCATATCGATCGCGCCATATGAAAAATACGTGTTTAAAAAAGAGCTTAACGAATGATTTTTGTATTGTTCTTCGACAATCCGCCAATTTCTCGCTGGATTTTGATTGATAAAATTTAGAATAGGCTGCAGTAAAGAAAGCATCAGCTCTTCAGACGTTTTCCCTTGTTCATTTGGTGCAACTGGGTATCTCAATATTCCAGGAGCTCGTTCAAAAACTTGGAGACGTGTTTTGATTCCATTTGCATAAATGATGTCCATCGGGGTTCTGTTGAGAAATACATTTGTTGGCAATTTGAATTTTTTTATATATTCTAAGGTTAACGAATGGTTATTCGGTATGCGCATCGGGCCAGCGTTAAAATACAAATCATCACTAAAGGGAGCTCTCAAAGTGCAGACACGGCCGCCCGCTCTGCCGCTCGCTTCGAGAATCGTTACTCTGTGACCGGCATTTTTCAGCAATGATGCTGATACAAGCCCGGACAATCCAGCTCCTACAACAAGAATATGCTTTGGATGCTGGGATGCGCTAAGGCCATTTCTAATGATCTTTACCATGTCATCATTCATTAGAGAATTCAATTTTTGGAGGCACCTCTTTTTAGAATTTATTGCATTATATTCACTGAAAAGAGCACCTATCACGATCTGTTCACATCTTTTGGAATTTGAAAGGTTATTGTTAAAAGGAAATAAAGGGGTGATGTATGTGACTAACTTTGTTCATAAGACGGTAAATGGCTTGAAAAGTCTTTTAGATGAAAAAGGAGCCATTAAATTGTTTTGTTCAGAAGGTGATATCATGGAGTTCCTTGTTACATTTTCACCGGACAAAGCAACCCTGAATGACATTCAAAGCTTTGAGGCTAAACACCAGCTTACCCTTCCAGAGGATTATCAGAAGTTCTTGACACTGCATAACGGTGCGAAAATTTTTGAAATTCTTTCTGATGGGGAGAATATAGGTGGAGGACTTCAGCTATTTAGCCTGGAAGAGATTGAAGAGGAGTTAAAATATGAGGATTTGTTTGAAGATATCAATGGTATTCCAATTGGCTACTTATTGGAAGAATGCCATTTAATGATTGATAAAGATAAAGTGAACCAAGGTGATCCCAACTATCTCTATATATTTGAAAGTGGTTTAGAATATAATCCATTAAATGTAAACTTTGAAATATTTTTAGACCGGTATATATTGGCCAATGGAGAACCTTTTTGGGATTGACGCTACTATACCGCAGAAAATGATTATAGAACAAGATAGTGTGTGATGTATAAGACAGTCATTTTGGCTGTCTTTTTCTGTTATTCAAATAGATTACTGTGGTAAAATTCACATAGAGTAGTCTAGGAAGGAGAATGATATGAAGGTATTTGAGGCTGATTCATTACTCTTTGAGGCCGATAAAAGAATCAAAGAGTTTAAGGAACTAAGGTCGCAAATGGTGAAGCTAAGAAAAGCTTTTCAAAACGTAGCTAACCTAGATGACAGTGAGTTTTCAGGCAAGGGTGCTGACAACATTAAAGCATTTTATCATGATCATGTCGGTGTTACCGATCAATGAATTGATTTAATTGACATGAAGATTGCTTTCTTAAGCAGCATGTCTGCAAAACTTGAAGATGCAAAGATGTCAGATGCTTACATAGAAGAATCCTTTTTAGAACATGAACTGGCGAACGCTTATACAAAATCAAAATCCATTATGTCTGAACAGAAGAAAGCGATGAAAGACATTCTGAATAACATCAATGATATTCTCCCCCTTGATATATTCTCAACAGAAGACTTCAAAGACAAACTTTCTTCTGCAGATGACAAACGTGAAAAAACAATCGATAAGCTAAACAAGCTTGATGAGGATTTAAAAACAGAGTACGCTGAGACTGAGCCAAACGAACAATTCATCCAGCAAGATTTTAAAAAGCTGCAGGAATCTACAGGCAAAGGGAAGAACGCCACTCCGATTCACTATAACGCCAAAGCGTATAGAGAAAGTGACATACATAAGAAAAAAGGCGACATAGAGAAGCATTCTGAAGCTTACTTAAGCGTGAAGAAAGAAGAAGCAAAGGACCGTGAAATCAAGGAATTAAAGAAAAAACTTAATGACGGTGTCTCTGACCCTGATGAATATTTAGAGATTGCTAAGAAAGTAGGGTACGAGAATCTGGAGCCAGCTCAAGTACAGCTAGCAGTGCAAATTGAACAAGCGAAGCAGCTAGAAGGAGCAGGAGAAATCACCTGGGATATCGTAAAAGGTGTAGGAGTAGGCTTATATGATGTTGGTAAAGACACTGTAACCGGCATATGGGATTTCATCACCGATCCGGGAGAAACGCTCTCAGCACTGGGGAATGCAGTTATTCATCCAGTGAAAACATATGACGCTATTTCAGCAGCAATTGAAGAGTCATATCAAAAGGATATGGTGAATGGAGATGCCTATTCAAGGTCAAGATGGGTGACGTATGCAATTGGCTCAGTGGCTGCAGCTGTTGTCGGAACAAAAGGTGCAGGAGCCATTAACAAAGCAGATGCAGCGGGCAAAGTAATAAACAAAGCAAGTCAAGCAGGGAAGAAAATTAAAGACGTTAAGATTCCAGATTTGCTTCCGTATAACCCTAAGTACGATCTTGCTATGACAGGGGACGTGCCATACAATGTAGTGGATGGAGAAAACTTAAAAAATCAACTAATGATTTTTGCTAAAGGATCAGATAAAGAAGTTAAACCTTTTGATGTCGTTGATTATAGACCAAGTAACAGTCCTTTAGAGAATCACCATGGTGTAATGGATGTATGGGCTAAACATAATGTTCCGAATTATGTGAGCAGAGGTAGTAATACGCCAACAGTAGCTTTAACTAAGGAGCAACACAATGCTACCAAGAAAGTTTATAGAGAATGGTTGTTCGAAAAAACAGGGAAGAAAGTTGGCGGCAAAGTAAACTGGAAAGAAGTATCCCCCAGAGAAATACAAGAACTTACTGAGAAGATGTTTGATGCTGCTAATGTTCCTAAAGAAGCGAGACAGCAATATTATAATGCATTTAATCAATACAACTTTAGAAAGTAGGTGTGGACATATGAGTATTGATATGTTAATCAAGAAGATTGCTTCTACATCAGACTGCCGGCTGTTTGAAGCTGATGGTCTCCCAGCGATAGACGTGAAGCATCAACTACCAAGAGATGTTAGTGAATTTTATGAGCAATGCGGCGGAGCAGTTTTATATGAAAATGCGGATTATCCAATATACATAGTACGACCAGCTGAGTTTGAATTGGCTAATCCCATTATTGTTGGGGAACTCTGTGAAGAAGACATTTCATCCGAGTGGTATATTGTTTGCACGGATGGAAAAGGAGAATACCTAACAATTGACTTAAACGAAGAGCGAAAAGGAAAATGCTATGACAGCTTTTTTGATCGACATGGAATAGTTGGTGAAACACAGGTGATAGCAAGTTCATTTACAGATTTAATACAGCGACTGCTTGAGAATAAGGGTAAACATTGGTATTGGTTAAGGGATGATTATATATCACTAGGCGATGCATATGATGGCGTAGAAATTGAATAATCTAATAAACAAAAGCATTGCAATTGTTCATTGCTAAAGATGTGCAATGCGGAGGGATTAAAATGAGCTTCACTAAGATCGAACAAAAGTTGAAAGAGTTTACGATTGATGCTGGCACATATCCTAGCATTAATACAAATGAACAACTCAAAGAGCTTGAAATGAACATAGGCAATCAATTACCTTCAGATTATAAGAACTTTTTGAAGAAATATGGCGGCTGTTATTTAGAAAGTAAAAAAACATCAGATGAGATTGAGTATGACGTTTGCTATAAACCTATAGAGAAAGATCCTTGGATGGGCAAGGGCGATGATACACAATTGTTAGAAGGTTTTTATGGTTTAGCGAACGATCATGACAGTCTTCAGAAAGCAATCGATACATATTCTGATCGCTTTCCTAGAAATATTATTCCTATCGCAAGCTCTGCAGGCGGGAATGAAATATGCATGGATATCGATAATGGAAAGATATTGTTTTGGGATCATGAATTAAGTCATCCCGACAAAGACTTTTTCTTAATTGCCAATTCGTTTGAGGAGTTTGTCTTCAGTTTAGTTGATGAACCAATTGAAGCTGATAAAGAAGATGATGGAATTCTGTATATTGAATTAGATGATGACTTACTAAGCAGTTAAGAAAGCGTATGGAAATAACTGGAGGAAAAGTTAAAATGGCAGTTAGTTATTGGACAGGGGAGAATCTTACACTGCGAGCAATTCAACCTGAAGATATCGTTATATTTGATTCGTTAGATGATGAAATTCTGCGAAATATGGACTCGCTACATTTTCCTCGTTCAGCTAATAACATGAGAGAATGGGTAGAAGAACAATTAGAAAAAGATGAATTCCGTTTTATTGCAGTTGATAGTGATAATAATATAGTAGGTATAATTGAAACCTTTGACTGTGATAGGAAAAATGGTACCTTCGGTTATTATTTGGCTGTATTCGAGCCATATAGGGGAAAAGGATTTGCCAAAGAAATGATCTTGATGGTTCTTCGCTTTTTCTTTTTGGAACTTGCTTATCAAAAAGTAAATACAACTGTTTATTCTTTTAATAATCCATCCATACGATTACATGAAAAATTAGGTTTCATGAAAGAGGGACAACTAAGAAAGATCATTTTCACTAAAGGTGCCTATTATGATGGTTTTTGCTTTGGAATGACAAGAGAAGAATTTGAACTGAATCATGGATAATATCACTTGTGCATCGATAAAGTACTGGATTCCAATAAAATAATGGTTTTATCCATAAAGCAAAAGTTTTGCAAATTATTTCAATGGTTTCATTTAATGTGCTATAATCAGAACTGTAAGACATTTGATTGGTTATAGCGTATTTCTTTAATGAGAAATACATAAAATAAAAAAGACCGAGGTGCTACCAACACCCCGGCTATGTACAAAAAGCTGTCCATCAAAGGGCTTGCTCGATGTGGTTTCTAGGTAGACCTATCCCTTCAGGTTCTGAGGCTCAAGGGAGGTCTATTTTTTATTTATATAAGTCAACAGGGCAATTATAAACGACCCGAATGCAAGCATTAGCATTAATACCTGGAATGTTGACATAGCATCACCCCCTTTCTTTAGGGGATGAGCAAGACTCTCTTGAGTGAGCAATCTTAATGAACAGGAAATATTATACTATACATAAATCCCCTTCTCGTTAAAAATTCAATATATTAACAACGTGAAAAGAATTTGCAAAATGCAGGTTCTTTTTTGTATTCAGTTATTAAATCATTTGAGTGATTGTCGATATTTAACATGTGTAAAAATGGAAAAGGTGATACAATTATAAAAAGTTCTGAGAGGATTGTGATTATCGGTGGTAAATGTAAACTCAAGCGATCTTATTTATGATCCAAAATTCTTAGCATTTTGCAGCTTGGCTACAGAAGGATATGGGGGAAATAACTCAGCTCCTAGTAGATCCATTGGTTTTAGTGAATTCTGTGAAAAACTTGAGAAAAATGAAGTAGTTAAACCTGAGAACAAAAAAAGCTCACTTGACCTAAATAAGTCTTTAGATTATTGGAAATCAAGGTTTAATCCAGGCGGTAATCTTTCGGCGTTAGATTCTCAGGTATTAGATATTATCAAAAAAGCTTACAACTTAGGCATGGTTAACAAAGATAATATGCTGTTGCGAAACGAAGCAGTTAATGCGTATAAAAATTCAATTTAAATATGAGACAGAGCCCAGCTTAATAAAGTGCTGGGCGTTTTACTTATTAGAGTTATTTTCTCGCAAATACTTTTTATGTTCTTTCTCCAACTTTACAATATCATCTTTGAATATATAAATTTTATATTTTTCCTTTGCTTCACTTTTGGTATGATCCATGCAATTGTAATTGCCGGATCTGTTTGACCAATTTGCACACTAAATAAACCAAATTCATCCCGAATACTACCGATTACTTCCAAAGGGGACTTTTTATTTGCTTAGGTTAAAGTTATACCTGACATAATCAAAACAGGAACTAAAATCAAAAATTCAATTAACCTCTTCTTCATTTACCATCACCGTCTCCCTCGTCGAAAAGAATCTCTCCTTTATTAATACTACGTAAATCATTATTGACCTTTATATTTTATTACCAACATTTGTTCTGTTAATATTAGATCAATAAAGGAGGATATGCTTAGAGATTGAGGAACAATCGACTGGACATCAATGATGCTCCCAGAGCATTTAACACAGCTTAAACAAGATTTGATTGATGTATCAAAAATTGAAAAGCCAGCTTTAGATGATCAACAAATTGAGGAAATGGGTATTCTCGTTTCTGAGGCATTGGAATTAAATAAAGAGTTAAATTTCAAACTCTTTAACAATGGATTTGTTGAAATGTCATCGGCAGAGTCCATTACATTAATTTTGAACAACAAAAGCTTCACGGAAAAGACCAGAAGGACAATACAGTTTATATCAACATGAATAACATCATAGGAGTTACATACAATGATTAATTACTCACAATTTCCACGAAAGAAAATACTTTGTGTCGATATGAAATCCTTTTATGCTTTTGTATCGGCTGTCTCAATGGGGCTCAATCCTTTAACATGTTACCTTGCTGTTGTAGGGAATACGGAGAGACAGGGAAGTGTAGTGTTAGCTGCATCTCCTGCACTTAAAAAAGATTTTGGAATCAAAACAGGATCGAGACTGTTCGAGATCCCTGAAGATCCAAGAATACACATTGTAAATCCACAAATGAAGCTTTTCATCAAAGTTTCAACTGAGATTACAAAACTGTTTTACAGATTTGTCCCCGAAAAATGTGTCCATACGTATTCAATTGATGAATCTTTTTTAGATGCAGGAAAAGAAAAACCTGAAGAAATGGCCAAAGCAATCCAAAGCAGCATGTGGAGAGAGTTCGGTTTGATGTGTACTGTAGGCATTGGAGACAATATGTTGCTAAGTAAGCTTGCGCTTGACCTGGAGAGTAAGAAACGAGGAGTGGCATTGCACGTTGGAGATATGAAGATGTACCAAATAAACTCTGGAAGGTTCGCCCTTTGTCTAAAATGTGGGGAATAGGAGGGAGGATGGAAAGAAACCTGAACCGAATGGGGATATCAACTGTAGGTCAGTTAGCCAAATTTCCTTTAGAGCTGCTTGAAAAGAAGTTCGGAATAATGGGGAACCAGTTGTATTATCATGCTCATGGAATCGATTTATCTGAAATAGGAGCTCCGTTGATGCAGGATCAGATTAGTTGTTTCGGTAAGAGTCAGATTTTACTGAGGGATTACACAAGGAGAGAAGAGATTAAGGCTGTTCTTCTGGAGATTTGTGAGGAAGTTGCAAGAAGAGCACGCACACACAACAAAGCTGGTCGAACAATCAGCCTGGGTATTGGATACAGTAAAGATGATCTTGGTGGTGGATTTTCACCGAGCCAAAACAATAGATCTTCCCACAAATATCACGATGGACATATATCGATGATGCTTGATAAGTTTTACTCGGGTAAAACAGTGAGAAGTATCTCAGTTACGTTATCAAATATTGAGGATGATGTTAATCAACAGTTGAGTTTATTTGAAGTGGATAATGAAAAGAGAAGGAAACTTGGGTTTAGAAGTAAATACAGATCGAAAGCGATTCTTAGAGCAGTTTCTTATACATCTGCTGGTACTGCGCTTCACAGAGCAGGGCTGACTGGTGGACATACATCATAAAGTTAAGATGATAAAACTACAATGTTAATTTGCTTATTTTAATAGAGAAACATAACGTATTCTGCCACCATACACTATGGTTTTACTAGACACAGAGGACATCTTTTCTTATACCATTAGACACAGTATGGCTTACTTATTTTTACTTAAACAGTTGGAAATGGTTTTTTCATCTGAGATAATAAAACCTACTTTTCTCATAAATAAACGAGGTGAAAATCAATGAATGGGATAGAATTTTTAGAATCTGTGTCACAACTGGGACAAATAATTTTATTGTTCTCCGGCTACGCCTTTTATTGGAGATTGAGTAAAATAAAAAGAGAACGAAGACTTACAAAATATGAAACTTTTCTTAGGTTCTTCGTAATGTTCGGCATATTAGCATGGGGGCTTTCGTTTCTTGCTTTGCATATGTGGTAACAAACTTCCCATTAAAATTTTATTTTGAAGACAAAAGACCACACTGACTGTATTTCGTAGTGCGGTCTTTTTAGTTTAATTAGCTAATGATTAATCAAGAGTTGACAAATTAGTAGCACCCATTGCTCGGTAATGTTTCTAATGGGTTAAATATTAAACAAAAAACTTGGTCGGTTGAATAGAAGTAATATTCCTTTTAGCTTCATGGAACTCTTTGTCATTCGAGGATGAAAAGCCACTAAAAATTGCTAATCCAACGACAACTGACAAGGTGGCTAATGCAAGTTTAAATTTCATATAAACACTCTCCTCTTTGTATTTGGATTCGGGCATCCACCATGACGTCAAAAAAGGTGGTTGAGTTTTCAAATTGCCCTAT
Source organism: Bacillus sp. SG20033 (assembly GCF_044570195.1). Classification (NCBI taxonomy): domain Bacteria; kingdom Bacillati; phylum Bacillota; class Bacilli; order Caryophanales; family Bacillaceae; genus Bacillus; species Bacillus sp. SG20033. The sequence continues at coordinate 2,282,735 of NZ_CP172606.1, read as the reverse complement.
CTCCTTACAATAATTAGCCGTGTCGAGTGCTAATTCCTCTAAATCTGGATACATTACATTATCTTTAAGTACAGAAAAAGTTCGGAAAACTGTGCGTTTATCTATAGAGTCGATATATAAAGCCTTTAAGTAATTAAACTCAGCAACTAAGACATCATCGTTAATGGCTTGTGCTTTCTTGATTCCTTTTTTATAAAGAATAAAGGCTTTTTCAATATCCTTCATTTTGAAGTAAATTTGTGTCAGTGTAAATAACGTATGAGGGAGAAGATCACTTTTATCGTTTTCGTACAGTGAAACTGCTTGTTCAATATATTCAGCAGCTTTGTCATACTCTTTCATCTTATAATAACAATTTCCCAAATTATATAATGATGCCCCAATTAGTTTGTGCTTGTTTATAGCTTTAGAATCTTTTAGGGCTCTTTGAAGATGCGGAACTGCTTTTTCATGACTTTCCAGATCATCAAAGTTGCCTGCTACAACAAATGCACATTGTATTCGGCGAACAGTATAAGTTTTTTGGTCTTTATAAATGTTAAGTGCTGCTTCAGCATAGTGCATTGATACATGGGTTTGTTTCATGTGATAATAAACTTCAGCCATTTTGAAATAAAACTCAGCTCGTTCAATTTCGTCTGTTACTAAAGCGAGCTTTTTCTCAGCAATTTTATATGACCTTATTGCTTTTATATAATCCTTCTTATCAAATTCGTACATTCCTCTAAAGAAATTGCAGTAATATTCCAGGACACCTTTAAGCTTTGTTTGACTGCTTTCGATCTTTTCTAATAAGTCTGAAATTTTAGGGCGTTCTTCATTCAATGACTTAGGTTCAAGGTAATCCAGCATTAGCTGATGACGAAAACACATTAGAGAATAATACAACAATAAGTCTTGATCTTCCTTCATATGTTTTATTTCTTCTTCAACCTCTGCTTTTAATATCTCAGCATCTGGAACGGCGAACATCCGTATGTATTTATACCACTCATTGATTTTAACTCCAACCGTGGATGACGGAATTAATTGCTCCATTGAAATCCCTCCCTCTATGTATCCAATAGACTAAATATGTAATATTTTATCATATTTAAGTGTTTAAGGAAGATTAACATTTTCTTAAAAAGCGAAAAAAATACCCTCTTCAATTAAGAGAAGGGCAGGGGTTTTATCTCGGTGAATCATAATCCATTGCTTGTTTACTATCAGAAATACCTTGAGTTGTTGAGTCAACAATGATACCCATTGCAGTTTAAAAAGTTAGAAGTGCATTAAATTTCTCTGTTAAATCGTCACCAAATACAGTCAAGTCGTATAACGTACACGAATAACATGCTTATCGTAAAAATTTATAATGAGTTAAAAAAGACAGTAAACATAAGGATTTTTGATACTTTAATTAGTGAATAGGGGGTAAACGATAAAACGTAAGTGGGAGTAGGGAAAAGTGGTTGTTTTAAGGAGATATTGATAAAAAGGGAAAATTTTCAGAAGGAAAAACGTTGATAATATAGGCTTATACGATAGCGATTACGATGTGAAATAGGGCGATTTAAAGTGAAATTAGGAAAATGAAAATTTGGATAGGGTGTGGAAATGGAAGTGCTATGAGTACATTTGTTCTTGCTTTTGAGTATTTGGATGTTAGTAGACCCCCAAATATTGGTTTAAATCTCTATATAATAAGTCTTATACCTGCATTTCAGTTACATATAATGGTTATGTCCGAATGCTTTATGGATATATACAAAAGTGAAAATCAAGAACATTTTAAAAAAAAGCAGAATAATTTCTGGCTTGAAATGGGATAGATAACTCTGTTTTTGATCGTTATCGTAACAGGAAAAATTAATAAGAACACTTATTATATCCTTAATAAGCCAAATGTTCTGAGTGAAGTACTACATATTCAACCTTGTCTTTTTAATGGAAATGGAGCATCCATCGTTTTTTATTTGGCCATATTTTAATCCCTCAATGATAGCGACTGATTAACCCTTATATGCAATATAAGATATGGCCAAAGTAATTATTATTACTCAGCGGTAACAGAAGAGAATGAATTAGGGAAAGCATTTGATTTCATACATAAGAGACCACAAGGCAAAGAGTTAAAACTCTTTACCATCAGGTGTTTTCCTTAACCGATTCGCAATTAACTTCATTAAATTTACTGCAATAGATACCAAAACAATAATCAAAGCGATTTCAGATAAGATGATAAGTCCAATATTTAAGTCAAGCCTATCAAAGTAATCACCGCTAAAGGAAATGAGTTGATAAATACCTAGCATTAGAGCTATAAAGATTGCTCCTAAAACAATTAGAGATTTTTTAGAGAAATCCTTAGCATGTTCAAAATTATAAATTATTAGAAATACAAATAGACAAGCCATAGCAATCTCATGAGTCAACGAACCGCTTGCTGAAAATCCTTGCACAATTAAGGAAGCAATTAATCCAATTATTCCGATTATTTTTTTCAAGGTATCACCTGCTTTGTATGATCCTAGGTGCCAGCTTACCAATTAAAGGGGAATTTCTCAAGACCATGTACTTTAAAGTTAACTTTCGAGATTTTAAACAGAATTGGAGGCCTTGATACATGGGTTTATATGTAACACACGGAGCATTCGATGGGGCGTACTCGTCATTCAATAATCTTAGGAGATTTTTATTAAAATCAATTGGAGGTAGTTGGCCACCACATGATAACCAAAAAATTTAAGTATGGCTATTGGTACTTTGGCAAAGGCTATTCAACAATAACCTATAAGGGGCTAACAGAGTTTTTCGGTCATTCAGATTGTGATGGTGTAATTACACCTGAAATGTGTAAAGTTATTGCAGAGGAATTAGAAGCCATCTACCCTATGCAGAAGAGTTGGCAAATGTGTGGATGCCTCATGATTATACGCTACCTAATAGATACATAGAGACTTTAGAACAGTTTATCAATGGGTGTTGATTGGCATTTGAGTTGAATGAGCCATTAGGGTTTAGATAAAAGATAGTTTTTAACTAAACATATAAGGATGGATCGTTATCGGTAAAAGTACACGCATCGATAACGATCGCAGAAGGGGATGTTAATCTCTATAGCGGCGTGTTTTCTCGAAATAATCTGGATAATTATTCTGCTTTGGTCTTAATTTAAATACAAACCAAATTGCAAAAGCAAACGTATAATCCAGGACTTTATCAAAAGTCCAGTTTGTGAAAAGATCCAGAAAAAAATTCATTAGTTTCCACCTCCGAGACAAAAATGTCCTATCTCTCTTAGATGGCATGTGTATGACACGCTCTATAAATAAAAGAGTGAAATCCAATATGAAAATCTAAAAAGAATTGAAAAAAACTTAAAAAAGTATAAAGGATGCAGTAAATGATGGAAACTAAAGCGAAAGCAAATGTAAAGATTCACGTACTGGCTGACGAAACACTTAGCGGCATCAAGCGCGAATACGTAGAGGTCGATCGTAAAACGGAGGTTGGCGAGAAGATCATTATTGTTGATAAAAATGATCCAGATGATGAGTACGAGAATGGAGCTAATTTAATATGGATTTTCAATTTTCAAAATTGTAAGGTTAACTTATCTACCCGGAGGTGATGTTATGTATATAGGGAATGGCCATTACTGTTATTCAAATTCAACTGCAATGTTTCTTTCATCAATAGGAGAAAATGTATCTCCTCAAATTGTAGAGATATTAACTGGTGTTGGGTTAGGTGCCATGATAGAAAATGAAAAAAACCTTTATTTTAGTATGAGAGATCCTGATGATGGTATCAATTATGCTTTAAACATCCTTGGATTTACTGCAGAAGAACATCAGCAAGCTAGGGACTTAGATGACCCATTTCCGTTATTAAAACAGCAAATCAAACAAAACCCTGTAATTCTAGGCCCTTTAGATATGGGGGAGCTAACATACCATCCGAATCATAAAAATTTAAATGGTTCTGACCATTATGTTCTAGGGTACCAAATGGATAATGAAAATATTTATGTGCAAGATCCAGCTGGCTTTCCATTTGTTCCATTATCACTGGACCAATTTAAGAAGGCTTGGATGGCGGAAAGGATTCCGTATAGGAAAGGAATCAATAAATATTGGTCTTCAGCAAAAAAGGTTCTCACATTAGACAATAACGAAATATACGAGAGAGCAATTGATTATTTTAAGAGAACTTATCGGAAATTCGAAAAAGTGGATATAGGGTTAATTGGAAGGGAAGCAATTTGTTTTTATGCTGATCAATTATTAAATGCCCCTATTACAGCTGATACTATAGGGCATACAACATTCTTCCTTTTCCAATTAAGTGCAAGAAGGGCCAACGATTATGCAATGTATTTTAAAGATAGGCATTCACATTTATCAGTGTTGAAGACTGAACAGGCTAAGGTGTTTGGGATATGTCATTCTATGTCTGTAAATAAAGATTGGAAAGGTATATCGGAGAAGTTAATGAAGCTAGCCGATTTAGAGGATAATTTTAGATTGGAACTTTTAAAAGTCGGCTATTAATTATAGAGATTTCCACTTTAACAAACGGGGCGTTTGTTCAATAAAGGTCTCAATACATATTATAAATATCAACTATGTATGAGCCCTTATTTTAATTTTAGTCTTGATAATTTAAGCTCAGTGATATAGCTCTCGTCATCAAAAGGCTAAAGGCTCTTTTATTGAATGCAATAGCATTGGAGATACCAACAAAATACCCCCTCCTACTTAGAACATATTAGCTAAGCGAAGGTGATATATAAAGCGATATGGCAGTGGTACTTAATGGGATTCAATCAGCTCAGGTGAATTATTTTTAGGGGAATTCACTAAAGATGAAACCTGATATGCTTCCATGTCATCAGCATCATAAGGCTGCAGTAAGCTTTGTAGATAATCAGGATCAGTATTTTGAGGGTTAAGCCATTCTTTTTCGTTCTCATCAGTTAGAATGACCGGCATCCGATCATGGATGTCTTCCATAAGCTTATTGGGCTTTGTTGTGATGATTGTGCAAGTGTACAACTGATTGCCTTCTGGCGTGTTCCACTTTTCATATAAGCCGGCAAAAGCAAAGAGATTGGATGATTTAAGCTTAATCCGCATAGGGATCTTAGTCTTCGGATCAAGACGTTTCCATTCATAAAAACTGTCAGCCGGTATGATACAACGTTTGCTTACGAGCGGTTTTCGAAAACTGGGTTTCTCGGCCAACGTTTCAGCACGAGCATTAATCATTTTATAGCCGATCTTTTCGTCTTTAGCCCAAGGAGGAATAAGACCCCATCTAAGTTTGCCCAGCCGGTTGTTTGATCCGTCGTTGATGATTGTCAGGATGTTTTGTGAAGGAGCGACATTATAGCTTGGGTGATATTTATCTTCGGGTAAGAATTGATCTATATTGAATTGCTCAATGATGTCATCAAACTCAGAAAATAAAGTGAACCTGCCACACATGTTCATCATCCTTTAGGGTTTTTGAATATTGTACAGACTTGGTACATGAAAATCAAAAAGGAGGAATGTGATGCTGCAGCAAACAGTTGAGGTTAAAGAAGTTGAATGGAGAAAGAAAAGGTCAGTGATATTTATACAATACATTAAATAGTTTTTCTATAAATTGTTCGGATAGTCTTTACAATAATAAGAAAGCCCCCATACCGGGGGCTTGAAGCTGCCTAATAACCATTAAATCCCTTGATTTCAAAGTTTTCTGTATCAAGATTTAGGCTATTCAATTGCTTTAACAACACCTCAAATTTTAAGCAGTCACCGTTTCTTAATTCATCTGGAATATATTTAGGATTTGCAATTTTCATGCCATTCTCAATCCATTGTTTTCGGTATAACTGAATTGCAGCTTCAATTAAGTAATCTGGCGTTACAATAAAACCTAAGCTTACTTCATGATCTTCACTGTAGCCGTATTCAAAATCGCAACAAGGGCAGATTTCAAATGTTTTTTGATACTCACCATCATTATTTAATGGGTTTTCACTTAATCCTTTATATCCGCAAATTAAACATGTATATAATTTAGTCATAGCAATCCCTCTTTAATATATTTATAGTTCCTATTGATTTTTATAATAATTATAACTAAAAATGTTGGGGGGGTGTGCAAGCGGGCAAAAAATGACCTTTTCTCATGAAGCTTTTATTATATTAAAGAAACTATGAAGTGGCTAGCATCCGCAATGGTCGGAAGAGGGAAAGGAACAAAGGACATTAAGTTTTGAATAAAACAGCAGTTTAAAGAGAAGGGAGGTTAACTAAGCCTGAAGAAATATTGGATAACCTTCAATTCTCAGACCGTGGGGAAGGTCACGAAACTTGTGTGTTTACTGTAATATTGATTTTATCCAGGATATAACAGGGAACATTGAATTATAAATAGAAAGGAGAGATTAAATTTTCCTCAAAATAGACATTCGTCCTTTTGTTTTATTCTGTTTCTTGATTACGGATACCCCTTTTACTTTGCTATAATACAACTCAAAGGTTGTAGATACAAATTATCGATAGTGGTGTATTAACAGGGGGAATGAATATGGTAAACAAAGTATTACGCAAAATAGACGGAGCAACAATCTTCTTTGTCTTGGTTTTAACTTTTGATCTAACTGTTTTCTTATTGTCTTTTGATGATTATTACTTAAGCTTTGTTGTACAAACAAATTATATTTTCCCTATACTACTTACTTTAGCCGGTTTTTTTGCGTTAGCTTGGAGGTTTAAAATTCGACAATTATATGTAACTTGCATAACAATTCCACTGATACTTTCAGTTGCATGGTTTGCGTTAACTAGTGATTCATACGATACCATTTCTTCGCCAACTAAAAATGTAACAATAACTATAGAACATAATAATGCCACCTTAGGGGAAACGAATCATTTTTACGATTTTTATGTTCATGTTCCTAGTTTATACCCTGGTTTAATGAAAAAAGTGAATAAGGACACCATACGTATTATGACTCGAAATATCGAGGATAAAGACGACCTTAGTGTATTAGGAGTAGGTAATGTCGAATGGATAAATAACAAAATAATTTTCCATTCAGCATATGAAAAGGCAATTGAGGTTGATTTACAGTATTAGTCTAAGTTGAAGCAATCTTTTTTGTGTAATATTTGTATAATAAAGGAAATCTTGATACTCTTAAACTTTAAATTTGATAATTCTATATTTAAATTACATGCAGCGTTTACTACTAATTTGGATCTTTAAACTGATTATGATATCCAGATGGATTTGCTCATGATGAGTAAATCGATACTCAAAACAGCTGGCTTTAAAATTTCTTAATCCAGGATACATACATTAGAGATGAAGATAACAACTCAGTTTATTGCCGTTATTGCTTTGGAGAAACTAAGTAAATATTTGTCATAAAAAATTCTGATCTATTGAAAGGGGTTATAAACATGCAACTTTTAAGGATCTTTATTGTTCATGTCTTGTCTGCGTTATCAGCTGCTGTTGTTTATGTTTTGGGCATTGATTATGATGGTTATATTCCGTACTTCTTAATAAGTGTTATTCTCTTTATCTTCTATTTAATCTTTGCTGCACCTGTTCAATATTTCTTGAATCGCAATCCAAAAAGGTTTAGCCTGAACTATTTGCTTACATACATATTCTTTTCCTTTTTAGTGTGGTTAATCTTTGCTATAACTACTGACCCAAAAACCACAATAGACTTTCTAATGGGATATGAAATTTACTTATTTAGCATTTCATTTGCTGTAATCTTTTGGATCTGGGATTCAGTTTTTCTGCAAAACAAGGCAAAGAAAGCAGCTAAGTAAGAACGTCATAAAATTTCTTCCTTATTAAGAAAAAAGACTGTCCTTTAATTACCAATTTATATTATGATTGGAATAAAAGGGGGAGAGGGAATGAAAAAATTAATCGTTCTGACTATGATTTGCCTTGGCTTTATGTCGAGTTTTAGTATTCCAAATGCCGAGGCAAAGCTTACATTAGAGTACAAAAATGTTAACTTTCACATGAGTGAGGATTCAGAAAGTTTTTCTATGGCAGATTATTTTGATCGTGATTATGACCGTACTTGGCTATTTTACAAATTCACAATTCGCAATGCTGAAGGTTGTACTCTAAATATGAAAATCAGCAGAATTACTCTTGCTGGCTGGGTATTCCCACGTAGTGAGAAAGAATTTACCGGAAATTATTTAGATTATACTGCTACAGACCGAGTAGAGGGAGATGCTAATCGTAATCACGTGTTAGAGATTACAAAGAATCCAGGTTGTGGAGATGTTTGGATAAACGGTATTTATGGATTTGAACATGAAGAGCCTGATGAGTATTAAATTCAGCGAGGCCAAGGAGAAAAAAGCCTTGGCCATTATTATTTAGTTAATGATCATTTTAAGTGATCAGAAATAACTAAGAGGTGAGAACGTGATTAAATCAAATTTAAAGCCCTTATTAGACGAAAGGAAGATCAGTATCAGGCAGCTATCCAGAGAAATTAATCATGAGTATCCGACTGTCAGAAAGCTATCCAGAGATGAAATGGAGCGGTATCCAAGAGAGCTGTTAGATAAAGTCTGTACATATTTAAACATCGAGCTGCATGAGTTATTGATTTTCCAAAAAATCATAACCATATCGAACACTCAGGATGAAAATGGTATACTAAAGTTATAAGGTTAGGAAAGAATTACAAGTTTTCTAGGTCTAAATAAAATCGTACTTTTATCCAAAAGGGTATTTTGTTATTTAAATAAAATGATTTGTTGTTTCATAATTGTTATCTAAAAGGAAAAAGATTCGATTAACCGAAAGTGAGAATGTGTGAATGAATTTAATGGGGTATATGGAGGAAAGGTTTCCAAGACTCGAATTAATTCCTAGCATCTATAATCAGTGGAGCATAGGAATCCATTTCTATCTTGGGGGAAATATTTACCAACTCAAAGAGAATGAAGAATTGAATCTTAAGAGATTTCGGTTTGTATATGAGCAAATCTCAACCATTTTCAATGAATTATTTGAACAAAACGATGACATATTCCTTGTGACGAATATGTATAAGCACAAAACCAATGACAAATTTATAAAAAAATTGAAGGTGTACCAACCGTTTCTAAAGTGTAAAAATTATTTAAATCAAATTCAAGTAAAGACATATTCCTACCCGTGTGAGATAGATGAAGCTGAAGAATACGAGATGCAACAATTTTCCTTGTTATGCAAACCTCGAGACTTACATGTAGCTGAACTACTTAAAGCAGCCAGTAATGAAGATTTTCCATTGAAACCGAGATTCGGGGGTTACTCTATTGATTACCCTGATGTTTTCTTTGTGAACATTACAAAAGACATTATTTTCTTTATCTATGATGACCGAGGATGTGAAGTCATAGCTCTTGATTTCAAACGAATACGTCCACTTAATGAAAAATATCACAACTGGGTAGAAGAATATAAATACATATAATACTCTTTCTAAAACGATTTATACCAGGAAAGGCAGAATTAGATTATGAGGGCACTACATACAAGATTTAAACGGTTATTGAAACTAAGAAACTTAGAATTTTTTCAGTTGGTCTTAAGTGATGATGAGAGATCTGCATTTTTATTAGTACTTGAGGAAAGATTAGAGGATTTTGATTCTCAAGGTGGTAACCATATTAGTGTTTATTTAGTTACTCACTTTGAGTTATCTGATCAATCATATAAAGATGTACTAAGCTTTAATGATGATCTTTTGGATATGAAGCATAATTGTTCGTATTCAATGGATATTCTAAGCGTTAAAGAGGAATTTGATTTCGATTTTCCATTTGATATGCTTGCAATTAAAAGATATGTACAAGAATTAATAAATATGTTAGGGATTAATCTAACTTTACCTGAAATGAAAGAAAGAGATTTTGACAAACTTTCTCAAGACTAAATAAAACTACGATTTTAAAGAGAAGCAGGGGGCAATAATGTTAAAAATGATTACTGTTTGGTATAAGTATTACGATGATAATGACCCTAAATTAAACCATATTGAAGACGGCTGGTCAAAGAATGAGTACCCAAAACCAATTAAATCATCGTTTGCAAATCAAGAGGCTTGGAGAAAAAGCGAGTGGGAGAGAAAATATGCATATCTTGATGAAAAATCTAGAGTAGTTGATGCGACTAAGGCTATTTGGCTTAAGTAAAGTTTTGTATTAATAAGGTTTTTTGAAGACAGGAGGATAGACTTTTGCTACCTAATAGATTGTTAAACAGTTATGTTTATACTCTAATTATCTCTAGTTTATCATTTGGTTTAATCTTTGGTCTGTATATGTTTGCTTACTCTGGTTTTATGGCATTCGCATTAGTCACTATTGGCATCATAGGAGTTTATGCTTTAATCACTTACTTGGTATTTGCTGTCCCTTTGCAAGTGTGGCTTAGAAGAAGGCCCAGAAAATTCAGTTTGAACAATTTTTTAATTTATATTGCAGTAGCCTTTTTAGCTGTGTTTTTGTTCTGGACTGTTGATTATCCGCCAAATGCTCTTACTGTATTCAGAAGCTTAAATTATTACATTATGAGTATTGTTGCAGGTCTTATTTATTGGTTTTGGGACTCCATATTCCTACGAAATTAACACATTAAATTAAATTATGAATTTCACACCGTTTACAACAAGTAAGAAGGCTGCTGATCCAAACAGTAAATATCCGGACAGTTTTTGTTTGCTTAATATCGCTTCAACTCCGACTAATGATAAAAGGGCGGCAACAAATAATTGCACAACAATCAACAATAATTCATTTTGATTGAACAATGAGTATACGCACAAGACTAATGCAATGCAAGAAACCGAAATTTTTGCAACTTTTAGCAAGGTATCACTCCTTATGCGGTCATGAATTAACCTTAACACGATTACGCGTCTTAATCCGAGAGCATAAAGAATCAAGATAAAAGAAGTGTTTTAAACAAAAAGAGCATTAAACTAAATGCTCTTTTTCATACCGCATCGCCGACATTCACGCAAGAATATTCCACTCTTCGCAGAGCTTTTGAACAAAGTGTAATCACAATTGGCGCAGCGGCCGTATTTTACATCAGAATATTCTTTGTAATCATAAACGATTGAAGTATCATACCCGTTTGTATTTCTCTTCCACAAGATCACCTACATAATTTATTCACATACTCAAGAATACCAAATTTCGTTCGATATAGGGAGGGAACAAATGATTGGATTAGGTTATTTTTTAATAATCTGGCTTGGAGTTGGATTATTGACTGGCATTAAGTTTATTTTTGTTGATCAGGTCTATGATGAAGAGTTTAAAGAACTCATGGATAAAGAAACAGCAGCGGGCATGGAAAGGAATTTGGCCAGCCTGTTTTTCAAAGATAAGCTTAATGTTATTGCTTTTTTCATGTTAATTGGTTTGCTGCCATTAGCAATGAGGATTACAAAATTATTTAAAAGAGGTTGATTTATGCCTTTGCTTGATTATTTTTATGTACTGCAGTTTGAAAACAAGGAATACTTCAAATCATTTAAGTTAGATGAGGACGGTTATTTAACATCTAGCGACCTCCACGGCGCTTCTAAATTGCAAACAATGTATGAAGTCATTGAGGTAGCCAGTGAACTCAAAACAAAGTGCAATGTGCAATGTGCAATGTGCAATGTGAGGTAAGGGAAATCCAAGTCGTAAAGCGTTAGGAGTGTTCAGGTGTATTGGATAGAGTGGATTGAAAATGGAGAAAAGAAAAGCATTGTTGCAGAAGGTTGGATTGAAGGGGCTGTTATACTTGAAGACTTGTATCAGAAGCGGTTTGATTATGTTGAATGGAAGCGGCTTTGAAAAGGGGTGAAATGCAATTAAAAATTTAGTTTTATTGTCCAGCTTTTTAGGAATTGTGCTATCAATTATAGGGCAATTATTTGGAGTCCTAACAGATTTCTTTATTCCAGGTATTGCAAGGCTTATGGGGGTTTTAGCTGGCCTCCTAGTATTACTTTGCTTGAAGTCCAGAAACACAGAAATGCAGACATTTATAGTGAGCTCAAGTACTGCATTAGGAATAATAGGTGCAGGAGTTTTATATCTTCCAGCGGCTATTGTCAATATCTTAATTGGGTTCAAACTAAACAAAAAGTTAAAAGAAGAAAACAATAATAAAAAGCAGATCTGAATAGACTGCTTTTTGTTTAGTGTGACCGTGGAAAATTGTAGTATAATAGTAATAAAATAATCATTTTATTTAGACATTATTTCTTAAAGGAGTAAGCTTATGGATTTACTTAATTAGACTTACATTATATCTACAATTATAGGAGCTGCTGGGTTCATTAGTTTATTGTGGTTCTCTTATTTTAATGATAAAGGTGAAATATAAAGCAGAGCATTGGGTTAATCTGTATATTGATTATGATGATCCAAAGCTAAAAAGTAAGGGGGGGATTAATGATGACAGAAGACTTTTATTGCGGTGAAGTATTAAGCGGAAAAACAAAAGTAAATAAAGTTTTAGAAACCGAGAATGTATTGGCGTATCATCATACAAGACCTTTTTGGCCGGTGCATATTGTTGCTATTCCTAAAAAACATATCTCTTCTTTAATCACTTTGGAAGAAGACGACAACGAACTTTTACTCGAGTTGATGGGTGTGATTAAAAAGGTTGCAGCGAAGGTGACAAAAGAAAGTGGTTCTTGCAGGGTGCTTACAAACTTAGGAGATTATCAGGACTCAAAGCATCTGCATTGGCATATAGCTTCAGGAGATCCATTGAGATAAAAGAATCCTTTTATATAAAATATACCTAATGAGTAAGGTAAATTACAATACAAGAAACTTTTGATCTCGGGATGGAAAAATATGGATACTTATCAAAAGATGCTCGATGAAGCAATAATGAAAATTTTAAAAGAAGAGGCTGAAGCAGGAAAGGAATTAGATAAAGAAAAACTAAACAAAAGAATTATTGATCTTACTAAAGAGGCCCCATCAAGTATTTCTAAACATGTATATGAAAGTTTAAAAGCCGATATGGCTAGAATGTATTCTGAAGAAGAAGACATTGCAAATGAATTTAAATCACGTTTACACCAACGTTGGTATGAAGGATTTTTAATATTACAAGGTATTATTAAGGTCTGTGAAGAAATATCAATAGATTTGCTTGATAAGCATTATGAAAAAGAGCATGTTGATGAAAAAAGCAAACTGATTTTAAGTGTTCTTTTTAAATTGCATTCTAAAAGTATACAAGCCGGTAAAGAAGTTTTAGTTTTGTTAAAATCAGGTTATTCAGATGGTGCTATGGCTAGGTGGAGGAGTCTACATGAATTAAATGTTATTTTCAAAACCTTATCCTATAAATTTAAGGATATAGAATTTACTCATGATTTGGTAAGTAGATTTCTTGATTATAGTGAAATAGAAAGAATTAAAGAAATCTATACATATAAAAAAGCAACTAATGTTCTTAATTTAAATCCAATTTCACAAGAAGAAGAAAAAGAATATAAAGCAAAAAAAGAAAGTATTTTAAAGAAATACGGTAAAGAATTTGAAAAACCAAATAATTGGGCTAGACCTTTGTTTTCTAATATAAATAACAAACCTCTATATTTTTCAGATTTTGAAAAACTGGTGGGGATAGATCGATTAACTCCCTACTATAAGCAAGCCAATTATCAAATTCACACTAGCCCAAAAGGAATATTTCAAAGTCTTTCTATGGTATCTACTGTGAATCAACAATCCTTTTATCTTTTTGGAGGATCAAACTATGGTTTATCTTTACCTGGACAACTTACAGGTATTTCATTAAGTCAGATTACTACAAGTCTTGTTTTATTAGAACCTAACCTTGATAGTCTAGTCATAGCAACAACATTACAAAAAATGGTAGATGAATGCATTTCAACTCTTAATGAGATACAAGAACAACTAACAAGAGAAGAAAATGAAAATTTTTAACAGGTTACAAATAAAATAATTGTTTTATTCTGATTAAATTAGTGGGAAGGGTGTTCACTTTGGATCTTATGTGGATAGGAATTGGTTTGGCTGCATTGGGATACTTTATTAGCGATGGTTTGAAAAACTTCAAAAATCCTAAAGGAAGTTATTCAGACTATCCAACTTTAATTAAGGAGTCGGATCTTCATTATCATTAAGTAAAGCAGAAGTCAAAGAATTGCTGGAAAAATTCCCGGGTGCTCCAAAATTAGAATTAAAAGGAACAGTCTATTATCCTTACCAGCAATTTTTGCAGTGGATGTCATCGATTGATTATACAAATAGTTAAAGATTTAAGGAGAATTGTATTATGACTACAGATCATTTAACCAAAAAGCGCCTTAAGAATCTGGAAAAAGAAAAAGAGGTATTTAAGATAGTTTCTCGCCTAACTGTTCCATGGTTAACTAGTGCGATTTCTTAATTGATGTAACCTTTGGTCATACATTTTGAATAACGAACCCGAATACTATCTATTGAGCTTTCGTTTCTCAATAAAATAAAAAATCTCAACAGAAGTTCAAAAATCCCCCCTATTTCTGGTGGAAATGCATTATAATATGAAAGCATTACTTTTAAAATGGTAGCAATGAACTAGGAGGAAGTCATGGTAAGCAAGAAGAACAAAATTGTAGCGGCATTATTAGCATTTTTCTTCGGGGGTCTGGGAATACATAAGTTTTATTTGGGAAGAGTAGGACAAGGTATTCTATATATTTTGTTTTGCTGGACTGGTATCCCCTCTATTATCGCATTTATTGAATTCATTATTTTTCTTTGTGGAAGCGAAGAAGCGTTTGATCAAAAGTACAATTTTTATTACTTCCAGCAGCAATCTAAAGCTTAATTTTAAAGAGGGATATACAGTCCCTCTTTAAATAAAATAAGAATGTTAAAGAAATTTATTTTGAATTGGAGGCTCGGTTACATTCCACAGTTACCCTGATTGTCAATTCTTATTTTTCTTTTTCAGAGCCCTTTCAAATAACAATCTTGCAACTTCTTTGTAAAACTGACCTAAGCTATCATCCTCAAATTTTTGGTCAATAATTCTAATTGAGCGATTCTTTCTTAGTATAACCTTAATTGTTTTCTTCTTCAGTTCTTCATATTCTTCATATTCTTCATAAATTTGCTTCCCTTCATTAGACAAGCGGCAGCAACAATGACTTCACAATCTCTAATATATATCTCCTTTATACCAAAAGATTCAATGGGAATTCATTGCAGATATTACTCCATCTGAATTAGAAACAAGAATTGTGATCCTGCGAAAAAAGGATCAGGATATGGTGGAACAAGGCCACTTATAATGCATTTCTAGGTATTTGTAATTAAATTACAAATACTTTTAATATTCGCTCATGAATTCGTGGTATTATACTGAAGGGGACGATCAAAAGCTTTGGCGTTAGTAATTAAGAATGTTTTAAATATATACGAGTGCTACCTCAAAGTCGGAAAAAATATTATAGGAGGTAACATATGTTTAAGTTTAAAAAGAATTTCTTAGTTGGATTATCGGCAGCTTTAATGAGTATTAGCTTGTTTTCGGCAACCGCCTCTGCAGCTAGCACAGACTACTGGCAAAATTGGACTGATGGGGGCGGTATAGTAAACGCTGTCAATGGGTCTGGCGGGAATTACAGTGTTAATTGGTCTAATACCGGAAATTTCGTTGTTGGTAAAGGCTGGACTACAGGCTCGCCATTTAGAACAATAAACTATAATGCCGGAGTCTGGGCGCCGAATGGCAATGGATATTTGACTTTATATGGCTGGACGAGATCACCGCTCATAGAATATTATGTAGTGGATTCATGGGGTACTTATAGACCTACTGGAACGTATAAGGGTACTGTAAAAAGTGATGGGGGTACATATGACATATATACAACTACACGTTATAACGCACCTTCCATTGATGGCGATCGCACTACTTTTACGCAGTACTGGAGTGTTCGCCAGACGAAGAGACCAACTGGAAGCAACGCTACAATCACTTTCAGTAATCATGTGAACGCATGGAAGAGCCATGGAATGAATCTGGGCAGTAATTGGGCTTACCAAGTCATGGCGACAGAAGGATATCAAAGTAGTGGAAGTTCTAACGTAACAGTGTGGTAGCAGATCATCCTTAATCAGGGGTAGCTAACGGGCTGCTGATCGTTCCTTGAGAAGTTTTATAATCAATGATTATTAAAATCGTTAGTAATGGTTAAAGGTTGTTTTCTACTAGGTGAACGGCCTTGGAATTGCTGGAGGTAGGGTATTCTCCATCTGGTTTTAAAACTTTCCCTATAGGTTAATAGAATGGTATTTAAATGAGAATGCTATCAATTTTTTGTAGTCAGCGCTTGCTCACAACAGATACCTTTACATAACCCTTCTTTATCAAACATAAGCCTTTTTCAAAATAAAAATATCTGGTAGTTAACCAGATCCTCATAACTTTATACTAGTTAAAGGTGGGACTGTTAAGAACAAAAAGTCCAATTTATGAATGGGGACTCTACGAACAAAGCAAGTAAGTTCAAAAAGAACCCAACTTTAGGATTTCCTTAGAGGATTGAATCAGCTCGAACCAAGTTTTTTAATGCGACTAGCTATGGAAATTAAGAAAAGAACCTGGTGAAATTGCCCAGGTTCTTTTTATATTGCACAAAAATAAACACGGTGATATAATCACACTACGTGCGCTTTCTGGTTAAAAAGTTATAGATACCCATCTTATAATTTTATTATATCCTGCTGGGAAGCTCTTGTCAATATTTATTTTTTGAAGGAGAGATGTAGAATGAGTTCTTTAGTTCTCGGTTTACATGAAATTGAAAAAACACAGTTTTCGCTCGTTGGAGGAAAAGGGTTACATTTAGGGGAATTATCAAAAATTCAAGGTATACAAGTACCAGAAGGATTTTGTGTCACAACAGTAGGATATCAAAAAGCCATCGAACAAAACGAAACGTTACAAGTGTTGTTGGATCAGTTGGCGATGCTAAAAGTTGAGGACCGAGATCAAGTTGGTAACATCAGCAGAAAGATTCGGCAAATCATTATGGAAGTAGACATCCCTTCCGATGTTGTGAAAGCAGTGGCTCAATATCTCTCCCAGTTTGGCGAGGAACATGCCTATGCCGTGCGTTCTAGTGCGACTGCTGAAGATTTACCTCATGCTTCTTTTGCCGGTCAACAAGACACCTATTTAAATATTATCGGCGTCGATGCAATCTTGCAGCATATCAGTAAATGCTGGGCGTCCCTATTTACGGATCGCGCGGTTATTTACCGTATGCAAAATGGATTTGACCACAGCCAAGTCTATTTATCCGTTATCGTTCAAAGGATGGTTTTCCCTCAGGCTTCGGGGATTTTATTTACCGCTGATCCGATTACCTCAAGCCGAAAGGTGTTATCCATCGATGCCGGTTTTGGACTTGGTGAAGCACTGGTTTCCGGCTTGGTATCTGCCGATTGTTATAAAGTACAGGATGGGCAAATCATCGATAAGAGAATAGCAACTAAAAAATTGGCTATCTACGGACGAAAAGAAGGCGGAACAGAAACACAGCAGATCGATTCTGATCAGCAAAAGGCTCAAACTCTGACTGATGAACAAATTTTACAGCTGGAACACATTGGAAGAGAGATCGAAGCTCATTTCGGCCAGCCGCAAGATATCGAATGGTGTTTGGCCCGCGATACTTTTTATATTGTACAGAGTCGTCCAATCACTACTTTATTCCCCATCCCTGAAGCGAGTGACCAAGAAAATCACGTCTATATTTCTGTTGGTCATCAACAAATGATGACGGATCCCATAAAACCACTGGGATTGTCTTTTTTTCTGTTGACGACTGCTGCACCCATGCGTAAAGCCGGTGGAAGGCTATTTGTTGATGTCACACATCATCTGGCATCCCCTGACAGCAGAGAAGTTTTCTTAAAAGGCATGGGGCAGCACGATCAGCTCTTAAAAGACGCACTTATGACCATAATAAAGCGACGAGATTTCATAAAGTCGATACCAAATGATAAAACAGCACCAAATCCCAGCAGAGGCAATGCAGATATGCCGGCTCAAGTTGAAAACGATCCGACAATCGTGTCTGATTTGATTAAGAGCAGTCAAATATCGATAGAAGAGTTAAAACAAAACATCCAAACGAAATCAGGATCAGATTTATTTCGTTTTATTCTGGAAGATATCCAGGAATTAAAGAAGATTTTATTTAACCCCGAAAGTTCGGTTGTGATTCGAACTGCTATGAATGCTTCATTATGGATTAACGAAAAAATGAACAAGTGGTTAGGTGAAAAAAACGCAGCAGATACGCTTTCTCAATCTGTACCCCATAATATTACTTCAGAAATGGGTCTTGCGCTATTAGACGTCGCAGATGTGATTCGTCCTTATCCAGAGGTAATTGATTACTTACAACATGTAAAAGATGATAATTTTTTGGATGAACTGGCTAAGTTTGATGGCGGAAGCAAAACCCGAGACGCGATCTATGATTATCTCAGCAAATACGGAATGCGATGTACCGGAGAAATTGATATTACAAGAACTCGATGGAGCGAAAAACCAACTACACTTATCCCAATGATTCTTAATAATATCAATAACAGTGGGCCTAATGCCAGCCATCGGAAATTTGAGCAAGGGCGACAGGAGGCTTTGAAGAAAGAACAAGAGTTATTAGATCGATTGAAGCAATTACCGGATGGTGAACAAAAAGCCAAAGAAACAAAACGAATGATAGATATCATCCGGAATTTCAGCGGGTTCAGGGAATATCCAAAATATGGCATGATTAATCGATACTTCGTTTATAAGCAGGCTTTACTGAAAGAAGCCGAACAACTCATAGAAGCGGGCGTTATTCATGAAAAAGAAGATATATACTATCTCACTTTTGAAGAACTTCACGAAGTCGTACGCACACATAAACTGGATTATCAAATCATCAGTACACGAAAAGACGAGTACACATTATATGAAAAACTATCTCCACCACGTGTTATCACGTCTGATGGTGAAATCGTTACAGGTGAGTATAAACGAGAAAATCTCCCAGCCGGAGCGATTGTAGGTCTACCTGTTTCCTCCGGAGTTATAGAGGGGCGAGCGCGTGTCATTTTAAACATGGAAGATGCTGATTTAGAAGATGGAGATATATTAGTTACCTCCTTTACCGATCCAAGCTGGACACCATTGTTTGTATCCATAAAAGGCCTGGTCACCGAAGTTGGGGGGCTGATGACCCATGGAGCTGTTATAGCCCGTGAATATGGCTTACCTGCAGTTGTTGGCGTTGAAAATGCTGCCAAGCTGATAAAAGATGGGCAACGAATTCGCGTTCATGGTACAGAAGGCTACATTGAAATCTTATAATGTCTGATGTGTGTAGAGAGCCATCAGATATTCCCCACCAGCCCTAACTAGAAGTTGGGAGGCTGCAATTGTACCGAATGATAAAGTTCCCGTTGAACTAACGAAGATCGATAGCACATTAAGAAAAGCTGGAACCTCTTGGAGGAGGTCTGGCTTTTCTATATAAAATTGGCGTAGTGTGCAAAAGCCGCATTTTGCGGGCGGCACTTCTTTAAAGTGAATTGTTTATTACCAGCATTTAAACTTGTATTTGTGCTTAAAACAAGAGAAAAAGGAGCTAAAAAGCTCCTTTATAAATTTAAACAACTTTTGTATAAATAGCCGTGTAAAACCCGATTGAGTAATCAAAATAATGACGTGTAAGCGTATAAGTATAACCGTTGTATTCTATTGTTGGCTGGAAGTCCATTGGCAGAGGACTAATGCGGTATATAGTGTCATAATCATATTCATCACTTTTTACTGCAACCTCAGACGAAGTGCCAGCAGCCAATGCGGGAACCGCGGATATGAGCATGCCAAAGGATAAAGCAGAACTCGATAAGATTTTCCTAATCTTCAATTATATCAACTCCGTTTACAATTTATACATATATTATGTTGTAATTGGAAGTTATTTTGAAAGTGAATAATGGATCATAAAAAGTAAAAATCTCGATTTTAAAGGGAGCAAATATATGTATAGTAGACGACAGTAATGATAAGTATATTTATGCTGGAACCCAGAAAGAAGCAGCATGCAATAATGAGTTTGAAAGCGGAATAAGAGTAAGGGTATGGTTCGAAGGTAACCACATACAAACATTTGAGAAAGAACAAAAAGAAGTAGATCCGTTTGGTGAATGTCCCTGTTGTTTATTTTTAAAGATCAAAAAGAGTTTAAAATGGCCGGTGTGGCCCAAGAGCAGCTTAGAAATAAGCTTAAACAAATAATCCTCCCACAAAGGGAGGATTACTATTACATATTAACTAAAGTGTAAGTCAATGAAACAATGAATAAAAAATACGAAATATAAGATATTGCTTTTGAAGAACTTGTTTGATGTATTTGGAATGTATAGATAAGTGCAAAACCCAAGAAGAAAACTGTTACAAACCAAGAAGTGTATTGTGGAAAGATGGCGACCGCCAATACCATGATTGTTGAAAAAATAAATGAAGAGTAATGAGTTACTTAATGATCATTATTCAAAGAAATCACCTCTACGAATTTTTACCCGATTTAGTCTGTGTATTAACAGCTTGTAAAAGATTCAATATGAGAAAATGAAGAAGTTTCTGGATAGATTTACACTACAGTTTATTGATATGTAGTTATGGAGTGAGATTGTTTAACATGACGGGAGGGAGAAAGTTGCCTAAAATCGGAGTAAGCTTGATAGTGCTCATTATTTTCCTTGCAGGCTGCAAAAATGAACAACACGGAGAAGAAACAAAGATGCAGAGCCTAGTAGGCTATGTCGTGCTTAAAGACAATGAAAGGGCAATTCTCATTACCGATACAAAAGCTCCAGTAAAAGAAGATTACGATCTTTCTGAAGGACAACTTATGAACAAGTTTAAAAATAACATAGTAATTGTAGGATTAAGTGAGATTGATAACACAGATGATCTCAAAAGAGGTGAAAAAATAAAAGTGTGGTTCCATACATTAAAAGAGTCAAATCCACCAAGTGCAACGATACAAAAATATGAATTATTATAAAAAAATTGTTGAATTCTCATATAGATAACCTCTGAGTCAACAAATGTTGTTCTATTGCATTGAAACTGCCAGTGACCAATATCAAGTTCAGTTATGTTAATTCAAGTGGTTTGATATGTTAGTGTCTTCGAGACGAAATATTGGAAGTGAGTCCGGATATTCATGAGTATTACAAATTGGTCACAGAATAAGAGACTTAAGGGAGTTGTCTGCATTGTATGTTCACTTCTTTATAATGGCTTGCACTAAGGAGTATATTCTTGGAAGGAAAGAAAACGGATTTTAGGGTGCTTAATCTTAATTCTTGTCAGGTCAAACTTTACTTGTTCCATAAAATGAAAACTTGCCGTTAATTATAATAACGTTTAATTTTGTGGTGTTTAAATATCTGATTCTAGAGGTCTTATGAAAGAACCGTTCATCAAAAAATGAACGGTAGGAGTTAAAAAAGTAATGTCTTTTCCTTTGTGGTAAAAGGCTAAACATTTATTTGAGATCGTTAAGGACGACTTTTGCAGCCTCAGCGATAAGAGCATTATCATAATTAGCATCTTTCGTAAAGCGGTTTGACAGAATTGCCACAACAATAGGAGCTCTGTTTGGCGGCCAAACGATAGCAATGTCGTTTCGTGTCCCGTAACTTCCGGCTCCGGATTTATCGCCGACTTCCCATCCTATTGGAGCGCCTGCCCGAATCAGTTCGTCACCAGTAGCATTGCCTCGCATCCAATCGGTTAAGATCATGCGTTTGTCAGTCGTGAGAGTGTTATCTAAAGTGAAGGCTTTAAGATCGGTTGCCAGTGCTTTTGCGGTGCTTGTGTCACGAATATCACCAGGAATCGCAGAGTTTAGATCCGTCTCGAATCGTTTAGCTTTCGTTACATGATCCCCAATCTGTTTCAGTGACTTTTCAAAACCTTTAGGGCCGCCAAGCTGTTGCAGCAATATGTTCCCAGCGGTATTATCGCTGTAACGGATAGCCGCTTCCAAGATTTCTTTTAGACTCATGCCTGTTTCGAGGTGTTTCTCTGTGATTGGAGAATATGTAACAAGATCGTCCTTGCTGTAGTGGATGATTTCATTAAGTTTTTCAATTGAGTTTTTCTTCAGGACAGCAGCTGCGGCTAGAACTTTATAGGTTGATGCGTAAGCAAATCGCTCATTCGGCCGATAGGCGATTGTCTTGTTTGAACCTGTATCAATTGCATAAACACCAAGCCTGGCATCAAATTTTTTCTCAAGTTGAACAAATTTTTTATTCGTTATACAGCTTGCCATGTTTGTGTCTTCTATGGATTTTGCTTCGGCATGTGTTGAGTTGAAAAAAGGTGTGAAACCAGTAATGCTTAAACATAAAAGCCCAACACATATTCCGAATTTTATTGACGCTTTATTTTTCAACTTCATCAGGCCTCCTCATTCAAATGATTTTGTATTACCTTTGAAATGTTTCCCATGACAGTTAGTGTAACAAACCCCTTTGCGCTAGTAAACATAGAATCAATTGATCTTATATTTTTATAAGTTGGGAGAACAAGGGCATAAAAATAGAATCAACAAAAAAGCTGACAATGGCTGTCAGCAAAGTCATCTATTAGAAAGCTTTATCAATTGTGATTGGAGTGTTATTGGATGCAAACGAGAAAAGTTTATCTCTACGTATTTCACACAATGTCAGACTGGGAATATGGATATTTAATTGCGGAACTAAACTCAGGGAGATACTTTAAACAAGATGCAGCATCTTTAAAAGTAGTTACAGTAGGGGTTAATAAAGAAATGATAACTACGTTGGGAGGATTAAGCATAAAACCAGATATTTCTCTTGACGAATGTACTCTTGGGAGTCAAGATCTTATCATTTTACCCGGAGGAAACACTTGGGGAGAAGATATTCATCAGCCGATCTTGAAAAAAGTTGACGACGCTTTAAAGCTCGGCACGACTATTGCTGCAATTTGTGGGGCAACCTTGGGCCTCGCGAATGAAGGATACTTAGATTCGAGAAAGCACACAAGCAATGACCTAGAGTATATGAAAATGGTCTGCCCTAATTACAAAGGAGAAACACTATATGAAAAGGGGCCTGCAGTATCTGATGAAAATTTGGTTACTGCATCAGGAATTGCTCCTCTGGAATTTGCGGTAGAAGTATTGAAAAAATTAGATGTATTTGCACCAGATACATTGCGTTCATGGTATAAGCTAAATAAGACTCAAAAGCCTGAATACTTCTTTGAGCTAATGAATACAATAAATCGATAGAAAACACTTTAGCAGTTTTTTGTAATGCTCCTGAACTTATAGGAGCATTTTTTATATGTGTCTAGGAGCTAAATAAAGAAATGCAGAAACTCTAAAAAAGAATATAGATTGGTAGGCCTTATTTCGAATAGAGTTTGATTTGGGTTAAAACTGTTCTTATTAAGGCTCATTTCATGGTGCTAAAGATTCATTTGGAGAAGACTGTCTTGATCAGAACAGACCCTTCCAATATATTGAAGTAAAAGATATCGGGAGGAACTCTTTTGAAAAAGATGTTGATGTTAGCTTTTACATTTCTTTTGGCTTTCACTATCCATATAGGGGAAGCTTCGGCTGTTATCGTGAAAGATGAGGAGAAAGTGAGTTTTACAATGACAGAAAATGAAAAATGGTTTATGAAGTCTGATGACCTAAATTCAAACCATTGGACATCTCACTTTGGGTACAGATTCACCATTTTCGATACTGAAGGATGTACAATTAACACAAGAATCATGCGAATGACTTTGTCAGGATATGAAATAACCGTTAGTGAAAAAAACTTCTCAGGGGATCATTTTGATTTGAGTGCAACTGATCGAGTTGAGACGATGCCTTATAAGACTCATTATTTGATTTTGACAAAAGATCCAGATTGCGGAGATGTTAAAGTAAAAGGTCTATACGGTTTTCAGTTTGATCAGCCAGAATGGTAATAAAAAAGAATCTGGATTCTCACCGGCCTAAACGCCAGCCAAGCTAATGTCTCACATGCAGACACTAGCTTTTTTCATTGTTTAATAGGCTGTCGTCAGGATTCTAGAAGACTTTCTCATAATAGTCGTTCCCTGTCACATGAAGCCCAAATGACAGGAGAAATGTATATCATTCACACTTTCCGTCGTGAAAATGTAAATGTATTCATAAAAATCCCGCAGCATATCAGCAGTGCGCCGAGGATAATGTTGATGGTGATCTGTTCGTGCAATTGCAGCCATCCAAAGAATAGGGCTAATACGGGAACAAACATTAATGCCATGGATGCTTTTGACGCTTCGATTTGATTGAGCACCCAAAACCATACGACAAAGGTAAAGCCGGTGGAAAGCAAGCCATTAAACAGCAATGACCACACCGCTTGATATGTCCATTCGGCTGAAGTGACGGGCTCCAAAATAGAGGAAAACACCAATAACATGACGGCTCCCATCATAAGGTGCCAGGCATTCATGTGAATAATATTGATATGCTTGAATTGTAGCTTGCTGAACACATTCGCGATTCCCCAGCTAAGCGCTGCCGCAAGGACGCACAGCTCCCCAAATAAAGCGCTTTGATCGATATTGAGCATTTCCTTTCCAAATATAAATAACAGTCCGAAGAGGCCGCAGACCAGTCCCATCGTTTTATAAACATTCATTTTCTCGTTTAATGTAAAATGGCTGATCACCGTAACAAATATAGGCATTGTATATACCAAAACAGAGGTTTTCCCTGAATCGACAAACTGCATTCCATACGTCAAGATCCCCATATAGCCCAGCCCCATCAAGAGGCTCATGATGATATAGCTTTTGAGATGTTCTTTTTTAATTGAAAGCTTTTTTCTTTGGATGAAGAGAATGAGAAATAAAGGAACCGCTCCGATGAACAGGCGCAAACCCGAAAATAAAAGCGGGGGGATGTCATGAATTCCTACTTTCATCGCAACCCAAGTATAACCCCAAATAAGTGTGACAGATATGATTCCCAGCATAACTTTTACCATAATGAAGCCGCCTTTCTTGTTTAAATATCGTGCTGGTTTCTATCATATGTTACATTTATGTATAACTGAAATACATTTTTATTATTGGGGGTATAACCAAATGGTTATGAACATGAACCATCTTCACATATTTGTTAAAGTCGGGGAGAAATTGAATATTACAGAAGCGGCAAAAGAATTGTTCATCTCTCAGCCGGCGGTAAGCAAAGCGATAAAAAACCTGGAGAGCTCACTGCAGCTCAAATTATTGATCAGGGATAAACATCATGGTTTAATGCTGACTGACATCGGAAAAGAAATATTGCTGCTGGCGAGGCAAATGAAGGGAATTGAAAGCAAAATATATCAAGTAGCCAACCGGGAAAACAAGCTGTTAAACGGGAAGGTGAAAATTGGTTCATTTCCTGCAGTTTCAACAAATATCATGCCACAGGCGATTGCGGCATTCAGATCAAACTATCCGCTGATCCGCATAGAATTGATCGAAGGAACCTCTGACCAAATAAAAGGATGGGTTGAGGATCGGACGGTTGATATCGGGATCGCAGCATCTCCATTTGAACCGTTTGAAAATCAGCTATTGTGTAACGACTATATGGTGGCCGTCATCCCGCCGCAGCGTGACGAATTAAAACTTGAAAAGCATGTCGACCTTGAAACATATCAAGATGACCTCATTTTTTGTAAAGGCGGTCATGAAATCGCGATGTCAAACGCATTTTCGCAATACAACATCGAATTAAAGGAAAACTTAACTGTGCAAAATGCCGAAACCTTGATTAATATGGTCAAAAATAACTTGGGTATCGGCATCATTTCAAACTTTACACTTTCATCCGTCCCGCATCAATTGATTAAAAAGGACATCTTTCCTAGGGTCACACGCAATATTGGCGTCATCGCACATTCATTTGAAGAGATAACGCCGGCGGCGCATGAGTTTGTCAAGGTGTTGAAAGCAGTTGTAATCTGAATCAGTTATCGTGGTGCGATGAAATTTGAAGAAGATGAATACTCAGCGGCAGAGTAGAAAAAAGCAACCATTTGAACGTTGCTTTTCACTCTATTTGGGACTTGAATGCTAAGAAAAAGATTCACCAATCTCTGCCTTTGTGGGATTCTGCTCCTTAACTTGTTTTAATGATGCTACTATAAGAAAGCTAACAATCACTAGCAAGAGCCATGAACTTACCTTTCCAAGGTGTACGAGACTCCATGTATCGATTTGGTTTGGATATTTCCAAGCTCCAAAAAACGTAGCGATATTTTCCGCTATCCATATAAAAAATCCGATGAGTACAAAAGAAAGTGCGAGCGGCATACGGTAACGAGCTCCATTCACCTCGTATGTAACCCATGTTTGCCAAAAGACAATGATGACAAGCCCAGACAACCACCATCGAATGTCTATAGAAAAATGGTGGGTGAAAAAATTCAAATAAATCGCTGCGGCAAGCGGAACAACTGCAAAAAAAGGCGGCCACTTAACCAGTTCAACCATAAGCCTTCTCCATGCCTGGCACAAATAACTGGCTACACTTGCGTACATAAAGCCGCTATACAAAGGTACTCCAAATATTTTGGAGTATCCTTCTTCTGGATAAGACCAGGAGCCCATATGGACTTTAAAAAGTTCCAGAGCAAGCCCAATAAGGTGGAATAATGTGATCACTTTTAATTCATCCCGTGTTTCAAGACCGGAACGCACCATCCACAATTGCATGAGAACGCAGATAATGAGCAGCCAGTCATACCGCGGCAAGAACGGTAGTGGGATGATTTGCGTAATAGCCAAAGAGGCAAAAATAACGGCAGGAAACAAACATGAAAGGGCTTGTTCCCAGCCAAAATGAACGATTTGTTTTATGGCTCTCATGATGTATGCCTCCTCCATAGTTGTGTTCTTCGTGTATGAAAGGGACGCTTAGTATAGCAGCTAGATGGATATAAGTTTATGTCCATAAGCTCACCGCCAATCACTTTATTTTTCTGTTGATCCTACATATTTTTTCTTTACGAATCCTGTGTGTCTTCATCACTTCGGTATTCCAATATATCCCCGGGCTGACATTCTAAAGCCTTGCAAATCGCTTCTAAAGTTGATAATCGAATAGCTTTTGCTTTTCCGTTTTTCAATATCGAAAGATTAGCCATGGTGATGCCAACTCTCTCTGAAAGCTCTGTTACGCTCATTTTCCTCTTAGCTAGCATCACATCAATATTGATAATAATCGCCATGTCATCACCTCAGACCGTTAAGTCATTTTCTGATTTTATATCTATCGCTTCTTTTAAGAGTTTTTGAAGAACAGCAGCAAAGACCGCAATCACCATTGAAGCAAAAATAATAACCAATCCGATCACAATGATACCCGGGGCGTCGTCTATCTCGGCCATCAGATAAAAGACAGGCATGCCTGCTGCGTAAAAGATACTGATAGTGACTGCGCAGTATTTTATATTCTTCAAAGCTCTTACAGACAAACCCGAGAAAGCTTTGTTTTTGTCAATATAGCTTAAAAGTTTGAACGCTTGATAAAGAGCAAAGTAAAAAGGTATCGCCGTTACATACAAATAGATGAAAACGAGATATTTTATATAAGCGATATTTGGAAATATATCCGCTGAATAGTTGGCTATCTTAGGCACTAAAAAAATGCATAAAGCAAGAATTGGAATTCCAATAAGAACCAAAGCTATCTTTAAAAAAATTGTCGACATTCGATTCATAACAAGCACCTCATTTATTTGTTGTCTAATTGAATGTAACAAAAAATTTATCGTTTCTCAATAAAAAAATATTGAAATGGATTGATTTGTTGTTGTTATAGGAGATCCTTTTCATTTTTGACAAGACAAAAAAGCATCCCTCATCACTGGGAGATGCTCAACTATTTTAAACTTTGCCGACTGAATGAACCGTGTGCCTCAGTGAACTTAGGGATCGGTGTGAACATAAAGCTAAGCTCTTTTATGAAGGCTTTTATCAACGTCTAAAGATTCAAACAAACGATGGGAAGAAATACATCAAAGGATAAGCGGCTGTTCATACTAATGATCGGGAGGTAAACCGACTTATGATACAAATTTTGATCACTGGTCTTTTTTTATTGGCTCAGCCGAGTGAGCCGCAGGACAGTTTAACGGTCACACAGCAAGGACGGACGATTGCCACTGTTAACCGTGAAGACTTTACAATGCCTCTTCCCGGCACTCCAATGGTTGACTATGAAAAATACAGTAAATTCATCAAACAGCTTGATCAGAAAGTGTACCGTGAGCCGATAAATGCTGTCCTTAACGATCATGGAAGCATCGTCCCGGGCAGGGTTGGCTACAAACTGTATCAACAGGCGTTTATGGAAAAGTTTTATGCGTATTTTTATGGGCAAGGTCCCTCCAAGATAGAAGTGCCGGAAATGAACATTTATCCGAAAGTTGACAGCGAGCTGCTAGCTCACATCAGTACGCAGCAGCTTGGTCAGTACGTGACGTATTTTAACTCAAGCAATAAAAGCCGTTCACACAATATTTCTCTTTCTGCAAAAGCAATCGACAATCACGTTGTTTTCCCTAATGAGACGTTTTCGTTTAACCAAGTTGTGGGAATGAGAACTCGGAACAAAGGATATAAAAGTGCACCCATTATTGTAAAAGGGGAGTTGTCTGAAGGTGTAGGAGGAGGAATTTGTCAGGTGTCCTCAACTCTATTTAATGCCGTTGATCGTGCAGGACTGCAGATCGTTCAGCGCTATTCTCATACTAGAAGTGTACCATATGTACCGCCCGGACGGGATGCGACGGTAAGCTGGGGAGGTCCTGACTTTCGCTTTCAAAACCAATATAACCAACCAATCTTAATTCGGGCAAAAAGGTATGGGGGAAGTATGATTATTACGCTATACTCTTCTGATGTGATAAACAGCAAATTGAGAAAAATCCCCAAAGCTCCCTCTCGGATACCGAAAGAAATAAATGCAGAGCAGTAAAGACAAAACCTCAGGTAAGGTTTTGGTTAAGAGAGCTTGTAGATTGCTCAAAATCAATTCTTTAAGGAGCGGCCAGTGAAAGGAAGGAGGGATAAATGAAGTGAAAAGGGTATTATTTTCTGTAATTGTTTTTACAGCAGTTGGATTTACGTTTTGCCAATCAAAAGCGCATGCCCTGACTTTTACGGTGTTGCCTATTACACAAAAAACAGACCAGTGGTCAGTAAAAGTAAGTGAAGCAAAAAATGTAAAGGAATTTGCGAGACCTCAAAAAGGAGAATATCAAGTATATTCCTTGGAAGTCAAAAATATAGGGGAAAAAGCAGCTACAGTGGATGTGCAATTGTATAGAAATGATCCTGATTCAATCACAAGATTTTCACTTTTTGGATGCCTCGATGAAAATTGTGACAAACCAAAAGAAGATTCTAAAATGTTAGCTGAAAGTTTAAATGATGGCTCACCGCTGAAGTTCAATCATTTTATGCTGGCAGATAAGGCCTCTGAATTAGAGGTTGTGATTATTTGGACACAGAAGGGGCAAGAAGGACGCAATTTAAAACAGACCTTTAAATTCACTGAAGATGGCGTTAATTAGACAGTAAAGATGGAATGGCTTTGATGATTCGATCTCTTACTTTGCCTGAGGAAAAAACGAAAATAATTGTTGGAAAACCAATCATAGCTGAGTCAAATGTCAAAGTGACTGTGATTTATGACTATAGAGAAGAACCAGAGGAGGCTTTTTGGATACACTTATCCGATGGGAGTGAAATGTTTGTCGATGATCACAAAGTCTTTATGGAATACGAATAGAGACTTTGTGACTGACTGCGCATTTCAGCGTTACATTTTACTGATAATGACAGTGACACCTAAACAAGTGCAGCCCGTTTCGTTATTAAAAATCTTTAATTTCGAAATTTTCACATCTCAATTTCAGTCAATTCTGTTATCATCGAAAGAAGAGGAACAAAAGTCACCAGCTATTTGGACAACTTTTAGCGTTTTTTATATGGGAGATTTGTGACTCATGAGATCATGAGTGTAAATAAATTTGAAAAGTTACTTAATAAACTCTTGTTAGCTTGATTTTTAAAAATAAAAAGTCCATTTTAAAACAAAATTGTATGTAAGGCGTGATATACGTTTAAATTTTGTCTCTGAAAGAGCTTTAATTTAAATTCGAAGTTTTTAATTTTCTTTTCGGTAACATTTTGATCATATTTTCCTACTAAAAAGTTAGGAAAGTGGGGGTAAACATGAAAAAAAAGAACAATATTAAGAAATGGCTATTGATCATTGCTGGATTCTTGATCATCTGCATCACCACATTATTTGTAATGGTATCAGGAAACAAAGTGAAATATGAGGGCAGCGGGAAAAGCGGACTGTGGATGTCTAACCTTGAAAAATCAGACAAAACTTCAATTGGACCTAATTATTTTCTAAATATATATTGGCAGGGGAGTAAGAAGGACGAAAAGAGGACTGTCATAGAAAAAATCACCTTATACATAGATGGTAAAATGTATGATGACAGGGAAAAT
This sequence comes from Bacillus sp. SG20033, assembly GCF_044570195.1. Classification (NCBI taxonomy): domain Bacteria; kingdom Bacillati; phylum Bacillota; class Bacilli; order Caryophanales; family Bacillaceae; genus Bacillus; species Bacillus sp. SG20033. The sequence continues at coordinate 2,252,042 of NZ_CP172606.1, read as the reverse complement.
TATGATTTGTCAGAATACACAGGTGATGAAATGCCGGGTGGGGGACGCATGGAGGACCATATTGCCACCTTTGATTATATGCCTGAAGATGAAGTGATAGGACATGATGTATTAGTGAAAGTGGAGTGGAAGACAGGCCAGAAAAAACAGACAGAAGAAATCAAATTACATAAGAAGCCATGGTATAAAAAATAGCTTATTTGATGTATTTGTGATCACATTGGTGGTCACTTTTTTATTTGCGGATTCCTAGGCACAGCAATCTAAGATTCTGCATAGGCTGAAATAAAATCTTGTTCATTTCTAAAACGAGGTGCATGCTGTTGGAACAACAACCAATCAATCATGATGACAGAAACGTGCCGCAGCCTATTCGAAGTGATGGAGCTGGAGCTATTGATGCAGGCCCGCGAAATATAATGCGGGATATTCAAAATCCGAATATACTTGTTCCGCCTGTTACAGATGAGGGTATGATTCCTAACTTGAGATTTTCATTCTCAGACGCTCCCATGAAATTAGATCACGGCGGCTGGTCAAGAGAAATCACCGTAAGACAGCTTCCGATTTCGACTGCGATTGCAGGTGTAAACATGAGCTTAACTGCGGGAGGCGTCCGTGAGCTTCATTGGCATAAGCAAGCGGAGTGGGCTTATATGCTTTTGGGACGGGCACGTATCACCGCTGTTGACCAAGACGGACGAAATTTCATTGCTGATGTTGGTCCCGGCGACCTTTGGTACTTCCCAGCAGGAATTCCGCATTCCATACAGGGATTGGAACACTGCGAGTTTCTGCTCGTATTCGATGATGGAAACTTTTCTGAGTTTTCAACGTTAACCATTTCAGATTGGCTTGCACACACACCAAAAGACGTTCTGTCTGCAAATTTCGGTGTCCCGGAGAATGCTTTCAACTCTCTTCCGTCTGAGCAAGTCTATATTTACCAAGGGAATGTGCCGGGATCAGTCGCGAGTGAAGACATTCAGTCACCATATGGAAAAGTCCCCATGACCTTTAAACACGAGCTGTTAAATCAACCCCCAATTCAAATGCCAGGGGGGAGTGTACGAATAGTGGATTCTTCTAACTTCCCAATTTCAAAAACGATAGCCGCTGCACTTGTTCAGATTGAGCCTGGCGCGATGAGAGAGCTTCATTGGCATCCCAATAGCGATGAGTGGCAATATTATCTAACAGGACAGGGACGAATGACGGTATTTATCGGAAATGGGACTGCCCGCACATTTGATTATAGAGCAGGCGACGTTGGATACGTGCCTTCTAATGCCGGACACTATATACAAAACACTGGTACAGAAACATTATGGTTTTTAGAAATGTTCAAAAGTAACCGCTATGCAGATGTGTCACTCAATCAGTGGATGGCATTGACGCCTAAAGAATTAGTGCAAAGCAACTTGAATGCTGGATCAGTCATGCTTGATTCTCTGCGTAAGAAGAAAGTGCCTGTTGTGAAATATCCCGGTACGTAAAGACTGAACCGATCACACAGTGGTCTTAAAGTAACTAGAGCTGGGTGTTGGCCTGTGTTTTATCAAATCCCTATATATACGTTATGTAGGGTTTTTCTGCTTGAATCGTATTGTAATGAGCTTTAAAATGTTAATGTGGAAATGATAACCATTCGATAATGGGAATTTAATGGCCGATTTCTACCAGTTTGATTGGCTTTAAAGGAGGACAAGAAATGAAAGCACTCATATTTTTATCCAGTTTGACTGCCATTGGGAGCTCTATATTGGGGCGATGGTTAGGGATGCTGGATGATTCTTATGCTGTTGGCGATGCTTGGTTTATAGGTGTTTTAGCTGGATTGATTTCACTTCTAATATTGATTGATAGTCAAACGATGACAAAGAGTTACATAGTAAGTATAAGTACGATACTAGGCATTCTTGGAGTGGGATTTATTTATTTTCCAGCTGCATTCATCAACATATTATTAAGTATTACACTGGATAAACAAAAGAAAGAAGACCTTCATGTAAGATGAAAGAAATTTCATTTAATTCTTAGGAGGGAAAGTGTATGGATTTACCTCTATGGGCTTATATCATATTTGCAATCACAGGTGCAGCAGGTTTCATAAGTTTAATGTGGTTCAGTTTTTTTGCTGACAAAATAGAAAAGTGAAGCGATTTTATAAAAATGTAAACTATTTTATATGAAAGGGATAACATTGCTTATTTAAGTTTACATAAGAAAATTATTTCAAACTGATGCTAAAAATAACTAATTGATTTATGTACTAAATATTCATAATTACTAGAGGGAATGGCACCTAAGGAACAAAGCTATTTGACAAGTTCTTGCTAGAGAATTTCAATCACAACATATGATTTTCTGCATCAAGAAGCTCAGCTGAATTATTTTTAGGTGAATTTACTAATGATGAAACCTGGTATGCTTCCATGTCATCAGCATCATAAGGCAGCAGCAAGCTTTGCAGATAATCAGGGCTTGTATAATGGGGGTTAAGCCACGCCTTTTCATGATCATGGGCCAATATAACCGGCATTCGGTCGTGTATATCTTTCATGAACTCATTAGGCTCAGTTGTTATGATGGTGCAGGTATAAAGAGGATCTCCTTGATGTGTGCTCCACTTTTCATATAAGCCAGCAAACGCAAAAAGAGCAGATGATTTCAATTTGATCCGCATTGGGATTTTGGTTTTGGAATCAAGCCGTTTCCATTCATAAAAACTGTCTGCTGGTATGATGCAGCGTTTGCTGACAAGCGGTCTTCGAAAGGCCGGTTTCTCGGTAATGGTTTCGGCTCGAGCATTGATCATTTTATAACCGATCTTTTCATCTTTTGCCCAAGGTGGAATAAGTCCCCATCTAAGCTTGCCTAAGCGATTATTTGATCCATCATTGATGATTGCAAGGATGTTTTGTGATGGTGCGACATTATAGCTTGGCTGGTATTCACCTCTAGGAAAAAATTGATCGATGTCAAACTGGTCAATAATATCATCAAATGCAGAGTACAAAGTAAACCTGCCGCACATATCTATCATCCTTTTTAGGGGTTTTTGAATAGTTTGTGGGACGAACGGTCATTTAATACAGGTCCAGAACAATGATTTCTTTTCACTTGCGATAAACTGGTATAATAAGAAAGCCAGTTAAGAAGTTATTGTGGAAAAGAACATATGCTTTTTAGTTTGACCGACGCTGGATCTTGATGGAATTACAAGGATCGCTTAAAAATAGCCTATAGTATAAAAAGAGGCACAGCGTTTTTAACGCAGGGCCTCTTTTATATCAGTAGCCAAATACCAGAGTTGTACTTTGTGATCCGGCATATTTCGTGACAAATTCTTTTGTATATTCCGGCGTTTGGACACGATAGCTATAGTTTGACCCGGGATTCCAAGAAGTCAGCGGAGAGGTTTGCTTGTTGAGTGATGGATAGCTGCCTATGTCTTTGAAATAACCAGTGCCCTTGTCGTCAAGGATGCCGCCTTTTTCACTGCCTTTCCCAAAGTAATTATATTCGGAATATATTTTTGCTTTTGTAGCAATTGTAATCGCCTGGTTAAAATTATTGCTGTAATTGTTTTTAACATGAAAGTAACCGTATCTCATCAGACCTGGGCCTCTAACATACAAATTCTCAAAATAATTATTGGCGATTGTCATGTGGGGGTAGCCGTCATATTGATGCTGAGAATCATCCGGGTATCCTAAAATCAAACCGTATTTATGATTCGCAAATTTTGAGTTGCTGATCGTGATATAATCTGCGGATTTTCCGATATACACGAGTTTGTCCAAATCGCTTCCGCTTGCATTATAGCTATGACCTGAGAATGTGACGTGATCAATCCAATAGTTCATACCGGAATCTAAATAAAGCTGGATATCATTATTTCCGTTAATCTGCGGACTGTGTTCAAACGTTAAATTTTGAAAAATGACATTTCCAGAAGCTGATGAAGTTGTTAAATAAATATTTTTCAGCGTTTTTTTCGCGTAAGAGCCCACGAGTGTTTTATTTGAGCCAATGGTAACTGTTGTTTTCGCAGATGCGGAAAGATCATTTTGAAGCACTAAAATTTTCGGAGTGGATCCTCCTAGATGGGTTTTTAAATCATTTACGCTTTGAATGTAAACAATCTGCCCGTTTTTTCCACCCGTTGTGCCCGTTTTAGCGATGCCTTTTTCATTTTTGGCATTTCCGGCAAAACCTAAAAGGCCATTTGTTGAGGTATTCGGAAAATCGACTGCACCTAATGCTTTTCCAGGCAAGAGAACCAAAAACAAGCTAAAGACGGTGAACCATAAACAAAGTCGTTTCATCACAATATGCTTCCTTTCAAATTTAATAATTTCCTTGCGGGGATTATTATTACAGTTAATGGAAAGGAATGATAGGTTCTATCTTCCTAAATAATGTTGGGTTACTTAAAAAATAGAGATTGCGCCAAAAGACATACTAACAATTGAAATAGAAGAAAGGATTGATACACCGTTGACTGCAGCAGCTTATCGAAACACCTTGCTATCACTTTTATGTTTAACAGCTGGAATCGTGGATGTAATCGGGTATTTAAGCCTGGGACATGTGTTCACAGCTAATATGACTGGAAACATTGTATTATTGGGGTTAGCTATCGGCAAATCCATTCAGGTCACTGTTTTTAATTCCTTGACTGCGCTAATCGGATTTATATGCGGCGTGATCATTGCTACATTGATGGTCGGAAAGGCGGAAAATACCCTTTGGCCTTCTGCTGTGACAAAAGCCCTCGCACTTGAAGCATTCATTTTGTTTGTCTTTGCTTGTCTTTCTTTTTACCGGGCATTTGTTCCTGTGCACATTCTGATTATACTCATGAGCATTTCTATGGGGATTCAAACTACAGCAGCAAAAAAACTGGGGATCGCAGGTATTTCTTCAACTGTGTTGACCGGCACTTTGGCTTCTCTTTTAGAGGATATATCCGGCCGTTTGTTTTTTAAGAAGCAAAAGAAGACTTTCTTAAGAGATACTGTGTTAAGAGCACTAGCTATTATTTTGTATTGTGTGGGGGCTATTATTGTTGCTCTGGCTGAGCCTGATTTTTATCACTTCATTATTTGGGTTCCGATTGTGCTGATCTTTGGCATCATGATGACAGCTAAGTTGAAACTGAGCGGGGAAAAATAGCTTTTCCTGTATAGCTGTTATCAGGCCAACAGCCTGTTTCATTTCGTTATTGAAGTGCGAATTTTGAGAGGGAAAAATAAGACATTCGGCTGAAGTGCACATTCGTTCATTTGTATTGGCTTTTTCATAAGTACCTACATTTGATATATGAATGATAGTGAATTTGCCTTAAAATCATCTATGAATCTATTTCCTCTTTCAAACCAGATGGATTGAGTCTTATAATGATAATGATTCTCATTTGAAGTCTGGTTTGAGGAGGACCAAATATGAAAAAGATCATGAGTGCATTTGTTGGTATGGTTTTGTTGACGATCTTCTGTTTTTCCCCGCAAGCTTCGGCAGCATATGACGACCTGCATGAAGGTTATGCAACGTATACAGGGTCAGGTTATTCAGGAGGAGCTTTCCTGCTGGATCCCATTCCTTCCGATATGGAGATTACTGCAATAAATCCGGCGGATCTCAATTACAGAGGAGTAAAAGCAGCACTTGCCGGCTCTTATTTAGAAGTTGAAGGGCCAAAAGGGAAAACAACCGTATATGTTACTGATCTTTATCCCGAAGGCGCTCGGGGAGCTCTTGATCTGTCACCTAATGCCTTCCGTAAAATCGGCAATATGAAAGACGGAAAAATCAATATTAAATGGCGTGTTGTCAAAGCCCCAATCACCGGCAATTTCACGTACCGGATCAAAGAAGGCAGCAGCAGGTGGTGGGCAGCAATCCAAGTCAGAAATCACAAGTATCCTGTTATGAAAATGGAATATGAAAAGGATGGTAAGTGGATCAACATGGAGAAAATGGACTATAACCATTTTGTGAGTACGAATTTAGGGACAGGCTCTCTCAAAGTCAGAATGACTGACATCCGCGGAAAAGTTGTGAAAGACACCATTCCAAAGCTGCCTGAAAGCGGAACGTCCAAAGCCTATACTGTACCGGGCCATGTTCAGTTTCCTGAATAAAAAATACGAAACAGCGGATCTTTTCCCGCTGTTTTTTCATTGTTCTGCATCTGCATGTAAAAATGTTTTAATCATGTTCAACTGCCCCTGCTTTGGATAACTGGTATACAGCCTGCTTGAAATCCGAATAGGATCTCCGAAAAAATATCTTTCGTAGTGAGTTTGTCTAGTTCCGAATGAACTCATTGTTAAATCCCATGCCAAACGGAAAATTTTCACACGTTCTTCAGCATTTGTATTGGTTGCTTGAAGATATTGGTCAAGATCTTCCCGTATCTCTGAGTCAAATGCATTTTCGGTAGGCAGTGTCACCATTCCGCTAGCTCCAATTAATTGTATGATTTCAGTAAATCGAGGATATAGCTTAGGAATGATCGTACTGATGACTTGAAGAGGAATTAAACAGGGGCGCATATAGCCGAATTCATCTAACTGAGCATCATTTTCCGATTTGTCAATGAGGGCTTTGATTGTTTCCAATCCCACAATGATTTCTGAGAGCTTTTCTTGGATGTGCTGATATTCGGAAACATTAATGGTGTCGACAAGAAGCTGTGCAACACCTAATAGAAATTCAATTTTTATCATTTGCCTAATGACAACCTGGTGAAAGGTAAAGGCATGAAAAGAGCTTTTTGTCATAAAATCTTTAGCTGCTTCCACATTATCGTAAAAAAACACACGATTCCACGGCACTAACACATGATCAAAAACCACAATTGAATCCATTTCTTCATACCTGGAGCTTAAGGGATGATTAAAGGAAGAGTCGCTTAATACAAATGATTCTCTTGTGATGAATTTTACGCCTTTTGTATTAGAAGGGATTGAAAAAGCATAAGCTTCATCTGTTTCAAAGAAAAATTTAGGCGCTGAAAAAACCAAGATTTCATCGGTCAACCCGCCTTGTGTTGCAAGCAGTCGTGCGCCATGGATCATTAAACCTTTTTCGGTTCTATCAATGACTTTAGCAGATATCGGTTTTTCACTTAGCCCAAAATAGGACTGTGACCGGTTCACTTGCGGAGTAATGAATGTATGGGTAAAAGAAAGGTCATGCTTAGCAGCTTGTTCATACATATCTAGTATATGTTCAGGAAAGCAATTCTCTTTATCTTTTAGAAGCTCCGCTGACGAAGCAAAGCTCATCATAACCGTATTCATGTAATCCGGACTTCTCCCCATCATTCCGTGAGTATGTCTAGCCCAATGTTCAATCATGGTCCTTCTTTTTTTCAAATCATTTTTGGTTTTAGGCTGGAGATAGGAAAGGCCGATTCGATCATGATCTCCAGGAAGGCAATAAGTCATTTCATGTATTAACTCATCCTTTGTTTGCAATTCATAAAGTGAGCTTTTTGTTTTGATTATTCCTTTAAATGCAGGATGCTCAGAAATGTTACCCTTTATTTTTTCGCCATCATACCATATTTCGTTTTCTAGTTTATTCAATCGGTCAATGAATTCTTTACCATTGATGATTCCCATTTTAGTGTATCGCTCCTTAAATGTATGCTGCGTATTGTCATTATATTTTCGAGAAAACAGCCGGTTCAGCCAATTTGAGGTGGGAAAAGCCTTTTTTAGAAAAACGAATAAGAGTGACTTACATACCGCAAAAGACTGCAAATTTCACTTAAGGTTTTTCTGCAAGTTCAGAGATGTAAAGACATTTGCTTATTCATATGAATAGCACTATAAAACTTGATAACACGTGTCGATATTATGGACATGAGCGTAAGCGAATTGGATTCAAACGCGCTTGAACATATTTTATTTCATCCATTACATTGTGCGGAAAGGGAAAACGACACATGAAAGTGAAAACAAAATTGCTGGGGATTATATCAATATTAGTTGTTTCAATTATTGGAATTGGAGGCTCCTCAGTATTTATGATTTCTTCTACTGTGAAAAAGAATGAAGAACTTAAAGACAAAATGGAATTCCAAAAAGAGATAAAACACATCCAATATGAATTGACCGGGTTATCAAATGATGAAAGAGGCTTCTTGATTACCGGAGACAAAGAATACGACGAGGGTATGAAGGAAAAAGCAGACGATGTCTTAAAGAGCCTTGACCGGGTTAATGACTTGATTGATGAAGAGAAGTATCAATCCAATATTGAAGACATTAAGACAAGTTTTACTCAGTATAGAGCTTTGAATCAGCAGGTAGTAACAGCCTACTCTTCAAATCCTAAAAAAGCAGAAACCATCCATTTTGGAGAAGAAAGAACATTAAGAAAAGAAGTCGTAGATCCGGCTGTCAATAAGCTGTCTGATCGCCTGGATCAAGAGGTAGAGGATCTAAAGGATGAAATACAGGGCAATGGGAAAATGAGTCAATCGCTCATTATCATTGTCACAGGGATATCAGTAATATTAGGCATTGTTCTAAGCATAATGCTGTTAAAGTCCATTATGGTGCCACTAAGAAGCATAAATAAGCAGCTAGAGGAAATTGCTCATGGCGAGGCTGATTTAACCAAAAAAGTCATAGTGAAAAATAAAGATGAATTTGGCCAGCTTGCCAAATCTTTTAATTCTTTTACTCATTCATTATCTCAAATTGTGAAGCAAATCAGCAGTTCATCTGAACAAGTCGCCGCTTCCTCCGAAGAATTATCGGCAAGCGCGGAAGAATCGAAATCAACATCTGAACATATTTCACGAGCCATGCAGATGGCTGCCGACAGCAATGTGAAGCAAAGCTCGATGACAGAAAAGAGCGCAGAATCCATCACTGAATTATTAGACAGTATATCATCTGTGGCTTCAAATACAGGGAACATAGCGGATCTTTCTTCTTCGATGAGAGATAAGGCTGAAATAGGCTCTAAGTCCGTTAACAAGATGTTAGATCAGATGAAATTTATTGATACATCCGTAGATTCAGCCGGGAATGGATTACAGGCATTGGTAGCGAGCACAGCAGAAATCAGCGATATCTCTTCGCTTATCACGACAATTTCCGAGCAGACCAATTTGCTGGCCCTAAACGCAGCGATCGAGGCGGCCAGAGCCGGAGAGCAAGGAAAAGGATTTGCCGTGGTGGCTGAAGAAGTTCGGAAATTAGCGGATGAAACAAATAAATCAGCAAACCACATCCAATCGGTGGTAGCGACCATCCAAAACGAATCGATAGAAACGGTAAATAATATTAAGGTTGTTCAAGAAAATGTGAGCTCAGGTATTGTTCTTTCTCAAGAGGCAACAGAAAATTTCAATGAAATATTGAACCTGGTAGAACAGGTCACTTCTCAAATACAAGAAGTCGCAGCGGCAACTCAACAGCTTACATCAGGCGTTGAAGTGATTCAGCACACAGTTCATATATTGGCCGCTGGAACAAAAGAAACGTCTGCAAATACAGAAGCGGTTGCAAAATCATCAGAGGAACAGCTACATTCAATGGAGGAAATCTCCTATGCCGCAGAATCTCTATCTCAGTTGGCAGAAGAGCTTCAAACCGTCATTAATCGTTTTAAATATTAAACAGGCTACTTACGTGCAACCCCCATCTTATTCGGTGGGGGTTGGCTACTTTTACTGTGGTTGTTTCTACAAACGGAGCTAACTGACTTCTTTTAAGTTAGCTCCGTTTGTATGGCTAGTCCAAATTTTGATCGATCGTTCCTTCAAAATAGTCATCGCTCACCTGTTCATGAGTTTCAGCCAATCCTTTTTCCAATTGCGTGCTTCCTTTATAATCTGAGGGCTCAAAGTATTTCCCGGCTACATCTGTTGTGTCATTTTTGTTTTCTTTGTTATGAGTTTGTGTTTCAGTGTTTACACTTTCTGTCTCAGTATTGCTGCTTATAGATTGCTGAAAATCATATTCCTTGTCTAATGAAGAAAATCTTTTATAATCATCAGGTCTGTCTGCACCGTTTTTTTGAGTCACTTTACTTCCTCCAGATTATTGATATTTTAGTGGGGGTAAGAACTTATTTCGTTCTTTTAGGATCAGAACCATGTTTTTTAGGATCATCTGCTTTAAAAGCTGTTTCAGTCTCATGGTCATTTCTCATTTGTTCAATACTTGAATTTTGAATTCCCTTTTTACTCATTGGTTTCACTCCTTTACGAAAAGTGTTGAATATCAACTCTTCTTATTTTGTCTGTTGATCAGGTATTCATTCACTTTTTTCATTCGCGCTTTCGCCAATCAGGAGATGCGTTTTCATGCCAGCGTATTATCTAATAAAAGAACGTCATTTTTGAAACCTTTTATTAGCGCATTGCGTATAGCACGTTGGGGAAGACATCTCGATAAAAGAAATACAAAGGTTGTGAATTTATACTAACAGCACTGTGAATAAATCAAACAAGGGGGGGGTGAAAAAATGAAAAAAATCGCATCATATTATTTAATGACATTAGGGCTATCCAGCCTTACATTTGGTTTGTTTTTAGGGTTTTATTCTTTCGTTATGTATGGCGATATGATAATTGCATTGTTTACGGCAGCAATTGCTTTATTATACGGTTTTGTGGTGTATGGCCTTTTTGCTGTTCCGCTCCAAATGAAGTTGCAGAAAAAAGCGAGAACATTCAATGTCATGTACCTCTTGATTTACAGTGTGGTTGCTTTTATCGCAGCTTTCCTGTTTTTTGTTACCAATGAACCTGCGTCAATAGCATGGACATTGCAATCGTACTTTTATTATATGTTAAGTATTGCGGCTGCAGTAATTTACTGGTTATGGGATTCTCTGATCCTTTATAAACGTACAGCTTCCGGTGTATAGGCTAATTTTTACCAATCGGAGAAATATGGAGGTTCAATAAAAATTCAGGATCTAAAAGCTTTAGGTTTCATATTTTTTTAAAAAAATCCTCTGCGGATAAAGGCGCAGTATGGGGGCATAATGAGAGCACACATTCGAACCGAATAGATTTTCTAAGTGTTTTACGATACATACGTTCATCAAGATCATCACGTCATCGGAATATAAAAACTATTGTTGTGGAATGGGCATCTTGAGTTGTTTGAGGAAAGAACATAGATGGTGGTTTATCGTTTTATCAGCGCTTATGGAACAAAGTTTTGGTGGCGGTCAATCCATACAGCTAAACAGAGGAGAGCGTGACAATGAATCTCGCTCTCCTCAGATTTGTTTTATTCACCCTGATATTTTTCAACTAATGTGAATGTCCAATCTTTTAACATATGTTTCTGGACATATTTTTTTCCGTTTATTTCAATGTAAGGCAGGTCTGCCGTATCTTCGGCTAACTGTTTTGCTTCAGTCGTTGTTATTCCTAAAAAAAGTCCGATGTAAAAGTAAATATCCCGTTCTTTAATAAGCAAGATATCATTTTATTCACTACCTTTTGTATGGTTCATCTGCTTTAAGCCTTCACCGATAAAATATCCTGCCAAAGCAATACCAATCCCTAAAAAAACGTCCATGTGTATGCCTCCATTATGTCGATGTTATGTTATACGGGCTTGGCATACTAGCGGTTTCATTATTTTTTCAAACCTTTTCAATCTGTACACGGCCTGAAAAAAAGGTGGCGCCGCCGCCCATATCGGACAATCGGTCTGGGGTTAGCGCGTTTACAAGCTGTTTTTTTCCTTGTTCATCCGCCCATAATCCTTGGCTGACAACGACACCTGGCAGCACTTGTTCTCCAACTGCAGCGGTCAGCTCGCATTCTCCCCGGCTGTTCCAAATTCGTACAGGTGCCCCATCAACGATTCCGTGTTCTTCAGCATCTTTTGTGTTGATAAAGAGCTTTGGCGTCTTTTCAAGCTTGATGTGTTTTTCATTATTGGAAAATGTTGAGTTTAAGAAATTATGGTTTGGCCCCGGAACATACATAAACGGATGTTCATTATCGGTTACAAGAGGTGTATATGTCGGTAAAGCAGGGAAGCCGTCTTGTTTCATTTGTTCTGAATATAATTCTATTTTTCCGCTTGGCGTTGGAAGTTCGCCCGGAAACAGCGGCTTTTCGCGTTTCGCTTTCATAAATGAATGCTTAGCAAGTGCATCGTAATCAATCTCTGCCAAATGCGGATTATCTGGATGGTCAAGCGCCTGGCGGATTAATACTTCATCTGAATCTTTAAGCCCCTGGTCTGTGAATCCCATGGCTTCAGCCAGTAATCGGAAAACCTCAGTGTTAGACTTGCTTTCCCCATATCTCTCAATCACCGGCTGCTGAAGCTGAATGTAATGGTGCCAGTAGGAAGTGTAAAAATCAGTATTTTCAAAAGCGGATGTTGCAGGCAGTACAATGTCCGCATATGCAGCCGTTTCCGTTAAAAACAAATCATGAACCACAGTAAACAAGTCTTCCCGCAGCAAGCCCTGTCTGACTTTGTTTGCTTCGGGCGCGACGACGGCAGGATTCGTTCCATAAATAAATAGAGAGCGAATCGGCGGGTCTGTTTCCAAAAGCACCCTGCCAAGCTGATTCATATTAAACGACCTCGGGGTGCGCCCTTTCAATAAGTCGGGCCGCTGCAAGGCATTTGTGTTATACTCTAAAATTCCGCTGTTATGCTTAATTGCGCCGCCCCCTGTGTGCAGCCATTGGCCGGTGATCGCCGGAAGACAGGCAATCGTCCTTACAATCATCCCGCCGTTATCGTGATGCTGGGGTCCGTTTCCGATTCTGATAAAAGAAGGGGAGGTTTCCCCGTACATTTTTGCCAGTCGGTAAATATCTTCGGTACTGACACCGGTGATCGTCGATACCTTTTTAGGATCATATTGTTTCACGTGTTCACGGAGGTCTTCATAGCCAACCGTGTACTCGGACAGAAATGCTTCATCATGCATATTTTCTTTAAATAAAATGTGCATGATGCCAAGAGCAAGTGCACTGTCGGTTCCCGGCTTTATTGGAATAAACCAATCTGCGAGACGTCCTGTTTGATTTTTATGCACATCGATCACGACAATTTTGGCACCTTGTTTTCGCGCTTTTTGGGCGATCGTAATTTGGTGCATATTTGTGCTGACCGCGTTGATTCCCCAAAAAATAAATAGTTTTGTATGAATGGTTTCCTCAGGATCGATTCCCGCGCTTATGCCCATTGTATATTTATAGCCTTCAGATCCCGCTTTGCTGCAAATCGTCCGTTCAAGCTGGCTTGACCCCATGCGGTAAAAAAAGCGGCGGTCCATTCCTTCAGCTGTCAATTTCCCCATATTTCCGTAAAAGCTGTAAGGAAGTATGCTTTCAGCTCCCTCTTCATTAATCAGCTGTTTCCAGCGGGAGGTGATCGTATCGATTGCCTCTTCCCAAGAAATCGGTTCAAATATCGCTTGGCCTTTCGCACCTGTTCGTTTGAGCGGTGTTGTCAGCCGCTTTTCATCATAGATGCGCTCCGTCATATTCCGGACTTTGTTGCATATGTTTCCGGCTGTGACAGGATGATCAGGGTCTCCTTGCACTTTTACGATTTTCCCGTCTTTTTTATGTATTAACAATCCGCACTGATCCGGGCAGTCCAGCGAGCAAACGGATTTGAAAATGCCGTTTTGTTGTGTGGCAAAAGATTTCATGGCCCATTTCCTCTCTCTAGTTAGATATTTTGTAAGAATTATAACATTTCGGATCATAACGTCAATTCTGAAAAAAGAGATTGACATCAATCTGAGACTTCTTTATGATAAACGTATTCTTTATTCTGAAAATTACATACTCAACATTTTCTATCCAGAGAGGTGGAGGGACTGGCCCTATGAAACCTCGGCAACATTATTGTGCCAATTCCAGCAAGCGTCAGCTTGAAAGATAGGAAAGCAAGGTTTATACCGGCGTCTGCCTGTAACAGAGCGCGCCTATATATGAATCTCTTTCCATCTTCGGAAAGAGATTTTTTTATGAAAAAATACGATGAAAAGGATGTTTTGCACCATGACGGTTTTGGTTACAGCACCGTACAACGAAGAAGGACGAAAAGAGCTAGAAAACTTGTTTGACTCAGTTGCTTATCAATCTTGGAAGGAACAAGGTAGGGCATATCGGGAGGATGAACTCATTCAGCTGCTAAAAGCAACAAATGCGACAGGCTTGATTACTGAACTTGATCAGGTAACAGACAGCGTATTTGCTTCTGTTCCCGAACTTTCATTTGTCGGTGTTTGCAGGGGAATGCCCTCCAATGTGGATGTGGCAGCTGCCTCAAAAAGAGGCATACCTGTTTTTTATACACCAGGGCGGAATGCACAAGCCGTTGCTGAAATGTTTATTGGAAATGTGATTTCCTTTCTGCGCCATACCAGCGCCTCGAATCAATGGCTGAAGGATGGAAAGTGGAACAGTGATTACCTGCAGGCTTATGTCAAATTTAAAGGAAATGAATTAACAGGAAAAACGGTTGGCATGATTGGGTTCGGGGCGGTTGGTCAAAGGATTGCAAAACTGTTGACTGCGTTTGACTGTAAAATAAAGTATTACGATCCATACATTCAAGACGATCATCCGCTGTATGAAAAAGTATCTCTTAAAACGGTGTTTTCAGACAGTGATATCGTTTCTGTCCATCTGCCTCGTACTGAGGAAACACTTGGACTTATTGATCGGAAGTATTTTGATCTGATGAAACAGAGTGCGGTTTTCGTCAATAATTCAAGAGCAGTTGTTGTAAACCGTGAAGATCTTTTATCTGTATTAAAAGAACATAAAATCAGAGGTGCGATATTAGACGTTTTTTATCATGAACCTCCAGAGGAATCAGATTATGAATTGATTTCATTGCCTAATGTTCTGGCAACACCGCATCTCGCTGGGGCAACCTTTGAAGTAGAGGATCATCACGTGACGATACTGAATAAAGCCCTCAAAAAGTGGAAGGGTGAAAAAACTCTTAATATTCCGACAATGTATAACAAGGACGCACTGAAAACAGGGGGATAAGAAAGGAGGATAACAGAATGAAAAAACAAAAAGGCTATCTCGTTTTTGATATCGGCACAGGCAATGCAAGGGTAGCGGTCGTGAGTGTAACTGGCAGTGTTCTAACAGTGGAACGGGAGGACATTGTGTATTCCACAGAGACGCTTTACCCGGACAGCCGTTATTTTTCTCCTCAGGTGCTGTGGAAGCAGGTGATGAATTTGGCAAAACGTGCGCTATCCCGTTCGCATGATATTGACATCATTGGTTTGACATCAACGAGCCAAAGACAGGGGATTGTTTTGATTGATCAAAACGGCGATCCTTTTCTCGGGCTGCCGAACATTGATAACCGCGGCCGAGAGTGGGAGGCGAGCATTCCCGATCGGGAAGAGATATACAGCCGCACAGGCCGCCTGCCAACCGCACTTTTTTCCGCGCTCAAGCTTTATGGATTAAAACAGCGTCAGCCCTCTTTATGGGAAAAGACTGCAAGCTTTACTAGCATTAGTGATTGGGTGACGTACCAACTGAGCGGAATATTAACATATGAACCATCACAGGCAACAGAAACCCTGCTGTTTGATGTGAAGCAAAACACTTGGTCAGAAGAGATGTGCGACATATTCGGCTTTTCTCCATCTATCCTTCCGCCTCTTGTAAGAGCGGGAACAGCAATTGGAACGATAGCAAATGAATATGCATCCGAATTAGGCCTTTCAATAAATGCTAAGGTTATAGCAGGGGGCGGGGATACACAGCTGGCTGTCAAAAGCACCGGAGCTGGACTTGAGGACATTGTCATTGTATCAGGGACAACAACGCCAATAACCAAAATGACTGCGGATCATGGCGACACAAAACATAAAGCCTGGCTGAACTGTCATACAGATCAAGGGCATTGGCTTGTGGAAACGAATCCGGGAATTACCGGATTGAATTATCAAAAATTAAAACAGATTTTTTATCCGAATGAAACGTACGAAGTAATGGAGGAGGAGATTTCTGCACTTGCAAAAGAAGACCATGCATGTGTAGCGGCTCTCGGCTCTTATTTATCGGCTGAAAAGAATGCATTAACGAGAGGCGGTTTTCTTTTTGATGCCCCGCTGTCAGCACATTTAAAGAGGGCACATTTTGTACGTGCAGCGCTAGAAGAGATCGCATTTTCAATCAAATGGAACTTTGACATTTTAACAGAGGTTACTCCGTTTGAACGTGACTATGTTTGGGTGTGCGGAGGGGGATTCCAAAGCAAAGCGCTCACTCAATATATCGCGGATCTTCTTCAAAAAAAGGTCTATGTCCAAGAGGGATATCATCAGGCATCTGTCGTCGGTGCTGCAGTCATTTGCAATGAAACCTTTCAATTAACGGAGGAGATGTCAGCAAATGTCCGGGTGATCGAACCGAAGGACTGTCAGATAGAATTGGCTTTATATGAGGAATGGAAGCAAACACAGCGCTTTTTTTCAGGATCAGAAAGCAAAGTATTAATTTAAGGCGGCATTTCTGCTGTTTTGAGGAATCATTTAATATTCAACTTTAATAAGGTAATACGGTAATGTATATTAGCATCTAAGGAGGAGACAGATATGTTGGATAAAATAGGAATACCGAAGCGGCTTGCCTGGGGATTTTTAGGGGTTGTTTTGTTTATGATGGGAGATGGCCTTGAACAAGGCTGGCTCAGTCCTTTTTTGATCGAAAACGGGCTCACCGTTCAGCAGTCCGCTTCCATTTTTAGTATATACGGAATTGCGCTTGCCATAGCTTCCTGGTTTTCAGGTGTATGTCTCGAAGCATTTGGCGCAAAACGGACGATGTTTATGGGGCTGTTGTTTTATGTGATCGGTACAGCTGCTTTTATCGTATTTGGATTTGAACAGCTGAACCTGCCAGTGATGTATGTGACTTACTTCGTAAAAGGGTTAGGTTACCCGCTTTTTGCTTATTCTTTCTTGACATGGGTCATTTACAGAACACCGCAAAGCAAACTGAGCACTGCTGTCGGCTGGTTTTGGATAGCATATTGCCTCGGCATGTTTGTGTTCGGCGCTTGGTACTCAAGCTACGCGATCAAAGCGTTCGGTTATTTGAATACGCTTTGGAGCTCTATTTTCTGGGTATGTCTCGGTGCATTTTTTGCATTGTTTATCAATAAAGACCGTTTTGAAAAGAAGAAAAGAAAAAGATCAGAAACAGCCGAGGAGCTTTTAAAAGGGGTTACGATTCTATTTACAAATCCGCGCGTGCTTACAGGCGGAATCATCAGAATCATCAACAGCATTGGTACATATGGTTTTCCAGTCTTTTTGCCGATACACATGGCCCAGCATGGAATTTCAACCAATGTGTGGCTGCAAATTTGGGGAACGATTTTTCTGGGGAACATTGTGTTTAACCTTATCTTTGGTATTGTCGGCGATAAATTCGGCTGGAAAAATACTGTTATTTGGTTCGGCGGAGTCGGCTGCGGCATTTTCACCGTCTTATTATACTACGCACCTGTTTTCTCCGGCGGAAGTTTAGCGGTTGTCAGCGTGATCGGCTTTATTTGGGGCGGTTTGCTGGCAGGCTATGTGCCGATTGGTGCAATTGTGCCGACGGTGGCAGGAAAAGATAAAGGGGCAGCCATGTCTGTATTGAATTTGGCTGCAGGTTTATCAGCGTTTGTCGGTCCCGCGCTTGCTTGGTTGTTCATCGGTCTCGTCGGTGCGCAAGGCGTCGTCTGGATCTTTGCGGTCCTTTACGTTGCGAGTGCAATCATGACGAAATGCATTCATATACCTGAAGAAAAAGCAGTAAAGGAGGATACATCTCCTCAATATGCATCTTAATTAGAAAGCGCCCTGTTTGAGGGGCGCTTTTTATCATTTGTTCAGCAATGTAAGGATTTCCGATACGGAATGACGCAAAAATGATTGATCTGGACGGGATTTCACCATCACACTCAGCTGATAAGAAACAGAATATAAGTCTGAGCCGTTTGTTCCACGTTAATTTCACGTCTTAGCTCGCCCGAATGTTCTCTCAAAACAGATTCATAACGCTTTATTCTTCATTGAATTCTCGATGACGAGCCATCAACATTACTCTTTCTGAATCAATCAGAATATTACTATTCTATTAATTATCGAGGGATTCTAAAGAAAAATAGACAACATATTGACAATATAGCGAGAAATGTTAAGATGAATAGACAATAAGTTGTCTATTCAAGGAGGGAACATCGTGGATTATTCTAAGGAACTGAAAGATTTATTTTTAATGCAACAGTCTTACGCTACACTTTTTTCCACATTAAACAAAATCCAATCACGCGGAGACGATTATTATGAAAGCTTAACGTCGAGGCAATTTATGACGATGGTTGCCATACTGCATTTACCGGAAGAGGAAACGACATTCAACAACATTGCAAAAAAATTAGGCACTTCAAAACAAAACATCAACAGACTTGTCAGCGGTATTGAAAAAAGAGGTTATGTCATCACTGTACCAAGTAAACGCGACAAGCGTGCAGTTAATGTGAAGATTACTGATTCAGGAAAGCGTGTCATGGAGGAATGCGGTGAAAAAGCGGTGTATTTTATGGCCGATCTATTTAAAGGCTTTTCGACGGAAGAGCTGGAAACATTGTGGATTTTATTGAAGAAACTGTACAGTTTTGATGGAGAAGAACAGGATGGTTTTGAAGAAGACGCTGCTGATTTTGACATTGAACAAAATCGAGACAATTTGAAAACAAATTTATTGCAGGAATTCGCAAAACGGAGAAAGTAAAAAGGAGAACCAACTATGAACAACGTAGCAATAGTAGAAAACTTGAAAATGCAGTATAAAAACAAAACGGCAGTAGATGGGATTTCGTTCGAAGTGAGAGGGGGGGAAGTGCTTGGCTTACTAGGTCCAAATGGTGCAGGAAAAAGCACAACCATTCATATTTTATCAGGAGTATTGTCGGCCAGTTCCGGAAACGTTTCGATATTGGGCCATAGTGTGAAAAAAGGGTCAAAGGAAATGAAGAAAGGCATCGGGATTGTGCCTCAAGATATCGCGATTTATGAGGAGATTTCAGCTGAGAAAAATGTTCGTTTTTTTGCCAGTCTTTATTCTCTTAAAGGAGAAGAACTGAAAGCCCGAGTCAAAGAGGCTTTGGAGCTCGTACAGCTATATGAACGGAAAGATGACAAGCCAAAGACGTTTTCAGGCGGGATGAAAAGAAGATTAAACATTGCGTGCGCCATTGCCCATCAGCCGAAACTGATTATCATGGATGAGCCCACGGTAGGAATCGATCCGCAATCCCGGCATCACATTTTGGAATCGATAAAAGAGCTGAAAACAAAAGGCGCAAGCATCATTTACTCTACACATTATATGGAAGAAGTCGAGGCGATTTCAGATCGTATTATGATCATGAATGAAGGAAGAATTATTGCCAATGGAACAAAAGAAGAGCTGTACAGAGAAGCCAATAAAGAAATAACATACGCTTTTCAACTGGCGCATGTTCAGCGATTAAATAAAAACTCGATTAGAGAAATCATAGGAGTGACAGGAGTTGATTTCTCTGACCATCAACTAAATGTTACCGTTCAAAAGAACCAAGATCACCTGAGTGAAATCATATTAGAATTGAGTGCCCAAGGTTGCAGCATCCTAAACATGAACAAAAAAGAGGCATCGTTAGAAACGGTATTTTTAGAGCTGACGGGAAGAAATTTAAGAGATTAGGAGAGCAAAATGAGTTTGTTAAAATTGATAACATTTGATTTTATGAATATTTTAAGGAATCCGGTTCTTGTAATAGCCAATACGGCCTTTCCTTTCGTTCTCATTCTGGTCATGGGCTTTGTTACGAAAAGCAGCTTTGGAGCAGGCGGGGTAAGTTCTTATGATTATTACGGAGTGAATATGATGATTTTCACTGCAGCTCTGATTGCTATGACGAGCTCTAATACGTTTATGGAGGAAAAGGTGAAGAAAGCGAACCTTCGTATTGTGTATGCGCCGGTTTCGACAACTAGTATCTATCTTTCTAAATTACTATCAACCTTTATATTCAGTGTCATTATGTACAGCATGAATGTGTTGATAGCCCAAACGATTTTTCATTTGAACTTTGGAGGACAATATCTTACGTATTTCATGCTTTTATTGTATGTATTTTTATTTTTCGGTTGCTGTTTTGGCACAATGTTCTGCAGTTTGTTCAAGAATGAAGAACAGGCGAATGGGATTATGCAAATTCCGATAGCTTTTTTTGTTTTCTTTGGTGGCGTATTTTTCGGAATTCATAGATTTGGAGATACCGTCAATCAGATATCGATTCTTTCTCCGATTAAATGGGTAACAGAATGTTCATTTCGTCTCATTTATGATCATGATTTCAGTATGCTGCAGCCTGTTATGTCAGGACTAATATTGGCTTCAATCATTTGTATTGCCGTTTCTCATGTTGTATTTAAGCCGGAGGGATATATATGCTGAGTTTATTCCAAAACAGGTGGGAGCGAATCCTGACCAAAAAAGCCATTATTATCATTGCATTAATCATTATCCCTCTGATGATTGGCGTTGCGATTATGTTTTCCGGGAAGCCGGTTTTCAAAGAAACAATCGCTTTTGTTACAGAACTGGACGAAGTTCATCATTTGCCGAGTGATTCTGCATTTAGAGTGGTAACGGTAGATCAGAAGCCGAAGTTTTCTGATCTGATGTTAGGGAAATATGCAGCCATTGTAGAAAAAAATCAACTTGATTACAAAGTAACCACGTTGAAAAGTAAAGCGGATCAAAAAATGATTCAGCAATTTTTTGAGACTGGAGAAATGCCAGGCAGCTACCGGGGAGAGGATGAATTAAGGACTGAACGGGGAACGGGAACGAATATATTAGGCTTTATCATGATGCTTGTATTGATGCAAGGTGTGGCATTAGCTGCGTTATATCCAGAAGACCGGATGCTCAAAACCTTCAAAAGGATTTTAGTGTCTCCCGTGCATGTGGGGAAATATTTGTTGGTTCAGTTTATCTTTACTTTTTTATGTTTATACATACCCACTTACTTGGCCATCCTAATTACAAATGTACTCTTTCATGCTGAAATTGGTTTCCGTTTAAATATTCTTGCTGGGTTACTGGGTGTTCTTACAGTGCTTGCAACAGCATTCGCTATCTTTATGGCTTCTGTGATGGATCGAAACATCAGTTTGATGACGAGTGGTATCAGTGTGATCACGTGTGTATTGTCAGGCTGTTTTATTTCTTTTGCTCCACATCATCCAATATTAAATGCCCTTTGTGCGATACTGCCACAAAAAGCGTATATGACTTTCATTCACGGGGTAGAAATGGGGGATTCAATGTGGGAATACAAAACTCAGGTTATTTATATTTTGATGTGGTCGGCTACGTTTTGTTTCCTTGGGGATTTTATCACAAGAAGAAGAACCAATAAAGGGATTTATGAGTAGGGGAAAAAGTTATTAGCATTGTTTTAAGAGATGAAAATTTTGTAGGGATTGATCAAGAATCAAAACGTCACAGCTGATGCAGGTCATGAATCGGACATTTTAAAGGAAAAGGGATGTGGCACAGACCAAGAGAATACCGTCATTCTCTTGGTTTCACAATAGAGTACACATTTGTATCATTTGGAGTCCCATTTTGATACATGTACTGTCTTAAAACGCCTTCTTTTTGAAACCCCATTTTTAGAAGCAGACGATTTGATGCTTCATTATCGGTAAATACAACTGCGCCAATACGCGATAGTCCAAGGGCAGAAAATCCGTAAGATACGACCTTTGAAATGACTTCTGATGCAAATCCGTTTCGCCAATACTCCGGGATGATTTCATAACCGATTTCCGCGCGCCTATGCTTTTGGGCCAGAGCGTGAAAGCCAATTGTTCCGATCAGTTCTTTAGTGTCCCGTCTTTCAATTCCCCACCGTATACCGCGTTTTTCTTGATAGAGGGCAGCAAACGTTTGAATCATTGAAATGGCCTGTTCTATAGATTCCATGTTTTCAAGCCCATAATAGCGTGTCACTTCATCGTTTGAGAAACAAGCAAAAATGGCTTCCGCATCCTGATCTGTGATTTGCCTAAGTATAAGCCGATCCGTTTCTAATATAGGAAACATTCAACCACTCCCCACGTTTGTTTCTGTTTATCATATCCCTTTTATTTCCTCTTTTCTATAGAAAATTCAAAACTGAGGAAGCAAAAGAATGAATTTGTCTTTCTAGTTGCTCTTTGTTTTTGGCGAATTGTTTTAAACGATGGCCGTTTGCGCCTGATGGGTGGGGAAAGCCGCTAAGGCAAATCAAATTCTGGAGTCTGTACTGTCTGATCAAGGTTTCACATACTGTTTCGGCGGCTTTTCCTAACGGAATAAGAAGAGCTGGCCCCACCACATGATGCTCCGCAGGGAAGTGATCAAAAGCATAGGTGCTTAGGATAGGAGAGCGAGTGATGGCCGGTTTGTATCCGGTATAGTTTTTTTGCTGGATAAAGACAGGATATTTAATAACGGAAGTTGTATGGAGCATATGCCGTAATTCTCCAAAAAGCTTTGCGGCGCTTTGAATGCCGAAAGCTTGCGGCAGCCCGCATAAATCCAGCATGGTGATAAGGTTATGTCTCATCGACCCGGAGAAACCCGCTGCTATTTTTGTATCTACCGCCATTTGCTCAAGAGTGCGGCCTTGCCGCAGACTTTCGACTGCTGTTTCGTACGCTGTTTTCATCTGGGAAAAACCCGGCGTGATCCCGGCAATCACAATCGTAGCAGTCCGATTGATATATTCATTATGAGGTGAATAGTAGATGTCAAGTTCATTTTCTTGATGGAGATGAAATGGAGAAATAAGTAAATCCGACTTTGTAAGTGAAGAGGGAAGAGAATGTAGTTTTTCTGCGAACTCCTTTAAGCAGCTGCGGTTTACAATCATGCGAAAGCCTCCTCAAAAAATGATATCCCATTGTCCATTCTGATCGAAACAACGGGATATCATTCATCATTACCTGCTATTTAAATGGCCAGCCTGCCACACCTCTTTAACGGCTTTAGGAACTTCTTTCACTTCAGCTGCGGTCTGCTGAAACGCGGATTTTTTCATTTGGACATCCTGCTGAATCTTCTTTTGTTTTTGCGTCAGCAGCTCTGTTTCTGTTTTTAATCCTTCGATTTGTTTTTGCATAGCCTGCGTAACAGAGGAAAGCTCCTTTAGTGCAGGGTCCATTTTTTTCTTGTTTTGAATCACAGTAACTCCTAAGAAGATAATAGAAACTGCTAATACTGCAAGACTGATATAAACAATAATCATATGTTCACTCCTTTTCTTATGTCATTACCCTGTATCCGTTTTTTTAATCAGAAGAAATGATATTTACACAGTTCGTTTGATTTGCGTATTGGATGTATTGTACTTATAATGTGATATCGTACATATGTAAACAAAGAAAGGGTGCTTCAATTGCAAAGTTTACAACATAAAACTGCACTAATCACAGGCGGAGGCAGAGGAATTGGCCGCGCTACTGCTCTGGCGCTTGCCAAAGAAGGCGTGAATATCGGGTTAATTGGCCGGACTTCCGCTAATGTAGAAAAAGTGGCTGAAGAAGTCAAAGCGCTTGGTGTAAAAGCTGCATTTGCTGCTGCAGATGTAAAAGATGCCGATCAGGTTAACCAAGCTGTAGCTCAAGTGAAGGAACAGCTCGGTGATATCGATATTCTCATTAATAATGCCGGCATCAGCAAATTTGGCGGTTTCTTAGATCTGTCAGCCGATGAATGGGAAAATATTATACAAGTCAACCTAATGGGTGTGTACCATGTGACTCGTGCGGTGCTTCCGGAAATGATCGAACGCAAAGCCGGAGATATCATTAATATTTCGTCTACAGCGGGCCAAAGAGGAGCTGCTGTAACAAGTGCTTATAGCGCTTCTAAATTTGCCGTTCTAGGGTTAACAGAGTCTCTTATGCAAGAAGTGAGAAAACATAATATCAGAGTCAGCGCGTTAACGCCGAGCACTGTCGCTAGTGATATGTCTATCGAATTGAACTTGACAGACGGTAATCCTGAAAAAGTGATGCAGCCTGAGGATCTTGCTGAATACATGGTGGCACAATTGAAATTAGATCCTCGTATTTTCATCAAAACAGCGGGATTATGGTCAACAAATCCGTAAAAATGAAAACCTGTCTTTCGACAGGTTTTTTTATTTGAATGAAATTCATACCGACATATGCAAATCTGACAATCGTTTTAAATTGAAGCTGGCAGTGAATGTAGGTTATAATAGAACTAAGAAAACTATGTACCAAATGTTCAATATCCTATTCATTTTTCCGCTGCACCTACAGTCAGCAGCCATGAGATAACTGGACGATAAGTCTTTAATATTAAGAAGGAAAACAATAAAAGAAAATTGAATATTTAGTACATAGTGTTGTCAGTGACAGAAGAAGGAGTGCATATGATGAAAGAAGAAAAAAGGAGTTCAACAGGCTTTTTAGTGAAACAGCGTGCATTTTTGAAGCTTTATATGATAACGATGACAGAGCAAGAGAGACTCTATGGGTTAAAGCTGCTTGAAGTACTTCGGTCTGAATTTAAAGAGATTGGTTTTAAACCAAATCATACAGAAGTATACCGGTCTTTGCATGAGCTTCTTGATGACGGGATACTAAAACAAATTAAAGTAAAAAAAGAAGGGGCTAAGCTCCAGGAAGTCGTCCTCTATCAATTTAAAGATTACGAAGCTGCCAAGCTATATAAAAAACAGCTGAAGGTAGAGCTGGATCGCTGTAAAAAACTGATTGAAAAAGCTCTCTCAGATAATTTTTAATAGAAACAAACACCCGGCGCAGCAGTGTGAACCGGGTGTTTTCTGCTTTTCATTATACATATTTGTCGAAAAGAAACAATACAAATCAATAATGACCTTCAAACTTGACATCATTTCCTCACGTGGTAACATTTTAAACGTGTGAAAATGCGAACAAAAAAGCGAACAAAGGAGATGTTACCGATCTTTGATCAAAAGAAAGTAGCCTTTATAGGAGCAGGATCTATGGCGGAAGGAATGATATCAGGTATCGTTCGTGCCAACAAAATCCCGAAACAAAACATCTGCGTTACAAACCGCAGCAATACAGAGCGATTAACTGAACTTGAACTTCAATATGGAATCAAAGGCGCCTTGCCGAACCAACTATGTATTGAAGACATGGATGTGCTCATTTTGGCAATGAAGCCAAAAGACGCCGAAAACGCTCTGTCATCACTAAAATCACGTATTCAACCCCATCAATTAATATTGTCGGTCCTTGCCGGCATAACCACCTCTTTTATTGAACAATCATTGCTTAATGAACAGCCGGTTGTCAGAGTGATGCCCAACACTTCCAGTATGATTGGCGCTTCTGCAACAGCTATTGCCCTTGGCAAATATGTGTCGGAAGACCTGAAGAAGCTGACCGAAGCATTGCTCGGATGCATGGGCGAAGTCTATACAATCCAAGAAAATCAAATGGATATATTCACCGGAATTGCAGGCAGCGGCCCCGCGTATTTTTATTATTTAATGGAATTCATTGAAAAGACAGGCGAGGAAGCGGGCCTCGATAAACAGTTATCTCGAAGCATCGGCGCACAGACACTTTTAGGTGCCGCAAAAATGCTCATGGAAACAGGAGAACATCCTGAAATCTTAAGAGATAATATCACGTCACCGAACGGAACGACAGCAGCGGGGCTGCAAGCCTTGAAAAAAAGCGGCGGGGGAGAAGCGATTTCTCAAGCAATAAAGCATGCGGCTAAGCGTTCAAAGGAAATCAGCGAAGATATCGAAAAAACTGCAGCGCTGCTATCAGGAGTGATAAAGTGACGCCTGATACAAGCATGAAAAGAGTCGTTGTGAAGATTGGAAGCAGTTCATTAACAAGCCTTCATGGAGAAATCAGCATTCGAAAATTAGAAGCGTTGGTCGACCAGGTCGTCAAACTCAAAGACGCCGGTTATGAAGTGATTTTGGTTTCCTCAGGCGCAGTGGCGGCGGGATATCGGAAGCTCGGATTTATCCAAAGGCCCGAGAAGCTTCCAGAAAAACAAGCATCAGCTTCAATCGGCCAGGGATTGCTGATGGAGGCTTATTCAAAGCTGTTTTTGGCACACGGCTATGTCGCATCCCAAATTTTAATTACGAGAAGCGATTTTTCTGATGAATATCGATACAACAATGTCAGGAATACAATGAATGTACTGCTCGAGCGCGGCATCATCCCGATCATAAACGAAAATGACACAGTTACCGTCAATCGGCTCAAGTTTGGCGACAATGATACGCTCGCAGCAAAAGTCGCAGGATTGATTGATGCAGATATGCTTGTGATATTATCAGATATAGACGGATTATATGACGGCAATCCGCGCACAAATCCAGAAGCGAAAAGGATACAGCGGGTGAGTGAAATAACACCTGACATCGAAGCATGCGCAGGTGACACTGGAAGCATCGTTGGCACCGGCGGCATGCGCTCTAAGCTTGATGCGTTTAAAATCGTAATGGCGTCTGGCATTAAAGGTTTCCTTGGTCAGGCAGATGCCGGCGATATTTTATATCACGCCGTTCATGAACAGGCGGAAGGCACCTATTTTGAAGCAGAAGGAACGCTTCCGTTGAATCAAAAGGAGAAATGGATCGCTTTTAATTCCGGCCCGGAAGGTGAAATGTTTTTATCAGATGATTGTTCACGAAAAATAACAAACGGCCAATCGAGTTTATACCTGGACGGTGTACAGAAGATTAAAGGGAAATTCAAAAGCGGTTCAGTTGTTCGGCTGATGGATTCAAAAGGGACGGAAATCGGTCTTGGAATCGTCAATTACTCTTCTGTACAGCTTCAAGAACCGGAAAAGAAAAAGGAACTGACAAACAGAGCTCTAATTGATCAAGAAGCATTTGTTTGCCATGTGGATTTTTCTTTACCTGTAAATTAATTTGCAGAAAAAAACCCGAAGCTTCTATATAGAAGCTCGGGTTCATTTTTTTATTGATACTGCTCCAGCTTAGAGAAAAATTGAATGACAAACTCATAAAAATCATTCGCAGAAGGCGCAAGCTCTCTATTTTTCGGTTTAATGATTCCGACAGTCCGTTTTACTTGAGGGAACTCAATTGGAATTTTCACAGTAAAACGAGGTGTTGTTTCAGCAAAAGTACTTTCAGGCAGTAGGGTAACGCCCATCCCTGCGGACACTAACCCTTTGATAGCATCCAAATCCTCACCCTCCGTGGAAACGAGAGGAGCAAAGCCTGCTTGTTTGCAAGTATCGATTGCCATCTCTCTAAGTACAAATCCTTCCGGGAACAATACAAATTGGTCGTTGCGCAAATCGATTAAATGAACCGTTTTTTGTTTAGCAAGCGGATGATTTAATGGAACAAGCGCGTAAATTTTTTCAGTAAATAATATTTTTCCCGTTATGTCAGAGAAATTCGTCGGCACCGGTCCTAATAAGGCCAGATCAATATCGCGGTTTCTGACAGCTTCAATCAGAAACTTATAGGAGCCTTGGCGCAGCAAAAATTCGACGTGCGGATATTCTTCTTTAAACGCTGAAATGACAGTCGGCAAAAGCTGGCTGGCGAGGCTTGTAGGAAAGCCGATCTTTACCGTTCCGCGATGCGGGTCAAGATACTCATCAATTTGCTCTTTCGCATAATCAATGGCTTTCATCGCCGTTTTCACATGAATCAAAAATTCTTTTCCGATTGGCGTGAGTTTGATATTTCTCCCTTCACGCTCAAATAAGGTCACATTTAATTCTTCTTCAAGATTGGCAATTTGTCTGCTGATTGCTGATTGGGCCACATGCAAATGATCAGCGGCTTCTGAAACGTGTTCTCTTTCAGCCACCTCCATGAAATAACGCAGTTGGCGCAGCTCCATGTTTGTCTCACATCCATCTATCTCATTTTGAGATTCTTTTGATCTAAATTATATATTGTTTATATCGTTTTGAAAACCTACAATGATTATAGAGTTGTTAGATTTTATGACCGGTATTATCGGAAATTGATCGGGGGAGAGGAATTATGACGTACAATCAAATGCCAAAAGCTCAAGGTCTCTACCGTCCTGAATTTGAACATGATGCATGCGGAATCGGCCTATATGCACACTTAAAGGGCAAGCAGACTCACGACATTGTCAAACAAGGACTTAAGATGCTTTGCCAGCTAGACCATAGAGGAGGGCAAGGCAGTGATCCGGATACAGGAGACGGAGCCGGCTTACTGGTTCAAATCCCTGATGCTTTCTTTAGAAAAGAGTGCAAAGACATCAATCTGCCAGAAAAAGAACGTTATGGGGTAGGAATGGTCTTTTTCTCACAGAAAGAAGATGAAAGAAAAAAAATTGAAAAGCAAATCAATGCACTGATTGAACAAGAAGGCCAAGTCGTTCTTGGATGGAGAACTGTACCTGTAAATGTCGGAAAAATCGGAACAGTGGCGCAAAAAAGCTGTCCGTTTGTCCGTCAGGTATTTATCGGCGCAAGTTCTGATCTAAAGGACAATTTATCTTTTGAACGAAAATTGTATGTCATTCGTAAACAGGCTGAAAATTGGGGAGTAACGGAAGGTCTTGATTTTTATTTTGCCAGTCTTTCAAGCCAGACCATTGTTTACAAAGGCCTTTTAACACCTGAACAGGTTGATGCATTTTATTCTGATCTGCAAGACGAAGCATTCGTTTCTGCTTTTGCGCTCGTTCATTCACGCTTCAGTACCAATACATTCCCTACATGGGAAAGAGCGCATCCTAACCGCTATTTGGTTCACAACGGTGAAATTAACACCCTTCGTGGAAATATCAACTGGATGAGAGCACGTGAGCAGCAATTTGTATCTGAAAGCTTCGGTGAGGACTTAAATAAGATTTTGCCGATTCTTAATGCTGATGGCAGTGACTCTTCCATTTTGGATAACGCATTTGAGTTTTTTGTGATGGCTGGACGCAAACCGGCACATACGGCAATGATGCTCATTCCAGAGCCTTGGACGGAAAATACGCATATGTCCAAGGAAAAAAGGGCGTTCTACGAGTACCATAGCTCCCTGATGGAGCCTTGGGACGGACCAACAGCCATTTCATTTACTGACGGTAAACAAATCGGGGCGATCCTTGATCGGAATGGTCTCCGTCCGGCCCGTTATTATGTCACAAAAGATGATTATATTATTTTCTCATCTGAAGTAGGCGTTATTGAAGTTGAACAGGAGAACGTTTTATATAAAAACCGCCTTGAGCCTGGGAAAATGCTTTTAATCGACCTGGAAGAAGGCCGTATTATCTCCGATGAAGAAGTCAAAACACAAATTGCAACTGAGTATCCGTATCAAAAATGGCTTGAAGAAGAGCTTGTACAAGTAAATCCTGATCCGGAGTCAAGAGAAGAAGAACAATTTAGTGATCTTCTTACTCGCCAGAAGGCATTCGGATACACATATGAAGATATCCAAAAATATCTAATTCCTGTTATTAAAGAAGGCAAAGATCCCCTTGGTTCAATGGGGAATGACGTTCCGCTTGCTGTACTTTCTGACCGAGCGCAATCACTGTTTAACTACTTTAAACAGCTGTTTGCACAAGTAACGAACCCGCCAATCGACGCGATTCGTGAGCAGCTTGTCACTTCAACGATGACTTGGCTCGGTGCGGAAGGCGATCTTCTTCATCCAAGTGAACGAAATGTTCGCCGGATTAAACTGTATACACCTGTTTTATCCAATGAACAGTTTTACGCATTGAAAACGATTGTTCATCCTGATTTAAAAAGCCAAAAAATTGATGTGCTGTTTTCAGAGGATCTTGAACGCGGATTAAAGGACATGTTCACACAAGCAGAGAAAGCCATCAGCCAAGGCGTAAGTTTGTTAATTTTATCAGACAAAAAGATGAACGAACGACTGACACCAATTCCGCCGCTTCTGGCAGTAAGCGCGCTGCACCAGCACTTAATCCGCAAAGGGCTGCGTACGAAGGTCAGCATTATTGTGGAATCGGGAGAAGCACGTGAAGTGCATCACTTTGCAGCGTTAATCGGTTATGGCGCAGATGCGATTAACCCTTATCTCGCTTATGCGACCTACAAGCAGGAAATTGATGAAGGCCGTTTGGATATCAGCTATGAAGAAGCGGTCAGCAAATATGGAAAAAGCATTACTGAGGGCGTCGTAAAAGTGATGTCCAAAATGGGAATTTCAACTGTGCAAAGCTACAGAGGCGCCCAAATCTTTGAAGCGGTAGGAATCAGCCGCGATGTGATCGACCGCTATTTCACAGGTACTGCATCACAGCTAGGCGGCATCGATTTACAAACAATTGCAGAAGAGGCACAGCGCCGCCACCGGGAAGCGTATCAGGATGATTACAGCAAAACGCTTGAACCGGGAAGTGACTTCCAATGGAGAAATGGCGGAGAGCATCATGCGTTTAATCCGAAAACGATTCATACTTTGCAATGGGCGTGCCGCAGAAATGATTACAATCTGTTTAAACAGTATACAAAAGCGGCTGATGAAGAACGCATCGGATTTTTGCGGAACTTGTTCGCATTTGACGGAAACCGCAAGCCTTTGAAGTTGGAGGAGGTTGA
Source organism: Bacillus sp. SG20033 (assembly GCF_044570195.1). Classification (NCBI taxonomy): domain Bacteria; kingdom Bacillati; phylum Bacillota; class Bacilli; order Caryophanales; family Bacillaceae; genus Bacillus; species Bacillus sp. SG20033. The sequence continues at coordinate 2,221,342 of NZ_CP172606.1, read as the reverse complement.
ATCCGCTGAATCGATTGTCAAACGTTTTAAAACGGGTGCGATGTCATTCGGGTCCTTGAGTAAGGAAGCGCACGAAGCTTTAGCAATCGCAATGAACCGTCTTGGAGGAAAAAGCAACAGCGGTGAAGGCGGAGAAGATCCCAAACGCTTTGTTCCAGATGAGAACGGCGATGATAGAAGAAGTGCGATCAAACAAATTGCATCCGGACGGTTTGGTGTCAAAAGCCATTACCTCGTCAATGCTGATGAGCTGCAGATTAAAATGGCTCAAGGTGCTAAGCCGGGTGAAGGCGGGCAGCTTCCTGGCAACAAGGTATATCCATGGGTTGCCGATGTCCGCGGGTCAACGCCAGGTGTCGGATTAATCTCACCTCCGCCACACCATGACATTTATTCGATTGAGGATTTAGCCCAGCTGATCCACGATTTGAAAAATGCCAACCGTGACGCAAGAATCAGCGTAAAGCTGGTGTCAAAAGCAGGTGTAGGAACAATCGCTGCAGGTGTTGCCAAAGCGACTGCAGATGTCATTGTGATCAGCGGCTATGACGGAGGTACAGGCGCTTCTCCGAAAACCAGTATTAAACATACAGGGCTTCCGTGGGAGCTTGGCCTTGCAGAAGCACATCAAACACTAATGCTGAACGGACTTCGTGACCGTGTTGTATTAGAAACAGACGGAAAGCTCATGACGGGCCGCGACGTTGTGATGGCTGCCTTGCTCGGCGCCGAAGAATTTGGTTTCGCAACGGCTCCGTTAGTTGTACTCGGCTGTGTCATGATGCGTGCCTGCCATTTGGATACATGCCCTGTCGGTGTAGCCACACAAAATCCAGAGCTTCGCAAAAAGTTCATGGGAGATCCTGACCATATTGTGAACTATATGCTGTTCATTGCCGAAGAAGTTCGTGAGTACATGGCTGCGTTAGGCTTCAAGACATTTGATGAAATGATCGGCCGCACTGATGTACTTCATGTAAGTGAACGGGCAAAGGAGCACTGGAAAGCAAGCCAGCTTGATTTGTCTACCCTTCTTTATCAGCCTGAAGGGGTGCGGACGTTCCAATCGCCGCAAAATCATAAAATTGATCAATCACTTGATATTACAACAATTCTCCCGGCCGTACAAGAAGCCATCGAATCTGGAAAAGAAGCTGATATTTCGATTGAAATCAATAATACAAATCGTGTAGCCGGAACGATAACCGGCAGTGAAATCTCAAAGCGTTACGGAGAAGAAGGTCTTCCTGAAGATACAATCAAGCTGCACTTTACCGGATCAGCCGGCCAAAGCTTTGGAGCTTTCGTTCCTAAAGGGATGACGCTTTATTTGGACGGAGACTCAAATGATTACGTCGGAAAAGGGCTTTCTGGCGGAAAAATCATCGTCAAGTCACCAGAAGGATTCAACTCTGCTTCGGATGACAATGTCATTATCGGCAACGTGGCTTTTTACGGTGCGACAAGCGGAGAAGCATATATTAACGGGCGTGCTGGTGAACGCTTTGCCGTTCGAAACAGCGGTGTGAACGTAGTTGTAGAAGGCATCGGCGACCACGGCTGTGAATACATGACTGGCGGCAGCGTTGTCGTTCTCGGTGATGTAGGCAAAAACTTTGCGGCAGGTATGTCCGGCGGAATCGCTTATGTACTGACCGAAGATGTCAAAGCGTTTAAACGCAAATGCAACCTTGAGATGATTTTATTTGAATCATTAGAGGATGAGAAAGAAATCCAGCAAATCAAAGCAATGCTTGAAAGACATACTGCGTATACAAACAGCCAAAAAGCAGAAGATCTGCTAGATCAATGGGAAGACAGTGTGAAAAAATTCGTCAAAGTCATTCCGAAAAACTATAAACAAATGCTCGCAAGCATCGAAGAGCAAAAAGCTGCAGGTTTATCAGATGAAGAAGCCATCATGTTCGCTTTTGAGGCCAACACGAAGCCAAAGCAGAATACAGCAGCATCGGGACAAAAACAAGCGGTAGTACAGTAAGGAAGGGGAGAGGAACATGGGGAAACCAACTGGATTTATGGAGATCAAACGAGAAAAACCTGCGGAGCGGGACCCTCTCACTCGCTTAAAGGATTGGAAAGAATATTCTGCTCCTTTTTCAGAAGAAGCATCGAAACGGCAAGGGGCGCGGTGTATGGATTGCGGTACACCGTTTTGCCAGATCGGTGCGGACATTAACGGATTTACATCCGGCTGTCCGATTTACAACTTAATTCCTGAATGGAATGATCTTGTCTACCGGGGCAGATGGAAGGAAGCATTGGAACGTCTGTTGAAAACAAACAACTTTCCTGAATTCACAGGGCGGGTATGTCCCGCTCCTTGTGAAGGATCATGCACTTTAGCGATTTCAGACCCGGCCGTATCAATTAAAAACATCGAGCGGACCATTATCGATAAAGGATTTGAGAACGGCTGGATTCAACCTAGAATTCCAAAAAAACGAACAGGCAAAAAAGTTGCTATCGTCGGGTCGGGCCCAGCCGGACTGGCGAGTGCTGACCAGCTGAATCAAGCGGGGCATTCTGTCACTGTTTTTGAGCGCTCAGACAGAGCGGGCGGCCTTTTAACATACGGCATTCCAAACATGAAGCTTGAGAAGGGCATTGTAGAACGCCGAATTAAATTGCTGACGCAAGAGGGAATTGATTTTGTCACGAACACAGAAATCGGTGTTGACATTACAGCTGATGAGCTAAAGGAGCAATTTGATGCTGTGATCTTATGCACAGGCGCTCAAAAACAGCGGGACCTCTTAATTGAAGGACGCGACTCAAAAGGAGTCCATTACGCAATGGACTACCTCACACTTGCAACAAAAAGCTATTTAGATTCTAATTTTAAAGACAAGCAATTCATTGATGCCAAAGGGAAAGATGTCATCGTAATCGGAGGCGGAGATACAGGAGCTGACTGTGTGGCTACCGCTCTGCGTCAAAAAGCCAAAAGCGTGCACCAATTCGGCAAACACCCGAAACTTCCGCCAGCCCGCACGAATGACAATATGTGGCCTGAACAGCCACACGTCTTTACGCTTGAATATGCATACGAGGAAGCAGAAGCAAAATTCGGAAGAGATCCGAGAGAATACTCCATTCAAACGACAAAAATGGTCGCGGATAAAAACGGAAAGCTGAAAGAGCTTCATACCATCCAAATGGAAAAAGTGAAAAATGAGCATGGAAAATACGAGTTCCGCGAGCTGCCTGGAACGGAAAAAGTATGGCCTGCTCAGCTTGTCTTTATCGCTATCGGCTTTGAAGGCACAGAACAGCCGCTGTTGAAACAGTTCGGTGTTGATTCAGTAAATAACAAAATCAGTGCAGCATATGGGGATTATCAAACAAATATCGATGGTGTATTCGCCGCAGGGGATGCAAGAAGAGGGCAAAGCTTAATCGTATGGGCGATTAATGAAGGCCGTGAAGTGGCGCGTGAAGTGGATCGATATTTGATGGGGAGTTCAGTTCTTCCGTAAATAAAGGGGATTATCATATAAGAGAAACCGGTCTGGCTGCCAGCCGGTTTCTTTTTTTATTCCATTACGATCCCGATGTTTCCAAACTGTCTGCCTTCCTGCATTCTTTTATATGCTTCACATGCTTTTTCTAAAGGATATATCCGGTCAATTACAGGCTGCAGCTTATGTTTGTCAATGAAAGCGAGCATAGCTTGAAATTCCTCACCGCTTCCCATCGAGGTTCCCAAAACATTGACCTGAGGAAAGAATAGAGAACGCACCGGAAAACTGAGATTATCCCCTGAGCTTGCCCCAAAGCTGACAATACGGCCATTTGGTTTTACATGGCGGAAGTATTCCGAAAAGAGGGCAGGTCCTATGCTGTCAAGAACAACATCCGCCTTTTTTCCCTGCAACTGCTCATCCCAATTGCTGTAGCTGTCAAATGCGTAATCAGCACCTAATTTCAGCGCCTTTTTTCTTTTCTCCTCACTGCGGGAGGTCACGCTTACTGTTGCCCCAATCGCCTTAGCCATCAATAAAGCATAGGTTGCTACACCGCTGCCGATGCCGGGTATCAATAGATGCTCGCCTTTTTTTAATTGCCCCTTTGTAAACAGAGCCCGATATGCAGTTAAAGCGGATAAAGGTAAAACGCCCGCTTCTTCCCAAGATAAATAAGCAGGTTTTTTGATTGCATTTTGTGAAGGAATGATCACATATTCAGCAAGTGTTCCGTCCGAAGGACCTCCCAGAATCTCAGGTACAGGTGGAACATTTTCTGTCAAATCCCAGTTCAATGTCGGGAAAATGACTACTTCTGTCTGAACAGTAACATTTTTCACGCCTTCACCAATCTCTTCGATGATACCCGCGCCGTCAGAACCCAGTATCATGTGAGGATCTTGTTCAGATTTGTTTTTCATAAGAAACAAGTCACGATGATTCAGGCCTGCAGATTTTAATTTAACCTTTACCTCTCCGTATCCAGGCTTTGTTGATGGAACGTCCTGAACTGATAACCCCAGAAGACCGGCTTTTCCGTTGTGAATTACAGCTTTCATGCTGTCTGCCTCCTCATTAATTGTATTTTCATATCTTTACATATTTTACATAGCGGTTTTCTTCGAGTAAAATGAACAAATATGATAGCCAATATCACTTTTCATCATAGCAAGCAGGTGAGAGCGCGTGGAAAGCGGAGATTTAAAGATTTTTCAGGCTGTTGCTCGCGAAGGAAGCATAACGAAAGCAGCCCAAATGCTGAATTATGTTCAGTCGAATGTGACAGCCAGAGTGCATAACCTTGAGGAAGATTTGAATATCAGGCTTTTTCATCGAACGAATCGGGGGATGAAGCTGACTGCTGCAGGAGAAAATCTTTTGCAATATGCAGATCAAGTATTATCGCTGTTAGACCAAGCTGAAAAATCGACCCGAATGAGCAGGCAACCAAAAGGGCCTTTGCGGATCGGATCACTGGAAACGACGGCGGTAACGCATCTGCCTGAGCATGCAGCATCCTTCCTCAGGCGTTTTCCTGAAGTGGATTTATCAGTGAACACAGCTGATACGCATCATTTGATTCAACAGGTTCTTGATCATAAAGTTGATGGCGCTTTTGTATATGGGCCGGTTGAGCACGCTGCAGTTAGACAACTCCATGTCTCCCATGATGAATTAGTTTTGATTTCATCACGAGAAGGGACGTCAGAAGACATGCTTCAGCAGCCGATGCTCTTTTTTGGGGCTGGCTGTTCTCATCGTGACAGGGTCAAAAGATTACTAGAGGAAGCAGGCATACACAATCAAAAAATCATAGAGTTTGGCACATTGGAGGCTATTATAAAAGGTGTTTCCGCCGGGATGGGTACGGCGCTGCTCCCAAAGTCCGCTGTTAACTGCTCCGAGCATCGTACAAATGTATGGATTCATCAATTGCCACCAGCATATCAAGACTTAGAGATCGTCTTTATATACAGGAAAGACTTTTTTATTACGAGTGCGTTTCAGACATTTCTTGATGAGATAAACGAAATGAAAAGATGAAGATAGACGTGCATTAGCAGAATAAAGATTTTGTCAAAGAAGCAGTCATCATTCTGTCATTTTGGATTGCAATCAGGGATACAGAGCATTACCAATGCCCGTTGTTATAAAGATCTGCATGAAAAAACTGTACTCATTTGAAGCGAGTACAGTTTTTTAATTTATTTACGTTTTAAATTAATGCCGATCGCCGCGCCGTTTCTGCTTGAATCAGCTACGCCTTTAAAGGTGCCGTTTTCATGGTCGATCGATATGCTTTGCACGTTTCCGATATCCACCGGACTTGGGCCGAATTTGTGGCCCATACCGTTCAGCTCGCTGAGGACATCTTTAGGAACTCCGTCTTCGTAACGGTAAGAGCTCATACTGTTTGTGTAAATTCTCGGCTCTTCAACAGCTGCTTTTAATTCCATACCATATTCAATGTGGTAGAGAATGGTTTGCAAAACGGATGAAATAATTGTGGCCCCGCCAGGAGATCCAACCGTGAGGACAGGCTTGTCATCCTTAAATAAAATCGTCGGGGTCATGCTGCTTAAAGGCCGTTTGTTTGGCTGTACTTCGTTAGCTCCGCCTGGTATCGCATCAAAATCCGTTAATTCATTGTTTAAAATAACACCGTAATCAGGGACCATAATACCCGTTCCGAATAGCTGTTCGATTGTTGTTGTATAAGAAACAACATTTCCCCAACGGTCAGCAACTGTAAAGTGGGTTGTTTGGCCTTCTACTTTGTCTTTCGGCTGTTCAACTTGTTTATAGTTTGCTGATCCTTCTTGGTATTTCCAAGGGTCACCGGCTTTCGGTTTTTTATTCACTTGATCTAGGTTGATTAATTGCTGGCGTTCTTTAATATAATCGGGGTGAAGCAGGCCTTTGAGAGGAACATTTACAAATTCGGGATCACCTGCGTAAGACGCACGGTCGGCATATGACAAATGCATCGTTTCAGCAAGCAGCTGATATTTTTCCCATGAGCGGACATCGTATTGTGAAAGGTTAAAATGATCAAGGATTTTCAGCATTTGCAATAAGAAAATACCGCCGGAGCTTGGAGGAGGAGTAGTAGCGATTTGATAGCCTTGATAATCTCCCCAAATCGGTTCATCAATTGTAATGTCGTAATTTTCTAAATCTTTTTCTGTCATTGATCCGCCGAAATCCTGGACAGTGTCAGAAAGCGTCTTGGCGAATTTTCCTTTATAAAAAGCGTCAGTGCCTTTGGAGCGAATAAGCTTAAATGTTTTAGCCAAATCCTTTTGAATAAGGGTATCTCCTTCTTTAAGCGGTTCGCCATTTGGTAAAAATACATCTTTTGCGGCAGTCCGTGAAAGCTTTTCCTGATAATCAGAAATGGCCTCTGCCAACACCGAATCAATCGGAAAGCCTTTTTCAGCGAGTTTAATAGAAGGGGTAATTAATTGCTTCATCGAACGGGTTCCCCATTTATCCAAGGCTTCTTCCAGCCCTTTCAGAGTGCCTGGAACACCAACGGCAGTACCTTTTGTTACACGTTCAGAGAAAGGAATTGCTTTGCCGTTTTCGTCCAGAAACATATCAGGAGTTGCGCCTGCTGGAGCACGCTCGCGGCTGTCGATTATCGTTGTATCCTTCGTTTTTCCGTCATACACCATCATAAAACCGCCGCCGCCAATGCCTGACATCATCGGCTCTGTTACATTGAGTGCAAATTGAATGGCAACCGCTGCGTCAATAGCATTTCCTCCTTTTTTCAGCACATCAGCACCGATTTCAGAAGCAAGAGGATGTGCGGTGGCAACCATGCCGTCTTTTCCAACATCTACTTGTTTGTACTCATCGTAGCTTTTGGGCGGTTTTTTAGCTTCCGCGTGAAAAGGGACACTTCCAGCGACTAACAGAACACTAAGCAGAGCTGTTAAACAGACGTTCCACGTTCTTTTCATGTTCTCCCTCCTATATGAAGCTGTATTGTTACAATCTTAGCGTAAAAAAATTACAGCGTTTTCACAAGTGACAAATGGTATATTATATAGTACATAAAGCCGTTTTTCTGTGCAAAATTGATTATATTGATATGAGCCATGTGCTATATTAGAATCAGCATACGGATTAAGAAGGGACTGCTATATGTATTTAACGATTGAAGAAACAGCAGAATATACAAATCTTTCAGAGGATTATATTAAAAGCTTGGTGCTCGAAGGAAGAATCAGAGCCGTTCATGACGGGGAGCAATTTTTGATTTATAAGGAGCAGTTCAAAACGCATCTCGAACAGCTGGAGAATTACAAAGCACTTGTGCAGGAAATATTAAATGAACCAATCCCGGAAGATATTGATGTAAAGGATGAGGATTAGGACACAATTTGAAATTGTGTCTTTTTTTGTATGTTTTTGCGGAAGCTCCATAAAATTGGGAGCGTCAGATTTTGTTTTAAGAGGTTTTTTGATGATTAGTAGGGGGATAAGTATCCAAGAGGTTAAAAGCTTTAAAATAGGCTTTAAAGCTTATTTAATAGGGTGAAGGTTGGAAGAAGCTTTTTTAAAAGCTTATGTAACACTATGTATATTATGTTACATAAACGCCGCCGCACTTTGACATTCAACGTTTTTCAGCTATAATAGTAACATAGACCTCAAAACGTTACATAACGGTTTTTAAGGAGTTTTTTGATGCATATTGTACAGCCGATTCGCAGTCTAGAGAAAATCCAAGAAGTCAAACAGTATTTGCTTAACAAAAACAAGCGGGATTATTTTCTGTTTATTTTCGGCATCAACAGCGCGCTCCGCATTTCTGATATTCTGCCGCTGCAAGTGAAGGACGTTCAAAATAAAGATCATTTATGGGCGACTGAAAGCAAAACGAAAAAGAAAAGAAAGATTCTTATTTTAGAATCGCTGAAACAGGAAATATACGAGTATACGAAAGACATGAAGGAAAACGAATATCTTTTTAAATCAGTGCGGACCAGGAAGCCGATTTCCCGCATTCAGGCCTACAGAATTTTAAGAGAGGCCGCTGCGGCGTGCGGACTTGAGGAGATAGGGACGCATACACTCCGGAAAACGTTTGGCTATCATTTTTATCAGCGAACGAAAGACATCGCCGAGCTGCAGAGAATACTGAATCACTCATCACCATCAATTACAATGCGGTATATTGGTATTGATGAAGATACAACAAGAGCCGCGTATAAGGTTTTTGGAGGGCTTTAATACAAATCGCTTGAAAATATTGATCATCAGAGCTACTATATAAATACCAAAAGCTCTAGTAGCACAGCGGATAGTGCAGCAGTTTCCTAAACTGCAGGTCGGGAGTTCGAATCTCTCCTAGAGCGTTATATTCACAAAAAGACAACAGGCACTTTTCGCCTGTTGTCTTTCTTTATGCAAACCAAATAGAAAAACGCCCGCTTATACCGGGCGTTTTTCTTATATAACTGCGTCAAATTGATTGACTTTCCATTTTTTATTTTCTTTCACGAATGTAACTTTCCGTTTTGCAGAAGGGGATCCGTCTAATGTAGGGACGGTAAATTCGTATGTGATTGTGCTGCCTTTTTTAGAGATCAGTTTAGCAGTTGATTTTTTCCAATTCAAAAGATTGTCTCCGTCACCGATTGGAACAGCAAGTTTTCCTTTTGAAACAGTGAAATGATAATCTTTAAAGCCTTTTTCGATTGCTGTTTTTGTAAAAATAGGAGTTAAATAATTCACCGCTTTTGCTTTAGTGCCTAGATCACTGCACATGTATACATATTGAAGATTTTGATACTCGAATGTGCCTGATGGGCAAACTGCTTTTTTCACCTTCGGATTGTGGCCGCTCATGGTGTTCCAAAAATGTTCTCTAGCGGATAATGCCAACTGTAATGCTTGTTTTTGTGATAAATCGCCTGATGTATTTTTCGCAAATGCATTTGTGCTTAATGACAGAATAAGTGCAATGGTTGTTAGAAATAGAAGACATTTTTTCATTATCGCTCTCTCCTTCAAAATCTCTTTCTCTTATGTTACAAATGTTACAATAATTACGGATAGATTACAATACTTTTGCATAAATTATTTTTTAATCTTTTACTCACAAAAAATACGCCATTACTTGCTAGTTTATTCTTCATAAGCTAAAAAGATGTGTAAAATTAGAAGAATCGGGAAGGGTTTCATATGTGCAGTGATGAATAATAACATGTTACATATCCTGTTTTTGTCAAAAAATGAGGACATGTTTAAAAACGATTTCAAATAAAGGAGTCCTTTAATATGGAAACATCACAAGAACCTCTTGTAACTCAAAAGAAAAGCAAACCATCAGTTTGGCGGTCGATGTCACTCTTTTTGGTGCCGCTTCTGCTGAGCAATGTGCTGCAATCAGTCGGCCAGCTAGTCGGGATGATGGCTGTAGGCAGATGGCTCGGTGTTGATGCAGTGGCAGCTGTATCATCCTTTTTCCCGTTATTTTTTCTTTTAATCTCATTTACAATTGGGATCGGTTCAGGAAGTTCGATTCTGATCGGACAAGCTTATGGAGCGAAAAATGAGGAACGGCTAAAGGCTGTTGTCGGGACGACGCTCACGTTTACATTTTTATTAGGCGTTGTGTTAGCCGTCATCGGCAGTATTTTCACCCTGGATATCCTTCGTTTAATGGGAACACCTGAAAATGTCATTCATGTCAGCGCTAACTATGCACGTATTTTATTTTATGCTATGCCGTTTATGTTTTTATATTTTGCATATACTACCTTTTTGCGCGGAACAGGAGATTCCAAGACACCGTTTTATACGCTGATTGTGAGCACGGTCATCAACATCGCGCTTTTGCCTGTTTTAATCCTTGGCATGTTTGGTTTTCCGAAACTGGGCATATACGGCTCGGCATATGCAACTGTCATTTCCACGATTGCGACTTTTCTCGTGTTAATGGTGTATTTACGAAAGCGAAAACACCCGCTGCAATTTGATAAAACAGTGCGTCGTTATTTGAAAATGGATAAGGAACTGCTGGTTCTCCTGCTGCGTCTTGGGGTCCCAGCAAGCATCAATATGATTCTTGTCTCATTATCAGAGATAGCGGTTATTTCATTCGTCAATCATTACGGCTCTAATGCAACAGCTGCATACGGAGTGGTCAACCAGGTGGCCAGCTATGTACAGATGCCAGCCGTCAGCCTTGGTATTGCGGTTTCTATTTTCGCTGCGCAATCGATTGGGGCAAACGAGTTTGACCGCTTAAAGCAGGTCATTCGCGTGGGGATTTGGCTGAATTATATCATTGGCGGCGTACTGATCATTCTGATCTATGTTTTTTCACATCAGATTTTATCGTTATTTTTAACCGAGCAAGAGACGCTTTACATTGCACACCGTCTTTTGATGATTACATTGTGGAGCTATTTGCTGTTTGGAAATGCCCAAATTATTTCTGCAACGATGCGGGCAAGCGGAACAGTTTTATGGCCGACCGTCATCAGTATTTTTGCAATCTGGGGAGTAGAGGTGCCTGTCGCTTTCGTCCTTTCTCACTATACAAAGCTTGAAATACTCGGCGTCTGGGTTGGTTATCCGGCTGCGTTTGCCGTCAGCTTGCTGTTGATTTATGGGTATTATCAATTCGTCTGGAAAAAGAAACAAATCACACGTCTCATCCAATAGCCTCCGAATCACACCGTTCATAAGTTTGAACGGTGTTTTTTTATTTGATAGGGGAAAATATAAAATGGAGGAAATATGGCACAGTACATTGAATTCTTATACTAGCAATGAATCAAGGAGAGGTTGAGTAAACATGGCAAACTTTATTGAGAAAATCACGTATTTGGGAACGCCGGCCATCAAAGCGGGCAACGAACATCTAGAAATGATTGTTGTCCCTGAGTGGGGGAGCAACGTCATTTCTCTCGTGGACAAAAAAACAAAAGTCCAGCTTTTGCGTGAACCGGAAACAGCAGAAAGTTTTCACGACACACCAACATTGTATGGCATTCCAATCCTGTTCCCGCCTAACCGCATAGGTGACGGTACATTCAGTTTCCGGGGCAGAACGTATCATTTTGATATCAACGAGAAGGATAAACACAACCATCTTCATGGGTTTCTTTACCATGAAAATTGGAATGTCGTGACCACGAAGCAAACTGATGAAGAAGTGACTGTTGAAACAGAAATTGATCTTTCTGAGCTTCCCCATGTGCAGAAGCAATTTCCTCATCATGCCGTCGTTCGGATGACATACACGATCAAGGGGAATACCCTATTTAAACATGCGACGGTCATGAACAAAGGAAAGGAAGCGTTTCCTTGGGGAATTGGTTATCATACTACATTTGTGTTTCCGGCAGAAAGCTCATTATTTTCCCTGACAGCAGATCAGCAATGGGAGTTGGATGAACGCCTGCTGCCGACCGGGAAGCTGATGGATGTCCCGTATAAAGAAGCTTTGCATGAAGGAATGGATTTGCGCCACAAGCAGCTGGATGATGTCTTTTTATCTTCTTATCAGAAGAGAGGCGGAGAAAATCAGGCTGTCATTTATCATCAGCATGCACATATCAGCATTATTTATAAGGCAGATGAACAGTTTAACCATTGGGTTGTATACAATGCGGACGGAAAACAAGGGTATTTATGCCCTGAGCCTTACACATGGGTGACAAACGCCGTGAATCTTGATTTACCTTCGTCACTCACTGGTTTACAAGTGCTGGAGCCGGGAGAAGAAACGACAGCTAAAAGCAGTATCACCATTGAACTGAATCATCAATAGCCAATGATGAAGCGCAGAGAGGCGGGGAAATGAATGAAAAAAAGCATAAAGCTTTATGTTGCTGTTTTACTGCTTTTCGTTGTTGCTTCGGTGCCTTATATGCATCAGGCTGCGCTTGCCGCTGAAAAACAAGATGCACTTTCCGAGCAGATCGATAAGATTTTAGCTGATCATCCTGCCCTCGAAGGCGCAATGGCCGGCATCACCGTTCGCTCTGCGGAAACAGGTGCTGTTCTATATGAACATTCAGGAGACACCCGAATGAGGCCTGCCTCTTCTCTAAAGCTTTTGACAGCGGCCGCGGCACTTTCTGTCCTTGGCGAGAACTATTCTTTTACAACCGAGGTCCGGACGGATGGAACACTGAAAGGGAAAAAGCTGAATGGTAACCTTTATTTGAAAGGGAAAGGCGATCCGACACTTTTACCATCTGATTTTGACAAAATGGCTGAGAAATTGAAACATTCCGGCGTAAAAGTAATTAAAGGCAATCTGATCGGTGATGATACGTGGCATGATGACATGCGATTATCACCTGATATGCCTTGGAGCGATGAATACACATATTATGGCGCGCCAATCTCCGCTCTAACAGCGTCTCCAAACGAAGACTATGATGCAGGCACTGTGATTGTTGAGGTCACTCCAAATCAAAAAGAAGGGGAAGAGCCTGCCGTGTCTGTCTCTCCGAAAACCGATTATATAACGATAAAGAACGATGCTAAAACGACTGCTGCCGGTTCAGAGAAAGACCTCACAATCGAAAGAGAGCATGGAACAAACACGATTACAATTGAAGGGAGCGTACCGGTTGACGCAAACAAGACAAAGGAATGGATTTCTGTCTGGGAGCCTGCCGGATATGCCTTAGATTTATTTAAGCAGTCACTAAAAAAACAAGGTATTACTGTGAAAGGGGACATCAAGACGGGTGAAGCACCTAGTTCTTCAGATGTGCTGCTCTCTCATCGCTCAATGCCTTTATCGAAACTTTTTGTGCCGTTCATGAAATTAAGTAATAACGGACATGCCGAAGTGCTCGTAAAAGAGATGGGGAAAGTGAAAAAAGGAGAAGGGAGCTGGGAAAAGGGGCTCGAAGTGTTAAACAGTACGCTTCCGGAATTTGGTGTTGATTCTAAATCACTCGTCTTAAGAGACGGATCAGGAATCTCACATATTGATGCTGTATCCTCAGATCAACTTTCACAGCTGTTATATGACATTCAGGATCAGAGTTGGTTCTCGGCTTATCTAAATTCATTACCTGTTGCGGGCAACCCTGACAGAATGGTGGGCGGAACGCTGAGAAACCGCATGAAAGACACTCCTGCACAAGGAAAAGTAAGAGCAAAAACCGGATCGCTCAGTACGGTAAGCTCTCTATCGGGGTACGCAGAAACAAAGAGCGGAAAAAAACTTGTTTTCTCTATTCTTCTAAATGGATTGATTGATGAAGAGGATGGAAAAGATATTGAGGATCAAATCGCTGTCATTTTGGCAAATCAATAATAGCGGCAGACCTGTTTTCCATGAGAAAACAGGTTTTTTTATGTCTGTAATAACGCTTTGTCGAACCTTCCAACAATTAGAAGAATTATGCACAAAAGCAAATTAGTTCGATTAAAAAGTAGTGTATAAGACCTTATGTAAAACAATACTTTTATCACTTTATATCCGGAAATTTGATAAAAAAAGAAACGAAAAATAAAGAAATAATACTATATTCAAAAAAATGTTATAAAAATTTAATGTTTTTTATTGTACTTTAAAAAATATCCGTTAATATAGTGCATATATGGATTATATAGTCATATAATTTCTTTTATTGTCATTTTTCTGCTTTTTTCTACTTTTTCTTATCCTCTTATTATGAGAACTGGAGGGAATCCGTTGAGCGAACATACTTATTCTTTAACCCATGCCCAAAGGAGAGTGTGGTTTACCGAACTGCTGGAGCCAGATACCAGCATTTGCAATCTCACAGCCTGTGTGAAATTCAAAGGCAATATTGAGCTTGATACTCTGGAGGGAGCGCTGAATCATTCCATCTCCCGCAACGACGCCATTAGATTTCAGCTGTTAGAAGGAGAAGAGCTTGAGCCGCGATTGCACCTTACTGAATATAAATATTATCCACTTAGAATAATTGATTTTTCAAATGTTGAAATGATAGAAATAGAGCAATGGATTCAGGATCAAGCGAGCATTCCATTTAAACTGTTCAACTCGCCTCTTTATCAATTTTACCTCCTTAGAATTGACTCTCATGAAGTTTGGCTATTTGCGAAATTCCATCATATCATAATGGATGGAATCTCTTTAAATGTGATGGGAAATCAAATTATAGATCTTTATCAAAAAATGAAAAAGAAAGATCCTTTACCTGATCAGCCGGAACCTTCTTACTTGAGCTACATCGAAAAAGAGAGTCAATATCTACAATCTCCGCGGTTTGCAAAGGACCGTTTATTTTGGACGCAAACCTTTGAGCACCCGTTGGAATACCACTCGTTAGCCGACCAGACGTCCTTACAAAAACAGAGCACTTCTGCATCCAGAGACACCATCATTCTTTCACCTGATCTAGAGCAAACGATTCGAAACTTCTGCGAAGAACACAAGATCAATATCATTTCCTTATTTATGGCTTCATTTTACATATGCATTAGCCGAATCACTTCTAAAAAAGATCTTGCCATTGGCACCTACTATGGCAACAGAGGGTCAAAGGCTGAAAAAGAAATGCTCGGCATGTTCGTTAGTTCTCTTCCAATCAGAATAACGGTTGATCCTGACACAGATTTTCTTTCCTTTGTCCGCACAATAGGCAGGGAACAGCTTTCTGTTATGCGTCATCAACGGTTTCCTTATAATTTGCTTGTAAATGAATTAAGAAATGAACAGAAGGATTTACACAACCTTATCGGTATATCTATGCAGTATCAGCCACTTCAGTGGCATAATGCAGATGATTTTGACTATGAAACAGCGCTTTATTTCAGCGGATACACCGCAAACGAGCTTTCAGTTCAAATACAAGAACGGATAGACAATGGAACCATTCAATTAAATTTCGATTATCAAAATACCTTGTTTTCTCTTGAGGATATTAAACGAATACAATCTCATCTGCTTACCATACTGGAAAACGCCCTTCAACATCCGCACAGCTTTATAAGAGAATTAGATATGACGAATACAAGAGAAAAGCAAAAATTGTTGTATGAGTTTAACAAGACGGAAGCTGTTTCGCCTAAAGCTTTCACCCTGCATGGGCTGTTTGAGCAACAGGTAGCTTCCACACCGGAGCGGCTGGCCATTCGCTTTTCAGGCGGTTCGCTGACATACGCTGAGCTTGACATGTACGCCAGCCGACTGGCTGCGCACCTTGCGGCACGCGGCGTCACAAACGAAAGTATCGTCGGTGTCCTGTCTGAACGCTCACCTGACATGCTGATCGCTGTCCTTGCTGTATTGAAGGCCGGAGGGGCGTATTTGCCGCTTGATCCTGCGTATCCAAAGGAGCGGCTGAGCTACATGCTGAAAGACAGCGGGGCATCGCTCTTGCTGACACAGCCGGGATGCTCCGCACCGAACTTTTCCGGAGACACGCTTGAAATTGACATGACATCTCTTGCGAGCGAAAAAGCAGAAAACCATGAGTTTACTCCTGCTGACGGCGGATCTCTCGCCTATGTCATCTATACATCGGGCTCTACCGGGCAGCCGAAAGGAGTGGCCGTTGAGCACCGTCAGGCTGTTTCCTTTCTGACCGGTATGCAGCACCAGTTTCCGCTTTCGGAAGATGACATTGTCATGGTGAAAACCTCTTTTTCCTTTGATGCGTCTGTGTGGCAGCTGTTTTGGTGGGCTCTTTCCGGTGCTTCGGCGTATCTGCTTCCGCCCGGCTGGGAAAAAGACTCCGCATTGATCGTAAAAGCCATTCATCAGGAAAACGTGACAACGGCTCATTTTATTCCGGCTATGCTGAACAGCTTTCTCGATCAAGCGGAAATGTTAGCGCTCGGTGACGAGACAAGCCTGAAGCGTGTATTCGCCGGAGGTGAACCGCTTGCGCCCCGTACGGCAGCCCGTTTTGCTTCTGTATTGCCGCAGGTATCATTAATCCATGGCTACGGGCCGACAGAAGCAACGGTAGACGCGGCATTTTACGTGTTGGACCCAGAACGGGACAGGGACCGCTTGCGGATTCCGATCGGGAAGCCCGTACCCGGTGCGCGTTTGTATGTTTTAGATCCACATTTAGCCGTACAGCCTTCTGGTGTCGCCGGCGAACTGTACATTGCCGGAGCGGGTGTTGCCAGAGGTTATTTGAATCGGCCGGCATTAACGGAGGAGCGTTTTCTTGAGGACCCGTTTTACCCGGGGGAACGCATGTACAAAACCGGGGATGTGGCGCGCTGGCTCCCTGACGGGAATGTTGAATTCCTCGGGCGCACGGATGATCAGGTGAAAATCCGCGGCTACCGGATTGAACCGGGAGAAATTGAAGCGGCACTAAGAAGCATAGAAGGCGTAAGAGAGGCGGCCGTTACCGTACGGACAGACAGCGACGAGCCGGAATTATGCGCTTATGTAGAAGGGCTCCAAAGAAACGAAGTCCGAGCGCAGCTTGAGAGACTGTTGCCGGGCTACATGGTCCCAGCCTATATGATAGAGATGGAACAGTGGCCGGTTACACCAAGCGGAAAGCTCGACCGAAACGCCCTGCCAGCTCCTGACGGAGCGGCAGATGCGGAGACCTACACAGCGCCGAGAAACGTGACTGAGATGAAGCTTTCTCAGCTGTGGGAGGACGTGCTGAAAAATGGCCCTGTCGGGATTCACGACAACTTTTTTGACCGCGGGGGGCATTCCTTAAAAGCAACGGCGCTTGTCTCACGGATCGCCAAAGAATTCGATGTACAGGTGCCGCTAAAAGATGTGTTTGCCCATCCGACGGTAGAAGGACTGGCTACCGTTATCCGTGAAGGAACGGACAGTCCATATGAAGCGATTAAGCCCGCTGAAAAACAGGAAACCTATCCGGTTTCCTCTGCCCAAAAGCGGATTTATGTCCTTCAGCAGCTGGAGGACGGAGGGACAGGCTACAATATGCCGGCTGTGTTAGAGCTCGAAGGGAAGCTCAATCCTGAAAGGATGGACAGAGCTTTCAAAGAACTGATCAAGCGCCACGAGTCGCTTCGGACCTCCTTCGAACAGGACGCAGGAGGCGATCCGGTGCAGCGCATCCATGACGAGGTGCCGTTTACGTTACAGACTACAGTTCTCGGCGAACGAACCGAACAGGAGGCCGCAGCTGCATTTATCAAACCGTTTGATCTCAGCCAAGCGCCGCTGTTCCGTGCCCAAATCGTAAAGGTATCAGATGAGCGGCACCTGTTGCTGGTTGATATGCATCACATCATTTCAGACGGTGTTTCCGTCAACATTCTGATTCGGGAATTCGGCGAGCTGTACAATAATCGGAAGCTTCCGGCACTGCGTATTCAATATAAAGATTATGCCGTATGGCAAGAAGGATTCAAAACAGGAGACGCGTACAAAACGCAGGGGGCGTACTGGCTGAGGCAGCTCGAGGGCGAGCTGCCTGTGCTGGATCTTCCGGCTGATCATGCCCGCCCGCCTGTGCGAAGCTTCGCGGGTGACAAGGTCTCATTTACGCTGGAACCAGAGGTTGCATCAGGCCTTCACAAGCTGGCACGAGAAAACGGAAGCACACTGTACATGGTGCTCCTTGCGGCTTACACCACGTTCTTGTCACGCTTAAGCGGACAGGAAGATATCATCGTCGGCTCGCCAATTGCCGGCCGGCCGCACAAGGATCTTGAGCCGATACTCGGCATGTTTGTGAACACGCTGGCGCTTCGGACGCGCCCGGAGGGCGGGAAGCCATTCGTACAGTATTTGCAGGAAGTGCGTGAGACAGCATTGGAAGCCTTTGAGCACCAAGATTACCCGTTCGAAGAGCTTGTCGATAAGCTTGAATTGACACGAGATATGAGCCGGAACCCAGTGTTTGATGCGATGTTTATCCTTCAAAATGTGGAAAAACAAGACATAGATCTGAGAGAAATAAAAGTCCGGCCTGCCAATTTCGCACATCACATTTCCTTATTTGATATCACATTAATAGCTACGGAAATAAGTGGATCTATTTGCTGCGAAATGGAATTTAGTACAGAAGTATTCCTGAAAGCTACGATTGAACGCTGGGCCGATCATTTTACCGAATTTCTGCATGCGGCACTTTCAACCCCTGAAACAAGCCTTGCACAAATAAACATACTTAGTGATAAAGAAAAACAAAAAATAGTCTTTGAATTTAACAAAACTCAAGTTGAATTTGCTCAAAAAGATATTCCTTTTCATCGCATATTTGAAGCGAAAGCTGAAGAAAATCCAGAACATATAGCTGTTATTGATAACGAAACAGAGATTAGCTATCGGCTTCTAAATGAAAGAGCCAATCGTCTGGCACGAACATTGCAAAACAGAAAAGGACCGAAGCCAACTGTGGCTGTTTTAGCCAAGCGGTCCATTGATGCAATTGTTGGCGTGCTGGCAGTGATGAAAGCTGGCGGAGTGTATATCCCAATTGATTCACATTATCCAAAAGCTCGTATTGAATACATTCTTCGTGATAGCGGGGCAGATATTCTTCTTTTACAGAGAGAGTTGAAGCATTTGATTTCGAACTCGCCTGAATCTGAGATGTCTCACATCTTCCTTGACGATGAAAGCACTTATGAAGAAAATAGCTGCAACCTTAACTTATCTCCTGCTCCTGAAGAGCCGGTATATATCATTTATACGTCAGGAACGACGGGGGCGCCTAAAGGTGTTATTGTCACCTATCGGAACTTTACTCATGCTGCTCTTGCTTGGCGTCAAATATATGAGCTGGATCGGAAGCCTGTCAGACTGCTTCAAATCGCGAGCTTTTCATTCGATGTCTTCTCAGGAGATTTGGCGAGAACATTGACCAACGGCGGGACTCTAATCGTTTGCCCAGATGAAACACGGCTGGAACCTGCTGAAATATATAAAATCATGAACTCTCAGAGAATCACGGTGATGGAGTCGACACCGGCTCTCATTATCCCGGTGATGGAGTATGTATACCGTAACCAGTTCAAGCTTCATGACTTAGACATACTGATTCTTGGTTCCGACATGGTGAAAGCTCAAGATTTCAAAACATTGACAGATCGCTTTGGCCAAAGCATGCGCATCATTAATAGCTATGGTGTCACAGAGGCAACCATTGATTCGAGCTTCTATGAAACTAGTGTGGGTGGAGAGTGTACGGGAGATAACGTGCCAATCGGCAGCCCGCTGCCGAATGTACACATGTACGTACTCAGCCAGACTGATCAAATTCAGCCGATCGGTGTTGCCGGCGAGCTGTGCATCGGCGGGGCAGGTGTTGCGAAAGGCTATCATCATAAACCTGACTTAACGCAAATGAAATTTACAGGAAATCCATTTGTCTCTGGAGAAAGGCTGTACAGAACCGGTGATCGAGCATGCTGGCTTCCAAACGGGTCGATCCGGCTTCTTGGCCGAATGGATTATCAAGTAAAGATAAATGGATACAGAATTGAAACAGAAGAAATTGAAAGTGTTCTGCTTCAAACAGGGCTTGTCAGAGAAGCTGCTGTTGCCGTTCAGCATGATAAGAATGGACAGGCTGGTTTGGCTGCATATATTGTGCCTTCAGACGTCAATACGAATGCTCTCCGTGCTGCTTTAACAAAGGAGCTGCCAGCGTATATGATTCCTGCACATCTGATTCCTTTAGAAAACATGCCGCTGACCCTAAACGGAAAGCTGGACAGAAATGCCTTGCCGGCTCCAAATAATGTGTTATCGCGTCCATATACCGCACCAGTTAACGACATACAAAAAACGATGGCGTATATATGGGAAGATGTACTGAGCATGCCACGAGTCGGCATTCACGATTCCTTTTTTGAGCTTGGCGGAGACTCAATTAAAGCATTACAAGTGGCAGCACGTCTGGCCGCTGAAGGCTGGAGCATGACAATACGCGACTTATTCCGTTATTCAACGATTCAGGAACTATGCGGACATATCACACCATTGGCATCTCAAGCGGACCAGGGACCTGCGGAAGGTGAAGCTGAACTCACCCCGATTCAGCGAAGATTTTTCGGACAGGTACATGCTTTTCACTATCATTACAACCAGTCCGTCATGCTTTTCAGTGAAAAAGGATTCAATGCTAACGCGCTTCATCTAGCGCTGCGTAAAATAACCGAGCATCATGATGCCATTCGCATGATTTTCCAACGTGACCAAAACGGCCATGTCATTCAGTTTAATCGCGGAATCAATCACAAGGATCATGAACTGTTTGGCCTTTATATTTCAGATTGGACAAAAGCATCGCTGGAAAGGACTCACCTTGATGAAAAACTTGCCGCTGAGGAAACCGTCATTCAAAGCAAAATGAATGTAGAAAAAGGGCCTTTGCTGCAAGCAGGTTTGTTTAAAACGGCAGAAGGGGATCATTTGCTGATTGCACTTCATCATCTAGTGATAGATGGCGTTTCTTGGAGAATTCTGCTTGAAGATTTAGCTGCAGCATATCAACAGGCTTTAGAAAAGAAAGAAATCCAATTACCGCCAAAAACGGATTCTTATTTATCCTACGCCGATGGTCTTACCCAAATAGCTGAAAGTAAACAATTGCTTTCAGAGAAACCGTATTGGCAAACGATTTTAGACGCTCACACTGCTTTTCTTCCTAAGGACATAGAAAATGTGCCGGACAGACTCCAAATGAACAGCGACGCAGCTGCGTTTGTACTATCCGGGGACTGGACTGAAAAATTGCTGTTTGAAACCCAGCAAGCCTATGGTACTGATGCCAACGAACTTTTGCTTACGGCTTTAGGAATGGCGCTTTCTGAATGGACTGGGCATGACCAAATCGTGATCAGCACTGAGGGACACGGTAGAGAAGGGTATGTGCCAAACATTGATATTTCAAGGACCGTTGGATGGTTTACCTCCATTTATCCTATTTTGCTAGACATGGGTATTCCCGAGCCTTTCGAGGATCAGCTCGCATACCGAATTAAGATGACAAAAGATATGCTGAGAAGAGTACCGAACAAAGGAACTGGATACGGATTGTTAACACACATAGGAGAACTGCGGCATAAAGAGCCTGAGGTCAGCTTTAATTATCTCGGTCAATTTAGCGAAGAGAAGGAAGCTGAAACGTTTCAATTATCATATTACCAGCCCCGTTACGAAATAGCGGGTGAGAGAGAACGAGAGTATGAGCTGGACATCAATGCTCTCATTACGGACGGACGGCTTCACGTAAAAGCGGTATACACCCAAGTGTTCAGCAAACACTCAATTGAGTGCTTTATGGATCGTTTTCACAGGCATCTTATCGAGACGATTGAGCATTGTTCGCAGAAAAAAGCACGCGAAAAAACATTGAGCGATTTCAGCAATAAAGAATTAACGTTGTCTGCATTATCTAGCATCGAAGATCTCGTGAAAGATCTTTAACTTTTGAAAAGGTGTGTGGAATTGATGGCACAATCGGCACAAATTCAAGATATTTATCCGTTATCGCACATGCAGGAAGGAATGCTGTTTCATTCACTAATGGATTTCAGCTCGAAAGCATATATCGAACAGACCTCGTTTACGATCAAAGGGAATCTATGCGTCGACTCGTTTCAAAAGAGCTTAAACCTTCTTGTTTCTAGATATGATATTTTCAGAACGATTTTCATTAAAGAAGTACCAGATCTTACAGGTCCGCAGCAGGTAGTCTTATCAAACCGGGAATTGACAGTATATAGAGAAGATATTTCTCGCCTGGCTGATCAAGAACAGCAGACGCTGATTGATGCTTTTATGACTAAGGATCGGGAAAAAGGATTTGATTTGCAAAAAGATCCTTTAATGCGTCTTGCCCTTTTTGATAGAGGAGACAGCCAATATACATGTGTCTGGACACATCACCATATCATCATGGATGGGTGGTGTCTCGGCATTATTCTTAAAGAGTTTTTCAGCATGTATGATTCGCTCAAAAATAACTCA
Organism: Bacillus sp. SG20033; assembly: GCF_044570195.1. NCBI lineage: Bacteria > Bacillati > Bacillota > Bacilli > Caryophanales > Bacillaceae > Bacillus > Bacillus sp. SG20033. The sequence goes on along the minus strand of NZ_CP172606.1, from coordinate 2,198,941 downwards.
CCTGTACAGCTTGGCAGCACGGTGCCGTACAGCCGTTATATTGAATGGCTCGGAGAACAAGATCAAGAAGAGACTGCTGCCTACTGGAGCGAATATTTGAAGGAGTACGGCAATACTGCTTCTATTCCCCGAATAAAGCGCCGCACGGCAGACGGGAATTATAAAGCCGACCAGGTCAGCTTTTCATTAGCGCCGGATATGGTTGAGAAACTGACTGAGGCTGCCCAAAACTGGGGAGTGACATTAAACACGCTGTTTATGAGTATTTGGGGCGTGCTGCTCCATCGATATAATGCTGCAGATGATGCCGTTTTTGGCTCCGTCATTTCGGGACGCCCGTCAGCGATTGACGGGATTGAATCAATGGTCGGCTTGTTTATCAATACTGTTCCAGTGCGAATCCGATCTGCGGAAGGCATAACGTTTTCTTCGCTGGTCAAAGCCGTGCAGGAGGATATTTTATCATCTGAACAGCATGGGTATTATCCGCTTTATGAGATTCAAAACCATAGTCCATTGAAGCAAGGGTTGATCGATCATATTTTTGTTTTTGAAAATTACCCTGTACAGCTTCATCAGGCATTAAGCGTGGAGAGTGAAAATGATGAAGGCGCTCTGAAGCTGAGTGACATTTCTATGTCGGAACAAACCAATTACGACTTTAATATCGTTATCGTTCCGGGAGAATCATTTTATATCAAATTCAGCTACAACGCAGACGTTTACGAGCGGGAGGAGATGCTGAGGATTCAGGGGCATCTAAAGCAAGCACTGGATTGCATTTTGACAAATCCCGATGTTGCCGTCAGTGACATCAATATCGTGCCGCCGGAGGAGCAACAGGTTATCCAATTGTTTAACGAAACTGAGCGTCCTTATGTGAACAAAACGATACCCCAATTGTTCGAGGAACAAGCTCACAAAACACCTGAAGCTTCTGCATTGAAAATGGGAAACGAATGCTGGACCTATCGCCAGTTACAAGTAAGAGCCAATCAGATTGCGCACGCTCTGATAGAAAAAGGCGTTGGATCTGGAGATATCGTTGCTGTAATGATGGGCCGGTCAATGGAAATGCCTGCAGCTCTGCTTGGGATTTGGAAAGCAGGCGGCGCTTATATGCCGCTTGATCCACATTTTCCAGCAGAACGTCTTTCTTTCCTGCTGAAGGACAGTCAAGCGGCTCAATTGCTGATAGAAGAAGACCTTATTTCCTTAATCCCTCCGTCCTATGAAGGAAATACGATAACGATAGAACATACAGAAAGTTACCAAACAGAAGCGCCAAATATGCCGCCAGGTGATCTAGCCTACTTGATCTATACGTCGGGAACGACGGGGCGCCCTAAAGGGGTTTTAGTTGATCATCACGGTATTGCCAATACATTGCAATGGAGACGGGAAGAGTATAGCATGACCGAACAGGATATATCCCTCCATTTGTTTTCGTACGTGTTTGACGGCTGTGTAACGAGCTTATTTACCCCGCTTTTATCTGGTGCGTGCGTACTGCTGACAACAGATGACGAAGCGAAGGATGTGCTGGCCCTTAAGCGAAAAATAGCCCGTTATAAGGTCAGCCACATGATCATTGTTCCTTCCCTGTACAGGGTGTTATTGGAAGTGATGACTGCTGACGATGCAAAAAGTCTTCGTATTGTTACATTTGCGGGTGAAGCGGTCACGCCTGATCTGCTTGAGTTGAGTCAAATGATTTGTCCTTCTACTGAACTGGCAAATGAATACGGGCCCACAGAAAACAGTGTGGCAACAACAATATTGCGGCATCTGAATGAAAAAGAGAGGATCACGATCGGACACCCGATCAGAAACACAAAAGTATTTGTTTTGCACGGAAATCAAATGCAGCCGATCGGCGCGGCGGGTGAACTGTGTATTTCCGGCGCGGGTCTTGCGAGAGGATACTACAAACAGCAAGAGCTGACACAGAAAGCATTCTCCGATCATCCATTCCTTGAAGGGGAGCGTTTATACCGAACAGGTGATGCAGGCCGCTTTTTGCCTGATGGAACGATTGAATATATTGGACGTTTTGATGATCAAGTAAAAATTAGGGGTTACCGTATTGAACTGAGAGAGATTGAAACAGTTCTTCGACAAGCACCGGGGGTAAAGGAAGCCGCGGTACTGGCCCGTGATGTTTCTGCTGAGGAAAAGGAGCTCATTGCTTATATCGTTCCCGAAAAGGGAAACAGCCTCCCAGATTTGTATCAGCATCTTGCCGGGACATTGCCGTCCTATATGATCCCAGCAAGTATTATCAACATCAGCAGGATGCCATTAACATCCAGCGGCAAGCTTGACAGGTTTGCGCTTCCTGAACCAGAAAACAATACGAGTGTCACATATATGGCGCCCCGAACCTTAATCGAAGCTGATCTCGCACATATTTGGGAAGATGTGCTGAATAAACAGCACATCGGCATTCGTGATGATTTCTTTCAGTTAGGCGGACAGTCCTTAAAAGCGGCCGCACTGGTATCAAGAATACATAAAAAGCTTAATGTCGAGCTGCCGCTCAGTGAGGTGTTTTCTTATCCGACGGTTGAAAGCATGGCGGTCAAATTGATGAGCTTAAAAGAACACGCTTTTACACAGATTGAACCTGCGGATCAAAGAGATGTCTATCCGCTGTCTTTCTCGCAAAAACGATTATATGCTCTTCATCAGCTGGCAGATGCCAGCACAGGTTATAACATGCCAGCTGTACTTGAATTACGCGGAAATCTGAATCGCCAGCGGTTGAGAAGCGTTCTCACAGAACTTGTGAATCGGCATGAAGCATTACGTACTGTTTTTGTGCTTGACAGAGACGAGCCTGTGCAGATCATTTATCCAGAGATAGCTTTTGATCTAAAAGAGCTTGAAATGGAATCAGAACAAATGCTTGAGTCTGCAATCGAGACCTTTATCAAACCGTTTGATCTATCATCCGGTCCGCTTTTTAGAGCATGTGTCATTACAATCGGCAATCACCGCGGCTTTTTGCTGCTCGATATGCACCATATTATTGCCGACGGTGTCTCGATGAGCACTCTTGTCCAAGAATTTACTGACTTATATTGCGGAAAAGAGTTGCCAGCTTTAAACCTGCATTATAAGGATTTTGCTGTTTGGCAGCAAGAGAAGTACCCGAAAGAGCTATACAAAAAACAGGAGGCCTACTGGCTCGGTCAGCTTGGCGGGAGTCTTCCTACACTAGAATTACCGCTTGATAAAACAAGGCCGCGTCTCCCTGATTTCAGCGGTGGAACAATTGAAGTCAACATTGATAAAGACACGGCTGATGAGCTGCACCGTTTAATGGCTGAAACGGGAACAACATTGTATATGATTCTTCTGGCTGTCTATTCTATTTTGTTATCTAAGCTAAGCGGGCAAGAGGATATTGTTGTCGGTTCGCCTGCTGCCGGAAGACCGCACGCTGATCTGGAGCGCGTCATCGGGATGTTCGTCAATACATTGGCGATGCGCAGCAAGCCCGAGGGCCACAAAACGTTCAGCTCCTATTTGCAGGACATTCGCCACCTGGCTCTGACCGCTTATGAGCATCAGGATTATCCTTTTGAGGAGCTGGCAGATAAGCTCGATACAAATCGAGATGTAAATCGCAACCCGCTGTTCGATGCGATGCTTGTGCTTCAAAGCAGTGAAGATTTCCGGTTCGAAGTGCCTGGTCTGTCGATTTCGTCTGTCACTCCTAAACATGATATATCCAAATTCGATTTAACATTACACGCTGAGGAGCATCCGAGTGGAATACGCTGCCGTTTTGAATACAGCACTGCTCTTTTTGAAGAAGAAACCATTACGCAGTGGGCATCCTATTTTATTGAATTGGTGAAAGGGGTAACGGCGGATACCGAGATGAGAATTTCGGACATGCAATTGCTTCCTGCTGCAGAGCGTAGGTTGCTCCTTGAAAAAATGGGGCAGTATGCGGCTTATCCGAGAAATGAAAACATAGTAAGCTTATTTGAAAAGCAAGCCACTCAGTATCCGGAGCATATCGCAGTAGTGTGCGGCCATTCTCAGCTTACGTATCGAGACCTGAATGAAAAAGCCGAGCAGGCAGCTGCTATGCTGATCAAACAAGGGGTCAGAACTGGCGATATCGTCGGTCTGATGCTCGATCGGTCACCTGATATGATCATTGGCATTTTATCGATTTTAAAAGCTGGCGGGGCCTATTTGCCGATTGATCCTGAATATCCCAAGGAGCGTATTAGCTTTATGCTCAATGACAGCGGAGCAAAATTGCTGCTGACAGAGCGCGGTCAAAACAAACTTGCAGACTACACCGGGCAAATTTTGTATATCGATGAATGTGAAAACGACTCAATTCCGGCTGATGTAAACATTCAAGAAATAGTAACGGATCAGCCCGCATACGTGATATACACATCTGGAACGACTGGCCAGCCAAAGGGAGTCATTGTCGAGCACCGCAATGTGATCAGTCTCTTGAAGCATCAAAACCTGCCTTTTGAATTTAACCATGAAGACATCTGGACGTTATTTCATTCTTATTGCTTTGATTTCTCTGTATGGGAGATGTTCGGTGCGTTATTGAACGGAGGTACATTAGTCGTGGTCTCTAAAGAAACAGCCCGTGACCCCTATGCATTCCGTTTATTGTTAAAAAAAGAGCGCGTCACTGTACTCAATCAGACCCCGACTGCTTTTTACGGCTTGATGCTTGAAGATCAAAATCATACAGATCATTTAAGCATCCGCTACGTGATTTTTGGCGGCGAAGCCTTACAGCCCGGATTGCTTCAAAGCTGGAATGAAAAATATCCTCACACTGATTTGATTAATATGTACGGTATTACAGAAACAACGGTCCATGTAACATTCAAAAAATTGTCCGCAGCAGACATTGCAAAAAATAAAAGCAATATCGGCCGGCCGCTTTCAACTCTGCAGGCTTATGTGATGGATGCTCATATGAATCTGCAGCCTATCGGAGTTCCAGGGGAGCTGTATATAGGCGGCGAAGGTGTGGCACGGGGATATCTCAACAGAGATGAGCTGACCGCTGACCGTTTTGTATCCAATCCTTATCTTCCGGGAGACAGATTATACCGAACAGGAGATCTTGCTAAGCGCCTGTCAAATGGCGAGCTGGAATATTTAGGCCGCATTGATGAGCAGGTGAAAGTCAGAGGGCACCGTATTGAGTTAGGCGAAATCCAAGCGGCACTTCTTCAGTATCCAATGATTAAAGAGGCGGCTGTCATTACCAGAGCAGACGAGCAAGGGCAAACAGCTATATATGCTTACATGGTGATAAAAGATCAACAGGCTGCGAATATATCAGACATCCGGGCTTACCTAAAAAACGCCTTGCCTGACTTTATGCTGCCTGCCCGTATGATACAAATTGACAGCATCCCGGTGACTGTTAATGGAAAGCTCGATCAGAAAGCCCTGCCAGAACCTGAAAAACACGCTTATACAGCTGATGATATCAATCCTAGAAATGAGATTGAAACGGTCATGGCTGAAATTTGGGAGGAGCTTCTTAATGTGAATGAGTTGGGTGTAGGCGCCAATTTCTTTGAGCTTGGCGGAGACTCTATTAAAGCGCTGCAGGTTTGTGCCAGACTGAAGCAGCGCGGATTTGAAACCACAGTACGTGAGATGTTTGAACATCAGACTCTTGGTGAACTGTCCGCCCGGGTTCGAAAAGACGTACGCGCCATTGACCAAGGCCCGGTCGAAGGCGAGATTACTTGGACACCTATCCAGCAGTGGTTTTTCTCGCAATCTCTGGAAAGCCATTATTTTAACCAGTCCGTTATGATCTACCGGGCTGAACGATTTGATGAGGCTGCGCTTAGAAAAGTACTAAAAAGCCTTGTGACTCATCATGATGCACTGAGAATCGTATGCCGGCATGAAGATGGCAGGCAGGTGCAGATAAACAGAGGGATAGATCTTTCAGATGAGGAGCTATATGCACTTGAACTGTTTGATGTAAAGGATAGCCTAACAGAAGCACGGTACACGATTGAGGAAGCAGCCAGCCGGATGCAAGAACATATTCGTTTGGAAACCGGCCCCTTGCTTCATGCTGGATTGTTTAGAACCGAGAATGGTGACCATTTATTTCTGACGATTCATCACTTAGTTGTTGATGCGGTTTCCTGGCGAATTTTGTTCGAGGATTTTTCAGCTGCTTACAAACAGGCAGTCTCAGGAGAATCTATTAAACTGCCGCAAAAAACAGATTCATATTTAACGTATTCTCAAAGAATAGTTGACTACTCTAAAAGCCGCCAGATGCAGCGCGAAGCAGCGTACTGGGATGAGTGCGAGAACCGTCACATCCAGCCTGTTCCAAAAGACAATGACGCAGCATCTAACACATTCATAGATACAGAAGTGATTGATTTTGAGCTATCTCGCCATCACACAGAATTACTATTAACGGCTGCACATAAAGCTTACAGCACGGAGATGAATGATATCCTTCTGACAGCTTTAGGTTTTGCTTTGCAGAAATGGACGGGAAATAACCAATTTAAAATCAGCATGGAGGGCCATGGAAGGGAATCATATCTTGAGGACATCGATATTAGCAGAACTGTTGGCTGGTTCACCTCCATTTATCCTGTGTGGCTTGATATGAGAGATTCCGATCATAAGGACAAAGAAGAGCGGCTGGGCCACCTTATTAAACAGACAAAAGATATGCTGCACCGTATACCGCATAAAGGCGCGGGCTACGGCGTGCAGAAATATATCAGCAAAAGATGGGGCTCTGAGAAAAACAGCCCAGAAATCAGCTTTAATTATTTAGGCCAGTTTGATCAGAATATTCAATCAAATGCCTTTGAGGTGTCTGACATCAAGCCAGGAAATGAGATCAGCCCGAACTGGGAGCGTCCTTATGCACTGGATATCAGCGGCGCCGTTTCTTCGGGGTGCCTGAACATGCACATCATCTATAACAGGCTGCAATTCGAAGAAAAAACAATCCAAACATTTTCCAGGCATTTTAAACAGACACTGGAAAACATCATTGAGCATTGTACGGGCAAAGAAAACCGAGAATGGAGCGCATCTGATTTCACTGATGAAGACTTAACGCTTGATGAATTGAGTGAGATTATGGGAGCCGTCAACAAACTATAGGGAGAGGAGATTCACTGATGCCGCAGCAACCCGAAATACAGGATATATACCCTTTGTCATTTATGCAGGAAGGGATGCTTTTTCACTCATTGTATGATGAACAGTCGAGAGCTTATTTTGAACAGGCTTCTTTTACAATCCATGGACAGCTCGACTTGGAGCGTTTCCAGAAAAGTATGGATGCTGTTTTTGACAGGTACGATATCTTTCGAACAGCATTCATCTATAAAAATGTAGCCAAACCTCGCCAAGTCGTGCTCAAGCAACGTCATTGCCATGTTCATGTTGAAGACATTTCTCATCTCAATGAAAGGGATAAAGAACATTGTACAGAGGCATTCAAAGAGCAGGATAAATCCAAAGGCTTCGATCTCCAAACGGATGTACTGATGAGAATATCTATTTTAAAATGGGCGCCTGATCATTATGTCTGTATCTGGAGCCACCATCATATTTTAATGGATGGCTGGTGTTTAGGCATCGTCATTAAAGACTTTCTCCATATTTATCAAGCGCTTGGAAAGGGGCAGTTTCCTGATTTGCCTCCCGTACAGCCGTACGGGACGTATATTAAATGGCTGATGCAGCAAGATCGTGAAGAAGCAGCTGAGTATTGGAAAAAGAGGCTTCAGCATTTCGAAAAAGCTTCGCCTCTGCCTAAAAGAACAGATCAAATGTCGGATGGGACATTACAGCAGATCACGTTTACCATTCCTGAAAAAGAAACCTCCGAATTACAGAAAATCGCTGCAGCATGTGGTGCGACACTTAACACTGTGTTCCAAGCTTTATGGGGAATCATGCTCCAAAAGTTCAATCGTCGCGACGATGCCGTATTCGGATCAGTTATATCAGGCAGACCTTCTGAGCTAAAAGATGTGGAAAACATGGTCGGACTTTTTATCAATACCATTCCTATTCGAGTCCAAAGTGATTTTCTGTCTTTTTCTGACCTAGTCAGCAGAATGCAAAAGGACATGACTGAGGCAGAAGCTTATAGTTACTTTCCCTTATATGATATTCAGGCGCAGAGCGCTCTTAAACAAGAGCTGATCGATCATATTATCGTCTTTGAAAATACACCTACTCAACAAGAGATTGAAGAGCTGAATCAAGCTGGATCATTTGATTTCTCCGTGAAAGATTTTGAGATGGAAGAGGTAACCAATTATAGATGCAGTGTCAAAGTAATCCCAGGGCGTACTTTGTACGTTCGGATTCATTTTCATACAGGCGCTTATCAACCAAATATGATGTCTGAGATAAAAGATTATTTACAGCACATGATCTCTGACGTCATCTCTGATCCATCTCTTCCTGTGTCAAAGATGACGTTGCTAGATGAGGACAAAACACGGAAAATCGTTTCTCAAAATAACAGGACAGTATCTGTTTCACCTGAAGCCCCAACCCTGCATGGGCTGTTTGAGCGACAGGCGGCAGTCACACCGGAGCGGCTGGCCATTCGCTTTTCCGGCGGTTTGCTGACGTACGCTGAGCTTGACTTGTATGCCAGTCGGCTGGCTGCGCACCTTGCGGCACGCGGCGTCACAAACGAAAGTATCGTCGGTGTCCTGTCTGAGCGGTCACCTGACATGCTGATCGCTGTCCTTGCTGTATTGAAGGCCGGAGGGGCGTATTTGCCGCTTGATTCTGCGTATCCAAAGGAGCGGCTGAGCTACATGCTGAAAGACAGCGGGGCATCGCTCTTGCTGACACAGCCGGGATGCTCCGCACCAAACTTTTCTGGCGAAATGCTTGAAGTGGACATGACATCTCTTGCGAGCGAAAAAGCAGAAAACCATGAGTTTACTCCAGCTGACGGCGGTTCACTCGCCTATGTCATCTATACATCGGGCTCTACCGGGCAGCCGAAAGGAGTGGCCGTTGAGCACCGTCAGGCTGTTTCTTTTCTGACCGGCATGCAGCACCAGTTTCCGCTTTCGGAAGATGACATTGTCATGGTGAAAACCTCTTTTTCCTTTGATGCGTCTGTCTGGCAGCTGTTTTGGTGGTCGCTTTCCGGCGCTTCGGCTTATCTGCTTCCGCCCGGCTGGGAGAAAGATCCGGCATTGATCGTAAAAGCCATTCATCAGGAAAACGTGACAACGGCTCATTTTATTCCGGCTATGCTGAACAGCTTTCTAGATCAAGCGGAAATGTTAGCGCTCGGTGACGGGACAAACCTAAAGCGTGTATTCGCCGGAGGTGAACCGCTTGCGCCGCGTACGGCAGCCCGTTTTGCTTCTATCTTGCCACAGGTCTCATTAATCCATGGTTACGGGCCGACAGAAGCAACGGTAGACGCGGCATTTTACGTGTTGGACCCAGAACGGGACAGGGACCGTTTGCGGATTCCGATTGGGAAGCCCGTACCCGGTGCGCGTTTGTATGTTTTAGATCCACATTTAGCCGTACAGCCTTCTGGTGTCGCCGGCGAACTGTACATTGCCGGAGCGGGTGTTGCCAGAGGTTATTTGAATCGGCCGGCATTAACGGAGGAGCGTTTTCTTAAGGACCCGTTTTACCCGGGTGAACGCATGTACAAAACCGGGGATGTGGCGCGCTGGCTCCCTGACGGGAATATTGAATTCCTCGGGCGCACGGATGATCAGGTGAAAATCCGCGGCTACCGGATTGAACCGGGAGAAATTGAAGCGGCACTAAGAAGCATAGAAGGCGTAAGGGAGGCGGCCGTTACCGTACGGACAGACAGCGGCGAGCCGGAATTATGCGCTTATGTAGAAGGGCTCGAAAGAAACGAAGTGCGGGCACAGCTTGAAAGACTGTTGCCGGGCTACATGGTCCCAGCCTATATGATAGAGATGGAACAGTGGCCGGTTACACCAAGCGGAAAGCTCGACCGAAACGCCCTGCCAGCTCTTAACGGAGCGGCAGATGCGGAGACCTACACGGCGCCGAGAAACGTGACTGAGATGAAGCTTTCTCAGCTGTGGGAGGACGTGCTGAAAAATGGCCCTGTCGGGATTCACGACAACTTTTTTGACCGCGGGGGACATTCCTTAAAAGCAACGGCGCTTGTCTCACGGATCTCAAAAGAATTCGATGTACAGGTGCCGCTAAAAGATGTGTTTGCCCATCCGACAGTAGAAGGGCTGGCGGCCGTTATCCGTGAAGGAACGGACAGTCCATATAAAGCGATAAAACCGGCTGAAAAACAGGAAACCTATCCGGTTTCCTCTGCCCAAAAGCGGATTTATGTCCTTCAGCAGCTGGAGGACGGAGGGACAGGCTACAATATGCCGGCTGTATTAGAGCTCGAAGGGAAGCTCAACCCTGAAAGGATGGACAGAGCTTTCAAAGAGCTGATCAAGCGCCACGAGTCGCTTCGGACCTCCTTCGAACAGGACGCAGGAGGCGATCCGGTGCAGCGCATCCATGACGAGGCGCCGTTTACGTTACAGACTACAGTTCTCGGCGCACGAACCGAACAGGAGGCCGCAGCCGCATTTATCAAACCGTTTGATCTCAGCCAAGCGCCGCTGTTCCGTGCCCAAATCGTAAAGGTATCAGATGAGCGGCACCTGTTGCTGGTTGATATGCATCACATCATTTCAGACGGTGTTTCCGTCAACATTCTGATTCGGGAATTCGGCGAACTGTACAATAATCGGAAGCTTCCGGCACTGCGCATTCAATATAAAGATTATGCCGTATGGCAAGAAGGATTCAAAACAGGAGATGCGTACAAAACGCAGGAAGAGTACTGGCTGAAGCAGCTCGAGGGCGAGCTGCCTGTGCTGGATCTTCCGGCTGATCATGCCCGCCCGCCTGTGCGAAGCTTCGCGGGTGACAAGGTCTCATTTACGCTGGAACCAGAGGTTGCATCAGGCCTTCACAAGCTGGCACGAGAAAACGGAAGCACACTGTACATGGTGCTCCTTGCGGCTTACACCGCGTTCTTGTCACGCTTAAGCGGACAGGAAGATATCATCGTCGGCTCGCCAATTGCCGGCCGGCCTCACAAGGATCTTGAGCCGATACTCGGCATGTTTGTGAACACGCTGGCGCTTCGGACGCGCCCGGAGGGCGGGAAGCCATTCGTACAGTATTTGCAGGAAGTGCGTGAGACAGCATTGGAAGCCTTTGAGCATCAGGATTACCCATTCGAAGAGCTTGTCGATAAGCTTGAATTGACACGGGATATGAGCCGAAATCCGCTGTTTGACGTAATGTTTGTTCTTCAAAACATGGATCAGGAATCGTTGGAGCTGGATGAACTTTGTCTCAAACCTGCAGCAAACAATGGGCATCAAACGTCCAAATTTGATTTAACCCTATATGCCCAGGAACAGCCCCACGGTTTGCTGACGTTCCAAATGGAGTTTAGTACTGACTTATATAAGAAAAAAACGATAGAAAAGTGGCTTCAATACTTCATCAATATGTTACTCTCCATCATCAAAGACAACAAAGCCGCTCTCGGAACAATAAATATCCTGAATGAGGATGAGACCCATTACCTTATCCACGAGCTCAATCGTACAAAAATAGATTATCCAAGAAATGAAACCATCAGCAGACTCTTTGAAATGCAGGCTGAACAAACGCCTAATGCTGTAGCAATTGTCAGCGACACCCAAGTATTTACTTACGAGGACCTGAACAGCTGGGCAAATCAAATTGCCTCAGTTCTACAGATTAAGGGCGTAGGGCCTGATAGTGTTGTAGCCTTGTTGACAGGCAGAACACCAGAACTCATTGCAGGAATGCTGGGCATTCTAAAAGCCGGGGGAGCCTATCTGCCTATTGCTTCTGATCTGCCTGTTGAACGAATAGCTTATATGCTGTCAGACAGCGGGGCGGCATTACTCCTTCAATCTGAAAAAACAGAAAAACAACTATTAGACATTGAATGTGAACAAATCATAATCGAAGATATTCAAAAGCAAGGAAAAACGAAGAACGTTGATTCTTCAGCAGGGCCACATTCACTCGCATATATCATTTATACTTCTGGATCAACCGGTAAACCAAAGGGTGTCATGATTGAGCAGCGAAGTGTAATTCGTCTTGTTAAAAACAGCAATTATATTACATTTACACCTGAAGACCGCCTTCTGATGACATCATCAATCGGTTTCGACGTTGGGTCATTTGAAATTTTCGGACCGCTGCTAAATGGTGCCGCTTTGCATCTGTCCGATCAACAAACATTTCTCGATTCCCATCAGCTTAAGAGGTACATAGAACATCAAGGAATCACAACGATTTGGCTGACATCTTCTCTATTCAATCATTTGACAGAACAAAATGAACAAACATTTTCACAGCTGAAACATTTGATTATAGGCGGAGAAGCTTTGTCGCCGAGCCACGTCAATCGAATCAGAAATGTCTGCCCTGAAGTATCTATATGGAATGGATATGGCCCTACCGAAAATACAACTTTTTCGACATGTCTTCACATTCAAAAAACATATGAACTTTCCATTCCGATCGGGCGGCCGGTTGGTAATTCCACCGCTTTTATCTTAAATCAATGGGGAGTGCTGCAGCCGGTCGGAGCTGTCGGTGAACTTTGTGTCGGCGGAGATGGCGTCGCCAGAGGATATTTGGGCCGTCCTGATTTAACGAAAGAGAAATTTGTCCCACATCCATTTGCACCTGGCGATCGACTGTATCGCACAGGTGATCTGGCGCGCTGGCTTCCTGATGGCACAATTGAGTACGTTGGGCGTATTGATGATCAAGTAAAAGTCAGAGGCTATCGGGTGGAGCTGGGTGAAATCGAATCAGCACTTCGTCAAATAGACGGGGTCAAAGAAGCCGCAGTGTTAGCACGTACAGCCCAGACCGGGAGCAAAGAGCTGTTTGGCTATATCAGCGTAAAAGCAGGCACGAATGCTGAACAAGTGCGTTCACTTCTCGCGCGTTCGCTGCCAAACTATATGATCCCGGCGTACATTATTGAAATGGAGACTCTTCCGCTCACATCAAACGGCAAATTGAACCGAAAAGCACTTCCTGAACCAAATTTCACATCTAAACAAACGTACGCTCCGCCTCGAAATGACCTTGAAGACCAACTTGTGTTGATCTGGCAGGAGGTTCTCGGCATCCAGAGGATCGGAATAGAGGATTCGTTTTTTGAATTGGGCGGAGATTCAATCAAAGCGCTTCAAGTTTCTGCACGCCTTGGGCGCTATGGGCTAAGCTTGCAGGTAAGTGATTTATTCCGTCATCCAAAGATAAAGGACTTATCACCATTTATCTGTAAGTCAGAGAGAATCATAGAGCAAGGATCCGTTCAGGGAGACGTTCCTTGGACGCCTGTTCAGCAATGGTTTTTTTCACAAGATATTGAAGAAAGACACCATTTCAATCAGTCTGTCATGCTATTCCATTCTGGACGTTTGTCTGAAAACGCCCTTAGACCAGCCTTGAAAAAACTGGCGGAGCATCATGATGCGCTTCGGATGGTTTATCGCAACGATGGCAAGCGATGGATTCAAATCAACCAAGGCATTCATGAGTCACAGCTATACAGCTTAAGAACCTCTGATCTTTCACAGTCAGAAAGCGGCTGGGAGACGCAAATCAAACAAGAAGTTGCAGATCTTCAGCAAAGCATCAATTTGCAGGAAGGGCCATTGTTGCACGCCGCTTTGTTTAAAACACTGACCGGAGATTACTTGTTCCTTGCGATCCATCACCTTGTCGTTGATGGTGTCTCATGGCGGATTTTGCTGGAGGATTTGTCAGCAGGATATCAACAAGCTGCTGCAGGCCAGACGATCCAGCTTCCGCCTAAAACGGATTCCTATCAGGAATACGCAAGACGCATACAGGAATATGCCCAAAGCAGTAAGCTGATTCGCGAAGAGGCGTATTGGCGAAGTGTAGAAGAACAACAAGCCGCAGAACTGCCATATGAAATACCGCATCATCTGAACATCGACTCCAGCAAAAGGGACTCATTAAGCTTTTCACTGACTGAAGCAGACACCGCCGTCTTGCTGCAAAACGTCAATTACGCCTATGGCACAGATACACAAGATATTCTGTTAACCGCAGCATCCTTGGCGATTTGTGAATGGACAGGAGGAAGTAAGCTCCGTATCGCTATGGAAGGACACGGGAGAGAACACATTCTGCCAGAGTTAGATATCAGCAGGACGGTCGGCTGGTTTACATCCATGTATCCGGCCCTCATAAGCTTTGAAAATCATAGGGATGAGCTCGGAACCGCAGTAAAAACCGTTAAAGATACACTGGGCCGGATACCAAACAAAGGGGTAGGTTACGGTATGCTGAAATACCTTACACACCCTGAAAATAAAAGCATTACGTTTTCAAAAACACCTGAAATCAGCTTTAACTATTTGGGCCAGTTCAACGACATCGAAAGACAGGACACCTTCCGCCCATCAAGCCTTGGTAGCGGAAAGGATATCACTCATACATGGAAGCGCGAGCAAATTATCGAGATGAGCGCAATGGCAGCAGACAAAAAGCTCCATTTCAATCTTAGTTATCCGCCAGCCCGCTTTCACAGAAACACAATGGAGCAGCTTATTAACAGGATTGAACACTTTTTGCTGGACATTATGAAACACTGCGCCGGTCAACAGAAAGCAGAAAAGACACTGAGCGATTTCAGCAGTCAATCATTAACGGCAGAGGACTTGGACAGCATATCCAGCTTGGTGGAAGAATTGTAGAAAATCGTGACAGGGAGACATGAACATGACAAAAGCGAATTCAATTCAGGATATTTATCCGCTGTCTTACATGCAGGAAGGGATGCTTTTCCATTCCCTCCTGCAAAAAGATTCACAGGCGTATGTTGAGCAAGCTTCTTTTACAATAGAAGGAAAAGTCAACCCGCAGTTTTTTCAAAACAGCATCAACGCTCTTATAGAAAGACATGATATTTTTAGAACGATTTTTATCAGCCAAAATGTTTCCTCCCCTCAGCAGGTTGTTCTGAGAGAACGAAATGTCATCGTACTGGAAGAAGACATTACTCATTTAAACGAGGCGGAGCAATCACAGTTTATCGAGCAATGGAAAGAAAAAGACCGGGACCGGGGGTTTCATTTGCAAAAGGATGTGCTCATGCGCATCGCTCTTATTCAAACAGGAGAGAGCCAGTACACTTGCATTTGGACCTTTCATCATATCATGATGGACGGTTGGTGCCTCAGCATTGTGCTAAAGGAGTTTCTGCATATTTACGCATCTTATGTAAATGCATCCCCAATAACATTGGAGCCGGTCCAGCCATACGGAAAGTATATCAAATGGCTGATGGAGCAAGACAAAGAGCAGGCGGTTTCTTATTGGGACCATTATCTTTCCGGCCACGAACAGCAAACCGTGCTCCCGAAGCAGAAAAAAACAAAGGGAAAAAGCAGGCAGGAACACGTTACATTTTCATTCTCTAAGGAAGAAAGCAGCAGGCTTTCAGAGCTTGCTGCTAGAGAAGAAGTGACACTCAGTACGATTTTTCATACCATTTGGGGCATTCTGCTACAAAAATATAATAATAACGATGACGCCGTATTCGGTTCTGTCATTTCAGGAAGACCCGCAGAAATCGAAGGCATTGAACATATGGTAGGTCTTTTCATTAATACGATGCCGGTTCGGGTGCAAGGGGCAAAAACGCCATTTCTTCAACTTATAAAAGATATGCAAAAAGACCGTCTTGCCGCTGAAGCGTACAGCTACCACCCTTTATATGAGATTCAATCCCGCTCAGCTGTTAAGCAAGGGCTGATTGATCATATTCTCGTATTTGAAAACTATCCGGTGCAGCAAGAGATTCAAATGCTGAACAAACAGGAACATGCTTCTGATCTTTTTCAGATTCATAATTTCACTGTCGCAGATGAAACCAACTACAGCTTTTATCTTATGGTGGCGCCAGGGGAAGAAATTCATATCAAAATGAACTATGATGCGGAGCAGCACGATCGGTCTTTTGTGCTCTCTGTCAAAGAGCATCTTCTGAATGCTGTATCACAAATCTTAAATAATCCGAATCTTCCACCTGAAGAAATCGATATCACGACAGATACTGAAAAGCGGCAGCTGATTGGAGAAATCACAGATCGAACACCAGTTTACGAAACCATCCATGCCATGTTTGAAAAGCAAGCGGAAAAGACACCAGATGCTCATGCTGTAATTGATCAAGCCTGCTCATTAACATACAGAGAACTGAATAAAGCGGCTAACAGATTGGCACGGCATTTACGAATGAAAGGCGTTGTGAGACAGGAACCCGTTGCGATTATGATGGAACGCTCTGCGGCGTTTATCACCGGCGTTCTTGGAATCTTAAAGGCAGGCGGCGCCATTGTTCCGGTTGATCCGCATTACCCGGCTGACAGAATCCGTTATATTCTGCATGATTGCGGCTGTTCGCATGTTGTTTCACAAGCGCACCTTTCCTCATCGTTAGAAGACAATTACATTATCACTCATCCAGAAGATATCGAAAGCAAAGTAGACGGCAGTAACATAAAGTCAGTCAACAATGCTGACGATCTGCTGTATATGATTTATACATCAGGCACAACAGGTAAACCAAAGGGTGTTCAATTTGAGCATCGAAACATGGCTAACTTGCTGAAGTTCGAATATACTCACTCCGGCATTGACTTTGAAGCAGATGTTCTGCAATTTGCTACACCTTCCTTCGACGTCTGCTATCAAGAAATATTTTCTGCGCTTCTGAAAGGCGGCACACTCCACATCGTGCCAGAAGCCATAAAAAGAGATGTGCCTCAGCTGTTTGCATTTATAAACAAGCATCAGACGAATATTGTGTTTCTCCCAACTGCTTTTATCAAAATGATTTTCAGCGAGCGAGAACTTGCGAACTCGTTTCCTGATGGCGTCAAACACCTGATCGCAGCCGGGGAACAATTAATGATTTCAGACCTTTTCCAAGATGTGTTGCGTGAACGCGGCATACACCTGCACAATCATTACGGACCTTCAGAAACTCATGTGGTATCTACGTATACCATTCATCCTGGAGACCCTATTCCTGAGCTTCCGCCAATCGGTAAACCGATAGGCTGTACTGATCTATATATTTTGAATCATCAAAAACAGCTTCAGCCATGCGGCGTACCAGGCGAACTCTATATTTCCGGCGCAAGTGTTGCCAGAGGATATGTCAATCACGATAAACTGACAAGCGACAAATTTTCATCCGATCCATTCAAGCCTGGTGTGATCATGTACCGGACAGGTGATTTGGCCAGACGGCTTGAAGACGGCAACATCGAATATATCGGACGGGCAGACAATCAAGTGAAAATCAGAGGTTATCGAATTGAGCCGCAAGAAATCGAAGTCACGTTAATGAATCACCCGGACATTAGTGAGGCTGCCATTCTCATCTGGCAAGATCAAAACGGTGAACATGAATTATGCGCTTACTATTGCAGTGTACAAAAGCTGAACGCAATAGATTTACGCAGTTATATGGCTAGTGAGCTCCCAGAATACATGATTCCGGCGAAATGGATATGGGTTGACAGCATACCTCTTACCCCAAACGGAAAAGTAGATCGCGCAGCACTTCCGGAGCCAGATGCTTCAATCAGCGGAAACCCATATACTGCCCCTCGAAATCTGTTAGAGGCAAAGCTTTCGCAACTATTTGAAGATGTGCTAAAGAATGGGCATATAGGCATCCAAGACAACTTTTTTGACAATGGCGGTCACTCGTTAAAAGCAACAGTGCTTATGTCACGGATCGCAAAGGAATTCCATGTGCAAGTTTCACTTAAGGACATCTTTGCTCATCCGACTGTTGAAGGATTAGCTTTAATTATTCGAGAGGCAGAACAAAATCTGTATGCAGCAATTGAACCAGCAGAAAAAAGGGATACATATCCTGTATCTTCGGCCCAAAAACGAATCTATGTGCTTCAACAGCTTGATGAGGGTGTCGCCTATAACATGCCTGCGGTCTTAGAACTGGAAGGTGCACTGGATGTCGCCAAACTGTCTGCTGTATGTAAAGAACTGATCAGTCGGCATGAGCCGCTTCGAACTTCCTTTGTACCCGGAGCTGATGACGAGCCGGTTCAGCGTATCCACACCGAAGTGCCGTTTACGTTAAGTAAAGAGACCACTATCGAGGGATTTGTCCGTCCCTTTGATTTCAGCCAGGCGCCATTATTTAGAGCAGGCCTTATAGAAGTGTCAAACGAGAAGCATGTATTGCTGGTGGATATGCACCATATCATTTCAGATGGTGTATCCGTTCAGCTCCTAATCCGAGAATTTACCGATCTTTATGCAAACCGGCAGCTTAAGCCATTGCGGATCCAATATAAAGATTACGCCGTATGGCAGCAGAAATTTAAAAAGGGAGACTCGTACCAAAAGCAGGAGACTTACTGGCAGCAGCAGTTTAGCGGGGATCTTCCTATACTGGAGCTTCCAACAGATAAACGACGTCCGGCAGAACGGCAATTCATAGGCGGAAAAGTAACCTTTCAATTGGACAAAGAGATCACGGCCCGCATAAAGCGGCTCGCCCATAAAAACAGAAGCACGCTTTATATGACGCTTCTCGCTTTGTATTCAGCCTTTTTGTCTCGGTTAAGCGGTCAGGATGATATCGTGATTGGTTCACCAATCGCCGGACGGCCCCATGCCGACCTTGAAGCTGTTCTTGGGATGTTCGTCAATACACTGGCTCTCCGCACACGCCCAGCGGGTAATAAGACATTTGAGGAATTTCTGAAAGAAGTCAGACAGACGGCATTAGAAGCGTATGAGCATCAGGATTACCCGTTTGAAGAGCTTGTGGACAAACTCGGTGTGCAGCGGGAAATGAGCCGGAATCCTTTGTTTGACACAACGCTAGTCCTTCAGAATATGGAACAGCAAAAGCTAAAAATGAATGATGTACAGCTTCAGTGGAACGACTTGGAGCACCCAATATCAAAATTTGATATTTCCCTATACGTTACAGAGCATGATTCCGAGCTTTTCTGTCAGTTTGAATACAGTACAGCTTTGTTTGAGAAAGAAACCATCCAAAGGTGGGCCAGCCTTTTCTCCACGCTTGTGGAACATACAGCTGCCAGCTCTGAAACAGAATTGGACGATATTCCAATCTTAACAAATGAAGAAGAGAGAGATTTCATTGAAGCATGCCATCCGTTTGAGGAGACGGGCTATTCAATGAATCAAACGCTCCACTATGCACTCGAACAGCAGGCAGCAAAAACGCCTGATCAGGCGGCCGTTATCTTCGAAGATGGAGCGATGACCTATAAAGAATTGAACGAACAGGCTAACCGTATCGCCTGGGAGCTGATTGGACGGGGGGTAAAACCCGAAACGACTGTTGCCATTATAGGAAAGCGTTCACCTGAAATGCTGCTTGGCATTTATGGCATTCTTAAAGCTGGCGGCGCTTATCTGCCCATCGACCCGGATTATCCGGAAGAACGAATCAGCTTTCTGCTGGAGGACAGCGGTACAAACATTCTCCTGCTTCAGTCTGCCAGCCTTCATATTCCGGCATTTACAGGAGAGATTATCTATCTCAATCAGACAAATAGCGGACTGGCACATCGTTTGTCCAATCCGAATGTGAACGTTCTCCCGCAATCTTTAGCCTATGTCATCTATACATCCGGCTCTACCGGGATGCCTAAGGGTGTTGAAATTGAACATCGATCAGCGGTGAATTTTTTGAATTCCCTACAGTCCCGCTATCAGCTAAAGCATTCAGATATGATTATGCACAAAACATCATATTCATTCGATGCTTCAATATGGGAGCTGTTTTGGTGGCCTTATGCCGGAGCTTCTGTTTATCTGCTTCCTCAGGGAGGCGAAAAAGAACCTGAAGTGATCGCAAAGGCCATAGAAGAACAAAAGATCACAGCTATGCATTTTGTGCCTTCAATGCTCCATGCATTTTTAGAACATATAAAATATCGCTCTGTACCGATTAAGACAAACAGACTCAAGCGAGTGTTTTCTGGAGGAGAACAGCTGGGGACCCATCTTGTCTCCCGATTTTACGAGTTGCTTCCAAATGTTTCAATATCCAATTCCTATGGGCCAACGGAAGCAACCGTAGAAGCTGCATTCTTTGATTGTCCGCCGCAAGAAAAACTTGAACGGATTCCAATTGGAAAACCTGTTCATCATGTCAGATTGTATATCCTGAATCAGAATCAGCGGATGCTGCCAGCTGGATGTATCGGAGAACTGTACATTGCCGGAGCGGGTGTTGCCAGAGGTTATTTGAATCGGCCGGCATTGACGGAGGAGCGTTTTCTAGAAGACCCGTTTTACCCGGGGGAACGCATGTACAAAACCGGAGATGTGGCGCGCTGGCTCCCTGACGGGAATATTGAATTCCTCGGACGCATGGATGATCAGGTGAAAATCCGCGGCTACCGGATTGAGCCGGGAGAGATTGAAGCGGCACTAAGAAGCATAGAAGGCGTAAGGGAGGCGGCTGTTACCGTACGGACAGACAGCGGGGAGCCGGAATTATGCGCTTATGTAGAAGGGCTCCAAAGAAACGAAGTCCGAGCGCAGCTTGAGAGCCTGTTGCCGGGCTACATGGTCCCAGCCTATATGATAGAAATGGAACAGTGGCCGGTTACACCAAGCGGAAAGCTCGACCGAAACGCCCTGCCAGCTCCTGGCGGAGCGGCAGATGCGGAGACCTACACGGCGCCGAGAAACGTGACTGAGATGAAGCTTTCTCAGCTGTGGGAGGACGTGCTGAAAAATGGCCCTGTCGGGATTCACGATAACTTTTTTGACCGCGGGGGGCATTCCTTAAAAGCAACGGCGCTTGTCTCACGGATCGCCAAAGAATTCGATGTACAGATGCCGCTAAAAGATGTGTTTGCCCATCCGACGGTAGAAGGACTGGCTACCGTTATCCGTGAAGGAACGGACAGTCCATATGAAGCGATTAAGCCCACTGAAAAACAGGAAACCTATCCGGTTTCCTCTGCCCAAAAGCGGATTTATGTCCTTCAGCAGCTGGAGGACGGAGGGACAGGCTACAATATGCCGGCTGTGTTAGAGCTCGAAGGGAAGCTCAACCCTGAAAGGATGGACAGAGCTTTCAAAGAGCTGATCAAGCGCCACGAGTCGCTTCGTACCTCCTTCGAACAGGACGCAGGAGGCGATCCGGTGCAGCGCATCCATGACGAGGTGCCGTTTACGTTACAGACTACAGTTCTCGGCGAACGAACCGAACAGGAGGCCGCTGCCGCATTTATCAAACCGTTTGATCTCAGCCAAGCGCCGCTGTTCCGTGCCCAATTCGTAAAGGTATCAGATGAGCGGCACCTGTTGCTGGTTGATATGCATCACATCATTTCAGACGGTGTTTCCGTCAACATTCTGATTCGGGAATTCGGCGAGCTGTACAATAATCGGAAGCTTCCGGCGCTGCGCATTCAATATAAAGATTATGCCGTATGGCAAGAAGGATTCAAAACAGGAGACGCGTACAAAACGCAAGAGGCGTACTGGCTGAAGCAGCTCGAAGGCGAGCTGCCTGTGCTGGATCTTCCGGCTGATCATGCCCGCCCGCCTGTACGAAGCTTCGCGGGTGACAAGGTATCATTTACGCTGGATCAAGAGGTTGCATCAGGCCTTCATAAGCTGGCACGAGAAAACGGAAGCACACTGTACATGGTGCTCCTTGCGGCTTACACCGCGTTCTTGTCACGCTTAAGCGGACAGGAAGATATCATCGTCGGCTCGCCAATTGCCGGCCGGCCGCACAAGGATCTTGAGCCGATACTCGGCATGTTTGTGAACACGCTGGCGCTTCGGACGCGCCCGGAGGGCGGGAAGCCATTCGTACAGTATTTGCAGGAAGTGCGTGAGACAGCATTGGAAGCCTTTGAGCACCAGGATTACCCGTTCGAAGAGCTTGTCGATAAGCTTGAATTGACACGGGATATGAGCCGGAACCCAGTGTTTGATGCGATGTTAGTTGTTCAAAATAATGATTACGAGCCATTGCATCTTCATGATTTGCAAATGAAGCCGGCACAAGTTTCTCATCTCGTTTCTAAATTTGATTTGACACTACAGGCATCTGAAGGCGACGGAAACATTCATTTCCTTTTTGAATATTCAACCGCATTGTTCGAGAAAACCACCATTGAACGCTGGGCATCGCATTTAACAAATGTACTTAGCATCATCGGCAAAAACCCGGAGGTGACACTCAACCATATCGACATCCTGACCCAAGAAGAGCGGCACCAGCTGCTTAATGAGTTTAACACCGGGCAAGCGAATCAATACGGAGTTCAAACAATCAGTCAACTGTTTGAGCAGCAAGCTGCACGAACACCAAAAGCTTCTGCACTTGTCAGCGGAGACAAAACACTCACTTATCAGGAGCTTGACGAGTGGTCCAATGGAATCGCACGTGCATTGCGCAGCCGAGGTGTTAAGCCGGACACACCAGTAGGCATCATGATGCATCGTTCGTTCAGTATGATAGCATCCATACTTGGTGTGTGGAAAGCCGGAGGCTGTTACGTTCCCATCGATCCTGAATACCCGACAGAACGGAAACGCTATATCCTTAGCGACAGCGGAACGAAACTGCTGATGACAATAAATGAAGCGGATCGGGAAGCACTTGCTGACTTTGAAGGAGAGATCTTAGCGATAGAAAGTGTAGAGGCAGACGACAAATCGCCGCTGCCGCAAATGTCGTCTGCCCATCATTTGGCTTATATCATTTATACCTCTGGAACGACTGGCCATCCAAAAGGGGTAATGGTCGAGCATAAAGGTATTGCCAACACTCTTCAGTGGCGGCGAAACGCTTATGCATTCAACGAGACAGATACCATTCTGCAGCTCTTTTCTTTCTCATTTGACGGCTTTTTAACTAGTATGTTTACACCGCTTTTGTCAGGTGCAAAAGCCGTTTTGCTTCATGAAGAGGAAGCGAAGGATATTCTGGCCATTAAGCATCAGCTGTCTTGTCAGCGGATTACACATATGATTATTGTGCCTGTTTTATATCGAGCGCTTTTGGACGTAGTGCAGCCGGAAGATGTAAAGACACTTAGAGTCGTCACACTGGCAGGAGAAGCAGCTGACCGCGAATTGATCGACCGCAGCTTAGCTATATGTCCGCATACCGAACTCGCCAACGAATATGGACCGACAGAAAACAGCGTGGCGACTACCGTCATGAGACATATGGAAAAGCAGGCATACGTAAGCATCGGCCAGCCGATTGACGGGACTCAAGTGCTGATTTTAAATAGCAATCATCAGCTTCAGCCAATCGGTGTTGCGGGAGAGCTTTGTATAGCAGGAACAGGGCTTGCAAGAGGGTACGTCAATCTTCCAGAACTGACAGAGAGAGCATTCATGCAGAATCCATTTAAACCCGAAACACGAATGTACCGAACAGGAGACGCCGCCAGATGGATGGCCGACGGTACACTCGAATATCTCGGAAGAATCGATGATCAAGTCAAAATCAGAGGATACCGTGTAGAAACGAAAGAAATTGAATCGGTCATCCGGTGTATAAATGGTGTAAAAGACGCCGCAGTAGTTGCTCATGTAACAGCGTCAGGACAAACCGAATTAAGTGCTTATGTGGTGGCAAAACCAGAGTTGAGCACAAATGCTGTACGCTCAGAATTACAAAACAAGCTGCCGGTGTTTATGCACCCTGCGTTTATTGAAAAACTGGACTCACTTCCATTGTCACCAAACGGCAAGCTGGATCGCGGAGCACTTCCAAAACCTGTATACAACCACGAAGGTGAACGTCCATTCCTCCCGCCAGCCAGCAAAATGGAACAAATACTGGCAGATATATGGAAAGAAGTACTGGGGGCAGAAAAGATCGGAACAGATGATTCGTTCTTTGAACTTGGCGGAGATTCAATCAAAGCGTTACAGGTATCTGCGCGGCTTCACCGGTTAGGCAAGCAAATGGCAGTGAAAGATTTGTTTAGCCATCCGACCATTCAAGAATTGGCAGCTTATATCCGTGATTCAGATACAAGTTCCAGCCAAGCTGCGGTTGAGGGAGACGTACAATGGTCGCCTGTTCAAAAATGGTTTCTTTCTCAAGATATAAAAGAAAAACACCATTTTAATCAGTCCGTAATGCTGCATCGAAGCACCTCTGTACAAGAAGACGCACTGCGCAAAACGTTAAAAGCAATAACGTGTCATCATGATGCGCTGCGAATGGTGTTTACACAGAATGAACAAGGAAAGTGGGATCAATATAATCGGCCGCTCAGTCATTCGGACGACGCGTTGTACGGCCTTCAGATGATTGATTTATGCACTGATGGAAATAGACCGTATGAACCTCTTATCAAGCGCCATGTACTTGATATTCAGCAGAAAATGGATTTGAAGAATGGTCCGCTGCTGCAAGCCGGTCTTTTCCACACAATTGACGGTGATTTCTTATTTTTATCGGCTCATCACCTCGTCGTTGACGGCATTTCATGGCGGGTTCTGCTTGAAGATTTGGCTTTAGGGTATCGCCAAGCTGCAGGCGGGGAGGATATCAAACTGCCGCCTAAAACAAGCTCATTTAAAGCGTATACGAAAAAGCTCTCTGACTACGCTGAAAGCCAGCAGCTCATGAAACAGTTCAAGTATTGGCGCGAAGCCGAAGAGTATCAAACAGAGGCATTGCCTTTTGATCACATCGATGGAACTAGAGCACACGAGGGACAACGGTCCACGATTTCGTTTACCTTAAACGAGAAAGAGACAGCAGCACTCTTAAAAAACGCCAACAGCGCATATAACACTGATACGCAGGACATGCTGCTCGCTTCTGTCATTCTTGCGCTGCGCCATTGGACCAATCAATCCGCCTTCAAACTATCATTAGAGGGCCACGGGCGAGAGGATGTATTAGAAGGAATAGATGTGAGCCGGACGGTTGGATGGTTTACCGCCATTTATCCGTTATTGGTTAAATTGAACGCAGACTTGCCAGATTCGGAAGAATACATGGTTCATGTGCTAAAAACAACAAAAGATACACTGAGACGTGTACCTGACAAAGGATTCGGCTACGGTGTCATCAAATATTTGACGCCTCCTGGCAAAAAAGACATCAATTTCACAGGTGCACCAGAAATCAGCTTTAATTATCTTGGTCAATTTGAAAGCGGCCGCTCAGCTGAAGTACCTGAGGAGGACGCCTTCTCATTCTCTCCGCTTGGTGCCGGAGGTGATATCAGCACAACATGGAACCGTGAACAGTCGCTGGATATCAGCGCAATCGCTGCAGAAGGAAAATTGACTGTCAATATGACTTATGACAATGCCCGCTTTCAGCGCAAAACCATCGAACAGCTTAGCGAAACATGCCGTCAATTTTTATTACAGCTGATCGAACACTGCCAGAACAAAAGAGAAACAGAAAAGACGATCAGTGATTTTGATGATCAAGAACTAACCGAGGACGCGCTGCAAGAGATTGCTGATATGCTCAGTTTTCACTAATGAAACCGTGAAGAAAGGTGCAGACACTATGGATAACATCAAAAAAATCAAGAACATTTATCCTCTGAGTCATATGCAGGAGGGAATGCTGTTTCATTCCTTCCTCCGTAAAGAGGAGGGGGCGTATGTCGAGCAGTCGCTCTTCACCATTAAAGGAAGCCTCAGCTATGACTGGTTCCAGCGCAGCATTCAAGCCATTATCGACCGCCATGATATTTTCAGAACCGTGTTTTTGCCGCACGTCCCGCATTTGTCGGGACCTCGGCAAGTCGTGATGACAGAACGTGAATTCCATTTGTACAGCGAAGACATTTCCCATCTGCCAACAAACGACCAGAATGAGTATATTGAACGCTTTAAAGAGAAGGACAAGCAAAAAGGCTTTGATCTGCAAAAAGACATGCTGATGCGGATTTCTCTGTTCAAAACAGCTGAAGATGAGCATGTCTGTCTTTGGAGTCACCATCACATTTTAATGGACGGATGGTGCCTAGGTATCGTTATGCAGGAATTTATGCAAATTTATCAATCGATTCATGCAGGAAAACCGCTTTCATTAGACCCTGTCCGTCCGTACAGCACCTATATTTCATGGCTGACAAACCGAGACAAAGAAAAAGCAGCGGCCTACTGGGATACCTATTTAAAAAACTACAGCACTCCATCACCTCTGCCTCGTGTGTCTGATAAAGAAACAAAAGAAGGTTATCACCGTGAAGATTTGATATTTTCATTAAATAAACCACTGACAGACAAGCTGAAAGAGACTGCCAAACAACACGGCGTCACGCTCGCTACCCTTATTCAGGCAGTCTGGGGTGTGATGCTGCAGCAATATAACCGCACAGACGACGTTGTGTTTGGCGCAGTTGTATCAGGAAGACCGTCAGAAATCCCAGGCGTGGAGCAAATGATAGGGTTGTTTATCAATACCATACCGATTCGAATTAAAACACACCAAGACGAAACGTTTCACGAGCTGCTCATACGCTGCCAGAAAGAAATGCTGGAAGCTGAGCCGTTTACCTGCCAGCCTTTATTTGATATTCAGGCAAACACCGCATTAAAACAGGAACTGATTGATCACATTATCGTCTTTGAAAACTATCCGTTACAGCAGAAAATCGCCGATTCCGCTGATCAAACCGATTCACCGCTGCAAATCGATCAAGTTCAAGTATCCGAGCAATCAGGATATAACTTTAATCTTGTCGTTGCTCCCGGCGAAGAGCTTGTCATCAAGTTCAGCTATAATGCATTCGTTTACGATGCTGCCTGGATCAGCTGTATCAAGAGGCAATTTACGCAAGCGCTTAGCACAGCTGCACAGCACCCTCATATGCCAATTGCTGATTTTTCTTTTCTTGATGCAACAGAAAAAGAGCAGATTGTCACACAGTTCAACAATACAAAAACGGAGTATCCAAAGAATCATACAATTATCGATTTATTTCGCGAACAAGCAGAAAAGACGCCAGACCATACCGCACTTGTGTATGGCAATATGTCTATTTCGTATAAAGAGCTTGATAAACGCTCTAATGTGCTCGCCAGAGAGTTAATTCAAAAGGGATTTCGGAAAAACGAGACAGCCGGAATATTGGCTGCACATTCTCCCGAATTCATGATCAGTGTGCTTGCCGTATTAAAAGCAGGGGGAGCATACCTCCCGCTTGATGCGGAGCTTCCGCCTGAACGAGTCAGCTTTATGCTTGAGGAAACGCAGGCAAAAATGCTGATTGTTCAAAAGGGATTGGAGCAAAACGCTGCGTTCTCAGGAACATGTATCATTTCAGATGCGCAGGGATTGATGGAAGAGAACGATATCCCTAATAATATCAGCTCCAGCCCGGATGATCTTGCGTACATCATGTATACCTCAGGATCAACAGGCCGGCCGAAAGGGGTCATGATCACGAATCGCAATGTCGTGTCCCTTGTCAGAAACAGCAATTACACGTCTGCGTCCGGTGATGACCGGTTTATTATGACTGGATCTATCAGCTTTGACGCCGTCACCTTTGAAATGTTCGGGGCACTTTTAAATGGCGCAAGCCTTCATATCATTGATAAATCGACAATGCTGACACCTGATCGGTTTGGAGCGTATTTGCTTGAAAATGACATCACAGTGCTATTTTTAACGACAGCTCTTTTTAATCAGCTGGCACAGGTACGAGCTGACATGTTTCGCGGACTCCATACGTTATATGTCGGAGGAGAAGCACTTTCGCCTGCTCTGATGAATGCTGTCAGGCACGCCTGCCCAGATCTCGCGCTTCATAATATTTACGGGCCAACGGAAAACACAACATTTTCAACCTTTTTTGAAATGAAGAGAGACTATGCGGGGCCGATTCCGATTGGAAAACCAATCAGCAATAGCACCGCTTACATCTTAGATACAAAAGGACGTCTTTTGCCAATAGGCGTTCCCGGCGAGCTTTGTGTTGGCGGTGATGGAGTCGCTAAAGGCTATTTGAACAGAGAAGATCTGACAAATGCTGTGTTTTCTCCTCATCCTTTCTTGCCTGGAGAAAGAATTTACCGTACTGGTGATTTGGCGCGCTGGCTGCCTGATGGAAACTTAGAATACATCAGCAGAATTGACAGGCAAATGAAAATCCGCGGAAAACGAATTGAGCCTGCCGAAATAGAAGCGCGCCTGTTAGAAATGGAAGGCGTTCAAGAAGCAGCCGTGACATTGAGAGAAAAAGATGGAGAGGCGCAGCTGTACACTCATTACGTCGGTGATCACAAAAAAACAGATACGGATTTTCGCACCGATTTGGCGCGTGTGCTTCCAGACTATATGATCCCGCAGCACTGGGTGCGTGTGGAACGGATGCCGCTTACCGGAAACGGAAAAATAGACCGCAGCGCGCTGCCTATTCCAGAAAATAAGCCTGCCAAACGACAGGACATCATATTGCCAAGAAACTTGGTTGAAGAAGAATTAGCGAACATTTGGAAGCAAGTCCTCGGTGTTAACACAATCAGTATTGATGATGACTTCTTTGCTATTGGCGGACATTCACTAAAAGCACTGCAAGTCATACATACACTAAAACATCAGCAGAACATTGACATACCGATTGATTTCTTGTTCGAACATCCGACAATCTCTCAGCTTGCCGAAAAACTTTATTCTAAACAGCTGAGAGCGGCAGATGAACAGCATGTGATCAAACTGAACCAGCACGGCGCGCAAAATCTTTTCTGCTTCCCGCCGATATCTGGATTTGGCATTTATTTTAAAGATCTTGCTTTATTGCTGAATGAGAAGGCAGCCGTATACGGGTTTCACTTTATTGAACAAGACACCCGCATTGAACAATATGTTAATTGCATGACGGACATACAGCCTGAGGGCCCATACGTTTTATTAGGCTACTCTGCAGGCGGAAACCTGGCTTTTGAAGTGGCACAGGCTATGGAGCGCAAAGGATTGGAAGTCAGCGACTTCATTATCGTGGACGCTTATCTAAAAGAACAGCCTTTGCCTATCGATACCGGGAATGACGAATCTGCAGCATATCTGCCTGAAGCAGTCAGAGAAAAGGTGATGAAGAAAAAAAGAAACTATCAGGAATATTGGGCACAATTGCTGAATGAAGGGCACATCAAAGCAAGCATTCATTTCATCGAAGCTGGAATCCACCCCGAAACCAGCGAGAATACAGGCTTAACGAAATGGGAAGGCGCCTGTGGAAATTATAGTGAGTACACGGGTTTTGGCGCTCATAAAGACATGCTGGAAGGAACATATGCTGAAAAGAATGCTGACATCATCCTCGACATTTTAGAAAAGATCACTTCAAATCAAGTAATACTGCACAAACGATAAAGCGGATTAGCGGACAGAGGCCATTCTCTGTCCGTCTTTCTTTTTGTATCAAGAATGGATAAGGGACACTTGGGAATGATAACATCATCCTTTTCTTGGAGGCTTCTCAATGGACCGTCTTTCTTTTCTAACTTTTATCATGCTGATTCTAGCCAGTTACAGGCTGACACATTTGATTGTATTCGACAAAATCACAGAATTTATCCGAAAACCTTTTATGAAAAAGAAAAGGATTGTTGATCAAAACGGGCATGTAGATGAAAAAAGCGTGCCGGCTTCTAACTTTGGATACATGCTCAATTGCTACTGGTGTGCCGGTGTTTGGTGTGCCATCTTGATCGGACTTGGCTATCTTTTTTTGCCTCGTATTGCAATACCGCTGATCTTTATTTTAGCCATTGCCGGAGCACAAGCGATCCTTGAAACGGCTGTCGGTGTCGGCGTAAAACTTATTGATGTGTTAAAAAGTCTGCAAACCATGATGAATGATAAAAAGTCCTAAAAGCGGTTCACAACATGCTTTAGGACTTTTTTCGTTTATTTAGTGAGATAGACATTCTGTTAATCACCCTTTTAAAGCCCGGGAATACCGTAATAGCGAATAGTGAAAGTGATGTAATGGGGGAGAAGAAACAGAATGAAGGTTTGCCAAAAGTCGATTGTCCGTTTCCTTGTCAGCTTGATCATCGGAACGTTTGTCATTTCCGTTCCGTTTATGGCCAATGCGCAGTCTGACAGGGAGCTGAGAGCCGTATGGATTGCTTCCGTATTAAATATTGATTGGCCGTCCAAAAAAGGGTTATCTGTGAAAGAGCAAAAACAGGAGTATATCAAACTGCTGGACGATGTGCAAAAAATGGGAATGAATGCCGTTATCGTTCAGATAAAACCGACGGCTGATGCCTTTTATCCGTCAGCTTACGGGCCTTGGTCGGAATACTTAACCGGTGTCCAAGGGAAGGACCCGGGCTATGATCCTCTTGCATTTATGATTGAAGAAACCCATAAACGAAATTTGGAATTTCACGCGTGGTTTAACCCTTACCGTATTACAATGAATCATACAGATCTTAATAAATTGTCTGAGAGTCACCCGGCAAGAAAACATCCAGATTGGGTTGCCGCCTACGGAAACCAGCTGTATTATCATCCAGGCATTCCAGAAGCGAGAGATTTTATCGTCAAAGGCATTGAAGAAGTCGTAAAACATTATGATATCGATGCTGTTCATATGGATGATTATTTTTACCCTTATAAAATAGCAGGACAGGAATTTCCTGATCAAGCACAGTATGAACAATACGGAAAAGGCGCTTTTTCTAATATCGATGACTGGCGGCGGGACAATGTGAACCAGCTTGTCAAACAAATCAACCAAACAATTAAAGCTGCAAAACCGTATGTCAAATTCGGCATCAGTCCCTTTGGAGTATGGAGAAACGCCGCAGATGATTCGACCGGATCGAATACAAAAGCAGGCGTCAGAAATTATGACGATCTATATGCAGACACAAGACATTGGATCCAAGAAGGCGACATCGATTATATTGCTCCGCAAATTTATTGGAGTATCGGCTTTAACGCAGCGGCTTACGACGTGCTGGCTGATTGGTGGAGCAATGAAGTCAAAAATAGGCCTGTTCACTTATATATTGGCCAGGCAGCATATAAAATCAATAACAATTTTGATCCGCCTTGGTCCGACCCTGAGGAATATGTGCGGCAAATCACTTTGAACCGCCAGCTTGAACTGGTGAAAGGAAGCATGCATTTCAGCCTCAAGGACCTCAACAAAAATCCGCTTGGCATCAAAGACAGGCTTATCGCCGATCTTTACAGCAAGCCGGCACTGGTTCCGCAAATGCCTTGGCTTGACAATACCGCCCCAAAAAAACCGAAGCTTACGAAAGTCACCGAAGACAAAAACGGCAATCTTCTGCAGATTAAAGATCACCCATCAAATCAAAAAACGAAAGAAACAGCCTATTATGCGATATACAGAGCCGAAGGGAAAAAGCAGAGAACATTGCTGGCAACGCAAAGAAAAACACATGAGCAGCAAACCTTCTTAGATAACACGGCAGATCCTAACAAGAAATATACGTATTATGTCACTTCAGCAGACCGGCTTCATAACGAAAGTAAGGCTTCCAAACGAACAACAAAATAAGAAATGAGAAGGACGGCTTTCTAAGTCGTCTTTTTTTAAAAGTGATTTTGGAGACAGGAAACGATGGTAAACCGCTGTAGGCGGTGTTTGGACATTTTCCATTATTGGAATCTGAGAAGCTAGTACTAAGTAAAATCGAAGAGAAACACGTACAGGACGTGTTTTACGTTTTCATTTCTAGTCTGGTTAGGTGCCACATTATTTTTTGTGCTGTTCGAAGATGCTGTGTTGACTGATACGGCTGAAGAAGCCTTTTTGACGAACTTTCTTCTCTTGGAAGCGGGCACCGCTCTTGTTTTATGCCTTGTGTTCTTTCTCTATCAAAAACTCGATCAATCACAGTTCGCGGTGATCAAGCTAGGTATATGGGGATCAGCGGTCGGTTTATTGATGGATACGATTTCCCTTTGGAATCTCCCTCATCTTCCCGGCTTTATCAAAGGGCCAAGTCATTGCGTTTGCGATATGGATGGTATGCGCCTACTGCATGTATTTGCTCATTCCGCTGAAATTATCACATAAAAAATGATTCAGTTTTAATTTTCAGACTTTTCTTGTCAGGGAATGATTATAGAACTCGCCTAATAGGATGTTACAAAGATGTGAAGGAGGAAACGATGTGAATTTTGAGCTGACAAAAGAACAACAAATGGTGCGTGAAATGGTAAAAGATTTTGCGAAAAAAGAAATTGCTCCTCACGCTGAACATGTAGATCAAACAGGCGAGTTCCCGATACAAACATTTGAAAAAATGGGTGAACTCGGTCTGATGGGTATTCCATTTCCAGAAGAATACGGCGGATCTGGCGGTGATACGATTTCATATGCCTTAGCGGTTGAAGAAGTCGGCAAAGCCTGCGGCAGTACTGGATTAAGCTATGCTGCAGCGGTCTCGCTAGGTGCAAGCCCTCTTTACTACTTCGGAACAGAAGAGCAAAAACAGACGCATTTGACGCCGCTGGCTTCAGGCACAGCACTCGGATCATTCGGCCTGACGGAGCCAAATGCCGGCTCAGATGCAGGAGGCACTCAAACAAAAGCGATTTCAAATGGTGACGAGTATGTAATCAACGGCGAAAAGTGCTGGATCACTAATGCAAGCTACGCACGCACAGTTATTGTAACCGCCGTAACAGGCAAAAACAAAGACAGAAAAAACATCATCTCCGCATTAATCGTGCCAACTGACACACCAGGACTTACGATTACGAGCCCGTACGATAAAATGGGCGTCCGCGGATCGAATACAGCGGAAATTTTGCTTGAGGATGTAAGAGTGCCTGCGGCCAACTTACTTGGCGATCCAACAAAAGGGTTTAAACAGTTTCTATATACGCTGGACGGAGGGCGAATCTCCATCGCTGCTCTTGCAGTCGGCATTGCCCAAGCGGCCCTTGACGCATCATTGGCATATGCGAAAGAACGAAAGCAGTTTGGACAGCCGATTTCTTCCTTTCAAGCGATTCAATTTAAGCTTGCTGACATGGCGATGGAAATTGATCTGGCACGGCAAATGGTGTTAAAAGCCGCTTGGCTGAAAGACCATAACCACCCGTTCACCAAAGAAGCGGCGTACGCCAAGCTATTCGCATCTGAAATGGCGACAAGAGCTTGCAATCAAGCCATTCAAATCCATGGAGGTTCAGGCTATATGAAAGAGTATGGGGTAGAACGGATGCTGCGGGACGCAAAATTAATGGAAATCGGTGAAGGCACATCTGAAATTCAGCGTCTCGTGATCGCCAGACAGCTTTTAAAATAAAAATGTAAACGCTTTCCCATCATTAAGAAAGGAGGAACAATGAATGGCTGAACTCATCCATTCCACAATCGGCAGGCTGCTGGAACAAACAGCTGATGCGTATCCCGATCGAGACGCTGTTGTGTATCCAGACCGAAATATCCGCTATACGTACGCTCAATTTGACAGTCTGTGCCGTCAAACCGCTAAAGGTCTCATGCGGATGGGGATTGGAAAAGGAGACCACGTCGCCATATGGACTTCTAATATCCCTGAATGGCTTGCCGTCCAGTTCGCAACTGCGAAGATCGGAGCCGTGCTCGTAACCGTCAATACCAATTATCAAGCACACGAACTGGACTACTTGTTAAAGCAATCGGATGCCGCCGCGCTTATTATCATGGATTCATACAGGGGCACTTCTTATCCAGACATCGTGAACAGTTTAATTCCAGAACTGCAAGAAGCAAAGCCCGGCCAACTGAAATCTGAACGCTATCCCTTTTTAAAAACGCTGATCTATATTGGCAATAAACGGTTGCCTGGCATGTATCATTGGGACGATACAGAGATATTGGCGAAAACAGTGACAGATGCTGAGCTTGAAGAGAGAATGAACAGCCTGGATAAAGACGATGTGATTAATATGCAATACACATCAGGAACGACAGGGTTTCCAAAAGGCGTGATGCTGACCCATTTTAATGTCATCAATAACGCTGCCAATATCGCTGAATGTATGGTTTTAACCTCTCAAGACCGCATGTGCATCCCGGTTCCGTTTTTTCACTGCTTTGGATGCGTGCTTGGGGTTTTGGCATGTGTATCGGTCGGGGCAGCCATGATACCCGTGCAAGAATTTGATCCCGTTACCGTCCTTAAAACGGTAGAAAAAGAGAGATGCACAGCGCTCCATGGTGTGCCTACCATGTTTATCGCCGAGCTGCATCATCCGGATTTTGATGCATATGATCTATCGACGCTCCGAACAGGAATCATGGCCGGCTCTCCCTGTCCAAGTGAAGTGATGAAAGCTGTGATTGAAAGGATGGGCATGAAAGACATTACGATCGCCTATGGACAAACCGAAGCCTCGCCAGTCATTACTCAAACGAGAGCAAATGATTCCTTCATAAGAAGAGTCGAAACAACCGGCCGCGCCCTGCCACATACTGAAGTGAAAATTGTAGAACCCGGGACATGTCAAGAAGTTCAAAGAGGCATGCAGGGAGAACTGTGCACCCGCGGCTATCACGTCATGAAAGGCTATTATAAAGACAAAGAAGCGACCAGAAAAGCAATCAATCACGACGAATGGCTGTTTACCGGAGATCTTGCTGTCATGGATGAAGACGGGTACTGCCGCATCACCGGAAGATTAAAAGATATGCTCATCAGAGGCGGCGAGAACATTTATCCGCGGGAAATTGAAGAATTTTTATACCGGCATCCCGCTGTTTTAGATGTACAGGTCGTTGGTGTGCCTGACGCCAAATTCGGGGAGGAAGCTGCAGCCTGGATTAAACTGAAAGACGGTAAAAGCGTTTCACCTGATGAGCTTAAAGCCTATTGCAAAGGGAAAATCGCCCGCCACAAAATTCCGCGTTATGTTATTTTTACGGATGACTATCCGATGACGGCCTCAGGCAAAATTCAAAAATATAAACTGCGAGAAAAAACGATTGAAATGTTCAACCTATCATCAAGTCAATGAGGTGAAATCATGTTTACAAAAGTACTGATCGCCAACCGCGGTGAAATTGCAATAAGAATTATCCGAACATGCAGCCGTCTCGGCATTAAAACGGTCGCGGTTTATTCAGAAGCAGACAAGGACGCGCCCCATACAAAAGCCGCTAAAGAGGCTTATTTGATCGGGGAATCGAGAGTCAGTGAAAGTTATTTAAATATAGAGAGAATCATAAAGACGGCGAAAAAAGCAAATGCCGACGCGATCCACCCTGGATATGGATTGTTATCAGAAAACAGCCGATTCGCTGAACGCTGCAAGCAAGAAAACATCGTGTTTATCGGGCCTTCCCCTGATATCATCGCAAAGATGGGCAGCAAAATTGAAGCGCGAAAAGCAATGGAGGCTGCAGGAGTCCCTGTGGTGCCGGGCGTTTCTGAATCCCTCGGAGATATAGAGGCAGCCTGCCGCACCGCAAGTCAAATCGGCTATCCTGTCATGCTGAAAGCTTCAGCGGGCGGAGGCGGCATCGGAATGCAGCGTGTTGAAAATGAAGAAGCATTAAAAAAAGCGTACGAGGGAAACAAAAAACGCGCAGCAGATTTTTTCGGTGACGGGTCGATGTATATAGAAAAAGTTATTGAACATGCGCGTCACATCGAGGTTCAGCTTTTGGCCGATCAACACGGCCATACAGTACATCTGTTTGAACGTGATTGCTCTGTTCAGAGGCGCCACCAAAAAGTCATTGAAGAAGCACCGTCTCCATTTGTAGACGATGAACTAAGAATGAAGATCGGGCAAACAGCGGTAAAAGCAGCGAAGGCAATCGGCTATACGAACGCAGGCACCATCGAATTTATAGTTGACCAGAAGCAAAATTTTTATTTCCTCGAAATGAATACGAGACTGCAAGTTGAACACCCCGTGACTGAAGAAATAACAGGCCTGGACTTAGTTGAGCAGCAGCTGCGGATTGCTGCGGGCCATACACTCACATTCTCCCAAAAAGACATCCAACGGAACGGGCATGCGATAGAGGTTCGAATATACGCGGAAGATCCCAAGACCTTCTTCCCGTCACCAGGTACGATCACTGCGTTTTCACTTCCTGACCAAAAAGGAGTCAGACACGAATGTGCGGTAGCAAAAGACAGCACCGTTACCCCTTTTTATGACCCGATGATCGCTAAGATGATTGTCAAAGGCCAAACCAGAACAGAAGCAATTGAAAAACTAGAGACAGCGCTTCGCGACTATCGTGTAGAGGGAATCAAAACAAATCTTCCGCTTCTCATACAGGCTGCGGCAACAAAGGCATTTAAAGAAGGGGATGTCACGACTGACTTTTTGAAACAACACCTATAAAGGAGGCAGTTGTCATGACGGTTAGCATACAAATGGCAGGAAACCTGTGGAAAGTCCACGTCAAAGCCGGCGACCAAATCGAAAAGGGCCAGGAGGTAGCCATTTTGGAATCGATGAAAATGGAAATCCCGATCGTTGCAGATAGAAGCGGAATCGTAAAAGAAGTCAAAAAAAATGAAGGCGACTTTGTAAATGAAGGAGACGTACTGCTCGAACTGAGCGATTCCACTCAATAATTTGGAGGAAGACCATGTCATATCCTAAAAAAGTGACAATCAAAGAAGTCGGCCCGCGTGACGGCTTACAAAACGAGCCCGTATGGATCGCAACAGAGGATAAAATAACCTGGATCAACCAGCTTTCCCGGACAGGGCTTTCGTATATTGAAATCACATCCTTCGTTCACCCGAAATGGATTCCGGCGCTTCGAGATGCTATCGACGTAGCAAAAGGCATCAACCGTGAAAAAGGGGTAACGTACGCGGCACTTGTCCCGAATCAAAGAGGACTGGAGAATGCGCTTGAAGGAGGCATTGACGAAGCTTGCGTTTTTATGTCCGCCAGCGAGACGCACAACAGAAAAAACATCAATAAATCCACTTCTGAATCCCTTCATATACTCAAACAAGTAAACAACGACGCAAAAAAAGCAAACCTCACAACAAGAGCCTACCTCTCGACTGTATTCGGCTGTCCGTACGAAAAAGATGTCCCCATTGAACAAGTCATTCGCCTTTCAGAAGCTCTATTTGAATTTGGAATTTCTGAACTGTCGCTTGGAGATACGATTGGAGCGGCTAATCCCGCCCAAGTGGAAACTGTACTTGAAGCTCTTTTGGCACGATTCCCGGCTAATCAAATTGCCTTGCATTTTCATGATACGAGAGGAACCGCTCTGGCCAACATGGTCACAGCACTCCAAATGGGCATCACGGTGTTCGACGGCTCGGCAGGCGGGCTTGGGGGATGCCCATATGCGCCAGGTTCATCAGGAAACGCCGCAACTGAGGATATCGTGTACATGCTTGAACAGATGGATATCAAAACAAATGTAAAGCTCGAAAAACTGCTATCTGCGGCAAAATGGATAGAAGAAAAAATGGGCAAACCGCTGCCGAGCAGAAATTTACAGGTGTTTAAATCATCTTGATAAAAGGGAGGACGCATACAATGGGAGACTCTATTCTTTTTACTGTTAAAAATGAACATATTGCGTTGATCACCTTAAACAGGCCTCAGGCAGCAAATGCTCTTTCAGCGGAAATGCTTAGAAACCTGCAAATGATTCTTCAGGAAATTGAATTCAACTCAAACATCCGCTGTGTCATCCTCACAGGCACCGGTGAAAAAGCGTTTTGTGCAGGGGCAGACCTGAAGGAACGGATAAAACTGAAAGAAGATCAGGTTCTGGAAAGTGTATCTCTCATTCAAAGAACGGCGGCTTTACTTGATGCCTTGCCGCAGCCGGTCATAGCTGCGATAAATGGAAGCGCATTAGGCGGCGGACTAGAATTGGCATTGGCATGCGACCTTCGAATCGCAACTGAATCAGCTGTGCTGGGACTTCCGGAAACAGGGTTAGCTATTATCCCAGGCGCTG
The DNA here is from genome assembly GCF_044570195.1 of Bacillus sp. SG20033. Taxonomy (NCBI): domain Bacteria; kingdom Bacillati; phylum Bacillota; class Bacilli; order Caryophanales; family Bacillaceae; genus Bacillus; species Bacillus sp. SG20033. The sequence goes on along the minus strand of NZ_CP172606.1, from coordinate 2,160,851 downwards.
GAGGGACCCAAAGGCTGCCCCGGCTGATTGGCAGAGGAAAAGCAAAAGAATTCATTTATACAGGCAGACGCGTGACCGCACACGAAGCAAAAGAAATCGGCCTTGTAGAGCATGTCACGGCTCCTTATGACCTTATGCCAAAAGCAGAGGAACTGGCCGCAGCCATTTCTGCCAACGGGCCGATCGCTGTCCGTCAGGCTAAATTTGCAATCAATAAAGGATTGGAGACAGATCTCGCTACAGGCCTTGCGATTGAACAAAAAGCGTATGAACAAACCATCCCGACAAAAGACAGGAGAGAAGGGCTTCAGGCCTTTCAAGAAAAAAGACGGGCCGTATACAAGGGAATATAAAAGGGAGGCAATGCTGATGGATTATGAAAAGGAACGAACAGAACGGGCTGAACGGATTCGAAAAGGCGGAGCGGAAAAGTATCATCAAAGCAATCGGGAAAAAGGCAAGCTCTTTGTCAGAGAGCGGCTTTCCCTTCTCTTTGACGATGACATTGAGCTAGAAGACGCTTTTTTTGCGGAATGTATGTCAGACGGGCTTCCCGCTGACGGAGTTGTAACCGCTATCGGCAAAATCGGCGGCCAAACTGTTTGCGTCATGGCGAATGATTCAACAGTGAAAGCGGGGTCATGGGGAGCTAAAACAGTTGAAAAAATCATCAGAATTCAAGAAACCGCCGAAAAATTAAACTGTCCGCTCATTTATTTAGTCGATTCGGCAGGCGCCCGAATTACCGACCAAATCAATGTCTTTCCAGGGAGACGCGGTGCAGGAAGAATTTTTTACAATCAAGTCAAATTATCGGGACGCATTCCGCAAATCTGTCTGCTTTTCGGACCATCTGCAGCAGGTGGCGCTTATATTCCGGCCTTCTGTGATATCGTCGTTATGGTAGACGGTAACGCCTCCATGTATTTAGGCTCGCCAAGGATGGCGGAAATGGTTATTGGCGAAAAAGTGTCTCTTGAAGAAATGGGTGGCGCCCGGATGCATTGCTCAATCTCCGGCTGCGGAGATATTCTTGCAGAAACTGAAGAAGAAGCCATACAGCTGGCGCGGGCTTATTTGTCTTACTTTCCGGCAAATTTTCAAGAAAAAGCGCCCATTCATAAGAAACGCCCGCCAAAACACTTCGACACTCCGCTTGCCGACGTCATTCCGCAAAATCAAAACGCACCTTTTGATATGCATGAGCTGATTGAGCGGGTCATAGATGAAGACTCATTTTTTGAGATCAAAGCCTTATTCGCACCGGAATTATTGACGGGCCTCGCACGAATCCACGGACAGCCTATCGGCATTGTTGCAAACCAGCCGAAGGTAAAAGGAGGCGTCTTATTCCACGATTCAGCAGACAAAGCGGCTAAGTTCATTACCTTATGTGACGCTTTTCATATCCCATTGCTGTTCTTAGCCGATATCCCCGGTTTTATGATTGGCACAAAAGTAGAACAGGCTGGGATTATCAGACACGGAGCGAAAATGATTTCTGCGATGTCGGAGGCAACTGTTCCAAAACTCTCTGTCATTGTCCGAAAAGCTTACGGGGCGGGGTTGTATGCAATGGCAGGGCCGGCATTTGAACCGGATTGCTGTCTAGCGCTCCCAACCGCCCAAATCGCCGTCATGGGCCCTGAGGCCGCTGTAAACGCTGTCTACGCTAAAAAAATCGCCGAGCTGCCAGAAGAAGAGAGAGCCGCATTTATCAGCAGCAAACGGGAGGAATACAAAGAGGACATCAATATCTACCGTCTGGCTTCAGAAATGATCATTGATGCTGTTATCCCAGCCAATTCGCTGCGTGATGAGCTGGCCAAACGGCTCAAGGCATACATGACAAAGGAAATGACATTTACCAATCGAAAGCATCCGGTTTATCCGGTGTAAAAGCAAGAACTTAGGAGCGCAAAAAAAGCGCTCCTTTATATATTTACAATAACAACATTATGTCAACTAATTACCATTGCATAAAACGCTTGGTTTTTTAGAATAGTAAATAAAGGCTGCCGCACCTCTAGCGGCAATTGTCAGTTTATCATAAAAAGGGGCCTACATTATGTATCATTTATATTCACATAACGACTTGGACGGAGTAGGATGCGGAATCGTAGCAAAATTGGCGTTCGGAAAAGACGTAGAGGTCCGGTATAACTCTGTCAACGGCTTAAACGCACAAGTGCAGTACTTTTTAGAAAAAGCGAAGGAGAGCAACAGACAGGACACGTTATTCATCACCGATCTCGCCGTCAATGAAGAAAACGAAGAGAGATTGAATGAGTATGTTCATGCAGGGGGCAAAGTGAAGCTCATAGACCATCATAAAACAGCCCTTCATTTGAATGAGCATGAATGGGGATTTATCCAGGTGGAATACGATGATGGAAGGCTCACATCCGCGACATCGCTTTTATATGGCTATCTCGTTGAAAATGGATTCATGAAACCGACAAACACCTTAGATCATTTCACAGAGCTCGTCCGCCAATACGATACATGGGAGTGGGAGCGGTACGATCAAAAACAGGCGAAGCGGCTTAATGATCTTTTCTTTTTGCTGTCAATCGATGAATTTGAAGCAAAAATGATCCAGCGCATTTCCGCGCATGACGAATTTTTCTTCGATGATTTTGAAGAAAAACTGCTTGATTTAGAAGACGAAAAAATCGAGCGCTACCTCCGCAGAAAGAAAAGGGAAATGGTACAAACCTTTGTTCACGAACACTGTGTAGGCATCGTTCACGCTGAATCGTACCATTCAGAGCTGGGGAACAGGCTAGGGAAAGATAATCCGCACCTCGATTACATTGCGATTTTGAGCATGGGGTCAAAACGAGTCAGTCTCCGCACCATTCATGATTACATCGATGTGTCAGAAATCGCCGGCCGATATGGCGGCGGAGGGCATGCAAAAGCGTCCGGCTGTTCAATAACTGATGAAGTATACGAGTTGTTTGTAGCTGAAGCTTTCCGTATTGATCCTGTACGGCCGGATGCCTTCCGTAACATCTATAATCTAAAGGGATCTGCGAATGGATCATTATATGAAAATCGCGCACAAATGAGATTTTTTCTTTTCCCTTTAGACAACGAATGGAATATTCAAATAAACGGAGAAACCCAAGACGAAACATTCGCAGCGTTTGAAGAGGCAGAATGGTTTATTAAGAGAAATTATGCCGCATCGCTCGTGCGGGATGAAGTGTTTGTCGCATTTTTAGCGGAGAATCTGAAGCTGGCAAATCAACATCGGAAGTAAAAAAATATGCATAGGGGAGCGTCAGTCACCCCTATGCATATCCGCTAGCTATCGTTTAAATATGGCTGTACGTTTCTTAATCACAAAATAAAGGGCTATCACGACAATAGCCAATATCATAATCGGTGTTGTATAAGTGCCCGCTATATTCTCAACATCATCCCACTGGCTTCCTAGCTGTATGCCTAAATAAACAAACAGAATAGACCATGGAATGATAGCAAGCACAGTCAGTACCACAAATTTGAGAAAAGGCATTCTGGCAATACCTGCCGGAATGGATATGGCATGTCTGACAACCGGTATAAAACGAGCCGAGAAGACAACTCCGGCGCCGTATTTCTGAAACCAGTTTTCCGACATGTCGATATGATGCTTTTTAATCAATAAATACTTCCCGTATTTGTCCAGAAATGGCCTGCCGCCATAGCGACCGATCCAGTAAATAAAGATCTGGGCAATAGTACCCCCGATAACACCCGCAATAATTGCGCCAATAAATCCAATCGTGCCTTCCGATACCATATAGCCGCCATAAGCTAATACAATCTCACTCGGAATGATTTCAATCATTAACCCAATCGCAATACCCGCATATCCCATGTTCGTCAGCCATGTTAAAATTTCGCTTATCAAACTGCCCACATTCTTCACAACCTGTCCTAATCTTTTTCACTATTATATGACTGATTGACGAGCAAGATGGTTACAATTTTTTTACCGCAGCATTTCTTTCGTTTCCCGTTTCATCACATCTTCTAAATAGGCCAAAAGCTGAGATCTCATTTCGGGACGCATTAAGCCGATTTCGGTGCTCGCTTTAAAACAGCCTAGCTTATCGCCAATGTCATATCGATTTCCTTCCAGCAGCCGGGCATGGATCGGCTCCTTACGGCAAACCTCACGAAGCGCATCTGTCAGCTGAATTTCGTTGCCCGCGCCTCTGCCAATTGTCTTCAAAACGGAGAAGATCGAAGAATTCAGCACATAACGTCCCATCACTGCGATTTCCGAAGGCGCTTCTTCAGGAGAAGGCTTTTCCACTAAATCGTTCACTTCGTATACATGCCCTTGAGACCCTGATGTATTTATAATACCATATTTGCTGACATCCTCAGGGAGAACTGACTGTACACCGACAACCTCTGTGCCATAAACGTCATATACATCCATTAATTGCCGAAGAGCCGGTGTTTCAGACACCATAATATCATCACCTAAGAGAACGGCAAAAGGCTCATCTCCGATAAAATGCTCCGCACACAGCACCGCATGGCCTAATCCGAGCGGTTCTTTCTGGCGGATGTAATGAATGTTGGCCAAATCGGCAATCTGCTGCATTTCCTCAAGTGTCTCCGTCTTGCCTTTTTCCCGGAGATTGAATTCCAATTCCGCCGACCGATCAAAATGATCTTCAATCGAGCGTTTGTTTCTCCCTGTAATAATCAGTATATCTTCAATTCCTGACTCTGCGGCCTCTTCTACAATATATTGGATTGCTGGTTTGTCGACGATTGGGAGCATTTCTTTAGGCTGCGCCTTTGTCGCCGGCAGAAATCTCGTTCCTAAACCCGCTGCGGGTATAACCGCTTTTCTCACTTTTTTTCTCATTCATCTTCACTCCTGATCCTGTATGTTTTTCAGCGAATCTCCAAATACCCAGATTCGGTTTCCGATAAAATTCATCATCATTCCGCCGATAGTGGCGGCGAGCTTACTCACCAAAAGCGAGCAGCCGCAATTTTGAAACAAATAAAGCAGCAAAAAGGTGATCCCCGACGCGGCAATATTAATCATGAGAAAACGCACGATCTCTTTCCCGTCAGCCTTACCTTTCACACAAAACGTCCAATTCCGGTTCCACACATAGCTGTTGACGATACCTGCAGTATAGGAGAAGATCTGCGCCGGCAGATAAGAGACGTGACAAGCGGTAAGAAGAAAGAAGACACCAAAATCTATCAGCGTATTGCCGACGCCTACGGTGCAAAAACGGCCTAATGTCTTTATTTTTTCTTTCAGCGTAACGAACCTCCCTTCATAAAAGATGCGAGTGGCAGTCATATTTGTTGATATGGATTACTATAGCGGACAGTGTTGAATAAACAATTAATAAAATATGAACAAAACATGAAAAAGCGGGTATACCGCTCAATAGTTCTTATACTCTTGAAAAAACAGCCGCATTGACGGCTGTTTTTTTGTGTCTGAAAACTATCTTTACATACAAATATAAACGGAGTGTTAGCCCCATCTTATCAATGAATAAATGTATCCAGTTCCTTTGTAGAATCGAACACTAACTCCTCCAAAAGTTTCTATACACAATTTTTTTAATGATGTAGGATGTTAGATAAAGGGATATCTTGGATAATGATGTAATTTCCGTTCAATGTGATTAGTGGGAGGCCATGAACAATCCTGTCTTTTTATTTTCTGGACAATGGTCGCTAGGAATGGGGAAATTTTTTTGAACAATTTTGAAGGAGTGGTGCGATCTCCTCGAAGGAAGGAGAGAATGGAAACACATGAAGATGAGCTTTCAGAACAGGAACTGGGAACATTCGATCCATGTATGCAAAATTAATTTTCCAGGCTAAACAGCTTCCGGCTACTTTATGCGTGCGTTCTTCGTGACCTGTTGTCATCAAATTTCAAAAGGAAATACCCTATTTTGGAAAAGGGAGGATGTGAAGTGATGAGCAAAAAGTATAGCGTATGTTTATGGGTTCTTGCTTTACTTTTGAGCTGCTTAGCTGGGAAGTCTGCGTATGCTGCCACAAATACTACAATTGCAAAACATATAGGGAATTCAAACCCGCTTATCGACCATCATTTGGGAGCGGATCCGATTGCGCTGACCTATAACGGAAGAGTCTACATCTATATGTCAAGTGATGACTATGAATATAATAGCAACGGAACAATTAAAGATAATTCATTTGCCAATTTGAATAGAGTATTCGTCATATCTTCAGCGGATATGGTGAACTGGACAGACCACGGAGCCATCCCGGTAGCAGGTGCCAATGGAGCTAATGGAGGCCGTGGAATTGCAAAATGGGCAGGTGCGTCATGGGCACCGTCAATCGCAGTTAAAAAAATTAATGGCAAGGATAAATTCTTCCTTTATTTCGCAAACAGCGGCGGAGGTATCGGGGTTCTCACCGCAGACAGCCCGATTGGTCCATGGACCGACCCAATCGGAAAACCGCTCGTAACGCCAAGTACGCCAGGAATGTCTGGTGTTGTATGGCTTTTTGATCCGGCAGTATTTGTAGATGATGACGGAACCGGTTACCTGTATGCCGGCGGAGGCGTTCCTGGCGGTTCAAACCCAACGCAGGCACAATGGGCCAATCCTAAAACGGCTAGAGTCATAAAATTGGGATCTGATATGACGAGTGTTGTTGGAAGTGCATCTACAATTGATGCGCCTTTCATGTTTGAAGATTCGGGATTGCACAAGTATAACGGAACATATTATTACTCCTATTGCATCAATTTCGGCGGCACACATCCGGCCAATAAACCCCCGGGTGAGATCGGCTACATGACCAGTTCAAATCCCATGGGTCCCTTTACATATAGAGGGCATTTCCTGAAAAATCCGGGTGCATTTTTCGGAGGCGGCGGAAACAACCATCATGCTGTTTTCAATTTTAAAAACGAGTGGTATGCAGTGTACCATGCTCAAACTGTCAGTTCCGCTTTGTTCGGGGCCGGCAAAGGATACCGTTCTCCACATATTAATAAGCTGGTGCATAATGCAGATGGATCTATTCAAGAGGTAGCGGCAAATTATGCAGGTGTAACACAGCTTTCCAATTTAAACCCATATAACCGGGTAGAAGCTGAAACGTTTGCTTGGAATGGACGCATTTTGACAGAGAAATCGACAGCACCCGGCGGGCCAGTAAATAATCAGCATGTAACAAGCATTCAAAATGGAGACTGGATTGCTGTAGGAAATGCAGACTTCGGAGCGGGCGGTGCCAGGACATTTAAAGCAAATGTAGCATCCACTATAGGCGGGAAAATAGAAGTGCGCCTCGACAGTGCAGACGGTAAACTTGTAGGAACCCTAAATGTACCTTCAACAGGTGGAGCGCAAACGTGGAGGGAAATAGAAACTGCGGTAAGCGGGGCAACCGGCGTGCACAAAGTATTCTTTGTACTTACCGGAACAGGTACAGGAAACTTGTTTAATTTTGATTACTGGCAGTTTACGCAAAGATAGTACTCGTAATGGGACCGCTTAAAAACGAGGCGGGTGAAGTACGAGCCATCACCGGAACAGCCCGCCATTATGGATATGCCATGCAGATTTTTTAATACCGTAAAAGACACATGACGAAGGAGAGGAATAAATGATTCCACGCATAAAAAAAACAATTTGTGTACTATTAGTATGTTTCACTATGCTGTCAGTCATGTTAGGGCCAGGCGCTACTGAAGTTTTGGCAGCAAGTGATGTAACAGTTAATGTATCTGCAGAGAAACAAGTGATTCGCGGTTTTGGAGGGATGAATCATCCCGCTTGGGCTGGGGATCTTACAGCAGCTCAAAGAGAAACTGCTTTTGGCAATGGACAGAACCAGTTAGGATTTTCAATCTTAAGAATTCATGTAGATGAAAATCGAAATAATTGGTATAAAGAGGTGGAGACTGCAAAGAGTGCGGTCAAACATGGAGCAATTGTTTTTGCTTCTCCTTGGAATCCTCCAAGTGATATGGTTGAGACCTTTAATCGTAATGGTGACACATCGGCTAAACGGCTGAAATACAACAAGTACGCAGCATACGCGCAGCATCTTAACGATTTTGTTACCTTCATGAAGAATAATGGTGTGAATCTTTACGCGATTTCGGTACAAAACGAGCCTGATTACGCTCACGAGTGGACGTGGTGGACGCCGCAAGAAATACTTCGCTTTATGAGAGAAAACGCCGGATCGATCAATGCCCGCGTCATTGCGCCTGAGTCATTTCAATACTTGAAGAATTTGTCGGACCCGATTTTGAACGATCCGCAGGCTCTTGCCAATATGGATATTCTCGGAACCCACCTGTACGGCACCCAGGTCAGCCAATTCCCTTATCCTCTTTTCAAACAAAAAGGAGCGGGGAAGGACCTTTGGATGACGGAAGTATACTATCCAAACAGTGATAACAACTCGGCGGATCGATGGCCTGAGGCATTGGATGTTTCACAGCATATTCACAATGCGATGGTAGAGGGGGACTTTCAAGCTTATGTATGGTGGTACATCCGAAGATCATATGGACCTATGAAAGAAGATGGTACGATCAGCAAACGCGGCTACAATATGGCTCATTTCTCAAAGTTTGTGCGTCCCGGCTATGTAAGGATTGATGCAACGAAAAACCCTAATGCGAACGTTTACGTGTCAGCCTATAAAGGTGACAACAAGGTCGTTATTGTTGCTATCAATAAAAGTAACACAGGGGTCAACCAAAACTTTGTTTTGCAGAATGGATCTGCTTCAAACGTATCTAGATGGATCACGAGCAGCAGCAGCAATCTACAACCTGGAACGAATCTCACTGTATCAGGCAATCATTTTTGGGCCCATCTTCCAGCTCAAAGCGTAACAACATTTGTTGTAAATCGTTAAGAGCACAAAGACACACATAAATAATAAATAATAGAGTGTCTGAATTGGCGATTTTCCGATTGGGAAATCGCTTTTTTATTTTGTTGCTGAATTACAGGAAGGGAAGAAGAAAGGATGTACATAAAAACAGCAAAGCTTTAATCTTCATCTTTTACAGTTTACATAATATATATTCTAGGAAGTAAACAAAATAAATAAATTTCTGTCTCAATATCAAAGTATACTTAAGTTAGTGAGACAGAAGTTGAAATTTTGAAATTTTACTGCTGAATGACAAATCAAAAAAATGGTGTTGTCAATCCATAATAAACGGCTTCTAAATCCTCCAGCGTCATATCGCCATATGCGCATTTGATAACAGAATCAGCAAACACATCATAGTCATAATCTGTAGAAAATCCTTGCTGCAGCTGTTTTTCGTAAACTTCTATCTGATCTTTTTGATGCTGGATGTCTTTTTCCTTACCTGGATAGTCCGGACCATTTATCATATTACTCATTTTTTTGTACAGCACCATATACTGTTTCAGTATTTCATCCACAACGCAAACCTCCTATTAGATGATAAAAACGGACATCGTTACTGATGTCCGCCAAAAAAAGCTTAACTAATTTGGTTCTGTTCCCCAAATCAGTTTTCCTTGATCATATAATGTGATTTTTTTCGTTGTTTTAAACGTATTTGATTTGAAAAAGGAATAATCGCCGCTTTGTGCATAATTGCTCCAGTCATCATTGTGAAGACGAAGCTGAATATTCCCTGTGCTTGCTCCCGGTCCCAGCGTTCCGTTTTTAAACCCAAGTTCCAGATAGGTATCTGCACCTTGCTTTGGTTTATGCAACGTCACAAACTTGTGTGTCACATTGCCGCATCCAATCTGCGCGTAGTCACAGTCAACGTTTTGGCCTTTGTTTTTCGCTTTATACCAGTAACGGGCAGTGACATCTTTTAAATCAACCGTGGTATTGCCGTTATTTTTTATTTGAAGCTGCGGACGGATTTGGTTGCTGTTCATACTCCCATCCCCTGCTCTGTATTGTACAGAAATACCGTTTTCCTGTGTGGGTTTATCTTTTGCTGGCGTTTCAGGAATGTCCTTCGTCGCATCTTTGGTGCCGAGAATGTTTTCTCTAACGAATGTTCCTGAAGCAGATAAATCTGACAACCGCCAGCCGCCTGTTTTAGATGCCCCCGGCTTTAAAGCTGAGGATGATTCCTGCTTATCAGAAAGATTCCAGTTCACCCAGCTGATGGTCTTGCTGTCGAGATAATTCAGCCATTCCCTCGATTGATCTAGGAATACACCGCCATTGCCAGACGCGTCGCTTGTTCCCCATTCTGTCACAAAAATAGGTGCTCCTTTGCTGAGTGCATAGTTTGCTTTATCCCGTAAAAACTGGCCGTGAGTACCGGCGTAAAAATGAAGCGCGTACATAACGTTTGCATCTTTTAGCTGGTCATCGGCAGCATCATTTACATCCTGGCTCCATGTACCGGTTCCGACAATGATGATGTTGTCTGGATCATTTTTGCGGATAACGGAAATCACTTCTTCCGCATACGGTTTAATATCACGCTTCCAGTTCACATCACCGTTTGGTTCGTTTGCAATTTCATAAATGACGTTTGGCGTGTTTCCGTAAAGGCTTGACATTTCCTTGAAGAATTCTTTTGCCTTCTCTTTATTTTGGTTTGGATTACCGTCATTTAAGATATGCCAGTCAATGATGACATATATCCCAAGCTCTTTTGCCGCTTCAACCGCTTCTTTTACTTTATTTTTCACGGACGGGTTGTCAATATAACCGCCATCTGCCGTATACATCGCTGCACGGAAAACGGTGATACCCCAATCGTCCCTCAGCCATTTTAAGCTGTCTTTATTGACATATTCTCCATACCATTGCAATCCGTGTGAACTGATTCCCTTCAGCTGTACCGCTTTACCGTCACGGTTAACGAGCTGTGTACCTTTTATGCTAAGCTGGCCATTCTTGGCTACTGGCGTTTTTGTCCCTGCTGCTGATGCCGGCGAAGCCATCATGCCGCCCATTGTCAATAACGTAATCAATAAACACGTAATAAAAATAGAGATTAACCGTTTCATAGCTGATCTTTTCCTCCTTCGTATCATTTTGGCTCTCCACTTCTTATGAGCACGAACTCATTGTAAAAATCTTTCTCATGATTGTCTATCAACCTAATTTCTTGTTTTTGGGAGGTTTAAAAGCCTGTCAATTTGCTCTACCTCCATTGAATAAGACACACATGACACATATAGAACAAAGAAAACTGGACTGAATTGGGACTTTACACGTCATTTTTCATTCGAGTCGAAAAATAAAATTTATTTCCAATAATGAAAAAGCTGCATTCAACTATTGAATGCAGCTTTGTTTTATATTTAAATTATGCTTCTTGTTTCTCATCTTCCCATGTTTCAGCGTTTTTCAGCCCTGGGATGTTTTTCGCTTTGAATACAGGATCAAGTCCTTGTTTACGCTGTTTCGCGTAATCTTTATACACTTTGTAAGCAACGTTTGACAGCAGCGTAATCACAATTAAGTTGATCAGCGCCATGATACCCATAAAGAGGTCCGCCATATCCCAAACGATTTGGAAGCCTGATAAAGATCCATACACAACCATAGCAATAACAGCGATACGGTAAATGTTCAGCCATGTTTTGCTTGTTTTAATAAATTCAATGTTTGTCTCGCCATAATAATAGTTGCCGACAACTGAACTGAATGCAAACAAGAACATTGCGACTGCGATGAAAGTCGGCGCCCAGCCTCCAATATGATGGTTAAGAGCAGCCTGTGTGACTTGGATGCCGTCGCCTTTTGGTGTTACACTGTACAGCAAAATAATAAATGCTGTGGACGTACATATGATAAATGTATCGAAAAATACGCCTAATGTTTGAATAAAGCCTTGCTTTGCCGGATGGGATACATGAGCCGTCGCAGCCGCGTTTGGTGCGCTTCCCATTCCTGCTTCGTTTGAAAAAAGTCCGCGCTGCGCACCGATAACGATGATGCCGCCTATTCCGCCGCCGACGACTTGTTCAAAACCTAAAGCATTTTTAACAATTGTAGCGATCACGCCAGGGAAAGCCGTAATATTCGTGATAACAACAAATAAAGCGATAAGGATATAAATGCCTGCCATAACCGGCACAATTAACTGTGAAACAGCGACAACACGTTTTAAACCGCCGAAAATGATAAACGCAGTTAAAACCGCCAGAACTATGGCTACAACTATTTTATTCACATGGAATGCGCCATCCAATGCTCCAGCAATTGTATTTGTTTGAACAGCGTTAAAAATCAAGCCGAATGAGACGGTAATTAAGATTGCAAAAACGATGCCAAGCCATCTGGCACCAAGACCCTTTTGAATATAGTAGGCCGGCCCTCCGCGGAAATCCTCCCCGTCTCTTACCTTATAAAGCTGCGCTAACGTACTTTCGACAAAGCTTGAAGCCATGCCTACTGCAGCCACTACCCACATCCAAAATACAGCGCCTGGTCCGCCTGTCGCAATTGCTAAGGCTACACCAGTCAAATTCCCTGTGCCGACTCGGGATGCGGCCGAAATAAAGAATGCCTGCATAGATGAAACACCTTTATTTCCTTCCGGCTTCTCCCCTACTATTCTGAACATTTCAATAAAATAACGGAATTGGATAAAACCAAAACGTATGGTAAAAAATAATCCAAGCCCTATTAAAATATAAAATAGGTAATTCCAGATGAAATCACTTGGAATATTAATTAAACTATTGAAAAAAGACTCCATATTTACCTCCCGTTTTCATCAATTCAACACGAATTCGATTTTGATGTTAGATTTTTTAACATAACGAGTTTTATTATATCACAATATGACGAATTAGGAAGTTTTTTCGAGAAGAATATTGTCATAGCCAGATGTTACTTTGTCGCCCCCTTCTCTTTTATTTTTCTACGAATAAAAACATTCCTTGCAAGCTGGCTTTTAAAAAAGAGTGCCCTATTAACAATGTAATCATTTCTTCCCATTCTCTTGCCTTTCTCTTTGATTTAGCACATAAATAAAGTAATAAACCCTAAACAACAAACATATCATTTAAAATATGTTTTTATTCACACCATAAACCGGGTATACATATGCTAATAAAAGAAGTTTTCTCTTTCAAAAATAAGCAAAAAGATATATACTTAACAAGGTTAAATTTATTTTTAAATTTAATAAATCAGGTTTACTTTTAGGATGGATTGGGGTATTATTATAAAAATATTCAGTAATATTAAAGGAGGGGGAGATCATTTGAAAAAAGTAACGATATTGAAAGCATCCATCTTATTCTTGGCGATTGCCAGTTTTCATTTGTTCTCAATTCCCCACGCCTTTGATATCGGCCATCATTATAAAGCCGTAGCCGACCAGCAGGAAATGCATGAAATGAAAGCCGGCCAAAATGCTGATGATGAGAAGAAATCCATCACAGGGGCATTTACGCTGACCGCTTTATGGGCAATGGCTGTTCTGCTGCTGACCGCTGAAAGCAAAAGTACGGGATACTCCCGCAGACGTCAGCGGAAAAAAAGCTTTATACTGGCCAAATTTTATCAATCGTCTTATTTCGGCAAACTTCATGTTCAACGTCACCCGATTATGTAACGAAAATATGAGGAGGCTGTTAAACATGTTGTTTATCTTAAGAATGGTGATTTTAGGCTTATTTTCTTTCACAGCGCTGAATTTATTTGTATGGCAGGGGATTGAAGTCATTCATGCTGTAACAGATCTATTCACCAACCATGAAAGCTGATAAAAAACAAACGAAACCCGCTCATATAGTATGAACGGGTTTTTTATTATTGTTCTGTATGAAGGCGCCAAACAGCTGTAACCTTGCCTGATTCCTCTTCATCAAAAAAGAAAGAGCCATTGCTGTATCTGTCGTTTGTCCGCAACTCTTTTGCCTGCAGTTCTTTTCTGTCGCCTTTTTCTGTTTCTGCCACTAGTCGCTGTTCAAGACCGCAAGCGAACAGTGCTACAACACGATGAGGATTCTTTTTCAGTTCCCTTAGCATTACGACACCGCGTTTTGCGCGGGATGTCTTCTCGAACTCAGAAAGACCCATGCGTTTTACCGCTCCCCGCTGTGTGAACAAGACAATTGAATCAGATTGCTGAAGGATCTCACCGGAGACAACAAAGTCATCCTCTTTTAAGTTAATCCCTTTGACACCTGCCGCACGCGCGCCAACTACATTCACTTCGTCTTCTCCAAACCATAGACCGTACCCTAAGTGAGTGGCCATAAAGATCTGGCTTTCCCCATTTGTTACATGTACATCAATCAGTTCATCTTCACCCTTCAGATTTAAGGCCACAAGCGCCTTAGAATAACGCTGTGCTTTATAATGGGTGAGCTCTGTCTTTTTCACCATCCCGTTTTTCGTAAAGAATAGAAGATATGCCGACGGATCAAATTCTTTTATCGGTATGGCCTTTACAATCGTTTCATCACGGTCAATAGTGATCAGATTTGAAAAATGCTGGCCCATGTCCTTCCATCTGATATCAGGCAGCTGGTGAACAGGACAATAGATGTAGCTTCCTTTGTTCGTAAAGAGCAGCAGCACGTCTGTCGTATTCATTTCAAACTGATGCAGCATCCTGTCCGTATCTTTCATTCCGAAGTCCTGACCGTTGGAAGCGGCAAATGAGCGCTGGCTCGTCCGTTTTAGGTAACCATCCTTCGTAACGGTTACATATACATCCTCAGATGCAACCATGACTTCGAGATTGATTTTAATTTCTTCAATTTTTTCTTCAATCACGGAGCGTCTCGTATCTGCATATTTCTTTTTCAGTGCTTTTAAGCTGTTTGTAATCACTTTTAGCAGTTTTTTATCATTGCTCAGAATAGATTCGAGCTCTTCAATTTTTTTACCGAGCTCTTCTGCCTCTTCCTTAAGCGCTGTAATATCTGTATTGGTTAAACGATATAGCTGCAATGACACAATGGCTTCAGCCTGAGGCTCCGTAAATTCATATTTGGCGATCAAATTGTTTTTAGCGTCACGTTTATCGCTAGAAGAACGGATTGTTGCAATCACTTCATCCAAAATAGACAAAGCTTTCATGAGCCCTTCTACGATATGATGTCTGTCTTTTGCTTTTTGAAGCTCGTAAACGGACCGGTTTGTGACAACTTCCTTTTGGTGTCCGATATATGCATCCAAAATAGACGGCAGGCTCATCAGCATCGGACGGCGGTTATGGATAGCCACCATATTGAAGTTATATGTGATCTGCAAATCAGTATTTTTATATAAGAAATTCAAAATGCCTTTGGCATCAGCTTCTTTTTTCAGTTCAATGACCACTCTCAGCCCTGTTCGATCCGTTTCATCACGAACCTCTGAGATGCCTTCAACCTTTTTATCAATACGGAACTCGTCCATTTTTTTTACAAGGTTTGCTTTATTTACTTCAAATGGAATTTCAGTAATGACAATTTGTTCTCGTCCGCCTCTGATTGTTTCAATTTCAGCCTTTCCGCGGATAATGATTTTTCCTTTTCCGGTTTCGTAAGCTTTTCTTATCCCGTCAACGCCCTGAATAATACCGCCTGTCGGAAAATCAGGCCCTTTAATGACTTCCATGAGTTCATCAACAGAGCAAGATGGCATTTGAATACGCTTAATGACAGCATCAATGACTTCTCCCAGATGATGAGGGGGAATGTCGGTCGCGTATCCTGCTGAAATCCCGGTAGATCCGTTGACCAATAGGTTAGGAAACATCGCCGGGAGTACGACAGGCTCCTTGCTTGTATCATCAAAGTTCGGCACAAATTCAACCGTGTTTTTGTCAATATCCCGAAGAAGCTCAGATGCAATCGGAGATAATCGTGCCTCTGTATAACGCATGGCTGCCGGGGGATCTCCGTCGATACTTCCATTGTTTCCATGCATTTCGATTAACACATTACGAACTTTCCAATCCTGGCTCATCCGCACCATTGCTTCATAAACCGAGCTGTCACCGTGCGGATGATAGTTACCGATGACGTTACCGACCGTTTTGGCCGCTTTTCTGAAGTTTTTATCAAACGTGTTTCCATCTGTATGCATTGCATACAGAATTCTGCGCTGTACCGGCTTTAATCCGTCTCTCGCATCGGGCAGTGCCCTGTCTTGAATAATATATTTACTGTAGCGTCCAAAACGGTCGCCGATCACCTCTTCTAATGGTAAATCATGAAATAATTCTGGCTGTGACAATCATTAAACCTCCTCAGCGACCGATAAGTTTTCATTTTCTAAAATATTGCTTTCTTCATCTAAGCCGAAAGCGACGTTTTTCTCAATCCACTTTCTGCGCGGCTCTACTTTGTCTCCCATTAACGTCGTCACACGTCTTTCTACACGTGCCGCATCGTCAATTTTGACCCTAACAAGTGTGCGGGACTCCGGATTCATCGTCGTTTCCCAAAGCTGGTCTGCGTTCATCTCTCCAAGACCCTTATATCGTTGAATGGTATAGCCTTTGCCGACTTTTTTCAGGACATCACCCATCTCTTCATCAGACCATGCATATTCAATGATTTCCTTCTTCCCGCTTCCTTTACTGACCTTATATAAAGGTGGCAGCGCAATGAACACCTTGCCATGCTCAATGAGCGGTTTCATATAGCGATAGAAAAAGGTAAGAAGCAACACTTGAATATGGGCGCCGTCAGTATCGGCATCGGTCATAATGATGATTTTGTCGTAGTTGATGTCATCGATTGAGAAATCTGCTCCGACTCCCCCGCCGATCGCATGAATGATCGTATTGATCTCTTCATTTTTAAAGATATCAGCAAGCTTAGCTTTTTCTGTATTAATGACTTTACCGCGTAAAGGCAGAACCGCTTGGAATCTGCGGTCTCGTCCCTGCTTGGCTGACCCGCCTGCTGAATCTCCCTCAACGAGATACAATTCATTTTTTGCCGGGTTTCTTGAACCCGCAGGCGTCAGCTTTCCGCTTAAAGTCGCTTCTGATTTTTTTCGTTTTTTGCCGCTTCTTGCTTCTTCACGGGCTTTGCGTGCCGCTTCGCGCGCCTGGCTCGCCTTGATTGCTTTTTTGACAAGAAGCGTTGCGGTGTCCCGATTTTCCTCTAAAAAGTAAGCAAGCTGCTCTGAAACAATCGCATCAACCGCTGATCTTGCTTCACTGGTACCGAGCTTTCCTTTTGTTTGTCCCTCAAATTGAAGAAGCTCCTCAGGAATGCGGACAGAAATAATGGCTGAAAGCCCTTCCCTTATATCGGTGCCTTCAAGGTTCTTATCCTTTTCTTTCAGCAAAGCCACTTTTCGCGCATATTCATTAAAAGCACGCGTCATCGCAGTTTTTGCACCTGACTCATGCGTCCCGCCGTCTTTTGTTCTGACATTGTTGACAAACGACAAAATATTTTCAGAATAACCATCGTTAAACTGGAACGCAAAGTCCACTTCTATAGAATGATGCTCACCCTCAAACGAGACCACTTCAGACAAGACGTCTTTTTCTTCATTTAAGTAAGCAACAAACGCTTCTATGCCGTTTTCATAATAAAAGACCTCACGCAGGTCATTGCGTTCATCAATCAGCTCAATTTTCAGTCCTTTTAACAAAAACGCAGACTCTCTTAAGCGCTCAGAGAGCGTTTCAAAATTATAAGTGGTTGTGCTGAACATCGTTGGATCTGGCTTAAAGTGAGTAAGAGTTCCCGTCTTTTTTGTTTTGCCGATCTTTTCGAGAGATGTAACCGGTTTTCCTCCATTTTCAAATCGCTGCTGATAGACAAAACCGTCCCGCTCAATGGTAACCGTCAGCCATTCAGATAAAGCATTCACGACTGATGCACCAACTCCGTGGAGCCCGCCGCTTGTCTTATAGCCGCCTTGGCCGAATTTTCCTCCGGCATGAAGCACCGTTAAAATCACTTCAGGGGTTGGTTTGCCGAGCTTATGCATTCCGGTCGGCATGCCGCGGCCTCTATCCTGTACAGAAATACTATTGTCTTTATGTATTTTGACGATTATGTGATCTCCATGGCCGGCAAGCACCTCGTCGACAGAGTTATCTACAATTTCATAAACCAAGTGGTGCAAACCCCGCGCGTCAGTAGAGCCAATATACATACCCGGCCTTTTCCTGACAGCCTCAAGGCCTTCGAGCACCTGTATGGCATCTTCGTTGTAATCAAATTGCTGTTTTCTAGCCAAACGTACAAACCCCTTTCAAAAACTAACATTGTCTTTCTCTTTTCAGTGTTACACATCATTTGTATATAAGATATTTTTTATAAACCTCGCCTCGAGCCAGTACTGCCTTGGACTCCTCATTATAACCAATATGTTTGCAATCGCAACATAGAGCTAACGAATCAGTTCTTCTCAAAACATCGGCTAGTGCTGTTTTTACACTATGAGAACGTATGTTTGTTTATTATATATAAAGCAGCAGACCTTCGCAAATCGAACGGCCGAAACCCAGCTGGACAAGGTATTCAAAAAAAGCTGTTCAAGCTTTATTGTATCTGTTTCACCGTAATACGCAAACAATATCTTAAAATTAAAAAGCAAAAATCCTTGAATTTACAAGGATTTTTGCAGTTCTGCACCTATTTTGTTACAGCGTGTGCCACTTTTATGCACAGATCCATGATAACCGTTCTGCCTTTTTCTTTTAGCATCTGGTATGCTTCCTCATTAACTAGCCCTTGCTGTGCCCAAAATACTGGCGCATCTGTCTCTAAAAACTCTTCCGCCACTCCAGGAAGCTGTTCTGAGCGCCGGAATACATTTACGATGTCAATCGGACCGTCTATCTCTTTTAAAGATGAAACGGCTTTGACACCTAGCGCCTCATCAATTGTAGGGTTCACAGGGATAATTTCATAACCCGCGTCCTGCATTGCTTTTGAAACCATATGTGACGTTCTATCCGGACGGTCTGAAAGCCCTACTACCGCTATACGTTTGCTTCTTTGAAGAATCTCTTTAATTTCCGCTTTAGAAGGGTTTTGCATCGTGTGTCACTCCTTTTTCACTTATTTTACACGATCAAAACAGGAGAAATCAAAATATGATGCATGTTTGATTAGATTTGTAAGCAAACTTTACAAAAAAACTTATCATCAGATCATGACATCTCATGTTAAAATAAAAAGAAGGGAATTTGAAAAAGGAGAAATGTAGATGTTAATTGCTTTATTGATTATTTTGGCCTACTTGATAGGCAGCATTCCATCTGGCTTAATTGTGGGCAAGCTTGCCAAGGGAATTGATATTCGGGAGCACGGAAGCGGCAACTTAGGCGCTACCAATGCATTCCGTACATTGGGTGTAAAAGCTGGTTCGGTCGTCATAGCCGGAGATATTTTGAAAGGGACACTGGCAACTGCATTGCCTTTTCTCATGCATGTTGATATTCACCCGCTTCTTGCAGGAGTCTTTGCGGTTTTAGGCCACGTGTTTCCCATCTTCGCCAAATTTAAAGGCGGTAAAGCCGTGGCGACATCAGGAGGCGTTTTGCTATTTTACGCACCCCTGTTATTTATCACGATGGTTGCGGTATTCTTCATCTTTTTATACTTGACTAAATTTGTTTCACTCTCATCGATGTTAACAGGGATCTATACTGTTATATATAGTTTCTTTGTCCATGATACGTATTTATTGATTGTCGTTACCCTGCTCACTATTTTTGTGATATACAGACACCGAGCGAACATTAAACGAATTATCAATAAAACAGAACCTAAAGTAAAATGGTTATAAGCTTAAAAAACTTCTCTTTTGACACAGAATAGCCTAATACGTTTATAATAGAGAAAATTCAAATGAAGAACAAAGGGGTGTTCTGTTATGAATATGACAATTAACGAAGACGCATTGAACTGGTATAAAGAAGAACTCGATTTGGAAAGCGGAGACCAGGTTCGCTTTTTCGTCCGCTATGGAGGCTGCAGCAACGTTCAAAAGGGTTTTTCTCTCGGTGTAGCGAAAGATGCCCCACAAGAGGCTGGAGTCACTGCAGAAGCTGACGGCATTACCTTCTTTATTGAAGAAAGTGATTTATGGTACTTTGATAACCACGACCTTCTCGTCAGCTATTCAGAAGACGCTGATGAACCGGTTTTTGAATACCAATAAAAAAGAACGCACATCATGTGCGTTCTTTTTTTACAAATGAAATCGTATAAGATGATCGGTTAGGTTTTCTTGTTCCAAAATATATTTTTGTGTTTCACCCAGCAGATCAAAGTGAGGAAATTCACTTTTCTTATGGAGCCATTCTTTTTTTAACCCGTACGCCGCTCCCCACTGAACCAGCTTATCAATGTCTGCACATCCGGCTTTTGTCACAGTCTTTGCTTCTGGAAATCGGTCATCCAGCCAGTAATGTGTTAAAAATGCGATTTCTCCTCTTTTCACTGCTTGTTTCCACCGGTTAAGTTCCTCCCGTTTCACACCAAACGCCATATCCCGTTCACTTCCCTATTTTTTGGCCTTTTCATATGCTGTGTGCCAATCAGGAAAAGCTTTGCGGAATTGAATTGGCTTAAAGCTTTCTTTATCCACACAAATATGAGATGAGGTGGCTTTGATGGAAAGCTCACCGGCCGGATTATAAATGTGATAACCATAGACGGTTTTAAAGCCGTTATATTCCTCTATCCATGTATGTACAACCGCGGTTTCTCCGTAATGAAGCGGCTTTTTATAGGAAATATTGATATCAACGACTGGGGACAGAACGCCTTTTTTTTCCATATCACTATATAAAAAGCCTAAGTCCTTAATCAAGGCCGTTCTGCCGACCTCCATCCACACAAGATAATTTGCGTGATAGACAATCCCCATTTGATCTGTTTCTGCATAACGCACTTCTATTTCTTTTTTTGATACATGCAAGATTACTCTGCTCCCTTAACGTCAATTTAGCCCCATTTTACCATAATCAAATCAGAAAGAAAAAAACCAGGTTTCCCTGGTTTTTTAAGAACGGTATCCGTTTTGTCTCGCTGCAGATTCGTCCTGTATTTCATTACGAAACGCTTCAATGCTCTGTTCGCGCCTTGCATTTTTTTCTTTGATACGCTGTTTATCTTCTCCTGAAGCAAACTCCATTGATGCTTCTGCTTCTTCTATATTTTCAATTGTATTTTGAACCATATCCTGCAATTTTTCCACATTGTCAGAACGATCATCAGGATTAGGCTGCTGATATTGATTTTGGTTCTTTGTCATTCGGATGTACCTCCTAGAAATAAACTCGAATTTTCGCTACTCGCCTTTTGTCTGCATGATAATCGGCCGCTGTCCTGAAGTATCATGCATTTTTTCCCCTTTATTGGCTTTATATTTTACAGGCTTTGTACCCAAGTGGCTTGGAGCATATTGAGGCTGACCGTTTTTCTTGTTGTTTCCCATGTTTATCCCTCCTCAACAGATAGGTTTCTCAAAAGGAGGGGTAAACATGAATACAAATTAAAGGTTATTTTTGCTTAAATCGCTGTTCAAGCTTTTCCTCAAGCTGATTTAAATACTCTGTATTGGTCATCAGCTCTTTTTTGTTTTCCATGACGAGCTCATGAAAAGAACGTTTTCTCATCTTCTTCACGCTTCTCACCTCCGCATATTCTTTTATTTTTTCCAATTCTGAAAACTTGTAAGCATATCTGAGCATAAAAAAAACTGAATCTAATCAAGATCCAGTTTTTGTTCCATTTCTTTTTTTGTCA
Organism: Bacillus sp. SG20033; assembly: GCF_044570195.1. NCBI lineage: Bacteria > Bacillati > Bacillota > Bacilli > Caryophanales > Bacillaceae > Bacillus > Bacillus sp. SG20033. The sequence continues at coordinate 2,139,159 of NZ_CP172606.1, read as the reverse complement.
TGGTGCCAACGTGTATGTCTTGGATAACACCTTTTTCATCTAAGATATATGTCGTTGGATATGACATCACGTTATAGTCAGCATTGATCCCTTTTTTATCAATCAGAATGGGGAATGTTAAATCATACGTATCAGCAAACGCTCGGACCTGTTTCTCACTTTTCTCAGCTGAAGTGAAATTTACCGCAACAACCGCAAGTTTGTCGGCGTACTCTTTTTGCAGCTTTTCCATCGCAGGCATTTCCTGACGGCACGGTTTACACCAAGTTGCCCAAAAATTGAGCAGCACTTTTTTGCCTTTTGCATCCTGTAAAGAGCTTTTCTCTCCTGACAGCGTTTTCAAAGAAAAATCAGGTGCTTGTTTCCCCTCTTGAATTCCGACTTCTTTTTTGCTGTATGTTTGATATAAATTCCATCCCGTATAACCGGCTAGCATGATAAGCAGGATCCCTGCGAGCCATTTTTTCAGCATATGCCACCTCCGCAGCACATTGTGTCATAAAAAGAAGAGAAAGCGAAATGCCTTCTCTTCCTATTAATTCATCAGGACTGCTTCATTTTTTCACGAAGCACCATTTGAAGGATGCCGCCATGGCGGTAGTAATCAATTTCAACTTCACTATCAAAGCGGACGACTGCTTCAAAAGTTGTTACATTGCCGTCTTCATTGATTGCTCTTACAGTCACAAGGTCACGAGGACGAACTGTTTCATCAACATCTACCTCGATGACTTCTTTACCCGTTAAGCCGAGTGTATCCGCATTTTCACCTTGTTTAAACTGAAGCGGCAGCACACCCATGAATACAAGATTGCTTCTGTGAATTCTTTCGAAGCTCTCTGCAATGACCGTTCTGATGCCGAGAAGGTTTGTTCCTTTTGCAGCCCAGTCACGTGAAGATCCCATACCATAGTCTTTTCCTGCTAATACGACAAGACCGGTTTTATCTTCTTTGTATTTCATGCATGCATCATAGATGGATGTTACTTCACCAGTCGGCCAGTACGTCGTAAATCCGCCTTCTGTACCCGGTGCGATTTGGTTTTTGATGCGAATGTTGGCAAATGTTCCTCTCATCATGACTTCATGGTTTCCGCGGCGGGAGCCGTAGGAGTTAAAGTCACGAGGTGAAACACCTTTTTCTTGCAAATACTTTCCGGCAGGCGTATCTTTTCCGATTGCCCCCGCAGGAGAAATATGGTCAGTTGTGACTGAATCGCCGAATTTACCGACAACTCGCAAACCTTTTAATGGTTCAACCTTGCCTGGCTCAACAGACATTTCTTCGAAGAATGGCGGGTTTTGAATGTAAGTTGACTCGCTATCCCATTTATATAATGCTTCATCTGTTGTTTCAATTTCGTTCCAGCGCTTGTTGTCATCAAATACTGTTTCATACTCTTTGCGGAATAGCTCTGGCGTAACAGTTTGCTTAACAAGTGCATTGATTTCGTCCATTGACGGCCAAATATCATTAAAGTATACGTTTTGACCATCCTTGCCCACACCGATCGGGTCGGTTTTTAGGTTAATGTTCACCGTTCCAGCCAGCGCATATGCCACAACAAGCGGTGGTGAAGCAAGATAGTTGCCTTTAACAAGCGGGTGAATACGTCCTTCAAAGTTACGGTTTCCGGAAAGGACAGACGTAATCAGAAGATCATTTTTCGCAACCGCTTCTTCGATTTCCGGTGAAAGCGGACCTGAGTTCCCGATACATGTTGTACAACCGTAGCCAACGAGGTTAAAGCCAAGCTCTTTCATGTATGGAAGAAGGCCTGAATTCACAAGATATCCTGTAACAACTTTAGAACCCGGTGCAAGTGACGTTTTCACGTAATTAGGCACCTTAAGCCCTAACTCAACCGCTTTTTTCGCTACCAGTCCGGCGCCGATCAGCACGTATGGGTTTGATGTATTTGTACAGCTTGTAATCGCAGCAATGGCGATCGCACCCGTTTTCATAACTGTTTCTTCGCCGTTAAGGAGTTTAAACTTAATTTCCTTATTTTCTTCCTCAGCATTTAAACCGAATCCTTGGTTACCTGCAGGGCTGACTAATTGCTTTTTAAACGTTTCCTGCATAGCAGATAGCGGGATCAAATCCTGAGGACGCTTTGGACCCGATAAGTTTGCTTCAATTTGAGACAGGTCAATTTCAACCACATCAGTAAATTGAGGGTCTTCCGCATCTGGAGTGTAGAACAAGCCATTGCTTCTGCAGTATGCTTCAACAACATCAATATGTTCAGGATCACGGCCTGTCAGGCGCAGGTAGTTAAGCGCTTCTTCATCTACTGGGAAGAATCCACATGTAGCACCGTATTCCGGAGCCATATTCGCAATTGTTGCGCGATCTGCAAGCGGCAGTTCAGCAATTCCCGGTCCGAAGAATTCAACAAATTTACCGACAACGCCTTTTTCACGCAGCACTTGTGTTACTTTTAACGCCAAGTCAGTAGCTGTTGTTCCGTTTGGAAGCTTGCCGACAAGTTTCGCGCCGATTACCTCTGGAACTGGGAAATAAGAAGGCTGTCCAAGCATTCCCGCTTCAGCTTCAATTCCACCGACACCCCAGCCGAGAACACCGATACCGTTAATCATTGTTGTGTGTGAGTCTGTTCCGACAAGCGTATCAGGATACGTTACAAGCTCGCCGTCTTCTTCAATGGCATGGACAACACTTGCCAAGAACTCAAGGTTGACCTGGTGCACAATACCTGTTGCAGGCGGCACTGCCTGATAATTGTTAAACGCTTTCTTTGCCCAGCTTAAAAATTTGTAGCGCTCTGCATTTCTTTCGAATTCCAAGTCCATATTTACTGCTAATGCATCTTCTGTACCCGCTTTATCTACCTGTACAGAGTGGTCGATAACGAGATCAACAGGAATTTCAGGGTTGATTTTATCAGGATCTCCGCCGACAGCTGCCATTGCTTTACGCAGTGAAGCCAGATCTACTACTGCCGGAACCCCTGTGAAGTCTTGTAAAATAACACGAGACGGTTTGAACGGAACGTCGATATCCTTTAATTCGGCAGTTCCCCATTTTGCCAAATTTTCCACGTGTTCTTTTTTGATAACGAAGCCGTCAACTTGACGCAATACTGATTCTAAAAGAACTTTGATGGAATAAGGAAGCTTCGAAACCTTTCCGATACCTGAATCTTCTAACGCTTTTAAAGAGTAGTAATGATATGTTTTCCCATTTGTAGTAAACGTTTTTCTCGCTTGGAAAACGTCTTTTGCTGCAGTTTTTTGCTCGTTTGCCATTCTCCAAAATCCCCCTTCAGATCAGATCATTCTCAGATGAACATTACATTCCATCACAATTTTCTCACAATTTCATATTAAAACAAAATCATACATAAGTAAATATCAATGTTTTTATTAAATACAATAAGTTCGACTTATGAGAAAAATGTACCGGTAATTTTTACTGTTTACGCTCTCTCATATAACACAATAAAAGGAGCCATATTATGATTGAGGTGATAATGATGGTCAAAAGAAAAGCGAATCACGTCATTAACGGAATGAATGACGCAAAAAGCCAAGGCAAAGGCGCCGGCTACATTGAAAACGACCAGCTTGTACTGACTGAAGCAGAACGCCAAAATAACAAAAAAAGAAAAACCAATCAATAACACCAAACTCTTTTAAGGAGGTTCTCATTTTATGACCAATAAGAATACAAGTAAAGATATGCATAAAAACGCCCCTAAAGGACACAATCCCGGCCAACCTGAGCCTCTAAGCGGAAGCAAAAAAGTAAAGAACCGAAACCATACAAGACAAAAGCACAACTCAAGCCATGATATGTAAGAAAAGCAGACCTTAGGTCTGTTTTTTTATGCGTTCACCCATTATAATCCACCGCATATGATGTAAAGCAAGGTTGATATGTGGAGGAATGCTTCCATGGACCATTCAAAACGCAACGATGCGAATGATTTCGATAGTATGGATGAATGGCTTCGGCAATTTTTTGAAGACCCCTTCGCCTGGTACGACGAAACATTGCCTATTGATTTATATGAAACAAGTCAGCAGTATATTATAGAAGCGGATCTGACTTTTTTACAGCCTACACAAGTAACAGTTACCCTTTCTGGATGCGAGTTCATCTTAACTGTCAAATCGTCAGGACAGACTTTTGAAAAACAAATGATGCTTCCTTTTTATTTTAATGACAAAACCATTCAAGCCGAATGCGAAAATCAAATACTCACAGTCGCCGTCAATAAAGAAACAGAAGATGGCTCTTCTTTTTCTCTTCAATTTCCTCTCAGCTAAACATAAAAAGTCACTTTCATCCCCTATTATGAAAGTGACTTTTTTTCCGTCCATTTATCGTCAAATACCCTCTAGTGACTCTCCCATGGCCAAATAGCAGATTCACTATACAATAGAATATGATCTACTATCTCTTTTGACTAGACGTCTATCACTTTTTTCTATTCTTTTTTTACTGTGTTCTTCTAATCTCTCTTCGTATACAATATGGTTAGAATAAGGGGGAATGATTGATGCTGGAAGGATGGTTTTTATGGTTTATTCTGTTTTGGGTGATCATAATGGTAGTCTTATTATCAATCGGCGGTTTTTTCATGTTTCGAAAGTTTTTAAAGCGTTTACCAAAAGAGGACGGCAGATCAGAGCTTGATTGGCAGGATTACTATATTGAAAACAGCAGACATTTATGGAACGATGAAAACAAACAGTTTCTAGATGAATTGACTGCGCCGGTGCCAGAACTGTTCAGAGATGCAGCAAAAGCTAAAATCGCAGGCAAAATCGGTGAGCTTGCATTAAAAGAAAAGGTAGCAAAGATTGATCAGCAACTTATGATCAAAGGCTATATTCTCGCAACTCCTAAAAGAGACCATACCTTCTTAAAAAGGCATCTGCGGGACAAAAAAATCGATTTGGAACCTTATCAGACCCTTCTCAAATAAAAAACCTTTCCTGACAAGAGGAAAGGTTTTTTAATTCATTTGAATATTAGATGACTGCAGCTCGTTATGAAGTTTTCGATATGATAAATACATGGCGATTCTCCAAGGCACAATCATACCGAAAGCCAGAATCCAAAACATTCCGCTCAGTGCACCATAATCAATTGATGTGCTCAAGATCGATTTCATCACGATTCTGATCACCAAAAGACCGACTAATATAAAAACAAATGCTTTAGAGCGTTTCATGTAAATTTCATTATTTTTAATTTCGAACTTAGAAGTTTTGATTAGAAAAATAGAGAAAATCACACCTAAAGTGAATGCTTCCAAAAACTCTGCACCAGTTACCCAAAATACCGGAAATAAAAACATTAACGCTCCCGTACTCATAAAAATCGGCGGAAGAATGATTTTTTTTGGTGAAACAGGCTTGTCAGAGGACTTTATTCTGACCACCATCACAGCTACAGCCATTAACACAGCAATAATCGATGAAACTATAATCATCATACTTATCATTCCTTTGTTTCTCGGAGTGTTGATACTATATACTATACTCCAAAACAATAAAAAAAACCATTTTGAAAAGAAATGACTTTAATGTCCCATAACGCGGCTTACAGCTTCCAGCACTTTCGTTTCCTCAAACGGCTTAACAATAAAATCCTTTGCCCCCAGCTCAATTGCTTCCGTTACAATTCTTTGCTGGCGCATGGCGGTGCACATGATGACCTTCGCTTTAGGATCAAAGGTTAAGATATCACGAAGCGCTTTTATCCCGTTTTTCACCGGCATTGTAATATCCATTGTCACAAGGTCCGGGCGCAGTTTTTTATACAGGTCCGCTGCTTGTTCACCGTCCGCCGCTTCGCCTGCGATTATGTAATTTGCCTCTTCCAAGATCTCTCTGATTTTCACTCTCATGAACTTGGCGTCGTCTACAACTAAAACTCTTGTCATATTCCCCTCCAACAATCGATTTCCACAGATAATAGTCTTATTGTACCAAAAACAAAAGGATTAGTAGTAGTACGAAAGTAATTTACCGTCAAAAACCAGTAAAGCCTCCAAAAAGATCTGACAGCAAAATAATGATCAGGCTCATCCAATTAAAGAATAACAGCACACCAATCACAATCATCAAAACGCCGCCAGCTTTCATAATGAAAAGCTGGTTCTTCCTTATCCACTTCAGCTTTGTGATAAAAAAAGACAATAAAAGAAACGGTACCGCAAAACCGAGTACATATAACATCATGTATGGCACCGCTGAGCCCGGATTGGTGCCTGCAAGTGTGATAACAGCACCTAATATCGGACCGGTACATGGTGTCCATCCAGCTGCAAATGCCATTCCGATTAAGACCGACCCTAAAAACCCGCTTGGTTTATGCTTAAAATGGATTCTCCGCTCTTTCATCATAGCCTCAGGCCGGAACACACCGAGTGTAATGAAACCGAACAAAATAATAAGCAACGCGCCAATTTGCCGAATCGCATCGTGATAATCCCTAAACAGGCTGCCAATAAAAGATGTTCCATAGCCTAAAGCAATAAAAATGACTGAAAAGCCAAGCAAAAAACACAAAGTATGAAACAGGCTTCTTTTCTGCAGCAGCAGCTTTTCTGTTTTTACATCGTCCATGCTGACCCCTGTAATATATGACAAAAAAGCTGGGTAAAGCGGCAGGCAGCAAGGCGAAATAAAGGATAAAAAACCCGCACCGAATGTCAAAAAATAATTCACGTCTCCCATGTCATCATCCCTTCATGATTTGACATTCCTTCAAGTTATGACAAAATCATTTCATTTTTTTAACACTTTCACTTGAAGGATTTCTATTTTCAGAAAAAACTTATATAATTTAATTTGACATTGAGACATTATACTCCTTCTCATTTGAAAATTAGTATAAATATGGATATAATATAAACATTCACTTTGAAGATCTAATGTATGAAAGGATACATCCCTGTGATTAGAGAGCATCTATTAAAAGAAATTGAAAAAAAAAGAGCAGAGCTGCTGCAAATTGTCATGGCGAACGGAATGACATCTCATATTACGATAGAGCTCAGTCAGGAGCTTGACCATCTTCTCATACAATATCAAAAGCAGCGCCTTCGAGCAGTAGCGGGTGATGAATGATTGCAAAATAAAAAACCCGTATAAGGGTTTTTTATTTTATAACCATGTTTCTCTATATCATAATCTTTACGTATTATTTCGTTTGATTATTCATGGCTTTCATCATTTGATTGATTTTCTTTTGAGAAGGTTTCATTCCCATTTGCATCATCATCATGCGTAACATTTGTTCATTAATAGGCGGATTCTTTTTCAGGTAGCTCATCATATATTTACGAGCAATAAAAAACCCGAGTGCAACACCTATGAGCAATGCAACAACGCCCACTAGGATGCCAACCCATAAAGTCATTTTATTTCCTCCTTCATGTTGTCTAGTTTAAAGTGTACTAAACCAAAAGCTATTATACAACATTTACATCTCTTTTTCTTCGGTTTTAGACAAAATTTCTTTCTTTCACCGGATTTAGCCATCCGTAACGCTTCGAATTGAAATCCATTGCTAAAAAGCAAGGGCTTACTTTTCTTAACACTTCAAAGAATATCGTTTCTGCCTCGTAATCTCCCGAAGCCACAATTTCTATCATGTGCTCCTTCATCATAAACGTCGCGTGGCCTTTTGCTTTCGGCAAAGCTATTCTATAAATATAATCCAGCTGCCTGTAATCCGTCTTGTTTAAATTCATTTTTAACCGCTGATGCATATGTAAAATCGGGATTGGTTGTGTAATATATTGAATCTGTTTCTCTGTCATTTCATACTGCTGCTTTTCAAGGCTTGTCCAATGATAGTCTTGAAACAGCTCAAACATAACCGATTCCCGGCCGAAATAGTGATTGGCAAATTCCTCTTTGATCAGGTACGTATAGTAGTGACGTTCCATCTTTTCATCCCCTTTTCCAGCAGCATTTCATTTGCTCTCTATTATACAAAAGAAGAAAAGAAAGAATTGTCTATTACTGTTAAACAGCCAATACTATTTTTGTCGGATAAACAAGAAAAAGAGGATGATTTGACTCATCCTCTTTCAAAAGCTTACTTATTGATTAATGCCTTAACTCGATTCACTACGTTCGGAACTGAGAAGCCGTATTCGTTAATGATGGTTTCACCAGGAGCAGATGCACCGAATCGGTCTATGCCGAGAACGTCACCTTCAAGCCCCGTGTATTTGCCCCATCCAAATGATGAGCCCATTTCAATTGCAAGACGTTTTTTCACATCTGCAGGAAGGACTTCGTTTTTGTATTCATCAGATTGTTTCTCAAAACGGTCCATTGAAGGCATGCTGACAACAGAAACATCGATATTTTCTTTTGCCAATTCAGCCTGCGCTTCAATCGCAAGACCTACCTCTGATCCGGAAGCGATGAGAAGAGCGTCAGGTGTTTCGTTTTTAGATTTAGAAACGACATATGCACCTTTTTCTACTCCTTCCAATGCTTCTTCAGATGTTTGATCGATGGTAGGAAGGTTTTGACGTGTAAGCACTAGCGCTGTTGGGTGGTCAGTGCTTTGCACTGCAAGCTTCCATGCTGCTGCTGTCTCATTGCCGTCTGCTGGACGGATCAAAGAAAGGTTAGGCATCGCACGGAGTGAAGCAAGCTGTTCAACAGGCTCGTGCGTCGGACCGTCTTCACCTACCGCAATACTGTCATGTGTGAAGACATATGTCACAGGAAGGCCCATTAACGCTGCAAGGCGAATCGCAGGACGCAGGTAATCAGAGAAGACAAAGAAAGTTCCGCCGAATACACGAAGACCGCCATGAAGCGCCATACCGTTTAAGGCTGCACCCATCGCAAATTCACGTACACCAAACCAGAAGTTTTTGCCTGAGTAATCAACCGCTGTAAAATCACCGGCATTTTTAATAGTCGTTTTGTTCGATCCCGCTAGGTCAGCAGAACCTCCGACAAAGAAAGGAATTTTTTTCGCAAGTCCGTTGAGAACTTCACCGGAAGATGCACGGGATGCCAGGCTGCTTCCTTTTTCATACACAGGAACCTCTTGATCCCAGTCCTTCGGAAGCTCTCCTTTGATTGCCAGTTCAAGCTGTTCAGCAAGTTCAGGATAAACTTCTTTATATTTAGCGAATTGAGCATTCCATTCTTGTTCTTTTTTCTCACCTGATTCTTTAACAGCTGCAGCGAAATGCTCATAAACTTCTGACGGAACGTAGAAGTCTTCTTCATATGTCCACGCATAAGCTTCTTTTGTTAATTTGCTTTCCTCTTTACCAAGCGGCGCACCGTGAACACCGGATGTACCGGCACGGTTAGGTGAACCGAATCCGATTGTCGTTTTCACTTCAATTAATGTAGGTTTCTTTTCATTTTGGCGTGCTTTTTCGATAGCCGCTGTTAATTCTTCAATATTGTTTCCATCCTCAACATAAAGAACTTCCCAATTCATTGCTTCAAAACGCTGTTTCACGTTTTCAGAGAATGAACGGTCGAGGTCTCCATCAAGAGAGATGTCATTAGAATCGTATAGTACGATCAGACGGCCAAGCTGAAGATGGCCTGCGAGTGAAGCGGCTTCAGAAGAAATACCTTCCATTAAATCACCATCACCGCAAATACTGTATGTATAATGATCGACTACGTTAAATGAATCGCGGTTGTATGTTTCCGCTAAATGGCGTTCAGCAATTGCCATACCGACTGCCATGGCAATTCCTTGGCCAAGCGGACCTGTTGTAGCATCAACACCGGCAGTATGTCCGAATTCCGGATGTCCTGGTGTTTTGCTGCCCCACTGGCGGAATCCCTTAAGATCTTCAATACTAAGATCAAACCCGCTTAAATGAAGCATGCTGTATAATAGTGCTGACCCGTGTCCAGCAGATAAAACAAAACGGTCACGGTTAAACCAGCCAGGGTTTGCCGGACTTACGTTCATAAATTTTGTCCACAGCGTGTATGCCATTGGAGCGGCTCCCATCGGCATCCCTGGGTGACCAGAATTTGCTTTTTCAATAGCGTCTATTGACAGTGTGCGAATGGTAGCAACTGATTTCTTTTCAATTGTATCCATAAAAATCCCCTTCCTTATGTGTTGTACCCTTACATCATAAATGTCTGACGACTTTTTCTCAACTGTTTCAGCTTAAATTTGAGAGAAACTTGTTGAATTTTGTCACATAAGAGTTTTGATTATAGTATATGCAAAAGAGGAATACGATATTGCCGTATTCCTCTTATATTAGTGAAGTTTGTTATTTCTTTGTTCTCTTTTTAGCTTTTCTGGTGTTACATCATTGCCTTCTGGGTCAATGATTTTCACACTTTTTAACGTGTTCTTCATAGAAGAACGAAAACCTTTCAAATACTCTTGACGGAGCTTTTGCTGTTCTGCTTTTTCTTCTTCTGTAATAACGCCAGCTTTAGCTTTGGCAGCAAGCTCATTAATTCTGGCAATTTTCGCGTTTGAAATCATGTTAAACTCCTTTATTGCATTTTGTCTATATAGTACTAGATCAAAAAAAGTTTTACAACTGATTCACTCTGCTGTCTCTTCATTCTCTATGTATTCCTGAAAACGCCGGTGAACGGTTGCTTTAGAGACATCATAGCCAAACCCTCTTAGGGTAGCCGCGATTTCAGCAAACGTCAGTTTATTCGCTCTCAGGCGGACGATCTCTGAGATTGGCACCTCTATTTTTTCTTTTCCACTGTTCCCATGTTGGTTTTTTAAGTTTTTTTGCGGTTTAAAACCGTTTTTTACTGCACGTTTCATTCCCCGTCTGATTTTCATGTTGTGAATCTTTCGCTGATACTCTTCCACAATGCTGACGATTTCCAAGACCATTGAGTCAGCCTCCGATAACTCCAGTTCACCTCTATGAGCCGTTGTATAGACTTTCACACCTTCTCTGTAAATACAATGAAGCAGTGCGATTTTTGCGTTTCCCCGCCCGAGCCTTGTCTCGTCTTGAACCAAAATGACATCAATACCAGCGTTCTTAATCTCATCAAGCAGCTCAAACACACCATCCCGATCCATTTCATATCCGCTGGCTTTTTCTGAAATCACTTTGACCACTTCCATGCCGTTCTCCGCTGCAATGGCCGTAAGCTCCTCCTCCTGCCGCTTTAATGACGTTTCCTGCTGTTCTTTATTTGTGCTTACACGGGCATAAATGAGTGCTTTCATTTTATCTCTCTTTCCTCTCTATCTTACAGTTGCTAATTCATATGCATCCTGATGCTTCTTTTTCAATGGGATCACTAACTCATCACCCGGCTGGATATCAGAGGTTTGAAGTTGATTTTTATCAGCTACCCATTCAATAAAATCATTTTTGTTTATCTTTTTTGTATCTGCTACCTGATCAGCAATTGACCAGAGTGTGTCGCCTTGCTGGACTTCTATTTTAACATATTGATTAAGCTCTTGGCCGCTGCTTGTATATGACAGCATAAGGATAACCGCGTTCAAAATCACTGTGAACAGACCGACAAAAATAATAGATTCTTTACTCATGATCATAACCTCCAACAGGAATGTTTGTTCGCATTTTTATAATTTCAGTATATACGAACAAACGTTTCTGTCAATTGTTTTTTCGAACCTATGTTTGTACTGTAAGGAAAATCATGCTATAATCTTCTTAAAATCGACGTTTTGAGGTGCGAAAAATGACGAAGCTATCAAAAAGGCAACTTGATATCCTCCGTTTTATTAAAGCAGAGGTTAAATCAAAAGGATATCCGCCTTCCGTGAGAGAGATCGGAGAGGCTGTCGGGCTTGCGTCCAGCTCTACTGTCCACGGCCATTTGGCCCGCTTGGAAACAAAAGGGCTGATCAGACGGGATCCGACAAAACCAAGAGCAATAGAAATTCTTGATGAAGAAGTAGACATTCCGCAAAGCCAGGTCGTTAATGTACCGGTCATCGGGAAAGTCACGGCGGGATCTCCTATTACAGCAGTAGAAAATATTGAAGAATATTTTCCGCTCCCTGACCGCATGGTTCCTCCAGACGAGCATGTATTTATGCTGGAGATTATGGGAGACAGTATGATAGATGCTGGTATTCTCGATAAGGACTATGTCATCGTTAAACAGCAAAACACAGCGAACAATGGGGAAATTGTAGTTGCGATGACAGAAGATGATGAAGCAACTGTAAAACGATTCTATAAAGAGGATACACACATTCGCTTGCAGCCTGAGAACCCAACGATGGAACCTATCATTTTGCAGAATGTCAGCATTCTAGGGAAAGTGATTGGCGTGTTCAGAACCGTCCATTAATCTATTGATCTATCAGATGCATGAAATAACCCCCTTTTCCTTTACGGAGAGGGGGTTTGTTGTTCAAAAAAAGCAGGCTCGCCCTGACTTTTGGGTGCGAGCCTGAATAGGAGGAAAAAGAACATCATGTTTACACCATAATTATCCACCAAAAGATTGTTGAAGTCAAGAAATTTTCTTTCCTTCAGGAAACTTTTATCAAAATATGAACGTTTAGAATATTAGACGCTATCTTCTTAAAAACGTTTCATTTTTTAGGTCGTGGAAGGATGCGGTTTCATATTTATTAAGGGGCGAGGCAATTGAAATATACTGAAAATTTAGTACACAGTCTAATTAGTTCATCTTTCTGTTAAAACAGCTCGCTTTCTTCTTATAAAATGTGATATATTTCAATTTCACCTTCACCCAATCACTTGTGCAGTTCAAAAAATATGGCATCGTTGAACAAGTCGGGTAGAAACCTTCCCCAAACATAAAGTCTCCACCAACACCCTTCTTTAAATTTAACCTTATATGAAATATGGTGTGATATTAAAAGGCCGTTTCATCATAAAAGTGCATATGCGTTTTTTCTTGTTTGTAATATCGAAGCCTGTCTTGAAGGGTTCCGGTATGAAATTCAAATTTGTGGCCGTCAGGGTCGGTAAAATAAATTGATTTTCGATCGCGTTCATCTCGTTCTCTGCCAGGCAGAATATTGACATGAAGTCTTTTTAATTTAGCTGATACCTCCTCAAATTCATGATCTTCAATTGTAAAAGCAATATGGGTATAAGAAAGCTTAATGTCATTTCTCGGGATGTCTGGTTCTTCATTAAGCGCTAGCCAGATGCCGTTCATGTCAAAATATGCAGTTGTTCTTCCCTTTACCAAAAGCTTTGCATCAAACACTTTTTCATAAAAATCAATCGATGTATCCAAATGCGAAACTGAAAATAGCAAGTGATTGATTCCTTTTATCTCCACAAATCATTCCCCCCTTGAAAGCTGATCATCCACATATACGTCTTTTTTCATAAGAATGTTTCATACTGCTGAAAAAAAATACCAGTGTAAACAAAAACGGACTGTTTAAAATAGTAACATGACCATTATGAATGGTTTTGAATTGCATTATTTATCATTTGTTTACGCCCAAGAATTTTCTTCAAAAAATAACAAATTAGGTGGTCAAATGAAACATATCATTGCGCTTGCTTCAAAGATTGCTTTCACTCTCGCCCTTTTATATGTGATTTTGGACAGAGTCTATCACGCATCCTTCTTAAGTGTGATGTTTATTGCACTTTTCTTAGGTTTTGTTTCCTATCTTTCTGGTGACATGCTCGTCTTACCCAGAACAAACAATATTACAGCTTCATTGGCTGACTTTGGCCTTTCATTCGTTATTCTTTGGGTATTTGTTTTAACCCAAACAAGAAACGATTTCTCACCATTTGGAGCAGCTCTCCTTTCCGCTGCCTGTCTTACTGTTTTTGAATACTTTTTTCATCGGTATTTACTGAAAAATGTACTTGATGAAAATTTCCGAAATGAACTGTCAGCGAGAGATAACACGTTGCAGTATCAAACGGAAGCCGCGGACGAGCTGTTTCCCGAAACGAATGAGAAGCATAAAGAATAGGAGGCTGTCTTATCGCCTCCTATTTTTCAGTAGCTATTTTTGAGAAAACGGAACATCACTTCTGTAAACTTATAAAACCTCTCATTTTGAGTAACAGCTCTGCTTTTTAAAGAAAAGATGCCGAACAAAGACTTTCGAAAGCCAGTGCTCATTTCTATCTGGATACTTAAACCTGTTTTTGATTTATTTGCAATGTTATTCGGACTAACGCCCGCATGTGGATGGTCCGTATTGAGCAATACAGCAGGAAAACCGGCATGCTGCAATTTCTCAACTAAATCTGCCGCTCTTACGCGATCTGTACCGCCGACTTCGATCTGCTGATCTTCTTCTGCGTACCCGTGTAATGAAATGACATATTCATGATTTCCCGTCATTTTAAGGGCCCGAGGTTCATCAAAGTGCGTGCTCGTAATGTGCAGGACTGAGTTTCCTGTCGATTTTAAGCCTTCAAATAAATACATCGAGTACTCTTTGCTGAGTTCTCTCGCTACTTCACTTGTCCCGCCTTCAATACCTCCTCCGTGAATAGCTAAAACAAGAACAGGGCTTCCGGTTTCTTTCGTAAAAATGTCGTAATTAGAAGGATCTTCATTGTTTTTTAATTCCTCAAAATTCTGATATACATCTTCAGCATAAATTGAAGAAATCGGAGTAAATACCATAAAAATAAACAATAATTTTACAATTTTAATAGTTGATGGAAAACGTTTGGCTATGTTACAATCAACATGCTTCAAGGAATGGAGCAAACGGCGGAGCAGGGATACTTTGGCCGGTTTCATCTACTCCGCCTCTAAGTCCAAATCAACAGGATGTAGGTCTCTTTGAGGCTTTAGCACGAATTCTCTTGTCCTCCTTGTTAAATTTTTGTTAAATTCACAATATTATATACCATTAGCCCGGGCGCTGTTCTTCTCATTTTTGAATTTATGAAAAGTAAGCTGGCACCACATCCCCCATTTCCATACAAAACAAAAATGCACCAGCCCTTTGGCCTGTGCATTTTTTATTTTCTCTTCATTCTTCGTTTTTTTGCTTGATTTAATTTCATGATGTTTTTTTCAATTTTTCTTATGTTTCGCCTTTGCGGGATTGTTTTCATTTCATAATAAACAGAAATAAACCCGCTTAATGTCACTGCTGCAATATAAAGGACGCGCTGTTTGATCATCCGGTCAGCGTGTCCATGATCATTCGCTTCTTTTTCCAGTCTTTCGATCACAGCTTTATCAAACAGCTGATCGACATACACTTGTTTCATTCCCACTGCAAACCCCGCAGCCAGCCAAAGAATCAGAAATAAACTGATATAAAACACCATAAACCCTTCCTTTCCTGTCTTGATGCGGCGCAGAATTTTTTAAAAACAGTTCATCTCATTACAACTGGCAGACGAAGCTTCTTCTTTGTGTTAGGTTCTTTCAATAGGCTGGTTAATATGTGTAATGCTATAATGAACAGTTAGAAATTTTATTCCAAACAGCCACATATGATGAACAGCGGTTAATTTGTTGTCATGTGCAGCTTCTATCAGAAAGGTTTCAGATAAAGGAAGCGGACAAGTTCCCGCTCTTGTTTGCAGATAAATTCCCTCATCCCCCGCTCTGCTTTTTCTCCGCCTGCTTGTTAAAACCAGCTTCTCCTGATGATGATATGGTTTTAAAACACCTGTCATGCTGCTGAATGGAAGCGGTAAAGAAATATTCATATACCCCTCTCCATTTGAACGATACACTGAATAAAGAGCGGTAAAAATGGTTTCGTTTTTTTCATTTGTTCTAATCCAGGCACGTACTCTTTCCCTTCCGTCTTTTTTAGAATGAACACCTCTTATCTTGCTGTACATCCTATACCAGTCAGGGTTCGTCGAAAGATGTATTTGGCCGATTCTTCTGCTGAACCATTCGTAAACAATTGCAAGCGGCCGAAACCACGTGCTCCATGTTACTTTTGCTTTCATATTGTATTCGATGGTTTGTTCATAAAACGAAAGAATGAGCGGCGCCAGTTTTTCTGGTGAAAAATCTTTTGAACGCAGGCTGCCCATATCATCCACAAGTCCGCTGTACCGAGCGTTATTTTCAGCTTGAATGCTAGCTAAAAATTCTTCTCCAATCTTTCTTTTTCCGTAGATACGGCTGAATGTCTTTACACTGTCTGCATCAAAAGACTTCGGATCCTCTATTCTCCACCCTATGAGAGCGGGCAAGATAACACCAAACGCGTTGACAAAACCGTGAATCCAAATCATCTGATTGATGGTCAATGTAACTTCTTGCCGAAATACACCAAATGAATAAATCATCGAGAAAGCAATCGTTATCATTAAAACAGCGGAAGAAACCCGAATAAGAAATGTCCCCGTCTTGGTGCGAAAAGCTGCCGTGAACACCAAAAATGCATGAAGATAAATCGCCGCCATATAAATGCTAACCGCAATGACATCAAGTGTTTTTGAATATGTGATGCCCAGTGCGATAAGAAGGGGCGAAAGCAAAATCACCCATGTTATCCAACTATACAACATCCGATGTTTTCTAATGGTTCTGCCGAGTAATCCGTTGAAGATCGGGATCAGAAAAGCAGAATAGTGAAAGTGGACAGCAGTCAGCAAAATGATGAGAGGGCCAAATTGCATGATCTGCAAATGGGCAGCATAAGCAAAAAACCAAAATCCTCCTCCCGCCAAATAAATAAGACCGAACAAAACTGATGTCTCTTCGATTCTATGTATCTTTGTTTCCCAAAGGCGGAGGATCGCATACAATGCAATAAAAACTGTGTACATCCACCAGATAAGTGAGAAACCACCAACCTCCGTCACTAGAGCCAGCACCGCAAAGAATGCGGCTGCCGGATAGCACTGGATTAGCCCGTTTTCCATAAACTGAGCAGCACGAACCGGCGATTGACGAAAAACAAAAGGAAAAATTCCCGGCACGAAAAAAAGAATGGATAACAAAACGAGTGCCTCTGGCACTGAAATATCCTGTGCTTCCGCTGCAAGAAATCCTATAAAACAAAGCGTACTGACTATGCCATTTCGTTTCATGATTCTCTCTCTTCCTCCTGAAACGTTCCTTTATAAAAGAAAAGAGTGCCGAGAATTGTATTTTGCACATGCACTTCAATGGTGAAACAATTCTTTTTTTCATCAAACGTTTCGCAAACTACGGATGTACCGGTCAGCCATTTCGGCAACGGGATTCTTTTTCCACATATCAATAGCCACTGCTTTCCCGATGTGATTGTAAGAGAGCCGTCAAGAGATGCCTCGAACGTCAAAACAGACAACAGCAGATGAGGTTTGCCGAAGAAATCAAGTATTCTATTTTCTTTCTCGTCATATATCATTATCGCGTCAAAGAAACGTTTTTTGCCTTTAAAGAAAAATGTACGATTCCATTCTATCCCTGTATGTTGCGATTTCAAAAGACAAGTTCTATTTTGTATTGTAAATGGAATGTCTTTGCCTCTTTCTGAAAAGAAGCATCTGAAAAAAACACCCAGCTTTAACAGCATTCTAACCAGAAAAGAGCCTCCGCTTATTTCTGACATCGTTCCCGTCCCGCTGAATGTTTGAGACCCGTCTAATTGGTACCGTTTCCGCAGCTTGGGATGCAGCAAATGATAGTTAATAATTGATTTTTCATAAATCGAACTCACAATGTCACTTCTTTCTCTTTCGTTTTGTGCGCCTGGCGCTGGGGAGCTGCAGGCTAAGAGCGCCGCTTGCCGCAGAAAACACACTCAACAGAACCCATATGAATATCTCAGAACCTAGACAAGCGAACCCAGCAAAAATACAAGCCTGGACACCATGAATGATCCATTTTCTTTTTAAAGGAAGCAGCCACAAAATAGCTAAGCCTATCTCCGCTGTTCCTGCCAAAATGCTTGTTTCAACACCTGCAAAGCCTTGATAAAACCAAAACAGGCTGAAAAATAGACACATGAACACATAGATGATAGCGGATCGAATGAAGCGCTTCGGATGTTTATTTTTCTCAACCCAAAGCCTTAATGCATCAAAGCTCCAGGCAGTCGCCCAGCCAAGCAGGGGCCGAAATAATAAACGATCGATCCATCTTCCCGGCAGTCCGTAGGCTGTTTTGTATTGATACTGTGTTAAAAACGTCATTTTCCCATTTTCTCTCTGTATATACTTCCAGTAGCCGCTTCCATGCCGAATCAGAGATAACGGATGATCAGAGCCAAAAGCCAGTGAAGAAGACCTTTCAGATGAACATTTGTTGAAAACACCGACGGTTTCTCCTGTACCTAACACCTTTAATCCAAAGCCTACCCTTGTTTCGTAAAGAAACTTCTGTTTTTCGCATGGCTGACTATTCAAATACGTAATATTTGAAAACCGGAGATCCCATTCCTTATGCAGTGATGGGTTTTGTGTATATTCCCAGAGTTTATCCAGATCAGATTTCATTTCGATTTCTACATAAATCGGTTTCTGCCTCACAGCCCCTTCTCCCTTCCATTTCAAGCAATTCCTATATTAGCATATTGGTCGATTTGAAAAGTGTATATCTCTCCAAAAAAAGTATCTTTATCCTAAAAAATGCATAAAAAAGAGAAGAGAGGTTTCCTTCTCTTCCTTGGGATTCATTACTGAGTTTTAACCGTGCCGTAATGAGTAATTGTGACGTTCACACTGTATGTGATGTCGGCTTTACTGAAGGTGTCATCCCAGTTATTTTTCACCCTTTTCCAAAAGTGAGGATATGTAAGTCTTAAAGATTCATCAAAACCCGCAACATCTGCTTTATAATCATGCTGAATTTTTTTTAATACCTGACCAACTATTTTCTTTACCTCGTTTTCAATAGTCGTTTCGAGACGATCTATAAACTGGGTGTCCAACGCCTCTTTTGTGTTCCAGTTTTCAACCAAATCGCCTTCTGATTCAATATCGACATGGAATGAAATATCTTTCCCTTTTACGATTGGCTGAATTTTGCTTTTGATTTTATTGATATCGTACGCTAACGTCTGTTGGCTCTTTTTATCATGGCTTTTGACAACTCCGCCTTTCCCTTCTCCTCTAATCCATGTAATCCCCTCAGTTTCATATTCATTTAAAGTGCCTATCATTTTTTTGGATTTTCCGTTGATTACAGCTGCTCCGGAATACTTGACCGCTCCATTCGCCGCAACCACATTTTGCAGTAAAAAACTGCTGCCAGAATGCAGTTTTCCAATTAGTTTCGCGAGTGTCATAGGGGGAAGTATTCTGGAAACTTTATGTTCATTTTCACCTAATCCAATCAGCCGAAAAGCCGGGATTTCTCCGTTCTCTTTCAGCTGGAGAGCGTCTCTTGCTTCCCCTTTAGCAGATAAAACAAGACAGCTCAGCCTGATTTCATTATCACGAAAAAATTGATCCAGCATTTCGTCGATAGGAAATGTGTGCAGCACATCTTCACTCATGACAACAACTTTTAAATGCGGGCTAAACACTTCTCGGTCCCGTCTTAATGCAACCTCACTTCCGATCTGCTGTAATGAATCCCCTGTTTCACTTATATTAATGTACGCTTTTTGCGCTCCTTGTCCGCTACCGCCTCCCCCGCTTGTGCCCGCGCCTGCCGCTTTTTCATTAACAAATTGATAGGTCAGCGTAATGTTGTCTTTTTTCGGATAGCTCCCGCCCTCTTCTTTTAACTCTTTTTCAGTGTTCGTTTCTTTTCCTTTATCAATTGCGATAGCGAATGTGAGACCGAGATCTTCTATTTCCCGACTGCTCCAGCATCCTGTTACGCAAATCAGCAGCAGACATACTATGACCATAGCAGGCAATTGACGTTTTAGTTTACTTTTCACCTCTTTTCCTCCATTTCGAAATGACTAACAGCAAAATCGGCAAAGCGCCAAATATATACAAAGCGATATGACTGACCGTATCGCCCAATATAAAGACGTCATTTTCATTTTTCGGCATGCAAGAGAGGATATATATAACAGGAAGCAGCCCAAACATACATGAAAGGGGTTTCTTTTTAAAAACTTGTGAGACTCCCAGGGAAGCTGCATAAAAAGTGATAATAAACGTGGCAAAAAGCTGCATAATCCAAATCACAAGGAGAAATGATTCAAACCGTTCAAATATTAAACCAGGTATTTCAAAACTTCTCATCAGGTCAAGCCCCGGCCATGTTCTCGTCACAACTCCCTCAACTGATAGTGCACCGATGACCATAATCATCGTAATCATATAAAAACTGGTCACAACGCCTGTCCCGATCACAACTGCTTTCACCGCATTTTTCGGCTTTTTCATAAATGCTACTAAAATGAACATAATTTCTGAACATGTAAATGAAAGGTTCGTTGTCTTTACACCTCTAAGAACCGGCATGATTCCATCACCTAATACAGGGCGCAAATTGTTGATCTCAAATATGCCTAAACTCATGAGGGCTATCGTTAAAAAGATGATGACCGTAATCGGAAAAATCATTTCAAAAAGCCGTGCAATCGGATCTAGGCCTTGTGTAATTGAATAAAGCCCAATCCAAAGAACTGTCATAATGATGGCCCAAGACGGTGTCCCTTCGAGGAGAAAAAAATCCACGATTTCGGACATGACTCTGACTTCAAATGCACCGAGTGCCAGAAAATAAGTAATAAAAACAATACTGATCAGATGCCCGAGCCATTTTCCTACAATATGTCGGGAGTATTCATAAAAGGTCTCCTTAGGATACTGCTGGCTTAATTTAACTATAATCATCCCGGCTATTACCGCTAGGACCCCGCCTAATAAAACTGAAATCCATCCATCAGGAGATTGTGTTTGTTCTGTTACTGTCCGAGGGAGCGTAAGAACTCCGGCAGCAAGCATATAATTAATGATGATAATCGTTGCCTGAGCGGTTGTGATTTTACTGGTTGGACTGAACATGAGACTTTATCACCATCCTGTCGAGTTCATCACTTCACCCGTTTTGTATTATCTGTATTCATCATTTTAGGCCGGCGCTTCATGACTAAAAGAGGCATTCTGATAACAAAGTCTTTCCAATCTTTTAAGTGATAGGGCACTGCCGGACTTGCGTATGGCACACCAAAGCTCTTTAGCTTTACGACATGGCTGCTTAGCAGCAGATAA
Organism: Bacillus sp. SG20033; assembly: GCF_044570195.1. Taxonomy (NCBI): domain Bacteria; kingdom Bacillati; phylum Bacillota; class Bacilli; order Caryophanales; family Bacillaceae; genus Bacillus; species Bacillus sp. SG20033. The sequence continues at coordinate 2,118,091 of NZ_CP172606.1, read as the reverse complement.
TACATAATGACTCCAAACAATCCAAACACCGCCGCACAAAACATCGCGCCAAACCGAAGCATCCGAAGTGCTATACCTGTGCTATAATGCGGGATGGCAAATGAAGAAATTGCTGTGAGCGCAACAACAATGACCATGATTGGACTGACAATCCCCGCCTGCACAGCTGCTTCCCCGATGATTAATCCGCCAACTATGCCTATTGCGGGTCCAATTGGTTTTGGCAAACGAAGCCCCGCCTCTCTTAAAATTTCGATCGCGACTTCCATAAATAAGGCTTCAATCAGAGATGGGAACGGAACACCTTGGCGCGTCCCGGAAATTGAAATCGCCAGCTTGGTCGGAATTAACCCAGGATGAAAAGAAATAAATGATATATATAAAGCGGGTGCGAATAACGTTATCATTGCTGCGATGAACCTCAGCAATCTGATGAGCGAGCTCGGGAACCACCGTTCATAATAATCTTCAGGCGATTGAAGCATCATGCTGAAAGTGACTGGAACAATCAAAGCAAACGGAGTGCCGTCTAGCAGAATAGCTACTCTTCCTTCCATTAATCCGCTTATGACGCGATCAGGACGTTCTGTACTCTGTACTTGCGGGAACGGGCTCAAATAATTATCCTCAATTAACTGTTCAACGTAGCCTGACTCCGGCAAATGATCGATCTCAATCCCTCTCACTCTTTTTCTTACTTCCTCGACTACTTTTGGGTCTGCAATGTCATTCATATAAGCGATAATTAAATCCTTTTTTAATCGTGTTCCTACTTCAAATCTCTGCAATGTTAATTGATCATTTTTTCCTTGCTGTCTCAAAAGAGCTGTATTCGTACTCAACTCTTCTGTAAAGCCTGTGCGCGGCCCTCTGACAAGCGCTTCTGAAAGCGGCTCCTCGATACTTCGATTTTGTTTTTTTACAGTTCCCAGAAGAAAGGCCTGCGGTATTCCATCGATGAGAAGCGCTGTCGAACCCATGAAAACATTCAACACGATATCACTGATTTTCTCTGATTCTATGACATCACCGATTGATATGATTTGATTTTTTATCTGTTTCGAAGTTAAAATACCTTTGCCGGATTGAGAAATTTCATCGCTTACCTGATTAGGTTGATTCATGACTAACACTGATAGTCCTTTATTAATCAAGTCCTGATCAGACAGTCCTTCAACAAAGATCAATGCCGCTTTCACATGTAATTGAGTGATTTCAAGCTCACGGAAATGAACGTCCCCGTTATGTCCTATTTTTCTTTTTACATGTTCTAAGTCGTATCCGATGTTACCGGTTAACACATCCTGATCCTGCTTTTCAGCTGTCGAATAATCTGATTTATGCTGCTTCTGTGTTTTGTACTGATTGTTCCGCCACCTCATCATTGCACCTTCTTATACATGAATCCAAGTAAACACTTTATAGATTACATATGGAACGAGAAATACTACTAACGCTTGAAACCACACATTCCAGTCAGTAAGTGTTGATATCATGTTATCCATCTGTCAGTTCCCCTCTCTCTAATAGGATTATTTTTCCCGTATACCTATTTTTTATGTTCGTCTTTTTTCTCAATAAAAAAGCATGATGAACATTTCATCATGCTTTTAAAGAAATCAACCTGACCATTTTGCATAATTAACACAAAATGAGCCTTTTAGCAGTCTGGGAAAACTAAAATTCCAGCTTGAAGCTTTCTGCCTGATCTGAAACTTCCACAGGAATCCCCATTATCGTTTTCGGTTTGGAAACGTAAACAAAGCGCATTTCTTCCTCCAATTGCTGAAACGCTTTTTCACTAACTATAATTCTGGCCGGCTTCCCTGGACTGTTATCTATGGCTGCTTTGATTTTTCCAAGCATAAAAAACCTCCTGTTTTAGAAATGGATCATTTACTATTAAAACAAAAATCACAAAATAAATTGGCTGAACAGGAATTCCAGTTCAAACATAACAGTTGCGGCTGAGCAAACAAGCAGGAACGAAATGACAGCATACACATCTCTCTCTTTCTCGTGCATGCAGAATTCTCCCATTCACAGATCAGACTGGCAACTGACACGCTGTTGAACAGCAACTCTAGCATAAATAATGCACGCTATGGACATGATCTTATTAGTTATTATATGATTGAATTGAAAAAAACATCATATGTCAAGAGGTAAAAGCAATGGCTCAAAACAATGAAAATGCATTACCGGATATTACAAAAAGCATTACCCTGGAGGCTCCCATTCAGAAAGTCTGGGAGACAGTCTCTACTTCAGAAGGCATTGCCAAGTGGTTTATGCCCAATGACTTTCAGCTCAAAGAAGGACAAGAATTTCACTTACAATCACCGTTTGGGCCGTCCCCTTGTAAAGTTTTGGCTGTTCAAGCTCCAACTGAACTTTCTTTTGAATGGGATACAGAAGGATGGGTCGTTACCTTTCAATTAGAAGACTTGGGGGAAAAGACAGGGTTTACCCTTATTCACAGCGGCTGGAAAGAGCCGAATGAAGTGATCGGCAAAGCAAACGAGAAAAGCTCCGTCGTTCGCGGCAAGATGGATGGCGGCTGGACTGGCATTGTAAATGAAAGGCTTCGTAAGGCTGTCGAAGAATAAAAAAGAGAGAGGTATCTCTCTTTTTTGTTCTTTCCCAAGGGTTATACTTCACAATTTGAGTCCATCAATCATAAAACGTAACAGTTTTAGATTTACCAGAGTAATCGGTAACAAAGAACTCGGCCTTGTTATTGCTCCCATCTACAAATTTTCCAATACTGCCAAATGTGTAGCATTCTCCGGGTGAAAAATAGTTTGCCCCTACATAATCATCAGGATTGTCACCGGGATCATCCTCATATAAGTGCAGTGAAACAGAAAAAGGAGTGCTTCCTGAAAGGCACACTCTAAAATCTCCTCCGGTCGAGTATACCGTCGGACTTGAGTAAGTATATGTGTAAGTTCCCAACTTATCCCACTCTCCAGCCCCCGCAGTTCCGGCTTTTTCTGCTTGTGCCGTTAATGGAAAAACCGCAGCCAACCCTAAAACAGACAAAAATCCAACTACCTTAGTAAATCTCATCAGCTACACCACTCCTCTATTTCAATAATAGCCGCAGATACGTTTGTATCATTTCCGGCAGAGCTACATAATTGATCCAGCCTGCCTCCCTGCTTCTTAGGCAGATGACATTGGACATTATATTCAGCAGCAGCCGTTTTATGAATCTGCCTTTGTGCTGGATTTAAAATGTTCAAAATAAATGCATTCCCATTTGTACTGCTATCTCTTATAATTTGTTTAAAAGGTTGTACTTTAATCAGGGGGAAAAGGATATGGAATTAAGCTTCACAAAAATACTCGTTATTTTGTTTGTGGGTTTTTTAGTATTTGGGCCTGATAAACTGCCGGCGCTTGGCCGTGCAGCAGGAAAAGCCTTATCAGAATTTAAACAAGCAACAAGCGGACTGACTCAGGATATCAGAAAAAATGACTCAGAAAACAAAGAAGACAAACAAATGTAGGATAAATCGTTTGGGCCGATGAAAAATCGGCTCTTTATTTTGATTTGTTTTTGTGTCATCTGTCTTTTTTTTATCATTTGGACAGCCCTTTTTTCCCTTTATGATTTAAATTGTCCAATCCGCACAATCTATTCGCCATATAATAAAACGTATTAACACTAAAGGAGGAGTATATATGGGTTATTACAAAAAATATAAAGAAGAGTATTATACGGTCAAAAAAACGTATTATAAGAAGTATTACGAATATGATAAAAAATACTATGACCACCATGATAAAAAATATTACGACTGTGATTATGACAAAAAATATTATGACCATGATAAGAAATATTATGATCACGACAAAAAAGACTATGATTATGTTGTAGAGTATAAGAAGCATAAAAAACACTACTAAACGCCATTAACATCTCCTCGTTTTTACTTTCCCCCGGCTATTGCCGGGTCTTTTTTTGTTTGTGCACTATAAGTATATTTCTGAAGCTTCCCTTTCTATGAAAACCTTGGTGACTGAATCTAAAAAAGAATAATGAAAATTTAGTACATAGTTTAGTTAGTTCATAAGTGAGCGCATTCAGTTTATTGCAGTTACAAAGAAACTTTTATAAACTCTTTGAGGATCATACATAAAAGGAGAGGTTATTTGTATAGAAACAGCGTATTTTATCTCATTTTACTTTGTCTATTTATATCAGTTGTCATGAAAAGCTTTGAGGTGATAAGCACAATAGCCAATGTTATCTGCTTTGTTTTCGTATTGCTGTATTTTAAAGATGAAATGAAAACATACTCACGTAAAGCGTTAGCAATCCTAAGTATTTGTTTTCTTTTCTTAGTCGGTATCTGTGCTTTTATCATTTTACAAGGACAGACATTGATGAAACGTCACCTCTTTTTTACAGGCTGGGAAACGATAGCGGGCATTCTTTTAATAATCGTTTCTTTAAGCATTTGTACTTTTATTTTGAGGAAAATTTCAAATCGGTTAAAACGAATGTGATCTCATTCTTTCCTCTGATAAAGGTATATAGCTTTCAGATTGGCGAAGCGTTTCGTCCCTTACCACTCAAAATGAAATATTTTGTCGATTTATATACATCAATCCAGTTCCAAAATAAGGTATAATAAATGGCAAAACCACTATCTAAAGGGGGAATTTTGATGAAAAAAGTATTGATTGCAGGTGCAGTAGGAACAGCAGTTCTTTTCGGAACCCTTTCATCAGGTATACCAGTCTTACCCGCGGCAGACGCTCAAGTCGCAAAAGCAGCATCCCAGCTGCCTAAGGGAATCGGCGGCCGCGCCTATCTGAATAGTACAGGCGCTGTTTTTACAGCTAAAATCACGCTTCCTGAAACTGTCAAAAACAACGACTCGGTCTCTACTCCCTATATTTATTCAGGATTTAGGGGAACAAGCGGAACTGAAGCCGATATCGGGCTTCAGTACAGCAAACAATACAACGTCTGGAAGCCCCTCATGAAGGTTGGGTCCAAAAATGAAGAAACGTACATCGAAGGAAAAGATAAATTCACATACAATAAAGGCTTCCGCCCTGGAAGCACAGTCCAAATGACAATCTATAAAAATTTAAGCGGCAATACGCGCATGACCCTTTGGGGAACGAACAATGACGGCTACACCGGACGGATTATCACAGAAATTCAAGGAACCAACATCGGCACGATTTCAAAATGGAAAACACTTGCTACCGCGGCTGTTTCGTATGAAAGCCAGCGTGATGCGATCAAAGCAACCTTTTCGACATCTTTTAACAACATCACAATCGACAATAAAGCCGTCACTCCTGTGGTAGATACACAGGATTTCGCAAAGGTTTCAGTTGCAGGAAATAACGTTACGATCTCTGTTAATAAATAAACGAAGCAGCAAAAAGCCGCCAGCATTGTCTGGCGGTTTTCTTTGGAGCATACTGGTCATGGTTCGTTTCTTCAGCTCTTTTGTTTAAACCTAACTTTAATAAGGGTGGAAATTGGTATGAAATATGAAAAAACAAGTCTTTTTGGAATGATTTTAGTTATTGTAGCACTTCTAATATCTATATATTTTATGTGTAATACAAATGCGTTGGTACCTGCTGGATATGATCTAGCTATTCATGGAATTGTAATATCTAGAACTGTAATGATTGCTTTTACTTTGTATTTAGTTTCAAAGTTAGGATATTTTCTTCTGAATAAAAAAGATTAACTGTAGAGTTAATCTTTTTTATGTATTATACGTGTTTGTCCTTCAATTTTTATTCATCTTCCAGATTGCTTAATGAAATTAGGATACCTGCTATCCATTCACTGCACAATAAAAAGGCAGCATTAAACCGCTACCTCAAATAAAAGCTTGTCCCCATGTTTATAGTTGATTAATTTGAAATCATCGATTGTAAAATGATAAAAATCTTTCACTTCAGGATTGATCCATAGTTCAGGTGCTTCAAACTGTTCTCTTTCCATTTGAATTTTCAAATTGTCTATATGACGTGTGTACACATGGCAGTCCCCAATGTTAAAGATATATTCTCCAAGCTCATAACCAGTCACTTGAGCAATCATGCGCTGCAACACATTGTACTGGAATACATTGAATGGATTCCCCAACGCCATATCATTGCTCCGTGCTCTTACCTCGAGGTGGAGCTTACCTTGCTTAACATACCATTGAGTTTCGTATACACATGGCGTTAAGGCCATTGCGTCTAAATCATCAGGATTCCACAGCATTGTAATGTGTCTGCGTGAAGACGGGTTGTTCTGCAATTGATGAAGAAGATAATCTACCTGATCCACTTTTTCTTCATTTAGATTTCTGTTTTTCTTCCCCAGCTGAAATCCATATGCATGTCCGATGGTGCCGTCTTCTTGTTTCCACTGATCCCAAATATGTACGCCCATCTTGTTTAAATCATTAACATCATTAGATTTCAGCTGCCAAATCCAGAGCAACTCTTTAATGGCTGTTTTCCAGGCAACCTTTTTTGTCGTTAAAATCGGAACCTCTGAGTTGTCGAATCTCATTTGCTTACTCATTACACTTAGAGTATGTGCCGGTGTTCCATCTGAGTCCCACTTGGTTCTTACCTCAAACTCTTCGTCTGAGATTCCATTATTGATAATATCCTTTATAATTGAATTGTATTGTTTATCGAATTGCGTCATGACTATTCATATCCTTCTTTCATTTTCAGTTGCTAAGCATAATTTATTACGAATGCAATATTATCGCAAATACTAAGCACTCGCAGATAAAGTGAGGATCTTATTCCACTCACTGTGTGTTTAAAGAGGAGTTAATCCCCCCTCTTTTACACCTGTATTTCTCCATAACATAGTCTGTCACATAGCTCATAGTTACCGCCAGTTTGGTACATACACCGTTGATAACATTGTTGAGGATTATAAGAAATGATTTGATATTGCGGCACATAAAAATTCAAATAGTTAGGTGTTTGTGTATACCAAATTGGGAATTGTCTAAACACATTAAATCCTCCAATAGCTTTTTCTGATTTAATGCATTGTATTTTACCTCAATATCAATTGTCATTTGTCCATGTGCAATTGGGCTTTCTTTAAAATAAATTCTCTCTAATTTCATTCACTTGATCATTGCACTTTCTTTTATTGTATTTGGTAACAGATCATTCCCTCTTTAAATCGTTTTGACTGGTTTTACTGATTGTTGAGCTTCCAAAGCAGCATCAGAAATAATATCATAGAGCTCCTGACTTTTCACCAAGCAAATATTCTTCAGCATTTTCTGAAAGTCCCTCTTCTTCTCCATACACTTTCATCTAATTTATTGTAATTGAATCCATTCTCCTGCTCTTATTTTAATAAGTAATTTATCCATTTTGTTTTCAGAAAGTTTTTAAACAGCCTCTTTTTACAATTATTATTTCATTTGACTATACCATATCATTGAAACTTCATATATTAATTTCGATTAGAATAAAAGGAGGGCTTTAATTGGGTTATTACAAAAAGTATAAAGAAGAGTATTACACTTGGAAAAAAACGTATTACAAAAAGTATTATGATCATGATAAGAAGCATTATGATTGTGACAAAAAATATTACGATCATGATAAAAAACATTATGATTGCGACAAAAAGTATTATGACCATGATAAAAAACATTATGATTGCGACAAAAAGTATTATGACCATGATAAAAAACATGATCATGATAAAAAGTATTACGATGATCACGATTATCATTACGAAAAAAAGTATTATGATGACGATGATCATTATTATGATTTTGTCGAATCATATAAAAAACATCACTAAATCTCTTAAACGTCTATTTATTCCCCGGCGACATACCGGGGGCTTTTTTATTTATGAAAACAGTCATTAACTTGGCGTTAAATTAGTTTCATTTGTAGTTTTTATTTGCCCTGTCCTACTTTTTTATTCTAGATAAAAGTATTCTTTTATTGAAATCTGAATCTTCCCTTTTCCCTATTTATGTTAAAATGAGTTAAAAAGGAAATTGTGGTGTATTTATGCTCGACTCAGCTTTTCTCTTGCCATACTTAATGGTTCTTTATTTTTGCTTTATATTTTATACACTCATAAGACGAGTCCTTTACAAAAAAGGCCGGCTACCCATACATAAACATATCGTTATCTTTTGTTTATTGGTTTACTTTTTCAACTTGATTAGTGTTACATTATTCCCTATGCCAATAGATGCTGTTTTAATTAAGGATATTAAAGACGATACTTATATTCCATTTGTATCAGGAAACAACTTTATCCCTTTTTACTTTCTTTTAGACATTTATCATGAAGGTCTGCAATACTATGTAATTAGATCAATTGGAGGAAATCTAATATTATTACTGCCAGTTGGCTTATTGTTTCCTCTTTTATTTGCGAAGTTAAATAACGTAAAAAGAATCTTGCTAACTGGATTTTTCATATCTTTGTTTATTGAGTTAATACAGCTTACGTTTTCAGTGTATATAAGAACAATTTACAGAAGTTTTGATGTAGATGATTTAATCCTTAACACACTAGGTACTTTAATAGGGTATTGGTTCTTTTACATTTTAAGGATGCTTTATGAAAAATTGAGTTATCGTATTAAAAATAACTCTTAATCAATAAACATTGAATAATTTTTACATTCCCTCATATGATAATATGTACCTTGGCTGAAACCTCCATTGTGATCACGCAGCATGATTGCAGCCAAGGTTTTTATTTACCTACTTCGTTCCCGTTGAACCGTGTCCGCCACGGTCTTCATTCTCCAAACGCTCAACTTCAACCAATTCAACCGCCGGCATTTTCTTCATGATTCTAAACTGGCAGATACGATCACCCTTCTTAATTTCAGTATCACGCAATGCATAAGCAGGAAAGAACCAGAAATCGTTGTCTCCCTTATATGACTCATCGATAACACCCATTGAATTTGTTTGAATAACGCCAAAGTTCTTATATGTACTTGAACGAGGGACGACATGTGCTTCGTAACCTTCAGGCAGCTCCATTGCAACACCTAATGGGACAAGCTTAAATTCATCTTTTTTGATTGTTACATCTTCAGCTGCCCGAAGATCAATCCAGTCTCCCTGCTCAATTTTGCTGATTCTTGTTTGTGTTTCATCTAGATACTTGATTTTAATTTGCATTGTCATGTACTAGCTCCTTTAATTTTTATTGACTATCATACAGTAAGGCTTGTTCTAGTGTCATTTTCATCAGTTATAAATTGAATGTCTTCAAAATCATTCTGTAAAGCATTGAAGTAAAGTTTTTCAATGAATTTTTTGTTTTTACAGTAAATCGAAACATAGCTATTATCTGCTATCAAAAGGACAAGTTCGCAATCATTGTCAGCAAACTCTTCATATGTATTAACTTAATTAACCATTTTCCATATGGAAATGCTTTCAGTTCAACGAAAATGGTATAGAATGATTCGTTTTTAATTGTTGCTCAAAAACTGCCCCTTCAACAATTGCGTAGTCATGAAAAAGCTCCTCATCATCGAGCTCTCCTTCTACAACAAAATAAGATTCCCCACTCGTTTGCCACCTATAATGAGCTATTTCTACCGGCAGCAGTATTCTCCATAGAAAATTTCCATATTCATTCGGTATTTGAAAACTAACTCCCCTATTCATGTATACCCCTTACTTAAACGATTTTTGTGAATACGAGTTTAATTATATACTCTAATGTTAGGTTTATGGAACAAGGAATCGACTGCCTTTCAACCGATTATCTTTTACAGAATTTTCTCAACCCATCTCATTTAAAAGGTTCTTCCAATGTTCATAACAATAGACGCCCTCTTGTTCTCTTGTCTTTGTCGAGAAAAGTCAGCCAGTCAGTGCCTTCATATGTAGTGTCCTGCTTATCTCAGACCGTACTTGATTACGCTTTAATCATCCTCATGTTATGACATGTTTACTCCGTCATAAAATATTCACCAGAAATAAACATACACTTTTTGTATTTTTTGTGAATTACAGGATTTCCCAAAGGTCTTTCCAACTCTTTATCGAATGTATAATTTTGTAATTTATTTCTTATATAGGAGATGAAGAAACGTGTTTAAGAAAATTGTGATAGGTTCGATTTTAGTTAGTTCAATTACAGGATTAAGCTCTACTTATGCTTCAGCTGCATCAATTGACCTCGCACCTAAAAAAGTCTCTGCGTTTGCAGCCGCACAATCCGATATTATACTAGAGGAGGAAGAAACGTTTAGAGGTGACGGAAAATTTTATTTTGATTATTATGGAAGTGAAGATGGCGAAATCAGAGTTTTTGTTGAGAATACAGGAAGCAATCCATTTGAATTCAAAATTGTAAAACCAGGTGGTGGAACAATCGCTTCCGGCTATACAGTTAAACCTGGCAAAAGTGTAACTCTAACTCTTGACGTATCACACTATAAAACCGGAACATATTATATTCGTTGTCAAAATGATGATGGAGCTAAGATAAAAGCTTTTGCAAAAGTGCGTGCTCTCTAATAGGAATCCAATGGAGCAAGGAAGGTTGTTGTTACTTCCTTGCTTTTTTCTGTGCTTCTATACTGCAAACATCAAACAACACTGATTCTAACCTGTATCCTTTGTATTGATGAACGGTAAGTTTTTCCTGATTAGATTTCTCGTTATCATCTACCCTTAGAAAAAAATGTCCCTAAACAAATAATCATTTTTGTAATCCTCGGTCGCCGTACCCATTAACACCCCACTTACAAGCCTCATGTATCCCGTACTTGTTATTATTCGAACATTGATAAGCACCTTCTCGTATCACATGGATTTGCTGTTGAATGATTTCAAATAAAGTTGAATAAAATAAGATCGAATCATCCAACAATTAACATTTATTCTTGCGGCAATAGGTGGTATTTATAATCCATAAGAAGGAAGGAAGCGTTGATGATAAAGCTTTGCCGAGAAGTTTGGATCGAAGTCAATCTTGATGCCGTTAAAAAGAATTTGCGAGCGATCCGCCGTCATATTCCACATAAGAGCAAAATTATGGCTGTCGTAAAAGCGAACGGTTATGGTCACGGGTCTATAGAAGTGGCACGCCATGCACTGGAACACGGGGCGAGTGAACTCGCTGTTGCCAGTGTGGAGGAAGGAATCGTTTTACGAAAAGCTGGGATTACAGCACCTATCCTTGTGCTTGGTTTTACATCCCTTAGTTGTGTAAAGAAGTCAGCAGCTTGGAATATAACATTATCAGCATTCCAGGTTGATTGGATGAAAGAAGCAAACGAGATATTGGAAAAAGAAGCGAGTGCTAACCTGCTGGCTATTCATATTAACGTGGATACCGGCATGGGACGATTAGGTGTACGCACAAAGGAAGAACTTTTAGAAGTAGTGAAAGCCTTAAAGGCAAGTAAATTCCTCAGATGGACAGGGATTTTCACACATTTTTCGACAGCTGATGAACCTGACACAACACTCACAAAGCTGCAGCACGAAAAATTCATCAGTTTTCTCAGCTTTTTAAAAAAACAGGGGATTGAGCTGCCCACCGTGCATATGTGCAACACGGCTGCAGCTATCGCATTTCCGGAATTTAGCGCTGATATGATCCGTTTAGGTATCGGCTTATATGGTTTATATCCTTCAGCCTATATTAAACAACTAAATCTCGTTAAGCTTGAACCTGCGTTAAGTTTAAAGGCGCGCATCGCTTATGTGAAAACCATGCGAACAGAACCCCGAACCGTTAGCTATGGTGCTACATACGTCGCAGAACCTAATGAAGTCATTGCTACACTCCCGATTGGCTATGCTGACGGCTATTCTCGTGCCCTTTCCAATCGCGGGTTTGTTCTTCATCGCGGAAAACGAGTGCCAGTGGCAGGAAGAGTAACAATGGATATGATCATGGTCAGTTTAGGAGAAAACGGTGAAGGTAAACAAGGAGAAGAAGTCGTGATTTACGGTAAGCAAAAAGGAGCCGAGATTTCCGTTGATGAAGTGGCTGAAATGCTCAATACGATTAACTATGAAGTCGTGTCTACATTAAGCCGCCGCATCCCTCGTTTTTATATAAGAGATGGCGAGATTTTTAAAGTATCAACTCCAGTATTATACGTGTAGAACATCTTAAAATGCTGAATCAAAATCCCTCTACCAGAGGGATTTTGTTTTTTCTGAAACTAAAAAAATCCCTCCTATAAGAAGAGAGATTTTCAACATATTTATACCTCAATAACTGATTGTTCAGGAGTATTATGATCGTGTCGAGAACGAAAATGCTCTTCTAATTCTTCAAGTGTACGCCCCTTTGTTTCCGGCATGAATTTGTACACAAAACCGATTGCCAATACACCTAAAGCCACAAATATAAAGAATGTAAAAAACAAACCTACAGAGCTAAGCAAGATCGGGAAAGCAAAACCGATCACAAAGTTTAATATCCAAAGGAAAAAAACACTTATCCCAGAACCAAGTCCTCTTAACCTTTGAGGGAAGATTTCCGCTATGACAAGCCAAGTCACAGGTCCTACACACCCTTGCATAAAGGCAAGAAATAAAACGGTCAAAGAAAGCACTACATAAGGAAGTGCCATAGATCCATCAAGCACAATTGAGAAAATCGCAATCAATAGGAGCGCTGTAGTCGTCCCCGCCAAACCAATCAATAATATTGGACGCCGTCTCACTTTTCCGACCAGCCAAATCCCAAATATAACTGCAATAACTGATATCAGCCCATTTCCAATATTAGCAATTAAAGCCGCTTTTGTACCAAATCCAGATTCTTTAAGGATTTGTGTGCCATAATACATAATCGAATTCACACCTGTAATTTGATTCACGATGGCAACACCGATTCCAATCCATAAAAGACGGCGCAGCCATGGTGTAGAAAAGTCCTTGAGTGATGCCTTTTCTATTGTTGTATCTTTTTCTACCGCTTCTTGAATTTCTCTACATTCAGCTTCCGCACGTTTATCTTCTCGAATTTGTTTAAGAACACGCAGCGCCTCACTTTTTTTGCCTTTGGTGATTAGCCATCGAGGGCTTTCTGGTACCTTAAGCATACTGGCAAATAACATGATAGCCGGAACAGCACAAATGACTAGCATGTATCTCCAAACATGTCCCGTATTTGCCATTGTTACACCGAGGATCGCATTAAAAACATATGCTAAAAATTGCCCGCCAACAATCATTAGTTCATTTTGGGTTACCATACGCCCTCTCTTCTCATGCGGTGCCATTTCTGCTAAAAAGGCCGGTACCATCGCTGAGGCTCCTCCAACAGCCAGCCCCAGTAAAAAACGAAAGGCCGCCATGATTAAAACATTAGGTGCTAACGCTGTTCCCAGTGATGCCAGTAAAAATAAAAAGGAAAGATTAAGGATCATTTTACGGCGGCCATATCGATCCGCTAATCTTCCGCATAACAACGCTCCAAACGCGGCACCTAATAAAAGAATACTCGTAACAAGCCCTTCTGTAACCGGTGTTAAATCAAGCTGATCTGGCCTTGCCATAAAAGGTAAAGCTCCATTTATAACTCCGGTGTCATATCCAAAGAGAAGCCCTCCAAAAGTTGCTGAAATCATTATTAATTTCAACCTTCGATTTCGATGTTCATTCATATCCATTTCCCCTGCCTTTATTAAGAATACTTAATAAGCTCTTTCAGTGTGGATATTGAGTCAAAACTAAAGTCATCTCTATCTTAGATTTTCGCCTCTGGATTTGTAACCGTTTACATTTTTAGCCAATAGAATAAACCTAAGCTATTAGTTGTTATGTTGTAGTAATGTTTTTGTCACATTATTGTCATTTCTCATATTATCATAATTCCAAAAGCATTTTCAGTCAATATTATTTTCAGGATTATTTATTTCCGCTATGTGATGGTGATGTTTTGATCACCTTATTAGGATGTTAACTATTGGCGATTTAAGTGTTATAAGTTCCCTTGAAGTTATGGGTATTTTCCATTCACAAAAAATGTCCATATCGTTATAATGATGATGTTTAATCGCGAAAAGAGAAAATGATAAAGAGGGAATCAATATGAAGAAGATTTTGATCAGTATGATCGCAATCGTTTTAAGTATTACTTTGGCAGCTTGCGGATCACATCACGCAGCCAAAAACCATTCAGATTCTAATGGGACGGAGCAAGTCTCTCAAGATACTCAATCTAATGAATATAATCAGACAGAACAAAAGGCCGGCACGCCTCATTCAAAAAAGCAGAAGAAATTGGTTAATGTTACATTAGATAGAGCAATAGATGGAGATACGATTAAGGTTATTTACAACGGAAAGAAAGACACAGTTCGCTACTTGCTCGTTGATACACCTGAGACGAAGAAACCAAATTCTTGTGTTCAACCATACGGTGAGGATGCGTCGAAACGAAATAAAGAATTGGTCAACAGCGGTAAGCTACAGCTGGAATTTGATAAAGGCGATCGCAGAGATAAGTATGGAAGACTGTTAGCATACGTTTATGTTGACGGCAAATCTGTTCAAGAGACATTATTGAAAGAGGGATTGGCCAGAGTAGCATATGTATATGAGCCTAACACAAAATACATAGACCAATTCAGACTAGATGAGCAAGAAGCAAAATCAGATAAACTGTCAATTTGGAGTAAGAGCGGTTATGTGACAAACAGAGGATTTAATGGCTGTGTGAAATAGAAAAACACTGTTCGTTAAAAAAAGCAGCAAACCTAGCAGAATGCAGTTTCCAAAGAATGAGAAAGAGATGATGGCGTGTCTAGTTTCCATTCTGCTTATCAAGCTAAAATCATCAACTAGCCTGTAAAATTTCCGCTGTATAGTAACAATAAAAAACACCCCTTCACGTCAATGTGAGGGGGTTATTTGTGTGTAAACATCCTTCCTATTTCATCATAAATCAAGAGATCCCTCTACCGTCGTTAGCGCGGTTTCATACATCTTACCCATTGGCATTCCTAAGCTTTCCCACTTCTTGAAGTGTTCGCTGACAGAATACGGTTCCGCTCGTTCGTTTTGTCTGCTGGACACTCCAATACTGTTTAAAGGTTGCCATACCTTATTCTCACCATCTTTTCAAAAGAAGGCAGCCATGTCATCAAAGGCCTTTAATGATGATTGATCATTAATTGTTTTTCGGTTGATCTCCAGACAATAACATCATTAGTTTTTTCGAAAGCTCTTCAAAGCTGTATTGAGATCCTTTGTGTGAGTGTAAATGTTCTTATATAAATCAAATAGTGTTTTATATTTTTGTACATTTTGTGCCTTTGGATAAAATGCAGCAGCCTCACGAATGAACTGCTCTGCACATTCTTCAAGTGATTCAAACCAACCGCTTCCAAAGGCAGCCAGCATTGCAGCCCCCATAGCTGGCCCTTGTTCATTTTCTAACTTAATTACCCTCGCATTGAAAATATCAGCTTGCATTTGCAGCCACGTATCATTTTTAGCTCCCCCACCAATAGAAACAACAGTATGAACTGATTTTCCCGCTTCGCGGAATAGCTCAATTGATTCATGTAAAGAGAATGTGATACCTTCCATTATTGCCCTCAAAAAGTGCTTTCTATTATGGGCTCCATCCATTCCGATCAAGCTTCCCCGAATAGAAGAATCAGCATGCGGCGTTCTTTCACCAACCAAATAAGGAGTGTATAGCAATCCATTGGCTCCTATCGGAATAGCTTCCACCCCCTGCAATAATTGCTCAAACGATTCGTTTGGTGCAAACGTTCTTTTAAACCAGTCCAAGCTGTATCCTGCAGCGAGCGTGACGCCCATCGTATAAAAAGAATTCTTTTTTCCATGATTAAAAAAGTGGACTTTCCCTTTAAAGTCTCTTTCTTTTTCTTCTTCGTAGGAAAGTATGACCCCTGAGGTCCCAATACTGCATAAAGTTTTTCCGGAAGAAAGGATACCTGCTCCAATAGCGCCGCAAGCATTATCTGCTCCCCCAGCGTACACTTTTGTTTTTTCTAATAGCCCGGTCTTGGCGGCAACGTGCGGAAGCAGCGACCCTACACAATCATGAGATTCAACAAGCGGAGGACAAATATCTGCAGAAATACCAATTTGATTGCAAATATCATTGCTCCACTCCTTGCGAGTAATATGTAAAAGTAAAGTTCCTGCTGCATCGGAGTATTCCGTGTGAATGGCACCGGTCATACGGAATCGCACATAGTCTTTCGGAAGCAAAAACACAGCAGTTTTTTTAAAAAGTTCAGGTTCATGTTCCTTTACCCATAACATTTTAGGTAATGTAAACCCTTCTAAAACACGGTTTTTTGTGATGTCAAGAAGATGATCGCCAAATTTCTCGGTCATCCGGACACATTGAGGCGTTGTTCTGGTATCATTCCAAAGAATTGCATTACGTAACACCTGACGATCTTTATCAAGCAGTACTAATCCATGCATTTGTCCCGAATAGCTTATCCCGTCAATATCCTTGGCTTGAACATTGGATATAGAAACCAATTCAGCCAATGCTTCAATTGTTTGCTGCACCCAGTCTTCAGGATTTTGCTCACTATATCCCGCCTTCTCTTGGATGAGCGGATACCTTTTGGACGTTTCTGCACAAACCTTGCCGTTTTGGTTAACTAAAATGGTTTTAACAGCACTCGTTCCAAGATCTATTCCAATGACATACTTCATTTTTTCACTCCTTGCCCTTTTAAAAAACCATTCACTCTAAATAAATCCTAATTATAGAAGTTACCCGTCATAACAACAAGCAATAGGAAAGGAATCATGACGGGTAATTCAGTGACTTGGTATTGATAGCAGGATCTGGAGCTTATCCTGTTATACTTCTAAAATGTATTGGTTCAATATCGCTTTTAATTTCTCCTGTCTTCCAGATTCGTTTTTAATTAATTTATGATTTAGCGCATATTGCTCAAGTGTGTGGAAATTAGCTCTTCCTTCTATAATTTCAAGACCAATCCCTTCAGTAAAGCTGCGGTAACGATGTTGAATCACATCTTCAAACACACGATCTTCGATTAATTTGTGGGCAACTTTCAATCCTCTTGCAAATGCATCCATCCCTGCAATATGGGCATATATTAGATCATCAGGCTCGAAAGAAGATCTTCTGACCTTCGCGTCAAAGTTTAATCCGCCGCTTCCAAGGCCGCCATTTTGCAGGATTTCGTACATTGCTAATGTCGTAGAATATAAATCCGTCGGAAATTCATCCGTGTCCCAGCCTAAAAGAGGATGACCCTGGTTTGCGTCAACAGAGCCAAGCAGACCATGTACTCTTGCCATGCGTAATTCATGTTCGAATGTATGCCCGGCTAATGTGGCATGATTGGCTTCAAGATTTAATTTAAAATGATTGTCTAAGCCATATTGCTTCAAAAAGGCAATGGTTGTTGCTGCATCTGTATCGTATTGATGGGTGGTCGGCTCTTTTGGTTTTGGCTCAATCAAAAACTGCCCTGTGTACCCGATTTCCTTCGCATAATCCACTGCCATATGCATAAATCTAGCCAAATTATCAAGCTCAAATTTTAAATCGGTATTTAATAATGTTTCATATCCTTCACGGCCGCCCCAAAATACATAGTTCTCAGCGCCAAGCTCTTTTGCTGTTTCTAACCCTTTTTTCACTTGTGCTGCAGCATACGCAAACACATCTGCATTGCAAGAAGTCGCGGCACCATGGACGAAACGGGGATTCGTAAACATGTTTGCGGTATTCCATAATAGCTTAACGCCGCTGTTTCTCATGTAATCTTTAATCATGCCCACGATCATATCTAAATTTTGGTTTGTCTCTTTTAGCGTACTGCCTTCTGGTGCAATATCCCGGTCATGAAAAGCAAAGAATGGTGCATCTAGTTTTTCAAACATCTCAAATGCTGCTTCTACTCTCATCTTCGCTAGATCCATGCCTTTATAGTGATCCCATGGTCTTTGCATCGTACCTGCTCCAAAAACGTCTGTTCCATCAGCGGTAAATGTATGCCAATAGGCAATAGAAAATCGCAAATGCTCTTTCATCGTTTTTCCGCCGATTACTTCTTGAGGATTATAATATTTAAATGCTAAAGGATTAGTCGAATCTTTCCCTTCGTAAACCACTTTGTTTGCGCTTCCAAAATAGTTGATTGAACTGGAATGAGATTGAGCCATGTAATTTCCCCCTTAAAAATAAATTCAAAACATGATCATTCAAATACAAATGCATTTTATTTCATCTTGTAAGTTACCTATTAGTTTGTTGTTTAAACAAACTAACTTATTTTCATCTTATATAACCTCGTCAGTATTTTCAATATTTTTTTTTAGTTTTTTATGAACACATTAGATATAATAAAGATAAGATTCGCTATGTACTATGTTCATACTTAATTTAAAGGTTATACAAATGGAGTGGATGAAGTGGATATCGCAGATCAAGCCTTTGTTAAAAAAGTAAATCAAAAGTTATTATTAAAAGAAATACTTAAAAATTCACCTATTTCAAGAGCAAAATTATCTGAAATGACTGGATTAAATAAATCAACTGTCTCATCACAGGTAAGCACGTTAATGAAAGAAAATCTGGTATTTGAAATAGGTCAAGGACAATCAAGTGGCGGAAGAAGACCTGTCATGCTTGTTTTTAATAAAAAGGCAGGATACTCCGTAGGAATAGATGTTGGTGTGGATTATATCAATGGCATTTTAACAGACCTTGAAGGAACAATCGTTCTTGATCAATACCGCCATTTGGAATCCAATTCTCCAGAAATAACGAAAGACATTTTGATTGATATGATTCATCACTTTATTACGCATATGCCCCAATCTCCGTACGGGCTTATTGGTATAGGTATTTGCGTGCCTGGACTCATTGATAAAAATCAAAAAATTGTTTTCACTCCGAACTCTAACTGGAGAGATATTGACTTAAAATCTTCTATACAAGAGAAGTACAATGTGCCTGTTTTTATTGAAAATGAGGCAAATGCTGGTGCATATGGAGAGAAAGTATTTGGAGCTGCAAAAAATCACGATAACATTATTTACGTAAGTATCAGCACAGGGATAGGGATCGGTGTTATTATCAACAATCATTTATATAGAGGAGTAAGCGGCTTCTCTGGAGAAATGGGACATATGACAATAGACTTTAATGGTCCTAAATGCAGTTGCGGAAACCGAGGCTGCTGGGAATTGTATGCTTCAGAGAAGGCTTTATTAAAATCTCTTCAGACCAGAGAGAAAAAACTGTCCTATCAAGATATCATAAACCTCGCCCATCTGAATGATATCGGAACCTTAAATGCATTACAAAATTTTGGATTCTATTTAGGAATAGGCCTTACCAATATTTTAAATACTTTCAACCCACAGGCCGTAATTTTAAGAAATAGCATAATTGAATCGCATCCTATGGTTTTAAATTCAATGAGAAGTGAAGTATCGTCAAGGGTTTATTCCCAATTAGGCAATAGCTATGAATTATTGCCATCTTCCTTAGGACAGAATGCACCGGCATTAGGAATGTCCTCCATTGTGATTGATCATTTTCTGGACATGGTTACAATGTAATTTTAATGGAATGTACAGCTCATCTTTAAAGATGAGTTTTTTTATTCTAGGAGTATTTCTGGAGCAATAGTGACATAGGCACCTTCTCATATGAAAAAGGAGTTCTAAAATAGAAATCTCCTTTTTCATGTGCAAATTATTTTTCTTTATAACGAAAATATCTAAAGTCGGCCGGAATATGATTACCACTGGTATCTTGGCATTGCATCCCTACAAAGGCCCCTGTGAAGAATCCTCCCCCACGAATGTAATCATCTGATAATTTTTTCGATTCCAGTGCTATGTCAATTTTGTGCCAATCTTCTTTGTTAAAAGAATAGAAATAATAATATTTGTCTTTTTCAATATTTACTCTTAAATATATATACTTTACTTCACGAGGAATAACAATTTTATTGTGTAATGGCTGTGAAAAAGAAAAGTTGTCACATATTGTTAATTCAAGAATGCGGCCAAGTTCTTCATCATGCGTGACTTGAAGAGCCGTCCAGTTCTCTGTATTGTAGTAATTCACCAATCCAGCGGCTTGTTGAAAATTTTCCGGATAAAACTCAACAGCAGTTTCGGCTTCAAAATGGAGACTTTGCCAGCGTCTGGCTACAAATGCCTGAGTAAATGTCGAGGTCAATGATTCATGACCGAATAATCGTAAATGATTTGGCGCTTGAGTCAATGAACCTAATTCATTCGTGAATGGAATCCTTAAAGTTTGAAAATTTATATTTAATGTTGAATCCTCAAATTCATCAACTTCCGGGTACGTTGCTTCAAATATTGTTTCGGGTATAGAAGGTGCATCTACCTCCAAGCTTCCTTCTTTTCCACCTACTACATAGGGCCATTCATCTTTCCAGTAAAGTTTTTGAATAGCTGTTTCTCTGCCCAAAGGACAGTATCCTCTCTGCTGAAAAATTGAATCATCGTCAGGATGAATAGGACGTCCCGTTAAATGAGCTAAATACCACTCATCTGTATGTGTTTGAACAATGGATGCATGACCACATTTTTGCAATGGATTTCCTGGGTCATGCCATGACGTTAAGATTGGATTATCGGGATGAACTTCATATGGCCCCTCAATATTTGCAGAACGGGCAATTGTAGCAGCATGTTCGAACCGTGTTCCTCCTTCTGCAGTTAATAAATAATAATAGTTCCCGATATGATAAAGGTGCGGAGCTTCTGTCAGTTTTCTATCCGTTCCTTCAAATATAACTTTTGGTTTACCGATTAATTTTTGCTCTTTATCAGAATATTCCTGTATAACAATTCCTCCAAATGAGTGCCGATCAATACGGTGATCCCATAACATATTTAATAAATACTTTTTTCCATCCGTATCATGGAACAAAGAAGCATCAAACCCCGAGCTATTTAATGTAATCGGCTCACTCCAATCACCATTAATCGTTTCACAAGTAACTAAATAATTGTGACAATCTTTCCATGCGCCATCTACTACCTTAACATCCGTATAGATCAGCCAAAACTTCCCATCACTATAGCTTAAACATGGTGCCCAAACCCCACCTGAATTTGGATTTCCTTTCATGTCTAATTGTGAAACTCTCTGTAATGGATGTGCAACTAAGTGCCAATTTACTAAATCTTTTGAGTGGTGTATCTGGACTCCCGGAAACCACTCAAATGTAGATACAGCGATATAATAATCCTCTCCTACCCTACAAATACTTGGATCGGGATTGAATCCTTTAAGTACTGGATTGGTAATCTTCATTTGGGACTCCTCCTCAGTTTATTTTCTTTTTTAAGCTTTGAAATCATCAATATGATCCCAATAAACTTTGTCTCTATTCTCTAATTCTCGAACCATGTTTTTATATTTTTTCTCATCTAAGTTATAGAAATTAATATCAATTAAAGCTAGAACCAGCAAGAACACGGGAATAATGGTTGTTGTAATTAAAATCCCCATTAATGCCGTTGGGGTTTGTGCCTGATTTGCTACATATCCAAACTTATCAAGAACCAGACCCGGAACAACTCCTCCTAAGGCCATACCAAACTTAAAGAAAAATCCGATGATAGCGTAAATGAGCCCACCCATTCTTTTCCCAGTCCTGTACTCTCCATATTCTATTGTTTCAGGAATAAGCGCCCACATATATCCCCCGGCAGTGAGACTTCCAGCAGCAGCGATTAATCGACAGACAAGTATGAGGTAAACATTACTTGGCGGAACAAACAGTAAAGCTAAGAGGCCGATAATATTCAGTAATAATGCATAGTTTAGTAATTTCTTTTTCCCCAAAAATTGATGAAGCCTTGGAATAAACGGTAAAATGACCAAAGCGGGCAAACTTCCTATCAAACCGTACCACTTCACCAAATCCTCTCTTTCTAAGTTATACGTTACGTAGTAAATGCCAACCGAATTACTGATGGAATTCACTCCAAAAATAATAATAAAGAAAATACTTAATACAACAAGTGGACGATTAACACGAAACTGCTCAAATATATCCGTAAATTTAATTTTTTCTTCGGATTTTTGAAGAGTGACCCGCTCTTTTGTGCTTTTAAAACAAAAGATTAAAAGGCACCCGCCTATCACTCCCAAAATACCCATTGTTAATTGCCAGCCAAGAGATTCGTTGCCAGAAGTATCACTTAAATATGCAGCCAGTAAGGGAACAAAAAATGCAACGACAAGTCCCCCAAGATTCGCAAATAACATACGAACTGATGTTATACTAACCACTTCTTGATTATTTCTAGTCATTGCAGAAGTTAACGCGCCATATGGAACGTTTATCGTAGTGTATGTAAGCGACAAGCCAACATAGGTCATATAGGCATATATTAATTTCCCCATATCCGTAAAGTCTGGTGTTGTAAAACAGAGTATTGCCAGTATGACAAATGGAAAAGCTCCGAATAAAAGATACGGTCTAAAGCGTCCAAATCTGCTGTTCGTTCTGTCAACTATTGTTCCGATAAAAGGATCAGCGAGAGCGTCGATTATTCTAACCACTAAAAACATAGTACCGGCTGCTGCTGCCGATAAACCAAATACATCTGTATAGAAGAACAAAAGATACGTAGACACTGTTGCATAAATTAAATTACAAGCAAAATCTCCAGACGCATATCCAACTTTTTCAACCATGCTAATCTTCTTTACATTTTCACTGAGCATGATTTCTCCCCTTTTCGATCCTTTAATATGGAACAGTGTGAAACGGTATAACAATTTCTCGAATTTACGGTCAGTAAACTTTTATAAAAGCGCTTTCAAAACAGTGCAAAAAAATATGGTGATCAGCAAGCAGAAAATTCATCTTTTTTCGTCATACCTTATATACCTGGAAAAGGATAAAAGCCTCATTCTTTCGTTTCTTATATTGTTTAGCTCCATTAAATCGATCCTCTTATCCCCCTTCCATCCATATTCAGTAAGACCTTATCTTGTGGATAATAAAAGTTCATCTTATTAGTTTGTTGATCGAACAAACTAACTTGACTTAATATTATAAAATCCTTTCAACTTTTTCAACATCTTTTTCAGAAAGTTTAAACAGAATGAATTAAATATTGATTTTTGACTGTTTCGTTATATTCAGTGTCTCAAATATTTGCGAATGTCATGTATCAGTTAACGACGATTAGTCCAAAACAGATTCTTGTGTAAACACATGACAAAGATGATCTATGCGAAATAAGAATTGGTTAGTGGTAAGTTGCATTTAAGAGTTTGATAAAGGTGATCACAGGCTGTATGGAGACTGTTAGCCTAGATTTATGCTGATGGCAAACCCGGTCATGAATTGAAAGAACAGGAATGGCAGAATAGTTTATGTTATAAGTCCTACCCTACATACATATATCAATACAGGAAAGATAAATAAGAAGCAAAAATTGAGACGCTTTCAACCGGAGTAGAAATGGCTATTTGACTGTCTGAGGATTAATGGCTGTGTTAAACACTATGATTTATCCTTTCAAACTTATTTTAATCTTAAAAATTTTAATTGAGACTGGAAACAAAAGAGAATACAAAAATTAATTCCGTATTAATTTATTCAATATGTTAATTTTACTTTGGTCTTTATGATTCTTCTTCCTTCTTCTATAACCATCTAATAAAGACTTTTTATAAACCTTGAGGTAATCATCAATCGTTAGCAAATGATATTTCGCTCCGCCATCTTCAAAAACCTCTAGGTTATTATAGTCTACATCTGCAAATGGTTTTAAATCCTCAATGTAAGCAATGCCTATTTTTGTATTAGTTTTCTTAAATTCATGCTCATGTAAATCAACCATTTTGTATCCATGCAGTTCCATCACTTTTTTTAGTTTTTCCCACTTTTCCTCTAAAAAAATTAAAGGAATAAGGATATCAATATCTTCTGGGGAAAAGTCTAACCCAGTTACCTTTTCAAGACCTAAAGATCCATATAATAATGGAATTATGTCTAACTCTTTATTAAACGTTTTAGCTATATTGATAAATTCATTATACAATTTCATTTTACATCCCCATTATTTGGTGATTAATTATTACGATTCAACTAGCTCTTGAATTTTCATAAGTCCTTCAATACTTTCATGTGGTATATATCTCAAAGGGTTATTTTTTCAAACATCCTGAAAGTCATCTGTACAATATCTAAAAAGCCTTGAAAACTGAATTAAAGAAAAACATCAAAATGATAATGGCTAGCACAACAACAATTTCAAAAGTATGTGAACTGCCATCTTCTTTTTCTCGTTCTTTCTTCTCCCTCATTTGTTCCCTATATTTTCTTTGTATTTCATCCTTTTTCCTATTCACCTTACTCGACCCCTTTCAACATAAAGTAAAGCCAAGCAATTCTAAAGTTTTTTTATTCCTTCTTTTGACAAGCTCGAAAATACCAATGTATAAGCGTAATGCTTAACGGATTTTAAACTCCAAATAACAAAGTCCCTCCGATAAACCAGAAAAAAGGAAAGGGAAACATAATGGCATTTAAGACAATCCCATATACAGCACACCGTTTATTTGTCTTTAGTGAAACGAACGCTAAAATGATTCCTATAGGAGAAAGTAATAATGGAAAAAACACCGGCATTCCTTGCCATGGAATTGACATAACTCCCGTAAAAAAATTAATAATTAAGATAGCTGAGATAATTGGAATCGTGATTGAAAAAATAGCTGCAGCTTTTTTAACATTCATATTGAAAGCAAGTCTCCGTTCTCTTTAAAATCGTAGTTTTATTTAGTCTTGAGAAAGTTTGTCAAAATCTCTTTCTTTCATTTCAGGCAGAGTTATATCAATCCCTAACATTTTTATTAATTCTTGTACGTAGCTTTTTATTGCAAGCATATTAAATGGAAAATCGAAATCAAATTCCTCTTTAACGCTTAGAATATCCATTGCATACGAACAATTATGCTTCATACCCAAAAGATCATCATTAAAGCTTAATACATCTTTATACGACTGATCAGATAACTCAAAGTGAGTAACTAAATAAACACTAATATGGTTTCCACCTTGAGCATCAAAATCTACTAATCTTTCATCATGAATGCTTCTTCAACATTGTCTAGATCCTCCTTAAAATCACTTTAAAACTACTGTTCTACTTAGAAATTAAACATCTTGGTCGCATTTCTCATTCTTCCGCCATTGAATAGTATTTCGGCGAGTTATCGCAACAGGTATTAAGAGTAGAGTACCGACAATAAGCAACATAAAAAAGATCACAAACAGCGAACCTGTTCCCGGAACAATTTCTTCATAGGTAATAAAGCGCTCCTCCCCCTGCAGGACGAAGAACCGAGAATTTTCGAGAAAGACCAGATGAAAAGCGATAGACGTCCATAAGCTTCCTGTTACAATACGCAGGAGTTGAAGGATGCATCCAAAAGTCAACAATAAAACGATGTAATCTAATGTGATAGCAGGTGATTCAATTCCAGCTATATATTGTAAACCACTTACAATTATTGGTGCAAGCACAAACAGGATTGATTGTAGGAGTAAGGCCATAAAACAGTTCAAACGCTTATTTAGAGCATAGTACACCGTCCCACGAAAAGTTAATTCCTCTGGAAAAGCTTCATAAAAGAAAGCGATAATCATATTTAAGAGCAATGCTGTCACTAAATGGACAGAGAAGTGAAATTGTGTAATTTTGATCCAGCCTAATAAATGGGCGATGGCGAAACCAGATCCGGATAATACAATCACATACATTGCTCCCATAATGGCTTTCGGAATAGCTTGCCTCCACCCAGACAGTCCTATAGAATAAAAGGGACTACTAGACATCCGTTTAAGAAGAATGTAGAGCAACGGGACAGTTATTAATGTGACTAAACCTGCTTGGATGCCTTGCTTCAAAAGCTTGGAAGCTCCTGCTTGGCTAGCCATTGAACCGACTAAAGTAGCAAAAAACAAAGCAAATACGAATGTTCCCCAACTGAGCAAGACAGTTCCTAACCATTTATG
The DNA here is from genome assembly GCF_044570195.1 of Bacillus sp. SG20033. Lineage (NCBI taxonomy): Bacteria > Bacillati > Bacillota > Bacilli > Caryophanales > Bacillaceae > Bacillus > Bacillus sp. SG20033. Next base: position 2,092,040 of record NZ_CP172606.1, on the reverse strand, counting down.
ATGATTGTCTTGTTTTCCGCTTTTGGTGAGATGAATTTGCATTTGGATACCCCTCTCACATCATTCATATTAAGCACTATAAGCCCTACTATCACTATACGTTCTATAGCTGTTATGGTTTCAAATTCCTGCATTACCCCTCTTACAATTCCACTCTTCCTCTAAAATAGCGTAATAATATTCATCCCACCATTCATTGCCTTTCGGAATACATTTTTTAAAAAATCCTTCTCTTCTCATTCCGATCTTCTCCATAACTCGGTATGAAGGAATATTCTCAGGTTGACACGTAGCTATAATCCTATGTAAGTTCATTTCTTTAAATCCATATTCCAAGATAGCTTGGGCTGCCTCAGAAGCATACCCTTTATTTTGATAATTCGGATTAAACACCCACCCAATTTCATATGTATGTTCACCAAAATACTTATAAAAAACAATATGGCCTATAAGAAAGTCTTCATCTCTTAGTATGACAGGGAATTTTTCAGCGTTATCACCTTTGTTTTTATTTACAAATGCCTTTGCATCTTCTTCAGTAAAAACCCCTTCAGGTATATACTTCATTACATTACTATCAGATGTATACTCATGTACAGCCTGCCAATCTTTGAATTCAAATTCACGTATCAATAACCTTTTTGTTGTGATATGCATTAAAGTAACTCCCCTCATGCTTACTTGATCTTTATTTCGATATTAAGACAACAATAACCTCTTTAAAACTATCCTTATTCAACAATATTGCCTCTTACTAGAACAACTCAAGGATTACTGACTGTGAACAAGCAATGGAATATGATTCTCAAAAATAATTCCCTTACCCTTCTCTTAATTTAACAGGAGGCTTTTTTGTTTTTTAAGATAACATTAATCTTCCTTATTCATTTAAATATGATAAAATATTACATATTTAATATAGGAGGGCTTGTGTTGGAGCAAATGATCTCTTCTTCTAAAGTCGGAGTAAAAATATTGGATATTTTATTGAGAAAGGCTCATTTGAAGTTGCAAGTAGAGGTCACACTTCTTAAATATAATTTTGAGGGGGGATTTTTATGATTTGTGTCCTCCAGTAAGCTTTATCGGCTTATAAGAGACTTAAATGAAGCACTTAAATTGATTAACCATTTTAAGAATTAAACATTTCTCAAAAACAGATTTTATTTGTGGATTTACGACGCATCTCAAATAGTCTCGATAGCAATTCTTTGTTAAATTCAAGTGCCTCATAGACTAGAAGATCCATCTCTTCAATATGTTGCTCATCTAAGGACGGTTTTTCAATTTCTGATACGTCAATCAAATCTTATTTAAACTACGTTAAATGTTCTGGAAACATCATTGATGTCCATTTCATTAAATTATGTTATCTCATTGTTTATATGTACACGATGATTCTTTCTAAAGTAGTACTCAACTAGTTTCAGTTACAAAAAACATTCTATAAATCATAATTGATCCCTTTGGTCCTACCTCCACTTTGAAAGTTTGATTTAAGTTCCCTTTGCCGAAGAACAATATAATGATTGTTAGTTAAAGTCACGAAACCTATATAAAAATTTCTATCTGACCGATATTTCGTCCTTCTCCCCTGCTATAAACGTATTAAATAAAATAATGCCCTCATCGGTATTCTCCTTTAAATATATAACTCCTAATTCACCATTTAATACAGAAAGAATTAAATATAACTTTCATACAAACTGGTTAAGGCAACTTATCATCCCTATTTCCCTGAATTCCCCAACCTTGTTGATCCCCTTAAGGGAAAACTAAATGTAAAACAAATTCATCGACTTTTTCTTTAAAAAACCATTCACATTTTTACGTTTAAGCAGCATTCTCCTTTTTACAGGAAAGAATCATTCCGTCTGAACATTACGATATACATATAGTATCCGAATGATATGGCGAAGGGCGGAGGTTATAGTGAAAACGAGTATTATTGTTCTGACTTATAATCAATTAGCTTTAACAAAACAATGCTTGGAGAGCATATGGAAGCATACGAATAATGACTGTATAGAAGTAATTGTTATAGATAACGGCTCTCATGACGGTACACGTGACTACCTCAAACAGATAACTTCAATTAAGGCGATTTTTAATAAGACGAACGAAGGCTTCGCAAAAGCCTGTAATCAGGGTCTTGAAGTTGCCTCAGGGGACAATATTCTTTTTTTAAACAATGATACTGTTGTAACAAATCAATGGCTGGAGCCAATGATCAAGCTGCTTTATCAGGATGATAAAATCGGCATGGTCGGGCCTGTAAGCAATTATGTCAGCGGTCCGCAGCAAGTTCCCGTTAACTATACAAACGTTGAAGAAATTGAAGATTTTTCTCGTCTTTACTGTTTGCAGCAGCGAGGCAGGTCAAAAGCTGTATTGAGACTGGTCGGATTTTGCCTGCTTGTCAAAAAGAAGGTGTTGGATCGAGTTGGCGGTTTTGATGAACGTTTTGTAGGCGGTTCATTTGAAGATGATGATTTAAGCCTCCGCGTACTGCAAGCGGGGTATCAGCTAAAAATCGCTCTTGATTCGTTTGTCCACCATCACGGTCATGCCACGTTTACAGGCAATCCAGATTTAAGCATAAGTCAATTATATGAAGAAAACCGGCAACGCTTCATCGATAAATGGAAGGTGGATGTAACAACATTCTTTGACTCCCAGCCCCAGCTGACAGCACTTGTGCCAGCGGAAGCCGACTCTATCTTACATATCGGTTGCGGCACGGGAGCTGCGGGGACAGAGCTTTTGAACCGGCAATCCTGTTTATTGTATGGGATTGAAAAGGATGAGTTATTACAGACCATTGCAAGCCCCTATTACGAACAAGTCATTTCGGCAGATGTGGAAACATGCGACCTCCCTTACCCTGAGTCCTTTTTCGATGTAATTTTGATCGGTGACCTTTTAAACTGCTCAAAAAATCCCAGACATACAATTGAGACTCTTGCCGTTTATCTAAAGCCTTCTGGCTCGCTGATTTGCAGCATCCCAAATACTTCCTATGCAGATACATTTTTCTCTTTATTATGTGGTGCATCGACGTACACACATTTCATCACACCTCGCAACGTAAATACCCTATTTCCTGAATATCTTTATGACATAAAATCCATCACCTCCCATTCCTCCGATACTGTATCAAACATACAGCTTTTTTTACAAGAACTTCAATTCCTTGCCGGGCAATTTGGTTTGTCTTTGGATCACTTGTCAAAACATGCCCATATTGATTACATGTTTGTCCATGCCATAAAGAAAAAACAGAATAAAACGGAGGTGGCGATGTGATTTCAATCAGTTTATGCATGATTGTAAAAAATGAAGAGGCTGTTATTGGCCGATGCTTAGATTCTGTGCAGGAGATAGCTGATGAGATCAATATTGTGGATACCGGGTCAGTTGACAAGACGAAAGACATTGCTGCTCGCTATACAGACCGAATCTTTGATTTTAAATGGATTGACGATTTTGCGGCAGCCCGAAATTTTTCGTTTCAGCAGGCGACATCCGACTATATCTTATGGCTTGACGCCGACGACGTGTTTACCAAGAAAGATCAAGAGCTGTTATTGGATTTAAAAAGAACGCTTGACCCGGATATAGACGCGGTCTCAATGAAATACCATTTGGCTTTTGATGAAGAAAATAACGTCACATCCAGCTTAAGGAGATACCGGCTCGTAAAACGAGAAAAGAGCTTTAAATGGATCGGCGCGGTTCATGAATACCTAGAAGTATATGGGAAACTTCACCACAGTGATGCAGCGGTTTCTCACCTGCCACTTAGTCATGACGCGGATCGCAACCTCCGAATTTATGAAAAAATGGCCTCGTCAGGAAAGGATTTTTCTCCAAGAGATTTATTTTACTATGCGAACGAGTTGTGTGATCACGGAAAAATGGAGCAAGCGATTGAGTACTATTTACGTTTTTTACAAACGAAGCAGGGATGGGTCGAGGATAATATCAGAGCGTGCAATAAATTAGCAGACTGCTACCATTCACTGGGGCTGAAGGAAAAAGAATTAAGCTGGGTGCTCCACACGCTCGTCTATGGACCGCCTAGAGCAGAAACCTGCTGCAGGCTGGGATACTCTTTTTTAGAAAAAAACGATTTTCAAAGTGCGGTCTATTGGTATGAAAAAGCAATAGAAAACAAAGGAGCAGAAAACCTGGCTTTTCAAAACCGCGCCTGCGCGACCTGGCTTCCCCACCTGCAATTAGCCGTCTGCTACGATAAACTCGGCCAGCATCAGCTTGCCTATCAGCATAATGAATCGGCATTGCAATACCGTCCCCATGATTCAAGAATGCTAGCCAACAAAAAATATTTTGAAGATATTCTAAAGATGCAGACCGGCTCCGGGGGTGAACATCATGGAAATCAATAAAAATTCACTTGCTGATTCTATGAAAGAGTATGAGCTAAAAGATAAAGAGTATTACAAAGGCATCAACTGGCAGCTATTTGATCTGATAGAACCGCATGCGAAAACCATTCTTGAAGTCGGATGTGCTGAAGGCTTGTTTGGCGCAGCTGTGAAGGAAAAAACGAATTGCTCCTATTATGGGATCGAGTCTTATCCACCAGCTGCCGAAAAAGCAACACATTATATTGACGAAGTAATAACGGGAGACATTGAAACACTGAAGCTGCCTTTTCAAAAAAACACATTTGATCACATTATCTTCGGTGATGTTCTGGAGCACTTAATAGACCCGTGGGCAGTTTTAGGTAACATCAAGCCTTACGTAAAAGAAACAGGGAGTATCTTGGCAAGCATCCCGAATATCGGACATATCTCGATTTTTGAAAGTCTGCTGTCCGGCAAATGGACGTATATACAGGCAGGGCTGCTCGATAAAACACACTTCCGTTTTTTCACCTTGGAGGAAATGAAAAAGATGTTTCATGAAACAGGCTACAAGATCAGCCAAATCGAGCCTATTGTTTTTACGACTCATTATTATGAAAAAATGATCAGCAAACTTGCTTATGTCAGATCATGCATGGGAATTCACCATGCAGATCTTGAGGAGGAGGCCAGAGCCTATCAATATGTCATAAAGGCAGAGAAAAGATGAATCAGCATACAAACGAAAATTCAATTAGCTTCATTACATGTGTGAATGACGATACCCTTTATGATCTCTGTCTAAGACATATTCAGTCTCTTTCTGTACCGCCGCATATGAAGGTAAAATTAATCAATATCCGAGACGCAGACAGTATGGCGTCCGGCTACCAGGCGGCAATGGAGGACTCTGACTCAAAATATAAAGTGTATTTACATCAGGACACATTTATCATCAATCGTTCCTTTATTTATGATATTCTCCATGTCTTTCAGCACAATGATCAGCTTGGCATGATAGGCGTTATAGGAGCTGAAGAAGTGCCGCAAAGCGGGATTTGGTGGGAGGCTTCTAAAAAAGCCGGAAAAGTCATTGAATACCGCAGTACGTACAACTATTTATTATTTGATGAAATTGATGAAACTGTGAAAGCAGTTCAAGCATTAGACGGTTTATTACTGGCGACTCAGTACGATGTTCCATGGCGAAAAGATATTTTTAACGGATGGCATTTATATGATACTTCTCAATGTTTTGAGTTCAGAAAAAAAGGATATATAGTGGGCATCCCTCATCAGAAAGAGCCTTGGGTCTTACATGCATGCGGCAACGAGTTTGATACAGACCAGTATTCTTATTACCTTAAAAAATTTTTGGAGGAATATTCCGAGACATGATAAGGTTTCAATACCGCGACAAAGAAACCTACTGTTTAAAAGTAGGTTTCTTGTTTCATATGCTTGAATTTTTTTAAAAAAGTGATTTTTTAATTCTCTATTATTAAGGGAACCTAATAGCATTTATATCTAGATTTAGTGCGCTGCTGCCACTCACATTACTTACTGTAGTGAAGATTATCCTAATCTCATAAGAAGTCGTGCCTGTGACCGTTGTAGCATCTACATACGTTGTAGCAATTGGAAATCTTGACGTAATTGCAGCGTTGACATTTCTTTGGACGGAGCGTGTATCTACTAATACTCCGTTTCTATAAATTCTGGTTTGAAAAGTAAAGTTTGAGTTAGCTGTCGTTGTAACATCTACAGAAATGGCAAGGTCTAATTTTATTAATTGTCCTGCGACTGTTGGCACACTTAAAGTACCAATCGACGTTTCAGTACCGTTAATAGCAAGCGGAACGGGGCCTGCTATTTCACTGTAAAACAGCTGTGGATTTGCCCCGGTTGAACCGGTTGGTCCGGTTGGTCCTGTTGCACCTGTTACTCCGGTTACTCCGGTTGATCCGGTTGGACCGGTTGCTCCGGTTGCTCCGGTTGATCCAGTTGCACCAGTGGCTCCAGTTACTCCCGTTGCTCCAGTTGCACCAGTTGCTCCGGTTGATCCTGTTGCTCCGGTTGATCCTGTTTCTCCTGTCACTCCTGTAGCTCCCGTTGATCCTGTTGATCCGGTTGATCCGGTTGATCCGGTTGATCCTGTTGGACCGGTTACTCCTGTTGCGCCAGTTTCTCCTGTTACTCCCGTTGATCCTGTTGATCCGGTTGCTCCAGTTTCTCCGGTTGCTCCCGTTGATCCCGTTGATCCGGTTGCACCTGTTGATCCGGTTGGTCCGGTTGGTCCTGTTGATCCTGTTGATCCTGTTGCACCTGTTACTCCAGTTGATCCTGTTACTCCAGTGGCTCCCGTTGATCCGGTTGGACCGGTTGGTCCTGTATCTCCAGTTGATCCTGTTACTCCAGTTTCTCCAGTTGATCCTGTTACTCCAGTTTCTCCAGTTGATCCTGTTACTCCCGTTGCACCAGTTACTCCCGTCGCACCAGTTTCTCCGGTTGGTCCAGTTAATCCTGTTACTCCAGTGGCTCCGGTTACTCCTGTTGGTCCGGTTGATCCTGTTACTCCTGTTGCTCCCGTTGATCCTGTTACTCCTGTTGCTCCCGTTGATCCGGTTGCACCTGTTACTCCCGTTGCTCCTGTTTCTCCGGTTGATCCTGTTGATCCGGTTGATCCTGTTACTCCTGTGGCTCCTGTGGCTCCGGTGGCTCCGGTGGCTCCGGTTACTCCCGTTGCTCCTGTTGATCCTGTTGGACCGGTTGGTCCTGTATCTCCAGTTGCACCTGTTACTCCTGTTTCTCCTGTTGATCCTGTTGATCCTGTTGCACCAGTTGCTCCGGTTGCTCCTGTTGATCCAGTTGCTCCTGTTGATCCAGTTAATCCTGTTACTCCAGTGGCTCCGGTTACTCCCGTTGATCCGGTTGGTCCGGTTGCTCCAGTTTCACCGGTTGGTCCTGTTGGACCGGTTACTCCTGTTGCGCCAGTTTCTCCTGTTACACCAGTTTCTCCTGTTACTCCGGTTGCTCCGGTTACTCCCGTTGCACCTGTTGCTCCGGTTGATCCGGTTGATCCTGTTGATCCTGTTTCTCCAGTTGGACCGGTTACTCCTGTTGCGCCAGTTTCTCCGGTTGCACCAGTTGCTCCTGTTGATCCTGTTGATCCAGTTGCACCTGTTACTCCAGTTGATCCTGTTACTCCTGTTGATCCGGTTGATCCTGTTACTCCTGTTACTCCTGTTACTCCAGTTGATCCTGTTGCTCCCGTTGATCCGGTTGCACCTGTTACTCCAGTTGATCCTGTTTCTCCTGTTGGACCGGTTGGTCCTGTATCTCCAGTTGCACCTGTTACTCCAGTTTCTCCAGTTGATCCGGTTGATCCTGTTGCACCAGTTGATCCGGTTGATCCTGTTGCACCAGTTGATCCTGTTGATCCAGTTAATCCTGTTACTCCAGTGGCTCCGGTTACTCCTGTTGGTCCGGTTGATCCTGTTACTCCTGTTGCTCCCGTTGATCCTGTTACTCCTGTTACTCCTGTTGCTCCCGTTGATCCGGTTGCACCTGTTACTCCCGTTGCTCCTGTTTCTCCGGTTGATCCTGTTGATCCGGTTGATCCTGTTACTCCTGTGGCTCCTGTGGCTCCGGTTACTCCCGTTGCTCCTGTTGATCCTGTTGGACCGGTTGGTCCTGTATCTCCAGTTGCACCTGTTACTCCTGTTTCTCCTGTTGATCCGGTTGATCCTGTTGCACCAGTTGCTCCTGTTGATCCTGTTGATCCAGTTGCACCTGTTACTCCAGTTGATCCTGTTACTCCAGTGGCTCCCGTTAATCCGGTTGGACCGGTTGGTCCTGTATCTCCAGTTGATCCTGTTACTCCCGTTGCACCAGTTACTCCCGTCGCACCAGTTACTCCCGTCGCACCAGTTTCTCCGGTTGGTCCAGTTAATCCTGTTACTCCAGTGGCTCCGGTTACTCCTGTTACTCCAGTGGCTCCCGTTGATCCGGTTGGACCGGTTGGTCCTGTATCTCCAGTTTCTCCAGTTTCTCCAGTTGATCCTGTTACTCCCGTTGCACCAGTTACTCCCGTCGCACCAGTTTCTCCGGTTGGTCCAGTTAATCCTGTTTCTCCAGTGGCTCCGGTTACTCCTGTTGGTCCGGTTGATCCTGTTACTCCTGTTGCTCCCGTTGATCCTGTTACTCCTGTTACTCCTGTTGCTCCCGTTGATCCGGTTGCACCTGTTACTCCCGTTGCTCCTGTTTCTCCTGTTGATCCTGTTGATCCGGTTGATCCTGTTACTCCTGTGGCTCCTGTGGCTCCTGTGGCTCCGGTTACTCCCGTTGCTCCTGTTGATCCTGTTGGACCGGTTGGTCCTGTATCTCCAGTTGCACCTGTTTCTCCTGTTGATCCGGTTGATCCTGTTGCACCAGTTGCTCCTGTTTCTCCTGTTGATCCAGTTGCACCAGTTGCTCCTGTTGATCCAGTTAATCCTGTTACTCCAGTGGCTCCGGTTACTCCAGTTGATCCTGTTGCGCCTGTTGATCCTGTTGCACCTGTTACTCCAGTTGATCCTGTTGATCCTGTTACTCCTGTTACTCCTGTTACTCCAGTTGATCCTGTTGCTCCCGTTGATCCTGTTGATCCTGTTACTCCTGTTACTCCAGTTGATCCTGTTACTCCAGTTGATCCTGTTGATCCTGTTACTCCTGTTACTCCTGTTTCTCCTGTTGCGCCTGTAGCTCCTGTTGCACCTGTTACTCCTGTTGATCCTGTTACACCTGTTACACCTGTTACTCCTGTTGCTCCCGTTGATCCTGTTGCACCTGTTACTCCAGTTGATCCTGTTACACCTGTTACTCCTGTTGATCCTGTTACACCTGTTTCTCCTGTTGCTCCCGTTGATCCGGTTGCACCTGTTACTCCAGTTGATCCTGTTACTCCTGTTACTCCTGTTGCGCCTGTTGATCCTGTTGGACCGGTTACTCCAGTTGATCCTGTTACTCCTGTTGTTCCCGTTGATCCGGTTGCTCCTGTTGCTCCCGTTGATCCTGTTGCACCTGTTACTCCAGTTGATCCGGTTGCACCTGTTACTCCAGTTGATCCTGTTACTCCTGTTGCTCCCGTTGATCCGGTTGGTCCAGTTGATCCTGTTTCTCCTGTTGCTCCGGTTGACCCAGTTACTCCCGTTGCACCAGTTGATCCTGTTGCTCCAGTTGCTCCAGTAACTCCTGTTGGACCGGTTGGTCCTGTATCTCCAGTTGCACCAGTTACTCCTGTAGCTCCTGTTTCTCCTGTTGCTCCTGTTGCTCCGGTTGGACCGGTTACTCCGGTTGATCCAGTGGCTCCTGTTTCTCCTGTTGCACCAGTTACTCCTGTAGCTCCTGTTGGTCCTGTTTCTCCTGTTGGACCTGTTGCACCTGTTACTCCAGTGGCTCCGGTTACTCCTGTTGGTCCTGTTAATCCTGTTACTCCTGTTGATCCGGTTGATCCGGTTGATCCGGTTACTCCAGTGGCTCCCGTTGATCCGGTTGATCCGGTTGATCCTGATACTCCCGTTGGACCGGTTGATCCTGTTGCTCCGGTTGCGCCTGTTGCTCCCGTTGCACCAGTTTCTCCTGTTGTTCCTGTTACTCCTGTTGGACCGGTTGGTCCTGTTTCTCCAGTTGCACCTGTTTCTCCGGTTGATCCTGTTGCTCCTGTTGATCCTGTTACTCCTGTTGCTCCTGTTGCTCCCGTTGATCCTGTTGATCCTGTTACTCCTGTTGCTCCTGTTGCTCCTGTTGATCCTGTTGATCCTGTTGCTCCCGTTGATCCTGTTGCTCCCGTTGGACCGGTTGATCCTGTTGCTCCGGTTGCGCCTGTTGCTCCCGTTGCACCAGTTTCTCCTGTTGTTCCTGTTACTCCTGTTGGACCGGTTGGTCCTGTTTCTCCAGTTGCACCTGTTTCTCCGGTTGATCCTGTTGCTCCTGTTGATCCTGTTACTCCTGTTGCTCCTGTTGCTCCCGTTGATCCCGTTGCACCTGTTGGTCCAGTCGGTCCAATTCCCCCAGCAGACTCTATTAAAGAAACATCATCAATTAGAACAGACCCAAAAGTAGTTTTGCTTATTACCACTACTGCGTTTACTGCTTCAGCGGGGGTTTCAATTGTTCTATATATTTCATTCCATGTATTAAATGAGACATTTGGCAAATTTCCGGAAGCAATGATAATTTCCTGTCCGCCTTCAATCTCTTCGCCTTCACTGTTAACAAATAAAATTTGTATAGTTACTTGGGGACTTGAATTGTTTCCAATTCTCCCAAGCGAAACGATGAATATCAGAGATTGTCCAGAAACGACAGGCACGATCTGCCCTAAAAAAGCATACGGCTGGTTACTGAAAAACTGTGCGGAATATCTTCCAGAATGGGCAAAAGTATTAATAACGGACGTATTTGCAGAAGCCCAGCCCGTCAGATTGCCTGTTTCAAAACCTCCATTTACAATCACATCATTCACTCAACTTCATTCCCTGCCTTTTTGAATAGTTCCAGCTATTATATGCAGGAAAAATGCCATCGGTCTTTCACTTCGCTAGCTGAAATAAAAAAAGATGAATGCCCCGAATCACTTTTTCTTCCAAACACTGTAAAGACCGGTACATGGAACCTGAAAAGAAGAAACAGTAAATTAGCTTCTTAGACGGCCGAGAAAATGAAGTTTGGACTTGATTTAAAGACAGAAAAAGCTTTTCGGGAATTTGCAATGCGATTGAGGATTTCACATATCCTAGATTGAGAAGCGGACGCTAATGAAGAAGTTTTATCAGACTAAGAAAGAGCAACTCAAAGTCAAAAAAACGTTTTATAAAAGCTGCTGGCAAGGGTACCAACAGCTTAGCTACTATTATCACAAGATTGCTATTTTATTTAATTAAAGTTGCGCCTAACAAATCTTTGCTTGTCCCATTTCTTATATATTGGTGACTAGGAGATATCATAGTTCTTTCCCCTATTAAACGGGACATTAAGGTTTTCTCTCTGGATTATCAAATGGATATAATTTTAAGTATAGACATAGTTATCACTAAACCTGAAAACAAATACTTAAACATTCATTTGGATTTTTAAATCTTTTGCAAGCGTTTTGGAGCCTAATAGCCCTTTTAAATATTTCAATTCCTTTGACCAATTCACTTTTTTATCCTCTTAAGATATTTATTCAATGATGTTATTCAGAATGTCTTTCATCGTTTTCTTTTGTTCAGACATAATGAATTTTGATTTTGTGTAATCGTTAGCCAGCTCATGTTTTAAAAAGGACTCTTCTATGTAAGCATCTTCACATCTTTGCACTTACAAGTTTTGCAGAAATGATGCTTAAGAAAGCAATTTCCATGTCAATCCGATCGATACATTGATCTGTAATGCCGGCATGATCAAGATAAAATGCTTTAATGTTGTCTGCACCCTTCCCGGAAAACTCGCTGTCACCCAAGTCAGCTAATTCTTAAAAGCTTTTCTTAGCTTCATCAGTTGATTGAAAGCTCTTTGCGGCTTTCTTTTTTATTTCTCGAATTGTTTGTCATTGAGTAAAAATATTAGCGCCTCTTCAATTTCTTTTTCTAAGTCATTATTATTTAAATCGAATAAAGTTCCACAACCCGTCCCTTTATATCCACCGTAGTAATACCACAAATCCATTGTGAAACAGTCTAATTCTTCATCATCACAGACTATTGCAGGTTGATAGTAATTAATTGCTATTTGTGAACGGTATTCTTTTTCAAAACATCTCTCAGCTGTAAAATCATTTAGCACATCTCCATCTATGTCTCTACAAACTTTGATGCTGAGATTTGGTTTATCCTGAGCTTCAAAAACACCTGCATACTTATTCTGCAGCTTTTTCGATACTACTTCCCCCAGGCTCTCCAACTCAAATATCACTTGCTTTAATTCTTGATTTATATCCTTTTCTGGAATCTGTATATAACCCTCATCGAGCGGACTTTGATTTTTCTGTTTCTTGAGTAATTGACTTAAAGCTTTCCACACAGTATTGTCCTCCTATGATAGCTTCTTTAGACGTGCCTCTATGAAAATGGTCATTTGGTGATCAGCTTCACGAAATGTCTCAGCAAATGTTTCAATTCCGGTCTCCTAGAAACATGGCGTTCGATAATCATGCCCACGGAAGCCCTAACTGCAACATTCTGCGATTCATTACCGACCTTGTCAAAGGGATACTAAATAAAAAAAGAACCTTTATTTTACCATTGGCTTACTTTTGAAAATTTATAAATTATTATTATATTGAAAAGTGTTGGTATGATGTATACAAGACCAGTTCCAAGTAGACCTATTACTGAACTAGCAATTAATAATATGCTGAAGACTGGTTTATTATTTGTCTGGATTGAAGCAAGCATGGTTATAATTCCCGCCAAAGCACCTAAAAACCATAAGTTCCCCAAAGTGTAAGAGTCATCTAAAACCGCAAACAGTTGAGCCAGTACAGAAAAAACCGCTCCTAATCCCCCGGAGAAGATAGTCAATTTTTTCATAGAAATCACCTTTTTGAAAATTGATTTAGATTTCAACGTAATTATGGATTTTTTTGGTCATTATGTCAATGATAATCATCCACCTTGCTCATCTTATTATTGCTGGTAGAAGTATTGAACAATGGAATTATCACAGAGTTTGTCGAATTATTTATACGTATTGCTTCCTTAAGCATGGAATTATTTCCCTAATTAAAAATTTAGTACATAGACTTATTAGTGACATAGATAAAAGTGACCCTGCTTTTTAGCAGTGCTGCTCCATAATTTATTACCTATTAACATAAAAAATCCCTTAACACCAATAGTGCCAAAGGGTTGAAAGATTAATACTGAGACAACTGTTCGCGTTCTAAAGAATATACTTGCGTGCGGAACATGATTCTTTAGATAAAAGAGCTAATCTATAACAATCAAAACTCTTACTTATCAAGTGTTTCAGCAAATTCATTCGTTTAGATTTGTAATACATTAAGTATGATTAGTTAATTTTTTTGGTCAAATTTTGGTCTTAATTTTTGGTCAAAAGCATGTTTTATGAATAATATGCTTACTACCTAGGAGGGAGTTAATCACTTCTATTAAATCATTGATTTGATGGGATTTATAACAATATTTTTGTGCAAAGTTTGCGCAAAAATATATTTGGAATTCTTTTTGCTTGTTTACTTTTTCCTCCCTCTAAACTTTTGGGAATAATAATATATCAGATAAACAATCAGAAAGACTAATGTAGCCATGGCAACATAGTATAATGGCAGCGCCAAAAAAGGAGCAAAATTCGCTATGACCATCAGTATAATGATGGCTATTCCATATAAACTTATAAAGCGTAGTAATGCCATATTATCTCCCCTTGCTGTTTTCATCATTTTAACAAAAAAAGTAAGGTGCTAAAGGGCTATTTTTGTTATGCGATATCCATGCATGGACTGAAACCGCCTGACTGCGTAAACGGTCTTCAATTAATTCAGATAGGTAAAATGACACAGATCAAATTAATCATTTCTCACTTTTGAATCACATCCGTGTCTATTTCATCATTTTCCCATGGTAAAATCTTGTTGGAGCTATTCAAACGAAAGGATATGATCATGAAAGTATTTGAAGCCAAATCACTGCTTTCAGAAGCAGATAGACGTGCAAAGGAATACAAAGAATTAAGAAGTCAGATGGTCAATCTAAAAAAGGCTTTTAAAGCTGTAGCTGATTTAGATGACAGTGAGTTTTCCTGCAAAGGCGCCGACAACATTAAAGCATTTTATCAAGACCATGCAGGTGTAGCTGACAATTGGATTGACTTACTTGATATGAAAATTGCTTTCTTGACAAGCATTTCAGGCACTCTAGAGGACGCCAGCTTATCTGATGCTTATATAGAAGAATCCTTCTTAGAACACGAGCTGGCTAACGCCTACACCAAGTCAAAATCTATTATGTCTGAACAAAAGAAAGCCATGAAAGATATCTTACATGATATCGACGATATCCTTCCGCTTGATCTGTTTTCAACTGAGGACTTTAAAGACGAACTCGCCGATGCGGAGGAGAAACGCAAAAAAACAGTCGATAAACTAGGCAGCGTGGACGAAGCACTTGTTACTGAATATGCCCAATCAGAGCCAAACGAGCAATTCATCAAGAAGGACTTCCAAAAGCTTGAGGAATCCACAGGCAAAGGCAAGAATGCTACACCCATCCATTACAATGCCAAAGCTTATCGAGAAAGTGATATACATAAGAAAAAAGGCGATATCGAGAAACAGACTGAAGCTTATTTGAAGATCAAGAAAGATGAAGCAAAAGAACGAGAAATCAAAGAGCTAAAGAAGAAACTAGCTGACAGAGTTACGGACCCGGATGAATACTTAGAAATTGCCAAGAAAGTCGGCTATGAGAATCTTACCCCTGCACAGCTTGAATTTGTTTCATTTCTTGAACAGCGTAAAGCTTTCATGGATAACGGAAAAGAAGTGTTGCGAATCATAGGTGATGGCGCTAAAGGGGCAATTGTTGGTGTATACGATCTTGCCAAGGATACCGGTGAAGGAGCTATTCAATTCGGATGGAATATCGGTTGGACAATTGACAAACTTAACAAAGATCCTCAAAAAGTGCTGGATACAGTTCTGGAATACGACTATCAAGCTGCCTTTCAAAGTATGGTTGACACATTGAAGGATAATTGGGATAAAAAAATGATTCACGGGGATGCATATACACGGATGCACTATGTTACTTATTTGGGCGGAAGTCTTCTGTTATTGAAAGGTGGAAAGTCCTCTGTCTCAACAGGATCGAAGGATCTTGCTACAGTTGGGAAAGTAGCTAGTGGCACAATTAAGCAAAGTGGTCAGACCGTAAAACAGTTTATCAAACCTCCTGTCAATCGGTACACTCCTGTATTAGAAGGGATTCTTCAGGATGCTGAGAATACCATTAACGTGAAAAATACTCCGTTATTAAAACGTATTGCAGAAAATGAAAAAAGCAGTGTACTCTTCAAGTCAGAAAAACCAAACAGTGGGAATCATAGAGATACTGGCAGTTTTAATGTTAATATTCCTGATAGTAGCATTAAGCACTCAGACATAGGTGATTTTACTAAAAACCCGAAAACAGGTGATATTTCAAAAATGAAAGGTGGAGGACATGGACAAAGTAACATTGAATTTCTTGAAAAAAATAATATAGACTATAACATAAATAAAGTATATGAAAATGGTGTTAGAGTAGGTAATGTCCCTGGACACAAGGTGAAAGCAAAAAGATCAGGCTCCAATCAATCTTGGTTTCCCGAAAGTTGGAAAGAGTCTGATATTGCAGCAGCCGGTGCAAAGATTGCTGAATTACCCGAATTCGCTAATGCAGAAAATGGTGTGACTATATTCGGAGAGTATAAAGGTGTTAGGGTTGGAGTTATTAAAACAAATGGAGAAATAGGAACCATTTTCCCCGATGCAACTAAACAACCATAGACAAAGTATGGAGGATCAATATGAATTTAGAGAAGAAAATGGAAGCAATATTAATTAAAAGAAAAAAACTTAATCTTAATGATGACTATGGAATTCAAAAAAGTTGGGATGAAATAATTGAAGTGCTCTCAGAAAATGAAGAAAATACAATTAGCTATCTAGAAAATTGTAATAAAGAAGATTTATATTGGATCAGTGAGGTATTTGAAGATTTAGCTGAAAGTTTACAAAGTAAAGAACTTATTAATTGTTTAAGAAAATTAGATGAAAAATACCCTGACTTAGAAATGACAAATGATATTGATATAGCAGAAAGTTATTTAGAGTAAGATAAGTACTATCCCTTAGATTTGAAGTTAATCGTTCTTGGTGGTGATAAGTAATGATTGAAACCGAAATTTCTGATCCTGTATTTAGATTTCTCGGTGGACATTTCCACCAAGATATAGAGTCTCCGGAAGAGGCTCTTAATGAATATCTAAATGAAGCATCACAAAAACTAAAAGAAAAAGATTTAATCGCACTAACTGAATTTGTAAATAGTGATTATTCTGAAGCAGATAAGAATGAATTTTTAGAGGAAATAGCTGATGGTATATACTTTCCTGAAGATGATATAACTCCATTAGAATGGCTTAAGCAAGTCACTGAACAAATTAAAAAACACCTTAAAACAATATAATTATAAAAGGAGCCCCTCTCTTTTCTAAGAAGGGCTTCTTTTATTATTTCAATTTCTCTTCAATGTTCGCTTTTGTCTTAGGTCTATAAATGCCATCAGCAGAAAGGCCACTTACTGACTGGGACTGTTTGACCGTATTTGCTGTTTTTGGTCCATACACGCCGTCAATGCCGTTATTCTTCGCCCCTTTGTCTGGTGTTACAGGATCTATATTAAATTATTAAATTGTTTAACAAATCAAAAAATCCCCTGACACCACTAGTGCCAAGGGATTGAGAGATTAATACTGAGACATATACTGTTCGCGCTCCCAAGGATGTACTTGCGTGCGGAACATATCCCATTCGATTTCTTTTGCTTCGATGAAGTGTTCGAATAGGTGCTCGCCCAGCGCTTTGACCATGACTTCGTTTGATTTGAATTCTTCTAGCGCTTCCGCAAGTGTTGCTGGAAGGTCAACGATTCCGTTTTCCATGCGCTCTTCTTTGCTCATCACATAGATGTTGCGGTCGATTGGAGCCGGCGCTTCCAGTTTGTTTTTGATTCCGTCTAATCCTGCAGCAAGCAATACGCTAAGTGCAAGGTATGGGTTTGCAGCTGGGTCTACGCTGCGTACTTCAACACGTGTGCTGATGCCGCGAGAAGCCGGGATACGGATAAGCGGGCTTCTGTTTTGCGCGCTCCATGCTACATAGCAAGGTGCTTCATAGCCAGGAACAAGACGTTTGTAAGAGTTTACTGTCGGGTTTGTTACTGCTGTAAAGCTTGTTGCGTGCTTCACGATACCTGCAATGAAGTGTTTCGCTGTTTCACTTAACTGAAGATCTGCGTTTTCGTCAAAGAATGCGTTAACACCATTTTTGAAGAGTGATAGATTGCAGTGCATACCTGAACCGTTCACACCGAACAATGGTTTTGGCATAAATGTCGCATGCAGGCCGTGTTTGCGGGCAATTGTTTTGACAACTAGTTTAAATGTTTGGATGTCATCACAAGAGCGGACTGCTCCAGCATATTTAAAGTCGATTTCGTGCTGACCAGGTGCTACTTCGTGGTGAGACGCTTCGATTTCAAAGCCCATCTCTTCAAGCTCAAGTACGATATCGCGGCGGCAGTTTTCTCCTAAATCAGTTGGAGCTAAGTCGAAATATCCGCCTTTGTCGTTTAGTTCAAGCGTTGGCTCGCCTTTTTCGTCCAATTTGAATAAGAAGAATTCAGGCTCAGGTCCAAGGTTAAAATCACTGAATCCGAGGTCTTCCATTTCTTTCAGAATCCGTTTTAAGTTGTTTCGCGGGTCACCTTCAAAAGGTGTGCCATCCGGATTGTAAATATCACAGATGAAACGTGCTACTTTACCTTTTTCAGCTGTCCATGGGAAGATAACAAATGTATTTAGATCTGGATACAGGTACATGTCTGACTCCTCGATACGAACGAATCCCTCAATAGAAGAACCGTCAAACATGACTTTATTATCAAGCGCTTTTCCAAGCTGGCTTACAGGAATCTCAACATTCTTGATTGTTCCAAGAATGTCAGTAAATTGAAGGCGGATATACTTCACGTTTTCTTCTTTTACTAATTTTTCGATATCTTCTCTAGTGTACTTTGCCATTTGGTAAAATTCCTCCTCTTAAAAGGTAAATGTATATAGCAAAACAGTTGCTAACGGATTAATGAAAGAAGCGGGACATGTCGCCTTGACGGAATGTATTCCCTCTTTGAAAACGGCCGGCTTGCATGAGCTCGTTTTTCAGGAGCTGTCTCAGTTCGTCATCGGACAGATCATGTTTCATTGGTTTTTTCGTCTTCTCGTTTTGTTTTTGTGCTGGCTCGGCTTCGGCTTTCGCCAGAATTTGTTTAATTCCTGCCATGTTTACACCTTGTTCTATCAGGTGCTTGATTTCTAACAGTTTATCTACATCATGAAATGAAAATAATCGTCTATTCCCTTCACTTCTGGCTGGAAATATTAGTCCATTTTCCTCATAATATCGAATTTGTCTTGCTGATAACTCAGTTAACTGCATGACAATTCCTATTGGAAATAAAGGCATTGAGCGGCGAATATTATCACTCATCTCAATTTCCTCCTTTTCTTAACTTAGTTTCATTATAGGTGATGTTATATTATGTGTCAATACGATGTAAGGATTCTTAACATCAAATCCAGAGAAATTTTTAAAAAATTTAAATTAATTGCTTTTCCATCAATGAATCCACTGCACTGCATATGGCATTCTTCACATGCGAATAGGTTAATCCTCCCTGAACATACGCTACATACGGCGGGCGGATAGGGCCATCAGCTGATAATTCGATGCTTGCTCCTTGAATAAACGTGCCTGCTGCCATAATGACATCATCCTCGTATCCAGGCATGTAGGCTGGATAAGGCGTCACATGAGCATTGATTGGCGATGCAAATTGAATAGCCTGGCAAAAAGCAATCATCTTTTCTCTGTCAGAAAACTCAACGGATTGTATTAAATCCGTTCTTTTCGCATCCCATTTCGGGTTTGAAGTGAAGCCGAGTTTTTCAAGGAATCTCGCTGTAAACACCGCTCCCTTTAGACTTTGAGACACAACATGAGGCGCCAAAAAGAAGCCTTGGTACATTTCTTGGAGCGAGTAAAGAGATGCCCCCGCTTCTCTGCCGATGCCGGGTGACGTCATACGGTATGAGCAAGCTTCAATCCATTTCGCTTTTCCGACGAGGTAGCCGCCTGTTTTCGCAAGGCCGCCGCCGGGATTTTTAATGAGAGATCCCGCCATCAGGTCGGCTCCGACATGGCAAGGCTCAAGCTCTTCCACAAATTCTCCGTAACAGTTGTCCACAAAGACGATCAGATTTTCATTGATTTCTTTTACAAAACGGATCATTTCTTTTATTTCACTAATTAAGAAAGAAGGGCGATTCGCATATCCTTTTGAGCGCTGAATGCCGATTACTTTTGTCTTCGGATTGATCGCAGCGGCGACTGCATCATAGTCTATCTTTCCGTCTTTCGTCAGATCAACCGCATTATAGCCGATTTGAAAATCCTTTAACGAACCAGCGTTTTCTCCACCCCTGACGCCCACAATTTCCTCTAGCGTATCATACGGCTTGCCCGTGATATAAAGGAGCTCGTCCCCCGGTCTGAGGACACCGAACAAAGCAATTGAGATGGCATGTGTGCCTGAAATGATTTGCGGCCTTACAAGCCCCGCTTCTCCGCCAAACACATCCGCATATATGCTTTCAAGCGTGTCTCTTCCGATATCATCATAGCCGTATCCAGTAGACGGCGTGAAATGAGTGTCGCTTACTTTGTGTTTTCTATAGCTTTGAAGCACTCTCCACTCATTTCGCTCGCTGATTTCTTCTATTTGTTTATGAATGCCGGCAATGTCCGCTTCCACTTCCATTGCCGTTTTCTTCAATAATTCTCCGTGTGTTAATGTGTCAAACATGTCTTTATTTTTCCTTCCTACATATACTTCTTTAATTCACCGATGATACTTTGCTTTTCTTGGACATAGCCGGATATGTCATACTGTTCATTTTCTTCATTAAAATAGAAGCGGTCTACCATCGTTTCCGATTTGATTCTGGAAAGGAGCTTCCCTTCACTTGCCGGCACATGTGCTTCAAAAGACGTTAACAGTTCTTGGCGCAAATAGCGCTGAATCGCTTCTTTAAAGGCTGCAGCGTCGTCCTCAAATTTCGCACTGACCATAATGTGATCCCTTCCGGCGGACGGTATAAAATCAGGCAGTTTTTGATCACGTTTATTGTAAGCCGTCAGCATCGGGATATCATCTGCTTCAAGCTCCTCGAGAAGCCCAAGCACTGTTTTTTCATGTCCCGCATAATCCTCATTTGAAGAATCAATTAAATGCAGGATCAAATCCGCTTCTTTTACTTCCTCAAGCGTTGAGCGGAATGCAGCAATCAATGTCGTCGGAAGATCCTGAATAAATCCTACTGTATCTGAAAGAAGAACACTGTAGCCGCTTGGCAGGACCATTTTTCTGGTCATTGGATCGAGCGTGGCAAACAGGAGGTCTTCTTCATAGCTGTCAGCACTCGTCAGGCGGTTGAACCATGTTGATTTCCCTGCGTTTGTATAGCCGACAAGCGCAATTTGAAGCACACCGTTTTTCTTTCTTCTTTCACGGTATCGGCTTCTATGGCGAATGACAGTGGAAAGCTGTGTGTTGATTTCATGAATGCGATTTCTGATATGGCGGCGGTCGGTTTCCAGTTTCGTTTCCCCGGGACCTCTTGCCCCAATTCCTCCGCCTTGCCGGGAAAGGTTGATCCCTTGTCCCGTCAGACGCGGCAGTGCATATTGCAGCTGAGCCAGCTCAATTTGAAGTTTGCCTTCTCTCGTTCTCGCCCGCTTTGCAAAAATATCTAATATCAATTGCGTGCGGTCAATCATCTTCACTTCAATTGCTGTTGCCAATGACTTCAGCTGACTTGGCGACAGTTCATCATTAAAGATGAGGAGATCAGCTTCAAGCTCTTCCACCAGTGCCTTCAGCTCTTCTACCTTCCCTTTTCCTATATATGTAGCGGCGTCAGCCCTGTTCCGTTTTTGTGTGACGCTGGTCAGTACTTTTCCGTCTGCTGTTTTCGTCAGAGATGCTAGCTCTTCCATAGAATTTTCAAAATGCTCATCCGTGATATGCGGCAGCTGACATCCGACTAAAATGGCTTTCTCCTGAATCGTTTCTTGTTCGTTCAAATGGATGTTCCTTTCTTTTGCATATTGGGCAGTAGTATTATCATACCAAACCCTGCATGTGTATACCACAAATCGATTGCTTTGAAAAGCGGAAATACGAGCAAAAAACAGACCTCTCAAAAACAGAGAGGTCTATGCAGATCCAGATGCTTCTTCTTTAATGGAAAGATCTTGGCTTTTGATGGTCATCAAGTCGCTTTTTAAGTATTGGTCTCCCATTAAAAGCCTCATGGCTTGTGCTCTGATCGATTTTTCGATCACATTTCTGACAAAACGTCCATTGCTGAATTTAATGGGACTTGTCGTGCTTTTCACTGTCATTAAGTAATCTTTCAATTTCCATTCAGCTTCTTGACTGAGCTGGTATTCCCTTTCATCGATCATTCGTTTCGCAATCTCCATGAGCTGGGTCACAGAGTAATCCGGAAAATCAATGGAGATGGGAAATCTTGATTGGAGTCCGGGATTTAACGAGAGAAAATGATCCATTTCCCGTGAATATCCGGCGAGTATCAAAATAAACTCATGCTGTTTGTCTTCCATATGCTTGAATATGGTTTAGTCTTTTATGCGAGTTTATAAACTCCCCTCCCTGCTCGCCGTTAAGAAAATCCACATGGCTGTTTTCATTATTAAGTGAAGAACTTTTCCATACAACTTCCATGTGATCATCATCAAACAGAGTTACTTTTTCAATGAAGAAATCAAGGAATTGCCGTTTTTCTTCTATTGTAATTTCATTTTTAATCATTTTAGAGAACGAGCCAATATACTCGATCATTTTTTGTTTTTTGTCTTCAGTTTGTTTATTTGCAGCCAATTGTGAATTAATTATTTTAATCTCATTCTCAATATGCTCTTTGTTCTGTTCCAATGGCTGAGACAGTTGGTCGAACATACTTTCTTTAATTTTCCCTTTCCCAAAAAGAATTACATAATTTGCAATTTCTTCATCTATCTCACCGAGTTGTTTTTCTAGTCGATTTGCTTTTGCTTTGAGATCATCGATTTTCTTTTGATCAGACGCTTCCTCTAAAAATGATTCTAGAAATTTCTCTGGATTCTTCATGAGTTTTATAAACCAGTTCCAAAAAACTTCATCAACGATATCGACTCTCCAGTTCTTACCTTCACACGAAACAACTTTCTTGCCATTTTGATATCCTTTTGCAGTCTTTGCTCTACAAGAATAATACTTATATACGCCTGATTTAGTTTTAGAAGTTATTCCTGAGCCACATGCCCCTCCACAACGGCCGCATTTCGCCTTGTTTTTCAGCAAATAGTCTTTAGTAGCTCGACTTCTTCCCTTAAAGTTGCTCTTCAATCGCTCAATGATTTGCTCTCGTGTAGCTTTATCCCACATTGGAGGAATCTTTATCAATATCCATTCGTCTTTGTTTGTCGGCACCTGTTTCTTCTTACCGTTAATTTGAACAACTTTTGACTTTCCATAATAAAAATCACCTGTGTAATCTTCATTCTGCAACATTCTACTTACAGTTGCCTGATACCAAGTCTTTCCGTTAGGAGCAGCAACTCCCCTTCTTGAAAGTTCTTTAGCAATTTCATTCGAGGACATTTTTTTGTTTAAGAGCATATCCTTCATTTCAAGCAAAATTTCTTTTTCTTCTTCGTTATACTCAGGAAGATCTGTCACTGTATTAAATTTGTACCCATACAACCTTTTAAATGAAGGAAATTCACCTTTCTTTGCTTTAGCCAATCTTCCTCGCTTTGAGTTAGCATGAATTTTCGCCTTATTGTACTGTGCAATTGAACCTTGAATGTTGTACATCAGCATTGATTCAGGATCATGAGGATTTACTTCAAATTCAATAAACTCGATATCAACACCCATACCCCATATTCTTCTTGATACCACACCCTGTAAGGTGTTATCTCTAGTTAGACGATCTGGGTGTAATACAATGAATTTTTTTCCTAGTCCTTTTTCTAATAAATATAAGGCGTGATTAAGAGCTGGCCGGTTTGGATCATCTCCCATGCCCCCCGGTTCAACTAACGCAATTATTTCGCTTTCCTTGTATCCAAATTTAGAGATTGCTCTTTCTTTACACCTTTCTATTTGTGACTCAATTGAAAAACCCTTATTAGCTTGATCTGTTGTTGATACTCTGGCATAAATCAATGCATTAATTTTGCCAATCAAATGCATTATATTGTCCGTACTTAGCTTTTGATCTCCCTTTAATATAAGCAATAGATCATAACCTCCATATTGCTTTATCTTTTATGTCTGTATATAAGCACAAGTATACCATGGGAAAAACAGGTATACTTGTTTTACCTTATGCTTTTTTATACTTGTACATTAATGTAGCTGCAAAATCATAAAATTCTTTAGTTGATATCACCTCTTCAACCCAATTTTCTACATCCTGATTAATAACTGTGGTTACCTTATAGTTTTCTGCGCATTCTCTTCTTTTGCTCATTGATGCACCACTCCCATAGATGACTTGTCATCAATGTATGAATTAAGTGGGTTGTCCAATAACTTGGATTTCTTTATCAATTCATCGCAAAGTTTGTTTAGATAATATGTATAATTCACTTTCTTTTTCATCCAGCGCACTTCTGTACCGATCTCTTCACAAATTGCTATCGGGATACTGGACTTGTTAACTTTATTCTTATATGTATGTTCCAACTGTTTTTCAGCTATGTTCTTATATGTAAGGAAATCATTAATATGTACGAAATAAACTTTGTTTTCCGGCTCTCTAAATTGAAACAGAAATCCTGGAATGATGTTTGGGTATTGTGTTGCTTCCTTTAAATATTTAATCTGCTGCGGCTTTATGATTTTCTCGCTGAAGGAAATGGACTTACTTTTTGTCGACTTAAGCTCAAAGGGGAACAAGTACCCCTTAAAGAACAGAAAGCAATCATATTTGTTTTTTGATACTGCTGCCCCTCTTTTCAAGAACATTGGATTAACATCTTTAATCCGGTAAAAGAACAGCTTCTGATCTGCTGCTGATTTTTCAATGTTCGCTTCAAAAACTTTTCCTTGATTGTTTGCTCCCAATCAATCACTCTCCTAATCTATGTTGTAGGCAAAATCTGGATATGTTAAAATTGATCTTGTATTATTCCGTTGAATGTTGGAAAGGTGGTCAAAATGAACCTATATTTAATTCCAGCGCTCGTTATTTCACTTTGTCTTAATGTTGTTTTATACATTCAATTAGCAAAGAATAAAACTGCTGAATCCAATAAAATAGGATGGAAAGAAAGGATTGGACTTAACAACCCCTTAACAGCTTTGATTTGGGCTTTTCTTTGCATTTCAATAGTGTTAAGTCTCTTTGGCTTATTAGTTGGACTTTTCAATTCATAAATCCCTTAAAACATCCACTAATTTTATTTTTATTCTAAATAAAAGACCGATTTTATTTAGTTGTTTGACTTAACTCAACTGGCTCATAATTAGTCAATTCATGAAATTCTTCCTTCTGATGTTGGCTCATTTTTATTGGTTTTACCCACTTCATCTTTGAAGGCTTAATCTTGTAGTCGCTGCTAGCATCTTCTGAAAGTTCATGTTTACCTCCTTTCATTGAAACAACCCTCCCCAAATTACTCCTGCAGCTATAGCAGCTATAAAAACAGAAACGAATTTCATTATTATGAAGAACTTGATATACTTTGTTTCATCTTCAGTTAAGTTCAAATCTGATAAAGCGAATAAACCAAACATAATCAACAAAATCCATGCTGTAACAATCATCTACTTTGAACCTCTTTCGACTGTATGTCCGCCGGTAATGTCATTTAAGATCGTGCTACTTGAAGAAAGCTTGTTGCTCTCACTATCTTTATTTTTAGTGTAATTAATAAAATCATCGAACTGGATCAAATACACTCCGTAAGCTGTGTTATTCAATCTTTCAATGGTATCTTCACTAGGTTTAAAAAACCAGCTGTCAGTACCTTGGCCATACACTTCAAAAATCTGAATTATCTCGTCCTTATACTCAAAGTAAGCCAGTTTATTTTCAAATTCACATTCCTCATCAACTGGATTCCCCACATGATTTGTCGCATATTCCATCATTGAAGTAAGCATATAGCCTAATTCAACGTCTGAGAAACTTAGCTGTGGCTTAGGTGTTCCGTAATAAATATCAGCCTCATTTAGTGATCCCCTCTGATTAACTTCTTTAATGATCTCTTCGATAGCAGTGTAGCCTTCATGAATAATAAAATCTCTTCGCATCTGGTCTCTTCGTTTATATTCATCTAAGAAACTTGTTATCTTAAACTCTGTATTCTTCATTTAACTCCTCCTTGTATGAACCGATTATTTCTTGCATTCGTTGAAAGAAAGTAATAATGCAACCTCTAGCATCAAAGGGGTATTCGCAATCAATTTCAGCACTGGATATGTATATTTCATATTCAATGCTCGATATTAGTTGAGCACTATAGGGTAGTTCGACTTGTAAGTACCTCCTCAGATTAGGTAGCTGCTCATTGAGATACTTTAAGAACTTCTTCTCGTACTCAGTAACCTGTTCATATAGTTTGTTTACAAGTTCTTCAATTGTGTCTGCTTGCACTTTGTAGAGATTCTGGAACAGTGCTTTGTTGATGTCCATTAGCTCACTTACAGCTTTCACGGTTTTCTGATTTCCAGTCAGAGTAACTCCCCACCACTCAAAGCAATTATCCATTGTTGTTTATCCTTCTTAGCCGTTCAACTTCAGCGACCAACCATTCTGCATAACTAATGTGGATTTTCATCACCTTGGTTGATCTAAATTGTCGAGAATTTCATCCATACACATCACCTCTATATAAAATTAGAACTTTATTCAGTAATATGGAAGTCAAAATCCAAATCACTAATGTCAACCTGCTTTTCTTCACCATTAGGTAGCTTTATTTTCACTTCCGTATCAATTCCACAAGATGTATG
This sequence comes from Bacillus sp. SG20033, assembly GCF_044570195.1. Classification (NCBI taxonomy): domain Bacteria; kingdom Bacillati; phylum Bacillota; class Bacilli; order Caryophanales; family Bacillaceae; genus Bacillus; species Bacillus sp. SG20033. The sequence continues at coordinate 2,065,771 of NZ_CP172606.1, read as the reverse complement.
TATAATTTTTTCAAGTATCTCCACTTTTTCATTGTTCAACTTTGCTCTATTAAAATTCAAAATTTGTGCGTTAAACTCTATTTTATACGAGTCCCCGATATCTTCATTAATATCACAAATGCTTATATTCAGCTCCTTCTCTTGAGTCAGACTCAACAGGTACTCCCTAACTTTTGTTGCAAACTCCAAGTTAAACCAATGAAAACTCTCTTCACACTTTCTACCCAGCTGTATAGAAAAGGCTGCGGGCTCATTATCCAGAAAATAGACTCTGTACCCTACATAGGAATCGGTACAATACCAGTTTCCAACCCAATAACACTTTAGCCTGTCCTGCTCAACATATGGTACATTATCGAGACCTAATTCACGCCCAATATCCTGCGTGTCGACCTCACTTTCATTTTGTTTTGATTTATCAATTTTATTAACAATATCAATTAGCTTCATTTTGCAATACCCTTTCTTTTCCATGATTCAGTTCATGCTAATTTATGCTCCATGGCCAATAGACATTAAAATCACCCTCTCTTTGTAAAAACGTGTATAATCCCTGAAAAAGTCTCCATAATATGATTCAAACAAGCTTGTTTTCATTACACTTTAGGAGATGAATAAGATGCCTCAACAAAGTCGATCAAGATCAAACAACAATAATGATTTACTAATTCCTCAAGCAGCTTCAGCTATTGAACAAATGAAACTTGAAATAGCTTCTGAGTTTGGTGTTCAATTAGGTGCTGAGACTACATCTCGTGCAAACGGTTCAGTTGGTGGAGAAATCACTAAACGTTTAGTTCGCTTAGCTCAGCAGAACATGGGTGGTCAATTTCATTAAGGAGGGGTAACCCCCTCTTTTTATGCTCCTCTTCTAAACCCTGCCATTACATTTAACCCTCCCACTTGCTCTACCACATTTTTCAATGGTATGATTTTCTATGTAAATATCATCTAGAGGTGTATTAACTTGTGGCAAAATAAGCACAAAACAAAGAAAAATAAGCGTTTGGTCAATGTAATCATATTCTTCTTTAATTTCTGGCCTTGTGCTTGATTCCTAATGTTTCATTTACATAACTTTGTTTTAAAAAATCACTATTTATGAAATCAAAGCAGAAAGAGAGCAATACATGTTTAAAAATTTTTTCAATTCACATCCATTTATTAAAAGTATTTCAGAAATTCTAATCACAGCAATTTCTCTTGGTGTATGGTTTAGTGTGAATATAAACCATTACTTAGGTGTTTTTTTGGGATTCTTAACAGCTGGGATTATTAATTCAGTTTTAGGCTGCAGTTGGGAGCCCAAGAAGAAAACTGCATGATGAAGAGGTTTTACCTCTTCATTTTTTTGCGTCTTAATATCTAAATAAAATACAGATTTTATATTAATTTAAACGTAATAACTAATTTCTTTTTTATCCATAACTTTTCGGATTGTTCGCTCATGTTTCGATCGTTTTCTTTTATCGCTGCCTTTCACTCTTGTTTTTTCAAACATTCCGTCGTAAGTCCAATTATATCCGCTATACTTTTTAAACACCGTCGTCTTCAGGCGTCTATGATACGTCACTCACCGCCCGCCTCTTCGCGTGAGTCGTCGATGATTTTATAGCCGTATTTACGCGCATCTTTCAAGTATATTGCTGCACCACCGGAAAAAGGCGGCCAACTGTCGTCTTCAATAACTAGTGCTTTGTGAACCCCGCTATCATCCGATATAAAATCGCCCACCCGAACCTCAGTCGGCTGCGGCGCGTTCAAGTATTCGTCCGGCACCGCCAGGCTTAGCGCACGTCTTAGCGCGATTGCTTTACCGATATGAACGTTGAAGCAGTCGTCAGGGGCGGCTTTGGCGATGCCCCGCGCTAAGACGACCGTACCGCTATAAGCTCCCTTTAATAAGGCGACTACTGTCCGCTTTTCTCGATTTACTATGAACTCCGCATTCGCACCAAAGAGATCGACTTTGTAATCCGAAGTATTTCCGTTCACCATTCTTCCCGGCGATTTTAAAACTTCGATATCCGCCTTCGCCTGCTCAACGATTTCATCACGGTGGGCTTGGACGCTTTTCTCTGGCTTCCATAAACGTTCCTCTAGCGTCGTACAAACCGGAGTCGTTACCGTATTTACATCGCCAGGTACAATAACAACGTCTTGATTCGTTTTTGCATAGTGAACTACGAATCTATAAGAATATGCTCCGCCAATAACGATATCTCCAAAACGAGATTTATAACCGAAATATTTATCGTCCTTCTTTTCAAATACCGTATTCGCATTATTAATCAGCAATTTATTTTCCAATTCGCCAACTCCTTAGATATCATTTAATTTTTGCGTCAGATGAATAAATTGATCATTTAACTCTTTGAATTTTTCCTTATTTATGTATGCTTTATTTTCCCTAAACAAAAATAGATCCCGATATGCTTTTCTATTCCTGTTAATAATTTTAGTCGCAATAGTTGAGCTTACCCATTCTTCATTTACTATCTGGTTTAGGATTTCACCAAGTTCGAATAGAATTTCTAGTTTCTCTTTGTTTTGCTGTGTTTCAAGTCTTAACAATTCCCTCTGTGTTTCAAGTTGCATTGTTTCAAATTTGTATTTCTTTTTCTTCAAGGCTGCTATCTTTTCATTTGCGTTATGTGATTTATTTCCCGTCTCCAATAAATCACCTCCTTAAAGTTTGAATAAAATATTATTTTTATCAAAATGCATATTTTTTGTTTTTGTGATTTAAATAAAAAACCGTTATCTCATCACCCTCTTATTATCATATTATATATATTTTTTACCTTTGTCTATATTTATTTTCAAAAGTTAGAAAGGAATAATTGTATTTGTTCTTTTCATCGGCTTTATTATGCAGTTTATCAGTCAATTTCCAACGATCATCTAACATAGGAAAATATGAATCTGCTTCTCTTGACGCTGAGTCAACAATTGTCAAATACACTTTATCAGCGTAGGGCAAGAATGCTTTGTAAATCATACTTCCCCCTATCACCATCACTTCCTCATCAGTGTTAACTTGTCCTTGAATGAGTTTTAAAACCTCCTCAATTGAATGATAAACAAAGGACGAATAATCTGGCTTAAAGTTCTGATCCCTAGTAAGTATAATATTCCTCCTATTCTGTAGAGGCTTACCTGTCATACCAATAATTGATTCGTATGTTGATCTTCCTTGAATACATATTTTCCCCTCAGTTTTTTCTTTGAAGTGTTTCATGTCAGCAGGCAAATGATACAATAATTTGTTTTGATATCCAATGGCCAGAGTTTTATCACAGCAAGCAATAAGAGATAGCATTAAACCGCTACCTCAAATAAAAGCTTGTCCCCATGTTTATAGTTGATTAACTTGAAATCATCAATGGTAAAGTCATAAAAATCTTTCACTTCAGGATTGATCCATAGTTCAGGTGCTTCAAACTGTTCTCTTTCCATTTGAATTTTCAAATTGTCTATATGACGTGTGTACACATGGCAATCCCCAATGTTAAAGATATATTCACCAAGCTCATAGCCAGTGACTTGAGCAATCATGCGCTGCAACACATTGTACTGGAATACATTGAATGGATTTCCCAATGCCATGTCATTGCTCCGTGCTCTTACCTCGAGGTGGAGCTTACCTTGTTTTACGTACCACTGTGTCTCGTATACACATGGTGTTAAGGCCATTGCGTCTAGTTCATCAGGATTCCATAGCATTGTAATGTGTCTGCGTGAAGACGGATTGTTCTTCAATTGATGAAGCAGATAATCAACCTGATCCACTTTTTCTCCATTTAGATTTCTGTTCTTCTTTCCCAGCTGAAATCCATATGCATGTCCGATAGTACCGTCTTCTTGTTTCCACTGATCCCAAATATGTACGCCCATCTTGTTTAAATCATTAACATCATTAGATTTCAGCTGCCAAATCCAGAGCAACTCTTTAATGGCTGTTTTCCAGGCAACCTTTTTTGTCGTTAAAATCGGAACCTCTGAGTTGTCGAATCTCATTTGCTTACTCATTACACTTAGAGTATGTGCCGGTGTTCCATCTGTGTCCCACTTGGTTCTTACATCAAACTCTTCGTCTGAGATTCCATTATTGATGATATCCTTTATAATTGAATTGTATTGTTTATCGAATTGCGTCATGTTTCTCAGTCCTTTTGGAAATAGTATTTGAAAAAGTAAAGCATTAATTAAATATTTTATACGAATATATCTGCCAAATAAAATACAACAAAAAGAAAATTCCCACAAACAAATAACAAGTAAAAATATGTGTTTTGCTTGATTCTTTCACCGTCTAATACATCAAAAACTTTAAACATACTAAGGACAACATAAATAAGTGAAACTGCTGTCCAAGCAAGCATTAGAATGTTATCATGCATAATTAATCCGATATAAGCCAAAGGGACAATGAAAGATATCCCCTTGAGCAAAGTAAACAGGTAAATCAAATTCTTATTTCGTTTCATATTTTCTAATGATGAATTATCGACCACATTCTTTACTTTTCTATACGCATTACCTTCTCCTCGAACAATCAATCTGACCTCATTAATGTTTAATGCAATTAGATAAGCTGCTAGAAATAAAGTTACATATGTTATAATAAACATCTCCTAATTTTATATTTGTGTTTGATTAGCTATTAATCACCCTCAAATTCAACACCATTCATATTTGCTTTTATTCAAATAGCTCCCCTTTTAAACCATTCACTTGATCAGTAATACTTTCTTTAATTGCATGTGGTAACTGATCAATCCCTTTTACAATCCGTTTCTGACCAGTTTTCCTGATTTTTGCAGTCATCTCTTTAAAACACTCTAAAGCAGTATCTGAGATTTCATCATATAGCCCCTGAATTTTCACTAATACACTTAAATATTCTTCGTCACCTTCTTCAAATAGTGACAACCCTTCTTCAAGTTTGTTGATCTTTTCAATACTCTTTAATATTTTATTTTTATACTTTAACAATTAATCACCCACCTATTTTAATTATGGTCGATCATCTTCAAGAAATTAGACGCTGCCTTTTTGTATCTCAGATCTTTTTCATACTCAGCAACTCGTCTCATGTGCTCAATAAATTCATCTTCAAGTCCTCGTAACTGAAGAAACCCAAAGCAAAGACCGTTCCTATAAAGCATGTCGTCATATTTTGCTTGTAAATCTCCTTCTTTGCCGTTAATGATCTCTTTCCTCCTTAAATATTAGATAAAAGTATTCTTTTATTCGGAAATATTTCCAACAAAAATCTTTTATGGTAAATTAAAAACAATGTATTTAAAGGAGTGTTAATTTGCGAAAAATATTAAAAATCGTTAGCTTACTGATTCTATTGTTATTATTGGTTTATTCTTTCTTCAGTCCTAATTCACAATTATTTGTGTTCGTTCAGCTAATCATAATTGCATTTTTGATTGGTTTTGGAATTAACTGTTTTGTTAAAAAAGAACGATACCAAGGTACTCTATACTTCGTAATTGCAATATGCAACATTACCATTAATCTTGATAAAATAAACGAGTTAATTCAGAGCATTTAACTTATACATATATAGGAGGTGGGAAATTACCCACCTTCTTTATTGGATAGGAACTAATACTTCACATAAGTGATTATCAATCATTTGTGAAGTATATCTCTCTATAATTGGTTCTCCTCTCATAGTTAGACTATTTTTTTCTATTTCAGAGAAAATAATGCCCCAAAATTCACTTACTGCCTCTTTTGTATGGTCAAGCAAGAAAACAGCGTATTTCCCTCCAGGTAACTTACCAACTTGAGCTGGTTGCAGCACATTAAAATCTTCATTTAATACAACACCAACATCATAACGGCATTCCTCTTTAGGAGTAATACTTGGATCATCTTGTGGAATTCCTAAAATTACAGAGTTATGAAATACACCATTCAACTGTGCCCACTTTTTAAAAGATTCCATTAGTTCTTTGTTTTGCTTACCACCATACTCTCCAACGTTTCGGAAATAAGCAATCCTTAATTCAGGTAATTCTTCAATAGTTATTTTCATATTTTAATCCCCTTTCCTAGAAAAAGGTAATATGATTAAAAATGTTTTTCAAGATGACTTTTAAAATAATCTATATTTCAAATACAAAATCCAATTACTTCGTTCCAGTTGATCCGTGCCCACCTCGGTCATCGTTGCCTAGACGGTCTACCTCGATCAAGTCAACTGCCGGCATCTTCTTCATAATTCTGAACTGGCAGATTCGATTCCCTTTCTTAATCTTTGTGTCACGTAACGCATAAGCAGGAAAGAACCAAAAATCGTTGTCACCCTTATAAGACTCATCGATAACACCCATTGAGTTTGTTTGAATCACACCAAAGTTCTTATACGTACTCGAACGAGGAACGACATGTGCTTCGTAACCTTCAGGCAATTCCATGGCCACTCCCAATGGAACAAGTTTAAATTCATCTTTTTTGATCGCTACATCTTCAGCTGCACGAAGATCAATCCAATCACCTTGCTCAATTTTTCTGATTCTCGTTTGTGATTCATCTAAATATTTGATTTTAATTTGCATTATGTATTAGCTCCTTTTAATTTAAGTTTGTTTAAAATTACCCTTTTATCGTAATTCCTTTAGTAACTCATCAAGTTCATCAGGCTTAAAACCAATACTTCGGTTTACTTCCTCTCCTTGATCACTCAACAAAATGGTTACCGGTACCCCCATAACACCAAATCTAGCTGCCACTTCTGGTTCCTGTGTAACGTCAACTGTCTCAAATTGAATATTTGCTTGTTCTAAGTAATTGGACACCATTTTACATGGATTGCAATTAGGCTGCTCTAATTTAATTACTCTCATCGAATACATCCTCTCTCGTTAAAAATAAAATCTGAATCCTTTAATGGCTCCACTGTTGCTTTTTTGTATCCATTCCCTTTAGTTGAAAAGAAATCATGGGACTTTGTTTTAGTGCTCAGACCATTGATAACAATTGGATTAACATCCTCTTCTCCAAACCAATGATCAAAGCCCAGATTGTTTAAAGCTTTATTTGCGTTGTATCTGATGAATTTCTTTACATCTGGAGCTAATCCAACCTGATCATAAACATCTTCTGTATACTCCAGTTCATTTTCATAAAGTTCCTGCAGTAAACTTAAAGCCCATGCATACAGTTCTTTTTGCTTCAGAGGAGTTTGTTTCTTAAATATCTCCTGTGCTAATAAACCGATGTAAACGCCGTGTATTGCCTCGTCACGGATAATTAAATTTACAATTTCCCCGCTCTGCATAAGTTTTCCTTGTCCGTAAAAGTAAAGTGGATAATAAAACCCTGAGTAGAAAAGAAAACTCTCCAGGAACACAGATGCAACCATTCCTTTAAATAAAGAAATTTCATCGTTTTTCTTGATTGATTTATAGACTGAAACAATTGTTCTAGCTTTCTTTTGAAGAAACCTATTGTTTTTCACCCATTCAAAGACTTCATTGATCTGCTCGGTTGGAGCCAATGTTAGAAAGATGTTGCTGTAAGACTTTGCATGAACAGCATTTTCCATCATGGCCATGAAATTTAAAACTGCCTTTCTTTGATGTCCATCTACATGTTCAGCAATTATAGGCATCCCCGTATTCCCCTGCTCTGTATCAAGAAGCGTAAGTCCGGCCAGTACCTTCATATAAGTGTCCTGCTCATTTTTTCCGAGGTACTTCCATGTGAGGAGATCGCCATTTAGCGAAATCTCTTCCGGAAGCCAGAATTGCTTAACGTTCTGCGCGTAGAACATTTGCGTAAAGTCGTCCTCGTGGCGCGACCAATCGGCCGCCGTGTGGATTGCGTTTGCGTTCGTCAATTATTCGTCCTCCTTCTTCTTGTAACCGTCTAGCAATGCAGTTAGTATTCTAGGCGTGATTGTAGCGTGATTCATAGTATCATAGCACCATCGCTCATATCGCCGTAGTTCCGCGATTTCTTCGTCCGATAGCCGTTGATTCATAAGCATACCTCCTCTTCGTTTAAACTACGCAACTCAAACACGAATCCTGGCCCGTATCCTTCGTCCGCGCATAATACAACGTTTTAATCCCCTTATGATGAGCGTATAAGTCAATCCGGTTCAGATCGCGCGTCGTCATCGTATCTTTCAAGAACAGCGTAAATGAGATGCCCTGATCGACGTGCTGCTGGATAGTGGCGATCATATCCACAACCTTGAACATGTCCATATCGTAGGCTTCTTTATAGAAGAACCAATTCTGCGGCGATAGTCCCGGCATCGGATAATACGTTTTTGAATTACCGTACGTACGCTCCTCGATGCGCTCCATAATCGGCATTACACCTGCTGTAGATGATTGAACATATGAGATGCTTCCCGTAGGTGCAATAGCCTGCCTATACGAATGGTATAAGCCATATTTCATTACATCTTCTTTAAGTTTCGTCCAATCTTCAATGTTAGGAATATGTTGATCTCCAAATAGCTTTTTAACCTTTTCAAACTGAGGGCTATAATCATTTGTTACGTACTTTTCGAAATACTCACCTGATTTATAAGTTGAACCATCAAACTTGTAGTATGTCTCCCCTGTTTCTCGTGCAATTTCCATAGAACGCTGCAGTGAGTAGAAGTTAACCATCATAAAGTATGTATTTGCAAAATCCTTAGCTTCTTCACTTTCATAAGCAATATTATTTTGAGCTAGAAATCCATGGAGGTTCATCTGCCCTAGACCAATTGATCTCATTAGTGTATTTGCTCTCGCAACTGCTGGAGCATTTACAATGTTTGTTTTCCTTGTGACAGTTGTCAATGAGTCAATTGCTATTCTTACTGTTGAAGCAATTGATTGATTACTCATTACATTTACAATGTTCATTGAGCCAAGATTGCAGGAGATATCTAAGCCAATTTCATCCTCTTTATCGTAATCCGTATAAACTGATACTTGTGATGATTGAAGTACCTCTGAACAGTTGCCAGTAACAATTCCATTGAAAATCAGAGAGTGATAGTCTTCTTGTGTTGTATCATAAACATCCTCAACACCATCTTCTTCAATACTAATAATTTCAGCTGTAAAATCATGCTTTGGCTTTCTTGACTTAGGTTGCAATGTCTCAGTTAACAAATTGAATTTATAAACATCGTATTCTTTCAATTCAACAATACTCATAAACAACTCTCTTGAGTTTCTATCTTGAATACTGATTTTGTGTGTTGGTTTAACATTGTAAAGCTTAGAACCGCCTTTTCCATCAGGAAGGAGTTCTTGTGAGCGCTTGTTGTTAGAATAAATCGTTGTATAAACACCCATGTTCAGTAACAGCTTCTGAACGTCCTGAAGGCTCTCATAGTGGATGGATGTTAACTCAATAGTTAATGCTTTGGCTTTATGATTTGCATTTACACACCCATCAGTCTGGAATAAACCCGATAAATAAGCTGCTTGCGTTTCCTTGTTAGCTTGAAAAATGAATTCTGGGACTCTTGTTTTTCTTTCTTTGTTCATACCGAACTTCTTCAAGATGTCAAATAAGACAGTACTATTCATGTAAAGCAAATCTTGTTTTTCTGGGTTGGCCATATTAAATGTTGGGAGAAGTGATGTATTGTGCTTATAAGCACGATCAACCTTGTGTTTATGAATAATACGGTGAACTGCATCAGTAACTTTCTGCTCAAGAACTTTTTTATTATCGTATAAATAAATCTTGGCAGTTTTTTCAGTAATTGTTCCATCACCAGCTATAATGCCCATAATGTATGCAAGATCGGGTTCATGAATTTTCCCGTATGCTCCTTCAGCTGATTGGACTAATAATTTATCGCCCGTTTTCAGTTGATTCAATTGGAGCTTTTGAATTTCGCCATCTCTTTTCACATAGAATTTGTGCCACTCAGTTGCCCTAATTTCATATCCTTGCTTCGTTTTGACTTTAAATATTTCCGCATCTTTTTTAGTCAGTTGCATTGGAATTGCATCTACAATTGTTGTACCTTTGCTATCAACTGCAAAATCTTTTGTTCTATTATCAATGACAACTTTAAGATCATTCTGCTTTTTGTAAAGATCGGCTGCTTTTTCATATCCATTCTCAGTTAAAAGAAGTGTTTCTCCAGTAACGCACAAATTTGAAAACTTCACTTTTGAAATATGTTCATTTGGATGCACTTTATTTACATTGTCAGCGAACATAATATACGGATAGCCAGATTCGCTTCTTAGAATGGCCAATTGCTCTAACAGCTTTCGAGCATTTCCCTTTGCTTTTCTAACTCTTGGATTTTCAACAAGCTCATCATACATTTCATTAATATCCATCTCATCAAGATACTGCCCATATTCCTTGTATACTGAATGCGGATAGAACTTGTAATAATCCTTGTCTTCCCTTGCAAGTTCAATAAATTTATCAGGAACAACTACACCAATAGACAGTGTTTTAACTCTGACATCTTCATCAGCACTTATTTTTTTGGTATCCAGGAAGTCTGTTATGTCTGGATGGAATACACTTAGATAAACTGCTCCTGATCCTTGTCTTTGTCCCATCTGATCGGCATATCTAAAAGCATTATCCAATAGCTTCATAACACCTACGACACCTTTAGTCGCATTCTCTACGTCTTTAATCGCTTCACCTTTGGCTCTTAGTTTGTTTAGATTTAATGCTACTCCTCCACCTAGCTTAGAAAGCTGCATGGAGATATCAATTGCACGTGAAATATCATTCAAACTGTCGCCTACTTCAAGTAAGAAGCAGCTCACCATTTCACCTCTTCGCTTACGTCCAGCATTAAGGAAAGTAGGTGTTGCCGGCTGATACTCTTGTTTCATCATAGTATGTACTTCCTCAACAGCTTTCTCGTAATCACCATCCGCGCAATACAAAGCCACAATTGAGACACGATCCTCGTACCTCTCCAGGATCTTTGTTTTATCATTTGTTTTCAATGCGTAGTCATTGTAGAACTTAAACGCACTCATAAAAGATGGGAATCTGAATTTGTAACTGTAAGCAATCTTATAAATTGATTTAATCTGTTCAAATGTATATTTGCTTAAGAATTCTTCTTCGTAATAATCATTTTTAATCAAATAATCAAGTTTCTCTTTTAGATCATGGAAAAAGACTGTGTTTTGATTTATGTAATCAACAAAGTAACTATGTACGGCCTCCCTATCCTTTTCGAATTGATACTTCCCATCTTTCTGGATCATGATTTCATTATTGAGCTTGATCCAATTTGGTATTGTGTTTGTCAATAAGTTGTACCTCCTGAATGATTTTCTGTATGTCTTGATTCGTTCCACTGAGTTCAAACTTTAATAACAATGGTATGTGGAACTTAGCTGAAAGCTTGTCTCCAGCTAAACCATAGTTATCACCCCAAACCTTGTTACCACTAACAGCAACTCCTCTTATTTTATTTTTATTCTTATTGATAAAACTCAAAGTCCTTTCAGGTACTTCCCCAAAGCCTATCGTATATGTAATATGTATGAACTCTTGATTGATGATCGTATCATCAGTTATTTCAATGGTCTCAATATCTGATTTGTGTTGCAGCGCTTTGACAAACCTTTTTACATTGCCTGTTTTACTCTCATATGTAATGATCACTAATCGTTATAAGCCCCTGTAATTAATTTTGTAGTCACTGTTTCAGCTTCATTTTCAGCGTAATTGAATGCTTCTGATATCTCACGATTAATGTCGCCCATTTCCATGTAGCCCTGTGCCATACTTTCATATAAGGAACTTTTCTTAACTGGAACGTAATCATCTAGATTCTTTTCTAATTCAACAAATTGATTTCCTTGTTGGTCAGTTGCAATAATCTCTCCTTTTAATACAGGGAAAGATTGCCCATCAGCTAAATGAATATGAGTGTTCTCAGTGGCTACTGTAAAGTTAATAATGTTCTTCTTTTTTACATATGGTTGAGTTGGATCAATACGTCTAGCTGCCCCCATTTTACATCTCCTTATTTTTTGTGTTTTGAATAAAGCTGTGATTTTATTCAGGTTTTTTTAATTCTAGGTGATAATCTTTATGGCTAAAAATTTTGGGATTCCATCTGAGTCCATATAAAGAATCTAAAAGTGATTCTAAAGTGGGATGGTGACCAGTGGCACCTGTCCATCCTTTAAAATTCCTTGCAATATAACCCTCAATCTCTTTGACAACCATGTAATAATCATCACTTAGTTTAACAATGTCCGTATTCTCTAATTTTTGATCTCTTTTAATTGTTTCAGCAAATATTAATTCCATGTATACACCTTCCTTTTTATTGTTTAGGCCATCCTTCTCCAAGGAGCTTTTTAGCCTCTTCAACATCTGTAAATCTCTCAATTTTGTGTCTATAGTCATCGATCCATCGGTAAACACATACTGCATTTTCTTCAACTTTCATGACAGTGTACTGCTGCATAGGATCTTCCAAAAGGTGAAGTTTCTGATCTTTATAAAACCCTTGAATCATTTAATGTCCCCCTTTTATTTTATTGAATTTCTCTTACTTCATGCGGTACTCCACTTTCTTCTTGAGCAAACACTGCGTCATTATGAGCTTCAATAGCATCATCATAAGTGTTAACAAGTGATCCCATACAATATAGTCCATATTTCATTTTTATCTTCATCATCCTCTTAATGTATTTTTAATCTTTAAAGTAAGCTGCCATCCATAATCAAAACTCTTTCTTCATTACTTTGAAGTTCTTCGAGAACATCTGATATTGGGGACAGTTCCTGATCCTCGGTTACTGTTCGGCTGTGTTTAACAGCTGCGTACAACATACCAACTTCTTTGATCTCATCTCTTAAGTTCCCGTCATCATCCGCAACTTCTTCTGTATATAGCTTTATTGCCTTTTCCTTTGTATTTGCTTTAATTAATGCGTAGTATGGGTCACACACCTCAAAGAATTTCATCTTATTACATCATCTCCTAATTGATTTTTGTAAACCTATTTACCTCTTTTCCATCAACAACAATTTTTTCAAAGAACATTTCTTTAGGCCTTGCCCACAGAATGCCATCCATGTCTTCATATGTAACAAGCTTCTCTTCTGTCTCAGTATGAATTGCCTCTCCAATAACCTTATATAGACCGCCTTTATAATGTTTAAACCGACAACCAACCACTTCGTATGTATCCATCAAATACGTTTCCTTTCTCTTTAAAATCATCCTTTTATTTAAATTCATAGAACTGAAAATTTAATCTTTATTAAATCAGGAGTAATTTCAGTTAAGCTTTTACTTGCCCTAATTATCTTTATTTCTCCTTGACGACTAGTGACCTCTAAGAATATAGGAACTTCATTGGTATGAGTACTAGATTCTCTAGGTACAACATCAACTTGATTAGCAACCTCTAAAAATACACTCCCTTCCTCTTCAAACATTTCGCAATCATCAAAATCCCCTATAAATATTTTTTCATTGGGAAGGTACCTGTTGTCAGTTATTTTATACAACTTTACATTCTTCATTTTCATTTTTTTCATCCTTTCGATATAATAAAACTTTTATTTAATCTTCCCATTATCCTTTAATATAGGGAGGAAGTTTCCTCCCTATAGCTATCTAACATTTATAAGCCAGGATAGATGAAGTCGGGAATGAACCAAAAGTGAATGAAGGGAATAATATTCCCGAAGTATTTCCAGTTGGACTTGCTGAGAATACAAACATTAAGAATAGCTGGCCGTTTTTGAGCAGAATAATAGTCCACTTCATGTCACATCCCACTGCGTAACCTTGCCCTGGCCCTCCGTGGAGCATATGTTGTGCTGCAGAAGGATTTTTAACTAAATTTTGATATTCAGTCATAATATGACTTGGGATTGCTGGTGTTTGCTGGTGACCACTAGTTCCTGGCCATGGTCGATAAAGCTCATCATAATATCCATAAAAGTTGTTCATAATTACTCTCCTTTTCTTTTTACCCATCGTTTCTTAGGCAATATATGCTTTAAACAACTTTTATAGTGCATAGGCATTTTCTATATTTTGTAGGTTGATAATAAACTAAGTTATATTATTTTCTATATAAAAATTGAATTTTAATCTAAATGCTCCATTACAATTTTTAGATAATCTTTATAGTCAGTAGCAACCACACTGTCTCCTTTAACAAGCTGTTCAGTTTTAACTCCAAAGAACCACCTGTCACCTATCCATTGACGACCAGTCATGTTGTTTAACCCCAGCTCATCATGAGACCTAAATGGATACACTTCTTCAATTTGCTCAATCATAGCTTTTATTTCTTTAAAGTATTTAGATCGTTTTTTGAAAGCATAGAATCCGTCTACTTGATTTTTAACAATGTCATTTTTAAATATTTCATACGCTTCTGTTCCTTCGTAGACTCCGAAATACTCAGAGTGATAAAACGAAAACCCCTCTTTCACTCCATACTTTTCTTCAAATTTATCAAAGAATGAGTTAATGTCTTCTTTTCGTTTCTTCTCAGACTTATACCAGTCACTCTCCTGTTTAACTTCGTAAATTGGTGCATCTAATGTTTGCATACGTTCATCTCCTTTTGTTTTAATTTGTCGTATACTGCGCTTGCCCGGGAAATTCTTTTCTATTTCTAATGAGGATTTCTTGCACCTTCCCACCTTTTTGTGTTAATCCACCCCAACGTAACTGGTTTAAAGTCAGTATTCTCAACACTTACACATACATGACTTAGCTTTTCTAGACCAGTTTTCTCACTGTGCGTATGCCCATGTACATTGCAGCAAAGTTGAAATTCCTCAATTAATCTGTTCATATTCACCTGAGAAATTGGTTCATGAGTAAGGATATAATCCTCATAGAGATACATCCTATGTGGATCAAAACCAAGTCTTCTAAACTTTGTGTCTGAAATTCCTTTGTCATGATTTCCTCTAATAAGAATGTTTCTAGTTTTCTTTAGCCGACTCACTATGTACTCGATTCTTTTTGAATTACAGAAAAACATGTCTCCAAGCCAAAAGACTGTATCACCTTCGCTAACTGTTTTATTGAAGTTCTCAATAATCACATTGTCCATATGTTCAGTGTCTTTAAATACTCGTTTGTTACCTTCATACTTGATGATATTCTTATGACCAAAGTGAGGATCGCTGATGAACCAGGTCTTTGTCATTAAATTGTCTCCTCTCCTTAATTCTTAAATTTAGACAAAAACTTCATTTTTTCTTTTTAGACTGAAATCCATGTCGAATTTTTAACCTTTGCCATATCATGTACTATCTTCACTAAAGGAGGTGGCAATATGGGATTCTACGGTGGTTATTCTGGTGGATACTCCGGCGGCGGATACTCTGGTGGAAGCAGCTTCGTATTGATCGTGGTGTTGTTCATCCTGTTGATCATTGTTGGTGCTTCATTCCTTTACTAATCTCAGAGTAAATCCAAAGCCTTTTGGCTCACCTCCATGTTCGACAGACGCCATAAGAAGTTTTTATGGCGTTTTCACTTTTAGAAACAATTCTCGATAAAAGGAAATTTCATCCACTTATTTTGTATTTGTTGTTTAGCCTTAAATATTCTAATGTCTTTTTAACGCTTAAGTTGCTGCATTCCTTCTTCACTTTCTCGGAATAACCCTTTGCACAACCTTCACAACAATTGAAGTCTACATAAGTTTTATCATCGCTGATTCTAAGACAAATTGTTTTTCCGTTTATGTACTCTTTACAGATGTCACATATATGATTCATTAACCCTCTCCCTTTGCTCTAAGTTATTTTAATTATATACATATTATTTGTATTTGTCTATTGTTTTTTTATCTATTTTTCAAGAGTAGGAGAGTTTCCTCCCCTACAGTACAATATGGCTGCTGCTAATGGTCTTCAGTTCGTTTATGAAATACACGAACAATTATTGCCGCTATGAAGAATAAGGCAAACAATCCAAAAGCCATTGATCCATTCTTTAAAATTATCCCAAAGATCAACAATGCACAACCAGACAAAATAAATAGTATTTTACTTAAGATATTGATCATTTACACTTCTCCATACAATCAAAGAATGCATTTACACCAATAATACCAGCAGTATTTACACAAGCATAGCAAGCAGTTCCTGCTGTTGCTGGAACACCAGCTGTGCATGCAGCTCCACATAAAATAGCTAAACCAGTAATTGCCCATTGGCTAATATTCTTATCACCTAAGCAATCTGATACACATCCAGTCCAACTCTGAGTACTCATCATGTTAGATGAGCTTGTTTGATCTTCTAAAGATTTTTCTGTTTCAAAGACACCAGACTTGTCTTCATCCTTAACGCCATTAACCCAATAACTCATTTCGTTTTGATTGCTGCTGATTTTCTTCATATCAACTTCATAGTATTCTTCAATATTCATATCGCTATCAAATGAAACATTGAATGAACTAACTCTATCTACTTTTTCAGTGTCCACGTATAAATAAGAAACTGAATAAGTTACTGTACCATCATCATACTTGATAGCCCTAACTGATGCATTATCAAATACTTTTTCGTTTGATTTATGATACTTAATGTCTCCGTCTTCAATTGCCTTATTTGCCTTTGAAAGAAGTTTTTCCTTAGTCTTTTTGCTCACATCAATAGTGTGATCTGCAATAAATTCTGCTTCTGATTTTACCTTACCCTTGTCAATATTATCTGTTGAGATTGTACTCTTTGCATCACTATTTTGAGGAAATGTTGCAAAGGCCAGCACAAATACGGCAACTAATGCTAAGATCGTTCGATAAAAAGACTTGTTCATTAAAATAACCCCTTTGTAAAAATATAATTCTCACCTGACACCAATACTTATCAAACAGACAATCTCATAAATCACCTTCTTTCTTTAATAAATGCTACCAATCATATAAATAATTGTTAAGAAACAAAGGCGATTTTGAATAATAAGTATCACAGATGTCATTAACTTAAAGGGATATTGCTCACCTTTATAAACAACTTATGTAATTTTGTAATTCGTTAGATTCAGTAAAAACCTCACCGAATTTTTTGTCTATAGTTTTCCATTGACTTTCAGTGGTTGAAGGCAACTCATTTTCAAGGTAAATGAACAACTCATCGATTTTACAGCTAAGTTGATCCATATTTTGCATGAGAGTTTCTTTTATTGGATCAGAAATGCACACGGTGCCATCCTCCCTTATGAAAAGATAATTATAGCCTTGCCGTTGTCATTTTTTATGTATGGAGAATATTCTCGAGCAAGATAATTCCTTGACGTTCCTTCTCCCAGACTTACATTATAAATATGCCTTACCTCATGTACTTCGTATGCTTGTTCTTTTGCATGTTCAGGTGATAGCGCCTCAATAACTAGAGACGCATTTTCACCTTTGTTGTCTTTACACCTTACATAATACTTTTTCAATAAACATCCCTTTATCCTTTCGTCTTTTCTTGAAACAATTTAATGAATCAAGTCTCGATATGTATTTGATTTAATATTGCATAGATTGACTAGCTTGGTTAACGATCGATTTCCTTACTCATCGCGTAGCACTGATCAACATAAAACTTCTTTGGCATAATTACGAACTGCCCATCTTTAAATCCTTCCGCACCGGCTTCTTGCATTGCTGCAGAAAAGATGTCAATTAGGTTCCCTTTTCTAAAGCTCTCAATATACTCATCTACTGAAATAGTGTGTAAAACTTTATGTAATACTTCATTAGCCTTTTCATCGTTATTTACGTAAATGCTTTGTGTATGTGGTTCAATAACTACAAATTCAAGAGCGTTTACCAAGTCAATTTTTTCTTGATCAGTTAGCATATTCACTCTCCTTTTAGATACGATTTGAAAAACTCACTTAAGTTATCAGCCATAGCTGCAGCAACTTCAGAAAAGTATTTATGTCTTTTCTCCTCTGATTTCAAAAACTCAACTGTCGTTTCTGCAATTTCTTTAATCCTGTCTTCTTTGATATTTCCATTCCTAACACGCTCTTTAATCTCCTCTGTCTCTTTTTTTAGGGACTCTGGGTAACTATCCAATCGATCTACTCCTCTAATTTTAAATTTGTATAAAAGACAAATTTTAATCAGTTTCACAAACACTTCACACATTTCAAATATTTTACATGCTAGACTAGAGTTGTATCACAATCAAAACCTGGGAGGTAATTCTTATGAAAAAGTTTTACAAAGGATTGATTGTTTCTGCCTTATCTCTAACCACTCTGGCTCTCCCTGCTTTCACATCACAAGCCTCAGCTCTTACGCCTGTTAAATCAGTTGACCAAGTTAAACAACTAGGTGATCCGATTGGTACAGTTGATTTCCACATGTTAAGGAATTCTAACGTTTCCCTATTAACAGGTTACACACGATGGGAAATAGTATCTGGCAGTAACCTCATTAGCATTAGTTCCGGCGGTGTTGTTTCTTCTCATTCAACACTGGGCACAGCAGTGATTTATGCATACGATATTAATGATAATTATGTTATTTATAAAATCACAGTAGAACCACGGTAGTTAACTAAGGAGTGCTAGTTCACTCCTTCCCTCTTTGTTTTACTCAAATAATTGAATCAAATCTTCAACAATCTCATCGCTGCCCCATTGTCCAGTATCCCATGAATATGTATGTAATCCCGCATTGCTCATAACTTCTCTATACAACTCTAAAATTGAATCAATGTCTTTTCCTTCTATATACTCATCTCCCCGTACGTTTAACCGTTCCTTAATAATGCTTGGATCAGCATGTAAGTATACAACCTTCGTTTTTGCTTTAATTTTATCCTCAATAAATCTAAGCTGTTGCTCTGTAAGGATCGAGTAATCTTTGAATTTCTTTGCATATACCAAGTTAGAATAAACAAACCTGTCAATAATCACATTGTCTTTGTCAGCCAATTTGTTGAAGTGTTCAAATAATTTCTCATTCCCGCTTGTGGCCAACTCAAAGCTTGAACCTTTGATAATTGGGTACTTCAGTTCTTTGCTAAGCTTTGCTGCAACTGTTGATTTAAAGCAGCAATCAGGCCCCTCCAAGATAATCAATGTCATTAATCCTCCACCTTTCTTATTTTATGAAATCCAACAACCTGGTAAGTGCCATCAGGGTACTTTACTTCTACCTGGTTGTATCGATAATCAACTTTCGCAACAGCCCCGATCTCATCTGTAAAATCCACAATTACCTTTTGACCTTTTCTAAACATAAGTTAATCCTCCCTTTAGTGGCGTTAATTCATGTTCTTTAAAGTAAGTAATGTCACCTGTTTCATCGCTAACTGCATAGTCATATGTAGCTGAATGTAAATGCTCGATAATCTTTCCTTTTCTCCCCACATGATGCGGGCATCCGTATCGTGCATTATTGTTAATTTCTACAGCTAGCCCAACAGGATAACTCCAGTATTTAGGCAATTTAATACCACCTCCCCTCAATAAAAAACCTCTTAATCTTCTGTTACTATTCTAGAAACCTGTTTTTCATTAAACCCAAGGGACGACAAGAACCTCTTAAAATCATCCAACAACAATCCAGGGATTTCCCCTTTATGTTCTTCAATAATCGACGGTTTATAAGTCTTATTTAATTTGGTTACCTGTCCATATTCGTCTGTGAATGACATTTCAATTTGAATACACTTCAATTATCTCACCCTATTTTTTAATTTTGTCTTGAAATTTCAACTACTTATTTCCATAACAACATCATCAAAACTCCTTTCATCATAAGTTCCATCATAATAACAAAGTTCCACTGTCTTTGTTTCAGGGTAGATGGCTTCAATAACCCCGCACTCCCCAGTTGATTTGACCCTGGCCTCTTTATCTAAAATGAACATCCTCTTCACTCTCTCTATGTAATAGTTTTCCTTGGGATATATTTCATGTTATGTATTGCATCGAACGAATTGTTGAAATGTTTATACCTTTCTGTTATTTGGATTGATTTACCAGCTTACTCTAACATTTTTACGACCAAATGCATTTGCTTCTTGCTCACTGTCCATCAGAATATCTATACGATTGTTTTTAATATCTCCTCCTGTGTCTATTGCATATGCTTGAAAGCTATTCCCTCCATAAGAAACTTGAACTAATGAATACAAAGGAATTACTTCTGGATCAACAGCGATTATTCTTTTTCCATTGTAATAGGATGTGTTTGATACATCATAGCCGGTTCTTGTTTTCCCTGTGCAACCTGTAGAACAAAACGCTGTGTAAGCAGTGGCAACAACCTCATGACTCTTCATTGCCTTGGCATTAGTACTTTTTGAAGTTCGTTTATTTACACTTATCTTTTTGTTGGTTTTTTGCACTTTTTTTGTTTTTGTATGTTTTGCTGCTTTTTTATTTTCTTCTGTTAGATATGTAATCGTCACATTAAGATACTTTTTTCTACTTTCAGTCTGCTTTTCTTCCTCACTCTTTAGCCTGGGAAGGATTCTTGGAACGTCAATTTCATGAATTAGTTTTTGGGTCACCTCTTTTTTATTTAGATAAAATGACTCTTTTATTGAGACTTCGACTTGACTGTCTTGATGTGTATACAAGTTTTTAGCGCTATATACGAGCCCTACTCCTAACAAACCAATTGTAGCAAAAAGTGTCATTTCTTTAATTCTATGATATACATATTTTTTATGTTTGTCTATAAGTTTTTTGAAAATTTTCATCTCTCCTATTATCAGTTAAGATTTATATTTCTGCCCTTTTAGTTGTCAAACTCATACTTCCTTCATTATCAACAAAATCTATTCTGCAGACTGTGTGATTATATATGCTATTTTTATAGACCTTCGGAATAAAATTGTTACCTCTTCTGAAACCAGTAAACATGAGCAATGTTCCTCTGGTATACCAAGATTTCTCGACTACCTCTTTCTTTCCGCCACCAATGGATCTAGAAATCTGTTTATTGTAATGACTAAAGCTACCCGACCACTGTTTAACTGTAACCACCCCTGTAGGTGTTAGAAGAGTAATTGTATGTTTGTTTTTATCCCTATCTAAAACAGTGCCTATAATCCGTGTAGTCTCATATTCATAGAGAGTTTTCCCTCTCCATTGATAAGGTTTACCTTTGACCGGCTCTTCTGGTAGTTTATAAAAGTCAGCAATATCATACTTGGCAAAGTTTACACCAGAAAGCTCATGGTCATTATAATAATAGCTCAATGAATCCATTTCCCACTTGCCTAATGACCCATCGGCGTATTTTTCCCACTCTTTTATTAATAAACAATCATTCAATTTCTTCAGTGGTTCTTCTGTTGTTATCCAGGACTTTATATTAGACATCTTGTTATCATATTCTTTTTTAAAAGCTTTTTCAGAAATGACAAGCTGCCCGTTTAACATGTCAACAACACTATCCTCACTGAAATACTGGTTATAAAATGAAGCTGATACATCATCCAATAAAAGAAGTTTATCTTTTGGCGACTTTAATGTTTTGTACACCTTTTTGCTGATGTATTCTTTAAAGCGAAAGAATCTCACTTCTTGTGCAAATTCTGAAGGAACAATGTTGTTTTCAATTAGCATTTTTAAATTAGACAACGTAAGCTTACTTTTTGGTTCTGATATTAATCTAATAAAGGCCTTCATGATTTCTTGCCTATCTCCAAAAGAATCAAAGCAGCCTCCTTTTATTAATTGGATTACTTGTCCTTTCTTAATAATGCCGCTCTTAAACATTCTTTCAATAAAGTCGTTAAAGTCACTATATGGTCTATTTAGAACTATATGATGAATAACATCGTCTCCAATTCCATTCATTCCTTTAAGTCCAAATAAAATTGAATTGTTGTTAATATCAGTCCTAAAACCAAAATCAGCCTTATTTATATCTGGAAGGTCTATTTTAATCCCTCTTTGTCTGATGTTTCCGATGGCTGAAGCAACTTTTCCGTAGTTTGTAGCAGCTGTCTTTTTGTTGTCTTTTGTATTCTCGGTATCTATTCCTCCGCTGTTTACCGTTAAACAAGCAGTATTCCAGTATAAAGGATTATATCGATAATTTAAGTTCAATTCCTGTAATGCAATAATTGAATATGCCAAGGTATGAAGTAAACTAAAACTGTAGCCAAACTGTCTTTTAAATTGAACATTCCAGACATAATTCAACAGGTTATCGGAAGTGCCAATCTCCTTTCCTTTTTTAAAAAACAATTCTTCCACTTCTTTTAGTACATCTTCTTTCTTTTTTGCTATGGATTTCCTAAGATAATTTGATTCTTTAATGTCAAAGTTAGCTATATCTTTATCCATAACCATCTGCATAACCACTTCTTGAGTATCAGCAACACCATAAATGTCCTTAAGGTGCCTCTCCATTACTCTGATTTCCTTTTCGCTTAGACCGTACCGTGTCATTTCTTCATACCATTTATTAAGGTTATTTTTGTATTTAACATATGTATCTACAGGCTGTTCTTCACCGTCTGACATAAGCCTCATTAAAGAATTGGTTACTGCTGCTTCAAGTAAGTTCTTAGGTTTTACTTTGACAACTGATTGATGACCGACTTCAGTTGAGAACTGGAATAAATCCATGATCTCCCCATTACCAGCCATTTCCCATAGCTTATCATCTTCATACTCAATTACGTCTGGATGGATGTATTTGTTGTATGTTTCCTTCAAACTTCCTTGCCATTCAATTTCTTTATTCTCGATTAATTGGTCTAATGTTACTCTAATCTTATCTAAAGCTTCAATTGTAAGAAGGTCAAACTTTACTGAGCCCATAGCTTCACTGTCACCCATATTAAACTGTGTAATATAAGCTCCTTTAGGAGTTTTCATCATTGCATTCGACTTTGTATATTCATCGTTAAAGATAATTACTCCGGCTGCATGAGAAGAGCGCTTATTAGTTAACCCTTCAATTTTTAGAGCTGTTTCTTTAAGATTAGGGTATTGTTCAACCTCCCTAATAAACTCTTTAATCGGCTTCCTACCAGTTTCTTTGTCACCATAAAAACAATGTGTTAAAGGCCAGTTAGATCCTCTTTCAAATGGAATCATTCCACTTAAATACTGGGATATATCATTATCGATTCCTAAGCCTCTACACGCTGTCTGAAGCGCTGATTTTGAACCCTCAGTTCCAAAAGTAGCAATTTGAAGAACACGTTTGTCTCCAAACCTTTCTCTAAGTGCCTTAAGAATTTTTTGTCTTTTTGATCCTTCAGTATCAATATCGATATCTGGAAGGTCAGGTCTCGATTTATGTATATGTCTCCAATGTGGTAAATCATATTGCATTGGATTAATTTGAGTGTTATCAAGAAGATAATTAACTAAGTAACCTGCAGCACTTCCCCTAGCTGCCCCAACTAAACTATCTCCTCCACACTCATCATCCCAAATAATATTAATGATTTCTCTGACTGTTATGTAATAAGAAGACATAGACTGATTCAGCTTTTGGCTGATTTCCCAAAGTTCACCCAGCTCAACGTTAATCCTGTTCAATATTTTATGAAAAGCTTCTCTCGTTAGTTCGCTTGTTTTTAATTTCTCTTCAAATCCGTCCTCAATTAACTTAAGGAGATATCTATCTTGTTCATCTGCTGATTCAGACATCTTTTTTATATATTCATATTGATCATATGCTGGTTTAAATAAATGTCTTAATTTAAAGTTAGGAAGCTCCATCTTAGGGATAATTGGCTCGTGCTCTATAGTATAGTCTTCAATCATCTCACCAATGAGCATTGTATTTTTTATGGCCTGATCGATGACTTCTTTATCAATGTAATCCATTCTCTCATGAATTTCATCAACGTTTTGAACGAAACAGGCTTCATAAAAGGAATCAACTTCTCTTTCTCCATCCTTAGCTTTTAAAAAGGCTTGATGAATTGCTCTATCTTCTGGTCTTAGAAAGTGTGCATCAGTTGTGACAATTATCTTCAATCCATAGCCGTTGGCTATATCAACAAGTTTCTTATTACAATAAATTTGCTCTTCACTTAAAGCTGGCTGAAGCTCAATAAAGAACTTATCTTCCCCAAAGACTTTAATACACCATGTAATAAACTCATGAATTTTTAATTTGTGCTGCTTGATTGACTTAATATCTCCGCTTTCTTCGCATTCTTTGATTCTGAGTAAATTGATATTCACCTCAGAGCCGAGACAAGCTGTTGTAGCAATAATGTGACCTGGATTTTTGCTAAGCAGCTCTTCTACATCATTTTTAACTGTGGGCACTCTTTCCATCGTTCCTGTGTAAAATGAATTTTCCCAGGCTAGTGAAGACAGTATTCTTAGCTGCTCATGTCCTATAGGGTCAATTGCCAACATCAAGAAATGCGGAAATTTTGTCACTCCCGATTTATAGTTATCACGGACTTCTTCTAATGAATCGACTAAATATGCTTCATTCCCCAAAATGAGTTTAAAATCTGTAGGCATATCCCCTTTCTTCTTCATTTCTCTGACAGTCTTAATTGCTTCTAAGTGTGCTGAAAGAACCTCATGATCAGTAATAGCTAATCCTTTATAATTCATCTGAACCGCTGTCTTAAGCAATTCTTCAACTGAGTTTGTTGAATCAAGTAGTCTTATGTTACTTTTATCAGTGTGACAGTGACATCCTATCAACTTTCTTCCTCCTTAAAACACAAGTTCTTTTTGTTTTGTACGAACCACCTCCAATTCATAAATCTCTATTTGAGGTGTTTTCTTACCTTTGTATTCATTTGCCTTTGCTTTACCAATTACATTTATGACTAATGTTCCATTTGATTCTGTAAGCTGATTAAAGTAATTCTCATCACTTTTAAACCTTATGTATTCGATATCACCATGCTTAAATTTAACAGTTGTCTTATTCTTTTTCCCTAAATGCTCAATTTGTTCGACATCAATTTCAAGATCCGTTATAGCTATTAATGGTTCTTCAACTTTGTAACCCCAATAGTCTTTGTAACCAGCAAGTTTAAGGATAAATTCTTTTCTCAATCGTTTTGCTGGGATCTCAAAATCAACATTCTGAATATCTTCTTCGATATTTATGTCTTTAAATTTTTCATTCAGCACTTTGTTCACCAGGATTAAGTTCTGTCGTTTAATTGCAAAGCCAGCTGCATTTGGGTGACCTTCAACAAACTCAAATAATCCAGTATCTATAAGCTCTTTCTTAAAATCCTTTATAAACCCTTTATCATATCCTCGTATAGAGCCACTCAAGATATCTTTACCTTTTTCGGGATCGTTTCTGGCTAACAAGACCGGCTTTTTATATTCTTCTGCAAGCTGATTGGCCACCAGTCCAGTTAGGCTTTTATCTAGAAGTCCTTCAATGTAAACAATCAGTACTTTATTCGCTGTTAAACTTTTCTCCTCTATTCTATTTTTAATTTCAGCTCCAGCTGCATCTGCAATCCGTTTCTGCTTTGCTTTTAGATTTCCTAGAATCCTAACTGTGTCATCATGTATTGAAACAAGTTCAGTTTCACTTTGCCCACGTTTTTTGTAGGGAACCTTTTCTTTAGAAAGGAGGAATGCTCTCATCATTTGATCTTTTTCTTCACTGCTTCCAACCCTGATGGCAGCATTAATTAAAGGGTTAATAAAGAATTGTGTATTCTGTATGTTCTTGTCACCCTTGGTTGAAAACTCTTGCTTCTTAAACAGCTTCTTTAATAATGGATGCTTAATTTTCTTCAAGCCTTCATTCATAAAATACCTGGTTTCAAGGTTTCTTGAATCAGCCGAATCAGCAATGTTACCAATAGAGACAAGGTCTAAGAATTGTTCGGCTTCATTTTTATTTAGCTTTTCATCAACTGCCTGGCAAAATTTATAGGCCATTCCTGCACCTGTCAGAGTTTTATTCGAATAATTAAGCGAAAGTTGATTATTTACTACGATCGCGTGTTCAGACACTCGTTCACATTCATGGTGATCAATAACAATTATTTCTGTGCCTCTCTTATTAAGAGCCTCATGTTCCTCAAATTGACTTGAACCTGCATCTGGGATTATGACTAAGTCAACATCATCAGGAATTGTATCAATAAAAATCCCATGCTCTTTCCCATCTTGAATTCTGTAATGTATATTAGCTTTCGGACAAATCTTCTTTATGTAATTTATAATGATTGAGCTGGATGTGTATCCATCAACATCACTGTCTACCTGAACAAACAATTTATTTTTATTATTTAAATGCTTAATAAGACAATCTGCAGCTTTATCAATATTATTTAGCTTTGAATAATGAATAACTGAACTTTGATCAACATTAACAAACAACTTTGGATCTTCTATGCCTCTATTTTTTAAGATAGTAGCTAAAGGATCGAAATTATAATCATTGTCGCCAATTAGTCTATACTCCATTAAATTCCCCCTTCATCTGTGCCAATCTCAATTTTCCTTCTCATTAGCTCCTCTAGAGTTTCCTTTCCCTTGTCAGCTGGGCTGTCCTTATAATCCAGTAAGCCTTCATAATCCCACAAAACATACACACGAACATAAGGAGTAAATTTTGCTGCGAGCTTTAGAATTTTCTTCTGATATTCAACCAATTTTTCTTGATATTTCTCCTCTGTTTCATGTTCTTTTGGTGGTCGGTATTTATCAAGAGCAATAAAAACTTCTTCAACACCAAGAGACAATAAAATGTCCCGGTGAAAATTAGATATATTACTTGAACAAACAGCACAGGTAAAGTTTGATTCACCGTAAAAATCTTGGCATTTTAATACTGATTTTTCTGATTCGAAAATCAATACTTTCTTGAACCTTTCTATCGAATTTTTTGTTTTATGTAATCCATATAGATTCATCATTGTTTGATGGTTATATAAGGTATTGCCAACTTTTAAAGGCATATATTTATAGCCTGCATCTACTTCTTCTTTAATCATTGAGCGCCTACGTATACCAATCAACCTATTATTTAAATCTCGATGAGGAATGGTAATCCCTTCTGTATGAGGTCTAAAATAGTACCCAATCTCAAACTCTTTTAATGTCTTGTGACTTATTCCCTCACCTAGCCACAATTGGTGAGGATAAGGCACAAATACATCTAGAACCGTTTCATTAAAGCTGGGGAGCTCAATATGTATTTTTTTCTTCTTTTTGAACTTCCCCATCCATTCCCAGTCATCAATCAAATCATTGTTTATGTATGTCTCTCTATTCCCAAATCCAAATGTTCTTCCTGCTATTTTGGCAACATATTCGATAGCCTGATTAAAAGAGATATTAATACCTTTTTGACTTTTTGCTCTTATAACAAGTTCAAATACATCAAAATTATCTCCACACTCTGTATAACAGTGAAACTGTTTTGCTTCATGATAGTAATACAGCTTATAGCTCCCACCAGAAGCATTGTGACAAACAGTTCTGTAAATCGGATTTCCTTGTTGATCCCACTGATTGTTCTCGCTACCTAAGTCTTTTAAAATCTTATGTATATCCTC
The DNA here is from genome assembly GCF_044570195.1 of Bacillus sp. SG20033. Taxonomy (NCBI): domain Bacteria; kingdom Bacillati; phylum Bacillota; class Bacilli; order Caryophanales; family Bacillaceae; genus Bacillus; species Bacillus sp. SG20033. The sequence continues at coordinate 2,038,303 of NZ_CP172606.1, read as the reverse complement.
AATGGTCAGGCTTTCTTTTACTCTGTCTTTATCATACTTCAAAGGGCGCTACACCCCTCATCCTGCTTTTATATTCAATTTCTCAACTGTGATTAATTCATTGTCAAGATTTGTTGTGAAACAGTCCTTAATCCGCATGTTGCCCATATTGATATGAGAAAAGACTTTAACTTTGTCATACTCATTTCCCCTATTTTTAAATACATGTGTAACAAAATTTGGCTCTGGATAAAATCCTTCTTTTAAGATTGGATCAATTGCATCCTTCTCTTTTTTACTTAAAGGAAGAATTATCATTGCAGCATCTGTTTTATCTGCAATGGCCTTACTTCCTCTCAAGTAAGAAGCATCTATTACTTGTCCTTTTAACCATGCTTCTTTCCAATCACCATTCAACTGAGTTGCACTCATCATATAGACATCGTATTTGTTACATAAGCCCTTTAACTTATCCGACATAAGTAAAAGAATTTGGTCTTCCCTCAAGTTGACCCCACTTTTTTTGCTCATCTCTGAAAAAATGGTTACTGATGAGTGAATATAATCGAAATAAACGTACTCTACATTGTTTTTAATGACGTTCTTTTCAATTGTTCTTTCAATCTCCTGAATATTAAAATCAGGCAGATGTTCGAACCATATGCTAGACTCTTGAAGAACTTTAGCAGCCTTACGCACAAGTTGTTTTTCTTGTTCATTGATTGTGTTTCTAAGGATTTTTTTCTCTTCTACACCACTAATGTAGGCAAGTGCTAAGCTTTGCAATTCTTCGGCCATCATTTCTGTTGAAATAACCGTAGAACTTTCACTCCATGGGTTTGATACCCATTCCTTCTTTTTAGGATCATAAAGTTCGGTTGCACTTAAGCGACAAGCGTCAGCGACCATGTTTCTTGTTTTACCGCCACCTGTAATACTTGAGCGCAGATAGAACTTTTTCTTCCGTGATCCCCGAAAAATTGAAGTAAGCATTTCGCTATTTAATGGAACTCCAATATCCGGCGACTCTTCGAATGAATCCAATAATTCATTAATACCTTCTCCACCCTGGATTCCCACACTTTCAGATGAAGTTCTGAATTTTTCTTTTATGTCTACAATCTTCATTTCATAAGCTGTCAAAATTTCATCAATCGACTTCTTATCAAACTGTTCTTGCATCTTTTCTTGTTCTTTTGGGTCAATCAGAGATTCATCATATATTTCCTTAATATCGAATCCCAAGCCATCCATTTCTCTAAGCAGACTAAACTTTTTTAATCTTTTATAGTGGTAATCAAAATTTTCGACAACTGCCAACTCTTGTATTTTTTCTATATATTCAAGACCCTTATTATCATGGAAAATTTTATATTGAATATCGTAATCCTTTAGATATCCATCTATTTCAACGTCATTCAATACTTCAGTTCCTTGATGAAATAGGTTGCTCATGGCAAAAAATAATATTGAATGAAACCTTGAAGGAAAATCATCCGAAGTTATCTTATATTTATTGCTCTCTGACAAGATTGTGGGATCTTTTAAAATGCTCCCTAAAACTTGAATTATTGCCTGTTTGTCTTGTAGCAAATGGACTCTCCTTCCTATAGCGTTGAGATATCAACTAGCCCTCTTTTCTTTCTCATTCCTTTTTTTATGACTAACGTAATTTCTTCTCTTTTATGATTCTTTGGATCTTCAGCTGATTTTCGAATGGCTTTTTGTCTAATGTAATGCCGCTTTGCTTCATCATAAACAAATGAAACGATTCCAATGCCATCTCCTTCTCTGGGTTGATTATCTAAAGTTTCATAAAAGTATCTAAGCGCTAGCTCAATGCCTTTAAGCTTATACCCATATTCCTCTTGATACTCTTTAATTTGTTTCAACATCATGCCAGTTGGAGATGTAAGACCATATAGATTGCATATGTATTGAATTAACTCTTTTCTGTGATCTGATTCTTGCTTCCAGGTATTAAAACACTTTTCATGGTAATATCTTTTTTTATAAGGAATTGCTGAGTCTTTGTCTAACTTGGTCTCGCAATAAGGACATTTAACTTGTCTCCCCAAATAATCACTCCTAATAAGGAGGAGAGAATAATCCCTCCTCTTTTATTCTGCTAGAAGGTCTTTTAGATCATCTAGAATTACAGACATGACACCTACTTGCTTACGGCTGCACTCAGTAACTTTTACACCCTTACCTAAATGTTTCTCTGTAATCTCATTAACTTCTTCTAAACGGCCTTCTTCATTAAGCTTCATGCCAATTTCTTTAATTTGATCCATTAATGAGTTGAAATCAAGTTCTTCTGAAGCGTTGTTTTGTTTTTGCTCTTCGTATGTAACAGCGACAATTCCTTCTGCTTGCTCCTGTCTTTCGACTGCCTCAATAATTGCTTTTTCTAAGTTTTCTGCAGTAAATTCAGGAAGGTATGTGTCAATGTAATCAAATCGGCTACGAGCAAAATGCTCTTCAGTTTCAGCTAACCAAGCACTTGATTTGATTACTTTTCTATCTTCATCAACACCATTAGAACTTAGATAAAGAACAATATCGCTGTTATCAATTACTGGAGCTAAAACTCGTTTATCCCCCTTCGGATATACTTTGCCTTTTTTGTCTTCAGCAGCATGAGCAATAAAGATAACCGTAAATCCTACGCCAATTAATTTATTGATTTCTTCCCATACTTCAGTTTCATACTCTTTCCAAAGGCCAAACCCATCATTACCATCTTTAATCCGTTCTACATCATATTGCTCGCATACATATCTAGTCGCATATTTAGCAAAAGCGTCTACTTCATCAACAATGATTGTCTGATACATTTCTTTGGCTTTTTCAGCATTTTTAGTTAACTGTTTGTTTACCTTTTTAAAATCAGCCCAACTATTGATAGGCATGAATTGGACACCGGCAATGGCATTTAATCCTTTTTCGAATGGCAGATATAACGGTTTCTTCATCCGAGTGCTTTGCTTAGTTTTACCTAAGTTGTTAGAACCGTAGATTGTGATAACTTTTCCTTCTAATCCTTTTGCTACTACAGAAACTTGTGGGTTGAAAATATCGATTGCCATTATAGTTCTCCTTTTATTTTGAATTTGTTGGGTGAGTCGGAGCTCACCCCAGTTATGTATTAGATTAATGATCTATTTTATTTTAGAAAGGGAGATCATCATCTGAAATTTCAACCGGCTTTGAAGGCTTGTTATTAGGAGCACTTCCACCAAAGCCAGACTTTTTATTGTTTTCATTGCTGCTTTCGTTCTTAAGTCCTTCTAGATAAGTCTCTCTTTCAGTCAATGCTTTTTTAATTACTTCTGGATTAAAAGCATTTTTACTATCTTCATCATAAGGATCGTTCCCACCTGTAACTAGATACTCTCTTTTTGTAATGGAGGTGATTTCTTTTTTGTCTTCTCCAAATGCAGCAGTTTTGGTTGTTACTTTTTGTTCTTTATAATTAATAATCTTTCCGAAGACATTAACCGTAGATCCTTTTTCATAATTGTTTTCAACATATTGAGAACCTTCCTTAGTCACTACAAATGTAAAAGGAATGACTTTCCCGCCATACAAAGGGATATAACCATTTAAATTAACTCTTCCTGTTTCTTCTCCTTTTACTTTTTCTTCAGTTACATTTTTAACAAACAGTTCAACATCAAATTCAGCTTTAGGATTAAATTCTTCATTAGCATCCAGTCTGTTTACAAAGTTAGTGGTTAGCTGTGGGTACGCCTTTAATACTCCTTGAGAGTAATATTCATTTAATCCAATCTTACCTTGGGTGATTCTCACTTTATCAGCTTGATCTCTTCCATGTTCTGCGATGGACTTATAATCACTTATGATAGTTTGATACCCTTTGGCAATAGCATTATCTGTACCATCAGCTTTCTTATATTTTGAAAAGCCTTTAACTGTATGCACTTCGTTAGGTGCAACCTCAATATCTAATTCAATATTTAGTCCATTTCCATTTTTCCACTCAGTGTGTCTTACTTCTGCCAGAGTTCCTTCAAGTGTTACAACGTTTGATGCTTCACGTAATACCGTTTTGTTTTCTGCCATATTTTTAATCATCCTCTATTTTTATTTTTGTATATTGTGATTTTTCTTTGAATATGTAATTTTGCTAAACTTGCAGTCTTTGATTCCAAGTTCTTTACTAAGTTCTATGTACCTTCTTTTTGGGAACTTCCAATCATTTTGATCAGAAAAGCATCCTGATTTATTTACAATTTCAAATACCTGCTTTTTTCTGTTAACTTTGATTATCATATTTCCATAAGCGTACTCTGTGCAAAATAAACGTTTTTTAACTCGCTCAGGATGAGTTTCTTTGACAAGTGAGACATTCCTTATCATCTTTAACAGTGCCTGATCAGGAGTAATTGACTTGTTGCCTTTAACGTTTTCTCTGTAATAGCTTAATGCCTTCTCTGTTATCCCCAGTACCTCCAAGTAGTTCGCCTCCTTCCCTTTAACTTGATTTTATTATATACATATTTTTTATCTTTGTCTATATGTTTTATAAACTTTTATATTTTTTATTTTTGTGTTTCATTCGCAATCTTTCTAATTCGAATAAAATTATCATTTTATTGAGTTACAAGGGTCAAGGAGCCACACAATGGCAGCTCCTGAGTTGATCAGCCTCCGACTCTAACTTCCATATTAGCTCATCCCCCAATAATATTAATCACTTTTTAACCCCCAAAACCTTTTTAATACTCTCCCTTAGGATTAAAGAGAATTATATCATGGATTCATAATATTTAAACAATTTCACTCCATAACCACATATCCATTGTTTGCAATGTAAATCCATCAGGCAGCTTCTTCATTTTTATATTAACATTAAATCTCTTTCCGGTTGTTTTATGTACAATAGCCAGTTCTTCTCCATTAAAGAATCGCACAATGGCCTCATCAAATGCAATTGGCTGATTAACCACATAACCTTCCTTTAAAGCTCTAATAAACAAATAGGGATCATTTTTATACAGCTCATAAAGAATGTTCGCATATTGTTCGTTCTTGTCTCTAAGTAGTTCAAAATTAATCAACGGTATGTATAAGTCTTTGTCTGATAAATTTAATTTGTTTCTAAAGTATTTAATTGCTTCATCTTGCTCTTTAGAAATGATGTTTGACATTCAGTTAACCCCTTTATTCGTATGATAACTAGGCTAATCTTAGAGACTAGCCCAGCATTGCCTTATAAATATTCTACTAGACCATCGTCTTTAGCCCCTTCTGCTATTAGACTATAGGCAGCCAGAAGATGCTCTTTGATTTTCTCTTTTGTTTCTTCCCCGAATGCATCAAAACCAATTTTAACATCACTTGAGTAATTAATTTTCCTATTCCCTACTTGAACTACATTTTCCTTTTTAATTTCAGCAATAAAATAAGCATTTGCTAGGTTCTTTCCTAAATACTCCTCTGTTAATGGATCATAATCATCGAAAACCTCATACCGTATTTCTCCGATTCTAAGCTTCTGCTCACTCATAGTCTCATCCCCTGTTTTGAAATTTTTGGTACTTCTAAATTATATACCAAACAAATAAAGGGAACAAGTGTTCTTATTGAGTTTTTTATTTATAATCGATTAGTGTATCATCTAAGGCTAATCTAGGTGTCCCGCTGTCGTATGTATTATGTATTAAAGTTGTACTGGAAGCATTAAACGTTGCAAATGGGTGCGAAAGAATTCTTGAACCAATACCTTGAACATCGTTCCTAATTAATCGAACCTTTTTTGTCCCGTTTAAATATATTCCATAGCCTTGATCTGAATCTCTGTTAAACACGATTTCATTTCCTCTAACCATATGCTCAGAACCGCCTATTAAGTGGATCGCAATGATTGCTTTGCAATTATATATCTGGTTATCACTTATTCTGATATTGTACATATCAGCTGCCCCCATAATTGCAACATTTCTTGGTTCAAATATCTCATTCCTTGTTAGGAAGACTTCTGAATCTTTATCCCAATATATACCGTAACCTTTTCCACTCAATAAGAAATCGTTTAGCTTAATTCTGACTGCTTGAGATCTCTCACAATATAGACCTCCGTAAAGATTGGAGAACGTATTATTTAAGAATTTAACGTCATTCGAATCCATCACTTTAATTGCATATGCTGAAGTTGTACCTTTCCCTTTATTATTGCTCACTTTAATATCTGATGAATTCCTCACCTGGATCTGAATACAATCGCTGTCCTGTATTCTGTTGTTCGAAATGGAAACATCTTCGGCCATATGTGTTGCTATTGCACAATTTGAAGCGTTCTTTACGGTATTATTATCAATCGATACCCCTTTTCCTCTAATCATCATGCCTATTTTAAACCCTTGAATATTGTTATCAGTTATTTGAATTCTGTTGCTAGTCTCAGTGCTCGAAACGCCTACAGAGTCTATTCCATACTCTTTAGACTCCCCTTCATTTATTATCTTGTTACCCTTAATACTCACATCTGTACTGTAGCCATATGAAATAACATTGTCACAGTAGTTATCTTTGATGGAAACTTTACCGCTTGTATGAGCAGTAACCGAACCACGACCATTTTTTCTAAACCTGCAATCCGATATCGTTAACTCATAAGGATGATCATACTTTCTTCCGTTTTCTCCGTAGCCCTCTAAATCAATACCTAGTTGAGGGCCAATTGTATCTCCTCCAGCTTCCTCTATATCACAGTCTTCAACCAATAACCCTTCACAACCGTTAGTAGCTAAATTGTTCCGTCTCCCTCTTTTCAGTTCACATTTTCTTACGGTCACACTTTTGGAAGGTGTATAAGCCATCCCTGGATAATTCATCATTCCGTGTGCTGCAATCCAAATGTTGTCTCCTATACAATCTGAGATTTTTACATTTTCAATCAAAACGTTTTTGCTCCCATGAACATGTATTCCGAATCCCCATTCATGTGTTTTTCTATCGGTATCAATTAGAGAATAATCATGTTGATATCGATCACCTATAATATGACCTCCTCTAATTATTACGTTCTCTGCAAGCCCAATATAAAAACAAGAATAGCCTTGATACCCATTGGGGTTAACTTGAAATACTGCTTCTGGATCTAAAAGGAGCTCCATATTTGATGGGATTTTAATTCCCCCGCCCACTTCAGGATTGCGTTGATTTAATGTATTTACTGAATCAATAATAAAATTCCCTTTTGGAATTTCCACAATGGGGAAATTATTTTTTGATGCGTATATAAGAGCCTCATTAAACCCTTTAGTTGTTTCATTTGGATTCGAGTTAAAGGCATTTATTCCCCATTGATCAAAGTCAACATAGTATCGCATGGATTTATTCAACAATATCATGGTGCTACTCCAGCAATACAATACACATTTTCATTAATGAATTTAGTTAGAACAGCAATATAGTCATAAAAAACTTGATTCTTCGTTCCATTGCGTCCAGCCAGTGTAAAAGTATTAAACATTTCTCTTCGTTGTTCAGTGCTTATTTCAAGTTGAATACTCATACCAGTGCTATTTTTATTAGCAATGTTCTGCTCATTTGTGCCAGCTAAACGGGAATCTTCAGACAGCAATTCTGCAGAAAAGCCTGCATCGGTAAGCAACGATGTAATCTTAGCTGCTTTTTCTCTTTCTGTCCCACCAACTAAAGTGTGTTTCTTACTTGATGCATACCCATGAATTGAGATTGTTAAATCATGCTTACTTAATAAATCTAAAGCTTGAGGATCATCAAAATTCGTACTTGTAATATGCAACTCAGAAGCTCCTGGTATTCTTAAACCTTCAAATAGATAGGTAGAATAAGACTTACTTAGTTCTTTTGCAAGCTCGCTAGTCCCTCCTTCAATACCTCCACCATGAGGAGCCAAAATAAGCACACGCCTATCAACATCGGTAGTTAGAATGTTATAGCTCAAAGGTGACTCATTTGCTTTCAACTCTTTAAAATTACTATACTTATCTGCAGCTAGAACTGAACTTTGATTAAACAATGCAAACAGTGAGGTTACTAGGATTGGAAAAGACTTCTTGGCTGTGATATACTTATATAGCTTCGTAACCTTGCGAAGTGTGCGGTAGAGAAGGTCAGGCCCGCCAAAGCTAGCCTTCTCTGCCCCCTTAATCTCTTTTTCCTCTATTCTGTTTTTGAACTTCAACAATTAACAACTCTCCTTATATAATTTTATATTTATTCCCTATTTTCATCTTATAAGCAGTCACATTAGTACCACCCCCTTATCCGAATAAAAAATTACTTTTATGCAAACTCCATACTGATGCCAGTATCTTTTAACAATTCAATTTGTTCCGTTGGAATATCCGATTTCACCATACGCCACCCGACTAAGGTCATTCCGTAATAAAGATCGGTTAGTTCAACTTCATCATTCAACTCACCTTTTAATCGAATCATTCGATCTTTATATTTTTCATGACCAACAATATCAAAGCTCTGATTATAAATTGCATATGTTTTACCGTCTGCTTCGTTGTCTTGATATGGGGTATAGACTACCCTGCCGTCAGATAGGCTTGGATCAGTTTTCAACCATTCATATACCTCTTCATCAGATTGAGCAAGCACGTATGTAAAGATACCCCGCTCACTTCCCTTGGGTGCAAAGTGCTCTAGCATAATTTCATATAAGTTCATTTCATTACCTCCTGGATTCTGGTTAAAATATCGTTTTTATTTAGAGTTATTGGCACTTATATATTCTTTCCACTCGTCTTTTGAAACTTCTCTAATTACTTGACATGCTGTGGCCTCAACTTTCCCACTATCCGCATCTACAAAATCCTTTTCTTTAATCTTCACCTCAATAAGTACTCCGTCTTCCTTTCCATAGTAAGTTGATTGTTCGATCGCTGCCTTTTCATTAAAAAATAACCTTCCACAGTTCGACCAACTATCTATTACTCCTTCCGCTTTAGCTTCTTCTCCTATCACATACTCAAAGTTCTTGTCATAGAAGCTCGTTAATTTTCCGTTCTGTTTTCTTACAAATTTATAGAAATTAGTTTTATCAAAGAAATCCTTTGTATCTAATTTAATTTCAGTACATGGCGCTGATACAGATTCTTTTAGAAACCCATCAAGACCAATTCTGTACTGATCATCATTAATCTTCAGCGTCATAACTGGACTCTTATTAATGTCATTTAAAAGATCGTCTAAGTCATTAAACTCTAAATTAACCGGCTCTTTAAAGTAATCTTCGTCTAAAACCATGTCAGCAATTTTGTCTACAGCTTCTCGTAGGTTAAAGTCTTCATCTTTTTCGTCTTCGAACAATTTGTCATAATTTATCCCATACATACCTCCCATTTGATCTTTCAATTCTTCATATGTATTAATGGTTAAGTCCATGCATGTTAGCACAATACGAATGAATTCTGGTTTAGAAATTGTGTATTCTTTATCTGTGTATTTTTGCACTCTTAACAATGAGACAATTGGAAAAGCAGTTTGGCTATTAAACTTTAAAATCCTCTGCGAGTTATGTTTCAAAAAATCTTCATGTAGAGTAAAAGCTTCGGTCTTAAAATCAAATGCTCCCATGCAGACTGTAAAATCAAATGTATTGAAAATTGACTCAGCATCAGAGAAAAATTTAAAGTGGATCATTTGTAGCTTTAGTCTTTTTTTGATAAATAGCGTGGCTTTTTTAGTGTGTGACGTTACATAGACATTGCTATTCCAACACTCTTCTAAGAATGAACATGCTTTTTTATCACTTCTAAAATAGATATCCACATCATTTATCTCTTTATTATTAAATAGACTTGTAATTGCCCCACCTGCAATAATAGCTTCATTCCTTTTAAGTGCTTCAACTAACTCTTCACCTAAATATGCGTACAGTTTATTCTTTTCAAATTGATAACTCATTTAAATTCCCCTTTTTTAATTTTATTTTTATCTTTATAAAATCTCTGTTTTATCTAGATTTCTGTTTACTTACTTCTTCTAATTTTATTTTTATCCAACAAATCAATAATGTAAGTCTCATACATGTCATCCCAATAAGGATCTGTTCTCGCTATGTATTTCTTTGTTCTTCCGTTCTCCTCAATCTTAAAGGTTTGTCCCTTTTTAATATCGGTGAACTTTTTCTTTCTCCATATTCCCCTGATCAACACATCAACTTCTTTAACCTCAACTGTTTGCTGCAGCATCACATACCTCCTTTTTGATTTTCGTGTATCAAGCCTGTACAATATTCAAAAACCCTAAAGGATGATGAACATGTGTGGCAGGTTCACTTTATTCTCTGAGTTTGATGACATCATTGAGCAATTCAATATAGATCAATTATTACCCGAAGATGAATATTACCCAAGCTATAATGTTGCCCCTTCACAAAACATCCTTACAATCATCAACGACGGATCGAACAACCGGCTGGGCAAACTTAGATGGGGCCTTATCCCTCCTTGGGCTAAAGACGAAAAGATCGGCTATAAAATGATTAATGCTCGTGCTGAAACATTGGCCGAGAAACCCAGCTTTCGAAAGCCGCTCGTCAGCAAACGTTGTATCATACCCGCTGACAGTTTTTATGAATGGAAACGCCTAGATCCAAAGACTAAGATTCCTATGCGGATTAAGCTTAAATCATCTAATCTCTTTGCTTTTGCCGGCTTATATGAAAAGTGGAGCACGCCAGAAGGGAATCCTTTGTACACTTGCACAATCATCACAACAAAGCCTAATGAGCTTATGGAAGACATTCATGATCGGATGCCAGTTATCCTTACTGATGAGAACGAAAAGGAATGGCTTAACCCTAAAAATACTGATCCTGATTATCTACAAAGCTTACTGCAGCCATATGATGCTGATGACATGGAAGCATACCAGGTTTCATCATTAGTAAATTCAGCCAAAAATAATTCAGCTGAGCTTCTTGAATCCCATTAAGTACCACTGCCATATCGCTTTATATATCACCTTCTCTTAGCTAATATGTTCTAAGTAGGAGGTGATATTTTGTTTGTATCGCCAATGCTATTGCATTCAATAAAAGAGCCATTTGACGACGAGAACTATATCACTGAGCTCAAATTTGATGGAATCAGACTCATCCTTTCTAAATTTGATAATCAGATTAAGCTATACACTCGTCACAACAACGAAGTAACAAGCAAGTTTCCAGAACTCTTGGACTTAGATATTCCAGATGGAACAGTACTCGATGGTGAAATTATTGTAGCTGCCCCAGGTGGTGCTCCTGACTTTGAAGCTGTAATGGAACGTTTCATGTCCAAAAAATCAGCCCACAATATCGTTTACTGTGTCTTTGATGTTATCTACAAAGACGGTCAGTCAATAGCAGCTCAGCCACTCACTGAGCGTAAGACAGTTCTGAACTCACTTGAACTGAATCATCCAAATGTTTGTGTTATCGAAGGAATTCAAAGTAACGGACTCGCTTATTTCAACCTGGTCAAAGAAAAGAATTTAGAGGGAATCGTACTCAAGAAAGCTGACTCCCCTTATGAGATCAATAAACGTTCGCATAATTGGCTTAAAGTGATTAATTACGATTACACTGAGGTTCTCATAACTGGCTACACCAAAAAGGATATAAAATTCCTTCTGTCTTATCCTGATGGAACTTCAGCTGGATTTATGGAATTTATGCCACATGCAGAACGAAGTAAGTTTCATTCTATGAAACAAGTAAAATCTGAATCTGATGAATATGTATTTATCGAACCTATCTTATGTAACGTTAAGCACAGATTTAAGACTAAGCACGGTAAACTCCGCATACCTTCCTTTGAATCCTGGAGAGTGTAATCTCTCCGTTACATAACTTCTTAGAGCCTAGCCTTTTAAAATTCAATGAAAATTTAGTACATGGATCAATTAGTATTCATCCATTCATCGAAGCTATAAGGATAATCAACAGTCTCTATAAACCCTATTTCTTTTGCCTTCTGACGGATTTTCATACATCCTTCATAGCTATAAGCCCATATTTCTTTATAATCCCTCAGCTCACCGCATTTCCCTGTTATGATGAACTTTCTAAAACTGTTGACCAGTTGCCACATGTTGCCTCCATGCGAAAAGCCATTTGGACTCCCGTATCCCATTTCATACGGATAAACGTCATCACCCGTGTAATCATCAACGAAGAACAGTTTTTTCTTAAATCTGAAATACGCTATGCGATCCTTTGACTTGCGGTAGAATGTACGATGATCAATGCTTGCGATAAGCTTTATCAAGTCATTAATATCATTCATGCGTTTTATTTGCTCTTGATTTGGCACTTTGGTTGCCTCCTTTCGATAAAATAAATATTTTATTTTAAATGCTATTTTTCTTTAAACCTTTTTAAATTTCCAAGCTTCATTTCACCTTTATTACTGCAAGCAGGTTGTCATACGCTTGCCATATAAAAGAGACTGGACATTTTTGTCTCGGAGGTGAAATAAATGGAATTAATCTTAGATTGTTTCGTGAATTGGTCATTTGACAAAATCATGGACTACATCTTAATTGCAGGACTTTATTTTGTGTTCAAATCGAAATCTAAACAGAATTATCCTGATCACTTCGAAGAAAAACGCCGGCATAGAAATTAATACTTTATGATCGTTATCGATACGTGTGCTTTTTCGATAACGATCCATCCTAATATGTTTAGTTAAAAACTATCTTTTATTTAGACTTCATCAGCTTGTCTAATAGTGTCTAACAATTCTTTCTTCTTGAAATATGTCTTTTCCAAACGATTTACTTCCTTTTGCAATTCAGTAGCAGCATCATACTTAAGGATCCATTCTCCTACTCCACAGACTTCTCTTTGTTCTTTCTCAAACGTTTTTATGTGATGGCCTTCAAACCAAACCCTTACTCTTGTTCCGTTTTCAAATTCATTATTAAAAGCAGCTGCTTTCTCAGTTCCCGCATAAATACATTTATACTTGCTGTCATCGACTACATAAGTGTTCATTATCTCCGCTCCTTTAAATCACGATTTTAATTTAACTTTAATGTGTATCATCTTGAGAAAATCCCCTTTAATTGGTAAACTCATACTTAACTTACATAAGAGTAGGTGATTCCTTGAGTAAAACAATCGGTATTACTGGATTTTTCTTAAGCATAGTAGTGCAATCATTTTCTGCGAATGATTCGCTATCCCACAAGATCGCTACGGGTTTATTATTTGTATCAATAGCAATTTATAATTTTGACCACGCTAAAGATTATTCCAAAACATCCCTTGTCGTAATATGCCTCACCTTTTTCGTACTTGCCTTGGGTATTCATAAGCTTCTTTCCTTTTCCAGTGACTTATTTGACAATGTGAATATAAATTTCGGAGTAATATTCATCCTCCAAATCACATTAATAATTGGATCTGTTGCAATAGCTATCAGTATAATGAAATTTATCTGTGATCGTCTAAAAAAGAAACCTAACGGTAAAGAGTGTTAATTCCTCTTTGCCTTTTTTATGCTCAATACTTCTTCTTATGTGGTCTTCTATGTACAAAATCAAATGCGATATCAACTTTTGCATTTTCCTTCTCCTCTGCTACTCGCTCCGTAACAACGATTAGTTGTCCATTTTCCTGGCGGTCAATGCTATGGACTGAATATCCTTTAGCAGCGTAATATTCTCCGATAATCTCATCAACGTGGTTGCTAAGCAGATTCCTCTTTATCACCAACATAACCTCCACTTATTTTATTTTCATTCTATAGTTTTTTATGATTCCATCCTATAATCCATCTCTCCATTTGCCTTCTCATCTATCACGACATTAACCGACACACAATTTCCATATGTATGGGAGTAATTTCGCTATTTCCCCAATCAACAAATCCATATAATGTAATTGTAAGAAAAAATTATAAGAATGGGGGATTTACATGAGTTACAAAAAAGTATTAACAGGTGTCGCATTATCTGTAGGTTTACTTGTTTCAGCATCTCCAGCGTTCGCTGCAAGTACAAGCCCAAGCCCGGATCAGGGAATAGCTAATGTTGCAAGTGATGATTTTAAAGCTCAAGCTATCACTTGGGATTTACCTAGCAGTACAGGTATTTTTGCCAACTCATTTGAAGACGGCGGATATCGCTGGTATTTAAAAGGTATTACTAAAGTTTCAGATGGATATTGGATTGGGCACTATGAAGGTGTACGAATATAAGATCGCAATTGGGGGCTTCTAGCTCCCTTTTTAAATTCAATGTTTTTCTTCAAAGTAATATAAAATATGAACTTACGATAGAGTATTATTATTGATTATTTTGTCCAGTCCTCTCTAGATAAAATAATCCTTTTATTGTGATTCTGTAGCCTTAATTAAAAATCCCATTCTTTCCTTCTTTGTTTTAGTTAAATCTCTGCTTTCTTTTAAGATGTCCTGAAACAAGTGAAATGGAATCGGGTTTAAACCAAGGCTTCTGACTTTATTACAATAGCCTCCGTAATAGGCTTGCTCGTATTCCCTCTGCTCTGATCTAAAATTAAACGGATTCATTGGCTGTCTCCCTTCCTCTAAATATCTTAATATCATTCTTTCAAACTAAAATGATTTTTTTATTTTGTTTTTCATCAAAATAGCTTACTGTATCTATTCTTTTTCTCAAGTCCACAAATCTCACAAACGAATTCCTGCTCGTAACTATTGCTTCCAACTTGTTCTTCGTCATTCTTATACCATTCATGCTTACATTGTTTTTGCAGTTCACTTTTTTGTTTAACTAATGGTTCGATTTTTTTCTTTTTAATCTCTCTAATTTCTTTTTCAAACTGCTCGATTTTCTCGTTAACTTCTTCTAATTCATCAATTAAAATTTCTTCGTCTTTGAACGGATTTTCAGATAGTAGTTCCCAGTCTTGCTCTAACTCTCCTAACGTTTCATTGTCATAACCATTAAATACATTGTCATATAGTTTAAGCTTATAATACATTTCCCCAAGCATATGAGTGTAACTCACAAGCTCAGCAAAGCTTCCAGTTCTTTTATTTTTAAAATATAGCTCTAATGGTAAGACGGGTACAGCAGGACGTTTGTCTGTGTAAATAACCTCTACCCCATCTTGCGTTTGTTTTTCTAATACATGTCTACCGTCTCCGGCAACCCCTCTATACGTATACTTTTCCTGATTTAAATAGCATTTTTCACCTGGATTTAATTTGTTGTCTAACAATACTTCATGAATTTTCATTTGATAGTGTCTCCTTTTTCAATTGAAATAAGTAATATCTAATTCAAAATTAAAATCAGGATGAAGTCTCCATAATTGATGTCCTAAGTAAGTTTTCCTTGCATAATTTAAGCAGTTCCTTGTACCACTTTTACTTCCATCATAAACAGCTACTA
The DNA here is from genome assembly GCF_044570195.1 of Bacillus sp. SG20033. NCBI lineage: Bacteria > Bacillati > Bacillota > Bacilli > Caryophanales > Bacillaceae > Bacillus > Bacillus sp. SG20033. The sequence goes on along the minus strand of NZ_CP172606.1, from coordinate 2,022,922 downwards.
TTGCCTCACTGTGATCAATCATGTATTCATTTCGTTTCTGCATCTTAGCTGGTGAAAACTCACCTGGTTTATCTCCGCTAACTTTATATTTATCTAATTCTTCAACATTAATAATCTCATCTGACACATCAAGCATACGTTTGTACCACAATTTTTGGTCTGCAGACCAAACTTTGTCTTGTTCCTTGAAAGGTGTTGCAATTATGTTTTTGATATGGGGAAATTTCTTCTTTAGAATATGTACACACCAGCAAGCAGCCTGATCAGTTCCTAACGCTCCTCCAGTTATAAACCTGGACTTCTCTTCTTTTATGATTAACTCCTCAATCACTTCAAGCAGCTTATCTTTGAGTTTGAGCATTGTGGGATTTTTCATATCATAGCCACCCAATTTATTTGGTCTGTGACCGGTAAAGCAAACTGTCTTCTTTCTCAGTGTTTCTTGTTCTTCTAAAAGCCGCTCCCGTTCTTTTTCCTCCTCAAGCCATTGCTTTTTCCATTCTGGATTATTTAACTTTGCAAAATCAATTGCCATAGTTCAGCTCCTTTCTCTTTAAAACAGTCTTTTTATTTTAATATAGGCTTATTTCTCATTAACCAAATATTCCCTTCCTCCATAACATGACTATGACTCATCAATAACTGATTAAGGAGAGATTATTTTGTTTCCAGTAAATCAATATCCTTATGATCCTTATATGGAGAATTACCGATTGACACCAGTCGGCTGTGTTGGGAAATTTACAATGATTGAACTATTAAGTGGTGTTAAATTTGGGATGGTTGTTGACAGCGCTGACCCCCTTGGGTTTACAACTGGAAGAGTGCCGCCTACCATGGCAACTACAAGCTTTCCTTCAAATTTAATCAAAAGCTCAATCTGTGTTTAAGATTTCCCTTAGAGCCATTTCTATATTGGAATGGCTTGTCTTTATAAAACTTCAATTTTAATTTAGATTCTGTTTTTAATCCCAATTAAAATGTTTGGGTCTAGGACAAATTCGTAGTTCTCCTCCCAATCAAATTGTTTCAAACCGTCTTCTTCAAATTCCCAGCATTCGCCGAGTAAAGGATCGTCTAATTCAGGAACTCTTTTTTTAAAAGTTCGAAGTTTGTTGAAATGACTAGCTGTTTTAAATTTAACTTTATCCATTGGTGCAAATTTCATTTTTCCATCTACTTTCTTTTAATTTTTCTAATTTCAAAACGCCATTTGTACGCATCTGTACCAATTCGTTCAAATAACTTTTTTCTTGCCTTTGTTTTTGAAGGTTCTTTAATTCCAAAACAAAACTTTCGTGATTGTGTACTATAAACTCCATATGAAACCTCATTCTCCATTTTTATTCCCCCGATTCTCATTAAATCTCCAATTTTAATTAGCTTTCTAATTGCCTCTGCTTATCCAGTAATAAGTAATAACTACTGTCTGCTGTTCTTTGTGTATCATCGCCTTTAATTCAGCAGCCAGCATTTTGGTTTTCATTGTCGCTATCACCTTTGTGATTATTAGAAAGCTCTTTAATTAGCAAATGCCCAAGTTCATCACTAATATATCTCCAATCAGCTCCTTCAGGTGTTCTAATACCAAGTGAAAACCCGCCGCAAAGTGTATCCTCTGCCAGTCTTAGTACACCATCGCTTGTTTTGAGCAACTCGTGTTTAACCATTCCTTTAATCATTTTTGTCTCCCTTTCTCATATTATTTTCACTTATACTTCTTGCAGCATATTTTTCAAATATTCAATCAGTCCATCTTTCTCAAAACATTTAATTCTCAACATACGGTCATATTTTCCACACCACTTTTCCCATACGGTATAAAGATCAAATTCGATTGGTTGAATGCCCACTGGAACACTTTTAAGCCCGATCTCTTTGTAATAAGTAGTTAAGATGGATTTAATCTGTTCTTGATGAAGCTCTGTGTCTTCCTCTTCTGTTGCTTCACATGCTTTGAACATTAAATAAGCGAGTAATAATTCAAAAGTAGTTGGTTCAAAATTAGATTTTATGTACACAGTAGTTGGTTCAATATCGTATTGATGACTTAAAGAATAAACAAATTCTTTATTGACACGAGGATTTTGAACAGATGTTATATAATCCAAGGCATCTTCTATTCCTTGGGTATCATCACTTAAATATGGAACTTTCAATTGTATCTCCCCTTAAATTGTTTTTTAATTAATTCAACTCTTTTGAATCTCTTTAAAATTTTACTTTTATTGAAATTTGTCTTTGCTATTCTCCAGTTCTGCTTTGATCTCTGGATAGTCTTTCCCAATGTGTATAAGTGCAGCTGCAACCCTCTCTGCTCTTACCACCTTTTTCAGATCCTCTGTAGTAAACAAATCTCTAAGCTTATCTCCTTTTTGACAATCATAAATCTCTTTAAGTTGGTTAGCGGACATATCAAAAACGACTTTATATATCATGTTAGTGAAAGTGGAGTACTCAAAACCTTCTTTTATTGTTCCTATGTAAAACTCCTGAATAGCATCTGTCAATTGTCTTCTTTCATGTTTACTTATTTCTCGTTCAATGGCCCATCTTCGCTGATCATCTTCCGAAACTTCTTCAACATTCAGAAGATAGTTCCTTACACTTTTAGCAACATCTGACTCAGTCAGCATCATGCCTAGTCTGAGAAGTCCTCTGCGATTGAGCAATTGGAGTGAATTGATACCATTTAACGATGGTTCACCTTGAACCACCGTCTTAAATTCAGCCAGACCCTTACCTTTTAGAATTCTTAATTCCCCATATTCATTAAATTCCGCCCTATTACGTTTTACAATTGTTCGTATCGTCTCTATTGGTACCTCATAATAGAGAGATGCCATATGTAATGTTACCTCTAGCGTATTAGGCAATTGAGGCAATACCTTAACTTTCTCTAACACTCCATCTCGATAAACATGCACATCTCTCATTGTTTTACTTTCAATAAAGACCATTTGATTACTTTCGTTTATAATAGCTGATGTTTGTTTATCCTTTTCTGATTTAGTTTTATTTCCTATAATAATCGCATCCTTTAATTTTATTTTTATTTAAAATGCATCTTTTATATAGATCTCAATACTTCTCGGCAAGGTTACCAACCTTCTTCATAGAAAATATCATCATATAAAACTTTTGATTCATCGGCCATTTCTCTCTCTTCTTGGTATTCATCCATATGATTAGTAATAAACTCACTTGCTTCTCTAATTGTATTACCGATGAATCTTGCACTTATGTATTGCTCCATGCGTCCGATCAGTCTCAACTGTTTTTCTGTAACTTCAATCACTCCGCGCCCTCCAATAACTCAGGATTTTGGTAAACGTCTCCAATGACTTCAAGTTCATATCTCGCTAGCCCATAGTTTATTAGCATGTGAAAAAGATATTTCGTATCTTCGTCAACTCTAAAGGCACCATAATAGTCAGACCACTCGACCAATAATGGATGAGTCATTCCTCTGCCGATAAGCATATCTCTATCGTAAATCTGACGACCGTTTTTGACTTTAAACCCTGTGCCCCACATGAGAGCCGCATCTTTGTCATCACTGGATACAACACACCCACCGCCAGAGTCGTGCCATAAAAGCCAACTTCCATCATTTTTTATAGTTAGACTTAAATGTTCATCATCCCAATAATGCATCTGCTCGCCGTCCCAAACTCTGTATGCTGTGTTCATTGTCCGCTCTCCTTTGCTCTAACCTTGTACCGTGGTTTACAACCCTTGCTAACTTGTTTCAATTCAGCAGTGAAACAGTCGAGACAAATATTTTCTTGTTTTCGGTGGTCACCAGTGTTTTGTTTTAGCTGTTTAATATCTGATCGATAAGCAAACCTTAAAGGCTTTTCAAAGATAGGCACAGCATTTTCATGTGTATCTAACCCACACGTTTCACAACATAAATTCTTCATAATAAATTTTCACCCCTCACTATCGCCGGACGGCCTACATTCTGTATTATTAATTAATCCCTTATTTCAATCTCGATAAAACTTATATTTTATCCACTAATTTTAATTTTGTTACCTTAGTGAAAATTACACAATTCAATATATACTTACTTCTTTGCCCTTACTTTCTTCTTCTCTTAACATATCTTCAGCTATATACATCCCCTCGTAAGCATAATCAATTATTGAATGAAATTCTCCGATGACTCTTCGTAAATTTTCCTCTTCTTTGTATGCTTTTAATCGCAGAATCGTTTTAATTAATTTATCGAGCTTTTCATCAAGCAACATAGCTCCCTTTACCATCTCCTATATACATATTATTTGTATTTGAATAAACTATAACCCATCATTTAATATCTGTCAATTAGATTCGGCCAATTTATGTGACCGAATCTAATTTTAATCTGAGAACATAAAGATCAATTCATTGATGTCATCCCTAAGCTTAACGAGGCTTTGTGGTGTAACTGAAATTGTAATATCTAATTTCTCTCCCTTGAAACCAAGTAGGAATTGATAATGTTCTGAAGTCAGCAATTTTTTTGTAAGTTTCAGACTAACCTCTTTGTAATTATCTTGATCAACAAATATATTCAAAACAATACCTTCATTCTCCTCTTGCTGCTGATTACATTATGTTTAATGGAGTCTTTCTTTTTTTTTATTTTTACTCAGGCAATTCTTCTGTATTTGTTATTTCATATTCCATATCACTTAATTTAAAATTTTCAACTGATCCGTCAACTTTTAAAAACGAGACTTCTTTAGATAAAAGTAAATTTTCACAAATCCTGGTTACCAATGTTTCAGAGACTTCTGGACTATCTGCTTTGTTTTTGAGTACAATCTCCAGATTCAGTGCAATATTGTTTAAATAACCTGCCATCCTCATTCTCCTATGTTCAATTTTCTGTGATAAACCCTTAAGGTGTTAAGGGAACGTGCGTTCTGTTTTGTATAATCATTATACATAGAAAGTAGGTGTTATGCTAGTGGTTATTTATCGGCTTCGTATGGTATGATATGTATTATGTCTTTCCATAACAGAACGCAGGAGGATGTCCGATTATGATTAAAGTTGAGATCGGGCAATGCTTGATACCTGAATTATGTAGAAAGAAAGACATTACAATCAATGAACTTTCAGAGATAACTGGGATTAAGAAACAGCAGCTGAGCGACTATAATCGATTAGTTAAAGTAGATATGTCTATTCGAACTGCAAAAAGAATTGCTGCTGCTTTAGATTGTAATGTCGAAGACCTCTATGAATTCAAGGTTGAAAGGCATTGAAACGACTAAGACTTTGGTCTTGGTCTCCTCCTTAGTAAACCATATGGTTTACATGACCATCTTACTACATTTAAACATGTATTTAAAGTGATTATTTTGTCTATTTTTGTCGAAATGCGAATTTTTTCACAATTTTTTGAGATAAAAGAAAAATCCATTTAACTAAAACAGTCAAATGGATTTCATATTTAAATCGTAGTCTCTTTTAAACCTAATTCTTCTGCGTAATATTTATTAACCTCTTCCTCATTAATATAATCTTGCATTGAATAAACTGCTCGATATTTGGATTTTACCCTTAAATTAAAGTCATCTATAATCTGATATCTTACGGAGTTATCAATAACCCCTTTCTCTTTATAAAGTTGATATGCTCTATACAAATGACCAGATCTAACAATAGTATTTGGTGTTAAAAAGTTAATTTTAAAGAACTCAGATATATCAGTAATTAGATTAGTTATGACAAATTTACTTGCTTGGCCGTCTCCTTTGTTGGACGTTCTTTTTGTTTTAACTACATAATCATTTTCAACTAAAAAGACTTCTTTTGTTTGGCCTTTTGCCTTCCCATTCTTTAATTTATATTTAGTTTCCTGAGCTGCATTTAAGGCAATAACAAGACATTCACTACTAACTTTTAGTTTTCGTTCACCGTGCTTTGAATCATAGAGGGTTAAAACGTTACCGTTAAGCATTGCATCCTCAACTTGCTTCTTCGTTAAACTTAGCAATTCAGAATGAGCTAAACCAGAAACTCCTTCAAAAAGTAGTCTTAACACAGCCTTAGATTGATAATTAACTAATTGATTTTCCATTTCCTCTAATTCACTATAAGTAATATATAATTTTTTGTCCCCGAGACATTCATAAAGCTCTTCTTCAGAAATAGTTCTTGCTAAATTGGTTAATCCTTTACTTAACTTATATGAAATTGCCCAATCAATATACAATGACAATAATGCTAAGGTTCTTCGAACACTACCGATAGTGGTTTGATCGAATGATCGTATAAGTTCTAAAATTTGCATTGATGTGAAATCATAAATGTCTTTATTATATAAAGTCTCAGTAATCTCTGCTTTTGCAAAAATAGGCCTCATCTGCATAACCATACCCTCAGATAAGGTATCTAAATATTTTTCCTTAATCTCACTATTGAACATTGCAACAAACAACTCCTAAGTAATTACTCGTCTATTTTTAAATTATTGAAGAAATTCCATATCTTTTGTGGTGATTTAGCATTTCCATTCTTGTCTACTACACCTAATTCATCCCACAACTTATTTTTCTTACTAAAATCTATAGAGCCTAAAACATCAGTAATCTTACTTTCCAACTCGTCCAGGCTTACCCCATCTAATTGCAATTTCTTAGCTAATCCCACATAACCATTAAAGAACAAATAGTTGTTTACAAAACTTCTCTTCCGTTCTTTTGCTATATCACCTAAGAACTCATCTACATATTGTGTAGCTAAAGCATCAAAGAAAGATGTAAGGTATCTTGCAGTTTTTAAGATGTCTGCTTGATTAGAAAAATCTTTTTTAGAATAGCTTCTTTCAATTGCCTTTTTGAAGTCAGAAAAAGTTATAAGTAAGTTTTGATTCTGATTTATCCAGTCTCCATTTGTCTTTATATAATCACCAATTATGCTATTATCCTGAATAAACTTAACAATTTTATTTGAATAAACATTTTGACTCATCTCAGCCACTTTAGATTTTTTAACTGGGTTTATTGTGTTTTGTTGCCCAAAATGCTCTCTCGCCCTTTTTTGAGTGTAGTTATAGATGTCCACTTTAAAGGTTTCTTCAAACAAATGATCTAACTCAGGATGTTGTCTTATAGCCATAGTAATGCCTATTAGCCGGTGATACCCGTCTAAAACGTCTAAAATGGTGTCTTCAGTCACTGTAAGAGACATAGTGTCGTCATCATATTTTAATTCTTCGCCACAACTTGCGCTTCCAACACGTGCATTAAACGTAAAAACTGATTTAATTAATTTCCCATCTAAGAACAGTTCCTTTATTTCTTCAACCGATTGTTTATTGAGCTGCGGTACAGGTATCTCAATATCTGAGCCCTCTAGTTTTTTCGTTTTGTTCGTTCTTTGAGCATTAGGATTATAGTGCAATAACTTATTTTCAAATAGCATAAACAACTCTTTAGCAGTGATTGGGAAGAAATAATTATCATCCGAATACTTTACAACTTGTTTGAATGTATACGGAAATTTTAAATCTTCCTCCACAGATCCTTCCCATAATGTTTCAATTTCTCTCATATCCGTTTCTGTGAAGTAATTTCGTGGATTAAACCTTTCACTTTCAAGAACTGAGTATAGTGACTTGGCTAAAAAGTACATATATTCTTTAGAAATTTCGACTTCTGGATTTTCTATATCGTAAATTAATTTTTGTGTTGTCCCTGGAGTAATTTTATTTTTAGCCATCTCTAATTGAATATCGTTAATAAAAGATCTTATGTGTTTATTTTTCGAGATAGCATCTTTCATTTCTGAAAGCAGTTTCTCATTTGCAGACTGATCAAAGATCACTGTCATATAGCCTTTCACCTCATGTCATGTTGCTAAATTTAAAGTTACCAAAGGCAATCTGGTTAATCAAGAAGAATTATCATTTGAACTGAGTAATATACCGAAAAAATGATTATCGCTCATTTACATGCTTTATAAACTTTTTTAATGTAACAAGATCAGCGTTTTCAAAAAAACTAATAAAATCCTCTTGGGTTGCTTCATATAGTGGATTTAAATCGATTTTTTCATCCATTGTTACACCAGCAGAGTTCGCTATGTTAATCTTTCTGCTCATATATCTCTCTGTTGTTAATGTGTTTTTATGATTTCCTTGTTCTTTTGCTGCTAGTAAATCGTGACCAGAATTCTCATAGACATAGTCAATTCCAACACCCTTAAATGAGTGTAAGACTAACTCTCTTTCAGGAGGTATACCTAACCTTTTTTTCGATCTTTTCAAGGAGTGTCGTAATGATTGTTCCGAAAGCCCCTGAAAAACCAATTCAGTTTCGCTGTCATCCTCTTCCTTCAGCTGCAACAATTCCTCATAAAATACCTGGTTAATGCCTGTAGACACAACCTGAGATCCTTTATCAATAACTGTTACTATATAATGGCCTGTACTCTCATCAAGCTGTATGTCTTTCCATCTTACGCGCAAAATCGCACTTACACGAAAAGAAGTTCTGATGGCGAATTTAACAAACAGCTTTTTCATTAAAGGTTTCTGTCTTTCATTTATATACATATCCTGAGCGATTCTTTCGGCTTCTGTCTGGGTTGTTTTATCCCAGTTTTTAGTTACTGTTTTAAGCCTTTCGACAGTATTAAACACCGACAAGTCAATATAGTCCTTATAATCATGCTCCAAATATGTATAGAGCATCTTCAGGGAGGTCATTTTTCTGTTAATACTATTATTAACTAATCCCTTTTCCTGAAGATACTTCACATAGTTGCTTAATTCGCTTTTACTTACAACTAAATCATCGGGAACTAAACTTTTGACATCTTTACCTTTAATCACACTAAAGAACTGCTTAATATCCCCTTCATAATTCTTTCTGGTGTTCGACACCCTTCTAGTTGATGAAGGCATCATATAGTTAGAATTCCCTGAGCTACTTCTTATATCTTTATTGATTAAAAAGCCCTCGATATCATCGTAAACCGCATAATTTTTTAATTGTTTAATTTTATTTTGCATTCTCTTCTCCTCCTTTCTCATCTAATAACTCATCAATAGAGACATTCAACACCAGAGCGATAAGCTTTATGGTTGTAACATCTGATTCATCTGGCATTTCAATGATTTTGTTTAATGTCTGCATATCAATCATTGTCTCCCTCGACAATTCCTCTATTGTGATGCCACGTTTGACCATTAGCTGTTTTATTCGCTCTGACATGTCAACCTCCTATTTTTATGTATACTATAGACTGCAGTGCGTATATGTTATGGTTGATAAATAAACTCTTCAAATTCAATTGCAATGTGTCGTTTTAAATTCTTAACAAAATGTATTAGGGATCTAAAATGTGGATTATTTTCAATGCTTCTTTTTAATCCATCTCCACCTAATAATACTCTATTTAGATCTTTTAATAATGCTGCTATCTCTATTTTTGCACCATGTAGATCATCTTCAGTTTTTGCATTAACAATCATATTTCTTATGTTTAGTACACTCTCTATGTAAGTTTGTTTCGCATTTAAAACAAAATCGGCATCAATATCTTTATGATTTGTAGACCTAAGTTCTACAACATGCATTATTAATCCTCCTTGTATTCACTTAGCAATTTCATGTATCCTTTAGTTAGTTGTTTTCGAACATTTTCATTCTTCATTATTTTTGACTTTTCAATGCTTTTTTCATGAAAAAACAAATCATTTTTAACTAAGCTTTCAACTTTCTTTTGGTAAATGGTTTTATGTATTGTCATACTGTTTTTTAAGTAACTAATTGCGGACATACCACCAACCTCCTATATACATATTTTTTATCTTTTGCATCTATAGCAATTGTAATGCATTACAAAAGGGAAGTAAAGATTTTTTTAACGACAAATAGCACATTCTACGCAATTTTTTTTTGCGAATGTGCTGCTTTGTAATGCAATTCATTTAATTAGGGTGTATGTACTTGGAGTTGATCACTAGATGTTATAAAAACTTAATATTTAAGTGATGGCCTTAAAACTACAAAAGACGCTTAGCTCATTAAAAGAGCCAAACGTCTTCCTTTTCTCTGCTTAATTTAATTAAGTAAATGATAATACTAATAACTTTATGTGTCAATGGATTTTATGCTCCACGTGGCATTCCAGCAACCTCATAATCACCTGAAGCTTGTTGGATTGAAGAATCTGCACTTATGTAAGAAGTGCCTAGTGCGCCCAAGATAACTAAAGCCATAATAAGTTTTTTCATTGTCTCACCTCCTTTAAAGTAAAAGTAATTCTAAAAGTTTTTGATTTTCACCCATCTTTTGCAGTTCTAACAACGGCAGCCTAATAAGGAATTTGTCATTAGACTTTTTAAAATACTCGATTGAAGAATAGAAACATGCTTTATTTTGTTCGAGTCTCCCTTTCAAATAATGATGCATTGCAAGCTCATTATCGTTATGACGTAAAAGATCTAGTTTATCCAAAACTTTTTTTGCTTTGGAATTTTCATTAAAGTTGATAAAACAATGGGCTTGCTCCTGCAAATCCATAATTGACTCAGATTCAAAATTAATCCACTTATTTTCTTTGCGCCATACATTATTTAAGAAGCACAAAGCCTGCTGGAAAATCATGTTGTAATTTTCATTTTGAACAGAAACGCCTAGCCCTTTTAAAAAGTTTTCTTGAGCCAATTCATAATTCGAAAATAATAGAGAGTTGCCAATAGTTAAGTAGCTGAAAACCTGAAATCTGAGGATATTTGTACTTTCCAATGCCTTTTTAGAGTACTCTCTGCACTCCTCTAATGAATTTTCATTTAGCTTTATATTCGACATTAGAACATGAACTCTTGTTTGATATGTGTTTCTAATGTACATGTTCTCAGAAATCTCACTTAGGTCAATTTGTTTTATAAGTTGGGCCATCGGAGAAAAGTTACCAGTGCTTAAATAATGATAAAGCAGCAAGAGTCTTGAGAAAGAATTCATTTCAGGTGTTTTAATATTTAATTTACCGAGTCTTTTCACTGCCTCAAATTCAGTAATATCACAGTTAGACAGTTCTCTATGTATTTTATACACTTTTCCATATTCTTTACTTTTCATATTACTGCAAGAAATCATTGAATCTATTAAAACATCTTCTATTTCAAAAAACATATTTGCATCAGCATACTCCAATGCACTTCTTGCTGCCTTTGTCTTAACATCTAGGTTTAAACAGTAATCTTTCATTAATTCATATTCACGGTCTGGATACTGACTTTTAACAATGTTGACTATTGAAGAAAATTCATTAAAAGTTTTCCCATCATGGTTTAAGAAGTCATAAAGAGGATTGGGGTTTTTAAGGCCAGCTACTGTTGCCCATTTATTCATTAAAGAGTTGTCATTTTCCAAGTCTTTCTTCATAGCTATCCTTATTAACTCCATTATTTCCCCTCATTTCTTTTTGTTGTCTTTATTGGTTAACTTAATAATACTATAGATCACACTACGAGTCAATTAATTTATACATATTTTTTGTATTTGTATTCTCTTTAAAATTCCTATTTTAACTAGACAAGGGCTTCAGCTTGTAAGGTGCCCCTGTCCCAGGTTTTTCAACTGTACTCGTAGTAGACATCCTTTTGCTTTAGTCTTTCAATCACTAAGTCTTTGAATGGGATATCTCCCAAAATAGCAAATCTAATATAATCAATTTTTGCTCTGGTACTTTTCTGTTGGAACATTATTCTGTCTATGTTTTGTCCAAAAACTGACCTTTGAAGTTTCTTTTTGTACCGCTTATATTCCTCTATCGAACAATCGTTCACTTTTGTAAAATGGATTATCAGTCTATCCAACTGCTCTGCTGATAAAACTAATTGTGACCTTTTAAAATGCTGGAACGCATGACAGTTTGCGCAAATTAAATCCAAGCCAATTAACTTTACAACCCTATTATCAAAGTCGTATTCTTCTATTTCATGTACATGTAATTCTTTATAATTTGCTTCATTTGGATGGTGTTTGCATATAACACATGTATAGTTATTCTCTTTAAGAATCTGGGGCCTTATCTTCTTTAACCACAATGATTGAGTTAAATTTTTTCTGACAGTCTTTCCATGAAACATAGTTGGTTTAGCATCAATTTTTAACTTAAAATGCGAAAATTCCTCCAATAAAATCCCTTCCTAATGAAATTTTTATCTTAAAGAACTTGTTAATTTACCCGCTTTATAATAAAAATATAATTGGTGATTTTCAATTTCGTTTAATTTCTCTTTATAAAGACCGTAAGCCTTTGCGCTATCATACACAAGCTTAGCGCCACCAACTATACAAGCTTGTGATACATTAAGGAAATCGGATACTGTGGCAATTGTTAAGCCTAGTGTAGAAGCAGGCATTTCCCAATTCTGAAGAACCTGTCCTCTAAGCTCTTTCAAATACTTATTTGTTTCACATAGCTCTTCAATTTCTTGTAGTACTGGTTCTATTTCTTGTCTGAATTTATCTTCAACCTCTATCAAGAAAGCATCTTGCCAAACGTCTGAGTTAATCTCGCTGGAGAAAGTTAGCATTAGCGACCTAAATTTAATTAACGGTACAAACAATTCTTTTCTAATATCCATTATTTCATTAATTTTTGCTAAATCAAAGCTTGGTAGTCTATTTAGAAAATCAAAAGTTAAAGTTCCGTGTCTCATTCTTTTGTTTACCTGTTCTATAGTTGTATTTTCAATACAATTTCCATCATTCCTTAACCTAATGATATCTGCTACTCTTTTGTCAAAGATAGGATATGTCTTGCCTGATAATACCGATGTATTTAACTTATCAACAAAGTCGATAATAAACTGCTCAGAAAAAGAGTTAGCGTCACCTAAAGGGTGTCTACCGATTTCTAATAATCCTGTATCGTATGCATCTTCCAATCCTTCTATTCCACTTTTACTCAGAATTTCTAATAAACTTTCCCTTAGCTCAGCCCATGACTCATTTATAATCCTTTTTAGTTTCATTTTCAAAATGATTTCATTTCGTGTTAAATTTCCTTTTTTGTATAAAATAAACATCGCTTGACTCAATTCCTCTTGTCCCATAGCTCCCATAAATGTTTGTAATAGCTTAGCCTTTGTTTTATCATCTTGTATTAAATACATATTTAATACATCAAGCATCACTGACGCACCAATGCTTTCTAATTTAACTTTGTCTCCATATAGTAATCCTACCTTTATAAAACTAATATCTTTTTCAACATTAAGACTATCTGGAGTAGTTCCAACCGTCATATGGAATTCATTCATTTAGTTTTATCTCCTTCTAATGTCGGTAATATTTTATAACAGCACTGAACCCTGTTAATAACCAGGCCATCTACAGCTTCAATTATATAATCAAGTAATAAAATGACTTTTAATGAAACAATCTCTTTCCCGAACCCTGGGCCATACCCGTGTAAAATGGCATGTCTGTTTACTTCAGAACCAATAGGTTTTCCATAACAAAACCCTGCGAGGATTTTTTCTTTGTAATATATGTTTATCTTATCGTGAAAACTTATATGTTGATCATTTTTCAAATAATTTGAAATCGTCCCTCGCATACTTTAAATCCCCAGAAATGGCTCTTCCTAATTCTTCGAATTTAATACGGCTTGCTTATCGAACTCATTCATCTATCATTTTCTTATACAACTCTGAGTTAATGATAAACTTTTTCTAGTTCCAACCAACGGATCAAATTAAATTTCATAGATTCTCCTTAATTAGATTATTTACAATAAAGCAATAGTTCCCTAAATGTGTTTCCATTCAACATACTCAAACCGTTTCTGTTACAAGTCTTCAAAAAAAGCAACCCATTCAATCCAACCTTCTGCTACTATGCTTTTCTTTTCCCCATCCTCAATCCACTCTATCCAATACACTGAACACCCCTAACGCTTTACGACTTGAATTTCCCTTACCTCACATTGCACATTACACTTTGATTTGAGCTCACTTGCTACCTCAATGACTTCATACATTGTTTGCAATTTAGAAGCGCCGTGGAGGTCGCTAGATGTTAAATAATCGTCCTCATCTAAATTAAATGATCTAAAGTATTCCTTGTTTTCAAACTGCAGTACATAAAAATAATCAATCAAAGGCATAAATCAACCTCTTTTAAATAATTTTGTAACCCTCATTGCTAATGGCAGCAAACCAATTAACGTAAAAAAAAGCAATTACTTTAAGCTTATTTTTGAAAAACAGGCTGGCCAAATTCCTTTCCATGCTCGCTGCTGTTTCTTTATCCATAAGTTCTTTAACTCTTCATCATAGACCTGATCAACAAAAATAAACTTCATGCCAGTCAATAAACCAACTCCAAGCCCAATAATTAAAACATAAGCTAATCCAATCATTTGTTCCCTCCCTATATCGAACGAAATTTGCTATTCTTGAGTATGTTGAATAAATTATGTAGGTGATCTAATGGAAGAGAAATTCGAAACAAATGGGTATGATACTTCAATCGTTTATGATTACAAAGAGTATCCTGATGTAAAATACGGTCGCTGCGACAATTGCGATTACACTTTGTTCAAAAGCTCTGTGAAGAGTGGAATATTCTTACGTGAATGCCGGCGTTGCGGTATGAAAAAGAGCATTTAGATTAATGCTCTTTTTGTTTTGTGAGCTACCTAACAGGAATCGAATAACTCACAATTACATCAATATCATTTTCAGCTTTGCATACAGCATCTCTATATAATTCAGATTCAGATAAAGGCGTGCACATTGAATAAGCTAACTTCTGTAAGATTTATTCACGATGAGGGGAATTATTGGACATGGATTACTGCTACAAACAATTCATCGGGAATATAGATGCTAAATGTTTAATAAAATTGGTTTTAAATAACTATACAAAATAAACACAAAGCGGTAATATACTAAATAATCAAAAAAACTGCAAATCATTAGCAATAACTGAAAAAATAGGAGGCCGTTATGTTTACTGTTGACGAAATTAAAAATATAAAAAATGCTTTTAATGATCTAAAAAGTCCTGAAAACCTGCCTTTTTCATATATTGATGAAAAGTTTAATAAAGTTATAAAAAAAGACAATACTAATTTTAAAACGTTCTGTCCAAATTACTGCCATGTAGATTATAATGCTGTAATCGGTTGGGAAGGACAATCATATCACTATGCATACAAAGAAGGCTTCTTTAGTATTGCACATCTGGCTATTCTGCCTGCTAAACATTTATCTGATTCATTGGTTTATCCGATTATTTATAACTACAGACAGTACTTAGAATTAGTGTTAAAAGAGAATATACTTAGATTTCAAAGTTTTTTTCGTCTCCCTATCACTAACACAAAAACTCACGACTTAAAGTTTTTATTAAATACTCTAATTGATATTTTAGATTCATTTAATCTTGGTTTTCTGATTAGCTCAATACAAAAAAAGGTTATTCTAGATTTCCATGAAATTGATGAGAATAACGATGCTTTTAGATTTGTTTACGATCGTCAAGGTGATTTAAATCACCGGTATGACCATAAGCAAATCAACCTTTTGAATTTGCATTATACTATGAATGAAATATACAATGATTTTAATGCCATAGACTATCTTTTTGAACCTAATTCTTATTTCGATGATAGAACTTTGAGTCCTATATATCAAAGTTTTATAGTGGCATTCCATGAATTTCTTTCACTTAAAAGAAATAAAAATGGTATTAATTCTTTTAATAAACTTAAAAGTGTTATATTGAATTTTGAGCATCAATTAAGTAGTGAAATGAAGTTTAGGTTTGAAGAGAGCAGCATCGTACAGTTAAGCAATACTGTATATGAAACAACTCTTAATGAGTTAGGTCTAACGATAATTATTACTGTGAATAACGAAATAATTGATTCTATTCAAATAAAGTGATTACAGAACCTCTGAGTAGGGGGTTCTTTTTTTAAAAAATCGTAGTTTCTACTACTGATTGACAAAATTAATGATTATATTCATCGATACCCTTAGAAGATAAAACAACAGAATAAGTTGTTTTTCCAATCATTTCATTATCAACTCTTTTTATTGCTTTAGAAAAAAGTTCTGCAACGTTTCTTGGGAATTGATAATAAAATGGGCGTTGGGATATTTCATCATTTATAAAATCAGTTGTTTCATTTATAAACCATTCCTCTTTATCTGAGTTTATAGTGTTCATTTTAATAATAGCTCCAACTTCTGTTCCGCTGTAATTATCATCAGATGAAAAGCCGATTAACTTTGGTTCGCTATGATCAAAATATCCAAGATAAAAAACTGACAGTGGCTCTCCTGGGAAATTTTCTTCATAATATTTCTTTCCATAGTTAAATGCTTTCTTAAAAAACAAATTTTGATCCATGTAATTGTTTATTGTATTAATTTTCTTATCAATAAATTCAAATGCCTTTCTTGCTATTTCAACTCGCCCCGCAAAAGAAATAATATATCTATTGCTTATGATCTTTATTTTCTTATAGTCGTCTGATGCTATTCCAATTAATTGCCCCAAATAATTGGAATTAGTTATTCTTTTATCTGCAGTCATGATTATATTGTTATTTAATTTTAAAGCTATCACCATTGTCATTTGATTATCATACTACCTTTCTATTAAATTAATTTTGAGTGATATCCCTAATCTAAATAAAATAAATTAGATACTTAATATTGTGGCTTATAGTCTTTCCGTCCTTTGTCAACTTTACAGAAGAATAACCATTAGGTTTTTCATGTAGCGTTTTATCTTTACCTTTAAGACGCCTACCGTCTACCCTGAATCGATCCAAGCTTCTAACCGATCCGTCCATTGCTATCACATATAATCCCTCATACCCTGGGATGGGTTTGTATTCCTTAGACAATTGAGTACCCCATTTCCATGAAAGAATGATTTTATTTGAAAATTATATAGCATTAAATACTCTGTCTAAAGTTTGGATTAACTTATCAATATTCGTATCACAAAATATCATACGTTCAACTTTTGAGAATGTCTCATCTGGTTCATAACCTTGTTTTATATGAGTATTTATATGAAAATCCACTTTTTCATCAGAATACAACTTCATTGAGGTTCCATTTTTAAAATGAATATTTAAATACTTAAACTGATAGCTTCCCCGTTCAACTTCATTGCTATTCAACGGGATCAAATTCATTTTCAGTGTTGCTATAGATGCAAGAGCAAGTGCTTCTCTTATTAAGCCATTTTTATTTTCTTTTACAGTTTTACTAATATAGGAAATAACGCCAGAATCTAATTCATAAGATCTAATTGTCTTTATAGGTATTCTCTCATTATTTATTATTATCATTTTTGGTTTAGACAAAGGTTTAGTCAAATTAAGCTTCTTTATCGTCAAAGCTTGTAATCCTTTATTTGTTTTTTTTGAGTTAAATTCTACTATATCCCCTTTATTAATCTCAGGACAATCCATGCTCTTGAAGTAATGATCAGGATGCCCATCAACCTTAATAAATCCATAACCGTATTCTCTATTATGAAACTTCACAATTCCAATCACTAAATTCCATCTCTCTCTCATTTAAAGTACGATTTTATGCAGACCTAGAAAACTTGTAATTCTTTCCTAACCTTATAACTTTAGTATACCATTTTCATCCTGAGTGATCGATATGGTTATGATTTTTTTGGAAAATCAATAACTCATGCATCTCAATGTTTAGGTATGTACAAACTTTATCCAACAGTTCTCTTGGATACCGCTCCATTTCATCTCTGTAAAGCTTCCTGACAGTCGGATACTCATGATTGATATCTCTGGATAGCTGTCGAATACTGATCTTTCTTTCGTCTAATATGGTCTTTAAATTTGATTTAATCAAGTGTGTCCACCCCTTAGATTTTTGATTACTTAAAAAGATCATTAACTTAATAATAAAAGGGCCAAAGATTCTCTTGACCCTTCATTAATCTTGATCTTCAAGCAGCGTAAAAAACTTTTCTGCCCACTTGTTTTGGCTAATATCAAATATATCTCTTAATTTAATCAAATCACACATCAGGTCAATCACATTTTTATTGTTTTTTTCATATTTATTCAACAATTGATCGAATAAAACGCTTTGCAATTCAGACGAAAAATGTATTAGTTCTGAATAAGTAAGAATGGTATATGCTAAATCAAACCAGGTACTTATATCAATATGCATGTTTGACAATATTATTTGATAATCAAGTTCATTTATTCCAGCATTGAAAATTTCCAACGATGGTTCAAACTCATTCATCATATTAGGATTAGTTATTTTTTCTAATAGATTATAATATAATTCAATTAGAAAAAAAGAGTTTACATTAATTTGATTCGAATTAAACCTACTGTAAAATTGTTCGTAAAATTGATCATATAATATTTCAATAAATGTGCGGACAGACTGTTTACCTGCGTTTTCTTGTATAATATTAATTATTACATCTAGGTTCATGTACGGAGCTGCAACAAAACATCTTCCTATATCTTCAAGACCATTGATTGTCCAGGCATCATTTGCAATTACGTATAATATTTCGTTTAAATTCCTTAATGTTTTGCTGACTATTAAAGGATCATAATTCCTAACATCATCTTTATTACTTATTTCTCCATTCAAACCATAATACCTAAATTCAAGTATGTTAAAATGCTTCTCTTCATGTATAACCTTTAATGTTGTTTCTAACAACAAAACTGATTCTCTATGTTTGGAATAGTCTGGTTTATTTTCTTTTGTTAACAAGCTAGTGCCAAAATCAAGTATCTTAACCCCTAAATCATATTCATTATTGCCTGTATCATCGTCAGTAATAAGAATGTTTTTCGTATGTAAATCACCATGAAATAAACGAATTTGATGACATTTTTCTATAGACTCAATAATCTGTTTAAATAAGACGTGTCTAAAATTAAAAAATATATTTTTGTTATTCTTTAACCAATTATGTAGAGTCTCTCCCTCAATCCATTCCATTATTGAATAGGAATAGCCTCCCGTAGTCTGGTCAGCTACATACACCTTTGTAATGGATGGATCATTTAAGTTAGCTAACTTAGTTACTTCCTCTTTATACTGTTCAAAAACTATGTTATAGTTCTTTGCTTTTTTATTTGGCATCCAAAACTTAATTGCACATTTCCTATTTAAAGATTCTTGGATGCTTTTAAGAACAATACCATTAGCGCCATCACCGGATAATTCAATAAATTTAATATCTTTTATGAATACGTCATTCCATTCGGTTTTATTATTTGCGTATTCAGAAATCCACTGACTTCTTTTACTTGTATTTTTCGAGTCTAAAGGCATCAATTTTAACACACCTTTAGTAAATTCATAATCAATTGGGGTCCTAGACATAATAATCTCCTATTTTTATATTATTTATTGTATATAAGTATACCTTTTCCACGTTTAAATATATACATTTTTATACAAATGGTACTTCATTTTATTTAGATTCCATGGGCGAGGTTCGAAAAGCTCCACTACGTTTTTTTATTTATAATGTACTCTTTAATTATCCTTAGCTTCTTCATAAAATTGTTGTTTTATTTAGATTCAATCAACTTGAACCCATTCGAAATCTCTAATAGGATTAGCGACTAATTCCCAACACTTTCTCTTAGCCCAACCTAATGACTTAACCCATTCATGAAGATTGTTTTTGTCTTCTCCAAGTTCTCCATTTTTATCTAGGTCGTAGACGTGAAAACTGTACACTCCACCATCATATGTAATAACTGCAAATACATCTATTTCTTCAAGTGTTCCAATTTCCCATTCTCCTTTTTTTCTTCTCGTTCTTCCTTCCCACATCATTAATCCAACATCCCTCCATTCTTTTTAATTTAAGAAAGTCCTAATTTCTTCAAACACACTTTGCAAGCCCAATCCTTATTTGCCATCAGCTTAGATTCTTCTATGCCTGTTTCGAAGCAGTCTGTAATTTGATCATACTTTCCACAAATAGACTTGTTATCAATAAAGGCGTGATATTTCGCCTTTGGATGAACCCAATCATGATCTGTTAGATTGCTTTGGATGACAGACTATTTTATTCATCCCTGCCCTCTTTGTCATTCTCATATGATTCAATTTGCTGATTAACCAGATCAATAACGCTTGGTTGCTCTTCATTCAACTTCTTAACTGTATTCATCCATTCGTTGTGGCTAACTTCTTTCATTTTCAACCTCTCCATTCTTCAATTTGTTTTATACATATTATTTGTATTTGTTATTTATATTATAACTTGATAATCTATAATAATCAATAATTAAATACATATTTTTTGTATTTGATATAGCGTTAATATTAATTGCTCATGAGGGGGTTTGGGGGTGGTGTGAGCAAAAATTGTTCAGGTGAGGAACGAACCGTTTTGAACAATTAGCAGCACCCCCATTCTCTTATTTTATTATTTAATTTATTTACTTCTTTTCTTCTACGAGAGACCCCTATAAAACCCTTATGTACCAAGGGTTTCAAAAACGATTTATTGCTTTTTTTTTCATACGCTATTCTTATCTCTGGTTCTCTAACCAATCCATTAACAGCTTTCTCATTCGTGATGATGGGACATATATATTAATATCCTGTCCATTTCTTATAGCTGATCTCCAAATCCATTGAATCATCTCAGATAAAGCAAAATTGTCCTCGTTAATGATTATTCCCTTGGATCTAAAATAATCATCAATTGCAGGATTAACGAATCTGTTTATTGAATAAACCAAAGATCTTTTGTGACTGTATTCGTTCGTTGCTTTGATGTTACAGGCTAAAAAGCCTTTCGTATAACCTTTCCCACTTAGTTTACTTTTATGTGATTTAAAAGTTGTCCAAAGATTATCCTTAGACTTTGATTTAAGTATATTCTGGTAGTAATTCAGAATATTATTCTTAAGCCGTTTATGTAACACTGAACGTTTTTCAAACCAGTTTTTTGATAACGCATAATAATCATCACCAATTTTATTCAATTCACCTTCATATATTTTAATTTTATGTCTTAGAACATCCTTCTTTGCTTTATCAAATTGCCTACTGTGCTGCATTAATTTATAACTGTCATTGTCTTTGACTACTGCATAAAGTTCATATTCTATTCCGTTAATGTCATAATAATATTTCTGAATCTGAGCATCAAACAAATATGTAAGATTATAGACCTGTTTAAATTGGGCAAAGATGTCTGCAGGAAACTGCCAAAACAATACAGACTCATTATGCAAAATTAAGTTTTTACTCTTGGCCAAATGTTTAAGTGTTTGGAACTCTCCTTTATATTCCCTATTAAGATTTCTTTCTTGTTCATCATTCCAAATGATTGTGCCATTATTGTTCTTAATCCATTCATTTTGGAACAGCATATCCAGATCATCCTTGGATATATTTAATTTCTTAACCACTTCCATAGTTTCATCCAGGATAAGAGTATAATTGCCTGAGTAAATCAATTCTTTAGTTGTTTCATTAGCCATACTGAATAAAGCATGAGTTGTTACAATGTCATTGTTATCTGCTAAATGTTTATGTAATGAATCCAGTTTATAGAGCGTTTCCCCTTCCTCACTATGTATTTTTGGTTCGTAAAACTTTCTATTCGTACATGACCTCTTTATTCTTGTTACCTCATCAAGATATGGTGTGATAAAGATAAAATGCTCATTCTTTGGTGCCTCATTCATCATCTTAATAATGTAAGTTGTTTTACCAGATCCCATAATAGAATCAATTACTTTAACCTTCTCCATATATCCTCCTTATATTTTAATTTTGTATTCAAAAATAAGGAACGATAATTGCCTTACCGCTCCCTTATTTATAACGCATATTTAATTATCCTTATCTGTTCGCTGATTGATTAGCAAGAATCATCTTGTTTAACTTTGCTTATCTCTTCTCTGTACTCTAAAAGGTCTTTATCAATTCTGACTGTTGCTTCTTTGATGGAGTCAATATCTTTCTTGAGCATTTCCAATTCCTTTGTCAGCTGCCGAATAGCATCCAGGAATTTTTTCTCCAATCATCTCACCTCAATGATTTAATTATACCATGAGGACTATAAGATTAGTGAGACTTGTTTCTTAGTTTAAGGAATACAAAATAGATGATCCATAACAGTATGGCAATGATACATGTGACTACAAAGATTGCATTGATTAGTGTTTGTGCTTCGCTGCTGAAGTAATCCTTAATGAGTTGAAACATTAAGAATAAGCCAATGAAAGTGATATGAGTAAACCATAATGAGAATCGTTTCATGTTTGCAATGTGCTTGATCATGTTATAATATGGGTAGGAACTAAAGGAGAAGTTCATTCCCCTTTAGCTTAGCTCTCATCGGCGTATATGTTGGCGTTGTCTCTTTGGTCGGAGCCGCTTGCGTATACGCTTTTTCTTTTTGCTTGTCCCATTCTTTAGGTTTCTTACCTTCTCAACTATTGTTAGACTGTTGATTGTAAGAACCGTTAAAGATATGAGAAAAGCAACTATGATACCCACTTTCTCAAGCACTATGTACACCTCCTTTCCTATGACTCTATTATAACATAATTCATGATTTTTATATACATATTTTTTATATTTGTGGTAAGTTATTTATGTGTTGATGGATGGTGGTTGAGATGCTTTGTTTGCTGTTTGAATGAACAAGAATGTAATTGGATTGGGAATTGATTAAGGATGCTTAGAGAGGTATTATATTGATTCTGAGAGCATGTAAGTGTGATTAGGTTGGATGATGATGAGTGTTGTGTATATATGATGTGGGAACGGATGAGGTTAGTAAGTGTGATGAGTGGTTAGTGTAGGATATATGATTAGATAAGATATGGTTATGTATAGTGATGAGGTTAGGTTAAATATGTCTTCGATTCCCTCGGATTCGTTATAAATACGATTATTTTTAATGAATGGTTATTCATTTTTAAATTGATAACCAATTTATTTTTTTAAAATTAATTCTTGTGTTTGGCCTGGAATTATGTTAGCACTAGTGCAGACCTCCCCAAGTCATTAAATGCACGTATAATGTTCCTTATACACGCATTACAATACCAATATATGGGGTATATTTACATCTAATGGTAAAGTAAAGGGAACAGAAGTACCCATAGCACTTCCATTTCCACACCCTATCCAAATTTTCATTTTTCCTAATTCCACCTCAAAATCACCCTTTTTCACATCGTAATCGCTATCGTAAAAGCCTTAAATATCAACATTTTCCCCTCTTCAAATTTACTCGATTTCTTCGATATTTAGATAAAGCAACCACTTTCCCCTACTCTCACTTATGTTTTACGATCGTTTATCCCCTAATCACCATTCGATACAGCAAATCCCCTTATGTTTACTGGCTTTTTAAACTCTTTAATATTTTTTACGATAAGCATGTTTTTAGATTACGATAATCCCCCCCCCTTCTCTAAATGCTTCAGAATTCACCTCTATAACCTGGAGCTATTAACACACTAGCGAAAAAACAATAGACAAATACAAATAATATGTATATAATAAATCCATAAGTGAGGAGGTGAGATAATGCAAAAGGATTCAGAGAAAGTAACGTACATGTTTAGTAATTTAATTGGATTTTTAGAGACTGCTATTATTGAAGGAACTGCTTCACAAGAAGAAAACACTCTTTATGAGGACTATAAACTATTTGGAACAATCGATAAAAAGAGCTATACATACAAAAATCTTGTACATAAGTATCTAAAAAGCGATTATTAAATCAAAAAATATGCATAAAAGTAATAAGGGGAGAATTTATTGAAAGGAAAAAAAGACGGCCTAAATAAACAAGTACATATTTACAGTATTGACACTTCTGCTTTTTATAATGATCAAGAAAACAAATTACATAACAAGATTTTAAAATCATATAGGTACAGAGATCATCTCAGAAAACTTGAACATGTTGATAAAAAACATAAGAAGTACATAACGCAAAGGATTATTTCCTTAAAAGAAAAGCTTTATAACGCCTTTAACGATCATAATCAAATAAGAACACTTAGAACAGATTCTCTGAAAGATAATAATGTGATTTCATTATTTGATTCAGTCTTAACTCGAACGCTGGGAATCAAAGAAAACTCTCTCTCTGAAGAGATCATGGTTGTCCAAACTTATCACTTTCAAATTTTAAGGGACATTATTGATAAAGGATTCATACATAACAATGAGAAATACGTTTATTTCACTAGCAGTGCCGGTCAAATAAGAACAAAAAAATCTTGTTTTATCAAACAAAGCACCTTAGATAAGTATCAAAATGCTTTAACTTGTGGTCTTAGTGTGGAGCATATCAATGCTCAAGGTGGAAGCAGCATAAACAAATGGAATAGCTACATGGCCTTATCGAATAGCGCCAGCAGTCCATGGGAAATTGATATTGATAAAGCAATTGTCGTAAATGACTTAGAAACAAATGTTTCCAGCCTAGTTGATTATATTGACCGGGATACATATGAAATCACACGTAAGATTATGGATATTCCTATAGAACATACAGATGGTTGTGGAATGATGCTCCCTAGTTTGAGTCAGAAAAGCTTTATGGTCAGATTACCTTGGGTTAAGGGTCTACTTGTTCCATTTGACTTTAGAAAGTTTGCTGAAAAACACAGTTCATTTATAGTTAAAGACGTCTACGGTAAAGAATGGGACATTATTAAAGATGATATCCAAATAATTTTTACGAAAAGCCAGTTTAAGATGTGGAAGTACTATGATTCTTGGGATGATTATCGCTATAAATTTAAAAAGTATGGATGTTTAGGAGCTAAATTAAATGAAGAAGATCCATCTGTTGAGGGAAAACTGACTTACCAGATGCTACAAACACTCACTGATATCACAGATGAGGAATTAAAACAAATCAGCTCAAAAACTGTTAGTGAGATTACTCAATTAGGCACTGATAAAGAAACAATGATGAAAGTTTTAGGGGCTACCGAGAAAAATAAACATAAGACAAGCCTTCAAGAAGCTCTACTAATATATCCTGAGCTGCTAAATGATGACCATACCAAAGAAATCATTAAGAATAAGAAGAAGAGTATGATTAAGGACGCCAAATCAGGGAAATTACTTGTCAGTGACGCCAGGTATACATATTTATGTCCTGATCTATACGCTTTTTGTGAAAGATTGTTTCTTGGAATTGAGAATCCGAAAGGACTCCTCACCGGAAGCGATGTCCATTGTTCTTTATATGATGAAGGGTATATTGATATCCTCCGCTCTCCTCACCTATACAGAGAGCATGGAGTTAGGTGGAACAAAAAAGATGAGGAATATGAAAAGTGGTTTATTACCCCAGGTGTTTATACCAGTATTCATGATCCGATATCGAAACTGCTGCAGTTTGACAATGACGGGGATAAGGCCTTAATTATTTCTGATGAGCTGATCGTCAATATTGCCAAGCGTAATATGGAGAACATCGTTCCTTTGTATTATGAAATGTCAGTAGCCCAGAAACAAGAGATTAATAGCAGAAACATCTATGAAGCACTAACTCTTGCTTATGGGATCAATATCGGGGAGTACAGTAACAATATCACTAAGATATGGAACAGTGCCAATATAAACCTGGACGTGATCAAATGGTTATGCATGGAGAATAACTTTACTATCGATTAAATTTTATAGTCGCGTCGCATAGCGATATGCGGATGAAAAGTCAGTGAACCTAGAAAACTAGGGTGTGCATTCAGCGAAAAGTAGCGATAGGAAATGATCGTCAATGAGTGTGCTAACAGGGGAATTCTAATTAATACATTTTACATTTTGAACAATGATATTTAAAACAAGGGGGTGACAAAGTGAAGTTTATAAATGAGGATGAGCATAAATATTTGAGTGGGATATATAAGATTGAGCAGATAAGCACCGGCTTAATATATGTGGGGAAAACTAAGATGAAATTTATTAAGCGTTACTGGCATCACACTTGGAAGCTGAAAAACAATTCGCACTGTAATCGGCATTTGCAGAATAATTGGAATAAATATGGAGAAAACGATTTCCAATTCCATGTTTTACAAACAGTTGATCCAAACTCAGATATGAACGAATTAGAAACTCACTACATAAATGAACTAGGTGCCTATTTAAATGGCTTTAACATGACCACCGGCGGAGAGGGCAAGAGTAATTGTAAGATGTCTGACTCCACCAAAAAGATTATTGGGGAAAAGAATAGGATTAATAACATCGGAAGAAAGCTTAGTGATGAGACTAAAGCCAAAATGAGTAAGGCGAGAATTGGCAGAAAGCTCTCTCCGCAGCATAAGGAAAAGCTTTTACAATCTAGAATGAATAAAAGGCATTCGCCAGAATCTAGATTAAAGATGCGTCAGTCTCATTTAGGGTCAAAAAATAAATCCTCAAAAATAAATGAAACGAAAGCACACGAGATAAAAGTTCGATTGATTAATGGGGAAAAGATGTCTGAAGTATCAAAATCAATGCGTGTTTCCTACCCCATCGTTAAATCAATATTACAGTGTAAAGTATGGAATCATATTCATGTTACTGGGTGGGACGACTTTATTCTTAAATACAAAAGCAAGAAGAAAAGCACTCTTACTCCAGAAGAAGTATTTTGTATAAGAGAACTTCTTAAAAAAGGGTTATCAGCACCCCATGTTGCAAAAATGTGTAACATAAAACCCAATGTTGTTTATGGAATTAAACAAGGAAGAACCTATAAAAATGTGAAATGAATGTAGAATGTATTATATGAAAACCCTGTGCCAAGCGTTTACATCATGCTGAGAAGTACTTGTAAATGAAGGTGCAACGACCATCCTTTATGGAGTAATAATAAGGTGAAATTCCTTATTATGAAGCGCTGACCATCTGTCTAGTACAGATGATGATATGGTCTATTCCCTAATAAATATCGGGAAACCGAGGGTATCAAAGTTCGCAAAGACGCTTTTCATGCCCACCCGCCCTGATCATGTTGATGAGCAAATCAAAGACTACATAAAAAATAAAGTGCCCCACTTCTTCATCAATGCAAAGGATAAAGAAGAACATAGCGTAGAATCGATTAATGAAAGTACAGTAAATAAGTTAGACTCAATTATTCCTAATGAACGAATCAACTTTAACGCAGTTGCAGGAAAATTTGATTACCGTTTCTTACTTCGAAATAAAAAAGTGAAACTTGATGAAACGGTTATCAATGAGTACAAACGTCTTGACCGAAACAAAAAGTGGCTCATGAATAATGAAGAAATTAAACCAGGAGAAAAGCTATACGTCTATAAGATTATCAAACAAAGATTAATGGAAATACATAACGATGAGCAACTTATTACAGATGTTTTAGTTAAGTACCTATATAAAAAGAAGAGTAAATTCAAATCGACTTTGTGGGAGTGCTTTGGCGAACATATATTGGAAAATTTAAAGATTAACTTAAGGAATTTTAAGGCTTGTGGGAATTGCGGAAAAATGTTCAGTCCCTCTTCTAATAAATCTAAATACTGTAACAATTGCTCAAAAAAAATGATCTTAGATAAACATAAACGCTACAATAAAAAAAGATAACGACCAATAGAAAGTGCCTTGAGCCTTACTCCCCCAAGGGATACAGCATTTCTCGGCAAAAAAAGATCAACAAAAAAGCACCTTGAACCCTTGGTACGACTGGGCTGAAAGCCCCTTTTGAGATAATCGCCATAAGGGAGAAAGAAAGCTAATTTCCACATAAAAGGGCGAGTAAGTCTCCCATTTTTTCAAAAAACCACAAACGTTACCGTAATTATACTTTAACACAAAAATAAACGAAATCACTAGGAGGATTTAAAACATGAACAAAACAGAATTTGTTGGAGCAGTTGCAGAAAAATTAGGTGTTACTAAGAAAGAAGCTACTCCTAAAGTTGAAGCAGTATTTAATGTCATCGTTGAAACACTAACAAAAGGTGAATCAATTAAGGTTCCTGGAGTTGGAACATTTGAAGTTCGTGAACGTGCAGCTCGTAAAGGGAGAAATCCCCAGACAGGAGAGGAAATTGATATTCCGTCTACAAAAGCACCTGCATTTAAGCCGGCAAAAGCACTTAAAGACGCAGTCAAAGCTAAATAATCAGTTAATGAGGACGGCAGGAAAGGCTACCTGCACGCTTTGTCACAAAGAGCTTATGCTCCTAAAAGAGGCAGAGTTAGAAGTTATGGAGGAAATTGTCGACCTCCCCTCTTTTCGCTTATCTTCATCTCCGGGTTAATTAATTATAGTTTTTTATTGATGGCATGGGGGTGCCGTCAATAATTAGTTGATTACTGATATTTTATTTGGGATATCAGTTCTCGACTAATGTTCATTTATGAAGGTAAAGACTAATCTAAATGAATATTAGTGGAGATTCCTCTCCAGTGTGGACTAGCTTTTCTTGATTAAACAATATCTACTCCCTTCTTTTCTGTATCATTCTGACACAAAACTGCGGCTGGTCATTGCAGTTAGTCGGATAATAGTCATTTATGAGGGTGCGAGGTTAACTCGGATGTCTGTATCTTCAGGAGACAGATAAATGGCTATTATCGGGCTAAACATGTCGGTAAGACCTTTGCTACTCAAGTTTTTCATGTAGGGTGAATCCCATCACAGTCTTACTATGGGTGACATGTAGCCTGAATATTAATTGCGGTGTATTGCTTCGGCTTGCACTTAGGGAAGGGTAGATGCGTCTCCCTTCCCTTTAAATAATGCCCTTGTAAGCTTTGATGCTTATTATGCGGTCAACGTGTAAACGAGTCTTTGAAATTACATACCCTCGTAAAATAAGTGATATGGTTTTGGGCGCTTGATCACCGCTCTCATTTCACAGAAAAGGATCGGTCTTGCCTTTTCATTTTCACTTAGTAACATATTCGCTATTTATTCGCTACTTTTCCTTCAAGAAACTTACCTTTCCCATGCACATACCTCCTTACACGGGTCAGAGAAAACTGTGCAAAATAAATGGCGAGCGTTTGAGACGCTTTGTTTCTCAATAAGGCGTGTAACCTGACAAGAGAGACTGAAAATGCCATTGAGAAGGCTTATAATGGGTCTTTCCTTCTCATTATTGGTGTTTCGCCACCATAATGTGTCGAGGTTTAGAGTTAGTATTTCATTGTCTGATCGAGAGTAGCTGATTAATCCCGCGTGGGGGACACTAAAGATACCGCGATACGTCCAGCTTTGGGATTCCTTCCATTGCCGCTACTAATCAAGGCTTCACTGTGAATTCAGAGATTTTACACAGTTCTTAAATGAATTAGCTCATCTGCCAGGTGTAGAAGGAGAATCCGGTTTTCACACAGCGATTACCGGTTTATATGCTCATGTACCATGATGTACAAGGAGTTCCTGAAGACGTTATTATGGCGTCTTTTGATATTTCGACTTACTTATAGTTTGTCAACTGCAAAGGTTTCAGTCGCTGAACCCGTAATCCGCGTAATCCCTGTCGATCTGAAGGCTTGCGTCCCAACGTTAGCTACTGAGTAGGTGAAACGGGGTTAGAATGTAATCAGAACAAGGTCATCTAAATCGTTAGATGGCCTTTTTGTGCTTGCGTTTTACTGATCAGCCGGAATGTGCTTCCGAGCCTTCCGGTACGCAAGTTATCAATAATCTCCTTCGGGCGTTTCCCCAACGCCTATCCGACTTATCTTTCATCTCCTTTATATCCCCTTCTCGGACGTTACCGATGCTTCGGATCATCGGGCTTCCGAAGGAGCTTATTGTACGTAAATAGAAAATTATTGGAGGAATTTAAATGGCAAGCAAAAAAGTACATCAAATTAATGTTAAAGGCTTTTTCGATATGGACGTAATGGAAGTTACTGAACAAACTAAAGAAGCTGAATACACATATGACTTCAAAGAAATTCTTTCAGAGTTTAATGGAAAGAATATTTCAATTACTGTAAAAGAAGAAAATGAACTTCCTGTTAAAGACGTTGAGTAAGGCGGTGACTGAATGATCGATCCTGTTCAAACTAAGCGTCACTCAGATGAAAACCTTAAAGAATGGAAAATAAGAATCTGCTCTAATAAAGACATTTATAATCTAAACTGGGAAGAAATCAAAGAGTTAATCAACAAGGAAACCGGCGAATCTAAAGGTGAATCAGCTTATAGAAAATGGTTCAACAACTTCATTGAAGGAGTTGAATACCAAAAAGAAAAGTCAGCTGAATCAAATAATTCTCTCCTTGAATTGGAACTGAAAAAGGTTGAAATCATGGAAGAGAGAAAAAAGCTTCAAGCTGTAAAGCATGAAATACATAAAAATACACGTGTCAAAGGTCGAACAGAGCTTCTATATGAAAATGTAACTGAAGCAATTGAGAAAGTAGGTACTCTCCCTCCCCCTTCCTTCTATCCATTAAATAAGAGCGAAAGAAAAAGAGCTGCTGTTCTAGGGTTTGGAGATGAACACTTCGGGAAGCAATTTAAAAGCAACAACAATGAATACAACGAACAGATTTATTTGCAGCGTATGAATCAGATTCTTTCTGAAACTGTTGAGTACATTCAAAAAGAAAATTTAGATGAGCTGGTCGTGTTAAATGGTGCTGACAGTGTTGAAGGTATGGCATTGCGCGTATCGCAATTAACTGCCCTTCAGTACGGGTTTATTGACCAAGTGATTAAATACTCTAGGTACAAAGCTGAATGGCTTTTAGAGCTTTCTAAGCACGTCAAAATTAAGTACATACATATCCCTTCTGCAAATCATACTGAACTAAGATTACATAATACAAATCGCTCGGAAATGCCTAAAGAAGATGTAGAGCGTATTATCGCTACTTATATCCATGACGTACTCAAAGACAATGAGCGAATTGAAGTTCCTTTATACGACGAAGGAATTGTGGATTTTAAATTACTTGAATTTGAAATTGTTGCTTGTCACGGACACCAAATTAAAAACAAAAAGAATGCCATTCGTGACATCTCACAGATGAAACGAAAATTCTACGATTACATGTACATCTCCCACTTCCACCACGGAAACATGCTCACTGTAGGTGAAGCAGCCACTCATAATATCCAAGTTATACAACTCCCTTCTGTAATGGGTTCCGATGAATACAGTGACAGCTTAATGACAGGTGCCAAAGCTGGAGCAAACTTATCAATTTATGAATCTGGTAAAGGTCGGACTATTCAGTACGATTACATATTGAATTAATAAGAAGGAGTAAAAATTAAATGAAGACAAAAAGTTTTATTAACGAATTAAGTGGTCATTGGGTTAATTTCTCAGATGAATTTAAGACGGAGCTTTCCTTAATTATTGCCGGTTAATTTCTACAACTTAGCCTAACCGAAGTGTTTGGACATTATTTTTTCAACTAAGGGAGTCTCATGTAGGCTCCTATAAACTTTGTTTAAAACTTTAATTTTATAAAGATGAGGATGAGGAAGATTGAAAGAAGAAACTAAAATTCTTTGGGAATATGTAAAGCTGCTAAAAGAAATTAATGATAGTGGTTATCTGTGTAATAGGGAATTAAAAGACGCTCTAACAAGTCTGCATAAAAGCCTGGGATTTGAGAAAAACACTAAAAGTGAACAATTGAACCGAGACGTCAAATTCTCTTCTAAGCCCTTAAACGGAAATAGCTACACATTGAGCTCGGGCTATAATCCTGAAAGAATTGCTGTAATTAATCCTGGAAGAGAAGAAACAACCTTTTTAATTATTGATTTATACAATTCCCGTATTGAGGACATCTCAAAGAAAGTGGAATATGGAACGTTTAAACATCAGGCTAGTCAAATAAAAGCCATAATTATAGACAAACGACCGAGTAAATTAATAATTGATGCAAACGGTATTGGAAAAGGTTTGCTTGATGCTCTTGCTGATGCCTTAAAAGGAACCAAGGTTGTTTTGTCCAAAAATGGTACCTTAACTTATAAATAAAATACTTTTTTAGAACGTCCAGTGATGATTGCGGTACTCCCCTTCCGCTCTATTGCTGGGCGTTTTATAAAATGTGTTTACATCAAATTTATGGAGGTGAAATGGTGGGTCGAAAACCTAAAGAAAAAGAAAAACTGTTATGTGCTGCATGTCAAAAGGAAAAAGACAAAGATTCTGGCTTTTATAATTCCCGCAGCAAGCTTTACGAAAAAATAGGAAAAGTACCAATTTGTAAATCTTGTCTCAAGAAAAATATTGATTACAGCAACATGGACTCTGTATACACTGTCTTACAGCAAATCGATGTCAAATTTGATCCTTTATACTGGGAGCAAGCAGTTCAAAGAAAAACTGACACATTTAGTGCATATATGACAATGGCAAATTCCCTAAAGCAGTTTAATGGAACTGGTTGGAAGGACAGTATTCTAGAACAACAAGAAAAAGCTATTGCTGCCGAAACTCAGCGTGATTCAGTAGAACAAGTCTCAGATGAAATAATTGATAAATGGGGAATTGGTTATACACCCGATGAATACCACCAGTTTGAAAGGAAGTACAACAAACTCATTCGAAATTATGGAGAAAAAACCGCTCTCCATACTGAGGGATTACTCTCCTATATTCGCTTTCGTGTCAAAGAGGAATTAGCTACAGCTAAGGGTGAAGTAAAGGAAGCTAAAGAGTGGGGTCAAATGGCTTCAAAAGCAGCTACTGACGCAAAGATCAACGTTTCTCAGTTAAGCAAAAGCGATATTAGTGGCGGTGTGGATGTGCTGTCACAACTCTTCGAAGCAGTTGAAACTGAATTAGGCATCATCCCTCTCCTTCCCCGCCTAACCGCTCAACCTTACGATGATGCTGATTTAATCATTTGGGCCATAATCAATTATTACAGAAGACTAGAGGATAAAGAAAAAGTAGCTTATAAAGACATATATCATTTTTACGATGAGATGCTCGAAGAAGATTTCAAATCAAAGGGGCTAACTACAGAAGAAATTGAAAACTTGAAAAAAGCACGAAACAACGTTTTCCGTGACTTAGAAGATGTGTATAAAGAGCCACTTTACGACACTGGGGATGAAGAATAATGGCAAGCTACAAAAACTTCACCTCTAAGAACAATAAACATACAAAAAATCGAACAGATATTTATGAATCCTCATTTGAAACTCCAGTAAATCCCAATGATAGCTCTAACTTAATACAGAAAAACATTTCAAAATGGGCAGAATTCACCTCCTTCATTCGTTTTTATCCTGATATTTTTTATGACATGTTAAAACCCGAAGTTGGTGGAATCGAACTTGATTTATACCAAAGAGTTATGATGAGAACCCTAAGTCGCTTCCCTCAAAATTACTTCTGTATTCCTCGCGGCGGATCAAAAACTCTCACTCAAATCATGGTTGCGTACCATACAGCAATCTGCTTCCCAAATGTCACATTAGCAATAACCGCTTCAACCAAAGAATCTGCGGTTAAAATTTGGAAAGAAAAACATGATGAAATTTTAAGGTTCTATCCTTCTATCGCAGATGAAATCAAAAGCGAAAGTTTTTCCAAAGATACTGGAAGAGTTGAATTTCAAAATGGCGCAATTATCGATAACCTAGCCAATGCCCAATCTTCAAAGGGATTACGTAGAAGACGTGGCTCTCTTGAAGAATCTGCATTAATCGATAAAGATCTCTATGATGATGCCATTGAACCAATATTCAATATTCCACGAACTACAATGACTGGTGAAATTGATCCTGCAGAATTAAATGGTCAAATAAACCGTTTTTCAACATCAGGATACAAAAACTCTGATGAATACGAAAAGATTCTTACTATGGTTAAAGAAACTGGTGACTTGAAAGGCTCCTTTGTGTTTGGATCTGATTGGAGAATTCCTATCCACTTTGGTCGTCAAAAAATGTCCACGATTAATAAAGCCAGACAAGGAAACGTTACCCGCTTTCGACAAAACTACCTTTGTGATTGGATTGGTGCAAGTGACGGAGCTTTAATCAACATCAGTAAATTAATTAAAGCCAGAACTATTACACAACCAGAGCTATCTTGTCCTCGGGATAAAAACAAAAACTTTTTGCTTAATGAGTATGTTATTGGTGTAGACGTTGCACGTTCTGCAGCTGAGTCAAACAACAAAACGGCTATTATTGTTTTAAAAATTATTAGGAATAGTAACAACCTTATTAGACAAGTTCAAGTAGTTAATATCATTGAACCACCTAATGGATTAAGCTTTAAGGAACAATCCATCATGGTGAAAAGAGTCTTTAAAAATTATGGCGGAAACCAAGACCTCTCACTCTCTAGAGTAAAAGCTGTTGTTGTTGATGGTAATGGAGTCGGCGGTGGATTAATCGACCGATTATTAGAAGATGTTACTGATCCTGAAACAAATGAAGAGCTTGGATGTTGGGCTACAATTAACACTGATCAAAAACCAGACGTGCCTAATTCACCTGAAGTCGTTTACAATCTAAAATCACAAGGTATAAACCAGGATATTATCACCCAGTTTTTAGACTATGTTGAATCGGGGAAGTTAAAGTTACTCAAAGCTTTCGAAGATATCAAAAACCAAAAAGACATTGCAGACGATGTTATGGTTGAAGCAGCATGTATTCAAACTCAGTTGTTTATTGACGAAGTGGCCAACCTACGGATCAAGAAAAACCAAAATTCTTTTACTGTAGAACAGGTTGTAAAACGTATCGATAAAGACAGATACAGTGCGATTGCTTACGCCTTATATTACATTGCTCAATTTTTAGAGAAAGAGGAATCCGATGAAGAGTATTCATTTGGGTTCTTTTTTAATTGAATTTTTAATCAGGAGGTGAAAAATGGATACCCAAAAAGAGCCGTCTTATGAATATAATACTGATTTATCAAACCTGGATTCGCTATTCTTCAATACCTCAAATACTTCAGTTTCATATGATCGAGTGAAAACTTGGCTTAATAATCACAATCTTTATAACAAACAAATTCGAAATGCCTCAAAATTTCTTTATAATTCAAATGGTATTTACAGGAATGTAATTGACTACATGGTTTCTCTCCCTACCCTAGACAGAGTTGTCTACGGGAACTCAAATGATCATAGTCAATTAAAATTGGACAAACGAACATATGGAATCGCATTAAGAAAAATAAATGACAAAAATATTGTTCGAGATTCACTTAGAAAATTAAGTCTTTACGGCACATCTTTCCATTATTTCGAATCAGTTGCAGCTGACAACTTTCCTAAAACTCTTAGTGATTATGAAGTTGATTCAATATCTGAAATCAACGATACAAAAGAGTTCAATTGTTCTATCCTCCCTCTCCCTATCAATTACTGCAAAATTGTCGGGAGAAAAAATTCTTCATATTTGGTGGCTTTTGATGTATCCTACTTTGATCAATTCACAAGCAAAGGGAGATCTTTAAAACTTAAAAGGTGGCCAAAGGAATTTAGACAAGGTTATGTTGAGTACAAAAAAGATCTCAATAAACGTTGGCTCGTATTAGACAACAATAAGACAGTCACCGTTAAAGGTAGCGCTGACTTGGAAGATCAATGGGGACGACCGATTGGACTAGCTGCATTTGTTGATATGGTTTATGACGATTATTTTGTTGATACAAAAAGAAACATTCTTGATGATTTGAACAGTACATTAATTTATCAAACATTACCTGAAGGTGAAAAGAAAGGTGTTTCTTCTTTAACGCAAAAGCAACAAGAGCAACAGCACAACAGTATCAAAAATGCCTTAGTTTCTAAAGGCGCTGTTAAAGGAATAAAATTCTTCTCTTTGGCCTCTGGCACTAAGCTAGACAAGCTTGAGACTAACGTTGATTTCCTTAAAGTCAAAGGCGAAGATGAATTAATAAAACGAATATCAACTAACTTAGGTTTTGCAGGTTCAGCATTAAATGGACAAGACGGAAATTATTCCTCTCAATCTACAAACATTGAAATGGTGTCCTCACAAATTTTCTCCTGGTTAGAACAGATCTCTAGTGAGTTTAACAAAGTCATTAATGCAAATATCATTAAAAATCCCAAGTCTTATGTTGAAGTTTACTATCTCCCCCTTACACACGTTAACCGTAAAGAAAAAGTCCAAAATATGAAGGACTTGTACACGAGTGGTCGAGGAAGTTTAACTGCTTGGATAGCAGCTACTGGGTGGAATCCTGATGCCTACTTGTCATTAATGGAATATGAAAAAGAAGAAGGATTCGATGAGAAGTTCCCTGTTCATGCAACTTCCTACACTATGAGTAAGAATGATAAGTCTGCTGGTCGTCCTGAAGACGATAGTTCTCAAAACGAGAACACCATTAAGTCCAAAACAAATAACAGTAATGGTACGCCCTCTGGCTCATGAAGGGAGGTGAATTAATATTTGAGTAGTGCAATCTTAGAGATTAATAATCAACGAAAAGTAAGTGGACGAACCTTTGTAAAGTGGGTTGTTCTTGAAATACATGAAAACAATGCCCAATACAATAAAAACGGTATTACCTGGATCGAAAAATACGTTAATGCAAACTTAAATTCCATTAAGGATATGCCGCTGTGTGTAGAATTTATTGATTGTGAAAACAGTGAACCATTTGGCCATGGCATGACAGAAATTAAAGATGGGACTCCCCTGTTTGAAAACAGTACTGTAGTTGGTGTTACAACCAATGGATATATCGACACTATAGAAGTAAATGGTCAACAAAAAAGAGTGTTAATTGGTGAAGGTTTTATTTACAACCAAAGGTACCCTAAGTTTGTACAATGGCTTAAATCGAAAATGTTTGATGGCGAATTCCCTGAGACCTCAGTAGAAATTTCTGCAGTTGAAGGCAGCTCTTCAATTGAGTATGACGGTGGATATAAAGAAAAAGGTCGTATACCTATGAGATTTGATTTCACCGGCGACGCAATTCTCGGAATTGATCCAGCTGATGATGCTGCTGTCTTACTGGAACTAAATAATAATCACAAGGAGGAACAGTCAATGGCAAAAACACAAGATGAAGCATTAGTTGAATTGAATAATAAGCTAAACATTGAGAATAAAGCACTTGAAACAAAAGTGGCTGAACTTAATGAGGCGCTTAAGAAAAAAGATGAGGAGTTAAATGCTGCAGTAAAAGCAGCTAAAGATGAGAAAGCAAAAGTTGAGGAGAAAGAAAAAGAAATCAAAAAAGCAAAAGAAGAAAAAGAAAAAGCTGATGCCGAGTTGAATTCACTGAAAGATTTCAAACAAAACGCAGAAAACGAAAAGCTAAAAAGTGAACTAAATCAAGATCTCAATAAATATACAGAGAAAGAAAAATTGGTCGCGAAAGAAAAAATCGAACTCTTCTCCAAATCTCCTTCTCTTGAACTAAAGACACAAATTCTCTCGGAAATTAACTCTTCAATTGCTCAATCATTTATTGCACAACGTCAAAAGAATCAATCAACTGAAACAAATAGCACTAATGATAAAGACATTTTTTCAGAAATTAATGATGCTGGACAAGAAAGCTCAGTATCTATTAATGATCTCTATTAAAATAAAATAACACTTTTATAGAAATGAGGAATTTATATGTTCAAGTTTGGAACTATTGGTGCCTTCAAACAGGTGCGAAATAACCCGCGTTGTAAAGCAACAAAAGATTTAGTGCCTGGCTTGGTTGTGTTACCAGATGACTCTACTGGCCTGGCGCCTACCCCTGCCGATGCTACAGCAGCAAAGGGCGACATTTATGTTGTTGGCAATATCATTGATAAACCTGAGGTTAGAAACAAAGCTGATTTTAAAGTATTGAAAGATGAATACGTTCGTGCTTTCCGTGTAACTGATTTGGCTGACCTACCAGTTGAATTGAGTCAAGATACAGTTCAAGGTTTTGATGCTCTCATTGTGGGCGATGTTATTGTCCCAGCAGGTGATGGAACTGGTCAATGGACTAAAGCTGGAGAAGATGTTGCTGATTATAAAGTTAAGCTTAAAGTTCTTGAAAAAACTACATTCGGTGGTAAAGGTCTGTACTTAAAAGTACAAGCCTAATCCCTAACTTTTGGAGGTAAAACTTATGAAAATTGAACTTAATAACGTAAAACGGGATTCAGATGTGTTTGCTAATCCCAAGTTAAATTCAAAATCGCCAATTATTGAGATCTTCTCTGCAATTGCAACAGGAAAAGATATTTCTAAATTCGGTAATAAAGCCGATACAGTTATGAAACATGTCAAAGATTTAGCAGCTCAAGCTGTACTAGGAAACCCCGTGGCAAAAGCTGAAATAAATACAATTGTTAGATTGGCAATTGAACCTAAACTTATTTCAGCTGTTAAATTATTTGATTTCATGGGTACTTTTAGACAAATCGGTTATGATCAACAACCAATGATGACTACATACGCACACGAATCAATTAGAAGTGGTTTCCAAGCTTCTCGTGGAGACGTTCCTTTTGCTACTACAACTTGGAACGAATACCCTATTGGAACACAGACTATTTCAGCAGGCTATGCTGTTAATTACCGTGAAATCCAAAGTGGAAACCTAGATAAAGTTGCTGAAGGTATGGAACAAGTTCAGACCGATATGATGAATAAAGCTATGTATTATGTCGTAAATGAAATGTACAACGCCATTAAGTCAGCTACCGGTGTTAAATATTTCTCGGAAAATGCCGGTATTCAAAAATCTGCAGTTGATGACACTATTAAGAAGGTTCGTAGATTCGGTCAACCATCTATCGTTGGTGATTATTCTGTTGTTTCTCAGTTAAATGATTTTGCTGGATTCCAAGCAGTCGCCGGAGATGCGACTAGTACAAAATTGCCTGAATCAGTAATGGATGAAATCCGCAAGACAGGTTTACTGAGTACTTATAAAGGTTCTTCTGTTGTTGAATTACCTAATGCATACAACCTCACTGAACTTAACAAGACTGGAGATAACTTCAAAACTTACCTTCCTGAAGGTCTTCTATTCTTCATTCCTCAAGGTGCAAAATCTCCTCTTCAAGTATTCCAACGTGGTGGATTAACTTCTATGACAGGTAACGATATCGTGTCTGGTACAGAGATTACTCGATTTGACATGGAAATCGGTGCAGGTGTAGCTAAAGGACAAGAATATCAAATCGGATTAATCCGTGATGAAAATTTCGAAATCACACCTGAATAAAATCATTATGGAGGGCATTGTCCCTCCTAAGTAAAATTATGGAGGGTATTATGTCAATTAATTTAGATAAGAAAATCGCTATTAAAAATTTGTGCTCGTGGGACTTATATTTCAAAAAATTAGAAAGCCATGGAGATTTCCGTTTACCTGCTAATGGCATTCGTCAAATTACAGTAGGTGAAGTTCAGTCTCAAGTTTTTGATAATGTGAAAATGTTTGTAGGCACTGATGGGCAAGGGTCTCATGCGAAAATTTTCATTGATGATAAAGAAACTAGGGTTCACCTTGGGTTTGAGGCTGCTGAAAATGACAGTGAGCAAGAAGTGATCACACCTGAAAGAATCAAGCAGATTTTAGCTTACAAAACTCAGAAAACATTCGAAGAAAATGTAACTAAAGATATCAAACTAGAATCCGAAAAAGCTCAGTTATTTGAAATTGCAAAGAAAGAAAAAGTAAATGACTATAAAAAGATCAAGTTTATCGAAGAGTTTACTGGTTTTAAATTTGATACAGAATCATAAGGAGTGATTTAATGACGCCTTATGAAAAAATTATCAATGTTTTTCATTCTTTGTTTCAATCGAACGAAGTGTTGCCGGAGGGTCTTGAAAAACAGTTTTTGATTAATGCTATTAGCGATTACGAAACAGATCTTACAGATCTTGGTTTCCACGAAGAAACTAATACGTTTGATGTCACACTTTCAAGAGCTCAAACCCAATTACTCGGAATGCTTATGTACAGAGGATATTTAGGCAGATACAGAGATAGAGCTCTCAAGTTGAATAACGTAATTGGACGAGATATTCAATTAACAGGCTTAGCAAACACAAAAGCACAAGTAAATAGAGCATATGAGAGCTTGTGTGATGATATTGATCAAAAAATTAGCAAGCTTAAAACCAATAATTTCGAGTGAGGTGCTTAGATGTCAATAGATTGGTACCTTTCTTCCTCCTCGAATTATTTAAGTGGCTGGGAAAACGATGAATTTAATACAAACAAATATGAAATATTTAAAGAAATTCTTGCGAATTCACCCGAAACATATGATATTGAGCTCAATCATAAGTCTCAACAGGTAATTATCCAAACAACCCAAGACAGTGAAACTAAGAAAGTGCTTACCGTTTTAGGATTGCTTAATCGAGGCGACTTGATTAAATATGATGATAGTTATTGGATTGTTAATTCAAGACCTACAGACAATAAAATGAACGATAGTGCTACTATGAGACTTTGTAACACCTCATTTTTTCTAACCTCAGAAGACAAGTTAGTCGATACTGGCAAAATTAACGAAATCACTGGTAAGCCAATTTACGAAAAAGTACCTGGTGAAAAAACTGAAGTCCCCTGCATATTCGAAAGGACAACTTCAATAAATGGCACTGAATTGGCGGTAAATCTTCCAGATGGTCAAGCAAACATTACAATTCCTTATCTTGTTCATGAAAAATTGAAAATCGGACTTACCCTCACCTTCTTTGGC
Source organism: Bacillus sp. SG20033 (assembly GCF_044570195.1). Taxonomy (NCBI): domain Bacteria; kingdom Bacillati; phylum Bacillota; class Bacilli; order Caryophanales; family Bacillaceae; genus Bacillus; species Bacillus sp. SG20033. The sequence goes on along the minus strand of NZ_CP172606.1, from coordinate 1,982,241 downwards.
GAAGATTATCAAGTCGATGATATAGACTATTCTAAAGTTTATGGAGACCACGGAACAATAAAATTGGTTGCCAAAAAGAAAGTTGGTGAAAAGACATGAGCATGACTGTTGAACAGATGACAAAAGTCTTCAGATTAGTTATGGATGATGTTGAACTGAATCGGCTCTTGTATTACAAAACTGATCCTCTCTCCCCTTCTCATCCAGATGTTCAATCACTCGAAAATTATTATGACTCCACAAATGACTCTCCCGCTATAATCAATACCATATTCAAGCGAGCACCTAAAACAGATGATCTATCGGATTCACCATTATGTAGGATGTGTATTTATTTAGGGAATGCATTGCCTAAGCCGACAAACCAAAGCTTTATGTTGTTAAATCAAGAATTGATGATCGATGTATACACACACATTAATACATTTGAGATATCTGAGTATCGAAGTTTGAAAATCATCGACAGGGTTTCAAAATTATTTTTCAATAAAAATATTGCTGGTTTTGGTGTAACAGTAGATTATAAACGTTTGCTTATTAGTAATCCCCCTGACGGATACTTGGGCTACAAGATGATCTTTACTTTTGGAGCAAATAAATGAATGAGTTAAAGGATTTCTTTTTCTTAGGAAAACCGATCCAGACTGAAATAGGTGAGATTGATTTCATCCGCTTAAAAGATTATCCTCTCTACACCAAAGAACTAAGCATGTTGAGGATGAATAAGAAAAGTCTCATTAAAGAATACTCTAGGTTTAATGAGGATGGCTCGCTTGACCCATTTATCATTGAAATGAAAAAGAGAGATCTTTATGAAATTGTACATTCGGTACTCCCTGATTTTCACGAGGCTTATTTCAAAGTTTTTTCAAAAGTATTGATAAACAAGGATTCCCTATCGTTGATTGGAAAACATAATTTTCCCCGTCTCCGAAAACTAATACTAGACATGCATTGTATCACTGAAGACAAGGTCGTTGACAATGATGAACTTCAGGAGTTCCATGATATAAGTAAATCACTCAAGCAACAAGATTCTCAAAGTGATTTAAAGGATATAGTAAGCTGTGTTGCTGCATTTAACGGATACACGTATGAAGAAATATCTGAAATGACGATGTATCAACTATATTTGTCGTTCTACAGGATGGCTGAAGTTATGAATTATAACACAACCACACTTTTTGCTACCGTCTCTCCTGATGTCAAAGTAAGTGATTGGAGCAGTCACATTAACCTTTACAAGGAAGAGTCTTATCACCTGAGCACTAAAGATGCTAAAAATATCGAGCAATTATTTGGAGGCTAATTAACTTTAGTCTCTTTTTATTTTTATTTAGGAGGAAACAATTTGGCAAAACAAACAGTAATCCATGAAGTTGGAAAAATTACAGCTAAACGTCTGAGCGATAATAAGGTTATTGCTTCAGGTGTTACACAAATGACCCAGTTTTCCCAACAAGTTCAACAAGACTTTTTAAAAGGTGGATGGGGTAACCGAGACCTGTATGTTATTAATTCAAGTAAAGAAGTATCGGGTAATGTCCGAAATGCTTTCTTTGATCTTGATTTCATGGCAATGCAACAAGGTGTAAAAATTGAAAACGAAACAATTTCTGTGTGGGAAGATGAAAGCTTAACAGTTAGTGATACTGGTACGGTTACCCTTTCATATCTCCCATTATCTAAAGTTTCATTAACTAACGAAGATGGAGATCAAATTGAAGTTGACGCTGCATCTAAAACAGTTACTGTGCCTGATACCTTTGCAACCAAGGGTGAAGATTTAGCAGTTCATTATCAAATTGAAGTTGAAGCCGAGACCGTTGAAATTAACGGTGAAAAATTCTCTGAGAATTACTACTTTGAAATTCACACAATTGAATACGATCCTAAGACTTCAAAAATCTACAGTGACCTTTATATTCAGCTCCCTAAAGTAAACTTCTCTGGTGAAGCAGATATGTCGTTTGAAGCAGGAAATGCATACACTCCGGAAATCGGCTATCGAGCCCTTGCTGATAATAACGGAAAAATCGGTAACTTTGCTCGTGTGAAACGTAAAGCTGATGGGACAAAGGGAGTTGTCACTAGTGATGAAGGAACTGGCTCATCTCAAAGTTCAGATCTTGGCGGAACAACTGAATAATTAAGGAGGCGTTTATTATTGCTTTTTTAAACCAGGACGGTGATAAATACACCTCTGCAAAAGATGATGGGACAGGTAATCCCATAACAGCTGTATCAATTGAACGTTCCACTGTCCCCTTGGAGGTTGGTCTCAATAATGACCAGCCTCTTAATGTTAATGTGGCCAACACTGCACTTGATGTAAATATAACTAATACGGCTTCTGTCCCTGTTTTGGTTAAAAACACTGCAGCAATTAAAACCCAAGTTCAAAAATCCTATTCTGAATTTGTTGTTACTGATGCTGATACCGTAGCTACAGGTGCAACTAAGTCTTATACAGTTGATCTAATCGATTCACTTGGTGTTTTCAGAACTTACGGTGTTGCTATGTACACAACTCAAACAGACAGCTCAAACAGCAAAGTTTTAGCAAGTATTTATTCCGTACCGAAAAACATCCCATTTTATTCTGCAACTACATCAGGTAATGATAATTCTGTTCTATTCAACAGCATTGTTTTTGTTCAGAATTACCCTTTACAAAAACAATTAACTTTCACTGCTCCAAAAATACATCTGACAGTTAAAGCAGCCGGTACAGTTGATCTAACTGGGTTAAAAATCGTTGTTTGGGGGATGGAATAATGACATTTGATGAAGTATGTGGTCTGTTCAAACAATTTGATGGTTTGGAACAAAAATTCCTATTGCTATCAGATGGATCCTATATCAGTGTTGATGATTTCAAGCAACGCTTTGAAGGCGACTTCAATGAGTACGAACCTTTAAGTTCGCTTCAGTCATCCCCTTCTTCTACCCCAGCTTGGGAAGGTATATGGAATAAGCTACAAGAGGATGGGCTTTTTGAATAAGTCCTCCCCTCTTATTTTTCTAGATAAAAGACAGTTTTTATTCAAATTAAGGAGGTGGAGTTGTTGACAGAAACGACTGAAAATGTCGTAATCACGATTCCAGACAAAACTTCATTTATATTTCACGAAGCCACAACTTCCCCATCTGAAGGTGAAGAATTTGTAGTTGGTCATTTTCGGGAACTTACTGTTAAGATCTCTGGTTCCTCAACTTCACGAGAAATAAAGTTTTATGCAGTTGATGAAAATGGCGAAAAAACTGCACTAAGTGGTACCAATAAAACAGATTTCCAACTTGGAAGCAGTACTTTAAATACTAATGAGTATTGGGATTTTGACATTGCTGGATTGTTTAAAGTTATGTTCGAAGTTGTTTCTGTTACAGGTGATGTGACTGTTAAAGGGATTGTGGTGAGTTAATGAGCAGCAGTAAATTTGTAGGTCAGCTCAAACAAAACAATATACAAATTCATAACCTTAAAGATCAACTTTTCAGAACTGAAACTCATATGTCTGATCATGAAAAACGTTTAACTGAAAAAGTTGATGAGTTCATGGAGAAGCAGAATTCAGAATTGAAATCCCATACTCAGAACACAGAAAACCCGCACCAAGTAACTAAAGATCAAGTTGGATTATCAAATCTAGTTAATGAAGAACAGGCTACAAAAGTGGCTTTTGATAACCATCTTGACAATAAGAAAAATCCACATTCAGTTACAAAAAACCAAGTTGGCTTGTCTGAAGTTGATAATGTTCAACAAGCAGCAAAAACTGATTTTGACGCCCATGATGTAGACATGGATAGACATATCACAAAGGCTGAGCGCAGTTATTGGAATAACTCGGATGAAAGGTCAAAGTCCATCCTAGCTGAACATGCTAACGATCAAGCAAATCCACACAAGGTTACTGCTGAACAGGTTGGTCTTGATAAGGTGGACAATGTTCAGCAAGCCTCTAAAAAAGATTTTGATGAGCACCTGAATGACAACGACATACATGTAAGCAAGTCTGATCGAAGTAGATGGAATGCATCTCAGCTTTTCAAGCTCACTGCCGATGACGGGAGAGTAAACTATAAGAGTAATTCCGAGAAAACGGAATACAACGACTTAACGGACTCAGGGTTTTATTTGATTGCTAACCAGGGACTTCATGCACCTGCCAATTTGTCTAATGTCTATTTGGTTGTCATGAACTACGGTGATACAGTTGCTCAGTATGCTTTAGAGGCGTATCACGGAACACATACCTATTTCCGATTTAGGAAAAGCGACTTTACTTGGACTTCGTGGCAGACACACGAGACAACAGATGGCGCACAGGCAAGAGCTAATACTGCTCTTACTTCCGCTAAATCATACATAGATACAAAGATAAGTTCACTAACTTGGTTTCCCCCTACTTTTCAGAATAATTGGGTTAACTACACCGACACTTCTGGCGGTGACCAAACTCAATACAAAGTTCGTTATGCAAAAGATGCCACAGGAACAGTGTACGTCGAAGGGGCAATGGCAAAAGGAACAATCGGATCAGGAATAGCAGCATTTGTTTTGCCGGAAGGCTACAGACCGGGAAGAGTTTTTCAGTGGATTGGAGTTTCTTCGCAGATCGGGATGAATGGTATTCCTCAATATCATAGGCTGCTGGTCGATATAAACGGCCAAGTTATTATTGAGAACTGCTCAAACACTCAGAAGCCGAATGAGTACATCAGTCTGGGCTTCCAATTTAAAGCAGTTTAGAAAGGGTGAGGTTCATAATTCAGGTTTTTCAATATGATCAAAATTATATCTACAAGACTGATGTCATCCTAGAAGAGAGTGAGAATGGAAAAATTAACATTCCCGAAAACTGTACTGATATTAAACCACCTGATGGCTTATATAAGGCTAAATTCTACATTAAACAGAAGGTATGGAAAGAATCTGCCACCCAGGAATATATAGATACTCTAAAACCTAAGCCGCCTGAGCCTAGTGAATTAGACACCCTAAAGAAAAACTATTCCGACTTTGTATATCAATTAATAATGGATGGAGTTATATAATGGATTGGTTCAGTCAAATAAAAAAATTTTACGATGATGGAGATTGGACAAAAGAACGAGTTAAGATCGCAGGTGTTGCTAAAGGAAAGATTACTCCCGAACAGTATACAGAGATTACGAGGGAACCCTACGAAGAAGAACCGTCAATTTAATAAAATACAAGTTTTATTTAGATACATCTTCCCTAAAAAGGTGTCTTTTTTAATGTATTCAAGGGATATTAAAGGAGGAAATTAAATGGCATCAAAGAAATTAAATTTAGGTTTAATCGAGGAAAGTGTCAGTAAATATGACAAGAAAGAAAAAGTCCAATTAACTGATGACGTACATGTATTCATCTATCCACACTTCTCCCCTTCTCGGTTAACAAAAATGTTAGCCGGATTGATTTCTGACCAAGATGAAGCAAAAGAAGCAGGAATCAAATCTTTTAAGGATATAAATCCAGTTCAATGGACATTCTTTTCACTTATAAAAGAATTTACGGACTTGGGCATTCCAAATGACATTAAAAATAAAGTTAAGTGGTATCTTAAACTGGTAGACTCAGAGTATTTCCCTTTGATTATTAAAAGTTTCCCTAAAGAAAGTCTAGAGAAGCTGGGAAAGGCCACTATGATGTTGCAACAAAACATAGATGAGTTATCAAAAAAATCTCAGGAAGAAGCTAATAATCTTATCCTTCAGAAAGTCGAAGAAATTGAAGGTAGCACTGACTTGCAATAATGGCGAAAAATATAAAGGAAATTAAAGTAATGATTGAGAAAGCAGCCATTCAGACTATACATAAGTATTCCTCCGATGTGAAACAAATTATGGTGAAAACAGGCCAAGAACATGTTGAAGAAGATGTTTATGGTGCCTATAGTCCCCTTCTTTATGAGCGCACAGGACAAATTAAAGATTCTTTTATAACCATTAACGAAAGCAACGGGGTATCATTGGACAATATTAGAGAAGATGGAGGAAAAGATGTTGCAACAGTCATTGAAACTGGAAAGGGCTATACATATCCAGATTCATATGGTTATGGCTACGGGAAGCCTCGTCCTTTTATGAAGAATACTGCCGAGACTCTAAAAGATGGACGATTAACAGAGGCATTAAAAAGTGATTTAAAAGCAGACGGAATTAAAACGTACTAATGGTGGTGAATTAATGACCAAATCAATTGAAAAGAATATGCTCAGGTCTCGAGCAACAAAGCTTCCCGAGGTCACGGAATCAATGTGGGAGCAAGTTGACGAGGAACATAGAAACTTAGTTCAAGAGTTTTTAGATGCACACTCGTTTAGAGATAAAACACGAAAACAATATTACTCCTCCCTTCGTCAATTTTTTTGGTGGGTACATACCTCTCTTAACGGCAAAAAACTTTATAAGATCTCAAAACGTGATTTCATTAGGTATCAAAGTTTCTTAAAAAATCGTGGAATGTCTTCCAGTGGGATTGCATTAAAAAAAGCTGGTGTATCATCATTAAACAACTATATTGAAAATGTTGTTGCAGAAGATGATGAGAATTATGAGAAATTCAGAAACTTCACCCGTGGACTCCCATCTATTCCAAAAACCACAACATATGAAAAAGTAAAGGTTACATATTATGATTACAAGCTAATGATGGACGCCCTAAAAGAGGACGAAAATTATTTAGGAATGGCCTGGCTTGCCACAGCTTTTAATGTTGGCGGGCGAAGAGCAGAACTCATACAGCTTAAAACAGAAATATTAGATTATCCTATCCCCGAAGGTCAGTCATATGTGATGAGTCATAAGGTATTTGGAAAAGGTAAAGGTGAAGGAAAGCCTCTTGAGTACATGATAAACACAGAAGCATTAGAGTACCTTCGATTGTGGCATGAAAAACGCGGTTATGATCATGAATACCTCTTCACTACTCAGTATGGCGGAGAGCCTAAACAGATGTCAGAGTCTTGGGCTGATTATTTTTGTTCGGACGTTTTATCAGACATTCTTGGCCGGCGTATTAACCCTCACCTCTTCAAAGCTTCATGCATCACTTATCTCCTAGAAGTTAAGAAAATCAAAATTGAATTGATAAGCAAATATGTAGCTCATCATGAAGATGTATCAACAACAATCAAACATTATGATTTACGGGATTTTGAAGAAGAAAAGAATAAAATATTTGTTTAGTTAAAATCCCTCTTTTATGCAGAATCAAGATCCTTCAATTGAGGGATTTTGCTTATGTTTGAAATATTATGTGTCTTTTATATACCAATATCATATAATTAAAGAAAAACAAGGAGCGCTTATGAGCAAGATATTAGAATTAAGATTATATGATAATGCAATAGATTTTATAAATAAGAGTACAGAGTCTTTTCTTTTTGCAGTACAAGGAGAAGAAAGGGAATTTAAATATGCAATTTTGCTATTAGCAAACGGGGTTGAATTAGTATTAAAAAGTATACTTGAAGATAAACATCCCCTGTTTATTAATGAAAGTTTAGATAACAATAAGGATAAAACAGTAAAAGCTGAAAATTTAGTACAAAGAATTAAATTGGTTTACGCCTCTGAAAATAAATTCATTAAAAAACATGAAGTCGAAGTCTTTGACTCAATAAGAAACCTTAGAAATCAAATTATTCACAAAGATGTGGTTTTTGATGCAAATAACCATCCTACCCACTTATATGCAAAGACTTTATATGCTTTAGATTTAGTAGTAAGACGATTTAAAAATAAATTACTTTCAGAAGTGATCGCCAACTGGGATTTAATTGTGAAAATCGATGATATAAGGAAAGTTTATCATGTACAAGTTAAGGGACTTACAATTGATGTAGAAAAGACATCTGAAAAAACACTTTCCACACCTGTTCCTTGTCCTTTGTGCACTCTGGAAAAACTTATTCCTAAAGATGATAAAATACAATGTTTTAACTGTGGTCATTCCTTTGGTAATATTCAAGAAGTTATACTTTCTAATTCTGATGAAGAAATCCGTGAGGATCTTTTTTTAGCTTTCGTAGAATCTAAAGTTTCTCAGGGATGTGTATTTACGGATTGCATAAATTGTGGAACAGAGGACTATAGTTGGTTTGACCCACAAGAAAACATTGTACAATGTTTTAGTTGCGGTTTATTACCTAGTAAAGAATGTCCAGAATGCAAATGCAATTCTGAAGTTTCAAGTGAAATTCCTTTAGGTTCTGGATTAACAGAAGAAGCTCTTTTTTGTTTTCATTGTAACGCAATAATTAATTCAGAATATTGTAGGGGCTGTAGTTCTAGTTCATTCTCTTTTCAGCATGTTTCAATAGATGTTGTAAAAGTAGAGCAATTCAAAGGCGAATTTCCCTATTTAGAATTTAATAATGGGCCTTTTATTTCCGAGAGATTATGCGCTAAGTGCATAATTAAATTAGAAAACTTAGAGGAGAATGGGATCCTTTCCTTTAATTAATTATAAGATTTAACATTTTTCCATATTTGTCGATAATATGGAGAGGTGAGAACATTGGATGTGCAAGACTATAAATATTTTTTAATGACTTCAACTGATAAAGAATTGAATAAATTCCTTCATGACAATTTCACAAAACAAACTGAAGGAAACTTAATTGAATCGCTAAGCCTTTTGAGAAAACTTGATCATGATTGTTTGATCTATATGATAGCACGGATGAAAAGAATTGAATCGCAATTTGATCATGGAAAATACTTAGCTTCCGTTACAGCAATATGTGCCCTTTTAGTAAACTTATATGTGAAATTAAATATTGTTTTTGGGGTTATAATGGGAGCAATTTTAGTTCCTCCTTTAGTTTATATGATTATAAAAGAATCTCCAAGAAGAGTTAGTGCAGTATTCTTTAGAAGTTTACTGGAACAAGTGAAATCAGAAAAAGAAACTTAATCATCCCATCTCTACAATTCAGTCTTACTTCTTGAAAAACATGATATAATGCAGGAAAATAATACTGGTGGTGGTTGAATGATTTGGGCGATTATTGTTTTGTTAGTAATAGCTGCTTTCTTTATAATAGGAGATTTTGGAGTAGATAAACAAAAGGAAATAGAAAAACAAAATTTAGAGAAAATAATTTCCGCAGGAAATTACCCAAAGAATTATAAGTCATATCTAACCCCAGATAAAAATAAAAAGCTGACTTTAGTTGAATCCGACAATAAGTTTGTTATTCATCATTTCAATGAAATATTAGCAATTGAAGAAAAATCAATTCCGTTTAGCAAGATAATCGAAGCAGAGATAGCTATTGACGATCAATCCATAACAAGAGTTTCTAGAGGTAGTCAAGTGGCAGGAGCCGTTATCGGAGGACTTGCTGCAGGAGGCATTGGAGCTCTTGTTGGAGGGTTATCTTCAGACAGAACTGAGTCCAAATATTTTAGAAAGATTGATCTTAAGTTAAAACTTGATGATTTTTCTAACCCCATAACTAAAATAGAGTTCTTACCAAGTAAAACTGATACTGGCTTACAAAACACTAAAGGATTTAAACAAGATGATCAAAAAGTTAAGGAAGCTTTATCTAATGTTGAAATTTGGCAAGGGATTATGGAAATAGCAATACGCAAAGGAAGTAAAGTCGCTCAATAGCTGAGTGGCTTTTTTATTTTCCCCCTCCCCTACTGAAAGGAAGTGATTCTTACTTGAGTCAAAACCTCAAAATCATATTAACCCCGCAAGCTGATACCTCATCAAAAACTGTCGAACATTTAAATCAGCAAATCAAATCTTTAGAAAAAAAGCTTAACTCCCTCAAACTAAACACAAATATTGATTCTACAACCTTAAAAGCTCTGCAAGAATTCTCTTCTGCTGTAGATGCGTATCAAAAAAATCTAAAATCCTATAATCAAACAGTAAAAGAAACGTCCACAGTAATAAAGAATGCTGATGGATCAGTTGAAAAGCTCACCCAGCAATACAAGAAAAACGGTGAGATTCTTCAACGTGAAACTAAAATAATTAATAATCGCAATGCCGCTCTAAGACAAGAAACTCAAGAAGTTAACAAACTCGCTCAAGCCACTGAAAAATTAGGTCAAGTACAAAAAAAGACCGAACAAAAGAACTTACAAGGCCAAACCACAAAGGTGGTACAGAAAAACCGTAACGGTTTTGAAGATATTGTTTATACGACTGATCCTAAAACTAATACAACTTCTTCAAAAACTACAACTAACTACGATCAACAACGGAAAGCAATTGAACAATTAAACCAAACCTTAGAAAAGTTAAGAGAAAAAGGATTAGTCTCTTCCCAGGTGCTCTCTCGACTTTCCACTTCAATTAACGGTGCTCAAACTGCTGCTCAAATTGATCAAATTGCAAATCGTATTAAACGACTTGATGATTCCTCTACCGCTAAAGCAAAAACAAAAGAACTTGAGCATCAAGTTCAATTATATCAACGTCAAGCGCAAATAAATGTTCAAAACCTCAATACTCGTTACGGCAGTTCACTTAGCACTGTTAACTCCTCTGCCCTACAGAATTATCTCAACTCAGTTAACCAACTTACGGCAAGAACCCCTAATTTAAGAACACAAATGCAGAATCTCAATATGCAGTTCAGAGAAGTATCTGCGAATGCATCATCTGCTTCTTCTAACGTTTCAGGCTTTGGAGAACAATTAGCACAATCATTTAGTCGTATGCCCGCATATTTTCTGAGTGGGACGATGTTCTATTCAGGAGTTCAAGCATTAAAGTCAATGGTGGAGCAAGTCATTCAAATCGATACTTTAATGACAGACATTAGACGTGTAATGGATTTACCTGATTACAAGTTTAATGAGCTGCTAGAATCCTCAATTGATCTCGGTGATCAGCTTTCTAATAAGATATCAGACATCTTAGAAATCACTGGATCATTTGGACGTATGGGAATTAGTGAATCTGAGCTTGGTGACGTAACTAAAACAGCTCAAGTGTTACAGAACATTTCAGATTTAAATCCAAACGACACTGTTAACACTTTAACAGCAGCAATGCTTAACTTTAATGTTGCAGCAGGTGAGTCAATCTCAATTGCTGACAAACTTAATGAAGTTGATAACAACTATGCTGTTAGCACCTTAGACCTTGCAAATAGTATTAGGAAAGCTGGTTCTACAGCCTCTACTTTCGGTGTTGAATTAAACGACTTAATTGGTTACACAACAGCAATTGCCAGCACAACTCGTGAGTCAGGAAATATTGTAGGGAACTCACTAAAGACCATTTTTGCTCGTATTGGTAATAACCAAAGTTCAATCAAGGCATTAGAAGAGATTGGTATCTCAGTTAAAACAGCTGGTGGTGAAGCTAAGTCTTCGAGCGAATTAATTGAGGAACTCGCTGGGAAATGGGATACGTTAAGTGATGCTCAGAAACAAAATACATCAATAGGCGTTGCGGGTATTTATCAGTTATCTCGTTTTAACGCAATGATGAATAACTTCTCCATTGCCCAAAGTGCTGCGAATACTGCTGCAAATTCAGTGGGTAGTTCATGGAAAGAGCAACAAAAATATGCCGATAGCTTGCAAGCAAGAGTTAATCGTTTATCCAATGCTTTTACAGAAATGTCTGTGTCATCAGGTGAAGCGTTAATATCTGATAGTATCATAGTGTTCGCTGATGCGTTAAAAAATTTAATGCAATTAAGTGCCCAAGTAACCAAGTCCGTTGGATTACTTCCGCAAGTATTTGGAGCAGCAACAGCTGCAGTAATATTATTTAACTCTTCACTTCGTGCAAGTGCTATAACTTCAGGCACTGCAATGGGTACAGCTCTAAAAAATCTTATCCTTAATTTTAATACTTTTACGGTTGGAGTGACAGCAGCTTCAGCCAAAACAGCAATTTGGAGTAAAATCACAACTGCTTTTTCAACTTCACTTACGAACTTAAAAAAGGCAGCAGTGACTACAGGAGCTTTCCTAGCTGGTAGCTTCCTTCCTATGGCAGCAATGATGGCTTTTGGTGTTGTTATTGAGAAGCTAATATCCTCATACTCCAAATTAAAACAAGCACGAGAAGATTTTGAACAAGCTAAAATTACAAGCATTGAAGCAATTACGACCAATAAAGACACAACAGATCAATTAATTGCTCAATACAAAGAGCTTCAAAAAGCAAAAGAATCAGGTACTTTAAGTTCTGAAAAAGAACAGGAGTATCTTCAGGTCACGCAACAATTAGCTCAAACGTTTCCTAACTTAGTTGCTGGTTACGACTCACAAGGCCAAGCAATAATTAAAAATAACGACGCTCTACAAGATGCCATCAAATATACACAAGAACTAGCCGACCTCAATAAGAAAGATATTCAAACGGGTGCCAAAGACACTTTTTCGGATAGTTTGAAAGAAATTAAGGATCTTCAGGCTGAAATTGATCAATACAAAAAGATGGCTGATGCATACTCAAAAGGTAAAGATTTTTGGTCATACTTTGAAAATCCCTTTGCAGATGACAGCTCAATTAAAAATCAAGGTGTTAAAGCTGAACAAGAAGCTCTTCGTGTTGAACAATCTCTATCTAGCTCACAGTCAAAAATTCGTGAGCAAGTTTCCAAAACAGTCGAAGCATTTAACTCCATAAAAATTAATCCTCAGCTCACCAAAGAAGTCAATGATGCATTTAACAAAATTGATTTCAGCAAAATGGATGCATCGCAGTTAGAGTCCTTTTCTATCAATGTATCTCAATATATGGATAAGATACAAAAGGCTCTACAATCAGGAAATCAGACAGATTTTTCTAAAGCATCTCAAGGTCTTGAAAACCTCATAAGTCAATATGTAAATGGCTCTGATAAGGCAAGTGGACTTGTACTTTCATATGGGGATCTTAAGGATGCTATTGACTCAACAAACAATTCAGCCGAATCAGCTAAAGTAACATGGGATGAAAATGGAGAGGGCGTAGATGCTTTAGGAGAATCTATTGGCACCCTATCTGACAAACTTAAAGATGCCAAAGGTGACTTCGAAGCAATTAGCTCCATTATTCGTGACCTTGTTGATTCTAAGCAAAATGATTTAGCCATTTCCGCAATGCAAAACGATGCTTATGATGCCATGGCTGATAACATCTCCCCTTTAAATGAATTGCTTGAAAAAATGGCAGAAGGCAAGAGTTTATCAGCTTCAGAAGCTATGAAGCTAATCCAGAAGGAAAACGATCTTGCAGACGCTATTTCAATTGAAAATGGCGTTGTGAAAATAAACAGAGATGCAGTTGTTAAGCTGCGTGACGCCAAGCTAAAAGCATACAATGATATGCAACAGTCTGTTAAGCAGGATCTAATAAATCAAGCTAATGCTTTAAACAAGAAGATTAATATGTATAAATCCGAAGTTAAAGCGATCAAGACTGTTCAAGATGCGTATAATATGAAATCAGATATTGAAAAACAAAAGAAGAAAATTCTTGAGGAAATGAAAAAAGGTAATGGCGGAGCAATTCAATACCTCCCTAAAACTCAAGAAGAATTAAATCAAGTTACTGATATTACAGATCAACTTGAAGAGCTTGATAAATTAGCTGATTTAGCTTCCTCTTCTCTATCAGAGACTGGTACATCAATGGAAGACATGTCTTCATCTGCAGAAAAAGCTTCTGAAGAAGTAAAAACTTCTATGTATGTTGTTGATAAATACAAGGAAGCATTAGAAAAAGTTAATGCTGAGATTGACAAGTACAACAAGCAGGTCAATGATTATCCGAAATATTCTCAGAAATATCGAGATGCAATTAAGAAAGAAATTAAAGCACTTCAGCAAAAGAAAAAGCTTATGCAGGAACAAGCTAAGCTGCTTAAAGATCAAATTAAATCCGGTAACATTACTCAATATGGTATTGTAACCTCTACAACTTCTTCTGGCGGAACCTCTACTTCAACTGGTGGCTTATATTCAGGCAAGTATTCAAGCTACATAAATTCAGCAGCTAGTAAATACAATGTTGACCCTGCCCTTATTGCAGCTGTAATTCAGCAAGAATCAGGGTTTAATGCTAAAGCACGATCTGGTGTAGGTGCCATGGGATTAATGCAACTGATGCCAGCAACAGCGAAAAGCTTAGGAGTAAATAACGCTTACGATCCTTATCAAAATGTTATGGGTGGAACAAAGTACCTCGCCCAACAGCTTGAAAAGTTTGGCGGTAATGTTGAAAAAGCATTGGCTGCATATAATGCTGGGCCTGGTAACGTAATTAAATATGGTGGTATCCCTCCTTTTAAAGAAACACAGAATTACGTCAAGAAGATCATGGCCAACTACAGCAAATCCCTCTCCTCTGCCACTTCTTCAATCGCCAGCTATTATACAAATAATAGCGCTTTTAGGGTAAGCTCCAAATATGGACAACAGGAATCCGGTCTCCGCTCCTCCCCACACAAAGGAACTGATTTTGCTGCAAAAGCAGGTACAGCAATTAAATCTCTTCAAAGTGGTAAAGTCCAAATTGCTGGCTACAGTAAAACTGCAGGTAACTGGGTTGTTATTAAACAGGACGATGGAACAGTTGCCAAGTACATGCACATGCTTAACACTCCTTCTGTTAAAACAGGTCAATCAGTTAAAGCCGGTCAAACTATTGGTAAAGTTGGTAGCACAGGGAACTCAACTGGGAACCATCTTCATTTACAGATCGAACAAAATGGAAAAACAATCGATCCTGAAAAGTACATGCAAGGTATTGGAACTTCTATTTCAGATGCGTCACAAGCTGAGGCAGAACGGCAACAAGGGATAGCCCAGGCTAAATCTGATCTTCTCTCCCTTCAAGGAGATATAGATTCAGTCAATGATCAGATTCAAGAACTTCAGTATGAACTAGTTCAATCCAAACTCGATGAGTTTGATAAAAGAATTGGGGATTTTGATGTTCGGATAGCTAAAGATGAATCAATGGCTAACCGATACACTTCTGACAGCAAGGAATTCCGCAAATACACCTCTGATCAGAAAAAAGCTGTTGCAGAACAAGCTAAAATCCAACAACAAAAAGTTAATTGGATTCAAAAAGAAATAAAAACAAATAAAGCATTGAACTCCGCTCAACGTGCCCAGCTTCAAGAAGAGCTTAAACAAGCCAAACTAGATTTAATTTCTGTTCAAGATCAGGTTCGTGAGCTACAGAAGCAACTTGTCCAATCTAAAGTTGATGAGACGCTTAAGTCAATTGAAAAGTCATCTTCTAAAACCCAAGGGAAAATTAAAGATGTTGATAATAAAATTTCAATGACTGAAGAAGATGAGGACAAGGTTAAGTACTATAGCAAACAGATAAAGCTCATTCAGCAACAACAAAAGGAAGCCAAAAAATATATCAAACAGCTTGAAGAGCAAAAGAAAGCTGCGAAAGGTTTCCCTGACATCCAGGAACAGATCACTGAAGAAATCGAAAACTGGAAAGATAAACAGAAAGATTTTAACCTTGAGCTTTATAACACCAAGAAGTCGATCAAGGATATCTATAAATCATTGGCTGATGAAGTTGTATCCATCTACAAAGAGATGTACGAAAAAATGCGGGATATTGAGTTAGAAGCCCATCAGAAAGCGACACAAGATAAGATTGATGAGATCGACAAAGAAGACGAAGAAGCTAAATATCAAAAGGAATTGAAGGAGAAAAACCAAGCAATACAGGAAACAAAAGATAAGATCAGTAAACTTTCCATGGACGACTCCTCTGAGGCTAAATCGCAAGTCAAAGACCTAGAGAAACAACTTCAAGAACAACAGGAAGCTTTGGATGAGTATATAAAAGATCGTAGCAACACAAAACGGAAAGAAGCCCTTCAAGATCAGCTTGATAAAGATGAAGAATCAATTAACAACAAGTACGATGACCTGGTAAATGATGAACGAGCATTCAAAAAGCTTGAAGATAAGCTTATGGATGGTAAAATCACTGATATCGCTAAACAGCTTAATGAATTCACCAAGTTCATTAACGAGAATATGAAGTCGATTGGGAAAAGTATTTCCAATAACTTGATTGATAAGCTTAAGGACGCTGCCAGTGCATTAAATACCGTTACAACTGGAAATACAACAGGTAAAAAGGTGTCATCATTTGCTTCTGGTGGATATACAGGCACAGGACTTGGAGCAGGAAAGCTTGCATTCTTACATGACAAGGAACTTATTTTAAACAAGACAGATACTGAAAACATGCTGGAAGCTGTGAAACAAGTTCGTCAAACGTCCACTGATAATTCAGTAAAGACTACCTCTAAATGGGGTCAACCTGGTAAAATTTCAGATGTTTTAAGTAAGAGTATTTCTCTTGTTACACCAGCAATGAACGCTGCAGTTGCTAGTCAAACAAGTCTAACTAAAGGCTTAATTCCAACTCTTAAGAACTTCTCGGCACCTACTGCAACCCCTTCTACACCTCAAGGAAATACATCAAACAATCAGAACTCATTCACAATTAATGTAACAGAAGCTAGTAATGCTAAAGAAACTGCAAGCTTAGTGTACAAACAATTAGCAAATGGTCTTAAAAATACTGGACTGAATTTCAACATAACATGAGTCGGCTAAAGCCGGCTCTTTTTATATTGGGGGTGAAAAATTGATTAGACAGAGCCAATATTTCCTGTTTGACAACGAAAAGTCCATTGACTACGGAGTGGAAAACGTTAATACAGAGTCTGGGTTAGTTGAGGAATCTTTTTTGGGTTCACGATCAGTTAATGAAACTTATGTAAAAGGAAGATCAGAGCCGTACACTGAAGGTGTCAAAAGAGAAGCAAAACAATTTCCTTTAAACTTTTATGTTGGTGAAAATTATGATGAGAAAAAAATAAGAGCAATTAAGCGCTGGCTAGATGTTGATGATTACAAGCCCTTAGCTTTCAGTGAAAATTTAGACATTGTGTATTATGCAATGCCCGTGGACACCAGTGATTTAGTCCATAATGCGGCTAGACATGGATATGTTCGTTTGACAATGAAATGCAACTCCCCTTATGCATACAGTCGAAACACAAGTACCCACTCCTTTGATATATCATCAGGAATGAAAATCATTGAACTCCATAACAAAGGTGATGTTGTGATTTACCCTACTGTTGAAATTCTTAAAATTGGTGACGGCGATGTGAAAATCGAGAACCTGAGTGATTATACTGAACCCTTTATATTTAGCAATCTAAAAGACAGAGAAATTGTTAAAGTGAATGGTGATAAAGAAATAATCGAGTCGTCTTTATATGGGAATGAAAGATATGATGATTTCAATGACAATTATATTAGATTGGATTACGGAAAAAACCGATTAAAAGTGACCGGAAAATGCAAACTGAGACTCACTTTCAGATTTAAGTATCGATAAGAAGGTGAAAAATTGATAACTATTCGCAAGGATACAGAAATAAAAAACATACGCTTATCCCTTGCTAAGCCAGACAAGACTAAAATAGCCAACATTGATGAAGTTCTGAATCCAACTGTAACTTTAAATCATGGAAGCAACGTTCACGAACTCTCCTTCTCTATTCCGCTTAAGGCCACCTATGATGGGGTCATTAAAAGGAATCATGTTGTAGATTTACTAAACCCCTGGTACCTAATTAAAACTGAGTTCTATGGGCTTACGATTTGGTTTATTATCACAAAAAGAACCAAGTCTTTCAGCAGTGAAATGGATACTATACAAATTGAGTGCAGATCTCTTCAACATGAATTGAGTAGAATAAACGTTCTTAAATATGAGGAGACATCTAAAAATCTCCAGGAAGTAGTTACAGACTGTTTAAAGAATACCAGTTGGACGGTTGGATACATAGATACTCTCTTTAACATAAAACGGAGACAGTTTGACGTATCATCAACTAACAAGCTTGATTTTTTATATTCAATCTGCGAGAAGTTCGATGCAGTCCCAGTCTTTGATACAGTAAATGAAACTGTAAGCTTTTATAAAGAATCAGACATTTCGAAATACAAAGGCCTTAAACTGAACCCTCGGCAATATATGATTAGCATGGACGATTCTGATGATGCAGACGAATTGGTAACAAGACTGTATGCTACTGGAAAAGATGGCATAAGTATTAATTCAGTGAACCCGACTGGCCAATCGTACATTGATGATTTCTCTTATTTCCTCTTCCCCTTTCAACGTGACGAACAACGAAATGTAATTTCCCACAGTGCCTATATGCCAGATGAACTTTGTCATGCAATTCTTGATTATAATGATCTTGTTAATAGCGAAGGAAATGCGTTTAATAAACTTCTCACCCAAAAGAATGAAGCTGAAACTGGTTTAACCGAATTGAATAATGAGCTTTACACACTTGATCTAGAAGTCCAAAAGTTATTAGATCGAATTGAAGTTGCGAAGAAAGCTGGAGATGACACAAGTCAACTAAAAGCTCAACTTGCCGTAAAGCAGAAAGCAGTTGCAGAAAAGAAAAACCAAATTGCTACGATTGAATCAACAATTTCTCAAATATCTGCTTCAATTTCTAAGCTTAAAGAAAAGCTTTCTTTTGAGAACAATTTTAGTGAAAATCAGCAAAAACTGCTCTCACGTTTCATTTCGACAACTGAGTGGTCAAATGACAGCATCTATGATGAGAATGAACTTTATGATGATGCCAACGAAGAACTCGAAAGTCGTAATACACCGCCAGTGAATGTAACACTCGATATTGTAAACTTTTTTAACTGTATTAGTGAAAAACATAACTGGGATAGGTTCAGTTTAGGAGACATAGTGCGAGTTCAACAGAGTGATTTAAATACCGATATTAAAGCCATACTTTCAGCAATAACAATTGATTTTGAACAAAAAAATATTAGTGTCACAGTTACAAATGGAAAAAGAGTTCAATCTGATTTTGAGAAAATTATAAAAACCGTTTACAGAACAAACAAAATAAGCACTGAATTAAACAAAAGAAAGATTGAGTGGGACAAAGTAACTGAAAACTTCAATATACGAAATGACAGAATTTCTGTACCGCCTGCCGCCCCCACCATTGCCTCTGACGGCACCGCTATTACCCATAAGGTAAACGATAATGGATCAGTCGATATTACAATCCAGTGGGACTATGTAGATTCCGATGAGGACAAATACAACATCGATGGATTTGAGGTTTATTTGCACGGCAGTGATGAAAATGAAGAGTACACGTTTGGTTCTGTGCAGGCAAGTGAAAATTTGCAAAATGTTAAATATGACAGGCGTACAGCTACTTTTACCGGATTACCTTCAAATATGTACTACACTATCGGTGTTCAAGCTTATCGAAGAGTAGATGCTGATATAGATATAAATCAGATTCTTCTTTCGGATATAGTTAAATCAACTCATCCTTCTGAAAACCCCTACCTCCCTTCTCCATCTATCGAAGTAAAAGGAAGCCTTAGTGGAAAAGTTAATGGTCTCTATACAATCTCCACAGAAACTAAGCCAGAAGATCCAGAGACAGGGACAATTTGGATCAATCCCCAGAACAATAAACAAGAACTGTTTAACGGAGAAGAATGGATTGTCTCATCTGCAGGTTCAGCAGACTCCTTAAATGGTTTTACAGCTTCTGCAACCACCTCGCCAAATTCAATACCAGTGCGCAATGAACTAGGAATTATTAGTGGTTCGATAGACGGCAATGCAGAGTTGTTAGGTGGACGAGCAGCATCTGATTATGCATTAGCTGAAAATATCCCCCTACCTCCTAAGTTCGCAAAGGGCACTTATATAGGAGACGGCACACTAAGCAAACAAATTCCCCTTAGCTTTACTCCCGATTTAGTCAAAATAACTCCGATATCACCTGAAGATAGTCAGCTTGTAATTGAAAGTCAAATGGGAGGCTATGTCTATCAAGTTACTTCAACTGGACTTTCCCTTATTGGAGGAGATTTAAACTACGGTGCTTTGGGAAGAAATCTATTTGTCACAGGTTCAGATAGCAACTGCAGAGGAAATAAATTAAACGTTAAATATATATGGGAAGCTTATCAACAAAATTAACGGAGGTGATTAAACTGGCGGATTTTGCTGAACTATATAATGACCCAATTTTAAGTAAAAAGAGAAAAGGTTCTGTTGAAGACCCGTATCTAACTTATAACGAGACATTAACTGTATACAACGGAAGAGCGCTCCTAACTGAGATTCCTAACAGAGAGTTCCGCGTGGAAATTATTGGAGATAAGAAGGAATGGCGAGAAATTGAAGATGGTGAACTTGAAGACAACTATTTTAAGGTTGATTACCTTATGGGAGTTGTCTTTTTTGATGCTTCAAATGAAGGGAAATCTTTAACCTTTAATTATAGTGGCGAAGGAGCGTCCTTCTTCCCCGCCTCTCGCATTTGGATTAAACGCCAAGGCAATATGGTTATTGAGACTCTGCAAGGACTAATTGATGATGCTGAAGACACAATAATTCGGATGAACGAACGAATAGCCGAATGTGAACGAGTAACAAAACGATGTATCGAAATAACAAACTGGTGTAGGCAAGCAACTTCTGATTACGAGTATGTCGTTGAAAATACCAGAAAAATATATTTGCCGATGGTTTTTACATTTCAAGATTTAATCGATACTTACCCAAATCCTCAAATTGGCTGGACAGTCACTATTAGAGAAACCGGGATCGAGTATCGTTGGGACGGTTTTGATTGGATCGACATTAGCATCTCAGATAAATTTGATGGCTACAACATTTTATCAAGTTATGTTGAGCCTTATAACATTCGGGCTGTTTGGCTAAGAACCAATACATCACCAAGTAAAAAAAGAGTTAAACCATCAAAAGATGCCCCAGAAACTGATTTGATCTGGATTAGGAAAGAGTAAAAAAGGAGGGATATTATGTCAATACCTGTAAACACAATGGGCTACTATGATGAAGAATCACAGAAATGGATTCCGATAGACGCAGTAGGATTAAAATCTGAAAATAATAGATATACTGCTGACGATATTAAATCTTTAGATGATATTAAGATTGACAATGATAATCACATTTACTCTTCAGCTAAAGAGAGAATTAACTCTGACTTTCTCAAAATTAATGAGAAAGTAGATCAATTGGATAAAAATGTTGATAATAAGATAGCCAATCTGGAGGAAATAATTAATGAAAGCTCCAGTTCTCTAAATAAAAAAATTTATTTTAAAAATGCTCTTAGTTATGGAGCAGACCCTACTGGGGAAAAAGCTTCGGCTGAGGCTATTCAAAAAGCGCTGGATGAAATTCATAATGAAGGCGGGGGGCAACTTTTTATTCCCGGTGGCAAATATTTAATTGAAAAAAGAATGTTTGTCTATGAAAATACTCGGGTGACTATGGCTCAAAATTGTATTCTGCTCAGAGGATGGGCAGGAGGATTCTTTTCTAATGGAACGCCAACTGATAAATTCAAAGGTTATTCAGGGAGAGGAAACATAATCATTGAAGGCGGTATTTTGGATGGGAATTATGCAAACTTTGATAAGTATCCCACGAATGCTATGGATTCCATAATTCTTGGACATGCCAAAAATATTTCAATAGACAATGTAACATTTAAAGATACGATAAGCGCTCATGCGATTGATGCTAATGGATGTGATAATCTTCGAATTACAAATAACAAATTCACTGGTTTTATTGATCTTACTGGACAGAGAAACTATTCAGAGGCTATTCAACTTGGAGAATTCATTGAAATAGGACTAAATCAATTTGGTGAATTTGATGCCACACCTAACACAAATGTTTATATTGCGCATAATTATTTTGGAAAATCTAAACTGTTGGGTGGTTGGGGCTGTGCTATAGGGAATCATTATACCGTTTATGATGTTTTTCAAAGTAATATCACCATTTTTAATAATGTTATTGAGGACTGTGGGTTTGCTGGAGTTCGAACTTTTAAATGGAACAACGTTAAGATTAAAAACAATATGTTCATTCGTAATAAAGAGTGTGTGCGTATTTCACAAGCTGGTGGTGGAATTGAAAGCTCTAAAAATACAGATGGTGTACAGATGAATCGTCCACAAAATGGACAAAATGTGTTAATTGAAGGAAATGATTTCTACGATTATGCATCCAGTGGAGTTGTTGCGTTTGGCCAAATTTATAATAAAGAAATAGCTTGGAACGATGAAATCCGCATATCGGGTAACTACTTCAAATTAAAAGGAAAAGAGATTGGTAAATACAATGATGAACAGGCAATAAAACTTGTCTTTGCTAGAAACGTTTTCGTTAACAATAATAAAATTTACGGAGGACGAAGAGGACTGTGGGTTGAAGGATGTTTCAACACTTTTATTTCTGGAAATGGTGTTTCAAATGTAGATACAGAAGCAGTATACCTCGCTAAGAGTAGGGACACTTCTTCCACCGTTGTAAAGTCCTACCACGTATCAATTGATAGGAATGAGATCAACACCACTGGCCGAAACGGCATATTTGTTCAAAAATGTGACCATTTTGATGTTAGAGATAATAATGTCTTAAATAATAATAAAGAACAAGGTAGTGGAAGAGGTCGTGGAGGAATTTATGTTGAGAACGGCTACGATGGGAGAATAGAAGGAAATCGAATTAGAGGTGTTGAAAAAGAATTCGCTATTTTAGTAGAAGCTGAAGCTACTGAGGTAAATGTAGCCAACACCAAAGGAACTGGCCGTATCATTGTTCTTGGGGAATCCAGTTTCAATGGCTATTACGGGACGAACAAAGATGATTACATTCGTAAAATAACTACTAAGAGTGAATCCTAACTTGAGGTGGTGGTTATGTTCTAGATAAAATATAGATTTTATTCAAAATACATACTTGAAAAACAGAGATAACAAGAGCATACGTGAGATAAAGAGAGATTGGGTTTTGTCCCCTTCTCTCTTTTTTGTGTTCAAATTTACTTATTAGGAGAGATGTTTTTATGACAATTCAAGCGAGACAAATGTTAGTATCCCCTGGCAAATACCCAATCAAAGGTCGCTATGCTATGACAGCCGAGTATATTACTTTCCACAATACGGCAAACGACGCAAGCGCAAATAATGAGATCAGTTATATGAGAAATAACAATGAAACGGTATCATATCACTTTGCTGTAGACGACAAAGAGGTGGTTCAAGGACTTCCAACAAACCGAAGTGCTTTTCATTGTGGTGACGGTGAATACGGAACTGGAAACCGCAAATCAATCGGTGTTGAAGTTTGCTACTCTAAATCAGGTGGAGAACGCTATAGAAAAGCTGAAGCGTTGGCTATTAAGTTTATTGCCCAGCTCCTTAAAGAACGTGGATGGGGTGTGGATCGAGTTAAAAAGCATCAAGACTGGTCTGGTAAGTACTGCCCGCATCGAGTTCTTGATGAAGGGCGTTGGAATGAAGTTAAAGCTGCAATTGCTGCTGAATTAAAAGCTCTCGGTGGCAAATCAACTACTCCAACTAAAACATCAACCAAACCAACTACATCCTCTTCTTCCTCTTCATCAGCAGCAAGTGGTTCTCTTAAATCAAAAGTTAACGGTCTTCGTTTCTACTCCAAACCATCATGGGAAGATAAAGACGTTGTCGGCACAGTAAATAAAGGTGTTGGATTCCCTACAGTTGTAGAGAAAGTTAAAGTTGGATCTGCCTATCAATACAAAGTTAAGAACTCTAAAGGCGCTACATATTACATCACTGCTTCTGACAAATATGTTGATGTTACAGGATCAGTTAAATCCTCTTCTCCTGCCACAAAAACAACATCAACAACTTCCTCAAGCTCCTCATCTATTAAATCCGTTGGAAAAATCAAAATTGTTGGTGTATCAAGCGCAGCAATCGTAATGGACAAACCTGATCGAAATAGTTCTAAAAATATCGGCACAGTCAAGCTTGGAAGCACTATTTCAATTTCTGGTTCAATTAAAGGTAAAAACAATTCCAAAGGTTACTGGGAAGTTATTTATAACGATAAACGCGGATACATCTCAGGACAGTTCGGTTCAAAAATCTAATTATATTCAATTATCTCGGAGGATATTTGTTGATCTAATGTATCAGTGACTATCCTCTTAATTTTAGGAGGTGATGTAATGTCACCTTTCTATATTCATTAAAGGTTGGTGACAAATGGATAACTTTGAGCAAAGCACCATTTCAAGATTAAGCGCACTAGAAGAAAAAGCAAAACACACTAATAACAAGATAGACTCTCTTGAAGAAAGAACAAATGTTATCGGTCGTATAGCTACGCTTGTTGAGCAACAAGTCGAAATTAATAAAGACTCTCAAGCACAATCAAGAGAACAGTTCAGCACTCTTAATGAAATGAGCAACAGTTTAAAAAATCTAAGCAAATCGTATGAAAAACTGGACAATCGAGTTGAAATATTGGAGCGCTCTGATTCTACTCGCAAAATTGATCCCTCTCAGTTTACAAAAGACCTTGTATTCAAGGTGCTGCCAAGTGTAATTACCACTATTATCGGTGCATGGTTGCTTATGCACTTTGGCCTCAAATAAAATTAACAGGAGACGATTTAATGACTAAAATCAACTGGAAAGTAAGACTGAAAAAGAAAACATTTCTTGTCGCAATTTTCTCTGCAACGCTGTTATTCGTACAAGCAATTGCCTCTGCTTTTGGATATGACTTGACTGTATTTGGTGACGATTTAACAGAGAAATTTAATGCTCTTCTGACTTTTTTAACTGCAATGGGCATTATTGTTGATCCAACAACTCAAGGTATTTCTGATAGTGAACAAGCAATGGATTATGATTCACCGAGATAAACCCCATACCCTTCTCTTGATTGAGGAGGGTATTTTTTTCGTTATTTCAAATGAAAAAAATGCAGAAAACTTTACATCCTTTTACAATTTTTTCAATGACTATGTTATGATTGTTTTCGAGAGATTTTTGAAATTTTCAGAAAGAGGGGTTTAAATGAGTAAGATCGCTTCTGAAGTTGTCGCTACTACACTGAATGACTGGTACATTGCTATAAAAAAACAAAAGGTTGATGAATCAATAAAATATTATTCAGAGATAAAGAAACTTTTTGATGAAATGGAAGAAGATCAAGAAGTTCTTGCGTATTATAGTCTATTAGAAGAAAGACATAAAATGTTGCTGCACTCTTCACGAGGAGAGCCTTTACAAAAGCACACCTATTTTACTGAAGACAATCAAAACTTCATTAAAAAAACAAATGATAAATTAGAATACAACTTTTATCTATTTGAAGCAATGTATGAGGCATACAACAAAAACTATGATAGAGCAATTAACTTATATGGATTAGCTGAGAAAAAGCTTGCAGAAATTCCGGATGAAATTGAAGCAGCTGAATTTTACTCTAAAGTCTCTTACTTATATACTCTTGTTAAACAAAGCATTGTGGCACAACACTATATAAAAAATGCAATTTCAATATATAAGCGACACCCTGATTATAAATGCAAACTAGCTACATCAACAATGATTGCAGCTGCAAACTATGCTGATATAAAACGATTTGAGGAAGCAGAAAAATATTATTTAGAAGCAATTGATATTGCAAAAGAAACAAAAGATGAATTTTTGAAAGCTCAATTATATCACAACCTCAGTATCGTTTATTCTGATTGGAACAAACCTGATAAATGCATTAAATCTCTTGAAAAAGCAATAGGGAATGAATCTTGGTTAAATTCTATTTATTATATAAATTCTTTATTCATGATGATTAAAGAACTCTTTAAAATTGACGAAAAAATGAAAGCCATTAATTTTTACAATAAAGCACAGGAAAGACTCATATCAATGGAGAATAAAGTATACGAAGCCAAAATCAGCATCCTGTATAACCTTTATTGTGGGGAGTTAAAAAATAATTTCAATAATTGTATTAGTAATATTGAGTTTTTAAAACAGCAAAATGAACTTGAAAGTGTAGATGAATTGTCCTACATAGCTGCAAAAAGGTTTGAATCAATAGGTGCTTTTGAAGAAGCAACGAGCTTTTTCAATGCGAAAATTTGGGCTGAACAGAAAATGAATCAGGTGGAGGGAATCTTATGAAAAAACTTGTGCTTTGCGTATCTATTTTAGCTGTGATTTTAAGTGGAGTAGCTTTAACGCAATTGAGTACAGATTCACCATCTAACATCCAGGTAGCTGAAAGGCCTGTCGGAGGTTAAAAAAGGTTGATTAATTTATTTAGCCCTACTCAAACATTTGAGTGGGCTTTTATTTTATGATTTATGTCCACCAGTCAGCCCTGCTCTGTGAAGCGCAGTACCAGCAGATGTATAAGAAACTGCTCTAAGAATCGCTTTCGATCCGTATTTACTTCTAATCCCATCCATTACAAACCCAAGTTCCCTTCTCTTTTCATTATCCACTTCAAATAAACTCAACTGTTGATTAACATCATCCTCAATATTTGATAACGTAACTGAGATACTTCTCACTGTTTTACCCGAGTAAAACTTATCAAATAGCATCAAGCAACATCTATATATGTCCATCGTGATATTTGTGGGAAGATCAATTGTTTTGGATCGATGAAAACCACCACCAAGATCATCCTTACTGTATCCAATACCCAGGCTGATTGTTCGACCAGCTTTGTTGTGTGTACGTGCCCTTCTTGCGACTTCCTCGCAAATTTCCAAAAGAACAGCCTTAATCTCTTCTCTCCTTATATAATCCCTCAGTAAAATCTGACTCTTACCAAAACTAATCTGCCCTTGCATCAAAGGAGCTCCTATTTCTGATAAATCGATTCCATGAGCATGATAATACAACTGGTTTCCCATTATTCCGAACTTCTTTTCAAGCAGCTCTAAGGGAAATTTAGCTAACTGACCTACAGTTGATATTCCCATCCGATTCAGATTTCTTTCCATCCTCCCTCCTATCCCCCACATTTTAGACAACGGGTGAACCTTCCAGAGTTTATTTGGCACATCTTCATATCTCCAACGTGCAATGCCACTTTTCGTTTTCTTACTATCCAGGTCAAGCGCAAGCTTACTAAGCAACATATTGTCACCAATTCCAACTGTACACATCAGGCCAAACTCTCTCCACATGCTGCTTTGGATTGCCTTGGCCATTTCTTCAGGATCTTCTTTTCCTGCATCTAAAAAAGATTCATCAATTGAATACGTATGGACACATTTTTCGGGGACAAATCTGTAAAACAGTTTTGTAATCTCAGTTGAAACTCTGATGAAAAGCTTCATTTGTGGATTTACAATGTGTATTCTTGGATCTTCAGGTATCTCGAACAGTCTCGATCCTGTTTTGATTCCAAAATCTTTTTTAAGTGCAGGAGACGCAGCTAACACTACACTTCCCTGTCTCTCCGTATTTCCTACAACAGCAAGATAACATGTTAAAGGGTTAAGCCCCCTTGTTACAGCCGATACAGAAGCATAAAAGGATTTCATATCGACACAAAGTATATTCTTTCGTGGAAATTGTGAGTAATCAATCATTGTATGTAACTCCTATGATGTTATTCATGTTGATATAAACTGTATTATCATTCTGGTCTTTTACATGAAGCCTGTGTTGTTCAAAATTAATGTAATGGACTCTGCCGGTGACATTTTCAACGAATCCATTGTTAAAGAGTTTAAATCTCAACTCTTTATTAAATTCAAGTGCCTCAGAGACGAGAAGATCCATCTCTTCAATTTGTTGGTCATCTAAGGATGGTTTTTCAATTTTTGATACATCAATCAAATCTTGTTTAAGTTGTGTTAAATGTTCTGGAAGCATCAGTGATGTCCATTTGATTGTTCCTCGATCCCTAAGCATATCGACTCACTCCTTTATTGATCTAATATTAACAGAACAAATGTTCTTTATTCAATATAAATAAGAACAAAAGTTCGATGTAAATGTTGGTAATAAAATATAAAGGTCAATAATGATATACGTAGTATTAATAAAGGAGAGATTCTTATCGACGAGGGAGAGTGAGATGGTGAATGAAGAAGAGGTTAATTGGATTTTTGATTTTAGTTCCTGTTTTGATTATATCGGGTATTACTTTAATCGAATCAAACAAAATAGCACCTGAAGAAGTTTTAGAAAGTGCTTGGGATGAATTTGGTTTATTTAGTTTTCAAATTGGAATAACAGATCCGGCAATTACAATTGGCATGGATCAAACCAAAAGTGAAACAAAGCTCCGTGAATATTTAGAACATAATCTGTCAAGAGAAGCAAAGAAAAAATATAAGATCTATATATTTAAAGATGATATTGAAAAGTTGGAGAAAGAACATCGAGAGTATCTGAAAGCAAATAACTCTAATAAATAAAAACGCCCAGCACTTTTACGCTGGGCTCTATCTCAAATTCAAATTGAATTTTTGTAAGCATTAACTGCTTCGTTTCGCAACAGCATATTATCTTTGTTAACCATGCCTAAGTTGTAAGCTTTTTTGATAATATCTAATACCTGAGAATCTAACGCCGAAAGATTACCGCCTGGATTAAATCTTGATTTCCAATAATCTAAAGAATTATTTAGGTCAAGTGAGCTTTTTTTGTTCTCGGGTTTAACTACTTCATTTTTCTCAAGTTTTTCACAGAATTCACTAAAACCAATGGATCTACTGGGAGCTGAGTTATTTCCCCCGTATCCTTCTGTAGCCAAGCTGCAAAATGCTAAGAATTTTGGATCATAAATAAGATCGCTTGAGTTTACATTTACCACCGATAATCACAATCCTCTCAAATCTTTTTATAATTGTAGCACCTTTTCCATTTTTACACATGTTAAATATCGACAATCACTCAAATGATTTAATAATTGAAAACAAAAAAGAACCTGCATTTTGCAAGTTCATTTAACGTTGTCAATATATTGTGAATTTATAACGACAAAGACATTTATGTATAGTATAATATTTCCTGTACATTAAGTTTGCTCACTCAAGGGAATCTTGCTCATCCCCTAAGAAAGGGGGTGGGAAAATGACTGTTTACGAATCATTAATGATAATGATCAATTTTGGCGGATTGATATTAAATACCGTCTTGTTGATCTTCAATATAATGATGATTGTAACGTCAAGCCAAAAGAAAAAATAGACCTTCCCTTGAGTTTGGACACCTGAAGGGTTAGGCCTACGCAGATTTGACAACGAGCAAGCCCTTTGATGGGCAGCTTTTTGTACAAACAATGACCAGTGGGTGTTAGCGCACCCCAGGTCTTTTTTATTTTATGCATTTCCACAAATCAAAATGCAATAAATAATTATTTGTATCATTACCCTAATTATAACCATATAGAAATGGTATTTGCAATACTATTGCTTTGTGGTTAAAACCATTATTTTATTGGAATCCAGTACTTTATCGATGCACAAGTGATATTATCCATGATTCAGTTCAAATTCTTCTCTTGTCATTCCAAAGCAAAAACCATCATAATAGGCACCTTTAGTGAAAATGATCTTTCTTAGTTGTCCCTCTTTCATGAAACCTAATTTTTCATGTAATCGTATGGATGGATTATTAAAAGAATAAACAGTTGTATTTACTTTTTGATAAGCAAGTTCCAAAAAGAAAAAGCGAAGAACCATCAAGATCATTTCTTTGGCAAATCCTTTTCCCCTATATGGCTCGAATACAGCCAAATAATAACCGAAGGTACCATTTTTCCTATCACAGTCAAAGGTTTCAATTATACCTACTATATTATTATCACTATCAACTGCAATAAAACGGAATTCATCTTTTTCTAATTGTTCTTCTACCCATTCTCTCATGTTATTAGCTGAACGAGGAAAATGTAGCGAGTCCATATTTCGCAGAATTTCATCATCTAACGAATCAAATATAACGATATCTTCAGGTTGAATTGCTCGCAGTGTAAGATTCTCCCCTGTCCAATAACTAACTGCCATTTTAACTTTTCCTCCAGTTATTTCCATACACTTTCTTAACTGCTTAGTAAGTCATCATCTAATTCAATATACAGAATTCCATCATCTTCTTTATCAGCTTCAATTGGTTCATCAACTAAACTGAAGACAAACTCCTCAAACGAATTGGCAATTAAGAAAAAGTCTTTGTCGGGATGACTTAATTCATGATCCCAAAACAATATCTTTCCATTATCGATATCCATGCATATTTCATTCCCGCCTGCAGAGCTTGCGATAGGAATAATATTTCTAGGAAAGCGATCAGAATATGTATCGATTGCTTTCTGAAGACTGTTATGATCGTTCGCTAAACCATAAAAACCTTCTAACAATTGTGTATCATCGCCCTTGCCCATCCAAGGATCTTTCTCTAAAGGTTTATAGCAAACGTCATACTCAATCTCATCTGTTGTTTTTTACTTAAATAACATCCTCCATATTTCTTCAAAAAGTCCTTATAATCTGAAGGTAATTGATTACCTATGTTCATTTCAATTTCTTTGAGTTGTTCATTTGTATTAATGCTAGGATATCTGCCAGCATCAATCGAAACTCTTTCAACTTTTGTTCGATTTTAGTGAAGCTCATTTAAAACCCTCCGCATTGCACATCTTTAGCAATGAACAATTGCAATACTTTTGTTTAATTGTCTAAACTAACTTTCAATGCATCAGCTAGCATGGCGTTAAAATCATTAAATTTGTTCATCAGTGTTCCAGAGGGTTTATCAAGCTCTAAGTATTCATTCTGAATTACACTCTAAACAATACCAAGCTGTATCTGAGTCACCAAAAAACAGATATTTTTTCTGCTCATCATTTTCGTGCCACTGTTCATTCGTTTCAATAAAACCATAAACTTCTTCATCATTTTCTTCTCTCAGTAATTCTTGATCCAATCCATAGATTACCAAGCCATTAAAATCTAATCCGTTTACAGTTTGAAGGAATTTTTTATATCCTGAAGGAATTTCATTTACAGGGAACTTACCTAATACCGCTTCTTCAAAATTTCTTATTTCTTGGTCTGTAACAGGAGAATTTAATTCATCTCCATACTTTGCTTCAGTTTTTCGAATTTCCTCTAATAAATTTATCCACATAAAACTGCCCCTAATTTATTACTACGCCAAACTCGTAATCGAAGAAAAGTCTCTTAGCAAGAGCTTAATCATCAATTGCAATACTTTTGCTTAATCGTCCCAGTCTTCATCTTCTTCCCAGTTTTCTTTCATTCTTTGGAGCTTATCAAAGAAAAATTCAATGAAATTATCCGCCACGACTTCTTGGTAACCAATTACTCTATCCCACGTAAATACAGGACATTCTTTATTTTTCATCTTGTTGGTATCTAGACAATATGCAAAGTAATCAACATCCTCTATTACAACAAGACCTTCGGTTAAGTTATAGTGTTCTTGATACTCGTTGGTATATTCAACAACTGATGGGCCTCCAAAATCATAGCCTAGAATATCAATTCCATAAACTCCCCCAGAACCATAGTTCCGCAGAAACCATTTATAGCTCTCCGGAAGTTTCACTTTAAGATCTTGTTCTATTTTAGATATTTTGTCTTCTCCAATTCCTCCTGTGAAATCTCTTTCTTTTGCATTATCATTTAAAAACTGTTCCACTTGCGTGTATAGTTCCATTTTTCCCAACCTCTCTTACTCTGTATATTGAGTGGCTCTCCATTTCCAATATCTCGCTCTAAAATATTCATATTGAACTTTCAATTCTGGATTATTTCTAAAACTCTCTCCATCAGTTTTAAGTTTATGTATGATCTCACTATATTTTGTGTGTAAACTGTTTGGAATTTCAACCATATTTCCAGGTTCCTCCTGAATTAAATGGTGCAAATTGATTTTTGTACCGTCTTTGGCTAGAGGTGCCTTACCGTCTTTCATTAATTCAAGGTTTGTTCGGCCTTTACGATCTTTTTGATTAATGTCGATATCTTTCATTGTATAAACTCTTCTGCTTACATCTTTGATGTTTCCTTTTACTTTTACCTTACCCTTAACCTCAAAGGCACCATACTTCTCTTTATTTAACCAAGGGACATTTACTTTCTGACCAGTAAATGGCTTTCTGCTTTCATCTAATTTTTTAGCAAGCTGAAGCAGCCTGTCTTTTGCGCTCACATCATTGATGACATTATAAGGCATGCCGCCTGCTACAACAACATCTTCTCGCATGACAAACGGTTTGATTGCTGTTAGTGGATCAGGAGTTTCATCTAGTTTTTTAGACACTTTTTTGACTGCAGCTTTTCCTGCTGTTTTCACTCCTATTTTGGCAACTGAACCAGCACCTTTTAAGCCAAAGATGTTTACTGCTGCATATGTAAACCAATGAGCCTTTGATTCTGTGTCTCCGTTCTTTACGTCTCTAACATAGGAGGTTATTATCGCATCTTTAATTGAGTTAAACGTGGAATCATAGTGATAAACTGCAACTGCAGAATTAATAAGCATGTCGACAGGATGATTGTGTGCCATATAGTCTAATGTTTCAGCTGTCATATCATAAAGAGCTGTAACAGTACCTTTGGCTCCGGCCATTAGCTCCCGTGTGTTTTCAATCTGTGTGAAATATCTTTGTTGATCTGCTGTTAGATTTTCATACCCAATTGTTTTGGCCATTGAATAGAATTCATCGGCATCTGCATAGTCGTAATTCTTTAGTCTTTCTTTCAGTTTTTCAATCTCTCGGTCTTTTTCTTCCTTCTTCTTAATCGTCAAATAAGCTTCTGTACGTTTTTCAATATCGGCTTTTTTCTTATGTATGTCACTTTCTCTGTACGCTTTAGCGTTATAGTGAATCGGAGTGGCGTTTTTCCCTCTCCCTGTCGATTCCTGCAGCTTTTTAAAATCTTGCTGAATGAATTGTTCGTTATGCTCAGTTAGTGCATATTCAGTTGTTAAATCATCATCTACTTCTACAATTTTATCAATTGTTTTTTCACGTTTCTTATCTGCACTGGCAAGTTCATCTTTAAAGTTTTCTGTTGAAAACAAATTAAGTGGTAGGATATCGTCAATATCGTTCAGAATGTCCTTCATTGCTTTCTTCTGTTCGGACATAATAGCCTCTGATTTTTTATATGCATTTGCAAGTTCATGCTCTAAAAAAGACTCCTCGGCGTATGCATCTGACAAGCTGGCTTCCTCTATAACTCCAGAGATACTTGTAAGGAAAGCAATTTTCATGTCAATTAAATCAATCCATTGGTCTGTTACGCCGACATGATCATGATAAAACGCTTTAATGTTGTCAGCACCCTTGCCTGAAAACTCACTGTCATCTAGGTTAGCTACGTTTTGAAAAGCTTTTCTTAGCTTCACCATTTGCGACCTTAGTTCCTTATACTCTTTGGTTCTTTTATCGGCCTCAAAGAGTAATGAATCAGCCTCAAATACCTTCATCTCATTCTCCTTTCAAGCTTACTCTATATAAATTTTACCACAAATCCCCATGCCATCACCTAGTACACAACCAATTAACCTAGGAATTTACAACTTTAAATATTTCTTAACTCTCTAAAAATCAATTGTAATTTTTTAGGTCATTTGATATGATCCTGTCTGGAGGTGGGATAATATGTAATTATTTGCAACAATTTAACACTCGTTGATTATTCATTTGTTAATAACACAGAAAAAGGAGATGATTGTTTATGAAAAAGTTTTTAAAATGCTTTGGATTAACCGCTCTAACTGTTGTTTTACTTCTTTCTGGACTCTTCACACATGAAAAGAAAGTAGCTGCAAGTGAATCATCTGACAAAACAAGCATCCAAGGAATCGACCTTACCCAACGTATTTCTTCAGTTAATGGAATAAAGCAATTCAGTGAAACAAGTCCCAAAAAAGAGATTACTGGCACCTCTAGCAAACTTGCTAAAATTGCAAAAGAAGAAGGGCTTGATGTAACAGATTCCTATCAAACATATATAGCCTACGACAAACAAGGAAACAAACTTTCATCAGGAAACGTTACAAGTGAGAACCAACGAAAAACCCTTGAAAAGAAAGCTGGGAATGTAGTTTATCTCGGTCATACTTTTTTAGGTGGAAAGGTCAATAAAGTAATTCATGGAGTAGAGGTTACAAAAGTTGTTGGAACACCTCCTGCAACTCTTGAAGTTCAACAAGCTCTATGTAAAAGTGGTTATTACAACAAACAATTTACATGCCCTCACGTAATAAGAAAAACTTTCGTTGCAGGTCAAATAAAAAAAGGTGCGGAAGTACATCAACTGCTTAATGTCAATGCTTCAGCCTTTTGGAAGTATTCAGGAAGTGCTATCGCAACTTGGGCAGGAAGACCCCCTTCCATTAGAACTTTAACTTGGACAGAAGGCCTATACCTTACAAACAAAAAAGGCATGTTCTTCCCTGTCTATACTGACAAACAATCGGGATTAAATCTATTAGCACCATCACATGTTTTCTGGAAAAAGATTCCTTCTGAAAAAAGAGTTAAATGGGGAAATAAAGAACGTACAGCGTATAGAAATTGGTACGATAAGAAATATGGCAAAAAAACTTGGACTAAGTTTGAAATCCACCATCAACTTCCAAGGGAATACGGTGGCGGAAATATGACTGGGAATTTAATTCCTTTGGATCGGAGCTTCCATAGAACAGAGGTCAATCCATGGTGGGCTTCTTATTAATTAAAAGTAGTAAAGGACTTTAATCAGAGTCCTTTACTCATCTATATTTTCATAATAAGCTTTAACATCTCTTTCAACTTCCCAGTACTTATTTCCGTTCGAACTTAAAAGTCGATCAAACCAAATTTCAAAATTCGCTTTTAAATCCACTGCTTCATCAAAATGATCAATCGAATCCAAATAAAATAGGTAATTTAAGTCCCCTTTTTCATATCTATTTGAATCTATAACATACCTTCCATCAAAATGATATCCAATCAAAAAACACTTTTCTGGTAGGTCTTCTGTTTCATTGTATTTCATAACATCTTCAATACTGAGTATTTCGATTCCATCAAGAAATTCCAAACCATTATGTAGAGCTAGGAACTCCTTATAATCTTTGGGTAAACTTACATTGAAATGTGATTCTAATTTTCTAATTTCTTCTTCTGTTGCAGGTTCATTAAATTCAAATGTGGCATCTTCTAATACGAAACCACCTGGTTGAATCATTGGAAAAGTGCCATACTTAGAAACAGCTTCTTTAATACCAGCAAGTGTCAAATGAATAAGTTTGCCTTCTTCCATATCCCATCCCCCTATCAACAATTATCTAGATTTTACCATGTCATACAGCTATAAGGAAAGCATTACTAATAGGACATCACTTGGTTATTAGGAAACAATTTTACTCATAATAGAAGCAGCATTAGTGGTGAACAAAATGTAAGTGTTATTTGCTGTTTTAATCACTACCCTATCCGTAGAGCCATAAGGAAATCCAATCCTTACTGCACTTTTTTCCTCTCCCCCATAGTTTGGATCAAGAAATACATTATTGATTTCTTTGATTGGAATTTCAATTCTGGATAGCTGCCAATTGATAATTATGTTTTCATTTAATTTTTCAACGTTGATTCCAAGCATAAAAACATTCCCCTTTTGACTATGAATTCAGTGAAATTTTAACATGCGCCTAGAAGTTTTAAAGGGAAATGCAATGATATTAAGGAAAAATTAAATTCACAATAATTGGATATAGGATTATAATTATTGATGGTTTACCGATATAAATAGAGAACAAACATTCTAAAAGGGGAAATGAAGTTGAAGAAAGTATTATTAGGTTTTGCAGCATTCACTTTGAGCTTATCATTGGCAGCCTGCAGCTCAAATGATTCTGAAAAAGTAAGCACAGAAAAAGAAACACCACAAGCTTCTACAGATGTAGAAAAGAAAACAGAACAAAAGGAATCTACTAAAGAAAAAACTGCTGACAAGTCTAAGGAAAAAGACAAAAAGGAATTGGTCGATGTTACTCTAGATAGAGCTGTTGATGGTGACACAATTAAAGTTACCTACAACGGAAATGTAGACACAGTTCGCTACTTGCTCATTGATACACCTGAAACTAAGAAACCAAATTCTTGTGTTCAACCATACGGTGAAGATGCTTCTAAGCGAAATAAAGAATTGGTTAACAGCGGTAAGCTACAGCTGGAATTTGATAAAGGCGATCGCAGAGATAAGTATGGAAGACTGTTAGCATACGTTTATGTTGACGGCAAATCTGTTCAAGAGACATTATTGAAAGAGGGATTGGCCAGAGTAGCATATGTATATGAGCCTAACACAAAATACATAGACCAATTTAAGAAAGACGAGCAGGAAGCAAAATCAGAGAAGCTTTCAATCTGGAGCAAGAATGGATATGTGACCGACCGAGGATTTAATGGCTGTGTGAAAGAGAAAACCACTGCAGTTAAAAAAGCAACAACATCTAAACCGGCAGCTAAACAGCCTACTACTCCAAAGGCATCAAGTGAAACTTCGACTACAACTGAAAAAGAAGCATCTTCAGCGTCAACTGGAGAAACAGAAACGTTTAAAAATTGTACAGAGTTAAGAAAGAAATATCCGAATGGAGTACCTAGCTCTCACCCTGCTTACCAATCTAAGATGGACAGGGATCATGACAACTATGCATGTGAACGCTAATTGAAAGCCCTTTGTGGCTTTCTTTTTTTAGCATGTGATATAAAAACCCCTCCTCTAAATAGAGGAGAGGAATGATTTATAGAGAACCCCAGATAGATTTACCACCTGTATGTCCGGTTTTTTCATGTATAGTTCTATTTACTAATTGCAATCTGCCTGTATTTTCGTGATGGTGCCATATATACCCTCGTGGAGTTTTCCCATTTTTAATATCTTGAATCTGATACTTATTGAATTTTTTCGCATGCTCCCAAGTATTAATTGCCTTCTTCAAAGAGGCGTTTGCATTTTTAAACTGAGTACCATTTGAAGATTTAATTAGACTCATAGGGAGATTGTAATTGTATTTAGATGCGAAAACAGGAAAACCTTTAGAATTAAATTTCACTCCAGTCTTAGGGTGTTTCTTTCCTGCGAGCTTACCATTTCTGACTGCAATTTTCTTCGTAGTTGACTTTAACGTTTGTTTGACTAAAAGCTTACCACCGACACGACTAACTACAGCAATTGCAGGCGGAATTAACCAAACCCATTGAGCATGATAAGATTCATCCTCACCTACATCGTCAGTTTCTGGTTCAGTGGCGCTTTCAGTCGGAGTTACAACATTCTCTTCAAATTCACTATCAGGAACACTTCCGTCTTCAATGATTTCCTCTTCAGTAGCTCCATCTTCTAATAAATTCTCGTCTTCATAGGCAGGAGCATCTGCTAAATTATCATAATACGAATCTTCCGAAACATCAGAGTAATCTTCGTATGTATCCTCTTCGTAGTTAAAGTCATCCTCATACTCTTCATACTCGGAATCAACCGGATTCTCTTCTGATCCTTGAACTTCTGTTCCAGGTTGAACCGGCTGTTCAATTGACTGCGCTTCAGCAAAGTTCGGCAATACAAAAGTTAGCAGCAGAAGCAAACTCAAAACGACACTCAAAATCTTTTGATAGCTTTTCATTAATTCCCTCTTTTCTTTAGGATTTTTAACACACTTCCATTCTAGTACAAATGATGTTAAAAATAAACAAAAAGAGGAAAATAATACTTATTTTACAAAAAGTCTTTAAGTTGATCTAGTATAATCTCAGTATCTTCGTTTTTAGACTTTCCTAACTCTTGAGCAGCTTCTTGTACGACAGATTTTAAATTATTCGACTTTATTTGGTGTGAGTATGATGAAACAACTGACATCAATACGTCAGCCAATTCAAAAGCCATGTCACCTCGTGCCCCTAAGGAATTATGTTTAATAATGTTCAGCAACCATTTTAGGTCTTCAACACTTTGGATTGGAAAAAGAGAAATCCTATGAATCTCCATAGGGTTCTTATTAGCAAGAATTTTTTCGACTTCTTCCTTCTGAATAGCATCTGGATCATTTGGATCAATGCTACGAATTTCATCAAAGTCTAAATTTTCGTCTTCTTGATCTTCTTCATATTCATGTGTGTATAACTTTGATAAAAATTCATCAAATGAATCTGCAATCTTAAAGTCATTATTTAATTCAAGGTCAAAGTAATGAACAGGTGGATTTTCATTAGTTAGGCGATAATCTAATGCAACCCAATTGTGTCCATCCCCTTGTATTAACAATAATCTTTGTGGTAGACCCCACTCTTTTATTAGGTATTCACTCTCTAATATACCTAAATCTTTTCCTATTCCTCTTATATGATCAACTTCAATGTGGTCGTCAGCCCAAGATGTTTCCTGATCTGTTGGGAACGCATTAAAATTAATCAATCCACCATTTTGTTGAATGATCAATTTTTTATATTGTTCAGGCAAAGTTAAGTTTAACTTTTTTTCAACCTTTTTTATTTCATCTTCACTGATGTCTTTTAACCTAAAAGGATCATATTCACTGTTCTCCCAAAACTCAATCATGGTATTACCTCCTATGGGCTATGTAATGATTCTCAAAGACTATACGCTTTAAAATTCGGAAAGTTTCATCAAATTTGTGATGGAAATTAAAACAGGCGATGATGTTAATTTACTTGAGGCTTATCTTAGAAGAAAAGCCAGAGAGTATGTGAGGAAACTCTCTGGCCTATAGTGGCTGATATACCAACTATGATACATATACAGGATACTTTAAATTTAGGATGTATTCAAGCAGCTTTTGGGTTTAAATAAAATACCCATTTTATTTAGAATTAATTATTATATACAGACATATCCGATAAAGCAAAAACTAGATGTAGAATCAAATTCAATTTTTATACTGATTTTTAAAGGTTAAGTATTTAATTCCCTGATCCTTAAAAACTTGACGGATATAAGGTGGAGAATAATCGAAAGCTCGACTAATTTCCTTCAGGCTCATTTTCTTATTGAAATGTAGATCATAAAGAAAAGCAAAGTCCTTAGTTCGTCTACGCTTAGACAATTCCTGAAATGAAAGCTTGTCCACATTTTGTGATTTAAATAAATCTAAAATAATCCAATCTGAGATATTTAGTTCCTTAGAAATCTCTCCTACAGTTTTAAGCTCTTCAAAGTGCATTTTTTTGATCTCATTAAATCGCTCTAAATATTGTTGCCATACGTATTTATACTGACGTTGAGGCTGAGGGATATCGAGTTGAGAAGTGACATAAAAGTTAAAACCTTGTTCTTGACAAGTGTGTCGATCGCTTCTTTCCCAAAGTCCTTTTCGCCGCCTCTTGCCAGCGAGTAGGCTTCGTCTATAAACAAAATGCCACCTAATGACTTTTTGATTAAATCTCTCGTCTTTTGGGCGGTGTGTCCGATATACTCCCCGACCAGGTCAGCCCGCTCCGCTTCTATTAAGTGGCCTTTTGACAGGACATTCATTTCAAAGAACAGCTTGCCGATGAGCCGTGCAACCGTCGTTTTTCCCGTTCCCGGATTTCCTTTAAACATCATGTGCAACGCTTGCTTTCCAACCTTCAAGCCTTGCTCCGCGCGTTTTTGGTTCACAAAAATCCAGGCGTATATTTCCTTGATGTTGCGTTTCATTTCCTCCATCCCAACTAATGCGCTCATCTCTTTTTCGATTTCCTTCAAAATGCCGTGCTTTGCTTCGTTTTTTTGCAATGCAGCCTGATATTCCGCCTCTGCCTCAGCATTCGTCAGCACCTGCTTTTGCCCGTTCAGAATAATGTTGATCTGTCCGTTGTTTTTATAAGTCACAGCGCGCTCCAACATCTTCACCTCTCTGTTCTCTCTATATCATATTCAAGCGGATGCCGATTGTGACAAACGCCTATCATGTGTCGAAACAATTGCTTTTTTCGGGAACAATAAGGAATCCTGCGCTTTCCTGAGAAATACTTTATTTCTTATTGTATTCACGGACATGGGGTGGACAAACCATGAGATTTTGTTTTTAATCATTTTGTCAGAGTATTATAGTGAGCTTCTTTTTCTCATTATTATCCCCATTCGCCAATCCTTTTTTCATGTAACGGGCTGTTTTTTGTACGAAGCGTATTACCCGCCGTAAGATACCTGAAGTGTTTTTCTTTTTTTCGATTTATAAAGTGGTGTCTTTAATGAAAGGAGCTTTTCTCATCAATTTACGTTTCAAATGCTTATGAACGTAAAGCTTAAAATCAGCAGGAATCAGTGCAGGTTAACCGAACCCATAGTAAAAACAAACATATGGCGTATGCACATATTTCATGTCGGGCCGTATCTGTTGTCGCTTCATGTTGAATTGTGCGCTTTCCCGAGAAATAATTCCCGGTGTGAAAGGGTTATTTCCTCATTTTTCAGTTGAATGATAATCGTACAAGCAGAAGCCGTGTTTTTTCATATCCTGTAATGAGGTGATGAAAAATGGTTAAAATTTTTATTGATCCTGGCCATGGCGGGTCTGATCCAGGCGCAACAGGTAATGGCCTTCAGGAAAAAACGTTAACCCTGCAAATCGCTTTAGCCTTACGTACGATATTAACTAATGAATATGAAGGCGTTTCTTTGCTGCTGAGCCGGACAAGCGACCAATATGTCAGCTTAAACGACCGGACAAATGCCGCAAATAACTGGGGAGCAGATTTCTTTTTGTCCATTCACGTTAATTCCGGGGGAGGCACAGGTTTTGAAAGCTATATTTATCCAGGTGTAGGAGCCCCGACGACGACTTATCAATCGGCAATTCACTCTGAAGTGATACAAGCTGTCGACTTTGCCGATCGCGGCAAAAAAACGGCGAACTTCCACGTCCTAAGGGAGTCGGCAATGCCTGCCCTCTTGACCGAGAACGGCTTCATTGATACCGTTGCCGATGCAAATAAGCTGAAAACGAGCAGTTTTATTCAAAGCTTAGCGAGAGGACATGCAAACGGGCTGGAGCAAGCCTTTAACCTTAAAAAGACTTCCAGCTTAGGGTTATATAAGGTTCAAATCGGCGCATTTAAAGTCAAAGCGAATGCCGACTCGCTCGCAAGTAAAGCCGAAGCCAAAGGTTTTGACTCGATTGTCCTTTTAAAGGACGGATTATACAAAGTGCAGATTGGCGCATTTTCATCCAAAGACAATGCAGACACCCTGGCTGCCAGAGCGAAAAATGCCGGCTTTGACGCTATTGTGATCCTAGAATCATAGCCGAGACGGGGACGAGCGTCTCATAAAAAAACCCGGCTCCTCATCACGAGAAACCGGGTTTTTTTATTCAAGGATATCGACAACAAACTGTGACCATGTTTCCAGACGGTTGTAGATGTCATCCTGTTTTAATTCAGAAACTTTCATCCATTTACCCGCAATTTGTTCTTTCTCCTTCACTTCCACTTGTGCGCCAGGCTTTAATTGAAGCGCAGAAAGAATTCCGATATGCACTTTGCCAACACTGTTTTCATCATCATTGATCAATCCCAGTGTGACAATCGCCTGTTTATCTTCTTCATTTATTTGCAGTTCTTCCTCAAGCTCACGGTCTGTGTTCAGCTTTAAGACTTCAGCAAATGAAGCTGCCCCTTCGATGGCGTTCATATGACCGCCAAAGCCGAGAGAAAGCTTGTTGTGCAGTCGTGATTCACCGCCGCCAGCCAGCCGCTCGTAAAGAAAAACTTCATCTTCACGCTTAATGACGACATAAGGTATCGGCTGCTTGAAACGCGGATCTTCTTCTGCGTCCCCTCTTCTCATTTCACGATAGGCCGCTTCAATCTGAGCCATGATTTCGGCTACTCTGCTATCTTCACTGTACACGCCCTGGAAGGTTAAGCTTTCTTTCTTAAACACATTATCGCGCGGGGCAACTAAAATCATTTCGTCCATTTTTCCCATGGGTACTGCGTCCTCCTCATTTGAACCTTCAAGCCGAAAAGAGCAGATATTATATCTGCTCTTTTTCATCTTCAAAATAAAAGTCATCATCTTTGAGCGGCTCAACTGTCGCTTTTTTATAGCCATTCCCCTTCATAGAGAAGAAGTCATGCGATTTTGTTTTTGTGTTTAATCCGTTTAATACGATCGGATTAATATCTTCCTCTTCGAAGTATGGATCAAATCCAAGATTCATCAGCGCTTTATTCGCATTATAGCGGATGAATTTCTTTACATCGTGTGAGAGTCCGACTTGATCGTACAAATCCTCTGTATATTCAAGCTCATTTTCATATAACTGATTCAGAAGGTCAATCGCAAATTCACGAAGCTCTGCTTTTTTCTCTTCTGTCTGTTTATTATAAATTTCCTGAGCAAGGAGACCGACATACACGCCGTGAATCGCTTCGTCACGAAGGATCAGGTTAATGATCTCACCGCTTTGCATCAGTTTTCCTTGTCCGTAGAAATATAACGGATAATAGAAACCGCTGTAGAAAAGGAAGCTTTCCAGATAGACGGAAGCAACCATCGCTTTGAACAGTGAAATTTCATCATCTTTTTGAATGGCTTTGTAAAGCCCGACAATCATTTGCGCTTTTTTCTGCAAATATTTATTTTGTTTAACCCATTCAAATACTTCATTGATCGTTTCAGTCGGTGCAAGGGTCATGAAAATATTAGAGTACGACTTCGCATGGACAGCGTTCTCCATCATCGCCATAAAGTTCAGCACCGCTTTCCGCTGGTGGCCATCTACGTGTTCAGCCACGATCGGCATCCCCGTATTCCCCTGCTCTGTATCAAGAAGCGTAAGTCCGGCCAGTACCTTCATATAAGTATCCTGCTCATTTTTTCCGAGGTACTTCCATGTGAGAAGATCGCCGTTTAAAGCAATCTCTTCCGGAAGCCAGAACTGTTTCACGTTTTGGTTATAGAACATTTGGGTAAAATCGTCTTCATGCTTTGACCAGTTTGCTGCGTCATAAATTTTTGTCACTATAAACTCTCCTTTAATCAAACAACACAAGAAAGGCAGCTGTCTTGCCCAGTATCTTTCGTTCTTGCATAGTAAATGGTTTTAATTCCTCTATGATGTGCATACAGATCGATTCGGTTTAAATCACGGGTCGTCATTGTGTCTTTTAAGAACAATGTGAAGCTGATTCCCTGATCAATGTGCTGCTGGATAGTGGCGATCATATCCACAACCTTGAACATGTCCATATCGTAGGCTTCTTTATAGAAGAACCAGTTATTAGATGCAAGCCCAGGCATTGGGTAGTACGTTTTTGAGTTGCCGTATGTTCGTTCTTCAATCCGTTCCATAATCGGCATAACAGACGCCGTGCTTGATTGAACGTATGAGATAGAGCCTGTCGGCGCAATGCATAATCTGTAGCTGTGATACATACCGTGTTCAGCCACAAATGCTTTTAGCTTTTTCCAGTCCTCTGTCGTCGGGATATGCATACCCTCAAACAGGTTGGCGATTTTTTCATATTTCGGTGAGAAATCAGTAGAAACGTATTTGTCAAAGTATTCACCTGTCGCATAGGTTGAGCCTTCATATTGATCAAACGTTTCACCCTTCTCTTTTGCGATTTCCGCAGAACGCTGGATGGAGTAGAAGTTCACCATCATAAAGAACGTGTTTGCAAAGTCACGCGCTTCCGGACTTTCATACGCAATGCCGTTTTGCGCAAGGTAGCCGTGAAGGTTCATAGCACCGAGGCCGATTGATTTCATCGCTTTGTTTGCCCGTCTTACAGCAGGCGCATTACGGATGTCAGTTGTTTCAGACACGTGTGTTAAAGAGTCTGTCGCAAGCTTGACTGTCTTTTCGATTGATTTATGCTCCATGACATTGAGAATGTTAAGCGAACCCAGGTTGCAGGAAATATCCAGACCGATTTCATCTTCTTCATCATAGTCTGTGTATGAAGAAACTTGAGATGCCTGCAGCACTTCAGAGCAAAGGTTAGAAAATTTGACCTTGGAAATATGGTTATTCGCATGCACTTTATTGACGTTATCTTGGAACATGATGTATGGATAGCCTGATTCAGAACGAAGCATCGCCAATTTTTCAAGCAGTTTCCGCGGGTTGATTTTTTCCTTTTTCACCCGAGGGTTGTCGACAAACTTGTCGTACATTTCGTTCATGTCCATCTCATCCATGTGCTGGCCGTACTCTTTATAAATCGTGTGCGGATAGAATACATAAGCCGCTTTGTCCTCGCGTGCAAGCTCAACGAACTTATCCGGAATGACAACACCGATCGAAAGCGTTTTGACGCGCACATCTTCATCCGCAGAAATCTTTTTCGTATCAAGAAAATCATTGATATCGCGGTGGAAAATGTTTAAATACGCCGCGCCGGACCCTTGTCTTTGTCCCATTTGGTCAGCGTAACGGAACGCGTTATCAAGAAGCTTCATGACGCCTACAACGCCTTTTGTCGCATTCTCAACATCTTTAATGGCTTCACCTTTCGCGCGAAGCTTGGACAGGTTAAGAGAAACCCCGCCGCCAAGCTTAGAAAGCTGCATGGAGATATCGATTGCTCTTGAAATGTCATTTAAAGAATCA
The DNA here is from genome assembly GCF_044570195.1 of Bacillus sp. SG20033. Lineage (NCBI taxonomy): Bacteria > Bacillati > Bacillota > Bacilli > Caryophanales > Bacillaceae > Bacillus > Bacillus sp. SG20033. Next base: position 1,937,712 of record NZ_CP172606.1, on the reverse strand, counting down.
TTAACTTCGAGCAAGAAGCAGCTCACAAGTTCACCGCGGCGTTTTCTGCCGGCATTCAAAAATGTCGGTGTGCTCGGCTGATATTCTTGATTGATCATCAGGTTTACATATTCTTTTGCTTTCTCAGTGTCGCCGTTAGCGAAGAACAGCGCAACAATTGAGATCCGGTCCTCATAACGCTCGAGGATTTTTTTCTTGTCATTCGTTTTCAAAGCATAGTCATTATAGAATTTAAACGCACTCATGAAGGAAGGAAAACGAAACTTCTTAGCGTAAGCTGTCTTAAACACTTCTTTAATGTCTTCAAAAGAATAAAGGCTTAAGAATTCCTCTTCGTAGTATTGATTTTCAACCAAATAATCCAGCTTCTCTTTTAAATCGTGAAAGAAGACTGTGTTTTGATTGATATAATCTACAAAATAGCTATGTACAGCCTCTTTATCCTTATCAAACTGGAATTTCCCATCTTTTTGGATCATGATTTCGTTATTTAACTGGATCCATTTTGGCACTTGATTTTGTGACAACTCTTTCTACCTCCTGAGTAAACAATTCAACGTCTTTAGATGTGCCGCTGAGTTCAAATTTGTGCAAGATCGGCACCTGATATTGTCTTGAAATGGTATCGGCGCTTTTTGCAAAGTTATCGCCCCATACTTTGTTGCCGCTCGCAGCGACTCCTAATAAGAGATGGGCGTATTTTTCGAGAAATGATTGTGTTGATGCCGGTACCTGGCCGAAGTTTGTCGTGTAGGTGACCAAAACAAACGGAGTGTCCACGTGGTCCATTTCGTCCACCTTGCGTATCTGCTGAAAGCCTGTTTTATTCACAAACCGCTGAACATTCCCTGTTTTCGAATCAAATATGATTTGTACCACGTTTTATCACGACCTATCAAAAAATATGAATCTCTCATCACTAACACTATATATAGTATACTACCCTCTAACAAAAACACAATATATAGATTCGTTTTTATGAAAAATTCATATTTTGATCAAATCAGGCAAATGGGCAGACTCATTAGGGCCCAAAAAAGAGAGCAGAACGAGAATCATCTCTCGTCCTACTCGGGGTGTCGTTTTTAGCCGATGTATATCATAACATGAAAAAAAACTGCTTAGTAGTCTAGATTTTTTTTTCTTAAGCTATCACAGCATTTTTCGCTCTCTACTGTTTCTTCTATTTCAACATCCGCGCCGATCTCTTCTAAAACCGCCTTCAAAGCAGTGATAATTGACGCTTCTCTGACTAATTCTTTTCCGTTCACAATGATACTTGTTCCGTATTCATAGCAAGAATCATCTTCGCAAATTTCTTCCCAATGATTCACGATCACTTTATGCTTCATGTTTTCACCCTCTGTTTGATCTGTGTCTGTATTTAGTTTAGCGGCTGGCATCCGCTTTGTAAATTCGAATGCTTGTGAATTTTATTCAAGCTCATCATCCGCGTATTCTTTCTTCAGCTTTACCTCATTGCGGGACTCATTATACTCATAAATTTTGATATAGCCGTCCTCCATAACGCCAAAATGGTTATGTTCAAGTGGAAACGAGGTGGGCTGAGGCGTTTCATAGTCTGAATTGCCGCTGTCTGTTTCAATAATGGTATCTTGATTCCCGCACGCCCCGAACAGTAAAAAGACAGCTATCCATACAAGTGCAATCCTGATTCGTCTCAGTTCTGCTTCACTTTCAAACAAGGTCGATCACTCCCAAATTCATTTTATACATAATATACCATTTTTACTTCCGTATGTTGTTCTCATAAAAAAAGACCATGCCTTGGCATGGTCAGCTTACAAAAAAAAGCTTGGAGCAAAAGTGGATGAATGTTAAAAATGGCCGCCGGGAACCCCCGACAGCCTTTCCTCATGTCTTGACATGGCATTTTTTGATCTATTCGAGTTCAAGCTGGACGTTTTTTTGCGGCGCAAACGTTGAGATCGCATGTTTATATATAAGCTGCTGCTTACCTTCCGATTCCAACAATACTGTAAAGTTATCAAAGCCTTTCACCTGGCCCCGCAACTGAAAGCCGTTCAGCAAAAAAACAGTGACATACGTATTTTCTTTCCGGATTTGATTCAAAAACTGATCCTGAATATTAATCGGTTTCATGTTTCGTCCTCCTTGATTCTCTATATCATACAGTTTCGATTAAAGTTCGAGTTTTCCTGCTATATGTGTGAAAATTTCCTTTTTTTTCAGCTCCATATCAACAGGCGGTGTCATATCGAACCATGTGACCTGCATTTTGTTGCGAAACCACGTCAGCTGGCGTTTCGCATACCGCCTCGAGTTCTGCTTTAGCTGTTCGACAGCATCGGAAAGTGTCACAAAACCGTCAAAATATGCATACAGCTCTTTATAGCCTATCGCCTGTATTGATTGACAGTCTCTCACGTTCTTGTCGTATAAGCGTTTCACTTCCGGAAGAAGGCCTGACTGCATCATCATATCGACCCGCTGATTAATTCTTTCGTAAAGCGTGTCTCTATCCATTGTCAGGCCAATTAACACTGCATTGTACAGAAGTTCTCGTTTTTGTTCCTTCAAATGCTGGGACATCGTTTTTCCGGACGTATGTAAAATTTCCAGTGCGCGAATGACTCTTCTTGTATTATTCGGATGAATCGCAGCTGCTGCCTCGGGATCTGCTGCAGCAAGTTTGGCATGCAGAAAGTCAGCGCCTTCCCGCTCAGCGGCCATTTGCATGCTCTCTCGAAACACGGGATCATTTGCCTCTTCCGTAAATGTATAATCGTAAAGCACAGATTGTATATAAAGCCCTGTACCGCCGACAATCATCGGAAGCTTTCCTCTATTTGCAATCTCGCTGATTTTATTTCTTACTAAGCTTTGATAATCGGCAGTAGAGAAAGAGTCTTGGGGATCTAAAATGTCAATCAGATGATGGGGCACTCCCTCCATCTCCTGTTCGGTAATTTTAGCTGTTCCAATATCCATCCCTTTATAAATCTGCATCGAATCTCCGCTGATAATTTCCGCGTTTAAGGATTTGGCTAGCTGAATACTTAAATTGGTTTTCCCCACTGCCGTCGGTCCGACTAAAATGACAACGGGCTGCTTCGTATTATTCAATATGTATCACTCTCTTTTATAAATCTCCCCCCATTATAGCATTCAACATGGACAACCACCTATCCATTTTGCCCTTTTTTTGCATCGGTAAACATCCTTCTACCAGCCGAGCGGCTCATTGCCGACAATTTCCCTTGTCTTTCCTTTCAGGGTATGACGATGCGTTTTTCTTCTGTCATCTCCGGGATCGTACACAACCCCTCCGTACTGGATCTCAATCGGCTCGTTATAGGCCAGATACGTCGTTTCTTCGATTTCATGATAATGTGTGCCATCTGCTAAGGGAATCGCCGGTCCTGAGATTCCGTAATACCGATGAAAATGGCCGTTTTCAAATGAAGTGATCCCTGTATAGTAATGTGTATGCTGATCGGTATTTGATCCGTTTGCCGGCTGAGTAAACCCTTCGATGAGATGATAATGGCCCTGTTCTCTCGTTGTTTTGACATGATAAGCATGTGCGTGGGGCGGTGCTTTTGACCAGTCAGACTGATACAGGCCCAATGTGTTCACATCCTCCTTTTCCTCGATTCGCCCAATCAAATCCGGGCAGGGTGAATACACTGCATCATCTACACTTTATTACAGGAGGAAAGAAAACATGAACGAGTTAGAGCATTTCAGCCCTGAAGATACAAGAATATTTGGAAGGCCGTTCGGATTCGGGAGACCATTTGGGTTTGGAAGACCGTTCGGGTTCGGTTACGGGTTTGGAAGACCCGGATTTGGTTATGGGTTTGGCCGGCCATTCGGATTTTTTGGAGGACCGTTTATCGGCGGCCTTGCAGGCGGGCTTATAGGAAGCGCTTTATTTAATCCTTATTTGTATGGCGGATACCCCTATTATCCGTATGCCCCGTTCCCTTTTTATTATTAAACGCAAAAGACCCCTTAAAAAGGGGTCTTTTTAAGTGTGTGAAAATGAATCTCTTGACTCATACATAGGCATACACTAATATTTTTCTAGCTGAAGTTTTTTCTAATCTAAAAATATAGTGAGGAGAATTCATGATGTTGATAGGATATATATTCCTCACGATTGCCATATGTTCGGAATCGATAGGAGCAGCCATGCTGAAAGTATCTGATGGCTTCAAAAAGTGGAAGCCAAGTGCTTTGGTCGTTATTGGCTATTCCCTCGCCTTTTATATGCTGTCCCTGACTTTAAACCATATTCCCCTGAGCCTCTCCTATGCGACTTGGAGCGGGGCGGGCACGGTGCTGACGACAGTGATCGGAGTAAAATGGTTCAAGGAAGATCTGAATGCCAAAGGGCTTATCGGGATTCTTTTATTACTATCAGGGGTCGTGTTACTTAATTGGCAGTAAAGGAGTGATGAAGATGAGAGGATTGCTTTATTTGGCTCTCGCCATTGTATCTGAAGTGTTTGGGAGCACGATGCTGAAGCTTTCAGAAGGATTTACACAAGCCTGGCCCATTGCCGGAGTCATAGTCGGATTTCTTTCTGCTTTTACGTTTCTAAGCTTTTCTTTAAAAACAATTGACTTATCAAGCGCGTATGCAACATGGTCGGGCGTTGGTACCGCACTTACAGCAATTGTCGGGTTTTTGCTTTTTGGCGAAACCATCAGTTTAAAAGGTGTATTCGGTCTCACGCTTGTCATTGCAGGCGTGGTCGTGCTAAATCAATCGAAAGCCCACGCTGAAGATAAAAAACAGACGGCCTGTGAGTGACCGTCTGTTTTCTTTATTCTCCACCCAGTTTCACAGAGGCCTCAAGCTGCAGCTCGACATTTCCTTGAATTGCACGCGAAATCATGCATGACGACTCCGCTTTTTTACAAAGCTTGTGCGCCAATGCGACGTCGTCTTTTGAAGCATCATGTTTAAGCACGACAGAGGGACGGTGAATGATCTTTTTGTATGTAAAGACTCCTTTTGTGACGTCGACAATGCCTTCTGACTCCATCTGTAAGTCTTCTTTTTCCAGCCCGCTTCTCTCCATCATCGCTGCAAGTGTAATAATGTAACAGGTCGCTGCCGCCCCGAGAAGCATTTCATCTGGGTTGGTCCCTTCTCCCGGGCCATCCATTTCTTTAGGAATGGAAATCGATGTGTTCAGGTTTCCGCTTTCAATCGTACCGACATCATTGCGGTTACCCGGCCAATTCGCTTTTAAATAAAAATGATGATCTGCCATTGTTTTGCCTCCTTTTTTATCCTATTTCAGTCTACTGATCTTCTCTTATTTTGTCTTCTGATCTGCTTGTTACGAATACTCTTTTTCCAGGACACCTTTGATCGCACTGACATAAGCATAAAATTCACTGTTCTTTGTGTATTTTCTATTTTTATAATAAAAATCATCAAAAAATGCTTCTCTCTGCTCACGACTGATTTCCAGCTGGATACTTAGCCCCGTTTCCCCTTGATTATTAATGTTTTCGGCATTCAATCCAGCAAGACCGCTTTTAGACGACGCTAACTCAGCGGAAAACCCTCTCCGCTCAAGGGCTCTCACAATCATTTTAGCCCGTTTTCGGTCTGTTCCCCCTACAAGCGTATTCTTGTTCTCTCCTTTATATCCGTGAAAAGCCACCACATATTGATGCTCCTTGATTTTCTTTTTTGCCAATGGCTCATCAAAGTTGGTGCTTGTAATGTGCAGCGTTTGGTTATCGTGGGACTTCAACCCTTCAAACAGGTATGTAGAGTATTCATTATTGAAATAACGAACAAGCTCACTTACTCCGCCTTCAATTCTTCCGCCATGCGGAGACATAATTAAGACTTTGCTTCCTTTTTTCTCATTATATGAAATATCGTAATCGGCTGGGCTCTCATTCTCTGCCAAGCTGCTGAAATTTGAATATGTATCTGGCTGATTTGATGGTTCAGGTTCCAATGAGTAATGAACATATCTCAAGAACAAGACAATGGCTAAGACTAATATGACATTTAGTAAAAATCTTCTCATGTTTAACTCCTTTCATAAGAATGGCGCGGTTCATTATATGAGGTTTAGCCAATAGGTTTTATCTTACCATTGTATACACAATATCATCAGTGAAAAAGTTCCCGGTTTCAAAAAATCAATTGATTGTCACGGTTATTAGCGGTTCATTTCAAATAAGAGTGAAAAAAGGTTGAGAGGAAAGACATAAAAGGTAGGAACAACCTCACTTGGCAAATAAATGTATATAGGTTCAAGGAGGGTTTTAGTAACAGGCTGCCCGGTTGCTGAGACGGACAGCTGTTACCGGCCTGCAGAATAGAGATTTTGCTTATTTGTTCTCACAAAGTCACAGGAGAGGATAGAGTCCAATAAAAATGTTCTGATCTGTTGTTTCGAAAAACAAAATGCTTTGATTTTCGTTTTGCTTTTCTGTCTCACAATAATCGTTCTTTTACTAATCGTTCCGTCTTTCTTCATATATATAATGCTGATTGGCATTTGGCTTTCCAAAGATCGGTGCAAGTAGAAATTCATACGGTTGCTCTCCCCTTCCCAGTTTGATATGATCACATTATAATACGAACAAACGTTCTTTTTCAATCCCCAATGATTTCCTCAACTTCTGAATCTATCGCATCTAATGCGAAAGATTCAGAAAAACAAACTCTTGTCTGTCTCTTATAGAGGACAAACAAACTTACCAAACCTATCATCTGTTCATAGAGTATACAGAGAACCTTATAATAGGAGGAAAATACATGTTTGGGTACTCTATGGTACAAATGGTGAGAGCAAATGCTCACAAGCTAGATTGGCCGTTACGGGAAACCGTATTGCAGCTTTACAAGCCCTTCAAATGGACTCCTTGCTTCTTGCATAAATTTTTCGAAACCAAATTGCAAAACAGAAAAAAAATGTCAGTCATTATCGAATTTGAGGAAGGCTGTCACGAGACCGGCTTTCAAATGGCTGGAGATGTGCTGCAAAAAGAAAAACGCAGCAAGCTAAAAAGCCGCTTCAACAAAATCAACTGCTGCAGCGCCGAGGTTACTCCTTCAGCATTACATTCCCTTCTCTCTGAATGCAGCAATATCCGTAAAGTGTATTTAAACCGCGAAGTCAAAGCGCTTTTAGACACGGCAACCGAAGCAAGCCATGCGAAGGAAGTCGTCAGAAACGGGCAAACCCTGACAGGAAAAGGTGTTACTGTCGCTGTTGTCGATACAGGAATCTACCCGCATCCTGATCTAGAAGGCAGAATTATCGGATTCGCGGACATGGTCAATCAAAAAACAGAGCCGTACGATGATAATGGTCATGGCACACACTGTGCAGGTGATGTCGCAAGCAGCGGCGCATCCTCTTCCGGTCAATACCGCGGCCCTGCACCGGAAGCCAATCTCATCGGCGTAAAGGTATTAAACAAGCAGGGTTCAGGAACGTTAGCAGATATTATAGAGGGTGTTGAGTGGTGTATTCAATACAATGAGGACAACCCCGATGAACCGATTGATATTATTAGCATGTCGCTCGGGGGCGATGCCCTTAGATATGATCATGAACAGGAAGATCCGTTAGTCAGAGCGGTTGAGGAAGCGTGGAGCGCAGGGATTGTCGTCTGTGTCGCTGCCGGAAACTCAGGCCCTGATTCGCAGACCATTGCAAGCCCGGGCGTGAGCGAAAAGGTGATTACAGTAGGTGCGCTTGACGATAACAATACTGCAAGCAGCGATGATGATACTGTCGCTTCCTTCTCAAGCCGCGGCCCGACAGTATACGGGAAAGAAAAGCCCGATATTTTAGCGCCGGGTGTTAATATTATTTCCCTTCGCTCTCCGAATTCTTATATTGATAAGCTCCAAAAGTCAAGCCGTGTAGGGTCTCAGTACTTTACAATGTCAGGAACCTCGATGGCAACACCGATTTGCGCAGGAATCGCAGCTTTAATTCTTCAGCAAAACCCGGATCTTACCCCTGATGAAGTAAAAGAGCTTTTGAAAAACGGCACGGACAAATGGAAAGATGAAGATCCGAATGTGTACGGAGCGGGCGCTGTCAACGCAGAAAATTCCGTTCCCGGCCAATAAACATCATCAAAAGCCGGCAATTCTCTCTCAGCAGAACTGCCGGCTTTTTGTTTGAATATTCATAATCATAAGGTAAAATAATGGAAAATAGATGAAGGAAGTGAAGAAAGTGCCATATTATATCTGCAACACATGCGGTGTGCAACATGCACAGACTGTAGATCCGCCCAACTCGTGTCTGATTTGCGAGGATGAAAGGCAGTATATTCATCCCGATGGACAAAGTTGGACAACCCTTGAAGACATGCTTGAGAAAGGAAACCTTCAAAACATCCTCAAAAAGGAAGAAGAGCATCTTTACAGCATCAAAACTGAACCAGAGTTTGCGATCGGACAAACAGCCCATCTTATCCAGCATAAGGGCTTCAATATGCTGTGGGATTGCATGACATATCTTGACCAAAAGACAATTGGCCAAATCAACGAATTAGGCGGTATTCAAGCCATCGCCTTGTCTCATCCACATTATTACTCTACTCAAGTTGAGTGGGCTGAAGCGTTTCAGGCGCCGATCTATATCCATGAGGATGATAAAGAATGGGTGACAAGGCCAAGCAATCACATTCACTTCTGGTCAGGGGAAACGCTCAACGTGAAGCCGGGACTGGACCTTTACCGACTGGGCGGACATTTTAAAGGCGGTGCTGTTTTGCATTGGAGCAAGGGCAATGAAGGGAAAGGCTGTCTATTGACCGGAGATATCATTACGGTTGCGGCGGACCGAAACTGGGTCAGCTTTATGTACAGCTACCCAAATCTCATTCCCCTTCCCGCCTCCAAAGTTGAAGAAATAGCAGCCAAAGTAAAACCGCTTCAATTCAACCGGCTTTACAATGCTTTTTCTAAAGTTGTCAAAGAAAATGCCGGCGAAGCGGTCCAGCGTTCTGCCGTACGCTATATCAAGGCTCTCAACAGCGAATTGTTTCATACATAAAGAGTGAGGCGGCTCTTTTCCGTGTAAAAGATGCAGCAATTGGGAATAGTATCGTGTAGATCAAAAGGAGGAATATTGATGGCACACACGAATACACAGCTTTCTCAATGGCTGGAATCAAAAGTCGGCCAGACGCTTGATATTAGAAAAGGTGAATTGACCCATAATGAAGAGATATCAGACTTGGATCAGATAGTTCTCCACCTTCAAAAAGTGGCTATACGCAGTACGAATCATCCTGATGATTATGTTGCGAAAGAAGAGCTCGTTTTAGAAGGCGAAGGAACAACATTCACTGAGGACGGAAACGTACCGCTTCCGCAAAATGCCTATGAGATTCCTTTATTAGGTGACATTCATATTCACCAAGAAAACGAAGGATTGAAGGTCATAACAGATCGTGCAGTATATACAATTGATATCCAGCACAGCTGAAAGCCACTTTCATCAAAATAATACAGCGTAGCGCCTTTGAGCTTTCGTTCAAAGGCGCTGCTTTATATCGAGCCGTTTTTTCACTTTTTTCGTTCTTCACCCTATTGAATGACTCCTAAAATAGATATATAGTTTTAGAGACAGGATTACATTTCAAATCATTCTGTTTTTTGTAAACTAGTTCAGCAATTTGATTCATCTATTTACCCTATTAGGCGAGGAGAATGCAAATGGAAAAATTGATGTTTCATCCGCATGGTAAAGAGTTTCATCACAATCCTTTTTCAGTTTTAGGACGATTTAGAGAGGAAGAGCCCATTCACCGATTTGAATTAAAACGGTTCGGAGCCACATATCCGGCCTGGTTAATTACCCGATACGATGATTGTATGGCCTTTTTAAAAGACAATCGAATTACAAGAGACGTAAAAAATGTGATGAACCAAGAACAAATCAAAATGCTCAACGTTAGTGAAGATATCGATTTTGTATCCGATCATATGCTGGCAAAAGACACACCTGACCATACCCGCCTGAGATCACTTGTTCATCAAGCATTTACTCCCCGAACCATTGAAAATCTGCGCGGCAGCATTGAACAAATTGCTGAACAGCTTTTAGATGAAATGGAAAAAGAAAATAAAGCGGATATCATGAAATCCTTCGCTTCCCCTTTGCCTTTTATTGTTATATCTGAATTGATGGGAATCCCAAAAGAAGATCGGTCACAGTTTCAAATCTGGACCAATGCGATGGTTGATACCTCTGAAGGTAACAGAGAGCTGACAAATCAGGCTCTTCGTGAATTTAAAGATTATATCTCCAAGCTGATCCATGACAGAAGAATAAAGCCAAAAGACGATTTAATCAGCAAACTTGTGCATGCTGAGGAAAACGGCAGCAAGTTAAGCGAAAAAGAGCTCTATTCGATGCTGTTCTTGCTCGTTGTAGCAGGCCTTGAGACGACTGTTAACTTACTCGGCTCAGGCACCCTCGCATTGCTGCAGCACAAGAAGGAATGTGAGAAGCTCAAGCAGCATCCTGAAATGATCGCTACAGCGGTTGAAGAATTGCTGCGATACACCTCACCTGTCGTTATGATGGCAAATCGGTGGGTCATCGAAGACTTTACATATAAGGGGCATTCGATCAAAAGAGGAGACATGATTTTTATAGGGATCGGATCGGCCAATCGCGACCCGAATTTTTTTGAGAACCCCGAAATATTAAATATAAATCGGTCGCCTAACAGACATATTTCTTTCGGTTTTGGCATTCATTTCTGCTTAGGAGCGCCTCTTGCCAGGCTGGAAGGCCACATTGCATTTAACGCACTTTTGAAGAGATTTCCTGATATTGAACTTGCGGTTGCGCCTGATGACATTCAATGGAGAAAAAATGTCTTTTTAAGAGGATTAGAAAGTCTCCCTGTTTCTCTTTCAAAATAACATTCAAAACGCCCCCTTTTAAAAGAGGGGGCGTTTGTGTTTTTAGCGCTTCACCAATTCATCTGTTTCTTTTTCTTCCCTCGCTTCATGTTTCTTCCGGAAAGCCTTAAGGAAATTCGCATTCACTACTCCCCTGTTTGAATAGAGCTTTTCGCAAAATTCTAACATGGCTGTTGACGCTTTCGGTTCGGTTAATATCATGAAGTGGTTGCTTGAATCGACATCCACCAGGTGGAAATGGGGAATTTGCCGCTCCCATTCCTCCCAATAGGCAGCTTGATCAAACGGTTCTTTTTCATTTGATAAAGTGAAATAAGTGTCTAAATCACCAAAGAAAGACCTGCTTTTGTTGCGGAAATAATAACATTTTACCGTCTCAGGATCAGGGAGAGACTTAACAGTGTACGACTCCAAATCATAGGCGCGCTGTGTTTTCATCATTTGCTGAGCCTGCGCACGTATTTGCTTATCTGGTTTGTTTAGCCCTCGTTCTTTTGCCAAGTCAATCAACTCAGACAGGAATTCTTCATCCTCTAAGCTTATGTCCACCTCTTCACGGCTGATGAGAACATCCGTAAGCTTTTCCCGTTTCGCAATCGATGCCAGCATCATATTAATTGTTTGCAGCATTGACGTTTTCATAGATGCCTCATTCTCTTTTGTCTCAGAACGATATGGGGAGTCAATCATCACCATGCTTTTGACAGCAAGGCCTTGGCTTTGCAGCTGGCGAGTGACTTCATATGCAATCATCCCGCCTAAGGAATATCCGCCTACATCATAAGGACCTTCAGGCTGTATGGATCGAATGATCTCTATATAATAGGAAGCCATTTGTTCAATTCCGTGCAAAGGAGCATAATCAGTCATGAATCCTCTGGCTTGAATGCCGTAAAAAGGGCGCTGGCTCTTTTGTGCAAATTGCTGATAGATTTCAACTCCTCCTACTCCGCCATGGAACCAAAAGACAGGGCGCCCCCGCTTGCCGTCATTTAACGGTATCAATTCCGGAAACGTGCGAGCTTGATCATTTTGTAAGGATGTATCCTTCTGTTTCTTTGCGATCAAGTCCATCATGTCCTGAACAGTATGGCATGCTTGAAGCTCCGTCAAGGCAATGAGAGGGTCCACCTTTGATTGCAATTGCCGTAATAACTGTATGCAAGAAATTGAATCAAATCCATACTGCTGCAATGGCTTATGAGGCTGCAGTTCATCCGGATCCATCCCTAGTACAGTTGCTAATATGTGATGATCGCTGCTGTTGTTGATACGCTCATCCTGTGAAACAGAAGGCGTACTCTCTACTGCTTGAAAGCCGTTCCAGCAGCTTCTCTTTTCAAATGGATAGGTTGGCAACGGTATTCTGCGGGCATCTTTTCCTTGATAAAGCTTCTCCCATGGGATTTGCACCCCTTTTGTCCAGCAAAACGCGATCTTTTCAAGGTTGTTTTCAGACAACAAAGTCTCGATCACCATTTCTCTTAATGGACCATCCAGCAAGGCTTCGATATCTGACGAGCCATTTTCTGCATTTCCGCTAAAGACAGGTACAGAACTCTTCGGCTTATCGCCTTTTTCTGCTAAGCAGGCTTGCAAGCCGATTACCAGTTCTTCTTTACTGCGGACGACGAGCGCTAGGCGATCTTCCATTTCCTCTCGGCCGGTTTGGAGTGTATAAGCATAATCTTGTAATGACAGTGCTTGTTGTTTATTCACATAGTCAAGCTGCTGTTGAACAATTGCTTTTAGCCTGTCTTGATTCTTTGCAGAAAGAACTACAATGTGGGCACCATTCTCACTCATACTAACCGGTGGTTTTGGTAAAGGAATATATTCTTCTAAAATGACGTGCGCATTTACGCCTCCAAAGCTATAGCTGTTGATACTCGCTCTGCGCGGAATTTTTTTGCCTGCATCGTCACTTAAATCCCCCCATTGCTGATTTTCGGCAGTCACTCGGAAACGGGTGCCCTTTATTGACACCTGGTCATTCAAAGACGAAAATCCGGATAGGCCTGGTATTGTTTGATGCTTCATCGCCATGCTGACCTTCATAAGAGCAGCCATGCCTGAGACGAGTTCACCGTGTCCGATGCTCGGCTTTAAGCTGCTGATATAACATGGCGCTTCCTCCCGTACTTCCTGTGGAAGTTCCAATTCGAGCTGACTGCAGCCAGACTTTAACGCCTCTATTTCTATCGCGTCTGCCAATGGAGAGGCGATCCCATGCGCTTCTATATAGGTCACCGTTTTGGGATCAATTTGTGCTCCTTGATAAGCCTTCAGCATTGCATCCTTCATGCCGGCCGGATTTGGCGCGTGAAGTGACATTCCCCTGCCGCCATGCGATACACCTGAACCTTTAATAACCGAATAAATATGATCAGAATCTTCAATGGCTTTTTGCAATGGTTTAATGATGAGAACTCCCGCTCCTTCACTTCTGACAAAGCCATTTGCATCTGCTTGAAAGGATTTGGCCTGTCCTTTCTCACTCAAATAGCCCATTGAGTCGAAGCCAATAAAGCCTTTTGGTGAAAGCAGCAAATTCACAGCCCCGACAATGGCTTGCTCACATTCGCCGTTTCGAATGGATTGTATAGCTCTGTGCAAAGCCACTAGAGCTGAGGAACAGGCAGCTTCACAATATTCACTTGGCCCTTTTACATCAAGTGCATAGGATATACGGTTTGGAATTAGGGAAGGAATCACAGCTGTATCCGTATTGCCGGCTGCGACAAATACTCCTGTCGGGCGGCTGGATACAACCTGCCCTGTTAAGCCTGCATCTTCCATCGCCTTCCATGCATGTATCAAGAGCAGAAACTCCTGTGGGTCCATATTCGCCGCTTCTTTAGGCGATATGCCAAAAAACAGGGGATCAAACTCACCTATTCCTTCTATAAAACCGCCCCATTGAAGGCTTGATTGCCCTTCCTTATCGGCTGCGGCATATTTGCGCCAGTCCCAGCGTTCTTTCGGCACTTCAGAGACACAGTTCTTTCCTTGGATAAGGTTATCCCAAAATTCCGTTACGCTGTTTGCTTTCGGAAACTGTCCCGACATGCCGATAATGGCTATGCCGTCTGCTGCGTGTTCGATTGTTTTATCCGTGTTCGTCTCGTATGCCGGAATCTGTTTCATTTGGTTTTCGATTTGAGCTGGGCGTTCTTCCTGCTGATGAGCTTCACCAAACAGCTGAGCAAATGATGCTTCATGTTTGTCCGCAAAAAAGTCGATTAGCTCTTGAATAGTCGGATACTCAAAAAACAGAGTCGGATTTAATTCGATCTTTGTCTCTGCTTCCATCTCCCTTGTCAATGAAACCAATTGAGAAGAATCGATTCCAAAATCCATGATATGCGCTTTTGCAAGAGACAATTTTGACGGATCGGCCATGTTTACTGCCAGTTTATCTGTTACATAGCTTCTGATACGATCTTTCAGATTGCTGGCTTTGATGGCCTTATTTTGATTTCCTCTTTGATTCGAAATACGAAGCTGTTTAAGCGAGTAGCCCGAGTAGTGCAGCACTGTTTCTGACGACTCATTGATCACATCTACATCAAACAGCAGCATGTCACCTGTATTCTTAACCAATGTAATCAAAAGCCAGCAATCCCCTTTTATCGTTTGCTTTGTAAACTGGATATCATTGATTCCAAATGGCAGGAAGCCGCCTGTCATGTCAAACTGCTCTAAGAAACTGAGGATAGCCAAGTACGCGCTGTTTGTCATCAATGGGCTTACAGTGTAATGGTGCCCGTTTGCCAGCCCGCTTTGGGGCAGGCGAATTTTTGCCAGTATAGACTTGTGATCTCTGTAGAGATGAGTAATTGTCTTAAATAACTCTCCCCATTCAGGACCGTTTCCGGTTTTATACATCTGATCGATGTGATGAAGCTTAGTTAATGAATGCTTAACGTTCTCGATATTGACTTTTTTTGGATCAAAAGAACCGATTCCGCATTGTCCGATTGCGGCAGGCTTCCACAAACCAGAGGACGGCTCGCGATACATGATTTGCAGTTCTATGACTTGATCTTTTTGCAGCGGCTTTGCCTGAATTTCAATGGTCTCGCCTTGTTTGATGACAATTGGACTGATATAACTTAATTTGCTGATACTGCCGCTGTTTTCCTCAGGGAACAGGTTAAAAAATGCTTCAATGGCCAGACTGCCATATGTGGCACCGACAAGCACCCGTTCATTGTTGAAGACGTGTCCTTGAACGTAAGGCTCATCATAAGTGAATTGATCTTGAATGACCGGTTGATTGATATTGTCTTCAACATCTGACGATTTCTCATTGATAGACGATACATCGAAATGAAATGATGTATTATGGTCAAATGCATAGTGAGGCAGATGAATCCAGCCTGATCGGTTCCCTATATCAGCTTCTTTAAAAGCAATCGATGCCCCTTGTGCCCATTGCTCTGCTGCGTTTATTTCTCTATCCTTAGATGCTGATTCCGGACATGGCTGTAAATCGAATGATGTATAGATACCTTGCTGGAGTGAGCTTTCTCTTGATGTTCGGAATATCTTTAGTTTTTCGATCAGCTCTTGAGTTGATGTCACTGTAAATGCAGCCCTATGCTCTAAATTATGGTTTCTCCTGTGTAAAGCCTGTACAACGGGTTCAATATCCAGAGAAGCTTCCTTCTCTAAAAACAATTGCATATTTTCTAGATAGCTAAGCAGGCTCCATTTTGTTTTGGCTGAAAAAACGGCAGTGAATTCCTGCTGGCGGAGAGCGATATGTTCTTTCTCAGGGGCCGTCTCCATATATTCTTCTATAATAAGATTGGCATAGGCTCCCCCCGCTCCGAAGGAATTGATCATGCTTCTGCGAGGCAATTGTTTTCCAGTTTCAGGATCATTCAAGCGATGCCATGGCTTTGTTTGTTCCTGAAGATAGAAAGCCGTGTGCTCCAGCTTAATATTTGGATTGACAGGCAGCGCGTTAATTGTCGGCACCAGCGTCCCTTTCTTCATCTGCAGCAAGACTTTTGTCAACTGGGAAATACCGGAAGCCGCCTCTAAATGCCCCAGATTGGATTTGACAGAGCCTATCGCACAAAACTGTTTCTTGTTTGTATATTGTTGAAACGCGTTTGTTAAGGCAATTACTTCAATAGGATCGCCCAGCGCTGAACCATTTGCCGCCGATTCAATATAGCCAATAGTCTCTGGATCAATGCCCGACCGCTGAATCGACTTGACAATTAACTTTGCTTGCTGCTTCGGGTCCGGAGCTGTATACATCTGTCTTCCGCCGCTATGGTTAGCAAAACTGCTTTTGATCACAGCGTAAATATGATCCTGATCTTCCATCGCCTTCGAAAGTGGTTTTAACAGGACAGCTCCGACGCCTTCCCCGGGAATAAGCCCGTTTCCGGTGCCAAAACTTTTGCTTTGATTGCCGCTTCCCAGCAGATTGGCACGCTCCAAAGAATCATATTTAGAGAGATCGAGTGTTAAATTGACACCTCCAGCAATCGCCATTGAGCAGTTTTTCAATTTCAGGCTTTCACACGCAAGATGTATGGCGTTTAATGAACTAGAGCATGCTGAGCTGACAGCGATACTCGGTCCGGTCAGGTTAAAAAAGTGGGAAACGCGATTTGCAATGTGCCAGTCTCCCCCATTTGAGCTGAGGACTGCCTGCTCTAAAGATGGGATATTCCAAAAATACTGGTTATACATATTCCCTATAAAAACACCTACTCCGTCATCATCCCGCAATTTATCCAGCCGGGTTCGCGTATAGCCGCCGTCCTCAAACGTTTCCCAGACGGTTTCTAAACATAAACGGAGTTCCGGTGTCATTTCCATCACCCGGTTTTGCTCCACCTCAAAAAGCTGATGGTCAAATGCCTCTATATCTTGTAAAAATCCGCCATAGCGTTTCTTATTTGCCGGCTTTTTTGGATCTTTTGATAATGTTTTCAATAAAGATGTGCGCCATCTGGATTCCGGTGCCTCTGTAATACAATTGTCTCCGGCGATTAAATGCCCCCAAAGCTCTTCTAAACTGTTAGACATCGGATAGCGCCCGCTTACCCCGATTATTGCGATATCTTCTGTACTAGAATCATTAAAATGTGTTCTTTGCAAATTACTTGTCTTTTCTTTTTTTAGTGGTTCGGTATTTGCTAGCTGAGTTTCAGTGACTTCCTGCTCTGTAACAAAGCGGCGTGTATGAAAAGTAAATGGCTTATTAGGATCTGTACGCTCTGTTTGAAGTGGAGCTTCATTTTTTGCAGGCTTCGTTTTTTCCTTTAACAATGCTGTC
The DNA here is from genome assembly GCF_044570195.1 of Bacillus sp. SG20033. Lineage (NCBI taxonomy): Bacteria > Bacillati > Bacillota > Bacilli > Caryophanales > Bacillaceae > Bacillus > Bacillus sp. SG20033. The sequence goes on along the minus strand of NZ_CP172606.1, from coordinate 1,920,478 downwards.
CGGAGCTTATTTTCATGCCCCTTTACTAAATATTCGACGAGTTCTTTTGTGTTGTTATGTTCAAATAAAATGGTTTTTGGAAGCTCTCCCGTCATTTTTTCTAATTCACGAATGAAATTCACCTGCAAAATCGAATCAATTCCATACTTCTCAAATGTCGTATCTTCGTGAATACGTTCTGGTGATAGTTTGATTGATTTTGCCAGCGTATGCTTCACAAATTGTGCCGTTTGTTCGATGAGAGAATCGCTTTCCTGTGAATGATCGATTTCAGCATTCATTTGTATATGGCTTGGATCTTCTTCTGCCTCCGTTCTCTTCTTTTGACGGACGACTCCGTTACTTTCAGCGGCAATGATCTGCTGGCCGAGCTGATGCGATTGTTCAGCCATAAAGGAAACATAGCGAAATCCTTCACTCTCAAGCACCGTTTTCCAAGTATCCGGATACAGGCCCGGGCAGCCCGGTATGCGGAGATCAGGATCCTCATACAGCCACCAGCCCTCTAAAAGGCCGAACGTCAAATGCGAATATATATTATGATTACTTATTTCATTTAAAAGGAGCAGCCCGTTCTTTTTCAAAACTGCTTTTGCATTTCGCAATGTTTGCCGGATATTTTTTGTGGCATGAAGCACATTTGCCGCGATGACCACGTCGTAGCCTCCCGCATCAATATGCTGTTCAGACGCCGGCTCCTCGACATTAAATCGTTTATATGTCAAATATGGATTGTCAGGACCATACTTATTTTCTGCATGCATTAAAAAAGCTTTAGACAGATCTGTATAACAATATTCTTTTATATGTGTCTGCCATGCTTTCAATTTTTGAAAAACAGCCGCGCTTGTCCCGCCGGTCCCGGCTCCGATTTCTAATATTCGAATCTTCGCCTCAGGCTCTTGCTTCAGACGTTCTTGCAGATAGGCTGTTAACGTATCTGCAAGAACATCATTAAAATAGTCTGCGACTTGATTGTTTTTATAGATCCCTTCTACTAAATCCATAGATGAATTCGGAAACAGGATATCGGTGGCTGACGCCTTGCCGGTCAGAATCTCCGGCAAGGCTTTAAGTGCTGTCTCCACCAATGTCACCATGGCTTTCATATTATTGTCTTGAAGCAGGTCAGATTTTTGTTCATTCCATTCTTTCCACAGCTCGCTCATGGTGCCTATTGAGCGTGTTGGAACATATCCGTTCTCCGTTCGCTTCAAAAATTGCTGCCGTTCTAAAATTGATTGGCTTTCTTCGAACCATCTGCCATAGAAATTCTCCAATACCGGCTGGGATTTACTTTCTGTGAAAAACCCTATGGACTGTAATTGTGCGAAAAGCATTTTACAGAGAATGTCTTCTGTGTTCAGCATTGGCGCTTTCCCTCCTATAACAGTTGTTGAATCTTTGTGCTGTCACCCGGGTGATAGCTTCGCAGCTTTTGCATGGCGGAGCCGTGAGTTTCCGGGTACACTTCAATCGTTTCTTCTGTCTGTTCCGCTTCATCATTCGTTTCGTTTGCCATTTTCATCATTACTAGCTGCTTCAGCGGTCCCCCGAGCAGCAATTCCAAAGCTTCCATTGCTTCAGGGGCTTCAATTGAGCCTATGCCTGCCTGAGCCATTCTCTTTTGGTAATCCGGTGATGAAACAACACCAATGCTTCCCCAATAACTCCAATTCATCACGGCTACTGTACAAGGCCATACTTGAGACAGCCGCTGTGCAAAAGCATCCTTAAAACTGCAACCCGCAGCGTAATTGCTTTGTCCGGAAGCTCTTGCAAACGATTGTACGGAAGAGAAAAACAAAACAAAATCCAGTGGTTCATGCCGGAAAACTTGGGCCATTCGCACGCTTACATCAACCTTTGCAGCAAGAACGTTTCTGAAACATTCCTCACTCATATTCATCAGGCTTCGGTCTTGTAAGACAATCGCAGAATGGATGATGCCGTTGATTTCATGATGCGTTTGTTTCATTGTTTCATACGCGCGTTCTAATTCCTCTCGGTTAGCCGCATCTGCTTGAATGTAATACGGGGCTGGCCCTAGACGTGCAAGTCTGTCCAGCTTGCTTTGAATGGCTGCATCCTTTTTCCTTCTGCCAATCCAAACGATCTGCGCCTGATATGTTCTGATCATATATTCACTCCACGCCTCACCAATACCGCCAGCTCCGCCTATGACAACATAAACGCCTCCGTGCTTATACTTCGTGTGCACCGGTTGATTGTTGTGTACTGGAATTAGACGAAGCTTATGCCAAATCTTGTTTCGATAGGCCCACGTATTCCCTTCTTGATCGGCAGGCAAGGAAAGGAGTTGAGATAACGGCAGATCTTCGTATTTTTTAACATCGATCAGCTTTGTCTGCCAATTTGGATATTCTTTTGACATTGAACCGATCAGGCCGTGTACCCCGGCATCGATCGGGTCGACAATATCATGCTGATCAACATATTGTGTGTTCACCGTCACGACCGTCCAGCTTATCTCCTTCTGTCCATAGCCTAAAGAAAGCATTGCCTTAATGAGCCTATACATTTGAATGACGCCTTGATCTTGGGCTTCAATCATTTCATCGCCGACTTCGCACTCTGTCACACGAGAAGGAGACATCCACACGATGTGGTCAAACGATCCGAGTGCTTCAAGCTGGCCTGTAATTCTATGAATTGATGCGTTCGGCTCAATGTACAGCTCCTTGGCAAACGGAAACTCCCTTTGAACAGCTTTTCTGCTGTTGTCATCCCCTCCGAGGATGACAACACGCTCATCAGCAGGCGAAATGCTCCTTTTCTCCAGCTGCACTCGATCCCATATCGGCGCCATAAGAAGCGCTCCGTTAAGAGTTGCTTTGGAGTTTCCTAGTGATGTCGGCCCGTCTGGCGGTTGTATGCCTTCTTCCAGCAGCCTTGAGGTAATCCCCTTGATTCTTACACACACTCGGCCTTGTTCATCACACAAATCAATATCCAGTCTCTGTATTTTGTCCTCATTAGGACGAGATGTCACAGACACCCACATTTTATTTGTACACGGGCTAAATATTTCTAGCTCTTGCAGCGCAAAAGGCAGAGAAAGCTGCTCGTCACCGGAATTCAGCTTTAGCCCGATCGACGCTTGTAAAGCAGAGTCGGCCATACTTGGATGAAGAACGAATTCATTCAGTGTGTGAGTTACACCAGCAGGCAGAGAAAGCTCTGCCAAGGCTTGATTGCGGCCGATGTAAAGCCGATCTATCCCTTGAAAACCAGGTCCGTAGTCAATGCCGATCGCCTTATACAATTCATAACACTGGTCGTGTGAGAGTGTGCTTAAACTGCATTGGTCTTGAAGCGCGCTGATATCCTGGACTGGAATGTCTCCTGCCCCACGGATTGAAGCACTGCCTTGACAATGTATCTTTCGATCATTGTGTGCAGCCTCTGTATAGACGTTAAAAGCAATCTCGCCGTCCTGCTGGGGATTTAGACTGATATCCACTTGAACAGGCTGGCCATCCGCCACAATCGGCTGCACCCACACAACATTTTTGATGTGAATAACAGATTGTTGATCTTCGGTTCTTCTCACTGCTCTTGTAACGGCAGCATGAACCATCTCAAGATATGCCACGCCCGGCATAACCGGTTTTCCCTTCACCTTATGATCGGCGAAAAAGAACTCAGCACCTGTAAAGGCCGAGCTGAAACGCTGCTCTGACAAATCAGATGTGTTGACATGTATCAATGGATGCAAAGCTGCTGATTCGACTGTTTTTAAAGCTGTTTGATGGGCGGCTGCCTCCTCTTTCGTATCCGTTATCCAGTAGCGTTCTTTCGCAAATGGATAGGTAGGGAGGCTGATGCGTTTCGGCTGTTTGCCGTCATACAGTTTACTCCAGCCTATTTCCATGCCTTTTACCCATAAATCAAGCAGTCTTTCATATATGTGAGGCTCCCAGCTATTGTTGAGCGTTTTCTGTACTTCGTCATCTGATCTCAATGTTTGTGCGATACCTTTTTCTGCTCTGCCTCTGTACATGTACTTCGCATTGGTGCCTCCTTCTATAAAGAGGTTCAGTTTTTCCAGCAAGTCCCCAGTAGAGACAGCGATGATCCCTAATCTCTCCTCCATTGCATCACGCCCCTCTTGGAGTGTATAAGCAATATCAGTGAGGTCACGAGCAGTGATAGATCGCTTGCTGATAAAGTCTGCTAATTGCCGGGCTTGGTCTTTCAGACGATCTTCATCCTTTGCCGACAAAATAAAGATGCCCGGGTGCTGTGCTGTCACAGCTGGTGCTGTTGCAGGATGGGTTGTTTCTTTCGGAATATATTCCTCAATGACCACGTGGGCATTGACGCCGCCTATCCCGAACGAACTGATGCCTGCGCGGCGCGGCAGCTCTCGGCCGGCTTCATCCCGAAGCGCCTGCCACTCTCTCGATTCCTGCACAATATAAAACGGGCTGTCATCCAGTCTGATATATGGATTAACAGTTTCACTGTACAGACTTTTGACAAGCGTTTTATGCTTGAGCTGCAATAACACTTTAATGACACCCGCCACACCGGCCGCCAGCGATAAGTGACCGATGTTTGTTTTCGCTGATCCAAGTCCGCAATGGCTGCCATGAACAGCCGGGTCCCCCGTTTTTTCATACAGCTCTTTAAATGCCGCTTTTAAGCCGTTGATTTCTACTGGATCGCCCAGCTCGGTTCCAGTCCCATGCGCTTCAATATAAGTTACGGTTCTTGGATCAATTCCCGCTTTTTCATATGCTGTTTTTACGACATCCGCCTGAGCTTTCGGATTAGGAGTCGTTAGAGAATTTGCGCGGCCACCGTGGTTTACCGCACTTCCTTTAATGACACCGTAAATATGATCACCGTCTCGTTCAGCCGCTGTCAGCTTTTTCAGAAAGAGAATGCCGGCACCTTCACTGACTGCGAATCCATCGGCTTTGTCAGAAAATGTTTTGCATCTTCCTTCTTTGCTCAGCGCCCCGGCCTTATCATAGGCGATATGGCCTTGCGGAGTTACGACCGTGTTGACCCCTCCCGCAATCGCCATTTCACAGTTTCCATTTTCAATGGCGCAAACCGCATGATGAATGGCGACCAAAGAGCTTGAGCACGCAGTGTCGATCGGTTCACTCGGTCCATGAATGTTCAGGAAATAACTGACTCTATTCGGTCCTGCAGAAGGACTCATATTCGCAGCCGCTGAGCCTTCGATGTCTACATTTGACAGAAGTGAACTGTACCCTGTGTTTCCTGTCCCGATGAAGATGCCCGTTTTGGTTCCTGCCAGGCATCTCGCTGAGTGTCCCGCTTCTTCTACCGCCTTCCACGCATAGGTCATTAACAGGCGCTGCTGAGGCTCCATCTGCTCAGCCTCCAGCGGAGATATGCCGAAGAACAATGGATCAAAGTCAGCTACTTCATCAATAAAACCGCCCCATTTGACGTTTGTTTTATTCGCTTCTTTCAGAGGGTCTCCGTAATACTCCTGCCAATCCCAGCGGTCTTTTGGAACCTCTGTAATACAATCTGTGCCCGATAACAGGTTCTTCCAATATTCCTCAACGTCTTTTGCCTTTGGGAAAACGCCGCTCATCCCAACAATCGCAATAGGCTCAGGCTTGTGATCAGCTTCCTTTTGCATTGGTGTTACCGAAGGTTTTACAAAGCGGTTTTCAGTCGAAAACGTCATATTTTTTATATTCTGTTCGACAGGCAGCATCAGCACCTCAGCTTTGGCAGGCGTTTGAGCTGTAAAAGCATTTGGATATTCTTCTGACAGATACCCTGCAAATGCATAAACAGTTGCGTGCTCAAAGAAGATCGTAGGCGTAAGATCCAGCTTGTACTTCTCATTCAGTGTATTTGCGAATTCAGTTAACGTAATCGAATCAAATCCATATTGATTAAACTCCATGTCCGGGTCAATCTCTTCAGGTTTGATTTTGAGCAATTGAGAGATTGTTTGCTTTAAAACTTCTTGAATGTGGTCAAACATATTCCCTTGATCCATTCTTGCTTCAGATGTCACCGGTACTTGCACTGTTTTCATTGGTACATCATCAGAAGACGGCTTTTGAGTCAGCTTTTGCCTCATCATGTCTTTGATTCCTTCCATGACGATGACTTGATCTTTGCCAAATGCCAAACCTTTATACAGCGCTTGAATGCCGGTCTCGGTCCGCATTGGAGTCACACCTGTGTTTTTCAACGTCATGTTTTCAATTTCTTTATTCGCGCGCATGCCGCCTTCTTTCCAGAGCGGCCAATTGATTGACAACGTTTGTCCGTGCCTGTACATGGCGGTTACAAGCGCATTTCGATAAGCAGCATAACTGTCCATAAATGCATTAGCCATTGCATAATCGGCCTGTCCCGCGCTGCCGGCAACACTTGATATTGAAGAAAAGAGGATAAAGAAATCTAACGCAAGATGCTCGGTTGCCTCATCCACATTCACAAGCCCTTTCACCTTAGGAGCGAGAACTTGTGTCAGCTCTTCATTGGTTTTGCTCATAAGATAGTTATCTTTAATCAGCCCAGCGCTGTGAATGACACCATTCAAGTCTCCGTAATCAGACGTAATGCTTGTGATAAGCTCGGAGGCTGCTTCCGTTTGTGTCACGTCAACCTGCCTGTATTCTGCGCGAGCCCCTAATTGCTGAAGTTCGTTAAGCTCCGCCTGCTGATCCGCATTCAACGCGGATCTGCCTGTCAGAATGAGCACAGGCTGTTCGGCTTGACGAGCAATCTCTTTTGCAAAAATAAACCCAAGTCCTCCTGCGCCGCCCGTGATGAGGTAAACACCTTTATCTCTCCACGGCATGCTTATTTCCCGATCATCTATTTGCATTTCATCCAGATCATTGATGTACCGTTTGCCTTTTTCATATTTGATGTGCTGATCTTCTGTGTGCCTTTTATTCTCTTTCAGTTTATCTATTACACTTTCAATATTTTCATGTGAATCGATTTCAATCGTCTGGCCGATTAGTTTTTTATTCTCCAGGCCGGCGGTTTTAAGGAGCGCCGATAGCCCTGAGAATGAGTACTGCTTTCTTTGTGAAGAGGTAAGCAGCTGGATCAGCACATTGCCCTGAGGTCTGCTTTTGAGAAGACCCTGGACCGTCTCAAGCGCTTGTTCGGCATAATCTTGGAACCTCTCTGCAAGTCCTTCGCGGAATGACTCCAAAACGATGCATTCCGCTCCTGTCATTCTTGATTCAATGCGATCTTTTGAGAGGCCATTCATGTCGCAAAGCATGACAATGTGCCGTTCGTAATGAGGCTCAGGACTTTCTATTTTAAAATCCTTGGGCACCCATTTTTCTTCAAACATCAGGGTTGCCAGCGTTTGATCAGATTCCGCCGATCCAGAGCCGCCTTCCGCTGCTCTGAAAGATAATCCTTTCATCCGTACGAAAACATTGCCGCTCTCATCTAAAATATCAATATCGCGTTTTTGCACCTTATCAGTTGCCTTGCTGCCTTGGCTGTATCTTGCGTATACCCACATTTCTGACGAGCATGCTCCGAAGATTTCAAGCTCCTTGATAGCAAAAGGCAGTGTCAGCTGGTTATCCCCGGCGCCTGTCAAAATGCTTGACGCCTGCAAAGCAGAATCCATCAGCCCAGGGTGCATTTTGTATTGGCTGAGCGTATCTGCAGCTGACGGATGCAATGACAATTTTGCCAAAACAAATTGTTCAGCTGTATAGATTTTTTTCACTCCGCGATAAGCAGGACCATATTCAAATCCAATCATTCGATAGGTGTCGTATACTTCGTTTACGCTGAAATGACTTTCCTGACACTGCTCCCGCAGAGATTGCAAATCAACCGTCGGCAGATTTTCAGCAGGATTCAATACCGCGCTGCCTTGACTGTAGACGATTGACTGTTCGCCAGTAACGTCTGAATGACCATAGATTTCATAAGAGATCTCACCATTTTCCCCCGGTAAAAGCCTAATGTGTACTTGTTGCGGCTGATCCTCTACAACAATAGGCCGCACCCACACCGCGTTCTTTAGCTTCATGGTGCGCGGTACACCTTGTACCTCTGCGGCCTGCTCAACAGCTGCCCGCGCCAATTCAAGATGAGCCACTCCCGGCAAAATTCGTTGGCCTTTCACAACATGATCAGCAAGGAAAAACTCTTCTCCCGTATAAATAGAGCTAAACCTTTGTTCCGAGAGATTCGATGTGTTTTGATGCATTAATGGATGCAGCACGGCTCCGCCAAGGCGGGAGGCTGCTTGATTTGCATCAATGCTGCTGCTTTTTTCAATATGATCAGAGATCCAATAACGGTCTTTTGCGAAAGGATACGTCGGCAAGTTGATGCGCTTTGGCAGATTCTCGCCATACAATTTCGTCCAGTCTACATCAAGCCCCTTTACCCATAATTCAAGCAATTTTGCATACTTTCCCCGTTCCATCCATTTCTCGACGGCTTCTTGAATCTCTTCGTCCTCTGTCAGCATTTGGAGTGTGCCTTTATCAATCCTGCCTTTAAATACATCCTCCACACCGCTTTTGCCTGCTGCAAAGTCTTTTAACTTTTGCTGTACATCCTCAATGGAACCGGAAATAATCCCGAGACGTTCTTCCATCGCATCCCGTCCGGCTTGCAGTGTATAAGCGATTCGGGCGAGATTTACGTCACTATATGATTGCTTATCAAGCGCATCTGCCAGCTGCTGTGCATGTTCTTTTAGCCGCGCTTCATTTTTAGCCGATAAAACGAAGATACCCGGATGTTCCGGCGTGATGGATGGTATATTCTCATCGGATGCTTCCGGAATATATTCCTCGATAATCACGTGGGCGTTTACCCCGCCGATTCCAAATGAACTGACACCTGCCCGGCGAGGAAGCTCTTCTCCCCGTTCATTTTTCAGCGCTTTCCATTCTTCCGTTTCCCGTACGATATAGAACGGACTGTTTTTCAGCTGAATGTATGGATTCACGTTTTCGCAATGCAGACTTTTCACTAAGGTTTTATGCTTAAGCTGCAATAATATTTTAATAACTCCTGCTGCACCGGCTGCCAGTGATAAGTGGCCGATATTTGTCTTTACAGACCCTAATCCGCAGTAAGGATTGGCTGATGTGTCTCCTTCATTTACACCCAATGCTTTAAAAGCTGATTTCAAACCGTTAATTTCAACCGGGTCTCCAAGCTCCGTTCCGGTTCCGTGGGCTTCAATGTAGGTCACGGTTTTCGGATCGATTCCCGCTTTTTGATATGCCGACTGAATAACATCTGCCTGCGCCTTCGGATTGGGAGTCGTTAAAGAGGCTGCACGGCCGCCGTGATTGATTGCACTGCCTTTTATGACTCCGTAAATGTGGTCTCCCGCTTCTTCAGCCGCTTTTAATTTTTTCAGGAACAGTATGCCGGCACCTTCCCCATGCGCAAAACCATCGGCTTGATTTGAAAACGTCTTGCATTTTCCTTCTTTGCTCAGTGCTCCCGCCTTATCAAAGCTGATATACACCTCAGGAAGGATAATCGTATTTACACCGCCGGCTAATGCCATGTCACAAGTGCCTTCCTCAATTGAAGAGATGGCATGGTGGATCGCCACTAGTGAACTTGAGCACGCTGTATCAATCGGTTCGCTCGGCCCGTGCAGATTAAGGAAATAACTGACCCGGTTCGGACCGACCGATGGGCTCGTATTGGCTGCCGCTGATCCTTCTATTGCCGAGTTCGCTTTAGATAGAAGAGAGCTGTATCCTGTATTTCCCGTTCCGATGAAGACGCCGGTCTTTGTGCCTGACAACCTTTTCGCCGAATATCCTGCATCTTCGATCGCTTTCCAGGCGTAAGTCAGCAGTAAGCGCTGCTGAGGTTCCATTTGTTCAGCTTCACGCGGGGAAATGCCAAAGAATAATGGATCAAAATCTGCAATACCGTCAATAAAACCGCCCCATTTCACGTTCGTTTTATTGACTTCCTTCGCCGGATCACCTTCATATTCACGCCAATCCCAACGATCTTTCGGGATTTCCGTCATGCAGTCTTTGCCTTCTTTTAAGATGTTCCAGTACGCCTCAACATCTTTCGCCATAGGAAAAATCCCGCTTATGCCCACAATGGCAATTGGCTCAGGCCCAGCATCACTCTGTATGGCGTTTGGCAGCATGACTTGCTGCTTTCTGCGTCTTTTAGCTTTGGCACGCACGGCTTGTTCCTGTTTCGCAGCAGGCTGAAGCTGAGCCGATGCAGCGCGCACAGCAAATGTCTTCGCAAATACCGATTGATATTCTTCTGACAAATGCTTGCCAAACGCATGAATCGTCGGGTGGTCAAAAAATACGGTTGGCGTCAGCTCTAACTGATAGGCGCGATTGATATGGTTGGTGAATTCAGTCATGGAGATAGAATCAAAACCATACACCGTCATCTCGGCATGATCATCAATCGTTTCAAGCTTGACCTTTAACAGCTTGGCGATCTCTCGCTTTAACATCGCCTTTACTTTATCCAGCAAACTGTCTGTATCAATGCTATTTATTTGTTCAGTCATGTGTTCTGCTTCCTTCTTTTCCATAGGTGCTGAGGCGTTTTTGGCCAGCATGTTTTGTTTTATTTTCTGCACATCGCCTTCGATCACCATTACTTGGTTTGCCTCTGAATGAAGTGCTTGATATAATGCCTGAATTCCTTTTTCCGCCCTCATAGGAACAATACCGGCAAGTTGTACAAGCCTTTTCTCAGTTTCTTGATCGACCTGCATGCCTCCATCTCTCCATAAAGGCCAGTTTACAGAAAGCGTCTTTCCATGCCGCTGGCTGAGGTCGGCAAGCCGATTTCGATAGCCTGCATACATATCCATAAATACATTGGCTGCCGCATAGTCAGACTGACCAATGCTCCCTAAACTTCCTGAAAGAGATGAAAAGAGAATAAAGAAGTCTAAAGGCAAATCCTTACTCGCTTCGTCTAGATAAACAAGCCCTTTTACTTTAGGCGCCAGTACATCGTGCAGATCTTTTGCCTGTTTATTAACCAGGTAGCTGTCCTTGATGATTCCGGCACTATGAAGAATACCGTTCAGACGGCCATATCTTTTTTGAATGTCGTCAATGAGCTGATAGACTTCAATTTTATTGGTAACATCTGTTTGCCGGTAGGTGATGTCAGCCCCCTTGCTATGAAGCTCTTCCAGCTTTTTGCTTTTGCTTTCGCTAAGAGGTGAGCGGCCCGCCAGAATGACTGTCGCATTTTTCGTTTGTTCCGCAATTTCCTTTGCAAAAATATGACCTAGTCCGCCGGCACCTCCTGTAATGAGATAAACACCATTGTCTTTCCACGGTTTGCTGCCGTCTCCTTTTGCCTGTTTGATTTCACGCCAATCAGCAATATACCGTGTCCCGTTTTGATATTTGACATATGAATCGCCGCTCATTTGATTTTCTAACAGTTTGCCCGCGATGCTTTCTCCACTTTCTTCACCGCTGACTTCAATCATTTGGCCGGTTAGTTTGGCATTTTCCTGACAAGCTGTTTTCAGCAGTCCTGTCAACCCTGAAAACAATTGCTGTTCTCCCTCTGCAGAGGTTACGATCTGAACGAGAATGCCGTCTTTCGGTTTCGTACGAATGATCTCTTGTACCTTTTTAAACACTTGTTCTGTATAAGAATGGAAACGCCCATCTACTGAAGAAGGCCTTGCTTCCAGGCTGTATACATGGACATCCTCGATGGCTGCTTCAATTTGTTTTCTCGTCTCATGATCATATTCACATAGGAATACGAGATGCTCTGCATATTTTTTTGCAGCTAAGCTGTCAGCAGCCTTTTGTTCTTGCCAAACGGGCTGGAGCAATAAAGTTTCAGCGTTCATTTTTGATGGTTCGGTTTGTATATCTGCCTCCATCACTCTCGTCGAAAATCCTTTCAGCCGCACGCAGATCATGCCATGCTCATCACATAGGTGAATATCGACTTTCTTTATCAAATCTCCCGGTTTGTTTTTCGAGTTGAATTGAACATAAACCCACATGTCAGAAACGCACTGACGAAAGACCTCAAGTTCCTCCAGGGCAAATGGCAGTGCTGCCTTAAAGTCTTCAGTGTCTGAAAGTTCCGCTCTGACGACATTTTGCAAATATTCAGCCGCCTGTAACGCCCCGTCCATTACACTTGGATGAAGAACATAATCGCCCAATGTATGTGCAACAGATTCCGGCAGTGATAATTTTGCAAGCAGCTGGCCGTCACCTTTATATACGGCCTCTACACTCTTGTAACCTGGACCGTAATCGGCGCCGATCATCCCTTCATAAAACGAGTCAGCATCCATTCTGCTTTGATCACATTGTTTCTTGATCTTAGAAAGATCCAGTGCTTTTTCTCGCTTTAACTGAATCAATTCCGCTATACCTTGGTTATATACAACTGGTTCTGCATCAGCGGATTCCGGATCACCATACATCCGATAAGCAATGTGTCCGCCATCTTCATCGTAAAGTCCGATATTTACCTGAACCGGCTCACTTCCTGCTACAACCGGGCGAACCCACACGACATTTTTCAGCCTGATTCCAGTTTCATGATCCTCCAATCCGCCAATTCCTTGTTCTATAGCGGCTCTTGCCATTTCAAGCGTGACCGCCGCCGGCAAAATCGCCATGCCTTTAATGATATGCTCGGCAATAAAATACTCTTGTCCTGTGAAAATGGAGCTGAAACGCTGCTCTGACAGAACCGATGTATTATGGTGCACCAAAGGATGCAAACGAGATGGTTCAATTGTTGTGATAGCGCCGGTGCTGCTTTCAGGCCAGTATCGTTCTTCGGCAAAAGGGTATGTCGGCAAGCTGATGCGGCGTGGCTTTATATTTGGATAGAGCCTGCGCCATTCAACGTGAAAGCCATTTGCCCACATCTCGGCAAGCTTTCTCAATTCTTCTTTTGATATCCGCGATGAAGCCATATCATCTGCTTCAGCATTTCCAAGCAGCTGTTCAGCGGATGTCATTCTCGTTTTTTCTCCTTGAATACAGCCTTCTGCGAGCGGCTTTCCAGTCACAAAAGCTTCCAGCTGATGTTTCCACTCTTCCAGATCGTTCACTATAAAAACGATCCTGTTATCCATTGCTTCACGGCCGACTTGGAAGGTATATGCAATATCTCTTAAAGAGAAATGCCTTTGCTCGTCTTGACTGATATAGGACAGCATTTCCTTCGCGTATACTTGGAGCCGTTCACTATTTTTTGCTGATATAGGAATGATGTAAGGCTGATTGCCTTCGTTTTCGGTACCTGCATCAGAAATGTTTTCATATTGCTCAAATATTGCATGGGCGTTAGTTCCGCCAAGGCCGAATGAGCTCAGAGCCGCCCGATGGACACCTGCGTGTTTCTCTAACGATTTTCGTTCACGGACAACATAAAAAGGAGAGCTTTCAAACTTTATATCCGGATTCGGCTCCGTACAGTTGATGGTCGGTGCAAGTTCATTATGGTATAAACTCATCGCAACTTTAATGCATCCGGCTAACCCCGCAGCTGTATCCAAATGGCCAATATTCGTTTTCACTGAACCAATTCCGCAAAATTGTGTTTTGTCGGTGTATTGCTTGTACACTTTATTTAGAGCAGACATTTCAATAGGATCGCCTAATTTCGTTCCCGTCCCGTGTGCTTCAATATAACTGACCGTTTCAGGATGGATCTTGGTTGTATCCAATACATGCTGTATCACTTCTGTTTGGCCTTTTACACTAGGCGCATAGAAGCCTGCCTTCTCTGCCCCATCATTATTGATGCCTATTCCGCGCATAATGGCATAAATATGGTCTCCGTCTTTTACGGCATCCACAGCTTTTTTCAGCAGGATGACTGCTACGCCTTCACCTCCGGCCATTCCGTCCGCCGAAGCATCGAACGCCTTTACATGCCCGTCGCTTGAAAAATTCAACCCGTTTTGGTGCACGTAGCCGATCGCTGATTGTGCGTGCAATGTTGCGCCTCCGACAAGCGCATATTGTGATTCGCCCGATGTCAGGCTTTTGTATGCTTGATATAAACCGACTAGTGATGAAGAACAGTTAGAATGAACAAAATAGCTTGGCCCTTTTAATCCGAGCTTATGTGAGATCATTGTGGGAATGGTTCCGCTTTGGGCTAAAACCCATGAGACATAGCCATCCGGTGATTCATGTCCTTCTGTTGTCTCCTTCGGCAATAACGTTCTATATGAATTGCTGCTTGCAGACATATATACACTTGTTGCCGGAATCTCCTTAGCCACATATCCTGCATCTTCAATCGCTTTCCAGGAGTGCAGCAATAAGAGGCGGAGCTGAGGGTCCATATACTCAGCATCTTTTGGCGAGATTTGAAAGAAACCGGGATCGAATAAGTCTTTCCCTTCGATCACAGATTGCACAGGCACATAGTCAGGATGCTGTATCAATTCTTCGGGAACTCCATTTGCGCGAAGCTCTTCTTCAGAAAAGAATCGTATGCTTTCTTTGCCTTCTTTGATGTGGTTCCAGAAGTCATGATGATTTTTCGCACCCGGGAACTGGCAAGATATCCCCACAATCGCAACACTGTCATCAAAATAAGGGGGAATCTTCTGTTCTAGGTGTTTTCTATCTTTTTTGATATCATAATGATCTTCATTTTGTGTCCCGGCTAGATCTGAGTTTTTCATCTCCAAAATGTATTCACTGATTGCACGGATCGTGGAAAACTCAAACAGCTCAGTAACATGAAACTCACAATCGAATTCTTTTTTGATTCGTTCAGCCACAGCTACAGCCAGAAGCGAATCGCCGCCCGCATCGAAAAATCCGTCTTCCGGCCCAAATCCGCTGACCTTGAGCGTTTCCTCCCAAATGCGCAGCACCTGATCCTCTATTTCCGTTAATTGCAAGTGATTTGGTTTCCTTCTGTTGAACACGATCTCGCGTTTTTCTAATTCTTTACGGTTCACTTTTCCGCTGGGCGATAATGGAAGCTCATCTAAGCGGATAAAGTGTGAAGGTATCATATATTCAGGCAGACTCGATTTTAGATGAAGGCGCAAATCTTTTGGATTGGCAGAGACATGTCCGCTTTCCTCTGTATAATAAGCAGCGAGCTGTTGATGGCCCTCCAGCTGCTTCACCACTACCGCCTGATCTAAAATGCCCGGAAATTCACTCAGCTTTGTTTCTATTGCGCCCAGCTCGACGCGAAAACCGCGTATTTTGACTTGGCTGTCAATCCGTCCCAAGTATTCTATGTTGCCGTCAGGAAGCCACCTTGCTGAATCACCCGATTTATATAGCTTCGTCCCTGGTTCAAAGGGATTATCAATAAATTTTTCAGCCGTAAGCCCCGGCTTTTTAAAATAGCCTCTTGCTAAGCCGGCTCCAGCGATGCAAAGCTCACCAGGCTTTCCGATCGGGACAGGTTTCAAATGCTGGTCCACAATATAAATTTTCGTGTTGGAAACAGGCTTTCCAATCGGTGTATGGTGACTTGCGATATCTCCTTTTCCGCATCCGAAATACGCAGCGTAAATGGAGGCTTCCGTCGGTCCGTATATATTTTCAACACGGCAGTTTGTAAAGAGCGATACCGCCTTTTTCACTAATTCTTTAGGGAAGGCTTCACCTGCAACCATCATATACTTCAGCGGACCGTCCTCTGTGAATCGCTTGTTGTCTTTCGCCATTTCTAAAAAAACATGCAGCATGGCCGGCACAAAATTAATGTGAGTCACTTTATATGTTTCAATATAATCCATGCAAAGCTGCGGTGATTTCTCCCCATTAGGCGGAAGAATCACTAGACGGCCATCTCCAATAAACCATCCGAATAATTCTGAGATCGATACATCAAACACATAGTTCGTCTTCAATAAATATGCATCCTCAGCCGTTACAGGATAGTGAGATTCAAGAAAATTCAGGGTATTCATAATGCTCCGATGCTCTACCATAACCCCTTTAGGCTCTCCGGTGCTTCCCGATGTATATATAATATAAGCGAGGTGTTCCGGTTTTACTTCCCGCTTTAAACCGCTGCTTTGCTGGTCTGTATAACCGTTTCGGCAAGCTAACTCGATATTGATCGCTTTTACATGGCTGCCAGTTAATCCGATGATCCTATCATGAACGTTAGGTTGGGTGAGGACAATGGATGCCTGACTGTCTTTGAGCATGTACTCTAATCGTTCTTGCGGAAAACTTGGATCTAACGGCACATACGCTCCGCCAGCTTTCAGTATTCCTAAAATTCCGATGATCATATCAAACGAACGCTCTGCACAAATGCCAACGGGCTGTTCAGGTCTAACACCCTGATGTTGAAGGTAGACTGCCACAGATGTGCTTTTTTCATCTACTTCTTTATATGTAAGTGATCTGTCTTCAAACATCACAGCAACCGCATCGGGGGTTTGTTTCGCTTTTTCCTCAAACACCTCATGTATACACTTGTCATTTGCGATGTTTGTCCCTGTCGCATTCCATTGTTCCACCAAATTAGTTTGTTCTTGATTTAATCGCAAAGAGTAGGCTTCAAGCGGCAAAGACGGGTCATCCATCATGTGTTGCGCGAGCTTCATATAGTTCTCCATCATGCTTTCAATGGAGGACAGTTCATACAAATCAGGGTTGTACAGAAGATGAAGCACTGTTTCATTTTCTTGCTCATATATTTCGAGCGCCAGCTCAAATTCACCCTCTTGCCGAATGTCTTCAATATATTCGATGCCAAGCGTTTGATACGGTTCGAGCACTTTTTGCAAGCCTGTTGCCTGAAAAAAGTTTTGGTACAGAAAAGCTGTTTGAAAAACCGGAGAATCCGGGGCCGAGCGGTCTACATTCAGCTCTCTTACCAATGCAGGGAACGGAAACGCCGCATGATCCAGGCCGTCAGCCACTGTCAGCTGCAGTTCCCGAATAAATGCTGTTAATGGCTGAGATCCGATATTCTTGCTCCGAACAGCCATCATATTGATAAAATAACCGATTAGGGTTTCAAATCTGTCTTCTTGCCGACCCATTGTCGGAACGCCAACAATGATATCCTTTTGTTTTGTATAATGATGCAGCAACACTTTGTAAATGGAGAGAAACACAACCGATTCATTCACATGATTGGTGCGGGCAAACGATTTAATTTGATTTTTCAGGTGATGAGGGAGCAAGCTTTTATAAGCTTGCCCCTTGAATTTTCGTGATGAAGACCGCGGACGGTCAGCAGGC
The DNA here is from genome assembly GCF_044570195.1 of Bacillus sp. SG20033. Classification (NCBI taxonomy): domain Bacteria; kingdom Bacillati; phylum Bacillota; class Bacilli; order Caryophanales; family Bacillaceae; genus Bacillus; species Bacillus sp. SG20033. The sequence continues at coordinate 1,903,250 of NZ_CP172606.1, read as the reverse complement.
AAATCAAGAACTGGCAGACTCCCAGACAACTGTTCTTTCCAGTAAGCGAGATGCTCTTCCCCTTCTCTGCCAGTCAGCATCCGTTTTTCCCAATCGACAAAATCGTAATAATCAGCTGTTAATGGCTGCTGCAAGGGCTCAATCCCATTCAGCAATTGTTGATACGCTTCGAATAGCGCCGATATCAATGTCAGCATCGACACACCATCAAATATGATATGGTGAATTGTTATAAGAACAATGCATTCTTCTAACCGATGAAAAAGGTGTGTGCGCCATAACGGACCAGCTTCCAACTGGAAAGGTTCTTTTGCTTTTTCTTTTAGAAAAGGAAAGATATCTGCTGATTTCATTGCTGATATATCCTCTTCCACAAAATAAAGATCCTTTGATAACTGAACCGATTGAAATGGAATGCCATTTTCTTCTTGAATCACACTGGCTAAGATCGGATATTGTCTCTGTACAAACAGAAGGGCTTTCTTGAACGTCTCTGCATGTATTGGTTTGCTGAAGCGAAAGCATAAAGGAATATTATATGCACTCATCCCAGGAGACATTTTTTGAAGCATCCACAGCCCTTTTTGCCCTTCTGAAAGCGGGCTTTTCAACTGCCGCTTCATGCCTTTAAGATGTTCTTCCACCTCAGAAATGGTTAATTCTCCTGATCTGAAGGCATCGAGAATTTCTTTATGATTCATACGATTTACTCCCTTCTATGATGTTTTGCACACTCTTAAAATCCAATTTCCCTAGCGCCACCTCTTGCATTAATCCGATGATTTGCTCGTCTGTATACGTGTCCTTTATTTGATGTGCTGCTGCGCTATGATTTTGTTTTTCCGCTTTTAAGGCCAAATGGTCAGATAGAGCTTGGACTGTCTGACATTCAAGGATTTCCCGACCGGCCATCTTCAGCTGCGTGTTTTTTTCGATATGCCGCATCAATTTTCGGCCAAGAATTGAATCCATCCCATAATCCAAAAAGTTTCTTTTGAAATTGATTCGATCCTCAGATATGCCCAATTCTCGTGCTAAAAATTGAACAATGATCTTTTGAATATGGGTTTTGCCATTCGGCTCGTCAATCTCTGTTTTCATATCTTGTGAATGCTGTTTAACGGCCACTGATTGCTCGGTGCCTGACGAAACCCAATACCGCTCCCTTGCAAATGGATAACCAGGTAAAGAAACCATTCGAACGTGATCGCCATCATGAAGGAGTTCCCAAGGAATCTGATATCCTTTCACCCAGCATTCCGCGATGTTTTCCAAATTTCTTTCTTTTGCGAGAGCCTGCAGAACTGCTTCATCTTGTTCTTCTAATATCCCTTCTGTATATCCTGTATAAAGGGATCTCTGTTGGCCCGATATCCCACCATTCTTCATTGCTTCCACATATTCCTTCAATTTTCGCACCAATTGCTCCTGATTGTTTGCAACGATCGCTAGCCTTGCTTCCATGGCTTTTCTCCCAACCTGAAGCGTATATGCCACATCAGGTAAAGAAAAGTTATGATTCTGCTCCAGATACGCAATCATGCGGCAGGCAGCATCCTGAAGCCGATCGTCATTTTGGGCTGAAAGCACGATGACCTGCGGTGACCCTTGATGCCGCTGTGTGGACGGCTGATCATCCGGAATGTATTCTTCAATGACTGCATGTGCATTGGTGCCGCTGATTCCAGTCGTGCTGATCGTTCCCATCCTCGGCTTCTGATTTTTCCTGATCCACGAACGGTTTTCTTTGCAAAGCACAAATGGGCTTTCTTTAAACGGAATATACGGGTTTTCCGATTCACAGTGATGAGTGGCCGGAATGATCTGGTTTTTCATAGCCATCAGCATACTGATTAAAGCAACCGTTCCTGACGCTGCAAATGTGTGTCCGATTAAAGGTTTAATTGAGCTGATCATACAGAATTGCTTCTGCTTCGTATATTTGCTGAACACGCTCGTTAACGCTTGGACCTCAAGCGGATCACCAAGATTCGAGCCGGTACTGTGCGCCATCACATATTGAATATCGAGCGGATTGATTTCATTTTTTTCATAAATATTTTCGATCAATTCTGCCTGGCTAAAAGGATTTGGCGCAGTAATGCCGTTGGTTTTGCCATCGTAATTCACGCCGCTGGCCTTGATGCAGCCATAAATATGATCTTTATCTTCAATTGCCTTTGATAATGGTTTCAAGAGAACAGCAGCCACCGCTTCACCTGGCACAAGACCATTGGCATCCTGGTCAAACACTTTGCATTGTCCGTTCGGAGACAGCATTTCGGCCCTTGTCAGCGCCTCAAAAGACATGTGAGAAATATTCAAGCTGACGCCGCCCGCTAAAGCCATTTCACAATCCCCCTGACGCAGAGCTGAACATGCCTGGTGAATCGCTACAAGTCCAGATGAACATGCTGCTGTCAAAGCCATATTAGGCCCTTTTAAATCCAATGCGTATGCGATTCTCGCAGACAATGTGGCGTTTTGTGTTCCGTTAATGTAATCCGAATCTCCGGTTAGGTGCGCATATTCCCCTTCTTCCACACCTACATAAACACCGCAGGATTTTCCTTTTATCCGATCTCCCATATAGCCGGCGTCTTCAAACGTGTGCCATGCTTCCTCTAGAAAAATGCGCTGGCGCGGATCCATGCTTTCGGCTTCTTTAGGCGATATTTGAAAAAACAGCGGATCAAACCGGTCTATGTCCTTCAAAAATGCACCCCACCTTGGCACTGCTTTTTCTGGATCTCTGTTAGCTCTCCCCCAGTCCCGGCGTTCGCCCGGAATGTCAGAGATACACGATTTACCGTTTTTCAGATTATCCCACAGCTCATGGACCGAATCAGCTTGAGGGAACCTGCCGCTCATGCCGATAATGGCAATAGGCTCATCGTGAACCTGCCGAATGCTTTGTTTACTGGTTTCCGGTTCTAAAGCTACAGGAATTGCTGCATAAGCTTCAGGGGGCTTTTGCGCCTCTGATGCATCATCCCGGTAAAATGCTTCAATCAGCTCTTTATGATCGGTTAAGAAAAAGCCGATCAATTCTTGTAAAGTCGAATAGCCGAAAAATAAAGCCGGTGTCACTTCGATGTTGAAATGCTTTGATAACACATTCGAGAATTTAGCCAAATAGATCGAATCAAATCCGAAGTCGGCCCAATTTTTGTTCAAATTCAGCTTGTCCTTTGAAATCTTAAGCAATGTGTGAATATGCTCTTTCAAGTCGTGTTCTAAACGCTTTTCAATGCTTAGTGTTTTTACCTTATCCTTGTTTTCTTGTGCTAGAGGGGCTTGAGTGGCCGGTTCTGGAATAGCTGGTTCAGTCATTCCTAAAAATCTGCTGACACGGCTGGGCTGACCGGCTATCACGAGATGCTGAGCATCCTGCTGAGCTAGGATGTGCTCAAACATACGGATACCTTCCTCGGCTTCTAGGAAGCGTTGGCCGCTTGATTTCAGGTACATATCCGTTGTTTCCTCATCACCGATCTTCATTCCGCCATCCTTCCACACAGGCCAGTTGATGACAAACGTTTTACCGTTATGCAGCTCATTTCTGTATTGTGCGTAAGCCATCTGAAACCTATTGCCAATCGCATAATCACAACATCCAAAATCCCCCAAAACCGCAGAAGAAGAAGAAAAATAACACATAAAATCAAGGTCTTCATTTTTAAGCCATTCATCAAGCGCTATCGTGCCGTTGATTTTCGGTTCAATGATGCGCTGGAAGCTTTCGATCTTTTTGTCAAAAATAGCAGAGTCGCTCTCGATCCCGGCTGCATGAATGACACCGTTGATGGCACCGAATCGGTCTTTCCCTCTTTTTACGCAGTCTCCCATTGCGATAGGATCAGACACATCTGCTTCTGCATACATCGCTTCGCCGCCTAGATTCTTTAATTCTTTTATTTGCTTTTGCTTTTCATCATTAAAAGGCGACCGCCCTGTCAAAATCAGGTTTGCGGCATAGTTTTTGGCCAAATGCTTGGCAAATAAATAACCAAGCCCTCCTACACCGCCTGTAATCAGGTAAGTACCGCCAGACTTCAATTTGCTGTCGTCCGGTTGTATCGTTGTCTGTTCAATGTGATTTACATATCGTTTCGCATTCTGATACAAAACCGTTTGTTCAGCTGAAGCCTGTAATTCTGCCCATATTTTACGTGTCCAATCATCCATCGATCCTTGTTCCGCCGGCTGAAAGATTCCAGTCACTTTTGTATGCGGAAGGACAAGCCCGAGTGAACGTTCGAAGCCAATCCATGATTCCAGATAGCTTCGGTCAAGACCATCTTCAAAACACCCTGCCAGCAGCAGCCGTGAAGGATGAAGCTTTGCTGCGGACATACCTTGTAATAGGTAAACAATACAGGAATGGTCCTTTATACAGCGCTTGTCTTCCATAGGCCACATATAGAGGATTGCATCTGGCTCTCCAAGTTCTTCTTTAATGCTCTGGAAGGCCTTTTCAAAAGTAACGGGTTCTTGCCGCACAATCTGGTAGCTATATTCAGACTGTTTGCTGTACACTTCGCCCTGTGATATAAAAATGACCTTGGTGTCTTGATCAACGTTTTTCAGGGCTGAAGCAAATGCGTTTTGCTTTTCTCTTTCAGTCAGAAAACAGATGAGCGTTTTGATACGTTTCGATGTGAGAGTCGCCGGCTCTTCTTTCCACACTTCTTGAAACGTCATAACCTTGAAAGGTTCTTCTGTTTGCTGATCATGATCCTGTTCTATAGACACCGGGGCCTTTGCCGCGCCTGGTGCCCAGTAACGTTCTTTTGCAAATGGATATGCCGGAAGACTGATCCGGACAGGCGTTTGGGTGCCGTACAGCATGCCCCAGTCGAAAGACAAGCCTTTCACCCAAAGATCCAGCAGTTTCGTGTATTTCCCTTTGCTCATCCATGCATCTATGATTTTTTCCGTATCCTCATCCGCTGATAAGACTGCTAACGCTTTTTTGTTATTATCGATGCGATCCAGATACAGGCTGTCTGCTTTGTTTTCGATAAAATCGTTCAGCTTTCTCTCAAGATCCTCTAGTGATTCCGCTATAAAGGCCAGCCGTTCTTCCATTGCTTCACGGCCTGTTTGCAAGGTATAGGCGATCCTGATCAGGTCTGTTTCGCGGTACCTTTTTTGTTTGATGGCTGTAAGCAGCTGTTCCGCTTTTTCTTGCAAGCGTTCCATGTTTTTGGCCGACAGCACAATCATCGCTGGAGGATGGTCTTTCGGCGTTTGCGCCCCCGTTCTTGGAATATATTCTTCCAGGATGATATGGGCATTGGACCCTCCGGCGCCAAAACTGCTCAAGCCAGCGCGCCTAGGCACCTCTTGCCCGCCAATCACCGGGCGTTTCCATTCACCAAGTTGCTGCTGAACGACAAATGGCGTATGGCTGAACTCGATGTTCGGATTCAACCGCTGAGCATGCAATGATGGCGCAATTTGGCCATATTTAAACTGAAAAAGTATTTTTGTCAGCCCTGCAATTCCGGCTGCACTTTCACAATGACCGATATTTGATTTGCTGGAGCCGATCGCACAAAACTGTTTCTCCTGCGTATCTTTCTCGAATGCTTTTGTTAACCCCGCTATCTCAATCGGATCTCCTAATGCAGTGCCTGTTCCATGCGCCTCTAAATAACTGATGGTTCGGGCAGGAATGTCGGCGCGCTCCATTGCTTCTTTAATCACCTGTGCCTGTGCATGAGGATTTGGAACCGTGTATCCATTTGTTTTTCCTCCGCTATTAATGGCACTTGCCTTTATCACACCGTAAATATGGTCACCGTCCGCTATTGCTTGCTGCAGCGGCTTTAACACAATGGCGCCTACGCCTTCACCGTCGACAAATCCATCTGCATCATCGCCGAATGATTTACATGTATCACTAGCAGAGAGCATATTCATGACAGATAAATTCTGATAGTGAACCGGGTCGACAACTAAATTGACACCGCCGGCAATGGCACAATCACTCGATCCGCTATAAATGCTTTCCAGCGCTAAATGAATCGCTGTCAGGGAGGATGAGCAGGCTGTATCGACTGCAAGACTCGGGCCTTGAAAATTCAGTAAATAGGATATTCTGTTGGCGATAGACCAATAGCCGTATCCGGTCGGATAATTTTTGTTCATGACTCCGGCAAAGACGCCGATTTTTCTGCTTGAACAGAGCGAGTCAGGCGTGTATCCCGCGTCTTCAATACTTGCATAAGCGGTTTGCAGAAATAATCGCTCCTGAGGGTCCATTCTTTCTGCCTCAAGCGGAGAAATCTGAAAGAATAATGGGTCAAACTTGTCCATATCCTTGATAAATCCGCCCCATTTCGTATAAATTGATCCTTCTTTTCCTTTTTCTTTATCGTAATAAACTTTCCAATCCCAGCGTTCTTTCGGAATTTCCTCAATACAATTTCTTCCTTCTTTTAGGTTGTTCCAAAAGTCTTCTGCTGTTTCCGCCTGAGGATAGCGTCCAGAAATGCCGATAATGGCAACGTCACGGCTTGCAAGAGTGTTTGTCGGTGTTTCTTTCTCCCCGCTGAAGCCAAGCTTGCGATAGCGCCGTGTTCTTTTAGCGGCCTGATCAGGTTTCTGTGAAGATTGGGTTCTGCTTTCGGCCGGTGTCTGTTGTTGAACTTGACGGTCAAGACCTGTTAATTTCATCAGCGCTTCTGTTTTTGTTTTGATGAAATGCTCCACTAATGCGTCAATGGTCTGGTACTCGAAAAATAAAGTGCTGCTTACATGGTCAAATTCTTTACGCAATGTATTCGTCAGCTGGACAACAACGATAGAATCAATACCGTACTTTTCAAGCGGTTCAGATGACTCAATCTTTCCTGCAGGAATTTTCAACGTTTCCCCGATTAGTTTTTTCATATATTCTGTGCTTTTTTCTCTTAGGAGAGCATGTTTCGATTGTCCAGCTTCCTCTGAATCTATGGTATGAATGTAGGCTGGCTCCTGATTAGACGCTTGTGAAACAACCTTCTCCGGCAAGATCACATTTTTCATCATACGTCGAACCAGCCCGTTGCTTGAGGCTGCGACGATTTGGTGACTCAGATCATGTGCCGCCTCGGCCGGGAAAAAGACAGATTCAAAGCCTTCGCTTTCAAGTGCCGCTTTCCAGCTGTCAGGATGTAAGCCTGGACAGCCGGGAATCCGCACTGCAGGATCTTCATACAGCCACCAGCCTTCCAAAAGACCAAAGGTGATGTGAGGGAACAGGCTGTTTCCCGCCATTTCATTCAGCAGCAGCATTCCGTTGTTTTTCATTACCGCTTTTGTATGCCGCAGTGTTTGACGGATATTTTTTGTTGCGTGAAGGACATTAGCGGCAATGACGACATCATAGCCTCCCGCTTCAAATTCCTGCTGATCAATCGGTTTTTCCACATCAAAAAGCTGATATGTCAGGTACGGATTTTCCGCCCCATATTCCTTTTCTGCATGCAGCAAAAATGCTTTAGACAGATCTGTATAGCAATATTCATTGATGTGCTTTTGATATGGTTTCAGTTTTTCAAAGATTCCGGCACTCGTGCCGCCTGTGCCTGCGCCTATTTCCATAATGCGAATCGATGCCTCAGGGTCGTGCTTCAGACGTTCATCCAGATAAGCTAATAATGTATCGGCAAGCACTTTATTAAAATAGTCTGCCACTTGGTTATGCTTATAAATGCCTTCCACCAGTTCCATCGAGGAATGCGGGAACATGATATCTGTTGCAGGGACTTTCCCTGTCAAAATATCCGGTAATGCTTGCAGCATGGCCTCTGCTAATACAACCATCGCCTTTGTCTCGCTGTCTTTAAGCCACTTTTCTTTTTTCGCGTTCCATTCTAGCCAAAGCAGCTCGATATCCTCTGCTTGGTCCTTCCTCACCAATGAATCTCCAACTTTCTTAAGATAGCCATGCTGCAAGAGAAATTCGCTGCTTTGCCGAATCCATTTTCCATAAAATTCACGAGTCTTATATTGTTGAAGACGTTCAACCGATAATGTATAACCATCAAACAGCCCGGCTGTTTGCAGCTGTCCTAACAACAGCCTGTAAAGAAGATCATCAAGCTCTTCATGTGTCACTCTTTGAAATCGTCCCGTAGTCGGCAGACGCTCCATCAGGCTCTCTGCATCTGCTGAAGGTTGCTCTGGATAAAGAGTGATGAATTCATTCTGATTCACGCCTTCGACTGCTACAGGCTTTGTCGTATGAATGAAAGCTGTTTGGCTGACTGGCCCAGAAAGCAGCGCTTCCAGCGCCTTCATAGCCTCCGCAGGCTCAATTAAACCTAAGCCGATTTGATTCATGAGCTGTACATAATGTTCATCCTCAGCCGCTTCACTATTCCCCCAATATCCCCAGTTCATGACTTTTACAGGGCATGCCCAGCTCTGAGAAAGCCGGTGAGCAAAAGCATCTGCAAATGTACAGCCAGAGGCATAATGGCTTTGCTTCACATTTTTGATATGGGCTACAAGCGAAGAGAAGAATAAAACAAAATCTACATTCTCCTGGCGGAACACTTGGGCCATCTGAATACTGACATCGATCTTCGCCGCCAGTCCAGCGGTGAATTCTTCCGGCTTCATTTTTTCCAGGCTTTGCTCAAATAAAACCATCGCAGAGTGAACAATCCCGTGAATATGAGGATGACGTTTTTTCACTTGTTCATAAGCCTGCTGCAATGAATGCTTATCGGCTGCATCGGCTGCAATGTAGAAAGGCTCAGGGCCAAGCGCCGAAAGTCGGTCTATTTTTGACTGGATGGCAGCATTAAGTTGACTTCGCCCAATCCAAACGATTTGCGCCTGGTAGCGGCGGATCATGTACTCACTCCACGCCTCTCCGATATACCCGGCTCCTCCGATGACCACATAGACTCCGCCTTTCCTATACAGCGTGTCGCCTGACAGTGAGTGCCGATATGGGATCAATTGCTGCTGATGCCATTGCTGATTACGATAGGCCCAAGCATGGCCAAGGCGGTCAGCTGGGAGCGCAAACATGTGATTTACCGGCCATGTGCAGCCTTTTTCAAGATCGAGAAGACGGATTTTCCAGTGTGGATATTCCTTTGCCATTGTGCCGGCAAGCCCATGAATGCTTGCATGAGCGGGTTGTACTGCTTCATGTTGCGTAACCGGCTGCGCTTGGACGGTCACAAGAGACCATTCAAGTTGTTTCTCGCCATAGCCTAATTGCAGGCAAGCTTTCACGAACTTAAATAAGTGAAGAACAGCTTCTCCTTGTTTATCACTATTCTCCAGGTCTGACGGGGCAATCCACAAGAAATGGTCAATGCTTCCGTACGCTTGCAGTTTGTCCGCTATTGCCTCAATGTCATCTGCAGGGCGGATATCGACAAAGGAAATTTGCGGATAATGATGCTTTATGAAAGTCCGATCAGCTTCAGCAGCTCCGCATAAAACAGCTCTTTTACCAGCAAACGAAGCATTATCCTCCGCTTCTAGAGAGACTGGTTCCCAGACAGGGATCATCATCGTATGCCCGGTCAGCTGAGAATCAGTTAATAGTTTCGGCATTGAATGCTGCTCTCCATCAAGTGCCCGCATCGAGGCACCCTTCATTCGCACACAAACGTGTCCGTTCTCATCACATAAATCAATATCATACTTTCTGACTTTGTCCTCCGCTTTACTGTCTGAACTGTATCGAATATAAGACCATATCTTCTCTGGACATGGGCTGAAAATATCAACCTCCTGCAACGCAAATGGAAGAGACAGCGTCTGAGCTTGTCCAGCGGCATTGACTGAGCTAACGATAAAACCGACTGTGGCATGGAACGCGGAATCCATCAAACTCGGGTGGAGCGCAAAATGCTGCTTGTCGTTTTTTAGAAAAGCGGGTAACGAGATTTTTGCAAGCAATTGATCTTTGCCGACATAGACTTTTTCAATCCCTTGATAGCCCTCTCCATAGTCAAGCCCAATCTTTCGAAACGCTGCATAGCATTGTTCTGACGTCACTGTGTCCAAACTGCATTCTGTCTGTATTGATGAAAGGTTTAAAATGGAAGTGTCCGCTTCATCTGAAATGACAGCGCGGCCTTGGCAGTGTATCGTCAGGGCTTCTTCTTTATGTTCAGAGCTGCTATAAATGTCAAAGGAGATTTCCCCGTTATCCTCAGGAAAAAGGCCAATATGTATTTCTTTTGGTTCACTTTCAATCGTGATAGGACGCACCCACACAATGTCTTTAAGCGACACCACTCTTTGTTCGCCGTCCAGATCGCCTGCAGCTTTTTCCGCTGCTTCCCTTGCCATTTCTAAATAGGCAACGCCCGGCAAAATCTTCTGTCCCTGTACAACATGATCAGAAAGAAAAAATTCCGTGCCTGTAAATACAGAGCTAAAGCGCTGCTCAGTAAAGTCTGATGTATTGCGGTGCACCAGCGGATGTAAGATATGATTCACAGTGCTGGTTTTCATTTCAGGAACCGGGATCCAGTAGCGCTCCCTTGCAAACGGATAGGTCGGAACACTGATTTTAAGCGGCTTGCGATCGCCGTATAGGTCGTCCCAGGTGACCCGCTGTCCTTGAACCCATGCTTTCGCCATTTCCATCATTTCACTGTCTGTTGTCAAATTGTTATTCAGCGCATTTACCGATGCTAGCCCAGCCGCCTCCTGATTCTCCTTGGCTTGTCCGGTCCAGCAGCCCTCGATCTCTTCTTCTCCATTGGCAAACGCCCGAAGTTTAGCCGTTAAATCTTTTATGTCTTTTACGATGAAGGCCGCACGCTCCTCCATTTCAACCCGCCCTGCCTGCATGGTATAAGCTAACGCTAAAAGATTGACGTCCTCGCTAAGAAAATCAAGAAGTTTAAGAGCGTAAGCCTGCAGACGATCTTTGTTTCTCGCAGACAAAGGTATCACTATTTCTTCATTTTTCGTTAAAATCGTCTCTGAATGGCTCTCTGCCGGAATATATTCTTCCAAAATAAGATGCGCATTTGATCCTGAAGCGCCAAACGAACTTAAACCGGCACGGCGGGGATATGTGACGTCCACCCCGTTTTCTGTAAAAGATGGCTGCTCCCATTCCTTTGTTTCATGCTGGACAAAAAATGGGGTTTGATCAAGCTTCAAATAAGGATTCAGCTCTTCTGAATGTAATGACGGCACCAAGGTTTTATGATGCAGCTGCAGGACAGTCTTCGTTAAGCCGCTAATGCCGGCTGCAGCTTCAGCATGGCCAATATTCGATTTAACAGAACCAATTGAACAGAATTGCTTGTCCTGCGTATTGCGGCTGAAAGCTTTTACTAACCCCTGTATTTCAATCGGATCTCCCAATGAGGTGCCAGTGCCATGGGCTTCAACATAGCTGATGGTGCGCGGATCAATTCCTGTTTTTTCTAGACACGCTTCGATAACATCAGCTTGAGCTACCGGGCTCGGTACTGTAATTCCGCTTACTTTTCCTACATGATTTATCGCACTGCCTTTGATGACAGCATAGATTCGGTCACCGTCCTGTTCAGCTTTTCGCAGCGGTTTTAGCAATACTGTCCCGACACCTTCCCCAGATACGTAGCCATCTCCGCCTTTGCCGAAAGTATGGCAATAGCCGTCACTTGAGTGCATTCCTACACTGCCATAGCTGATATATTTAGCCGGATGCAATGACAAATTGACGCCTCCGGCAAGCGCGGCCTCGCATTCTCCATTCCGGATGCTCTCTATTGCCAGATGAACCGCAGTTAATGAGGAAGAGCAGACCGTGTCCACCGCCATGCTTGGGCCGTGGAAATTACAATAGTAAGAGACCCTGTTGGCGATTTGCGCATAATTCAGCGATAAAGGAAATGGATTGTGTTCTGATAGAGCTTCAGCCCCTATAAGGGAATAGTCCTTATGCATTACGCCGGCAAACACACCGACATGCTGTCTTTTATTTTCTCCCTGCGGTGAAGCAATTGTCTCTGGTGTATAACCCGCATCTTCAATAGCTTCCCAGCACGTCTCTAAAAATAACCGTTCCTGAGGGTCCATCATTTCCGCTTCACGCGGAGAGATTCTGAAAAATTGAGGATCAAAGCAATCAGCATCCTCGATAAACCCGCCCCATTTTGACAATGGCTTGCCCGAAGGTGAATCCAGTCCATTGTTTTCTTTCCATTCCCAGCGTGAGTTTGGAATCTCTGTGATGCAGTCGGTACCCGCTTTAAGCTGTTCCCAAAATTCCTGTATATTTTTCGCCTTAGGATAGCGTCCCGCCATTCCGATAATGGCTATGTCCTCCCCGATCTCTGGTGAAGAGGTAACACCATCAATTGGTGAAGGAGATTGGCGGACAGCATCGTCCGCCTCTCCAATTGAATAGTGATCAGCAAGATGAGCAGCTAGTTCTGCAATTGTTGTAAATTCAAACAGCAGTGTCGGAGCAAGATCCGCTCCAACCTTATCTCCAATTTCCTGAACCACGGTAAGCAATGACGGAGAATCCATACCAAGCTCATAGTACCCAGCGTGGATATCCATTTGTTCTGCCGGCCTTTCAAGCTGCTTAGCAAGCAGCTGACGCAAATACATTTCAAATGCGGGATAGTCCCGACTGATGTTCTGAGAGACAGCAGCTCTTTCTTCTTGAATTTCTTTTGCAGAATGAAAGGCTGACATATTCCGTACAGACTTGCCTGCAAATTGTTTCAGCTCGGCCACTTTTTGTCCTGCTGAATTAAAATATTCAATCGTCATATAAGTGAGTTCTTTCTTTTGGCGCACAGATGAGGAGAGGATCCGTGCTGTACATCCTTTTTGCAATCGTTCTGAAGCAGAAAACGATTCATAATACAATGGCAGGTACATCGTTTGATCTGAGATCAGGCAGCTTGAACCTATGCCGCTGCCGTCAATAAGCGTCGGATGAAACAGAAAAGCATCAGAATGACGCAATGCTTCCTGTCCGACTGCTAAATCAATTACAGCCCCCTCTTTGGCTTCATAAATCTGTCCTTCCGCCTTCATCATGCCGGTATGCACTAACTCTTGAGATCGGCATTGTTCATAGATCTCATCTAAATTCAGAATCCTGTCAGCTGTACTTTTCCACTGATTAAGGTCTATTGATTCGGCAAAAGCGGTTTGCTCTTTACGATGCATGTCAGCAGTCACATATTGTCTCTTGTCAGATAGTGATTCTCCATGCTGTTTTTGTCCGTCGATGATGATGGACCATGTCCCTTCCTTTCTTTCAGACACGTGAATGGTCAGGGCAATGTCATATGACTCATCTGCGATCAAAGGGTAAAAAATGGTTAGGTTTTTTAATTCAAGCTCTTGGTATGCATAACCATGTTCCTGGAATACTTGGTAGATCAAATCTATATAAGCAAGGCCGGGTAATAACGCTTGTCCATATACCTTGTGGTTGGACATGATTGGATTATTTAATGAAATGTGCAGTTGTTCAGTTATCATTTTCCCACTCCTCTCTTATTTGAAAGTTTTCCAAAACATATCTTTAGAAGCCCCTGTGTCTGAATGCACTTTTTCCTGCACATTTTGAGCTGATGGTTTGATTAAAACAGGCTGCCTATTTAATTCCGGCAAAGGCAGAGGTTTTCTTCTAATTGGACGAGCAACCGATTCATTCCAGGCTTCTATAATGAGATGGGCGTTCGTTCCGCCATCTGCAAAACAATTAATTGCCGCAGCCGGCGTTGTCTCCTTCCACTCGGCTTGCGATCTGCTGAAATACAAATCTGTTTTTTCTATATCAAAATACGGCATATTTTCATTACCTGACAGGAACGGAACCAATTGTCTATGCTTCAGCATTAAAGCTACTTTAATCAGGCTCGCAATCCCCTCTGCACATAATGGATGGCCGATGTTAGGTTTCACCGATCCCAGCCCTAACGGAGCCTTTGATTCAGAACGGTAAATGGACTGGATTGCCTTTAATTCAAGTAAATCTGTTACTGCCGACCCCGATCCGTTCGCTTCGAGATAGCTGATCTCTTCAGTCTTTTTGCCGCTTTTTTCAAGCGCTGACAGCATGACGTCCTTTTGTGCCTCGAGATTCGGAGATGATGGGCCTGCCGTTCTTCCGTCATTATTAATCGCAGCGGCTTTAATGACTGCATATATGGAATCTCCGTCTTCAACCGCTTGGCTGACGGTTTTGACGAGAACCATGCCCACGCCTTCTCCTAAAATGACACCGTCTGCCCGCTTATCAAAAATATGGAATGACGGTTTGTCACATAAAAGTCCGCGCTCATGAAACATTCGATGCGCATCAGCATCAAGCAAACTGACGCCGCCTACAACCGCTGCCTCAATATCTCCGCTTCGCAGAGCCTGAATGGCCATATTCAGCCCCACCAGTGCAGAGGAACAAGCGGTATCCAGGACAATACTCGGTCCCTTCAAGTCAAAAAATTGTGAGATGTTAGCCGCTAAATAGTTTTGTCCACCAGCGACTATCGGATTTTTTGCTTTTGAAAGACTGGCCGGATCAGGCTTGTGCTGGCTGCGGCCTCCTATATAAACACCAGCCCTCATGCCTTTCACTTCTTTCTCTGTATAACCCGCGTGATACCATAGCTTCAAGCTTTCCTCCAATACAGCCAAAGCTTGAGGGTCCATCGCTCTGACATCGCTTTCGGACATCATGAAGAAATCATGATCAAATCGGTTCATTTCATCAATGAGGCCCGCGTAATTCGAGCTGGAGTTCCCGAATCGTTCAGGCGGAACAGGCGCAATCGCAGACCGTCCATCACGTATTAAATCCCAGTATTCCTCTAGGGTTTCTGCTCCCGGGAACCTGCAACTAAGACCGATGATAGCGATGTCCTCAGCAAGAAGTGCCGTTTTTTCATGGCTTATCTGTTGCGGCCGCTGTTCTGGCACCAGCTTCTGTTTCATTGCTGATTGCGGCTTGAGAGGTGTCTGTTTCTCAGGAACAGATGGCTGTAAAACAGCTGATATGTCATATTTCGAAATGAGCCAGTGTGCAAAGGATTCTATTGTCGGGTATTCAAACAAGATTGACGGATCAATATCTCCATTTAATTGTTGATTCATCTGCTGTACCAGCTGGGCCAATATAATCGAGTCGATTCCGTATTCTTGGAAAGGTTCATCCGTTTCAAAGTCTTCTGCAGCTATTTTCAGTTCATCTGAAAAAAGAGTTACGAGCCAGTCGACTGTTTCAGGGAACAGGTTGCGAGTGCTGGTTTGCTCTTTCGTCTCAGGATGCGAGAGAGCTTCGACAGGCAATGACGGCTGCATCAGCTTATCCGGCTTCCAAACGTTTGTATCTGGTACTGCCGGCAGCACGACAGCATACTGTCTGTCTGATAGAATCTGGTCAAGCAGCTGTAATCCCTCGTCGTTTGTCAAACTGATCAATCCAGTTTGTTCTAAAGCTTTGCTTCGAACCTCGCCTAAACCGGTCTCCTTCCAGTTAGGCCACTGAATGCTTACAATGGGACATTTATCTTGATGAGCCTCCGCAAAATAATCCATAAAAGCATTTGCCATCGCGTAATCAGCTTGTCCTGCTGCTAGTGCAGGGATGGCCGCTGATACTGATGAAAACAAGGTGAAAAACGCCAATGGTTCATCTTGAAGCAGGTCAAACAACGTTTGCAGACCTTCGACTTTCGGTTCAAGCACCTGTCCGATCTCTTCTAGTGATTTTCTGATAAAAGCCGGGTTTTGTTTGTTCACCATCCCGGCACAATGGATGACTCCGCCAATCGCCCCCATTGTTTCGTGTATTGTCTTCAGGCTCTGTTCGACAGCAACCCTGTCTGTGAGATCCAGAGACAGCACCTGAACTTGCGCACCCATGTCTTCTAGCTCTTGAACGGCTTTTATTTTCTCGGAAAGCGAGGAAATTTTTACCGAATTCCACTGGTCACGCGGCGGAAGCTCTTCACGGCCGATAAGGACCAGCCGCTTAACGCCGTATGTTTTCACAAAATGCCGCGCACACAGCAAGCCGAGACCTCTTGTCCCGCCTGTAATAAGCAGGACTTTGTCTGTTGAAAACGATACTTGCTTATGACTTAGAGCGGCTTCTGCTGGCTGCTCTGTCAAATATGCGCGATATCGCTGTCCGTTTCGATAACAGACTTCTGATTCTGTGCTCTTGGCATAATATTCAACTGCAATCAGTCTGGCCAGCTCCTCATGAGAGGCTTCGCATTCCATATCTGCATGTCTTGAAGTAAGATGGCTGTACTCACTTTGAAGCATGCGGTATAAACCGGCCCGTGAAGCACCAGACAAAAGAACACCCTCATTTGCGTAGGCCTCCAGCCCCTTTGTTACACCCAAGACCGTCAAATGATGCTTGCTTGCACGTCCTTGCTCGATCAGCTTTTGGAGCCAGTTTATCCAGCCCATAGAATGCTCATGGCCCGTTCCGCACCCGATCAGATCGATTGCTCCAGCAACGTGTTCATAGTCAGCAGCAGATACCCGATCCAGCTCTTGGCTGTCAAATATACGGTATGTCGAGAAATACGTCGAAAGCTCTTCCGCTAATGCCATTGTCTCCTCATTTGCCAAAATGGCGACGGTTTGATTCGTCATTTCTGCCGGTTCAATCGGACAAGGCTGCCACTGTTTACGCAGAAAGCAGCGTTTTGGCACCAGTTCGGAATGAGGGAGTGCTGTAGCAATGGTTTCGGGTTCACCTTCTTGAGTTGGCAGCCAGTAATACTCTTCCGCGAACGGATAAGCAGGCAGGCTGATTCGGCGAGGCGTGTATTCCCCATAAAGCTTGTTCCAATCTATCTGCAGCCCTTTCACCCATAGTTCCGCTACTTTCTCCAGCCTTTTTTTCTCTATCCATGTTTGCAGCAATGCTTTGGCATCATGATCCGTTTCAAACAGCTTGATTTCGCTCTTCTTCGTTTTCACGTGAGCAGCAAATATGCTGCCGTTCGGCATTTCAGCCAAATAATCATCTAAAGCTTTGATCAGCATTTCTCTCGAATCCGCCAAAAACGCCATGCGATAATCCATTGCTTCCCGGCCCGTCTGAAGTGTGTATGCCATATCCTCCAGATCGATATCTTCATTGGAAGTTACGAAATCTTTCATTGCTTCCGCATAGGCCTTCAATTGCTTCTCTTTTTTCGCTGAGAGTACAAATAATGCTGAGCGGTGCTGCTTTGTTAATCGATCGTTCCTCTTTTCAGGCTGATATTCCTCTATCACAATATGGGCATTCGTTCCGCTATATCCGAAAGAGCTCACACATGCTCTCCGCGGTTTTCCATCAGCCGTTTCCCAAGGCTTAAGCTCCGTATTTACGTATAAAGGAGAATGCTCAAATTCAAAATGCTCATTCGGCGTCGTGAAGTTCAATGTCGGCACAAGTGTTCTATGATTCATGCACAATAACACTTTTTGAACCCCGGCTACTCCTGCCGCCGCGGATGTATGGCCAATATTGCTTTTGACGGAACCGATTGCGCAAAACTGCTTTTTGTCTGTTTTTTCTTGAAATACGGTGGACAGAGCTTCTAATTCAATTGGATCGCCTTGTTTTGTTCCTGTGCCATGCATCTCGACATAACTGATACTCTCAGGATGTATGCCGTATGTTTCATATATGTCTCTTTCCAGGTCCATTTGGCTTTTCGCACTCGGTGCTGTGATTCCGTTTGTTTTCCCGTCCTGATTAATACCCGAGCCAATGATGATGCCATAAATATGGTCACGGTCCGCTTCCGCATCTTTCAGCCTTTTCAGAACCAGCGCACCCGCACCCTCGCCGGGCACAAAACCATTCGCGCCATTGTCAAATGCTTTACATTGTCCATCAGGTGAAAGCATGCCGGCCTCACACATACTGATGTAAGATTCCGGCGTCAGGTATAAGCTGACCCCGCCGACCAGCGCCATATCAATTTCTTTGTTTATAAGTGCCTGCCGCGCTAAATGTGTGCCGACCAATGAAGATGAACAAGCGGTGTCAATAGGAATCGCAGGCCCTTTTAAATTAAGAAAATATGGAATACGCGCCGCAGCGATCGCAAAGCTGTTCCCGGTGGCATTTGCTCTTGCCTGCCGGTTCAGCATGACCCCGTATTCATTGCTCATAATGCCGAGATATACACCGCATTTTTTCTCATTTAAAGTTCGGGCGTTGTACCCAGCGTCCTCAAAGGCTTTATAGCCTTCCTGCAAAAAGATTCGATGCTGCGGGTCCATCAGTTCAGCTTCTGACGGTGGAATATTAAAAAACAACGGATCAAAATGTTCAATATCATCAAGCATCCCCATTGATTTGCAATAGACTTTCCCTTTTTTGTTGAGGACAGGATCATAGTATTTGTCAACATCCCACCGTGATGTTGGAATGTCCCGAATGGCATTTCTCGCATGAACCAGGTTATCCCAGTACTCTCTTACATTACGAGCGCCCGGGTATCTTCCCGACATCCCGACAATCGCTATCGCATCCTCCGGGCGGTCTTGAAGAACAGGAACCGTTTTCTTCTCATGTTCTTTCTTTATTGGATGTTGAACAGGCTGTAGCGGCCGTTCTGCCGGCTTTGGATTAGATGGTGCTGCTGGCTTTTGCTGGGCTGCTTCGAAAGAGTCAGTATGCTCTATCTTTCTATCAAGATGAGTTCCAAGCTCGGACTTTAGCATTTCGGCAAAATCACGTATCGTTGGATAATCATATACTCTGGTTACCGTAAATGACGTTCCGTATTGCTTGTTCACCGCTTTTATCCATTCGAGTCCGGTAATCGAGTCCATTCCGATATCTATAAACGCTTCGTCAATATCCACCTCGTATGGCTCCATGTATAACACGTCTGCTATGCTTTCGCTCAAGTTTTCATGCAGCGTTTCAATTGCTACAGTATATTGTCTTGATGCAGATATTTCTGCCGCTGCATATTGAATCGTTTCTTCAGCCTCCTCTTGCACTGGCTGATGATGTTCTAACGGCTGCAGAGATATATTAGCCGGTTTAGCAGCAGGTACCGCTGTTTTTTGTCTTATCGGCGTGTACGTCTCCGTTTGTTTTTTCTCCCCAGCCTGTGTGCTTAACTCGTGTGCTAAGTAAACAGCGAAATCACGTGTTGTCGGATAATCATATACCTTTGTGACATTTAGTGATGTGCCATACTGTTTATTTATTGCTTTTATCCATTCGAGCCCGGTAATCGAGTCCATACCGATA
The DNA here is from genome assembly GCF_044570195.1 of Bacillus sp. SG20033. NCBI lineage: Bacteria > Bacillati > Bacillota > Bacilli > Caryophanales > Bacillaceae > Bacillus > Bacillus sp. SG20033. Next base: position 1,884,031 of record NZ_CP172606.1, on the reverse strand, counting down.
TCTATGAATGCTTCGTCTGGATCAATCTCGTTTTGGTCCATGTACAGCACTTCCGCTAAGCCCGCTGTCAGTTCATCGCACAAGGCTTCCGCCGTGATCGTCTCTGTTTCTGTATCTGATGGAACCAGAGATGCTGTCCGCTCCAAACGATCCTGATTGGTCATTAAAGGCTGTAACGTAATATTGGCAGGCTTGCCACTGGCTTCTCTGTCTACAGACGGCTTTGGAATGACGGGCTGTACTGGAGCGAATGGCTCCTCCGTTCTTTTTTCCTCAGCCTTTGCATTTACGTCTATCCAATAGTGATCTCTTGAGAAAGGATAGGCAGGTAAACTGATGCGCCGCGGTTTTTGATCCTGATATAGCGTGCTCCAGTCGATTCGCAAACCTCTTACCCACAGGTCTAAAACCTTCGCATATTTTCCTTTCTGCAGCCATGCCTCAATTGTTTTTGACATATCCTCATCAGCAGCAAAAGCAGCAATGGCTTCTTTGTTGCTCTTTACTTGTCCGCGATAGACATATTCACGATTTTCTGTTCCGGAGATACATTCATACAGCTTTTCTTCAAGCTCCTGCATCGTTTCCGCAACGAACGCCAGCCGTTCGTTCATCGCTTCCCGGCCGACTTGCAGCGTATAGGCAATTCGGTGTAAATCTGCTTCAACATATGTTTGTTCACGAATGGCATGCAGCAATCGCTCCGCGCGTTTCTGAAGTCTTTCCTCATTTTTTGCTGAGAGCACAATGACAGCCGGCTGTTTCCTCGCTGGTAAACGTTCCTCCACAGGTTCCGGAGCATACTCTTCTATTAAAATATGGGCGTTCACACCCCCGGCACCAAATGAAGAGACTCCTGCGATTCTCGGTAATTCGATGTCTTTGCCATTGACACTGATGATCGGCCTCTTCCACTCTTCTAGCTCTTGCTGTACTTTAAACGGCGAGTTAAGGAAATCAATATTCGGGTTCAGCACGTTTGAATGCAGGGAAGGCGCAAGCTGCCTGTATTTCATTTGGAGCAATACCTTCGTTACTCCTGCAATACCTGCCGCACTCTCACAGTGCCCGATATTTGATTTGGCTGACCCTATTGCACAAAATTGTTTGTCATCGGTTTCTTGCGTAAACACTTTGGACAGCCCTGTGATTTCAATAGGATCACCGAGAGAGGTTCCCGTGCCGTGGGCTTCGATGTAACTGACTGTCCGCGGATCAACCTTCGCTTCCACAAACGCCTTTTTGATGACATCTGCTTGGGCATTCGGATTGGGCACTGAGTACCCGTTTGTTTTTCCCCCGTGGTTGATGGCTGTCCCCTTAATGATTCCATAAATGTGATCACCATCTTCAACTGCTTTAGACAATGGCTTCAAAAGCACTGCTCCAACGCCTTCCCCCGGCACATAGCCGTCTCCGCCCTGTCCGAAGCTTTCACATCGGCCTTTGCTGGACATAAATTTGTTCTGCCCGAGCATCAAATATTTATTTGGATGGATTGACACATTCACGCCGCCCGCGAATGCCGCCTCACACTCTCCGCGCTGCAGGCTTTGGCAGGCCAAGTGGATAGCCGTTAAAGAAGAAGAACACATGGTGTCTAAAGCAATACTCGGTCCGTGAAAATCAAAATAATAAGATACCCGGTTCGCGATGGATGATGGATTTCCCGTTAAAGCCAGAGACCTTCCCCGCACCTGCTCTTGTGCCCCGTACAGCTGATATTCTTCGTACATGACACCGACGTAAACACCGACGCTTCCGCCAAGCTCAGCATCACGCTTACGGCCGAGGTGCTCTCTTGTATAGCCTGCGTCTTCCATCGTTTCATACACGCACTGCAAAAATAAACGCTCTTGCGGGTCCATTAATTTTGCCTCACGCGGCGATATATGGAAAAACTGAGGATCAAACTTGTCTACATCCTTCAAGAAGCCTCCCCACTTGCTGTAGGTTTTTCCAGGCTTGTCTTTATCTTCATCATAATAAAGACTGTGATCCCAGCGGTCTGCAGGAATTTCAGTAATACAGTCTCGACCGTCTCTCAGGTTTTCCCACAATTCATCAATGTTGTCTGCCTGTGGATAGCGACCTGAGATACCGATGATCGCGATTTCTTCCGTTTCCTTCTCTCTTACCTGCTTCTGCTCTTTATCTTGCAAAGGAAGAAATCCAGACTTTCTTGGGATAACTGGGATTTCTTGTTTTTCAGGTTCTGATTTTCTTTCAACAGAAGGTTTTCCCGTTTCAAATCCCAAGATGTCCAGCAGTTTTTCTCTGCGGGAACCAATAAAATACCGTGTTAATGAGCGAATATCCTGATATTCAAAGAACAGCGTCTTGGACAAAGATCCGAATACTTTTTCTAATTGACCCGTTACATGCATGATCATGATAGAATCGATCCCGTAATCCTCGAGAGGAGCTTCAGCATCAATCTGGCCGGCTGGCAGCTTAATCACCGAAGAAAGCACCTGTTTAAAATAGTTCTCCGCTTTTTCTCTTAGTATCTCTTCATCAATTTCCCCGATGATGTCTGCTTTTTCTGCCTCCTGATTGAGACTGCTTTTTTTGATATTGTGAGATTGGCCTTTGCCATGTCCCGTTTCATGTAAAAATGCACGAATCCGATCAGTAACACCGGAAGCAACTAACACTTGCGGGTTCCCTGACGTCCAGCCATGATATAGCGCCTGAATCCCACGATCTGTTTCCATGGCCACCATGCCTGTTTCTCTTTTCAGCATCCTTGCAGTTTCCGCATCAATTTGCATGCCCCCGTCTTTCCACAGCGGCCAGCACACTGAAAGAGTTTTTCCGTAACGCTTGTGCAGCTCTGCTTGGCCATTGCGATATTCGCTGAATGCATTCATAAATGCATTGGCCATTGCGTAATCAGCCTGTCCCGCGCTTCCTACTGCTCCGGCACCTGAGGAAAAAAGGATAAAGAAATCGAGCGGAATATCTTTCGTTGCTTCGTCAAGGTGAATCAGTCCTGCTACCTTTGGAGCAAGAACGGTTTGAACCTCTTCTTTCTTTTTCTTTATAATGAAATTATCTTTTATTAAACCGGCGCTGTGAATGATGCCATCTAAGTCTCCGTAAACGTTTTGGGTTTCTTTTAATAATGCATCAACCGTTTGTTTGTCAGCCAGATCAGCTTGTCTGTAAATTGCTTGGATGCCAAGTTTCTGTAAGGCTTTAAGCTTCTTCTTCTTCCTTTCATCAAGCGGAGAGCGTCCTGTCAGGATCACAACCGCGTCATTCGTTTGGTTTGCAATTTCAGTTGCAAAGATGAATCCAAGACCGCCTGCACCGCCTGTGATCAGATACACGCCTTTATCCTTCCATGGCATGTCAGCACTTAGGTGCTCACCAGACACTTCTTTCCACTTGCTTACAAATCGCTTCCCTTGCCAGTGGCGGATATGCGTGTCACGCGGATAGCGTCTGTTTTCCTCCAATATTTCGAATAGGTCACCAGCTGACATCCCGGTTTCTATTTCGATCAACTGTCCTGTCAGTTTTGGATTTTCCAGTTCAGCCGTTTTGAGCAATCCAGTTAAGCCGCTTAATAGCTGAGGCTCGTCCAACGCAGGCACCGCCACTTGAATGAATGTATGTCCCCCTGTTTTTGAGTGCATTAGCTGTTTGATTTCTTCAAATAACTGTATGGCATAACCTTCAAACCGTTCATCAATTGTCTCTGTATCATGCTGCAGAACTGTACAGTCAAGATGATTTTGGAGGCTTTCCATTTGTTCTCCAACATCACAGACAACGACTTTATGTGTGTCGTACTCTATGAGCTCTTGCCTCTCTGTAGCACGTTCTTCCCAAATATGTTCGAACAATAGCGTGTCAGTCGCTTCAGAAGGACCTTCTTGATCTATTTCTAACACTCTTGCAGAATAGCCCGTCAATCGCACGCAAACCTGCCCCTCTTCATTGCATAAATCGATATCAAGCTTCTGCATACGATCCCCAGCTGTACTGCCCTCGCTATATGTGATCCGCGCCCACATAGATGCCTCGCAGCCTTTGAAGATTTGGACATCCTGTATGGCAAAAGGCAGCATTGCCTTTCTGTCTTCTAAACTCGTAGCTCCTCCCAGCCTCAAACCGATAGATGCTTGAAATGCCGAATCTATCATGCTCGGATGCAGAATATAATGGTCTTCTGTATCAGAGATTACAGGAGGCATCGTCAATTTCACTAGAACTCCGTTTTCGCCGGCATATAGGCTGTCGATCGCTCTGTGGCTGTCACCATAATGAATACCCATTTCTGTATAAGCCTCGTAGCAATCAAAAGGTGACAGCGTCCGGCCATTATAGCTTGCCTTCAGTTCTTCAATGTTGATGACCGGATTTTCACCAGCCTCACAAAGCACTGCACTCCCTTGCCCATATACAATCGGCGACTCCTCTGCGCTTTCAGGGTCCCGGCAGATTTCAAATGTAATCTCACCATTGTCCTCAGGATATAGACGTACATCTATATCTTTCTGCTGTTCTGTGACGGCGAACGGCCGGACCCAGACGATATTCCGGAGCCGGAATCCTGTCGGGAACTGATCCGCAGCTGCCCTTTCCACAGCTGCCCGAACCATCTCCAATAAAGCTGCGCCAGGTAAAACGTGTTCGCCCTTTATGACATGATCCTTCAAGAAAAATTCACGTCCTGTAAACGCTGAACGGAAGCGGACACCCGATATGTCGGACACATTTTGATGCAGAAGAGGATGCAGGATGTGTCGCTCCTCCTTTAAACGATCAGTCTTTTTCTCCGCTTTCGGCACCCAATAACGCACCCTCTCAAATGGGTAAGTCGGCAGGCTGATCCGCTTTGGTTTGTTTCCCTCGTAAAGCAGCTTCCAGTCAACACCAGATCCGTTCGCCCACTGCTCCGCAATTTGATCGAGTTTTCTTTGCTCCAGCAATTTATGTACCGATTCGGCGGGACCCGATGGTTCGCTTCCTCTTGACACGCGGCCCTTCCAGCAATGCTGAATGGCTTTTCTTCCTTCTATAAATGCCTTCAATTGATCGCTCAATTCTTGAATTCCGGTTGCTAAGAAAGAAACCCGTTCTTCCATCGGTTCACGGCCTACCTGCAATGTATACGCCAAATCTCTAATCTGAATCCCATCATGAAGAAAATCCAAGAGACGTTTTGCATATACACGAAGACGTTCTTGATTACGGGCAGAAAGCGGAATAACTGCGGATATGTCAGAATCTGAGGACAAAGAAACGTCCTGCTCCGCTGTTTGAGGAATATATTCCTCAAGGATAATATGTGCGTTTGAACCAGTTGCTCCGAAGGAACTGATACCCGCCCGCCGCGGATAAGGGACCTCTTCCCCATTCTCCTTGATAACAGGCTGCTTCCACGTTTCTGTTTCATGCTGTACATAAAATGGAGACTTTTCAAAATCAACGTACGGATTCAGTTCTTCCGAATGCAAAGAAGGCACAAGTTTTTGATGGTGAAGCTGAAGGGCAACCTTGCTTAAACCGCTGATCCCCGCGGCGGATTCGGCGTGCCCAATGTTTGACTTTACAGAACCGATTGAACAGAACTGCCGATCCTGCGTATATTGGCGGAACGCTTTCACTAATCCCTGTATTTCGATCGGATCTCCTAAGGACGTGCCGGTTCCATGGGCTTCCACATAACTGATCGTCCGCGGGTCGATTCCCGTTTTCTCCAAGCATGTCTCAATCAGATCAGCTTGAGAAACAGGGCTCGGCACTGAAATGCCGCTTACAGTGCCCACATGATTCACAGCACTTCCTTTAATAACTGCATAAATGCGATCTCCGTCTTTCTCCGCCTGGCGCAAAGGCTTTAATAAAACTGCGCCTATACCCTCGGCAGGCACATAACCGTCCCCATCCTTTCCAAACGTACGGCAGTGCCCGTCAGTGGAAAACATATCCCAGACCCCGTATGTCATATATTTATTCGGGTGCAAAGACAGGTTCACTCCGCCTGCTAACGCAACATCGCACTCACCGTGACGTATGCTTTCCAACGCCAAGTGCACTGCGGTCAAAGAGGATGAACATACCGTATCGACAGCCATACTCGGACCGTGGAAATTACAAAAGTAAGAAACACGGTTGGCGATTTGCGCATAGTTGAGCGAAAGAGGAAACACATTTTCTGCTGATGCTTCTTCAGCTCCGACTAATGTATAATCCTTGTGCATGACACCGGCAAAAACTCCTACATGCTGCCTTTTATTTCGTCCTTTAGGCTTGGCCAACGTCTTTGGCGTATAGCCCGCATCCTCAATCGTTTCCCAGCATGTTTCTAAAAACAGCCGCTCTTGAGGGTCCATTGTCTCCGCTTCTCTTGGCGTGATTCTGAAAAATTGGGGATCGAAGCAGTCGGGATCATCAATAAATCCTCCCCATTTCGAAATGTCCTTACCCGAAGGAGATGTGATTCCTTCAAGTCGCTGCCAATCCCAGCGCGACTCAGGAATCTCGCTAACGCAGTCCTTTCCCTCTTTCAGATTGTTCCAAAATTCATGAATATTGGCTGCCTTCGGATACCTGCCCGCCAAGCCGATAATCGCAATATCGCCTGCTGCCTCAATAGGTGCAGGACGAGAAGCTTCAACAGTCTTACGATCGTTTATTGTGTCGGAAACGCGTGCTCTTTCATTCTGGCCAAGGCCAAGGGAACCAGCGGCACTAAAATGCTCAGCATATTCCTCGGCAAGAAACGCTGACAGCTCCGCTATGGTGGTATGCTCAAACAGAAGAGTCGGCGAAAGGCTCTCACCGATCTTATCACTGATCGTTTCTACCACCTCAAGCAAGCCCGATGAATTCAGTCCCATTTGGTAATAACCGACCTGTTTTTCAACTTGTTCTACCGGCTTATTGATTTTCTCTGCGATTAATTGACTTACGAACTGTTCAGCCCCGCTATAGGAATTAACGGGAGAAGATACCATGTCAGCAGGTTTATCACGCTCAGCAGTGTCTGCTCTTGTCATCTGTGTCTCCTGTGCATCTTGATGTTTTCCGCTAATCAGCTCCGCTTCTCGCACCAATTTGCTTGTAAAGTTTTTCAACTCAGCCACTTTTTCTCCCGACGCATTAAAAAATTCAAGTGTTACATAAATCAGCTCTTTTTCCCGCCGGACGGAGGAGCGCTTAATTCTTGTCATGCAATCCGACTGCAAAAGTGCAGAAGCTGAAAAGGATTCATAGAACAGAGGCAAATACAGCCTCTGTTCTCCTTTAAGCAAAGATGTGAGCAAATGATTGGCACCCACCCCGCTCCCGTCTATGAGAGTCGGGTGAAACATAAAGCCTTCTGCGTGAAGCATGGCTTCCGAACCGAGAGAAAGCTCAAGAAGGACGCCATTTTCCTCTTCATAGATGCAGCCTTTTGCTTTCATATATTTCCTGTGCACCAATTCCTGACGTCTGCATTGTTCATATACATCATCAAGCTGAACAACGTTCTGTGCAGATGCTTTGATTTGACTGAGATCCAGTGTTTCTTCAAATATGGCTGGGGAGTCTGCGTACATATCAGCCTTCATATAGAGCTTTTCTTCTGAAACTTCTTTCCCATCACGTTTTTCAATTCCCTTGGCTGTGATTTGCCACTGTCCTTCTTTTTTCTCCGCGCATTGGATATTCAGAACAATTACTGCATCCTGTTCCGCCGTCAATGGCTGATAGATAGATAAATTCCGCAGCTGAAGCTCTGAGCAGGAGAAGCCGTGTTCTCTGAATATCTGGTAGATTATATCGATATAAGCCAATCCCGGCAGGACATTTTGTCCGTAAACCACATGGTGATAAATAAACGGATTTTTTAACGATAATGTGAGTTGTTTCGTTATCTTTTTCACGTTAGACCTCCACCTCATAAGTATCCCATATGTTTGCCGCAGTCATTTTTGAAGTCTCCGCTTCCAGCTTTGGCTCGCCTGGCGAAAGCATTCGTTTCTTTAATTGAGGAGGCGATATTGGACTGCGCTTGATGGCGTGTTTTTCATCTTTTTCCCACGCCTCTACGATGACATGGGCATTCGTCCCCCCATCGGCAAAGCAGTTAATAGCCGCAGTAGGCTGCGAATCTGTCCATTTTTCCAGGGCTCGGCTGAACGTGATGTTCGCTTTCTGTTGATCGAAATGCGCCATCTCTTTTTCACCTGATAAAAATGGGACAAAGCGGCGCTCTTTCAGCATCAGCACAACCTTAATGAAGCTGGCGATCCCTTCAGCACATAGCGGATGCCCGATGTTCGGCTTGATTGAGCCAAGAGAAAGAGGCGATGAGTGCCCAGAACGGTACACTGATTGGATCGCTTTTAGCTCAAGGAGATCGGTTACGATTGAACCTGACCCGTTTGCCTCAAGGTAGCTGATGTCCTCTGGTTTTTTTCCGCTTTTGAAAAGCGCATCTTTCATGACTTCCTTTTGCGCCTCAAGATTAGGTGTTGCAGGCCCCGCCGTTCTTCCGTCGTTATTGACCGAGGCCGCTTTGACGACAGCATATATGGTATCTCCGTCTTCCAGTGCCTGTTTTACGGTTTTTAGCATGACCATTCCGACGCCTTCACCTAACACAACTCCGTCAGCACGCTCATCAAACACATGGAAGGATGAATGCTTGCTTAAAATGCCGCGCCGGTCAAACAGCCTGTGAGAGGCATCTGAGCTCAGCAAGCTGACACCGCCGACTATGGCGGATTGAATATCTCCGCCACGCAGCGCCTGAATGGCCATATTCATGCCGACCAAAGCTGACGAGCATGCAGTGTCAACTACAACACTCGGGCCGCGGACATCAAAAAATTGTGAAAGATTAGCCGCTAAATAATTTTGGCCGACTGTCACGATCGGATTCTTGGCATGATCAAGGCTCTCTTCATCAGGTTTGTGCTGGCTTCTGCCTCCGATATAAACACCGACGGGCTTGCCCTTTATTTCCTCAGGTGTATAACCGGCGTGATACAAGAGCTTCAGACACTCTTCCAACACGAGCAGTGCTTGCGGATCCATCGCCCTTACGTCTTCTTCGTGAAGCAAAAAGAAATCAGGATCAAAATAGCTGACGCCATCAATCACGCCGGCATAATATGGCGTCTTACAGCCCCAACGCTCTGCCGGAATCGGGCCGATTGACGAACGCCCCTCGGATAGTAACGACCAATATGACTCCAATGTATCTGCCCCAGGGAATCGGCAAGAGAGTCCGACAACGGCAATACCTTCTGCATGAGAGTCCGGTGACAAAATCGCTGGCGCCTGAATCTGAGGTGTAAGAGCTCGATCCTCCGCAGGAACAGATGCCTCCGCCTCTATTTTGTTCTCCAAAGGTGCTGATGCATCCGATATCCTGCCTCCGAATAAAGCGGACAGCCTTTCGGAATAAGAACCGATCAGCCAATCTGCGAACCTTTGAATTGTTGGGTATTCATATAAAATCGATGGATCGAGCGCTGCCTCTAATTTGCGGTTTATACGCTGGAGCACCTGTGCCAAAATGATCGAATCCACGCCATAATCCTGAAACAACCCGTCAATCTCGAAGTCTTCACGATCTATTCTCAGCTCTTCGGTAAACAGATCAACAAGCCAGGACTGTGTTTCAGATAATAATCCATCACATTTGGAAACTTCATCGGCCTCTTCAATGTCTCTGGCTGGCGGGCTCTGTAAAGCAGCTTCCTGCAAACCGCCCTCATGCGGTTTCCTCCTCTTCATCAGCAGTTCCGGCTCCCAGTTTGTTTGATTCGCCATTGCAGGGAGAACAACCGGTCCGAACATTTTCGATACAATTTGATCTAGAAAACGTAAGCCTTCTGAATTCGTAATGCTGAACAAGCCGCTTTCCCGATACGCTTGATTTGTCACTTCACCCATACCGGTTTCTTTCCAGTTCGGCCACTGAACACTGATGATCGGCACATGTTTCTGATGTGCTTCTGCAAAATAATCCATATAGCTATTGGCCATCGCATAGTCAGCTTGTCCCGCCGAAAGCTCCGGAATAATGGCTGAAACAGAAGAAAATAAGACAAAAAACTGTAAAGGCTCGTTACACACATGGCGATATAACGTTGTAAGACCTGACACCTTAGGTTCCAGCACCCGCTGAATATCATCTGAAGTTTTTCGGATAAATGCCAGCGTATCCATATCCGTCAGACCTGCACAATGAATGACACCGCCAATCGGTCCTAATGTTCGCTTGATATGTTGCAGCGTTTGCTCAACCTGAGCATCATCAGATAACGTCAGCGACAGCATCTCCACCTGTACACCCTTCGCTTCCAGCTCCCGCACTGCCTGGATTTTCTGGGCAACTGATGTGTTCGAGGTGTCAAAACGAGTCCATTCCTCTCGCGGAGGAAGCTGTTCTCGTCCGGTCAGCACCAGTTTTTTCACTCCATAGCACTCTGCAAAATGACGGGCGCATAATAGTCCGATGCCTCGTGTGCCGCCTGTAATGAGAAGCACATGATCTTTCGGGAAGACCGTGCTTTGTTCCGTGGCCTTACCTGTTTCCGGATGAGCTTTTAGAAAAGCTTGGTACCGTAAACCATCTCTGTAGCAAACCTCGGCATCATGAGAATCGGAATAAAACTCATCAGCGATCAACTTCGCGAGACGGCGATGATCAGTAACCTCCTCAGCATCCATATGCCTTGATATAAGATGGCTGTACTCGCATTGGAGCATTCGATACAACCCAGCCCGTGAGGCGCCAGCCATCCGGACAGATGTGTTTTGAAACGATTCGAGCCCCTTCGTCACACAAAGCAGCCTGAGCCCCTCTTTATGCCCGAATTCAACCAGTCTTTGCACCCATTCAATCCAATCCAGCCGGCCCTCATCATCCTTACCGCATCCGATGACATCCACTAGGCCGTCAAACTCTTTCCAATCAATGTCTGACTGATCATTTTCTATCCGGCTCACATCTATTAAGAGATGATTCGGAAAATACGAAGACACTTCTGCTGCTAAATCTGCTGTCTCTTGATTGCTCAGGATGGCAACAGTTCTTGTCCCCGGCACTACTGAGCCAATTGGACTCAAACTCCATTGTTTCGTCAAAAAACATGCATCCCGATCTTCAATCGCATTAACCAGTTCTTTTCTGTCTCTTTCTGAATGTTCCTTTGCCGGCACCCAATAGTGATCCTTCGCAAACGGATATGAAGGGAGGCTGATCAGGCGCGGTTTGGTCTCTTCGTATAATGTGTTCCACTGGATTGAGACCCCTTTGACCCATAAATCAGCAAGTTTGGCGTATTTTCTTTTTCTGATCCAAGCATCAAGTGCCAACGCCATATCTTCATCCGCTGTAAAAATAGTCTGGGTCTCTTTATTTCGATGAGACTGTCCCCGGAAAAATTCGTCTGTTTCTTCCTTACCGTCAACAAACGCCTGCAGTTTCTCTTCAAGTTCCTGCATCGTCCCCGCAACACACGCCAGACGCTCATCCATTTCCTCGCGCCCGACCTGCAGGGTGTAAGCGATGCGGTGTAACTCCTGATCTGTATATTTTTTATTGCGAATCGCCTGAAGCAATTGCGAAGCACGATCCATCAGCCTGCTTTTATTTTTAGCCGACAGCACAATCACGTTTGGCTGTTCTGTAGCCGTGTGTTCTGAATTGGCTTTTGGCATATATTCTTCAACCACAATATGCGCGTTTACTCCGCCAATCCCAAACGAACTGATTCCGGCACGGCGCGGAAGCTCGTTTCCGTCACGATCTGTGACAGACTTCCATTCCTGTTTTTCCTGAACGATGTAAAACGGACTGTCAGTCAGCTGAAGATAAGGGTTAAGCGTCTCGCAATGCAGGCTTTTCACTAACGTTTTATGCTTCATTTGCAAAAGCACCTTGATCAAACCGGAAATACCTGCTGCTAGCTCTAAATGACCGATATTGCTTTTAACTGAGCCGATGCCGCAACGGTGATCCGGAACATCCGGCTGGCTCTCGCCTCTCATATTGGATAGTTCCTTAAACGCGGCTTTCAGCCCATTTATTTCAATCGGATCGCCCAATTCCGTCCCTGTTCCATGTGCTTCGATATATGTGACAGTGCTTGGATCTATGCCTGCTTGGCGATATGCACGCACCAACAAATCAGCTTGTGCTTTCGGATTAGGCGATGTCAGGGTATTGGCTCTTCCGCCATGATTTTCCGCCGTCCCCCGAATAACGCCGTAAATATGATTTCCGTCGCGCTCGGCATCTTCCAGCTTTTTCAACATGACCATTCCGACCCCTTCGCCTCTGACATAGCCATTCGCATCGGCAGAGAAGGTTTTACACCTGCCGTCTTTGCTGAGCATCCCCGCCTTGCTGTAGCTAATATGCGCCTCCTCGGTTAAGATCGTATTCACGCCTCCAGCGATCGCCATCTCACAATCACCGTTTTGCATCGCAGTCACAGCACGGTGAATGGCTACAAGAGAACTGGAACAAGCCGTCTCTACTGGCTCGCTCGGACCATGAATATTTAAAAAATAACTCATTCTATTCGGGCCTACCGAAGGAATCATATGACCTGTAGCAGCATGGCCTTCAATTGGAAGATTCGCTCTATGGAATAGATCTTTATAACCGGTGTTTCCCGTACCGATAAAGATACCAGTCCCTGTACCCGAAAGGCTTTGCGGCGAGCAACCCGCATCTTCCAGTGCCTTCCACACGTATGTCATTAACAAGCGCTGCTGAGGGTCTACATAATCTGCTTCTCGCGGCGAAATACCAAAAAACAACGGATCAAACTCTGCGACACCATCAATAAACCCGCCCCATTTGATGTCGGTTTTATTGACGTCAGTGTCTGGGTTTCCATAATGCTCCCGCCAATCCCATCGATCTTTTGGAACTTCTGTGATGCTGTCTTTTCCTTCTTCTAGGTTTTTCCAAAATTCGTCTATATCCATAGCGCCAGGGAATCGGCCGCTGATGCCGACAATTGCAACCGGCTCAAAATCGGCAGCCTGCTTTTTGTTTCTTTCTGCTTTTGCAATAACAGGCTGTGTAAAGCGGCGCTTTCTACGTGATGTGATTTTCGGCGCTTCAGGGGATTTTGTTTGTAACTCTTCCTGCCTCTCTGGTTTTTCGCGCTCCTGAACCAGGGTGTCCTCATGTTCAGCAGTCAAATACTCAGCCAGGCTTTGGATACTTCCATATTCAAAGAAAATGGTCGGCGTTAGCTCCAACTGAAATTCTTCGTTAATCTTGTTTGTAAAGACCGTAAATGTAACGGAATCAAATCCGTATTCACTCAGCTCTGTATTGACATCAATATCTTCACTATTTACTTTTAAAATTGCACTGACCATGTTGCTTAATGATGCCTCCAGGCTGTTTAAACTGTGCAATGAGTTTGTTCTTTCATCTATGCCTTTAGCAGTAGCATCTTGATTCCATTCGCCCTGATACGCAGCAACTACATATTCAGCCAGGCTTTGGACGCTGCCATATTCAAAGAAAATGGTCGGTGTTAGCTCCAACTGAAATTTTTCGTTGATCTTGTTTGTAAAGACAGTGAATGTAACTGAGTCGAATCCGTACTCGCTCAGCTCTGTGTTGACATCGATATCGTCAGTGTTTACTTTCAAAATTGCGCCAACCATTTGGATTAAGGCTGCTTCCAATTTTCTAGTTTGTCCTTGATCCTGATCCGCCTTTCTCTGATCGTTCCTCTTGGCTTTCGATCCTGCGGAAAGCAGTTTTTGTTTCATTTTCTGAGGCTGTCCTTCCATCACAAAAACTTGCGGCTTATCAGATGCTATCCCCTGATAAAATGCTTTCAAGCCACTATCTGTCGGCATCGGGACCATTCCCGTCGTTTTCAGCATTCTCTTTTCATCTTCAGCGCCGACTTGCATACCGCCTTCTTCCCATAACGGCCAATTGAAGGAAATGGTGGAGCCGAATCTCTTTTTTGATGCCGCAAGAGAACGGCGGTATTCAGCAAATGCATCCATAAACGAATTGGCTGCCGCATAATCGGCTTGTCCAGCGTTTCCTAAACATCCCGAAACAGATGAGAAGAAAATGAAAAAGTCCAATGGGAAATCCTTGCTGCATTCGTCTACATGTAACAACCCGCTTACTTTAGGCTGCAACACTTCTTGAAACTCTTCATTCGTTTTATGAATGATGAAGTGATCTTTAATGCTGCCTGCACCGTGAATAATTCCATTGAGAGTGCCATATCTTTCTTTGATTTCCTCAAAAAGATGACGAACCGCATGCTGATCACTTACATCAGCCTCCCGATAGACAACCTCCGCTCCGATGCTTCGAAGAGCCTCCAGTTCGTTTTCCTTATCCTCACTTAAAACAGATCGTCCCGTCAGCACAATAGTAGACCGGCCAGTTCGATTGGCAATTTCCTTTGCAAACAGAAGGCCTAAGCTTCCTGCTCCGCCTGTGATTAGATAAACACCTTCGTCTCTCCACGGCATGTGAAGCGTATCAGCTGAAGGAAGCACCATTTCCCTCCAGCCTTTCACAAAACGGTGTCCAGCCTCATATCGAATCTGTTTGTCAAATGGTCTCCGGCTGTCGTCTTTCAGCTTGAGGTGAAGGTCTATCATCTCTTCAGGTTTCTCAATTTCGATGACCTGAGCAGTCAGTTTGCTGAACTCTATTTCTGCTGTTTTAAACAGACCGGAAACGCCGGCAAACAATTGCTTCTCTTTTTCCAGCGGAACAATCGCTTGAATGATGATACGGCCTGCAGAAAGCTCACGGACCTTGCTTTGCAGGAGTTCAAAAATGTTCTGCGTGTAACATTGATAACGTTCAGCAATATGTCCTACAGCTTCGTTTAGAGTAATCACACGGGCATCTTTCATGTGGGAGGCAATGCTGTCTGTGACACTTCGTTCAGTTTCGAAGAGAACAATGATATGCTCCGTGTACGAAGGATCTTCGTCCTCTCGTTCTTCATTCTGTTTTTCCCACACCGGTTCAAGCATTAAGCGTTCGTGCCGTGTTGAAGGCTTTGAAGTATGAACCTCCCCTTCTAATACTCTCGTTGAAAATCCTTTAATCCTGACACATACGCTTCCACTCTCGTCAATGACATCGATATCCGCTTTCTGAACAACCCCTCCGGAGTGATCGCTGTCACTTAAGCGGGCATAAGCCCACATAGAAGAAGAACACCCTTTGATCACCTCAAGCTCCTCAAGCGCAAATGGCAAAATCAGCTTTTGATCCGTCAATTCCTGCATGATGCATATTGTTGCTGTCTGCATGGCGGAGTCCATGATACTTGGGTGCAGCACAAACTGTTCATTCGTTCCAGAAACGATTTCTGGAAGCTGCAGCTGCGCCAAAACCTCTCTGTTTCCTATATTCACATTCTTAATTCCTTGAAAGGCCGGACCATGGAACATTCCTCTGCTTCTGCCTTCTTCGTAAAATTGATCAGGCGACATCTTTCCTTTGCCGCAGCGGCGTGACATTTCAGTGAGATCTGCGACTGGCGTTTCGGCATCAGATGCCAGCTCCGCACTGCCTTGACTATGAATAACAGGGTCGTCCCCGTCTTCCTGTATACTGTAAATGTCAAAGGTGATTTTTCCATCTTCTTCAGGAAAGAGACTGATATCCACTTGAGCTGAATGTCTGTCAACCACAACAGGCTGAACCCAGACTGTATGATTCAATCTGATTCTGACATCTTGGCCAATTTCACTTCCTGCCGCCTGGTTTATAGCCGCGTACACCATTTCAAGGTACGCAACACCAGGAAGCACAGGCTTTCCTCTTACCACATGGTCTCTTAGGAAGAATTCGTCACCAGTGAAAACCGAACTGAATTTCTGTTCAGAAAAATCAGATGTATTCTGATGAAGCAATGGATGAATAGAGCCGATCCCTGTCTGATTTCCGGATAGCTGCGCCACCGGTTTGCGGTCATCCTGCGACGGCCAGTATCGTTCCTTTGCAAATGGATAAGTCGGCAGACTCATTCTGTTTGGGCGCTCTCCCTTGTAAAGCTGCATCCAATCTATATGCGCTCCCTTGCTCCACATTTCTGCAAGCTTGTTTACTTTTCCTTTGGCCATCCACTTACGTATGAGTTCAGCGCTGTCCTCATCCTCCGTCAGCCATGAAACCTCTCTTGCATTGTGCTTACTTCCTTGAAAACAGCCTTCAATCGCTGTTTTTCCATTGATAAAATCTGTGAGCCTCTGTTTTAACTCATTTACATGATCGGCAATAAAGACAACGCGATGCTCCATCGCTTCGCGCCCCACCTGAAGGGTATACGCAAAATCAGGCAGCCGGCTGTTCTCAAGCCCTCTTCTTTCCAAATAGGCCAGAATGTCTTCAGCATACTCTTGCAGCCTCTCTTTATTTTTCGCCGAGATCGGGACGATGCAGGTTCCGTCTATCTTTCTCTTATCTGAATCCCTTTTGAATTGTTCAAAAATGGCATGGGTATTTGTCCCGCCAAGCCCAAACGAGCTAAGTGCAGCCCTGTGCGTTTTGATCTCACGGCTTAACGTTTTCTTTTGATCGACGACGTAAAAAGGAGAGCTGGCTAAGTCTGTATTTGGATTCGGCTCCTTATAATTAATACTCGGTGCAAGCTCTTGATGATAAAGACTCATCACGACCTTAATGCAGCCCGCAAGACCGGCGGCTGTATCTAAATGGCCGATATTGGTTTTCACCGACCCAATGCCGCAAAATTGCGTTTTATTTGTATATTGCCGGTAAACGTTTGTTAAAGCCGCAAGCTCGATCGGGTCCCCCAGCTTCGTTCCGGTCCCGTGTGCTTCTACATAGCTGATGGATTCAGGCTGTATCTTCGTTTGATTCATGACCTGTTGGACCACGTCAGCCTGGCCTTTAACGCTTGGAGCATAAAAGCCGACTTTGTCAGCGCCGTCGTTATTTACACCAATGCCTCTCAGCAAGGCATAGATATGATCTCCGTCCTTTACAGCATCAGCTGCTTTTTTCAGCAATACAACAGCAACGCCCTCACCGCCTATCATTCCGTCAGCTGAAGCGTCAAAAGCTTTAATATGTCCATCACTCGAAAAGTTCAGCCCAGGCTGATGCACATATCCGATATTTGACTCGGTATGCAGCGTTGCACCGCCAACTAAAGCATAATCAGATTCACCCGACAGGAGGCTTTTATAGGCAGAATGCAATCCAATCAGAGAGGATGAGCAGTTGGCATGAACGAAATAGCTTGGCCCTCTCAGCCCGAGCTTATGAGAAATCATTGTCGGGATCGTCCCACTCTGTGCAAGCACCCACGAAACATAGCCGTCCGGCGTCTCCAGGCTCTCTGTTGTATCTGACGGCAGCAGCGCGCGATAAGAATTATTGCTTGCCGACATAAAAACACTGGTTTGCGGAATCTGCCTCGCAGCATAACCGGCATCTTCTATTGCTTTCCATGAATGAGTCAGCAGCATCCGAAGCTGAGGGTCCATAAATTCAGCGTCTTTAGGAGAGATTTGAAAGAAGCTTGGATCAAATCTGTCTTTCCCATCAATTGAAGCTTTAGCAGGGACATAGTCGGCATTCTCCGCTATCTCCTTTGAAATGCCAAAGCGCTGAAGCTCTTCTTTATTGAAAAACGCAATGCTTTCCTTGCCGTCTCTGAGGTTCTCCCAAAATTCATCATGATTTTTTGCCCCTGGAAATTCACACGATATGCCAATAATCGCCACACTATCGTCATAATAGTCCGGGAGATCACTCATCTCGGTAGACTGATCTTCTATATGAGCTGCCGGGTCTGTCGGCATATGGTCACTTGCATCGCCCATTCGCTGTTCAGTGATGTACTGGCTGATATTTTTAATCGTTGAATACTCAAACAGGTCTGTGACAGAAAACTCACAGGATAGTTCATGTTTGATACGATCAGCCACAGTGACCGCGAGAAGCGAATCCCCGCCCACATCGAAAAATCCGTCATCCCATTCAATGTCACTCGTTTTCAGCACTTCCTGCCAAATGGTAAAAACAGTATCCTGAATGTTCTTAGGAGAGGTCTGCCTTTGCTTTAGCTGCTCCCCTGATAAATCGATATTCTTAAGGCTGTTTCTATCTATCTTTCCGTTCGGAGTTAACGGCATATGATCAAGCTGAATAAAATAAGAAGGCACCATATAGGCAGGCAAAGCATTTTTCACAAAATGACGCAGCTCTCTCGCTGTGAGAGAAGCATTTGCATGTTTAGCTGTATAATAGGCAGCTAGGTTATCCATATCTGCGACCACAACGCATTCCAGAATGCCGGGATGCTCACTAAGCCTGCTTTCAATATCACCTAGTTCAATACGGAATCCGCGGATTTTTACCTGATTATCGATGCGGCCTATATATTCAATTCGCCCTCCCGGAAGCCAGCGGGCCATGTCTCCCGTTCTATAAAGTTTAGCCCCAGGCTCAAAAGGGTTGTCAATGAATCTCGAATCCGTTAATTCTTCCTTTTTGTAGTAGCCCTTCGCCACACCGTCTCCTGCAATGCACAGCTCACCCGGGACACCTGCCGGCACTGGCGCGAGCTGAGAATCCGTAATATAGATTTGTGTATTGGCGATTGGCCTTCCTATCGTGGCATGAGAGCATTCATCGTTAATGCGCTGAACCGCTGACCAGATAGTTGTTTCGGTTGGCCCGAACATATTCCAGGCGTCGCTGCCCGTATCTAAGAAATATCGTTTTAATGTCTCAGGCAATGCTTCGCCACCGCATAAAATTTTCACGCTCTCTTCATTTTCCCAGCCTGAATAAAAGAGCATCTTCCACGTAGCGGGGGTTGCCTGCATCACTGTCGGTTTGATCGCGCGGATGTCCCGTTTCAGTTTTTCAACGTCTTTTGTATGCTCCGTTTGACAAATATAGCAGTGTGCGCCCTTTATTAAAGGCAAAAATAATTCCAGAGCTGCAATATCAAAACAGTAGGTTGTGACAGCAAGCATTTTATCCTCTGCCGTAAGACCTGGTGTTTCCCCCATCGAAACGAGAAAGTTTGTCAAAGCTTTATGCGGTATCATGACACCTTTTGGCTTTCCTGTGCTGCCGGATGTATAAATGACATATGCCAAGTTCTCCGGCGTGACAGTGCGTGTAAGCACTTTTCGATCAGAGGCTGTTTGAGCAATTTCATCCCAATCTTGATCTAAAAGAGCTGTTGTGACACCGTTCCAACTCAACGTATTTACTAATTCCGATGTCGTCAGTGTAATGAAAACTTCACTGTCCTCAAGCATGTATTCTAATCGTTCAGCCGGATAGGACGGGTCTAGCGGCACATACGCTCCCCCAGCCTTGAGGATCGCTAATAAACCCACTAGCATGTCCAGCGATCGATCCACATAGATTCCCGCCAGACGGTCAGGACCCACTCCATGCGCCTGCAAATAAATGGCCAGCTGTGTGCTTTTCTCATCAAGCTCCCGATACGTCAATGTTTGACCTTCATAGCTGACAGCCGCTCTATCAGGCGTCTTTTTCGCCTGCTGCTCAAACAACTCATGAAAAGTTATATATGGATACGTTTTTCCTGTGGCGTTCCATGTTTTGAGAATCATCTGCTTCTCTGCCTCAGGTAATAAAGAATACTCTTTTAAAGGCTGAGAAGGATTCAACATCGCCTGCTCTGTTACATAAACAAAATGGTCAAACATGGCGGATATAGAAGCCGCATCAAACAGCCCAGTATTGTACTTGATGTTCAGCTCCATTTTTTCTTCTGTTTCCCACAGTTCAAATACTAATTCGTATTCGCCCTCTTGGTGAATACACTCAACGAAATCGACAGAAAAGAAGTCAGCATAGCGGCTCAGCAAGCTTTGATAGCTTCCGGATTGAAGAAAATTCTGATAGAAAAAAGCGGTTTGAAATACCGGTGAACCTGCTTGACTGCGAGGAATATTCAGATCCCTCACCATTTTTGGAAAAGGATATGCTGCATGATCAAGCCCATCCAATATCGTTAATTGCAATTTTGAAATAAAGCTAGAAAAAGTGTCTGCCGGGTTCAGCTCACTCCGAATCGGGAGCATATTGAGAAAATGTCCAATGGCATCATCAAATCTTTCTTCCGGCCTCACCATGGCCGGCATGCCGACGATCTGTTCCTTTTGGCCGGTGTAACGGCCAAGCAGCATCATATAGCAGCTTAAGAATACCGTCGTGACATTTACAGAATGCTCTTTCGCAAACGTTCTGACCTGATTCATGAAGCCGCTGGACAGCCGCCTGGTGTATGTATTCTCTCTAAACTCAGAATCGACTGAACTTGCGCTGACATTAGGCAGCTGAAGATTCGGCAAAGTTCCCGATAGCTGTTTCTGCCAATATGTACGGTGCTTCACACCGTCTTTGCCGGCAAGCATGTTTTTCTCCCATGCCGCAAAATCATGATAAATGGCAGGAGAAACAGCTTTTTCCGGCTGCTGTCCTTTTAAAAGAAGCTGATAGGTATCAAACAGACTGCGTATAAATGTGACAGACGAAACTCCGTCAAAAATCAAATGGTGAATGACAACTAATAAAAAATGTTCTTGTTCAGATCTGGAAAAGCTCATGACACGCACTAACGGGCTGTTTTCCTTTACATACGGTTCCTTTACTTTCTTTCTAAGAAAAGCAGGAATATCAGACTCTTTCATACTTGAGATATTTTCTGTCTTGATTTCAATTGAAAGTGCTGGCTCATTTTTAAGAAATGGCACTCCGTCTTTCTCTTGGATGACGTGCTTTAAGATTGGGTGCTGATTCAATACAAGGCCGAAAGCCTGCTGTAATGTTTCAAGGTGAAGCCCTGACGAAAATTTAAAACAGAGAGGTACGTGATATGCACTTTTTTCGGGTGACATTTTTTGCAATGTCCATAATCCTTTTTGAACCTCAGAGAGAGGCTGAAAAGTTGCCTGACTCCTTTCCGGTTCGGTTTTATATGTGTCCGTGCCCTTTTTGTCAGCAGACAAGCTGCTGAGGTCTTCATGTTCTGATAGATAGCTGGCTAAGCGTTCAATTGTAGGATATTGATGTATCTCTCTGGCTGTTAGTTTGATATGATAGTTTTTCTCGATCGATCGAATGAGCTTCATCATCTTGATAGAATTCACACCAAGACTTTGGATATTTGCATTTGGCTCCACCCAATCGCGGGAAACATGCAGCTCCTCAGTCAAACAGGTGAGCAGATGCTTCTGTATTTCTTCCCTTACTCTTTTCACATGGTCTGCTTTCTGTATCTCCTCATCCTGGACCGCATCGTTCATCCGATTGGGTTTATGTAGCAAGTGATCGAACTCTCCATTTTCAAATGAAGTTTTTAGCTGGGTGCGCTGGATCTTTCCGATAGCCGTTTTTGGAATCTCTTCTTTTTGTACAGGCAGCAAATATTCCGGGGTGACTCCGATCACCTGTGAGACATGGGATTGTATGTTTCTAAGAAGCTGAGACATTTGCTCATCATTTAATTTTGCGGAAGTAACAAAGAAGATAGCCAGCTGATCTGTTGAATTCTGGCCCAGACGGACAGCGCAAGCAGCAGTATAAGAAGTTTCAATTTCAGATAATTCTTCAACTGCAGACTCAATTGCATGACTGTAATAATTAATGCCGTTAATGATAATTGCATCTTTCGTACGGCCTGTTATGGTTAAGCGCCCGTTTCGCAAAAAGCCAAGATCTCCGGTTTCAAACCAGCCGTCTTCTGTAAACACACTCTCATTCAAATCAGGCCGCTGGTAATAACCGCTAGTAACAGAAAGACCCGAGACTTGAAAACGGCCGATCTCGCCCTCTTCAACCAATTCATTATGGTCATTCACAATTCTCATAGAGAAGCCGGGGATTGGAGAGCCTATTTCAACAAAATGATCATCATCACTTGTTCCAGCCCGGGTAAATTCATGAGAAAAAATAACGCCCGATGAAGTTTCGGACATTCCCCATGCAGGTCGGATGGCGTCAGCAGGCAGTCCATGTGGTTCTAAAAGCTCAAGTATTCTGCGCCCTACCTTGGCTACCATTGCTTCACCGCCATTGAGCATGTATCGCATTGAAGACAGATCCCATTTCTTATCTTTTATTTCTTCTGCAAAATCAGTAACCAGACCAAACGCAAAATTCGGCGCCCACGTAACAGAAGCTCGGTAATGATCAATCCAATCCAGCCATTTCAACGGCTCCATTAAGATCGTTTCGCTTGAGACGTTAATTTCCTGACAGCCAAGATAAACATCCCGCAAATGCAGCATTCCGATCCCTCCGACATGGTCAAACGGCATCCAGTTAAACGTAATATCCTCTCTGGTGAAGCCTTGCATTTGAATAATCCCTTTCACCATGCTCATAATGTTACGATGATTAAGCATAACTGCTTTGGGCGTTCCCGTACTGCCTGAAGTCAGCAATAAAAGCGCTAAGTCTTCGGGACTGGATTGATGCCAATCTGTGTCCGCTTCAGCGCTGAGCAGATCCTCTACAATAATTGCCCTGAACCCTTCAAGCCCTTGTTCTTTTGCCCAATCGAGCATTTCCTGATGCATCCCCCGGTCCGTAATCACCGCTGGCTTATCAAGAAGCGTCCATGCGTCTTTCAGCTTTTGAGTGCCGCTGCTCGATTCAGCATACGTTGGCGGAACGGCTAATGGAGCCGGAACAACCCCTGTTAACACACACCCCCAGAACGCAGGGAGAAGCTGTGAATTGTCACCAAGCTGCAAAATCACGTTTTGTTTTGCTTTCAGGCCTGATTGGCGAAGCCCCTTCACAATGCGCAGTCCATCATCCCATAGTCGTCTGTATGATTGGTAAACTTCAGTTCCATCCGGCTGCAAATAAATGATTCCCTTTGTATCCCCAAGCTCCGCCGCCGTTCTGTATAAAACTTCAGGTATTGTTGCCGGCTGCTTTTCAGATATATGTAAAGGCTCCCCATGACTGACAGAAGGATTAGCTAATATGCGGATATTATCATTATTTCTCATCACGCTGCCTCCATTTCACCTGCAAAATTTATATATATTTTCAGTTAATTACCATATAAACCTTTGATTCTACTTTTAACTTCTTCATGATGAAATGTTTCCTCATGCATCATCAGTTCCTGTTCAATGACGCGCGGCAGCTGATTGCGAAGCGGGGCAACCAAATGATCTTTCAGTGTAACCAATGAGTTTCTCGGCTTTTCCGCCAGTTCTTGCGCCAGCTCCACTGCATAATCTAACACGTCTGCACGGGGCAGCACCTTAAAGGGAACCCCTCTTTTTTCAAGATCAGCTCCGCGGTAGCTGCCCGCATTCAATAATATTTCCTGGGCTAGGCTGAAACCCAGTTTTTTAGGAACGATAAAGGTAGCGCCCATTCCAGGCGTAAATCCGTATTTCATAAAATTAGCCGTATACACGCTTTCCCTGCTCAGAATGACTATGTCAGCAAAGAGCCCCATGACAAAGCCGCCTCCAATTCCATGGCCCTGCATTGCCGCAATAACTGGAATCTCGCAATCCAGCGCCAGAGAATAAAGATTGTCATCAGTGAACTTGGTCAATCCCTGTTGAATTCGAAGCAGTCCTTCTTGCGTTCCTCCTGAAGCAAAATAATTATCATATCCTGTCAAAATGACCGCTTTGTATTTTGGGTTCTGCCGTATGTATTCAAACGCTTGAATTAAACCGTCTGTAAGTTCTTGTGAAAACGCGTTTTTATGAATGCGATCTTGCATCTTTACCTGAATAATGGCGGATTCAATTTCGATAAGCTCTACAACAGAATGCGTCATGATGTCCTCCTAACGGTTCTGATTGTCATTTTTAAACGGTTACTGATCCTCCCATGGGAATTGTCCTGTTTCAACATACCTGATGATTCCCATTTGGTTTTGAGGATCAGAAAACATGTTTTGATTTGCAGTTAAAGCGGTGGCTTTCGCACGACTGACTTGATGATCAAGTGAGCTCATAAACTGTTTATAATGTGTGATTCCTTTTTTATTCAGCCTCCGCAAACGCAATAAATGCTTTCTCAGCAGCACGTCACTTTCAGCATCAAAAGCATCTATTAACCCCCATTCACTGGCTTCCTGAACGGAAATCGGCTTTGTCATAAGCGTCATATAATGCGCTTTCTGCCAGCCGATACGGCGGATCAGAAACGGTAAAACACAAGCAGGGTACAGGCCGAATAGCAGCTCAGAGAGACTGAATGACGCCGTCTGATCAGCAATGGCAATATCTGTGGCAGATACGAATCCAAGACCGCCTGCATTCACTTTTCCCCTGACATGAGATATCGTGACGTAAGGGCCGGTCTGCAATTTCAGCCACAAATCATAGAGAGGCTCTTGGGAGCTTGCCTGTTCTCTGCCCCTTTTCATTTCCTGATAGATTTCTTGAAAATCAGCTCCGAAACAAAACACCTCGGGAAGCCCTTCTAAAACCACAACCGTCACCGTTGATGTTTCACATTGGTTTAACACTTGCAAGCATTCTTCTATCAGCGTGTCATTAATCGTATTATTCGCTTCAGGACGGTGAAAGGTAATATAGCAAACCGACGCTTGAAAGCGGACCTTTATCGTTTGATAGGTCACGAGATCCACCTGTACTTTCGATGAAACTCAGAAATTTCTTCTAAAAACAAGCGCGGCTTCTCTTGAGTGGACTGCATGATGCCCGGTATCATCTCAAAGTCCAGCTTTACATTGCGCGTCCCAAACCGCACCATCCCGCTCCCCTTAAACAATAGCTCATACTCTTCCATGGAGAGCTGATACCGGTGATCCAAATGCTTCTCAATACCAAATGTTCGCTGACGCTCCTGGCCTTGCGGAGTTGTAATTCCGCTGTAAAATTCAGAACAGCAGCCGGATCCGTAGGAAAAACAGCCAATTCGTTTAGGCGAATCAAATCTCCCTTGATCTATCGTGCTGGCCAATGCCAGAAACAAGGCTGCCCCCATAATATTTCCAACCCGTTGACAGTAGTTTAAACCTGGTTTTACCCGAGTTAAAAAATCTGTCTCAATCCCGGATGTTTTCACCTTCGCCACCTTACGCATCATTGTCCGGTGCGCACCTTTCACCATCCCGCCAAAGGGCGTATGGTAAGCAAGATATTGAAACGTGTCCTGATAATTGGCACCCGGTACACGCTTTTGATATTCCAGAAAGGTCTGTTCGCAGCAATCCAAATATGACATTAAAGACAGATCAGAATCTCCCGCTTCACTGTCGGGAATGGGGCGGCACGTGTCCATCACTTCATAGCCGTAATAACCATTTGCTCCGGGGTCTATTTGAAACACCTCGGGATTTTCGCCAACTAAAACGGCCACCGCTCCCGCTCCGGCGCTCGGTTCCGCATAAGACCAATCTTCGCTTAAAGCGTCTCCGCCCTCAGCGATTAAAAAACGTGAAATATCACTGGCGATAACCAGTGCTTTGGCACCCGGAGAAGTCTGGGATAATATAAAATTCACCGCCATCTGAAATCCCGCTGTCCCTGAATAACACGCCTGTTTAACCTCAAACAAACGGCAGTTGCGGTTGAGACCTAAATATTCATGGATATATGTACTTAACGATTTCCCAAAGTCGATCCCGGATTCAGAGCAAGTGATCAGCAATTCAATCCGGTCCTTCTCTGCTTCAGATAAAGCATCAATAATCGGCTTAGCTGCATTGACTCCGAAGGTCACGGGATCTTCATAAGGCAGTGCTACCGCTTTTTCTTTCATTAATAAGTTTTCAAATCTCGCAGTATCTAAGTGTCTGTATTTGGCCAGCTCCATGACATCAAGGTATGCCGTTCCGCCAAAGACATTCATCGCTTCTATTCCGGCTGAAACCATTTATGATTCGCCTCCACATTTCTCAATGTTTTGTATACAAACCGCGGTGTTCATTCCGCCAAACCCCATGCTTAAGCTCAGCGCATTTTTGATGCGGTATGAAATCGATTTCTCATTTACCCAATGAAAGGAATCATCGATTGGATGATCCAAATTCCTGCTCGGATGCAGGGTAGTTTTTTTCATTTGCAGCAAAACAGAAATAATCTCTACGATGCCCGCCGCACTAAGCCCGTGTCCGGTTATCGATTTTGTTGCATTGATATAAGCATGGGAAAGCCGGCATGCACGGAGCGCCTTTAATTCTATTTCATCTCCAATAAAAGAGCCTGTTCCATGAGGATTAATATAATCAATATCTTCTGGTAAAAGCCTGGCACGCTCCAGTGCCTTCTGGATGACATGAATCTCTCCTTCTAATGAAGGATCAGGATTCCGGTTTCCGTCCAGTTTGATTGACCAGCCAGACAATGCTGCATAAGGTTTGAGACCTCTTCGTAAAGCCGTCTCCTTTCGTTCTATTACCAATGCACCGCACGATTCTCCATAGATAAACCCGTCTCTGTTTTGATCGAAGGGACGGCACGCTTTTTCAGGTTCATCAGCATATTTGTCCGTCCCCATAGCGCCTAAAGCCCTTAGCGCCTCGCATTCCATATAAGAAAGATCCATTAAAGCACCAAGTGCAATGCAAGTATCAACTTCGCCTGAAAGGACTTGCTGAATCGCATGAATGACCGCTAACTGGCCGCTGGCCGAGGCTCCTCCCACCGTATATGCTAATCCCGTGATGCCAAACTGATCTGTACATATCCCGCAAAGATCGCTGTCCATGAAAGACAGGCCATACGCCGGAGAAATAAAACCGGAGCGGTCTTGATACCTTTCATAAACTTCAAAGGTTTCTCTCTGCTGAAAATTTGATCCGCCAACAACCAGTCCGATACGTGAGGAATCTGCATCGTCCAATTCAGCCTCCTCCCAAGCCTCTGTGAGAGTTACCAATGCAGCGCGGCTGGAGAATGATGCTTTTCGCAACATTTTTTTAGAGAGTCGGTCAGGATAAGACAATGACGCAATTTCGGCTCCAATAAACCGGCTGTCTTTTTGTCTGCCTGAACGCTTCATGACATCAAAGGCATGTCTGCCGGACAGCAGCGAGGAAGCAAAGTCCTCTTTCCCTTGACCGATAGAGGCCGTAACGCCTACACCGGTCACCACCACCTCAGGCAGATTGCACTTTGTCATAAAGCACCTCAGCTAATTCACCGATGTTTTTCACCCCGGATAGCTCAATGCGAGGGATTTTTAGCGATAAATCCTCTAGCACCATCGTGATAATTTCAGCTCTGTCTACAGAGTCAGCTCCTAGCTCAACTAATTGATCTTCAGGCTCAAATCTGTGTCCGTCTAATTCAGGAAGCACCTCGCAAATATTGGTGATTAGTACTTCAAAGATTCTCTGTTTATCCATAATGCGCTCTCTCCTTCAAGGGATTATTTTAATGATTTTTATAGGTATATTTTCATAATATTCAAACTTTTATTTTTATGTTGTCTGTTTCATGCGACGGCTGATACATCGATTGCATCCGTTCATGAAGCAATACTGCCGTTTCTGTCATTAATTTTTTCCCGATTTCATCCACATGGCGGTTTCGCCAATTTTCTAATTGCGATCCTTTAACCCATTGATTAAAGGCTCCCAGCGCGGGACCGCAGTGAATTTGATAATCGACCTTCGAATGTTCGCTTCCGCTGATTGCCAATTTTGAACTGTATCTGAAGTACCATCGGAAAATCAAAGCCATTTTATGCTTCGGGTTTTGTTCAGCCTTCTCAATATCTGCCGCGGGATAATGCAATGCAATATCTTTATATATGTCTTCTATACTGCGTTTAAAGTATTTCTCCTCAAGCTGGGCCAGCATCTTTGCATCCAGCTCACGTATAGACCCATACCGCTGATACAGTTCATATAACTTGTTTGCCCGTGCGGGAAAGAACACGCCTTTCTTTAGCACCTGCACTTTACTGCCCGATTCAAACATATCACCTGCAGGCGCATAGGCTGTATCTTGTACATTCATCTGCTGAAGCAAATCCTTTACTTTATCACTTGTTGCCGCCTCAACCGTACATTGATTGATTGAGCCTGTTAGAATAAAATCAGCCCCTAGCATAAAAGCCGCCATCGCTGCCTCAGGTGTTCCAATTCCTCCAGCTGCACCAACTCTTATTTTTTTCCGGTATTGATATTTTTTCATCATTTCATCTCTTAAAGATGTCATCGCCGGCATCAGGCTGTATGCTACACCGCCATCTGTATGACCGCCTGAATCAGCTTCTACACAAATATCGTCAGCCATCGGAATGCACCGCAACAACTCAGCTTCGTTCATAGTGATTTTATTTTCTCCTAAAAGCTTTTGCAGCATATTCTCAGGCGCAGGACTCAGAAATGATTCTGCAACTTCCGGCCGTGATATTTTTGCTATGAGACGATTTGAGCATATAACGTCACCATTTTGATTTCGTTTCACTCCTTTTGCGCGGTACCTTACTAATGCAGGAGTGACACTTAAAAATGCTGAAGCCTCCACAATGCTCACTTGATTCCTCAATAAAAGATCGATCATTTTTTCTTCTGATTCAGTATGTTTCATATTGTGGACCAGATTGATGCCATAGGCTTGTCCTTTCCCTAATTCACCTTGTATAGCATGGATCGCATCTTCAACCTCTTTCAGGCTCAGACCTCCTGTGCCAAAGAACCCCATCATTCCCGCTCTTGACAGCTTTACTACCATTTCTTTCGAAGCAATGCCGCGGTACATTCCCCCTGCAAGATAAGCATATGTAAGATGATAATCTTGTTTAAATTCAGCACTTCCTAAAGATTCTGCCGTAATCCCAGCTTGAACATTGCGTTGCTCCTTTAGATGCGCACTGATCGCGGGGTTTTTTTTCGGTATATATGTCAATGGTTCAGCTTCATTTTTAATCCGATGAATGAGACCGGTTAAAACAGTTCCAGGCCCAATCTCTTCAAACTCCATTTCTCCTCTTCCCATCAGGAAACGAATGCTGTCCGTCCATTTCACTGTGTTGTCCATCTGTTCAGATAATGTATCTTTTAACCGTTCCTGATGGTATGGTTCTGCATAGACATTGGAGATAACCGGGATCGCCAAAGGTGCAAATTGGAATGAGTCAATATATTGCTTAAATACCTGTTTGGCTTCATTCATATATCTGGAATGAAAAGCTCCGCTCACATTTAATGGATGAAACAGCTTTACATCCTTGGTGTTTTCAAAAACAGCCCGAGCTTTTTCAATCTCGTTTTTCGGGCCGGAAATCACAATTTGCCGGGGCGTATTTTCATTTGCCACATCAATGTCATAAAGACGGTGCTCTTCTAAAACGGCTGTAACTTGTTCCTTACTCAGGCCGATCACAGCAGCCATTCCGCCCCCTGTAATTCGTCCCATCAATTCTCCTCTTTTTTTGACGAGCCTTAATCCGGTTTCAAAATCAAATGCACCGGCTGCCATCAGCGCATTGTATTCTCCTAAGCTGTGTCCTGCCGCAAAATCAGGTTTTCTGCCGGTCTCCTCCACTCTCTTCAAGTAACTGAGTGCATTAACAACATACAAAGCCGGCTGCGTGTATTCAGTATGATTTACATCCAGATATGATTTTTCGGTACATAGCTTCTCTATTGAATAGCCCAATATTTGATCTGCTTGATCTGTCAAATGGTGATACTGTTCAAATAGCCCTTGTCCCATCCCCTTTTGCTGGGAGCCTTGCCCTGGAAAGACATATGTAATCATCTTGTAAACTTCCTTTCTGGTGTACGGAAATACTCAACCGTATTCAGATTTTTCAGCTCCTGATGAAATGGTGTTATGATTGAGCTGCAACGGTCAGCTGAATCACCCGGAATCAGCTGTTTCACAAAAGCAGCTAAGGTGCCGGATGGCCCTAAATCGATAAACTTGCATGTATGCTGGCTTTCCAAATATCGAATCGCTTCACGAAACATCATTGGCTTTCTGACCGCATTCCAAAAGAAATTCTCGTCCATTACGTGAAGGCAGCTTCCCGTTAAGCTCGATACAATCGGTATTGACGGTTTTTGAAAAGATTTTGATCTTAAAAATTCTGCATAGGCACTCTCTGCCGGATCAATAAGCGAAGAATGAAAGGCATAGGACACAGGAAGCAGCTGGCAAAGAATCTGCTTCTCCTTTAAATCCTCCATAATCTTCCTTATATGATCTTCTTCACCAGAAATGACGAAGTGCGAATCATAATTGATAGAAATGAGTTCACTATTTCCAAACAGTTGCGGATGATCATTCAGCAATTGCGGTTTGTCAAGAATGGCCAGCATTTTTCCTTTATCGCAGGAATTCTGGATGATAATAGCCTGTTCAAGTATGCAATCCAGTATATCCTCTGCGTCTGACACACCAGAAACTGCCGCTGCTGCGAATTCTCCCAGACTTGATCCCAATACGTAATCAGGATAAATTCCCCTGTCTTCCAAAACCTTATATAAGGAATACTCAATCATAAAAATGGCGGGGTGGGAAAAAAGAATACTGTCAAATGGATCTGACACACGTTTACCTGGATGGTAGATTTCTTCAACAATGGATGTGCCGATTCGCCGTGCTGCAATGGCATCCATTTCAAGCATTGATTGGCGAAACACGGTATTTTCCTTAAATAGTTCTTTCCCCATGTG
Source organism: Bacillus sp. SG20033 (assembly GCF_044570195.1). Classification (NCBI taxonomy): domain Bacteria; kingdom Bacillati; phylum Bacillota; class Bacilli; order Caryophanales; family Bacillaceae; genus Bacillus; species Bacillus sp. SG20033. The sequence goes on along the minus strand of NZ_CP172606.1, from coordinate 1,853,390 downwards.
ATAGTATTGGGAACCTTGCCCGGAAAACATAAAAACAAGCGGTTCATTCATGTGTATAACCTTCTTTTTTTATATTTATGACGGCTATTGGATTTCTCATTTCCATGCATGTTGTTAAAGCACATAGCAGCGATTGAAATGAAATTAATAAATGGAAAAGACATATGTGAAAAAGTAAAGGAGATTCAACTTGGAAGGATTGCTATTGGTGCTCTGGATGCGGTTCATTTATGACGTGATCGTAGATGTATGTTGATATCTCAAAATTGATGTAACATAATAACAGGATCAGCAAAGAACATCGACTCTATGATTGGTGGGTGCGGTTAAAAAAAGGACCATCTAGATGTGGGAGCGATGGTTTGACAGACCGGCTGACATAGTTCAAATGTCTAACTTAATTTATGAGCCTCTTTATGTAACAGTATATAAAGTTATTCAATTAGAAACAGTGTCAATCGAACGATTGAATCTTTAAAACTTTATACCTTAAATGAAAGGAAATCTGTGTTTAGACCTGATTGATGAGGTACACGGCCATAGGGGCAAATGCTTTAGCGGGGCATTGCTTCCGCATCTTTCTTTATGCGATGAATTAACCCAGTTAAAACATTTCCAGGCCCTACCTCCTCAAACTCCATATGGCCTTTTTTCATTAAGTAGCTTATGCTGTCAGTCCATTTCACTGAATGATTAATTTGATCAGCCAGCGTCTGTTTCATGAATTCGTATGTATACGGTTTGGCATACACATTAGAAATAACCGGGATAGACGGAGGCGAAAAATAAAAGGCATGAAGGAACTCATCGAATTCTTCTTTTGCTTTATTCATGTATCTGGAATGAAACGCGCCGCTTACGTTTAAGGGGAGTACCATTGTAACTTCAGTCATCGTTTCAAAAAGAGATGCGGCTTTTTCAATCTCATCTTTTTTTCCTGAAATTACAATTTGATATGGGGCATTCACATTAGCGATATCAACATCATGTAAATGATATTTTTTCAGAGCCTTTGCAACCTGCTCTTCATTTAGTCCCATAACAGCTGCCATACCGCCGTTGCTTATCAGACTCATCAGCTCGCCTCTTTTTCTGACAAGCTGTAACCCTGTCTCAAAATCAAAGGCTTCAGCTGCAAATAACGCATTGTATTCACCCAAGCTGTGCCCGGCGACAAAGTCAGGTTTAACTTCTTCATCCTTGATTTTTTTCAGATAGCTTAGTGCGTTTACCACATATAACGCCGGCTGAGTAAATTGCGTTTTGTTTAAATTGGAATAAGGATTTTCCAGGCAAAGACGTTTGATAGAATATCCTAAGATCTCATCTGCCTGATCCGTCAGTTCTTTAAATTCATCGAATAGGCCGCTGCCCATTCCCTGTTTTTGTGAACCCTGACCTGGAAAAACATATGTGATCATTCTCTCAAAGCCACCCTTCCGATTAGTAAATGTGTTTCACTTCTGTATGATTTTATAATAGTGATGACCGGATAAATAGTAGCATGTTCATGTTGATGGTAACCTCTGTAAATATTATCCGTCAAGTTAATTTTTCCTACAGTTTGCTCCATTGTTTTTCTGCTTTTTTCCATTGAGGAATAAAGGATCAGGAGATATAACAGAACATAAGAAAAAAGACCCGGATTACGTATAGGGCGCCATATCATGATAATACGCTTCATTTTCTTTCAAATGAGTTTTCAAAATAAATAACACCTTCTATATAATCATTTTCGAAAATAAAAATCATTTAGATATTCGAAGAAAAATAGGATAATAGATTCAGAAGGATTATTTAAAATCAAAAATACCTTTTTGGTTTTTACGAGTGCGAAATTTCACAAAATATTCTTTCTTATCAATTTGAAAGTAAATATTATGCTGATAAAGATCCTTTATCGAATGGCCGGGCGATTTGCCAAATGAGTGACCAGGATACACCCGTACATGGGGTGAAACCTCCGACTTTATTCTTTGAATACTATCAAACATCTCTTCCGCAGAGCTGCCATCATCCTCACATATGCCGCACCCTTCTGTAAACACCGTATCTCCGGTAAAAATACTCTCAGAAAACAAATAACACATTCCGCCGGCTGTATGCCCCGGTGTGAGAAGGCATTGTGCTCTTGTGTTTCCTATGCTGATTGTCTGATGATCATCTAGGCTAATTAAATTTCTGCATCGGAATTGATAATAATCAATTTCTTTTTTTGACATATAAACTTGAGCGTTAAACATCTTCGTCAGCGGGTCTACCAGATTTACATGATCATAATGAGAGTGTGTCAATGCGACTGCCTTTAATTCCGCTTCAAGTTCGGAAAGTGTAGTGGTTATCTTACTCAATTCCCATGAGGGATCAACAACAATTGCAGATCTGCTTACAATATCTTCAATGATATAGCAATAATTCGTCCAGCCCTGATACCTTGTTTTAATTGGATGCACCTTGTAAGTAAGATTCATTTATACCATCCCTATCATGTAAAGTTCTTAAACGATGGACCAGTGTTCATCCCTCAGTCCGTCTTTCATTCCACTTTACCAAACAGCATGATTGTTTTCCATTTTTTTCAGAGATCCTTGTTCTTTGAAAATAAAAAAGCGACTCTTTTGGACGCATGCCCAACAAGAATCGCTTTTCGCACTAGTGCCTTAAGGATGTCGTTTTTGTGTCTCACGTGTATCTTCCACGCAAATTGACTCTACATGCTGCATAATGACCCGCTTAATTCGGTCTTTATTCACTCGCACAGGGTCAAGCATGGCATGTAAAGCCAAGCCGTCAACAAGCGCGTAAAGTCTCTCAGTTTCAATGTCTTTATCAGCATTCTGCTTCAGTAAATCGGATTCATCTAAATAGGCAATCAGATTCCGCATGCCGCTGAAAATCCCGTCATGATTCGCATCAAACATATCCTTTTTATGTCTGGCGTAAGCAGTAAAAGCAAACCAAACCTCCATCTCTCTAATCGTTTCTTCATTCGTTGGGACCATTTCAAGCAAAATTTGCAACACTTTTTCCTTAGGGAGCAAATCCCTCACTGTAATGTCCTTAATTCGGGCCGTCACCTTTTCTTGGACAAGTTTCATTGCAAAAGCAAGCAATTCATCCTGTGTAGAGAAATAATGGCGCAGCGCACCTAATGACAATCCTGCTTCCTTTGCAATATTTCTGGCTGATGCTCCCTCCATTCCTCGTTCTAAAATGACGCGCCACGTTGCTTCTGCAATTTGTTTTCTTCTTTTCTCATGGTCAATTTGTTTTGGCATAGCTTTATTGTAACAAGAAAAAAATGAGAGAGCAATTTTTATAATACAGTTGTGTTACAAAAACAAAGATGGTAACATATTATTTAAATAATACAACTGTATTGAAAAGAGGGGAATGGATTGAACGGTATCGCATGGATGATTGTTTTCTGTGAAATTGCGTTTTGGGTTGTCATTGTTTTGGGGCTTGCTGTACGCTACGTATTCAAACGACATACATTAGGACTGCTATTCCTTGCCTTAACTCCAGTTATTGATTTGATCTTGTTAGCGGCAACTGGTGTGGACCTTTACCGCGGAGCCTCAGCGACCGCAGCCCATGGGATTGCAGCTGTTTACATCGGTATATCGATCGCTTATGGGAAACAAATGATTCAATGGGCAGATGAAAAATTTCAATATTATGTGACAAAAAAAGGCGCAAAACCGCTGAAACGTTTTGGAATGGACCATGCCAAGCACGGTGCGAAAGGCTGGCTAAGACATGTGCTGGCCTACTTAATTGGTGCGGGACTATTGGCAGGGATGATCTATTTTATCAATGACTCTGCCCGAACCGAAGCATTGAGCGGCATTCTTAAACTGTGGACTGTCATTATAGGAATTGACTTTCTCATTACAGCCAGCTATTTTATTTGGCCAAAAAAAGAGAAAGCTTCGGCGAATCTCAGGAGTTAACATGATGAAAAGGCCCTTCCCTAGTGGAAAGGGCCTTTTTTGGTTTTGTTAAAATATGCTATACTATTTTCGTTAGAAAATAGACTTATAGATATTTTGGGCTGATTCAAGGGTGCTGTTTGTATGAGTAAGCAGGTGAAGGGAGTGTCATACTTGAACCAAAAAGAACAGAACGAGCACTCTAAAGATTTTAACCTGAGATCAAAATTAATCGGAATTGTATCTATCACTTTTATCGCGGCCATTGCGCTTGCAGTCATCTTCGGTGGCTTTTTCTTCGGGATGAAAGGCTTATTCTCCATACTGGGCATCACATACGCTTCCAATCAAACATTAGCTTTATTTATTTTAGCCTGCTTTGCTGTAGGTTTAATCATAGACCCACTCACAAAGATTCTCTCTATCATTTTGGCAAAATCACTTTCATTGAAAAAGACTGCACTTTTTGCTTTTATACTGTATTTTATCAGCAATCTTATAACGATCTGTTTTGCAGATTACTTTATGCAGTCTATTTATATTCCAGATGTCTTGCTTGTTGTGATATCAGCTTTCATGGCTTTCATTGAACTTGCTTTTGATAACCAGCCTAATAGAGAAGCAGCTTAAAGCCGATGGCAGATATGGAAAATTCATAACACCCTATATTTGGACATCACCAGTTATATAAACGAAAAAAACTCCCTGTTCACACGAACAGGGAGCAAAACACAATGTTGTAATTTAAATTCTGCATTCTAAAATGATTCTCACATTCGGATCATCAAGTTCATCCAAAAAGATAATGATCTTCGGATCACATGCCATATATTTTCCACCCCCTCACCCAAAATATACATTAATCCCAATTTCCTGTAAATGGAAATTTCGTTATACAGAGGAACCATGAAGTATAATGCGTTAACACTGCTCACACGTTTACAACCGTTTCTTATAATCTGACACTCGAAGGAGTACAAAAAAAGCATTGATCCATTCAGAGAATGGATCAATGCTTACCACCCCCGCTACATCACGCGTTTGAACATCTTTTCCATCTCATAAGTGGAATGGTGTATGATGATCGGGCGGCCGTGCGGGCATGTAAATGGGTCTGATGTGCTTCGGAGGTCGTCCAGAAGCGCTTTGATTTCGTCGTTTCTGAGGTGGCGATTTGCTTTGATGGAGCCTTTGCAGCTCATCATAATCGCCGCTTCCTCGCGGAGTTTTTTAATATCTATATTTTTGGAGTCGAGCACCTGCTGAATGATTTCTTCTATGAGCTCTGCTTCTTCTCCCTTTGGAAACCAGGCCGGGTGGCAGCGGACGATGTAGCTGTTAGAGCCGAATGACTCTAAAAAGACACCGACGCTTTCGAGCTCTTGTTTGTGCTGTTCAATAATCAAAGCCTCATTTGTGGAGTAGTGGAACGTCAGCGGTACAATCATCTCCTGCACCTCAGGCTCAACCTCCCCCACCTTTTCACGGAAGTACTCATATTTAATACGTTCTTGGGCGGCGTGCTGGTCGATAATATATAGGCCGTTTTCGTTTTGTGCCAATATATAAGTCCCGTGCATCTGGCCGATCGGGTACATAATTGGAACCCGATCAGACGCTGGCTGCTGCTGTTCCACATGGCATTCCTGCTCAAATGTTTCAGGCTGTTCTTCTGAAACATCGGACACCTCAAGGGTTTGTTCCTGATCAACGATAGGTGGAGCATCAAATTGGAGAGGAGGCAATTCTTCCTCCACATCAACCGGCTCTTTCACGACTGAGCTGAGCTTCATTGGTGAATAAGATGGCGCATGCGCTTTTTCCGGTACTTTTCTTTCCGGAGGCTTTTCATCAAAGGTTATGAACTGCTGCTCATTTTTGATAACAGGTGCCGATTTTTTCGGGAGCTGGGCACTCGGAATCAGCTGCTGCTGTTTAAATACATCTTTAATTCCGTCACGAATTAAGTCATGAAGCTCTGTTTCCTTGCTAAGCCGGACCTCAAGCTTCGATGGATGCACGTTGACATCGACTAAAATCGGGTCCATCGTAATTTCTATAAAAGTAATCGGATGGCGTCCGATCGGCAGAAGCGTATGATAGCCTTCATGAACCGCTTTGACGAGCGGGAAATTTTTAATGTAACGGCCATTGACCACAGACGACATATAGTTCCTCGACGCCCGTGTAATCTCTGGGAGGGCGATATATCCCTTTACTTCAAAATCCAAGGAGCTCACATGCAGCGGAAGCATTTTTTTGGCGACAGCCGTGCCGTAAATCGCTGCCAGTACATGGCGCACATCTCCGTTTCCGTTCGTTTGAAGCAGGTTTTTCCCATGATGGCGCAAGCGGATCGATACCTCTGGATGCGCCAGAGCAATACGGTTAACCACGTCTGTAATGTTTCCAAGCTCTGTATGAACGGTTTTCATATATTTCAAACGGGCCGGTGTGTTAAAAAACAGGTTGGAAACGACAATTTCAGTTCCCTTCCTGCTTGAGGAACGCGATTCGGAAATGATGTTTCCTCCTTGGAGGACGAGCTTCGTCCCAGCTCCTTCACCAGTGCTTGTTGTAATCTCCAGATGAGAGACTGACGCGATACTCGGCAGGGCTTCTCCCCTGAAACCGAGCGTTCTCACCCTGAATAAATCATTTTCATCTTTTATTTTACTCGTTGCGTGGCGGCGGAAAGCTCGCTTGCAATCTTCATTCTCCATTCCTTCGCCGTTATCCAAGACCCGAATGGATGCAAGGCCTGCTTCCTCAATATCGATTTCAATGACTGTGCTGTCAGCGTCGATCGCATTTTCCACCAATTCTTTGACGACTGAGGCGGGCCGTTCCACAACCTCGCCCGCCGCTATTTTATTTGAAAGCTCATCTGACAGCTGGATGACTTTTGCCACATTCATCACCCCGTTTTAATGTAATTTCTTTTGCAGCTTGTACATTTCATTCATCGCTTCAAGCGGTGTCATATCAAGTATATTAAGTGATTTGAAAGCATCGATCACTTGCTTTTCTTTTTTTGAAAGCTTTGGTGTTTCAGCCGGCTTTTCCGCTTCGTCAAAAAAGGACAGCTGTGCCGGCTTTTCTTTCACCTGAGGTTTCTGCACCGGCACTTCCGGTTTGTTTCCTGAATGTTCAAGCTCTTTTAAAATATCTTGAGCGCGCGCAATCAGATCTCCCGGCAGTTCGGCAAGCTGAGCTACATGGATACCATAGCTTTTATCAGCGGCACCTTCTTTAATTTGATGAAGAAAGACAACCGTTCCGTTATATTCTTCAGCGCGAACATGAACGTTTTTCAGCTGGGGCAGCTTGTCCTCTAGAACGGTCAGCTCGTGATAGTGTGTGCTGAACAGCGTCTTGGCGCCGATATGATCGTGAACATATTCAATAATCGCCTGTGCCAGCGCCATGCCGTCATAAGTGGACGTTCCCCGCCCGATTTCATCAAACAGGATGAGGCTGTTTTTCGTCGCATTGACAATCGCATTTTTCGCTTCAAGCATTTCTACCATAAATGTACTTTGTCCGGAAATCAAATCATCTGCAGCGCCGATTCGCGTAAAAATTTGATCGAAAATCGGGAGCACCGCTTTTTTCGCGGGTACAAAGCAGCCGATTTGCGCCATAATGGAAATGAGCGCGATTTGTCTCATATACGTGCTTTTCCCTGACATGTTTGGACCTGTAATGAGAAGCATTTGTCTGTTATCGCCCATCATACAGTTGTTCGGGACATATTCCTGGCTGTCCATGACTTTTTCAACAACCGGGTGTCTGCCTTCAATCACTTCGACTTCATCTTTAGAGAACTCCGGTTTCGTGTAGTGGCGATTTTCACTGATTGTCGCAAAGCATTGCAGTGCGTCCAGCTCGCTCATCTGTTTTGCAAGCAACTGTAGCCGCGGAATATACTGCTTCACTTTCTCGCGCAGCTCGGTAAACAGCTCGTACTCCAGCTCACAGATGTTATTTTCCGCCTCTAAAATGAGCGCTTCTTTTTCTTTTAATTCAGGTGTAATGTAGCGCTCTGCATTGGTTAACGTCTGCTTCCGCTCATAACGCCCTTCCTCAAGCAAGTGCAAATTTGCTTTTGTCACTTCAATGTAATAACCGAAAACTTTATTAAAGCCAACCTTTAAAGAACGAATGCCTGTGTATTCCCGCTCCTGCTGTTCCAGGCGGGCAATCCAGTCTTTTCCGTTTCTGCTTGCATCACGATATTCATCAAGCTTTTGATTATAACCATCTTTAATCAGATTCCCTTCTTTTACCGATAAAGGAGGGTTTTCGTACAGCGCTTCTTCCAGCAGTTCAAGTACATCCCCGCAAGGGTCAATGCGCTCTGCACGTTCCTTGGCCTTGTCATGAGCCAGTGAAGCAACCAGCTGTTTGATGCCAGGAACTTGCTTTAACGATTCCTTCAGCTGAATCAAATCCCGGGCATTGACATTTCCGAATGCAACGCGGCCGGCAAGGCGTTCTAAGTCATACACTTCTTTTAAACGTTCACGCAGATCTTCCCGTTCAAAGAAATGGGACATCAATGTTTCCACCATTTCTTGGCGCTCTTCGATTTGATTGACTCTGATAAGCGGCCGGTCAATCCACTGTTTAAGCAGCCGGCCTCCCATTGCCGTTTTTGTTTCATCCAGCAGCCACAAAAGGGAGCCTTTTTTATTTTTCGAACGAATCGTTTCGGTCAGCTCCAGATTACGCTTTGAGTACAAGTCAATTTTCATCGCTTCCTCAAGCTCATACACCTGCACGGGCTGAAGATGATCAAGGCTGCGCTTTTGGGTTCTTTTCAAATACGTATATAAGCGCATAAATGTTTTTGTTATATCTTCATTATTTAAGTGCTCAATGATCGTTACGTGTTCGTCTGTTTCTCCATCTTCAATTGAGATCGTTGCACCGCACCGCTCTCTCAGTTGTGCCACTGTATCGGCATCCAAGCTTCCTGAAACCACGATTTCCCGTGCGCCGACTGAATAAATTTCTGATATGACGTCTTCAAGCCGTTCAATCAAAACAGCCAAATTTTCTCCCGTTGTTAAATCAGACAGCGCAAGTCCGTATCCGTTCGAGCAAGTTGAAACAGATGCGATAAAATTATTTTCCGATTCATGGATGCCTTTGCCGTCCATTACAGTTCCGGGCGTAATCAGCTGAACCACTTCTCTTTTCACAACGCCCTTTGCGGCTTTCGGATCTTCCGTCTGTTCACAGATCGCCACTTTGTATCCTTTTTTAATAAGCTGTTCGATATACGCGGAAGCAGAATGATACGGCACACCGCACATCGGTATTTTTTCAGCCGCACCGCCGTCTCTGCTCGTTAACGTAATTTCCAGCTCCTGTGACGCTTTTTTGGCGTCCTCAAAAAACATTTCGTAAAAATCACCCAGGCGAAAAAATAAAAAGGCATCCTGGTGCTCTGCCTTTATTTTTAAATATTGCTGTATCATAGGCGTATAACCGGCCATTGTTTAATCCCTCACTATGTATCAACGTTTCTATTTTCCAACCTTCATTATAACATAAACAAAAAGTGATAAAAGAATGATATATCAATATAAAAAAGAGACTTGGGGGTACTGTCTCCCCTAGTCCCTTTTTTATTCTTCAGGATCTCCCACTAAAAACTCCGGGTTGATGTCTTCAAGCTCTTCATCAAGCTCATCTTCCCAATCTTCCTCGTCATCCTCTTCCCAGTCAGGATTGACCTCAACAACTACCTTTGTTTCCCCTACCACTTCCGCCAAAAATTCTCTTTCTGCCTGCACAACGATTTTATTTCCATTCGGCGAAATGGTCACTTCAAGGCAGTTTGGCTGCTGAAGCACTTTGGCAATCACTTCATGCTCATCATCTAAGTAATTATTGTCTCTGTATCTGAGTTTAATGACATCTACATATTTTACCCGTTCTGTGACAACCTCTGTCTTTGTGTTGTCCGCGTAAGAGTACCATACGTTTATATCATAATACCCTTCAATTTCTACCGTTTTTCCAATTTTTTCAGCGTCATACTTGTGGTTAATAATCCAACCACCCAAAATGCTGCTCGGTTTTTTCTCAGGCGAGATGGTGTTGGTGCATTGGGTGAATTTTCGGCCTTTCGCTACTACTGCCTTCGTAATAATTTCCCTGTATTCAGACATTCCGGCATGCCTCCTTGTTCTTCTTCGTGTTATCTTATGCTGGGCATTTGTCTAGTGTGCATTTTTATAAATAAAATATAAAAATACAAAGTTTCTGTTCCATTGTATGCAGGGGTGCCTAGAAACTTTACTTATAAGTGCGATAAAGTTTATACGCGGCTGAGCACAGAAAAACCAATTGAACATTTGGTACATAGATTATTTAGTTCATTTTTAACCGCACAAATGATAAAAAAAAACACGGGCCTGTTAAGGCACCGTGTTTAGAGAGAACAGCTGTTATTTGAATGCTTCACCTTTGAACCGGTTTCCCCTTTCAGCAGGTCGCCTCCGGTTGATGTGATGATTTCATTTGTGACTTGGTTGGAAATGGTGTGTGCAACGAGCTGCAATAGGTCATTTACTTCCATCTGCGAGTCTCTGAATTCCTGGATAACAGGAATCTCTTCAAGCTCTTCTTGCAGCGCGTCAATTTTTGCTTCTACTTGTTTGAGCGCTTCATGCTTTTCATAATGCTTCAGATTGACAGCCTGCTTTTGCAGGGCTTTAATCTGATTAACGATTGTGGACACTTTGTCATTCTCATTGATTTGCGCTTCAGCCCGTTTGAAAAAATCAACCTCTTCTGTTTCAGAAATCATTTTTGCAAGGTTTCGAGCCTGCTGCACAATGTCTTTTTTTGAGTAGAGCGTCATCTCATTTCACCTCGATTGCTTCTCCTACCATTTCTCCGTCAAGCGACCATGTTTTCGCTTGCTGGATTTTCACGCGGACGATTTTGCCGATGGCTTCCTTCGGCCCTTTGAAATTGACAAGCTTGCTTTTTTCAGTATAGCCCGCAAGAATATCAGGGTTATTTTTGCTTTCACCCTCAACTAATACTTCGACAACCTTGCCTTCGTATTCCTTCATTTTTTTAGCAGAAATTTCATTCACCAGTGCGTTTAGACGCTGCAGGCGTTCTTTTTTCACACGCATCGGTACATTATCTTTCATCTTAGCAGCCGGAGTGCCTTCACGCGGAGAGTAAATGAACGTATAGGCGCTGTCAAACTCCACTTCACGGTATAGAGAAAGCGTTTCTTCAAACTGTTCGTCCGTTTCATTTGGAAATCCGACGATAATGTCCGTTGTCAAAGAAGCGTTTGGCATTGCTTCTTTAATTTTTCGCACCAGCTCCATGTAACGCTCTCTGTCATATTTGCGGGCCATCAGCTTGAGAACTTCTGAGCTTCCTGATTGAACCGGAAGATGAATGTGATCAAGCAGATTTCCGCCTTTTGCCAGCACTTCAATGAGGCGGTCGTCAAAGTCGCGCGGATGACTCGTTGTAAAACGGATTCTCGGGATATCGATTTTTCTCAGTTCATCCATCAAATCACCAAGTCCGTACGTCATATCTTCAAAGTCTTTTCCATACGCGTTTACGTTTTGGCCTAACAGAGTAATTTCCTTATAGCCTTCACTTGCGAGCCTTCTCACTTCCTGAATGATATCCTCAGGGCGGCGGCTTCTTTCTTTTCCGCGTGTGTAAGGCACAATGCAATACGTACAGAATTTGTCACAGCCGTACATGATATTGACCCAGCCCTTAATTTTTCCATTTCGGACTTTCGGAAGGTTTTCAATAACGTCCCCTTCCTTAGACCAAACTTCTACAACCATTTCTTTTGAAAGGTATGCTTCTGACAAAAGCTCCGGCAGGCGATGAATGTTATGCGTTCCGAAAATCATATCGACAAACGGATGTTTTTTCAAAATACGGTTCACGACTGATTCCTCTTGGGACATACAGCCGCACACACCTAAAATCAGATCGGGATTGTTTTTTTTCAGTGCTTTTAAGTGCCCGAGCTCACCAAACACCTTGTTCTCAGCATTTTCACGGATTGCGCATGTATTTAACAAAATGACATTGGCATCGTCAACAGAGTTTGTCGCTTCATAACCTAGCGCCATAAAGATCCCTGCCATAACCTCTGTATCGTGTTCATTCATTTGGCAGCCGTACGTACGGATATAGAACTTTCTTCCGTCTCCCAATCCTTTAAATTGTTCAGAAATTTTAAAGTCATTATGATAAGTAACGGCTTCCTTGCCTCGTTTTTTCGCGTCTTTTAAAGAAGGCGGAATGTAAACAGCTTCAAAGTACTTGCTGTAATCCTTCTCGGATTTTTTGTCCGATGGATTAACTTGTCCGCTCTCTAATTTTTGTTTTTCATTCATGTCATATTTTCTCCTTTCAAACCAAACTTCCACCCTTCAGTATAAAGGTTATTGAAGCTCTGCACAACTGGCAACCTATCATTGTACACTCATTGAGAATAATAATCAATAAGGAATCAAAAGAGGAAGAGTAAACTCTTCCTCTTGTTACAATAGCTGGAGCTCCTTTGCCGTCTTTTCGATGACATCAAGCGCCTGATCCAGTTCATCCTTGGTGTGCTCTGCTGTTATAATCGTGCGAATTCTGGCTTTTCCCTTTGCTACAGTCGGGAAAACGATACTTTGGGCAAAAACACCGTGAGAAAGGAGCTGATCTGAAAATTGCTTTGCCACACCTTCATCACCTATTAAAATAGGAAGAATCGGCGTTTGACTCTCTGTGAGAGTCAAACCCATTTTCACAAGCATTGCTTTAAAATAGGCAGTATTCTCCCACAAGCGCTCCATATGCTCCGGCTCTTCAAGCAAGACATCAATTGCTTCCATACAAGCTGCAGTGACAGCCGGCGGATGAGATGTGCTGAATAAAAATGGACGGCCTTTATGGCGCAAATAATCGATCAGCACCTTTGAACCTGCAGCGTAGCCGCCGAGCACTCCGATTGCCTTGCTTAATGTTCCGACCTGAATATGAACTCTGCCGTCAAGGCCGAAGTGATTCACCGTTCCCCTGCCGTTTTCGCCAAGTACTCCGGATGCATGGGCGTCATCCACCATCACAAATGCGTCATATTTCTCAGCGAGCTCTACAATATCAGGCAGAGGAGCTATGTTGCCATCCATGGAAAATACGCCGTCTGTCACAATCAGACGCATCCGATAATTCATTGACTTTCTCAGCACCCGCTCTAAATCACTCATATTGACGTGCTGATACACCTTTTTATCCGCCTTTGTCAGTCGAATTCCGTCAATAATAGAGGCATGGTTCAATTCATCTGAGATGACAATGTCCTCTTTTGATAGAATACTTGAAAGTACGCCTTGGTTTGTTGTGAAGCCTGATTGGAATACAAGTGCCGCCTCCGTTTTTTTAAAGGCTGCCAGCTTTTTCTCAAGCTCTTGATGCATTGTAAATGTACCGGCAATCGTTCTCACTGATCCGGTGCCGGCTCCATACTGCTGAACGGCCTCCTGTGCGGCGTTGATGAGTCTAGGATGTGAAGTGAATCCGAGGTAATTATTAGAAGATAGCTGAATGACTTTTTGGTGATTCACTGTGACAGATGAGCCCTGCATAGATTCAAGCTGTTTTATGTCTTGCCATGTATGGTTTTCTTTCATACTATCAAGATCTGCTTTTAAAAACTCAAATTCCTTCGTCATGTTTATCCCCCTTTATGGAATTAAAATTACTTTTCCGCACTGGCCGCTTCTCATCAGTTCGAAACCTTTTTCAAACTCCTCTAACGGAAACTGATGGGTAATAACAGGTGCAAGATCGATCACGTTTGAACTGATCAACTGAGACACCTGGCGCCATGTTGAAAACATTTTTCTTCCTGTGATTCCTTGGATGGTAAGCCCTTTAAATACCACTTTATTCGTCAAATCAATTGTCACCGGATGTTCCGGCAAGCTGAGAATATGAAATCTTCCGCCATTCGCAGCCATCGCAAGACCTTGGGCAATCGCTGAGGGATGACCCGACATCTCACAAACAAGATCTGCTCCTTCCCCACTCGTTAAAGCGCTTACAATTTTGAGCGGGTCTTCTTTTTCAATAGAAACAGTACAAGTCGCTCCCATTTGTTTTGCAAGCCTCAGCCTGTATTCATTCTTATCAATCGCTATCACCTGAGAAGCTCCTGCTGCTTTTGCAACCGCAACAGCCATAAGACCAATCGGTCCGCATCCAATGACTGCAGTCGTTCCTCCTGCAGGCTGGCTCTCGAGTACGGTATGAACTGCATTTCCTAAAGGCTCTTGAATGGAAGCAATCGACGGGTCCATATCAGCGGGATTTCTCCAAATGTTATCAGCTGGAACTTTTACATACTCCGCAAAACAGCCTGCCGTGTCCACTCCGATTATAGCAGTATTGGTACACACATGAGATTTTCCTGTTACGCAAGGGACACATTCACCACAGACAATGTGTGTTTCCGCAGACACATACTCTCCCACTTTTACACTGCTGACATTCTCTCCCACGTCCTCTACGATGCCGCTGAACTCATGGCCGAAAACATAGGGTGTTTTGATTCTCTGACGTGCCCATTGATCCCAATTATAAATGTGGACATCCGTGCCGCATATGGAAGCGGCTTTCACTTTTATGAGGACTTCATGTTTATCAATCTCAGGAATGGGAACTTCAGTCAGTACAGCACCGAACGCCCCGTCCTTTTTCATTAGAGCTTTCATCTTTCCACTCTGCATGTACAATCCTCCTTGAAAAATTCTTGTTATATTCGGATTGTACCATGATATGGAATAAGCGTAAACAGCACTGTCTTTTCCAGAAGGACAAAAGTATCTGTCTTGAAAAATGGGCGGGAATTTTTTTTGAAACGTTTTAGCTCATTTCTGATTTTGTATATTCGCTCATTTATGTGCTAAAAATACTATCGGGAGAAAATATCACAATAAATGAAAAACAACCTGTTTGCATTACGCAAACAGGTTGAGAATGCTTTATTTGTTTTTAGCGAGGCTCCACGATTAATTTAATCGCTGTTCTTTCTTCCCCATCGATTTGAATATCTGTAAAAGCCGGAATACAAATCAAATCAACGCCGCTAGGCGCCACAAATCCCCTGGCAATCGCCACAGCTTTTACAGCCTGGTTTAATGCACCCGCTCCGATCGCTTGAATCTCGGCGGCTCCTCGCTCTCTCAACACGCCTGCAAGCGCACCTGCCACTGAATTTGGACTCGATTTTGCTGAAACTTTTAAGATTTCCATTTCTGCTCCCCCTTAGTTTTACAATGGATAAGTGAGTGTTCATTAGAACAATCATTATTAGATGTTGCTATCCAAAAAGCCATCCCCACAATGCTTTTCAAAAATAGCGGGCTACCTTCCATTTTTACTATATTCACTAAGGAGTTGCTATATTCCTGCTTTTCTTTTTAATATTTTTATAAAATAACCATATGTTCAACTATTCAAAGAACATGTGATCATCGTTGATTAAAATACGCTCAATTTTCACGGCTTTTTTCGTTTGATCGTCAATGTCAATGACAACTCCGCTGAGCGTTGTTTTTCCTTCAGCGACAGTAAACCGGACTGGAAGGTTCGTTTTGAACCGCTTAATAATCGTCTCTCTGTCCATCCCCAGTATACCGTCATACGGGCCAGTCATTCCCACATCAGTAATATATGCCGTTCCCTTCGGCAAAATGCGGTTATCCGCTGTTTGCACGTGTGTATGAGTTCCTACTACAGCCGACGCCCTTCCATCCGCATACCAGCCAAGTGCGAGCTTTTCACTTGTCGCTTCGGCATGAAAGTCGATAAAAATGTACGGTGTTCTTTTCGCAGCTTCTGCGATCAATTCATCCGCTTTTAAAAACGGGTCATCAAGCGGCGGCAAAAACGTACGTCCCTGCAAATTAATAACTGCTAGTTCTTTGCCGTTTGCTTTCACATATGTGATCCCTTTCCCCGGTGTTCCTTCAGGAAAGTTTGCCGGGCGAACCAAGTTCGGAACGTCATCTATAAAATCAAATATTTCTTTTTTGTCCCATGTGTGGTTCCCCATTGTGATTGCATCTGCGCCGGACTGGATTAAGCTGTGATAAATTTTTTCCGTCAGGCCTTTTCCATGTGCGGCGTTTTCACCATTAATAATGGTAAAGTGAGGCTTATATTTTGTTTTTAGCTTTGGTACATATTCTTTGACCATGTCACGGCCCGGTGAACCGACAACATCTCCGATAAATAAAATTCTCATTTTGTAAATCCTTTCTTCTTGAAAATTCCTTGCCGTCAAAAAAATAAAGTGATGCTTAGCGCATCACTTTATTTTGCATACTCTACGGCTCGAGTCTCTCTGATTACTGTCACCTTAATATGACCTGGATAATCGAGCTCGTCCTCAATTCGCTTGCGGATATCTCGCGCCAGTCGATGAGCCTCAAGATCATTAATTGAATCCGGCTTCACCATAATACGCACTTCGCGTCCAGCCTGAATGGCAAATGATTTTTCAACACCTTCGTAGGACTCAGAAATTTCTTCGAGTTTTTCAAGTCTTCGAATATAATTCTCGAGCGTCTCACTTCTTGCGCCTGGTCTTGCAGCAGAAAGCGCATCTGCTGCAGCTACCAGCACAGCGATAATGGAAGTCGGCTCCTCATCCCCGTGGTGTGATGCAATACTGTTAATCACGACTGGGTGCTCTTTATATTTGGTCGCAAGCTCTACCCCGATTTCAACGTGGCTTCCTTCTACTTCATGGTCAATTGCTTTCCCGATGTCGTGAAGAAGACCCGCACGTTTAGCAAGCTTTGCGTCTTCACCAAGCTCCGATGCCATTAGACCGGCCAAGAATGCGACTTCCATGGAATGCTTAAGCACATTTTGACCGTAGCTTGTACGGAACTTTAAGCGGCCGAGGATCTTGATGAGATCTGGATGGAGGCCGTGAACGCCAACCTCAAATGTCGTTTGCTCACCCATCTCACGAATATAGTCATCGACCTCGCGGCGAGATTTTTCAACCATTTCTTCAATCCGTGCCGGATGAATACGGCCATCCTGAACGAGTTTATCAAGAGCAATTCTGGCTGTCTCACGTCTGATCGGATCAAATCCGGAAAGAATGACAGCTTCAGGCGTATCATCAATAATCAGGTCAATTCCTGTCAGCGTTTCAAGCGTACGAATGTTACGCCCTTCCCGTCCGATGATACGTCCTTTCATCTCATCATTTGGAAGATTGACAACTGATACCGTTGTTTCGGCAACGTGGTCCGCTGCGCAGCGCTGTAAGGCGAGTGAAAGAATGTTTTTCGCTTTCTTATCCGCCTCTTCTTTCGCACGGTTTTCAGTTTCTTTTGTCATGATGGCGATGTCATGTGAAAGCTCGTTTTCAACCCGCTCAAGAATGATTTGTTTCGCTTCGTCACGAGTTAGACTCGAAATTCGTTCCAACTCAGACTGCTGCATACGAATCATCTCATCCACTTTGCTTTCCATCTCTTCAATATGTTGTTGTCGTTCATTCAGAGAATGATCTTTCTTCTCCAACATCGCTTCCCGTTTATCAATTCCCTCATGTTTGCGATCAAGGTTTTCCTCCTTTTGGAGTAAACGGTTTTCTTGTTTTTGAAGCTCATTTCGTCTTTCACGAACTTCCTGTTCAGCATCTATTCGAAGTTTGTGGATTTCATCCTTTGCTTCAAGCAGAGCTTCTTTTTTCAGTGCTTCAGCATCACGCTTCGCATCTTCAAGAATTTGCTCGGCTGCACCGCGTGCGCCCGCAATTTTCGCTTCGGCAATGGTTTTACGAACAAAGTAGCCAACAACTAAACCGAGTAGAATCAGCAAAATGGAGATGAGAACCATCATAATTGGGGTCATACTTTCACCTCCTCTTGCTATGAACTTGGTTGTTGCTTAAAAAGTGTCGGCATGTACATTGTCTAGTTTTCTCAACATACAGAACCTTCACAGGGAATGAGTGTGTTCATCGCCCTTGTCAAGTTTAAATGGTTTAACAATCATGTTAAAAAAACAAATGTTACAACTTCATTGTAAATGTGTCGGAAATACTTGTCAAGCTTGCCATCTTAACGTTTGCAGGCCAGTCGTCTTTTCACGTGCCGAATGCAATTCATCCAAAAGAAGATCGCCAATCATTCTTGATTTAGAAGCTGGTATATTTTATTGTTCACTTGGCCCAATTTAGCATTATTTTGAATGTTTGAGAACAAAATAACAATGGTTTGCCCAGATTTGCTAAAGCTGTTCAAGATATTGAAGCCCGGCATAACACCATGGTTTGAATAGCTTCCGGGATCAACATAAAATCCCATGCCGTATGTGGAGCTGCTCCCTGGCGTAAACATCTTTTCATAGCTTTTTTGCGAATACAGTTTTCCGTCTATCAGCGCTTGGTCAAATTTGTACATATCTATAGCGCTCATATAAATATCACCGGCTCCATACAGCTGGGATAGATCAGGTATATACGGTGTAACTGTTTTGCTGCCCTCCATCTTATACCCGACAGCAGGATAAGGTTCTTTTTCATATGTTTTGTAAAAGCCTGCATGCTTCATTCCCGCAGGTTTAAAAATATGATTCTTTATGTACTGTTCATAGGGCTCACCGCTTACTTCAGCAATAATATAAGCGAGAACAGAATAGTTGGAATCCTTGTAGTCCCATACGCCCGGCTGACGTTTGATTCCCTGAAGTTCTATGTCTTTTATTAAATCGTCCGGAGTAATGGCGCCGTTTCCTTCAATATGTCCGTTTATCCCCGATGTATGTGTAAGCAGATTCTTCAAAGTAATCGTTTGTCCGTTAGGAAAATGAGGTAAATACGTGCTTACCGGATCACTTGTCTGAAGTTTCCCCTTTTCCTCAAGCTGCAAAATAGCAGTTGCAATCAGCGCTTTTTGTGATGAACCGACATAAAAAGATGTCAATGGATTATTTTGAATATAGTGTTTACGGTCAGCATAGCCAAAACCTTTATTTGTTACGATTTCTCCATTTCTGACAATCATGGCTGTTCCGCTGAAACCGATCTCTTCTAAATAATTGCTGATTTTTTGATTTCGATCCACTGTTTTGATTTGTTCCTCTGATTTTTTGGCAGTTTTCTTTTTGACCTCTTTTTTCTGATCGGTATTTGAAACCGCTGCAGTTTCTTGAGATGGCTCGTTTTCTTCACTATTTCGATGAAGAGCATTCCAAATCGTAATGCAAACCATCACTGCTAAAAGACCAAGCAACAGTTTTCCTCTTTTATTTAGTTTTCTCCGTCTGCGTTTCGCAGTTCTTCTGCGGGTTGGGCTTGTCATTCATTTTTTCCTCCCAAAATAAATTCCATTTTGCACACGTTTTGTTAGACGAATAAAGCCCTAAAAAAGTTGTCAAAAAAAGCAATATTTTTATCATTTTTTTGCAAAATACAAAAAAGCTGAGTTTTTCACTCAGCCTTTTGTATCATTTGAAACTTATTTTATTTTTATTCTTCAAATTCGAGTTCTTCTTGTGTCTCTTCAGCTTGCTGCTGCACTACTCCGTTATTATCCAAGCCGTAATGTTCGCGAATTTGCTCCTGGATCATCAGCATGATATCTTTATTTTCTTTCAGGAATTGTTTTGCATTTTCACGGCCTTGGCCAAGACGCTCTTCTTCATAAGAGTACCATGAACCGCTTTTTTGCACGATATCAAGTTCAGTTCCTAGATCAATGATTTCGCCTTCTTTTGAAATGCCTTCTCCGTACATAATGTCAACCTCGGCTGTACGGAACGGCGGAGCCACCTTGTTTTTCACGACTTTGATTTTCGTTTTGTTCCCCATTACGTCGTTGCCTTGTTTCAGCTGTTCAGCACGGCGCACTTCAAGACGCACGGAAGAGTAGAATTTCAACGCACGGCCGCCAGGAGTTGTTTCCGGGTTCCCGAACATAACACCGACTTTTTCACGAATTTGGTTAATGAAAATCGCGATTGTCTTCGATTTGTTAATGGCCCCTGAAAGCTTACGAAGCGCTTGAGACATTAAGCGTGCTTGTAAACCGACATGAGAATCTCCCATGTCGCCTTCAATTTCCGCTTTCGGAACGAGAGCGGCTACAGAGTCGACAACGACAATGTCAACTGCCCCGCTTCGAACCAATGCTTCCGCAATTTCAAGCGCCTGCTCGCCTGTGTCAGGCTGAGACAGTAAAAGCTCTTCGATGTTAACACCCAGCTTTTGCGCGTATACCGGATCTAACGCATGCTCCGCATCGATAAACGCGGCTTGTCCGCCCTGCTGCTGAACTTCAGCAATCGCATGAAGCGCCACAGTTGTTTTACCTGAGCTTTCAGGACCGTATACTTCAATAATCCGTCCGCGAGGATATCCGCCAATTCCCAGTGCTGTATCAAGAGCTAGGGAGCCGCTTGGGACAGTAGAAATTCTTGTATCTGTCTTTTCTCCCAGTTTCATAATGGAACCTTTGCCGAACTGTTTTTCTATTTGTTTAAGAGCCATATCTAAGGCTGCCTGACGATCACTCATTCTATTTTTTCCTCCTTTATGTTACCACTACATATACTATACCCTGTTTGAAGGGATTTGCCAAGAAAAAAGCGAACGCATATTCGGATTTTTTCTTAGCGTGATTCCTATCAAAATATCATAATGTATCAGAGAAATCATGTTTTCTTAGGAGGATAATGTGCTGAAAATATTATTTTTGCTCTAAAAGCTTTAAGATTAAATGGCAGCCGTATTTAGCGCCGCGTTTTCTGATCCCCGTTCTGGAGCCCGCAAAGTGAAACTCGTGAACCTCTTCTTTACCGTTTGCGGAAATGCCGATAAACACATGCCCAGGCTCATGCCCTTCTTGAGCATCAGGTCCTGCTACACCAGTAAAGCTAATGCCGATATCGCTGCCAGTGAGTTTTTGAACACCCTTAGCCAGTTCGGATGCGCATTCCTTGCTGACCGCCCCAAAACGATCTAATGTTTCCTTCTTGACACCAAGCACATTCTGCTTCACGTCGTTTGTATAGCAAACAACGCCCCCGGCAAATAATGTTGAGGCACCGCTATGATCCGTCAGCCATTCAGAAAACAGCCCTCCGGTAAAGCTTTCTGCCGCAGAAATTGTAATGCCTTTTTCCTTACACGCTATAGATAGCTCTTTTACAAGAGAAGTATCATCGTAACCATAGAAAAATTCACCTACACGCTCTAAGATAACGGCCTCTGTTTCTTTTAACAGACGCTCTGTTTCCTTTTCATCGGCGTGTTTGGCTGTCAGACGCAGCGTCACCTCTCCATCAGCCGCCAAAGGCGCAATTGTCGGATTGGTTTGTGCATCAATAATATCTTCCAAATCGGCTTCAAGCTGAGATTCACCGATACCGAAAAAGCGAAGAACAGTTGACACAATTTTTTCATTTGAACCCATCTTTTTCAGTAGAAGAGGCTTTGCCTCGTTTTCAAACATTGGACGCAATTCGCTCGGCGGTCCAGGAAGAAGCATATAATAGCGCGATTCATGCTCTGTGAGCATTCCCGGGGCCATTCCAAAGTGATTCGCCAGCACGTCAGAGCCTTCGATCACAAGCGCCTGTTTTCGGTTATTAGGTGACATCGTGCGTTTTGTTCGTTTGAAATAGTCCTCAATGGATTGGAATGCCTCATCATTTAACACAAGCGGACGTCCCAGCGTATTTGCAATCGTTTCTTTCGTCAGATCATCTTTTGTGGGTCCAAGCCCTCCTGAAAAAATAATGAAGTCAGAGCGTTCTTCAGCAATGCGGATGACCTGCTTCAGCCGCTCCGGGTTATCTCCGACCGCTGTATGATAAAATACGTTGACCCCGATTTCAGCGAGCTGTTTGCTGATAAATTGAGCATTTGTATTGGCGATTTGGCCAAGCAGCAGCTCTGAACCGACTGCAATTATTTCTGCTTTTTTTGGAAATTCCATGACGAAGTCCTTCTTTCTTAGTTAGATGTTTTTAACGCTTCCCAGTTTTTAGAGAAATATTCCCAGCCTGAAACGACAGTAAAGAAGACGGCTACCCACAGCGCCAAGTCCGCAAACGGGAATGACACAAGTTCAAATGGAAGATTATGAAGAAGCAATGCGGATACCGCAATAATCTGTGCCCAGGTTTTGATTTTACCAAGCATGTTAGCAGCTACGACTTCTCCTGTTCCGGCCAAAACAAGCCTTAAACCTGTCACGGCAAACTCCCTGCTGATAATCACAATGACCATCCAAGCTGGAGCGAGATCAAATTGAACAAGGATAATTAACGCTGCGGATACGAGCAGTTTGTCCGCAAGCGGATCAAGAAATTTCCCGAAGTTTGTTACGAGATTCAATTTTCGGGCATAATACCCGTCCACCCAGTCTGTTGTAGATGCAATAATAAATAGAATGGCCCCCGCCAAATGTGCGACCGGGATGGATTCGTCTCCAACTTCGAGCCTGCCCCAGTCAAACGGCGCCAGCATGATAATCATGAAGATTGGGATTAATGCGATTCTAGCTAGTGTGATTTTATTTGGTAAGTTAAACATAAAGCCCCTCCAATTTCATACTCGGACGTGAAGAAAAGTCATCTGGTAATTAAGATGACTTTTCTTCCTTTTTATTTACAATCTTTATGGTTTGTGCCATCACTTTTTTCGGATCAAGTTCATATGAAAGAACCTTACCGTTGATTTTTATTTTCAGATTAGGTGCATATCCGGTGCGGATATCAACTTGTTTCTGATCAGTTATGTCTTTTTTATAGGTTTCGTCTTTTTTCAGCGTTCCTTCTTTTAAAGAGCTGCTGTTTTCATCGCGCACTCGAATCCAGGAGCTGTCTGATGCCTTCAGTTCCAGCTCGATTTTATCAGCGCCGGACACTTCATAAGTCGTTAACGATCCTTCAGTGCCAGCAGCTTTAATCTCCAGCTTCTCACTGTCATTTTCTTTTTTCTTATCTTCGTTTTCTTTCGTTTCTTTTTTAGTGTCTGTCTCTTTTTCAGAGCTGTTATTTTGATTCTCTTTCAGCGTTGAATCTTTAGGGATTTCGTACTTGCTCTCACTTTGCGTAATTGCTTTTTCTGATGCCGCATTGTGATCATCACTGTTTTTGTGATTGGCAAATTGAATGATCGCGTACACAATGGCAATCACGACAATCACGCCGAGAATAACAAGTATTGTTGGCAGCAGCTCCAGCGCCTTAGATGCTGGCTTTGGCATTTCCTTTTGAAGATTCATGCCGGAGATCTTTTCAGACACATCATCATGATACGTATTAGGGATATCTTTTTTATGCTCCTCAAACAGCTGATCCGCATCAAGCCCAACGGCTTCTGCATATTGCTTGATGAATGCCCGAACATAAAACTTCCCCGGAATAATGTCATAGTTTCCTTCCTCCAAGGCGGTTAAATACCTTTTTTGAATCTTTGTTGCCGCTTGGAGATCATCCAATGACATTGCTTTTTCCTCTCTGGCTTCTTTGAGCCGGATTCCTAGTTCAGTCACAACAAACACCTTCCAATTTTAAAAATCAAAGCTTGAAAACCCGGATTGATCAAACATTTGGGGTTCCTCGGCATGTTCATATGTAATAACCTCATCAGGGTCATTTCTCAGTTCAATAATATAATCAAAGTCATCTAGTGTATACTCTGTATTTTGAACGAATATGTCCGGATGCTCCACCACTTTTGTTGCAGGCAGCCGCATGATTTCTCGGACCAGCTGGAGATGGCGTTCTGACCCTCTTCGTGTTGACACAATTCCGTCAACGATAAAGACATTTTCAGTGCTGTATTCATCGGCAATCAGCTGGCTTCTTATCGTCTGCTTCAGCAAGGTTGATGACACAAACAGCCACCTTTTGCTCGCACACACACTAGAGGCTACAATCGATTCCGTTTTCCCGACACGCGGCATACCTCTGATTCCGATTAATTTATGGCCTTCTTTTTTGAACAATTCGGCCATAAAATCGACTAATAAGCCAAGCTCGTCCCGTTCAAAGCGGAACGTTTTCTTGTCATCGGCATCCCGTTGAATATAACGGCCGTGGCGTACGGCAAGACGGTCGCGAAGCCTCGGTTCTCTAAGCTTCGTTACTTTAATTGTTTCCATCGTTTTTAAGATTGATTCTAATCGTTTAATTTGATCTATATGGCGGCACCTGAGGAGCATTCCCCTTCTGGAAAGATCGACGCCGTTTATCGTTACGATGTTGATAGAAAGCATCCCAAGAAGAGATGAAATATCCCCGAGCAGTCCGGGGCGGTTCACTTGAATTTCATATTCAAAATACCATTCGAGCTTTGCCAAATGATATACCCCCTTCATTGTGGCAAAATTTTACCTTCCTTTATCATAAAGCATTTTTCTCTAATTAGAAAGAAGAATGTTGCTGTGATGAGGAAAACATAAAAAAGAGAGGAAAAATCCCCTCTCTTCCTAGTGAGTGCTGTTATTTTCAACAAGCTTAACCATCATATTGGCAATGGCGTGCTGTTCATCTTTTGATGCTACACTCCAAAGATCTGCCAGCACTTTTTCCTGCTCGTTCTTAGATTCCACTTCATTAGCCAAGTAGCTGCCGATTTCTGTCGCAAGATCTGTAATCGTATCCTGGCTCATACCTTTATCTTGCGCATAGTTCAGACGGTCGCCAAGGAAGTTTTTCCAGCTATCCCAGTTTTCTAATACTGACATGCTTGTTTCCTCCATTTCATGTGAAGTTACAAGATTATTGTGTCCTTCGCAAAAGAAACTATACACCGAATATTTTCGGATCAGCAGTGCCAGCCGCCATTCACCGACAGAATTTGGCCGGTGATATATGACGCTTTTTCAGACAGGAGAAAAGCTGTTGCATCCGCAATTTCTTGCGGCCGGGCCAGCCGGCCGATCGGAATCTCATCAGCGATCTCTTCTTTTTCAGGCGGGGTAAATTGATTCATCATATTTGTATCAACTGCGCCCGGCGCTACGGCGTTTACTCTGATTCCGCTTGGCGCCAGCTCCTTAGCCAATCCTTTTACAAACGAATGCTGAGCTCCTTTTGCCATGCTGTACAGCACTTCACAGGATGCTCCAGTCTCTCCCCAAATCGAGCTGACAGCCACAATCGCTCCCGATTTATTCCGAATCATGCCTGGCAGAAGGTTTCTCGTCAGCATATACGGACTCGCTACATGAAGCTGAACCATTTCCTGAACCGTTGCGTTATCTACATCCGTAATCAGCCCAAAATGGCTTCGTCCGCTGTTTAAAACAATCGCATCAACCGGCTGAACAATTGAACTTGTCAGCTTATCTGCTCCATCTTGCGCGGACAGATCAGCTTGTAATATCTCCGTATTTACGCCAAACATCTCACTTAGTTTTTCAGCAAGCTCCGCTGCCGCATTTTGATTTGTATTGTAATGCAGCAGCAGATTGTACCCCTTAGCCGCAAGGGTTTCGCTGATGCTTTTGCCAATGCCGCCGCTTGCTCCGGTGATTAGTGCTGTTTTGTTCATTCTCTTTCCTTCTTTCCGCAGAAAAACACCCCTCACACTGGAGGGATGTTTTGTTTATGATTTAGGAACAACCTTGCAGACAGTCAGCCTGTCTGCAGCGATTTCCTCTTGTATTACGTTCTGGACATCCTCGAGGGTAATCTGCTCGAGTACCGTTACAACGTCAAACAGGCTCATATCCAAGAACGCATAACGGGTAAATTGATTGGCGATGTATTCAGGGGAATTCAGCGCTTTTAAGAATGTGCCGATCTTTTTCTTTCTGGCAAGTTCAATCTTTTCAGCAGTAATCAGTTCACCGGCGCGCAAAAGCATGCTTGAAATGTCTTCAGCCAATTGATCAGGCTCAGGCGTATCTCCGCCGATCGCCGCAAAACCGAACCCATATTCAGCAGTAAAATCAAAGCTAAACGTTTCGTCAATATATCCTTTTTCATAAAGTGATTCATACTGGGCAGAGCTTTTGCCAAAAAGAGCTTCAAGCAATAAGTTCATTGAAAGTTCATGCTTTAAGAGCTCTTTGCCTAATTTAAACGGCTTTTTGGATTTCAGCCCGACAAGACATTTCGGTCCCTGCACGTTCATTTTGATCTCTTTTTCTTTTCGGAAAACCGCTTCTTGCTCTTTCACTTCTTCTCGTTTGATCTCCGGCTGATCGGTATACGGCTTTTTCTCCTGGT
The DNA here is from genome assembly GCF_044570195.1 of Bacillus sp. SG20033. Taxonomy (NCBI): domain Bacteria; kingdom Bacillati; phylum Bacillota; class Bacilli; order Caryophanales; family Bacillaceae; genus Bacillus; species Bacillus sp. SG20033. The sequence goes on along the minus strand of NZ_CP172606.1, from coordinate 1,827,177 downwards.
TTTCTCTTACCTGAGAAATAATCGCTTCAGGATCTACAGGTCCGACAATGAAAAGGAGCATGTTACTCGGGTGATAAAACGTTTCATAGCATTCATAAAGAAGGTCTTTTGTAATATGTGAAATGCTTTCCACTGTTCCCGCTATGTCAATTCTGACAGGATGCTCTTTGTACATGTTTTCAATGACCCCGAAGTAAAGCCTCCAATCAGGGTTATCGTCGTACATATTAATCTCCTGCCCGATAATCCCTTTTTCTTTTTCAACCGTTTTTTCAGTAAAATATGGGTCCTGTACGAAATCGATAAGCGTCTCTAAATTGCGTTCAACATTTGATGTGCTTGAGAAAAGGTAAGCCGTTCTTGTAAATGACGTAAACGCATTGGCAGAAGCTCCCTGTTTGCTGAAATCTTGAAAAACGTCTCCGTCCGCTTTCTCAAACAGCTTGTGCTCAAGAAAGTGAGCAATCCCGTCCGGCACGTGAACCATCTCGTTTTTACCTAAAGGGACAAACCGGTTATCTATCGAGCCGTACTTTGTTGTAAAGACCGCATATGTCTTGTTGAAGCCTTTTTTCGGCAAAACGTAAACATCGAGGCCGTTGGACATTTTTTCATGATACAGCGTCTCCTGAAGCTGTTCATATTCGATTGGTTTGATCAAGATGCACCCTCCGTCCCTTTTAAGAAATAAGTCGTATCAAGCTGAATCTTTTCGCCGGCTTTAATGATATCCTCTTTTGTGACATTCTCAATATTGGCAAGAAAGTCTTCGATAGGAATCTCGACTTGAGCAGCGGCCTGCTGATATAAAAACTCAGATAAACCGTATGCTGTATCAATCGTTTCCAGCACTTGATTTCGAATGACGGCCTTTGTCTGTGCTATATCCTGCTCACTGAAATCGCCATTTTTCATTGCCTGGAATTGCTCAGCAATAATCGAAACAGCCTGTTCATAATTTTTTACTTCAATGCCTGACATCACCATTAACAAGCCTTTAAAACTTTCTATACGGGAAGCCGCGTAGTAAGCAAGACTGGCTTTTTCCCGAACATTAATGAAAAGTTTAGAATGAGAGAATCCGCCGAACAATCCGTTAAACACTTGTAAAGCAGGATAATCCTGATCTGTATAAGTGATGCTGGTGCGGTAGCCGATATTCAGTTTTCCTTGCTTGACATCCTCTTCATCAATTACTTCTTTTGGCTGAACTTTTTCATCAGCGTGATTGTTTTCAATCGTGCCAAGAGTTCGCTCTTCTGTTTTGAAATACTTATCAATTGCCGAATGTACCTGGTTACTGTCCACATCGCCAACTACATATAAATCAAGCTGGTCTTTTTGGATAGCGCTTTGGTATGTTTCGTATAATTGCTCTGCCGTAATGTCATCGACATCGTCGATTTCACCATTGACATGAAGCGCGTAAGGCTCATTTTTGCACATTTCCTGTATCAGCCTTAAATTCGAATAGCGCATTTTATCATCATAGACGGCTTGGATTCTTTGCTTAAGCGTCCGTTTTTCTTGAGCCACATATTGTGACTGAAAAGCGTCTCCCTCCAAAGCAGGTGAAAAGACGATTTCTGCGAGAAGCTGGAGCCCTTTCTCAAGTAGCGGCGTTTGGTCTTTTAAATATTTTTCATTCGGAATTTCAAGCCTGAACGTAATGACGTGCCGCTCTCCTTTTTTCGTAAGATCAGCCGATACTGACGTGCCGTACAGCTCATCCAAATATGAACGCAATTCTGCGGTTTTCGGATGGCTTTTCGTTCCGCGAAGAAGCACATGCGGGAGAAGCGCTCTTTTGGTGACTTGATCCTTTGTCAGCGGCGCAAGCATCTTAAAAATAAGCGAGACGGTTTTGAATTTTTCTGTTTTTACAATATGTGCGGTTAAACCGCCGTGCTTTGATTTGAGTTCATTAACATATGACATATGGAACCTCCTTCGTTCATTTCTTCATTAGTATGTATTATGACCAATTTTCAGCATCCGCAGAAACACTCTTTCATGTAATTATAGCAACTGTAGGATTTATAAGGAAACAATAACCTCCGCATGCTGTATAGGTACAGTTGTAAACTGTGCAAGGAAGCGCAAAAAAAGACGGTTGGCTAGACCGTCCCTAAGTTTTTTTCTTCTTCTTCACTTTTTTTAGCATCTACAGTAAAGAGCACTAAAAATAAAGAAACGATGCTGCAAAACGCCGAGAGTATGAAAATAATCCAGTTTGCATTAGACATTAATGCAGCAAAAACAGGTGGACCGAGAGCTACTCCTATAAAGCGCATGCTATTGTAGAAGGAGGAAATGGTTCCGCATTGTTCACTTTCAATCCCTTCGGTTATCAATGCATCTAAAGCAGGAAGAGCCATTCCAATCCCAATCCCGCCAAAGCTTAAAAAGACAAATAAAAAATAAAAACTGTGGTTCCACCACAAGGCAATAAACGAAAGGGTTAACAGAATCATTCCTGTAACAACGCAAAATTTCATTCGGCCTTTATCTTTACCGATCTTTTTGCCAGCTATAAAAGAACTGGTTGACAAAAACAAAAGTGGGATTGCCAGTAATCCACCTTTAGCTACTCCGTCAATAGCATACTTGTTCTCCAGCGTATCTGATAAATAAAATAATACGCCAAATAACAAAAACATAATGACACACCCGATAATGAAGACCGTATAAAGCCAGCGACCATCCTGTTTAAAAATTTTCTTCACACTCTTAATAAACTCAGAAACAGCAGGCGCATCTTCATCTTCTTCAGGCTTGGCCACCAAAAACAATACGAGCAAAAAGCTGATCAAACAGAAAAACGGAATAAACCAAAACGGTACAAACCAATACCAAGAAGCCAGTAAGGCTCCAAGTATGGGACTCAGTACCTTCCCTGACGTGTTGGCGGTTTCAATATCGCCAAGACCAGCGCTGACCTTTTCATCGTCTCCTTTAAACAGGTCGCCGATAAACGGCATGACGATCGGAGCGGCACCTGCAGAACCAATGCCTTGAAGAACCCGCCCCGCCAAGATCATAGCATAAGGATTTTTCATATAGGTCGAGGCAAAAGCAGCTACGGCTCCCCCCAATCCTGCAATGAGGAGGCATGGAAGCAATATTTTTTTTCTCCCGAAACGATCCGACAAATATCCGGCAATCGGAATGCAAATAATTGCTACTACTGAGTATACAGTAATGATTAAAGACACTTGAAATGAAGTCACAGACAGCTTTTTCTCCATCATCGGAAGAACAGGAATCAGCATGGAGTTCCCGAGTGTCATCACAAGCGGGACGGAAGACAATGCAATAATATTTTTCATTCCATTTTCTCTCAACATTTTCACCCATTCACTTTCTTGTCATCTCTTATATATTGCGTTAACCGGAATGAAAGTATGTACAAAGAAACATGAATCAGTGCAAATAAAAAAACAGACACATACAGGCGTCCGTTTTTAGAATCGTTTACGCAAAACATGAAATCTGAATTTATCCGCTCTAAAATAATTTAAAGAATAAAGCACCGGTTTATCGTGCTGATCGTAATGGGTTTGTTTTAACAGCAAAAGAGCTGTTTCCGGATCGCATTCAAGTACTGGAGAAATGGTATCGTGATAGCCGATCGGTTCTATATCAGTTACTGCATAGCTGATTACGGAGCCTGAATTTTTCTCAAGCAGGTCAAACATGGATTCTTGCTGATGAGAAAAAGAATTCGGCAAAATATTCATCGGAATTTTGTCTATACAATACACAATCGGCTGTCCGTCAGCTGTCCTGACTCGTTCAAGGTAAAAAAGTTCTTGCCCTTCTGCCAAATGAAATCTCTTCGTATCATCTTCAGACGGCATAAGCACTTGTGATGATAGAAAAATCGTGCCAGGGGTCATATTCGCCTGTTCTATCATCTTGGTTACACTGTTCAGCTGTTCAATGCCCGAAAGAAATAACGGCTTAGAATGGACAAAAGTGCCTACACCATGCCTTCTGATAATCACATGCTCTTCTTCCAGTATCCGCAAGGCTTCTCTTAGCGTCGCTCTGCTGACACCAAGCTTTTTGGAAAGCTCAAATTCAGAAGGCAGCTTTTCCTTCTCAGTGTAGATCCCATTTTTTATATCCTCTTTAATTCGTTCAATTACTTTCAAATACAAGTGCCGATTATCAGCTTTTGTAGACATGTTTCCCCTCCGTAAACCACTTTCGATAAAAATTATTGAACAATTGGGACAACTATATCATGTTTTGTCGAAAAAATAAATAGAAAGGTGACCAGTTTACATAATGTTATTATTGACAACTATAGAAAGCGGAACTCCCTTCATTAAGAAGAGAGCTCATCATATTTCTCTTTTGATAATAATACTTCCCTAGGTTTGCTGCCTTCATACGGTCCGACAACACCGCGTTCCTCCATTGCGTCAATCAGGCGCGCCGCTCTCGTATAGCCGATTCTGAATCTTCTTTGCAGCATTGAAACAGATGCCGTCTGCATGCCGACGATTAATTCAACAGCTTCATCATAAAGTTCATCAGTAACCTCGGAATGAGTTTCCGTCGTCTCCTCAGGAATCATTTCTTCTTGATATTGCGCTTTCTGCTGCGTAATCACATGATCGACGACCTTCTCCACTTCGTCATCCGACAAAAATGCTCCCTGCACACGGACAGGTTTGTTAGCCCCTACAGGTAAAAACAGCATATCGCCGCGGCCAAGAAGCTTCTCAGCGCCACCCATGTCAAGAATGGTCCTTGAATCCGTCTGTGAAGATACGCTGAACGCGATTCGTGACGGAATGTTCGCTTTGATCACCCCTGTGATAACATCCACCGATGGCCGCTGTGTCGCAATAATAAGATGGATGCCGGCAGCCCGCGCCATTTGGGACAATCTCGTAATCGAATCTTCCACATCAGATGAAGCGACCATCATGAGATCGGCAAGCTCGTCCACAATGACAACAATATAGGGCAGCTCTGGCTGTTTCGCTCCTTCTTCATTGTTGGCGCGTTTTATATAATCATTGTATCCTTCAATATTTCTTGTACCCGTATGAGAAAATAATTCGTACCGCCGCTCCATTTCATTGACAACCTTTTTCAAAGCCTGCGACGCTTTTTTCGGATCGGTTACAACCGGAGCAAGCAAATGCGGAATCCCGTTGTAGACATTTAGTTCTACCATTTTAGGATCGATCATCATCATTTTCACTTCATGCGGTTTCGCGCGCATTAAAATACTTGTAATAATGCCGTTGACACAGACACTTTTCCCGCTACCGGTTGCGCCTGCGACCAAAAGGTGGGGCATCTTGTTTAACTCAGCCAATACAGCTTCACCTGAAATATTGCGGCCGAGTCCAATTAACAGCTTCGCATCCGGTCTGTCATTCAATTTAGACTCCAGCACTTCCTTCAGCGAAACCATTGCCACTTCTGCGTTTGGAACTTCAATTCCGATTGCTGATTTGCCTGGTATAGGCGCTTCGATCCTGATATCCTTCGCAGCAAGCGCAAGCGCTAAATCATCGCTTAAATTGACAATTTTGCTAACCTTCACTCCGACATCAGGATATACTTCATATTTTGTTACGGCCGGTCCGAGATGAACCTGTGTGACTTTCGCCTTTACGCCAAAGCTTTGGAATGTGCGTTCAAGCTTTCTCGCATTTTCATAAATATTCTTTTTATCAGCCTGCTGGCCGGTATGCTTCGGATCTGCCAGCAAATCCAGTGACGGCATCTCGTAATCCTTATTTTCGAGCTCTGTAAAGGTCATAGGAGGAGCAGAAACAGTTTCCTGATCACCTGTCTCCGGTTGGATGTCCTGAAGCGGCTTCGACACAGGTTCGGCGCGCTTTTCTATAACTGGAGACTCTTCCTCTTCATTACGATCAGAAAAGCTTGAGATAATCGGCTCTGAATGAATAAGAGGCGATACTGTTTCATAATCCCCCTCTTCATCAGGAGGCTCCGGTTCCATTTGCTGTTTTTTGCGGGCCGGTTTTTGTTTTTTGCTCGGCGCTTTCGTTTTTTTCGATGACTGCATATTTGATTTGAAGGATTTCATATCATCAATAAATGCTAACCATTGTTCTTTTATAAAACGTCCAATCGGGCTCATCCACTTTTTTAGCGTTTCTTGTAGCGAGCGTCCTGTTACTAAAATCATTCCGATCAAAATCATGACAATTGCCATAATCTGAGAACCAGTCGACGCAAACAAAAAGTGTGAAGCCGCAAACAGCAGCGCACCGATCATCCCTCCGCCTAAATCAGGTGAAGCAGAGCTGCCATTCATGTCCATTAAAAATAATTCCCACGTATTGCGCACCACGCTTGCAGACTCAATAGACCCTTTGTGCGTCAAATTTTTAAATAGCTGCACGTGAGAAAGCAGCAATATGCTTGCGATGATACAGTACAACCCGGCCTTTCGTCTCGTTAAAAGGCTTGGGGTTTTTTTCTTCCAAAACAGTGAGACTCCTAATACCAATAAACCTAACAAGCATAAAATAAACCACTCTCCAGCAAAAAAGCGGAACAAATAGATAAACGTTTGCCCGACTACCCCCAGCTGCAAGATTGCGATAATTGAAATGGCTATACACAGCAATCCGTTGAGCTCGTATTTTATATTGAGCTGTTTCGCCTGTTTTTTTCTTGATTTTCGTTTTTTCTTTGCCACACTCATCACCTTACTGCGTTAAAAAATGTAAGTTCATACATAATGAAGAAAGCAGCCGTTTACAGGCTGCGTTTTTTCTGTAGGATTCCCCTATTATAGCATATTTTGCCCTTAAAAAAGGGTTGGATTCTTATACGTTTAATTTCAGCTTTTGTCCCGGTGAAATGTCCGGATGCAGAAAATGCATTGGATTGGTGCTCATGATTTGAATGACTTCCGCTTCATTCCCTTTCATTTCGACTAGAAGCGGTACACCTTTATATTCAATTTGCTCATGTGCGCTTTTCTCTTGGTTCTGTTCTGCAAACACAATTTCCTGCGGCATCACGGTATAAAGAATCATTGAATCATCCGTCCTTCTTCTTTCCTTGCTTCATCGATGAGCTCATTCAGTTTATTGATTGCCTGTCCGACACCGCCTGCGTGATCGATCAATCCGTATTTAACTGCATCCTTACCGACCACATTTGTTCCGATATCGCGTGTTAAGTTTCCTTTTGAAAACATTAGCTCTTTAAACTTCTCTTCGGTTATATTGGAATGGCTTGTCACAAATTTAACAACTCTTTCTTGCATCTTATCCAGGTATTCAAACGTTTGCGGCACCCCGATGACCAGCCCGGTGAGCCTAACTGGATGAATCGTCATCGTTGCTGTTTCGGCGATATAGCTGTAATCACAGGATACAGCAATCGGAACGCCGATTGAATGCCCCCCGCCAAGCACGATAGAAACGGTCGGTTTCGATAAAGATGCAAGCATTTCCGCTATGGCAAGACCAGCTTCAACATCTCCTCCGACAGTATTTAATATGATCAGCAAGCCTTCAATTTTAGGATTTTGTTCAATTGCCACAATCTGCGGGATGACATGTTCATATTTTGTTGTTTTGTTTTGCGGAGGAAGCTGAACATGGCCTTCAATTTGTCCGATAATGGTCAGACAATGAATATTTGTATCTTGGGGCAGCTGCGGAAGCGTCGTTTCACCAAGCTGCTGTATTTTATTCATAATGCTGTCCTTCGCATCATTTTTTTCAGGACGCTCTTCTTCTGTGTTTTCCATACGATGATCCATCTCGCTTTCATCCTTTCCGAGTTTCTCTTTGTATTATGAACAAAGATACTTCATTCAATCCCGGCTTGAAGGACAAAAAATAAAGACCGGAGCAGCTCCGGTCTTTAGTCAGTCATTATACTTCCATAATAATTGGGATGATCATCGGTTTACGTTTCGTTTTTTCATAAAGGAATTGGTTCAAAGCATCCCGCATTGCCTGCTTCAGCGTTGACCATTCGACATTTGATGTTTCAGTCGCTTCTGTCACGATGGACCGGACAAGCTCAGTAGCCTGTACGATAAGACCTTCAGACTCTCTTACATAAACAAAGCCGCGAGTGATAATTTCTGGTCCTGATACAAGATGTTTCTTTTGTTTATCAAGTGTAATGACAACGATTAAAATTCCGTCCTGTGAAAGCAAGCGGCGGTCTCTCAATACGATATTGCCGATATCACCGACACCTAAACCATCAATTAAAATATTGCCGTAAGGAACTTTATCCCCAATTTTTACGTTTTGGCCGCGGAATTCAACGACGTCGCCTTTTTCAATTAAGAAGATGTCACTGCGCTTCATGCCGGTTTCTTCAGCGATTTTTGAATGAGCTTTTTGCATTCTGTATTCGCCGTTTACAGGAATCAAATATTTTGGTTTAAGCAGGTTGATCATCAGCTTTAACTCTTCTTGTGAGCCGTGGCCTGATACATGAACACGCTTTTGGGCAAAGATGACTTGTGCACCGGCTCTCGCAAGAAGATCTACTGTTTTAGAGTAAATGAGTTCCTGCCCGGGAATCGGAGTTGACGCAATGACCACCGTATCCCCTTCTTCAATGTTCAGCTGTTTGTGAGCTTTGTTTGCCATTCTTGTCAAAGCAGCTAATGGTTCACCTTGGCTTCCGGCTGTAATAATGGCCACTTCGCGCTTCGGATATTTTTTGACATCCTGTACAGAAATAAACAATTCATCATCTGCTTCAATATATCCTAACTTTCTCGCCAGCTGCAGGACAGATTGAAGATTTTTTCCGGCTACGGCAATCTTTCTGCCATTTTGAGCCGCTGCATGAATGACTTGCTGAATCCGGTTAATATTGGATGCGAAAACAGCAATAATCACCCGGTTCTGTGAATTATACAGCGCATCCGAAATTTCTCCGCTGACAGCCGCTTCCGAAGGGGTGTAACCCGGCCGTTCCGCATTTGCACTGTCAGAAAGCAGAGCGAGCACGCCGCTATTGCCGATCTTGGCGATCTCGCCAATGTCGCACGTCTGATTAAGTGCAGGTGTTTGGTCAAATTTGAAGTCTCCCGTGCATACAATAGATCCAAGTGATGTTTTAAAGCTCACACCTACAGAATCAGGAATGCTGTGAATCGTTCTAAAGAACGATACCTTTGTTGATTCAAATGTAATGACAGATTTGGAGTGAATTTCTCTTAAATCAGTTTTTCGGTTATGTCCGTATTGTTTTAATTTCTCTCTTAACAGTGCAAGCGTCAATTTTGTTCCGTACACTGGAACGGACAGCTTGTTTAATAAGTAAAAAACGCCGCCGATATTTTCATCGTGCCCGTGCGTTAAAAAGATTGCCTTGACGCGGTCAGCCCGTTCAATCAAATATGATATGTCAGGAATCACTACATCAATACCGAGCATTTCGTTTTCTGGATGCATAAGGCCGGCATCAACGACAAATATGTCTGAGTCAATTTCAATGACATAAAGGTTCTTCCCAATCTCTCCGACACCGCCAAGGGCGATAATTCTAACGTTTTCTGTATTTTTCTTTTTCAAAATCTATATCCTCCTAGTCTCATACCCGTCCATCATCACTTGTTCCTATTATAACTGAAAGTAAATTTAGAAAACAAGATAAAGCAGAAGGTTTAGGGAAAACCAATATGTAAAAGAAACGGTCAAACTCAGCTGAATGTGAGAATGACCGCGTTTGTTTCACTGTATGAAATTTTCTTACAGTTCGCTGATCGTGCTGCTTAAGCTCAGACGTTCATCCTCAGTTAACGGGACTAGAGGCAGACGCACAGAACCGACATCAAGACCTCTCAGCTGAAGCGCTGTTTTGACTGGAGCAGGATTAGGCGCTTTAAACAGTTCCTTCATAATCGGCAGCAGTTTCTGATGGATCAGTGCCGCATTAGCTGTTTGCCCATTCGTATAATTTTTGATCATTTGCTGCATATCAGAGCCTGCAATATGGCTCGCCACTGATACAACTCCTCTTCCTCCAACTGAAAGAATAGGAAGCGTCAGAGCGTCATCCCCTGAATAGACATAGAAGTCTTCCGGTGTTTCAGCAATAATTTTTGTAATCGCTTCTAGGTCTCCGCTTGCTTCTTTAATCGCAACCACATTCGGAATGTCCGCCGCCAAACGGATCGTCGTTTCAGGAGCAAGAGAAGCAACGGTACGGCCAGGAACATTATAGAGCATAACCGGAAGAGATGTCTCTGCCGCAATTGCTTTAAAATGCTGGTACATTCCCTCTTGAGAAGGTTTATTGTAATACGGGGTAACAAGCATAACAGCGTCCACGCCCGCTTCCTCAGCTTTTTTTGTCAGCTTAATGGAATCTTTCGTATTGTTGCTTCCAGTACCAGCGATAACCGGCACCCGTCCGTTTACTTCTTTTACCGTATATTCAAAAAGCGCAATTTTTTCTTCAGTTGATAGGGTCGGAGATTCTCCAGTTGTTCCCGCTACTACTAAAGAATCCGTTCCGTTTTTCAACAAGTAATCGATCAGTGTAGACAGTTTTTGAAAGTCTACGTTCCCTTTATTGTCAAAGGGTGTAATCATCGCTGTAGACACATTTCCGAAATTCATTTTATTCACCTCATCATGATTCAATCACATTTACTTCGAAAGTTCAAACACTTCATGCAAAGCGTTTACAGCAGGAACCATATCCGCTTCATGGACAAGCACCCATATCGTCGTATGGCTGTCAGCCGACTGAAGGATCGGAATTTCTTTTTCTGAAAGAGCCGATACAATTTTGGACGTAACACCGGGAACACCCATAATGCCCGCGCCGACCGCCGATACCTTCGCGCAGTTTCTCGTCACCATTGGATCATAGCCCATATCCATTAAAATACGCTGAGCTGTTTCTGTTTTATTTCCGGCTACCGTATAGACGATTTCACTAGGTGTAATGTTAAAGAAATCGACACTGATTCCAGCGTTTGCCATAGCCTTGAACACTTCAGTCTGAACGTTATACTGGCCGATTTTCGCAGGCACTTTGAACTGCGTGACATCTTTGACATGGGCGATTCCCGTAATCAGCCTTTCAAAAACATCACTGCCGACCTTGGAAGAGTGATGTGATGTCACCAATGTACCTTTATCATTCGAATAAGTCGAACGGACGCGGATCGGAACCTTGGCCTGCATTGCGATTTCCACCGCACGCGGATGAATGACCTTGGCCCCCTGATACGCCAGGTTGCAGATTTCTGTATACGTCACAACAGGAAGCGGTTTTGCATTTTCCACCACTCTTGGGTCAGCAGTCATCACGCCTTCTACATCGGTGAAAATATCGATGTATTCCGCATCAACAGCTGCTCCGAGTGCGGCTGCAGACGTATCGCTGCCCCCTCTGCCGATTGTTGTTGTATCACCCTTTTCAGTTGCGCCCTGGAAGCCTGCGACGACTACTGCATCATGATTGGCGAGCACACTGAATAAACGCTCCGGTTTCATTTCAATGATTTTCGCATTGGTATGCTGATCATTCGTTAAAAAGCCAGCCTGAGCCCCTGTCAGCGCAGCTGCTTTCACACCGTTATCAAGCAGCATGCTTGTAAAGACGACAGAGGAAATAGTCTCTCCGCAAGATAAAAGCAAATCCTGTTCCCTAGGAGAAATCGCTGACTGATCGCCGTAAAGCAGCCCGAGCAAAGAATCTGTTGCATACGGGTCTCCTTTTCGGCCCATCGCTGAAACGACAACGACAACCTTATATCCTTCACTGATTGCTTCTTTAATATGCCCTAAAGCCAGTTTGCGGCCTTTATCATCTTTTACTGATGTTCCGCCGAACTTTTGAACAATTATCTTCACTGTTTTCACTCCAAATTATTCGGACGTAACAGAAGAGAGCAGGCTGATAGCGCCTTACTCTCTTCTATTCGTCTTTAGAAAATTCTCTCTTTTATACGAGGTTTAGTTTTTTCAGGCTTTCTGCAATTTGAACAGAGTTCCATGCCGCGCCTTTTAATAGGTTATCAGAAACAACCCATAAATGAAAACCGTTTGCTCTGTCCAAGTCTTTGCGGATGCGGCCTACAAACACATCGTTTTTGCCGACAGCATCAGCAGGCATCGGATAAAGCTGCTGGCTTGGATCATCCTGAAGTGTCACGCCCGGAGCTTCTTTCAATAGATTTTTAATATCTTCAACTGTAGCGTCTTCACGGTCTATTTCGATGTAGACGGACTCTGAGTGCCCAGTTTGGATTGGCAGTCTCACACATGTAGCCGCTACTTGAAGGTCAGGCATGTGCATGATTTTTTTCGTTTCATTTATCATTTTCATTTCCTCAAACGTATAGCCGTTATCTTGGAATTTATCGATTTGCGGAATCGCGTTGAAGGCGATTTGATAGTGTTTTTTGTCACCTTTTACAGGCATGATCTCAGGCTCTATTTCTTCTTTATTTAAAATCGCCTGTGTTTGGCTGTAAAGCTCTTTTACAGCTTCATTACCCGCTCCTGATACTGCCTGGTAAGTTGATACGATGACTTTGTTTAAGCCATATGCTTTGCGGATCGGTTCAAGTGCCGCAACCATTTGGATTGTAGAGCAGTTTGGATTGGCAATAATGCCGTTGTGTTCATGCAAGTCTGCCTCATTCACTTCTGGCACAACAAGCGGTGTATTTTCATCCATGCGGAACGCGCTCGTATTATCTATAACAATAGCGCCGCGTTTTACAGCTTCTGGTGCCAATGCTTGTGATACGCTTCCGCCGGCGCTGAACAAAGCAATATTTACCCCTTCAAAGCTCTCAGGAGAAGCTTCCTGAACAGTCAGCTCTTGGCCTTTAAATGTGACTTTTGTCCCCGCAGAGCGTTTTGAAGATAGCAATGTAAGTGTGTCCATTTCAAAGTTTCTGTCTTCAAGTGTTTTAAGCATTTGTTGTCCCACAGCCCCTGTCGCTCCGACAACAGCTACGTGTAAACCTCTTCCCATCTGTAAAACTCCTTCCGCCAATCAGCTTCATTGAATTGATTTGACTATGATTTTACGTTTTATTTTACCATAGAATATGCGGGTGATGACCGAATTTTTTAGTTTGGGAAAGATTTTCTGTAAATTTAGTCATTTCCCTGATAATTCTCAACTAGAATCGGCTGAAGCTGCTGGTGCATGAGTGCCTTTTCAATCGTTTGCGGTAGCAGATCCATTTTGGCTACCATTGAATTCGGTTTTTTAAAGGGATCGTCTTGCCCGAATGGAATAAAAAAGATATTTTTTGTTGACATGAGCCTCATTAAATTTGTTCCGTTTAAACCAAGAGCATCATTTGTCGAGATACCCAGAACGACAGGCCGATTGTTCCGGATTGTCGCTTTTGCCGCCATCAGCACCGGGCTGTCCGTCATGGCATTTGCCAGCTTGCTCATTGAATTGCCTGTTAAAGGCGCAATGACCATGCAGTCAAGGGGCAGCTTCGGCCCAAGAGGTTCTGCCTTTACAATCGAATCAATGGCCTCATATCCAGTCAGCTCTTCAATTTTTTTAACCCATTCTGCGCCCTCTCCAAATCGGGTATTTGTGGATTTTACATTAAATGTGACAACCGGACGGACTTCAGCTCCTTCGTTGACCAACGCCTCAATTTGCGGGAAAACCGCTTCATATGTGCAATGCGACCCGGTCAGCCCAAACCCGATTCTTTTTCCTTTTAATGACGACATCCTTATTTCCCCTCCTCAGCTTGTATTTCAGCCAAAAGCTTGCTCAAGACGTTTGCAAGGATTTGCCCAGCTGTTTTAGGAGCGACAATCCCTGGAAGCCCGGGAGCAAGAAGTGCTTTAATCCCTTGTTTCTCGGCATATTTAAAATCCGTTCCCCCGGGACGTGAGGCCAGATCCAATATTAAGGTTTTTGGTGTCATGCTAGAAAGTACCGTTTGATTTAAAATCATACTCGGTATGGTATTAATGCAAATATCTATATCTTTTACATGCTCTTTCAGCTCATCGGTATGAAACGGAACGAGCCCCATTTCAGTGATACGTGCCAGATGCGCTGAACTTCTTGCCCCCACTTTTACATTCGCTCCGAGCGCGGCAAATGTACGGGCAATCGTCATCCCGGTGCGCCCCAGACCAAGAACGGCCACCTGTGATCCGTGTATCGTATAATCCGTGTGCTGAATAGCCAGCATGATCGTTCCTTCTACTGTCGGAATAGAGTTGTATATCGCAATGTCATCCCGCTCAAACAGTTTAACAAGTTTTCTTTTTGCCTGAGCTGCAATGTTTTCTAAATAGGCGTTAGAAATTCCTGAGAAAATGACACAATGTGCAGGCGTTCTGTCGAGATGGTCCTGTTTTAACACAACTTCTTCATTAGAAAATACAGTCGATACGACACCTTCTCCTGTTGTCGCGGATACTGGAAGAATGATGCTGTCTATTTGCTGAAAAGGAATTTCATCAATATTGCATTTTACTGCCCCGGTAAAACCGTGATCCAATTGGTCAAAACCGACAAGATAGATGTCAGCCTGCTGTTCAGTGAGCTTTCTTATAATTTCGAGCTGTCTTGCGTCACCGCCGATAACTGCAATTTTCAATCCGGTTAACATTCTAAACGTTCACCTTCTTTGTATATACTGGATCTCTAGTTGTTAAGCTCCCCTTCATCTTATGATCAAAAGGAAATACCGGTGAATATAAAAGATGCGCTTTTTCCATATAAAAAAACATCGGCTCCGGCAGCCGATGTTTCAGATGTTTTCTTTAGAGCCCGCTTCACAGTCAATTGGGCTATTTACTCTTGTCGAGGAGGCATTTCCTCAGGTACATCTAATATAATCATATCTGAACCGATCTTTTGAATATGGTGCCATGGGACACGAATGTCATGACCTTGCTTTCTCAAACCAAACCACTTAACTGTGGGAATGAGGAGTGCTGTAATCTGTCCATCCTGTTCATTGATTTCCAAATCGGTCTGGCCGAGCACTCCGAGCCGTTCAGCTCTTTTGATGTCTACAATTTCCTTTCCTGATAATTCACTGAGCCGCATGTCTGTCACCCCCTTGTACTATGTATGATGAAAGGGATTAAAAAATGCCTGCTCCATTATGGAGCAGGCTTTCCTTTTTAAGACGGCATATTGCCGGAAGGGCTGATAAGTGCTAATGCATAGTCTTCGGTAAACAATTGTCTGGCAAGGCCGTTAACACGCTCTAAGTTCACGGCGTTTAATTCATTGATGATTTCATCTAATGTTTTATGTTTGCCGAGCAGCAGTTCATTTTTTCCGTTTCGGCTCATTTTGCTGTTTGTGCTTTCTAAGCTCAGCATTAAGCTTCCCTTCATTTGCTCTTTGCTGTTTTCCAGTTCTTTCGAGGTAATGCCGTCACGTTTTAATGTGGCAAGGGTTTCTTGAATTGTTTCCGACAGCTGCTGAAGCTGATTTGCACCCGTTCCGCCGTAAATCGTGAGCATTCCGCTGTCCTCATATGAGCTGTGATAGCTGTAAACAGAATAAGCAAGTCCTTTATCTTCACGCACATCTTGGAACAGCCGGCTGCTCATGCTGCCTCCGAGCACATTGTTGAGGACGATTAAATCATAAATACGTTCATGGCCAACCTCTAAGCCTTTAAATCCAAGGCACAAATGAGCCTGCTCTGTTTCTTTTTTTCTCGTCAGTTTTTCCGTGTGGAACTCAGGCTTCTCAAGGCCTGTCGCTTTGCCTTTCGCCTCGTATGACCCGAACCATTTTTCTACATCTTTGATAAAACTGTCAGATATATTGCCCGCTACCGAAATCACCACTCGGTCCGGCGTATAATAATCATGCATGTATTGTCTGAGAGAGTCACCGTTAAAGGAAGCAAGCGTTTCTTCCGTGCCTAGAATTGGGTAGCCTAAAGAATGATTGCCGTAAGTGGCTTTGCTCAATAAATCATGTACAATGTCGTCCGGCGCATCTTCATACATTTTAATTTCTTCATATACTACATTTTTCTCTTTTTTCAGCTCGTTTTCATCAAACGTTGAATGAAAGAACATATCTGCTAATACGTCCAGCGCGTAATTCGCATGCTCGTCAAGCACCTTTGCATAGTAGCAGGTATATTCCTTTGAAGTAAACGCATTGACCTGGCCGCCAATACGATCAAAAGATTCTGCTATCTCGCGTGCAGATTTTGTGCTCGTCCCTTTAAAGAACATGTGCTCTAAAAAGTGAGAAATTCCGTTTATCTCCGGCGTTTCATGTCTCGAACCTGTGCCGATCCATACACCGATCGCAACAGAACGGACTGTCGGATTATTTTCCAGCACAATTCTTACACCATTTTGACACGTATATCGTTTAATCAAATTTGTTCCTCCTATTCAAAGACAAGCTGCCTTCATCTGTTACTTCAATAGTCTTGTTTCATCCATTAGTTCAGTGACTGTTCCAAGCGCATATCCTTTGTCTTTTATCTTTGTAATCAGCGCTTCAAGACTTTCCGCCGTAGGGTCAGTCGGATGCATTAAAATCATGGCACCATTATGTATCTTGCTTAACACTCTCGTCTGAAGTACAGACGGAGCCGGCTTTTGCCAATCGATTGTATCAACTGTCCACATGACTGTTCCCATCTGTTTCTCTGCTGCAATGTCGATAACCGCTTTTCTGAAACTTCCGCTTGGCGGAGCGAACCACTTTGGCTTAACGCCGATCGTTTGTTCTATTTGTTCATTAGTCTTGTCGAGCTGCTCGGAAATTCTTCCTGTAGTCAGTTTGCTCATATCCGGATGATTGTATGAATGATTTCCGATTTCATGTCCGTCTTTTGCAATCTTCTTAGCGAGCTGTTCATTGTTTCTCACCCAATTGCCTTCTAAAAAGAACGTAGCTTTAACCTGGTGCTTTTGCAGAATAGGGAGCATTTTTTCCAAATACTCATTTCCCCATGCCACATTGATTAAAAAAGCCACCATCGGTTTGTCAGGATTTCCTTTATAAATAGGCTCAGGCTGAAGTGACTCAAGATGAACACTTGGTTTTACTTGGCTGTACACCAAATCTTTTTCCCGAAACTCGCCATTCTTTTTCATTTTTTTATATGATTGTTCAATATTGACCTTTAATCCATTGTAGCCTGGAATTCTTTTCCACACTTTATCAATTCTTGCATTCTGGGGTTTAACTTCGTACTCCGGCGCTTTTTGAAGCAATTCTTCATATAACGGGTCTTTTGACGCCGTGACAGTCACCGTATCTTTTTTCATTGCCCCTATATAATCAAGTGCATGCGGATTTTCCATCATCTCAAATGAGACAAAAAAAAGAAATAAAAAAACGGCAAACGGTACAAATTTTTTGTACATGTTCTGTCCCCCCTCACCTCACATTATGAAGGAGAAGGACAAGGTAGAACCCGCCTGCTTTTGAAAAGCTTCAAAATAAAGAAGCCGGGTCTCCCAGGCTCCTTTTATGTTTTCATTTAAGATTGTTGTTCTTCTTTTTCTTTCTCTTCACGGAGCACCGCTTTGCGGGATAAATTCACTCGTCCTTGTTTATCAATTTCAGTGACTTTGACAAGAATCTCGTCTCCGATTTTTACAACATCTTCAACTTTCCCTACGCGTTCAAGCGCAAGCTCTGAAATGTGCACCAAACCGTCTTTTCCGCTGAAAATTTCAACGAAAGCCCCGAATTTTTCAATCCGTTTCACTTTACCTAGGTAAAGTTGGCCGACTTCAACCTCTCTAACAAGGTCTTCGATGATTTTTTTCGCTTTTTGGTTGCCGCTTTCATCTGTAGAGGAAATAAAGATTGTGCCGTCCTGCTCAATATCAATTTTAACACCGGTTTCTTCGATGATCTTATTGATTTGTTTTCCGCTTGGTCCGATGACATCGCGGATTTTATCAGGATTAATGGTCATTGTTAAGATCTTAGGCGCATATCGAGAAAGCTCTTTTCTTGATTCGCTTAATGTTGCAAGCATGCTGTTGAGGATTTCCATTCTGCCCTTTTTCGCCTGCTGAAGCGCTTCTTCAAGAATCTCTCTGGAAAGGCCTTCAATTTTAATGTCCATTTGCAGGGCCGTTACGCCTTTTTCAGTTCCCGCTACTTTAAAGTCCATATCTCCGAGCGCGTCTTCCATGCCTTGGATGTCAGTCAAGACAGTGTAATGTTCGCCTGATTTGACAAGACCCATTGCAATACCAGCAACTGGCGCTTTAATCGGTACACCGGCATCCATCATTGCAAGTGTGCTTGCGCAAATGCTTGCTTGAGATGTAGAACCGTTTGATTCAAGCACTTCTGAAACAAGACGGACAGTATAAGGGAAGTCTTTTTCAGACGGAATAACTGGCTCAAGCGCACGCTCACCCAGTGCTCCGTGTCCGATTTCACGACGTCCCGGTCCGCGCATCGGTCCTGTTTCCCCAACGCTGAATTGCGGGAAGTTGTAATGATGCATAAACCGTTTCGACTCTTCGACACCTAAGCCGTCAAGGATTTGCACATCTCCCAGAGCACCTAGCGTACATACGCTGAGGGCCTGAGTTTGTCCCCTTGTAAATAGACCTGAACCGTGCGTTCTTGGCAAGAGGCCAACCTCTGAAGAGAGCGGGCGGATTTGATCGACACCGCGGCCGTCCGGTCTTACTTTCTCTTCAGTAATCAGGCGGCGAACTTCATTTTTCACCAGCTTGGATAAAATCTGCTTCACTTGCTTGATTGTGTCTTCATCATGTTCTTCATCCTCGAATTTTGCCACAACTGCGTTCTTCACTTCGTTAATGGCATCTTCACGGGCATGCTTTTCATGAACTTGGATGGCTTTCAGCAGATCCTCTTCTGCCAAAGCTTTTACTTTTTCATTAAGCTCTTCATCAATTTCAAAGAGCTTAATTTCAGATTTCTCTTTGCCGACTGCTGCAACAATTTCTTCTTGGAATGCAATCAGGCGTTTAATCTCTTCATGGCCGAACATAATGGCCTCAAGCATGATTTCCTCAGGAACTTCGTCCGCTCCCGCTTCTACCATGTTAATCGCATCTTTCGTGCCGGCAACGACAAGATTGATGTCGCTTTTTTCAAGCTGATCGACTGTCGGGTTAATGATAAATTGATCATCAATGCGTCCGACAGTAACCCCTGCAATCGGTCCTTCAAACGGAATATCCGATACAGAAAGTGCAAGAGATGAACCGAACATGGCAGCCATTTCTGAAGAGCAGTTTTGGTCAACACTCATGACAATGCTGATGACTTGAACTTCATTACGGAATCCATCGGCAAACAAAGGACGGATCGGACGGTCAATTAAACGGCTGGCAAGAACCGCTTTTTCACTTGGACGTCCTTCTCTTTTAATAAATCCGCCCGGAATTTTCCCTACCGCATATAATCTTTCTTCATAGTTTACAGTAAGAGGGAAGAAATCAAGCGGTTTAGGTTCTTTTGAAGCGGTTGCTGTACTAAGCACTGCTGTATCACCGTAGCGGATCATCACAGCACCATTTGCCTGTTTGGCAAGCTGGCCGGTTTCAACAGTAAGCGTTCTTCCGGCCCAATCTATGGTAAAGACATGTTTTTCTTGTCCCATACAATTACGAACTCCTCTCTTCGTTGTGTGAAATAATCAATTACTCCTATTATGAACGAAATGAATTGAACATATCAATGTCAAAGTAGTATGTAAAAGGATTTCAATGATTTGTTATAAGAAATTTCGCTTTAATACGATAAAAAAGCGGGAATCCTCCCGCTTTTTACGATTATCGACGTAAGCCTAGTTTGTTAATTAACTCACGGTAACGAGTTACGTCTTTATTACGCAGATACGTAAGAAGATTACGACGCTTACCTACCATTTTAAGAAGACCGCGACGTGAGTGGTGGTCTTTCTTGTGAGTACGTAAATGCTCGTTCAAGTTGTTAATTGAGTCAGTTAGGATAGCGATCTGAACTTCTGGAGATCCAGTATCAGATTCGTGTGTTTTGAACTCATTGATGAGTTGGTTTTTACGCTCTTGAGTAATTGCCATCCTGTTTCACCTCCAAATCATATTTAGCCCCAGTTACCTAGCAACCGTCGGTGACTTCGGATTGCCAAGCAATGGTTTTAAGACTACGAAAACTATCATACTAAAAATCGCGCCTATATGCAAATATTTTAGAATAAAATTTGTGTGCGTTGCAAGTTATTTCCGCAAATTGCTGAAATAACGGATGGCTTCCTGCTTATCTTTCTGAATTTGTTCAGTTAATTCTTTGATGCCATTGAATTTCCGCTCGCTCCGAATCCGTTTATACCATTCGATTTTTATAGCGGCTCCATATACTTCCTGATCGAAATCAAACAGATTGACCTCGATCGAAGGCTGCTCAGGGCGCTTTTCATAAAACGTCGGCTTATAGCCAATATTGCAAACGCCATTGTAAACTTCGCCGTTCACTTCCGCTTTTACGGCATATACACCTGTGGGCGGAACGATATAGCTGTTATTTAAACCGACATTTGCTGTCGGAAACCCGATGGTCCGCCCTCTTTTATCACCATGAATGACAATTCCTTTAATAAAATAAGGCTGTCCAAGCAAGACATTCGCCAATTCAACATCTCCGTTTTGAAGCGCGGTACGGATATACGAAGAACTGATTTTTTTATCCTGCTCCGTCAATTTTTCTACCATTGTGCACCCAGCTTTTCCGTCTAAATCATCCGGCATGGTCTCCATTGTTCCCTTGCCGTATTTGCCGTACGTAAAGTCAAAGCCTGCCACTGCGTGCTGCACATTAAGGCCGATAATATACTGGTCTATAAACTGCTTAGGAGAAAGAGAAGCAAACACTTCATTAAATTTAACGACATACAGAACTTCTGTGCCTAATTGTTCAATTTGGTTTATTTTGTCTTCAAGAGGCGTAATCAGATCCTTTGGTTCCTTATCTCTGCCCAACACGTGAGAAGGATGGGGATGAAAGGTCATCACAGCCAATGTCAGACCTTTTTCTTCGGCTATTTGCTTCGCTGTGCCGATTACCTTTTGATGCCCGAGATGAACGCCGTCAAAATAACCTAACGCCATCACTGATTTTGCCTGCTCCTCTTTTATTAAATGATGAGGATGTGTAATATGTATCGTCTTCACAGAACGGTCACCTTTTTTCTATTGTTCGCTTTTTTGCATCAATACTTTTGCCGGCTTTAACAGCCCTTTTTTTGCAGGATGAGGGAAATAGATCGCCAAGCAGGTTCCGGATTCAGTAAAGACGGCGATACGGTCTTCACTTGTCATTTCAGAAAACTGCTCGGGCGTCTCAAGCAAAGCCCCATTTTCTACTTTCTTAGCTAATGTATCACTTATGATCCATTTCGGCAAATGATTGAGCGCACGTTCAATAGGAACTGTATGCTCTTCCACGGTTTCGGATTGGGCCTGTGCTTCGAGCTCATCAAAAGTAAAGCATTCGTCGAGAGAAAAATCTCCGGATGCCGTACGGATTAAATGAGACATATGAGCCGGATATCCGAGCTTTTCTCCGATCATGACCGCCAGCGTCCTTACATAGGTCCCTTTGGAGCAAGTCACTGTAAACCGGAAGCTTGCGGTTTCTCCATGATGTTTAATCTCTGTCGTCAGGGCAATGTCTTCAATGGTTATCATACGTTTCGGACGTTCTACTTCAATCCCTGCTCTTGCGTATTCGTATAATTTTTTGCCGTTTACTTTTACAGCGGAATACATGGGCGGAATTTGTTCTTGTTTCCCCTTTAAACTGTTTAAAACCTTTTCTACATCCGCTTTATCAATCTCGTGATTGACAGGCTTTGTTTCCACCGTTTCTCCGGTTTGATCCTCTGTTGTGGTTGAAAAGCCAAGCGTTATTTCTGCATCATACGTTTTAGATTTTTCAGTTAAGTATTCGACTATTTTTGTCGCTCTTCCTACACAAATCGGAAGCACGCCTGACACTTCCGGATCGAGCGTTCCTGTATGTCCTACTTTTTTTGTTTTTAACAGCTTTCGGATCTTCATGACACAGTCGTGCGATGTCATGCCAACAGGTTTATGTAAAAGGAGAACTCCGTTAACCATTTGCCTTTCACTCCTTCTTTTGAGCTTTTTTCTTTTAAACGAAGAAAGAGGACAGACGATATACGCCTATCCTCTCATTTTTTATTCAGATGGTTTCTCTGAATGTAATTCGTGAATCAGTGTTTCGATCCGATTCCCGTAATCGATTGATTCATCGAACTCAAATTCAATTTCAGGCGTTTTTCGAAGTCTGATGCGGCTGCCGATTTCGGATCGGATAAATCCTTTCGCTTTTGCCAGCCCTTTCAGCGCTTCTTCCCGTTTTTTCTCGTCACCGAGAACCGAGATATACACCTTTGCAATTTGCAAATCACCTGATACACGTACATCCGTTACTGTCAGAAAACCAATTCTCGGATCTTTCAGCTTGCGGCTGATAATATCACCGAGTTCTTTTTTCATTTGCTCGCCGACACGGTTTGCTCTCATACTCAATTCAATCACCTCTAAGTTAAAACCACTCTGTCCTAGTGATCGTCCGTTCAATTTCAGGAAAAGAATCGATAAACGCTAGGACGCGCTGCAGTTCTTTTTCTGTTTGAACGCGAGAGGAAGAAACAGCGGCGATTCCGAAGCTGGTTCTTTGCCAGGTGTCCTGATAGCCAATCTCCGAAATCGAAACATTGAACTTGTTTTGAACCCTGGTTAAAACCCGCTTCAGAACGGCACGCTTTTCTTTTAGCGATCCTGCATCATAAATGATGCATTCACACTCCGCAAATCCGATCACGTTCTTTCAATTTCTTGCATGACAAACGCTTCTAGGATGTCACCTTCACGAATGTCATTGTATTTCTTAATTGTAATACCACATTCATAGCCTTGTGAAACTTCTTTCACATCGTCTTTAAAGCGTTTCAGAACATCTACTTCGCCTTCAAAGATGACGACGCCGTCACGAATTAAACGGAGGCCGCTGTCGCGCGTAATGGTTCCTTCAGTAACATATCCGCCGGCAATTGTACCGATTTTAGATACTTTGAATGTTTGGCGTACTTCTACTTGACCAATTACTTTTTCTTCATATTCAGGATCAAGCATACCTTTCATGGCAGCTTCAATCTCGTCGATTACTTTGTAAATGATACGGTGAAGTCGAATATCTACATTTTCAGCTTCAGCCGTACTCTTAGCATTTCCGTCCGGTCTCACATTAAACCCGATAACAATTGCATTGGAAGCAGATGCCAAGATAATGTCTGATTCAGTAATCGCACCAACGCCTGTATGGATGATTTTCACTTTAACGCCTTCTACTTCAATTTTTTGAAGCGCAGCCGTTAAAGCTTCAGCAGATCCTTGAACGTCAGCTTTTACGATGAGGTTGATGTCTTTTACATCACCTTGCTTAATTTGCTCGAATAAGTCATCAAGACTGAGCTTCGCTTTATCGCTGCGCTGCTCTTCAAGCTGTTTCGAAGCACGGGCTTCACCGACAGAACGAGCTGTTTTTTCATCTTTAAAGACAAGGAATTGGTCTCCCGCTTGAGGGACATCATTCAAACCGGTAATTTCAACCGGAGTTGACGGGCCGGCAGTTTTCACACGGCGGCCAATGTCGTTGACCATTGCACGGACACGGCCAAATGTATTGCCGACTACGATCGGATCACCGACATGCAGTGTTCCAGTCTGTACGAGCAACGTCGCAACTGACCCTCTGCCTTTATCGAGTTCAGCTTCAATAACCGTTCCTTTTGCCTGACGGTTCGGATTCGCTTTCAGTTCCTCTACCTCACTGACAAGCAAAATCATTTCAACGAGCTCATCAATGCCTTTTCCAGTTAAAGCGGAAAGCGGCACAAAAATGGTTTCTCCGCCCCAAGCTTCAGGGACAAGTCCGTATTCCGTCAGTTCTTGCATTACACGGTCAGGGTTTGCGGATTCTTTATCTATTTTATTCACAGCAACGATGATTGGAACCTCTGCTGCTTTTGCA
The DNA here is from genome assembly GCF_044570195.1 of Bacillus sp. SG20033. Lineage (NCBI taxonomy): Bacteria > Bacillati > Bacillota > Bacilli > Caryophanales > Bacillaceae > Bacillus > Bacillus sp. SG20033. The sequence continues at coordinate 1,803,150 of NZ_CP172606.1, read as the reverse complement.
TGGTTAATCGCTTCAACTGTTTGCGGCATGACACCGTCATCGGCAGCTACGACAAGAATCGTAATATCAGTTACTTCTGCACCGCGTGCACGCATTGTTGTAAATGCGGCGTGGCCCGGTGTATCCAAGAACGTGATTTTCTTGCCGTTCTCTTCAATTTGATAAGCGCCGATATGCTGAGTGATTCCGCCTGCTTCTCCTTCAACAACCTTTGTTTTACGGATGCTGTCAAGAAGCGTTGTTTTCCCATGGTCAACGTGGCCCATGATTGTCACGACAGGAGGACGAATTTCAAGATCCTCTTCATTATCAGGCTCTTCGTATTTTTCCAGCTCTGTTTCTTCAAGCACAATGACCTCTTCTGTTTCAACACCATATTCTGATGCAATGAGTTCGATTGTGTCTTTATCAAGCTCTTGGTTAATGGTTGCCATTACGCCAAGAAGCATCAGCTTTTTAATGATTTCTGAAGGCTCTTTGCCAAGCTCTTCAGCAAGTGCGCCAACTGTTAAAGTGCCAGAGAATGTAATTTTCTCAGGAAGCTCTTTTTTCGGCTTTACAGGCTTTTGCTGATGTTGGTTTTTATTATTGTTGTTGTTGCGTTTATTTTTTTTGTTGTTGTTATTCTTCTTGTTTTTGTTAAATTGATTATTCTGCACGTCATTCTTCTTTCCGTCTCGAATTTTATTTGGTTGATTTCCAGCTGATTGCTGATTAACCCCTTGTGGCTGTTTGTTTTTGTTCGTTTCTGCTGGCTTTTGAGATTTAGCAGCTGCGCCGCCTTTTTTATATTTGGCATCAAGCTTTTTAATGGCCTTTTCTTCAAGCATGGCCATGTGATTATTCACTTCTAAATCCATGTTCTTCAGTGCGGTCAAAATTTCCTTACTTGAAACATTTAACGCTTTTGCATATTCGTATACTCTCATTTTAGCCATTCGTTCACCCCCAAAAATATTAATCGAGCAAGCTGATCAGCTTATTCGCAAAACCTTGGTCAGTGACGGCGACAACGACACGGGCTTCTTTACCGATAGAGCGTCCAAGAACCGCGCGACTCTCGACTTTTTTATAAGGGACTTTATAATAATTGCACTTGTCAGTTACTTTTTTTGCTGTGTTAGATGATGCATCCTCTGTAAGCAGGACAAGCTTTGCACGCGCATTCCTGATTTCTTTTATTACCAAGTCTTCGCCCGACACGACCTTACGAGCTCGATTGGCCAGACCCAGCAAGGGAAACCATTCCATTCCAGACATTTTATTTTTTCACCTTTTCCGCCAGTTCCAGCAATTCATCGAAAATCTGGTCATCGATTTGTGATTGAAATTGATTTTGCAAAGTGTTTTTCTTTTTTGCTGCTAAGATGCACTCTTTATCCAGCGTTAAATAAGCACCCCGCCCATTCTTTTTTCCGGTCGGATCTACTGAGATTTCGCCTTCTTTCGACCGTACAACTCGGATCAGTTCCTTTTTAGGCTTCATTTCACCAGTCACTACACATTTGCGTAATGGGATCTTTTTGTGTTTATTCACCTAAAGTCACCTCTTATTCATCCGATTCAGCAGTTTCAGGCTCCGTAAAGAGCGGCTCATCATCTTCTTCAAGTTCTCTCGGATAGATTCCAAGTTCTCTTGCGTCCGTTTCGCTCTTAATATCAATCTTCCAGCCTGTCAGTTTAGCAGCTAAGCGTGCGTTTTGTCCTCTTTTGCCAATTGCCAGAGACAGCTGGTAATCAGGAACAATAACAGTTGTCGCTTTTTCTTCTTCATTAACAATGACATCAAGCACTTTGGAAGGGCTGAGCGCATTCGCGACAAATTCTACAGGATCACTGGACCAGTTGACAATGTCAATTTTTTCACCTTTTAATTCATTGACGATTGCTTGCACACGCTGGCCTTTAGGCCCTACGCATGAACCGACAGGATCAACGTCAGGATCATCTGTGCGAACAGAAATTTTTGAACGGTCGCCGGCTTCTCTGGCAACAGATTTTAGCTCGACAGTTCCATCATAAATTTCAGGCACTTCAATTTCAAACAAACGCTTTAACAGGCCTGGATGTGTTCTTGACACATAAATCTGCGGGCCCTTCGTTGTTTTTTCTACTTTTGTGATATATACCTTAATGCGGTCATGGGGCTTGTAGCTTTCATTCGGCATTTGCTCATTAACCGGCAGCAAGGCTTCTATTTTGCCTAAAGACACGTAGATAAATTTATTGTCCAGACGCTGGACGATCCCTGTCATGATGTCTTCTTCACGGTCGATAAATTCAGAATAGATCACACCGCGCTCAGCTTCGCGCACACGCTGTGTGACGACCTGCTTCGCTGTTTGAGCAGCTATGCGCCCGAAATCCTTAGGTGTAACTTCGATTTCGACGACATCGCCGACCATATATTCCGGATGGATGCCCTGTGCCTCTTCAATTGAGATTTCTAATCTCTGGTCGTATACTTCGTCAACGACATCTTTTCTTGCAAATACACGGATGGAGCCAGTTTCACGGTTTAGATCCACCCGTACATTTTGCGCTTGATTAAAATTCCGCTTATAAGCAGAAATTAACGCAGCTTCGATTGCTTCGATGATAATTTCTTTACTGATGCCTTTTTCTTTTTCAAGAATCGTGAGAGCATCTAATAATTCACTGCTCATTTAACGGTCTCCCCCCTTAAAACATTTGTATTCATTAGAATGTAACAGCTAATCTTGCATTAGCTATCTTTTCATACGGAATATTGATCCGTTTCTTTCTTGTTTTGATCGTGATCTCAACTGTCACTGTTTGTCCATCAAATTCAGCCAGTTCACCTTCAAACACTTTTACGCCGTCAATAGGCTCATACGTCTTAATGTATACGTTTTTTCCTAGTGATTTTTCGAAATCGGCTTTTTTCTTTAGCGGACGCTCAGCTCCTGGAGATGAGACTTCAAGAAAGTAATTTTGGCTGATTGGGTCTGCCTCATCAAGCTTTTCGCTTAAAGCTTCGCTTACTTTGGCACATTCCTCAATATCCACACCGTCATCGGAATCAATAAACACGCGAAGGAACCAGCTTTGGCCCTCTTTGACAAATTCAATGTCAACGAGTTCCAGCTGAAGGTTGTCTACGATTGGCTGAGCCATTTCTTGAACGGTGTCAGTCACTTTTTTGCTCATGTTCTTCCTCCTTGTGCTGTCGATCTCATATTCGTCTCGTCACTCTGCATAAAAACCCTGCTTCAAAAGAGCAGGGGCTAAAAAGTAAACGATGAACATGTCGAGACAAAATTCTCCTGTTCAATACAAAAGAGCGGGTTTCCCCACTCTTTGCCTCGGTAATCGTTAGCATTTCCAATAAAACTATACCATAACCATATTTTTATTGCAAATGGATATACGCTTACCTTCATACCTAAGCAAGTGACAGAAACTCTAATATTACGATGGCACTTTTTGCGCTTATGTATGCATAGAAGCAGAATTTCTGAGAAATTCTGCTTTCCATATTAGAACAGTGACAATTGGTTTTGATCAGGCAGTGATTCCAGACAGCCATGGCGATCTAAGTACTCTAAAATCGTTTTTGATACTTTCCCTCTCTTTTGCAAATCTTCTTTTGAGAGGAATTCGCCTTCTTCGCGAGCTTTTACAATGTTCAAAGCAGCGTTCGTCCCTAATCCTGGAATAGAGTTAAACGGCGGAATAAGACTGTTGCCGTCAATAATAAACTCTGTAGCGCTGGAGCGATATAAATCGACTTTTTGGAATGAATAGCCTCTCTCACACATCTCAAGCGCTAATTCTAAAACAGTCAGAAGGTTCTTTTCCTTCGGTGAAGCATCAAGTCCTTTAGAGTTTATATCCTCCATTACCGCTCTGATTGCTGTAGAGCCCTTGATCATTGTATCGATATCAAAGTCATCTGCACGAACGGTAAAATAAGCCGCATAATACAAAAGAGCATGATGCACTTTAAAGTAAGCAATGCGGACTGCCATTAAGACATATGCCGCGGCGTGGGCTTTCGGGAACATGTATTTAATCTTTTTACAGGAATCAATATACCAGTCTGGGACATTGTTATTTTTCATTTCTTCTTCCCATTCAGGCGTTAATCCTTTTCCTTTACGCACGAATTCCATGATTTTAAAGGCAAGGGACGGTTCAAGGCCTTGATAGATTAAATAAACCATAATGTCATCACGGCAGCCGATAACCTCACTCAGCTCACAAATATTATTGTGGATGAGCTCCTGTGCATTGCCAAGCCATACATCAGTTCCGTGAGACAAGCCTGAAATCTGAACGAGCTCAGAAAAAGTGGTCGGCTTTGTATCTTCAAGCATCTGCCGGACAAATCGGGTTCCGAATTCAGGAATTCCAAGAGTGCCCGTTTTACAGCCAATCTGTTCTTCAGTCACACCGAGTGATTCGGTTCCCTGGAAGATCTTCATCACTTCAGGATCATCCGTCGGAATTGTTTTCGGATCTATTCCGCTTAAGTCTTGAAGCATCCGAATAACAGTCGGGTCATCGTGTCCGAGAATATCAAGTTTTAACAGGTTGTCATGGATGGAGTGGAAATCAAAATGAGTCGTTTTCCACTCTGAACCTGTGGCATCTGCCGGGAACTGGATCGGTGAAAAATCATAAATATCCATATAATCCGGAACTACGATAATACCGCCAGGGTGTTGTCCAGTTGTACGTTTTACACCTGTGCATCCCTGTACGAGCCGATCTATTTCGGCACCGCGCATATGAAGATTGTTGTCTCCGGCATAGCCTTTTACATAACCGTAGGCTGTTTTTTCTGCCACCGTGCCTATTGTTCCCGCACGATATACATTGTCTTCTCCGAACAATACTTTTGTGTAATTGTGTGCTTGCGGCTGATATTCCCCTGAGAAGTTCAAATCGATATCAGGTACTTTGTCCCCTTTAAATCCTAAGAACGTTTCAAATGGAATATCATGGCCGTCTTTTTTCAAAGGCGTTCCGCAATGAGGACATGTCTTGTCAGGCAGGTCAAAACCAGAACCGACAGAACCGTCATTAAAGAACTCAGAATGCTGGCACTCAGGACAAACATAGTGCGGCGGCAGCGGGTTTACCTCAGTAATCTCAGTAAGTGTCGCAACTAATGAAGATCCTACGGAACCACGGGAACCAACGAGATACCCGTCATCTAGTGAACGTTTTACAAGTTTGTGAGAGATCAAGTAAATAACAGCAAATCCGTGGCCAATAATACTCTTTAACTCTTTTTCAATCCGCGCTTCGACAATTTCAGGCAGCTCTTCCCCGTAAATGCTTCTTGCACGCTGATAGCTCATTTCTCTGATCTCTTCATCAGCGCCTTCGATTTTCGGCGTATATAAATCATCTTTAATCGGCTTGATGTCATCAACTAAAGAAGCAACCTTTTGGGTATTGGTGACTACGATCTCCTTCGCTTTTTCTTCACCTAAGAAAGAAAAAGCTTCAAGCATTTCGTCTGTCGTTCTGAAATGCACTTTCGGCAGTTCATGCCTATTCAGCGGATTTGCCCCGCCTTGTGAGGATATTAAAATCTTTCTGTAGATTTTATCCTCATCATTCAAGTAATGAACATTTCCCGTAGCAACAACCGGTTTATTAAGCTTTTCCCCCAGCTTCGTGATATTCGCAATAATTTCTTTCAGCGCTTTTTCATCACGGACCAGTTCAAGCTCCAGCAAGTGACGATACACTTCAGGCGGCTGAACCTCAAGGTAATCATAGAATGACGCGATATCTTCCACCTCTTCAGGCGATTTTTGCATCATTCCCTCAAAAACCTCTCCCCTGTCACAGGCAGAACCGATCAGCAGCCCTTCCCTGTATTTCTCAAGCTGAGATCTCGGAATACGCGGCACTCTGTAAAAATAATGAATATGAGAAAGTGACACAAGCTTAAATAAATTTTTAAGTCCCGTGCTGTTCACGGCAAGTAATGTTGCATGATACGGTCTTGATCTTTGATAAGCATTGGACTGACCCATATTTTCATTCAACTCATCATGGTACTGAATACCTTTTTCAGCTGCGTCTTTCAGCATTTTCAGAAGCAAATAAGCGGTTGCCTCAGTATCATAGATCGCACGGTGATGCTGTGTGAGTTCGATATCAAACTTTTTACAAAGTGTGTTCAACCGGTGGTTCTTAAATTCCGGATAGAGAAAACGTCCTAGTTCTAGCGTGTCAATGACTGGGTTTTTAGCTTTATCGACTTCAAGAAGCTTTTTATAGGCTACATTTAAGAATCCCATATCAAAGCTTGCATTATGAGCGACAAGGATATCATCGCCAATCCATTCTCTGAAATCTCTTATTACATCTACGACATCCGGAGCGTCTTGTAGCATATCATCAGTGATCCCTGTCAGCTCTATGATTGTGGCGGAAAGCGGACGATGCGGGTTCGCAAACGCCTCAAATTTATCAATAATTTCTCCGCCTTTTACTTTTACTGCAGCCAGCTCAATAATGGTATCGTATACAGCAGACAATCCTGTCGTCTCAACGTCAAAAACAACATATGTTTCTTCTTCGAGCAGACGATGTGCGGCATTATAAGCAATTGGCACGCCATCATCCACGAGATTCGCTTCCATCCCGTAAATCATTTTAATTCCATGCTTTTTGGCCGCAGAATACGCATCAGGGAAGGATTGAACGACAGCATGGTCAGTCAAAGCGATGGCCTCATGCCCCCATTTTTTCGCCTGTTCGACAAGCTTTCCGATACCCGTAACAGCATCCATTTGGCTCATTGGGGAATGAAGATGCAATTCCACTCTTTTTTCTCCTTCAGGTGCTGAATCTTCACGGGTTTTTGCTTTTATTTCGTTTACGTCATTTGCGATCATGACAAGGTCTCTGACAAATGTATCATTTTGAATGCTTCCGCGTGCTTTTACCCACATTCCTTTTTTCAGAGACTTCATCAGTGCCGCATCTTCTTTTTCACGTGCAAACATTTTGATCAAAATACTATTTGTATAGTCTGTAATTTTGAAGATACACAGCGTGCGCCCGCTCTTCAACTCGCGCGTCTCCACATCAAACACATAACCTTGGACCGTAATTCTCCGTTCTTCGTCCATGATGCTGTCAAGTGTTCGGATTTCCTCGTTATCTTTAATTTGATAACCGATAACAAGAGGACCAGATGGTGCTTGGTCTTCATCACTTTCTTTATCTTTCTTCTCCATTTCAATCAAGGCCTGCATCGCCCGCTCTTGGTCTTCCGCAAGCTTTTGCTCCCGAAACTTTTGAACTTCCTGCTCGGATACAAATATTTCAGCATCAAGCTGAAGATCCGGAAAGCCAAATTGACGGTAGCCTGCTTGAATCATGGAACTGTATTTGTTTTTTAGCGCAGCCGCTTCTGTATCCGTTTTGGTTTTGACAATCAGTTTATTGCCCTTCAGCTTCGGTTTTTGCTGGTTTAAAAGACTGACAATCGGCGGCGAAATGCCCTGCAGTTCTTCTATGCAGCGTGACCAGTAGTCTTGAACGATACTTTCACTGACCTCGGCATCCTGAACTTCAATTGAAGATGTCACTTTTGCTATGTGGGCAAACGATTGCGTCAGCCTCGTTGTTAATGTGTCATATATTTGAAAAGGCAGCAAAGATTTAAATTGAAAATGAAAATGCCAAGACTTAGAAGCTTTGTGAATTGTCAGCTTTTTAATCTCGCCATGTTCAAAGTAGGTCATGAAGGTATCATCTGTCATATTAATCTGCTGCAGAAGAATTTGAAACTGCCTTCTGTTTACTGATAACTGTTCCATTAAGACAGTATCCCTCCCTAAAAACATCATAAGTGAAGGTACCTCAGGCAATGAGGTACCTTCTATTATTTCTATTTTAACATGTTTTTTGATAAATCGTTATGGTGATTACTGCTTGCTGATAAACGCAGATAATTCGTCTACTGAAATCTCAGTTGACTCACCAGTTTGGCGAATTTTCACTTCGACGATTCCTTCGTCAGCTCGTTTTCCGACAGTGATGCGGATTGGAAGGCCGATTAGATCTGAATCAGCGAATTTTACACCGGCACGCTCAGCACGGTCGTCATAGAGCACTTCATAGCCTTCCGCTTTTAAATCGTCATACAGCTTTTCAGCAAGCTCTCTTTGCCCATCGTTTTTCATGTTCAATGCAAGAATATGAAGATCGTACGGCGCAACGCTTTTTGGCCATATTAATCCTTTTTCGTCGTGATGCTGTTCAGCAATAGCAGAAAGCGTTCTTGACACACCGATTCCGTAACAGCCCATCAGCATTGGCTGCGCGCGTCCGTTTTCATCTAAATATGTCGCATTCATCGCTTCTGAATAGCGTGTTCCGAGCTTAAAGACTTGTCCGACTTCGATTCCCTCAGCAAAACGGATCGTTCCCTTGCCGTCTGGTGAAGGATCACCTTCTTTAATAAAACGAAGATCAGCAAATTCTTTAATTTGCGCGTCACGATTCACATTGACATTTTTATAATGATGATCTCCTTCATTTGCCCCGGCAACAGCATTAACCATTGCTTTCACAGCTTGATCGGCATATACTTCCACATCCTGATGAATACCGACAGGGCCTACAAAGCCTGGCTCTGTTCCGAGCTGCTGAATGACCTCTTCATGTGTAGCAAGCTCTACAACTTCTGCATGAAGCAAGTTTTTCACTTTAATATCGTTAACTTCATGATCCCCTCTTACAAGCACTAAGACAAAACGGTCATCAGCTTTAAACAATACTGACTTAATGCACGCTTCAGCCGAAACCTGTAAGAACGCAGTCAGTTCTTCGATTGTTTTCACGTTAGGCGTATGAACCTTCTCTAGAGCTTTAGGCTCTTCATCTGAAGGAACTTCCTGGTGAAGAACTTCAGCCATCTCGATATTAGCCGCGTACTGTGATTCATCAGAATATGCAATCGTATCCTCTCCGATCGCAGAAAGTGCCATAAATTCGTGCGTATCCTTTCCTCCCATTGCGCCTGAATCAGCGATAACAGGTCTTACATTAATGCCGCAGCGGGCAAAAATATTAGAATAGGCCTCGTACATTTTTTGATACGTTTCATCCAGGCTCTCTGCAGATGCATGGAAAGAGTACGCATCCTTCATAATAAATTCGCGGCCTCTTAACAAACCGAAGCGAGGACGTTTCTCATCTCTGAACTTAGACTGAATTTGATAAAGAGTCAGAGGGAGACGCTTATAAGATTTAACCTCATCGCGAACAAGCGAAGTGATAACCTCTTCATGCGTTGCCCCTAAAGCAAATTCACGGCCATGACGGTCTTTTAGTCTCATCAGTTCGGGACCATACGTATACCATCTGCCTGATTCCTGCCATGTCTCTGCCTGCTGCAATGCGGGCATGAGCATTTCTACGGCATCAATTTTCTCCATTTCCTCTCGAACAATCTGCTGAATGTTTTGAATCACCTTATACGCAAGAGGCATATAGCTGTATACCCCGCTCGTATTCTGTCTGATAAATCCTGCTCTCAGAAGAAGCTGATGACTTTTTGCTTCGGCATCAGCTGGAACTTCACGGAGCGTAGGAATAAGCGTCAAGCTTTGTCTCATTTCTTCGCACCTCTGATTGATTTACTTTTCGTTTACAAAAACAGCCGCTGGATATCGTTCCATGTGACAACCAGCATAAGAAGCATTAAGAAAGCTACTCCGATAAACACAACAAATGCTTCTTTTTCCCTGTTAATCGGTTTGCCCCGAATCGCTTCAATAAATAGAAACAACAGTCTTCCTCCGTCAAGTGCCGGAATCGGAAGCAGGTTGACAATCCCAAGGTTAATGCTTAAAAACGCCGCAAACTGAAATAAGTTCACGATCCCAGTTTTCGCCACTTGGTCTGTCATGTCATATATGCCGACAGGACCTGACAGCATATCGAGTTTAAATTGGCCTGTTACTAATTTGCTCAGATTGGTTAAAATGGCTTTGGTGACATCAACTGTTGATGTCGCGCCGTAAGCAACCGCTGAGAGTACGCCTTTTTCAGTCGGCGCATAGGAACCGAAACGTCCGATTGTTTTTTTGTTCTCATCTTTAACAGCTTCCGGAGTCACTGAAAGATGAAGTGTTTTGTTATCTCTTTTTACTGCAACGTCCATTTCTTTATCCGGGTTTTCTTTTACAGCGGAGACAATGTCAGTCCAAGACCTCATTTTCTCTCCGTTAATGCTTTGGATATAATCCCCTTCTTTTAGCCCTGCTTCAGCCGCCCGTCCATTGTCTGTCAGCTGCCCGAGCATAGGTTCATTTGACGGTACGCCTTGAATCAGCCCAAGCATCACTAAAATGACGTAAGCTAAAATAAAGTTCATAATCGGCCCTGCAGCAATTGCTTTAATCCGCTGCCACACAGGTTTGGAACCAAATTGGCGATTATACGGCGCAATCTGCACTTCTTCTCCGTCTACAATAAAAAAGGATGTTTCGCTGACAGTAAAGCTGGAAAGTTCGTCCTCTTTCCCCTGTTCATAACCGGTGATCTTCATGTCATGCTCTAGATCCGCTGTTTCCACTTCAATGACTAAAGCATCCGGATATTTTTCCTTTTGATTGATGATGACTTTCTCAACTTGATCTTTTTTATTAAAGAGAAGCCCGACCGTGTATCCGGGTTTCACCTCAATCATTTCCGGATCTTCGCCGGCCATACGAACAAACCCGCCGACCGGAAGCAGCCTGATCGTATAAACTGTTTCATTTTTTTTGAAAGAAAAAATCTTTGGACCGAAGCCGATCGCAAATTCACGGCAGAGAATTCCCGCTCTTTGGGCTAGCAATAAATGGCCCAGTTCATGGAAGAAAACGAGCGTTCCGAAAATAATGATAAACGCTATAACTGTATTCACGAACATACCACCTTATGTGAGTATTGAATTGACGTATCCCCGGGTATCTTTGTCCACTTCTTGAATGTCCGCCAGGCTCGGTTTTTTCAGTAATTGATGGCGGGTTAGTGCCTTTTCGATACAGTCTTCAATAGCCAAAAACGGTATCTTGCCAGCTAAAAAGGCAGCGACAGCTACTTCGTTTGCCGCATTTAGCACTGTCGGCATTGTTCCTCCTATTTTACCCGATTCAAAAGCAAATTGTAAGCATCGGAACCTGTCAAAATCAGCTTTCTCAAAATGAAGGCTGCCGATTTCCCATAATTCAAGCCTTTTCGCATCTGGTAATGGCAATCGGTCAGGATAAGTGAGCGCATATTGAATGGGGACTCTCATATCCGGAGTTCCGAGCTGTGCGATCACACTTTTATCATGGAACTCAACCATTGAATGGATGATGCTCTCCTTATGTAAAACCACATCAATTTGTTCATAAGGTATATCGAAAAGCCAGTGTGCCTCGATCACCTCTAATCCCTTATTCATCATTGTAGCCGAATCAATTGTAATTTTTGCACCCATTGACCAGTTTGGATGTTTTAATGCATCTTCAACTGTTACTGATTCGAGCTCCTCCCGCGTCTTGTCCCGAAAACTTCCGCCGGATGCCGTAATGATGAGGCGTTCAATGTTTTTAGCCTGTTCGCCTTGAAGAGCTTGAAAAATGGCTGAATGCTCACTGTCAACAGGCAGCAGCGGAACATCATATTTCTTAGCATGTTCTTTTACTATATGCCCTGCAGTGACAAGAGTTTCCTTATTTGCAAGCGCAATTGTTTTTTTCTGTTCAATTGCCTTTAATGTCGGGATAAGACCGACGCTTCCAAGCAAAGCGTTGACAACAATGTCAACCTCCTCCATCACTGCTGCTTCTATCAGTCCTTCTTCTCCCAGCCCGATTTGGCATTCAAAAGAAAAAGACATTTGTTTTAATTTATGATATGTATCCAGATCACCGACAGAGACAAACTTCGGCTGAAAGACCTCAATCATTGGAACGGCCTTATCAATATTTCTGCCAAACGACATAGATACCAGCTGAAATTGGTCTTGATGTGCACGCAGTACATCAAGAGTCTGTTCGCCGATTGATCCTGTTGCTCCTAAAAGACAAATATTTTTCAAAGTTGCCACTACTCCTATTCTTATTGCTGCATGATCAGTCTCATATTCATATTAGACTTTTTTATGAAAAAAGGGCAAGCAGAAAGTACAAGAAAGGCATGACAAACAAGAAACTGTCAAAACGGTCTAATATACCGCCATGCCCGGGAAGAATATTCCCAGAATCCTTTACATCGTAATGTCTTTTCAACGCGGATTCCACTAAATCTCCCAGTTGTCCAAAAACAGACAAAAACAGCGTGATCAACAGCAGATAAATATACGGGATCGGAAGTTGTGCAACAAGCTGAAAAATCGTCGCCAATACAAGTGCGATGACAATTCCGCCTGCAAACCCTTCCACTGTTTTATTCGGACTGATTTCAGGCCACAGTTTCCGCTTCCCAAGCGATTTACCGACAAAATAGGCACCGGAATCCGTGGACCAAATGACAACACACGCATAAAAAATGTATGTTAATCCGTATTGGTCAAGATTTCTGATTTCGATAAAATAATGAAAACACATTCCGATGTAAATTGCTGCAAGCGTAATAAACCCGACTTCATCAAAAGTAAAGGTGTTCTTGACCAACACTGTGTAAGTCAGCAATAGCAGTACCGCAAATAAAGCGATTTCCATTTTGGAAATTCCGTCCGCTTCAAAAAACGAATACTGGCTTGGCAATAAGAACATCCACAACAATAAAAGACCGATCAAACCCGGCAGTGAAACCAGCTTCAGCTTTTTCATCCGTAAAAGTTCAAAAAGCGCCACACTGCCCATAGCATAAATTAATATGGTGAACGGCAATTCCCCGACAATAACCAAAAATAAAAATACAATTGCTGCCAGAACACCTGTCAAAATTCTTTGTTTCATGTCCACCATCCTCTAAATTCCGCCAAACCTCCGGCCTCTCTGCTGAAACTCTCCTAACGCCTGCAGGAAGTGATCTTCTTTAAAGTCAGGCCACAAGACGTCAGTAAAGACAAATTCACTGTAGGCAACCTGCCATAGCATAAAATTACTCAGCCTTATCTCGCCGCTCGTTCGAATTAAAAGTTCAGGATCCTGCAAAGATTCAGTCATCAAATAAGTAGAAAAAAGCGATTCATCAATGTCTTCAATATTCAAAGAGCCTTCCTTCACTTTTTCCGCGAGTGATTTTGCAGCACTGACAATTTCAGTACGGCCTCCATAGTTAAGAGCAAAATTAAGGATCATTCCGTCGTTTTGCGCCGTGTCCTGTACAGCTTTTTCAATCGCACGTAATGTGTGCGCCGGCAAAGCCGTTTCATCCCCAATGATCCGAACCTGTACATTTTCCTCAACAAGCTCTGGAAGATACGTATTCAAAAATTCTTCCGGAAGCTTCATTAAAAAATCGACTTCCATTTTCGGTCTTTTCCAGTTTTCTGTTGAAAATGCATACAATGTCAGTACTTTGACACCTAATTCGTTTGCGAGCTTCGTGGTCCTTTTTACCACCTTCATCCCTTCATGGTGGCCTGCAATTCTGGGAAGAGAGCGTTTTTTAGCCCAACGGCCATTTCCATCCATGATAATGGCGATGTGTTCGGGAATTTCTCCCTTAAGTATGTCTTCTTTTGTATAACGTTCTAAGTTGGAAGCCGCTGTTTGCTGATTCTTCCAATTTTTGAGTATGTTGAGCATGAGATTCCTCCGTCACCCAAAAAGGTTACATTCCCTGCTGATAATCAATGTAATCAACAGTATTAACAAAAAAACCCCCTGTAAACATGAGAGGGTCTTTTCACTATTATCTATTGTACATAGTTTTTCATTAAACTTCCATGATTTCTTTTTCTTTGTCTTTTGTGACACTGTCAATTTTTGACACATATTCATCTGTCAGTTTTTGAACGTCTTCAGTGGAAGCACGCAGTTCATCCTCAGTAATGTCTCCGTTTTTCTCAAGTTTTTTGAGATCATCGTTAGCATCACGGCGAACGTTACGAACAGCTACTTTTGCTTCTTCAGCATATTTTTTTACAACTTTCACTAATTCTTTCCGTCTCTCTTCTGTTAGTGCCGGAATTGCAATTCGAATCATATTGCCGTCACTTGTTGGTGTAAGACCTAAATCAGCTTTTAAAATCGCTTTTTCGATATCGCCGATTGCTGTTTTGTCGTATGGTGTGATAACGAGCATACGAGCTTCAGGCACGTTAATAGAAGACAACTGATTTAAAGGTGTCTGCGCTCCGTAATATTCAACCGTTACTTTATCTAATAATGATGGATTTGCACGGCCTGCGCGTACAGTAGCCAATTCGCGCTGATAAGCAGCAATTGCCTTTTCCATTTTTTCTTTTGTTTGAGTTAATACTTCTTTTGACACGTTATTTCCCCCTCACGATCGTTCCGATTGATTCACCGATAACGGCACGTTTGATATTTCCTTCTTCCATAATAGAAAAGACGATAAGCGGAATGTCATTGTCCATGCATAAAGAGGAAGCTGTTGAATCCATGACTTCCAGGCCGTCTTTAAGAACGTCAAGATAAGAAAGTGATTCATACTTAACAGCTGATTCATCTTTTCTAGGATCAGCATTATACACACCGTCAACGTTATTTTTAGCCATCAAAATAACGTCTGCCTCAATTTCAGCAGCCCGCAGTGCAGCTGTCGTATCAGTTGAGAAATATGGGTTTCCTGTGCCCGCAGCGAAAATAACGACACGTTTTTTCTCTAAGTGGCGTATCGCTTTTCTTCTTATGTACGGTTCAGCAACTTGTCTCATTTCAATGGATGTTTGCACTCTGGACTGGATTCCGAGTGTTTCCAAGCTGTCTTGAAGAGCAAGCGAATTCATTACTGTCGCCAGCATTCCCATATAGTCAGCAGTCGCGCGGTCCATGCCCAGGTCACTTCCTGTTTTTCCGCGCCATAAGTTGCCGCCGCCTACTACAACAGCCACTTCGACTTCAAGCTCAGCGATTTCCTTCACTTGCTTTGCAATGGATTGAATGACAGTTGGGTTAATTCCATTTCCCTGTTCTCCTGCCAATGCTTCCCCGCTAAGCTTTAATACGATACGTTTGTATTTTGGTTTTTCCATGATAACCTCCAAGTGTAAACATTGCCGTTTTCTATTATGCAAGAGAAAAAAAGGTTTGTAAATATAGTTTTAAAAATAGGGAACACAAAATGTGTCCCCTATACTGCCTGAAAAGACGCGACTTAGCCGCGAAATCTTTTCACCATTATTTTTTCACTTGGTTCATTACTTCTTCAGCAAAGTTTTCTTGACGTTTTTCGATGCCTTCTCCAACTTCATAGCGGACAAAAGTTTGAACAGTAGCGTTTTTCGCTGCAATAACTTGTTTCACTTTTTCATCTGGGTTTTTAACGAACGCTTGGTCTAATAGACAAATTTCTTCGAAGAATTTGTTTAGACGGCCTTCAACCATTTTCGCTACGATGTTTTCAGGTTTGCCTTCTTGGAGGGCTTGCTGAGTTAAGATTTGACGCTCATGATTTGTTTCTTCTTCAGATACTTGATCACGAGAAATGTAACGAGGGTTAACTGCAGCAACGTGCATTGCGATATCTTTCGCAGTTTCTTCATCAGTTGTACCGTTGAGAACAGTTAATACACCGATGCGGCCGCCCATGTGAAGGTACGCACCGAATGCAGAGCTGTCGTCTTTTGTAAGAACTGTAAAGCGGCGAAGAGTGATTTTCTCACCGATTTTAGCAACTGCGCTTGTGATGTACTCTTCAACAGTTGAGCCATTTTCCATTTTTTGGCCCATTGCTTCTTCAACATCAGCTGGCGTGTTTGCAAGAAGGTGGTCAGCTAAAGTGTTAAGAAGCTCTTTAAAACCTTCGTTTTTCGCAACGAAATCAGTTTCAGAGTTTACTTCTAGGATAACGCCTTTGTTGCCGTCAGTTTTAATAAGAGTAGAACCTTCTGCTGCGATACGATCAGCTTTTTTCGCTGCTTTTGCAATCCCTTTTTCTCTTAAAAGGTCAATTGCTTTGTCCATATCTCCGTCAGTTTCAGTTAACGCTTTTTTACAATCCATCATGCCCGCGCCAGTTTTTTCACGCAGTTCTTTTACTTGCTGTGCAGTAATTGCCATTTGTATTCCTCCTTATATGTTTAAACAAGAGTATGTATATTACACATTTTTCTTGAAAAAAGGTGATAAAAGGCAGTCCCTCTTATCACCTTTTGAATAGGTTACGCAGTTGTTGTTTCTGTTTCTGGTGCAGTTTCTTCAGCAACTTCCGCTTCTTCTTCGCCTTGCTTCGCTTCTAAGATTGCATCTGCCATTTTAGAAGTTAGAAGTTTAACAGCGCGGATAGCGTCATCGTTCGCTGGGATAACAACATCGATTTCATCTGGATCACAGTTAGTATCTACGATACCGATGATAGGGATGTTTAATTTGCGAGCTTCCGCAACAGCGATGCGCTCTTTGCGAGGATCGATGATGAATAATGCATCAGGAAGATCCTTCATATCTTTAATTCCGCCTAGGAATTTTTCAAGACGCTCTAATTCTTTTTTCAATTGAACGACTTCTTTTTTAGGAAGTACATCAAACGTACCGTTTTCTTGCATTTTTTCAATGTCTTTAAGACGTTTAATACGTTTTTGGATTGTTTCGAAGTTTGTTAATGTACCGCCCAACCAGCGTTGGTTGACATAGTACATGCCAGAGCGTTGAGCTTCTTCTTTAACAGAATCTTGAGCTTGTTTTTTTGTTCCGACGAAAAGGATTTTTCCGCCTTCAGCAGCAAGATTTTTAGTGAAGTTGTAAGCTTCCTCTACTTTTTTGACTGTTTTTTGAAGGTCAATGATGTAGATTCCGTTACGCTCCGTGAAAATGTAACGCTTCATTTTTGGGTTCCAACGGCGTGTTTGGTGACCGAAGTGAACACCAGCTTCAAGCAATTGCTTCATAGAAATGACTGACATGTTATTTCCTCCTAATATAATGGTTTTTTTCCTCCGCTTAGGTCATTTTTGTGCAGAACTGCCGCCTGCAGCACCCTCTGCATAAATCGTTAAGCGTGTGTATTTAACACCAAGACATAATATAACACAGCTTTATCCGACAATCAAGAATCCTTTACACCTTTGGAGCGAAATTTTAAAAATAGCTCGATTTCTGTCTTTCCGCTCTTCATTTTCTGGGCAATTTGACTTGCCGAATATCCCTGTTCATATAATTCTATGACCTGGTCTTCAAATGATTGGACCTCACTGTTTACGATCTCTTCCCGACGGTCAACCTCTGTAATCAGACCTTCAATATGTTCAGGAAGATTCTCTGCCTCTTGGACTGGATCCCGCTCTTGATATGTTTCAGAGGTCTGAAGGCCTGGCTTTTGGGATTCTTCATCTGATTGACTTGCAGATGAAGCTTTATTTTCTATCAGTTTCTCATTTTCTTCTTTTAATTCAAGCAGAAATGCCGCCAAGGTGTTTTCCGTCTCTTCAAGTATCTGTTTTTGCTGTTTTTCTGTTTCTTTCACTGCAGCGAGCCTCGTATACAGGATAATGACAGCGTACAGAAGAACGCCGTGGAGCGTAAAGCTTAAAAGCCATAATAGTGTTGACATGTTTTTCACTCGCTAACCATGAAATTCATTATTGTATCACTTTTTCCAGCAGATTCTTTAATTTAAATAATGCCTTTGAATGGATCTGAGATATGCGGGACGTAGAAAGATTTAATACTTGTCCGATTTCTGTCAGTGTCAACTCCTCTTTGTAGAACAAACTGACAACCAGCTGTTCTTTTTCAGAGAGTTCGTGAATTTTTTCTGCAAGCTGTGCAACCAGTTCATCCTTCATAATCTTTTCTTCAGGCGGAACATTTTTGTCATCTCTGATCATGACTTGAATGTTTTCCCCGTCATCTTGATCATGGAGCTTTTCATCAATTGACAGCAGATTTGCAAAAAAACCTTCATTCATTGTTGACACGACATCCTGTACCGTCATTCCGAGTTCCTCTGCAATTTCCGCGGGCGATACATTGCGAAGATACCGCTGTTCAAGCTTTTCAATTGCTGCTTCAACCTTTTTTGTTTTTTCGCGCGAGGTTCTGGGCAGCCAATCTTCTTTGCGAAGCCCGTCTATGATTGCGCCGCGAATTCTAAACGAGGCGTAGGTATCAAATTTTAAGTCCCGGCTGGGGTCAAATTTTTCAAGGGCATCATATAAACCAAGCATACCAAGGCTCATAAGATCGTCTTTATGCACTGATTTCGGCAGTCCGACAGAAATTCTGCCTACATGATATGTGACAAGCGGCATGTAACGGCGCATTAAGTCGTCACCGGCTTTAGGATCTTTCCACTCTTTCCAGCGCGTCCAAAGCACCTGATCTTCATAATTCAAGGATTGCATTGTTATCCCCCTAATACCTTAATTAAATCGTTTTTTCACCTTGTTTAACAGTTCGAATATGCAGCATGCAGGACTTCGGTTCAAATTCTATCGTCCGGCCGCTTGAGCCGCCCGTATCTTCACTAATAATAGGAATATTAAATAAAGACAGCTGTTCTTTTATCGCTAATACATTTCTCGGTCCGATCTTCATTAAATCATTTGTCGATTTAAATTTAAACATCTCTGATCCGCCGGCCAGCTTTGCTTTTAATGCAAATTTCCGGCATCCCGCTTCTATCAGCATATCAATCGTGGTCTTTACGGCGGTGTCAGCGTACTTAGCCCGGTTGAGCTCGGCAGTTTTCGATAACGTCGAATCCGGAAGCATGACATGAACAAGACCCGCCGTTTGCTTTTCTTTATCATAAAGCACCAGCCCCACACATGAGCCCAACCCAGAGGTCCGGATGGTATCCGGGAAGCGGGCGATCTTCACGTCAGCAATCCCAACCTTTATAACAACAGCCTCAGTTGTACTCATAATGATGCACCTAAGGCGACAAAGAGCTTTTCAAATGAATCATAGTCCGGCAGCATAAACATATGCGCTTTCAGCTCCTGCTGATGGCTTTGGTCAAAAATTGACGTGTCGACAACAATGGCGTGTTCTCCAACCTGACTGAGCTCCATCAGCCCTTCGCTGATCACAGCTCCGAACATGTCCAATGAGACTTCAGGAACACTTGGATAGAGCTGGAGCTTCGTCAAATCCGCCAAAGCTGTTAAATATGACCCCGCTAAAATATTGCCCAGTTCATGCAAAGCGGATGAGCTCATGTGGTCTTCACCTAAGTCCTCTATGTCAAAATCGGGGTTTCCAATCAGCTCTCTGATAAACTGCTCCGCCTGAAAAAAAGGCATTATAAAGAACATTGAACCCGTTAAATCGCCTTCCATTCTTAAAAAGATGCTGGCAACCGGGACATCGGCGCCGCCGAAAAAATCAACAAGCTCATCAAAAGACAGCAGCTTTGCAAATGGGACTTCCATATCTATCTTTCTATTTAACAGCTGGGCCATTGCAGAGGCGGAGTGGCCGGCGCCTATATTGCCGACTTCCCGCAAAATGTCCATCTGCTCTTCTTTGATTCCATTAAAAATACTCATGTCATAACCCCTTTAAGATTAAGCTTGATCGGGCACAGCGGACTGAGATGATTCTTTATCCAAAACCGCGTTCGCATCAATAATATTTAAGAGTCTGTTCTCTTGTTTCACAATCTGTTCGATCGACACATCCGTATCTTTCTGAACGCCTTCTGGAGCAGATTCTATTTCACTTTCGTGTACGGTAATCACATCATTCGCTTCATCCACAATCCAGCCGACTTCAATATCACGATAAGCAATAATGATAATTCGTGTTTCATCGGTAATTTCATACTCTGGCAAATTCAGGCGTTTTCTTAAATCAATAACCGGAGTCACCACCCCGCGTAAATTGATTACCCCGCAAATATATGGTTCGACGCCAGGTACCCTCGTTGGCTTTTGCCATTTTTCAATTGATTTCACCTGAGTGACAGAAATGGCATATTCTTTGCCATTTACCATAAAGACTATCATTTTTTCGCCTGTTTTAATTTCTGCAGTCATGTGAGACACCTCCTCGAATGGTTAAATAATCAGTGCATTACAATCAATAATGAGCGCTACTTCTCCGTCTCCTAAAATAGTAGCTCCGGAAATTGCAAAGACGTTTGTTAAATAATCTCCGAGTGATTTCAGCACAACTTCCTGCTGGCCAATAAAGGAGTCCACCACAAATGCAGTAGGTTTGTCGCCTTTTTTCACGACAATGATATGGAGCTGTTCCGCATCTTTTCTTGTATCTTCTATTTTAAACTCTTCTTTTAAATAAACGACAGGGACAATATGCCCTCTAAAGTCAATCACTTCACGGTCATGAGTTTGCAAAATGTCTTTTCTGTCAATAACTGCTGTCTCAATGATTGAAGAAATCGGAATGGCAAATGTCTCTTCTTCCAACTTAATCAGCAGAACTGAAATAATAGACAAGGTAAGCGGCAGCTGGATGCTGAATAGAGAGCCTTGACCCTCGGCTGATTTCACACTGACTGAACCGCCAAGAGACTCCAGTTTGTTTTTTACAACGTCAAGTCCTACACCGCGGCCGGAAATATCAGAAATTTGGTCAGCAGTTGAGAACCCCGGAGCAAAAATCAATTCGTAAATTTGGTTGTCTTCTAAGGTTTCAGCTTCTTTTTCCGTTATGACCCCGCGCTCAAGCGCTTTTTCCAGAATTTTTTTGCGATTAAGGCCTGCGCCGTCATCCTCTACTTCGATAAAGACATGGTTGCCGCTGTGATAAGCTTTAAGCACAACTTTTCCTGATTCCGGTTTTCCCTTTTGCAAACGTGTTTCCGGTGCCTCGATACCATGGTCAATACTGTTTCTGATCAAGTGAACGAGTGGATCTCCGATTTCATCAATTACTGTACGATCCAGTTCAGTTTCCGCACCGATGATCGAGAGTTCAATTTTTTTATTCAGCTCTTTCTGAAGCTGGCGAATCATTCTCGGGAATCTGTTAAAAACAGTTTCAACCGGGACCATTCTCATATTCAGAATAATCGATTGCAAATCTCCGGAAATTCTCGTCATTCGTTCAACCGTTTCAGTCAGTTCATTGTGCTCAAGCTCTTTCGCAATCTGCTCGAGACGCCCGCGGTCAATGACAAGCTCTTCAAATAAGTTCATTAAAGAATCAAGCCTGTCAATGTTGACACGAATTGTTTTAGATCCGCCGGCTGAATGCTTCGCCTGTTCATCGTTTTTAGCAGGCTGTTTTTGTTTCTCCTGCTTCGCAGGTACAGCTGCTGCTGGTGAATCTTCTTGCTTAGATTCTTCAGGCTTTTCAGCTGATGTTAAAGGAGCCCCTTGAATGACTTCAACATGCTCAATTTCCGACACGCCATTGATTAATTGTTCAATGTCTTCCGCTGATTGATGTGTTAAGAAACAAACTTGAAAGTCAGTTCCAAAATCTTCCGTTTCAAGCACTTCAGCACTTGGAATTGTTTTGGCTACTTCTCCGACTTCATTTAGTTTTTCAAACACCATATAGACACGAACTGCTTTTAACATACAGTTTTCGTTCAGAGAAATCTTGATTTCATATCGTTTGAAGCCTTGCTCCTCCGCTTCTTGTATAACTGTACGTTCAAATTCATCATATTCCCAATCAGATGCTGAACTCTGTGCTTCTGCAGGTTCCGCGGAGGCAGCGGATTCAGCGTGCGCACCATTCACATCAAGCTTGGCACTCACTTCTGAAATATCTCTTTTACCATCCCCGCCATCAATAATAGACTGAACCATTGCTTCCAGATGATCCAGAGCTTCAAACAAAATATCCAGCCAGTCTGAGGTGACTGCCATGTCTCCGTTTCGGATTGCATCCAGCACGTTTTCAAGCAGATGGGTAAGATGTGCTAAATCCGTGTAGCCCATCGTTGCGCTCATTCCTTTTAATGTATGGGCAGCCCTGAATATATCATGTACGAGCTGAAGATCAGTCGGGTCTTTCTCTAAAAGGAGAAGCTTTTCATTACATGTTTGTAAATGTTCTTTACTCTCATCAATAAAGACATCTAAATACTGATTCATATCCATTTGAATCACACCCTCTCTTTTTTCACACAGCTTGTGATGGATGCTGCGATATCTTCCACATGTTTAATCTCATGAATGAGACCCGCTTTAACAGCAGCTTTTGGCATCCCGTATACGACACAAGATTCTTCAGACTCCGCAATGGCTTTCACATTGCCGGCTGTTAGCATGTCCTTTAGCCCAGCAGTGCCGTCACTGCCCATGCCGGTCATGATAACCGCTACTTTTTCATAATCTGTCAGTTTCCCGACAGAACGGAATAAATAATCAGCAGATGGTTTATGACGGCTTGGTGTGTCATGGTTATCAAGCACAATCTGGAGTCCTTCGCTGTTTTTAATAACGGATATGTTTTTTCCGCCCGGTGCTATGTAAACACAGCCGTTAAGAGCTGCTTCACCATCTTTTGCTTCTTTTACCTGAATGTCAGATAAATGATTCAGCCGATCAGCCAAAGAAGCAGTAAACCCTTCAGGCATGTGCTGAACGACAACCACTGGTGCGTTCAAATCCTTAGGGAGCTTCGGTATCACCTTTTGTAATGCCCGTGGACCGCCTGTTGATGTGCCGATACACACAATTTGTCTGCCCGTGCCAGGTTTCGGTTTGCTTAATTCAGGCTTAACGACAGCACGCACAATAGGTTCGGGCCGAACTGTCTGGGAAACAGGACGTTTCCGCTTGCCAGAAAGTCCTGCCGCGACGACACGCTCAACTAATTGTTCTTTAATTTTGTATAAATCCAGAGATATTGAGCCTGATGGCTTTGTGATAAAATCAAAGGCACCGATCTCCAAACAATTAATTGTGCATTCTTTACCTTTCTCGGTCTGGCTCGACACCATAATGACCGGCAAGTTATAAATCTCAATAATTTTGCGGAGCGTATCTGTCCCATTCATGACCGGCATTTCAACATCAAGAGTAATAACATCCGGTTTTAATAATTCAATCTTCTTAAGCGCTTCTTCTCCGTTTCTCGCAGTTCCGATTACTTCTATCTGCTTTTCCTCGGTCAGAAAATCACTTATCATTTTTCTCATAAAAGCTGAATCATCAACTACAAGCACACGAATCAAATTAAGCCCTCCTCATTAAAAAAGAAGATAATTTCTCAATAAATGTCTGTTTGTCTTCTTTGTGTCTCGTTTCTTCTCTTTCAAACAAGGCGTCCGCTAAAATACGGACTGACCGGCTGGCTTTTGCCTGAGGGCTTTTTATGAAAAAAGGAACCTGTTCGACAACCGCTTTGCTCACGATCACATCGTCAGAAACGGAACCGGCAAACTGAACCTGAACATCCAAAAACATATGAATTGTACGGGAGAGGCGGGCAAAAGCCTCAAGCCCTTCCTTTTGGTCACGGCACCGATTGACAGCCACCTTCATTGAAAGCTTATTTTCTGTCAAAACCAAGTGCTTGACAGCGCTGTATGCGTCCATAATGGCCGTCGGCTCAGGAGTTGTTATAATCAAAATATCTTCTGCTGATAAAATAAAAGGCAGTTGATCTTTTGATAAGCCTGCTCCCATGTCAAACAGCACATAATCGAACTGGCTCAATGCATGAGAAAGTTCATTGGCAAAAAACGTCCATTTTCTCTGATCGAGCTGAAACATCACATCCAGACCAGTTCCCCCTGATATATACCGCAAACCCTTTGGGCCAACGGATAATGACTGCAGCAAAGGCTTACGATCGGTTAAAACATCGATTATCGTGGCAGACGATGAATTTCCCATTAATATATCAATGTTTCCCATCCCGATATCAAGGTCGATGAGCAGCACCTTCTTACCTTTATCCTGCAGCGCAAGTGCCATATTTAAGGTAATATTGGATTTTCCGACACCGCCCTTGCCGCTAATGACAGCAAGTGTCTTCGCTTTTTGTGAATAAACCATCGGCAGAACGCGCTCACGTTTTTCCATTTTCGCCCGTAAAGTTGCTGCTTGGTCATATCTGTTCATCTGCACAGCATCCTCACAAAACCAAGTGGAGATACAGTCTGTATATCCTCAGGCACATTCTGTCCGTTTGTCATAAACCCGACACCTATTTTTGATTCTGCCAGTATATTAAATACAGAACCTAAGGAAGTCGTTTCATCTATTTTCGTAAAAATATACTGATTGACAGGGACGGATGAAAACCGTTTGACAATATGCTTCATATCTTCATATTTTGCAGTCGCGGATAAAACAAGAAATGACTGAATGCTGCTCTCAAAAGGAATCGTTTCTTTCAGTTCATCAATGTATTGCGGATCCTTGAAGTTTCTTCCGGCTGTATCAACAAACACATGATCATACTCAGAAAATAACTCCTTCGCCTGCTGAAATTCTTCTTTTGTATAGCAAACTTCCAGAGGAGCCTGCAGCAGTTCAGCGTATGTTTTCAACTGTTCAACAGCTGCAATACGATACGTATCTGTTGTAATAAAAGCGATTTTTTTATGTTTTTCAAGCATAGATATGGCTGCGAGTTTAGCCAGTGTAGTTGTTTTACCAGCCCCTGTTGAACCAAAGAGAACGATATATTTTGAATGAATTGGCTCCTGCCACTTGTCTGCTGAGGGCAGCATATCGCATAGTATTTCCTGAAGTTTGCCGACAACATTTTCTTCAGTCAAGCCGCCTGCTTCAACAGAGAAGCGAAGCAATTTTTTCAGAGTGTTCGTTTTCGTAGACTCTTTGATCCCTGTTTCGTGCAAAAGCTTTTCTGCTTTTCGCAGCGGCTCAGGAAGTACAGATTGATATGCTGAAAAATCACCTAGCTCCTGTTGCGCCGGAATTTGAGGGGGATATGTTCTCTCCTCTATTTTCGGACTGCTGACCGGAGTTTTTAATGTTTGTTTCGGTTCAGCTGCCTTCTGAGGCGTTTTTTTCTCAAGAAAGTCCTGATCCAATACGGCGATTACTTCAACAGCAGGCTTGTTGACGAGGCCAAACCATTTTCGCTTTTTAATTTTTTTCGAATTTAATATGACCGCTTCATTACCTAACTCTTTTCTGATGAGAAGTGCCGCTTCTTGCATTGAAGCAGCAGTAAATTTTTTTATTTTCATTAAATATCCACCACTCCAATGCTTTGTACCTCAACATTCGCCTCAAGTTCGTTATAAGAGAGTACCGGAAGATCAGGGAAGTACCGTTCCAGAAGCTGCTTCACATACATTCTGACAGGCGGCGAGCAAAGAAGAATCGCGGTTTCCTGACGTAATGAGAGCTGTTCAGCTTCTTTGGCGACAGAGCGCACTATACTTTCTGAAATATCTGGTTCAACTGATAAATAGTTCCCGTGTTCCGTCTGCTGCACACCGTCTGCTATTGCTTTTTCTACACGGCCCGAACAAGTAACAACCTTCAACACTTCATTTTCTTTGGCAAACTGGGCTGTAATTTGTTTAGCAAGCGCTTGTCTTGTATACTCTGTCAAAAGATCAGAATCTGTTGTTAATTTCCCATAGTCAGCAAGTGTTTCAAAAATCGTTACTAAGTTTCGAATTGAAACTTTTTCTTTTAAAAGCTTAGCAAGCACTTTCTGAATATCACCGACAGACAATGGATTCGGCGTAACCTCTTCAACCAGGACTGGATACGATTCTTTCAAGTGATCGATCAGCTGTTTTGTCTCCTGCCTTCCGATCAATTCGTGGGCATGCTGCTTAATTTTCTCCGTAATATGCGTTGAAACGACTGATGCAGGATCAACTACTGTATAACCAAGCATGTCGGCTTCATCCTTTACCGCTTCGCTAATCCATTTAGCCGGCAGTCCGAATGAAGGCTCCACTGTTTCAATCCCTTCAATGAGATCGTCCTCAGGAGTAGGCGACATCGCTAAATAATGATCAAGCAACAGCTCGCCTTTTGCTACTTCGTTTCCTTTAATTTTCAATCGGTATTCATTAGGCTGCAACGCTATATTATCTCTGATTCGCACGACAGGAATGACAAGCCCGAGTTCCAAAGCCAACTGACGGCGTATCATAACAATTCGGTCTAATAAATCACCGCCTTGATTGGCATCAGCAAGCGGTATCAGGCCATATCCAAACTCAAATTCTATCGGATCTATATGCAGAAGCTGAACAACACTTTCAGGGCTTTTAAGCTCGTCCACCTCAGCCTCTTCCTCAAGAATCTCATCCACTTCTTCTTTTTCCTTACCTGATTTAGATAGTGTATATGCGCCAAAAGCAAGCAATCCCGCAAGCGGCCCCGTCAGAAGGATGCCGATCGGAGTGAAAATACCTAAAAGCATGATCGTAGCTGCTGCGACGTATAAAAGCTTTGGATACGCAAACAGCTGGCCTGTAATGTCATGCCCTAAGTTTCCTTCAGATGCAGCTCTTGTGACCACAATACCCGTAGCCGTAGAAATTAACAGTGCCGGGATTTGCGAAACAATTCCATCCCCTACAGTCAGCATCGTAAAGTGTGAAGCAGCTTCTTGAATGGACATGCCCTGCTGAAGCATTCCGATCACGATTCCGAAAATAATATTGATCATCACAATGATGATTCCGGCAATGGCGTCACCTTTTACAAATTTACTGGCACCGTCCATTGCTCCATAAAAGTCTGCTTCTCTTGCCACTTTTTCGCGGCGATGCTTCGCTTCCTGTTCGGTAATCATCCCTGCGTTTAAATCAGCATCAATACTCATCTGCTTCCCCGGCATTGCGTCCAGCGTAAACCTTGCTGCAACCTCGGAAACACGTTCAGCACCTTTTGTAATGACGATAAACTGAATAATAATAAGGATGATAAATACAACGAGTCCAACTAATACATTTCCGCCGACAACGAAATTTCCGAAAGTCTCGACGACTTTACCTCCCTCACCGTGTGAAAGAATTGAACGGGTAGTTGAGACGTTCAAGCCCAAACGAAATAGGGTCAAAAGCAGCAACAGTGACGGAAAAATCGAAAACTGAAGCGCTTCCTGCATATTCATTGTGGTGAGAAGCACGATCAACGCAAGAGAAATATTAATAATGATCAAAATACTTAACAGCCATGGAGGAAATGGAATCACCAGCATCGCCACAATGAGGACAACACTTATTAAAACGGATAAATCTCTTGTTGACATGC
Organism: Bacillus sp. SG20033; assembly: GCF_044570195.1. NCBI lineage: Bacteria > Bacillati > Bacillota > Bacilli > Caryophanales > Bacillaceae > Bacillus > Bacillus sp. SG20033. The sequence goes on along the minus strand of NZ_CP172606.1, from coordinate 1,775,915 downwards.
TGTTTTTTCTCTCCTTTTAAATCGAAAAATTCAATATACTTTTTGTTTTGTTTTATATACGTAAGCCAGAATTTCTGCTAAAACTTTAAAAAATTCTTCCGGCACTGCCTGGTCAATTTCCACCTGATCATATAACGCACGGGCAAGCGGTCTGTTTTCTACCATCATGACATCATGCTCTTTAGCAATTTTCCTGATTTTTAACGCCAGGTGGTCGACACCTTTTGCAACAATATAAGGAGCGTCCATTTTTTCTTCATCATATTTCAAAGCAATCGCATAGTGAGTCGGGTTTGTGATAATGACATCTGCTTTTGGAACTTCCTGCATCATCCGCCTCATCGCCATTTCCCGCTGTCTTTGTTTAATTTTAGACTTGATAATCGGGTCTCCTTCAGATTTTTTGTACTCATCTTTTATATCTTGTTTTGACATTTTGATATTTTTCTCATAGTCAAATCTCTGATATAAATAGTCGAGACCAGCAAGTATCAACAATGCACCTGCACCGCTTAGTCCCATCCACAAAGTGAGTTTTGAAACGAAAGAAAGTGCCTCTTCGGGTGTCAGGAGAGGAAGCCGGAGAATTTCTCCATAATGCAGCCAAAGCACAGCAAAAGCCGCAAAACCGACGACTACGATTTTCAAAATTGATTTAATCAGCTCTACAATCGCCCGCATACTGTATATTCGTTTAAAGCCTTTGATCGGATCCAGTTTTTCAAGCTTAGGCTGTATCACTTCAGCAGAAAATAAGAACCCAACCTGCATATAGTTGCTTACGACTCCTGCAACAAGAGCAACAAGCAAAATCGGTGCGAGTATCATGCCCATATCCTTTAATAAGCTGACAAACAATGTATGCACATTTGATTCTGAGAGCTTCATTGTGAGCGATTCGGTATAAAATGTTTCTATGAATGACAGCAGCCTGTCTCTCATATACGGACCAATTGCAATAAGCGAAAGGAATATTACCAGTAAAGAAACGGCGGTATTGACATCCGAGCTTTTGGCTACCTGCCCTTTTTTTCGCGTATCCTTCCGTTTTTTCGGAGTTGCTTTTTCTGTCTTCTCTCCCGCAAAAAACTGCAGGTCAACTCTAAGCTTCATTAAGAAACACCGACCAATGCTAAAAGATTCCGCATCGTTTCAATCGTTAAACTGAAAACATTCCGGACAACGACGAAGATAACGGACATACATACAATGAGCATGATGAAACTGACAGCGATCTTTAAAGGCAGACCGACCACAAATACATTTAACTGCGGAACAGTTCGAGCCACGATGCCTAATGCTAAATCAACTAGAAACAAGCTGGCCACAACCGGCGCTGACATTTGAAAAGCGATAATAAACATTGCATTAAAGCTTTTCGCAATAAAATAGGCAAACTTTTCATCGCCGAAATTCGGAAATGCCTGATCAACTGAAATATACTGAAAGCTGTAGTAAATACCATCCAGCAACAAATGGTGGGCATTGACACTCAGCATAAACAAAAGTGCCATCGTATAGATAAACTGGCCAATCAACGGACTTTGTGCACCGGTTTGCGGATCAATAACGTTTGCTATTGAAAATCCCATTTGAAAATCAATAAACGAGCCGGCAATCTGCACTGCGGCAATCATCATATAAGCAATTAAACCCAGACATAGGCCGACCAAAGCTTCTTTAAACGCCAAGAGCATATAGTGCTCATCTATCTCCAAAGAGGGCGGTTTATCAATGGTGCTGAAACAAATAACTGCAAGAAAAAAAGCAAATCCTATGCGATGAACAGCTGGCACATTCCGATGTCCAAATAGCGGAATCGTTACAAAAAAAGCAGAGATTCTAATAAAAACCAATAAAAAAGCAGGAAATAAGTCAATAATTGAATTCATCTCTACATTACCCTGCAAAACGATTTAAATTAGAAAACAGCTCTGTTGTAAATGAAAGAATCGTCGACAGCATCCACGGACCAAAAAAAATGAGAGCCAGGAGAACCGCCACGATTTTCGGAATAAACGCCAAAGTCTGTTCCTGGATTTGAGTTGTCGCCTGAAATATGCTGACAATTAAACCGACCAGTAAAGCAATAGCCAATAATGGCCCGCTGATCATCAGCGTTACGTATACGGCTTTTTCCGCCATAGAAATTACAAATTCTGAACTCACGTTTAGCACCTACCCTAAAAGCTCTGAAGCAAAGATTTCACAATTAAATACCAGCCGTCTACCAAAACAAAAAGTAATATTTTAAAGGGCAGAGAAATCATAACTGGAGGCAGCATCATCATTCCCATTGACATCAAGACGCTCGCCACTACCATATCTATAATTAAAAAAGGGATAAAAATCATAAAACCTATTTGAAATGCTGTTTTAAGCTCCGATATGGCAAAAGCCGGAACCATTGTTGTTAACGGAATATCCTTTAATGATTCAGGTTTATCCATTTTCGCGTAATTCATAAACAGCGCCAGATCCTTCTGCCTTGTGTGTTTACTCATAAATTCTTTAATCGGTTCCTCAGCTTTCGTATACGCTTCATCCAAGCTGATTTTGTTGTCCATTAATGGGGTCAGCGCTTCTTTATTAATTTCTGAAAAAGTAGGAGCCATAATAAAAAATGTTAAAAACAGCGCAAGCCCGATAAGAACCTGGTTTGGGGGCATAGATTGCGTCGCAAGTGAAGTTCTGACAAATGACAGAACAATGACGATGCGAGTAAAACAAGTCATAAGAATCAATATTCCAGGCGCCACTGAAAATACAGTTAACAATAATAGTAATTTAACAGTTGAACTTACGTTTTCCGGATCGCTTGAACTGAAAATATTAATAAACTCATTCATGATGACGTGGGCCTTTCTTCTTTCCTTCAGAACGGTTTTGTTTTAACTCTTCAAGTTGCTCTTTTAATGCTTTTGAAAATGAAGGCAGTTTTTGCTGCGGCTGATGTTCAGAACTCTTATGCGGCTTCACAAACTTTTGCCACTCTATTTTGCTTGACATTGCCTCTTCATGCTGACTGAGAATGACTTCAATCTCTTTTTCATCCTCAATTTCTTTCAGCAGCTGGATCGTCTCTCCTACACCGACGACGAGCACACTTTTCCCGACCTTGATCAATTGTATGGATCTGTTCTGGCCGACCGATGTGCCGCCAATATTTTCAACATATTGAAAAGGCTTTAGGAGCCGATTTCTTTTGTTCATGAGCTTAACCAGCCCGTAAATCAGCACGATAACAAACAGTAAAGCGAAAATCATCTTTACAAAATCAAAAGCTGAGACAGAAGGAGCAGCCGCTCCCTCCGTCTCATCAGCAGTTTTTGTTGTTTTCTCTTTCTTTTGTTCTGACTTATCTGCAGTTTTTTCATCTTTCTTTTGAAACCATTCGTTTACAGTTGAATTATCAGAGTCTGCCGCGGCAGCAGCAATCGGATGTACACTGAATAAAACGAAAAAACAAATAAAAACGATAAAATATTGACTCTTTTTCAACAGTCGTACACCCTTTAACTTAATGTTTTGTTGATTGCTTCAAGCACACGGTCAGCCTGGAAAGGTTTCACAATGAAATCCTTAGCGCCGGCCTGAATGGCATCAATAACCATTGATTGCTGTCCCATAGCAGAACACATGATGATTCTTGCCTGCGCATCAATTTGTTTAATTTCTTTTAATGCTGTAATACCATCCATTTCTGGCATCGTGATATCCATAGTAACAAGGTCAGGTGAATGCTCTTTATATTTCTCTACCGCTTGTGCTCCATTTTCAGCTTCCGCCACAACTTCAAAACCATTTTTAACCAAAATATCTTTAATCATCATTCGCATAAATGCTGCGTCATCTACAATTAAAATTCTATGTGCCATAATCTATCTCTCTCCTTGTGTTTCGTTATTTTAAATTATTAATGCGCTCTGCCTGGCTTAAAATGTCAGTGACTCTTACTCCGAAGTTTTCTTCAATGACAACGACCTCGCCTTTGGCAACGATACGCTGATTAACTAAAATATCTACAGGCTCACCGGCTAATTTATCAAGCTCGATAATACTTCCGGCAGAAAGCTCTAAAATCTCTTTTACGCTTCTCTTCGTTCTGCCAAGCTCAACAGTAATCGAAAGCGGGATATCCAAAAGCATATCCAGATTATGAATAGGGGCTTGTACAGCTTCGTTTGGATCAAACGCTGAAAATTCCACCGGTGAAACCTGAACTGGCGCTGCTTTTTTTGCTGTTCCCTGCCTTTTTGGCGGCTGCTGCTGTTGCTTCGGTTCAATACGCGGCTCTGGCGTCACAGGCTCTTTCGGCTGTTCGTATGTAACTTCAGGCTGCACCGTTTCTTCTTCCTCTGCACTTTCTGAGTTCATAAGGCTTGAAATTAAATCTTTCGCAAATGTCAATGGGTAAAGCTGCATAATGCTGGAGTCTATTAATTCTCCCACCTTTAAGTTGAAAGAAACTTTCACCAGCATTTCATCATCAGGAATACGGTCTGTACCCTTTTCTTCAGTAACATCCAACAATTCAACCCGAGGAGGCGAAATATCAATTTTTTTACTGAATACAGTAGACATTGATGTGGCAGCCGATCCCATCATTTGGTTCATTGCTTCTTGAACCGCACTTAAATGGATTTCACCCAGTGAAGGGTCCGCACCTTTTCCGTCTCCCCCGATCATTAAGTCAGCAATGATCGCCGCGTCACTTTGTTCCACGACTAACAGGTTGCTTCCGCTGAAGCCCTCCGTATAATTCACTTCAATCGCTACATACGGTTCAGGAAACGCATCGCTGATTTTACTTCTTGGAATGACCGTTACGCTTGGAGTCGTAATATCGACCTTTTGATTTAAAAGCGTTGAAAGTGCTGTCGCAGAACTGCCGAATGAAATATTACCGATTTCACCGATCGCATCACGCTCCATTTCCGATAAGTCATCTACTTCCGGAACCTCTGGCTCATCAAGCGTGCTGCCAGTACCGTTAAGAAGCGCGTCAATCTCATCTTGAGATAATCTATTATTCTCCATCTTGTTCACCTCTTATGTCGTGATCTAAAATTTGCACTGCCTGTTTTCGATTCACCCGGCCGGCTTGTCCTAAAAATTTCGGCTTATCTCCGACCAATACAGTAAGAGGATCCGTGACTGATTTGTCCAAAGTTATGCAGTCTCCGACTTCTAAACTTAAAAACTCTTCTATCGTCAGTTCAGATGTGCCGAGCTCGGCCACGACAGGTATTTGTGCTGTCATGATACGTTTTTCAAGCGACTTTGTTTCCTCAGGCTTTGGCTCATTTCGGTCTGATTGCATCCAATAGTGGACTGAAAGCTTCGGTATGAGCGGCTCGAGTACGATATGCGGGATACAGAGATTAATGACACCGCTGATTTCACCAATTTGAGTATTGAGCGAGATCACCACGACTGTTTCATTAGGAGATACCATCTGAACAAATTGCGGATTCACTTCAAACTCAGTCATTTCCGGTTCAATATCAGCAATTGACTGCCAAGCTTCTTTATAATTACCCAGTGCATTTTCAAATAAATTAGAAATGATTTTTGTTTCAATTTCTGTCAAACTGTCAACCTTGTTATGACTGATTCCAATCCCGCCCATGACCCGATCCATCATCGTATAAGCTATCGTGGGGTTGACCTCCATCATAATTCTTCCTTCCATCGGATGAACATCAAATAGATTTAGAATCGTCATGTTCGGGATCGATCTGATAAATTCCTCATACGGGACCTGGTCAACAGAACTGACAGATATGTGAATATATGTTCTGAGCTGAGCAGAAAAATGAGTGGTAAGAAGTCTTGCAAAATTGTCATGAATTCTCGTTAAACTGCGGATCTGATCCTTAGAAAACCGCAGCGCACGTTTGAAATCATAAACCTTGACTTTCTTCTCTTTTTCTTCTTTTTTCAGCTCTTCAGCGTCCATTTCACCTGTTGATATTGCAGAAAGCAGTGCATCTATTTCATTTTGGGAGAGAACTTCTCCTGACATTTTCCTCACCTCCGTATTCTGTCAAATTATGCTTTATTGCAGATTAAAGGAGGTAATATACACTTTTTCTACTTTTCCTTCTTGGAGGTAGCTATTTATTTTATCTTTTAGTTCCTTCTTAAAGGTTTCTTTTCCCTTGTCTCCCTCAATCTGATCAGCATTCGTATCAGCCAGCAGTGATATAACAGCGTCTTTCACTTGGAAATCACGTTTCTCAAGTTCTTCTTTTGATTTATCAGAATCGGTTTCAAGTTTAATAGCAAGACGGATAATGTTATCAGACTTTAAATTTGTTGTGATCTCTTCTACATCAACAGAAGACGCAACGATTTCATCAATACTTTTTTTCGCTTCACTTTTTTCGGACTTTCCGCCTAAAACAAAATAAGCCGCCGCCCCGAGAGCACCAATTACGATAAGAATAATTAGTAATATGATCATTAACTTTTTCTTCATTCCGGTTCCTCTATTCCTTGATCCATTGCAAATATTTGTATTTTTCGGTAGAAAGCTGCGATCTTTTCCAGAACAGCTTCTTCATCTTCTTTTACTACAAACTTCTTACCATTTGACAGAGTAATTGTAGTATCCGGAAAACATTCAATCTGTTCAATAAATAGCGCATTCAGTGTAAAGGGCTGCCCGTTCAAACGGGTTACTTTAATCATAAAACAGCGGAGAAGCGATTACTCGCCTCCCCTCCCTCCTTAACGTTTAAGGTTAACCAGTTCTTGAAGGATTTCATCAGATGTTGTAATAATTTTTGAGTTTGATTGGAATCCGCGCTGGGCTACGATCATTTCAGTAAATTCGTCAGTTAAATCGACGTTAGACATTTCGAGAAATCCTGATTTAAGAGCACCAGTTCCGCCGTCACCAGGCTGGTTCGCTGCACTGGCCGTACCAGAGTTTAAAGATTCACGGTATAGGTTGCTTCCGATTTTATCCAATCCATCACTGTTGGCAAAAGTAACAATCCCGATTTGTCCCCCGTCTTGTGTTTTCCCCTCAGCATCAACAATTGACACCTTTCCATCAGAACCAATGCTAAAGCTTTGAGCGTCAGTAGGAATTTTAATTGTTCCCCCATTCATATTTAACACATGGTAGCCATCACCTGTAACCAGTGTTCCGGTGTTATCTAAATAGAAGTTCCCTGCTCTTGTATAAGCTGTCCCGTCACCTGTATCAATTCGGAAGTAACCGTCGCCGTCAATTGCTAAATCAAGTGTTCTTCCTGTACTTTGTGTCGCGCTTGTTGAATGAATTGTATCAATTGTGCCAGATGATGAACCTAAACCGATTTGCTTAGAGTTTGTTCCGCCGATTGTTGCACCAGCAGCAGAACCGCCGGCAATCGTTTGGCTTACCATATCTTTAAAGGTCACACGGCTCTTTTTGAATCCTACTGTATTTACGTTGGCAATGTTGTTACCGATTACGTCAAGCTTTGTTTGAAAGTTTTTCATACCGCTGATTCCAGAATAAAGTGAACGTAACATAATATATTCCCCCAGATGTTTTTATTTAGATGATTGTCCCACAGACATGACATTCGCAGGACTGATCTCGGTCCCATCATCAAGAACGAGATAATAATTTCCTTTAAAATGTTTAACAGAGCTTACTGTGCCTGTTTTATCTGTTGCACTTTTACCATCAGTCCAAGATACTTCTTTTCCCATCCAATCAACATACGTTGTAAACGGATCTTGGTTTTCAACGAATTGAGTCATTGTCGTGTTCAGATTCATCATTTGCTCCAAGCTTGAAAAAGTCGCCATCTGGCTGATAAATTCTTTATCGTCAATCGGGTTAAGCGGATCTTGGTTTTGAACTTGAGTCATTAATATTTTTAAAAACTCGTCTTTCCCCAAGCTGCTGTTGTTCGTCGACACAGTGTTCGTTTTTTCAGGCAGTTTATATTCTGAACTTATAGAAGTCATTCTTCTTCCTCCATTTCAACCATCGACACTTCATCGAGCAGATCGCCAAAATCATTTGATTGCTTTTTCTGTCTTTGCTGTCTCTGCCCCTCTTGCTGCTGTTTCTGTTCATCAGCAAGCTGGCCGTATATCGGCTGATCCCCGCTTTGGACCGGAAGAGTAAAACGGTCAATTTGGACGGCCATATTCGGCAATGATTGCTTCAGCTGAGGAAGATGCTGTTCAAGCAATTCTTTTGCTGATTGGCTAGATGCTATGATTTTACTCTGAAACATTCCATTTTCATTTGTCAGCTTGATTGTGACAAATCCTAAATGTTCAGGGTTCAGCCGAATAGTGAAACTTCCCGTCGATCTGCCGAAAGGCGTATATTTCATCTGCTTCCACGCATTAATCACTTGATCAGCCACCGTTTTTGTTTCGGCATTTGGTATATCAGATGACATCTGCTGCAGATCAAGTGTTTGAACTCCTCCTATGCCCCGATACCCCGAAAACAGCATTTGGAGTCCTGATTTACTATCTACAGGCTGAATACTTCCAGAAACATCCGATGCATTTTTGCTGGATGAACTCTGCGAGAGCGGTGTGAGAACACGCTTCCCAAAGTCTTGTGATGATTCGGATGATTTCGATAACAAGAAGGCTTTCAGCTGGCTTTCAGCTAAACTCCATTCTTTGGTCCCTTTTTGAGGAAGCATAGACATTTGATCCATTAAGCTTTGAAAACTTTTCAGCTCTGACGCTGTCATCGAGTAAAGTTTTGAACTTGACTCAGCTTTAGTGAATATTTGCTGTTTAAGATCCTGAATTAGTTGTTGAGATACACCCTTCTTTTCTAATGCAGAAAGGAATTGATCTCCATTTTGGTAAATGGCATGAGCTTCATTGCCATTCCCGAGATCAGTCAGCTTATTCCCTTCTACGAGCTGGCTAATGAACATCTGGATATAGATAAGCTCTTTAGCAGGCTCGGATACTTCATTTTCCTGATTTGATTGCTCTTTATCAGACTTCAGTGCTCCATTAATGTCAGAAGCAGAATCATTGGCACTCAGAGCCGTTTTAGCTTCTGAAAAGATTTTCTCCGTTTCTGTGAGCAATTGATCCGTCCCGCCTGACATTTTTGATTCAACTGCTTGCAAAAGATTTTGCAACATTTGCAGAGCATTCGCATCCAATTGCTTCCCTGTCAGTTTGCTTAATGTTTGCAAAAGATCCGCATTTTGTTTGTCTTGATCTTCAGGACTTGCATTTAGCCATTCACCGATCTTTTTAAGCGCATCTGCTAAAAGCTGATCTTCAGAATTAGGAGTTCCCTTTCCTTGTTCTGAAAGTTCCTTCAATCCAGCCTCAGACATAAGCCAGTTTTGAAAAACTCCCTGGCTACTTTTCATGTTTTTAGCGGCAGAACCCGTTGTGGTTTGCAGCAAAGGTCCGGCTAATTCAAGCAGCTTCACCTTTCATTCCCCCTATTCTTGGCTGGCAGCAATTTTTTCTGTATAGGTTGCTGCTTGCTCAGGAGTCATTTTCGCCAATATGTCAGCAAGCTGCTTTTTGCTTAGGCCATTCAATATTTTCAGTGCTTCTTTCTCCTTTAATTGGGCAATAATTTTAGCAGCCTTTCCGCTGTCCATGCTTTTGTACACACTGATCACTTTGTCATTTTCAGAAGAAGCTTTCGAGTCTGCTGATCCTTCAGTATGATCTTCTGATGACTTTTTTTGATCCTCAGCCGTCTTTTCAAGTGAACGGATCTTTTGATTGAGCCTATCGATTTCTGATTTACTTGTTTCTAGATCTTTATTCAATATACTGATTTCACTTTTTTGATCCTTAATGGTCTTTTCCAGAGCTGCCGTATTACTGCTATCCTTACTTGATGCTGTGCCTTTTTTATTTTCGGTTTCAGGGACCAATTCTTTAAGAACCGGCGTTTTTGCCGCAGCATCCTGTATCGGCTTTAAGACATTGATACCAGTAGCCCAAAGAACAATCCCCCCTGCGATTAATAGAAACATCAGCGGGAGGATAATGATAAGCAAAACCGAACGGAACTTACCTGATTCTTTCTTTTTGCCGGACATTACATTCGCTCCTAATGGCCTTGAATCATAAACTGCTTAATCGAAATATCGTCCATTTCTTTCATTTCTGCAGCTTTATCTTCAAGAGCAAACATTTTAAACTGTTTTTCACGCATTTTTTCAAACTTTTTCACTTCAATGTTTTTCTCTGTCAAAATTTCTTGTTTTTGATTCATTTGATTTCTTTTCATAATGACAAGCTTTTGATAGTGATAAATCGTATTATCAAGATTTGAGACAAATTGTTGGTAGTGCCTCATTTCTTGTACACTCATGCCGCTTTTTAATTTCTTTTCCTTATTTTGTTCCAGCAATTCTTTTTTGCTCATATTCTCATATAATTTTTCAGCAACGTTTTCAAATTCAGAAACTGATTGCTGATACTCGGATAAGGATTGGTCTTTTTCATTTTCTTTTAGTTCCAGCAGCTTTTGGAATCTAAATTGATAAGCCACGTTTATTCCTCATTTCCTGTCAAACTAGTTAATGCAGCAACGCTTTCTTCCAATAAAGCCGGTTCGTCTGTTCCCTGCTTTAAAAATTGAATAAGCTGCGGATAAAATTGTATCGCTTCATCAATTTCTCTGGATGATCCTCTTTTGTAAGCTCCGATATTAATGAGATCTTCCGAATTTTGATATGTCGATAAAAGTTCACGGAATTTATTTGCCGCATCCAGATGCTGTTTTGTTGAAATGTTTGACATCACCCTGCTGATGCTTTTTAGTACGTTAACTGCAGGAAACTGGCCTTTATTGGCAAGCGCCCTGTCCAACACAATATGTCCGTCTAAAATTCCGCGTACAGTATCGGCAATCGGCTCATTCATGTCATCCCCGTCTACCAACACTGTATAAAATGCCGTAATGGTTCCATGCTCGTTTGCACCTGTTCGTTCTAGTAAACGAGGTAAAATAGCGAACACTGAAGGTGTATAACCTTTTGTCGTCGGAGGCTCTCCTGCAGCCAGTCCAATCTCTCGCTGCGCCATTGCCACCCTTGTAACAGAATCCATCATAAACATGACATTTTGGCCTTTATCTCGGAAATACTCGGCAATTGCAGTCGCTGTATATGCCGCTTTCAATCTCATTAATGCTGGCTGGTCTGAGGTGGCAACGACTACAATCGATCGTTTCAACCCCTCTTTCCCCAGATCTTTTTCAATAAACTCCCGAACCTCTCGTCCGCGTTCTCCGACAAGTGCAATGACGTTTAAGTCAGCCTCTGTCTGCTTGGCGATCATCCCCATTAATGTGCTTTTTCCGACACCGCTTCCTGCAAAAATTCCAATCCGCTGGCCTTTACCGACTGTCAGCAAGCTGTCAATTGATCTGACTCCAACACCCATCTTTTCACGGATAGGCGGCCGTTTCATCGGGTTGGGCGGTGATTGCTCCGTTGATACAGGCGAAAGCCCTTTCGGCAGAAGCTTTCCGTCAAGCGGTTCTCCAAAAGCATCGATGACTTGTCCGATCAGTCCGGTCCCAACTTTAACCCGAAGTGATTCCCCAGTAGCTTCTACAATGCTGCCAGGTGCAATGCTCGCAGCCTCTAAATAAGGCATAAGCAAAATATTTTCTTCCTGGAAGCCGACTACCTCAGCTTTAATGACTTTCCCAGACTGTCCTTTTGCATAAATCAGGCACAGGTCGCCAATTGAGCTTGCTGGCCCTTTTGATTCAATCATCAAGCCGATTACCCGCTTGACTTTTCCGTACCGTTTATACGAGTCTGTCATTTCTATACAATCTATCAGACTCTGTGTCTTCATTCAGCTGCACCTGCTTCCAGCGCTGTCAGAAGTTTATCTTTCAATTGCATCAATTGTGTGTCAACACTCGCATCTACCCTGCCAAAAGGAGTTTCAATATAACAGGTTCCTTTTTGAGCTTTTTCATCAGCATATATGCCAAGCCGACATTCTTTATAAAGAAGCTGCTGGATTTCATCTTTTTGCTGAAAGATTGTCTCATAGTAATATGGATCAACATAAATTGATATATCGTCATATTCCTTCACTTCGTTTATAACCTGTTGTACAAGCAGGAGGAAAGCCTCTTTATCATCAGACTTTTGCTGCCAAACTTTTTTTGCTAGGGCAACGGCAAGCTCAACGATTTCTTCATTTGCGTCTTCAAGCTTGTCCTCAACAGCTTTTCTGGACATTTCAGTTATACTGTTTGCTTGGCCGATCAGTTCTGCATACTGTTTCATTGCCTCAGCTTTGCCCAGCGCTACTCCTTGTTCAAAGCCCTCGGCTTTTGCTTCTTCAATAAGCTTCTGTTTTTCAGCCGCCCAATCGTTTTTCTCCTGTTCAATTTGACGGCGAATATTTTCTATATGACTGTTTGCCTGCTCAGAAATCCGATCAGCTTCCTCTTTCACTCGGGCCATAAGCGCCTCCGGGTTCTCTTCAGCCTGCAAAAGGTGAGAATGATCAATACGCACCTCTTGTATAGAAAGTTTTCTTTTTTCCTTTTGTGGAGAAATAGATGATTCTTGTTTAATGATATTAGACAATAATATCATCCCCTCCGCCTCTTGCTATTACAATTTCACCGGCTTCTTCAAGCTTTCTGACGATACTTACAATTCTCGATTGAGCTTCTTCTACATCTTTCAAGCGTACAGGGCCCATAAATTCCATTTCTTCTTTGAAGGTTTCAACCATACGCTGTGACATATTGTTGAATACAATTTCTTTGACTTCCTCGCTTGCAACCTTTAATGAAAGGAGCAAATCGTCGTTCTCAACATCGCGAATGACTCTCTGAATGGCACGGTTATCAAGTGTGACAATATCTTCGAAGACAAACATCCGCTTTTTAATTTCTTCAGCAAGATCGGGATCCTGAATTTCCAATGAATCCAAGATCGTCTTCTCTGTCCCTCTGTCTACCCCGTTTAACACTTCCACAACAGCTTCAATTCCGCCTGTTTGTGTATAATCCTGAGTAAATGCAGAAGATAATTTTTGTTCCAGAATCCGTTCTACCTCATTAATTATTTCTGGAGATGTTCTATCCATAACCGCGATTCTTCTCGCAACCTCAGCCTGTACTTCAGGATTCAGCTCGGATAAAATCTGCCCAGCCTGCACTGGATCTAAATAAGACAAGATTAACGCCATCGTCTGCGGATGCTCTTGCTGGATAAAATTCAAAATTTGTTCAGGCTCCGCTTTTCTGGCAAAATCAAATGGTTTAACCTGCAAAGAAGAAGTCAGCCTGTTTAGAATGTTCTCCGCCTTATCCTCTCCAAGCGCCTTTTCCAGAACTTGTCTTGCATAGCTTAAACCGCCTTGAGAAATATAATCTTGCGCAATGGCTATATTATGAAATTCTTCTATGATTTCATCCTTTTTTTGATGATCGACGCTTCGAACACCTGATATTTCCAGAGTAAGCCTTTCAATTTCTTCATCGGTTAAGTGCTTATAGACAGAAGCTGACACATCTAACCCCAAGGAAATCATGAGAATGGCTGCTTTTTGTTTTCCTGTAAGCTTATCTTGATCACGTCTCGCCATTTCTAATTCCTCCTAATCCTCGGCCAGCCAGCTTCTCAGCAGTTTTGCAAAATCTTCCGGCTTGTCTTTCGCCATCTTTTCAAGCTGTTTTCGTCTGACTGATTCCGCTGTTTCATTTTCCTCTTCGTTGATATCAGGCAAATTGATTGGTTCTTGAGGAACCTCATACTCATATTCCTCAAATTCATCCTCTTGCGCCCGTTTCTTTCTGATAAGCATAATGATCAGAACAATGATCGCTGCGATTAAAACACCGCCTACAATATATGCCCACAGCGGGATACCTGAGGATTCTTCCGTATTTGTATCCAAATTGACTTTTCCGTCGAATGGCTGAACGGAAACAACAATCTTATTATTGATATCAGCATCAGATAAATTCTGATTTTGCGTTTCATCTTTATCCAAAGATGTTCTGACTACAGTTGAAAGGATTTTTTGTATATCATCCTGTCTTTCAGTTGATAGCGACGCAGTGTTTTTGGCATCAGGCGGCTCTACCATTACTTGAATCCCTAAATCTCTGACCTTATAAGGACTTTCAGCGATTTCTTTATGAATTCGGTTAACCTCGTAATTGATTTTGTTGCTGTTTTTTTCGTAGTTCCCGCTTTCGGTATTTTCACCGTCAGCCTTATAATTTGTAACATCTTCCTCGCCGGTTCCGGCAGTTCCGCCGTTGGCTGCACCGTCGCCCTGATATGTTTCAGATACCTTTTCAGCGCTGACTGCAATACCTTCCATGTTTTCTTTATCCACAGGCTCGACAATGTCTTCTGTCCGATTTTCTTTTGTGAAATCAATGTCTGCTGTAACGGAGACAACGACTTTATCTTGGCCCATCATCGTACCCAGCAATGACTGTACATGTTTTTGAATGTCTTTTTCAACTTGAGACTTAATTCCTTGCTGAGAAGAATAACTATCCGCGTAGGACCCTGCATCGCTGTCTGATTTGTCGTAGTATGTAGAATTTTGGTCCATGATGACGATGTTATCTTCTTTTAGGTTTGGCACGCTTTTAGATACCAGATGATATAATCCGTTGATTTGGCTTTGATCAAGTGTATAACCCGGTTGAATCTGCAAAACGATTGATGCAGATGCTGCAGATTGCTCCTCACCGACAAACACAGCGTCTTTCGGGAGATTAATCATTACTTTTGAATTTTTAATACCGTCCATTTCATTGATCAAGTTTGACAGTTCTGTCTGTGTAGCTTTCACTTTCACCATATCAAACTCATTGTCTGTCAAACCAAAGCCGGCATTCTGTCCAAAAAACGAATAATCAATTGATCCCGTTTTAGGAAGTCCTTCTGCAGCCATCTGCACTTTCAAAGAATCAACCTGATCCTCCGGAACACTAATCACTGTACCGCCATTCGAAAGTTCGTTTGGCACTTTTTTTGCATCCAATTCTTCTTTGATTTGTCCTGCTTCTTCGGCAGACAAATCTTTGTACAGCGGCGCCATTTTAGAATTCGAAGCAAAAACACTAATAATAATTCCAATAATAATAATTGCCGCTAAAGCACTAACCATTAAAATCTTTTGTAATTTAGATCTATTTTTCCAAAACTCACTCGTTTTGTTTTTCATTTGCATTAGAGTACGATTCATGTTAACCCCCGGTCATTCCACTCTTTCTCTAAATCGTCAGACCCCCTACATTTGCATTCTCATAATCTCCTGATAAGCTTCCACAGCTTTATTGCGGAACTCTGTTGCTGCAGTTAGAGAGATGCTGGCTTTTTGAGCAGCGATCATGACCTCATCAAGATTTACATCTTTTCCTGCAGCCAAGGCATTAGTCATGTTGTCAGAAGCTACTTGGGACTCATTTAACGAACTAATAGAGTTTTTTAAAAGCTCCGAAAAGCTTGTTTGATTTGAAGAATCTGTTTTTTGGCTATTGTTTACTTGATTTGTTGCATTTTGAGTGTTTTGAGTATTTTGAACCTGAAAAGGAGAAATTGCATTAATCACATTCATTCACCTACTTTCCGATTTCTAACGCCTTCATCAGCATTCCCTTTGTGGCATTCATCGCCGTGACATTCGCCTCGTATGATCTGGTGCTGCTGACAAGATCAACCATTTCCTTTAATGGATCAACATTAGGCTTTTGTACATATCCTTCAGCGTTTGCATCAGGGTCTGTCGGATCATAGACAAGATTAAAATCTGAATCATCCTCCGTAATTTTTGAAACCTTCACACCGTTTCCAGCATTCCCGCTTCCGCTCATTTGAGAATTGAGAATAGAAGAGAACGATTCACCTTTTGACTGAAGGGAAACCATTTTTCTTCTGTAAGGCACCCACTCTCCATTCACCTGCTTAGCTCTTGTCGTATCCATATTTGCTAAGTTAGATGATACAACGTCCATTCTGACTCGCTGAGCTGTTAAAGCCGATGCTGAAACATTTAAGCTATGAAAAGCTGTCATCATTTTCCTCCTGTTAATACGGTCTTCAGCGAATTAAATTTACCGTTCATTCTTTCAACCAAAGCTTGATAGTTGATTTGATTTTGCGCCAATTCTGTCATCTCTTTGTCAACATCAACATTGTTTCCGTTTTGCTGATACGATGTATCTCCGCTCGCAACAATTGAATAATTCGAATCAGTATCAGAAAAATCAACATGACGATAGTCTGTTTTTATCGCTTCAAGACGCGAGGATTCTTGATCTAATAAATTTTGGAAAGAGACTTTTTTTGCCTTATAGTTCGGTGTATCTATATTGGCGATATTATTAGTTATGACTTTTTGCTTAATATCCGCTCTACTCAAGGCATTTTCAAGATTTTGTATCGTTCCAGAAAATAAGCTCAAATCCACTTACCTCCATTTCAGTTTTTTTCACCCTCAATATCCTTGTCGAGAATTGTAAAACTATATGCTTATTGTAAGAAATAACAGGCATAAAGTCTATGAAGTTCGTGTAAAAAAATGTCCTCACAATTATCTATTTTGCAACTAGGTATAAAGTCCTAGATTGTTAGAACTACATTTCTCGCCTTGATATAAGCCTGAAAATAGCAGAATTTCTGTTTTTTCTCCTTTCTTTTCGGCATTTTTGAAACTTTTTGAAGAAAAATGCAAAATTTATTAAAATTATTACATAGAAAGACTTTCAACCCAGGAAATAAAGCTTATTGATTTCCTTTATTTGAAATAAAAAAAGAACCCTCAAAAAGGGTTCTTTTTGTGATTAATGAGATTTTAGATTTTCTAATTCAATTAGGAATTTGTTGTTTAGTACCTTGATATAAGTACCTTTCATTCCTAATGATCTAGACTCGATAACACCGGCGCTCTCCAGCTTTCTGAGTGCGTTCACAATAACAGAACGGGTAATGCCGACACGGTCAGCAATTTTACTTGCAACAAGAAGACCTTCATTTCCGTCAAGCTCCTCAAAAATGTGCTCAATTGCTTCAAGCTCACTGTAAGAAAGCGAGCTGATAGCCATTTGTACGACAGCTTTGCTTCTTGCTTCCTCTTCAATTTCTTCTGCTTTTTCTCTTAGGATTTCCATTCCGACAACTGTTGCGCCGTATTCAGCTAGAATTAAGTCATCGTCATTGAATTGATCTTGTAAACGCGAAAGAATAAGTGTTCCTAATCTTTCCCCGCCTCCGATGATCGGCACAATTGTTGTTAAACCAGCTTGAAACAGGTCTCTGTTCTCAACAGGGAAAGCAGTATATTCACTATTAATATCCAAGTTAGAAGATGTTTCAGGGACATTAAACAGATTTTTCGTATATTCTTCAGGGAATTGACGATCCTCAAGCATTTTTTTCATACGATCATTTTCAATTTGCTGGTTAATAGAATACCCAAGGAGTTTCCCTCTGCGGCTTACAACGAAAATATTGGAATCAATTACATCCCGCAGCGTCTCCGCCATTTCCTTGAAGTTTACCGGTTTCCCTGCCGCAGCTTGCAGCATGGAGTTAATAATTCTTGTTTTTTGTAATAAAGCCATGATAAATAATCCTCCTAAACATTCCTCATATTAAATTTTTCACAATATAAATTGACTTAAATCTTTGTTTTTGGCTATCGTTCCGAGCTTTTCTTCGACATACTGTGGTGTAATCGTTATTTTCTCCATCGTTACATCTGGAGCTTCAAACGACAAATCTTCTAATAGGCGTTCAAGTATTGTATGAAGGCGTCTCGCACCGATATTATCTGTGTCCTGGTTCACATGATAAGCAACTTCAGCAATCTTATGAATAGCTTCGTCAGAAAATTCAAGAGATATACCTTCTGTCTGCAATAATGCCTGATATTGTTTCAGCAGCGCATTATCCGGCTCAACCAAAATTCTCACGAAGTCGTCTACCGTGAGTTTGTTCAGTTCTACACGAATCGGGAAACGCCCCTGCAGCTCAGGAATCAAATCAGACGGTTTGGCCATATGAAACGCTCCTGCTGCAATAAATAATACATGGTCTGTTTTTACAGAACCATATTTTGTGACAACGGTAGAACCTTCAACAATCGGAAGGATATCCCGCTGAACGCCTTCTCTTGAAACATCGGCAGAAGAAGATGCACCGCCGTTCTTTGCGATTTTATCAATCTCATCGATAAAGATAATCCCGCTCTCTTCTGCTCTCTGAACAGCTTCCTGGCCGACTTCATCCATATCGATGAGTTTGCTTGCTTCTTCATTCGTCAGGACTTTTCTGGCTTCTCTGACTGTCATTTTGCGCCGCTTCTTTTTCTTTGGCATTAATCCGCTCAGCGCATCCTGCATGTTCATACCCATCTGCTCCATACCCGAGCCCTGCAGCATGTCAAACATAGAAGGCTGCTGCTCTTCGACTTCTACTGTTACATAGTAGTCTTCGAGCTCTCCTAAAGCCAGCTGATGCGCCATTCGTTTTCTTTTTTCTTCGATGTTTGCTTCTTCCTGGCTCTCCGCCTCATCTTCACCATTCGGCTGGCTGCCTCCAAAAAACATTTCAAACGGATTTTTAACGCCAGATTGTTTTTTCTTCCCAGGAACTAACAGACGAACAATGCGTTTGTTTGCATTTTCTTCTGCCTGTTCCTTTACTTCATTCATTTTCTCTTCTTTTATAAGCCGAACAGAAGTCTCCACAAGATCTCTGACCATTGATTCAACATCTCTGCCTACATAGCCGACTTCGGTAAATTTAGTAGCTTCAATTTTGATAAATGGCGCACCTGAAAGCTTAGCGATTCGTCTGGCAATTTCAGTTTTCCCGACGCCGGTAGGACCCATCATTAAAATGTTTTTCGGAACGACCTCGTCCTTCAGCTTTTCATCCAGAAGACTTCTTCTATAGCGGTTTCTTAATGCCACGGCGACAGCTTTTTTCGCATTTTGCTGACCGACAATATATTGGTCTAACCGATCTACAATCTGTCTAGGAGTTAACGGTTTTTTTTCCATGCGCCTCAAGTCCTTTCTATTCAAGCTCTTCCAGTATGATTTGATCGTTCGTGTAAACACAAATTTCGCCTGCTGTTTCTAACGCGGCTCTGGCAATCTCACTTGCAGACATGCTTTCACCGGCATGCTTTTTCAGTGCTCTTCCCGCTGCCAAAGCGTAATTGCCTCCTGATCCAATCGCGAGAATGCCGTCATCTGGTTCGATCACCTCGCCTGTTCCCGATACGAGAAGCAAAGTATCCTGATTCATAACAATCAGCATGGCTTCGAGCTTTCTTAGCACTTTATCACTGCGCCATTCCTTCGCAAGCTCAACAGCCGCCCGTTTTAAGTTGCCGTTATATTCTTCAAGCTTAGCTTCAAACTTTTCGAATAAAGTGAAAGCGTCTGCAACAGATCCCGCAAAACCAGCAAGAACTTTGCCGTTAAACAGTTTTCTCACTTTCCGTGCCGTGTGTTTCATGACAACAGCCTGACCAAATGTTACTTGGCCGTCTCCGGACATAGCGCTTCGTCCTTTATGCTGTACGGCAAATATTGTGGTCGCATGAAAAGATGACATAAAGGGCCTCCTTTAATTTTTCTTAAATGCTCTTGGATGGTGAGACATATATGTGTTTCTCAACATTTCCTTCGAAACGTGCGTGTATATCTGTGTAGAAGACAGATTGGAATGCCCGAGCAGTTCTTGAACGCTTCTCAAATCCGCTCCTTCATTTAACAGATGCGTGGCGAACGTATGTCGAAGCATATGCGGATGGATATGTAAAGTGCTTGACGCTTTTTGAACAAGCCCGCTTAAAATATGTCTGATGCCACGGGCTGTAAGCGGTCCGCCTCTTTGATTTACGAATAATAGATCATGAGGTTCTTTTGCCTTCATCAGCAAGCACTGTCTTCCGCTATTCATGTATACCTTCAACGCTTCGCGGGCATAAGACCCAAAGGGGATATAGCGCTGCTTCTTGCCTTTACCGTGAACAAGCACAGTGTCCATAAATAAATCAACGTCGTTAATAGTTATGGAACAGCATTCACTGACCCTCATTCCAGTGGCATAGAGCAGCTCTAACAGCGCTTGATCCCTCATTCCGGCCGGCTGGCTTATATCTGAAACTTCAAACAGCTCCTCAAGCTCTTTTTGATATAGAAACTTCGGTATCCGTTTCTCCTGTTTTGGCAGATGAACAAGCTGAAACGGATTTTCTTCAATAAGCTTTTCCCGCATCAGAAACTTATAAAAGCTTCTTAATGCAGATATCTTTTTGCTTATTGTTCTTCTCGATAAACCTTTTTCATAGGCTTCTGTCAAAAAAATCCTAGTATCTTGATATGCAGCTTCTTCAAATCCATTTATACCTTGAACGCGCAGGAAAGTCTCGAATTCTTCAATTGAATCCACATAATTCACAATAGTATATTGTGAATAATTTTTTTCAATTTGTAAATATTCAACGAATAACTTTACGAAATTCTTAACATTCTCCATGCCTAATACCTCCCCAGGAAGGGCTTTTAAATGGTATCACAAATCGCGCTCAGGTTGCAATCAATACCTATATTGTTTTCGAAATTGTTTGAATTGTTTCAATCGCACGGTTCGCGTATTGTTCATTTCGTTCTTTTTTATTTTTAATTTTAACTGGCAATTCTTTCAAAAGCCCAAAGTTTGCATTCATCGGCTGGAAGTTCTTCTGGTTTGTTGTTGTAATATAATGTGCCATACTGCCAATTGCTGTTTCCTGAGGGAAGATCACAAGCTCTTCTCCCAATACAAGCTTCGCCGCATTAATGCCTGCTACAAGTCCTGAGGCAGCTGATTCCACATATCCTTCTACTCCCGTCATTTGGCCTGCAAAGAACAGATCACTGCGGTTTTTAAATTGATAAGTCGGCTTTAACAGGCTTGGAGAGTTAATAAATGTGTTTCTGTGCATCACGCCATATCTGACGATTTCTACATTTTCAAGTCCTGGAATCAACTTGAGAACTTCCTTTTGGTCTCCCCATTTTAAATGAGTCTGGAATCCTACAATATTATAAAGTGTTCCCGCAGCATCATCCTGTCTGAGCTGAACGACGGCATAAGGGCGTTTTCCTGTAACAGGATGCTCTAGACCAACCGGTTTCATCGGACCGAAAAGCATTGTTTTCTTACCCCGTTTTGCCATAACTTCAATCGGCATGCAGCCTTCAAAGAAAATCTCTTTTTCAAATTCTTTTAACGGCACTGTTTCTGCTGATGTTAATGCTTCATGAAAACGGTCAAACTCTTCTTCTGTCATCGGGCAGTTCAAATATGCTGCTTCACCTTTATCATAACGGGATTTTAGGTACACTTTATCCATATCAAGGCTGTCTTTTTCTACAATTGGCGCCGCTGCGTCATAAAAATATAAATAGTCCTCTCCAGTCAGCTCCTTCAGCTGGGCAGACAGCGATTCAGATGTTAACGGACCCGTTGCGATGATAGTAGGGCCTTCAGGAATTTCAGTCACTTCTTCATTAATAACGGTTACGTTTGGATGATTTTTCACCCGATTTGTCACACTTGCGGCAAATTCATGACGGTCTACTGCAAGAGCGCCCCCGGCAGGCACCGAACATTCGTCAGCCGCAGCGATAATGGCTGAATCAAGCGCACGCATTTCTTCCTTTAATACACCGACAGCGTTAGCAAGTGTATTAGAGCGAAGAGAGTTGCTGCAGACAAGCTCAGCAAATTTATCTGTATGATGCGCAGGCGTTTGTTTAACTGGCCGCATTTCATACAATTTGACTTGAATCCCACGTTTGGCAAGCTGCCATGCTGCTTCACTTCCTGCGAGTCCGGCTCCGATTACATTCACTGTTTGTTGGTTCATCTTTCACATCTCCTAGTTTATTATTCAAGGCCTTCTTTTAACACACAAAGAAGGTGAGCAAGACCCTGCTCACCGCTACTTCTGTGGTTCTTCCTTATAATCGCATTCCACGCATTGGACTTGTATACCTTTTTTGAGTTTTTTCTCGACGAGCATTTTTCCGCATTTCGGGCATTTTCGTTCAATTGGTTTGTCCCATGATACGAATTCACAGTCCGGATAACGGTCACAGCCGTAAAACACCCGTTTCTTTTTCGATTTTCGCTCAACAATGTTTCCTTCTCCGCAGCTCGGGCACTTCACACCGATTTGTTTCACAATCGGTTTCGTGTTCCGGCAGTCAGGGAAGTTGGAGCAAGCTAAGAATTTACCGTACCGTCCCATTTTATATACCATTGGAGAACTGCACAATTCACAATCCTCTCCAGCATACTCTGGTTCAATCTCAACTTCCTTCATTTCCGATTCGGCTTTTTTGACGCGTTTTTCAAAATCGGTGTAGAAATTATCGATAATCTTGACCCATTCGGTATTTCCTTCTTCAACATGATCAAGATCTCTCTCCATTTTAGCTGTAAACTCAACGTTAATGATCTCAGGGAAAAACTCCATGATCAAGTCAAGAACGATCTGACCTAATTCAGTCGGAACGAAACGTTTATTATCCAATGCCACGTAGCCGCGCCGCTGAATAGTATCAAGTGTCGGAGCATATGTGGATGGACGGCCGATACCGCGTTCTTCAAGGGTTTTAACAAGCCGGGCCTCAGTATATCGCGGAGGCGGCTGGGTAAAATGCTGCTCAGGTTCTATATCTTTTGATAATACCGTGTCGCCTTCTTGTAAGTCAGGCAGCATCCGGTCTTTTTCTTCCATTTGATCGTCTTTTCCTTCAACATACACCTTCATAAACCCGGAAAACTTGACTTTACTTCCATTTGCACGAAATGTCAAACCGTTGTTTGTCAGGTCGACACTCATTGTATCGAGAACAGCCGGTGCCATTTGGCTGGCAACAAAACGCTCCCAAATTAATTTATACAGTCTCATTTGGTCTCTGCCGAGGACTGCTTTTAATTCACTTGGTTTTCTAAGAACTGAAGTCGGCCGAATTGCTTCGTGGGCATCCTGGGCGTTTTCATTCTTTTTCGCAGGCTTCCGTTTTCCGCCTAGGAACTCTTTTCCATAAGTCTGATCAATAAATGCAGCTGCTTCATCAACAGCCGTATTTGAAATACGGGTTGAATCCGTTCTCATATACGTGATCAGACCAACCGTTCCTTCTCTTCCTAAATCAATTCCTTCATATAATTGCTGTGCAATCATCATCGTTTTCTTCGCTCTGAAATTGAGCTTGCGAGCCGCTTCCTGCTGCAGGGTAGAAGTGGTAAAAGGCAAAGCAGGATTACGTTTGCGTTCCTTTTTGGTTACTTTTTCAACTGTATATTGATTCCCTTTGAGCTGAGAAAGAATCTCTTTTACATCAGCTTCACTATTTAAAGGAAGTTTTTTGCCGTTTTTCCCGAAAAAGCTCGCTTCAAAGGTTTCTTGACCTTTTAAGAACGTACCGTCAATTGTCCAATATTCCTCAGGCTTAAAGTCGTTAATCTCTTTTTCACGGTCAATAATCAAACGGAGGGCAACGGATTGCACGCGTCCTGCGCTAAGCCCTTTTTTGACTTTTTTCCATAAGATTGGACTGATTTTATATCCGACAAGCCTGTCTAAAATACGTCTCGCTTGCTGTGCATCCACTAAATCCATATTGATCATGCGGGGATGCTTAAACGATTCCTTAATAGCGTCTTTTGTAATTTCGTTAAACACCACACGGCAGTCTGAGTTGAGATCTAAATCAAGACTGTGTGCCAAATGCCATGCAATCGCTTCCCCTTCTCTGTCGGGGTCGGCTGCAAGATACACTTTTTTGGCTTTTTTCGCAGCCGTTTTCAGCTCTTTTAATACCGGGCCTTTACCTCGAATGGTAATATATTTCGGTTCAAAATTCTGTTCTATGTCAACTCCCATTTGACTTTTTGGAAGATCCCGGACATGTCCCATTGATGCTTTTACTTTATATTTTTTACCTAAGTAACGTTCAATCGTTTTCGCCTTAGCGGGCGATTCCACGATGACTAGATAATCAGACATTTTCATCCCCCTCAAGAGGTGTTCTCTCTCTTTTCAAGATATTTCAATTTTATTTTTGCAGCTGTCTTTATTTGGCTTTCAACATTTCATTCTTTATCATGAACGTCATTAATTAAATAGAAAACAATATGCAACTTTAAATCCTCACTATTATTAAATATTACAATACCGTTTGTCAAACGATAATTCAAAAGGGTTCCGTATATTGAACGTTTCTCTCAGGAAGTTCCTCGAAAATATCCTCTGCTGACCATATGGCTTTAGCCCCCTGCTGGATCAGTTTTATAGGACCTCCGGCGTAAGGGTCAAACAATGAACCGGGTACGGCAAATACCTCTCTCCCTTGTTCCAATGCTTGATAGGCAGTAATCAGCGAACCGCTTTTTTCTTTGCCCTGAACGACAATAACGCCTTCACTTAGTCCGCTGATAATACGGTTTCTCATAGGGAAATGCCATTTTTGGGGTTTAGTTTCAGGTGGGTGCTCTGACAGCAGGATATGGTGTTTAGCCATGTGATCTGCTAACTGAAGGTTTTCTCGGGGATAAATGTGTTGAAATCCGCCTGCAATGACGCCAATTGTCCGCCCCTTCGCCTTAATACTTGCAGCATGGGACATTCCGTCTATCCCAGACGCCAGTCCGCTGACAATCACCCAACCTTTACGACAGATCTCTTTTGTAAGATGATTGACAACTTGTTTCCCATAAGCTGTTGGATTTCTTGTCCCTACAATTCCAATTTTTCTCCCTTTCGAAAGAAGAGTCATATCACCTTTTGCAAACAGTACGGCAGGGGGATCATAAATGCTTTTAAGCCAGAAAGGATATTGCTTTGAAGAAATAGGGATGGTGTTAATGCCTTGCTCACGATAAGCAGCAAGTACACGCGGGAGCTTTGGATAAAATTGTTCTATTTCGTTTTTTAATGCAGCTGCTTTTATTTGATCACGAGTAACCGTTTGTAACACGGGTGATGTCAGCGACATAGACGGATCGGCTTTCCACCATTTTAATAGAAGGGATGGGGATAATAATTGATTGATTCTGCAAATCGTTAGGCAGGCAGCGGCCTGATCCAATAGATTGACCTCCTTTTGTTAGAAAAAGCAGGAACAGCCTTGACGGCTGTCCCTTTTTTATTAATGCGTTTTACAAGTTTCGAACAAGTTCTTCTCTTTCAGCACCTTGATTAAGGTTTCACCCATGACAGAAGGTGTCTCTGCAACTTCGATTCCGCATGCATTAAGGGTTTTGATTTTTTCATCAGCTGTCCCTTTCCCGCCGGAAATAATGGCGCCTGCATGCCCCATGCGCTTCCCAGGAGGTGCTGTTTTACCACCGATAAAACCGACTACCGGTTTTGTCATGTTGGCTTTTACCCACTCTGCCGCTTCCTCTTCGGCAGTACCGCCGATTTCGCCAATCATGATGACTGCGTGTGTGTCAGGATCTTCGTTAAACGCTTTTAAAACGTCAATAAAGTTTGTTCCATTTACAGGGTCGCCGCCGATTCCAACAGCTGTAGATTGCCCTACACCCGCTTCTGAGAGCTGGTGCACCGCTTCGTATGTTAATGTTCCTGAACGTGATACAACGCCTACATGACCCTTTTTATGGATGTATCCGGGCATAATGCCGATTTTACATTCTTCAGGCGTAATGACACCAGGACAGTTCGGCCCTATCAGTCTCGTTTTCTTGCCTTCCATGAAGCGTTTGACCTTCACCATATCCAAAACCGGGATATGTTCTGTGATACAAATCACGAGATCAAGCTCCGCATCTACCGCTTCCATAATCGCATCAGCTGCAAACGGTGCGGGCACATATATAACAGACGCGTTAGCGCCGGTCGTTTGAACTGCTTCAGCCACTGTATTAAATACAGGAACACCTTCCGCTTCTGTTCCGCCTTTTCCAGGTGTTACACCGCCAACGATATTTGTGCCGTATTCAAGCATCTGCTTCGTATGAAATAAAGCGGTAGAACCTGTAATCCCTTGCACAATAACTCTTGTATCTTTATTAATGAAAACACTCATTATTTGGTCCCCTGCCTTTCATTCTTTCTTAAACTAAGGATACGATTTTCTGCGCGCCGTCAGCCATTGATTCCGCAGATGTAATGTTTAATCCTGATTCACTAAGGATTTTCTTCCCTAGATCCACGTTTGTGCCTTCAAGACGGACGACAAGCGGCAATGTCAAACCAACTTGTCTAGTCGCTTCAACAACCCCTTCTGCGATGACATCACATTTCATAATGCCGCCGAAAATGTTGACAAAAATCCCTTTAACGTTTTGATCAGAAAGAATGATTTTAAATGCTTCCGTGACTTTTTCAGCGGTTGCACCGCCGCCCACATCAAGGAAGTTGGCCGGTTCTCCTCCATAATGCTTGATAATATCCATCGTGGACATTGCAAGCCCCGCGCCGTTTACCATACAGCCGATATTTCCATCAAGGGAAATGTAGCTTAGATCATATTTGGACGCTTCAATTTCTTTCGGATCTTCTTCATCCAAATCTCTGTATTCCATAATGTCCTTTTGTCGGTACAACGCATTGCTGTCAAAATTCAATTTTGCATCAAGCGCCATCACATTTCCGTCGCCGGTAACAACAAGCGGATTGATTTCGGCGATTGAGCAGTCTTTCTCAACAAACGCTTTATATAGTCCAAGCATAAATTTAGCAGCTTTTCCCACGAGCTCTTTTGGAATATTAATAGCGAATGCAATTTCTCTGGCTTGATAGCCTTGAAGGCCAACAGCCGGATCAATGACAGCTTTTTTGATTTTTTCCGGTGTTTTCTCCGCAACCTCTTCAATTTCCGTTCCGCCTTCTTCAGAAGCCATCAAAACGATTCTTGAAGTGGCGCGGTCAAGCACTAGACCGATGTAATATTCTTTTTTAATATCGCAGCCTTCTTCAATAAGTAAGCGTTTTATTACTTGGCCGTCCGGACCCGTCTGATGTGTAACTAGGGTCTTCCCTAATAGTTCTTCGGCATACGCTTTTACTTCGTCTAATGATTTTGCTATTTTTACCCCACCAGCTTTGCCTCGACCGCCAGCATGAATTTGAGCCTTTACGACATAAACCGAGCTGGATAAGCTCTTTGCACTCTCAACTGCTTCTTCTGCTGTAAAAGCCACTTTACCTTCAGGAACAGATACCCCATATTTTCTGAGGACTTCTTTTCCCTGGTACTCATGGATATTCATTTCCCATCCTCCTAACTTATGTAACAAAACTAAAATAGACTGCGCTTTCATTCTATAATAATACTGGAAGAATTGTCTACAGTTCGATGCAAAATCTTTTAATCCTTCTAAACATTCAAACTTTTACTTTATTAAAAACATAAATTTCAAAGGAGGATGGGGAATATTTTAGCTATTTTTTGTTTTTTACGCTTTCGTCCAATTTGTAAATGAATGAAAAAATCTCGGCTACCGTTTCATAAAGAGCTTCAGGAATTTGATCATCTACCGTCAAATGGCGCATTAATTCGACAAGGGTCCGATCTTCTTGAATCGGGACCCCTGCTTTTTTCGCTTCTTTGATAATGTTGTCAGCTACATAGCCCTTCCCTGTGGCAATCACTCTCGGCGCCTTGTCTTTTTGTTCGTCATAATGGAGAGCAACAGCTTTTCTGATCGGTGTCTGCTCTTTCATATTTTCACATCCACTTCCTGATCACTGATACTTGTTATATATTGATCGATTGAAGCCTTTTCTTCGGTGTGAACCCTTTTTTTAGCGTTTACCCCTGAAAGGCTGTACCCCATTTCCTTTAGCCCCTGTTTAAGCGCGGGCACCATCGGATCGATCGCAGCCTGCAGCTCGAAATCAGTCTCTATTGTAATGGTCATGACTTTTTGTTGTACCAAGCAATCAACGACGGTTTCTTTTAGTGTATCAAGCTGCAGCAAAAACAAAAGGCGGCAATGGGAAGGATCAAGCTTTCCATCCGCTTCTTTCTTTCCTTTAAACAGAACAGTCATGTCCTGAACCCCTGACTTCGAAAACATCGGAAATGACATTACAATTTGGCTGTATGATGGATGGTCCTGCTGTATGAAAAGCTGGCCATTTAATTTATGAAAAAGCTGATCGGCTTCTTGTTTGACTGGTTCGGCTACCTCATGCGATGCTCTTAAGGCAGAAAGAGCCAGCTTGATGGATTGCATTTCGCCAGATGTGACTGCGCTTCCTTGTTCAAACGCTTTAATGAACGCAACCTCGTCCCTTGCGCCGATTGCCGTTTTCACTTTGGATAAGAAAGAAAGAACATCTGCCTTATCCGCCAAATGGGGTGCTGTCTGCTGAACAGCCTTTAAAAAGACTTCGGCTTCCTGGTCTGTGACTTGTGCCGCTTGTAAAACAGCTGAAGCTGCAAGTGACTTACTATCACCCGATGAAGCAGCCGCTTGAATCCAATTTGCTGCTTCTTTCACAATTTGGAGACCGTTTTTTTCAGCAGATTCCGTCAGCTTCAACAGCAGCTGGCGGGCTTCTTTAATTGGAATGTCTGCTGCTGTTTTAACAGGCTCTTCTTGTATGCTTCCCTGTTCTGCTGTGTGATTTGCAATCGGCAGGCTGGCTTTTCCGGGGGAGCCAGCTGGTGTGCTAAGCTCCCTGCTTCCAGCTGTATTCGCCGGAGAAGGTGCTTTCGTATTGTCGGTTAAAGAAATAAGCTTATCAATCAGCCGTTCTGCATGGACATCGATTTCACTATTTAAAAGCACCGTAACTGCTTCCTTTAGCTTTGACATCATTTGGCTCTGCTGAGGGTTTTGGTCGATTGCCTGTAGCAGCTGGGATACGTGCTGATGCAACGGAACAGGCGATTTCACAGCGTGAACACCATTCAAAATCTCGGAGTGAATGGGAAGATCACGCTTTAAAGCGAAGAGAACCGCTTCAACTGCTTTTTTTGTGTCTTGCGAAGGCAGCGTGTCCATCCAGCGGACAGCTGTTTTGATATCATTTTCTGTTACGGGTGTTTTGCTCTTCAGCATCGCTCCTGTCATCATGAGAGCTGCGTTTGACGTCTTCACTGACATGGCATTTAAAAGCTTGCCAGCTGCATCCTGAATGGTTTTAGGATTTTGATCAAAGCTTTGAACGACCTGAAGACGGCCTGTTTGTTCTGCCGTTTTTTTTTCGTAGGAAAACCAATAGTATGCCTGAGGACGAAGCTGGGCTTCAAGTTTTCCCTGAACAGTTTGATTACCGACTTGGATCAGGGCATGCTGATCTCCTAGTAAACGAAGCACTTTTCCTAAGAGGAGACGCTTCTCCCCGTTTAGCGCTTCGTTTACTTTTGATGTAACCTGCGGGTCGGCTGTACGCCCGAAAAGGTGCTGCAGCGCCTTTTGCACATCATTTCGTATGTTCATTTTAAAAAGGTGCCTCCTTGTCCATGGTGATTTATCTGAAAGATTGAACAGGAGCGAAAGTTTTGCGGTGCAATTCAGTTGGGCCGTATGCAGCGAGAGCTTCCAAATGTTCTTTTGTCCCATAGCCTTTATTTTTTTCAAAGCCGTACATGGGATACGTTTCGGCATAAGCGCTCATCATTCGGTCCCTCGTCACTTTTGCGATACACGCACCTGCCGCAATAGACACGCTTTTGGCATCGCCTTTTATAATTGACGCCTGAGCCGTGTCGAGCGGAAGTGTCATTGCGTCAACAAGCAAATAATCAGGTGTATCCGACAAATCCTGTATCGCTTTCACCATTGCCATTTTTGAAGCTTCATATATATTGATCTCATCAATCACAGTAGCTTCTACAATTCCTATCCCGACCGCCAGTGCTTCCTTCATAATAAGCTCGTAATATTCCTCGCGTTTTTTCTCTGAAAGCTTTTTGGAGTCTGTCAGCCCAAGTATTTCACATTCCTCTGGAAGGATGACTGCGCTGGCGACAACTGGTCCTGCCAATGGCCCCCGGCCCACCTCGTCAACACCTGCAATCAAGCGAAATCCTTTGTTTCTTGCCAGCCTTTCATAGGAAGTCATATTCACCCATTGTTCTTTCAGCGCTTTTTCTTTCGCTTGCTTTTTAAGCCATTGCTCTACAAGCGTTTGAACGCTTTTTCTCGGGTCGTTTTCGCATTGGGCAATAAATGGGTCTCGTGCATCCTTCACTTCCTGCAAACGGTCTTTAATGTCCTTTACGGTTAATGTATTCACTTTCTCTTCTCCCTTACTGTATGTATCGGTTCAGCCAAGAAAAAATAAAGACCCGCATTTCTGCGCGCCTTTACATCGTCGGCTGTTCAAATGACAGCCTGCCGAACTTTTCAGTGCGAATATCGCGAATGATGACTTCAGTCGTCTTATCATAGTTAATGAGCCCACCGCTCATGAGACAGCCCCGCTTTTCACCTATTGCATCAAACAGCTCGGCAATGTCCTCTGGGATCTCCTCAAGGCCATAACGCTCCTTGAGCCGTTCTGGGTAATGTTCTTCGAGAAAACGAAGACCAAACACGGCCACGTCCTGCAAATTGATAATCGAGTCTTTAATAGCCCCGGTGACTGCCAGTCTCAAACCGACAAGCTCATCCTCAAATTTAGGCCACAAAATTCCCGGTGTATCTAATAGCTCTAATTCTTTCCCAACTTTGACCCACTGTTGAGAAGTCGTAATACCAGGTCTGTCTCCCGTTTTTGCTATGTTTTTCTTTGCAAGCCGGTTGATGAGCGTTGATTTTCCGACGTTTGGAATGCCGATAATCAAAGCGCGAATCGCTCTCGGCTTCACACCTTTCGCACGCATCCGGTCAAATTTTTCTTGGAGGATCTCTTTTGATGCAGGCACAATTTGATTTAACCCTTGTCCATTTACAGAATTAATAGACAGAGAGCGGATCCCCTGCTTCTCAAAGTGCTCTTTCCACCGCTGTGTAACTGCCGCATCTGCTTTGTCAGACTTGTTTAACAGCATAATTCGCGGCTTGTTTTTTAGAATATCTTCAATCATTGGGTTTCTTGATGACATTGGAATTCTGGCATCTACCAATTCATATACGATATCGATTAATTTTAATTTTTCGGTTACTTCCCTTCTTGCTTTTGCCATATGGCCCGGGAACCATTGAATTGTCATGTGACACGAACACCGCCTTTATCTTCAGTATGCATGATTCATTGTTGTCCTTTATGTATTTTACGATGCCTGTCCGGCATTTTCAAATTCTGTATAAAAAAAGAGCTTGTTACAGGTAACAAGCTCTTTTCGTTCGTTATCATTATCGTCTGATCTCTTTAATACGAGCCGCTTTTCCGCGAAGTTCACGCAGGTAGTAAAGTTTAGCACGGCGTACTTTACCGTAACGTACAACTTCGATTTTCGCGATTTTTGGTGTGTGTACTGGGAAAGTACGTTCAACGCCAACACCGTAAGAAATCTTACGAACTGTGAACGTTTCGCTGATTCCACCACCACGACGCTTAATCACAACACCTTCAAAGATCTGGATACGCTCACGGTTACCCTCAACAACTTTAACGTGTACACGTAAAGTGTCACCAGGACGGAACGCAGGAAGATCAGTACGAAGCTGTTCTTTTGTGATATCTTCAATTAGTTTTTGCATCGTTTTCAACTCCTTCCAACAGATGCTCTTGGCCACAAAAACCGGCACAGCGGAACATCGTTTTCAAGCTTGCAGCGGATAAGCCCGCTTAAGCCACAAGTAGTATCTTATCACAATTTCATAGCCTATGCAATAAAATCTATTCTTTTTCCCATTCAGAAATCCACTTTCTTTGCTGCTCTGTAAGCGGGTAGTCTTTCAACAGATCCGGACGTCTTAGGTAGGTCCTTCTGATCGATTCTTTATTCCGCCATTCTTCAATTTTTGCATGGTTTCCTGACAAGAGTGTTTCAGGCACTTTTAAACCTTTGTAATCTGCCGGTCTTGTATAATGCGGGTGCTCTAAAAGTCCGGTGCTGAAGGAATCCTCAATATGGGAAGCCTCTTTACCCAGTACACCCGGAAGCAGTCTGACCACACTGTCTGCGATCATCATTGCAGGGAGCTCACCGCCCGTCAGAACAAAGTCGCCAATTGATATTTCATCCGTTACCAAGTGCTCGCGAATGCGTTCATCATAGCCTTCATAGTGGCCGCAAATGAACAGCAAATGCTCTTCCTTAGCTAATTGCTCGGCTTTTTTTTGGGTAAAACGCTCACCTTGCGGGCATACCAGGATAATACGCGGAGCGGCGGCTGCCTTTGATGTCAGGTCCTCGACCGCGTCAAAAACAGGCTGGGGCTTGAGAACCATGCCTGCCCCGCCGCCATAAGGATAATCATCAACAGTATTGTGCTTGTTATCAGAGTACTCCCGGAAATTTACGACTTGAAACTGCACCGCATCTTTTTCCTGGGCTTTTTGAAGAATCGATGAGCCGAGCACGCCTTCAAACATTTCGGGAAACAGCGTCAAAAAATCGATTTTCATTCGTCTATTAACCCTTCCATGAGTTCAATCTCAATTTTCTTTTCCCTGACATCGATATGTTTAACCACTGATTCAATGTAAGGAATGAGTGCGTCTTTTTTTCCTTTTCGTCCGATGACCCAAACGTCATTGGCTCCAGGCGTCAAAATTTCTTTGACCTTTCCGATGAGTTCGCCTTCTTCAGTAAATACTTCACACCCAATAATTTCGTGGAAATAAAATTCACCCTCATTCAGCTCTCCTAATTCTTCTTCAGGAACTTTAATGATTGCGTTTTTCAGCTCTTCTACTTCATTTAGGTTTTGTCTTTCTTTAAACTGCAGGAGATGAAATTGCTTATGCAGTCTATGTGTGTTTACCGTTACCTCCACTGGTTCGTTACGGCCGTCCATAAACAAATACAGCGTGTTTCCCGGCTTGTATCGTTCTTCGGCAAAATCTGTTTTTGAAATCACCCGCACTTCGCCTTTGATTCCGTGGGTATTTACGATTTTGCCTACATTAAACCATCGCTTTGTCATATGATCACCTCTGGCGAATTTCAATTACTTTTCCGTCTTTTATGACGATGGTGTTCGCTGCTGTTTTCTCATGCCAGTCATCCCCGGCTTCAATCGTCAGCAGCGCATCGACTTCCTTTTCTTTCAACTCACTGCCAAGCGGCAATGTATGTACTTGAGCAATTTGAAAATCGATGATTTTCATATCATCTTTTCGCTTTTCTATTGCCTTTTTAAATTGTTCTATCATATCAGGGTTTTGCTGTTCTTTCTCATGTTTTCTAAGCTGAAAATAGAGCTGGCTGCATTCTCGTTCAAGCATTTGTTTCTTTTCGGCAAAAGAAGCTAAAAGCTTTTCTTTACTGCGCTCGGTTAAGACTTGCATAACGGCTACACGGTGAATAATTTGCATTGCACCAAGCTCCCCGCTTTTAAAACTTTTACTCGCCCAGGCTTTTCTATTTTGCCTAAGCTTCTATCAGTTTACCCTTTTTTTGCGTGTAAAAAAAGGGGAGGTGCCGGCCCTCTCCCTTTTAGTCAAATATTTCAAATTGAACTTTCTTAGAAGACTGTGCGCCAGCTGCAAATACAGCTGTTCGAATCGCTTTTGCAGTCCGGCCTTGCTTTCCGATAACTTTACCGGTATCTGACTTATGGACAGATAAGCGCAGCGCAATCTTTTGATCGGTTTCTTCTCTTATGACGCGAATGTCATCTGGATGATCAACAAGCGGCGTCACAATGTGGACAATCAAATCTTCCAAGTGTTGATCAGTCATTACTTGCCTTGTTTAGCGTTGTGGAATTTTTCCATGATTCCTTGGCTAGAGAACAAGTTGCGAACTGTATCAGATGGTTTCGCTCCAGTTTGAAGCCATTTAAGAGCAAGCTCTTCGTCAATTTTTACTTCCGCTGGTTTTGCAACCGGGTTGTAAGTTCCGACTGTTTCGATGAAACGGCCGTCACGTGGTGAACGAGAATCTGCTACAACAATACGATAGAAAGGAGATTTTTTTGCTCCCATACGTTTTAAACGAATTTTTACTGCCATTTTACTAGCACCTCCGAAAATATTTCAACAAGATAGTATATTAACAATGATAAAAGTGTTTGTAAAGTGTTTTTTCTTAACAACGGTTTTATCATGTATAACCGATTACATAAAAGGTAGCTTAAACCCTTTTTTCTTGCCTTTTGACATGTTTGTCATCTGCTTCATCATTTTTTTCATTTCATCAAACTGCTTAAGCAGACGGTTGACTTCCTGTACGGATGTCCCGCTTCCTTTTGCAATCCGCTTCCGCCGGCTGGCATTGATAATATCCGGCTGTTCTTTTTCAAGAACAGTCATTGATTTGATGATTGCTTCCACATGATTCAGCTGTTTTTCATCAACTTGGATGTTTTTCAGGCCCTTCATTTTACCTGCACCCGGCATCATTTGCAGAAGCTCATCAAGCGGCCCCATGTTTCTGACTTGCCCGAGCTGCTCCAGAAAATCGTCCAATGTGAAGCTCATCGTTCTCATTTTTTGTTCCAGCTCTTTGGCTTTGTCTTCATCAACGCTGGCCTGTGCTTTTTCAATCAATGTCAGCACGTCGCCCATGCCGAGAATCCTTGATGCCATACGTTCAGGATGGAACGGCTCTAACGCATCAAGCTTTTCGCCCAAACCTGCGAACTTAATTGGCGTGTTTGTAACAGCGCGAATAGAAAGCGCAGCCCCGCCGCGTGTGTCTCCATCCAGCTTAGTTAACACAACACCGGTTAAACCGAGCTGTTCATTAAAGCTTTTGGCAACATTCACAGCGTCCTGACCGGTCATTGAATCGACAACCAGGAAAATTTCTTCCGGATTCGCGATTTCTTTGACGTTGGTCAGTTCATCCATCAGTTCATGGTCGATATGCAAGCGCCCTGCCGTATCCAAAATGACGTAGTCATAATGTTCTTCCTTGGCTTTCTCAATAGCCTGTTTAGCTATTTCTACAGGACTGACCTGATCGCCAAGAGAGAAAACAGGCATATCAAGCTGTTTGCCGAGTGTTTCCAGCTGCTTAATTGCGGCTGGGCGGTAAATATCGGCAGCAACCAGCATCGGTTTGCGATTATGCTTTTTGCGCAGCAGATTCGCAAGCTTACCGCTTGTTGTCGTTTTACCGGCACCTTGGAGACCGACCATCATAATAACAGTCGGCGGCCTTTTTGCGACGGCGATTTTGCTCTCTTCGCCGCCCATCAGCTCAGTCAGTTCCTCTTTAACAACTTTAATGACCTGCTGGCCGGGCGTCAGACTTTTCATGACGTCTTGGCCTACAGCGCGTTCACTTACTTTTTTGACAAAATCTTTGACTACTTTAAAGTTAACGTCAGCCTCAAGCAGCGCAAGACGAACCTCACGCATCATATCTTTTACATCTTGTTCGCTGACTTTCCCTTTTCCGCGGATTTTAGAAATCGTCTGCTGCAGTCGGTCGGCTAATCCTTCAAATGCCATAGTTTGCCGCCTCCTAATCTAATTTCTCAAGCGCTTCAATCAGAGCTGTAATTTCTTCCTCTTCTTTTGAACCGGAAGCAAGCTCCTTCAGCTTATTAAACATCTCTTTACGCTCCTGAAACTTTTTTAAAAGGAGCAGCTTTTCTTCATATTGTTCAAGCATCGCTTCTGTTCGTTTGATGTTATCATAAACAGCTTGTCTTGAAACCTCATATTCTTCGGCTATTTCGCCTAGGGAGAAATCGTCCAAATAATAAAGCGACATATAGCTCTTCTGTTTTGACGTCAACAACGACTGATAAAAATCAAACAGATAATTCATTCTCGTTGTCTTTTCGAGTGACATTTGAGCTCTCCCCTTTGTTAAGTCAAATCCCTTTACGATAACTTAGTTTACACGGTTTTATTGACACTGTCAAGTTTTTATCTTGTCAAAGCATGCTGCTCTTTTTGCATAATAAATTCATTCGGTTTTTTCAGAAAAATTCATATAGACCGCCGTTAAAATACTCAAATTCTTGTTTAGATACTCGATAGCGACAATAGCCTTCGTAAAAAGCATTGAGAAATGCTTCATTTGTGACAAAATTTCTGATCGCTAATGATTCATCATATCGCGGGTCTCCCGCCGATATTCCCGCAGCATCAATAAACAGATAGACCTCTCCGTCTTTCACCAGCACATTATCAGTTGTGCAGTCACCGTGAATCATTGTCTGCTGAACAGGAACAGGCCTGTGCTCGTCCAATTCCTTCAAAAGCCCTGCGCTGCCTTCAGCTTGTCCTTTTTCGACATATTCACCGGCTCGTTTGATTTGCAGATCGAGCCAATCTATTTCCGGCTGTAAATCAGGGGCAAGTTCGGTTTCATGCAGACGCTTGAGAAACTGGCCGAAGCTTTTGATCAGCTTTTTCTTTTCAGTATCCCCCTTTGCTTTCCTTAAAGCAGAAGTCAGTGTAATTCCATCTTCAAACGACATGACGATATGGCTGGAATGCTGTTGCTGGATAAACCCATAATAAACAGGGACAGGCAGACGATGAGTTTCGGAAAGCTTTTGTAAAACAAGGGCTTCTCTCCTTAACCATTCCCGATACCTCTGTTGAGAAGAGCTTTTCAACAGAAATGCGCCTTGGCTTGTCACTATTTTTCGAACGGTTGAAGTGCCTCCCTGTTCATCCAACAGCGACATATGTTTTATTGCGCCGATCTTTCTTTCCAATTCAGCTTTCAGCCATTTGTCCAACAATCTGCACCCTCCATTCCGATATATCAATGCGTATAAAAAAACGAGTATAAAACTGTCCATTTTATACTCGCTTTTTATTCATTAATCGTCGGCTTTTTCCACTAAATCTGAAAAGAGTCCGTACACATAGGATTCTGGATCAAATTCCTGAAGGTCATCAACTTTTTCTCCTAAACCGACTAGTTTAACCGGGATGTGAAGCTCGTTGCGAATCGCAAGGACGATACCGCCTTTTGCCGTACCGTCAAGCTTCGTTAAAGCAATGCCGGTAACATTTGTTGCTTTAGAGAATTCTTTTGCCTGAGCCATTGCATTTTGGCCGGTCGTGGCATCAAGGGCAAGCAGCACCTCATGCGGAGCTTCAGGAACTTCTCTTTCGATAACACGTTTTACTTTTTCAAGCTCTTTCATGAGATTTACTTTGTTTTGGAGACGCCCTGCCGTATCACAAATTAATACATCGGCATTTCTTGCTTTCGCAGCATGAACAGCATCGTAGATGACAGCTGCCGGATCGCTTCCGGGCGTCTGCTTAATGACAGGCACTCCTGTACGCTCTCCCCATACTTCCAGCTGTTCAATGGCTCCCGCTCTGAAAGTGTCTCCGGCGGCAAGTACGACAGATTTTCCTTCTTGTTTCATTTTATGAGCAAGCTTTCCGATCGTTGTTGTTTTCCCGACACCGTTTACACCTACCAGAAGGATTACGTTTAAACGCCCATCCTTGATGTTCAGTTCTGAAATTTGCTCATCTCCGCTGTTATAAATCTCGACCAGTTTCTCAGAAATCACTGACTGGACTTCCTTTGGATCTTGAATATTTCTGCGTTTGACTTCTTTTTTCAGCTCATCTATTAATTCCATAACGGTTGTAAAACCGACATCCGCGCTGATAAGAACCTCTTCAAGCTCTTCGAAGAAATCCTCATCCACTTTACGGTAACGGGATACAAGATCATTCACTTTGTTTTGAAAGGAGTTTCTTGTTTTTTCAAGGCCATCCTTAAACTTTTCAGATACGGAATCTGTCTGTTTTGTGATTTTCTCTTTTAATTTTTTAAAAAAGCTCATCTTTTAACCTCTTTCCTCGTTACTGAACGAATTCTTTTGTTTCTTCCAGCTTAACGGAGATTACCTTGGAAACACCGGATTCCTGCATGGTTACGCCATAAAGCACATCCGCTTCCTCCATCGTTCCTTTTCTGTGTGTAATCACAATAAACTGGGTATCACTGCTGTATTTTTTTAAATACTGCGCAAATCGGAACACATTCGCTTCGTCGAGCGCAGCCTCTACTTCGTCAAGGACGCAAAACGGCACTGGACGAACCTTTAGGATTGAGAATAAGAGCGCTATAGCAGTAAGCGCACGCTCTCCGCCTGACAGGAGATTTAAGTTTTGCAGCTTTTTCCCCGGCGGCTGAGCGATAATCTCGACTCCTGAATGAAGCAGATCGTTAGGATCGGTGAGCCTCAGTTCAGCTCGCCCTCCTCCGAATAAGGAGCGGAAAACTTGATCAAAGTGTGAGCGGATTTGGACGAATGTGTCGTTAAAGCGCTTCGTCATTTCTTCATCCATTTCTTCAATCACTTGGAACAAGGTATTTTTCGCTTCTGTTAAATCTTCTTTTTGTTCCGACAGAAACTTGTACCGTTCGTTGACCCTCTCAAACTCATCTATGCTTCCGAGGTTCACGGTACCCAGCTCTTCAATTGCGAGTTTAATCAGCTTCACACGCTTTCTGGCTTCCTCTGGATCAGTTTCAAGCTGATATTTCTCTTTTGCCCCCTCAAAGGACAAGCTGTATTCCTCCCGTAAGTATTGGAGTAAATTATCAAGCTCGACTTCCATTCGTCCGAGTTTGACTTCTTCGTCTTTTAAGAGCGTTGTTTTTTGTTTATACAGGCGTTTCATTTCTTTCAGCTCACGCTCATACGTATCAAGCCCATGCTGAAGCTTGATGCGCTGATCGCGCCTTAATGCAATCAGTTCGATCGTTTTCGTTTTGTCATTCAATTTATGTTTTGCTGCTTCTTCCAGCTTTTCTTCGCCGCTGGTGCTAGATGACATCTCTGACGTTAAGAAGCTTAAGTCTTCTTTTGCTTCTTTTAACGCAAGCTCTGTTTCAGTGAGCTCTTTCTTTAATCTGGCAAGGTTGTCCTCTTCCCCCTTGCAAGCCTGCTCTTTTTTGGCCGCAGCGATCTTCAGCTCAGTCAGCTCGTTGGAGAGAGACTCTTTCGTTGAGGATTGCGTTTGTTTTTGTTTTGTCAGTTTGTCTATGTCCTCTTCAAGCTGTTTCATCTTTTCAGATACGGCAGAGAGCTCTTCTTCAAGCTTGCGTTTGCGCGCTTTTTTCTCTTCATCGCTTTCAGACAGAGCAGATTTTTCTTGGTCATAGAGCTCTAAATGGGTATTGATATTTTTCTCGGCAACTTGAAGTTCGTACAGCTGGCCTTTCACATCCTGCTGCTTTAACCTTAAGCCTTCCCCGGTTTCTCTTAAGTCAGCCAGTTTTTTCTCCATATCCTGAATGGATTGCTTAAGGGTTTTGACCTCTTGTTCAAGCAGTGCTGTTTTCTCTTCCATTTCAGCGAGCCGTTTCGTCACATCTTCTAGCTCCCGGCTTCTTCCAAGGAGGGAGTTATTTTTCTTTTTAACCGCGCCGCCCGTCATTGAACCACCGGGGTTCACAACATCTCCCTCAAGGGTTACGATGCGGTACCGGTGCCCGAGAAGCTTCGCAAGCTCGTTTGCACCCTTTAAGTCCTCTGTGATCAGAACGGTTCCAAGAAGATTCTGGATGACGCTTCGATACGCAGGATCAAATGTGACAAGTTCACTGGCAACCCCGAGAAATGATGA
The DNA here is from genome assembly GCF_044570195.1 of Bacillus sp. SG20033. Classification (NCBI taxonomy): domain Bacteria; kingdom Bacillati; phylum Bacillota; class Bacilli; order Caryophanales; family Bacillaceae; genus Bacillus; species Bacillus sp. SG20033. The sequence continues at coordinate 1,736,264 of NZ_CP172606.1, read as the reverse complement.
ATGCCGGGCGGCTGTTTCCGCGTCACGGCTTTGAAGCTGGCGGTCTCTAATAACAGAAAGAGGCAGAAACGTCGCCCGGCCGAAGGAATTCTGCTTTAAATATTGAATCGCTTTTCGGGCAGATTGTTCATCGTCGGTCACGACATGCTGAGCAGAAGCGCCGAGCGCTATTTCAATGGCCGTTTCATACTTCTGTTCTGTAGAAATCAGCTCAAGAACCGCTCCGCGAATTCCACCAAGGCGCTCTTTCGCTTTTAGCACTTCTTTAACACCTTGATAAAAGCCGGAAAAATCTCCCTGCATCGTCTCAAGCATGTCCTTTTTTGATCTCGCTTGCTGAACGTATTGGTATGCCTGATACAGAGCGGATTCATTTTTTTCGTATTGGCGCTTTTTCTGCTCATATTTTGTCTGCATATCTCGATATGCACCGACTTGACTGTGAATCTCCTGCTCAATTCGGGCAAATTCCGTTTCACATGCGGCTTTACGCGCAGAAATATCACGCCGTTCCTGCAGGTGCTTTTCATTGTTGTCCGAGAGTCTCTGCAATGTGACAGCGGATTGGGACATCTGGTCATCAAGAAGCTGGAGTTCGTTGCGTATCGAAGCCTGGCTGTTTAACAGCTCAAAATAATCACTTTTCAGCTGCTCGATTTTCTCTTCGACATTTTCATTGTGAAGACTGAGAGCCTGCTGTTTTTCTTTTACTTGCGCCCTTAACTGCTTCACCTCAGCCTGAAGCGTTTCGAAGACAGCTTCCTGCTTCGAAAGCTCTTCTTTCAGAACCGTTTCTTTTTGCTGGAACTGAACGATGGCTTCTTCAAGCTGTTCTTGGTTTTGCACAGCGTTTTTCTTTCGTTCTTTCAGGACTTCTTTACGGCCTTCAAGCTTTTCCAGCTCTTCACTAGTTACCAGTAAAACTTGCTGGAGCTCATTTACTGACTCATCAAGCGCTTGTATTTTGTCCCTTGTATCCTCAATCTTTGCTTCTTTCGCAGAAATAGCAGACGATTCAGCAAGCTCTTCTTCTTTTGCCATCTGCACTTTCTCTTTAAGAGTCGACCATTTACCATGCAGCTCTTCGATATCATAGGCAGTCAGCGCAATTTCAACATGCTCCAGCTCTTTCTTTTTCTCAAGGTAGTCTTTCGCTATTGAAGCTTGAATTTTAAGAGGTTCAACCTGTCCTTCAAGCTCATGTAATATATCTTCTACCCGATTTAGATTGTCCTGTGTCTCAAACAGTTTATTTTCTGCTTTTTTCTTTCTCGTTTTATATTTAAGCACCCCGGCAGCTTCTTCAAAGATACTGCGGCGATCCTCCGCTTTGCTGCTAAGGATCTCTTCCACTTTCCCTTGGCTGATAATAGAAAATGCTTCTTTACCAAGGCCAGAGTCCATAAATAAATCAATAATATCTTTTAACCGACACGGCTGATTGTTAATCAGAAACTCACTCTCACCTGATCTGTACACACGTCTTGTGACACTCACCTCGTGGAAGTCAATTGGCAAGAAATGATCATCATTATCAAGAGTAAGCGTAACTTCAGCTAGATTTAATCGCTTTCTTGAATCACTCCCGGCAAAAATGATGTCTTCCATTTTTCCGCCGCGAAGAGAGCGTGCCGATTGTTCGCCGAGAACCCAGCGAATGGCATCCGTGATGTTGCTTTTTCCGCTTCCGTTCGGCCCGACAACTGCTGTCACGCCTTTAACGAAGTCTACGGAAATCCGTTCTGCAAATGATTTAAATCCTATAACGTCTAAACGTTTGAGGAACATAGCGATCCTCCTTATGTAATAAGTATTTCAATTCTATCATAAACATTGGTGAAATAAGACGGCATACATACTGAAATCCCCCTGAGTCATAAGGGGGATTTTATTGTTTCGTATGGTGTTTTTGCAATTTAGCTAAAGCTTCCTGAGCAGCGTGCTGTTCGGCTTCTTTCTTTGAACGGCCGTTTCCGACTCCGAGTGGTTCACCTTTTAGAGATACGATGGCTTCAAATTCACGGTTGTGCGCAGGTCCTTTTTCGTTGGAGATTTTATACTCCAGAGAGCCTTTGCCGTCCCGCTGCACGTATTCCTGCAGCTGGCTTTTGAAATCCATCACATGAGAAAAAGCACCATCGTTAATTTTAGGGAACACATAAACTTTTAAGAAACTTTCGACCGGCTCTAATCCTTGGTCAAGATACAAGGCTCCGATAAATGCCTCAAAAACATCCGCCAATAGAGCAGGACGCTTTCTTCCGCCTGTCATTTCCTCGCCTTTACCCAACAGGACAAGATCGCCGAATGACAGCTCGTGAGCCAATGAAACGAGAGACGGTTCGCAAACAATTGCGGCTCTCAATTTCGTCAAATCTCCTTCACTCATAGCCGGGTATTTGGCAAATAAGAATCTGGAGATCGTCAGTTCCAAAACAGCGTCACCTAAAAATTCAAGCCTTTCATTATCTTCATACGGCTTTTTCCGATGCTCATTCACATAAGATGAATGTGTAAATGCTTGATACAAAAGCTTTTCATTTTGAAAGTGAACCGAAATCCGTTCTTGAAACTCTTTAAATTGTTCTACTTTTTTATAGAACTTTTTTTTATCTTTATAATGTGAGTGTTTTGACATAGTAACCTCCATAGGCACATCAGGTTCACCGCGCTTCTCTGACTAAACCGGATACAGCGCGCGTAAAAGCGGCATGCTGTAATAACTGCACGAATAAAGGGCTAAAGCCCCGCGTTTCGGCGGGACTTTTAGCATCAGCTTATTGCTGGTTTTGTATGTAGTTCACAGCGTCGCCGACTGTTGCAATCTTTTCAGCATCTTCGTCAGAAATCTCCATATCAAACTCGTCTTCAAGTTCCATAACAAGCTCAACTACATCTAGGGAATCAGCACCTAAGTCTTCCTTGAAAGAAGCTTCAAGTTTGACGTCTGCTTCATCAACGCCAAGGCGATCTACGATGATTTTCGTTACACGCTCTAATGTGTCTGCCATAGCAATTCACCTCCCCTCAAGTATTATAGTGGATTCGTTTTTAAAAAACTAGAGAAACTACGATGAAATTTTCGAGAAAAAACTTACATCACCATTCCGCCGTCAATATGAAGCGTTTGGCCTGTCATATAACGGGCTCCCTCTGAAGCTAGGAACGTGACAACACTGCTGACATCGCTAGGTTCACCAAAGCGCGCGAGCGGAATTTGTTTCAGCATTTCGTCTTGAACGTCTTTTGCAAGTTTATCTGTCATATCAGTTGAGATAAATCCTGGCGCTATTGCGTTTACCGTAATATTTCGGCTGGCGAGCTCTTTAGCAGAAGACTTGGTTAAACCGATGACGCCGGCTTTTGCAGCCACGTAGTTGGCTTGTCCAGGGTTTCCGCTGACGCCGACGATAGACGATACGTTAATAATGCGGCCTGAACGCTGTTTCATCATTTGTCTTGTAACAGCTTTCGTGCAGTTGAAAACACCCTTCAGGTTAATGTTAATGACGTCATCCCATTCGTCTTCTTTCATTCTCATGATGAGATTGTCTCTTGTAATTCCCGCATTATTAACCAGAATGTCAATCGTAGAAAAAACAGACAATGTTTCTTTTATCATGTTTTGTACATCTTCGGGATTTGATACATCCGCTTTGACAGCAATTGCTTTTCTGCCCATTGATTTAATTTCATCTACCACTTCATTTGCTTTCGCTTCATTGCCGGAGTAGTTCACGACAACATTTGCGCCGCTTTTTGCCAGATCAAGGGCGATTGAGCGGCCGATTCCGCGGGATGCGCCAGTGACAATAGCCGTTTTATCATTAAGCATTATCATTCTCCTCCTTAAGCGTTTGAATTGCCAGCTCGATCGTTTCCGGATCTGATACAGCAATTGTTTTTAACCGTCTATTTACTTTTTTCACAAGGCCTGAAAGCACTTTTCCGGGACCGATTTCAATAAAAGTCGTAACACCCTCTGCGATCAGCTTGTTAATGCTTTCCTCAAAACGAACCGGAGAGTAAAGCTGCTCAATAAGTTTTTCTTTGATATCTGCTTTTTCAGTCATCACGTCAGCAGAAACATTTGAGATGACCGGAACGTCAGCGTCTTTTATGTCACAGGCGTCCAATACCTCTTTCAGCTTTTCAGCAGCCGGTTTCATCAGTTCAGAATGGAACGGACCGCTTACTTCAAGCGGAATTGCGCGTTTTGCGCCGTTCTCTTTTGCCAGTTCAGATGCAAGCTCGACCCCTTTAGCTGTTCCGGAAATGACGATTTGGCCAGGACAGTTGAGATTCGCAAGCTGTACAAGGTTGCCTTCCTCTGTGACTTTATCGGTTACTCGCTTTAATGCTTCAGCATCCATGCCGAGAATCGCAGCCATTGCTCCTTCGCCAGCCGGCACCGCTTCATTCATAAACTCTCCGCGCTTTCTGACGGTATAAACAGCATCTTTGAAAGACAGAGCGCCAGCCGCAACCAGTGCAGAATATTCACCAAGGCTGTGTCCTGCTGTGAAATCAGGTGTAATGCCAGATTCTTTAAATTTCTCAAGAACAGCGATGCTTGTCGTAAGCAAAGCAGGCTGCGCATTGTATGTAAGTGTTAATTCTTCAGCATCCCCCTCAAAAATAAGCGAGCTGAGTTTTGTTTCCAACGTTTCATCGGCTTCATCAAACAGACGCTTTGCAGCAGGCACCTGCTCATAAAGCTCTTTTCCCATGCCGATAAATTGTGATCCCTGACCCGGGAATAAAAATGCAATCTTACTCATGATGTAAAAACCTCCAGACTACTCATCTGTTTTTTCTTCTTTCACTTCTTCCTGAATGAGCGCAGCCACATTTTGGCTGACCATCTCTCTTGCTTGCCGAATCGCATGGAATACAGCATTTGAATCTGAAGAGCCGTGCGCCTTGATCACAGGCGCTTTTAAGCCAAAAAGACTTGCTCCTCCATAATTCGAATACTCCATTTTCATTTTCATTTCTTTCAATTTTGGCTTCAGCACAGCTGCTGCAAGCTTGGATGTCAAAGTAGACGTCATTACGTCTCTCATCATTTTAAAAATAGACAACGCAGAGCCTTCCAGCGTTTTGAGTGTAACATTCCCGGTAAAGCCGTCTGTTACTACAACGTCCGCCACATCATCTAAAAGGTCTCGCGCTTCCACGTTTCCGATAAAATTGATGTTTGCTGTTTCTTTTAAAATTTGAAACGTCTGCTTCGTCAGTTCGTTTCCTTTTTTATCTTCTGTTCCGACATTTAAAAGTCCGACTCTCGGTGAAGTGACACCGCGCACTTGCTGAGAATAAACAGAACCCATGATGGCATATTGAACGAGGTGCTCCGGTTTGGCATCGACATTGGCGCCGACATCAAGGAGAAGAAATCCGTCTCCCGAAACAGTCGGAAGTGTCGGGGCAAGCGCCGGACGGTCAATTCCTTTAATTCTTCCGACAATAAAGAGACCGGCTGTCATTAATGCACCGGTATTTCCTGCTGAAATGCAGGCGTCAGCTCTGTTTTCCGCAACCTCCTGCGCCATAAGAACCATAGATGAGTTCTTTTTTCTTCGCACGGCACGGACCGGTTCATCCGTAGGCTCAATCACTTCATCTGCGTGCAGCACCGTGATGCGATCTGATGTAGTTGTTAAATGTGATTCTATCGTTGTTTTGTCACCGACAAGTGTGATATGGAGATCATCAAATGCCTCTATACCTTTTATAACTCCGTCAATAACAGCTTTGGGAGCGTGGTCTCCTCCCATTGCATCTACAGAAATTCTCATGCATGCTCCACCTTTATGAATGTTTTGAACGATACATGTCAAAGCGTCCAGAAAAAACAATTTCTTCGCCAACGTAGCTGTTCACTTCGACAACCGTTCTTCCTTTTTCTTTTTCGACAGCCGTCACTTTCGCTTTTGCTACGACACGTTCACCCTGCTTTACCTGTCTTGTAAAGCGGATGTCTGCACTTGCAGTCAGCGCCAGCTCGTCATCAATGACTGCAACGGCCAAAGAATTCGCCTGTGCAAATAAATGGTGTCCTCTCGCAATCTGATTCCGGCTGAACACGTGCTCCTGTTTTATTTCTAAAATGGATATCGCCTGATCATCCAGCTCAAGGTCAATAATTTCTCCGATAACTTCATCAAGTGACAGAGACTTCACTTCGTCCTCAAGTGTTTTCTCTGCCACGTTCTTAATTCTTTCTCTCAGTTCAGGTATGGAAAGCTCTAAGCGGTCCAAACGTATCGTCTGGATGCTCACCCCGAATTTACCCGCTAATTCTTCATCTGTAATAAAGGGGGTTGCTTGAATCGTCTGCTGAAGTAATTCCTGGCGTTCTCTCTTATTTCTTCTCATATCTAAACACCATCCGGACAATTAAGACTAGGTACTAATAGTAGTATATAATTTCATAGATTGGAATGCAACGATTGTTTCTGGCTGAACACCAAAAACTTCTGATACTCAGCTTAATTTTTCCCCGTCCATTACTCCGCTCTTCAGCAATTCATCTCTTAACACAGCGTATTCCGGCTCCTTCCAGAACGCGTCAGAAGCCACAAGATTCGCAGCATCCTGCCTTGCCGTTTCAAGCGCTCTGTAATCATGAACCATGTCCGCCACTTTAAATTCCGGCATTCCGCTTTGTTTTTTTCCGAAGAAATCACCGGGACCTCTCAGTTCCAGATCCTTTTCAGACAGCTCGAAACCGTCATTGGTCTCCGACATGATCCTCATCCGTTCTTTCCCTGTTTCTGATTTTGGATCAGCCATCAGAATACAGAAAGATTGATGCTCACCCCGTCCAACACGGCCGCGCAGCTGGTGAAGCTGTGATAGTCCGAAACGGTCGGCGTCATAAATCACCATAATCGTTGCATTCGGAACATTCACGCCAACCTCCACAACAGTGGTTGATACGAGAATTTGACAGTGATTTGCGCTGAATTCTCTCATGACCTGGTCTTTTTCATCGGAATGCAGCTTTCCATGCATAAGGCCGACATTCCATTTTCCCCGAAAAATATCAGAAAGCATATTGTACACGTCAATGGCGTTTTGCACATCAAGCTTGTCTGATTCTTCAATCAGCGGACAGATGATATAAGCCTGCCTGCCTTGCTTTAATTCTTTTTCGACAAATGCCAAAATACGATCCAGCATGTCATGTTTTACCCAATAGGTTTCAATTCGCTTTCGTCCAGCCGGCATCTCATCAATGACAGATACATCCATTTCACCGAACACTGTGATCGCTAATGTTCTTGGGATTGGAGTGGCTGTCATAAAGAGAACATCGGGATCCTGCCCTTTGTTCCGAAGCTTTTTGCGCTGCTCAACTCCAAATCTGTGCTGTTCATCAGTAATAACGAGACTCAGCGCCTTAAACTCCACCTCGTCTTGGATTAAAGCGTGTGTTCCTACAAGAATATCAATCTCACCCGCCGCAAGACGCTCAAGCAGTTCTTTTCGCCGCTTCCCTTTAACAGAGCTTGTCAAAAGAGCAACGCTGACGTCCCATTTTTCAAATAGCGAAACGAGCGAATCAGCATGCTGCTCGGCCAGAATTTCTGTCGGCACCATGAGCGCTCCTTGGTATCCGGATAGGATCGCGGCATACAGTGCAATGGCGGCAACTGCCGTTTTTCCTGATCCAACGTCCCCTTGAAGAAGGCGGTTCATTCTGTATGGAGAAGACATGTCTGCTGTTATTTCGCGAAGAACGCGTGACTGGGCGTTTGTGAGGGGAAACGGGAGGCTTTTGATAAATCTCATGAGTTCTTCGTTTGAAAAACGCTGCCGTATCCCTTGTGTCTGCTCTCTTTCCGCCTTTCGGAACGCCTGCATTTTCAACTGAAACAACAAAAATTCTTCATAAACAAACCGCCGTCTGGCAAGCTTTAATGCTTCCCTTGTTTCAGGCTGGTGCATTGCTTTTAACGCTTGATAATAGTCAGGCAGTTTATAGCTTTTTCTTAGCTTTTCCGGAAGAGGATCAGGAAGTGAGTCTGCATATTGGGTCAGCGCCTGCTGAATAAAGCGCCTCATCATTTTGACGGTAACATTTTCTTTCACAGAATACACTGGTTCAATACTTTTGTCTTCTTGATGCGGCCCGTTTTTCAACTCCTGAACAGAGATGGTTTGGCGGTGCTTGTCCCATTTACCTGAAACCGTCACCACAGAGCCGAGCGAAAGCTTCTTCTTCAAATAAGGCCGGTTAAAACATACGGCTGTGATTAAATAGTGGCCGACCAGAAGCCTGAATGTCAGCCTGTTTCGTTTTTTTCCGTAATAGGTAAGAGAAGGCTCTGAATGAACCTTCCCTTCGACTGTGACTCTTTCATCATGCTTTACTTCTTCTAAATCCCTCAGCTCGTAGTCATCATAGCGATAAGGGAAATAATTCAGAAGATCAGAAATGTCATAAATACCGAGTTCGTGTAATGTTTTTTCTGTTTCCGGCCCAATACCCTTAATGTTAGCTATACTAGTTTGCTGATGTTGTTTCACGTGAACCTAGCGCTCCTCCGAAAATTTTTTTCTCTAATTCTCTTCCTGTCGGTGTTGCCGCTAAACCGCCCTGGCCTGTTTCTCTAAGTGCAGTTGGCATCGTTTGGCCTATTTTATACATGGCATCGATAACCTCATCACATGGAATGCGGCTTGTAATGCCCGCCAATGCCATATCAGCGGCAATCATCGCATTTGACGCGCCCATCGCATTCCGTTTCACGCAAGGCACCTCAACAAGCCCTGCAACAGGGTCACACACGAGGCCTAGCATATTTTTTAATGTAATGGCCATGGCCTCCGCGCTTTGTTCGGGTGTTCCTCCTGCCATTTCAACAATGGCCGCAGCCGCCATGCCTGAAGCTGATCCAACCTCTGCCTGACATCCTCCGGCGGCGCCGGAAATGCTTGCGTTATTAGCCACGACAAATCCGAAAGCCCCGGCCGTAAACAAAAAGCGGATCATTTGTTCTCTTGTTGGATTCAGCTTTTCTTTTACAGCAAATAACGTACCGGGCACCACACCTGCAGAACCTGCAGTCGGTGTCGCACAGATGGTTCCCATTGCTGCATTTACTTCATTTGTTGCAACGGCTTTCGATACAGCATCTAAAATCAGCGGGCCAGACAGGCTTTTTCCTGATCGAATATAGGCCTGCAATTTAACGGCATCTCCGCCTGTTAAGCCCGTTTGGCTCGTAACTCCCTCGAGTCCTTTCTGAACCGCCGCTTCCATAACAGACAGGTTATGATCCATCTGCTGAAAAATGTCCTCTTTTGTTTTTTCTGTTACTTCCATCTCTTGAGCTATCATCACATCAGAGATCAATATTTGTTTTTCTTTAGTAATCTCAATTAATTCTTTTACATTACGAAACATAACTGGCTCCTCCTGACCCTTTTCGCTAGTCAGCAATCTTTGTCACTTGAATAATATTCGGCAGCTTCGACAGCTCGTCGAGAATGTGGTCGTCAATATTTTGATCGACCTCTATTGTCATCAGCGCAAGCTGGCCGATATCTTTCCGGGCTACTTCCATATGTCCTACGTTGATTGAAAATTTAGCCAGAACATTGGCAACACCGGCAATTGTGCCAAACTTGTCATTATGAACAACTAATATGGCCGGATGATTTCCTGACAGCCGGAGCTCAAAACCATTCAATTCTGTGATTTCAATCTTTCCTCCGCCAATCGAAATACCTGTCAGTTCCAGCTCACCCTTTTCATCAGAAATGGTGATTTTTGCTGTGTTCGGATGGACCGGGACTGCGTCTTCTACCCGAAACTCTATATCAATTCCTTTAGCTTCTGCAATTTGTATAGCGGTTTTAATCCGTTCATCGAATGTATCAAAATCAAGCAATCCGCCGATAATCGCGACATCTGTGCCGTGGCCCTTATACGTTTCCGCAAACGAGCCGTAAAAAGATACAATGATGCGCTCAGGCTCTCTTCCAAATAAACTTCTGGCCACTCTCCCGATTCTGGCAGCTCCCGCTGTATGAGAGCTGGACGGACCGATCATAACCGGGCCGATAATATCAAAAACGCTTCTGTATTTCATGCTATTCCTCCTTATGAACCAGAGCTTATTAGCGCTTTGCTTCTAGACTAATTGATCAGATATAAAATGGCAAGCGGGCGCGTTACAGCGCTGCCGCACTTAAAAGCAGACATAAGAATAGAAGGGCAAATTGCCCTTCTATTCTGCAGAAACTATATACGAATACAGAGGCTGTTTCCCATTGTGGATCTCAACCTCAATCTCCTCGTACTTTTCACTGAGAAACGCTTCAAGCTGCTCAGCTTCTTCCTGAGACGCATCCTCACCATATAGAATGGTCACGATTTCATCATCTTCTCCGATCATTTCTGACAGCAGCATTTTCGCGGCTGACAGCTGATTTTCAGAAGTGCCGATAATCGTTCCATTCAGAATGCCCATAAAGTCGCCTTTTTTAATATCTTTACCGTCAATATGAGTATCTCTGACTGAGAACGTCACCTGTCCGCTTTTTACTTGCTGAATGGCGCTTAGCATATTGGCCTCGTTCGCTTCAGCTTCTTGATCCGGGTTAAAAGCCAGCAGGGCTGACATCCCTTGCGGAACCGTTTTAGCAGGAATGACAAAAACCTGTTCATCCACTACGCTGGCCGCTTGGTTAGCAGCCATGATAATGTTGGAGTTATTCGGCAGGATAAATACCGTATCTGCATTTACAGACTTCACGGCCTCAACAATATCCTCAGTGCTTGGGTTCATGGTCTGGCCGCCTTCAATCACAACAGAAGCGCCAATGCTTTTGAATAGGTCTGAAATTCCTTCTCCCATCGCTACAGTCACAATGCCATACGGCTGTTTTGCCGGCGGTGTTTCGTTGTCTGCAGGTTTGCTTTCTTGACTGATGATAGAGGTATGCTGTTCTCTCATATTTTCTATTTTTATTTTGATCAATTCACCGTAATGCTGGGCGTAGTTTAACACGTTTCCCGGCTCTTCAGCATGAATATGAACCTTCGCCAGCGATTCATCCGCAATCACAAGCAGAGAATCTCCGAACTGGCTGAGGTCTTGCCTGAACGTACCTTCGTCGAACTCTCTTTTTGTCTGATCAAGCCTAACCATTACTTCGGTACAGAATCCAAATTCAATATCTTCGGTATTCATCATGCTTTGCGCGCTCTTGTGATGCTCCGCGCTGACCATGTCGTCAAGTGACGGAAGAACTGCTTTCTGAGGTACAGTTTCACCTTTTAATGAAGCAAGGAAACCTTCATACACACAAAGCAGGCCTTTGCCCCCGCTATCGACAACTCCTACTTCCTTTAGGACAGGTAGCAATTCAGGGGTGCGGTTTAAAGACGCCTCTGCTTCTTCTGTCACTGCAATCATCAGCGCAGTGATATCGGTTTCTTTTTCTGCTAAGATCATCGCTTTTTTTGCAGCGTCTTTTGCAACTGTTAAAATGGTGCCCTCTACAGGTTTCATGACAGCTTTATACGCCATGTCCACACCTGCTTGCAGCGCAGCGGCAAACTCAAGTGCATTAATTTCTTTTTTCGTTTCAATGCTTTTGCTAAATCCGCGGAACAATTGGGATAGGATAACTCCTGAATTTCCGCGTGCTCCCATGAGCAGCCCTTTAGATAACGCGGAACCCACCTTCCCGATATCATCCGTATCCATTTGTTCAACTTCTCTTGCTCCGGAAGTCATCGACAGGTTCATATTTGTTCCCGTATCACCGTCCGGCACCGGAAACACGTTCAGTGCATCAACTGCACTGGCGTTTTGAGACAGATTCTGCGCTCCCGCAAGAATCATCTCGGCAAAGGTTCTGCCGTTTAATGTTCTGATAGACAATCCTACTCCTCCTAACTACGGGTTCGTCACTCGTACGCCTTGGACATAAATATTGACAGAATCCACTGCCAGTCCGATGGTTTGATTTACTGTGTACTTTACTTTTGTTTGGACATTATGTGCCACTTCAGAAATTTTCGTGCCGTAGCTGACAATGATATACATGTCGATATGTATCTGTTCTCCTTCTTGGCGAACTTGGACACCCCTGCTGAAATTCTCTTTCCGAAGGATTTCAGTCAGTCCGTCTTTAATCTGGTTTTTAGAGGCCATGCCGACAATGCCGTAACAGTCAACCGCCGCGCCTCCTGCAACCATCGCGATGACTTCATTAGATATATCAATCTGTCCGTACTTCGTTCTTAATTCAATGGACACACTAGTTCCTCCTTCGAATGCATAGAGTTACAGCTATTCTACTATATGGTTTCCATTATGAAAAGACCAGGCAATAATCGCTGGCCGTACCTCTACATATACTATAGCGCTGCTGTTTCCGCAAGATGTCAAGTGAATTTTCTTGAAAGATGATGAAACAATAGTTGCAAACGTTTTTTAGCTGTGGTAAATTATTTAAAGTATCCATATCGAAAGCATCTAAGATTATATGAATGTTAAAAAGTAGATGTTTTGTGCAAGTGAGGAGGGAAACAAATGGCACGTAAATGCGTTATCACAGGTAAAAAAACAACAGCTGGGAATAACCGTTCTCACGCAATGAACGCTTCTAAGCGCACTTGGGGCGCGAATCTTCAAAAGGTTCGTATCCTTGTGAACGGAAAACCTAAAAAAGTATATGTATCTGCTCGAGCTTTGAAATCCGGTAAAGTTGAGCGTGTATAACAAAATGAACGCCTGCCCCGATATGTGGCAGGCGTTTTTATGTGGTGAAAGAGGGCTTTGAACCCCTGGGCATTAATCTTTTCTAAATGAGCCCAGCATCGCCCGGACAATTCCTCCTAAAAACTTCGGCAATTTAATGGTGTAAAATTTCATTTTTGTCCCCTCCTATAACGTCCCGTAACCGCCTTGTTCATTGTTTTCAGCAATTGAATGAAAGCACATGCTTAATCCGTGCTTCTTATCATTATTAATATGCCTTTTGCAAACGAAAAAGTACCTCGTGAATGAATGAGTTCGTTACTAATACATAGTGTTGAACCGAGCGTAATATGACAATTATTTAGAGGATATTTAAAACCGGTCAGGGTCAGCTCATGTATGTCTTCGGAAAACGGTATGAAGGAGATATATCGCTTATTTTCATCCTTCTCAATATCATATTCACCAGGAGGGAACATTTGAATATGATTTTGTTTGTCTATCAGCCTAATTTTTATGTTCGTTTTTACACCTCTATACAGAAGCTGAATGTTTCCTAAAAAATGATCAGCTCTGCCGCCTGTAATGCCGAAAATCTGAATAATATCCGGCTGCTTTTCCAGCGCCCAATCAAGGGCGAGGTCTAAATCTGTTTGATCTTTTTCTGCTTGATACACATGAAGGGCGGGAGCTGCTATTTCTATTCGCCGGCGTTCTTGCTCTGTTATGCTGTCAAAATCTCCGAAGGCTTCAACAGGAATGATCCCGGCATCTAAGAGAGTGACGGTGCCTTTGTCAACCCCGATCCAAAGCGTGTGTTCCTCCGTATAGCTGGTTAGATCGGGAATGAGATTTTTCGGGCCTCCCGCAACGATATTAATTGTTTTCATCTCTGATTCCTTTCTCTGCATACAGGAAAAAGAGCTTAGGCTATTGTATGCCCAGCTCTTTTCTAAAGCTGCTTATTTACTTCCTCTGATTTCAGAAATTGCTTTTTTGCGGTCAGACTGGCCATAAACAGCTGAACCGGCAACGAGTAAATTTGCGCCCGCTTCAATGACGAGCGGAGCGGTTTCTTTGTTGACGCCGCCGTCTACTTCAATTAACAGATCTTTTTTTCCTTTTTCATCCGCCATTCGCTTAACCTCTTTTATTTTAGGAAGGACTGAATGAATAAATTTCTGCCCGCCGAAGCCCGGGTTCACCGTCATTAAAAGAACAAGATCGAGATCGTCGAAAACATGCTCGATGACTTGTACAGGGGTATGCGGGTTTAGAACTACTCCGGCCTTCACTCCTTGCTCTTTAATGAGCTGGATGGTACGGTGCAGGTGCGGACATGCCTCAGCATGCACAGACAGGATATCTGCGCCTGCTTTCGCAAAAGCCGGGATATAACGATCCGGCTCTTCTATCATTAAATGGACATCGAGCGGCAGATCCGTTACCGGCCGGACTGCTTCTACAATCAGCGGACCGATTGTGATATTCGGGACAAAATGGCCGTCCATAACATCAATATGAATACAATCGGCTCCGCCTTTTTCTACATCTTTAATCTCATTGCCTAAAGCGGCAAAATCAGCGGAAAGAATAGATGGTGCAACCTTTATCATTATGCTAATACCTCGGCTTTCTGTCTTTAATCTCCGTCATAAATTCAACATAATGGTCATAGCGATACTGCTTTAATTCCCCGTCTTCAACAGCTTGTTTCACCGCACATTTCGGCTCTTTCAGATGTAAACAGCCTCTAAATTTGCATGAAGCGCTTTTTTCTCTGATATCAGGGAAGGTATAGCCCAGCTCTTCTTCCTCAATGTCTGTAAATTCAAGCGAGCTGAATCCCGGTGTATCTGCAACCAAACCTCCGGACGTGTGAATCAGCTCCACGTGGCGGGTTGTGTGTTTCCCGCGGCCCAAATGCTCTGAAATCTCGTTTGTTCTCAATCCGAGCTCCGGACTGATCGCGTTGAGAAGCGAGGATTTCCCAACACCGGACTGACCGGCAAATACCGTTGTTTTATCCTGAAAATGCGGGATGATGTCCGCTAAACTGTCTTGGTCCTTAGAGGAGGTAAGGTATACGTCATAACCAATATTCCGATAGTCCTCTGCATAGGCTTGTATCGTATCTTCTGTATCTTGATCTTCAATCAGATCCATTTTAGTAATGCATATAATCGGCTGAATATCATTGGCCTCAACGAGAACCAGGAAGCGGTCGAGCAATGCCGTGCTGAAAGAAGGCTGAACCGCTGAGAAAACCAGGACCGCTTGATCAACGTTGCAAATTGGCGGCCTGATAAGCTCGTTGGTTCTTTCTTTAATTTCCATTAAATATCCTTCTTTGTCATTTTCAGCTTGATACACAACGTAATCACCGACAAGAGGGGTAATTTTGTTTTTTCTGAAAATGCCTCTTCCTCTGCATTGTATTACTTTATCTGAATCCTCTGATTCATCCAGTACATAGTAAAAGCCGCTTAGCGCCTTAATAATTTTGCCCTCAGGCATATTTTCCCTCCTTGTTATTCATCTTTCGGATACTCAATGGTTTTGTAGCTGACAACTTTATTGTTTACCATTACTTGATAGTACCCTTTTTGGCCGGGTTCAATCTTTAGTTCGATCGTTCGTTCAGTCGGCTCTTTTATCTTAAATTCTTCGTAAGTGTCAGAGATGCTGTGATCAGCATCGTCAACCGCGATTTGCACTTGAAGCTCGTCCCCTTCATTTTCTGGTTCATAGGGGATCTTGACCTTTTCTTTCACTGTTTTCGCAGGTTTTTTCTCTGGTCCGAGAGAGAATGTCACTTCAATTTCGTTTCCCGGCTTTACTGCCGTACCTGCTGCTGGTTTTTGTTTGACAACCTGTCCTTCTGGAACATCATCTGAGTATGCTTCTTTTTCTACAAGCTTCAATCCGTTGTCTTCCAGATATCCAGACGCTGCTTCTTTACTGTAGGTTTTCAAGTCTCTAAGTGTAATGTCTTCGGGTCCGATACTGACTGTAAGTTTGACTTGATCTTCACTCGGGACAAGCTCAGTCCCTGCTGAAGGATTTTGGTCAATGACAGTTCCCGCGTTTTTCTCGTCATTCACTTCATTTACCGTTACATGTTTAAACCCTTGGTCCTTCAACGCTTTTTTTGCCTGGTCGACCGTTTGGCCTGTCACATCACCGATCTCCGTTTTTGCTTTTCCGGTGCTCTTATAAAGGGTGACCGTGGCGCCTTCTTTGACTGTGGTATCCGCTTTAGGATCCGTTTTTACCATCAGGCCCTCTTCAATTTTTTCATCTGAGATTTCCAACACCTCGGAATCAACCTGTAAACCTTCTTTTTCCAAGAGCCCTGCGGCTTTTTCGTATTCCATTCCGGAGACATCAGGTATTTTGACATCCTTAGGCATGAAAAGCGACGGAAAAACAGTGACAGCAAGAATTCCAGCTGTGATAAAAACGAGGCATATCGTGAGCAAAACCCACGGCCACTTTTTTCTTTTGCCGTTCTTCTTTGTTTTGTTTTCTTGTGCGGTTGTCACTTCAGCTTCTTTTTCGCCAGCAGCTTTAGCGAGTTCTTCATCTTTAATGATAGGTATCGCTTTTGTCATTTCTTCATCTTCTTGAACCGTAAATCTCTTTTCATTGATTCTGTCGGCATCAAAAGCTGTTTTTATGTCTGCTTCCATGTCTTCAGCCGTTTCGTAGCGATGAAAAGGATCTTTGGCAGTTGCCTTGAGTATAATGTTTTCAACGCTTTGGGGGACCGATGGATTCCACCTTTTTGCCGAAGGAGTTTCCGCTTGAAGATGCTTCAAGGCGATGCTGACTGCTGACTCTCCATCAAACGGAATACGGCCGGTTAAAAGCTCAAATAGAACGATTCCAAGCGCATAAATATCCGATTTTTTTGTGGCTAAGCCGCCCCGGGCCTGTTCAGGTGATAAGTAATGGACCGAGCCCAGAACTGAATTGGTATGGGTGATTGTGGTCGAACTTAGTGCCATCGCAATTCCAAAATCCGTTACTTTGATATTTCCCATATGATCAATCAAAATGTTATGCGGCTTGATGTCTCTGTGAACAATCTGGTTTTGATGGGCATGAGCGATGGCTGAGACAATTTGCTCCATGATGTTCAGCGCTTCTTTAGGGTGAAGCGGCCCATTTGCTGTTATGTATTCTTTAAGCGTCATGCCTTCAACGTATTCCATGACAATATAATAAATATCATCTTCCTCGCCCAAATCGTAAATGCTGACAATATTCGGGTGATCGAGGCTTGATGCGGATTGGGCTTCTCTGCGGAAACGTCTGATAAATTCATTGTCATTTGCATAGTCAAACCGCAGGATTTTAATTGCGACTTCACGGTCTAGAATGATATCCTCAGCTAAATACACGTTGGCCATTCCCCCGCCGCCTATAACGCGGAGAATTTGGTAACGCCCGCTGATCCGCTTGCCGATTAGCACTGATCTTCACCCTCTTCAACTTGTAAAGCAAGCTCAAGCAAAACTGCTGTTATGTTGTCTTCTCCGCCATTCTGATTGGCTTTGTCCACAAGCAGGTTTACTTTTTCCTGAGGAGCTGAATCGCTTTGCAGGATGTCTTTTAACTCAGTGCCTTCCACTTTATTCGTCAGTCCGTCAGAACATAGAAGCAGTTTGTCTCCGGGTTCTATATCAAAGGAACGGGTGTCAATGCTGACTGACTGGTCTGTTCCAAGCGCCTTCGTCAACACATTTTTTCGCGGATGATGTTCAGCGTCTTCTCTGGAGATCTCTCCAGTGCGAACCAGTTCATTTACAAGCGAATGGTCTTCTGTCACTTGAACGAAATCATCGTCTTGAAGCAAATAGCATCTGCTGTCTCCGATATGGGCAACAGAAACCGTTTTCCCCGTAAAAAGTGCACATACAATCGTCGTCCCCATGCCTTGGCATTCTTCGTGGGCTTGAGCGTGATCGTATATTTTGCTGTTTACCGAAAGAATCTGTTCTATGAGCCATTTTTCACAATCCGAGGGCGCAGTTGGAATTGTCTCTGCTTCATTCCATTTCTCCCCCATGGCTTTCACAGCCATCTTGCTCGCAACATCTCCAGCAAGATGGCCGCCCATGCCATCAGCGACAACCGCTAATACAAATTCATCTTTCCCCTTGAATATCCCCGCATCATCTTCATTATGCTGGCGGATTTTTCCTGTATCTGTTTTTAAGGCTGTTAACAACCCTCATCACCTCGTCTCGTCTTGACGCTCCTTCGCGCGAAGCTGACCGCAGGCTGCGTCAATGTCATGTCCTTGCTCTCTTCGGATTGTGACATTTACTCCGCGGGATTTCAGCGTTTTTTCAAAAGCAAAAATCTGATCACGCGGTGTGCGCACATAGTCCCGTTCAGGCACGTAGTTTACCGGAATCAAGTTCACGTGGCATTTGACTCCTTCCAGCAAGTCGGCAAGCTCTTCGGCGTGTTCCACCTGGTCGTTTACGCCTCCGAACAGCCCGTATTCAAAACTGATCCGGCGTCCCGTTTTATTAATATAATATTTAACGGCTTCCATTAGATCAGGCAGTTTATATGCTCTGTTAATCGGCATCAAACGGCTTCTGATTTCTGTGTTCGGCGCGTGCAGAGAAATTGCAAAGTTAATCTGCATTTGCTGATCAGCAAATTCGTAAATTTTCGGGATGATTCCACTCGTAGAGACCGTAATATGGCGAGCACCGATATTCAGGCCCTTGTCATGGTTAATGATTTTCAAGAAAGCGAGCATTTCGTTAAAGTTATCAAAAGGTTCACCGATTCCCATGATCACGACAGAGCTGACGCGTTCATCCGTTTCATCAAGAGCTTTTTGCACTTTGACTACTTGAGCGACAATTTCCCCTGCTTCAAGGTTTCGTTTTAAGCCTCCAAGCGTTGACGCGCAGAATGTGCAGCCAATACGGCAGCCGACTTGTGTCGTTACACATACAGAATTGCCATACTCGTGTCTCATTAAAACGGTTTCGATGGTATAACCGTCATGAAGCTCAAACAAAAATTTCATCGTACCGTCTTGAGAGGTTTGTTTAACAGCCGTTTTCAGCGTTGTTAACACAAAGTGAGTGTTTAATTTCTCACGCAGATCCTTTGAGAGGTTTGTCATATCTTCAAAAGAAGATACGCGTTTTTCATATAGCCATTCAAAGATCTGGGCTGCACGGAACGATTTCTCTCCATTATCTGTCAGCCATTGTTTGATTTCATCTAATTCAAAAGAATAAATAGACGGACGCTCTGTCCGCAATTCTTTTCTTACTTTTGTTTTATTAAGTTCTGCCATTGCTTATCCCTTCTTTCTCATGCTGCAAATAAAGAAACCATCTGTTCCGAAATAATGAGGAAGGATTTGAAGCCTTCCATCCCGAACAAAGGGTCTCACCTTTTCAGGCAGCCGCTTTTCAAGAGACAAATCGGGTTCAAAATCAGGATGTTCTTGTATAAACGCATGTATTACTTCATCATTTTCTGTCCGGTCCATTGTACACGTACTGTAGACAAGAGTGCCACCTTTTTTTACTAATGGTGCGATTTCCCTCAGGATCGACAGCTGGATTTCAGCTAGACGCGCGCTGTCGTCAGGCTTTTTCGTGTATTTCATGTCCGGCTTTCTTCTGATAACACCGAAACCTGAGCACGGAGCATCAACCAATATCCGGTCAAACTGTTCGTTTTCAAACGTTTCCCCCGCTTTTCTCGCATCCATTGTCTCCGCATGAATGATTGTCAGGCCAAGACGGTTTGCCGCTTCTTTGATCAGCTTCACTTTATGTTTGTGAAGATCAAGCGACGTAACGCTCCCCTTGTTCTTCATTAATTCTGCGATATGAGCTGACTTGCCGCCAGGCGCCGCACACGCGTCAAGCACTGTTTCATCAGGCTTAGGATCAAGGGCGCGGGCGACGAGCATGGAGCTCTCATCCTGGATGGATACTTCGCCGTTTTGGAAGAAATGAGTTCCGGCAATTGATCCCTTTAAGAGCTTCACAGCATCTTCAGCGAGGTCGCCTTTTTCAACTTCGATTCCCTCAGCAGCCATTTGGTCAAGTAGCTCAGCTCTGTCTGCTTTCATTTGATTGACACGCAGCGTCTGTTTCGGCGGAATGAGATGGATGCGGCAAATCTTTTCCGCAGCTTCAAATCCATACGCATCCGCCCACTCTTTCACAAGCCACTCCGGATGGCTTGTTTCTGTCGCCAGCCGGCGTACAGGATCTTCGATCGCGTCAAAGGATGGAACACCTTCGCGCTGAATAGAACGGAGCACGCCGTTGACAAATGAAGCAATGCCTTTGTGTCCGCGGATTTTAGCAATCTCAACCGCTTCATGGATGGCTGCCCTGTCTGGAATCTTCTCTAAATACTCCATTTGATATAAGGATAGGCGAAGAAGCTGAATCACCCACGGCTTTACCTTTTGAGGCTTATTGATAAACGGTTTAAGCATATAATCAAGCGCGATCTTATTTTGTAATGTACCATAGACAAGTTCAGTCAAAAGCCCTCTGTCCTGATCACTCAGTTCATTTGATTTAATGACCGATTTCAGCAGCAGGTTGCTGTATGCCTGGTTTTGTTCTAATTTGATCAGCGCCTCAAGGGCGATGTCACGAACACTAGTTTTTTTCATTGTTTACTCCTAACACATCACCGGCTTCAACATGAGCGCCTCGCACAAAGTCTTCGCCTTTCATTCGTTTTTTGCCTGCCGGCTGGAGTTCGGTTAATAACAGAGCCGTCTCGTTACCTGTGGCAACGATAATCCCTTCCTTTTCAACTGCAACGACTGTGCCGGGCTCAGCTTTGGTTGGTGCGGGTGTTTTTTTCGATTCCCACACTTTCAAGTTTTGTCCATTAAGCGTCGTATAGGCAACAGGCCAAGGATTTAAGCCGCGGATCTGGTTGTAAAGCTCTTCGCCCGTTCTGGACCAGTCGAGCAGCTCTTGCTCTCTTTTGATATTAGGCGCGTACGTCGCTTTCTCTTCATCCTGCTTTTCAGGTGATATGCTGCCGGCAATGACGTTTGGAACCGTTTCAGACAATAGCTTCGCGCCAGCAACGCTTAATTTATCGTGCAGTGTTCCTACATTGTCGGTTTCTTCAATATCCACTTCCACTTTTGAGATCATATCGCCCGCATCCAATTTTTCTACCATATACATAATGGTAACCCCGGTTTTCTTCTTTCCCTGCAGAATGGAATAATGGATCGGTGCCCCGCCGCGCAGTTCCGGCAAAAGGGATGCGTGAACGTTAATGCAGCCGTATTTTGGACTGTCGAGAAGCTCTTTAGGCAAAATTTGTCCGAATGCCGCCGTTACAATCAGGTCAGGCTTTAATGCCAGCACTTTCTCAATTTCTTCTGTCAATCTGACTTTTTCCGGCTGAAGAACCGGGATGCTGTGACGCAATGCCTCTTCCTTTACCGGAGGAGGTGTCATGACTTTTTTTCTGCCCTTCGGACGGTCCGGCTGTGTGACGACCCCCACTACTTCATATCCGTCCTCAATCAGGGTTCTTAAAACAGGAACTGAAAAATCTGGCGTTCCCATAAATACGATTCTCGTCATCAAATCATCCTTCCATATCCGCTAGTTCATCTTCTGTATAGTATTTACTTATTTTAGATGTAAACAGCACACCGTCTAAGTGGTCCATTTCATGCTGCACGGCTCTTGCTAAAAAGCCTCGCGCTTCCAGAATGAATGGTTTTCCCTGACGGTTAAACGCGCGCACTTTGACATAATCGGCACGTGTGACATCACCATAGACGCCAGGAAAGCTCAAGCATCCTTCAATTCCTGTTTGCTCGCCGCTTTTTTCTAAAATTTCAGGATTAACAAGATCAATTCTCCCTCTGTCATCCCCGATGTCTACAACGGCCGCTCTTTTTAAAATGCCGATTTGCGGCGCTGCCAGTCCGACACCATCCATTTCAAGCATGGTGTCGTACATATCGTCAAGCAGTTTTTTTAATTTTTTATCAAAAACAGTCACGGTTTCCGCAGGTGTTTCCAAAACCTCCGCAGGATGTGTGACGACCTTTTTTACTGCCAATTTGTTACCCTCCAAGACGTGAGATCTTACATCATCATATAAGGATTCATATCAATTGAAATCATTACATGTTTTTGTTCAATTTCGCGTTTATAATGTTCCAGTATCTTCTTCAATAAAGCGGATAACTGGGTTTCCTGTTTGTATTTTATCACGCATTGATAGCGATATCTATCTTTGATCCTGGCTATCGGCGACGCGCTTGGTCCGAGAATTTTCGTGTCAGCTCCGCAGTTTGCTTTCAAAAAATGAGCGATTTTTTCAGCTGTAACCGCTGCTTTCGCCACTTCCTCATGAGAAACAGTCACAAGAGCCAAATAGTAGTATGGCGGATAGGATTGCTCTCTCCTGTGCGCCATTTCATGCTGATAGAACGTTTCATAATCGTGTGTTTTCGTCAGCTGGATACTGTAATGAGACGGTGTATACGTTTGAATGATGACATGGCCGGGCTTTTCATGCCTGCCTGCCCGGCCGCTGACTTGCGTTAACAGCTGAAATGTTTTTTCAGCCGATCTGAAATCAGGAATATGAAGTGTTGTATCAGCACTTAACACTCCGACAAGCGTGACATTCGGAAAATCAAGCCCTTTCGCGATCATTTGCGTTCCGAGAAGAATATCCGCTTTTCCTTCTCCGAAAGCTGACAGTAATTTTTCATGGGCGCCTTTCCGTGATGTCGTGTCAACATCCATCCGAATCACTCTCGCACTTGGCAGCACTTTTGTCAGCTCTTCCTCCACTCGCTGTGTTCCCGTTCCGAAAAAGCGGATATGCTCGCTTGCGCATTCAGGACAAGTGTGCGGAACAGGCTCTTCATGTCCGCAATAATGGCATTTCAGCCTTTGGCCGTAACGATGATACGTCATGGAAATGTCGCAGTGCGGGCATTGCGGGACATAGCCGCAATCCCTGCACATCACAAAGGAAGAATAGCCCCTCTTATTTAAAAACAGCACCGCCTGCTCACCCTTGGCAATCGTTTCTTCAAGCTTTTCCATCAATTCAACTGAAAACATCGAGCGATTGCCGTTTCTAAGCTCCTCTCTCATATCGACAAGCGAAACCTCAGGCATCACCCGATGGTTAACACGGTGCTTCAGTGAAAGAAGCTCGTATACGCCCTTTTGCGCTCTTGCATATGACTCTAATGTCGGCGTAGCACTCCCTAATACAACCGGGCAGCTGTGATGCTCAGCCCGCTTGATTGCCACCTCTTTCGCATGATAGCGCGGCATTTCTTCCTGTTTATAGGAAGACTCGTGCTCTTCATCGATGATTATCATTCCGAGATTTTCAAACGGAGCAAAAATGGCGGATCTGGCACCGACGACAAGCCGTACTTCCTTCCGGTGGATTTTACGCCACTCGTCATATTTTTCTCCTGTGGATAAACCGCTGTGCATGACTGCCACCTGGGAGCCGAAGCGGCCCTTGAAGCGGTTGACCATTTGCGGCGTCAGCGATATTTCCGGTACGAGGACGATGGCTTCTTTTCCTTTCGCCAGTACTTTTTCAATTGATTGCAGATAAATTTCCGTTTTTCCGCTTCCTGTCACGCCGTGAAGGAGGAACACTTTATGCTCATCGCTGTCCAATGTCTCGCGTATGGGCTCGAAGGCAGCCCTCTGTTCGTCTGTCAGCGGCAGGGGCTCTGTTTTTTTGAACATTTTGTCCTGATAGGGATCTCTGTAAACCTCTTCATAGCTTTCCTTCAAAAGCCCTTTTTGGATAAGGGTTTTGATGGTTGCAGAGCTCGTGTCCGTTTTTTTGCACAATTCCGCCGCAGGAATTTTCACACCTTCCGGCTCAGAGATGAGAAAGTGAAGAATCGCCTGCTGTTTTGCTGCTTGGCGGGACAATCCCTCAGCCTGCTTAGCAAGCTCTTCTTTACTCGCATTTGCCTGAATATGCCTGACCATTTTTTTATTGGTTTTTTGCGCGACTTTATACGTCACGTCAATGTCCCCTTTTTGAACATGCCTTTGAATCAGTTTCAGCGTATCATGATCGGGTATATCCGAATACAACAGCGTCTTTGTTTCAGTAAACAGCCGTTCCACTTGCGGCGGAAGATCGGCGCCGTGTGCAATTTTTAATTCTTTTTCATATTTCGCCTTTAAGGCGGCAGGCAGCATTGCTTGAAGCGCCGTTATTTTAAAAGACAGCGTTTTGTCTGACAGCCATGATGACAGATCCATAAGCTCCTCTGTCAGAACAGGTGTAAGATCTAATAAATCCTCTACTTCCTTGACAGATTTTCCCGATAGGTCAGATGCTTCTTTGACTGCTGTCACAAACCCTTGAATCTTACGGGGGCCAAACGGAACAATGACCCGCATCCCCGTTTTGATCATGCCCTTGAGATGGTCTGGGATTTTATAATCAAAAGGCCTGTCTATATTTTTGGTGCTCACATCAACGATGACTTCGGCAAAATTCATGAGCGCTCTCCGGTTTGTTTTGAGAGGGCTGCGATCTCCTGAAGGATTTCAAAAGAAACATCGAGCTTAGACATAATCGGGAGTTCGCGTTTATGCCCGTCTTTGAAAAAGATTGTCACGATATTCGTATCAGCACCAAAACCGGCCCCATTTGCTTTCACATCATTTGCCACAATCAAATCAAGGTTTTTAGCGGCGAGCTTTTTACGTGCATAGTGTTCAATGTCTTGTGTTTCGGCGGCAAATCCGACCAAAATCTGCTCTTTCTTTTTCTCGCCCAATTCTTTCAAAATATCGACTGTTCTTTTCAGTTCTAAGGTCATGCCGCCGTCTTGTTTTTTCATTTTATGGTCAAATACTGTTTTCGGCGTAAAATCGGCTACCGCAGCTGTTTTAATGACTATATCGCTTGCGTCATACACAGAGAGCACAGCTTCGCGCATATCCGCAGCCGATTGAACAGTGATAAACTCAGCAAGGCCTTTAGGCTGATCAAGTGAAACAGGCCCAGAAATTAAGGTTACCCGTGCGCCGAGCTGAACAGCAGCCTCCGCTAGTGCGTAGCCCATTTTGCCCGTCGATTTATTGGTAAAAAACCGGACAGGATCAATCGCTTCCCGCGTTGGGCCGGCTGTAATGACCACATGCTTGCCTTCTAAAGGAGCGGATGTTTCTTCAGCAAAATGTTTCTCGGCCAGCTTTACGATGTTTTCCGGCTCTTCCAATCTGCCTTTTCCTACGTAACCGCATGCTAAATAGCCCTCACTTGGCTCAATAAAACGATAACCGTCCTGATAAAGAACAGAAATGTTTCGTTTGACTGCCGGGTGGTCATACATATGAACGTTCATCGCCGGCGCGATCCAAACGGGAGCCGTTGCTGCCAACAATGTTGTCGTCAGCATATCATCAGCGATGCCGTTTGCCAGTTTTCCAATCACATTAGCCGTAGCCGGCGCTACGATAATCAAGTCGGCCCAGTCTGCGGCATCAATATGAGAAATAACGCTTGGATTTTGTTCTTTAAATGTATCTGTATAGACTTCGTGGCGGCTCAATGCCTGAAATGTCAGCGGTGAAACGAATCGGCAAGCGGATTCAGTCATAATCACTTTGACATTTGCTCCTGCCTGAACCAGCTTGCTTGTTAACGCACAGGCTTTATAAACAGCGATGCCTCCGCTCACGCAAAGTAACACATTTCGATTGTTTAGCAATGAATTCTCCCCCTCTGCACTTTACAAAACCGCACGGAAAAAAATAACAACCTACATGATATAGGTTGCTACTTGTGCTACTATTCGCGGTCTTCCTTTTCAAACGAAAGCAGGCCTGCATCAATTTCTTCTAAAGCTTTGCCTACATATTTGTGTGAAATCGTATGTTCAATCATTTGGTCTTTTTTGATTTGCATTTCACGGGCGCGTCTCGCAGAAACAGTCACGAGCGTATATTTTGAATCTAATTTATTCATTAAAGAATCAATTGACGGATCTAACATTGATTATTCAACCTCCAGCATTTTCTTATATCTTGGTGCAACGCGTTCACGCTTCAAATGTTCAGCAAGAACGATTGCTTTGATTTTATCGCAAGCCGTTTCGACATTATCGTTTTCAACGACATAGTCATAAGCATCCATCATTTCGATCTCAGCTTTTGCAGCTTTCATTCGATTTTCAATCAGAGCGTCTGTTTCTGTGCCTCGTGTCACGATTCTGTTTTTCAGTTCAGAAAGGCTTGGAGGCGCAAGGAAAATAAACAGGCCTTCCGGGAAAGCATTTCTCACTTGAAGAGCCCCTTGAACTTCAATTTCTAAAAAGACGTCTTTTCCATCTTGAAGCGTCTGTTCAACATAATCGACTGGCGTGCCGTAATAATTGCCGACATACTCTGCCCATTCAAGCAGCTTGTTGTCCGCAATCATTTGCTCGAATTCATCTCTTGTTTTGAAAAAATAATCGACTCCGTTCACTTCGCCCTCTCTTGGACTTCTTGTGGTTACTGAAATCGAATATTCAAATTTTGTGTCTTCCTGCGAAAAGATCGCTTGTCGAACCGTTCCTTTACCAACTCCTGAGGGACCTGAGAGAACGATTAATAACCCTCTTTCTTTCATGCGGCAATTACCCCTGCCCTTCATCCATAATTTCTTCTTTAACAGAAAGTCTGTGTGCAACTGTCTCAGGCTGGACGGCAGATAAGATAATGTGATCACTATCCATGACGACAACTGCACGGGTTCTTCGTCCGTATGTAGCGTCAATTAGCATTCCGCGGTCTCTTGCATCCTGAATCATCCGTTTGATTGGCGCAGACTCCGGGCTGACAATCGAAATCATCCGATTGGCGGAGATGATATTGCCAAATCCGATATTAATCAGTTTAATCGTCATCTTCTACGTTCCCCCTGTAAAATAGACGTCTCTAGTTTAGCCTAGTAAGACCGTCTGTAAACAATACGCACAGTCACTATTCTATATTTTGCACTTGTTCTTTTATTTTTTCAATAGAACTTTTCATTTCAACGACAAGCTTTGTGATCTGATGATCATTTGCTTTTGAGCCGATCGTATTTGCTTCCCGATTGAGCTCCTGAACAAGAAAGTCGAGTTTGCGCCCGACAGCTCCGCCACTAGCTAATATATCACGAAACTGGGCGAAGTGGCTCTTCAGCCTTGTAATCTCTTCAGTGATATCAGAGCGGTCTGCAAAAATAGCGCATTCTGTTACAAGCCGGCTCTCGTCTAATACGTCTTCAGTCCATTCTTTGATTCTGGCGTACAGCCGTTCCCGGTAACGAGATACGACATCTGCAGCCAGCAATTCAGTTTCTCTCACCAGCTCTTCAAGCTGATCAATATGCATCAGGCAGTCTTTCGCTAAGAGCAGCCCCTCTTTTTCACGCATTTCACAGAGACCTTTTACCGCTTCTTCTGCAGCATCGATGATCAACGCCTCCAGCTTGTCATTTTGCGTCTGTTCTTCATGAACCTGGACGACATGATCAAGCTTAAAGAAATCCATTACATCGGGCTCTGCAGACAATTGATACCGCTTCTTCATATCTCTCGCGGCTGCGACAAACTCATCGAGCAGCGGCCAATCAATTTCAAGCCTTTTCTCAACAAGCATATCGCTGTCAACGGATACGAAAAGCTCAATTCTTCCGCGCTGAATATGCTGCAGAATGGTCTGTTTCAGCTTATCTTCAAAATATAGCAAAGGCCTTGGCAAACGAGCGTTCACTTCTTTAAATCTGTAGTTCACAGATTTAAGTTCAACGCTTACAGAGAGATCGTCTTGTGTTTTGCTTGCACTGCCGAAGCCTGTCATACTTCGTATCATTTTAAAACACCCAATTCTTCCCTGTTCTCATAATAAAAGGGCAATAGACACGCTATTACCCCTAAGATTATATCATATGAATTTATTTTTTTCTTGTTAAAAGTGACCCCGCCAGCAAAAAAGTAGGGATGGCGGACATACCGATGACGAGCATCCAGTCCCCCGGCGTGATGGCTACAGTATGGAAAATCGGCTGAAGCGGCGGATAGTAGATTACTACAAGCATCAGCAAAATGGATGACAATACCGCGCCGATTAAATACAGGTTTTGAAACGGATTTCTAGAGAAAACAGAAGTTTCGCTGCGGCAGTCAAAAACGTGAATAAGCTGAGCCAGCACCAATGTGGCAAACGCGATCGTCTGGGCATAAGCCAAGTTTTCCGGATTGCGGTGGTACACGATGATAAACGCTAAAATAGTGGCAACTCCGATTAAAAATCCTCTGGAAACGACCTTCCATCCTAGCTTGCGGGCAAATACCCCTTCTTTCGGATGACGGGGCTTGCGCTTCATGACGTCTCCTTCCGGCTGATCCATGCCGAGCGCCATTGCCGGCAATCCGTCCGTCACCAAGTTGACCCACAAAATCTGAATCGGAACGAGCGGTAAAGGAAGGGCGAGCAGCATCGCAAACAGCATGACAAGGATTTCTCCGACGTTAGACGCCAACAGGTATCTGATAAACTTCCTGATATTTTCGTAGATGTTCCTGCCTTCTTTTATCGCTGATTTAATCGTCGCAAAATTATCATCTACGAGAACAAGAGATGATGCTTCTTTGGCCACATCTGTCCCGGTAATGCCCATAGAGACGCCGATATCAGCTTGTTTAATGGCAGGAGCATCATTGACGCCGTCTCCCGTCATCGCCACAATATGCCCGTTCTCCTGATAGGCTTTTACGATTTTTAGTTTATGTTCAGGGGAAACGCGGGCAAATACATACACATCCTCCACCACATGAGAAAGCTCTTCTTGAGAAAGTTCATTCAGCATCTTGCCGTCCATGATTTTGCCGCTTTTCGGAAGGAGGCGCAAGTCTTTCGCTATCGCTTTAGCGGTTTCTACATGATCACCTGTTATCATAACGGTCTTAATTCCTGCTTCACGGCATTCTTTTATCGCCTGTCTGACTTCCGGCCGCGGGGGATCAATGATACCTGAAAGGCCAAGCATGGTCAGATCTTTTTCCGCCTGCTCCATTGACGGTGTTTCGCCTGCTTTTATCGGCCTGTAGGCGACCGCTATCGTTCTGAGCGCCTGTGATGCCAAATGTCTTAATACCGCCTCTGTTTCTGCTTTTCTTTCATTTGAAAAAAGAGCCGCTGAGCCATCATAATAAATACGGGAAGATCGCTGCATCAGTACATCCGGTGCACCTTTTGTAATGATATAGCGCTTTCTGTCTTGATCCTCTACGATGACAGTCATCATTTTCCGTGCAGAATCAAACGGAAATTCTTCGATCACCCGGTAGTTTGATTCAACAAACTCCTTTGAAAAACCGCCTTTTCTTGCCGCGGTGAGCAGCGCTCCCTCTGTCGGATCTCCGTCAAGCACATATTCGCCGTCTCTTTTCTCAATATTGGAGTTGTTACAAAGCGCTCCGAACAGAAGCATCTGCTGAAGCGGCTTATGTTCATTGACACTGATCTCTTTTTCGTTTAGTGTGAAGCTTCCTTTCGGTTCATAGCCGGCCCCTGCCACTCTCCATGTTTTCCCTCCGGACCAGACATGTGTCACCGTCATTTTGTTTTGGGTCATTGTCCCTGTTTTATCTGAACAAATGATAGACGCACACCCAAGCGTTTCAACAGCAGGAAGCTTTCTAACAATGGATTTTTGTTTAATCATCCTCTGTACACCAAGCGAAAGCGCCACTGTCACAATCGCCGGCAGCCCCTCCGGAATAGCGGCTACCGCTAACGAGACACCTGCTAAAAACATACTGTACAGATCATGACCCTGAATAACACCGACAGCAACGACAAGTACGGTCAGAAGCAATGCAACAACAATCAAAATCTTCCCGAGCTGCTCCAGTCTTCTTTGCAGCGGGGTTGACAATGTCCCTGCCGATTCAAGCATGTCGGCAATTTTCCCCATAGCCGTATTCATTCCTGTCCCGACGACAACCCCCACACCGCTGCCGCGGGTCACAATCGTACCCATAAATGCCATATTGGTAATATCGCCAAGTGAAACATCCGGTTTTTTCAATTTATCAGCATGCTTCACAACCGGGATTGATTCCCCGGTTAGCGCTGATTCTTCTATTTCAAGGCTTCTCGCTTCAACAATTCGAACGTCTGCGCCAATTCTGTCCCCGCTCGTAAATTTCACAATATCACCCGGCACCAGTTCCTTAGAAGGAATCTTTGTCCAGCTTCCTTCCCTGAGTGCCATGACATGCGGTGTTGAAAGCTCTTTTAAAGCCTGAAGAGATTGCTCAGCACGCCTTTCTTGAAAGAAACCGAGTATGCCATTCACAAACACAATCGCAATAATCGCAACCGCATCTACATATTCACCAAGAAAACCTGAGATTAACGTTGCCGCCAGAAGCACAAGCACCATAAAATCTTTGAACTGCGCGAAAAACAAGAGAAGCGCTGAAGTTTTTTTCCCTTCTTGCAGCTCGTTTGGTCCATGCTTGTCAAGGCGTTTTTTTACCTCTTTTTCTGTTAATCCTTGTTTCATGGACGTATTGGTTGCCTCTAGTAAATCTGTTTGTCCCATTTCATGAAACTTCATTCCGCTCGTCCACTCCCCTGCTCTCTTATAGAGATATCACTCTATAAGCATGCTTATTCTGACTCGTCCCATTTCATGCTATAATTATCGAATGCAGGAAGAATGAGAGGGTGTATTGCATATGTCGTTTGATGGCATGTTTACATACGGAATGACACACGAACTTAACGAGAAAATAATGGGCGGACGAATTACAAAAATCCATCAGCCATATAAGCACGATGTGATTTTCCACATCCGTGCCCAGGGAAAAAACCAAAAACTATTATTATCGGCACATCCGAGCTATTCACGGGTGCATATCACGGCACAAGCTTATGAAAATCCAAGCGAACCGCCAATGTTTTGCATGTTGCTGAGAAAGCATATCGAAGGCGGATTCATTGAGAAAATTGAACAAGCGGGCTTAGACCGCATTATGATTTTTCATATCAAAAGCCGAAACGAAATTGGCGATGAAACCGTACGAAAGCTTTATGTAGAAATTATGGGCCGCCACAGCAATATCATTTTGACTGACGCAGCAGAAAATGTGATCATCGACGGACTTAAGCACTTATCACCGTCAATGAACAGCTACCGTACAGTACTGCCCGGCCAAGATTATAAGCTTCCGCCTGCTCAGGACAAAATATCGCCTCTTGAGGCGTCAGAAGATGATATTTTGCGTCACCTCAGCTTTCAAGAAGGAAGGCTTGATAAACAAATTGTCGACCACTTTTCAGGGGTGTCTCCGCTTTTCGCCAAAGAAGCGGTTCACAGAGCAGGCCTTGCCAACAAAGTCACACTGCCAAAAGCGTTGCTGGCACTGTTTGCCGAAGTGAAAGAGCACCGTTTCATTCCCAACATTACGACTGTAAACGGAAAGGAATATTTTTATCTGCTGGAGCTGACTCATCTAAAGGGCGAAGCGCGCCGTTTTGATTCATTAAGCGAACTGCTCGACCGTTTTTATTTCGGAAAAGCTGAACGAGACCGGGTCAAGCAACAGGCTCAGGATCTTGAGCGTTTTGTTGTAAACGAAAGGAAGAAAAATGCCAACAAAATCAAAAAATTAGAGAAAACCCTGGAGTATTCGGAAAACGCGAAGGAGTTTCAGCTTTACGGAGAGCTTTTAACCGCTAATTTATATATGCTAAAAAAAGGTGATAAACAGGCTGAGGTCATCAATTATTATGATGAAGAAAGCCCGACAATCACGATTCCTTTAAACCCAAACAAAACGCCTTCTGAAAACGCACAGGCCTATTTCACGAAGTATCAGAAAGCGAAAAATTCGGTCGCAGTTGTCGAGGAGCAAATCAGGCTGGCACAGGAAGAGATCGAATATTTTGATCAGCTGATTCAGCAGCTTTCGTCCGCTTCTCCCCGGGATATCAGCGAAATCAGGGAAGAGCTTGTTGAGGGCAAATATTTGCGCCCTAAGCAGCAAAAAGGCCAGAAAAAGCAAAAACCGCACAATCCGGTGTTAGAAACATATGAATCCACCTCAGGCCTGACAATTTTAGTGGGTAAGAACAATCGTCAAAATGAATATTTAACGACCAGAGCGGCGGCAAGAGACGATATCTGGCTTCACACGAAGGACATTCCCGGCTCCCACGTTGTGATCAGAAGCAGCGAACCGGATGAGCAAACAATCATGGAAGCCGCGACAATTGCAGCTTATTTTTCAAAAGCTAAAGATTCAAGTTCAGTGCCTGTAGATTATACAAAAATCAGGCATGTCAAAAAACCAAACGGCGCGAAACCCGGTTTCGTCACCTATGACAGCCAGCATACCGTCTTTGTCACGCCTGATGCTGATACTGTCATCAAGCTCAAAAAAAGCTGAGCCGCATAAAGAAAAGCCAGAGCATTTGTATGCTCTGGCTTATTTCTTTCTTCTCACTTGATAAAGCCTGTTCACTTCAGCAACAAAATCGCCGTCAATCAGCTTATCCACGTTTTCAGCAAGCTCTTTCGTGTGCTTTGGACTGGCTCCGCTTGTAGAAACAGACACAGTGACATGCCCTCTTTTTACGATTTTCGGCATATATACATTGCCAAGCTCAGCGTCACTGACACAATTGACAAGCTGAAAAGGCGAAGCGGATTGGGCAATTTCTTTGTTCACTGCCGCATTATCCGTCGCAGCAATAATGAAGAAAGCATTGAGATAATCTTCTTTTTCAATTGTCCGTTTTTCCCATTTGATACGCCGCTCTTCTGCCATTTGCTTGATTTCCGGTTCCACATCCGGACTGACAAGCGTTATATCAGCTCCCTCAGAAATCACCGTTTTCAGCCTTCTGAGAGCGATGCTGCCGCCCCCCGCAATCACAACCTTCTTCTTTTCCAGGCTAATGTGCAGCGGAAGCATATGAACCTCCATCAAAATCAAATTGTCCCTCAGAATTTGCCGCAGTTTCTCTCACACGGTTCAAAAATGCGTTTTTCACATGAGGATGAAAACCGATATAGGAAGAGAGGTAGACGTTCGGATTATGGGCTTTTAATTTCTGAACCTCTCGTTCGATTTCATTCATCAGCATACCCGTAAAAAGCAAATATGGAACGATAAAGGTTGTTGTGCCGTCATCTTTTTTAAGTTCTGAAAAAACCTCTTTGTAATTCGGGCCGCATGCTGTCAAAAAGCACGGAATGATTTCCTTGACTGGAATCATTTCCTGAAGAAGATTAGCAATACCGGTTACGTCTCTTTTGACATCTGGATCTGAACTTCCCCTTCCGATGAGCACCACTCTGGCATTTTCATATGGAACACCTATGTCTTTCATTCGGTGATATACAGCCTTGACTACTTCTTCGTCAATCCCGATCGGCTTTCCGTATGAAATGCGGACTGACGGATATCGGGATGCAGCACGCGCAATTTCTTCCGGAATATCATGTTTTGCATGCGCAGCTGTTAAAAGAAGCAGAGGCACCACTGCGATATGAGTGGCGCCTTGCTTCACACATGCTTCAAATCCTGTCTCAATTGCCGGCTCCTGAAGCTCTAAAAAGCTGATTTCTTGTACTGGCACAGAGATGTGGGCCTTGCATCCTTCCAAAAAGGCTGCGGCTTCTTGCTGCGCTTTTTTGACCCGGCTGCCGTGGCCGACATATAAAATTGCTTGTTTCATTTTTACAACGCCTCGCTTAAATCTTGTTTTTTCAGTTCAGATTCAAACCATTCCAGCTTATAGTGATAATTTACAACATTTCCAATGACAATTAAACTCGGATTTGTAATGTTTTCTTTTATCACCGTTTCTGAAAGGGTGTCAACTGTACAAAAAACAGATTTTTGCTTGTCCGTTGTTCCCCAATGAATAAAGGCTGCCGGCGTAGAACCGTCCCGGCCGTTTTCAAGGAGTTTTCTTTCAATCTGCTGCACGTTTTTGATACCCATATAGATGACAAGTGTATCAATTCCTGTAGCCAGCGCTTTCCACTTTTCCTCAAAATCTTCTTCTTTTTTATAATGACCCGTTACAAAAGCGACGTTAGAGCCCGCCTCCCGATGAGTAACAGGAATCCCGGCATAAGCGGCTGCCGCGATTCCAGACGTAATGCCGGGGATGATTTCAAACGGAATTCCGTTTTCAGAGAGACATTCCGCTTCTTCTCCCCCCCTGCCGAACACAAAAGGGTCTCCGCCTTTCAGCCTGACAACGGTTTTCCCTTTTTGCGCATACTTTACAAGAAACCGATTGATGGTTTCTTGCTTCATCGTATGAAAATCTGGAAGCTTCCCGCAGTAGATCAGGTCTGCTTGCTCTTTGGCATATTGTAAAATCTCTTTATTTACTAATCTGTCGTATAAGATGACATCAGCTTTTTCAATGGCTTTCAGCGCTTTAATTGTCAGCAGATCAGGGTCACCAGGACCCGCTCCTACAATATATACTTTCCCCATCGTATTTCCCCCGATCTATTCGAGTTCTTCCAGAGCATTCGCTGTGATGTTGTTCTCGCTTGCATTCCGGCATCTGAGAAGAACGCAGCAGATCATATTCAGCTCAATTTTTGTTTAACAAACTCGATCAGCTGATTTTTACACGCTTCACGGTCATGCTGTCCAGAATCAAGAACGAGCTCTGGAGCTTCCGGTTCTTCATAAGGTGAATCAATTCCTGTAAAAAACGGAATCTCGCCGTTTCTTGCTTTTTTGTAAAGTCCTTTCGGATCTCTTTGTTCACAAATATCAAGGTCGCATTTAATGTAGACTTCATTAAATTCGCCCGCTTCCACAAGCTCGCGAACCTGTTGTCTGTCCTCGCGGAAAGGAGAGATAAAAGCAGTAATCACAATGGTTCCCTGCTGAACAAAAAGCTTCGCCACCTCTCCGATCCGGCGGATGTTTTCTTTTCGGTCTTCATCAGAAAAACCAAGATCCTTATTTAGGCCGTGACGGATATTATCCCCGTCCAGCACAATGACTTGGTAGCCTTGCTCAAACAATTCTCTCGCAGCGGCGTTGGCAATGGTTGATTTGCCTGAGCCGCTTAACCCTGTCAGCCAGAGAATGGAGCTTTTATGCTTGTTTTTTTGCTGATACTCTTCTTTTGTGATAGAGGCTTCATGCCATACAATATCGCGATTTGTCACTGCCAGTCCTCCTTAAGATACGCCTACTTCTTCTTTTTTCTTCATCCCTTTGATTAACACTTCTACTACTTCTTTTCGACTGAATTCAGCAGGCGGCAGCACACCGTCTCTCAGCATACCTCTTACCTTAGTGCCTGATAAAATGACGTGATGCTCTCTGCCATGAGGGCATGTTTTCGCTGTTCCCATATTTCCGCATTTTTTACAGAAGAAGCTGTGCTCAAATTTCAGCGGTGTAATTCCGAGTTCTTCAGGTTTAAATGTGTCAAACAGCTCCTGTGCTTCGTATGTTCCGTAATAGTCGCCTACACCTGCATGATCACGGCCGACGATGAAATGTGTGCAGCCGTAGTTCTTTCTGACAAGCGCGTGGAAAATTGCTTCTCTCGGGCCTGCATAACGCATCGCCGCTAAAAAGACACCAAGGAAAACGCGATCTTTCGGGTAATAATGATCAAGAAGCACTTGGTAGCTTTCCATCCGTACATCAGCTGGAATGTCATCAGATTTTGTTTCACCTACTAACGGATTCAAGAACAAGCCGTCTACTGTTTCAAGAGCCGTTTTTTGAATGTATTCATGCGCTCTGTGAACAGGGTTTCTTGTTTGGAAACCGACAATGGTTTCCCAGCCTTTTTCCGCAAACTGGCGTCTCGTTTCTGACGGTTCAAATGTAAATTCAGGGAACTGTTTTGAAGCTTTTTTAATCAACGTAATCGGTCCGCCGACATATGTATTGCCGCGGCTGAACAGCTTTTTAACACCAGGATGCTCCTGTTCATCTGTTTTGTACACATTGACAGCTTCTTTTTGTTTGTCAGGCACGTACAGGTCTTCGATTTGGATAACGCCGTATGTTTCTCCTTCATACGTTAACTTTACCGTTTCACCAAGTGACAGTTCCGCTGCTTTTTGCGCATCGACCGGAAGCGTGATTGGAAGAGACCAGACAACGCCGGAAGAAAGACGCATGTTTTCGACTACAGATACGTAATCTTTTTCATTAAAGAAACCTTCAATCGGGCTGTATGCACCGATACCGATCAATTCCAAATCCGCGAAAGAAATTAAATCAAGTTCAATTTCTTTTTGAATGCCGCTCACATCATATGATTCATCTACTCTGTTTACTAATGTTCCTCCGTGTGGTGCTAAGCTCATAATATCCATCTCCTCCTAGTTAACTTATAAAATTACTCAGATTAATGATCAGATTCCCCCGCCTTGTTCGTGGATTGAGCGTCTCTCTTTACGAATGGCCTTTGTCAGGCTGACGGCACCGCCCGCCGCTAGAAGCACACTTACCATGATAAAGATCGAATAATAATCTGCTTTTAAAAACAAGGATACAAGCATATAAGAAATCGATAAAGATAAAAATGGCGATACGATCCATACCTTCAGCATCGTTTGAACAACTTGTTTATGGAACACGTTCGGACCGTTTTTTGCCATGCCTATTCCGATAATAGACGATGACGTGACTTGCGCCAAGGGCACCGGCATCCCAAATACAGAACTGATGATCACCAGTCCGGCTCCTGTACCGGATAAGAGAATGCCTTCCCCTTTGGAGAATCTCGTAATTTTCTTCCCGTTTGTTTCTAGCACACGCCGGCCTAATAACAGTGCGCCAAGAGCAACAAAAGCTCCTCCATACAAGGTTCCTTTTCCGACATCAAGCACATCGGCAGCTACTAACGGGCCAACAGCATTCGCCACGTTATTCATGCCGGCAGAGAATGCTTCGAAAAATCCGGCAACTAACAAAACAACGCCGAGGATTTTTTGTTTTTTAGAAGATTTTACTTCAATCTTAAAATAACGAAACAGCTTAGATACGAAATAGGTGAAGCCGAAAGCGAACAGCGGGACAAAAACCCAAAATGACACAATGATCAGAAGATTGTTCACAAACAATACTTTATAAGCCACTCCCACGCCGACAACCGCGCCGACTGTTACTTCACTTGTCGACAAAGGTATGCCGAGCAGATTAGCAGTAAAGAGCGACAGGGCAGCAGCTCCAATAATGATGCAAACAATCGTCAGTGTAATCGTCTGCTCAGGAATAATGCCGGAGCTGATTGTTTTTACAACCTCGCCTCCGCCAATGACCGCCCCGGCAAAGACACCGACTGCGCATAGGATCAAAGCGTAGGTTTTCTTTTTGATGGCTCCGGAGCCGTAAGCAACCCCCATCGAAGCTGCA
This sequence comes from Bacillus sp. SG20033, assembly GCF_044570195.1. Lineage (NCBI taxonomy): Bacteria > Bacillati > Bacillota > Bacilli > Caryophanales > Bacillaceae > Bacillus > Bacillus sp. SG20033. The sequence continues at coordinate 1,699,073 of NZ_CP172606.1, read as the reverse complement.
GCGCCGCTTGCACCAATATTCATCGCGAAAAACAAGCTAAATAAAATAGCGGCTAATTCCATTTTGCAGCTCCTTATTCATGCAGTCCGCATTCTGTTTTCGCCATACCATTCCATCTGCCTGAGCGCAAATCCTCCGCTGTAAAAGCGGGAGCAGTGCAAGGCGCACAGCCAATACTTGGATATCCTTGGTCATGAAGCGGATTGTAGTCCAGTTCATTCCGGGATGTGTATCTCCAAATGTCTTTCCAAGTCCAATGGATAAGCGGGCAAACTTTTACTGACTTGAATTTTTCATCTTTGTTTAAGAAATTCGTATTGGCACGGCTTGGCCCTTGATCACGGCGCAGGCCGGAAAGCCAGGCTGGATGTCCTGAAAGCGCCTCTCTTAAAGGAACGACCTTTCTAAGATAGCAGCATTGATTCGGCTCTCTTTCCCACAGTTTGTCACCATGTTCTTCGGCTTGTTCCTCAAGGGTGAGGTCTGGTTTTTTCAGGATGATATTAAGACCCGGATAACGCTCTTTCACTCGTTCAATTGTTTCATAGGTTTCTTTAAAATGAAGTCCTGTATCAAGAAACACAATCTCTGCGTCTTTTTTCACTTTATAAATTAAGTCAATCAGAACGATTCCCTCAATTCCGAAACTGCAGGCATAAACAAGCTGATTGCCGTAATGGCCGTATGCCCATTTTAAAACTGACAGCGCTCCTTTATAAGGATCGTCTTCCGGAAATGTAATCGTTGGTTCTTCCCAATTATCATACGTTAACATTTCTTCTTTCCTCCTTTCGGAGACAAACAAACAGTAGCTTTCTGCCGGTTGTCTTTTCCCAATTGTAATGTGATTCGCGGCTGCTGATATCACAGACAGCCTTTTTTCCTCTTAAAATAAAAAACTTTCAATCCGGCGGAAAGAAAGACAGGAACAGCATGTAGCCCTTATCTTTCAAAATGGAATTCATTTTGCTGGAAGTAGCACCTTACAAACTATGCAGGTTGCCGGGCTTCATAGGTCCAGTCCCTCAGCCGCTCTTGATAAGTTTTTAGATTTGTAGTAAATTTTAGCACAATTCTAACATAAGTCAACCCGACTTTTTTTATAGGATTAATAAAAAAACAGGCCTCATAGCCTGTTTTCAAGTACAGCAAGGCTTTGAAGCCTCTTTACATCATTTGAATTTATTTTTTATTTTTTAAACCAATCTTTTGACTCGGGATTTCGTTTCCATGTTTGCAGCTTTTTTAGATCATCTGAATGAATATTTCCGTTTTCAAGCGCGACCTCTGTGAGCGTATCATAATCAGTTAATGAGTAGTATGGCAGTTCTGCCTTTGCGAAGGTTTCCTCCGCTTTAGGAAGTCCGTACGTAAAGATTGAGACGACACCAAGCACCTCACAGCCGGCCACTTGTAAAGCTGCACAAGCTTCAAGCACACTGCCTCCTGTGGAGATTAAGTCTTCAATGACGACTGTTTTTTGCCCTTCTTGCACAGCTCCCTCAATCTGATTGCCTTTACCGTGCGCCTTCGGCTTGCTCCTCACATAACACATCGGAAGATTCAAACGGTCAGCCGCTAAAGCAGCATGAGGAATACCGGCAGTTGCTGTTCCCGCAATCATTTCAGCTTCAGGAAAATGCTCTTTGACAAGCTTGCTGATACCTGATGCGACATCGTTTCTGACCTCTGGGAAAGATAGCGTAAGGCGGTTGTCACAGTAGATTGGTGATAAAATGCCGCTTGCCCATGTGAACGGCTCGTTCGGGCGTAAAAATACAGCTTGGATGTCTAATAGATGTTTTGCGATGATTTGTTTCAAGATTTGATTCCCTCCCATTCAAGTCTGACAGCCTTATAGGCTTTTACCGGGTCTTCCGCTTTTGTAATCGAGCGTCCTACTACAATCGCTGATGAACCTTTCTCTCTTGCAATGGCAGGCGTCGCCACGCGGACTTGGTCATTCGCAGCGTCCTCTGACATTCTGATCCCTGGAGTGACAGTCAGAAATGAAGGCGACACCGCTTGGTAAATGGCTTTTGCTTCATGAACAGAGCAGACCACTCCATCCAGTCCGCTTTCTTCCGCCTTTTTGCTGTAGTGCACAACCGTATCAATCAGAGACTTTTCGATCAGCAGTTCATCTTTCATGATTTGTTCAGATGTGCTTGTCAGCTGGGTTACCGCGATAAGTGACGGACGTTTTTTTCCGGCCGGCGTACCTTCTTCTAAGCCTTCGAGAGCTGCCTGCATCATTTTTTTGCCCCCGGCAGCATGAACATTGACGAGGTCTACGCCAAGACTGGCAAGGCGCTTCATCGCTTTGTTTACAGTAGTCGGGATGTCATGGAGCTTGAGATCTAAAAACAGCTCGCAGTTTCTTTCTTTTAATTGTTTCACGATCGATGGTCCTTCTTGATAAAAAAGCTCCATTCCAACCTTTACAAATAACGGTTCTTGCTGAAAAGACGCTAAGAACGCAAGTGTTTCTTCAGCTGATGCAAAATCAAGCGCGATGATGGGCAGGTTGTTTTTCATGATTCCAGCTCCTTCCGATGCATTCTTCAATTGATTGATAGCCGTATTGGCGCAAAACAGATGGGAGCTGTTCAATAATCTCTGGACATGCAAAAGGATTCACAAAGTTTGCTGTTCCGACAGCGACTGCGCTTGCTCCCGCGAGAAGAAATTCCAGGGCATCTTCAGCAGTCTGCACGCCTCCCATTCCGATAATCGGGATGTTGACCGCCTGGCTGACTTCATACACCATGCGAATGGCAACCGGCTTCACAGCAGGGCCGGAAAGCCCCCCTGTTTTATTCGCTAATATCGGTTTGCCGGTTTTTAAATCGAGTCTCATGCCGATTAGTGTGTTGATCATCGTAAGACCGTCCGCTCCCGCTTCCTCGATCGCTAAGGCAATTTCTGTGATATTAGCCACGTTCGGGGAAAGCTTCACATAAACGGGTACATCCGAAACCTCTTTCACCGCTTTTGTCAAATCGGCAGCCATTTCAGGATTCGTGCCAAAAGCGATTCCGCCTGTTTTCACATTCGGGCAGGAAATATTCAATTCAAGAGCATGAACATTTGGCGCTTTGCTGATATGCTCTGCGACTTCAACATAATCCTCGACTTGAGAACCTGCGACATTGGCAATGATCGGCGTATCAAACTGCTCAAGCCACGGCAGCTCATTATGCAACACGCTATCCAGCCCCGGATTTTGGAGACCGATCGCATTGAGCATTCCAGCACCAGTCTCAGCTACCCGCGGCGTCGGATTCCCAAAGCGTGGCTCCTTTGTCGTAGCCTTAATCATGATGGCTCCAAGACAAGACAAATTATAAAAACGTGAAAATTCTTTTCCAAAACCGAAGCAGCCTGATGCAGGAATGATTGGGTTTTTCAAATGAAGTCCCGGCAATTTCACCTCTAGCATTACAGCGCCACCTCCTGAGCTTTAAATACAGGCCCGTCGAGACATACTTTTACATAGGACGTCTCACTTTCGTTTGTATGGCACACACACGCGAAGCATGCGCCGATTCCGCAGCCCATTCGTTCCTCCATGGACAGATATACTTCTTTATGAGCATATTCCTGTTTTAACGCCTTGAGCATCGGTGTCGGCCCGCAGCTGAGGAGGATATCAAACTCTAGATTTTTCCGTTTAATCACATCTGTGACAAATCCGGTTTCCCCGTAGCTTCCGTCAGCTGTTGCCACATACGTGTCTCCGTACTGCCGGCATTCTTCCTCGTAAAAAACATCCTTTGCCGATTGGAATCCTAAAACGTGGATGACATTTACCCCTTTTTCAATCAAGCGTTTCGACAGCTCTTGGAGAGGCGGCACACCTACTCCGCCTCCTACCAGCAAAGCCGTCTTTCCGGGTTGAACTTCATTAACAGGAAAGCCATTTCCCAAAGGCCCGAGGACATCCACAAGTTCTCCCTGCTGCTTCAGTGACAAGAGTCTTGTCCCTTCCCCATCTACCCGATAAATGATGGTGACTTCATTTTTTTCAAAGTTGACGTCTGCGATGCTGATTGGCCTTCTCAAAAGAGGCGTAACCGCTTCGCTCACTTTAAGATGAAGGAACTGTCCAGGGGTTGTAAACCCTTGGACAAGCTCCCCTTTCAGAACCATTTGAAACACCCGGTCTGCAATTTGCTGGTTAGAACATACTGTCAAATACGCTTTTTTCATATAGTGACTGTCGCCTCCTGATTTGTGTTGACTGCCGGCATTTGATCAGCACGGAATGTCATGCTTTCCAGCACTCGCAATATCGCCTCTGCCGTATCTAAAGATGTTAGGCAGGCAACACCATTTTCTACTGATTCACGTCTGATTCTAAAACCGTCTCTTGCCGGCTGCTTTCCTTTTGTCAGCGTATTGATGACAAACTGCGCTTCTCCGTTTCTGATGACGTCAAGCAAGTTCGGGCCATCCTGACCGATTTTTCCGACGACCTTCGCTGGAATGGAAGCTTCTTTCAGGTAGCCTGCCGTTCCTTCCGTCGCTAAAATGTTGTAGCCGATCGCGTGGAACCGCTTAGCAATGGCAAGCCCTTCTTCTTTGTCCTTATCAGCTACTGTTAAAAGCACGGAACCATAGTTCGGGATTTGAATACCTGAAGCAATTAAGGCTTTGTAGAGCGCCTTTTCAAGTGTCGAATCTTTCCCCATGACTTCACCTGTTGATTTCATTTCAGGCCCTAACGTAATGTCCACTCTTCTCAGCTTGGCAAAGGAGAAGACCGGCGCTTTTACAAATACACCTTGCTGTTCAGGCTGAAGGCCCTCTGTATAGCCAAACGCAGCCAGCTTTTGACCAAGAATGATTTTTGTTGCGAGATTCGCCATTGGGATACCCGTAATTTTGCTTAAAAACGGTACGGTTCTGCTTGATCTCGGATTCACTTCTAGCACGTACACCTCACCTTGCGACAAGACGAATTGAATATTGAGCAAACCGACAATATTCAGCCCTTTAGCCAATGCGATCGTGTATTGTTCAATTTTTTTCTTAATGTCCTCTGTGAGAGACTGAGGCGGATAAACAGCGATTGAGTCTCCGGAGTGAACGCCCGCACGTTCAATGTGCTCCATAATTCCCGGAATGACGACTGTTTCACCGTCGGATACTGCATCGACTTCAATTTCTTTTCCTGTCAAGTATCTGTCAATTAATACAGGGTGCTGTGGATTGATTTTAACTGCGTTTTTCATGTAATGAAGCAGCTCTTCTTCATGATACACAATCTCCATCGCCCGGCCGCCAAGTACATAGGAAGGACGCACCAGTACCGGATAACCGATATCACTCGCGATGCTTACCGCCTGATCAACTGATGTCGCTGTTTTGCCAAGCGGCTGAGGAACACCAAGTTCTCCAAGCGCTTGTTCAAATTTATCCCGGTCTTCTGCACGGTCTAAATCTTCTAATGAAGTTCCAAGGATTTTCACTCCGCGTGCAGAAAGCTCGTCAGCAAGGTTAATCGCAGTTTGTCCGCCGAACTGTACGACAACACCCATTGGCTGTTCAAGGTCAATGATGTGCATAACATCTTCAATTGTAAGCGGTTCAAAATATAGCTTGTCTGAGATGCTGAAGTCTGTTGAAACGGTTTCCGGGTTGTTGTTGACAATAATGGCTTCATAGCCTGCTTGTTTAATTGCCCATACAGAGTGAACCGTCGCATAGTCGAACTCGACACCCTGACCGATTCGAATCGGACCCGAACCAAGCACCATCACACTTTTCTTATCTGTAACGACAGATTCATTTTCTTCTTCATATGTGCTATAGAAGTATGGCGTTTCTGACTCAAATTCCGCGGCACACGTATCTACCATTTTGAATACCGGCGCAATCCCCGCTTGTTTTCTCAAGCTGTAAAGCTCGGATTCTTTCATTTTCCATTCACGGCTAATGTACTGATCAGAGAAGCCGAGTTCTTTTGCCCGTCTCAGCACATCCGTATTGCCCGCATTGGCCTTCAATTCTTTTTCAAACTGTACGATTCCGAACAGCTTATGCAAGAAGAAAACATCGATAGCGGAAAATTCATGGAGGTCTTCTACCGTGTAGCCTCTTCTGTACGCTTCAGCTAAGTAGAATAAGCGTTCATCACCGGCCTTTTTAATTCGCTTTTCAAGAAGCTCATCTGAAATGTCAGCGGCATCTTTCAATTCAAGATGATACACATCCGCTTCCAGTGATCGCACTGCCTTTAGCAATGACTCTTCAAGCGTGCGGCCGATTGCCATGACCTCACCTGTCGCTTTCATTTGCGTGCCAAGCTTTCTGTTTGCTGATTCAAACTTATCAAACGGCCAGCGCGGAATTTTGGATACGACATAGTCAAGAGCAGGTTCAAATGCTGCATATGTTTTTCCTGTCACCGGGTTCATCATTTCATCTAATGAAAGTCCGACTGCAATTTTAGCAGCGAGCTTTGCAATCGGGTATCCCGTTGCTTTTGATGCAAGGGCAGATGAACGGCTGACACGCGGATTTACTTCAATAATGTAATATTGGAAGCTGTCTGGGTCTAAAGCGAGCTGCACGTTACATCCGCCTTCGATTCCAAGCGCGCGAATCAGTTTTAACGATACATTCCGCAAGAGCTGATATTCGCGATCGCTGAGCGTTTGGCTCGGCGCGACAACAATACTGTCTCCAGTATGGATTCCAACCGGATCAATGTTTTCCATGTTACAAACGACAATGGCGTGATCCTGGCTGTCTCTCATGACTTCATACTCGATTTCTTTATAGCCGGCGATGCTTTTTTCAAGCAGACATTGGTGTACCGGGCTTAATTTCAAGCCGTTCTCAACGATTTCTTTTAGCTCTGTTTCATTCGAGCAGATGCCTCCGCCTGTTCCGCCTAATGTATATGCCGGGCGGACAATGACAGGGAATCCAATTTGACTGACGAATTTTTCTGCTTCTTCAAGGGAGTGGATAATCTCACTTTCAGGCACCGGTTCATTCAGTTCATTCATTAATGTTCTGAACAAGTCACGGTCTTCAGCTTGCTGAATCGCAGACAGTTTCGTGCCAAGCACTTCGACGCCGCATTCTGCCAAAACGCCTCTTTCAGAAAGCTCAACCGCAAGATTCAAACCGGTTTGGCCTCCGAGTGTAGGAAGAATGGCATCCGGGCGCTCTTTTCTGATGATTCGTGTCAGGAATTCAGGTGTGAGCGGTTCAATGTAAACCCGGTCAGCCATTTCTGTATCTGTCATGATCGTGGCAGGGTTTGAGTTGACAAGGATGACTTCATAGCCTTCTTCTTTCAAAGCAAGACAGGCTTGTGTTCCCGCATAGTCAAATTCTGCTGCTTGGCCGATGATGATCGGTCCAGATCCGATTACTAAAATTTTGTTAATGTCTACGCGTTTTGGCATACCGCTTCCCCTTCTTTCTCTGTTGTTTCGATCATTTCGATGAATCTGTCAAATAGATGGTTGGCATCCTCAGGACCAGGTGAGGATTCGGGATGATATTGAACCGTAAATGCCGGCAATGTTTTATGCTTCAGCCCTTCAATCGTATCGTCGTTAATTGCGATATGCGTCACTTCCAGTTCTGTTTTACTGATAGACGAAACTGTATATCCATGGTTTTGAGATGTTAAGGCAACTTTTCCTGTAGCCAGCTCTTTTACCGGGTGGTTTGAGCCCCTGTGGCCGAATTTCATTTTTTCAGTATTCGCCCCGCACGCCAGCGCGAATAATTGGTGGCCAAGACATATTCCGAATAATGGCACTTTTCCAAGAACACCTTTAATCATTTCAATCGCTTCAGGCACATCCTTCGGGTCTCCAGGTCCGTTAGAAAGCATGATACCGTCCGGTTTCAGCTGAAGCACCTCTTCCGCTGTAATGTTGTAAGGCACAACGATGACGTCACATTTCCGTTTGTTCAGCTCTCTTAGAATCCCGTGTTTCATGCCGAAGTCAACCAAGACAATGCGTTTGCCTCTTCCCGGGCTCGGATATGCTGTTTTTGCTGATACTTGGGATACTTGATTTCTTGGCAATTCCGTTTCGTTCAGTCTTTTCAGCACTGCTTCGATATCTTCATCAGATGAAGCGAATGTTCCTTTTAGCGCGCCTGCCGTGCGGATCATTCTTGTCAGCTTCCTTGTATCAATCCCCTGGAGTCCGGGAATGTTTTTCATTTTTAAATACTCGTCTAAGGTGTATGCTGAACGCCAGTTGGAAGGCAGCTCACATAATTCTTTGATGATCAGCCCTTTTACAAAAGGGGTAATGGATTCAAAATCATCACGGTTAATGCCGTAATTTCCGATAAGCGGGTATGTTAATGTTACGATCTGTCCGCAGTAAGAAGGGTCAGATAAAATTTCCTGATAGCCTGTCATCCCAGTATTAAAAACGACTTCTCCCATGTTGTGTTCTAAGCTTCCGAAGGCTTCTCCCTCGAATACTGCTCCGTTTTCCAGTACTAATCGTCTCTTCATTTGACAAGTCTCCCCTCTTCATAAGCAAGCTTCCCTGCCGCAATTGTAGCGACCGGCCAGCCGGTGCAGCTGATGCCGTTGAATGGTGTATTTTTTCCTTTTGATAAAAATGTCTCTTTGTCTATAACTGCTTCTTTTTCTAAATCGATTAACGTAATGTCCGCAGCTTGCCCCGTTTGTAATGTTCCATATGGGAGACCGAACGCTTCGCATGGCTTGATTGTCATGTAGTCAATCAGCTGCTTCAGCGACCAGCTGCCATTTTTGACAAAGTGTGTGTAAAGAAGCGGGAATGCTGTTTCTAAGCCGACAATTCCGAATGGCGCCAGTTTCATTTCTGTTTTTTTCTCTTCTTCCGTATGCGGTGCATGGTCTGTTGCGATAAAATCAATTGTTCCGTCTAAAAGACCTTCAATTAAAGCAGCTCTGTCTTCTGCACTGCGGAGCGGCGGATTCATTTTATAGTTTGTGTCCAGCCCCGGGATATCCTCATCACAAAGCAGCAAATGATGCGGCGACACTTCTGCTGTCACTCTGATTCCCGCTTTTTTCGCATCGCGTACAACCCTGACAGATTCTTTCGTGCTGATATGGCATACATGATAATGGCAGTTTGCCGCCTCAGCCAGCAGCACATCGCGGGCAATATGAACCGATTCACACACAGAAGGAATGCCGTTGAGCCCGTTCGCTTTGGAGAATGTCCCCTCATGTACGCTGCCTCCGTAAATTAAGGAGTTGTCCTCGCAATGTGCAACAATTGCTTTGTCAATTGCGGCTGCCCGTTTCATCGCTTCATACATCATTCCTGCTGTCTGTATACCAACGCCGTCATCTGTAAAAGCAAATGCCCCGGCTTCTTTTAACGCTTCAAAGTTTGTCATTTCATCGCCGATTTGCCTGATCGTAATGGATGCATATGGAAGAACTCTGACGCATGATGTTTCTTTAATTCTGTTTTGCACCCATTCCATCTGCTCCTTTGTATCAGGAACCGGCCGCGTATTCGGCATTGCTGCTACTGTAGTATAGCCGCCGCGTGCCGCTGCTTTTGCCCCGGTTTCAATAGTTTCTTTTTTCTCTCCGCCCGGCTCTCTGAAATGCACGTGGAGATCAACAAACCCAGGTGAAACGAGCAAACCTTTTGCATCAATTACCGTTTCATTATCCGTTGCATCAAGCTTGCCGATTGCGGTGATGGTTTCTCCAGTCACTCGGATATCCGCTTCTGTTTTTTCACCATTTTCGTTTAGTATCCAGCCGTTTTTAATGAGATATGACATACGCTGCTTCTCCTCTTTTCACATTGGTTTGTAAGGCACGCTGTATCACTGCCATTCTGATAAATACGCCATTTTGCATTTGCTTGAAGATTCTTGATTTTTCGCTTTCTACTAAGCTGTCATCAATCTCCACTCCTCTGTTTACCGGAGCAGGATGCATGATGATCGCATGCCGCTTCATACGCTCAGCCCGTTCTACGGTCAAGCCGTATTTGTTTAAATAGCCTTCCTGGCTGACAGCGGACTGATGTCGTTCATTTTGAATGCGCAGCAGCATGACAACATCGGAAGACTCAACTGCTTCATCCATTGAGACATACGTGCCGAATGTATTTTCTTCATCCTGCCATTCCGAAGGGCCGGAAAATAGGACCCGGGCACCCAATCTTGTCAACACTTCCGCATTTGACCTTGCCACTCTGCTATGCTTGATGTCGCCGTGAATGGAGACGGTAAGCCCTTTGAACGTATTGAACTCTTCATAAATCGTCATTAAATCAAGCAGTGATTGTGTTGGATGCTGGCCGCATCCGTCTCCCGCATTCAGAATCGGAATGTTCACCTGGCTGACAAGCTCTTCATAATACTCATCCTCACTGTGCCTGATGACGCAGACGTCCACACCGATTGATTCGAGCGTCCGGATCGTGTCATATAAGGTTTCGCCTTTTTGCACGCTTGTGCTTGTTCCATCAAGGTTTAGCACATTCATGCCCAGCTTTTTTTCTGCGACCTCAAAGCTGAACCGCGTTCTCGTGCTCGGTTCGAAAAACAGGTTTGCGGCAAACTTTCCTGTAAGCTGATTGTCTGTTTTTCCGCTTTTAAGGTCTTGTGCTGATTGAAGCAAATCTTTGATTTCCTCAGTGCCGAGTTCACTCATCGTCGTTAAATGCTTCATGTTCTTTCCCCTCTCTTTTCAACTTAAGGCTGAAAAAAACCCCGGTCTAAGATAGACTCGGGGTATGGTTAAATAGAGGGCAGCATTGAAGCTTCCTTCTCTTCATAACCCTTCCAAGCCTCTCTGGACTTTCATTAAAAGGTTTTAAATATGATGTTGTTCAGATGTGTCTGTCTGCTCTTCCTTCGCCTGCGGAAGAATCAGGTTTAAGATGACACCGACAATTGCGGCAAGCGCCATTCCTGACACTTGGAATCCGCCTTGAGATACTTGGATAAAAGCGCCTCCTACACCGATGACAAGGATAACTGATGTAATAATGAGGTTTCTGTTGTTTTCATAATCAATTTTGTTGTCAATCAGCATTCTCAGGCCGCTTGAAGCAATGATTCCGAACAGCAGGAAGGAGACGCCTCCCATGACCGCTGACGGCACTGAACTGATCAGCGCTGAAATTTTGCCGATAAAGCCGAAGCAACAGGCAATCACTGCCGCTCCTCCGATGACAAAGACGCTGAATACTCTTGTGATGGCCAGCACGCCAATGTTTTCTCCGTAAGTCGTTGTGGGCGGACCGCCGATCAGGGAAGCGAGGATTGTCGCCACACTGTCACCCATAATAGAGCGATGAAGACCTGGCTTTTTAATGAAGTCTTGTCCGACAACCTTGCTCAGCACCATTTGGTGGCCGATATGCTCTGACATTGTGACAAATGCGACAGGAACCATTGCGGCTGCGATGCCGAGTGTAACTGACGGTGAATAATCTTTGAACGGAATGATAAATTCAGGCACTGCGAACCATTTCGCGTCAAGCACCGGCTGGAAGTTGACAATCCCTTGAGTAAGGGCAAACAGGTATCCGCCGATGATTCCGATCAGAACCGGAATCAGGCTTAAAAATCCTCGTAAGAAAATCGCACAAATAATCGTGATTGCCAGCGTAACTCCTGCGACACTAAAGTGCTTTAAGCTGTAGACCAACTCACTCGCGTTTGGATCAGCATACATCGCCATGTTTACCGCAGTGCTTGCCAGTCCCAGCCCGATGACGATAATAACAGGCCCTACGACTACAGGCGGGAGAATCTTCATCAGCCATCCTGTTCCAAGCTGCCTGATCAATAAGGCAATCAGCCCGTACACCAGCCCTGCAAGAAACGCTCCAACCATTGCCGCTCCCGGCCCGCCGGTCGCTTTTACCAGAATGATCGGAGAAATAAAGGCGAAGGACGAACCGAGATACGCCGGAATTTGCCCTTTCGTAATAAGAAGATACGCCAGTGTTCCGATGCCGCTTGTCACCAGCGCCACAGCAGGACTCATTCCGACGAGCTTCGGAACCAAAATGGTTGAGCCAAACATGGCAAACAAATGCTGAAGGCTGAATGAAACCCAAGAGAAAGGTGTCGGGACATCCTTGACCCCTAAATTTACTTTTTTCTTACTCATGATGATTTCCCCCTGATTGTTGACTTTCATTTTAGGATGACTCAATGACTGTATAAAAAAACCTCTTTGCTTTTTTACGCAAAGAGGCATACAAAGACCTGCCGAATACTTTTTGGGCCTTTGTTGTGCACCTCTTTGCAACCTCTCTGGATTGCCCTTAAAAAGGTGATCTATTATTCGTTTTCATAAATGGCGACGAGATCGTTTTGGTCTACCTCATCAAGCTGAACCATAACCTTTTCAGACTTTGATGTCGGGATGTTTTTCCCGATATAATCCGCTCGGATCGGCAGCTCCCGGTGCCCTCTGTCCACAAGCACTGCAAGCTGAATGGAGGAAGGTCTGCCTACATCAACAAGCGCATCCATTCCTGCTCTGACTGTTCTTCCGGTATACAGAACATCATCAACGAGAATGACTTTTTGATCTGTAATATCTACCGGAATATCTGCACCTTTTACAAGCGGTTCATCGTTGCTTGTTTTTTTAGAAAGATCATCTCTGTAAAGAGTAATATCAATTTCACCGACTGTAACAAGATTTCCCTCAATCTGTTCAATGCGTTCCGCAAGGCGTTTTGCCAGGTAAATCCCTCTTGTCTTAATGCCGACAAGAATGCAGTTATTCATTCCTTTATTGCGTTCGATCATTTCGTGAGCAATCCTGGTCAGCGCCCGTCTGATTGCCTGTTCGTCGAGAATGACAGCTTTTTGATTCAATGTGTGACACCTCACAGTTCATATAGAAGAAAAAACCCCTCCTGCCAGAGCATAGAGGGGTTTTAGGACAAGGTGCGCGCCTGTACACGCATCCCGTCTATCCGTTATCCTTCTCAGCCTCTCTGGACTGTTTTAAAGAATCTATTCAGCTTCGTTTATTATTTCAGAAAAGAAACACGCTGTCAACCGTTTTTTCTGAGGTTTTCGATTAATTCTGCCATATCCTCAGGAAGCGGCGCTTCAAATTCGACATATTCTCCTGTTCGTGGATGGTCAAAACCTAAAACTCCCGCGTGAAGCGCTTGGCCATTAAAGTCGATTGTTTTTCTTGGGCCGTATTTCGGATCGCCTGCTAATGGGAATCCGATATATTTCATATGAACACGAATTTGATGGGTTCTCCCTGTTTCAAGCTGGCATTCCACTAACGTAAAATCCTGAAAACGCTCTAGTACATGAAAATGAGTGACAGCGTTTTTGCCATCACGTGTCACAGTCATGCTTTGACGGTCTTTTTTATCCCGTCCGATCGGCGCGTCAATTGTGCCGTCATCATGAGAAATAAGCCCGTGGACAACGGCCGTATATTTCCGGGTGACCGTTTTGTTGACCAATTGGTTTACGAGTGACTCGTGTGCCATATCATTTTTCGCCACCATTAATAAACCGGACGTGTCCTTATCGATTCTGTGAACAATACCCGGACGCATCACGCCATTTATTCCGGAAAGGTCTGTGCAATGAGCCATAAGGCCGTTTACAAGTGTGCCCGTAAGATGCCCGGGTGCTGGGTGAACAACCATTCCGCGAGGTTTGTTGACGACCAGCACATCCTGGTCCTCATAATAAATATCCAGATCCATAGGCTCTGCCAGGACGTCGAGCGCTTCCGGTTCGGGTACAGTGACGGTCACCTGATCACCCGGCTGAATTTTATAATTCGCTTTCACCGCGCTTCCGTTCACGACAACCTGTCCGTCTTTTACCCATTGCTGAACCTGGGTTCTTGACCAATCATTCTCAGTCGATGCCAAAAATTTATCAATCCGCTCACTTTTTTGTTCTTCTGAAGCGGTTATATCAATTTGATTCATGCTATTGCTCCTTTTTCTTTTTCCCGCTGTCCAACAGCATTTGTATAAATAAAAGCATTACGCCGACACATAATGAAGAGTCCGCGATGTTAAATATCGGGTAATTGTAATTGACAATAATAACATGGATAAAATCCACAACTTCCTGTCTGACAGCCCGATCGATAAAGTTGCCGATGGCACCGCCAAGCATAAGTCCGAGGGCAACGCCAAGAAGCCTTTGTCCTTTTGTATAACGCTGTATGTAATAAACAATACCAATAATAACAGCGGTTGTTATGAGGTAGAAAAACCACATCTGACCCGCTAATATCCCCCATGCAGCACCCGTATTGCGATGGGAGGTGATATAGAATACCTGATCAATGATCGGAATGCTTTGGCCAAGTTCCATGTTCTTAACAACTAGCCATTTTGTCAATTGATCGGCTGCAATAATAAGTAGTGCAATCATATAATACAGCACAAACGTTCCTCCAGTTTACGGTTACTTTAATCCATTATGCATTTTATCAATAAAAAGCACTGGAGTAAAGAAATATCAGGCATAATAACCGGCCAGACACTGTTATTCATACAGTGCCTGACCATATTCGATATCCGTTGATTTCCATATCGGAAGCGTTTTTTTCTCAAATTGGACAGAATAAAGAAAATCGTTTGCTGTTCGGGCCGTCGGCAGCACTGCCAGCTTTGCAAGAGGAATGGGGGCCCCGGTTTCTTCACAGTATCCGAATGTGCCGTTTTCGATTTTGGACAATGCAAGGAGAACGTCTTGAAGTTCTTCTTTAATATGGTAGATCAGAGTTGCTTTTTGTTTTTGATTGATTGCTGCTTGCGGCCTTGTAGAAACCTGAAAGCAAGAATACTCAAATAATCTGGACTGTAATTCTTCTTTCATCAGAAGAAGTTCCGTATAAATTGCGGTCAGTTGATCATTCATTCTTCACAACTCCTGCTCTTAACGTAGTATCTTTATTGTTGCCTGTGAATGATGATCTAAAGCCCATAAGATTTTTCCTGTCGTTCTAAAGGATGTCACTCTTGGCACAAAAAAAGCCCGGCTTTTAAGCCGGGCTCTTTTGCATTATTTTTGATAGTATTTTTCAACGATTTCAGCGTTGCGTAATGAAAGTGTAGGATATTTCGGATTTGCCCCTACATCTTTTGAAATCACACGAGATCTCTCACACATTTCGCCTTCCGCTTTCTCGACAGCGATTTTACCTGTCGCAAAGCTTTGCGCATCGTTCGGCGCTTCATTTTCTTCGCTGATTGTCAGTTCAGACACAATAAACAGCTGAGAAAGGTTTTCTTTTATGGAAGCCAAGAGCTCCTTGTTTTCTTTGTTTGGATACAATTTCAGGTTTGCTTCCAAAGATTTACCGATAATTTTTTCATTTCGCGCAGTTTCTAATGCTTTTAACACGTCATCACGAAGAGCCATAAAGCGGTCAAATTTTTCTTCAGTCGCTTCACTGTTTGGAACCGCGATTGTTTCCGGCATATCGGTCAGCTGAACGCTCTGCTCTTCAACAAATGTTAAATGAGACCACAATTCGTCTGCCGTATGTGGAAGGATAGGCGCTGAAAGCTTCACTAATGCAAGAAGCGTTTCGTAGAATACTGTCTGCATGCTGCGTCTATCCGGATGATCCGCATGCTCGATGTAGACAATATCTTTTGCAAAATCAAGGTAGAATGAGCTCAATTCGATTGTGCAGAAATTATGAATGCTGTGATACACAACCGCAAATTCGTACTCATCATATGCTTTTTTCACTTTATCAATCAGCTTGTTCAGCTTAATCAGCATATACTGATCCACTTCACGAAGATCTTCGACAGCCACCCCATTTGTTTTTGGATCAAAATCGAAAAGGTTGCCGTGAAGGAAACGGAACGTGTTGCGGATTTTACGATATACTTCCGCAACCTGCTTCAGAATGGCGTCAGATACGCGAACGTCCGCCTGATAATCCACTGAAGATACCCATAATCTTAAGATGTCGGCACCAAGCTGTTTCATGACTTTAGCCGGAACAACAACGTTACCGATTGATTTACTCATCTTGCGTCCTTCTCCATCCAGTGCGAACCCATGGCTGAGCACACCTTTATACGGCGCTTTCCCTGTTACGGCTACTGCTGTAGAAAGAGAAGAGTTAAACCAGCCGCGATATTGGTCAGATCCCTCTAGGTATAGATCAGCCGGGCGAACGAGGTCATCACGTTCTTCAAGCACTGCTTGATGTGAAGAGCCTGAATCAAACCAAACATCCATGATATCCTGTTCTTTTGTAAATGTGCCGTTCGGGCTGCCAGGATGCGTAAAGCCTTCCGGAAGAAGATCCTTTGCTTCTTTTTCAAACCAAATGTTTGATCCATGCTGTCTGAACAATTCAGAAACATGTTCAATGGTTTCATCTGTAATAATCGGTTCTCCGTTTTCAGCGTAAAATACCGGAATCGGCACACCCCACGCACGCTGTCTGGAAATACACCAGTCTCCGCGGTCCCGAACCATGTTGTGCAAACGCTGCTCGCCCCATTCAGGAACCCATTTGGTTTCTTTAATGGCATCCAGCAGGTCTGATCTGAAATCTTTAATAGACGCAAACCATTGCGCTGTCGCTCTGAAAATGGTTGGTTTTTTTGTTCTCCAATCATGCGGATAAGAATGAGTAATGAATTCAAGCTTCACAAGTGCGCCTTTTTCATCAAGCTGCTGTGTGATCGCTTTGTTTGCATCATCATAGAACATGCCTTCAAAGCCAGGAGCTTCGCTTGTCATTACACCTTTTTCATCGACCGGGCAAAGCACATCTAAACCGTATTTTTGGCCGATGATAAAGTCATCTTCCCCATGTCCAGGCGCTGTATGAACACAGCCTGTTCCGGCATCAGTTGTTACGTGTTCACCAAGCATAACGAGAGAGTCTCTGCCATATAGCGGGTGTTCAGCGATAATGTTCTCAAGGTCTTTTCCTTTGACCGTTCTTGTCACTTCATACTGATCAAATCCGCATGCCGATGCAACATTTTCGACTAAGGCACTTGCTACGACAAAGCGGTCTTCACCTACTGCAATCACGCTGTACTCAAGATCAGGGTGCACTGAAATTCCGAGGTTCGCCGGAATTGTCCAAGGCGTTGTTGTCCAAATAATGATGCGCTCGCCGTTTTCAAGAACGCCTTTTCCGTCTTTTACACCAAAAGCGACGTAAATAGATGCTGAACGTTTGTCTTGATATTCGATCTCGGCTTCAGCCAGAGCAGACTCACTTGAAGGTGACCAGTTAACCGGTTTAAGGCCTTTGTAAATGTAGCCTCGTTTTGCCATTTCACCAAATACGCGGATTTGTTGCGCTTCGTATTCCGGTTTTAATGTCACGTATGGGTTTTCCCAGTCACCGCGGACACCAAGACGTTTGAATTGCTCACGCTGTCCCTCGATTTGCTTCCAAGCGTACTCTTCGCATAGTTTGCGGAATTCCGCTACTGACATTTCTTTGCGGTTGACCTTTTTGTTTTTTGTCAGAGCTGTTTCAATTGGCAATCCGTGTGTATCCCAGCCCGGCACATACGGTGCGTTGTAGCCGCTCATTGATTTATAGCGGACAATGAAGTCTTTCAAAATCTTGTTAAGTGCATGGCCCATATGGATGTCGCCGTTTGCATACGGAGGTCCGTCATGTAAAACAAATTTCGGGCGGTCTTTCGTCCGTTCCTGAACAAGACGGTAGATATCTTCTTCCTCCCATTTTTTTTGAATGTCAGGCTCACGGTTTGGCAAATTTCCACGCATCGGGAAATCTGTTTTCGGCATTAAGAGCGTGTCTTTAAAATCCATTTTCATTCCTCCACTGCATTTTTTCAGAAAATAAAAAAAGCCCTCTCATCCCATAAGGGACGAGAAAGCTTATCTCGCGGTACCACCCTTTTAGAAAAAGCAAGCATACACTTTTTCCTCTTGAGCATCGTAACGTGATGAACGTCCTAACCTACTGTGAGTTCAGCAAGGAAACTAAAGGGCTGATCTACATGATTCCGGCCATCCCGGACTTTCACCATCTCCGGGTCGCTATGAAGGCCTGAAGGAAACATGACTGTCCCTTTCAACCGTTTTTTCATCTGAATTTATGAACGTATTATATTCGACAAGCTAAGAAAATGTCAAGATAATCAGAGAATTTATTCCTTTTCCTCAAATACAGCGTCGACTTCATACTCAAGGAGATGATCCCAATCGTCATTTTTCAGAAGATCAAGCTGAGCTTCAATCAGCATTTGGAAACGTGTTCTGAACACTTTAGACTGTTTTTTCAGCTCTTCAATTTCCATTGCAATTTTTCTTGATTTTGATAACGATTCGTTGATAATGCGATCAGCGTTTTTCTCCGCTTCCCGAACGATCAGCTTTGCTTCTTTTTGAGAATTGCGTTTTACGTCTTCAGCCGCTTCTTGAGCAACTAAAATTGATTTATTCAATGTCTCCTCAATATTGGCAAAGTGTCCGATTCTTTCATCAAGCTCATTGACTTTCGCTTCAAGCTCAGTTTTCTTGCGGAGAACAATTTCGTAATCTTTTCTGACTTGGGCTAGGAATTCATTTACTTCATCTTCATCATATCCGCGAAAACTTTTTGTAAACGTCTTGTTGTGAATATCATTTGGCGTTAATGGCATGATGCCACCTCCATTTTTACATTTCAGTACGGTTATCTAGTTCACATTATAAAACAAATTTCGCACAGATGGAGAAAAAAACTGAAAAACCGACTATTTTTGTCGTTCAAACGTAACTCTCCATTTGTCTTTTTTGGTTTTCCCTTCGATTTTTGTTAAGCTGCACCGGCCAAAACCTCTGATTGACAGCATGTCCCCTTCCGCGACTATGTATGAAGGATCTTCAACCACCTTCCAGTTCACTTTCACAAGGCCGTTTTTCACAAGCGTCTGTGATTTCTGGCGGGATTGCCTGCTCATAGAGGCGCAGACGGCGTCAAGCCTTAAAGAAGAAACCGTGTCATCTCTTATTTCGACATCAACTGCTGGAATGTTAAGGTCTGATAAGTCGATTTTCTCTAGGCTGACCGCCGCTTTGCCTGCTTGGGTCAGCTGTGCAGCCACAAAATCAGCGGTATCGGCTGAGACAATCAATTGCACTGCTGTCTCAGAAAACACGATATCACCGAATTTTTGCCGCTTTAATCCTATGCCCATTAATGCACCAAGCAGAGAACGATGATCTACTGAGACAAACTTGTCAGCATAACGGACGTTAAACGCCTGCAATTCAAAATCCGATTCTTCCGGAGTAATGTACTCTGGAAACAGAATCGCCCGTTTCCGCTCCGCTCTGTCATAGCCGCCGGAAAAAGCAAGCCCGACATCTGCCTGTCCCGTAACAGCAGAAAGGATAACCTGCTCTCGTGGGTCTAAAAAGTCGGTCAGCTTCATCCGGTACTGCTCCTGGACAATTCTTTTCCATTCGAGCGCCTGATCAATAAAGGCCCGCTCGTCTTTTCTGAAGTGCTGATATATATCGCTCATCGTCTTTCCCTTCTATGTAAAGAGGCTTGGCTGCTGCCAAGCCCCTATCAAACTGTCACATTAAAACGCAATCATGCGATAAAGCCCCCACAAGCCGGTTGTCGCAAACCGAAGCACAAGTATTGCTACGATTGGTGAAATATCCAGCATTGCAATCGGAGGAATGATTTTTCTGAATGGTTCGAGATATGGTTCACAAATCGAAGCCAAAAAACGCCCGACTGCTGTTTCCCTCGTACTCGGCACCCATGACATAAAAATATATATGATCAGGGCAAATGAGTATATTGTGATTAATAAGTTTAAAACCGAAAAAACTTGATAAAGGATCATCTCGCTTTACCACCTCTGATGTTCGTCTTCAGATATGAGCTCAGAAATTGTGCCTGATACATCTACGTTGTCAGGCGTGCAGAGGAAAATATCTGAGCCGATTCTTTGAATATCGCCGCCAATGGCATAAACGGTTCCGCTTAAAAAGTCAACAATCCGCTTCGCCTGGTCATGTTGTATCCGCTGAAGATTGACGACAACTGCCCGCCGGTTCTTCAAATGGTCGGCTATTTCCTGCGCCTCCGCATAAACGCGCGGCTCACTCAACACCACTTTAGAGGATTTCTGAACACTTTGCAAGCTCACTACATTCTGTTTGCCCGAAGGTTTATTCCCCGTATAAGCCGGCTTTTCTTTTTGCTCATGCTCCTCATGAGATTCCCGCTCTGTCTCAATATATTCATATTCGTATTCTTCATCTTCCATTGAGAAAAAGTTTTTCAGTTTATTTTTCATACTCATTGCTGTACACCCCCTGTTTCATTTCCGACTAACGATGAGCCGATTCTAATATAAGTAGCTCCTTCTTCAATTGCAATTTCAAAATCATTTGACATGCCCATCGACAGTTCAGTACACGGAGCGTTCGGCTGGTTCAGCTTCTGAACCTGGTCACGGAGTTCTCTCAGCGACCTGAAACAGCTTCTGATCTGATCTTGATCATCAGTCAGCGGAGCCATTGTCATCAGCCCGGCAACAAGGATATGTTCGAAACCGGAAAGCTCCTGTATGAATGGAATGACTTCTTCTTTTTTCATGCCGTGTTTAGAAGGCTCAAGAGAGGTATTGACCTGCACAAAGCATCGTACAGTACCTTCAGCCCGTTTTTCAATTTCTTTCGCTAATGAGAGCCGGTCTAGGGAATGGATATAGGAAACCGAATTGACGACAGATTTTGCTTTTCTTGATTGCAGACTGCCGATAAAATGCCATTCCGGATTCCCTTTTATCAATTCCTGTTTGCGGAGCAGTTCCGCATCCCGATTCTCTCCGAGGCAGGTGATGCCAGCATCTACTGCCTCCTGTGCTCTTTCAGGCGATACATATTTAGTGACTGCAATAACCGTAACTTCATCGGAGCTGCGGCCCGATCTGTTACATGCTTCGTTTATTCGTTCGTTTATATGTCGTAAATTATCAACAACACGCAAGATCTTTTATGCCTCCTTCATTCCGATAAAGGACATCATCCGTCCAGTTTTCCCCTGATCGCGGCGGTGAGAATAGAAAAGAGACGGCTCGCTTTCCGTGCATAAACCGCTGACAGAAATTTGTTCACTTGCCAAACCGCTGTCCTTCAGTATAAGACGGTTCAGCTCTTTCAGATCAAGCTGATATTGTGCCTTTGCCGTCTGATTAACGGCAAGGTCTGCTGAAACCGGCAATGCGCGGACAGCATCAATTACGCGGTCGTCTACCGTATAGCATGCACCGCTGATAGACGGGCCAATAACAGCGTAAATATCTGAGGGATTTGAACCTTCCTTCTCAGTCCATTGTTTCACCATTTCTCTGCCAATCTGTTTGACGGTGCCTTTCCACCCGGCATGGGCGACTCCGACAAGCGACTTAACCGGATCATAAAAGAAAAGAGGCACACAATCAGCAAAGCATAATGCTAAAAATACATTTTTTTCATTTGTATAGAGCCCGTCCGTTGCTTTTAGAGCCGTGTGATACTCACGGGCGCCTTTTCCCCTATCCCTCTGCGTCACTTTCTGAACGCGATTATCATGTGTCTGATCAGCGAATACCCAAGACTGCAAATCAGTATTAAACATATCGGCAATATATTCACGATTTTTAACTACATCTGCATCTTTGTCATGAACGTGCAATCCTGTATTTAACGATTCAAAAGGCTTTTGGCTGACACCGCCGTTTTTTGTCGTAAATCCGGCAATGACCTCTTTGTTGTTTTGATTCGTTTGAGCCCAGTCTTGTATCATGAGTGTCGAGGGTGTGGTAAGACTGAATGGGTGATATGTATTCATGATGATCCAACCTTTCGACAAACATTTAAAAAAGCGGAATTTCCCACTTATTTTACCACATCTTACTGCATACGTTGAGCGCCGATTTGCATATTTCTAAATGAAATGTGCCGGAAGAATCGAGACTTCCGGCATTTGCCAATCTGCGGCAGACAAGCAGGTTTATGCATGTGGTTCACTTAATCGGACCAAGATTACATCTTCCCCGATTTTTACTATATTTCGCCATGGAATGACCAATTCCTCTTCTTTTCCAAAAAATCCGAGAACTTTCCCATTTCCTCCTAGTATGATCGCCTGAATTTTACCAGTGGTCACATTGATATCAATATCACCAATACTCCCCAGCTTTTTTCCGTTTGAGACATTGACGACATCCTTTACCTGAAATTCTGAAATGCTGATCATTCCATCACGTCCTTTTTTCGTCCTTTTGTTCAAGTATATGAACGGGCAGGCTGAACCTTGTCAGCAAGAAGAAATTTTCATGTCATTGTTCTTTTTTCCGGCTGCACCAGCTGATGATAAAATCGAGTATAATTTTTGTATACTCTACTAGCTGCTCAATCGATACCTTCTCGTTCACAGAGTGTGCATTGTGCAGATCTCCAGGACCGTATATTACGCATGGAATACCGGCATCATACAGCCATCCGCCATCTGTAACTGATTGAGAAACGTCAATAATTGGACACTCCCGTTTCACTTTCTCATGAGAGGCAGTTAGCGCTAAGACGCCTGGGTGGCCAGGGTCAACTTCCAATGCCGGAAAAATTTCTCCTCTGTCTTCTATCATAGATGAGCCTCCCCACTTGAATACAGGGCGGTTTTCCCTAAGCCAAATATCACTGTCACTCAGCCGATTGACGTAATCTTCTATTTCCGCTGCCACTTGGTCATGAGTTTCATTCGGATAAAAATGGACTGTGATCCACAGCCGGCATTCGTCCGCTATAAAAGCCGCATGTCTGCCGCCTTCTATAACAGCCGGGTTAATTGTATTTGTTCCAGGTTTAAAGCCGGGATAACTTTTCATAATAGACCAGTGGCGCTCAAGTTCACCGAGCCCCGCAATGATTTTCGCCATTTTTTCAATTGCGCTTGCTCCGAATGTTCCTCCGCCTGCGTGAATCATATTCCTTCTCGTTCCATCATGAAATGTTTGACTGCTTTTGATTTCGATCCAGCCTGTAATGACACCGCCTTGGCCTTGAATATGCATATCGCTCGTATCCGCGACAATTGCAAAATCAGCGTGGTAGCCCCTCTTGCAGCATTCAAGTGTGCCGGCTTCTCCAACTTCCTCCCCAATAACCGATTGCAAAATCAGATCACCTGGAAGTTCAATGCCGGCTTCACGAATTAATTTGACAGCAAACAGCACACAAGCCATTCCGCCCTTCATATCGGAAGCGCCTCGCCCGATTAAGAGACCGTTTTTTTCAATTGGATGAAACGGATCGCGCTCCCATTCTTCATCCTCTTTTACCTCTGCCACATCTACATGACCATTGATAATCAGGCTGTAATAATCTGCTGAATCTGTTCCCTTTAGCTTGCCGACAACATTGGGATCTCCAGGGTACACATCCCATTTGTCGATCGAGAATCCCAATTCATTTAAAAATCCCGCAATCCATGACTGAATGCCCTCTGTATTTCTTGCAGGCGGAGCGGGTGTTTGATAAGAAATCAGCGTTTTTGCAAGCTGAATAAGCTCCTCCTTTTGTTCTTCCACTTTTTTTTGCAAAGAGTCTATTTGTTGATCCAATGTAAATCCGCTCCTATTCTTTAAAATCAAAAAAGCCGTTTCAAATGTGATGAAACGGCTTAATAAAAACAAACGAAGTCCGATGTACTCCGCTTTTCACCGCTTCCCTCCGCTGGCATGATCCAGATCAGGTCAAAAGGGTTGAGACAAAGTCTCTCTCAGCTTCGTAAAGCACCCCTAGGATGAATCTATATATGTTTGTCAGGCATTCGTTATCGGCTCAGCTCTTGTTAAAAACGGCCGATCCTGATTCCATAATACATGGATTGGCGTATCAAAAAAAGCGGAAAGTACTTGATCAGTAAGCATTTCCTTTATTTCTCCGGATCCAAAGACCTCTCCCTGTTTTAATAAAAGGGCTTTATCAAAGACAGGCAAAATTTCTTCAGCATGATGAGTCACATAAAGGATAGATGGTGCATTTTCTTTGTTTGCAATGTATGTAATCGTATCTAACAACTTTTCCCGGGCAATAAAATCCAGCCCTGTGACTGGTTCATCCAGTATCAGCAACTCCGGATCGGCCATTAGTGCTCTAGCAATCAACGCTCTTTGTTTTTCCCCTTGAGAAAGGGTTTCATAGCGGCGATCGGCATATTCAATTGCTCCCAAGTCCTCTAACAAACCAATCGCTTTTTCCCTGGTTTCCTTACTTGGCGTTTCATATAACCCAATCGAAGCGTAAGCTCCGCTCAAAGCAATTTCAAAGGCTGAATCTGCCGGATACAATTTTTGCTGAAGAGCTGCTGAGACGAGGCCAATTTTACGTCTGAGCTTTTCCCCAAGCTCTGTTTTGCCAAATTCATGGCCAAGCACCTGCATCTCGCCTGATGTTGGAAAATAATAAGAGCAAAGCATATTTAACAGCGCTGTCTTCCCGGCGCCATTTAGGCCGTAAAGCACCCAATTTTCCTTTTCTTCCACCTTCCAATGAATATCTCTCAGTATCCATTTCCCATTCCGTTTTAGTGAGACATTGTCAAGCTGCAAAATCATCGTGGTCCTCCTCTTTATTGCCTTTTATAATTGTTTTAATTTTCATAAAAGTTTGTACGAACTAGGATACCTTACTTTTTCCAAAACGTAAACCATCCGTAATCAATAGAAAAGCCTTTAAAACAACATCGTTTTAAAGGCTTTTCATTATTGATGAATATTTTTATTCATTTGTTTGATAGCCGCTTTTTCAAGTCTGGACACCTGCGCCTGGGAAATTCCGATTTCCTCGGCGACTTCCATTTGGGTTTTCCCTTGGAAGAATCGCTTTCTCAAAATCATTTTTTCCCTATCGTTCAGCCTTCTCATGCCCTCTTTTAAAGCCAGCTCTTCAATCCATTGTGAATCTGTATTACGCTCATCACTGATTTGGTCCATCACATAGATCGGGTCTCCGCCGTCGTTATAGATCGGTTCAAATAGAGAAACCGGATCCTGGATGGCATCAAGCGCAAATACAATTTCCTCATGCGGTACTTCAAGAACTTTTGCGATGTCTTCTGCAGTCGGCTCCTTGCTTGTCTCACTGATTAACCGCTCTCTTACCTGAAGCGCCTTGTAAGCGATGTCCCGGAGTGATCTTGAGACACGGATCGGGTTATTATCGCGTAAATACCTGCGGATCTCTCCGATAATCATAGGTACAGCGTATGTTGAAAACTTAACATTGTGGCTTAGGTCAAAATTATCAATGGATTTCATTAGTCCGATGCAGCCGACTTGAAATAAGTCATCAACATACTCCCCTCTGTTATTAAATCGTTGAATGACACTTAAGACAAGACGCAAGTTCCCGTTTACAAGCTTTTCTCTTGCTGAATCATCGCCTTCATCCTGCAGCTGCCTAAACAGCTTTCTCATCTCTTCATTCTTGAGTACTGGTAATTTGGAGGTATCCACCCCGCAGATTTCGACTTTATTTCTCGACACTTTTTTCCCTCCCTACAGGAGCTGCTGTACAACGTTAAGTATCTCCTTGGGTGGGAAAAATATGCACTGCACTCAGACCGAAAAACTGTCGAAATCAGGAAATCCCTGTAAAATCAAGGGGTTCTAACCATAAAATTTTTTACACCATTTTGTTGAACTCTTTTCTCAATCTTTTTATAATTCTTTTCTCAAGCCGCGAAATATAAGACTGAGAAATCCCCATCATATCCGCTACATCCTTTTGGGTTTTTTCTTCTTCACCGACAAGCCCAAACCGCAGCTCCATGATTTGCTTTTCTCTCTCATTAAGCTGTTCAAGCGCTTTTTTCAAAAGCTTTTTATCGACGTTAGCTTCTATGTCTTTAGTGATGATGTCATCGTCAGTGCCGAGCACATCAGAAAGCAAAAGCTCATTGCCGTCCCAATCAATATTAAGCGGTTCATCAAAGGAAACCTCTGAACGGATTTTGTTATTTCTTCTTAAATACATCAGGATTTCATTTTCTATACACCGGGAGGCATAGGTAGCAAGCTTGATTTTCTTTTCTGGATTGAATGTATTCACGGCTTTGATTAGACCGATGGTACCGATGCTGATTAAATCCTCTATATTAATTCCCGTATTTTCAAATTTACGGGCGATATATACGACCAGACGCAAATTGCGTTCAATTAGAATGGCGCGCGCCGCCTGATCGCCGTTTGGGAGCTTCATTAACAAAACCTGCTCCTCATCTTTAGATAATGGAGGCGGCAGGGCTTCACTCCCGCCTATGTAATAGACTTCATCACTTTTCAGCCCAAGTTTCATCAGCAGCTTATACCAGAGGTGCGTCAACCGTAATTTCAGTTTTTTCATCTTCCTCTCCCTTCTAAATGTCACGCCGTTTGAGTATGATAAGTAACGGACATTTGCGAACATTATGAAACGTGTTTGACAGCCTTGCCCGAAAGCATTTTCGGATGAATAATCGCGTCAAACTCTCCATCTGCCGACAGCTTTGTTGTGCTGATGCCGATTAAACATTTATCTGCAGAGATCATTTCTTTTTTTGTCATAATCGTTACGTGATCCGGTTTAACGCATAATAAAAATTGATTTTGCTGACCAACTCCCCTGTATGGAATCAACCTCATTTTATCTAAAAAGCGAAAGGAATCATCGAGCTGTTCGATGGCTTCCAATGGGTCTGTGTTTCGAATGATCATCGTTTCGGCTGTTCCGAAAATCGGCTCCAGTTTATCAATGTAAATGATCATTACCGGTGTTTTTGTAAGAGGATCGTACAGCTGATTACCGGAATCAATCAGGCCTCTGACATGAAGTGTTTGGCTGCCCAAATCTGCCTGCACGCTGACTCGTTCCTCATATTGAATGTTTTTTGTTTCAATATCTTCAATTCTTCTTTTAGAAAAAAACCATAATGCTGGAAAGCCACCAACAATAAACAACCAGCTGATCGGGTCTCCAAACCCTGTTTGATTGGTAATCATGACACCGTTTTGAACAATAGAATTTGACTGCAGCAAAGAATGGGCTCCGATAATTCCTCCCCCCATTAAAAAAGTGACAAAATAAAAGGAAAACAAATTTTGAAAGAAAAACCGAAATCTTTTAAAGCCAAATGTCACCACCACAATCACAACTGAAAAAGCTAGCTTCCCAGCCGGATGTTCAACAATCGGCGAAAAAGGAGTAAACATCAAAAGGACAATACTGGAACCGATGAACGCTCCGCCTACCAGTCTTCTTTTTTTTACATGCCGTTTTAAAATAAATGCCGTGAGCAAAAGCAAAAGTGCATCAAAACAAAAGTTTAACAGCCAAATGACATCTAAATAGATTTTCACATCTGACTCCTTTCTTTCTTGCCTCACGCTGTTCCCCTTCTTGCTTCATAAGTATAAAGCAAGCTCTGTGGGAAAGTCTGTCAATTAATGTTGAGAGGAAAATACAATTTTTCAGGGAAATCTGCTTAATTTGTCGAGGAAGTGTACTGAGAGGATATATAAAAAAGCTGCCAATGACGGCAGCTTTTTTCCACTTAATTTTCTGTGTTGATATTAAGTTTTCCATTCGCAGTTTTTCTTGTTTCATTTCCATAATCATCTCGTACGATCACTTCTACTTTTGCTCCTTTTGCTTTAATAGAAGAAGTGGCTGTCCAATAGCCTTCATATCTTCCCGGAGAAATTTCTCTTAACGGGAGTTCGGTGGCGTTTTGCACACTCGCTCTTGCATTGGTCAGCGGCATACGAATGATAAACGTTGCATCTAAATCCTCAGCGCTTGAGAAAGCGATTTTCACAGATTCACCGGCTTTTAAGTTTTTATCCTCTCCCGGAATTAAGCCGGAAATGACAGGCTTATCAAAATTGACATCAATGACAGCCTTTTTCGTCGTTTTGTTGCCTGCTAAGTCTGTAGCAATCACCTTGATTTCATTGCTTCCATTCTCCAAAAGAATCCGGGCTGAGTATGAACCATCGGTTATTGTTGCTTTTTTGCCATTCACCTTGACGTCTTTCAGATTGTCATCGGATACAGCCCCTTTGACAGTCAGCGTTTCTTTATTTGTTTTCCCGCCATCCTTTGGAGTGTCCAGCGTTAACTCAGGCTTTTCTTGATCAAGCGTGACCGTGATTGGGCTGGAGGCATCTGTTGTTCCGTTGTCAGTTGATGCAGTTGCCGTCAGCTCATTTTCACCCTTGTTGAGTGTGATGCCTGCATGGAACGTGCCATCCGCAGCAGCTTTCGTTTCTCCTGCCTCTTTCTCTCCATTATAAATGTGTACCGTTGTACCAGGAGAAGCTTTTCCTTTTACAGTGACGTTCTCCTTATTTGTGTATGACTTGTCTGTCGGTGAAATAATCTCAGGTACAGCAGCTTCGTAATCAACTAATGCGCGAATCATATAGTTGCCGTCTGCTTCGTCACCCGGCTCCCATTGTCCACCTATATACTGCCAGTTGCGGCCGGAATTCTGGCCGGTTTCATCCATTGCCAGTCCAGGTGAATACGGGTCAGGTTTCGACTGGATATATACGAGATAAAAGTCTTTATCGACCATAATCCCTTTTGAACTGAGATCTACCTTAGTCCACTCGCCATTGCGAAGAGCTTCAGCGTTAAATGGCCCGGCAATTTTCTTGCCCGGTGCTCCGTCTTTTCCTGTAGCATCATATACCTCAACCTTAAACTCTGTACCGCCTGGATCTGGGAACTCTGTATCCCAGAATCTGAACAGCCCTCCTGTAAGCATGCCTTTGTCCTTGCCGTCAGCCAGCGTCATTTTTACCGCCCATCCGTTACCGGCAGCAAAATAGGAATTGGCATTCTCCGCTGTTCCGTCATCATATGCAATTTCACCCGGATAACCGACGAAAGGCTTCAATGCAGTTTCTTTTGTAA
The DNA here is from genome assembly GCF_044570195.1 of Bacillus sp. SG20033. Classification (NCBI taxonomy): domain Bacteria; kingdom Bacillati; phylum Bacillota; class Bacilli; order Caryophanales; family Bacillaceae; genus Bacillus; species Bacillus sp. SG20033. The sequence continues at coordinate 1,670,132 of NZ_CP172606.1, read as the reverse complement.
CATCACCTTTTAACTCAACGGAAAATTCATCACTGTAATAACCCGGTGCAGCGACTTTAATCGTATAAGCGCCTTCATAGGCCTCCAGCGTATATTCACCTTTATCGTTTGTCATAGCCGGTTCCACCGCAGCATCCTCTACAACATAAACGGAAGCGCCTTTTACCGGCTCTCCTGTCGTTTTATTGATGACCGTGCCTTTTAATGTGCCCTTCTTCATCTCTTCTAACGTAAAATTAGCTTGTGTCGTCTGATCCGTCTTTAAAGATACTTTTTGTGTTTTCGACTGATAACCATATGCTTCTGCCATAAGCGTATAGTCTCCCGCTTTGTGCTTCAGCGTGTACTGCCCTGTGGATTGATCTGAATATGTTGATTTTCCTGTTTCCACTACACTGACTTGTGCCCTGAGCGGCAAAACTTGAGGCTGTATAGCCTTGTTCTGATGTTTTACCGCTGTGTTTGCAGATGGCTTAGCCTTTTTCGGATTTACTGGCTTTTTCTTTTGCTTTCCAGACGGCTTTTCGACGCCCAGCTTATTCTTTTTGACTGTTTTTCCGGCTGATTTGTCAGAAAGCACTACATCATCAATGTACCAGCCCTCTTTTGCAATGCTTTCATCTGATTGAAGGTTAAACATCACTTGAATGTTTTGACCTTTATAAGCCGATAAATCAATTTCTTCGTCCGTCCAGCTTGATGTCTTTCCGTTATAGACACCAGCCTGCTCCCAATTCTTTTCACCTTCCGGAAGAACAAAAACGTAGCCGTAATCAAAATCATCCTCTAAATTGTGCCAGCTTTTAAATTGAAGGAACAAACTTCCTGAATCAGGTACTTTAACAGGAGGCATAACAAGGTTCATGTTTGCTGAGTTGGCATAATTTCCTGTCAAATTCGTTCCATATACTTTTTCTCCGGATGCTGCTGTATTTGGGCCAGTTGACGGAACTCCCCATTCCCAGTTATTATTTGTTCCGCTCGCAACCCAGCCGCCGGGTGCAGTTTCAAAGTCCTGCTTATATCCCGCCGTGATGCTTGGTTTCACTGTTACATCGTATATGTCAGACGAAACGACATGACCGCCAAAATCGTGAATCATCCACTTATAGCTTAGTTTAGTTCCTTTTATATCTGGGATCTCTGCCTGATACGTTCCTTTTAGATGATCACCGCTGATTCGTTTAGCCGTTATTTCTGTCCATTCACCTTGATCAAGCTTGTAGGACAGCTTTACAGATGTCACACTCACATTGTCTTCAGCTGTCAAAGTCAGTGGCAGCCTGCCACCCTCATAAGCTTCAGTTACTTTCTCATGCTGATAGGCAGGAGGCTCTTGGTCATCCCCCTCTACAGAAACTTGTCCTTCCGCTTTCCCTAAACCATCTGTAACAGCGGATACAGCATCAAAAGCATTCACCAGACCATGGCCATATCCGTTATTCGGTGAATCAGGAAATGTTGAATCCGTGAGCGGTTCAGCCGTGCTGGTTAATATATCCTCCATCTCATCAACAGAAAGTGAGGCATTCGCCTGTTTTAGCAGTGCAGCAACAGCGGATACATGCGGCCCTGCCATTGATGTGCCGTCCCAACCATCCTCATATGTCTGACCGGGAACGGATGAACGAATATTAACGCCCGGTGCAGATATTTCCGGCTTTATTTCATCATATGGAGATGGCCCTTGAAGAGAAAAGTCAGCGAGCTTTTTATTGATATCAGTCGCACCAGTTGCAAACGATTCTGGATAGTTTGCCGGATTTGCGATAGAACCAGGCCCGCCGGGAATAAAGAGATCCGTATTCCCCGCTGAAAACTCAGGGAAAATATCGGCCGCACGCCAGGCATTGACCATGTCTCTGTACCATTCATCAAGTCCAGAGCCCCCTCCCCATGAGTTATTGACAACATCAGGAGCCATTTCCGGGTGGGGATTTCCTTCCGCGTCCTTTGGTGCTAAAACCCATTCACCAGCTTCCAAAATGTCAGCATCAGTGCCGCCATCTTCAGAGAACGCTTTAACAGCAATCCATTTTGCGCCAGGCGCTACACCGATTTGATTTGTTCCATCAGGTTCAGAGCCCACCATCGTGCCTGTCACATGGGTTCCATGAGCCAAATCATCATAAGGGCTTGCCTCGCCTGCTACGGCATCATACCAGTTCATTTCATTTTCAGGCTCATTAGGATTTTCCGGATTATACCCGCGATATTTCTCTTTTAATGCCGGATGATTCCATTCCACCCCGGTATCAATGGACGCAACAACCGTGCCAGTTCCATCATATCCAAGTGCCCAAGCTTTTGGGGCACCGATTTGGTCTACATTCCATTCCACACCGTCAGTTGCTTTAATAGCTTTCTGTGCTTTTTTCATATTAAATGGGGAGGATGACTTAAAAAGCTGCCGTTTCTCATTAGGAAGCACCTTTTCCACTTCCGGAAACTGCGCCACTTTTTCCATAACCTCTTTTGAGGCATGAACAGCAATCCCGTTCACCACATAATAAGAATGAATTTGGTCTGCATTTCCTTTATCTTTCTGGGTGTTCAAGTATTTTAGGACATCTTGCTGGGATTCATCGGCTGTGACTTTTAAAGAAGACACAACAGCAGAACGCTTTTGATATTCCGTCTTAGCGGCAGACAGCTTCTTCGATTTCGCTTTTTTAACAGCCGCTTTTGCCGCTTTTTCTGTGTTAGCCTGATCTTTAAATTTAATCAGAAAAGTCGTTTTTTCTTTCTTTTTAAAGCTTTTCTTTAATGAACTCGAAATCTTGTTTTGAATGGATTCCGCAGATTGAAGCTCCTTTTTAACAGAAGGTGAGGTGACTTTACTGCTTGCCCCGGCTGCTCCCGGAAACAGCAGTGAACTGATGACAACTGTACTTAAAACAGAGCTGATGAGTCTGTTTTTCGTTTTTTTCCTCATTTTCATCCCCCTTTTTCAACATGCTTTTTAAAAAAAGTGTCGTCCCTCCTTTTAATAATGAATGGTTTGTCAGAACATCGCTGTATATTAACTGTAGACAATCTGAATTACAGATATTGTCGTTTCATGTCATTCAATTTCCATATATATGAAAATGATAAAAATGTCACAAAAATAAATGGGTCTAATTATCTGTTTTGTTACTAAGCGAAGGAAGCAATAGGGAAAAAGACTTTATAAGAAGGAAAGTGTGAAGAGAAAAACAAAAAAGGACAAAATCGAAAACGATTTTGTCCTTTACATTAGCCGCGTTTATTACGGTTTCTTAAGAATGTCGGGATGTCAAGCGTATCATCAGCCGGCTGTGAAGTATGACGGCTTACTGTGTTCTGCTGCTGAGGCTCCTCACGTTTTGGCTCACGCTTCGGAACACTTTGATTGTGTGTTTTGATGCTTTGATTTAAGCTTGGACGCTGAGGCTTCGTCACGTCCTTCTCTTGTTCGATAAAGCCGGTTGCAATCACTGTCACCACAATCTCATCTTTTAGATTTTCATTAATAACAGAACCGAAAATCATGTTTACGTCTTGATCAGACGCCGAAGCGACAATGTCTGCTGCTTCTTGAACCTCATATAGGCTGAGGTTTGTTCCTCCAGTGATGTTCATGAGGACGCCTTGCGCACCGTCAATGGCCGCTTCAAGAAGCGGGCTGGAAATTGCTTTTTTTGCTGCCTCTGCCGCGCGATTTTCCCCAGTAGCAATACCGATACCCATCAAAGCAGATCCTTTGTTTGACATGATTGTTTTCACATCAGCAAAGTCAAGGTTGATAAGACCAGGTGTAGCAATCAAGTCAGAAATACCTTGAACCCCTTGGCGAAGTACGTTATCCGCTTCACGGAATGCTTCAAGCATCGGTGTGTTTTTATCAACAATTTCAAGGATACGGTCGTTCGGGATCACGATCAGTGTATCCACCGCTTCTTTCATTGCCGAGATTCCGCCTGCAGCCTGAAGCTGTCTTTTGCGTCCTTCGAAGGTAAACGGTCTTGTCACAACGCCGACAGTTAATGCGCCTAAGTCTTTCGCGATTTGTGCGATAACCGGTGCGGCACCTGTTCCTGTTCCGCCGCCCATACCAGCTGTCACGAATACCATGTCAGCACCTTTAAGTGCTTCTTCAATCTGCTCTTTGCTTTCTTCAGCAGCTTTTTTCCCGACTTCCGGATTCGCACCTGCTCCCAATCCTCTAGTCAGCTTTGCGCCGATTTGCATTTTCACTTCTGCTTTTGACAGGTTAAGAGCTTGAGCGTCCGTGTTTACCGCGATATACTCTACTCCTTGCACTTCATTTTCAATCATTCGGTTAACGGCGTTGTTTCCGCCGCCTCCTACTCCGATTACTTTAATTGATGCTAAGCCGTCTATGTTTGTTTCGAACTCCAACATGCTAAATCCTCCTAATCTGCCGAATGACTATCTATCTATTCCCAAAACATGCTTAATAGTTTTTTCATTTTGCTCTGTTTATTATGTTCGGCTTGTGTTTTTTGTTTTCCTTTTGGCCGCTGCTGCACCTCATTTTGGTGATGATGCTGCTCTTGTTCCTCAGATGATGAGACTGCGATTTCCTGTATCGCTTCTTCAGGCATCTTAAAGCCTATTTTTCTGCCTTGGATTCTTGCATTCCGGCAGGCGAATTGGATCAGGCCCACTCCCGTCATATATTGAGGATCTCTTACACCGATATAATTCGGGCTTGCCACTCTGACATTGTTTTGCAGCACATCCTGTGCCAAAGACATGACACCCGGCATAGCTGCTTGTCCTCCTGTCAGCACGAAGCCTCCCGGCAGATCGGTAATTCCCATACTGCGAAGCTCTTCTGAAACAATTTCAAGAATTTCCTCTACTCTCGCTTCAATGATATTCGCTGCTTCTTGCTGTGTAAATGTTTGTTTTTGATTGGTGCCTATAACGGTTACCTCAAATATTTCATCTTCCGAGGCTTCGTCATAGTAGGCATGTCCAAATTGCTTTTTCACGCGTTCTGCTTCTTCTGTTGACGTTCTCAATCCGATGGAGATATCTTTGGTGATATTTTCGCCTCCGAGAGGAATGACACGGGTAGAAGTGAGATGTCCGTTCTGGAATACGGCAATAGTTGTTGACCCTCCCCCTATATCAATGAGAGCCACACCAAGGTTTTTCTCGTCCTTTGATAATGCAGCAGAACCTGCTGCCAGCGGCTGAAGGCAAATATCAGTTATTTCAATACCAGCTCTTTCAACGCAGCGGAGTAAGTTATGTAAGATTGTTTTTGAACCGGTGATCAAGGTGCCCTCTACTTCTAAACGCACACCCAGCATTTTTTTCGGGTCGGTGATTTCATCTCTTCCATCTACGATAAACTGTTTAGGAATGACGTCAACAATCAGCTGTTCATGCGGTACGGAAACAACCTGTGCCGCCTCCATGACACGGCGTACATCTTCAACCTGAATTTCTTTATTTTCACTGGAAACTGCTACAACACCGTTTGTATCTTGAATATTGATATAATTTCCATTAACGCCGACAATAGCTTTTCTAAGCGGAAAACCTACCATTCTTTCAGCTTGGTCAAACGCTTTTCTTATAGAATGAACGGTCTCATCTATATCAACGATTGAGCCTTTTTTCAACCCTTCAGACGGTACATTTCCCACACCGATAATATTAAGGGAATCATCTGTCATTTCTCCGACGATCACTTTTGTATTGGACGTACCGATGTCAAGACTGACGTAAAGTTCATTGTTGTTCATTCTATGGCACCTCCTCACATTTCGATCATTTCTATTCTATTATTTGCGGAACAACAATACAATGAATGTGGCTTTACAAGTGTGTAACAAAAAATAACAACAGAATATTTTTATGTGCTTTTCACATTTTATGTTTATTGAAAATATTCGTTATATCCTATGTATATCCTCTTTTATATCACATTTTTTTTATTTTTTTTAGAAAGAGTCCACTTTGTTAGTAGATTTCTTCTGATAACGGCTATATTCTGAAATAATCTGACTCCAAATGCGAATATACCTGCTAAATACAAGTCTACACCAAGATGGACTCCCAGAAAAGCTAAACTTATTGCCAATATAATATTAAAAAAGAAACCGGAAACAAATACCATTTCATCATATGTACCTTGTAAATGCGCCCTGATTCCGCCGATTAATGTATCAAGTGCGGCAAGCACCGCAAGCGATAAATAGTTTGAGTATTCACTCGGTATCGTTAAGTTTGTCATTAGTCCAATCGCTATTCCGAGCACCAGTCCCAACACGGGCAGCCACATGACAATTCTCCTCCTTTTCAGTCTTTAAGCAGTTTCAGCTGTTGTACGTCCAGTGGTCTGTCATATGCTTTTAATGTTAGTTTGCTTTCAGATTTACCGGCTTTTAATGCTAAATTTTCAGATGCAAAAAGATCCTCAAGGCCTGACCCCTTCACTCTGCTGTGTAACATGTCCGGATCTTTGGCAAGCACTTTTACTGTTAAAGGATAATCGTCAAGGGCGTATCCGTCTATTTTTGTAGTGCCGTTTATATCTCTGATGACTGTATGATTCACAACTCTTCGCTCGTTAATCGAGATATGCTCTGCACCGTAGGAGTTGAGTTCATTAATCAGCTTTTTCAGCAAATCCGGAGGCGGATTTTCGATCGGCTCTCCTGTTAAGCTTTCAGAAAAAAGCGGGGAAATCGTAATGACAATTCCGCTACCTGTTATATCGGTCATGCCGGCTGTTTTTTTTAAGGATTGCAAGGTATTATTTAGCGCGGTTTCTTTTGTCATTTCTTTCGTTTGCGAATAGCTATTCAGCAGTTTGTCATATTTGTTTATTTCAGCCAGCAGCTTTTCCTGCTTCTTCTGCTCTGATGTCAGCTCTTCCCTAATATCCCACATATCTCTTGTATCCCGGACTTTGGGGTGCTTTAACGAATTAAACTGAACAGATATCATCAGGCCGAAGATGACCATAAGCACACTGATGCTTATGAAGGAACGCTTTATTTTCAATCTATTTCACCCGCTTTTTCAGTCATTCCTTCGTTTTCAGAATCGGTTTCATTTGTACGTTTTTCTCTTTTTCTGCCGACACAGAAATATGATCCATTGACAGCTGATCAATTAGGCCTCCTGCGATATTTAACGAGGGCAGCAGGACATCTGGATCTCCAATAGCGGATACCGTAAACGGAGCGGGATGCTGCACCCCGTCTACCGTTACCACAGGACCATTGCATTTGATATACGAATCATGCGTCAAACGCTGTCCATTAACGGCGACAGCTGCCGCTCCTGAGATATACAGTTCGTTTACTACTTGGAAGATATGGCTTTCGTGAACGATGTAACTATTCACATTCTCCCCTTCCGGTATGTATGACGCATCTTCCAATGTCACCTCAACGCCTTCTCCCTGCACACCGACTTCCCCAATATACATCCTGTATTTTTCTGTATCTTCGAGGACATTATAGTATTCCGTCTTCTCTTTCTTCAGCTTATTTTCCGCCTGACGGACTTTGTTTTGCTTTTGATATAATTCTTTTTCAAGCTTCTTATTTTCTTTCTCTTGTTTCAGAAGTTCATCTCTCAGCGCATATTCTTTTTTCCACTCTTCCGTCTCAGCCGCGCTTTTGTTGTTTTCTTTTGTCATTTGAAAAGAAAATGAAATCAAAAAGCCTGCGATAAGCATAATCAAGGAAAGAAGGACTGCTGATTTGCCCCTCAATTTTCATCTTCCTTTTTAGCAGCTTTATCGTTTTTTCCAAACTCTTCAAAATAGGTGGCAACTTCTAAATGAATGATTCCTTTTTTATTGCTGCTTAGCTGTGAGATGATAGAAGGATACGTCTTCATTCGGTCTGCAAACGTTTTAATAGATGCAGTAACAACATAACCGTCGTTCATGTACAACTTAATACGGTTTTCATCCATTTTTACAGGCGTATAATAAATTTCTGAAATCGACTGTTTTAACGAATTTGACAATGCATCGAGCTGCTTGGCCATTTGAGACCGCTTCTTCGCGTTTGTCCAATTCACTAAAATCGGTCCGGCATCATCTGGCGTTACTTCGTTTGGCAGAACTGAGCCGTTTTCAAGCACTTCATAGTACACATCGTCTTTTTCTAAATAAGCAATCGCTTTATATTCTTCGATTGCAATGTTGATTTTATTAGGAAGCGATTTGCTGATCTCCGCTTTTTTCACTAATTTATTTTGCTGAATCTTCTTTTCTGTTTTTTGCTTGTCCAAACTCCAAAACTCAGTATCTCCGCTATTAATATCGGAAAGGTCGATAATTTCCTTTTTTGATACATTTTCATTCCCTGTAACAGAGATTGTTGACACTTTACTGATTGGTGTTTGCAGGTACACAATGATCAGCACCATAATAAAAAAGAGCATAATAAATGAAATGAGACGGCGGTTTGCCTTTTGTTTCCTCTGCTCTTTAATTTTAGGGATACGTTCTTCAATGTTAACGATTTTTTCTCGGTCTTGACCCGGGTTCATTGCCTGTTCACCTCATTCAAATGAAACAGCTGTTAAAAGTCTGTCTATTCCAAAACAAACGGCATACTATGATGCCGTTTGTCGTTTGCTTACAGTATATCATATGAACAGCTTCAGTCAGAACTTGAATCAGCGATTTCCGCCGATGATTTCAACCTCTGTGTGCATATCAATCTCGTATTTTTCACGGATTGTCTTTTTCACATGGTCAATGAGATCAAGCACATCTTTTGCTGATGCTCCCCCCGCATTGACGATGAAGTTTCCGTGCATCTCCGATATCTTTGCACCGCCGATTTGATATCCTTTCAAGCCCGCTTTTTCTACAAGGTTCCCGGCATGATTCGGAAGCGGATTTCTGAATATGCTTCCCGCACAAGGGCTTGAATACGGCTGTGTATTTTTTCTATAGTCTTTATTGCTTTGCATTTGCTGAACGATTGATTCCTTATCCTTCTGCTCCAGCTGCAAAACAGCTTCAAGGCAAACGCCCGGGCGTTTCTTTTGCAGTACAGATGTCCTATAGCTGAAATCCATCTGCTCATTTGTCAGCCACTCAATCGTTCCGTCTTCAAATAAAATATGCGCTTTGACGAGGATCTCGCTCATATCAGAACCGTGAGCGCCGGCATTCATATAAACCGCTCCGCCGACTGATCCTGGAATGCCGGCAGCAAATTCCAAACCGGACAGACCTTTTTTGCTCAATGATGTAGCAAGGCGGACCACTGAATAACCGCCTCCGACTGTTACTTGTTCCCCTTCAAGCTCCAAATGGTCAAGACCCGCACCCAGCTTGATCACTACGCCTCTAATTCCTTCATCTAAAACAAGAAGATTTGATCCGCGGCCGATGACTGTCCACTTCACATCATATTTTTTAATCACGTCCATGATGTCTTTAACAGCATCTACACTGCTTGGAATGACCAATACATCCGCAGGTCCGCCGATTTTCATCGTTGTATGATTCGCGAGCGGTTCATTTGCAAGAACCTTGCCGACTTCGCGTTCTTTTAATTCCTGTATCACTTTCTCCATCGTAAACCTCCGCATTCCATTTGCTTTTCTACTATTTTTTTAATTCCTCGAGTACGCTGTATAAACGGGCAGCCGCGTCAGGAACACCAAGTGACTTTGTTCGTTCGCTCATTTCCTTTAACGTTTGCTCATTCAGTACAATCCGGTCTAGCGCTTCAATCAGCTTCTCCCCGCTGAGCTCTGTTTCTTTCAGTACAATCGCCGCATCATGCTGGCCAAGAGATCTCGCATTGACCTCCTGGTGATTCGCTGTCACATATGGACTTGGGATCAGAACACTTGGGATTCCGAGAGCAGTAATTTCGGCAATCGTTGTCGCACCGGCTCTGGCCACAATGACATCAATGGCCTTTAAATACTCAGGCATTTGATGAAGAAACGGCTTTGTGACCATATTATCAGCGGCACCCTTGCTTTTCAGCTCATTCATTACTTTTTCATAGTGAACTTCACCGGTGATATACAGCACTTGATAGTCTCTTGTTTTCAGCGCAACCTGCATGTCAATGACAGCGCGGTTAATCGGTGCAGCGCCTCGGCTTCCGCCGAAAATTAAGACCGTTTTTTTGTCTTCAGAAAGCCCAAATTCAGCCATTGATCGTCCCGTCTTTATTGAGACGACTTCAGAGGCTCTCGGGTTTCCCGTAAATACAACTTTCTCGCTAGGAAAATGTGATTTCGCTTCTTCAAAACAAATCGCTACTTTATTAACATATTTTGAAAGAAACTTATTCGTGATGCCCGGCAGGCTGTTTTGTTCATGGACAATAGTCGGAATTCCCATTTTCGCAGCGGCATAAACAACCGGCCCGCATACATAACCGCCCGTTCCAATTACGGCATCGGGCTTAAATTCCGCTAAATACGATTTACTCTTTTTGACGCCCTTCAGAAAACGCATCACAGTCTTGACATTTTCAAATGACAATTTTCTTTTAAATCCTGTAATGTCAATTGAACGAAACGGTATATTCTCCCGCTCAACAATTTTTTTCTCCAGTCCGTTTTCTGTTCCGATATATAAAAATTCCACATTAGGATGACGTCTTTGCACTTCTTTAATAAAAGCAAGCGCAGGATAAATATGTCCCCCTGTACCGCCTCCGCTTATTGCAATTCGCATTTCTTTTCCCCCAGTCTAAGTTTCTCTATAACATAACGATAACCCTGTTTTGTTGGACAGGGTTATCGCATCAATTGTTTCCAAGCTTCATGTTAGACAGGAAGCATGGACATACATTCGTTAATACCTCGAGTAGCGGCTTACATTCAGCAGCACACCAACTGCCATCAGCATTAGAGTCAATGAAGAGCCTCCGTAGCTCAGAAACGGGAGCGTGATGCCTGTTACAGGAATCAGGCCCGTGACTACGCCGATATTTATCATGACTTGAATGGCAATCATTGAAATAATGCCGACTGCGACAAAGCTTCCGTACAGATCAGGGGCACCAAGCGCAATTCTGATTCCTCTCCACAGCAGGACGCTGAAGAGGAGCAAAATAAGTGTTCCCCCGATAAAGCCCAGCTCCTCTGACAAGATGGCGAAAATAAAGTCTGTTTGCGGCTCAGGCAGATAAAAGAACTTCTGTCTGCTTTGTCCGAGCCCCATTCCGAACAACCCGCCGGGCCCCACTGCATAAAGCGATTGAATGATCTGAAATCCGCTTCCGAGCGGATCTTCCCATGGATTTAAGTATGAGGTAATCCGTTTAATTCGATATGGAGCCGATAGTACGAGCCCGACAAATCCGCTGAGGCCGATCAGCCCGAGAAAGACGAAATGGGCGATCCGCGCGCCGGCTACAAAAATCATGACAATACAAGTTCCGACCATTACTGTCCCCGTTCCGAGGTCAGGCTGGCACATGATAATCAAAAATGCTGAAAACACGATGCCAAGTGCGGGGACGAACCCCCGTCTGAACGATGTGATGTTTTTTTGTTTTTCAGAGAGAAATTTAGCAAGGAATGCAATCATCGCAAGCTTCATAAACTCTGAAGGCTGTATGCTGAATGCTCCGACTCCGATCCAGCTTCTTGAACCGTTCCGCACCATTCCGACGCCCGGTATCAAAACAAGCACCAGAAGGAAAAAGCAGATAACCATCAGCAATTTGGACCATGTCCTCCAAGTCCAATAATCGACATTCATGATAAAAAACATAGCAATGACGCCGATTCCCGCAAACAAAAGCTGCCGTTTCGCGAAAAAGAATGAGTCGTCAAATTTATAATCCGCCCATACCGCACTCGCACTGTACACCATAATTAATCCGATTGTTAATAATAATAACGTAATGATGACCAATAACAAATCAGGCGATGTTTTTTTAGTAGTCAAAGCAATCGACACCCCAAGCTTAAAGTCATTAGGGCTGCCGATTTACTTCAAGACAAGCCCTTACTTAAGCATATGCACGGCATCTATAAACATGTCACCGCGTTCTTCAAATGTTTTGAATTGATCCCAGCTCGCACACGCGGGTGACAGCAGGATGACATCTCCTTCATTTGAGAGCGCAAACGCCGCAGATACTGCTTGTTCAACATTATCGACACGTTTGACATGTTGTATTCCCAGTTCATTGCCGAGTTTCTCAAGTTTTGGCGCCGTCTGGCCAAATGTAAGCACTGCTTTGACATGCTTCATATAAGGTTTCAAGTCATCAAAACCATTTCCGCGATCCAGTCCGCCCGCAAGCAGAATGACCGGCTTATCAAAAGCTGAAAGCGCCTTGCTTGTCGCCAGAATGTTTGTTGCTTTACTGTCGTTATAAAATTTGCGGCCATTCACAGTTGTGACATATTGGAGGCGGTGCTTCACACCAGTAAAGCTTGTCAGCACCTTTTTAACCGCCTCATTGGAAGCTCCTGCCGTTTTCACAACTGCAATAGCTGCTAAAATGTTCTCCAGGTTATGAGCACCGGGCAGTACAACCTCTTCCAGAGGAAGAATGGCTTCGCCGTTAAACATAATCATACTGTCTTTTACATATGCGCCCTGTTCAAGCGTTTTGCTGACTGAAAACGGGACGATTTCGGCTTTTCCGGCTTCAGCAAGACGCACGACGGTTTCATCATCCTGGTTGACAATAGCTTTATCTGAAGCAGTCTGATGAAGGTATACTTTCTGTTTCGCTTTTTCATAGTTTTCGCGCGTATGGTGATAATCCAGATGGGCGTCAAATACATTTAAAATCAGGCTGATTTCCGGTCTGAAAGCGTGTGTTCCCATCAGCTGAAACGAAGACAGTTCAGTAACGATCCATTCATCTCCATCAGCATGATAGGCAACCTCACTTGCGACTGTGCCGATGTTTCCGGCAATCAGTGCTTTTTGCGAGTCAGCTTTGAGCATTTCGTAAATTAGCGTTGTCGTGGTCGTTTTACCGTTCGATCCGGTAATCCCGATAAACTTGGCGCTGGTCAGGTAGTAAGCGAGCTCAATTTCCGTCCAAACCGGAATGCCTCGTTTCTCCGCTTCCTGAACCATGATATTTTCATAAGGAATTCCCGGGTTTTTGATCAGAATCGTGATTTGATGCTGATCGAACAGAGAAACTGGATGCTCTCCGCAAACAACTTCGATTCCTTTTTCAGAAAGCTTTTGTGCCGGTTCATTTTCTTCAAAAGGCTTTTGATCATTGACTGCAACATAAATGCCTTTTTCATGAAGAATGGAGGCCGCCGCATATCCGCTTTTCGCAAGCCCAAGGATTAAAAAATGCTGTTTCTGTAAAAATTGATCATTTTCCACTTATAACCACACCTCGATGTAAATTCCTAAAACGGCAAGCAAAAGTCCCGCAGCCCAAAACGTCACGACTACTCTCCATTCAGACCAGCCGACAAGCTCATAATGGTGATGAAGCGGACTCATTTTAAAGATTCGTTTACCTGTCGTTTTAAAGCTGATGACCTGCAAAATAACGGATAATGTCTCGATAACGAATACACCGCCGATGATAACCAGCAGGATCTCTAATTTCGTTAAAATGGCAATGGTAACGATGGCTCCTCCCAATGCAAGCGATCCCGTATCTCCCATAAAAACTTTGGCCGGATGAGCATTAAATACAAGGAAGCCCAGAACTGCACCGACAACGGCAACTGAGAAAATCGCTACGTCATATTGAGACTGATTCCATGCCAGAATGGCAAAGGCGCCAAAGGCAATCGCCGCAGTACCGGATAATAACCCGTCAAGGCCGTCAGTCAGGTTAACTGCGTTTGATCCGCCGACTAGCATAAAGAGCACAAGGATAAAGTAAGCCCAGCCAAGATCAAATGATAAGTCAGTTCCAGGGATGCGAATATCCGTCGCAAAATTGTAGTAATGATACACAGCGTAAAATACAACTGCAATAATAATTTGTCCGATCAGCTTTTGCTTTGATGTCAACCCAAGATTGCGCTTCATGACAACCTTGATGTAATCATCTAAAAAGCCAAGCAAACCGTAGCCTAGCGTAACAAACAGAAGCAGCACCATTTCGGGGCTTATTTCTGAAAACTTCTGTGTCATAACAATTGTTGTCACTATGATAGAAAGTATGATCATGACCCCGCCCATTGTCGGTGTCCCTGATTTTTTCTGATGTGATTTCGGTCCTTCTTCTCTAATACTCTGGCCGAATTTTAATCTTCTTAAAAACGGAATAAGAATCGGAGAGAGCAGAACACTAATTAAAAACCCCATTAAAATTGTAAACAGAATGACTTGCTCAAGCATTGTCCTTTTCTCCTCCTGTTTCTTTCAAACGACATACGTAGTTATCATATTCATGATTTTTTCCCATATGAAAAATCTTTTCAAGCTCCATTATTCAGTAACATCTCTTTCCTATGAATTCGTCTTATTCTTATTGAGTTCAACAATGGCTCTCGCCGCTACTTCAGCATCATCAAAATCGAAAGTTTCATTTCCGATCTGCTGATAGGTTTCATGTCCTTTTCCGGCAATGAGGACAACGTCGCCTTTTTTGGCATTGGCAATTGCGAAAAAGATCGCCTGCTCGCGGTTTGCAATACTGTGATAGTATGCGTTCTCTACTCCGGCTTCCATATCTCTTAAAATCGCGCGAGGATCTTCGCTTCTCGGGTTATCTGACGTGAAAATCGGCTCGTCAGCCAGCTCCACAGCAATTTTAGCCATTTTCGGGCGCTTCGTCTTATCTCTGTCTCCTCCGCAGCCGACAACGACAAATAGCTTTCCTTCCGTCATATCTCTGCATGTCTCCAGCACATTTTCAAGGCTGTCCGGTGTGTGCGCGTAGTCTACAATGACAGGAAACTCCTGCTGCTGATTGACCAATTCAAAACGGCCTCTTACACCATGCAATTCTTCAACGGCCTCAGTGATGATTTCAAACGGTATGCCTGCTGCAATACATGTTGCAACAGCGGCCAGCACGTTATACACATTAAATTGTCCGACGAGAGACATCGTGATGTGCTTCGTGCCTTTGTTTGTCACGAGATCAAAGCTTGTGCCCTGTGCAGTGATACTGATGTTCTTCGCCATCACATCAGCATCGTTTTTAATTCCGTATGTAGAGATATGCGCAGCTGTTACCTTTTCAAAATAAGCGCTCGCCTCATCGTCAGCATTCAGTACGGCACGCTTTGGATGTTCATGGTTGAAAGCCCCGCCAAGTTGGGAAAAGAGCAAGCTTTTTGCATGCCGGTACTCATCCATCGTTTTATGATAGTCCAGATGGTCCTGTGTTAAATTCGTAAACACGGCAATATCATAATCACAGCCATGGACGCGTCCTAAAGACAAAGCGTGAGAAGAAACCTCCATGATAGCAGTGTCAACGTGCTTGTCATTCATTTTCTTAAACGTTTTCTGCAGCGTGACGCTTTCCGGAGTCGTGTTTTTAACAGGAAGTGTTTCGTCTCCGATTTTCATGTACATTGTACCGATCAAGCCTGTGCGTTTTCCCGCTTTTCTCAGAATCTCATCGACCATGTGGGTCGTTGATGTTTTGCCGTTTGTTCCTGTTATCCCAATCAGCTGAAGCTTCTTCGTCGGCTGTCCGTAAAACGCATCAGACAAAACGCTGAGCGCGCGAAGTGACTGCCGGACAATAATAACAGGAACATTCACATCGACTTCTCTTTCTGCCACAATAGCCGCTGCGCCGTTTTCTACTGCTTTTTGCGCGAAATCGTGGCCATCCACCGTATACCCTTTTACACATACAAAAAGACTCCCTTTCTTTACTTCTCTGGAGTCCATCTCAATTGAAGTTATTTCAGGGTCTTGTGAGTCGTTTACAGAAGGTTCGGTTGTTAAGTATGTAAGCAGCTTTGTAAGTTTCATCGTATCAAACCTCTCAACATTCTAATTCGTTCTTTTTATCATTGAAGTCACATCAAATGATGTGGTAATGATTTTAAGCATACAGTTCATATTTTAGCGTAAATAAAAGGATACATCCAGCTAATCTTGAAAGATATCAGCATTTTTTCTGCAATAAAAGAATAGGCAGCCCGAATCAATCGGCTGCCTCCTTTTCATCTTCTTCAGTCAAATACACGCGTATCTTTGAGCCTTCTTTTACTTTCGTTCCGGCAGCTGGCGATTGTTTAACGATTTTGCTCCCTTTCCCGGAAGCATCCACATTGAGATTCACCAATAGTGACTCAAGATCTGAGACAGACATCCCTACAACATTCGGAACTTCTATTGTTTTTGTGTCGTTCCATTGGTATTTTTTCTCGATTTGATTTTTCCGGGGCTTCACACCAAGTTCCGGCAGACTGTCTCTCATAATATTTCCGACAATAGGCGCTGCAACCGTTCCGCCAAACTGAATCGTGCCTTTCGGGTTATCCACCGCAACGTAGACGACTAGACTCGGATCATCAGCGGGCGCGAAACCAATAAATGATACAATATGGTTGTTTTCAAGATATTTTCCATCTTTAACCTTTTGTGCAGTTCCCGTTTTTCCTCCGACACGATATCCTTCTACAAATGCATTGCGGCCGGTTCCTTCTGCGACGACGCTTTCTAGAGCATAGCGGATTTGTTTGGATGTTTCCTCAGAAATGACTTGTTTCTTTGCGATTGGTGATTGTTTTTTGACCGTTTTCTTCGTAACAGGATCGATCCATTCCTTTGCAATATAAGGTGTGTAGAGCGTTCCTCCGTTTACAGCGGCGGATACTGCTGCAACCTGCTGAATCGGCGTGACGGATACTCCCTGTCCGAAAGCCGTAGTTGCTTGCTCCACCGGGCCCACTCTCTCAAGCGGGAATAAGATGCCTGTTCCCTCGCCTTGGAGATCAATCCCCGTTTTTTGTCCAAAACCAAAGTCTTTGATATATTTGAAAAGCTTTTCCTTTCCTAAGCGCTCGCCTAATTCAACAAACCCCGGGTTGCAGGAGTTCTGCACAACTTCCAGATACGTCTGCAGCCCGTGCCCGCCTCTTTTCCAGCACCGCAGTCTCGCTCCGTCCACTTCCGCATGCCCTTTATCATAAAATTGATCCCGTTTCAAATTTACTTTTTGCTCTTCAAGGGCTGCTGCAAGTGTAATAATTTTAAAGGTAGATCCCGGTTCATACGTGCTCCATACTGGCAGATTTCGATTGTAGACGGACGGATCAACAGATTGGTAATCAGCAGGGTCGAAGTCAGGCCTGCTAGACATCCCCAAAATTTCTCCGTTTTTCGGATTCATGGCTACGGCAATCATGCCGTCCGGATGATATTTGGCCTCAGCGTTATCAAGCTCTCTTTCCATTATCGTCTGGACCTTTGAATCAACCGTCAGCTTCATATCAAGCCCATCCTTAGGCGGCGTATAGTCATCCGCTTCATCAGGCATCTTCTTCCCCTTGGCATCTGTATAAAACTTAACAGAACCTTTTTCCCCTTTTAAATCATCGTCGTAATAGGCTTCAAGTCCAAGGAGCCCTTGGTTGTCAATTCCTGCAAATCCAAGCACATGAGATAAAAAGCTGCCGAATGGGTAATGACGGATACTGTCCTCCGCAACATACACACCTTTTAAATCAAGCGCTTTGATTTCTTTCGCCTTCTCATTTGAAATTTTTCTCCCTTCAGGAGTAATCTTTTCGATTGACGCTTTTTTTGTCACATGTTTATATACTTTTTCTTCTGACATATTGAGCACCGCCGCAAGCTGCTTGCTCGTTTTCATCGGATTCTGAACTTGGCGCGGCACGACGAATACGGTCGGCGCACTTTTATTTGTTGCGAGCTTCACACCATTCCGATCCAGAATCTCGCCTCTCTCCGGCTCAAACGGCAAGTTCCGGCTCCAGGAATCTTTCGCTAGCGAAGTCAGTTTTTCGCCCATCACAAACTGAACATACCCCAGCCTTGTATCAATGATCAGAAACACGATCACGCCAAAAAGCAAAACAAATAATAAACGTTTTCTAACCGTTACATTCGAGACGCGCAAGAGACCGTTCACTCCTTATTTAGGCTTGTTTCATTTTATGCCTGAATTTGGACAGGTAGAACGATGCTCCTCTGAAGGCATAAAAAAAGAAAGCCTGCATAACGCAGGCTTTCTTTTTAATCAGGATTTTTAAACTTAACCTTGATTACGGTTTTGTCTTTGATTTCTTTGTCTTTCTTAACACTTTGGCTGACAGCGTAGCCTTGTCCGCTTACTTCAATATGAATTCCCGCGAGCTCGCCGTACTGCAGAACCTCTCTTCTCGACCAGCCTGTCATATCAGGCATTTTGATTTTGCCGCCCGTTTTCAGGAAGACCTTTTGATTGGTGAGAACTTCCTCATCCGCTTTCGGATACTGTTCTTTTACAGCGACATCACTGCCGATGACAATTGGTGTGAGATTCTCCTCTTTTGCTTTCTTTTGAGCAGCAGCTACCGTTTGATCTGTTAAATCAGGCATTGTCTGCGCTTTTGTTTCTTCCTTATCTGAGTCAGATTTTTCAGTTGGTTCGATGTTTAGGTAGTGCAGGCTATTTTTCATTGTTGGATTGAAGATTTCTGATACTGGATCAGAGCCAGTTTCATCATCCTCTAATTGCGGTTGCTGTACCGCAACATAAATCAACAACTCAGGATTATCTTTAGGAGCCATTCCCATAAATGAGAAAATATAGTTATCCCGTCCCTTTAAATAACCATTTGTTCCTGCAATTTGTGCTGTACCTGTTTTCCCAGCCACGTCAAATCCCTCAATTTTATAAGGGCGTCCGGTTCCAATGTCTGATGAAACGACATCTCCTAGGATATTACGCACGTTTTTAGCTGTACTGGCAGAGATCGGTGTCCCTGCAGATTCCGGTTTATTTTGATAAACAGTTTTCTTCGTATCAGGATCAACAATATGATCAATTACATAAGGCTTCATCATTTTTCCATCATTTGCGACGGCAGTCGCAGCTTCTAGCTGCTGAATCGGGGTGACTGCAGATGCTTGACCGTATGCAGTTGAAGCCTTATCGTAATCATACTTAAAGTTCATTTTACTTGATGCTTCTCCCGGCAGATCGATTCCTGTCTTTTGATAAAAACCAAATTTATGCAAATATTCATTATAACGATCAAACCCCAACTTTTCATTGGCTAATTTGGCAAAAGCTACGTTAGAGGATCTAAGTACTCCGTCTTTGAAAGATATAGGGCCCCAACCTACACCTCTGTTATGGTCATATACTTTTCCGCCGCCAACTTTATAGGTCCCTGATTTATATTTTTCGTTCGCATTAAACACGTTTTCCTGCATCGCAGCAGCGAGTGTAAAGATCTTCATCGTTGATCCGGGTTCATACGCATATGAAATCAAATCATTATAGTAGTTTGTCACATCGCGCTTGTTCGGATCAAAGCTTGGGCGCTGTCCCATGGCAAGGACTTTGCCCGTTTTCGGATCAACGACTGCGGCCATGATTTTTTTCGGATTATACTTTTGTGCCACTTTTGTCATGCTGTCTTCCAAAAAGGTTTGAATTTTCTGGTCAATGGTTAAATATACATTGTCACCATTTTTTGGCGCTGTAATTTTATTTTTGCTGTTCGGGAGCTCCCAGCCGGATTTGTCGCTTTCATATGTCACATATCCGTCGCGCTCCTTCAGATACTTATCCAGAACTTTTTCTAACCCCATTGCGCCGGAAATTTCATTTGTGTCTTGATCAACCTCGGCATAGCCGATTAAATTGGATGCGAAAATACCATTTGGATAGTAGCGTTTTGTATCCCGCAAAAATGAAATGCCCGCGAGTTTCATTTTTTCAATTTTTTGCTTTTGTGAATACGTAATATCCCGGCCAGCTGAGCCAAACTCGACTTGTTTTGCATCTTTATTTAAGATATCAAGGATGTCGGCCTTGTCCAAGTTTATCACTTTAGACAATGCTTCCGCCGTTTTTTCTTTGTTTACAACATGCTGAGGATGCTTGACATCAGTGGTCATTTTTTTATCGAGAATCGCAATCAATTTATACGTCGCTGTGTCCTCGGCAATGACTTTTCCTTTTCGGTCTAAAATCGAGCCGCGGCTCGCTTCGATGGTCCGTTTCTTTTCATGCTGCTCTGTCGCTTTTGTCGCAAGCACTTCGCCGTTCGCTTTTCCGGTTATTTGAATATATGCCATTCTCCCCAGGATGACAAAGAAAAAGAGAGCGAAACAAATACTTAGAATCGCTGCTCCTCTATTCATAAATTTATTCTTTTTTGGCATTTGAATCATTCCTGTATGTTTTTCACTTTTTTATCTTTTAAATTCAAGCCGTTCTTTTTCGCAATGTCCATAATGCGCTGCGGTTTGCTTAAATCAGCAACGCTTTTTTCGAGGTCACCAATTTGCTTATTTTCGGATGAAATTTGCTCCTCAAGCTTTTGCACCTCAATATTGGTTTGATATGCCGCATACGCCTTCGATACGATCAAAAGCGATACGCTGAGCACCGCCGCCGCAAAGAGGACAAGAAGCACTTTTTCTCCGAGAGTAATGGAAGCCCTTTTCTTGACAATCACTTTTTTCTCAGGACTGATCGCATGCCGCTGCTGTTTCTCTGGTTGGTAAGCTAAATTGCTCATAGGCTGATGACCTCCTTTTAATTTTGCGTTCGCGTTTCGTTATTTTCTTTTTTCAGCAATCCGAAGCTTGGCAGAACGAGCCCGGTTGTTCTCTTCAAGCTCTTCTTGAGATGCCGTAATCGGTTTTCGTGTGATGAGCCTCAGCTCCGGTTCAAACTCTTCCGGTATAACAGGAAGTCCCGGAGGAAGTTCCGGAAGCGACGACTTTTCTTTAAAAGTGGTTTTGCAAATTCTGTCTTCTAGCGAGTGGAAGGTAATGACTGATACCCTGCCCCCTGGCTTCAGAACCTCAATTGCCTGCTCCAAAGCTTCTTCAAACACCCTAAGTTCATCGTTTACGGCAATTCTGATTGCCTGAAACACGCGTTTAGCGGGATGTCCCCCGCTCCTTCTCGCTGGAGCGGGAATCGCGTCTTTTATTAGATCGACCAGTTGGCCCGTAGTTTGAATAGGAGACTTCATTCTTGCCTCCTCAATTTTTCTGGCGATCTGTTTACTGAACTTCTCTTCTCCGTATTTAAAGAAAATACGGACGAGATCCTCATAGCGCCACTCATTAACGACTTCTTTCGCCGTAAGCGTAGCCGACTGGTCCATCCTCATGTCCAACGGTGCGTCATGATGGTAACTGAATCCGCGCTCCGGTGTATCCAGCTGCGGAGAGGACACCCCTAAATCAAATAAAATGCCGTCTACTTCTGTAATGCCTTGTTCATTCAAACATTCTTTTAAATACCTGAAATTGCTTTTAATCAGAATGAGCTGTCCTTTATAGTCGGACAACACTTCTTTAGCATGCTGTAATGCCGTATCATCTTGGTCAAAAGCGATTAAACGCCCCTTCTCGGATAACTGCTGCAATAAGTATGTACTATGCCCAGCTCCGCCGAGTGTGCAGTCTACATATGTACCGTCTGGTTTAATATTAAGTCCGTCTACGGTTTCACGAAGAAGTACTGTCTTGTGTTGAAACATATTGTGTTGGTCCCACCTTTTATCAGGATGAATTGAAATTGTTTTTAGAGTGTTATACACGAAGAATCATTATATATCAAACCCAATCATGTTTTCAGCAATTTCAGCAAATGAATCTTCTTGCTCTTCTGTGTATTGTTCCCAAATTACTTTACTCCACAATTCAATTCGATTAGAAACCCCGATAACAACACATTCTTTTTCCAGTTTGGCGTAATTCAATAGAGATGATGCGATATTTACCCTGCCTTGCTTGTCCAGTTCGCATTCAGTCGCCCCTGAAAAGAAGAAACGGGTAAACGCGCGGGCATCTTTCTTTGTGAGAGGAAGAGCTTTTAGTTTTTCTTCAATTTGTTTCCATTCGTGCATAGGGTAGCCGAAGAGACATTGGTCAAGTCCTCTAGTCAGCACAAATTGCTCACCTAGGCCTTCTCTAAATTTAGCGGGTACGATCATGCGGCCTTTCGCATCGATGGTATGCTGATATTCACCCATAAACATGATCTCTTGCCCCACTTTCTCTCCTTAACTCACCACTATTCACCACTTCGCTCCACAACTTCATTTTACACTGTTTACCCATAAAAAAAAACCCTGAACTATTCAGGGTTCTTTAAAACTTTATTTCAAAGTTTGACAACTTGATGTTGATTTTGAAAAGAAAATGGCAGATTCTTGAATGTCGTGAAGAATTTTGGACCGTACCTGTTCAAATAATACATAATATTCCAAATCCGTTCCTGCGGCGCAAGAAGTGGCTTAATGCTATTTTGAATTCTTTCATAATCCTTCAAAACGTAGCCTTCTTTTTCTTCAATTCGCTTCGTCACCGTGCGCTCTAAGAATTGAAGCTGATCCTGAATAAAAGCGGCATTTTTCAGGAGTAAAGGTTCCATGCTTTGATCAACCTTTAACGCCTCCTGCCGGACCGTTTTGTGAATCGCTTCAATTTGGCTTTTCGCCTGATCCATCACCGCCGTAAACTCTTCCGGAATCTGGCGCTCGAAGTATGTCTCTCTTTGATTCTCCGTTCCGCGCTCAATCGCGTCTTGTAACGAGATATTCCGTTCAGCCAGTTTTTTCTCAATATGCCGCTCAAGTATCGTAATGTTCAGCCTTGGCATGACAGGAGGCATTTTGAAGCCCATCACCGCAAAAGCCTGTTTGAGCTCGCCCCAATAATTGATTTCTCCAGGCCCTGCAATAAATGCTAAAGTCGGAATGAGAAATTCCTGCATTAACGGTCTCGTTACAACATTGTTGCTGAAACGCTCTGGATGTTCTTCCATATGTGTATGAAGTTCATCCATCGTCCATCCTAGATCAAGCTCTTTGATGACAAATCGGCCGTTATCTTTTTCAATTAAAAAACGCTCTTCTTCGTATTCATAAAACAGATTCGCCTGCTCTTTTCCGGACTCGATAATCGGTTTGTAGCCTGCTTGACGCATGAAGGCCTGCTGATCTGATACAGCACGGGCGAGTTCATCATTTTCTCGAAGAATCTTTTGGAACATGGCCGTTTCCAGCTTTTTAATCCCCGGATCTCCAGAATTTAATAAAACTAAGCCCTCTTCTTGGAACAAATCCGCGATCAGCAGTTCAAAGAAGTCAGTAAACGTAACAGATTCCCTTAAACATCGTTTCACATTGTCGAGAAGTGTATTCGTATGGTCTGTTTCTTCAAAAGCGGCAAAAACATCATCTATCCACGCGGCACACTTTTCCTGATCAAGCGATGTACTCGCTGCTGATGATTTCTTCCAATAAGACTGAGGCAGCTTTTTTTTCACAGGCCCATTCTCTTCAGATGTGTGAACAAAATTAATCTCATCCAAATCGTGGTCTTCTCCAGCCACCCAGAAGATTGGTATGACAGGCACTTGCAGTTCCTTTTCTTGTTGCTTTGCTAAAACAATGATTGAAATGATTTTATGTATGGTGTAAAGCGGTCCTGTTAAAAGTCCTGCCTGCTGTCCGCCGACTACAGCGGCACTTGACGGATCCTTCAGCTTCTCAATAGCAGACTGCATCGCACTTGAACCGAATTTATTATGGTAAGAGGTTAAGTACGCCGCCAATTCCTCTCTTGCGAAAAACCGGGAAGATAAGTCTTCCAGTCTTTCGCGCCACATGTCCTTATGATGAATACTGTAATCAAAAAAAGAAGACATTTCTTCTTTGCCATCTATATAGTGCTGTACAAACACATTCTGATTTTTGATGGAAAGTTCAGTTAGCTGCATCTTCTAGAACTTCCTTTCTCCAATAAATAGTTAGTGATCCGAAATGAGTATAGCATGTTACCGAAAAAGCTCAAAAGACTTTGTTTGTATTTCGCTCCAATGCTTTGATGCTGCCATATAAAAACTCTAGGTGGACGGCATCAAGACCTTGAAGACTTGCTTCCTTCAATAAGTATCCGATAATGGCGTCAGCTTCCGTCTGCCGGCCTCCAATGACGTCAACCAGCATTGATGAACGATTCTCTTTCGTTTGTCCACAAACGGCCTGAACCTGCTCCCAAGCCTTTTCTTCATTTTCAAGTTTTAAAATGCGGCACGCCTCCTGAAATACCAGCTTCATAAAAGCCAGATAAGCTGGCGTTGTCAGCAGTTCTCCATTTTTCACCTGCAATAAAGCAGTTAAAGGATTAATACACGCATTTACAATCAGCTTGCCCGTCAGCAGACGGTACCAATCCGTCTCATAATAAATCGGAAAATCCGAATGGTTATGCTGAAACAAGATGTTCAGCCGGTCTGGTTCAGCATCGCCGAACGCGCTCCATTTTATCGCACCTAGGCCTGTATGATCAACAGCTGTATCCGATTTTCTTACAGCTCCGTGCTCAACGATTCCAACATAAATGGAATGGCCAACGTGCCAGTCTTTTAGGTCGTGGATATGCCCCATGCCGTTTTGCAAAAATAATATATTCGTCTTCCCGATCCGTTCAAGCGACGAAAAAACAGATTGAAGCTGATGCTGCTTCACTGTCACGACAAGCAGGTCAAAGTCCGAATTGATACTCGTGTCCGCACTGCAATCAGCCCTGAATTCCTCCCCGCCTTTATACAGCCGGATTCCTTCAGACTGAATGGCCGCAGCCTGTTCTTGCCGCCTCGTCACAACAGTCACGTCGTGATAAAGTGACAAATAATAGGCGCATAAAAGACCGACGGAGCCTCCGCCGATAATTCCAATTTTCATGATGTCACACCCAATTTAGCATTTACGTATTATCATAGCAGAAGTAAGAAGAAATTACTTCTCAAAGATCCCATGTGCTTAAAATTAAAGTTTAAATATTTGGATTTTTTAAATAAAGCGTTTACAATATATGTAGAAACAACAAAGGGGGAGATTTGTTTGACAAAGGTAGAACGTCTGCTTATCAACTATAAAACGCTGGAAGAATTCAAGAAATTCAAAGAATACGGCATTCAGGAGCTTTCAATGCTTGAAGAACTTCAGGATAATATTATTGAAAATGACAGCACCTCGCCTTTTTACGGGATTTATTTTGGCGATAAACTTGTAGCACGAATGAGTCTGTATCAAGTTAACGGCAAATCGAATCCCTATTTTGACAACCGCCAGGATTATTTGGAGCTGTGGAAGCTTGAGGTTCTTCCGGGCTACCAGAACAGGGGATACGGGAGAGCCTTGGTTGAATTTGCAAAATCATTCAAAATGCCGATCCGGACAAATCCGAGAATGAAATCAGCGGAATTTTGGAACAAAATGAACTTTAAAACTGTTAAGTATGATATGGCGCGGGACAAAGGGGAAAACCCGCTTATCTGGCATCCTGATATGGATCGCGAAATGACACCGGGAGAGTCTGCATAGAAATCAAAACAACCGGCCTATTCTTACTATAGGGCCGGTTCATTTCAGGCGTTTCTTTACGTTTCTTGAGCCGCTTTTTTCATTCTTCCGTCTTCCTTCGAAACAACCATTTTTCTGGCCCGATCCATGATATCGATCAGTGCCTTGTAATCCTCTTCTGTCATCTCTAGCTGATTCCGCAATGTCTGATTTTCACTCCGCAAATCCTCAAGCTCTTTTTGCAGCGATTGGATTTGCTCCTTCAATTTTTCCCTTTCAAGCTGAAATTCTTGTGCAGACGGTGCTTCTTTGAATTGTTCGAGAAATTGAATGACATCCTGAATGGACAAATCTCGTTTTCCTTCTGACGATGCCGAGGCAGTCTGCTTCATGGAATTCGGCATATTTACCGAATGAACGCCGATTTGCTTTCTCAGTTCTTTCCTTTGCTTTTTTGCAAGCTCTATACCTGACTGGTATTGTTTTCTCACATACGAGTTCCACCTGAAACCACAGGCTGCCGCGGTTCTGGTCAGCGCCCTTCCAACCTCCTCAAAGGCTGAAAGCTGTGTTCCTCCCTCTCGAATATGACGAAGCACCACTTCTGCCAGCAGCAAATCCTCATCCTGAGTCCAAGCATCTTGTCTTGTAATGGTCAAATTCAATCTCCCTCCATGTCAGCTTATTTATCTCATACATATGCCGGTAATAGATTAGATAGACTATTTGCACTCACAAATTTTCCGCAAGCTGACAGGAAGAGAAAAAGAAAAAGCGCAGGGCTTTCACCCCGCGCTTTTCTCATTAGTTACTTTTTACATTTATGTCTTTGCCGTTGTATGATCCGCATGCTTTGCATACACGGTGAGACAACTTCATCTCTCCGCATGACGGACATTCTGTCATACCAGGTACATTAAGTTTGAAATGTGTACGGCGCAATCTTTTCTTCATTTTAGAAGTTCTTCTAAAAGGTACAGCCATTATTCCCACCTCCTTAAAGAGTTAAGATTCATCATCTTGTTTTAAGAGCTTTTCAAGGGCTGCAAGTCTCGGATCAACTTGTTTCTTCTTGTCTTCTTCCGAAATGACTTGCCAATCCTTTCCTTCTTGAGGAGCAGCTCCTTTTTCTTGTTCAGATTCACAAAAGATTTGCATAGGGATTTCTAAAAGAATTTCTTCTTTCACGATCGGAGTTAAGTCGATAGTATCGTCCTCAACAATGTGAACGTCATCATCTTCTATATCATCCGTGTGATGAAATATAAACAGTTCTTTTGTTGAAATTTCAAATGGATACGGGACATCAACGAGTGTTCTTGAGCATGGCAAAATCATTTCGCCTGAAATTGTAAAATCAAACGAAACCTGTTTGGATTTGATATCCGCTCTGCCCTTCACCCGGACGGGAGAAATGCGGCGAATGTCAGAATTCAGCTTTGTCAGCTCATTTAACTCAACTGTTTCATCAAACTCAAAACTTTGTTTTGGCATTTGATG
This sequence comes from Bacillus sp. SG20033, assembly GCF_044570195.1. Classification (NCBI taxonomy): domain Bacteria; kingdom Bacillati; phylum Bacillota; class Bacilli; order Caryophanales; family Bacillaceae; genus Bacillus; species Bacillus sp. SG20033. The sequence continues at coordinate 1,643,204 of NZ_CP172606.1, read as the reverse complement.
CAGCTGATAAATCGTCCATTTCATTTGTATCACCTCAGGAAAGCAACAAACATGATTATAGCTTTTAAGATTGTTTTTGTCAATATTTTTTCTTTACAGCATAATGCTGCCATTGAAGTATCGTTGACAGCGGAATATGCTATGCATACACTTAAAACAAAAATAAGGCGTAAGAGTTTTCATTTGCAAATGTACCATACGTTTTTAAACATAGCAAGAAAGGCGGAAAAAATATGAAAGCTGTCGGATTGGTGGTTGAATATAATCCCTTTCATAACGGTCACCTTTATCATGCCCAAACAGCAAAGCGGCAAACCGGATGTGACACGGCTGTCGCGGTCATGAGCGGGCATTTTTTACAGCGCGGGGAGCCCGCTGTTGTATCAAAATGGGCCCGAACAAAAATGGCCCTGCAAAGCGGAGTTGACCTCGTCATTGAGCTGCCTTATCTTTATGCCGTGCAAAAAGCAGACATTTTTGCACGCGGCAGTGTTTCCATCCTGAACGAACTTGAATGTGAGGCACTGTTTTTCGGGAGTGAAAATGGGGATATCAAGCCTTTTTTAGAAACAGCACAGCTTATTGATGAGCATAAACATATATTAAATGACCGAATTAAAGAAGAACTTAAAAAGGGAGCCAGTTACCCAGCAGCGGCGGCTAGCGCCTTCAGCTCCATTTTGCATACTGAAAGTGCACTTGACTTGTCAAAACCAAATAACATTTTGGGATACCAGTATGTGACCTCGATTCTAACCGGGGGATATCCTATGAAACCTTATACTACGGCACGCATCTCTTCGGACTATCATGATGCCGATCTCCCTGAAGGCGAAAACCATATCGCAAGCGCCACAAGCATCAGAAAAGCAATGACTGGCCAGAATCTCGAAGCCTGCTTTCGTTTTCTCCCTGCTGCATCTGCACGTGAATTAGCAGCTTACCGCAAATCTTTCGGATTGTGGCATACACCTGAAAGCTACTTTTCTTACTTAAAATACAGCCTTTCAACTGTAACGGCACGGGAATTACAGCAAGTATACGAGGTGGAGGAAGGTTTAGAGCACAGAATTATTCGTTCGATCAGAAAATCCAGCTCCTATCAGGAATTTATGGAACTGCTGAAAACAAAACGCTATACGTGGACAAGGCTCCAGCGGATGAATACACACATTTTAACCAGAACAAAAAAACAGGATATGCAAAAGCTGCTTGACAACGATAAGGCGCCGTATATCAGGCTTCTCGGCATGACGAAAAAAGGACAGGCTTATTTATCCGAAAAGAAAAAAGCACTGTCTGTTCCGCTTGTCAGCAAACTGTCCTCTTTCTCCCATCCAGCTCTCGATCTGGACGTAAAAGCAAGCAGGATTTACAGCCTGCCGATAGAAGAGCCGCTGAGAACTGAGTTTGACCTACAGGAATACGGACATGCACCGATTCGATATGACGAAGATGAACAACACTTTTTAAATGTATAGAAAAAGCACCTGAGAATCAGGTGCTTTTCGCTTTCAGCTTATTCAAATAATCAATCGCATCCTGCATGGTATCAACAGGCACAATCTTCATATTTGAATCAATATCTTTTGCTGTTTTTACTGCGTTCTTATAATCGGAATTGCTGGCGCCGTTTTGATTTGGCGCGAAGAAAATGTCTTTTCCGGCTTTGTCTGCGGCGACGACTTTTTGATCAATGCCGCCGATCGGGCCTACTTTTCCGTCAACATCAATCGTACCTGTTCCCGCAATATCGTAGCCTTTTGTTTCGTCTGGTTTTGTCAGCTGATTATAGATTTCAAGGGACATCATTAACCCTGCTGACGGGCCGCCAATATTTTCGATTTCAAAATCAATATCAGGCTCTACCTTCACGTTTCTGTCTGTATAAAGCGAAACTCCGATTCCTGCCCGATCCGGCTCATCAGGAAATTGTTTTAACGTAAGGGTGACACGCTTTTCTTTTTCTTCTCTTTCGATCTTTAACGTGACTTTATCTCCCGCTTTTTTGCTGCTGATATAATCAATCAGCTTTTCAGCAGACTGATAGTTTTTGCCGTCTGCGCTGATGATTTTATCACCGACTTCTATTTTCCCTTTTGCCGGCATGTTTTCTACAACTGAGCTTGCGTATATGCCGTTAAAGGAATAGCTGACTTTTTTTCCTGCCTTTTGATAGGCGGCTATAACCGCATTTTCTTGCGAGCTTTTCATCATTTGGAGCTGTCTTTTCATATACTCCTTATCTGACTCGCCTTCCTCCTTAATGCTCTCATCAGGAACAATTTCATAATAAGGGTGCATCTTTGCCCACACATATGTAAACGGATTAGCCGGTCCCACTTTAACAGTCATTAAGGACAGGCTTCCTTTTTCCGGGTAGCCTCCCTCCACTTTTATCAATGAAGCAAGCTCTGTCGCTTCTCCCGGTTTTGTAATATAGTATGGAAGTTTTATAAATGATAAAACGGCGATCAGTATGAGGATGACGAGCATCCAGCTAAAATGTTTTTTACGTAGCAAATTATGAGCCCTCCCAATTCTCTATTTCTTTTCTTATCTTGCTGATCATTCGGTTTGTCGCCTCTTCGCCTGCCGATATCATTTCTTCAATATTGGCAAACGAGCTTGAGCTGTATGTTTCAAGGGAAGGGCGAATCATGATATCTGCGGCAATTGTTTGATGCCGCACTAATTCATTTTGCAGTATATCCATACTTTGCATAATCACATCAAAAATATGCACTGCTGTCTCAGTTTTTCGAACCCTGGAAACATCCGAAGCGATGATAATATCAGCTCCCATGTCTTTTACAACAGAAACCGGAATTCGATCGACGACCGCGCCGTCTACAAGAAGGCGTCCGTCCAGCCGCTGCGGAATAAAGATACCCGGGATGCTGATGCTGGCCCTCACTGCATCTGACACTGATCCTTTTCGGAACACAATCTTTTCTCCCGTCTGTAGATCACACGCAACAATGCCCAGCGGGATTTGGAGCTCTTCAATCGGTTTTCCGAATGTATAAGCATGCACAAGCTGTCTGACGCGGTCACCTTTTAAAAAACCGAGCTTCGGCACCGTATAATCAGCATAAAGCCTTCGTTTAAAGGCTTTGGCTACTTTTTTCATCGTTGCCACGTCATGTCCGGCGGCATAAAAACTGCCCACCAAAGCGCCCATGCTGCTTCCTGCAATCATATCCACTTCAATTTGGTGCTTATGTAAACTGGAAAGCACACCGAGATGAGCAAGCCCTCTGGCCCCTCCCGATCCTAACGCTAACCCGATTTTAGGTTTGGCCAAAGCGTTAACCTCCTGCCTGAATTCCCTGTATACCGAATTCTATGGTCTAAACTTAACCCCTATGCTCGTATATTAGTACAAAGAATCAAGAGGACAGGTACTGCTTGGCCGTTTTACATCATACATTATTTTATCATGATATACATGTCATTGGGCATTTTTAGCATCGGGGAGGTAAGAATGAACTTGTCGAAGATTAATACACTTTTGATTGCCTCGTTTTTTCTTTTTTTAACAGCGACTGTCATCTCACATCCACAGGCCTCATTCGAAGCCTCTAAAACCGGGCTGTCTATGTGGTGGGAGGTTGTGTTTCCGTCATTGCTGCCATTTTTCATTCTGTCCGAACTCTTAATCGGCTTTGGCATTGTGCGGTTTGTCGGTGTTTTGCTTGAGCCTTTTATGCGGCCGATCTTTCGCGTGCCGGGTGTCGGCGGCTTCGTTCTTGCTATGGGAATGGCATCAGGAAACCCAGCGGGAGCAAAACTCACTGCCCGTCTGCGGCAGGAAAATCAGATTTCAAGAGTAGAAGCAGAACGGCTCGCGTCGTTTACCAATTCTTCAAACCCGCTCTTTATTTTCGGCGCTGTTGCCGTCGGTTTCTTTCAAAACGCGTCACTAGGCATTTTATTAGCTTCTGCACACTATTTAGGGAATCTGGCTGTCGGTTTAACAATGCGTTCCTATGGCCGCAAGGAAGAGCAGCATCTCAGAAGAAAGAAAACGATACCTTTCCCTTCAGTCAAAGATGCTTTACACGCTCTTCATACCGCCAGACTTGCAGAAAAACGGCCCTTGGGTAAAATTTTAGGCGACGCCGTGACGTCTTCTGTTCAAACGCTTCTTATGGTAGGCGGCTTTATTATTTTATTTTCTGTCTTCAATCGGCTGTTGTCAGTGGTCCAGCTGACTGATGTTTTGTCTGTTTTCACAAAAGGAGCACTGACTTTGTTTCAGCTTCCGACTCAATTGGACATTCCGCTTTTATCAGGGATGTTTGAAATTACATTAGGCAGCAAGCTTGTCAGCGAGACCGATGTTTCTCTTCTGCAAAAAGCCATTATCGTCAGCTTTATTCTTGGGTTTAGCGGCTTTTCCGTACAAGCTCAGGTGGCAGGTATTTTATCGGAAACCGACATTCGATTTAAACCATTCTTTATCGCACGTTTGCTGCAGGGCGTTTATGCCGCTGTCTTCGTCATGCTTTTATGGAAACCTCTTTACACGGCATGGCATGATCCCTATCAGTATGTATTTAAATCTCTTAACAGCAGTGACATGCCAACTGCCTTCATAAACGGCTGGAATCTGCTTGTGCAGATCGGACCTGCTGTCACACTATGCGCGCTGTTTACGTACATTATCATTTTTTCTTACAGACTGACAAACGGAACAAAAAAAGGATGAGTCAAAACCCTCATCCTTGTCTGAATTTTTGCTGAAGCGCCAGCTCTACTTCCGGCGGTACAAACTCTGATACCGAGCCGTTGTATCTCGCCACTTCTTTTACGATGCTTGAACTTAGAAACGAATATTGATTGTTTGTCATCATAAAAAATGTCTCGATGGATTCATCAAGCACACGGTTTACTGATGTCCCCTGCATCTCGTATTCAAAATCAGATACAGCTCTCAAGCCTCTTAAAATCGCTTTCGCATTTTTTCTTTTTGCATAATCAATTAACAGGCCTTGCGATGTTTCAACTGTTATGTTCGGAATGTCTTTTGTCACTTCTCTCAGAAGCTCACACCGTTCTTCCACACTGAACAAAGGCTTTTTTGAAGAATTATTCAGCACACATACATACACTTGTTCAAAAATATGCGCCCCGCGTTTGATGATGTCCAGATGCCCGTAGGTCACCGGATCAAAACTGCCGGGACAGACAGCTATACTCGCCACCTCACTACCCCCTCTTTTTATAAATCGCCACACCTGTTAACCCATAGGTTTCTTTTCTTGTCATCACAAGATCTCCTACGGTTTCGGGAAGCTCGACCTCTCTGTCATGCTCAGCGACGATAAAGCCGTCTTCTTCCAGCATTTGATATTCGTCAATCATCGTTAAAAGTGCTTTCAGCTTTTGTTCCTTATACGGCGGATCGAGAAAAATTCCGCGAAAGCCGGTTTCTCTTTTAGCAGCAGCATGCAAAGCACGTTCCGCATCATTGCGGTATACCTGTGCATGTTTTGTAAGCTCCAGCGTTTTCAAATTAGATTTTACCGTTTGAATCGCTTTAAAATCACGGTCAACGAATATACAATGCTCAAACCCGCGTGAAAGCGCTTCGATTCCAAGACCTCCGCTCCCTGCGAATAAGTCAAGTCCCCGGCCCCCGTCAAAATAAGGGCCGATCATATTGAAAATGGATTCCTTCACTTTGTCGGTTGTCGGTCTTGTTGATGTTCCGGGTACAGCCTTTAGTGAACGGCCTTTTTTTGATCCAGAAATTACTCTCATGTTCCACACCACTTTTTCTAAAAGCTATTTTGTTTCTTTATTCGGCCGGACGCCGCTATGTACATAGAAAAAAATCAATCCTATCTTAACATAAAGCATTCTTCCAAACAATGAACGCTAATCTTGATAAACAGGTGTATAGGCAGCATGATCCTTGTCCATACTATTAGCAACAGCATCTAGAGGATGTTGTTGCCAACCGCGGAGAAGACTTACGTTTCCCCATAAGTTCTTCCTCCGGTTTCTCCTCTCCCTTTGCCTTCTCCTTAACATATTAAGGAATAGAAGGACCCCGCAGATGCCTGCGGGGATTTTTTTATAGCTATATGCCGATTTTATAATCGTATTCTTTTGCCTTATCAAGCTTTGACTCGAATTCCAATTTTAAAAACGGTTTATAAGAAGGCTCCACTTTTTTCACAAATGAGTAAGATTCAATCTTGTCCATTGTTTTTTCAATTTGGTCCATATCACAGTACAGTACGACATATTTTAATCGTTTTGATACATAGTGCACATTCCCGAACTTCCTCAGCATTTTGCTCTGCTTTAGGGAGTGCAGATACACAACCATGCCCTGGCGCCTATTCTCCAATACAATCACCTGCCTGTTTTCTCTTATATGTAAAAGACGAGACGGCCAGTCTCGTCAGGACACTTTACATCCGCAGCTTCCGCCTGAACCGCAGCCGCCTCCGCATGAAGACAAACCGTCAAAATAAGGGTTCCCAGTCGGAACTTTCACATGCTCCGAGACAGCTGTCCCAATCTCAACGCTGACCTCATCAAGAATAGACTGGAGCTCATTTTCAGCTCTCTTGAAGTCAGCCACCTTATCGTTCAGGTCCAGCTCACGTTTGATCTCCCTCATTTTCCGGGATATTTCTCTATAGTCAGGATGATATTTGCCAAAACGCTGTACATCCTCATACTGCTCTTTTATTTTGATAAAAGAACGAATAATCCGACCTGCCTCTTCATCTTCCTGGAGACGCTTGTAACAATTGCGGTAGTTCTCAGCCGTCTCCGACTGCAGAATCATCTCGGCAAGCTGCTGAGCTTCACTTTGAAGCCGCACGGATTCCATCGTCGCATACATAACATGCACCTCCAGTTGTTAGTTTACCATGAAACCAGCCAATTGGAAAATGCTTAACCGCAGCCGTATACAAAACCTTATGTCCGCATGAAAAAAGACCCTTTTTCGGGGCCTTTTAATCTTTTGTCCGCATCGCTTGAAACATTTGCATCATCATTTGCGCCATTTGAATCCCGTTCGTAAACTGATTCACCCGATGCGGAATGGTTTTTTCATAAAAATTCATCATTTCAAGCTGAAAGGAGGACAGATCATCCGGTTTTCTTGAAAGCCTGCGGTACCATATCGGCTGTTCTCTGATGAATCGTTTCCGTTCTTCGTTTGCTAAAATATATTCCTGAACCTCTTTGCGCATATGAGCTCCCCTTTTTTAATCCTTTCGAAAAGAAAAAGGATGCTGTCCAGAGCCTGGCTGAGAATGCTTCTGTCCGCTTCCGGAAAATGTATTAAGAAGGCTTTGCAACGATGAGATCGACTGGCTCATTTTATTGATTTGTTCGTTCATTTGATTGACATCCATCTTTTTCACCGCTGTCACCATTTTCGAGACAAAATCATTTTTTTGCGGTGTTTCAGGCACAGCTTCAGAAGCTTCTTCCGGTTCCCGATATGGATCCCAAATCGGGTCGCTCTCCCCGAAGAGGACCCAATTTTCATATACGTCCTGCCAGCTTCTTTGTTCTTTGCGCACTTCTTTTATCAGCTTGGGATGCTTTTTGACGAATTGTTTAAAGTCATTGATTGAATGATTGGCATGTTGATTCGCCACAATCCTCACCCCCTCCGAAAATCGTTACCTACTACAATGTATCGTTTTGTCGGGCATTGTGTTCGCCTATATTCATTCCCAAATGAATTTTTAGCGATATCCCTATACACTGGTGAAAAAGCCTGACTGAAGGGATGGGAAACGGCCTTATCTGTAAGCTATCAGCACATTCATTCAGACCAGCTTGTATGGAAATAGAAAAAGCCGGGAACCATTCGTCCGCGGCTTTCATTACCATCGCTTAATAAAATTTTGGGTGTAATATTTCCGGTCTACTCCGACACCAAGATGCGTATAATCTGAATTCAGAAGCGCTTTTCGATGGCCTTCGCTATTCAGCCAGCCTTCTACAGCGGCCGGACCGTCCACATAATTGTATGCGATATTTTCTCCCGCTTGCTGAAAGTCAACATGCCCTTCTTCTAAGCGGTCTTTCAGCGAGCCGTATTTTTTAGAGACATGGGAGAAATAATTATTTTCCTTCATATCCTCACTATGCCCAAATGCCACTTCCGCCGTTGGCTGATCCCACTCAAGCTTCGCAAGTCCATGTTTAACGCGTATGACATTCGTCAAATCAAGGATTTGCTTTTCGCTCGTTGTTTGGATCTTTTTCCATTTCTCATCTGAAACAGCTTTCGGTTTAATTAATTCCCCGCGGTACACTACCTCATAAGGTCTTTGCTTTACAAAGGTCTGCGCATCAAACGCCCTGATGCTGGATAGCTTCCCCTCAAATTTGTCCATATACAGCTGGACATACATCTTTCCTACCTTTACAGTCGGTCTTGTATTGATATCTTCTTCAGAAAATTCAAACCGATAGGAATTTCCTTTATACTCTACATTCACAAATGGTGCCACCTGGGTGGTCTTGAATACTTCGCCAGTTGATTCTCCAATTTTGAAAGGCTTGGCGTTAATATCATTACCCGCCGCGAATAATGTGACCACTTTATTGTTTAATACCCCGATTTGGATATATTGATCCTTATCTTGATTGTATACCCACCAATCGTAATCATAAGCCGAAGGGTCAATACGTTCAGGTTCCCCAAGCTTTTTCGTTACTTCATCGGCGGGCTTGCCCATGAAGGACAATAACCCTGAAGTCGGCATATGTATTCGTTTGCCGCTTTGCGCTTCCTCATTCGACACCTGAGGCTCGCTGTCATTTGATTTCTTTTCAGGAACAGATCCATATTGAATAAACAGAACATAAGTTCCGCAGATAATCAAAAGGATAACCATTGCTCTCAATATATTTTTCAATCTATCACCCCCGTGGCGATTCACAATCTCTTGCTTACATTCCATTACAATACAGCCTATTTAACATGTCAAAGATTTATGTGTTAATGAAAAAAGCCTTCTTCTCTATTATCACCTTCGGAAATATCCGATAAGGCGCTGCCGGCACGTTCATTCGTTTGCTCAGATAAAGAAAGATCACCAAGCGTGACAATTCCAGTCAGTTTTTTATTTTTTGTAACTGGTATCCTTCTGAGCTGATGCGATGCCATCAAATGAAGAACCTCATCGACTGAAGCATCTTCCTCCACACTGACAGGTTTTTCAGTCATCGCGTCAGTGATTTTTTGCGAGTTCGGTTTTTTTATGGCGATTCCTCTTAATACGAGATCGCGGTCGGTTACGATGCCGACCAATGTTTTCCCGTCCTCATCAACTACCGGAATCGCTCCTACATTTGCGTCCTTCATCTTTACTGCAGCTTCATATACATTATCTAATACCGTGCAATATTGCAAGTCGGCTGTCATCAGATCTTTTATTTTTGTCATCCGTTTAACCTCCTTTAGTCTAGTGCTATTGTCGTCAAAATTTAATTTTTACATACTTTCAAAAGAAGAAGATTCATTGAAAGTTTAACGCTTTCATACTATGATTGTCAGGAAAGGTAATTTTTATAAGGAGGGGTCAGTGTTGAAGTTTACTGAAAGCGGACTTGAAGGGGTTAAGGCTGAGCTCAGCTGGCTAGACGACTTAATGGAAAGCAAAGGTCTTATCAGAGCGGGTCAATGGGATTACGAGAGAGTCACCTATGACAAGAAGTTTTCGACGATTGAGGGTACGTTTTACCTGCGGATACAAGGTATTGCGGCAGAAGGCGATGTCGGAAGCGGGCGCGCCGTGATTCAATTAATGTCCCCTCTCCTAGGAAAGCATTACTACCCGCATGGAGTAGAATATGGAGAAACGGAAGAGTTTCCCGTACAGGTTGTAACAAAAAGCAAGGCACTGATTCAGGACATAGCCGACATGTTAAAAACAGTTCAAATGTAACGAAAAGGTACAGCATATTTCGCTGTACCTTTTATGATATCGTCTGCTGAATATACGGCGGCTCCTCCTGCCCGTCCTTTTCCCTTTCTTTCTTCACCCATTGGAAAAAAATAATGGCCAAAAAAGTACCGTACACAATTTCCTGAATGATTTTCATCATGACTGCCCCGAGCTGCTGATCCTCTAACAAAGGCAGTGTATTCAACATCTCTGGCCCTGTTAATGGGACCTGCCCCATCATATCCGCTGGCACGCAAAGCCTCATTGCCTCAGCCCATAAAGCCGGATCTGTATAGGTGGAGTATAACGGTGCACCGCTGAACATGATCAAGGCGCAAGCAGGTGTGAGCAGCATACCGTCCGCCATAATATAACCCAGCTTCATCAAGCCGCTGAGCTGCCGTAGACGCTCAACCTTATGAACAAGCGGCCACCACATAAAGAACGCAAGCACAAAGATAAGCCAAGTGATTAATGTATGGTAAAACGGATCCGTTTTGACAGTATCAAATATAAGCGGTACATGATATAAAGAAAAAATGCCGTTAAACAAAAGCAAAGCAATTAAAGGCGTCGTAAAAAAGGAAAAAAACGGTTTGATTGAAGGCCTGAAAATGATTTTTTCCCAGAGCCATGCAGGAATTCCCGCGATTAACAGCGGCGGGACAACCAAATACAGGACGGCCATCTGCACCATATGTGCGCTGAACATAATATGTCCGAGCAAATCAACCGGGCTTCCCTCGGCTGCATATAAAAACAGTATCGCCGACAGAAAGCACACCATCTCTTTACCAGTTATTCGATTTGGCTTTGAGGACAATCGCCTGTAAAAATAGAGATAAAGCGCCGTAATGCCTAACAGGATACAAAAAAGATAAGGGCTCCACATCGCGCGAAACCCAAATATCTCCAACTGGTTCATTTCTTCACCTCCGGCGGCTGTTTCAAATTACCACCATATAATTGTCACAAACGCAAGCACAGTGATAAACGCGACAAACACCCCTGAATACAAAAACAGTGCCGGCGCCTCATGCCCTTTCTGATTCATATGCATGAAATAATACAGCTGAAAAATGACTTGAATTGCAGCTAGCAAAATAATGAAAGGAATCGTAAACCAGCTGCCGACACCGTCCGTGGCCACAGTCAGAAATGCAACAATCGTAAGACCGATCATTAAACCAAAAGACAGGACTTGATATTTCATCTCTCGGGCATGCTTTTTTTTCTTAAATTCAAGGTCGCTATTGATATGCCCTCTGCTTTTTTTATCGACCATGTTTATCCCACCATCCCCATTAAATATACAACGGTAAAGATGAAGACCCACACGACATCAATAAAGTGCCAATAAAGGCTGGCAACGTAAAACTTAGGCGCCGTATACAGATTCAGCCCTCTCTTGGCATTGCGGATCATAAGCGTGCTGATCCACAAAAGCCCAAATGCCACGTGGGCGCCGTGTGTACCGACAAGCGTGTAAAACGCAGAACCAAGGGCAGAGCTTGTGATGGTAAAGCCAAATTCATGGGTGTAATGCTTGAACTCATAGATTTCCAGTCCTAAAAAGCCCGCCCCCAATAAAATCGTAATTCCCAGCCAAAGCTGCATCTTGCCGAAGGAAAAGTTCTTCATGTGGTACATCGCGTACACACTCGTTAAACTGCTCGTTAATAGAAGCATTGTGGCAATGAATACAAGTGTCACATCGAACATTTCCGTCGTAGGCGGATCACCGGCATTTGAATTCCGAAGCGCAAGAAACGTGGCGAAGAGAGACGCAAACAGAACAGTCTCTCCGCCAAGAAAAAGCCAAAAGCCTAAAAATTTATTTTTCCCTTCCAGGGTTACTTTTTCAGGAGAAGCTGGAAAGGTTTCTGCGGTGAATTTTTCTTGAACTTGCATTATGCCTTCACCCCTTTATCATCGTTCGGCAGTTCCTCTTTATGAATATGATAGCCGTGATCATCAATTACTGAACGAAGCAGCATCGTAATAAATGTGATGCCGAGCCCGATAAAGATCACCGGCAGGCCCCAAGCGTAATCACTTCTGTACAGCAGCCCGAACGCTGCGACAAAAAGGCCGAAGGAAATGACGAGCGGCAGGATCGAGCCGTTTGGCATATGAATATCATCAACCGGTTCCGCCGGCGTCATTGATTTGTGCCCTGCCTGCTTCTCAATCCAAAACGGATCAAGTCCTCTGACAAAAGGAAGCTGTTTAAAGTTATACTCCGGCGGTGGTGAAGAAACGGTCCATTCCAGCGTACGTCCGTCATGCCATGGATCAGCACCTACATATTCACCTTTTACCGATGTCCATATGACATTGACCAGCAGAAGAATAACAGCTGCCGCCATAAAAAACGCCCCGATTGTACTGATCAAGTTGCCGGTTTCCAGACCCTGTCCTGGCAAAAACGTATAAACCCGGCGCGGCATCCCCATTAAGCCGACAAAATGCTGAATGAAAAACGTGAGGTGAAAGCCGATAAAAAACAATACAAATGAAATTTTCCCCATCGTTTCATGCAGAATTTTACCGAACATTTTCGGCCACCAGAAATGAACACCGGCTAAAAGGCCGAATACAACGCCGCCAATAATGACGTAGTGGAAGTGCGCAACCACAAAATACGTATCATGGAACTGATAATCAGCCGCAGCAGCTGCCAGCATGACTCCCGTCACACCGCCGAGCACAAAGGATGGAATAAATGAGACAGCATACAGCATAGCGGTTGTATACTTCACATTTCCTCCCCAAATCGTCAACAGCCAGTTAAAAATCTTAATCCCGGTCGGAATCGCGATAGCCATTGTTGCAACCGCAAAAATCGCATTTGCAATCGGGCCGAGACCAGTCGTGAACATGTGGTGCACCCAAACCATAAAGCCCAGAAAGCCGATGAGCACGATTGCAAAAACCATTGAAGAATAGCCAAACAAACGCTTTCTGGCGAACACAGGGATGACCTCAGAAAAAATACCGAATGCAGGCAAAATTAGGATATAAACCTCCGGGTGGCCGAAGATCCAAAATAAATGTTCCCAAATGACCGTATTTCCGCCAAGCTCCGGATTAAAGAAATTGGTTCCGAACAGCCGATCCAGCATCATGAGAGCCAATCCAACCGTAAGCGGCGGAAACGCGAACAAAATCAATGCCGAGGCCACAAATGTCGTCCATGTAAACAAAGGCAGCCTCATATACGTCATGCCCGGAGCCCTCATGTTGATAATCGTAGCCAAAAAGTTAATCCCGGCTATCAGCGTCCCGAGCCCCGATATTTGGAGTCCGAGGACGAAAAAGTCTATGCCGTGCCCTTTAGAATGAAGCGAAAGTGAGGCATATGACGTCCAGCCCGCATCTGGCGCTCCGCCCAAAAACCAGCTTAGATTTAAGAAAATGCCCCCGAAAAAGAAGAGCCAAAAACCAAGCGCGTTTAAAAATGGAAACGAAACGTCCCGAGCCCCGATCTGCAAAGGCACAACCGCATTCATCAAGGCAAATAAGAGCGGCATCGCAGCCAGAAAGATCATCGTCGTTCCGTGCATAGTCATTACTTCATTGTACGCTTGAGCACTGAGAAACGCATTTTCCGGCTTTGCCAGCTGAATTCTGATAAACATCGCTTCAATTCCCCCGACAAGAAAGAAGAATCCCCCTGCCACTAAATAAAGAATCGCGATTTTTTTATGGTCCACCGTCGTCAAATAATCCCAAAGCATAGATCCGCGCGTCCGCTTTTCTGTAAGCGCATTCAACATATGTGACCTCCCCCAATATCTCCCTTTCTTCCCTACTTGCTTTCCGCTTTTAAGCCTTTTAAGTATTCATAAAGCGCATCTGTTTCGCTGTCTGAGAGCTTTGGATATGTGCCTGTCATTTTGTTCCCCGGCTTTATGCTGTCAGGGTCCTTCAGCCAAGCCTTCACATTTTCTTTGTTGGCCTCTTTCACCCCTGCCACTTTTGTCCTTTCACCGAAGGTCGCCAAGTTGGGTGCCGTTCTAGCGGCTTCTGCACGCTTATCATTCGGCTCTACCGCATGGCAGCTCAGGCAGTTTTTCTCTTTAAACAGTTCTTCACCCTGCTTAGCCAAATCGCTCTCTGCTGTAGATTTATAGTTTTTCATTTCTTTTGTCCAGCCCTGAAATTCCTTTGCAGACATTGTCTTCACTTTAAAATCCATCAGCGCATGTGAAGGGCCGCAAAGCTCTGCACACTTCCCAAAAAACATATCTCCTGCCTCTTTGCTTCGTTTTGAATCAAATGTCAGGAAGAACTTATTTTCATTATCCGTATTCGTATCAAGTTTTCCTCCAACTGAAGGAATCCAGAAGGAATGTTTTACATCAGAGGCTTTTAAATTAAAATAAACACGCTGATCTGTCGGTACAATCAGCTCCTGGCTTGTGATAATGCCGTAATCAGGGTACTCAAACTCCCACCAGTATAAATTTGCCCTAACATTGACTACAAGAGCATCCTCAGCTTTGCGGCCTTTCTTATCCATTGGTGATGTGTCCGCTAGCTCCAGCGTATATAATACAACAGGAATCACAAGAATAATGAGCAGCAAAATCGGGATCACGGTCCATGTGATTTCTAAAAATTTATTCCCCTCTACCTGTTTCGGTATCGTGTTCTCACCGACCCGTGATCTTCTGAATCTCACAATCACATAAAAGAAGATAACAGATACTACTGCAACAACAACAACCATAATCAATGTGCTGAGCACTGTCAGGTCATACTGTTTATCAGCCACCTCGCCAGCAGGCTTGAGCGTGGATAAAAAAGGTTTTCCACATCCGCTTAATAGAAGCGGCACTAAGGCTAATAATAAAATAAGACGCCAATGCTTTACCATTTCACCCAACCCCTTTTCTGGTCAATACAAAGGCGGAAAGCGGATCGAAATCTATCGCCATCCAACCTATCACCAATAAAGCACTTACATTTCCTCTTCTCTTAAATTATGAGTTTTTTTACTCAAAATGCCATCTATGTATAAAAGTAAAGCCGCCTGATTAAACAAGAGGTCAAGGCGGCATTTACTAGTTGTCATCGTTTATTTTGAAGCGATAAAACAAGCATCATATCTATTTTTTAGAAAAGCGTCAAGACAACCATGGCAACGAAATAGATTGTCATGTAGTTAAGCGAGTAAACGAACATCTGCGTTGCCCACTTCATGATATTCTTGGAGCGGAATCCCATTAAGCCAAGAATCAGCCAGCCGATATTTAACAGCAAGCCGAGAATGACAATCGGAAGACCCAGGCTACCAAGGAAAAACGGAAGCGGCATCAGGCACGCAACCCACACAATAATTTGTCTTTTTGTCACTTCAAATCCGTATACGACAGGAAGCATCGGAATATTTGCAGCTCTGTAATCCTCAGTTTTCTTAATAGCCAATGCTAAGAAGTGAGGAATCTGCCAAATAAATAAAATCATGAATAACACCCATGCTACGACACCGATATTCCCTTCCACTGCCGTCCATCCAATAAGCGGCGGCACTGCACCGGAAACGCTTCCTACTACTGTGTTAATCGTATAGCGGCGTTTCGTCCACATTGTGTACAATACAACATACGTAAAGACTCCGATAAAACCGATAACAGCAGCCATGACAGTTGTCATCAGCAGCATGATCAATCCTAAAGCAACCAGCAAAATTCCAGACCATAACGCCTGACTCGGCTGAATTTTACCCGTAACCGTCGGTCTTACTTTCGTACGCTCCATAAGATGGTCAATGTCCCGGTCATACCAGTTATTGATCGCGCAGGAGCCCGCAATAATCAGTGAAGACCCGATTAACGTAAGAAGAACGGTGTTTATATTGCCTAAAAAACTTAAACCGGATATATGCAGTGCAAGCCACATTCCAGTGAAAGTCGTGATGAGGTTAGAATTGACGATCCCTATTTTAATAAGGGACAGAAAATCTTTCCATGCCGTTGTTTCTTCAATTTGTCCGTCTATAGCTGTATCATTTAAGATTCTGGAGTTAGCCATAACGTAAACCTCCCTTACAAACCTAGCGCAGGAGAATAAAATAACCTGCAACTCTATCATACAAGATAACATCTTGTAAAAAAACATCCTATTAAATATTAAACGACAAACAGGAATTTATTTGTGAACTTTTTATGAATTTTACCAAAGATGAAGGCAATCTCCAAATCGGCATTGCGTTTACCTTATTTCTATCAGACCCGGCATGAATAATCAAGTGTACATTTTCCAGAAGCCGTCATTCTATTATATTTTTGTGAACAAAAGGCTCTGGGAATTGCCACAAAACACATATTCGCTTACACTTGGAACGTATATAAAATTGCAGCAGTATGTTAAGAAGGTGAATATTGTATGAATAAAGCATTAAAAGCTCTCGGTGTTCTGACGACATTTGTCATGCTAATTGTTTTAATCGGGGGTGCCCTCGTTACAAAAACAGGTTCCGGCCAAGGATGCGGCAGACAGTGGCCGCTGTGTCACGGCCGTTTTTTCCCTGAACTGAATCCGGCTTCAATTATTGAATGGAGCCACCGATTCGCAAGCGGAATCTCTATTGTCCTTGTGCTAAGCCTTGCGTTTTGGTCATGGAGAAAAATCACGCCGATTTTCCGTGAAACAACGTTTCTCGCGATCATGTCAATTATCTTTTTATTTCTTCAGGCATTGCTTGGCGCATTGGCTGTCGTATTCGGTTCGAACGCGCTGATTATGGCGCTTCACTTCGGCATATCATTAATTTCTTTTGCTTCAGTGCTTATTTTGACATTGCTCATATTTGAAGCTGATAAATCAGTCAGAACACTGGTTAAGCCGCTTCAAATCGGCAAAAAGATGCAATTTCACATGATAGGAATTTTGATATATTCCTATATCGTTGTGTATACAGGCGCATATGTAAGACACACTGAATCAAGTCTGGCATGTCCTGATGTGCCGCTGTGCAGCCCGCTGAACAATGGACTTCCGACCCAATTCCATGAATGGGTGCAAATGGGCCACAGAGCAGCAGCCTTACTGTTATTTGTATGGATTATTGTTGCCGCTGTTCATGCTATTATCTCCTATAAAGATCAAAAACAGATCTTTTGGGGATGGATCTCATGTCTTATTTTCATTACATTACAGGCACTGTCCGGGATTATGATCGTATACTCTGAACTGGCTCTGGGCTTTGCACTTGCCCACTCGTTCTTTATTGCCTGTCTGTTTGGCGTTCTATGCTACTTCTTATTATTGATTGCTCGTTTCCGTTACGAATCCAGGCAATCATAAGGACTCAAGACCAAAGCCTTAGGCGGCTTTGGTCTTTTTTCATGTCTTGTTTTGGCGCTTTATTGTTTCAATGGCCAGCCTTCGCTGAACTTGATGATCAGTGAGCGGCTCACTTCAGCCTGTCCCCTTTCTCATCGTGATTATAGAAATTTCATATGCATCTATAGCCCGCGAACATAAGTATTAAAGCCTTTTAAATCAGATAGTGCTTAAAGATATATGCACGGCATACTACAAAGCATCTAAAATATTGGCTGTATAAGCCTCTATTTATTTTGGGCTTGTGACAGTATTGTATAATCTCTGAAGTCCCCTTATATCTCTTCTAACCATCTGT
This sequence comes from Bacillus sp. SG20033, assembly GCF_044570195.1. NCBI lineage: Bacteria > Bacillati > Bacillota > Bacilli > Caryophanales > Bacillaceae > Bacillus > Bacillus sp. SG20033. The sequence goes on along the minus strand of NZ_CP172606.1, from coordinate 1,625,612 downwards.
TTCACTCCACATTTTCTATATAAAAAAACAAGAGTGTATATCAAATGATATACACTCTTCGTTTATTATGCTTTTTCAATTTCAAGGAGCAGATCTCCCGTTTGGATCGGCTCGCCATTTTTCACATGAACCTGCTTGATTGTTCCTGAGAAAGGCGCCTGAACCGTTGTTTCCATTTTCATCGCTTCATTAATCATCAAATGATCACCTTTATTGACTTTTGTGCCTGCTTCAGCCAATACCTTAATAACGGTTCCAGGCATAGAAGCTGCGATGTGGCTTGGATTTGTCCGGTCTGCTTTCAGCCTTTCCTGAACGGAAGACTTAATGCTTTCATCTTTAATGACTACTTCACGCGGCTGCCCGTTGAGTTCGAAATAAACGACGCGGGTGGCATCAGGCTGAGGCTCACCGATTGAAATCAGCTTAACGATCAGCGTTTTGCCGCGCTCAATTTCAACTTCTATCTCTTCACCTAATGTCATACCGTAGAAGAATGTCGGTGTATCTAATACCGAGATGTCTCCATAGCTTTCTGTCGTTTTCACATAATCAGTGAAGACTTTAGGATAAAGGGCATATGCCACAGCATCCTGATCTGAAATTTCCAAGTTATGCTGCTCTTTAAATTCCTGTTTGATCGCTTCAAATGACACCGGCTCAAGCAGTTCGCCCGGTCTGACTGTAATCGGCTCCTGTCCTTTTAAGATCAGCTTTTGCAGTTTTTCCGGGAATCCGCCATGAGGCTGGCCGATATTTCCTTTAAAAAGCTCCACGACAGAATCAGGGAAATCTAAAGATTCACCTTTTTCGTAAACGTCTTTTTCAGTCAGATTGTTTTGCACCATGTAAAGTGCCATATCTCCGACAACTTTTGAGGAAGGCGTTACCTTGACGATGTCACCGAACATATCGTTCACGCGTCTGTACATTTCCTTGACTTCGTTCCATCGGTCGCCAAGGCCTACTCCCTTGGCCTGCTGCTGCAGGTTGCTGTATTGGCCCCCTGGCATTTCGTGTTCATAAATTTCAGTATGCGGAGACTTCATTCCGCTTTCAAATTCACTATAATATTTACGCACCGACTCCCAATATTGGGACAGCAATTCAACGCCTTGGACATTCATTTCCGGACGGCGGTCGTTGCCTTCCATCGCATGATAAAATCCGCTCGCGCTAGGCTGTGACGTTAATCCCGCCATTGAGCTGACCGCCACGTCTATGATATCAACGCCGGCTTCAACAGCTTTCGCATACATATAAATACCGTTTCCGCTCGTATCATGCGTATGAAGGTGAACCGGAATGTCGATCGTTTCTTTCAACGCAGAAACGAGTTCATATGCAGCCTGCGGTTTTAACAGCCCTGCCATATCTTTAATCCCGAGAATATGGGCTCCGGCCGCCTCAAGCTCCTTCGCCATCGATGTATAATATGCAAGGTCGTACTTCGTCCGGTTCTTGTCAAGGATATCTCCCGTATAACAAATCGCAGCTTCTGCCACTTTGCCGGTATCCCTAACAGCATCAATGGCTAACGTCATCCCTTTTACCCAGTTTAAGCTGTCGAAAATACGAAACACATCAATACCGGATTGAGCTGATTGCTTCACAAATTCTTTAATCACATTGTCCGGATAATTCGTATAGCCGACCGCATTTGATGAGCGAAGCAGCATCTGGAATAAGGTATTCGGCACTTCTTTGCGAAGATCTTCCAAACGCTTCCACGGATCTTCTTTCAGGAATCGGTAGGCTACATCGAAGGTCGCGCCTCCCCACATTTCCATACTGAATAGTTCAGGCCATAACGCAGCCGTCGGATTTGCGATTTTTTTCAAATCATGCGATCTGATTCTAGTTGCCAATAACGATTGGTGGGCATCCCTGAATGTCGTATCAGTTAAAAGGACAGATTTCTGCTCCTTAACCCAATTTGCAAGCCCTTCTGCACCTTTTTCATCAAGAATTTGCTTTGTTCCTCTGGCAGGCTGCTGATCAACGTCTACCTTTACGCTTAACGGTTTGTCAAACGCCGGTTTTTCTTTTTTCCCGATTCCAGGGAAGCCGTTCACTGTCACATTGCCGATGTAAGTGAGCATTTTCGTTCCGCGGTCTTTTTGTTTAGGGAATTTAAATAATTCAGGCGTTGTATCAATGAAAGACGTATCATATTGCCCTGTCAGGAACTTCTCATGTTTTGCAACGTTCTCAAGGAACGGAATGTTCGTTTTTATGCCTCTGATTCTAAACTCCTGAAGGTTTCGCACCATTTTGGCAGCTGCCTGTTCAAACGTTAAAGCCCAAGTTGAAAGCTTAACGAGAAGTGAATCATAGTATGGTGTGATCACGGCGCCCTGGAAGCTGTTTCCAGTATCAAGACGGACACCAAAACCGCCGCCTGAGCGGTAAGCCATGATTTTTCCTGTATCAGGCATGAAGTCATTTTGCGGATCCTCAGTCGTAACCCGTGACTGAATGGCATAGCCGATTGTAAAAATGTCCTTTTGCTCAGGAATATTTACTTTTTTGCTGTGAAGGCTGTGCCCTTGGGCAACAAGGATCTGAGTTTGAACAATATCGACACCAGTAATCATTTCTGTTATCGTGTGTTCAACTTGTACGCGAGGATTTACTTCAATAAAGTAAAACTCGTTGTTTGCAACAAGGAATTCGACCGTCCCCGCATTTATATAGTTTACATTTTTAGCAAGCGCAACTGCCGCCTCACAAATTTGATCCCTTAATTCAGGTGACAGCGAGACACTCGGCGCCACTTCAATGACCTTTTGATGGCGTCTTTGAACGGAACAATCCCTCTCAAAAAGATGGACGACATTTCCCTGCTTGTCTCCAATGACCTGAACCTCAATATGTTTCGGATTCTCAATTAATTTTTCTACATAAACTTCATCATTGCCAAAGGCTGCTTTCGCCTCTGATTTAGCACGCTCATATGCTTCTTTGACTTCACTTTCAGATCTGACAATCCGCATACCGCGGCCGCCGCCGCCAAGCGAGGCTTTAATGATGATCGGATAACCGTTAGCTTGTCCAAATTGTTCGACGGCTTCAAGCGTTTCGGCAGGACCGTCGCTTCCCGGAATCACGGGGATTCCCGCTTTTTCTGCCTGCTCACGCGCTTTTACCTTGTCACCAAACATATCGAGATGCTCGGATTTTGGCCCTATGAATACGATGCCTTCTTCTTCACATCGTCTCGCAAAATGAATATTTTCAGATAAGAAACCGTATCCCGGATGAATTGCATCGACTTTGTTTCTTTTCGCAATATCAATGATACCTTCAATATCCAGGTAAGCATCAATCGGTTTTTTCCCTTCACCGACCAAGTATGCTTCATCCGCTTTGTACCGATGGTAGGAACCGGAATCTTCTTTTGAATAGACCGCAACTGTACGAATATTCAACTCGGTACACGCCCGGAATATTCGGATTGCAATTTCTCCCCTGTTTGCTACTAATACTTTTTGTATCGATTGCTGAGACAAACTTTTCTCCCCCTTACCCGAATGGAATATAATCTATCATAGCGGATTATCCTTCCCCTGTACACACTTGTTTTTTACAGATAAACAGTTTTTTTGAGCTGTTTCTTTTTCATTCCCTTCGGCGCCAAGGGCTCTTTCTTTTTCTTATTCTCTGAATATTTCACAAACATGCTGATATTCGCTAATATCCCCATACTCCCCAGCAGCAGCACCAAAGAAGAGCCCCCGTAACTGATAAATGGCAGCGTAACCCCTGTAATCGGAATTAATCCGCTGACACCGCCAAGGTTAATAAACGACTGGATGGCAATCATGCTTGAAATGCCGATCGCCAGAAGACTTCCAAACGGGTCCTCACATTTTCTGGCAATATAAAAACCTTTTATGACGACAAAACCCAATAAGAAAATCACAAACAATACCCCAAAAATGCCGAGCTCTTCAGCAATGACAGCCATAATAAAGTCAGTGTGTGATTCAGGCAGATATCCGTATTTTTGGATACTTTCACCGAGCCCCAGGCCGAAAATGCCGCCTGAGCTGATCGCATAATAAGAATTGATCACTTGCAAACCTGATGAATTTGCATACTTAAATGGGTCTTCAAGACTCTCAAAACGCGCCAAACGGCCTTTAGTTAAAATTTGATCCTGATTTAAATAGAGAATCGGGCTGACTAAAATGAAAACAATTCCGCCGAGCAAAAGCAGCCTCACCAGCGTCTTTCCGCTGAATCCGGAGCACAAGATCATGCACGTCGCAATTAACCCTATAATCATGGCTGTACCGAAATCTGGCTGCATGGCAATTAACCCGCAAATTATAAGCGTCATGACTACCGGAGGGGCTACTCCCGTTAACAGATGGTCGATATAACTTTGTTTTTTTGCATATACGGCTGCAAGGTATAAAATCACGACCAGTTTCACAAACTCCCCAGGCTGAATACTCATTCCGCCGATTTTAAACCAGCTCTGCGCGTTTCCGGCAACATGCCCGAAAACAAACAGTGAGATAAGCGCAAGAACAGATACAAGCAGTATCCCCTTCTGAAACTTTTGATGGGCCAGTGCCTTGTAAGGAAACAACGCCATGAGAATAAATAGAGCGCCACCCGCAATTAAAGCAAACAGCTGCCGCATGAAGAAAAAATTACTGCTTACTCCATACCGGGAGACAGCTGTAATCATGCTTGAGCTGTATACCATCACTAAACCGAATCCGCATAATAAAACGATTGCGAATATCAGTGAGTAATCATAAGATTTTAGCATTTTTTTTAACATAACATCCTCTTCCCTGCTTCTAACTTCCAATATCTATGGTTTTTATGTATTTATCTTTTTTATTTTACTACAATTTATCAAACGAGACGAAGAATCTCTATACGATTCGGAAGGAATGTGTAAAAAAAGACCGTCTTTTATGAGATGAGAGAAAAATAGCGGTTATAAAAAAACCCAAACTGTTAATAAGTTTGAGTTTTATCATTTATTTAGCTGTAAACGCGTCATGTAAAGCAGACAATTCGCGTTCCAATGTGTATAAAAGGTCTTTACCGTCTTTTTCATCAACCAATCCCAGGCGGACAGCAAAATCGATTTCCCTCGAAAGCCCGAACATTTGAGTATCTAAAACCTCTTCATATAGAGGACATTGAGGCATCGTTAAGTTATCCATTTGTACTCGGATCAGCTTCAAAATCTTCTCAGCGTCCACTTTTAAGAGTTCAAAAGCTTTTTGCCGATGGTCAACTATCATCTCTGAAGCCAAAAGTATCCCTCCGTTCCCCAGGCGAGTACCTAATTCTTCTATTTATCATAAAGGGTATCAACAGAAAATGCAAGAGGATTTAAGCATATGACATAAATTAAAAAATACTCAGCCTGTACATCTCAGACATTATTTCCAAAAGCTTTACACCTGCAATGCTGTTCCCTTTTTCGTCTAATGCGGGGCCGAATATGCCGATCCCGAAATCGTAAGGCGAAATGCCCATAATCCCGCCGGATACGCCGCTTTTCGCAGGAATTCCGACCTTAATTGCGAATTCCCCGCTTGCATTGTACATTCCGCACGTCACCATAAACGTTTTGCAAATTCTAGCGACATCTTTTGAGATGACTTGCTCCCCAGTCTCTGGATGTCTGCCGTTCAATGCAAATACAGATCCGATTTTCGCTAAATCCAAGCTGTTCATCTCAATCGCGCATTGCTTCGTGTATAAATCCATTACTGCTTCTACATCATCTTCAAAAATGCCGTACTGCTTCATATAATAACACATCGCCCGATTAATCATTGAAGTGCTGTATTCAGATTCAGCCACTTCCCGGCAGTATGTAATCTCTTGGTTGTTTGTCAGCCTTCTGATAAAAGAAAGCAAATAATCAAGTCTCTCTTTCACCGTTCTTCCTCTTATCAGACTTGTCACTACCAATGCCCCGGCATTAATCATAGGGTTTAACGGCTTGCTCGGATTCACCGTTTCGAGCTTGATAATTGAATTAAACGGATCACCGGTCGGCTCCTGTCCAACATAACTGAAGACCTTATCTTTGCCGTATTCCATTAACACCAAAGCAAGGGAAAGGACTTTCGATATACTTTGAAGCGTAAATGTTTTTTCTACGTCACCTGCTGACAGACAAACATTATTGGAATAATAAATCGCCACTGACAGGTCGTGTTTATCAGCTTTTGCCAAGGCGGGAATATAGCTGGCTACCTCCCCCTTGTCCGTTACTTTTTTCGCCTTTTTCACTAAGGCTTCAAGCTCATCATTATGCCGGCATACCATGCAAACACCCTCGTTCCCTCAGCATTTCAATACACATAATTTGTACACAAAGTGACAATTCATGCGAAAACTTTTATAATTTTGAGAGAAGGGGGTCATATCATGAGCGTTATCCAAGTAAAAGGCAATGTTACATATCCAATTACCATTGATCCAAGCGTATGGATTTTTGATGATCGCAAATTTTCGTTTGACCGCAAAGGGGACAGTCAAGACACATATTTACAATCAGCCGGGGATGAATCAGACCTTGATCCGGAACGCGTCATCAGAGAGGGGCGAATCGCGCCGCCTACATTAAAGACGGAAAAACAATATGAGAAGCAAAAACTGATGAACGGCAGTTTCGCAATGAGACTTGGGACTGTCCTGAAAAATGCTGAGCCGAACAGCTCTGCGACACAATGTGTATTTGTCACAAGTTCGGGAAAGGCCGCCGTTTCTCTGGAAACCGCTCTGAACAGTATTGTCCATTTCAGTGAGGCAGGCAAGCCGATTCAAGAAGGCGGCCCCGTGCATATTTACTTTGAAGACCCGGTTCATCACAAACAGCCGATTACCGACGTAAAAGAGATCGAAATCATTTAATGTTACAGCAAATCAGCTGCGAGCTGGGCGAGACCTGATCTCTCACCTTTTAACAGCTTCACGCTGCCTGAGATGGGTTGTCCTTTAAACCGCTCAACCACATAGGCTAAACCATTGTTCAGACTGTCTAAATATGGGTGATCAATTTGTTCAGGGTCACCCATTAAGACAATTTTACTGCCCTCACCGACTCTCGTCAGCAAAGTTTTCACCTCATGCCTGGTCAAATTTTGCGCTTCATCAATGATAATAAATTGATCTGGAATGCTTCTCCCTCTGATATAAGTCAGCGCCTCTACCTGAATTGAGCCAATTCCCGCCAAAATAGCATCAAGCTCCCCCGGTTTTTTCGCATTAAACAGAAACTCTAAGTTGTCAAAAATCGGCTGCATCCAAGGCTTTAGCTTTTCCTCTTTTTCGCCTGGCAAATACCCGATGTCCTTGCCAACAGGAACAATCGGCCTTGCGACGACCAGCTTTTTGTATATTCCCAAGTCTTCTGTCTGTAATAGCCCTGCCGCCAAAGCTAAGAGCGTTTTGCCGGTTCCCGCTTTGCCGATTAGGGTGACAAGCGGAATATCTTCCCGCAGCAAAAGCTCTAATGCCATTGTCTGCTGTACATTTTTCGGCCTGATTCCCCATATATGTTCATCATCAAATACGAGTCTTTTTAATACCGTACCGGTTTTGTCTGCAATTCCGACTGCCGAAGAGGATCCTCCTAGCTCATCCTTCATTAAAGCAAACTGATTCGGGTAAAACGCATGCTGTTTCACATCGTTTACTGAAATTTGATTTTTTCCGTAAAAAGAGCTGAACAGCTGCTGACTGATATATAAATCTTTATAGCCGCTGTACATTTCATCATTGTCCACAACCCGGTCATTCAAGAAATCTTCAGCAAGCAGTCCGATTGCGTCGGCTTTAACTCTGACAAGTACATCCTTACTGACGAGGATAACCGGCCTGCCATTTTCCTTGGTTTCTTCCTCGAGGCTCAAGTTTTTCGCAACGGCTAATATGCGATTATCGTTCGTCTTTTCAATAAAGATCTCTTGCAGCTGGTGAAACGAACGATGATTCAGTTCAATTCTCAGTGTGCCGCCGGTGTCAAGCGGTACATGCTCATGCAGCCTGCCCTTTTGTCTTAGCGCATCGATTAGCTTAGATACGTGCCTTGCATTCCTCCCAACTTCGTCCATATACCGTTTTTTTGAATCAACCTCTTCTAAAACGACAGCAGGGATGACAACCTCATTTTCTTCAAAAGAAAATATCGCGTTAGGATCCTGTAATAACACATTCGTATCTAACACATAAATTTTACTCAAGTCTCAGCCTCCTGATATAAGGGTCAAAGTTCTTCCTGCTTCTCTTTTGATGAAAAAGGTGAATGCCTGCTAAAATATATGTTTTTGTGCATAAAGATAGAAGGTTAATTCAACAATAAAATTAATGAAAGCATTTTAAGGAGGGAACCCGCAAGTGCGAATTCTTTTCATTATCATACAGCTGACACTTATCCTGTCCGCTTGTGCCTATCAACAAGGAAAACAGGGCCAGAATGTTGAAAAAGAATCAACAAGACAGCAGGAGACTAAACCGATTCACGTAAAGGACACAACTCAAGAAACAAAAAACAATGGAACAAGAACGGATATTGCCAAACATCTTGTCAGCGTTGCTGAAAAAAACCCCGACGTCAAGGATGCAACAGCCGTTGTGCTGGGAGGTTATGCTGTTGTTGGGATTGATGTCGATGATACTTTGGACAGAAGCAAAGTGGAAACCATTAAATATTCTGTAGCTCAGGCGCTAAAGAATGATCGATATGGCGCCAACGCAGTAGTCATTGCTGATCCCGATACGGTCAGCCGCCTTCGCGAAATGAGCAGAGAAATCAGCGAGGGCCGTCCGGTAACAGGCATACTGGATGAATTAGCTGCAATTGTCGGCCGAGTGCTTCCCGAAGTGCCTAACGATGTGATTGACAATGAAGACGAACCGCAAACAAAGCAGCAAAATGACCAATTAAATAGAAAACAGCAGCAGGAAATGGAGAAGGAGCAAAACGATCAATCTGATCATCATATGAAAAAGAACAACAATGACTAAGCTATAGCCTTGCGCTTTAGCTTTTTCTTATTTTGGACAGCTTCTGATCCGTGCTATAATACATGGTAGTGAAAGAGGTGATATGATGAGGGTCAAATGTTCTATTTGCGATAAAATTGAAACAATTGATGATGATACCCTGATCGCGAAACGGCTTCGAAACCGCCCGATCCATACATATATGTGCCAGGAATGCCACGATCGGATTGCCAAAAAAACAGAGGAACGGCTGAAAACGGGAAAATTTACTTTTCACCCGGGACAGCAGAAAAAAGAAAAAGTCAAAAAATAAAGCGTCCGCTTAACCATACAGAACACAAAAAAGACTCAGCTTTCAGCTGAGTCTTTTATGATTTTGCAGACTGTCCTTTTTTCGACTGATACAGCCGGATTTTGTAAATGATTAAAATCAGCGCAGCGACGACCAATCCTTCTGCCACGGGCAAAAACACCCCTAAAAAAGTCAAAACAGTGCAGCCCAACGCCAAAAATACATACACCACTGCAGATTTTAATACAGGAAGCCGTTTAGCAAATCCAAGCTTAAATACAATAACGGCCAACACAAAAATCGTGCCGTACAGCAGCCACATGCCTGCCGCAGGCTGCCGGTCTACTTGATATAGAGCGGCGAAGAACGACAGACGTTCGCTTACGTCATTCAAAAAGATTCCCTCCCCTGTAAACGTACGGGTTCTATCTTTTCAAATTCTGCACGAGATTAAGACAATCCTGCTGTTTTTTTCTTTTTAGCTGCTTTTTCACGTTCGTTCTTATTGAGGATCTTCTTTCTTAAACGGATGGATTCAGGTGTTACTTCACAATATTCATCTTCGTTTAAGTACTCTAGAGACTCCTCAAGAGACATGATGCGCGCTTTTTTAATTGTAGTTGTCTGATCCTTTGTCGCGGAACGGACGTTTGTTTGCTGTTTCATTTTGCTGACGTTAACAACAAGGTCATTGTCACGGTTATGCTCTCCAACGATCATTCCTTCGTATACTTCAGTACCCGGCTCAACGAAGATGACACCGCGGTCTTCAATTCCTTGAATACCGTATGATGTTGCTTTTCCGTTTTCCATTGACACAAGTACACCTTGACGGCGTCCGCCGACTTGGCCCGCCTGCATCGGCTGGTAGCTGTCAAACGTATGGTTCAAAATACCGAATCCGCGTGTTAATGATAGGAATTCTGTAGAGTAACCGATCAATCCGCGGGAAGGAACTGTAAAGATGAGACGGACTTGGCCGTTTCCGTTGTTGATCATATCAACCATTTCGCCTTTGCGGGCACCCATTGATTCCATGACAGAGCCAGTATGCTCTTCAGGAACATCAATTTGCACACGTTCAACAGGCTCACAGCGTACGCCGTCGATTTCTTTGATAATAACTTCAGGTTTTGACACTTGAAGCTCATAGCCCTCACGGCGCATATTTTCAATTAAAATTGACAAGTGCAGTTCACCGCGTCCTGAAACAACCCAAGCATCAGGAGAAGCTGTCGGCTCAACACGCAAGCTCACATCCGTCTGAAGCTGTGATTGAAGACGCTCTTCGATTTTGCGGGCCGTTACATATTTGCCTTCACGGCCTGCAAACGGACTGTTATTCACGACAAATGTCATTTGAAGTGTCGGCTCATCAATGCGAAGCACCGGAAGCGGATCTTGATGGTCTACAGGACATACCGTTTCACCAACGTTGATATCTTCCATCCCGGAAACCGCAACGAGGTCTCCCGCTTTTGCTTCTTCAATTTCCACACGCTTTAAGCCTTGGAAACCAAAAATCTTTGTAACACGGAATGACTTTGCCGTCCCGTCAAGCTTCATAAGAGAAACCTGCTGTCCGACTTTCATTGTGCCGCGGAATACGCGTCCGATTCCGATACGGCCTACATAGTCGTTGTAGTCAAGAAGGGCAACTTGGAATTGAAGCGGCTCCTCTGCATTATCAACAGGTGCCGGAACATGCTTAATAATGGTTTCATATAAAGCTTCCATGTTTTCATCCTGTTGTTTCGGATCAAGACTCGCTGTTCCATTAATCGCGGAAGCATATACCACTGGGAACTCGAGCTGCTCTTCATTAGCATCAAGCTCAATGAACAGATCCAGAACTTCATCGATAACTTCCTCTGGACGAGCAAAGTCACGGTCAATTTTGTTTACAACAACAACAGGGTTCAGGTTTTGCTCAAGAGCTTTTTTCAGAACAAAACGAGTTTGAGGCATACAGCCTTCATATGCGTCAACGACAAGCACTACGCCGTCAACCATTTTCATAATCCGTTCTACTTCTCCCCCAAAGTCTGCGTGTCCAGGGGTGTCCAAAATATTGATACGTGTATCTTTATAGTTAATCGCAGTATTTTTCGCCAATATTGTAATGCCGCGTTCGCGTTCAAGATCATTAGAGTCCATTGCGCGTTCAGCAACCTGTTCGTTGGCACGGAACGTACCAGCCTGATGTAAAAGCTGATCGACTAGAGTCGTTTTCCCATGGTCAACGTGGGCAATAATCGCGATGTTGCGAAGATCATTTCGAAGTTTCACTTTTTCATCTCCTAAAAAAATTAGATAACTTTCATATTATATCACACATCCTCTTTAAAAGCGTCACGTTTTTCTGTAAACTTAATATAAGACGTAAAAGGGGATGGAATTTATGAAAAAAATGAATTGGCTTTTACTATTATTTGCATTTGCAGCGGTTTTCAGCATTATGCTGATCGGCGTCTTTATCGCTGAAAAAAGCCCTGCAGGCATTATCGCCAGCATTGTACTTGTTTGCGCCGTTATGGGCGGCGGATTTACATTAAAAAAGAAAATGCGCGAACAAGGCTTGCTTGATTAAAAGCATTGCCCCGCCGGCGACATTGTAATCAAAAAACACCGCAAAGAAAGCGGTGTTTTTCATTTCTTAAGCCTTATCTCCCCTGTTTCTTAGTCAGGAAGATGCAAAACAGCCTTCATACATAGACAATCGTTCTAACGATCACACGTGCAGCCTTCAAAAAGTAGTTCGGCAACGATACACATAAAATACCATAGCGCCTATTCCTCCACCGGAAACTACTCCCTATAATGGAATTTGTAGCACAATTCATAAAAGGGAGAGAAGAAACATGAAGAAAACATTTGTAAAAAAAGCTATGTTAACGACTGCCGCAATGACATCAGCTGCTCTATTAACGTTCGGTCCTGATGCAGCCAGCGCAAAAACACTGGTTGATAACACTGCTGTTCAACTCCAGCATCAGGCGAGCACTAACGAAGATCTCAATACATTCATTGATATATTAAATCAATGTATATACGAACAAGACGGTGTATATTATTTTGACAGCGAAAAAGCTGTCGAGTTAGGAATGACAAAAGAAGAGGCTCAGGTAATTGCTACACTCTGGGAATCGACATCAGAATTTTTCAGCATTGTTTCACAATGTGTGTATCTCGAGGATGGAAATTACAAATTTGATACAGAAAAAGCAGTTGAACTTGGCTTCACAGAAAAAGAAGCACTTGCACTTGAACAATTTTTCTCCGCTGTTTCTCTCAAGATTCACATTCTTCAAGCAGCCATTGTGCTACAAGATGATGTGTACAGCTATGATAAAGACGCAGCGCTACAAGCAGGTGCAACGCCACTGCAAGCTGACGTTTATGAAAAACTCTTCAGTGCCATGTCACAAGAACAGCTTGCCGCTATTTACGATATGATTCATCCCCAGGCTTAATGTGAAAAAGCGCTTGCCGGAATCGGACAAGCGCTTTTTTTATATCAGCAATTTGATGATCAGCATCATGGCAACCGCCGCTCCAAACCAGCAGGCAGCTTTCATGATAAGTAATCCATAGTACCTCTGTTTAAAACGCAGTTCTTCTTCCGGCAGATAAGCCTCCTCAACGGCCTGTTCGCTTTCCAATTCAAATGGCTCAGCCATCGTGTCATACATGTCTCTGCAGCTGCTGCACATTTTTAAATGCTCTTCTATAACGTGTTCCGTTTCTCTTTTACAATCACCTTCAAGATACAGAGGAAGCAGGTCTCTTACTAGAAAGCAGGTCATATCCGCTCCTCCTCTCTACTTTTCGTCATGTTTTTCTTAAGTTCTAATCTAGCCCGGTGCAATGTGGTTTTCACCTTAGAAAGACTCCATCCTAATATCTCAGCGATTTCTTCATAAGAAAGCTCTTGGAATTCTCTTAAAATCAAAACGGATTGATGCTGATCTTTTAACTTCAGGAGCTCCTGCCGCAGTGTTTCGCTTTTCACCGTCCGTGACAGATACTGTTCAGGCTGCTCATAAGTTGTTTGCGTTACCCCTTCATTTTTGCTGATATCAGTAAATTGGTATTTGACATCCCTGCGGTACCAATTGATAAAGGTATGATGCGCAATGGTGTAGAGCCATGTTCTGATGGAAGAATGCCCCCTAAACGAAGCCAGACCGTTAAGAGCTTTCACAAACGTGTCCTGCGCTAAGTCCTTGGCTGTTTCAAGATGATGAGTCCTTCTGAATAAATAATTTAAAATTTCTTGATAATACTGCCGATACAAGTCCTCAATGGAATCCCTATGCTTCATTAAAAGTAAAACCACACCGTCATCCAAATGGCCAATAAAATGAAACAGATATACATGGAAGACAGGTATACTTTCATATATCTGATTTGGCTTTCTTCTTCAGCACCAGGACTTCTCTTTAAACAAGTTTTACTCTTTAAGTCTTCCGCATTCTTTTGAAATAGGGATTCATGCTGTTTCATCCATTCCATTGATTCATCCTCTAGCTCTCCTTCTTTATACAGGTCGTATAAGTCTACAAAAACAGATTCTTTTTCTTTATGATTCATAAAGACTTTTCACCTCTTGTGTTTCTCCATCCACTACATAGGCATCATGGCGATTTGAACCAAACGGCTGAATAATGATCAGCCATGCATAATGCCGTTCATCCTCTCTTTGAACGATAATCGGACGCATACGCTTTTTGTAAATAACATCCTGATATAGAGAAGCTACCTTTTCGTAAGCCAATGTTCCATTACGATACGTATAGGGGAATGACTGATCAGGTGTATCGCTGTATACATAAACGTTTAGCTGACCTTGATCTTCAAAAAACTCATATGTTTTAGAAGAATCAGTATACATCACCATGTCACTCTGACTGCTTTTTTTCTTCATTTCTGATACATCAGCATCGAAGACCGTTAATACCTGCCGCTGCAGCCGGCTGTTAGTCAGTGAAATTTCCTTTTTCATTGGAATCGAGAGACTGTGTAAACTACCGGATTCTCCATCAAACTCCAATACAATTCCATCTTTTGTTTCAACTCTCACCATGCTTCCGAGCAGGCTGTCGCTTTCAATATCAGTGATCTGATAAGGCTGTTTCAATATGTTCAGCGCTCTAAACATTTGTTCCACTTTGTCTTGAATGTCTTGTTCTGTTATATGAACATGCAATAGAGAGTCAAGCTGGTAAATCGATGGATCTTCACTAAAACCCATTAAGGTTTCCTTTTCCCAATAAAATACCGCGCCATCATCAGCATGATCTTTTTTATGAAGTTGATTTTTCAGGTATATACGTACGACTGTCTGGCCGTCCTCATTCGATACCTTTGTTTCGATAAGATCCTTATGTAACACACGTCCGTGTCGCTCAAGGAAAGCGATGGACTTTCGCTTGTACTCCTGATTCGTTAGCTTTTTCCCATGTGCTTTTTGTAAGTATTCATAATTACGAATCAGCTGCGATACTTCATCTACCTCAGCTTTATAACCTTTGCTTTCAAATGAGTAGAAATAATGCACATCCATGTTTGTATCGTGCAAATAAAGTGTTTCATCCGTAGGAAAAAATGACTTTAGTATCTGTTCCGCTTTTTCTGATGAAATGTGCTCCCCGACAAAATTGAATGAATCATGGACATTTGCTGGCTTTGATACAGCGAAAGCAGCCGTTCCTATGTTATATATCGGATTTAACAGCAGGACAAAAAACACCATGACAGCCATCGGCAGCCACTTATTCACACGCACATAAACCTTTCCTGACTTTTGGAACAGATGATAGCTCATCAAAAATCCCGCCATTGTCAAATAAATCGTATATGGCATTACTGCACCATAATTTTTTGAGATTTGATTGGGATATGGCGCAAGCAGCAAGACAAGCAGTCCGATAATCAGCGTATAAAATAAGCCTAGTAAGATCTTATCCGTTCTCCAATACAGCTTGAAAAACACTACATTCAACGCAATGGGAAGAGTGATGATGAAAAACAGAAACACGAATGCAATCGGCTCCATCCCATCCGGGTATTCCTTCCAATACGAAAAGAAACTAAAAATCATTTGTACGATCGGCAAACTGACAACGGCGAGGTCGAACGTATAAAACATACCCTTTCCGCCATGATCACGCGGCATCAGCATATAGTGAAAAGCCGTCAGCAGCACATATCCGTATAACAAAAAATGCAGCAGCGGCAGCAGTTCTTTTCCGTCCTCTCTTAAGTAAGCGCTGGTGAAGTTTGTTGATTGCACCTGGTGAATAAGTTCAACAGACACTCCCGCCAGCAGCACAATCCGCAATATAACACCCGCCAAGAACATTGTGCGCTGCCGGTTTATTTTGGGATGATGCACCAAAAGATATAAGCCCGCCAGAACAACAATTGACCATTGAATCAGCAGGGTGCTTTGTCTGCTTAATATAAAATAACGTTCGAAATGCAATACATAATGACTGAATAACTCCAACACGAACAACAATCCTTTACTTCTTATTAAGGCCTCATTCGGTTAGACAGCGGACTTTTCAAAAAGTTTCAAGATGAAACAAAAATATCTCATCTTCCCCTTGATATGTAAAAAACATAACTCTTGAGTGAACCATCACATGACACTTGACTCATCTTGATATTATTCAACAAAAACAAACACAGGACAATACTATCAATTTTGTCTAGTTATGTTAGTTTTTGTTGAGTATTCCAGAATGCTAGTTTAATATAACAATATAAAGTTTTCAGTATTTTCAAAAAGGGGGATTTATTGTGGGTTTAGGTAAGAAATTGTCTGTTGCTGTCGCTGCTTCGTTTATGAGTTTATCAATCAGCCTTCCTGGTGTTCAGGCTGCTGAAGGTCATCAGCTTAAAGAGAATCAAACAAATTTCCTCTCCAAAAACGCGATTGCGCAATCAGAACTCTCTGCACCAAATGACAAGGCTGTCAAGCAGTTTTTGAAAAAGAACAGCAACATTTTTAAAGGTGACCCTTCCAAAAGGCTGAAGCTTGTTGAAAGCACGACTGATGCCCTTGGATACAAGCACTTTCGATATGCGCCTGTCGTTAACGGAGTGCCAATTAAAGATTCGCAAGTGATCGTTCACGTCGATAAATCCGATAATGTCTATGCGGTCAATGGTGAATTACACAATCAATCTGCTGCAAAAACAGATAACAGCCAAAAAGTCTCTTCTGAAAAAGCTCTGGCACTCGCTTTCAAAGCTATCGGCAAATCACCAGACGCTGTTTCTAACGGAGCGGCCAAAAACAGCAATAAAGCCGAATTGAAAGCGATAGAAACAAAGGACGGCAGCTATCGTCTTGCTTACGACGTGACGATTCGCTATGTCGAGCCTGAACCTGCAAACTGGGAAGTCTTAGTTGACGCCGAAACAGGCAGCATTTTAAAACAGCAAAATAAAGTAGAACATGCCGCCGCCACTGGAAGCGGAACAACTCTAAAGGGCGCAACTGTTCCATTGAACATCTCTTATGAAGGCGGAAAATATGTTCTAAGAGATCTTTCAAAACCAACTGGCACCCAAATCATCACATATGACTTGCAAAACAGACAAAGCCGCCTTCCGGGAACGCTTGTCTCAAGCACAACGAAAACATTTACATCTTCATCACAGCGGGCAGCCGTTGACGCACACTATAACCTCGGTAAAGTGTACGATTATTTTTATTCAAACTTTAAACGAAACAGCTATGATAACAAAGGCAGTAAAATCGTTTCTTCCGTTCACTACGGCACTCAATACAATAACGCTGCATGGACAGGAGACCAGATGATTTACGGTGATGGCGACGGTTCATTCTTCTCTCCGCTTTCCGGCTCATTAGATGTGACAGCGCATGAAATGACACATGGCGTCACCCAAGAAACAGCCAACTTGATTTATGAAAATCAGCCAGGTGCATTAAACGAGTCTTTCTCTGACGTATTCGGGTATTTTAACGATACAGAAGACTGGGACATCGGTGAAGACATTACGGTCAGCCAGCCTGCTCTTCGCAGCCTGTCCAACCCTACAAAATACAACCAGCCTGACAATTACGCCAATTACAGAAACCTTCCAAACACAGATGAAGGCGATTATGGCGGTGTACACACAAACAGCGGAATTCCAAACAAAGCCGCTTACAACACCATCACAAAACTTGGTGTATCTAAATCACAGCAAATCTATTACCGTGCGTTAACAACGTACCTCACGCCTTCTTCCACGTTCAAAGATGCCAAGGTAGCTCTCATCCAGTCTGCCCGTGACCTCTACGGCTCAACTGATGCCGCTAAAGTTGAAGCAGCCTGGAATGCTGTTGGATTGTAATATTAGGAAAAGCCTGAGATCCCTCAGGCTTTTTTGTTACATATCTTGATTTCTCTCTTCAGCAGAAACAACGAAAAGATGCTGTCATGAGACAGCAACCGCTTCTGATTTGCAAAAAGAGGGATGAAGCCGCAAGTGCGCATTTTATAAAAGCTAATGATTCAGTCCACATAATTGATAGACGAATTCTGCTACAGGTCACGTGGCTATGTGAAGGATCGCGCGTCCAGTTATGAGCAAAAACATTGACAAAAAAAATTATTTATGCTAAAATTTACTATTAATATATTTGTATGTATAATAAGATTCTCCTGGCCAGGGGAATCTTATTTTTTGTGGAGGATCATTTCATGAGGAAAAATAAGTCCAGCTTAACGTCTTTGATTTCAGCTTTTGCCCGTGCTTATCACAGCCAATATGACACACCTCTTATTTTTGATGATTTTATCGCAAAAGATCTCATTAACGAAAAAGAGTTTATCGACATCAGTAAAAATATGATTCAAGGAATATCGTTTTTCAACAAAGAGATCGCCGAACATCTTCAAAATGATCCTGAAAAAATATTAAAATGGGTTGCACAAATCCAGCTGTCTCCCACGCCCCTAGCACGTGCTTCTTATTGTGAAAAAGTCTTGCACAACGAATTAATGCTGGGAGCAAAACAGTATGTCATTCTTGGAGCGGGGCTGGATACTTTCTGCTTTCGGCATCCAGAATTAGAAAACAGCTTACAGGTTTTCGAGGTTGACCATCCGGCTACACAGCAATTCAAAAAAAATAAGCTGAAGGATGCAAATCTGACAATTCCGGGTCATCTTCATTTTGTTCCTATGGATTTCACCAAAACGTTTTCGTATGATCCTCTTTTAGATGAAGGATTTAAGAACACAAAAACATTCTTCAGCCTTCTCGGAGTGTCTTATTATGTAACACAGGAAGAAAATGCAAGCTTGATCAGTAATTTATTTTCTCATGTCCCGCCTGGAAGCTCTATTGTTTTTGATTATGCGGACGAAACACTTTTTACAGCAAAAGGGACGTCGAATCGAGTTGAACATATGGTGAAGATGGCTGCCGCAAGCGGGGAACCGATGAAATCATGTTTCACTTATCAAGAGATTGAACATCTGTTAGAGTCATCTGGTTTACTGATCTATGAACATCTATCACCAGACGACATCAATGACCTTTTCTTTAGTAATAGAAAAGACAATTTGTCAGCGTTTGAAACGATTCATTATATTCATGCGGTAAAAAAATAATTTTCAAATCATCAGAAGCCTCTCAATGTTTGAGAGGCTTTTTATTGAACCCGCATGCAGCAAATAAGCTGCCATTATCATATGGCAGCTTCTGCTAAAGGCTTCACCAGGATCATAAATGATTTGCCTTTCTCATCTTTTTCCGTTTTCAGCTGTTCAAAGCCGCATTGGCTTAAAAACAGTATCCATTCACTGCGCTCAATGGGAACTCCCGCAAACATCGCTTTGTGTTTGGCTCTAAGCAATTTGCTGATCTGTTCAATGATCATCTTCGCATGTCCCTTTTTTTCTTCAGCCGGGTCAATCAGGACCGTTCCGAGCCACGGCTTACCGTTTGAAGGAGACCACTCGAGATGGTAGCTGACGGCAACAGGCATACCGTCTTTTTCCCATACAAGCCATGAACCGTTGTACATGGAGTAGGAAATGATATAGTCTTCTGCATCTTTATCTCCAAACTCCTCCTCTTTCCATACAGGATGAGCCTCCGCGAGCTTTTCTAACAAGCTGAGATCATCCTGCTCAAATGGCCTACTTCCGAGCATGAAGATACTCTTCAAATATCGTTTTATGTATAGATGGGTTTCCGGCTAGCACACTGTGGTTTTCTAAAAAGGTAAACGGCTCTCCTTCAATGGTCGTATAGGTGCCTCCTACTTCATTTAACAGCACACAGCCGGCTGCGTAGTCCCATGGCGCAAGCCGCATCGTGATGTAAGCATCTATTCTTCCTGCCGCGAC
Source organism: Bacillus sp. SG20033 (assembly GCF_044570195.1). Lineage (NCBI taxonomy): Bacteria > Bacillati > Bacillota > Bacilli > Caryophanales > Bacillaceae > Bacillus > Bacillus sp. SG20033. Next base: position 1,605,947 of record NZ_CP172606.1, on the reverse strand, counting down.
ATTTGCCAGCTCTAAAGCGGCAGACCCGTAGGAGCGTGTGCCTCTGACTCTTTTCACAAGTGGCGCTAACACACTTTGATCAATTCTTCTATTTTCCGTTACCCATGTTGCATTAATGGCAAGAATCGCTTCTTCAATGACGGTTTCTTTTAATGGAGCCAGCTTCGTTTCATTCATATAAGCTCCTCTGCCGCTAAATGCGTGATACAGCTCATCGTGCACCACATCATAAATTAAACCGATTTTCCCTTCACCGTTTTCAAAAATCCCAATGGAAATCGCAAAATTTCTTTGCTGGTGCACAAAATTCATCGTCCCATCAATCGGATCAATAATCCATACGACTCCCTCAAGTGAGTGGATTTTGTCTCCTTGCCCCTCTTCACCGAGTATCCGATGTCCCGGAAATGTTTCTTGAATTCGATCAATGAAAAACTTTTCGGTTTCTTTGTCAATATTGGTGACTAAATCATTCGGATTTGATTTCGTTTCAATTGTCAGGCTTTCATGCATGGATTGTTTAATTCTCGCGCCTGCTTCTCTTATCCATTTCTTTGCAATCTCATCAATTTCCGTCCAATTTGTCATTCGTTCGTACCTCTCTTCTATGTAGACCTTTTATTTTATAGGATACTGATAACGGCAATGAAAAAGCAAGGAAAATGAAAAATATCCCTTCTCACGTAAAAACGAACCATTCATGCGGTTCGTTTTCACTATCGCTTTTTTACCCGTTAAGACGAATCCATTCTTTTCTAAGTCGCTCAAGTTTGTTTTTGCTTTGTTCAATCTGCTCTTCATTTTCTTTCTGCATTGCTTCATATAGGGTTGCCAATTCATAATCAACCTCTAGTCTCCAGACAGCAACACGATTGTTTTTCTCTTCCTTAAATCCCTCTTTTACAACTTGCCTCATTGTCTTTCGCCCCTTCCAGAGATCATTTGTTTGTAAAAAAGCATCCCATTTTGCCATTCAACAATGATTACTTCTTATATCGTATGATTGTTCTATTTACGCGCAACATGATTCTGAAAATTGTGTGTTTACCTACTCGTTTATTACCACATTTCCCCTTACTTCAAACGCGCTCAATCTTTTTGAAGCTCGTATGAACTGTGATAAAATATGTATACTTAGCATGAAGGAGGAAAATCATGACACAAATGCGTTTCACTGAAGAAGACTTTAACACATTTACAATAGAAGGCTTAGACGCGCGCATGGAAGTATTAAAAGAGACGGTCCGTCCGAAGCTTACAGCTCTAGGCGAACATTTTGCCCCAACTTTATCAGCTTTAACCGGAGATGAAATGTTTCCGCATGTGGCAAAGCACGCAAGAAGATCCGTCAATCCCCCGGCTGACAGCTGGGTGGCGTTCGCAAACAGCAAAAGAGGCTATAAAAAACTGCCGCATTTCCAAATTGGTTTATGGGAAAGCCACGTCTTTGTGTGGTTCGCGATTATTTATGAATCCCCTATCAAAGAAGAATACGGCAAATTGCTTGGAGTGAACCAAGAAACCATTACGAAAAATATCCCTGACAGCTTCGTTTGGTCTGCAGACCACACAAAACCGGGCGTACATAAACAGTCTGAAATGGACAAGGAGCAGCTGAAGACACTGTTTGAGCGTTTGCAGACTGTAAAGAAAGCTGAGCTGTTATGCGGCATCCAGCTCCAAAAAGAAGAAGTGCTGAATATGAATAACCAGGAATTCCTTCAGCGTATCGACGATGCCTTTAAGCAGCTTGCTTTTCTGTACCGTCTCACCCAAAAAGTATCACAAGCATAAAAAAGAGCCGGGATATCCCCCGGCTCTTTTTCTTACATTTTAATCTTCGCGTGATCAGATTCTCTCGCCTGTTTGACCGTGCGATAAGGAGAATATGTACTTTGTTCCTCAAACTCGCCGCATAGCTTTTTTTCTTCGGCCTTCCCCGGTACAATTTCCTTGAAACGGCGGTAAGCTTTAAGCAGTTCTTCACGATCCGCTCCTTTTTCATATGCAAGCTCAACCTGCTGGAAAAATGCAATCACATCCACTGCTTCTTCGGTTGTCCAATCTTCATTCATCGGATATTGATACTCCATTTTCTTCACTCCTTGTAGATTTACTTCCCTTAAGAGAAAGCATCTTCATTTGATCATAAATTGTTCTTTACATTCTTTCAAGTTCATAATATAATTCATTTGTTTTACGTCTAAAAAACGGTTGAGAAACTGATTTTAATACACACTATTATGCATAGGTATGATTACAAAGGTGGGAAAACAATTGTCGCAACATGAAACACCCTTATACACAGGACTGAAAAAGCATGCAAGCAGACAGCCTGTTCAATTCCACATTCCCGGCCATAAAAAAGGGGCAGGAATGGACCCAGAATTCAGACAATTTATCGGTGAAAACGCGTTAAGCATAGATTTGATTAATATTGAACCATTAGACGATCTGCACGCGCCAAAAGGCATTATTAAACAAGCACAAGACCTGGCTGCTGAAGCATTTGGAGCGGATCATACATTTTTTTCTGTTCAAGGAACAAGCGGCGCCATTATGACAATGGTAATGGCTGTTTGCGGACCTGGCGATAAAATTATTATTCCAAGAAATGTTCATAAATCAATTATGACAGCTATTGTATTTTCCGGAGCGATTCCAATTTTTATTCATCCTGAAATTGACAATGAATTGGGCATCTCCCACGGCATTACACTTGAATCTGCTAAACGGGCGCTTACCGAACATCCGGATGCAAAAGGGCTTCTCGTCATCAACCCGACATATTTCGGTGTTGCAGCCGACTTAAAAAGCATCGTAGAACTCGCTCATTCGTTTGATGTGCCAGTGCTTGTGGATGAAGCACACGGCGTTCACATTCATTTTCACGACGAATTGCCGCTATCGGCTATGCAGGCAGGAGCAGACATAGCAGCGACAAGTGTCCACAAACTGGGCGGATCACTCACGCAAAGTTCGATTTTAAACATGAGAGAAGGCCTTGTATCTAAAGACAGAGTGCAATCCATCCTGAGCATGCTGACAACTACGTCAACTTCTTACTTGCTTCTCGCTTCTTTGGATGTTGCCAGAAAACGCCTTGCAACAGAAGGCCGCCAGCTTGCTGAGGAAACACTCAAGCTTGCCAATCAGACGAGAGATCGCCTCAATCAGATTGAAGGCATTTATTGTGTCGGTTCTGAGATTCTTGGGTCGAAAGCAGCTTACAGCTATGATCCGACAAAATTGATTATCTCTGTGAAAAGTCTTGGCCTGACAGGACATGACGTGGAAAAATGGCTTCGTGAATCCTTTAATATTGAGGTTGAGCTTTCTGATCTGTACAATATTTTGTGTATTTTCACTCCTGGTGACAGCCAAAATGATGCAGACCGGCTTGTAGAGGCTTTAACTGAGATCGCACAGCAAATGTCAGAACAAGATGTAACACATCAGCAAACTGAGGTTCTGCTTCCAGAAATACCTTTATTGGCAATGACTCCGCGTGATGCTTTTTATGCAAATACGGAAGTCATCCCATTAAAAGAAGCATCCGGACGGATTATTGCTGAATTTGTCATGGTATATCCGCCTGGTATTCCAATCTTCATTCCAGGAGAAATTATTACAGAAGAAAACATCAGCTACATTTTTAAAAACCTTGACGCAGGCCTCCCTGTTCAAGGACCTGAGGACTCGACTTTACATATGATCCGGGTCATCAAAGAACAAAAAGCAATTCAATAAAAAATAAAAAGCATGCGGCTTAAAGCCGCATGCTTTTTTTACTCTTCCTCAACAGGACATTGACATTGTCCGCAGCATGTTCCGTATAATGTTGTCACTTTCTCATCTTCAAAGTAATGAATGGCTTCGTTGCAATCTTGGCAAACAATCGTGCCCATCTCTTATTCCCCATTTCTTTGAAATTTGAAAACGCTTAATTTCTTTTGTTGTTATTATATTAATATGTCACATTTAAAATGTCAACAATAAACTGTATAACACATTTAATTTTATATCATCATATAGACCGTGCTTTTCCATTTTCCATCATACAATATCTTCTTCATACAGAAGCTTTACTCGATATATATGCCACAGCACATAATGTAATTTCACGTTTTCTTGAACTTTCATCCAAGAATGCAGCAAAAAATTCAATATACTCCAGGTTGCTATTTTAAACGATTGATATAATATGTAATCTCACTTTAAAAACGGTTTCAATTATATAACAATTAGGTAACAAGAAGCAGATTAAGCCGCCTCTCGTGATAAACTAAAGCTAGTTAACTACTGTTTATACAGAGGAGAAGATAGATGCGATATCGCGCGGTATTCCCCATGCTGATAATAGTATTTGCTTTATCGGGCTGTACGCTTTCCACCATCAATCCGATGAAAAAAAGCCGGATTGACAACATTCATCATACACAAATCCTGTTTTTTTCTGATGAGAACCAAATAGACCAGGAAGCGCCTTATTACGATGCACTGCTTGATTTAGAAAAAGATTATCCCGAGCAAATAGATAAAATGAAGGTCTATGATAAAAAAGAAGGCTGGGAAGATGAGATTGAAACTGTCCCTACCCTTATGGTTGTTGATCAGCGCCATGTCGTGGTGAAAATCGAGGGATGTGTGAAAAAGAAAGAAGACATCATTAAACCATTACAGCATGTGCTGTCAAAATAAAAAAACAGCCCCGCTTTGAGCGAGGGCTGTTTTTGATATGAAAATTATTTTACGATGTGAATCGGACTTCCGATTGCCACTTCAGCAGCTTCCATTGTGATTTCGCCCAATGTTGGGTGAGCGTGAATTGTCATCGCGATATCTTCAGCAGTCATGCCGCCTTCAATCGCTAAGCTTAATTCAGAAATCATATCAGAAGCACTTGCTCCGGCGATTTGTGCACCGATCACAAGACCGTCCTCTTTACGAGTGATCAGCTTCATGAAGCCGTCTGTTTCGTTAAGAGAAAGCGCGCGGCCGTTTGCTGCAAATGGGAATTTAGCAGCAACAATGTCAAGACCTTCTTCTTTCGCCTGTGCTTCAGTGTAACCAACTGATGCAAGTTCAGGCTCAGAGAAAACAACCGCAGGAATACCAAGGTAATCGATTTCTGCAGGCTCTCCAGCGATAGCTTCTGCTGCGATTTTACCTTCGTAAGATGCTTTATGAGCAAGCGGCGGTCCTTCGATGATATCACCGATTGCATAAATGTTAGGTACGTTTGTGCGGCACTGTTTGTCAGTTTTCACGATACCGCGGTCCGTCATTTCGATACCGACTTGCTCAAGACCAAGCTCATCAGTGTTTGGACGGCGTCCTACTGTAATCAATACGTAATCAGCATCAACAGTTTTTTCTTCGCCTTTTACTTCGAAAGTAACTGTTACGCCGTCTGGTCTTTCTTCAACGCCTTTAGCCATCGCGTTTGTATGGATTTCAACGTTGCCTTTTTTCTTCAGTCTGCGTGTAACGAGAGAACTCATTTGTTTTTCGAAGCCAGGAAGAATTTCATCTCCGCCTTCAAGAATAACAAGTTCAGTTCCGAAGTTAGCATACGCAGTTCCAAGTTCAGTTCCGATGTATCCGCCGCCGATAACAACGAGCTTTTTAGGAATTTCTTTAAGAGCCAAAGCGCCAGTTGAATTCAGCACACGCTCACTATATTTGAAGTTTGGCAATTCGATAGGACGAGATCCAGTAGCAATGATTGCGTTTTTGAACGTGTATGTTTGAGCAGAGTTCTCATCCATCACACGAACTGAATTGCTGTCTACAAAGTAAGCTTCACCTTTTACAACATCTACTTTGTTGCCTTTAAGAAGACCTGCTACACCGCCAGTAAGCTTGTTGACAACAGAAGCTTTCCATTCTTGAACTTTTGTGAAATCAACTGTTACATTCTCAGCAGTGATTCCCATGTCATCAGAATGTTTTGCATTCTCATAACGGTGACCTGCATTGATCAGCGCTTTTGAAGGGATACATCCAACGTTCAGACAAACGCCTCCAAGAGTTGCTTTTTCAACGACTGTTACTTTTTGTCCAAGCTGTGCAGCGCGGATGGCAGCTACATAGCCGCCAGGTCCCGCACCAATTACAAGAGTATCTGTTTCAATAGGGAAATCTCCTACTACCATAACATTACGCCTCCATTAAAATTAATTGTGGATCGTTCAGTAAACGCTTGATGTGATTTAATGCATTTTGCGCAGTTGCTCCGTCGATCATACGGTGGTCGAAGCTGAGAGAAAGAGCTAAGACTGGAGCTGCTACGATTTCGCCATCACGAACAATCGCTTTTTCTGCAATGCGTCCGATACCAAGAATCGCAACTTCTGGATGGTTGATAACCGGAGTGAACCATTGTCCGCCGGCAGAACCGATGTTTGTAATTGTGCAAGATGCGCCTTTCATTTCAGCTGGAGCAAGCTTGCCTTCACGAGCTTTTGTTGCAAGGCCATTGATTTCATCAGAAATTTCAAAGACAGATTTACGATCTGCATTTTTCACAACCGGTACAAGCAAGCCTTTTTCAGTGTCAGCAGCGATACCGATGTTGAAGTAATGTTTTTGGATGACTTCATCTGTTTTATCGTCAATTGACGTGTTTAAAACAGGGAATTTTTTCAGTGCAGATGTAAGAGCTTTTACAACGTAAGGCAAGTAAGTCAGCTTGATTCCTTGATCAGCAGCAACTTGTTTGAACTGTTTACGATGTGCAACAAGGTTTGTTACGTCCACTTCGTCCATTAACGTTACGTGAGGAGCAGTGTGTTTAGAGTTAACCATCGCTTTTGCAATTGCTTTACGGATACCGCTCATTTTTTCGCGTGTTTCTGGGAATTCGCCCTCTGGAGCTGGTGCAGCAGCCGGTTTAGCAGCTGTTTCTTGTGGTGCAGCTGTTTCTTGCGGTGCAGCTTCTTGCGCTCCTCCGTTTACAAAGCTGTCGATATCTTCTTTTACAACACGTCCGTTGTTGCCTGAACCAGTAACCTTACGGATGTCTACGCCTTTTTCACGTGCATATTTACGTACGGAAGGCATAGCGATCACGCGTTTGTTCGGGTCAACTTCAGCTTGATCCTGCTGTCCTGCGCCAGTAGCTTTTGCAGGCTCTTGAGCTTGCTCTTCTTTCGCAACGTCTTGTCCAGCTTCTGCAGTTGACTGAACTTGTGCTTCAGTTTTCGCATCGTCAGACTCGTCGCTGCCTTTAAATTGAAGATCTTCGTAACCAGGTGCATCAAACGTAATAATCGTTTGTCCAACAGTTGCAACCGTTCCCTCTTCAACTTTTAATTCTAATACTTTTCCTTTAACAGGTGAAGGAATTTCTACTACTGCTTTATCATTTTGGACTTCAGCCAGTACATCATCTTCGTCTACCTCGTCGTTAGGCTTGACAAACCATTTTACGATTTCGCCTTCGTGGATACCTTCCCCGATATCTGGAAGTTTAAATTCAAATGCCACAGTTCTCGACCTCCTAGTTTGATTAAGCAATTTTAAAGTTTACATCGTAAGCATTGAAAACAGATATATAATAGAGGGAAAAGTTCATCTTCCCTCTCGATTATGCAGTTTGATTAAAATTCAAGCACTTTTCTTGCTGTTTCAAGAACGTCTTTATGGTTTGGAAGCCATACGCTCTCCGCTTGAGAGAAAGGAAATACTGTATCTGGCGCTGCAACGCGAAGTACAGGTGCTTCCAAGCTCAGGATCGCACGGTCATTAATTTCTGCAACTACGTTTGCAGCAATACCGGCTTGTTTTTGTGCCTCTTGAACGACAATCGCGCGTCCTGTTTTTTCTACAGAAGCGATAATTGTATCGATATCAAGTGGGCTTACTGTACGAAGGTCGACAACTTCAGCAGAAATGCCGTCTTTTTCAAGCTCCTCAGCAGCTTTTAATGATTCATGAACCATTGCGCCGTAAGTGATGATTGAAAGATCAGTACCTTCACGTTTCACGTCAGCTTTTCCAAGCTCAATTGTGTATTCTTCTTCAGGAACTTCCTGACGGAAAGAACGGTAAAGCTTCATATGCTCTAAGAAGACAACAGGATCATTGTCTCTGATCGCAGAAATTAAAAGTCCTTTGGCATCGTAAGGAGTTGATGGAATAACAACTTTGATACCAGGCTGTTGTGCAACAAGACCTTCCAAGCTGTCAGCGTGAAGTTCAGGAGTATGAACACCGCCGCCGAATGGAGAACGAATTGTTACAGGTGAAGTCCAGCGTCCGCCAGAACGGTAGCGCATACGAGCCATTTGGCCAGAAACTGAATCCATTACTTCATAAACAAATCCGAAGAATTGGATTTCCATTACCGGACGGAAGCCGTTTAAGCCTAAACCAAGGGCAAGACCGCCGATACCAGATTCAGCAAGTGGCGTGTCAAACACACGGTCTTCACCGAATTCTTTTTGCAATCCTTCTGTCGCACGGAATACGCCGCCGTTTACACCAACGTCTTCTCCGAAAACTAAGACATTTTCGTCATTTTTCAGTTCTGTGCGTAACGCATCCGTGATTGCTTGAATCATTGTCATTTGCGCCATGGCTTACTTCGACTCCTTCTGTGTATAAATTTCAAATTGCTCCTCAAGGTTGTGAGGCATTTTTTCGTACATTATTTTCATTAAATCAGTTACTTTTTGCTTCGGTTCAGCATCAGCTTTTTTGATCGCTTGCTTAATTTCTTCTTTCGCATCCTCAATCACTTTTGCTTCTTCTTCTTCAGACCATAAGCCTTTGTTTTCAAGGAACGCACGGAAACGTACAAGCGGATCTTTTTGTTCCCACTCATTTTCGATTTCTTTTGTACGATATTTAGTAGGATCGTCACCAGCCATTGTGTGCGGGCCATAACGGAATGTAAGTGTTTCAATTAGTGTTGGACCTTCGCCGTTGATTGCGCGCTCGCGTGCTTCAGCAGTTGCTGCGTATACAGCAAGCGGATCCATTCCGTCTACTTGTACGCCGACAATACCGGCAGCTACAGCTTTTTGTGCAATTGTTTCAGCTGCAGATTGTTTTTCAACAGGAGTTGAAATCGCGTAACGGTTGTTTTGCACCACGAAGATTGCAGGTGCTTTATAAGCTCCGGCAAAGTTAATTCCTTCGTAGAAGTCCCCTTGAGAAGCTCCGCCGTCACCAGTGTAAGTGATTGCGACAGCTTTCTTACCGCGTTTTTTAAGACCTAGCGCAACACCGGCAGTTTGAATGTATTGAGCACCGATAATGATTTGTGGAGAAAGGGCATTCACATCATCAGGCATTTGGTTTCCTCTGAAATGTCCGCGAGAGAAAAGAAACGCTTGATATAATGGAAGGCCGTGCCAAATTAACTGAGGCACATCACGGTATCCAGGAAGAACAAAGTCTTCTTTTTCAAGCGCGAAATGCGTTGCAATCTGAGAAGCTTCTTGACCCGCAGTAGGAGCGTAAAATCCGAGACGTCCTTGACGGTTTAATGAGATAGAGCGTTGGTCAAGCACACGCGTAAATACCATGCGGCGCATTAGCTCTTTTAATTGATCATCAGTTAAATCAGGCATCGCCGCTTCATTCACGACTTCTCCCTTTTCATTTAAAATTTGGAACGTTTCGAACTGCTTTTTAATGGCATCAAATTGCTTCTTACTGTCAACGATAGCTTTTTTCGTTTTTGCAGCCATACTAAGTCACCTCTTCCTTTCTTTTAAACAGTCATTAGACGTGCATTCCTTTTATACATACAAACTTAGGGTACCCTAAAGTATCAGCAGTAAGTCGTATTATATTTTAGCCGATCCCCAGTTTGCCAAAACCTTTTATGTAGGATAGTTACACTCTGCTTTGAACTGTATTATTTCGAAGTTGTAAAAAACTAATACAACACCGCTTAACATGGATTAGTTTACACCAAATAAAGAAGAACCGTCAATCGTTTTCATCACTGATTTTCAATAAATGTATTCGCTTTACATTTTCAACAAAAAAACAGATGCCAACCGCACCCAAAACTGTACTAGTATACCTTCCTATGCTGTACTACAATAGAAATGAAAATTTTGAATGAAATCCGAATCGCATTTCATTCAAAAAAAGAGCTGATCGAGTCAGCTCTTTTTCACACGATAGCCTGCAGCATCATATAAATCTTCCCGGGCTTTATTATATTTTTCGGTTTGTTCATTAAATTCTCCGCTATATTTAAGGATCTTTTCATAAGAAGCATTGACTTTATCGATCTGCTGATCCAGATCATCTCTTGTCAAGTCTTTGTCTTTCAGCTGCATATACAGTTTTTTATTAAGCTCAAGCGCTTTTTTATACTCTTTATACATAGTGCCATATGATGTATATCTTTTCTCCATATGGGTTGCTGCGGCATCGGCCTTTTCTTTTATGTCTTTTTCCTTAATATGTTCCGCTGACGTTTTTGCTTCCTCAAATTCTGTTTCCGATTTTTTCATGCTGTCATTTTCAAGCTTTAGGTGTTCTTCGCGCTTGCTGACATTTTCAAGCGCCTTATTTGATAAAGCAACAATTTTTTTATAATCATCCATATTGAGCTTCATAACACTATCGTAAAGCTGATTTTCTTTGGCCTCTAATTCTTTGAGTGTTTTTTGTTCTTCTTGAAACGGCTTTTCCGATTCCGCGGCTTTTTCTAACGAATGATGAAGTGAATCAACCGGGTCCTGTCCCATGCATCCTGTTAATATCAGTGCCATGGCACAAAAAGCTCCGATCTTCATTCCAGGCCGCCGTTTTATTGCGTCTTTCACGTTAAATCCCCCAATCTTGACAATTTCTACTATAGAATCCATGGGGACATTTGGCAATAGTCGTGCTGTATTAATGCAATACTGAAATTAAATCAAAAAAGTGAAAAATCAGGACAGATGACCATACAACTTTTTTGTTTTTACATAGGTTATATTAGACGCTATGCCTACTTATAAAGGCTCTGGCGTAATTAAAAGAGGAGGTTATGTAATATGTATGGATATGGTTACGGCGGAGGCTGCTGCAGTTATGGTGGTTACGGATATGGTGGCTGCGGATATGGCTACGGCCGCACCTTTGCGCTAATCGTTGTTTTATTCATTCTGTTAATCATTGTCGGAGCTGCTTATTTAGGCGGAGGCTGTTGCTAACCACACAGCATGAAATTGACCAGCCATATACGGCTGGTCATTCGTTTCGTTGCACCTTTGTGAAGAAATCCGATATAATTTACATATTAAGCTTTAGGAGTGAAGTTTCTTGATTACTATGGAAAACATCGTACGTGACGGCCATCCCGCCCTCAGAGAGACTGCCGAACCTGTTGAGCTGCCTCCAACTGATGCAGAAAAACAGCAGCTGGCCGACATGATCGAATTTGTTAAAAACAGCCAAAATCCGGAATTAGCCGAAAAATACAAGCTGCGCCCTGGCGTAGGACTCGCAGCTCCTCAAATTAATATCAAAAAACGAATGATCGCCGTTCATGCGGAAGATGCTTCCGGTAAATTATACAGCTATGCTCTGTTTAATCCTAAGATCGTCAGCCATTCAGTTGAAAAAAGCTACTTAACAAGCGGCGAGGGCTGCCTCTCTGTGGATGAAGCGATTCCCGGTTATGTTCCCCGCTATGCTCGCATCAGAGTAAAAGGAACAACACTAGAAGGCGAAAATATTGATATTCGTTTAAAAGGATTTCCGGCTATTGTGTTTCAGCATGAGATCGATCATTTGAACGGCGTTATGTTCTATGATCATATTGATAAAGAAAATCCTTTCAAAGAACCTGAAAATGCAATCGCAATTGAGCGCTAAAAGAAAAAACGGCTGGCACAATGCCAGCCGTTTCTTTATTTTAAAAGGCCCAATTCTTTGACAGCGTATGCAATTCCATCTTCGTCCACCGGCTTTGTTACAAAGTCCGCGATTTCTTTCAGTTCGGGAACAGCATTTCCCATAGCAACGCCTGTCCCTACATATTCAATCATTTGCAGATCATTTAATCCGTCGCCGAAAGCATATGTATCGCCGATATCAAACGGAAGACGCTCAATCACTTTTTTGATTCCTTCTGCCTTCGAACCTCCGTGCGGCAGAACATCAGTCGATAGCTCATGCCAGCGAACTAGATCAAACTCAGGAAAAGCGGCATAAGCTTTTTCTTCTTCATCCTGACAAAATAAAAGAAGCTGAAAAATTTCTTTTCCTTCATAAAAAAGGTCATCGGTCTCTGGGTAATCGGTTTTAAGGCTGCCGATTCCCTCGAGAACATGAGGGTGATCCGCAACAGTCGCTTTCATCGTGTCCTCGGCCATAAACACAACAGGATGCTTGCCTTCATCCGCCTGCTTTAATAATCGTCTGATTGCATCTTCAGGCAGCGGATTTTTATAAATCACTTGATTTTCAAAGACAACAAACTGTCCATTGTAGGAAATAAATGAGTGGATGCCCAGCTCCTCCAAAATCGGCTTAACCAAAAATGGAGACCGGCCGCTGGCAATAAACACATGATGCCCTTGGCGCTGCAGCTCCGCCACGGTTTTTCTCGTACTTTCCGGTATATTCTTATCATGATCATATATTGTGCCGTCAATATCAAAAAAGATTAATTTAGAATCCATCGCAACTTCCCCTTTATCGTCTTGGTCTGCAATTCCCACCCTCATCATACAAAAAGATTGTCATTCAGCAAACAATTTCGTTCAAAAATCATATTAAATTCCATTAATAACCACGAAAAGTCTTCCTCAATCTCCGTATACTATTTGTATAAAAGAACTCTGGGACAAATTTTTCATTAAAGGAGGGACTGGCTAATGCTGCGTAAATTAAGAAAGAAACTCAGAAGACAATGGAACGGAATGCTCCGTAAGAAAGCAATTGCCTGACAAGGGATCTTTCACTTTTTGAGAGATCCTTATTTTGCTCAAGGCTTTCCTTATATTCCGTTTTCGAATATAATAGAATGAGCGAGTCTAACATACGGCATTTAAGGAGAGATTTGGAATGATTTATAAGGTATTTTATCAAGAGAAGGCTGACGAAGTACCTGTTCGGGAAAAGACAGATTCACTTTATATTGAAGGCGTATCTGAGCGTGACGTCAGAACAAAGCTGAAAGAAAAGAAATTTAATATTGAGTTTATTACACCTGTTGATGGTGCATTCTTAGAATATGAACAACAGAGCGAAAATTTTAAAGTATTGGAGTTATGAGCGGTATGAAATTTGTAAAAAATGATCAGACTGCTGTTTTCGCCCTCGGAGGTTTGGGCGAAATCGGTAAGAATACGTACGCGGTGCAATTCCAGGATGAAATTGTACTGATTGATGCGGGGATCAAGTTTCCCGAGGACGAACTGCTCGGAATTGACTACGTCATCCCTGATTATACGTATTTAGTCAAAAACGAAGATAAAATTAAAGGGCTTTTTATCACCCACGGGCACGAAGACCACATCGGCGGTATTCCATACCTGCTCAGACAAGTGAATATTCCTGTATACGGCGGAAAACTCGCGATCGGCTTACTTCGGAATAAACTTGAAGAGCATGGATTATTAAGACAGACGAAACTAAACATTATCGGCGAGGATGATATTGTAAAGTTCCGCAAAACGGCTGTGTCATTCTTCAGAACAACACACAGTATTCCGGATTCCTACGGCATTGTTGTAAAAACGCCGCCCGGAAACATCGTACATACTGGGGATTTTAAATTCGACTTTACTCCAGTCGGCGAGCCGGCAAACTTAACGAAAATGGCCGAAATCGGTAAAGAAGGCGTTTTGTGCCTTCTTTCAGACAGCACAAACAGTGAAAATCCGGAGTTTACCATGTCTGAGCGCCGTGTAGGAGAAAGCATTCATGACATTTTCCGCAAGGTGGACGGCCGAATTATCTTCGCTACATTTGCGTCGAATATTCACCGCTTGCAGCAGGTAATTGAAGCTGCTGTACAAAATGGAAGAAAAGTTGCCGTATTTGGACGCAGTATGGAATCGGCTATCGAAATTGGACAGACACTCGGTTATATTAACTGTCCTAAAAATACGTTTATTGAGCATAACGAAATCAATCGTATGCCTGCTAATAAAGTAACAATTTTATGTACAGGAAGCCAAGGGGAACCAATGGCGGCGTTATCAAGAATTGCAAACGGCACACACCGCCAAATTTCAATCAATCCTGGGGATACAGTCGTATTTTCTTCATCCCCTATCCCAGGCAACACAATCAGCGTGAGTCGAACAATCAACCAGCTGTATCGTGCGGGCGCTGAGGTTATTCACGGCCCTCTTAACGATATCCATACATCCGGTCACGGCGGACAGGAAGAACAGAAGCTGATGCTTCGTTTAATCAAGCCTAAATTCTTCATGCCGATTCACGGTGAGTACAGAATGCAAAAGATGCATGTCAAGCTTGCAACAGATTGTGGCATCCCAGAGGAAAACTGCTTTATCATGGATAATGGTGAAGTATTAGCGCTTAAAGGCGATGAGGCTTCAGTTGCAGGAAAAATTCCGTCCGGTTCAGTGTACATTGACGGAAGCGGTATCGGTGATATTGGCAATATCGTACTTCGTGATCGCAGAATTCTCTCTGAAGAAGGACTTGTCATCGTTGTTGTCAGCATTGACATGGACGACTTCAAGATTTCAGCGGGTCCAGATTTGATTTCCAGAGGATTTGTGTACATGAGAGAATCTGGCGACTTGATCAACGACGCTCAAGAGCTCATTTCAAATCACTTACAAAAAGTAATGGAACGAAAAACGACTCAATGGTCTGAAATCAAAAACGAGATTACAGACACTCTTGCACCTTTCTTGTACGAAAAAACAAAGCGCCGTCCAATGATCCTGCCGATCATTATGGAGGTTTAAAAAAAGAGGCACTCCCTAAGGGAGTGCCTCTTTTTATTGCAGTGATATGTGTTGAAATGATTTTACATCGAATAATCCCGTAGTCGTCATTTTAATATCAGGAATGACAGGCAAAGCTAAAAACGACAATGTCAAAAATGGATTAAATCCGCCTGTGAAACCGATTAACGGCAATTTATCATGAAGCGTCAGCAAGCTTTGATTCACTTGCTCTGCAGATTGGTCGGATAATAACCCTGCAATCGGCAACGGTACTGAATGGAGCTCTTCCCCATTTTTTATAATCGTTAATCCTCCGCCAATTTCCTGCAGCTTATTAACTGCCGCCGCGATATCCTCATCATTCGTTCCGACAGCAATAATATTATGGGAGTCGTGTGAAATGGTTGTGGCAATCGCTCCGCTCTTGAATCCAAAACCTTTCACAACACCAAGTCCGGTTTCTTTCAATCCTTTATGCCGCTCGACAACTGCAATCTTTAACAAATCAAACTCAGTGTCAGGCTCAAATTCGCGGGCATCAGGAGCCGGAACTTGTACTAATCTTGTTTCAAGCTGATTTGGTATGATTTGAATGACATTGATTTGCTGCTCTGAATCGATTGGCATATGAAAATCCTGTTTGTTAAGAGGAGCAGCAAGCTTAACAGAATCAAGCAGTGCCTGATCTGGTGCTGCAGTTGAAGCATGATCCTGATAGACCGCTTTGCTGTCTTCAGCAACAGTCTGCCCTTTTACCATCGTCATTGTGACAGTGACATTTTCCAGATCAGATACAAAGAGCAAATCAGCGTCAAAACCCGGGGCAATCGCTCCCTTTGTATCTAATCCGTAGCACTCGGCCGCATTGAGGCTTCCTAATTGATAGGCTAAAAACGGATCAAGTCCGGCTTGAATCGCCATTTTCACCTGATGGTTTACACTTCCCTCTGACAATAAATCATCCACATGCTTATCATCCGTACAGAAAAAGAACCGACGTGCGTTCTTTTCATTTACCGCCGGCAGCACATTGAGCGTGTTTTTGGCGACTGATCCTTCACGCATCATGACATACATGCCTCTTCTGATACGATCAAGGGCTTCTTCCTTCGATGTTACTTCATGGTCGTTTAAGACAAAGGCGGTTCTGTAAATGTTAATGAGGTCTGTTGATAAACCAGCTAAATGACCGTCTATCCGTTTTCCTGCCACACGGGCATCGAGCAGTTTCTGAACCATGTCTTCTTCAGCCTGCTGAACCGACACATAATCCATAACTTCAGCCAGCCCTAATACTTCTTCTTCTTCTTCATAAAAAGGCTTGAGATCGGCAGCTTTGAGAATTGCGCCTGATCGCTCAAAACTTGCGGCAGGCACACTGGAAGGAAGCATAAAATGGATATTCAGCGGTGTATGCCGAGCTTGTTCAAGCATAAACACAATCCCTTTTTCACCAGACACATTCGCGATCTCATGCGGATCTGTAACAACCGTCGTCACGCCATGAGGCAACACTGCTTTAGCGAACTCAATCGGTGTAACCATTGACGACTCAATATGTACATGTCCATCAATAAAACCCGGAACAATCATTTGTCCCTCTGCATCAATGGTATTTTCACCTTCATACTCACCGAGGCCTACAATAACTCCATCTGTAATCGCAATATCTTCATATATCCATTCTTGATTATATACGTCCATGATTTTTCCGTTCCTAATGACGATATCAGCTTTTTGTCTTTTGGCTGAAGCATTCAGCCTATTGACTAGCGCTTCTTTATTCAAATAGGCCCCTCCTCTTTTTTATTATATGGTACAATATGCTATCGGAACGCCTGTGCTTAGTCAATGAAATTTTAAGAAATTGGCGCTCAGTTCATTAAAGTTGTTATATTCTGATAATACGAAAAACCGCCCTTTGAGGACGGCTTATTTGACTGCTATTTAGTATGAAGAACTCTTTTTTCAAAACGGGAGATGTCTGTAACTGATCCAATAACAATGAGTATATCTTCTTGGTGGATGACTTCGGTTGCAAGCGGTGATACGATGACTTCCTTGCCCCTTTTTATGGCTACGATATTAATACCGTATTTTGCGCGAATATCTAAATCGAGAAGTGTATTTCCAGCCAGGCGGCTGTTAGCTACGATTTCAACAAGACTATGCTCTTCAGACAGCTCCAAATAGTCAAGTACATTGTTGGACACGATATTATGCGCAATTCGTTTTGCCATATCGCGTTCTGGGTGGACGATGTGATCCGCGCCAATTTTAGACAGCACTTTTTCGTGATAATCGTTCTGCGCTTTAACTGTAATCGTATGGACGCCAAGTTCTTTCAGAATGAGTGTCGTTAAAATACTCGCTTGAATATTTTCCCCGATTGCTACAATAACGTGGTCAAAATTTCGCAGGCCTAAATTTTTCAGGACAGATTCGTCTGTCGAATCACCGATAACTGCGTGAGATGCAATCTTGGCATACTCGTTGACTTTATCTTCATCGATATCCATTGCCATAACCTCGACGCCTTCTTCGCTTAATGCTTTGCAAATACTGCCACCAAAACGGCCCAGCCCAATTACCGCAAATTCTTTTTTCATCGTGGTGCTCCTTTATATGACATGATATTGATCAAATTTTATCATATTCTTTTGTTACAGTGTTATCCTTTTGGCAGCGAATTCATATGCCGCTTGAGCTTTTCAGTAAACTCAGGCGACAAATACAGCTCCGCTCCGCGTTCGATTTCAATCTGATAGTGCTGAGGCGGGGCAATTTCCGCTTCTTTTTGGAGGACGAGAAAGGTTAAGCAGTCTTTGTAGTGCCTTCCGCCAGCTTCAACGTCTACAAATGCCGGCCGATACGTAAGAGATTCGACGCCCTCCCTTTTAAATAGATAGGAGAGAGCAGAATAAGGAATACGGTATAAAACGCCTTCTGTTGTTCCTCCGTCTTCCAACATGTCCGCTCTTGAACCGTCATCCCTTTTTAGCGTGAAGCGGGTTGTGTATCCTTTTAAAACAGCTCTTCCTACTGGATCTTGAAAATAGTGATCGACTCCCGCTTTTTGAAAGCGGGCATTATCCATGCATGATCCATAGGCAAAATAATAAATGGGATTTTTCGATTTGCTGATCATCTGATGTTCTTTCCAGTCGCCGCTGCTTATTTTCGTAAAACCGGCACACCCTTCTTTGTTCATAAAATAAATAAGCGCATTTTTAATCCCGACATCCGTTTCTACAAACACCGTTTGTTTATGATATCCTTGAAAAAATTGATCGAGCTTATGTATACACAATTCATCTGCTTCATATACTTCGCCGTATATATAGCCTTCGCCATTAAAAACAGCTGTGGGCCCCTCTTTTGCAGCAAACAAACTTCCCTTTGTTCTCGCCTGCTCATTGATACATGCCGATTGTGCCAGCAAATGATGGTTTTTTTCATGCTTTCTTAATGTCCCATATACAAACAGAAGCGAGTTCACTGTATTTTTCTCCTCTCAGCTGTCTGATTTTAAAGGCAAAACCACTTGAAAGACGCTGCCTTTTCCAGCTTCACTTTCGATTTTCAATTCCCCGTCATGTTCCTTCAGGATTCTCAAACAAATGGGAAGTCCCAGTCCAGTGCCCTTTTCTTTTGTTGAATAAAAAGGTTTGCCAATCTGCTTCAGCTTTTCCTGCGGCATGCCGTTTCCTTCATCCTTTACGCTTATCACTGCATGAGAGGCGGTTTTAGCAGTTGAAATGGTTACGACACCGCCCTTTGGCATTGCCTCAATTCCGTTTTTAATGATGTTGATAAAGACCTGCTTCAGCTGATTTTCGTCTCCATTAATCATACAGCCATCTGTCTCTTTGAAATTTTTCTCTATGACGATATTGGACAGAATTGCATTGGTATCAAGCAATGTCGTGACTTGTTTCAAGATCTCATTAAGCTGGTGTGTTTTAAATGTGATTGCCTGCGGTTTTGCAAGCAGCAGCAGCTCGCTGAGCACTAAATCGATTCTTTTAATCTCTGAAAAGATGATGTCAAAATAGTCTTTTCTGTCCGGATATTGTGTTTTCATAATCTGGAGGAAACCGCTGACAGATGTTAAAGGGTTTCTGACCTCATGAGCAATACCTGCGGCAAGTTCACTTGTGATTGATAGTTTCTGGGATTCCCTCGCCAGCCGTTCATTAATCTCAATGAGCTCATCTTCAGCCTCTTTCCGCTCAGTGATATCTGACATTGTACCCAGGCTGCCTGTAAATTGGTCATCCCGGTCATAGTAAAGTTTATAATGAACTTCTCCCCAAAAAATCGTGCCGTTCTTTGTCACGTATTTTGCCGTAAACATGCCAGAAGACGCTTTGTTTTGGATTTGGGTGTTAATGTGGTCGGCTACGTGCTTTTCTTTTATGAAGTAATCGTTATACATTGTTCCCATACATTCACTGATTGAAAACCCGGTTATAGATGCCCACGCTTGGTTTAAATATGTAATTTCGCCTTTTGCATTTGTTTGAAATACGATTTCCTGCAAATTATCCATGATGCGGTTTTTTTCTTCAGAAAGCTGTTTATACTTCCATTCGTTATCCTTCATTTTCTTAACCAGCTGCTGTTTCTCATCAATATAATAAGCCAACATCCAGACACTTACCAGCGTGACTGCAGTATACACAATATCAACAGGCCAATTAATCGGGTTTTTGCCTATAAAATAAAATAAATAATCCCAAAACATTATAAAAATCATTGCCAAAATGATGGAAATGATACGAGCTTGATATTTTCTCATATGACCACCTGCCGCTTGTGTTTCTCTACTTATTGTACCATTCTTCGACAAATAATTGAGTAAAATATGTAAAGTATCCCAAATCATTCATTACCAAATATCTTGATGTCTTATCTTAGGCGGCGGTAATCAAAAATTGATACGCAAAAAAGGCGGAGATGATATCGCTCCGCCTTTTTTAGCATAATTTTATTCTTTTAAAGCGGCTTGAATTTCTTCGAGAAGCAGCTGTGCACCCTCAGGGCTTAGCGTAATTTTACCGTTGCCGTATTCTTTATTTTCTGAAGTGATTTCTCCAGTCATTAAACAAACGCCATGAGGTTTGTACTTTTTCAAGATAATTTTATCTCCGTCAACAAAAAACTCAATGCTGTCTTTTATGGCAATATCCAATGCCCGTCTCAACTCAATCGGCATGACAATGCGGCCTAATTCATCTACTTTTCTCACAACACCTATTGATTTCATAAAAACCCTTCTTCCTTTAAATGTTTCTTTTCTCATGTAATGTTTTAAGGATGTACCTCAATATATCGTAGACGAATGAAACTTTGAAAAAGTTTCCCGCTTTCTATAAGAATTACAAGATATTTTTTCCATAAAACCGAAAAATGTATTACTTCTGTTACACAGTTCCTTGATTTTTTACAAAAACATTTCTTTACCGACGCACACCCCCAAAAATCGCAGTATTTCTGAGAAACTTTAAATGTAGAATCATATTAAATTAGGATAGAGATTGGGTGAAAACATGTTTCAATCAACTGAAATCGGGATTGACTTAGGAACAGCTAATATACTTGTTTACAGCAAAAATAAAGGGATTATCCTAAATGAACCATCTGTTGTCGCAGTGGATACGACGACAAAAGCAGTGCTTGCAATCGGAGCTGATGCGAAAAACATGATCGGTAAAACACCGGGAAAAATTGTCGCTGTCAGACCGATGAAAGATGGCGTGATCGCAGACTATGATATGACAACTGACCTGCTAAAGCACATTATGAAAAAAGCCGCAAAAAGCATCGGCATGTCGTTCAGAAAACCGAACGTAGTCGTTTGCACACCATCAGGCTCAACAGCAGTAGAACGCCGCGCCATCAGTGATGCGGTGAAAAATTGCGGCGCGAAAAACGTTCATTTAATCGAAGAGCCAGTTGCAGCCGCCATCGGAGCGGATTTACCGGTTGATGAGCCGGTTGCCAATGTGGTAGTAGATATCGGCGGAGGGACGACAGAGGTCGCTATTATTTCCTTCGGTGGCGTTGTTTCCTGCCATTCTATCAGGATCGGCGGAGACCAGCTTGATGAGGATATCGTTTCTTTCGTCCGTAAAAAATACAATTTGCTGATCGGCGAACGCACAGCTGAGCAGGTAAAAATGGAAATTGGCCATGCTCTGATTGAACATATACCAGAGGCAATGGAAATTCGGGGACGTGACCTCGTGACAGGTCTTCCAAAAACCATTATGCTTCAATCCAACGAAATTCAAGATGCAATGCGTGAATCCCTCCTGCATATTCTTGAAGCCATCAGAGCGACACTTGAGGACTGTCCGCCTGAATTGAGCGGAGATATTGTTGATCGCGGCGTTATTTTAACAGGCGGCGGCGCGCTCCTTAATGGAATTAAAGAATGGCTCACAGAAGAGATTGTCGTGCCTGTACACGTGGCGCAAAACCCGCTTGAATCTGTAGCAATCGGCACAGGCCGTTCTTTAGAAGTGATTGATAAGCTGCAAAAGGCAATTAAATAGTCTTTACCCGCAAAATTCTCACACGCGGCAAATTTCTTGCTTCTTTTTTCCTCACTTCCTTCATATTGTGGGAAATGGAGAAACGTTAAGGAGGAAACAGATGCTAAGAGATTTAGGAAGAAGAGTAGCGATCGCAGCCATTTTAAGCGGAATTATTCTTGGAGGCATGAGCATTTCTTTGGCAAATATGCCTCATTCGCCTGCAGGCGGCACTGTAAAACTGAATCATCCATAATATTGAAAAACCCAAGACGTGTCGTTTTGGGTTTTTCACTTTGGGCTCCTTCTTTCCTTTATAGGATCATATTTGATATGATGAGAAAAAAGCTTGGAGGAATGATTCATGGATTCATTTTCACAGAAATTAAATACATATGCACAGCTGGCGGTAGAAGTCGGCGTTAATGTCCAAAAAGGCCAGTATGTAGTCGTAAATGCTTCAACAGACGTTCGGGATTTTGTCCGTTTAATTGTAAAACACGCATATGAAAAGGGCGCAAAAAACGTCACCGTGAATTGGCAGGATGACGAAGTCGCCAAATTAAAATACGAACTTGCGCCGTTTGAAGCATTTGAAGAATATCCTGAATGGGAAGCAAAAGGCAGAGAAGAGCTTGCCAAAAATGGAGCTGCTTTCATTTCTGTTGTGTCGTCAAACCCAGACTTGCTAAAAGGTATAGATTCCAAACGGATTGCGGCATTCCAAAAAGCAGCAGGCAAAGCATTACATACATACAGACAATATATTCAATCAGACAAAGTCAGCTGGACTGTCGTAGGTGCGGCATCAGCAGGCTGGGCTCACAAGGTGTTTCCTGGCAAATCAGAGGAGGAAGCGATCCACCTTCTGTGGGAAGAAATTTTTAAAGCGACGCGCGTAAATGAAGACAACCCGGTTCAGGCGTGGATCAATCATGACCAAAATCTTCATGAAAAAGTTGACCATTTGAACGAGAGACATTACGCTGCCTTACATTATCAAGCTGAAGGAACTGATTTAACAATTAAGCTGCCTAGGAAGCATGTTTGGGCAGGTGCGGGAAGCGTGAATGAAAGCGGCCATGAGTTTATGGCCAATATGCCGACAGAAGAAGTATTCACGCTGCCGCAAAAAGACGGGGTTGACGGAGTGGTATCAAGCACAAAACCATTAAGCTACGGCGGAAATATTATTGAAAATTTCACCCTGACGTTTGAAAATGGCCGTATAGTCGACATTAAAGCTGAAAAAGGTGAGGATATTTTAAAAGAACTGGTGGAAACAGATGAAGGTTCTCACTATTTAGGTGAAGTGGCACTTGTTCCTTACGATTCGCCTATATCACAATCAAACATTCTTTTCTATAACACGCTGTTTGATGAAAACGCGTCAAATCATTTGGCGATCGGAAGCGCCTATGCCTTTAATATTGAAGGCGGAAAGCAGATGTCTCGTGAAGAGCTTGTCAAAGAAGGCCTAAATGAGAGCATTACACACGTGGACTTTATGATCGGTTCTAAGGATATGAATATTGACGGAATTACGGCAGACGGGAAAAGAGAGCCTATCTTCAGAAACGGAAATTGGGCTTTTTAAGTAAATAAAAGGAGGCTTTTCCGCCTCCTTTTTTTATTTTTCTGCTTCATACATTTGCAGATTCGCATAAACTGTTTCTAATACTGGTGCAGCGAGAGATAAACGTTTAGCTTTTTCAAGCAAAAATCCATGCAGGTGGTCGCCTTCTGTCGTTTGGCCGTTTTCCATATCCCGAAGCATGGAGGACTTCATATGATAAGACATGCTGGTCATCGTACGAAAGCTCTCTTCCTCAAGATCCGGATCAGCCGGAACACCTTCTTTTCGTAAAACAGCGCAAATTTCCCCAATAAGAGTTTGGGCCGTGTGACGTCCGGCTTCTGTGGCGAGGATTGGGCCAAGCGGTCGTTGAAATAACGTTGTGATCCCCGCTTGCGCTGCAATAAAGAGATACTTTTTCCAAATGTCCTTCTCGATATGCCCGCTAATGATGACTTCAGCCTTCACACCTGAAAACGCCTCTTCAAGCGCTCTTATCCGCTCCGTACGCTCGCCGTTCCATTCTCCAAATACAAAACGATGCGATGCGCTCGTATGATGAATTTCTCCTTTGTTGTCTAAAGCACTTTCTATAAAACACAGGCCGCCCAGCACCTGTTCTTTTGAAAATGCCGCAAATAGCTGCTCATAGTGGCGGTACCCATTTAAAAAAGGGATAATGACAGATTCCTGATGGATAAATGGTTTGACATCGTCTATCACTTGACCAAGCGAGTTCTTTAGAAGCAATGATAACGACATCAAATTGCCCTGTTTCTCCGGCACTGATTAGTTCGGGCTGAAATGATACATTCCCTTTTTCACTATGGATGACAAGCCCGGTTTTTTTCAGCTGCTCAGCTCTTTTTTGGCGCACGAGAAATGTCACATCATTTCCTTTCTCTGCAAGCCGTCCGCCAATATACCCACCTACTCCACCTGCTCCAACAACTAAAAATTTCATGTTGTGATCTCCTTTCATATTTAGGTATCAAAAAAAGCAGAGAAATCTCTGCTTTTTTATTCCGCGTATAGTTCAGTCAATTTTTTCTGCACATCAGCATTTTCAAGGAACTCGTCATAGCTCATTTGCTTATCGACGATGCCGTTAGGTGTAATTTCTATAATTCTGTTGGCAATGGTCTGCACAAACTGATGGTCATGGGAAGTAAACAGCATAGCGCCTTTAAAGCTGATTAAGCCGTTATTGAGCGCTGTAATGGACTCTAGGTCTAAATGGTTAGTCGGCTCATCCAAAATTAAAATATTGGCGCCAGAAAGCATCGCTTTCGACAGCATACAGCGGACCTTTTCTCCCCCGGAAAGTACATTTGCTTTTTTGTGGACTTCTTCTCCGGAGAACAGCATGCGTCCTAAGAAACCGCGTAAAAAGCTCTCACTTTGGTCGTGCGGAGAATATTGGCGAAGCCAGTCTACAAGGTTCAGATCACTGCCTTCGAAATATTCGCTGTTGTCTTTTGGAAAATACGCTTGAGATGTGGTAACACCCCATTTAAACGTTCCGCTGTCAGCTTCCATTTCCCCGGAAATGATTTTAAACAGCGTAGTAACAGCAAGTTCGTTTCGGCCAGTGAAAGCAATTTTATCTTCTCGATTCATAATAAAGCTGACATTGTCAAGCACCTTTACGCCATCGATTGTTTTTGTTAAGCCTTCCACGCGAAGAACATCATTTCCGATTTCCCGTTCCGGCGTGAAGTTAACATAAGGATAGCGGCGGGAAGATGGTTTAATATCATCCAGCGTGATTTTTTCGAGAAGTTTCTTTCTTGATGTAGCCTGCTTAGATTTAGACGCATTGGCGCTGAATCTAGCGACAAACTCTTGAAGCTGTTTAATCTGCTCTTCTTTTTTCTTGTTCGCTTCTTGAGAAAGCTTTAACGCCAGTTGGCTTGACTCGTACCAGAAATCATAGTTTCCGACATAGATTTGAATTTTGTTAAAATCAAGGTCGGCAATGTGCGTACATACTTTATTTAAGAAGTGACGGTCATGGGATACGACAATAACTGTGTTTTCAAAGTTAATCAGAAACTCTTCAAGCCACTGGATTGCCTGAAGGTCCAAGTGGTTCGTCGGCTCATCGAGGAGCAGAACATCCGGCTTGCCGAATAATGCCTGCGCCAAGAGAACTTTTACCTTCTCCGAACCGCCGAGGTCTGCCATCTTTTTTGTGTGCAGATCTTCTGAGATACCAAGGCCTTTTAACAGGATCGCAGCTTCACTTTCCGCTTCCCAACCGTTCAGTTCCGCGAATTCACCTTCTAGCTCAGCAGCACGAATCCCATCCTCATCTGAGAAATCAGGCTTCATGTAAATAGCGTCTTTCTCCTGCATGACTTCATACAGGCGTTTGTGGCCCATAATGACCACTTTCAGCACTTCATACTCTTCGTACTCAAAATGGTTCTGCTTCAAGACGGCAAGACGCTCGCCAGGACTCATATGCACGTCGCCTGTCTGAGGCTCGATTTCGCCTGACAGCACCTTTAGAAACGTTGATTTACCGGCACCGTTTGCACCAATTAACCCATAGCAGTTGCCTGGGGTAAATTTAATATTAACATCTTCAAATAACTTGCGATCCGCAAACCGCAAGCTTACATTATTTACAGCAATCATTTATTATCCTCCATCATGTCTATCATCAATAAAAGTATACCATGAATGCAGGGCAAGAGAAATGATTCCCTGATAAAACAGAGAGAAAACACTTATACACCCAAACCAGCCAGCTGTGTTACAATTAAAGAGAGAGAATGCATCCGCTCGGAAAATTACACACTCTCATGGAGGAACACGTTGAGGCTTTTAACACTTACTGAATATTGCTTACTGATCTTTTTTACGGGCTTTTACCTTGCCGTAACAGGCTTTACGGCCAAAGATATCGGTTTATATATAGGCATAGCCCTTATTTACATATTTTCGCACATTTTTTCTAAACGGCTTTTAGAAAAGCGCGGAAAAGAGAACAAACAGGTTCACCTTTTCTTCAGTGTGCTAGCTATTATCGGTTCAGTGTTCATCACGGTTTTATGCATTGCATTGGTCGCTTCTTTTTCAAAATAAAAACGCCTGCTGTCCTAGGCCAGCAAGGCGTTTTTATTTTGTTTGACGCATTTCGTTAAACGGGAAAAAGACAAACTTCGATGTGCCGACAATTCGATCTTCCGCGATCAGTCCCAGCCCGTTTCGGCTGTCCATAGAATTCAGCCGGTTATCTCCCATGACAAAGTATTTGCCTTTCGGAACCTTAACCGGTCCAAAGTCTCCTGTCAGACTGACACCAAGTTTTTCAGCTTCCTTCTTGTTTTTAGACAAGTAAGGCTCGGCTACTTTTTTACCGTTTATATAAAGCGTGTCATCCTTCATTTGAACGGTTTCTCCAGGCTTTCCGATCAGTCTTTTTACATAATGGATTTTAGAAGTTTCACCGTTGATAATAACGATATCTCCGCGCTTCAGCTCGCCGATATAGTTGACTGTTTTATTCACAAACAGCCTTTCTCCGTCATGTAATGTGGGATACATAGATGAACCTTCAACTAAATACGGTTCAAACAAAAAGTGACGGATCAGGAGAGCCAGCAGAACAGCGATGACAATCGCTTTACCCCATTCCAGGTACGTATTGGTTTTTTTCTTCGCCGTTTTCTCAGTATTCGTATTTTTTTCCTCGGTCAAAGTGTTTCCTCCTAGACAATTGCTATGTCAGTTGTTTCTCTTCTTTTACTTTATCATAAAAAAGAATAAAATACATAACTTAACCGCGCTCCCTGCCGGCCGGATAAGAAAAAGCGTCCTTTCGAACCAAGGACGCTTTTTTTCTTATTTTTCTGTAACAGGTTTTTTGACGATACCGAGGATAATTGCCATCACGACAGCACCGATCACGATACTTAAAAGGTAAAGCATCGGATGGTTTGTAATGAAAGCTACGAATACTCCTCCATGAGGCGCCGGAAGCGTTACTCGGAAGAATTCAGTTAATCCGCCGGCAACAGCTGCACCGACTACAGCAGCTGGTATGACGCGAAGCGGATCAGCCGCAGCAAATGGGATCGCTCCCTCTGTTACGAAAGCAGCTCCCATGAAATAGCATGTAATACCAGCTTCACGGTCACGCTGAGTGAATTTGTTTCTGAAAATGGTTGTTGCAAGTGCGATACCAAGCGGAGGAACCATACCGCCGGCCATGATTGCTGCATGAGGCGCATAGTTTCCTGCATCGATCATGGCGATACCGAACGTAAAGGCTGCTTTATTAAGCGGGCCACCCATATCGATCGCCATCATGCCGCCCAAGATAATACCCATTAACACAAGGTTTCCAGTACCAAGGCTTTCAAGCCAGTTTGTTAAGAAATTCATAAATGCCGCTACAGGTGTATTGACGACAAATTGCATTAATACGCCAGTGATAAAAATACCGAACAGCGGGTAAATCAAAACAGGTTTTAATCCATCAAGTGACTGAGGGATAAACGTAAATACTTTTTTCAGTAAAATCACAACATAACCGGCAAGGAATCCGGCAATTAAGCCGCCTAAGAATCCAGCATTCGCTTGAGTAGCCATAAAACCGCCGACCATACCAGGCGCAAAACCAGGACGATCTGCAATACTCATCGCAATGAAACCGGCCAGAACTGCAACAATGAGTTTTAATGCATTGTCGCCGCCGATAAAGTTTAATGCTGCTGCAAACGTGTTGTAGCTAGGATCATTCGGATCAGCAGAGTGAATTCCCCAGAAGAATGAAATCGCAACGAGAATACCGCCGCCGACTACGAACGGAAGCATGTTGCTGACACCGCTCATCAGGTGCTTATAAAACGCGTTTCCGATACCGCTTCCAGACTTGCCTCTCGCTTCTTCATCATCGTTTGAAGCTGCTGAACCGCCGCCGCTGCCTTGATAAATCGGAGCATCTTGATTCATCGCTTTTTCGATAAGCTCTTGCGGACGTCTGATACCCGCCGTTACAGGAACTTGAAGTACGCGCTTGCCTTTAAAACGTTCCATTTCAACCTGCTTGTCCGCTGCGACAATGATTGCAGGGGCATCTTCGATTTCTTGGGCAGTGAGCTTGTGCTTAATGCCGCTTGACCCATTTGTTTCGACCTTAATTTCCACTCCAAGCTCTTTCGCTTTTTCTTTAAGGGCATCCGCAGCCATGAATGTATGGGCAATACCTGTCGGACATGCAGTAACCGCTAAAATTTTTCCTTTTCCGGCAGGTGCTGGTGCCGCTTCTTCTTCTTCCTCTTCGTCATCATCTTTATCGTGCTGATTAATAATGTCGATGATGGCATCTTCAGACTCAGCTTCAAGGAGCTGCTTACGGATTTCTTCACGCATTAACAGCGTTGAAAGTCTTGACAATGCTTCAAGGTGAGTGTTGTTTGCGCCTTCAGTCGCCGCGATCATGAACACTAAGTGAGCCGGCTGGCCGTCTAATGATTCATAATCGACGCCGTCTTTTGAACGTCCGAACGCGATCGCCGGGTTGATAACGCTTGCCGTTTTCGCATGGGGGATAGCGATTCCTTCACCTATACCCGTGGAGCTTTGGCTTTCGCGATTTAAAATGGCTTCTTTATAGGCTTGTCGGTCATTTAACTTTCCAGCCTTATCAAGAACAGTGACCATTTCGTCAATAACATTTTCTTTTTCTTTGCTCTCAATATTAAGCTTTATCGTATGCTTCGTTAAAAGCTCAGTTATTTTCACTTGTGTTTCCTCCTCTATAGACGTGTGACCTTAACTTCAGGAAGAAGCTGCTGGACAAATTCTTCTGTTCCAAGTTCTTCAGAGAACGCGGTAGCACTGCCTGAAGTAACTCCTAAGCGGAATGCTTCTTCAAGCGGCAGCTGTTTGGAAATTCCGGCAAGGAAACCTGCAACAACGGAATCCCCTGCTCCGACTGAGTTTACCAATTTCCCCTTTGGCACGTTAGCAAAATAAACAGCTTCGTTCGTAAACAGAAGCGCTCCGTCTCCGGCCATTGATACGATTACATGTTCAGCGCCTTGTTCTACAAGCTTTTTCCCATAAGGAACGGCTTCCTCAACAGATGTAATGGTCGTGCCGAACATTTCTCCAAGCTCATGATGATTTGGCTTCATCAAAAATGGTTTCATTTCTGTTGCTTTCAAAAGAGCCTCGCCTGAGATATCCAGAACAACTCGTGCGTTCTGCTGTTTGCAGGCCTCTGCGATTTTTTCATAAGTATCGTGAGGGAGTGAAGATGGAATGCTTCCTGCAAGAACGACGATATCTCCCTCTTGCAAAGATTGGAACTGTTCTAAAAAGGCTTTGAAATCTTCATCCGAAATTGTCGGTCCCTGCCCGTTAATTTCAGTTTCATCACCAGTTTTCAGCTTTACATTGATACGGGTATCCCCTTTTACTTCAGAAAAAGCTGTTTCCAGGTTTTCTTCCCGTAAAAATGTTTTGATATATTCTCCGGTAAATCCGCCGACGAATCCGAGCGCTTTAGACGCCACATGGTGTCTTTTCAGCAGTCTCGATACGTTGATGCCTTTGCCCCCTGGATACTTGGTATCATACGAAGAACGGTTCAGGCCTCCTACAGTAAAATCTTCAACGTGAACAATATAATCGACAGATGGATTAAGTGTTACAGTGTAAATCATGGTTTCACTACCTTTACGACAGTTTTTTCTTGGTAATTATCGAATGTAAGCTCTTCAGCGTCAGTCGTAATGATTGTTGCGTCGCCTATTCCGGCGAATGCCGAAAATGAAATTTCTCCGAACTTCGAAGGGTCTGCTAAGACGTAAGCGTGTTTTGCCTGTTTGATCGCTTTCTGTTTTAAAAGGGCCTCATCAGGGTCCGGCGTTGTAAATCCAGCCTCTGTATGGACACCGTTTGTCCCCAGAAAACTCTTGTCAAATCTGTACTGGTCCATGGCAATCAATGAAGCGCCTCCAATAATCGCGCCCGTTCTGTGCTTTACGTATCCTCCAAGCAGATAAAAAGAAATTTCTTTCCTTATTAATGCATCGATATGCATTACCCCGTTTGTGACAACGACAATATCTTTGGTTTTATCCATAAAATCAATCATGTGCAATGTCGTCGTGCCTGCATCAAGGTAAATGCAATCCCCTTCTTCTAAAAGAGAAGCTGCTTTTTCAGCAATCTTCAGTTTATCGTGAAGGTTTTTGGATGATTTTTCAAGCATATCGGGTTCAAGTCTGATATCGGAAAGCTTGGCCGCTCCACCATGAACGCGCTTTAAAAAACCGCGTTCTTCAAGTGTCGATAAATCTCTTCTGATTGTTGATTCAGAAGCATTAGTCAGATTTATAAGCTCTTGAATCTTTACCACATCATGCTTTTCTATTTGATCAATAATCAATTGATGCCGTTCAGGAGTTAGCATGCTTCACCTCCTAATGAAAACGTATTCATTTTGAATACAATTTCATTGTAAACGCTATTTTCGGTTTAGGCAACTAAAATCATTCAAATTCATTCAATAACTATCAAAATCTTTCACGTTTCTCCATATTAACGTATGTCTATAGGGTTTGTAAACTGTAAATTCGACAAAAATAAGGACAATTGTACGACATTTTCTTCTTATTTTAATGAAAAAAGTCTTTTATATTCATAGTAGAAATCACTAAACATAAAAAAACCTCATGCATGTTGCATGAGGCTACTCATAACGCAGCGCTTCAATGGGATCAAGCTTTGCGGCTTTATTTGCAGGAAGCATGCCGAAAATAACACCAATGAGCATACTGAACAGCACGCCCCCGCATACAACCTGCCAGGATATGAGTGACGGCCAGCCCGCAATGGCTGAAACAAGCCCGGCCCCTCCGTATCCGATCCCAATTCCAATCAGTCCGCCAATCAGCGTCAATACGACTGATTCAATTAAAAACTGAGTCAGAATCTGTCCTCTCGTCGCACCAAGTGATTTTCTGATTCCAATTTCCCGCGTCCGTTCTGTGACTGATACGAGCATGATATTCATGACACCGATTCCGCCGACCAAAAGGGAAATACCTGCAATTGAGCCGATAATCGTCGTCATAATTGCCGTTACTTTGCCAATTCCGGCCGCAATCTCTTCCATGTTCATCACTTGATACGAATCCTCTGTGCCATGATTGTCATTTACCAGCTGTGCCGCTTCTTTTCCAGCCGATTTTATGTCGTCTGCTGATTCGACCTGCAATGATACGTTACTGAAATCACTTGTGCCAAAAGAGGATTTCATCATATTAAATGGCACATACATTTCACTTAAACCGAAAGAAAGCAAGCCTGTTTCTTTTTTCAGCACGCCGATAATTTCAACGGGCTGTCCGTTTATCCAGACAACTTCACCTAAAGGGGAGGTTTTATCGAACAGTTCTTCAGCCATCTTTTGAGAGATGATTCCGGCTCTATTCCCCGCGAGAAAGTCATTGTCGGTAAATGTTCTGCCGCTTTCGATTTCTAAAGAATTGACATTCATGTATCCATCATTTATTCCGTTAACCGTAGCATCGGTTTCTTCTTCGTGATAACGCGCTGTCATACTTTCAGAAGTCGAAGCAACGACTTGTTTAATGCCTTCTATTCCTTTTAAACCTTTAATATCGTTTTCTGTAAACGTAGATTCAGCTGCGGCGTTCGGGTTGCTTGCAAGCTCCTCGTCGCTAGGCATATAGTACAGCTCCACAGTATTTCCCGGACCGCTGATCGACTGCTTCAGCATTTGCTCGCCGCCCTGTCCTACCGCAACGACAACAATGACAGAGCCTACACCAATGATAATGCCGAGCATCGTTAAGATCGAACGCATTTTATGGGCAAGAACAGAGCTTAGAGCCATTCTGATGTTTTCTAACAGGCTCATTCTCCCACACTCCTTTGTCCGGAGCTGGCAGGAACAATGTTTCCGTCACGCACCATGACGATCCGATTCGTGCAATCTGCTACTTCAGGCTCGTGAGTAACCAGAACGATTGTCGTTCCCTCGGCATTTAATGCTGTAAACTGATCCATAATCGCCTCGCTTGTTTTCGTATCCAGGGCGCCGGTCGGTTCATCAGCTAAAATCAATTTCGGCTCATTCACGATCGCCCTCGCAATCGCCACCCGCTGCTTCTGCCCGCCCGACAGCTCGTTGGGCATGTGGAGCATTCGATCGGCTAACCCGACCTTTTCCAATGCTCTCTCAGCTCGCTCTTGACGTTCCTTTTTGCCTATCCCGGAATAAATCATCGGCAGCTCGACATTTTTTTTTGCGTTCAGCCGCGGAAGAAGCTGAAATTGCTGAAAAACAAAACCGATGGACCGGTTACGGACTGCCGCCAGTTCTTTATCTTTATATGAAGAAATGTCTTCGCCGTCCAATTGATATGTACCGGAAGTCGGCCGATCAAGACAGCCGATAATATTCATGATCGTCGATTTTCCTGATCCTGACGGCCCCATAATCGAGACATATTCACCTTGATGAATGTCCAAATCAATAGAATGGAGAACATCAAACGTTTCCTTTCCGATCTGGTAGCTTTTTCGCACATTAGAAAGCTGAATCATTTAGGATTTCACTTCCATTCCGTCAGTCACCTGATCAGATGGATTCAAAATGACTTGATCATCTTGGGAAAGCCCCTCTTTAATTTCTGTCAGGTCATCTGTCACTTCGCCGATTTTGACATCAACTCGCTTTGCTTTTCCGTCTTTTACTGTATACACATAATATTGGTCATCTTCTTTTTTGACTGCCTTTGAAGGAAGCGTATTTGCTTTCCGTTTATCTGTTTCAATATTCATGATAAATTTAAAGCCTGGCTTTCCTTCTGGAAGATTTCCTTTTATTTTCACTTGAAGCGGGTATTGGACCGCCTGTTCTGTTCCTTGTGCAGCAGCGCTCTCCTGCTGATCCGGAACAAGCCCGACTGCGGAAACCGTACCTTTCCATGTTTTACCCTGTATTACATCTGAAGTGAGTGTGACCTTCTGGCCTTTTTTGACTTTCAATGTATCGTATTCAGACAATTTCCCTGAGACGACAAGGTCTTTTGGGTTGCCGATATGTATGACAGGCTCTTGAATATCTGACTTTTTGGATGCCGCTTCTTGGTTGACAGAAATAACGGTGCCTTCAATTTCGCTTTTCACTTCTAAATCTGACACCCGGTTGGCAAGTGACTGCCGCTGAAGCTCGGTTTGTTTTAATTCGATCTCCGCTGTTTTTTTCTGCATTTGAAGCTCTGTCCGTTCAGATTCGATTTGTTTTTCTGCTTCTTTCTTTCCTACCTGTTTTTCCAGTTCTCTTTCTTTGCTGTCTAAGGCTTTTAACTTTTCTTGAATTTGGTCAATTTGAAGCCGGTTGGATTCAGACGTTAACTGGTTCTGTTCTTTTTCCAGGCTCAGCTGCTCATTTGTATAGGTGACTAAAGGCGTGCCCTTTTTAACTTTATCGCCTTCCTTTACTTTAATGTCTTCTAATGTCCCTTTATCCGCTTCATAAAAGACATACTGTTCATTTGAAAATTTTAGCGTGCCAGGAACCATAACCGTTGACGAGATTTCATTTTCTTCAACGCTCCCCGTCTGTATCTCCTTGCCGGCGCTGCCGCTTGTCGGAGCGGCAGACCGGTATATATTGATTCCAATAAAAAGAGCGACTATAACTGCGATTCCAATTCCGATCCAGACTTTTTTCATGAGCTTATGCACCCGCCACAGAATTGATTAAACCTGAAAAGAGCGAAAATACAACTAAAATTCCGAATAGAATGATTGCTGAAATCCATCCGGCTTTTTTGGAGATGCCTCCCGTTTTGTGAAGTCCGATTGCTAATAATACAAAGCTCCAGATGCTGAAAATTTCAAAGGTATTTAACACGCTGGCAAGAGCCCCGTCAGATGGGATAATCCCTGCCAGTGACGTCGTGCTGTAAAGAGGATTCACGTCAGTCGTAAAAGCAACGATTCCATTAACCAATAATCCGAGACTGCTAATCAAAGAGACAAACAGACCGAGAGAAAGCATTTTTTTATATGTCGTAACACCGCCTGATACTTTTACACAGAGCCAATAAATAAGAGGGGCAATAAATAATGCTGCGATACCGCCGATAATAGCGCCTACCATTCCGCCAACTTTGGTTATTGTTGCGACAGTTTCCATTTGTTCAGCAGATAGCCCTTGCGTATCCTGGCTTTTCAAAAGCTCACTATAATCCGTACCGAGTGATTGCAGCACGGCACCGACGATGATAATTGCTGCAACAATCAAAAGCGGTCCCCATACAGCCGGCCTTTCTCTTATTCTTTCAAATTGAACGGACGGACTTGTGATTACTCCTAAAAGTGAAGGCTTTTCAGTCGCCGTTCCGCTGTTTTTTTCTACATTCGTTTCCATTTCAAAACCTCCTTGAGAATATCTAACAAATAGTACGGGAAGGATATCAAAAAGTTTCATGTTTTTCTAATAAATTTCCAAAAGCCTTCAATATTGAAGGCTTTTCATATTATTCTATCGCTGTGCTGTATTGCGCTTTCACAAGCCCGGCATAAATGCCTCCTTTAGCGAGCAGCTGATCATGGTTCCCTTCTTCTATTTTCCTGCCGTGATCAAGAACAATGATGCGGTCGGCGTCGCGGATCGTAGATAATCTGTGAGCGATCATCACTGCTGTACGCCCTTTCAGAAGCGTTTTTAACGCTTGCTGAATTTTTACTTCTGTCTCTGTATCAATGCTTGCCGTTGCTTCGTCAAGGATGATAATAGCCGGATCGGCGAGCAATGCTCTTGCAAAGGAAATGAGCTGACGCTGACCGGCAGACAGTACGCTGCCCCTTTCCTCCACCTCTGTTGCGTATCCTTCCGCTAAATCGGAAATAAACTCATCCGCTCCGACCGCTTGGGACGCTTTCATCACCTCTTCATCCGAAGCATTTGGCCTTCCAAAACGAATATTTTCCATGATGGTCCCAGAGAAAATAAATGTATCTTGCAGGACAATGCTGATTTGAGAGCGCAGACTGGCAAGGGAAAGATCCTTAATCGGTATACCGTCTATTTTAATGGTGCCTCCGGTCGCATCATAAAAACGGCTGATTAAATTGGCAATCGTCGTCTTCCCGCTCCCTGTATGCCCGACAAGCGCAAGCGTCGAGCCCGCCGGAATAGAGAAAGAAACGGCGTGAAGGGCTTTTCGTTTTTCATCATACGAAAATTCAACCTCTTCAAAACTGATCTCCCCATTTATCTTTTCATTATGAATGGCATTGGGCTTCTCCTTGACATTTGGCTGTTCGTCCAGAAACTCAAAAATCCGTTCTGATGATGCCATTCCCATTAACAGCTGATTATAGACCTGACCCAGTCTCGAAATAGGTTCCCAAAACATTCCCAGATAGAAAGCAAAAGAAACGAAGACGCCAATCGTGATGGTTTCATTCATGATGAGTGTGGCTCCATACCAAATCAAGACAGCCGTCCCAATCGCATTCGTCATTTCTACCAGCGGAAGGAACATGGCATTTTTTCTAGTTGCTTCCCGCCAAGATTCGAAGTTCTCCTGATTGACACCGTCAAAATACGCCATGTTTTCTTCTTCCTGCGTAAATGCCTGTGTGACCCGGATGCCCTGAATGCTTTCATTTAGATGAGAGTTGAGCTTCGATTGCTTCAGCCGTACCGTTTGCCAGGATCGGCGTATTTTTTTTCTGAGACTTGTTGAAATAAAAAACATAATCGGCAATGTCACCATGATGGCTATAGTCAGCTCAGGGCTCAGCGTAAACAAAATGATAATCACGCCGGCCAGAAGCAGCAAGTCGGTCAACAAATTGATGACTCCGCTTGTAAAGAGCTCCTGAAGAGAGTTAATATCATTCATGATCCTGACTAAGATCGATCCCGCCGACCGCTGATCAAAAAATCGATGGGATAAGCGCTGCACATGGGTAAATAAATGCTGTCGCAAATCGTAAATGACATGCTGGCCAAGCTGATTCATCCACCTGATTCTTAACACATTGGCGGCGTAATTGAGGACATATAAACCGCTAATAATAAAAATGAGCTGAATCAGCAGCTCCGAGTTTCTCCCTGTAATCGCTTGATCAAGAACATAAACGCCGATCAGAATGGGGATCACAAGCTTCACAGCAGTGCCAATTAATACGGTGAGAAAAGAAAGCGGCAAAATTGTTTTTCGATATGGTTTGACATAGCTCAGCAGCCGCCACATTTGAGCCCAGTTAAACGGCTTTTCAATGATTTCATCTGAAGAGTAATAGAAACGCTCTAAAATCCCCTGTTTTTTCGCTTGTTTCATTTGGCCCCTCCCTATCCGACCTCATGCGGCTCATTAATCATTTTGACATCACGGTATTGCAAATCGTAAATCTTTTTATAGTAGCCGCCTTTTTCAAGAAGCTCATGATGTGTTCCCCTTTCACGAATGCGTCCTTTATTAAAAACGAGAATTTCATCGGCGTGTTTCAGTGAAGAAATGCGGTGAGCGACGATAAAGGTTGTGCGGTTTTTCATGACTTCTTTTAAGGCAAGCTGTATGCTGTGCTCCGTTTGCATATCTACTGCACTTGTGGCATCATCCAATATTAAAATGCTCGGGTTCAAGCAGATGGCTCTCGCAATGGCAATTCGCTGTTTCTGCCCGCCGGAAAGCCCCATTCCCCTCTCTCCCAGCATGGTGTCATACCCATCAGGAAGCTCCATAATAAAGTTATGAGCCTGCGCCCTTTTTGCCGCTTCGATGACGTCTTCCATTGAGGCATCCGGCCGCCCATACGAAATATTTGATCTAATCGTAGATGAAAACAGGAAGGATTCTTGAAGTACGACCCCGATATTGGAGCGAAGGGTTTTTAACGAATAATCTGTGATTGGTTTGTGATCAATGGTAATCATTCCGCCAACAGGACTGTAAAATCTGGTGAGAAGCTGTGTCACTGAGCTTTTGCCTGAACCTGTCGGGCCCAACAGTCCGATTACCTTCCCGCTGTTTGCCTCAAAGCTTACATTGCACAGCGCGTTTGTTTGTTCTTTTCCGTATGCAAGAGAAACATTTTTGAAATGGACATCTCCGGTTAATTTTTGTTTATACAAAGCATGAGGATGATCTGTAATGTCTTCTTCTTTTTCCAGAATGTCGAGCAGGCGTTCCCCTGACGCTTTTGCTTGAGAGAACATATTGATGACAAAACCTAAGTTCATAATCGGCCACATCATATAATTGACAAGGCTGAAGAAAGCAACAAGCTCGCCGGGATTGAGCTGATTTTGCATAACCAAGTAACCGCCGTATGAGAGGAGAGCTACAATACAAATGTTACCAATGAACTCCATTAAAGGGAAATACGCAGACCAGATGGATGATGTTTGTAAATACTGCGCCCTGTATTCTGCATTGGCTTTATTGAAAGTGCTGATCTGAAAATCTTCCCTGGAAAGAGATTTAACCGTATTAATGCCGCTGATATTTTCCTGGACTTTTGTATTGAGTTTCGCAAACGATTTGCGGATGCCTCTGAAGGCGGGATGGACTCTTTTGTCAAACCGGTATACCGCAACCGCGAGAAATGGCAGAACAGCTATTGTCACAAGCGTGAGAGGAACAGAATAGTAAAACATAACCGACAGGCTGATGGCTACCAGCAGGCCGAAGCGAATGAGCTCAGCGAGACCGTATGATAAGAAAAAACGAAGCCCTTCAACATCAGCAGTCAGCCTGGACATCAAATCTCCTGTTTTCGCGTTATCATAGTAAGAAAAAGAAAGCCGCTGCAGTTTTTCATACAGACCATTTCTCAGCCGATAAACGGATTTGATCCCGAACATATCACCTAAATACTGATGAAAAAAGGTAGCCGTTCCTTTCAAAACCATTACCGCAATAAATCCTAAGCTGACCCACGCCGCAAGCTGATACTGCCTTCCAAGCACGATCTCATCAATCGTAATTTGCAGGATAATCGGATAAACGACAGTAATTGCAGTCATCAAAAGCATGGCTAGAAGCGACCACATAAACACTTTTCTGTACGGCCAATAATACATTTTTAATCTTTTAAATGTCTCCATATCCAGCACCTTTCCAACATTTCTCATCTTCACTATATCGATACCCGAAATAAATTTCTATTATTTTTCAAAATTTCAGTCTAATTATGGAGTGAGTCTCTTACTTTATAGGGAGTAACATATGTAGAATAAACGCTTACAGAAAATCATTGTATGCTGAGGATACTTGGGGATATGCCAATGAAATACAGAAAAACCGGACGGCTGAAATGCCGTCCGGTTTTCATCCCCCGCTGACCGGCGGTATGATGGCTACCGTGTCACCCGAAGATACAGAGGTATTTTCTTTTACATAGCTTTCGTTAACGGCAATCATAGCCGTATCAATAGATTCAAGACCGTATTGTTCTTTTAGACTCGCTTTTATTTCATCTGTGGTTGCTTGTTCCATATCTATTTCTATTGCTTGTGTACCGGCCTGTTCAGCAAGCCCTGCAAATAAAAGAATTTTAATCATGCTGCTCTCCCTCGCTTAGGTCTGGTTTTCCGTTCGGATAAGCTGTCGTTTCTAGCTGGTCGCCGATCCATTGCTCACCGTCTTCCCAAATTTCTTTTTTCCAAATCGGCACAATCTGTTTAATGCGTTCAATCGCATACTCATTGGCTTCATATGCGGCTTTTCGATGGGGAGAAGATACAGCAATCACTACCGCTGCTTCACCGATATCGAGCACACCTATACGGTGCGTGATCGCAGCTGAGGCACCTTCCCATTTTTCTTCGATTTCAGCGCCGATTTGAGCAAGCATTTGCACGGCCATCGGTTCATATGCCTCATATTCAAGCCGAACCGTTCTTTTTCCGTTTGTCCATTCCCGAACCGTACCAATAAATGTCGTAATGGCTCCTGCTTCCCGTTTCTCCACTTTTTTGATGATGTCTTCAGTATTAATGGGTGTTTTCGTAATCTCAAACCGTTCCATTATGCAGATTCCCCCTTCAGCTGTGAAAGCACAAAATCCACGGCAACCGGATCATCCGCATGAAAAACGGGTAATCCCTGATGCTCTGTCATATGCTCTTTTTTTCTATAGATGATGGCGATTATATTTACTGCTTGCAGCGCTTCCAGATCTTCCTTTTCACTTAGGATAACCACTTTAGGATAAGGGGCTTTTTTAAAGCCTTCAATCAGAAGACAGTCTGTTTCGAGAAATTGGTATAACTCGATCAGCCGTGCCAAATTCCAATTGCGGCGGGCAGTCAGCTGTAACACACCAGCACCTTCTACCGCTGTCACATCAGCACCTGCCGCCTTGTAACGGTCCGTGTCTTTTCCTTCCGTGAGCGTTTGCGGTTCACCGCCGTGACCATGATGCTTCAGGCAGCCCAAATGGACTCCCTGTTCAGAGGCTTTTTCAAGAATGCGCTCAATAAACGTTGTTTTCCCGCTGTTTTGAAATCCTACAACTTGGACGATCGGGAAAGGACGGACCAAGGCCATTCACTTCCATTCTCTTCTCTGATGAGCAGCACTTGAACCGTTCTGCCAGTTTCGTAGCCTCGCGTGCCGCCCGGCAGGATAATAAATGCATTGGCATCTGCAAGTGATGTGACGGAGCTCGACTTATCTAATCCGACGGGTGTCGCCAACAGCTTCCCTTCCTGATGTTGCACGAGCGCACGAACAAATCGGGTAAATGGGTTCGGCTTCGGAAAATCCTTGGTCAAAACAGCTTCCGCACAAATCGAATGCGGTGTTTCATTGTGCAGCCATGTCTGGATTATCGGTTTGACAAACAGTTCAAAACCGACATAGCATGCTGACGGATTACCTGAAAGGCCAAACAGCAGCATATCGTTTGCATGCGCCACCGTTGTCACGCTGCCCGGGCGCATGGCAACTTTATTAAACAGCACGTCCGCTCCGAGTTTTTCATAGATCGCAGGCAAAAAGTCAAAGTCACCGACTGACACACCGCCAGTTGTGATCAGGAAGTCCACCTTTTTCATCGCTTCTTTAACTGCAGCAAAGCTTTTATCCAGTTCATCAGAGATTTTCCCTAAATAAAGCGGTGTTGCGCCTGCTTCTATCGCTTGCGCATATACCATACTCGCATTGCTGTTGCGGATTTTTCCCGGTTCCAGCGGATCACTGACATTCAGCAATTCGGTACCGGTTGCGATAATCCCGACTACAGGCTTTCTCACGACAGGCACAGATGCGTATCCGAAGGTTGCCAAAAGAGCCGTCACTCCTGGTGTCACCCGGGTACCCTTTCTCAGTAAAACACTCCCTTTTTGAGCGTCCTCACCTGTTTTTGAAATATTATCCCCCGTCTGAAAGCGGCGTTTTAAAGACATAAATGACTTCCCATTCTCCTCAAAGGTTTGAGTCAGTTCAATCATGACGACTGCATCTGCCCCTTCAGGGATTTGCGCACCAGTCATAATCCGCACGGCCTGAAACGGGCCAAGTTCTTTTTCAGATACTGCCCCAGCTCCAATATGGTCAATAACTTCAAACCGAACTGGGTTTTCACGTGATGCATCTGCCGTATCGCACGCTCTGACAGCAAAACCATCGTATGGTGAACGGTCAAACGCAGGGACGTGGTGATCCGCAGTTATATCTTCGGCTAAAAACCGATGAAGGCTGTCTTCAAGCGCCACCCATTCTGTTTCACCTTGTTTTTGAAAATGGCAGACACGCCGAACTGCCTCGTCTACCGGTATCGGTGTTCTTTTCTCCAGCATTCTGACCCCTCCTGTTGTTACAGTCCAATCACTCTTGCCAACACGGAGTTGGCTTCTTTCACATCATTTGTTCCATGCACCAGTGCCCGTCCGTCATTGAAAATGACAATTCTGAAATCCTCGTAAAAAATATGCAGCAAAAACGCATTAGCCTCGACCTTGCCGATTGTTTTCAGCCGCTTAATGAGCTCCTGTTTCGGGATTCTTTTTAATGATTCTGACCTTACCTGCACTGTATCACGGCCGCATAATACAGCAGCTTTTGGTGTATTCCAATCCTGAAGATAAGGATATACCGCATTTGCTCCGCAAGATGGGCAATCCTCACGGCGTACATGATTAACGTTAATCTTCATATGCGAATTGTTCCAGACATCAAATGTCACAAACCCCCGCTGTATTGCTTCTATTTGGCCGGTTAACAGCTTAAATGCCTCAGCCTGCTGATATGCTGAAACGATATGCACAGCAGGCGGAATAATGCCGGCAGTATCACACGTCGCCCCGCCGACAGGAATTTGCTCAAACAAACAAGACAGACAAGGGGTTTCTCCGGGAATGACTGTCATGAACATTCCCTGGCTG
Organism: Bacillus sp. SG20033; assembly: GCF_044570195.1. Taxonomy (NCBI): domain Bacteria; kingdom Bacillati; phylum Bacillota; class Bacilli; order Caryophanales; family Bacillaceae; genus Bacillus; species Bacillus sp. SG20033. The sequence continues at coordinate 1,564,535 of NZ_CP172606.1, read as the reverse complement.
CTTACACAGGCGCCATAGACCCAAGGTGTCTTTGTTTTCTGGGCAAGGTCGTTTATCAGCATTCGGGTTTCAAAATTATCTGTCGCGTCGATCACGACATCTGCTTTTTCAATGAGCGGCTCAAGCGTTTCGGCTGTTCCTTCGGTAACATACGCCTCAATATGTATCTCGCTGTTAATCGCTGATAGATGTTCTTTGGCAGCCATGGCTTTCGGCATGCGGAGTTTGGCATCGCTTTCTGTATAAAGCTGCTGCCTTTGAAGATTGCTCCACTCCACATAGTCACGGTCAATAATGGTAATAGTACCGACTCCCGCTCTCGAAAGCCCTTCAGCTCCTGCAGTGCCGAGCGCTCCCGCTCCGACAATCAGCACATGGCTGTCTGCCAGTCTTTTCTGGCCCTCTTCCCCAATTTGCTTAAATCTGATTTGCCGTGAATAACGTTCCTCCATCAAACCTGTTCTCCTTATCTTTTATGTCATCTTATCATGTTATTGCCCCGTCAGTCCCGCTTGAGGGAGTTCGATTTTTCTTCCAAACAGCTAAAATCATCACGTGTATTAATGTTGATAAACTCTGCCTGGTTTGCTCCGATATTTTCAGCCTGTACGTAACAAACCGAAATTCTGCCTAATAAATCTGATATCCTCAACCTCTTCTCAGAAAGCTGATCGTATAGAACTGGCATGATACGTTTGTGGTAAATCGCAATCAATGGCTGCACTTGTCCGTCTGAAATTGGGACTACCGCGTCCGCACCGGCAGTCATCAGACGTTTGAGCTCCAGCATCGTCCTTCTTTGTATCAGCGGTGTGTCACAGGAAAGAACAGTATAAAGATCACCGTCTGTCTTTTTAAAAGCGGTATATATACCAGCCAATGGCCCCATGCCTTGAAATGGCTCAGCGTCTTGATACACTTCATTTTCACCGTTTTCTTGAAATCTATCAATAAATTCGGGACGGCTGATGATAACCGTTTGTTCTCCAAGTGCCTCTTTAGCGCATTCGTAAAGCATCCTGCCCTTCCATTTGACAAACGCCTTCGGTTCTCCAAATCGCCGCGAGGCTCCCCCTGCCAGCAGTACGTTTACATGCTTCATATCATCTCACCTCTAGTTTCGTTAAAAGCATAGCAAAAGCAAAGGCTCAACGCTACTGCTTGTCTGTTTATTAAAGAGGAATAGCTGTTCAGTATTTGCATATTGTAGTGTTAACATCATGAGGGAGATGGTTCGAATGAAAAGATCAGGTCCTTTTTTCCACGACGTGTCTCAGGAGAACCTTTATTTAAAATCCGAGCTTTCAAGGTGCCATAAGCTGATTTCTGAACTTGAAGCAAGCTACTTTCATCAGAAAAATAACAAACTGCTCAAAGAAAATAACGATATGAAAGAAAAGCTCCAGCAGCTGTCTGCCGAATTAACACATATGTCAACAAAAGAAAAACATGCCTCCCACACCAGCCAAACCCTGCACCAAATAAGAGCTGAACTGCTTGATAAAATCGTTGTTTTGCAGGAGCTTCTATCTGCTGAAACCTATAAACGCAGAGCCGAAATCGAAGAAAAACATAAACTTCATATTGCTAAAGTCAAAATCGAAGAAGAAAATAAAAATCTTCATAAACGGATCAGCGAACTTCAAGCCTCAATTGAGCAGGAACAAAATGCACTGCTTCAGGCAAAACAGCAAGCCGAATTGATAAAAGCCGAAAACGGGCGTCTAAAAGAGCAAATGGTAGAAAAAGAATATCAGCTAAAACATATTAAAATAGAAGTTGATCATATGAAAGATCGAATCATAGAAACGAAAGAAAGACTGCTAGACATAGAAAAAACGAAAGAAAAATTATTTCACGAAACTATTATATCGTATAAACGGCAGCTTGATGAAAGCGATGCCTGGATTGCTTCTCATTTTGCCGATATTGATGGCGGCACGAAACAAAAAGAAAAAACGGAAGAAGAAGCTCCAGCGGTCTACGCGCAGCCAAATCATGTAGAGACCATCCTTGAAGATGTCACCAAACAGATACATGTGCTTCAAAAACAGCTTGCCCACGCCCAATCATCAGACCAGGCCAAGAGCCATACAATCGAAGAGCTGAAAAACAGAGCCGCTGAAGAAAAGCCTTATCAAAAGTGGGTGTATAAGCTTAATCTTGAAAAAGAAAACAAACCTTCACAGAAAAAACCTCAATAAAAAAACTGCTTGAGCGATGCCAAGCAGTTTTTCTTTATATTTATTCATTTGCTGATTCTGCAGATTCGATTTCACCCTCTAAAATGTACTGCCCGCGATATGGCTTTTTCACTTCCGGGTACATTTTAATTAAGCTTTGCATAAACGTTGTCATATTAGGGATTTCAAGACCGCTTTCTTTTTCAATCTCTTTTTGAAGCTCCGAGCTCTTAATCGCCGCGTTGTGGCGTTTTAATGTTTTAATAGCAGCTTCACGCAGCTTAGCTGCTTTTGATCCCGGTCTTGCCGTTCCTCTTCTTCTTCGTGTTGTTCCGTCTGGTATACCGGCAGGAAGAGAGGAAATAGATTGAAGCTGAGGCTGAACAGACTGCTGCTGTGATTGCGGCTGATAGCTTCTGATTTCCTGAGCCGCAAGCTCAGCGAGAACCGGCAGAGAGTCAGGTTTTTTTTCAGAACGGAAATCCTTTTTGATTTCGGAAGGGCTTCCATTTCTGTCCAGCTCTCTTAATTTTGCGTATATTTTATCACGTTCAATTTGATATTCACGAATGACTTTCACTTCAGCTTCATTTAATTGTTCTAACCGCAAGCGCAAAGCTTCTCTTTCATTAAACATTCCTCAATGTACCCCCTATCAAAATTAACATCTTTAATTAAGATATTAGATTACAAAAGTAATTTTATCAACTATTATTTTAGCATTTTACTATTATATTTACTCTATGAAAAATTCCTTATTTTCTGAAAAAGTTTTATTTTTCAAAAGAGTCCTTTATTCTCAAGGGGTCAAGGGTCTTTCTAGTTTATTTGGTATAATGTTGAAAATATATATTTTACTTACTTCTTTAAAGAAATTTAGTGTAATATCTACAATTTTCGAGTTATGAGATATGAGATTTATCTAAAATTGAGGAAAAACATCAAAAATTAGCTGTGTTTTTTAGCGTATCAATCAAACAAATCATCAATTCCTATACCCAAATTTGGAAAAATAAGCTTCTTACTCTTCTTCCATTGCTTTTTGCACAAATAAAAAACCTGATGAGATCAGGTTTTTAGGAAATACTATTTAGCCAGATATCTATTCCGTTTCAGCCAGAACGCGGTTCACACGTTTTTCAAGCATTTTCATACCGCTCCCGCCGGCTTGGAAGTGACGGAGCTGTCCTATTTTGTCAAACACATAATATGCAGGCACATATTCATTTTCAAATGCATCGGTTAAAGCATGGTCACTGTCAACAAAAATCGGCTGAGTGATATCGTGTTCAGCGGCTGTTTCTTTAATTTTACCAAGGTCAAGATCATCTTCGGAACGGGGCATATGCACAGCTACAACATTCAGCTGATCTTTATATTTATCACGAAATTCATTCACTTGCGGCATCGCTTCTTTGCACAAGTGGCAGCTGATGGACCAGAAATGAATAAGCGTCGGCTTTTCCCCAATCAATTGCTCTCTCGTCACTTCACCATTTAACCAAGCTTTTTCTCCCGTCAATTCCGGCATGGGCTGACGTAATTTCATTGCTTTTTCCCTCCTATTTAACAGAGTGGCCTAACGAATATGCTAGACCGCTTTTCGTTCTTGGAAAGAATTAAAGTGTTTTTTGGCCTGGTTTCCAGTTAGCCGGACAGAGTCCGCCAGTTTGCAGCGCCTGGAGAACACGAAGCGTTTCATCAACATCACGCCCAATATTGTTATGGAAAACAGTTTGATATTGAAGCTCCCCTTCAGGATTAATAATAAACAATCCGCGCAAAGCCACACCTTCTTCTTCGATTAAAACGCCATATTCCCGGGATACCTCATGGTTTGTATCAGCAGCAAGCGGGTATTTCAGCTGGCCAAGACCGTTTTCTTTGCGGTCTGTATTGATCCAAGCTAAATGAGTATGGATGGTATCAGTTGAAACCCCGATGACTTCTGCATCAAGATCTTCGAACTCGTCATAGCGGTCAGACATTGCTGTAATTTCTGTCGGACAAACAAAAGTGAAATCCATTGGATAGAAGAACAGCACTGTCCATTTGTCGTTTTTCATGTTTTCCTCAAGACTTACTTTGCCGAATTCTTTGCTTGCAAGGACTGCTTCCATTTCAAAACGAGGAGCTTGTTTACCTACCATACGTTCTGCCATATGTATCCCTCCAATTTATTGTTTGGCTTAAAGGTCAAAATCGCATGAAAATAAAGGGTGATTAACCATTTTTAGTTATATTGCAATACCATTATATAAAAGCAGATTTCCTGAGTCAATTTTTAACAAATCATGTATGTCTTTGGCTTCGACATTTTTGAATAAAACGTTTAACATGGTCATGTACAGGGTAACTAGTCTCAATGTGCAGCAATCAATTAGAAAAGGAGCTCAACATGGACTTTATTAAACAATATGATTGGGCGGGACTGATTACAAATGCCGGTGTTCTGCTCATTAAACTCGCCATTATGATATTGCTCTATTTTATCGTTCGATCATTAGGCATGAAAATCATTAAACATCTGTTTGCAAAATTCGAGGAGCAGAATAGCTTGTCTATCGGACGTGCACATACGCTCCGAAGCCTGACTCTTAACATATTTGCTTATACATTGATTTTCATATTTTTCGTCATGGTTCTAGATTTGTTTCATTATGATCCAAGCGCTCTTTTAGCGGGGGCAGGAATCGTCGGCCTGGCTGTCGGATTTGGCGCCCAAGGGCTTGTCAGTGATATCGTGACAGGTTTTTTTATTTTGCTTGAGAAACAATTGGATGTCGGAGATTATATTACCGTTTCCACTTTTGACGGAATTGTCGAGCAGGTTGGCTTAAGGACAACTCAAATCCGCAGCTTTGACGGAACACTGCATTACATCCCCAACAGAAACATCACAAACGTGAGCAATCATTCTCGTGGTACCATGCAGGCTCTTGTTGACATTAAAGTGCCGGCTGAAAGAAATATTGATGAAATGATTCATATTTTACAGCAGGTTTGTGATGAAACGGCAGCGGCTCTTCCACAAATAAAAGAAGGCCCAAATGTCATCGGGATTCAAGAACTGGGGACTTCTGAAATTGTAATCAGGGTCATTGCCAAAACAGAAAATATGGAACAGTGGCGAGTCGAACGAGTGTTGAGAAAAGAAATAAAGAACGCGTTCGACCGCGCTTTCCCTAAAGAAACAGAATAAATAAAAGAACCGAAGCTTTTTGCTTCGGTTTTTATATTACTGAATTCTGCTTTCAACTTCGCTGCAAATTTCTTCAGCCGTCATCCCGGAAGCTGTAATGACAGGTGCTTGTGTTACCGTATCGGCTATCCCTTGCACATTATTATCAAGACCTGTTACGACACAGCAGTCACAGCCTTGAGCATCAGCAGGGCTTTTCATCATTACAACGTCATATCCTTTTTCTTTTAAAGCAGCTTCTACATCTGATAATGATTGTTCAATTCCAATTTTTTTAGCCATTTTTGAACACCTCCGTTTACTAGAGTGCTCATTTTATGGAATTTTATTCTTTCATTTGTACTTAATTGGCATAAACAGAAAAATAACCTGTCATGACATTAACCGCTGTTTCTATCGCATTTTCATCGGGATTCAGCTTAGCATGATGAAGCCCATGTTCAGAATCAGCGCCGAGCCAGAACATGAAGCCGGGATATTTTTTCAGCATGTAGCCAAAATCCTCTCCAGTCATTGCTTCTTTTGCTTCAATTACTGTCGCCAGTTGATGTTCAGCAACAAAAGACATAAATTCTTCTGTTAATCCGCTCGTATTGTAAACTTGGTGATATACAGACGGATATGTCACTTTTCCTTTGCAGCGGAATCCGATTTCGATTCCTTTCACTACATCTTCAATCCGTTCCTTTACCTGTTTCATCGATTCTTCAGAAAGCGTGCGGATCGTGCCTTCCAGGTGGGCCGTTTCCGCAATGATATTTTGTGCCGAGCCTCCGGTAATGGTACCAACTGTAATAACAGCACTGTCTAGCGGATCTGTGTTTCTAGAGATAATCGTTTGCAACTGGGTGACAAGTGTACTTGCTGCTACAACCATATCCTCAGCCAAATGCGGATATGCCGCATGTCCCCCTCTGCCTTCCAGATCGATGACTAGCTCTGATGTATTCGCAAATAGAAGGCCGCTTTTTGTCGCAATGGTGCCTACCGGAAGCTCTGGAGCAATATGAAGCGCAGTGATGAAATCAGGCTGCCACTTTTTTAATACATCGCTCTCAAGCATTGGTTCCGCACCGCCAGGCCCTTCCTCTGCCGGCTGAAACAGAAAAAGCAAATCATGTTTGACTGGGTGGTGAACAAAATGATCAATAATGCCGAGTGCAATCGTCATATGCAAATCGTGACCGCAGGCGTGCATGTTGCCGTGATGCTCTGATGCGAATGGAAGACCAGTTTGCTCTTCTATAGAAAGCGCATCGATATCCGCTCTGTACGCCAGCATTTTTTCCGGCGCCGTCCCGTTCACTTTTACAAAAAGCCCTGTTCGCCATTTCTCAATTTCAATTCTGTCTTGCGGATATTGTTCCAAGACATTTAATAAATACTGCTGGGTTTTGAACTCCTGAAATCCAAGCTCCGGTATACGATGCAGATCTCTGCGAATTGCGATGAGCTCCTCTTTCTTCATTTCTATTCCTCCTGCCTATACGAATAAGGCGTGGATATATTATCCACGCCTTTTTTATCAAACTTTTCCTTACAGCTGGCGTAATTCCTGCTTGATTTCAGTTTTGCCTTTTGTTTTTTCATCAATGTCTTTGATTTTTTTAGCTGGTGTGCCTGCAACGACAGTGTATGGCTCAACGTCGTTTACCACGATCGCTCCCGCAGCAACAACAGCTCCTTTACCTACTGTTACACCTTCAAGCACAACAGCATTTGCGCCGATTACGACGTCGTCTTCAATCACAACCGGTTTAGCGGATGGCGGCTCAATAACGCCCGCAAGTACAGAACCCGCGCCGATATGGCAGTTTTTTCCGACAGTAGCTCGTCCGCCAAGCACAACATTCATATCAATCATTGTGCCTTCGCCGATGACTGAACCGATATTAATAGAAGCACCCATCATGATGACTGCGTTATCACCGATTTCAACTTGGTCGCGGATGATCGCGCCCGGCTCGATACGCGCTTTGATGTTTTTAAGATCAAGCATTGGGATCGCAGAATTGCGGCGGTCATTTTCAACCACATAGTCTTCGATTTTGCTTTGGTTTTCTTCGATTGCTGTTTGGATTTCGCTCCACTCACCGAAAACGACACCAGTGTTTCCGTTGATAAAAGCTTTCGCAGATTCGCCGAAATTGATTCCTTCCAGCTCACCTTTCACGTAAACCTTTACAGGTGTTGATTTTGTACTATTTTGAATAAATGAAATAATTTCATTTGCATCCATCATTTTCATATGTATAGTCCTCCTCCTGATTTTCTACCTCATTACTGTATCAAAGGAAAGATACAAAGACAAGAAAAAAAGGAACAGCCGTTTTAGCAGTTCCCAGTGAGTGATCAGACAGCGCATCCGCTTTTCTTTGCGAATTGTCTCCCAAAGTTTATTAATTCTTCCTCTTCTTCACCTTCTGGATTATTTTCGATTTTTACCGAAGGCAGCACAATGTCTCCACCGCGTTCTTTTATTTTTGCCTCTAGCGTATCAACCGCTCCGCAGAAAAATTCATATGCTGTATCACCGGAACCGAATACAGCGCATGTTTTGCCGGAAAAATCAATCTCATCCATGTCTTCAGCCAGATCTAAAAATTCATCAGGCAGATCTCCGTCTCCCCATGTATAGGTTCCCATTATGATATGGTCATAATCGGTAAACAGCTGGGCATCATCAATATCCATTGCTTCGAAACGGTCTACTTCTGCTTCCGCCTCCTGAAGCCCCTTTTCAATCAAATCTGCCATAGCTTCAGTGTTGCCTGACATTGTTGCATAAACGAGCAAAATCTTCGCCAATTCCTTGTTCCTCCTCTAATGAATCATTGCTGAAACTTCGTACGGCTGGACAAATTTACATTCATACAAGCCTGCGCAAAAGAAATTCTCTTTCTGATTGGCCACTCTCCATCCATGTCCCTTAATGGTATCGAACCATTTTAACGACCGGGCTTCGAGATCAGCCTGGTAAATTCTCGAAAAACCGTTTTCATCTTGTGTTGTAGTGACATATATAATGCCATCATCCTCTGAAAGATCAAGAAATGACTCTTCTTTTCTGATCATACTGGATTGAATGATAAATTCTTCACCATTCAAAAGATTCCGTACAGTGACAGCACCGTGCTTTCCTTTCACAGAACCCATCGCCGCCACCAGCCAATGTTCATTGAACACGAGCATGGATGCCGTCATCCGGTTTTTTTCTTTTTTGACAACTTGGACAGTGTCACGCTTAATGTCGTAAGCCCAAATACCGCCAAAATATTCGTGTATTTGCGTGCCGATAAAAAGATTGCCCCCGTGAAGGCATAGCGACCGGATAACAGGGGGATTATGAAATTCGGCAAAAGGTTTGACTACGCGCCATGAGACACCAAAATCATCCGATACATAAATACAATGCTTACCGTGGGCGCAGACAAACCCGTTGTTTCTGCCGGTAATCGCCCACACTGTTGCATTTGTCGGAAAGCTCGACATCGTCCAGGTTTTCCCTTCATCAGCCGAACGAATGACTGTTCCCTTTTCACCAACGCCAAATAAGTAAGGCCCTATGTAGCTGATACAGTGTATCTTACTTTTCAAACGAAAAAGCTTTCTCCAGCCCTGCTCCAAAGAATAATGAAAAATGCCTTCTCCTTGTACCGCCACAAAATATCCAGAAAACGCCGATGCCGTAACAGCAGTTGCTCCTTTATGAAACATGGCTTTTTTCCTTGTTCATATAATCTGCCCATGCAAGAAAACCTCTCGCAAACGCTCGGCAGCTTTCCACATCTTCATCTGTTTCAGGCCCTAATTCAATTTTTAGTGTTTCCTGGTAAACAGCAGCTCCCGCCTCTTGCAGCATGGCATTGAACAAATTCACCGCTTCGCAAAACTTTGGATAAGAATAATCGCCAGACCCGAAGCAGGCTGTTTTTAAACCATTAAGCTGAAGCTGTTTGGCCTCTTCGAAAAAATCCTCCGCTTCGTAGGGCAAATCGCCGTCCCCCCATGTATAGGTGCCAATCAGTACATAATCATAGGAGGTTAAACAAGACACATCCACATCATCTATCTCGACACAATCGATATCCAACTCATATTCCTGAAGCGTATCTTTTATTATGAAGGCAATGTCTTCTGTATTTCCTGACATGCTGGCATATGTAATCAAGGCTTTAGCCATGTTATCACCCCATTAATTGATAATGATTTTCAATATCATATGTATCACTTTAAATGATAATGATTTTCATTGTCAACAGATAAATAAAAAAAGACAGCACCTCGCTGTCTTTAAAATGGATTTTCTTGATCCAGCATATCCTTTATCACTTGTACAAAAGCTTGGACTTGTTTCAGTTCAAAGGCAGGCTCATAGCCTAATAACCATGTATCCCGACCGATCGGATGCCCTTTCATGTCTAAAAGAGGCATTTTATTCACTTTATCTTCATTTTGAAGGGTAACAGACGGCAAAATGGCATACCCGATTCCGTGCAGCGCCATCTGTTTGCACGTTTCAATCTGATCAACCAATATCGTCTGTTTCGGTGACGTTTTAAATTTTTGATGCCACCAGTGCTGAATTTCCTGAAAATAAGTGCTGTCACTTTTAAACTGGATAAACGGCCGTTCTGTATGGGCAATATCTTCGATGCAGGAAATTTCAGTATCCACTAAATACAGATGATCTGTCATTAAGTAATCTTTGCGCCCCTTCCACTCAGGGTTGCCTCTTATAATGCCGATATGAACCTGATCCTCATACAAGCTTTTCAGCATTTCGCTGCTCCACCCGGTTATGAGCGAGATCTTTGCATTCGGATACTTTTCCACATACGTCTTCAGGACTTTAGGGAGCCAATGCTGACCGATTATGGAGGCGACGGCAAGCTTCAATGTGCCGTGAATTTCACCTTCAAGCTCGTCAATATTTTCTCTTATTCTTTCCTGCTCTAATGTCACATCATTCGCAAACTGAATGATTTTCTCACCGGCGGGCGTTACCGTTAATCCTTTTTGGGATCTTAAAAAGATTTTTGTTCCCCACGCCTTTTCAATGGTTTGTAAGCGCTGAGATAAAGCCGGCTGAGATACAAAAAGCCGTTCTGCCGCCTTTCTCATATTTAATTCCTCAGCTAAAACTACGAGCATATGAAGCTCTTGAAGCTGCATGTCGTCCTCCTTTTTGTTATCAATAAGTTTTTCTTATCTCCCATTCTAATAAAATCTTAGTTTCTTATTCAAGCCCTATTCTCGTTTAAATTATGTATGCGCTTTCTTTTTCACTCTGGCTATATAATAAAAATAGGCCGTACAGCCTACTTATTCAACGAGCGTATATGCTTATTCAATTCCTTTAAAACGACTCTTCTCGTAAAAATCCCTTCAAATACCTGCTCGTCATTTTCAACACAGACAAATCCGTTATTAATGACCATGCCGAATCCCTTCATAATCGGATCATTGATATGAAGGCGCGGAATGTCGGTCAGCATGACTTCCTCAACAGTGATTTGGTCAAGCTTTTCAAACTCAATTCGCTCAAGTCCAAAAATACTGTTCATGATCATATTTGTCCCGATTAAGCCATGTAAACGGTAGGAAGGATCCAGAACCGGGATGGCTGTGTATCCGGTTTTTGTCAATACTAATAATGCGTGCTCAAGGTTATTTCCGACTTGCACGTGCGCTACTTTGTCCGCCTCAATCATAAATTGTCCGACTGTTGCCTCAAGAAGTTGATCTGATTGTAAGCTTATCATGTTTTCGACCCCTTTTCATTTTCATCATCAATACATTCCCTATATTGCAATAATATAAACTTTATCAGTATTTGTCGAAAAGTTTCCTTTCAATAAAAAAGATACTCTTTGTGGAGTATCAATTATAGGGTGTCCCATTAATTTTCAAATCGAAATCGGTCGTATAGCGTTACAAGTTTTTTGTAGGTGGTTCCGTCAACGTTTTTGGTCCCTGTCTCTATATCGTTGATCTCACTGCTTAATAGCTCGATGGCATACTCATGGTTGATCAGGATATTCAGCAGAAGTTTTTGTTCTTCTTCTGTAAATCGTTCACCGATAAGACTCATTCGCAATCAGGCCCCCTGTTTTATACTGAATACCTCTGAAAGCAAGACAACTTACTTTCAGCTCTACCGCTAGAATAAGTAATCAGATAACAAACGTCAACCGCATAATTCGACATTTACCTTGGCTTTTTCAGCCAAATTATTTTGTGAAACGATTTGCATAGCTGAAGGCAGTGTATGAATCCGGCTTTATTTTGGCCTCAATCCCCATGGAGGTAATACGTCCAGTCATTTCTTGGATCAGATCTTTTGTAAGCCCTTTTTTCCCAATATCCAAGTGAACTTCAAAGATAAGATCCGCCCCCTCACCGGTAAAGGGCAGGAGCAGATCGGTAATATCCATTAAGTGTCCATCAAGAATATGAGCGGCCGTTTCTTGGCTGTACGCCGTTTCTAACGAAATCTTCTCCCGAAGGCTATGTATGGGTCTGTCGACTGTATGATTTTTCAAGCAGCCCCAAGCTCCCTTGCCTGTACGATGCAAATGCAATGCGGTAATAAACTTTGTGTAATCGCGGTAAACCTGTGAATCGGTTCCGATCGATAACACATAAGAAGAACGGGGGTCCTTTTGAACAAAGGCTTTAAGCCGTTCCATCACATCTTGAAAGGTCATCTGTGCTTCTGAAAGATTATAAAACAGAAAAGAATCAGCCATCACGACACTCCTTTTCAAGGATTTACAACCATGAAACAAGTATGTTCCTTACCGTTTATTTCGATTACTTTTGCAAAGGCGGAAGCTTGTTCCCCCTATTTCAGGAATCTTACTGAAGAAGTTCAAAGATTTCGATGGAAACCATGTCGATATTATCAAACGGATATGTGTTAGGTTTTTCACCTTTTTGGAAAACCGTCAGTTCAAACGTTTGATTTTTTTCGAAATATTTAACACTGCATATTTTCTCACCATTCACTTCGAAATAACGCTGCATTGGCTCGTTAGCCGCTTCCGCTGTTTCTTGCAGACTTTGCAGCCGTGTGATGATACCCATTAATTGTGACATTCTAAAAAAAGACTCCTTTCAAAAAGCAACTTCAAATCAACAAGTATTTATTATAATACAAGTTCTATTGAGCATCATACCATAAAGTCGGACAGGATGGCATTTTCACTGCTGAATTTAAGCAAAGAAAAAAAGTGAAAAAAACTATTTTTCTTTAGTTTGAGGCTTTTTTTGAATGTCATGCACACAATTATAATTTTTTTCGAATCTTTGGCAGCATTAAGAATGCCTTTTTGCAACTTTGTCAAAACCTTCTTTTGAATGTTATGGTGAAGTTCCGCGTGGCCATAATCAATGGGAGTCATGCTGGATAGAGGTAAACAACGGAACTGAACACCCGTGCAGCAGTGTCAGGGGTGTTCGGCACTCAATGTTTCTCCCTGTGTTAAACGTTTACCACTAGTTAGGTTTATTGTTTCATTGGATTGTCCTATGCTTTGACAAATAAAAAACTTGGCGGGGGTAGCGCCAAGTTTTTTCGGATCTTGATCTGATAGAGGGGTTGGGGAACAGAGAGTAGCTTCTCTCTATAATTAAATGATAATGATTCTCAGTATCAATGTCAATCGTTTTTTGATATTTTTTTCAATTCATAAAAAAAAACGGCCTTTCAGCCGTTAAATCAGTCCGTCCTGCTCATATAAATAAGAATAAGGCAAGTCTATAAATAAATACATCTGATCATCCATCGGATATGAAAACGTTCTGATCATTTCACCTGTTTCCAAATCACTGTACAGATCACTGAAAAAACCTTTTCTGAGATTTCTCATTCTCATAATGTTCTCCAGAAAATAAGGGCGCCAGCTCCAGTTCTTTTCCGCATATTCCGGCTGATAAATCCATTCTCCATCTTGCTTAAACACATTTCCCGTCAGCTGATCGCCTTCTTCATCACACATGTAAATCCTGAAGCTGCAATCTGTCAGCTCTTCCGCCAGCTTTTTAATAAAGTCATCATCAGAAGACAGATTGTTTTTTCTCAAAGAGGTCACAGCCTGATGCACTCGTTTGTAAAACTGTTCAGAGTGCTCATAGACGGTCTCCAGTTTCTTTTTCTCATGTGTGATAAATTGGTGAAATTCAGTTTTAAGTCTTTGTTTCAATACATCTCTCTCTAGAAACGTTTCAGATGGAGACACCAAGTAATAGCCCTGAAAATAACGGCCTCCGTTTCTCCAGGCGTACTGTAGCTGGAAGTTCGCCTCAATGTCTTCATACAATAGCGCCGCACCGATTTTTCTTGCTAATAAAGATATGCTGTACAGCACATGCTCATATGACGGTGACGGCTGTGACACTTTCAGCGCCTGCAAATCGATTTTTAACAGATCTGGTGAGAGCAGCGCGATTCTGTCCAAGTTGCTGCTTTCTTTTCCGATGTTGTCAACTGCGATTTTAATTCCGTATGTACGATAGTATGCAAGCATATGGTAGAGCTGCTCAATATCCCCTTCAAAATTGTGCTCTGTAATTTCAAGAACAAAACGGTGGAGTTCGATTCCTTTCGCTTCATATTCTTTCAGAAGCTCCAGAAAGCTTTCACCATGATCCAGCATCAGCAGATTGGCATCCTGATTCATAAAAATCAGCAGATCAGAATCCGCCTCTAAAAAGCGGTCAAGAGCCTGGCGGATAATTCTGTTATCAACCTCTAGTTTATATTCTTCGGGTATCCCCGCATCTAAAAAGAAGGGCCCGAGACTTTGGATTTCTGAATCTGCCAAAATTCGTCCAAGCACCTCATATCCGACAACCTTCTGCTCCTCGGCACTAAAAATCGCCTGGTAATATGGAAGGACATCATCAATGTTCGTTAAAATATCAAGTGGATCCAACATGTTATCACCTGCTTCTCTATCTTTGTCTGATTATACCACATTGAATCCAAAGATTAATATTCTTTAAAACGGATAAGGATTCAGCCATTGCCCCCCGTCCATTGTGATACAATCCCCGTTTATATAGGATGCTTCATCAGAAAGCAAAAACGCTGCCAAAGCGGCGATTTCCTCCGGTGTGCCCAATCGGCCGAGCGGCACACTGTTCATCGTGCGGGCCATCGCTTTTTCCGATTCAAATAGCTTCTCCGCACCACCTGTTCGTTCAATCGGTCCGGGGGCTATCGAGTTTGTGCGAATGCCGTATTTGCTCCCCCATTCAACGGCCAGCGTTCTTGTCAATGACAATACCCCCGCTTTGGCTGCAGCGGAATGAACGACCCCCGCTCCCGCTCCCCAAGCGTACGTGGCTGCCATATTTAAAATGACACCCTGCTGCTTCTGGTCAATCCAATGCCTTGCCGCTGCCTGGCTGCAAAAAAATGTGCCGTTTAAAACAATCTCAATAACGGCTTTCCATCCATTGGGCGTCAGCTTTTCTGCCGGACAAATGAAGTTTCCGGCCGCGTTGTTAATCAGCGCGTCAAGCCGGCCAAAGGCTTTTACCGCTTCTTTAATCATGTCTGAAGCGGCGGAATCGGAACGGACATCCATTTGAAAACAAGCGACCTGTCCCTCAAAGGTCTGAATTTCTTTTTTTGTTTCCTCAAGTGCCTCATGGTTCCTCCCTGTCACCATAACGTGCCACCCTAATTCAGCCTGTTTTTTTGCCATCGCTTTTCCCATGCCGCTTGACCCGCCGGTAATAATTACCGCCTTTTTTTCCATGTTTATCCCTCCAATTATGAATGAGTATTCATTCAATAATATTCTATCATTATATCCCTGCCTCTGTCAGCACATGCTCATATGAGATTTTTATCAGATACAGATGATATAATAGAAAAACTCTATTAAAGGTTGGTTTGAAATGAAAAAGATGTCCAGAAGACAATTTCTAAAAGGAATGTTCGGCGCTCTTGCTGCCGGGGCTTTAACGGCCGGCGGGGGATATGGCTATGCCAGGTATCTCGAGCCGCATATGATCGAGACAACCGAACACACAATAAAAAGCTCTCTCATCCCGCACGGATTTGACGGTTTTAAAATCGTGCAGTTCAGCGATGCACACTTGAGTGATTACTTTACTCTCGAAGATTTAAAAATTGTCATTCTTACAATTAATGAATCTAAACCTGATCTCATTGTTTTTACAGGTGATATTATCGATAATCCTGATACGTACCAGCACCACCAGGCAGTCATTCCATTATTGAGAAAGCTTAATGCTCCCTTCGGCAAGCTTTGTATTTACGGCAATCATGATCACGGAGGCTATGGAACTGCCGTTTACAAAAGCCTGATGACGGCCGGAGGTTTCACGGTATATCGCAATGGCTATCAAACATTGTCACTCGCAGATGGCAGCAAAATCGAAATTGCTTCGCTTGATGACTTAATGCTGGGAAACCCAGATTATGAAGGCACGCTTTCAAGGCTGAGCGACAGACTTTTTTCCATTCTTCTCGTCCATGAACCTGATGCGGCCTTGAAAACAACAGATTATCCCGTGAACCTTCAGCTTTCCGGCCATACACACGGCGGCCAGATTCAGCTGCCTTTTTACGGACCGATTATTACGCCTCCATATGGAAAAGTCTACACAGAGGGAATGTATCAAACGGGCAGCACTCATATTTACGTAAACCGAGGCCTCGGGATGACCAGGCTGCCTTTGCGGTTTCTGGCCAAGCCTGAAATCACTGTCTTCACCTTAAAAAGCACAAATTAATGTAGCAGGATGGGCTCCTCATCAATACTTATAAGTAAAAAAGGAGGATGAGGAAACTGCTTACGTACCAGGTGAAGCAAGGCGATACACTGAACAGCATCGCGGCTGATTTCAGAATCAGCACGGCTGCATTACTCCAGGCTAATCCGTCACTGCAGGCAGGGCTCACCGCGGGACAGTCCATAGTCATCCCCGGACTGCCGGACCCTTATACAATTCCGTATCATATCGCAGTCTCAATCGGAGCGAAGACCCTTACGCTGTTCCTAAATAATCGGGTAATGAAAACCTATCCCATCGCCGTTGGTAAAATACTAACGCAAACGCCTACTGGCGAGTTTTACATTATTAACCGCCAGCGCAATCCCGGCGGCCCATTTGGCGCTTATTGGCTGAGCCTTTCAAAGCAGCACTACGGAATACATGGGACGAATAATCCCGCTTCGATTGGTAAGGCTGTTTCTAAAGGCTGCATTCGCATGCATAACAAAGACGTGATCGAACTTGCTTCAATTGTGCCAAACGGAACAAGAGTCACGATTAACCGGTAATGTTTTCTTATTTGTTTCAAAAACAGGCGGTTTATAATATGATAAAGTGGGACCTTTAGGGTAAGGAGCGTTTTTATGGATATATTTAAAAATCGTAATTTTGTTCGTCTATTTTTCGCAGCACTCGCTTCTCAAATGGGCACGACAGTAGGCAACATGGCCTTTGCTTTTTTTTTGCTGGACCGATTCAGCAGCCAGCCTTCATATACGACCTTGGCGGAGCTGATGTATTCTCTTCCTACCATATTTGTATTTCTGATCGTGGGAGTCGTCGCGGACCGGTTTGACAGAAAAAAGGTGGCAGAAAATTGTGATTGGATCAGAGCAGGCCTGACTGTCGTGCTTTTTTTCACTTTATTTACCGGCAATATTCCTCTTGTTTTTTGTATCTTATTTATCAGAAGCGCTGTAACAAAGTTTTTCTTTCCGGCAGAAAACAGTTTGGTACAAGCCATTCTGCCGAAGGAGCATTATGCGAAAGCGGCAGGACTTAATCAGATGCTTTTTAGCATTTTTATGGTGTTTGGAGTCGGTATAGGCGCGTTTATGTACAACACAATCGGTATTGAAGGCGCCATTATTCTTGATTTTGTCAGCTTTATCATTTCCGGGCTGCTGATCCGCAGCTGCCGGATTCCAAAAGAAGCCCGACAGCCAAACGGTGCATTCAGCTGGAGAAAGACTTCTGTTAAGGATTCAATAAATGACTTTAGAGAAGGCATCCTCTATATTTTAAAAAACAAATTGCTGGCATCTCTTATTTTTGGCTTCTTCATTTTTGGATTTGTCAATGGAGGATTCGCCGTATTGCCTATGTTTACAATGAAATATGGATTGGCGCCTGACCGTTATGAGTGGCATACGTCTGTATTTACGATCGCACTCGGGTTTGGGCTTCTGGCAGGAAGCGTAATCGGCACGCTCATCTCAAAAAAAGTGAAGCCGCACTTTTTAATGTCGATACCGATTTTCATTGCAGGTTTGCTGATCTTCGTCCTCGGCTACACCAATATTTTATGGGTGTATTACGCGGCAGCTTTTGCACTGGGAATGTGTATCGGACCGATCAACATTGCAATCGGAGGGTGGATGCCAAAAATTGTTCATCCAAAACTGATGGGACGTGTAAGCGGCATGCAGGACCCTTTTATGATGTTTGCACAGTCTTTGACACTTGGCTTAGTCGCGCTGTTATTCCCTAAGTTTGTTTCAAACATTGATTATCTTTATTACGGCATGGGTGTTATTATCCTGCTCGTTTTTATTTTTTATTTTATTGCACTGCCAAAATACAGTGCTCAGGCTGTGGAAGTGAATGTTCAGGAAGCATTTCAAGAACAGCCGAAAAAGAAGGCAAGATCTGTATAATACAGGTTAAAAATGCGCTTTTTTTCTTAGAAAAAAGCGCATTTTTACATTCAATATTTGCATTTCAACTTTAAAAAAGTATAATCTAAACATATAGAAATTGATAAGAGCAAAGGAGAGAAATAATGGACGACCATGCATATACGAAAGATCTGCAGCCAACCGTAGAAAATCTTTCAAAAGCAGTTTACACTGTGAACCGCCATGCAAAAACCGCCCCCAACCCTAAATACCTATATCTGCTGAAAAAACGGGCTTTGCAAAAGCTTGTCAAAGAAGGTAAAGGAAAGAAAATAGGGCTTCATTTTTCAAAAAATCCAAGGTTCAGCCAACAGCAATCGGACGTGCTTATCTCAATCGGAGACTACTATTTTCACATGCCTCCAACTAAAGAAGACTTCGAACATCTTCCGCATTTAGGTACACTTAATCAATCGTACCGAAATCCTAAAGCTCAAATGTCTTTAACAAAAGCGAAACACCTATTGCAAGAATATGTCGGCATGAAAGAAAAGCCGCTAGTGCCAAATCGCCAGCAGCCAGCTTACCATAAACCGGTCTTTAAAAAACTTGGCGAGAGTTACTTTTAAAATAAAAACAGCCGTGCCTCTTTCTGGCAACGGCTGTTTTTATTTATTCAATAACATACGTATCCACTTTTTTAATCAAATCACTGATCTCAGGCTTGCTGATTTGCTCATCTGCGCCTACAACTTCGCCGCGGTGACGCAGATCATCCGTAATTAACGATGAGAAAATCATAACCGGCACATCTGAGCTTTTCGGATTTTCTTTCAGCAGCTTTGTGAGCCTGTGTCCGTCCATTTTTGGCATTTCAATATCAGTGATGATCATATCAATCTGTTCTGATAAATCAGTTTCGTTTTCAGCAAGGTTCATTATGTATTCATATGCCTCTTTTCCATTTTCAAACGAAGCGATATTGTTGTACCCTGCTTCTTTTAATTCATCCTGCAAGAGGCGCATCAAAAGCGGTGAGTCCTCTACAATGATAAGCTTTTTATCAGTTCTTCTTTCATCGAAGCCCTCGGTATGCATATTATACGTGTCAACACCTGAATCTGATTCAATGTCATAAATAATTTTTTCATAGTCAGGCAAAAAGATCATCAGGTCTTCGAGCTTAATAATCCCGGTAAGGTGCCGCTCCATTCCTTGATTTAACGATGTCGGCTTTTCAATCGCTTCCCAGGATACTCTGTGAATTTGAGAAACAGAGCCGACATGAAAAACAATTTTCCGTTTATTAAATTCAGTCACGATATATTTCTCATCTTTTGATCCTTCAGGCTCTACTCCAAAAAATGAGAAGAGACTGATCACAGGGAGGATTTCTCCTCTGAGTTTAATCATTCCTTCTACATGCTGATGGGAGTGAGGCACTGATGTCACCTCGACAGGCTGAATAATTTCTCTTACCTTCATGACGTTAATTCCGAAAGCATTTTCACCCACGCCAAACTTCACAATTTCTAATTCATTTGTACCAGAATCCAATAAAATTTCGTATTGTTGTAACGACAATTCAATCCCTCGCTATTCGCATTCAGTATTGTACTGTATATATCGGCGTAATTTGTAAAAAGTGAATGGCAGCTCTTCAAAATCGAATTCCGAAGGCAACAAGCCCGTTCCTCAAAAAAGAAACTTTTTTCCTAATAACCATTGACTTTCCAACTAACAGTGATAAAATAGTCAAGGATTTTTCCAAAGAAGGGTGTAAATAATGGGTACCTTAGTAATATTTAAAGAAAACGAAATGACTGTTTTAGAGGATATCAGTGAAGAAACTTACCTGAATATGAAGAAAGAATCAGCTGACCTTCGAGAAGAGCATCCTCCGTATCTGATTTGGCACGAAGACCTTCATTTTGATTATGGCTATTAATGAAATTGGCACATATAAACAATAATAGAACATGATACAATAAAGACAATCAAATCGCTGGTTGTCTTCTTTTTTTCTGAAAAGAAAGGTATGTTTAGAAAAAAGGCGCATACAATCGAAATATATCAGTTAAAAAGGTGACAAATGATCAGCTAGTGGTAAAATAGGATAAACTCATTATATTTGTTAAGGTGATGAATTATGGAACATTTGCTGAATCCGAAAGCAAGAGAGATCGAAATTTCAGGAATACGCAAATTCTCGAATCTTGTAGCCCAACACGAAGACGTCATTTCACTTACAATCGGCCAGCCTGATTTTTTCACACCGCATCATGTGAAAGCTGCCGCAAAAAAAGCCATTGATGAAAACGTGACGTCATATACTCCGAATGCCGGCTACCTGGAGCTGAGACAAGCTGTGCAGCTTTATATGAAGAAAAAAGCGGATTTCAACTATGATGCTGAATCTGAAATTATCATCACAACAGGCGCAAGCCAAGCCATTGATGCTGCATTCCGGACGATTTTATCTCCCGGTGATGAAGTCATTATGCCAGGGCCTATTTATCCGGGCTATGAACCTATTATCAATTTGTGCGGGGCCAAGCCTGTCATTGTTGATACTACGTCACACGGCTTTAAGCTTACCGCCCGGCTGATTGAAGATGCTCTGACACCCAACACCAAGTGTGTCGTGCTTCCTTATCCGTCAAACCCTACCGGCGTGACTTTATCTGAAGAAGAGCTGAAAAGTATCGCAGCTCTTTTAAAAGGCAGAAATGTCTTCGTATTGTCTGATGAAATATACAGTGAATTAACATATGACAGACCGCATTACTCCATCGCAACCTATTTGCGGGATCAAACGATTGTCATTAACGGGTTATCAAAATCACACAGCATGACCGGTTGGAGAATTGGATTTTTATTCGCACCGAAAGACATCGCAAAGCACATTTTAAAGGTTCATCAATACAATGTGTCATGTGCCTCATCCGTTTCTCAAAAAGCCGCGCTTGAAGCTGTCACAAACGGTTTTGACGATGCACTAATTATGAGAGAACAATACAAAAAACGTCTGGATTATGTATATGACCGTCTGGTTTCCATGGGAATTGACGTTGTTAAACCGTCGGGTGCGTTTTATATCTTCCCTTCTATTAAATCCTTTGGAATGAGTTCATTTGATTTTAGTATGGCTCTTTTGGAAGACGCTGGCGTGGCACTCGTGCCGGGCAGCTCGTTCTCAACATATGGTGAAGGATATGTAAGATTGTCTTTTGCGTACTCGCTGGACACACTGAGAGAAGGCTTGGACCGTTTAGAATTATTTGTATTAAAAAAACGTGAAGCAATGCAGACGATAAACAACGGCGTTTAAGCCGTTGTTTTTATTTTTTTGGAAATGAAATTTTAAACGCTGTGCCTTTTTCAGGATGGCTGTCCACATGTATGACTCCCTGATGGTTTTCAATGATATTAAATGTCACCATTAATCCAAGCCCCGTACCTTTTTCTTTTGTTGTTAAAAATGGCTCTCCAATCCGGTTTAGTACCTTTTCAGGTATACCTTCCCCTTCGTCTTTGACAGTAACATGAACAGAATGCTCATCTTCGGTTATGATAATGTCTACTGTTCCCCCATCAGGCATTGATTCAACTGCATTTTTGATTAAATTAATGAATACCTGCTTTAATTGGTTTTGATCCCCGTTTATATAAATGCTGTCTTTTTCATAACTTGTTCTGATAAAAATGCCATTTAAATTCGCCTGCGTTTCTAACAGGGCTGAAACCTCACCAATTAATTTTTTCAAGTTCAAATATTCTTTGACAGCATTTTGCTGAGGTTTCGCCAGCATGAGCAGTTCACTGAGTATTAATTCGATACGGCTGAGTTCAGAAAACACAATATCAAAGTAATGTTCGTTGCCTTCCATTGTCGGTTTCATCAGCTGTAAAAATCCTTTGATCGCTGTAAGAGGGTTGCGGATCTCATGGGCGATTCCCGCCGCGAGCTGCCCTGCGATTGATAATTTTTCCGATTTCAGCATCAATTCTTCTGTTTGTTTTCTCTCTGAGATGTCCCGAAGAATGACCTGGACGGCCGCTTCACCAAAAAAGGTCGTCGGAATGCAGACCATCTCCGTATAGATGACCCTGTTCTGAAAGGTGAACCAGGATTGCTTGACAATTTCAGATTCTGATTTTTGCTCGGCAATGTTTTGGATTCTCTCTTTTACATCCTCGTGATCGCAAGGATGCAGCTGATCGTATATGTTTTTGCCAATTAAATCCTCATATGTAGCCGCTTCAAACAGGGAAATTCCAGACTCATTCATAAATACCCATTTTCCATTGTGAATCACCGCAATGGTATCAATGGAATTTTGAATCAGCAGCTGATATCGTTCACGGCTTTTTTGCAGGATGGTTTGGAATTTCTTCCTTGAAGAGATATCGATCAGCAGCAGCAGCTCAGCCTGCTGGTTTTTGTAGACGGCCGGGGATGCTTTCACTTCTAAATGAACAGGTGTGCCATCAAGCCTTTTCCACGTCTGTTCAATCATTCCGACTTCCATTCCTTTTTGCATTCGTATAATCCTGTTTTTCACGATATCATGATATTCTTCTTCAATAAATTCATAGGACCATTTACCAATAATAGCATCCTTGCTTTTGGCTCCCAGCATTGAGAGCATCGCGCTGTTTACATAGACGATCTTGCCTTTGACACTGATGCATAGCGGACTCGGGAGATTTTCAACCAACCGTTCATAATCATCCGTTATATATGTAGTCGATTCCGGGCTTGCAGGTTCGATTTCATGTTTTTCGCAGTTTAGGGATTGATGGCCTGTTTCTTCTTCAAGAACCTTCATTTTCAAAATGATTTCCCGTTCTGTCCGCTCAGCTCTTGTCGTAACAATTTCTACCGCAGCCTCCACCCACACAATCGTATGATCTTTTTTAATAAAACGAAAGGTGCACGGCATCAGATGATGTTCATTATAAAAATAGCTTTCAACCAAAAATTGGTCTTCCTCATGCAGAAACGTTTTGAGGAATGATCCGATCATCTCTCCTTGGAGATAGCCCAAATGCAGTTTGGAGTTGGCAGATATATAAATGATGCGTCCATTCGAGGCCAAGACTGCATGAATATCGGTTTTTGTTTGAAGTGGTTTAACATGCTGCGTATCCTGTTCCACAGAATCCCTCCTTTGCATGATTATCGTGTTTCGACATATACAGATTGACTTTTACCTAGTATGATTCGCTAGAAAATGAGTATTCTCCTTCTATTCTTATGGTGAACGTCAATTTTTGAATAAAAGAAAGGGCACACAATCTTTTAGTTGTGCACCCTGTTTTTTATTTTTTACTGTGTTTTTTTTCGAGCTCTGCATAGGCGTGGATAGCTCTTTTGGCAATAATTTTATTGATCTTATCATCATCATCTACTGATGGAACAACAACACTAAAGGCCACTTTTGTTTTTTTCGACGGGTAATAGCCGACAAAAGTCAGATTGTATGTTTTTTTCCCCCACCAGTTGCGATTCGTGCCGTAGTAAAATGTTTCCGCTGTTCCCGTTTTCCCTGATACATCTTCTGTAAACGTATTTTTAGCTGTCCCTGAAGAAGTGACTAATTTCATGCCTGTTTGTACTTGTTTCAAATCGCTCTCTGAATTATTAATCTTATTGAGTACTTTAGGTTTCCTATGTTCAATCGCCTTACCCAGCTGGTCTTTTTTTCCTGGCTCATGAATACTTGTAACGATTCTAGGCTGAACACGATAGCCACCATTGGCGATTACTGAGATGTATTGAGCCATTTGAAGCGGTGTGTATGTATCGTATTGGCCAATTGCTAAGTCTAAAATTAATCCTCCTACAGTTTTAGGTGTGGTTTGCATTCCGGCTGATTCCTGCGGGAGATCGATACCTGTCTTTACTCCCAGACCAAACTGGCTGTAATAGTTTCTCATTTTCAGTAGATCGTTCTGATCAGCCGGGAGAGATCCATGCGGCTTGTATGTTACGCCTGCAATATGCATGGCAACATTGAACATATATACGTTTGAACTTTTTTGCAATGCGGTTAATTCATTGATGGTTCCCATATTAGTATAAGATTTTTTTATAAGATTCGTTCCTAAAAGCATTGGAGCATCGACATAATATTTATAATGCGGAATTCCGTCCTGATAGCCGGCTAGCACGGTGGCCCCCTTTACTGCTGATCCCATTTCATATTGGGTGGTAAATGCCCCTATCGCATAATCTTCAATTTTGTTGGTTTTTAAATCTATCTTTTTCCCTGCCATCGATAAAATATCGCCGTTATTCGGGTCCATCATCACGACAAAGGCTCTGTCAAGCATGTAATTTCCGCGTGCACGGCTGTTTCTTACTTCTTCTTCAATGATCTTTTCTACCTTTGCCTGAAGCTCCATGTCAAAAGAAAGCTGAAGATCGTATCCCCTGCTGCCTTTATCAATGGTTTTTTGGCTGACGACATTTCCTTTATTATCTTCTACGTATTCCACTTTTTCTTTATGCGAATTTAAATATTCTTCATATTGATACTCTAAATAACTTTTTCCCACCCTGTCATTATTCGCATAGCCTCTTGTTAAGTAGAAATCTTTCCGGTCGCTCAGCAGGCCCTGATCAGGTGTCGTGACGCCCCCGAAAACAGAATAAAGGGTTTTGTCATAAGGATATTTTCGTGTCCAATCGTTTACGATATCGATTCCCGGAAGTTCTTCTAAATGCTCAGAAACAATGGAAATTTCATCATATGTTAAGTCATTTTTTGGTCTTTGCGAGGAGTTTTTCTTCTCATCAAGCAGCGCTCCGTTTTTTCCATTGCTATTGCTCTTATTTGGATTCATTGCCTTTACGATTTGAGGTTCGTAAGCATTTCCGCTTGAAAACCTTGTATATATCGCAGCAGTTTCCATTTCTTCGTCATCTTGCTGAATAGCCTTTAATTCTTGATCCGGAACACGCTCTATTTGAAGCTTGTAAGCCTGGTCTCCTTTCAGATTGCTTTCTGATTCCTTAAGCAGAGCGGCGGCTTTTTTCGGATGAGCTGCGATCCAGTAATCACGAAGATCCCTTTCCTTCAAAAATTCGGTATCAATATGAATGAAAGAAGCAAGCCGCTTCGCTGTTTTGATTTTATCTTCTGTTTTTGTGCTAGATGTTGATACATACACAATTTCTGGAACGCTCTGGTTATCGACAGCAACTTTCTGATTTCTGTCGTACATCTTCCCGCGAGGCGCAGGATAGTAAGCTGTTTTTGCATTTGATTTCTCAGCGTCTTCTTCATGCTGTTCGCCTTCAACAATTTGAACAACCCCGAGCTTAAAAATTAATGCAGTGAATAGAACAAAGACAGCTAGGAAAAAAAGGTTCATTCTGATTGCTCTGTTTCCTTTGCTCTTTTTCTTTGGTTCACGTCCTATTTCAGTCACTTCTGGTTACCCCTCTCAAATCATTCAATATATTTACATATACTGAGATTAATTGTAACACCTTTGTAATAGTTGTTACAGCGAAAAGGAGTAAAAAAAGCTGTCAATATAAAAACACATTAAAATATAACTAACGGTTCAAAAAAAAGGAAGATATGTAACGGTACGATAAAATCATATATACCGCTGATTCCCTTATTCTTAGTGATTCAACGGATTTACTTTACGAAAATGACAATCTCTATTTGTCAAAGGAAAGTGCTGGAACCTTTATGACAAAAAAGCTATGTTATGATTTTTCTGTAGAAACAAACAACTCTAGGAGGTTACGAACTAATGAAGAAAGCATTTATTTTATCTGCTGCCGCTGCGGTTGGATTATTCACATTCGGGGGCGTACAGCAAGCATCAGCGAAAGAACTCTCCTGCCAGCCTGTGGTTACAGTAAAAACGGGGAACACAGTACAAAACATGTCACTTAACGATGCAGTGAAAAAGCTGCATATTAACACAAATATCAAAACGTTAAACGCTGCAAACGAAAAAGAGATTAAGCAGCTTCTTCAAAAACATGCGAAGCAATCTAACGTGAAAGTTCAGGATGTTCAAAAGACAGAAACGGCAAAACCTGCACAAAAGACTACTGAAAAAGCAGCTGCTGATCAAAACACTGCTTCTAAAGCACCTGCAACTGCTGAAAAAACAAACACAACAACATCTGCACCTTCATCTGTAAGTGCATATGAGAAAAAAGTTGTTGAACTTACAAATGCAGAAAGACAAAAACAAGGATTAAAGCCGCTTCAAATTGATGAAACGTTAAGCAAATCTGCACGCGCAAAATCTCAGGATATGAAGGACAAAAACTACTTTGATCACCAAAGCCCAACATACGGCTCACCGTTTGATATGATGAAATCTTTCGGAATCAGCTACAAAACAGCAGGTGAAAACATTGCGAAGGGCCAAAAGACACCAGAAGAAGTAGTAAAAGCTTGGATGAACAGTGAAGGACACAGAAAAAACATTCTAAACCCTAACTTTACTCACATCGGTGTTGGCTACGTTGAGTCTGGAAGCATCTGGACACAACAATTCATCGGAAAATAATAAAAAAAGATTGCCTGTTTCATACAGGCAATCTTTTTTTATTTCACCCAAAGCTTATATATACTCTGTGTTCCGCTGTTTTCTTCACCTTGAGCAGCTAGCTTGTCATATAAGGATTTTGCGAGCGACAAGCCTGGCATTTCTTCCCCCATTAATTCTGCTTCCTCTAGTGCAATTCCCATATCCTTAATAAAATGCTTCACATAAAATCCCGGTTCAAAGTTGCCTTGCAGCATACGGGGAGCAAGATTTGACAATGACCAGCTTCCGGCTGCGCCCGTTGTGATGCTTTTCAGAACATTTTCCGGCTCTAGGCCTGATTTTTGAGCATAAGCCATCGCTTCAGCAACACCGATCATACCGGCTGCAATTGCAATCTGATTGCACATCTTGGTATGCTGTCCGCTTCCAGCCGGTCCTTGATACTGAATATTCTCTCCCATTAAAGAGAAAATCGGCATGCAGGCTTCAAAAGCTTCTTTTTCTCCACCGACCATAATCGCGAGTGTTCCGTTTTGTGCACCGACGTCTCCACCGGAAACAGGAGCGTCTAAAGCGAACAATGCTTTTTCTTTGGCCGCTTCAGCAATCTTCTTCGCAAGCGAAGGCTTAGATGTCGTCATATCAATAAGATATGCGCCTTCTTTTGCGTTTTCAATAATTCCATTGCTTTCAAAATACACTTCCTCAACATCACTGGGATAGCCGACCATTGTGATGATAACATCCGCTTCTTTCGAAAGATCTTTGACCGTATCTTTCCAGATCGCGCCTTTTTGAAGTATGCTTTCTGCTTTTTCTTTTGTCCGGGTGTACACCAAAACAGGGTGGCCGTCATTCAGAATATGTGATGCCATGCTCTTTCCCATCACTCCAAGACCGATAAAACCAATTGTTTTTTTCAAGGTCATTCCTCCCAGATGTTTCGTTTAGATTTTAGTTAAAATTTATCATTTTTCCTTCATTTTCTAGACTACCATATCTATTCATCTTATAAAACAAAAAATCCCCAAAACAAATGATGTTTGGGGATGTAATTGGATTACAATGTGAATTTTGCAATTGTGTTCATAAGCTCTTGGCTTGCATGTTTTAGTGTTTCCGTTGAGTGTTTGACTTTATCAAGGGTGACAAGCTGTTCATCGGTTGATGCGTTCACTTCCTCTGCTGCGGCAGCTGATTCCTGTGATATGGCTGAAATGCTTTGAATAGCTTCAGATATCGCAAGCTGTTCTTCACTCATTCTTTGAATTTCCGCGTAAATGTGATCAATACCTTGTACCAGTGACTGCATTTCTGCAGTTATCGTATTTAATACCTCTCCAGTTTCGTGAATGGCACTATTTTGTTCATCATTCATTCTGCTTGCCTCAACCATTGCGTGAGAGGCCTCTTTTGTCTCAAGCTGGATAAGCTTCACAGTCTCGCTGATATGCTTTGTAGAAAGGGCTGATTGCTCAGCTAACTTCCGCACTTCATCGGCTACGACGGCAAAACCGCGCCCGCTTTCTCCGGCTCTGGCTGCCTCAATACTGGCATTTAAGGCAAGCAAGTTGGTTTGATCAGATATGTTTGAAATCGCTGTAACGACTTCTTCAATATTCTTAGTTTGATTTTCCAAATCCAGCAGCATCGTTTCAACCTTTTTCGTTTCCATATTGGCTTCGTTTGATTTCATCAGCAGTTGGCCGAGCGCGTCAAGTCCTTTATAGCTTGCATCCTCGGACGATTTAGAGCGTTCTTTAATTCCGCCTGCCTCCTCAGCGATTTGCCTGATTTTCGTTGACAGGCTTTCCGATTTTTCATTAATGGTTTCAACTTCAGAAGCCTGTTCCGATGCCCCTGCGGCTACTTCTTCAATCGCTTTTGCAATTTGTCCGCTTGTTTCATTAGTTTCGGCAGCGACAGCCGTTAGTTGTTCAGAGGTGTCAGATACTTTCCCTGAAGAGAGTCTCACTTGCTCAACCATTTCCTTCATATTTTCAACCATCAGATTGAAATCTCTTGTTAAAATACCGACTTCATCCTTAGATTTTGATTCCGCGCGCACTGTTAAATCGCCTGCGGAAACAGCTTTCGTTTTTACGATCAGCTGCTGTATCGGACCGGTTATCGTTTTGGCCAGGAAGTAGCTGAGAATAATTGTTATGATAAGCGCAATCAATGATATCCAAAGATTTGCCCGATTCATTTTATCTGAAATCCACATTAATTGATCGGTATCAAACTGCGTTCCGACCTTCCAGCCCGTTTCGCCAATCGTTTGGTACACAACCATTTTCCCATTCACATCTTGTATCCCTTGTTTCTCGGATGCGATGGTTTGCAGTGTTTGATCCTTTGATATATTTTTTCCTTGATTTGACGGATGGGCTAAAAGATTGCCGCTCGCATCAGCTAAAAAGGCAAATCCTTTGTAAGGCACCTTTTGTTTATTGACCATACTCTGGATAGCAGAGAGTTTCAAGTCATAGCTGGCAACCCCTATCACTTTTTGCCCGTCTAAGATCGCTTTCGATGCAGTAACAATCATGTCTCCTGTCACGACATCTTTATAAGGTTCCGTCCAAACAACTTGATCCGGGGTTTCAGCTGCAAGCTTATACCATGGTCTTGATGTTGGATCGTAATCCTCAGCGAAATCCGCTTTTGGATATGTAAACATTTCTTTTTTTGCGGTGCCTATGTAAGCCATCGCAACATAATCATCGTTGTCTTTGATTTGCTTAATGTCATCGTGAAACAGCCGAGCAGCTTCTTTACTTGGTTTCGTTACAAATGTATGCGTTAATTCCCCATTAGCCAATCTTGATAACGAAATGGCATAACTCTTTAATTGCAATTCAATATTTTGTTCAAGTGACTGCGTCACGTTTTGAGTTGTATTTTTCCCATCCTCTGTAATCATCGGTTTTAGCGTCAAATAAGAAGACAGCATTAAAAGAACAACTGTGATGATTAACATAATCGAAACAAAAACAGCAATCTTCATGTGAAGTTTTTTAAACAAACCAATCCCCTCCTAATTTCTATATCGGCCCTTTCGTTTGAAAAATGAATAATCAAAAAATAAATTATAAGAAAATCGGAATATATTTACTGAAAATTCAATCTTCGTTATAATGAAACAACATAAGGAGAGTGATGATCATACTAAAACAAATGTATGTGCATGACGGCAGAAAATTTGAGGCTCTGACCATTAGAAACTACACTGAGACTGACATCGAGAGGCTGATTTCTCTTCAAGAAGAATGTTTCCCTCCTCCGTTTCCCCAGGAATTGCTGTGGTCAGAGGACCAGCTTGCCAGCCATATCAAAACCTTTCCGGAAGGCGCTTTATGCGCGCTCATCAATGGCAGAATTATCGGTTCCATGACTGCTCTTATTGTACAATTTGAGCCTGATTCTCCTGATCATACATGGGCACAAGCAACTGACAACGGATCGATTAAAAATCATGAACCTCATGGAAATACTTTATATGTAGTGGATATTTCTGTTTCTCCTCATTATCGAAAGCTTGGAATCGGAAAATGGCTGATGAATACGATGTATGAGCTGACTGTTGATAAAAGACTGGAACGCCTTCTCGGCGGCGGCCGCATTCCTTTGTATCATAAATACGCACACGAGATCAGCGCTGTTCAGTACGTTGAAGATGTGATGGAAGGCAGGAAAAACGACCCTGTGCTGTCCTTTCTCCTCCGTTGCGGGCGTTCACCTATTCGTGTAGTCAGCAATTATGTAGAGGATAAAGCATCATTGAATTACGGCGTTTTGATGGAATGGAAAAATCCTTTTTATAAAAAGAGAGCTGTTGATCACAACAGCCCGTTTAAGTGAAATATTCAATTTTCGCGTTAGGGAAAAAGGTATCAATATAGGATTCAAGTGCTTCTCGAAGTGTATGCTCTTCGTCTTTCTGATAAATATATTTTCCGATCCCGTAACGGCCCCATTTATAACGGCGCTTTTCTTCATCTAATTCGAGCTTCGTCTTCGGATAATTTTTCTCTATCACTCGTTTGGCCGGTTTTGTAAAACGGTGTTGAATTAATTCAAACGTTATGTCATGTCTAACGTCCTGCGGCAAAGCAGCATCAAGCTTTTCAAACAGATGTCTGTATCCTTCTTCCCAGCCTTCATGAATATAAATCGGAGCAACAATAAAGCCTAGCGGGTAGCCTGCTTTTGCAACTTTTACTGCCGCTTCTATCCGCTTATCAAGAGGTGAAGTTCCCGGCTCAAAGTTTTTAATCACATAGTCGGCATTAATACTGAATCTAAATCTCGTTTTCCCGTTATGCTTTGCGTCTAATAGGTGATCGACATGATGAAATTTCGTTACAAATCGGAGCTTTCCGAGATCACTTTGGCCAAAATGTTCAATGGCGCGCTTCAGCGTGTGTGTCAGATGATCAATTCCTACAATGTCTGACGTACATGATGCTTCGAACCTTGTGAACTCTGGTGCGCGCTCCTTCATATACTTATCTGCCTGATCCAAAATCTCTTCGACGTTTACATAAGTTCTGATATACGGCTTTGATCCCATGGTTGTTTGCAGGTAGCAGTAATGACAATGCCCCATACAGCCTGTTGCAAACGGAATGGCATATTCGGCCGAGGGTTTGGATGAATCAAACTTTAATGTTTTCCGGACACCGATAACTAAAGTTGATTTCGCATTGCGATATTGCTGAAGATGATTTTTCCCAGGAATATTACGCACCTGATTGTGGGATGTTGTTTCTCTGATTTCAATGCCCATATTCTCAAATTTATCTTGTAATTCTTGGCCTAGCGGATATTCCAGCGCCCTCGGTTCTATATATACAAGCTGCGGAACAAATGGGTTCTGCATGATGCCACATCCTTTTCCTTTACTAACGTTACTTTTCTCACTAGGCGGAAAGGATATGAGTTGTAATGATTTCCTTGTTACTCATACGGATCAATATCAAAGAGTTCTTTGTAAAGCGATTTAGCTTCTTCATAGCTTGCAAACACAGCATCGTCCTCTGCGAACGGATGATAGGTTTCATAAATAAACAGGGAAAGCTCGCCTTCATGGTATGGATGGTGCACAATTTCGGCTTCCTTTATGTGGGCTACATTGGCGGCGTGCGGATTTCTGTAGATCACATAAACAGTATCTCCTGCGTTAAATTGGTTTGACATACTATCCCTCCTAGCCATGTTATTGTGTCCTTCTATACCCTTACTTATGAAAAAAACCAGACAGGCCGGAGGCCGTCTGGTTTTTGTACATTACTTGAATGTTTCTTTTACGAACGCGATAACTTCTTCTGTCGTGCTCATAGATAAGATTTTCTCTTTGAATGACTCAGCTTCTTGTTTAGACAATTTGCTGATCTGTGTTCTTGCCGGAAGAATAGACGTTGCGCTCATTGAGAACTCATCTAAGCCTAAGCCGAGAAGGATTGGAATCGCAATCTCGTCTCCTGCCATTTCTCCGCACATGCCAACCCATTTTCCTTCTTTGTGTGCTGCTTCAATTACCAGTGTAATTAAGCGAAGGATTGCCGGGTTGTATGGCTGATACAGGTAAGATACACGTTCATTCATACGGTCAGCTGCCATTGTGTATTGGATCAAATCGTTTGTTCCGATACTGAAGAAATCAACCTCTTTAGCAAACTGATCAGCGATGACTGCAGTTGACGGAATCTCAACCATCATTCCGACTTCAATATCGTCAGATACAGCCTGTCCCGCTTTTACGAGCTTTTCTTTCTCTTCAAGAAGGATCGCTTTTGCTTCTTTGAATTCGTTAACTGTCGCAATCATAGGGAACATGATTTTCAAGTTTCCGTATGTACTTGCACGAAGCAGCGCGCGAAGCTGTGTTCTGAAGATTTCTTGCTCTTCAAGGCAAAGACGAATCGCTCTATATCCCAGGAACGGGTTCATTTCTTTAGGAAGCTGCAGGTAAGGAAGCTCTTTGTCTCCGCCGATATCAAGTGTCCGCACGACGACTGATTTTCCTTCCATACGCTCAAGAACCGTTTTGTAAGCATCAAACTGCTCATCTTCTGTAGGCAGCTGATCTCTTCCCATGTAAAGGAATTCTGTACGGTAAAGGCCAACTGCTTCTCCGCCGTTTTCAAGAACACCTTTTACATCATCAGGAGTACCGATGTTCGCTGCAAGCTCTACATGATGTCCATCTTTTGAGACAGTCGGTTCATTGACAAGCTTCGCCCACTCAGCTTTTTGAGCCAAATAAGCATTATGTTTTTCTTCATACTCTTTTACAGTTTCCGCAGATGGGTCAATAATGACATCGCCATTGATACCGTCAACGATAACAGTCACGCCGTTTTGGATCGTGCCTGTAGCCGCTTTCGTTCCAACAACTGCTGGAATCTCAAGAGAACGTGCCATGATGGCAGAGTGAGATGTGCGTCCGCCGATATCAGTAGTGAATCCTTTTACGAACTCACGGTTTAATTGAGCTGTGTCAGACGGTGTTAAGTCTTCAGCGACAATAATAACCTCTTCTGAGATCATGCTTGGGTTTGGAATTTCGACGCCAAGCAGGTGGCCGGTTACGCGTTTTGTTACATCGCGGATATCTGCCGCACGCTCTTTCATATATTCGTTGTCCATAGATTCAAACATGGTAACGAACATAGAAGACGTTTCTTTTAAAGCGAATTCAGCGTTCACTGAATCAGTGCTGATTTTTTCTTTCACAGGGTTCAGAAGCTCAGGGTCACTGAGAACTAAAAGGTGAGCAGAAAAAATATCAGCTTTATCCTGACCCAGTTCTTTCAAAGCGTGCTCTTTGATTTTTTCGAGCTCTTCTTTTGAACGTGCAATCGCTTCATCAAAACGGCTTACTTCCGCTTCAGAATCAGAGATGTTTTTCTTTTCAACCGTTAAATCTGGCTCTTCAAGCCGGTATGCTTTTGCAATCGCGATGCCGGCTGAAGCACCAATCCCTTTTAATTCTTGCATTACTCGCCGAGTCCTTCGCTTTTCATTGTTTCTTCTAAAGCGTTAAGAGCATCGTTTTCGTCAGCTCCGGAAGCAGAGATTGTGATCTCAGCGCCTTTAGCGATACCTAAAGACATAACACCCATAATAGATTTAAGGTTAACTGTTTTGCCGTTATATTCTAAATTAACGTCAGCGTCGTATTTGCTAGCAGTTTGTACAAGAACTGTCGCAGGACGAGCATGGATTCCAGAATCTGCAGTTACTTTAAATGTTTTTTGTGCCATTTTTATCATTCTCCTTTTAACTTAAAGCTTTATTACTTCACAATATTATATCATACAACCGTACTTGTCATCTGACAAGCACGGCGTACTAACACCCTTATTTTTCAATCTTCACAATATCTTCTTGTTCTCTGTTGACTGAACCGCTTGCTTTAATGCTGACTGTTTCTCCTTCAGCAAGGTTTGTAAATACAATCGGTGTCATGAGAGATGGTACATTCGGTTTGACTGCATCCAGATCAACTTCAAGAAGTTTTTGTCCAGGCTCAACACGGTCTCCTTCTGATACGAAAGACGTAAATCCTTCGCCCTTCAGGCTGACGGTATCAATACCAAAGTGGATTAAAATTTCTCTTCCGCCGTCGGATTGCAGGCCGATCGCATGTTTCGTCGGGAACACATTTAGAATTTTTCCGCGAACCGGTGATACGACAATTCCTTCAGAAGGGAGAATCGCAAAACCGTCACCCATCATTTTCCCTGAGAAGACTTGGTCAGGAACATCCGTAATCGGGTGAATTTCCCCGGTAATCGGAGAAACGAAAACTTCCTCGCCGATTTCATTTTGCAGCGGTTCTGCAATCACTTCCTCAACCTGCTGGCCTACTTCCTCTTGAGCAGATGTTTTCGGTTCAGGTCTAGGCTTGCGTCCCGCAATAATGTCTTGCATTTGTGTTTTTAACCCGTCAGAACGCGGTCCGAAAATAGCCTGAATGTTGTTGCCGACTTCCAGCACTCCGGAAGCGCCAAGCTGTTTCAGACGGTCTTTATCAACCTTTTTCTGATCGTTTACAGTCACACGCAGACGAGTGATACAAGCATCAAGGTGTTTGATGTTTTCCTGGTCACCCATTGCCTGCAGAATCTCATAAGGAAGATCCCCTGCTTCACCTGTTTTCCCAGGTGCTGCTGTTTCTTCCGCAGCATCCTCGCGTCCAGGTGTTTTCAGATTAAATTTGCGGATGGCAAATCGGAATCCGAAGTAGTAAATGACCGCTAACCCTAAGCCGACAGGGATGACAAGCCACCATGCCGTCCGGTTCGGTAAAATACCGAATAGGAAGTAGTCAATTAAACCGCCGGAGAATGTCATACCAATCTTAACATTCAACAGCTGCATGACCATGAATGAAAGTCCCGCAAACAAACAGTGAATCGCAAACAGGACTGGAGCAACGAATAAGAAAGAAAATTCCAATGGCTCTGTGATCCCCGTTAAGAAGGATGTCAAGGCCGCTGAACCCATAATACCTGCAACAAGTTTTTTGTTTTGCGGTTTTGCTTCATGATAAATGGCAAGCGCCGCAGCAGGCAGACCGAACATCATAAATGGATATTTACCTGTCATGAACGTACCTGCCGTTAACTGTACGCCGTCTTTAATCTGCGCCATAAAGATACGCTGATCCCCGCGGATGATTTCTCCTGCTGCACTCTTATAGCTGAAGAATTCATACCAGAACGGCGAATAGAAAATGTGGTGCAATCCGAATGGGATAAGCGAACGTTCAATCACCCCGAAGATAAATGCAGCAAGGGTTGGATTCGCTTCCACTAATCCTGTTGAAAAGGCATTCAATCCATGCTGGATCGGAGGCCAGATCACTAACATAATAAGACCCAGAATCAGTGCAGAAATTGACGTAACAATTGGAACGAAACGTTTACCCGCAAAGAAACCAAGGTATTGCGGCAGTTCAATTGTGTAAAATCTGTTAAACAATAATGCAGCTAACACACCGACGATAATACCGCCGAACACCCCTGTCGCCAAGGTAGGTATACCAAGCATGTTTACATATGCAGGATGGTTTTCCGTAAAGAACTTGGCTCTTTCAACTGAATCCGAAGGAATGGTTCCGTTTGCAAGAAGAACCGCACTCATGGATACATTCATTACAAGATAACCGATAATTGCTGCAATCCCTGCAACTCCATCACCGTTGGCAAGCCCGATGGCTACACCTACTGCGAAAAGAAGCGGAAGGTTATCGAAAACAATCTGCCCAGCGCTTTCCATCACACCTGCTACAAGCTGAACATTGTCATTGCTCAAGAAATGCAGGACCTGAATCATGTCCTTATTTTGCATCGCATTCCCGATCGCAAGCAAAATCCCCGCAGCCGGAAGGATCGCAACTGGAAGCATAAGCGCACGCCCAATTTTTTGAAGAACGCCGAATAATGCTTTAAACATAAGAATTGACCTCCTCTTTTTACTAGTCTGACCTTACAGCTAAAAATCATGACAACGAATTCACAGGCGTAAGTCTTCCAGTTTAACCGTTTACATTTGCCCTTTTACACAACAAAAAGGCATGAGCAAAATTGGGTGCGCAAAAGAACGAGAATGAACTTCCCGTTTTTTTCCCTCAATCACTCATGCCTGATCGAATCAGTAACACGTTATAAGGATAAACTGAATTTATGAAATTTTATTGGTTAATCGGTACAGATGAAGCGTCAGATAAACCGCTTCCGCCTCATGAACTGGTTTCTTCAATGTTTGCTGCAAGATTTTAATCAATTTCCAAGCTGTATTGTAGCATAGCGGATATTCATTTTTCAATAACAACATTAATTTTTCTGGTTCTTTAGTCGGTTCTTCTTTTTTAATTCTTTCTATTGTAAATCTGATATGTCGGATCAGCCGCAAATAGTTGACACTTTCCTTATTTACTTTCATTTGAAATGAGTCTTCAATCACCTCGACAAGCTGCGCCATGAGCTGAGAGTGCTGATTGACCTCGGACAGCGGACGGTTTGTCAACGCTGAATGGATATGCAGAGCGATAAAACCAATCTCCCCTTCTGGAAGGCAGATTCCCGCTTTTTCATTGATCATATCTATGACTTCTTTGGCAATTTGGTACTCCTCAGGATATAGTGACTGAGTCTCCATTAAAAATGGATTTTTCATATCAAATCCCTGCTGCTGCCTTTTGATCGCAAATGCGATATGGTCTGTCAACGCAATGTGAATATGTTCATTTAATGAGTGATTAGTCCTATTGCTTATGTGATAGATGACATCGTTTGAAATATCAACGAGGTTTTCATCAACATAGTCAAGGAGCTTTTTAAACTGTTTTTGTTCCTTCTCGTCTTTTAAAATGAACATTTTATCGTAGCCTTTATCTTCAATGACATCATCTTGTTTTTTTCCGAAACCAATACCTTTTCCGATTAAAACGACTTCGCTGTATTTATGATGAGAAGCAATTAATACGTTATTATTCAGTACCTTTTTCACTGTGAAGGACCCATTCACGATCCTCAGCTCCTTTGTCATTCAATACCTCATATCGTACATAACGAACGGAAGGCACGTCAAACCTTTTTTCAATGCATTCACTAAACAGTCGATCTTTCGATGAGACGGTAATCCAGAACTTTCCTTTCAATCGGCTGCCCTTGAATTCTTTTTTCCAGTATGGCAAATGCCTGCTTTCCCATTTCCCTTGTCTGAATATCGATCGTTGTGATTCCAAGCGCTTGGCTGATTTCGTGGTTATCAACGCTTAAGATTGCAAGCTCATCCGGTACTGACACCCGCTGGTTCTTTGCTTCAAGAAAAAGCCCTGCTGAGACTTGGTCATTGGCAACAAAAATAGCCGTCGGCTTTTCCTTCCACGTTTTCCATTTATGAAAAAGCGCCTTCCCATCATTGATTGTAATCGCTTTCTCAATTACCCAGTCTTCACGAAATGCCTCGCCGATCTCTTCCAATGCCTCTTTGTAGGCTTTGATTCGAAAATGGCTGTTCATGCCTTTTTTTCTTGCCAAACAGATGGCTATTTTTTTGTGCCCTTTGGCAATTAAATAGTCCAAGCCGTTCCGAAATGCTTCTTGGTGAGGAATGCTGATGGTTGGGAAGCGGGCATTATCTGAATTCTGGCAAAGCAAAATCGGGCCCTCCCATTCCATGAGTTTCTCATCAGCAAGCGCCTTTGAGCAAAAAATCAGGCCGTCAACCTGGCGCTGCTTTAATTGGGACAGCGCAAAGATTTCTTTTTGTACCTCATAGTTTGTTTGGAATAAAGAGAGGTGAACCCCGGATTCCGAGGCTGCGTCGGCTATTCCTGCAATCAGCTCTGCAAAATATGGCAGATTAACCGTTGGCAAGACAACACCAATCATGTTTGAAAATCCTTTCGACAAATGTACAGCGTGAATATTTCTCGTGTACTCCAATGATTCCATTGCCTCAAACACTCTTTTTCGTTTGTCTTCACAGACGTATGGATGATTGTTTATGACTCGGGAAACCGTTGTAACAGAGACACCGGCTTTTTCTGCAATGTCTTTAATATTAGCCATAGATTCCCTTCTTTCTAAATCCCCTTGATCTGGAATGCGTTTCATACAATATGATATGGACGTACCAGATATCTTTTTGTGTTTTAAGCTGAAAGGAGAAGATCACATGGGTTTCTTCATTTTAATTGGGTTATGTCTCACTGTTCTCGGTGGCAGCTGTCTTGCTGTAAAACCTCTCAACCAAAAACATGAAATTAAACCCTTTCGAACATTTGATGATTTTTTTATTTAATGCAGATAAAAAAGGACGATGTCGAGAACAAAGTCCTTTTTTATTTCTATTACGGCAGTATGATTAATTCCTTTGGATATTGGGTCAGAGCAACTGCTCCGTCCTTTGTTACGTGAACGTCATCCTCAATGCGCACGCCGCCGATCTCAGGCACATAAATCCCCGGTTCGATCGTGTAGACCATGCCTTCCTGCAACAGTGTATCGTTGGCCTGGCTCATGGATGGATACTCATGGACAGAAATTCCGAGTCCATGCCCAAGCCGGTGAGGAAAATAGTCACCGTATCCCGCTTTTTCAATGATTCCACGGGCTGTTAAATCCAGATCTCCGATTCTCACACCGGGTTTGCTTGCCTCAATCGCGGCTTTTTCCGCTTGAAGCACAGTCTCGTAAATGGCCTCCTGCTTCGGATTGATGGTTTTGTATGCAAACGTTCTTGTAATATCAGAGCAATAGCCGTCAAGAATAACACCGAGATCAAATAAAACAAAATCACCTTTCTTCAACGTGGCTGTACCAGGATTTCCATGAGGCTGGCCTGATTTTTCTCCGAATAAAACCATTGTAGAGAAAGACATGCCCTGAATTCCTTTTTTCTTCAGCTCATACTCAATTTGAGCGAGCACTTCCACTTCACTGATGCCTTCACGCAAAGCGGCTGTGCCGACTTCAACACCGTAATCCGCAAGCTTTGCCGCCTCTTTCAGCAAACGAATTTCATTGTCATCTTTAATCAGGCGAAATTGATTGAGTGTTTCTTCTGCTGAAACAAATCGAGCCCCGCCCGTCGCGTGCTTCAGCTGTTCTGCACGAGATAGCGAGATTGAATCCTTTTCGACCGCAAGCGTATGTATGCTGATATTTCGCTTTTTCAAGGCCTTCTCTATCAGCTCCCACGGATTTTCGTGATCCGCATAGCCAATGATTTCATGATTCCAGCCTGCGTTGCGGGCCTGTCCTGCTTCCATTCCTGGACAAACAAAGAAAGGCTCCTCTTCTTGAAAAATAAATAACCCCATTAATCTTTCATGCGGCTCTGTGTAAAAACCGGTTAAGTAAAAAACATTTTCTTTTGTATGAATAAATGCGGCAGTATGCCCCGCTTCCTTCAGCCATGAAGAGACGCGTTGTATTCTATTCACTTCTTGTTCCTCCCTGCCATTTGCAATGCATTGTTCTGTCTTCCATTGTAACAGGTTTTACCGGTGTTTGCCTTTCACGACGCCTTCATTTTCTAATGCATTTTATTTCCTGCTCCTCTTCCTGTATACTGACAGTAACGTTCAATCGCAGGGGGGTTGTTCCGTTTGCTGATGAATTTTTTCAGACGAAAAGCAGTTATGCTCTTAACGGTTTTGGGAATTTCCGCTCCTTTTATCGGGATGAAGATGGTGGGCTTTTATTATTACAGCTCTATCATAGGCTGTGCAGCGGGTTTCCTTTGCTGCATCCTCGCTCTCATCCTGGTTATGAAAAGATCTGATAAAGACAAAAATGAAGGGAAAGCTTAATACATAAAAAGCCAGCAGCCTGATTAGGCTGCTGGTTTTATTTTAGGAGTCTTAAACCGTTTAGTATGACCAAAATCGTGCTGCCCTCATGACCAATCACGCCAAATGGCAATTCCATCACCTGCAAAAAGTTTGCACAAATCAGCAGGCAGATTACAGCTAGAGAAAACACGATATTTTGTTTGATGATCCTGTTCATTTTCCGAGACAAGCGGCACATGTTTACGAGCTTTTTCAAATCGTTTTTCATGAGGACCATATCAGCGGTCTCAAGTGCTACATCTGTTCCGCCGCCCATCGCAATGCCGACATCCGCCGCTTTGAGTGCCGGCGCGTCATTGATTCCGTCACCCACCATTGCAATCGTTCCGAATTCTTCTTTTAACCGTTTGATTTCATTCACTTTTTGGTCAGGCAGGCATTCTGCCACGACAGTTGTCATGCCGGCTTCCTTGGCAATCGCTTGAGCCGTGTCTTCGTGATCTCCTGTCAGCATGGCCGTTTTAATCCCAAGTCGGTTCAGTTCTTCCATGACCTCTTTTGCTTCAGGCCTGATTTGGTCCTTCAGTGCGATACAGCCTGCTATTTGATCATCCTTTTTCACAAATACAATTGTATGACCGCTTTGAATGACATCTGATGCTGTTTGTTTCATAAATTGTGCTGCCATTTCCTCGCCGATAAAACCTGCTTTACCGACCTTCCATTTCGCACCCGACACTTCTGCCATAACGCCAAACCCTGAGGTTTCTTCTATAGATATGTAGCCGGACTGATTCACGCCGCGGCTTTCAGCGTACGCCGTTATGGCTTGGGCGAGCGGATGGCTTGATTGCGTTTCGATGGCATAGACAGCCTCAAGAACTTCCGCTTCACTGAATCCTTCAGCTATTCTGATCGTCTCTACGGCAGGCTGGCCTTTTGTTACAGTGCCGGTTTTATCAAAGGCGATCATTTGCACTGAGCCCAGCTGTTCAAGAAAGACGCTTCCTTTCACAAGCATACCGTTGCGGGCGCCATTTGAAATCAGGGACAGCGCAGCTGGCATAATAGAGGCGACAAGCGCACAAGGTGACGCGACAACCATAAACACCATTGCGCGGTAGAAGGTTTCACTCCAGCTCCAGCCCAGCGCAAAGTGCGGGACGAATAAAAGGAGCGCCACCGCAATTAGCACACCTTTCACATAAGCATTTTCAAATCGTTCGATGAAAGCCTGCGCGGGTGAAACACTATTTTGCGCTGATTCAACCAGTTTGATAATTTTTCTGAATAACGAATCTTCATTTGCTTTCGTGACACGGACAGTCAAGGAGCCATTACGATTCACCGTTCCTGTGAATACAGTGTCGCCTGTGTTTTTTTCTACAGGCATTGATTCACCTGTTAAAGCCGACTCGTCAAGACTTGTCGAGCCCGATTCAATGATACCGTCTGCCGCTACGCGTTCTCCAGGTTTGATCACAATCATATCACCGGCCTGCAAGTCTGAAACCGGAACTCTTTTGGTTTCACCATTGACCATCAATGTCGCTTCTTCAGGCTCAAGCTGCATTAAAGACGTTAAATCTCTGCTGCTTTTATTCATCGTGTATGTTTCTAAAGCTCCGCTTAAGGAAAAAATAAATATTAAAATAGCACCCTCTGCCCAGTATCCGATCAAGGCGGAACCAACGGCAGCGAAAATCATTAAAAGTTCTACATTCAGCGTTTTGGATTCGAGTGTTTCTTCGATTCCTTCCTTTGCTTTAGCAAATCCGCCGATCACAAAAGCCAGCAAGAAAAGTATTATGGATAATACCTGATATCCGGATAAGAGCCAGCCTGCCAAAATAAGAGCGCCTGATACAAGTGCTGCAATAAGCTCCGCGTGCTGTGCCCAGTTTTTTTCCCTTTTGTCTGTTTTCAATGGCTCGTGCGGGTCGCGTTGAACGATAACTTGTTCATTCATATCGAATTCTCCTCTCTAATTGAGAACGTAAATCATCTTCATTTCTCTTATAAAAACAAAATCGCTGCCCAAAAGGCAGCTTTATCGTCAGTTATTTCTTGATGTCTTCCTTTATTATAGCACGCACGATGAGAATTTCAATTATAATTATTTTAATTTCTTTTTGATAATAATTATCATTAATGTTTATTCACTTCTTCTTATATGAAAAAAGCTGAGAGTCTATGCTCTCAGCTATTCTTCCGTCCATTCCTTCAGTTGTTCCGCTGTCATCGGGCCAATTTTTGTTTTTTCAATTTCTCCCTTTTCATTCAGCAAAAATGATGTTGGGATCGTAATGATATGATACTCCTTCATCAATTCCCCTTTTGAGTCAAGGACAATCGGGAACGTCAGCTTGTTTGCTTTAATAAAATCTTCAACGACTTGCTGATTTTGTTCCGAATTCACTAAATTCACCGTTACCAGCTTTACACTGTCGGATGGATGGGCATCATAAAACGATTGAAACTGGGGAAGCTCCTTTTTGCAGGGCGGACACCATGACGTCCAAAAATGGAGAATTGTTTTTTGCCCTTTATTCGGAATCGAGATGTCCTCCCCTTCTATCGTTTTCATAAGAAAAACAGCGGGAACAGCAGGCTGTTTTTCCTCAGCTTGTGCCGCACATGGAAACCATGCAATCAACCCTAATAACATAATGTATATAGTAAGCAAGCGCTTCGTCAACATGGAATCTTCCTTTCATGCTTTTCAATTAGCTTGCCCCTGCTGTTCCTTTATCATCCTTCAATTCGCGGCGTTCTGGTCCCTCCCGTAAGAAATACGGATACCTTCAATGCTTTGCAGATCGTGGCATAGTGCAGGCTCGTCAAAAGAATCATGCCAGTGTTCATTCCAAGGATAATCCCGAGCATTTGCAGATTCTCCATTGATCCCAGTACATACATCATACTTAGCGCAACGATATGGCTCCATACATTGTGATAAAAAGCCTCTTTCACAAAACCCATCCCGATTAAGCACGCCTGCAGCGGCATGACAAACAGATGAAAGAGAAAGTAAGGCCACAACAGCTGCAAGTAATACTGCGCTTCAGGAGAGTGAAAAAACAAATGCGTGAGAGGTCCCGCAAACTGGAACATGACCCAGACGGCAGGTATACCGTAACCTAATGTAATGAAAATCGACTGCTTCAGCCTTTTTAACACGATGTCATACTGAGAAAGTGCATAAGCTTCCGAAATACTCGGTATCATGACGACCATTAACGAATGGGCAATAAAAGCAGGGAACGACCCTATCGTCACAGCCACTCCTGCCAGCATTCCGTATTGATCGATCGCCGCTGTCCCGGCAACGCCCGCAGCCAAAAGAGCTCCTTTTACTAAAAAGGGTTCAATTGCATTGACAACCGCATGAAAAATGCGCAGTCCTGTTGTAGGAATTGAAACAGCAAGCAGTCTTTTCCTTACATCCTTTCCGCGCAAATGAATGTGCTGCTGGCCGGATAACGCCCGCCTTGCCATGATAAATTGTGAATATAAATAAACAAGCACGACCACATCACTCACGACCAGAACAAACAAGGAAATCAGCACAGCCATGTCCAATTCAAATGAGTACCATTGAAAAAAGAGGAATAAGCACAAGAGCTGGATGATTTTTTTCAGCACATTGGCAATTGCGATCTTCCCCATTTTCTGCACACCCATAAAGTAGCCCCTGGCGATTGAAGTAAAGGCGACAACAGGAATTAAGCCGATGACAATCCCTTTAATAAACGGGTGGTATGTATCAAATACCGGAATAAACGGAAGCGCAATACTAGCGGCGACAGTAGAAAAAGCAGTAAAAATGGCTGTCATTCTGAAAGCGTGCCTCAGCATGCTTTCATGAAGCTTAGGAT
Source organism: Bacillus sp. SG20033 (assembly GCF_044570195.1). Taxonomy (NCBI): domain Bacteria; kingdom Bacillati; phylum Bacillota; class Bacilli; order Caryophanales; family Bacillaceae; genus Bacillus; species Bacillus sp. SG20033. Next base: position 1,520,769 of record NZ_CP172606.1, on the reverse strand, counting down.
TTGACTCGGCAATGAATTTAGAAATGGATATCGGCAGTTCCAGGCTCGCGATGACAATAATTAAAAAGATCGTGGGCAAAATACTCATGTAAAGCCCCATCCCATGCTCGCCAAGCTCCCGCGCCAAAATCATATTGACGACAAATTCAAGGCATTCAGCGAAAAAGGCGGCAATGGATAAAAGAATGATCCCTTTCACAAATCGATTCATGATGTCTCTCCTTGTCTCTTGTACTACCAACATCATATGAGACAAGTTCAAAAATTATTTTATTTTTACTCTTTATATGAAAAAAAGCACAGCTGAGACAAATTGTCTCTTCTATGCTTAGACGGCAAAAACGTGTCTGCCGATTTTTTCTACGATTTTTCTTGAACGAATCCAATTATCTGACGCTGTTTTCGGATTATAAAAGAATATGGCATCTGTTTCTCTATTTTTTGAGGACAGCGCTTCTTCGGCAGCTTCAATCGATTCTTTATCAGGCTTTTGGTTAATGCTCCCGTTTGCGACCGGTTCAAAGGCGTTTTTCTGATAAATAACTCCTCTTATCGTATCAGGAAAACCTTTTTTCTCCGTCCTGTTCAGTACAACGCTTGCTACAGCGACCTTGCCTTTATATGACTCTCCTTTGGCCTCTGCGTGAACGAGACGGGACAGCAACTCTTTTTCAGACTGTGTATATGTTTCTTTCTCATCATTTGTTTTGTCCGGTTTATCTTTATCTTTATCTTTCTTTTCAGTGTGTGCTGATAGCTTAATCGGTTTTATTTTCTTGTCTTTATCAGCAGACAGTGAAGGGAAAGATTCATTCGTATTTCGATCTATATGAGTAAGCCATTTCGCTTCTTCATGTTTTGTCTTCTTTGCGCTCAGTAGTGAAGCTTGTGTATGCTCAATTTTGGCTGCAGGCATGAAACAAAGAAGAAAAACAGCCAGAGCAGTGAATTTCGTTGTCATACAGTTTCCTCCTTAAAGTGCTCCAAAAAACACTTCATAACCTTAACAAGAGATCCATTCATTTTCACGGAAAAAGATTTTCCAACTCTCCCAAGGAGGTATCAGGATGGAATAAAGAGGATGACTCACTGCTTAATGGCAAAAAAACAGTCTGGAATTCTATAAATATTGTCAAATTAAAACATGTTTATCCATCTTTGGCACTTTACATTTTATTTACACCTGTTACAGACAGCTGTAATAAAAGGCTTGTATTCTGTCATATATGATAAAAAGGCTTCTCACGTATGAGAAACCTTCAGCTTCTTGGCTGTTCTAAGTATTGAAAGATAACATCTCCGCCTTGCTGGGCAATTCCTCGGAAATGTTTAAAATCATCTTGTTTAGATAACACGGCCCTGAAATCAAGAAAATGCTCTTTCTGGACTCTCAGTTCGTTTATGGCGCCGGTGCGCAGCTGTTCAATCATTTCTGTTATTTCTTCGGGACGCAACAAAAATTCCCCCCTCTTCTTTCTATTGACGAAAATCAATATATCATCTTTATAGCGACAGGACAATTCATAAGGGAGATAAAACTCCTTATCGCTTTACTTCTCAATGAAAATACTGCAAAATACTTTCAAAAGGCATTATTATGTTTAAAGGAGAGGAAGCTTGTGAAAATCGCTAAGGTTGGGAATGTCATTGAATTTAAAAACGGATTAACCGGTGTTGTTGAAAAAGTAAATGAGAATTCTGTTATCGTTGATGTGACGATCATGGATAACTATCGGGATCTTGAGTTAGATTCATTGACAGTTGTTAATCATAAAAATTATAAGATCATCAGAGACTCCTATTAAAACCTCCTTATTTCCACATTTATTCAAAAAACTGCAAGACGGACAATTTAACACCTTACATATGAAATTCGCTTTCTCAAAAGCTGCCGGCCGGCAGCTTTTTTACATAAAAAACACCGATCATGAATCGGCGTTTTTGTCTATTTCCGTTATTTCTATATAGAACTCGCTGACGGCCCCTGGTTCGTACAGGTTGGTCAATGATGTTGAATAATTTGTCATTTCCCCCCGGAAGGCAAGATCGCGTTCCGGAACCTCGACATTAAACGTTTTTTCATACAACAGGACAGCGATATCATGGTAAGTCTCACTCGTAACGTTTAAGGTAAATGCAATTTTTCGCTTCGGCTCGCTCTCCTCTTGATATGCAGCCATTTCTAACGTTACATTGTTTAACCGCAATGTCTTCACTTCATATCACTCCTTTATAGTCCATGCATCTTAGCATACCTTAGCGAATGTTTACAATGAATCTATTCTTAACGGTTATATGAACCAATTCATTCGAAAAGACACCTTTACAAACATACGTTCGTTAAATTATAATAAAACAGACGAGCTGCCATCCAGCATCCCGTCTTTTCATTAGAAAGCGGCGAGTGGAATTCCCCCCGGATTCGCTCGTCTTTTTTATGTAAAAACCCCCTCATTTCTAAGGAGAAACTATATGGTCGATTATCAACAAGTCATGCTTCACCATGCGTACCTTGGCGCCTTGAATTTCCCCATCCTTTAATGAGAGCGGTCAATCAATTCTCATCATGTTTTTTAGATAAACCAGCATCCATTCAGGAAGTATATGAGTGTATGCTTTTAAAGTTCTAGTTAGTCGTGCGCTTCCATATCGATCCTGAACAATTCTGAATGAAATGCGATAACCCTGCTATCAAGTAGCATGTGTATGATTAAATCATGGAAGCAGAATAAATTCAACACATCCGTAAAATGCGTACTATAACATAAGTTTGAATGTGTATTTCAAGCCCAATGTAATGCCTCGTATAGAACATTTCGGGAGAAGGGCCTATGGAATGCCCTCACTGTTTTACCCGCACTCGTAATAAACTCCTTTCAGTATGTCCATTTAGAGATTCATTGCAATTATCTTCGAATTTTGTTCTGAACTATAAATCATTATATATTTTTAAACACTGTATTCCAGACTGACGCATCTTCTTGTCCAAGACTCCAGCTGCCAAGACCTTTCAGATTATATTTTTGAGCGAGTTTTATTTTTGCTCTGAGTGACTGTTCATTTTCAAACCATAATGTATATGTTCCCGAAGGCAACGGCCCCTTGTTATCGTGATTGACAGTAAAAATAGCTTTTGGAGATTGACTCTTTGTGTCAAAAATAATTGTCCCGCTATGCCTTTTTACTAATGAGTCAACAAGGTAAAGGGGAATGGCTTGAGAGGCAGATTGGCCTTCCATCCAGCAGCGGCCATAGAATGGCAATCCTAAAACTAGTTTTTGAGGAGAAATTTTTTGGGTCAGAACATATTGAATGGACTTTTCCACCCATCCTACACTTGCAGTAGGCCCAGCAAGGCGGCTTTCATCATAGGCCATAACCATAAGATAATCTGCATATTTAGCTAAATACTCGTAATCATATGATCCGTGCCAGCCCTTCGTCCAGCCAAAAGGATTTGCCGCCACTGCAACTGATACTTCTTTATGTCTAGGAATACTTTTCCTTACTAATCTAATAAAATCTGTAAATAGATTCCGATCTTTTTCTGTAAGGTTTTCTATATCGATATTAACTCCGTCCAAATCCAGTTCTTCTATTGCATGAGAAATTTGTTTAGCTAAAAGGACTCGGTTCATTAATGCAAATCGTCCCAAATCCTGATCCCAATGATTGCTTAGAAAAGGAACTACTTTTAATTTTCTTCTATGAAGAGCTTTAATCACATCGGGATTAGCTGAACGGAGAAGTAATGATCCATCTTTTCTGATATAGAAAAAATCAGGAGACACAACATTTAATACTCCGTTCGTTTGATCAACGTGTTGAATAAAATCCCATCCTAATCCAGAATAGAAATAGCTCATTTGAAACATCTCATAACCCCTTCATCCCCAAAAATATCAAGTTCCCCACAAATAAAAAAATGAGGATTGTCATTTCAATTTGATTCGTTTCCGAAACCTCAAAGATTATCTTTCTCTTATCTTTATAATTTGTCCAGGATAAATTCTATCTGAAGAAAGCTTATTAAGATTCATAAGTTGTTGTACCGGAATTTTAAAGGATTTGGCAATCGTCCATAATGTATCGCCGGATTCCACATGATATACTTCGTATGTCACGGGAAATTCCATATAACGAGGCGTTCTTTTTACTTTATTCGCTTGATTTCTTATTTTAGGTATTTTCCCCTTCATTCATATTACTCTCCTTTAGAAAAATTTGTTATTAATATTTCTAAACCGTTTCTCTCTAATCTTAATGATTTGTCCAGCATATATTTGATCTGATTTGAAATGATTAAGCTCCATGAGTTGCTGCAGGGAAACATTATACTTCCTGGAAATTATTGATAATGTTTCACCGGGAGTAACATGATGGATCACGTATTTTTCTTTAAGAACATCTACATAATGAATGGTTTCCCCTAAGTTTCTTATAATTCCTCTGCTTTTTAGCACCTCAAGCATTCTCTCGGCTCTATGCCGATAGGAATCATTCTTTACAGCCTTTTTACCGTTTATCTGAATCTTTTTTCTCTCGCTATCATGATTCAAATAGTATTCAACCTTTTCCAATGTTTCTTTTGGGGAGGAAGAAACGATGAGATCGCGGCCAGGTTTGAATTTATCTCGAACTGCTGGTGTATCCGATGTCAATAAAAACCCCCCGGAACCAAGAATCTCATAGGTGCGTTGCGTAAGTTGGCTTTCACAGTTTTGCAAACCGATAATGATTTTTGCTGAACTGTAAACTTTATATGCTTCAGTATAATCAAGGTATCCATGGATCCAATTGCGGGGAATTTCTCTTCCTATATATTTACTCATTTTTTCCCAGTTTCTCCCCCAAAAATCAATGCGAATACCTTTCCGTATAAGAGGACGAATAAGCGTTTTTAAAGAGGACGAACGGAACACTTCCGGATGTTCTTCAAGAAAATTAGGGTAAGCATTAGCCACCACCGCTATATCACAACTGTATTTTGCTAATGGTTTAATCTGGTGATGTATACTTTCGTGAAATGCAAAGTCTAAGTGAGCTGCTTTAATCCCCGTGCTTTCATAAGTTTTACACAGAGAAGGCGTAACCGTGAAAACAAAATCCGGTTTCATCTTTTTAATTAACGGGATAGTAAAGTTTTGAGTGTGCAGCGGGTCTTCAGTTGCCCAATAAACGAGAGGGATATTCACCTTTTTAGTAGCGTTGCGAATCCAGGCCTGCTTTTCCCTTGAATGCTCTGGTGTCCATCCCATAGATACTATTAGATCTGGTTTAAATTCGTCTATCATTTCAGTTATATTTTCCCGACTTACAGGACCGGAAATCATTACGGTATGTCCTGCTTCCCTAAACCCATTCGGTAAACCATAGAGCCACATGGGATGACTCTCAAGGAAAAGAATTTTCACACATTTCCATCCTCTCTTTCACTTTTTAATGTCTACTTTATTGGTATGTATATGTAATATAACTTGTCGCGGTACTAGTCTATAAAAAACGTTCAGGTGTGAGATCACGAGATAGCTTGTGTGGGATGCCCCACAAAAAAAGAAAGCAACCTACAACATATTTTCCTATGTGGTTATTCAGGACATAAGGATTCCTTTAAATATTTTTAAAAGTATTAGAATACAAGGACAGGGATATTATTTTTTATTAAAAGTCAAGAAAATGTTTAATTTTATTAATAATTAAGAAACCAAATGAAATGTCACACATTTTATAAACAAAAAGAGAGGATAGATGAACAGGGTGAAAATGCCTGTATTCAACTATCCTTTTTTTGTACAACAAATGACCTCATTTACTACAACAACGGTGTTGTTTGTTCTTCAACTAACGCCCCCGTTACTTTAAGTACATTTATTCACAAAGTAATCTTTTTTACAGGTCATTTAGTGGTAGCCCCAGGAAAATGCGAATTTACAACGTTAAGCAAATTCAAACATAAAAAAGTCGAATTCCCTGTCCTTTAAGGAAAACGACTTTTTTATACGACTTCTTCAAGTAAATTCCCATCAACCTTTTTTGGGGACTATTTGTAATCTCTGCGCAGGGAAATTATACCTGTGCTAGCCCGCCATCTACGAACAATTCAACACCTGTCAAGTAACTGCTTTCGTCTGAAGCAAGGAAAGATACAGCGTTTGCTACTTCTTCAGGTGTCCCAACTTTTCCAGCTGGAACAGTATTTCTGCTATTTTCCAGTACCTCTTCAAGTGCATCACCAAAAAGCTCATCGTAGGCAGGTGTAAGAATACCTCCTGGACTAACCACATTTACACGGATTTCAGTACCTTTTAGGTCAAGAATCCAGTTGCGAACTAGTGCTCTTAATGCTGCTTTAGATGCTCCATATACACTAAACGCTGGGTTGCCAATTGATCCAGCAGTAGAGCCCGTTACAATAATAGAACCTACTTTGTCCGGGAATAGTGATAACGCTTTTTGAACAGTAAAGATGGTTCCTTTAACGTTAATGTCGAACGTTCTATCAACCTGCTCTTCAGTAATTTCACCTAATGGAAGGAAGTTGCCGATGCCTGCATTAGCAAAAAGAATGTCCAACTTACCTTTTTCCTGCTTTATAATGTCATATAGTTTGTCTAAGTCTTCAAGCTTAGAAATATCACCTTGAACACCGGTTACGTTCTTGCCAATTTGGTTAACAGCTTTATCAAGTTCGTTTTGTCTACGTCCCGTGATATAAACATATGCACCTTCGTTTACAAATTTTTGTGCTGTAGCAAGACCAATCCCACTTGTTCCACCCGTTACAAGCGCTATTTCACCTTCAAATTTACCCATACTTAACACTCCTTTAGAATTAATTTTATTTTATGTCTAGTACCTTTAAGTACTTGAAGAACAACTTACAAGATATAGTATCCTTCAGTAAGCACATTATCGGAAGTACCCACTTTTTTGTGATATAGTAACTAAAAAGTAATAAATGTGGAATGGAGAGCTTTAGACATGAAAAAATTTAGTTGTGGGTTTGAAGTGACAAAGGAAGTTATTGGCGGAAAATGGAAAGGCCTTGTATTATACTTTTTAATGAATGGACCAAAGAGAACGAGTGAATTAAAGCGCATTATCCCAAATATAACTCAGAAAATGCTGATTCAAACACTTAGAGAGCTTGAAGCCAGTGGACTTGTGAGCAGAAAGATGTATAATCAAGTACCGCCGAAGGTTGAATATTCATCCACTGAACTTGGAGAATCTCTTAAACCTATCTTGCAGGAGCTCTGTCAATGGGGAGGCCATTATGCGGAGCAAGAGTATGCAGAAGGTGAATATGAAATTGTACAACCAGAACAACTAAGTTAGTATTGATGTAGCTGCTGAAGTAAATGCTAAACAACTTCAATACCATCACCTAACAGATGAAGAACAGTCAGAAATAAATGAGATATTCAATTTTGAAAGTAAAGTTCTAATAAGAAGTGTCATGGACTATATTCAGGAGAACTTTGATGAAATTCAAAAAGAGCTGTTTCAAATGTTAAAGAGAAGGTTCAGAAACTTAGCCAAAAAACAAATGAAGATATTGATAATAATATTTAATGCCTATGATCTCTAGATAGGCATTTTTTCTTTCGGATAAAAAAGAAAAGACGTACAAATTGTACGCCTTAATCTGCTTCTGTACTATCAATTTTTCACTGCATAAAAGTCACAGTTCAGGTTGCACCTCAGGTGACACTTTTTAATACAATTTCCATGAGTAGAGCCATTTTCAGGTTTGACTTTTCCCACTTTTATTGAGCTTAGTGCGGGTCACACTCCGGTCACAATTCGCTGTGACTCGGTCACAATTCCGCTGAAAATTAACGCTGAATGTTCGGATTTTACTGTGACTCCACTTCCTTTTACACTCCGTATCACACAACGGAATAATTAACGATTATCAATCGTCTCCGGATACAAGTCATGATTCATCATGCGGTACTCGGCCATTTTCTCATATTTCGTGCCAGGTTTTCCGTAGTTTGTGTATGGATCGATGGAAATTCCGCCTCTTGGCGTGAATTTGCCCCATACTTCAATGTAGCGCGGGTCCATTAATTCGATCAAGTCATTCATGATGATGTTCATGCAGTCCTCGTGGAAGTCACCATGGTTTCTGAAGCTGAATAGATACAGCTTTAATGATTTGCTTTCAACCATTTTTTCATCAGGAATGTAGCTGATGTAGATTGTCGCAAAGTCAGGCTGCCCTGTTTTAGGACATAAAGATGTGAATTCCGGACAATTGAATTTTACAAAGTAGTCACGGTTTACATGTTTATTAGGGAAGGATTCCAGCACGTCCGGTGCATATTCGAACAAATAATTTGTACCTTGGTTGCCTAGCAATGTTACACCTTCTAATTCTGATTCTTTTCTTGTCGTCATGTTCATCTTCCTTTCTATTATACTCCGCGTTTGTTGCCCCATAACAGGGTGTGCAGCTGCGGGAGCACTCTGACGAGATTCAGCTCCGCATCGACAGCTACCTTATCAACAAGCGCTTCATATTTTCCAAGCAAATGTGCAATCAGTGACTGATCATCTGTCGTATGCACGTCATCATTTCCGACTTGTAAATAAAACGGGATTCCCGGATACCGCTTGTGCACAGTTTTAGCAAATTCCAGATCTTCATCATTAAAGATGACAACCTTCAAGCTGACAGCATGCTGTCTATCATTCTCTTGAAGTGAAGTTAAAATGTGGTCAAGCTTTTGAAAGTTCGTTACCATTTTTGAGCTTGGCGGTTTTGGAGAAATTGTCAGGTCATCAATCAGCGTAAACCAATCCTGATAAACGGTCCCTTGAGTTTCAAGCGCTGCACGGATGTTATTTTCCTTCAGCAGTTCAATAAAAGCATCCAGCTGTTTTAACAGGGCCGGGTTACCGCCTGAGATCGTCACATGAGAAAACGCGTCTCCCCCAATGTCCTTAAGCTCCGCAAAAATCTCCTCCCCCGTCATCCAGCGAATATCTTTTTTAGCAGACCCGTCCCAAGTGAAAGCGGAGTCACACCAGCTGCAGGAATAATCGCAGCCGGCTGTCCGGACGAACATCGTTTTCTGTCCGATCACCATGCCTTCTCCTTGAATCGTCGGGCCAAAAATTTCTAATACAGGAATTCCTTTAGCCATTCAAACCACCCTTTTTCGGACGGTAGACACAGTAGCTTGTCGGTGTTTCACGGACAAACACCTGTACACAGGTCGGCTTATTCTCCAAAGTGTCTAAATAAGCCTGTACGTTGTCATAAATCGTTTTCGCCACGACTTCAGTTGTCGGCAGCGAATACCGGTCGTCCTGAGAAAAATCTTCATGATCATTTAATAGCGTGTGATCATAGTTTCCGTGCACCAGTTTTTTGAGTACGCTGAAATTGACAAGAAAGCCTGAATCGTCAAGTTCGTCGCCGGCAACGGTTATATTTACGGTATACGTATGTCCGTGAACCCTGCTGCACGCTCCCGCACTTTCCCGAGGGATAAAATGAGCGGCTGAGATATGCATGTCCTTATTCAGTTCAAACGAATAAGGATGCTGGGCCTGCGGATAAATTTGAGATAACAATTTATGCACGCTCTCCTTTCATCATCATATATTCTTCATAACCTTTTGAACGAAGGTGACATGCCGGACATTCGCCGCAGCCGTCGGCGATGATGCCGTTATAGCATGTCAGCGTGTTGTTTTTCACAAAATCCAGCGCGCCAAGCTCATCTGCAAGCTTCCACGTTTCCGCCTTATTGAGCCACATGAGAGGCGTGTGGATCACAAACGGCTTCTCCATTGCCAGATTTACCGTGACATTGCAAGATTTCACGAATTCGTCACGGCAGTCAGGATAACCGCTGAAGTCTGTCTCGCAAACTCCTGTAATAATGTGGCGCGCGCCAATTTGGTAAGCCAGGATAGACGCAAAGGATAAGAATACCAAATTGCGGCCTGGAACGAATGTGGATGGCAGTTCGCCGTCTTTTACTTCTATCTCAATATCATTTCTAGTCAGGGCATTCGGTGCAAGCTGATTTAAAAGTGACATATCAAGCAAATGATTTTTCACACCAAGCTTTTCCGCAATGGATTTTGCCACTTCAATTTCCTGAGAATGTCGCTGATTATAATGAAAAGTCACCGTTTCGACTTCTTCGAATTCTTTTAAGGCCCACAGTAAGCATGTTGTGCTGTCTTGGCCGCCGCTAAATACGACAATTGCTTTTTCTTTTTTCATGATTCCTCTCCTTCTCCGCAATAAAAACGCCGGCGAGAGACATCGCTACAGCTAATTCACGCAAAAAAACACCTTTTTTCGGAAGGTGCTCTAGAAAAACATAAAAAAGGCCGTATCCAAGGATACAGCTCGTCCTTAGTTTTTTATAGAGGGTGTAGCTAGAACCTCTCCCGCATATCGCACGGATTTTCTTCAATTTTTTCACTTCTGCTATCTTACCATAATGATGTTTTTCTTGACAATAAAAAAGTCAGTCCCCGGTTCCTAGATCAATTATCGCTCTATAGTGACGGTTCGTTTCATTATATATTTATAAACTGCGCCGCCGAGGAGCTTTTTTGCATAGCAAAGCGCCTATGAAGGCCAGGCTCACATAGCCAAACAAGGGATAAATCGTTGAAATAAGCTTGCCATACCCTATTTGGCTCGTAATATAAGCCGTGATCATAATGGCCGCAAAGATATATTTGCTTTTCACTGGAAGAAAGCTTTGCACTTGTTTTTCTAATCCATATAGATTACCGATAACTGATGTGAACACTTCTCCGAAAATAATGAGTAAATAAATCAAATGGACAGAGCGTGCAAAGAGATAAACCACTTGCGCCATCGGTATATCATATAAAAATACATCCGGAAGAGTCGACAAAGACAGAAAACTCGCGGACAGCACAATCGTCAGCATCGTCCCTCCGATTAAAGCGCCTTTTTTGATCACTTTCTCCGAGGACATTTCATTCGCCAGCGGAACCAAAACTGCTTGGGCAAGCGATAAATTCAAAGCCCCGTAAGAAACAGCTGATAACAGCCAATCCCAGCGATGCGGCCAGACCCACTGAGCTGCGTTTCGTGATTCGCTGAATATAAAAGAGTCGGCCACTACAATCATTGAAAAGAGGATTAAAAGGGGAACAACAAACACATTGACACCGAAAATGCCTTTTACTCCTCTAGTCATCACAATTAAGCTCAGACCGATTGTAATGAGCATCCCAATCTGAGCGGACATCCCCAATTGTTCCTCAAAAAGCGCCCCTGCCCCTGAAAGCATGACAGATGTAACTCCGAGGAGAACAAACAGCATAAATACATTGATAATCCGCCCAGCCGCCGCCCCGAACAAAAAGATGTTCATTTCTTGATATGACTTGGCATTGATTCGCTTTGAAATGATCATCAGCTTGGCGCCTAGAAACGTAAACATTCCACCGCTGACGAGAATGCCGAATAAACCGAACCAGCCGAACTTCAGAAAAAACTCAACAATTTCTCTGCCAGTCGCAAATCCAGCTCCGACTACTGTGCCGACATACACAAAAGCAAGCTGACTTGCAGACCCTTTTGATTGTTCCATTTCTCCCCTCCGAACGAACCGCAGTTTTGTCCATAGATGCCTTTTTATAACCTATGAGACAAGTTCCTTGAAAAGACGAAGAAAACATGTTTTACTTTGTAACAAATCAAAAATTTTTTGTGCATAAGACTTGAAAGTCAAAGATAGTCAGAGTATACTATTAATCAAAGTTGGTCAAACAAACCGGCCTTTTTTAAAAATCAATTGGTCAAAGATAGTCAAATATTCAGTCTGCTTTGAGCATATTGGTTTGAATGCCGTTAAGTTTGCCGTATACTAATAGTCAAAGAAGGTCAAATCCGATAGACCTTTTTATTCACTTTCATTGGTCAAAGAAGATCAAATTATTAAGGAGGTTTTGGCAAATGCGTTGTCAACATTGTCATCAAAACGAGGCGACGATTCGCCTTAACATGCAAATAAATTCCGTTCATAAACAGATGGTTCTTTGTGAAACTTGCTATAACGAACTGACTCGTAAACCTTCAATGAGTATGGGTCCTCAATCTTTCGGATTTCCGTTTGAACAGGCATTCCAGCCGAAAGAAAAGAGCGCAGCAAAACAAAGCGGAAAAAAAGGGTTGCTTGATGAGCTGGCTCAAAATATTACAAACGGTGCTAAAGCCGGTCTCATTGATCCCGTCATCGGCCGTGATGATGAAGTGGCGCGAGTGATCGAAATTCTAAACCGCCGGAACAAAAACAATCCGGTTCTTATTGGTGAGCCGGGTGTAGGGAAAACTGCCATCGCTGAAGGGCTCGCTTTAAAAATTGCTGAAGGTGATGTTCCAAACAAACTGAAAAACAAAGAGCTATATTTGCTTGATGTTGCATCCCTTGTTGCAAACACAGGGATCAGAGGCCAATTTGAGGAGAGAATGAAACAGCTGATCACTGAGCTGAAGGAACGAAAAAATGTCATTCTGTTCATTGATGAAATTCACCTTCTCGTTGGCGCAGGCTCTGCAGAAGGATCAATGGACGCCGGCAACATTCTCAAACCGGCCCTAGCCAGAGGCGAACTGCAAGTCATTGGCGCGACAACACTGAAAGAATATCGTCAAATCGAAAAAGATGCCGCGCTGGAAAGACGTTTTCAGCCTGTCATGGTGCAGGAGCCTTCAATTGAACAGGCTATCCTCATTCTGCAAGGGATTAAAGACAAATACGAGGCGTACCATGGCGTAACATTCAGTGATGAAGCAATCAAAGCGTGTGTCACTTTATCATCCCGCTACATTCAGGACAGACACCTGCCGGATAAAGCAATTGATTTATTAGATGAAGCAGGTTCAAAAGCCAACCTGTTAATTGATGAACTGAATGATGAGGATGCCGCTGAACGCTTAACTGCAATTGAAGCCGAAAAAACAAAAGCCCTGGAAGAAGAAAATTACGAACTGGCGGCAAAACTCCGTGATGAAGAACTCGCATTGGAGAAAAAACTGAACAGCTCCTCCGCTCATACCGCTGTCACTGTGGAAGCTGAGCACATTCAGGAAATTGTTGAACAAAAAACAGGCATCCCTGTCGGCAAACTGCAGGCAGACGAACAAACGAAAATGAAAGAACTCGAAGCAAAACTTCATGAACGCGTGATTGGACAAGCAGCCGCTGTTCAAAAAGTGGCAAAGGCGGTAAGACGAAGCCGCGCCGGTTTAAAATCCAAAAACAGACCAGTCGGCTCCTTCCTCTTCGTCGGTCCTACCGGCGTAGGGAAAACAGAGCTTTCTAAAACACTGGCAGATGAATTATTCGGCACAAAAGACGCTATTATCCGACTCGATATGAGCGAATACATGGAGAAACACGCCGTATCTAAAATTATCGGTTCACCGCCTGGATATGTCGGCCATGAGGAAGCTGGACAATTAACTGAGAAAGTGCGCCGCAATCCTTACAGCATTGTGTTGCTGGATGAGATTGAAAAAGCACACCCAGACGTTCAGCATATGTTCCTGCAAATTATGGAGGATGGCCGTCTGACAGACAGCCAAGGCAGAACCGTAAGCTTCAAAGACACTGTGATCATCATGACAAGTAATGCGGGTGCTGGTGAGAAACAAACGAAAGTCGGTTTCCAATCAGATGACAGTGTAATCGAAGAACAAACATTGATTGATTCACTGAGCATGTTCTTTAAACCTGAGTTCCTCAACCGTTTTGACAGCATTATTGAGTTCCGCTCATTGGAAAAAGAACATCTTGTCAAAATCGTCAGCCTTCTTCTTGGAGAACTTGAAGAAACATTGGCTGAACGGGGCATTAGCTTGAATGTGACAGATGAAGCGAAAGAAAAAATCGCTGAGCTGGGCTACCACCCTTCATTCGGTGCACGTCCGCTAAGAAGAACCATCCAAGAATGGGTTGAGGATGAAATGACCGATCTGCTGCTTGATAATGGCGAGATCACAAGTTTTCACGTGATTTTAGAAGATGATAAAATCAAAGTGCGAGCGAAATAACAATCAGCGGTTTCCTTTTAGGAAGCCGCTTTTTTTATGCTTTCATACTCTTGACTTAGAAAATACCGTCCCTTCCCCTGAAGCGCTATTTCCCTTCATCCTTTACACTTTTTTAAGGAGGGATGGAACGTGTTTATATACAGTGAATATGTATTTCTACTATTATATGAATACCATCTGAAGGACAGCTTGCAAGAAAGCTGCTAATTTCAGTAGACACCCGGGCTTTTCAATTTTGGAGAGCCCGTTTTTGTTTATTTCTCCCTTCTATGCCTCTTCCTTGAATATTTCATGAACAAATTCACAATGTCCCTAAAGTTCCGGGCACCAAAACCGATATTAACCATAGACAAGCTAGTAAAAAAGGATTTGGTGAAAAACTATGGATAAAACTTCGTTAATCGGTATTATTCTTGCTTTTGTGGCATTGAGCGTCGGGATGGTTCTGAAAGGCGTCAGTTTCAGCGCCCTTGCAAACCCCGCTGCCATTTTAATTATTATCGCTGGGACAATCTCAGCAGTCGTTATTGCGTTCCCAACAAAAGAAATTAAAAAAGTGCCTGCGCTGTTTCGAGTGTTATTTAAGGAAAATAAACAGCTCACAATAGAGGAACTCATTCCTATGTTCTCTGAATGGGCTCAGCTTGCACGCCGCGAAGGTCTGCTTGCTTTAGAAGCAAGCATTGAGGATGTAGATGATGCTTTCTTGAAAAACGGGCTCAGCATGGCTGTTGACGGGCAAAGCGCGGAATTTATCAGAGATATTATGACAGAGGAAGTCGAAGCAATGGAGGACAGACACCAAGCCGGAGCCGCTATTTTTACACAAGCAGGAACGTACGCTCCGACACTTGGAGTACTCGGTGCTGTAATCGGGCTGATTGCCGCTCTCTCTCATATGGATAACACAGATGAGCTTGGACACGCCATCAGTGCCGCCTTTGTTGCCACACTTCTCGGTATCTTTACAGGGTATGTGTTATGGCATCCTTTCGCAAATAAATTAAAACGAAAATCAAAACAAGAAGTAAAACTGCGTGAGGTCATGATTGAAGGTGTTTTATCCGTTTTAGAAGGACAAGCACCGAAAGTCATCGAACAAAAGCTTTTAATGTATCTTCCTGCGAAGGACCGCTTGAAATTTGCAGAACAAGGAGAGGCGCAAAATGGCGAGAAAAAAGAAGAAGAAGCATGAGGACGAGCACGTTGATGAATCATGGCTCGTTCCTTACGCCGACATCCTTACTCTTCTCCTGGCATTGTTTATTGTGCTGTACGCGAGCAGCTCGATTGACGCAGCTAAGTTTCAAATGCTCTCAAAATCATTTAATGAAGTCTTTACAGGCGGCACCGGTGTACTGGACTACTCCAGTGTCACTCCTCCTGAAAACGAGTCAGACGGCATCGATGAAGTGAAAAAGGAAAAAGAAGAGAAAGAGAAAAACAAGAAAGAAAAAGCAGCTGATCAAGAAGAACTTGAAAATGTGAAGAGCCAGGTGGAAAAGTTCATCAAAGATAAAAAGCTGGAACATCAGCTGGAGACGAAGATGACTAGTGAAGGCCTTCTGATTACGATTAAAGACAGCATCTTCTTTGATTCTGGAAAAGCGACCATCCGTAAGGAAGATGTGCCGCTTGCAAAAGAGATTTCAAATCTTCTTGTGATTAACCCGCCAAGAAATATCATTATCAGCGGACATACTGATAATATGCCAATTAAAAATTCTGAATTCCAATCAAACTGGCATTTAAGCGTCATGAGAGCGGTAAACTTTATGGGGCTCCTGATTGAAAACCCCAAGCTCGATGCAAAAGTGTTCAGCGCCAAGGGTTATGGCGAGTATAAACCGGTGGCTTCCAATAAAACTGCGGAAGGCCGAAGCAAAAACCGGCGGGTTGAAGTTCTCATTTTGCCGAGAGGCGCAGCGGAAACAAATGAAAAATAGCAAAAAAGGAAGCCTTGTGACATATCAGGCTTCCTTTTTTTACTTATTATGAAACTGTTTTGCGTTTAATCCTACTCTTTTTAACATTTCGGTGCACATCTCTACCTCTTCTTCGCTTAATACGCTGATCATTTCATCAATTTCAGCAGCGTGATCAGGGAAAATATCATTCAAAAGACCGATGCCTTTTTCAGTAATTTGCGCAAATGTCACTCGTCTGTCTGTAGGAGACGCTTTCCGAATGAGAAGTTCTTTTTGCTCCAGCTTATCTACAACGTATGTGATGCTCCCGCTAGCCAAGAGAATTTTATCTCCTATCTGCTGCAGCGGCTGATCGCCTTTATGGTACAAAAGCTCTAGCACAGCAAATTCAGTCGGATTCAGCCCATGCTTATGAATATGCTTATTCATATGATCGTTAATAGACCGATACGCGCGCGACAGCACGATAAATAACTTCAGTGATTTTTCTGTCATGTCTCAATCATCCTTTTAGAAACCGTTACAGAGAAACATTAATAAACAAAGACCAAAATGTCAATAAAAATCTTTCCAATATTTCTCTTCTTTTTTAAAATGTAAGCTTGCCAACACCTTTTTCTAATTTTTTTGGTTATTTTTTCTTATTAAAGAAGAAGAAACAATGATATAATACCTCTAATCAGGTGTATGTTGGAGCGATGCAAATTGAAAATACTAAAAGGCGCCTGCGGGAGAGTCAAACTTTATATCATACTGGTCGTGATTCCGGCAATCGTCATCAGCTTTTTCGTATATGAAAAAGAAAAAGATACAATAGCTGCAGAACATAAACAAGAAGCAAGTGTCCTGCTAAACCTTCACCGCAACAAAATCAATTATTTAATCGGAGAAACAATGGCGAGAATGACCTCCTTGTCCATCGCCATCGACAGACCGGTTGATATAAAGAAAATGCAGTCAATTTTGGAAAAGACCTTTGATTCAGAGCCGAGATTTTCCGGTCTCTATTTTCTCAATGCCAAAGGAGACGTCACCGCAAGCACAACCGAATTAAAAACGAAAGTAAACCTGGCCGACAGATCTTTTTTTACAAAAGCAAAGGAAACTAAAAAGACAGTCATTTCAGATAGTTATTCGAGCAGAATTACTGGTCAGCCAATTTTCACAATTTGTGTGCCTGTCCTGGACTCAAAACGTAATGTGACAGATTATCTTGTCGCAGCTATTCAAATTGATTATTTGAAAAATCTCATTAACTTACTAAGCCCTGATGTTTATATTGAAGTTGTGAACCAAGACGGGAAAATGATTTTTGCGAGCGGACAAGCCTCTCATGCAGAGGATCAGAAACCTGTCAGCGGATATCTGGATGATATCAGCTGGAATATGAAAGTCTATCCGAACCCGGTCACAATAGAAGAACTGACGAAAAGCCTTGTGCTTCCGCTTTCATGTATTATTGTTCTGCTGAATATCCTTTTTATTCTCGTGCTGTATTATTTGCTGAAGCGGCAGACCCAGCTGGAGCGCTCAGAAAATGAGGCGCAAAAATTAGAGCTGATCGGGACGCTTGCTGCCAGCACAGCCCATGAAATCCGTAATCCTCTTACCGGCATAAGCGGCTTTATTCAGCTGTTGCAAAAGAAATATAAAGGTGAGGAAGATCAGCTTTACTTCTCCATTATCGAACAGGAGATAAAGCGCATCAATCAAATAGTGAGTGAGTTTCTTGTTCTCGGCAAGCCGACAGCTGAAAAATGGGAGCTGAACTCACTTCAGGACATTATCGGAGAAATTATGCCGATCATTTATTCTGAGGGCAATCTATACAATGTTGAAGTCGAATTACAGTATTTAACCGAGCAGCCCTTACTCGTAAAATGTACAAAAGATCATATTAAACAAGTGATTTTAAATGTAGCAAAAAATGGCCTCGAGTCAATGCCTGAAGGAGGCAAACTGACGATCTCCCTGGGAGCTTTAGATAAAAAAGCCATAATCAAAGTTGTGGATAACGGTGAAGGGATTTCTCAGGAAATGCTGGATCACATCTTCCTTCCCTTTGTTACTTCTAAAGAAAAAGGGACCGGGCTCGGCCTTGTTGTTTGTAAACGGATCGTGCTGATGTACGGAGGCTCTATTCATATTGAAAGTGAAGTGCGAAGAGGCACAGAGGTGACGATCACCCTCCCCGTATCCGCATCATAGCCCCCTGACCATGTCAGGAGGGTTTTTTATCTTCGTGATCGGGCATTGCCATTCGATTTGCTTGCTGGTCTTCCAGAAAAAAGGATTTTGATGAAACGCAACAGCATTTTCAAAAGCAAAAAAAACATAAAAAATACTAAAAAACCCTTTATACCTTCCGTGGCATCTAAAAACTCCATATTCCCTCTCCCCGTCACCTTTTGCTGAATCTCAATCGCAAATACGATGACAATGATGACTGTAACGGTATAGATGAAGGACAAGGCTGTCATACTCCATTTAGAAAGCCATGTAAACAGAGCGTGAGTGACACCGAAAAAGAATATGCCAAAAATGCCGATCACCCAAAAATGCATTTCTTTGTCAGTTAAATGAATGCCAAATATTTCGCATAAGGAAATAAAAGCATCATGAAATTGATTGACCATTTCGGTAATGAGAATCGCCAGTTCTTTCATTAGTTCCCTCTTTCATATGAATTTTTCCCAGAAAAAAAGAGCGCTTCCGAAAAGCTCTCTCTTTATATATGCATCTGATAGGCCGCTATTTATTTGCATCATATGCTGGCATAACATCTCTGCGGGGCCACAAGCCTAATTTCTTTACAAGGCCTTGAATCCCTTGGGAATGTTCGTTTTCGTGCATAAGCTGGTGATATTCATTTATTAAACAATCCAGCTCCTGACTGTGCCTGATCGTGTCATGCCCTGTAAATCCCTGCTTTCTAGCGGCATCTATCATTAACTTTCTTTTTTCATCAATAGACACCAACAATCTTTCTTGTTCAGAAGAACCGCCCATTCACTTCACCCCTCGCCGCTAAGAAATAGGAAACAAGTTTGATTGGGTTATTGTGCATTATTACAGATTATACTTTATTTGTAAACATATTTTCATTAAATAAGTTAATTTTTCAGGTATAATAGATATATTGATAGGATTAGAAGAACAATACCCAGGTGAAGAGTATCTTAAACACGCCGCCAGGCAGGAGGTATGCCCAATGAAGAAAAAGAAAGCAATTATGCTCGGAGCGGCAGGCGGAAAAGCAATTTTGAAGAGGAAAAACCGAAAAAAATGTATTCAGCACATCACTACTTTTTTTCAGATGCTTCGCGATTGGCGAAATGGCGACTACCCTCGTTCACAGGTTAAAACACTTTTGCTGTTAACTGCCGCAATCCTGTATATCGTCATGCCGCTCGATATCATTCCAGACGTAATCCTCGGTCTTGGATTCATTGACGATGCAGCTGTTTTAGGTTTGATTTGGACACTGATTAAAAAAGAACTGTCACAGTATGAAAAGTGGCGTTTGCAATAAATATAAAAAGCCCCGTTCGATGAACGGGGCTATCTCATGCTTATTGATTCACGCTGTCTTTTTCATAAATCGGAACCCAGCCTTCAGTTGTGACAAAAATTCTCACCGCGACAACTTTGCGGTCCTCCTGAAGCGTGAAGTAATGGCGGATATTCTCAGGCACAGAGATTAAATCTCCAGGGTTTAAACGGACATCAAAAAACGTGCCGTCCTTGCCTTGAATGACAAAAATACCGTGTCCGCTTACAATAAAACGAACCTCATCGTCTGTATGGTGATGCTCTCTTTTAAAGTTTTCAAGCAGTTCATCAAGTTTCGGATTGCTGTCTGACAATGAAATAACATCCTGGGCTTTATAGCCGCGGCGGGTTGAGATATCTTTAATTTCAGTTTCGAAGGTATCAAGAATTTGCTGTTTTTCTTCTTCTGTCAGGTCATATTTCTCTGAGAGATGTTCCGGAAGCTTCGTGATATCCCATTGCTCATAAATAACCTCTTGACTGTCCAGAAAGCTTGCCACTTCCTCTTGATTTTCAATCGTTGTATTTGCCTCATCATGAATTCGAATTGTAGCCATTTCAATTCCTCCTTTTATTTAACCAGCTGATGCTGGAGTGTTTTCAATTTCAAATGGTAGCTGAACAAAAATTCATACGCTTCAAGCACTCTTTTTGCCTCAAATGCTGTTCTCCCCCAAGCCGTAATACCATGATTTCGGATCAGAACAGCTCCTGAATCTTCTGAAATCTCTTCCGCAAACAGTGCCGCAAGCGTCGGGATATGTGCCGGATTTTCTATAATCGGAATGGTCACTTCTGCGTTCTCTTCCCACAAGCCGAGTGCTTTTATAATTTCCTGGCCTTTGAATGTGATTTTCTTTTGGTCTCCGTATAACTCTGAAATCACATTATTGTTTACCGTATGGACATGCAGGCAGCATCCGGCATTGGTTTTATTGTACAAATGTGTATGCAAAAGCGTTTCTGCTGACGGTTTCAGAGAATGCCCGCTTTCAGCAGGCTCTCCGTTTTGATCAACCAGCAGAAAATCTTCAACCGTCTCTTTGCGTTTATCTTTTCCGCTTGCAGTGACGAGAAATGTTAAAGGATCATCTGTAACCTTAATTGACAGATTGCCGCTAGTCGCCGGAAACCAATCTCTCTCTGCCAATTCCCTTTTTACTTCAGCGAGCTCTCGCCAGCGTTCTTGTTTTGCAGCCATTCCTGTACCTCCTTTACATTCTCAATTTCCTTTCTGATCTCATAAAAATCTTGATACGGAAGATGATTGAGGTTTTGCTCCCGGCATTCGTTTAATAAATAATCCCTTGCAAAGCATAGGTCAGACAGCTTTGCTGCCTCCACATCTGTAACCGAATCACCGATCATGATGATATATTGGTTCGGTTCAGAAAGTTCATGGATGACCGACGGCTTACAGCACCCGCATTGATTGCTGCATGTGCCCTTGCAGGAATGAGGCCAGTCAATATGGATATAGTCATTGTCAAATGAAGCATGGTTGCAATAAATGCGGTCTTTCTCCACAATGCCTTCAAGCAAAGGATATACAAAGAAGTCCATTCCACCGCTTATGACATAAAACGGAATCTCGTGCTCATTGATAAATGCTACAAATTCCCGAAAGCCTTCCCTGATTTTTGCATCTTCTAATACAAAACTTGTAATCTCTTCTTTTAAACGGCTGGGCAGAAGGCCGAACATCCGCCCGACACCTTCCTTGATCGACAGCGTTTTGGAAAGTACGCCGTCTTTTAATGCCACCCACTCTGGGGGAGCAAATGTTTTCATGATATTTATAATGTTGTCGTTCATCGTGATGGTTCCGTCAAAATCACAAATAATAAAAGGTTTTCGAGTCGTCATACGGCTTCAACCTTTCCCCATTTATCTAGCGCAAGCTTAAGATCCTTGCATTGTTCGGCTTTTTCATCAATCGGCTGGGCCTCTAGGACCGCATCAATAATGGCTCTGAACGCTCGCCCCCCGCCTTGGGCACCGTTCGGATGTCCATGTACGCCTCCTCCGGCGTTAATAATGTGGTCTATGCCGTAATCACGCATTAATAGCGGAACCATGCCGGGATGAATGCCTGCTGACGGAACCGCAAATGTTTGGTTAAAAGCATCCTCTCTCACACATTCTTCATGAATCGCCAGTGCGTCTGCTCTTGGAAGCGCAACCGAACCATATGGAGACGGAAAGAGGCTGAAGTCAGCACCGCAATATCGGTTTAATTTTCCGAGTAAAAGAGCGTGAGAAAAACCGTAAAACGGAGAAGACGTAAACGCTCCGCTGACCGCTGGATGCGCCATAATCGGAACTGGGATTTCAGGATCTTCCGCAAGGCCTTGCATAACGTCCAAGCCGTAAGCGAAGACATTAAACAAAAGCGCATCCGCTCCCAGCTCGGCGGCGCGTCTCGCTTTGTCTTTCAGATCAGCCGTACGTCCAGTCAAATTCACCGCATACAGCGTTTTATGTCCGGTTTGCTCATACGTTTCTTTCAATATTTGCTTTCCTTCTGCAATTCTTGTTTCAAAAGGCGCTAGACCTGTCTCAAAGAAAATTTCATCGTCTTTAATCAAGTCAACTCCGCCAAGCGCCTGCTGCCGGAGCTGTTCTTTAATATCACTCAGGTCCCTTCCGATTACGCCTTTAAATATGCTCATTAACAGCGGTCTCTCAAACTCTCCCAGCAGCTTCCGGATGCCGTATACGCCAAACTTCGGTCCCGGCAGTACACGCTTAAATGCTTCAGAGAAGTGAAGATCGATTAATTTGATTTTTCCGTCCAGGGACAGCTTGCCAAACACTGTTGTCAGCAAAGCCGGAATATCCTGAGAGAAATTGATTTCAGGAT
This sequence comes from Bacillus sp. SG20033, assembly GCF_044570195.1. NCBI lineage: Bacteria > Bacillati > Bacillota > Bacilli > Caryophanales > Bacillaceae > Bacillus > Bacillus sp. SG20033. The sequence goes on along the minus strand of NZ_CP172606.1, from coordinate 1,498,358 downwards.
AGGCAATTGTGATGACCGCTTGTTTTTCTGATGCAGGAGTTCCCCCTCTCTCCTCAACTTTTATCACCCGCCCCTTATGCTTTTGCATTTGCTCCTGTTTTACAAGGGGCAGATCAGTCCAGGAGCCTACTGTCAATCCTGTTGCGATTTGTTCTGCTTTCTTCTCTGTATCGGCTCCCGGTTCGGTCAGGAGATATGTCGCTAATAACTCACTCATGCCAGAGCTCCTTTCATTTTCATCCATATCAAAAAACCTCTTCAAACTGCAATCGCGTCTAAAGAGGTTTCGTTTCTCGTCCGAATCTTATCTCTCAGCCGCTAGCTGCAAGAATTAGCACCGTGCTTTATAAGTCGGTTGCCGGGCTTCATCGGGCTCGTCCCTCTGCCTGCTCTTGATAAGAAAATATAGATTTTATAAATTATTTTGAATTATCCCATCGTTATAAGGTCTTGTCAATGCTTTTTTGGGTAAACAGGTTCAGTTTGCCAATTCGATAAGCGGCCTCCTTAAGTCTTTCTTCACTTGTTAAAAGTCCGACTCTGACGTAGCCCTCGCCATATTTACCGAAGCCGTTTCCAGCCGCAACTGCCACATTCGCTTTTTCCAGCAAAAGATCTGAGAACTGCTCAGAAGTATAGCCTTCAGGCACAGGCAGCCATGCAAAAAAAGAACCTGCGGGAGCTGTTACATCCCAGCCGATTTCCCGGCATGCCGTGATCCAAGCGTTTCTCCTGCTCTCATACCTGGCATTTTGCTCTGCCACACACGTCTGATCGGCTAACAGTGCCTCTGCTGCAGCCTCCTGAGTCGCTCTGAAAAGACTGACAAACATATGATCTTGATAAAGATTGATCGCTTCAATGACCGAAGCGTTTCCGACGGCAAAGCCAACCCGCCATCCTGCCATATTATACGTTTTTGACAGCGTGTAAATTTCAATTCCGATATCCTTCGCACCTTCAGTCTGCAAAAAGCTTAAAGGCTTGCAGCCGTCAAATCCTACAGCGCCGTAAGCAAAATCATGAACGACGCAGATTCCGTTTTCAGCCGCAAAACGCACGGTGTCTTCAAAGAACTCAGAAGTAGCAACAGCTCCGGTCGGATTATTCGGATAATTCAAATACATCAATTTCGCCTGTTCCCTTACTTCAGCGGTTATGCTGCTGTAATCAGGGAGAAACGCCCTGTCCTTTACGAGCGGCATCATTTCCATCTTTGCTTTTGCAAGTGTGACACCCGACCAGTAATCTGGATAACCCGGATCGGGAACTAAGATCGTATCACCGGGATTCAACAAGCATTGCGGGAGCTCGACTAGACCGGCTTTTCCGCCGAATAATACAGCGACTTCGGTTTCCGGATCCAGATCAATGCCGTACTCTCTTTTATAAAATGCAGCAGCCGCTGACTTCAGACGGTATGAGCCGCGAAAAGACGAATATTTATGATTCTCAGGATCAGCAACAGCTCGTTTCATCTCCTCAACAATATGTTCAGGAGTCGGCTGATCTGGATTTCCCTGTCCTAGATTGATAACGTCATGTCCTTCTGCGAGCTTTCGGTTCACTTTCTGCACCAAGGAAGCGAAGAATTGTTTAGGCAATTCCTTCAATACATGAGACTGTTCAAATTTCATCTATTCTCACCTTCTAAAAAAATCTTGAAATGATAGTCCATCATCATATATGGTTAAATGAAAAAAGTAAAGAAAAATTTGGGGTGTTAAAAAGATGAAATGGACGATATCTTGTCTTCAATTTGATATTTCATACGGAAAACCTTCGGAAAATATAAAAAAAGCTGAATTTTTCATCGAAAAAGAAAGCAAACATGCTGATGTTCTTGTTCTGCCTGAATTATGGACGACCGGATATGATCTGGCCAATCTTGATGAACTCGCTGATGAAGACGGCCGCTCCGCTCAGAGCTGGCTGAAGAAAACGGCAAAAAAACATGGTGTTCATATTGTCTCCGGATCGGTCGCTGTCAGGGAGAATTCTGATGTTTATAATACAATGTACATCGCGGATAAGAAAGGGCAAATCATTAAAGAGTACAGAAAAGCCCATCTTTTTCAGCTGATGGATGAGCATCTGTATTTATCAGCCGGTTCCGAAGACGGATACTTTGAGCTTGACGGCGTCAAAAGCTCTGGATTGATTTGTTACGATATCCGTTTTCCGGAATGGATCAGAAAACATACGACAAAAGGCGCCAACGTGCTGTTTATTTCTGCGGAATGGCCTCTTCCCCGCCTTGATCATTGGAAAAGCCTGCTTATTGCGCGGGCCATTGAAAACCAATGCTTTGTCGCAGCCTGCAATTGTACCGGTTCAAATCCGGATAATGAATTTGCAGGACATAGCCTGATTATTGATCCATGGGGGCGTGTACTTGCTGAAGGCGGCCGGGAAGAAGGCATAGTCCGAGCGGAAATCGACCTTCAAGAAAGCGCAGAAGTTCGGGAGAGCATTCCTGTTTTCGATGATATCAGAAAAGATTTATATTAAAAATATATTGACAACTAACTAAATTACCTGTTACCATGTTCATCAACTGATAAATTAGAATTGTCAAACAAGTGAATATATTCTTTTATCGAGAGTTGGGCGAGGGATTTGGCCTTTTGACCCCAACAGCAACCGACCGTAATTCCATTGTGAAATGGGGCGCATCTTTTTCGCGCCGAGACGCTGGTCTCTTAAGGCACGGTGCTAATTCCATTCAGATCTGATCTGAGAGATAAGAGAGGCGGACATAGATGTTAAGCCTCCTTCTCTCTGAGAAGGAGGCTTTTTTACGGCCACATATTAAGTGATTACATAATTGGAGGTTATGATGATGGGAGTCACAAAAACACCTTTATACGAAACGTTAAATGAAAGCTCCGCTGTGGCGTTGGCGGTGAAGCTTGGCCTATTTCCAAGCAAAAGCACGCTGACATGCCAGGAGATCGGAGACGGCAACTTAAATTACGTTTTTCATATTTATGATCAAGAACATGACAGAGCATTGATCATTAAACAGGCGGTTCCGTATGCAAAAGTGGTGGGAGAAAGCTGGCCGCTGACAATCGACCGTGCAAGAATCGAAAGCAGCGCTCTCATCCGTCAGGGCGAGCATGTGCCTCACCTGGTTCCAAGAGTTTTTTATTCTGATACGGAAATGGCGGTTACCGTCATGGAGGATCTCTCTCACCTCAAGATCGCAAGAAAAGGACTCATTGAGGGTGAAAACTATCCTCATCTGTCGCAGCACATCGGTGAATTTTTAGGAAAAACACTTTTCTACTCATCAGATTACGCGCTTGAACCTAAGGTGAAAAAACAGCTTGTTAAACAGTTTACAAATCCAGAGCTATGCGACATTACGGAAAGACTTGTTTTTACAGATCCTTTCTTCGACCATGACACAAATGATTTTGAAGAAGAGCTTCGTCCTTTTGTCGAAAAGCTTTGGAATAATGACAGCGTTAAAATCGAAGCCGCTAAGCTGAAAAAGTCATTTTTAACGTCTGCAGAAACGTTGATTCATGGTGATTTGCATACAGGAAGCATTTTCGCAAGTGAGCACGAAACAAAGGTGATTGATCCTGAGTTTGCTTTTTACGGACCGATCGGCTTTGATGTAGGGCAATTTATCGCCAACTTATTTTTGAACGCACTCAGCCGTGACGGGGCTGACAGAGAGCCGTTATATGAACATGTCAACCAGGTCTGGGAAACGTTTGAAGAGACGTTTAGTGAAGCCTGGCAGAAGGACAGTCTGGATGTTTACGCCAACATCGACGGTTACCTCACTGATACGCTCAGCCATATTTTTGAAGAAGCAATCGGATTTGCGGGCTGTGAGCTGATACGACGCACGATCGGCCTTGCCCATGTAGCTGACCTGGATACGATCGTGCCGTTTGATAAACGAATCGGCAGAAAACGCCTGGCACTCGAAACCGGCACAGCCTTTATCGAAAAACGTTCAGAATTCAAATCGATAACAGATGTTATTGAATTATTTAAGTTACTTGTAAAGGAATGATCCATTCATGACCCATTCATTTGCTGTTCCACGTTCTGTTGAATGGAAAGAAACAGCTATTACCATTTTAAATCAGCAAAAGCTTCCTGATGAGACGGAATATTTGGAGCTGACGACGAAAGAGGATGTATTTGATGCGATTGTCACGCTCAAAGTAAGGGGCGCTCCGGCGATCGGCATTACGGCTGCCTTCGGACTGGCGCTTGCTGCCAAAAACATTGAAACAGATAATGTCACGGAATTCCGCCGCAGACTGGAAGACATCAAACAATATTTAAACAGCTCACGGCCTACCGCCATTAATTTGTCATGGGCGCTTGAGAGACTGAGTCATTCGGTCGAAAACGCGATTTCCGTAAATGAAGCAAAAACAAACCTTGTCCATGAAGCCATTCAGATTCAGGTCGAGGATGAGGAAACGTGCCGGTTGATCGGCCAAAACGCCCTGCAGCTTTTCAAAAAAGGCGACAGGATCATGACAATCTGCAATGCCGGCTCAATCGCGACAAGCCGCTATGGAACGGCGCTAGCTCCGTTTTACTTGGCCAAACAAAAAGATTTGGGATTGCACATTTATGCCTGTGAAACAAGGCCTGTCCTGCAAGGTTCACGCCTTACTGCTTGGGAGCTGATGCAGGGGGGCATTGATGTCACTCTGATCACAGACAGCATGGCCGCCCATACGATGAAGGAAAAACAAATTTCCGCTGTTATCGTCGGATCCGACCGAATTGCAAAGAACGGTGATACGGCAAATAAAATCGGCACATACGGTCTTGCTATTTTAGCAAACGCCTTTGATATTCCGTTTTTTGTCGCCGCACCTTTATCTACATTTGATACAAAGGTCAAATGCGGCGCTGATATCCCGATAGAGGAACGGGATCCCGAGGAAGTCAGGCAGATTTCCGGAGTTCGGACCGCTCCATCCAATGTGCCTGTCTTTAATCCCGCTTTCGACATTACACCTCATGATCTCATTTCAGGAATCATCACAGAAAAAGGGATTATGACCGGAAACTATGAAGAAGAGATTGAACAGCTGTTTAGAGGAGAAAAGGTGCATTAAAAAACCGCTGGACTTTGCTCATTTGGAGCCGAGTCAGCGGTTTTTTTGTTTCTTTTTGTTAACATTGATGATTTCATCTTTTTGAGCGCTTGATAAGATATGCAGTTTCACAAACAGTTCGGCAAAAACGGCAAGTTTCTCAGAGCGGCTCGGCTTCAATTGCTTTGTCCTCCTTTTTCATCAGACCAACTTTTTTAACTTAATAAAATGATATGTCGGCCGTGAAAAAAAGGGAACGTGCCATATGTTTTATTTTTCTTTATAGGAGATTCGCTCGATGTTTAGCAAAAATGCTTTGATCTCCGTTTTGCTTCCGGCGTATCCTGTTAACGCACTGTTTTTGCCGATCACTCTGTGGCACGGGACAAAAATCGGCAGGTCGTTACGTTTATTAGCCTGTCCGACAGCGCGCACCGCTTTCGGACTGCCGACCGCAGCGGCAATATCCGCATAGCTTCGGGATTCACCATACGGAATCCTCTCCAGCGCCTGCCACACTTTTTGCTGAAAAGGAGTGCCCTTTTGGCTGAGCGGCAGGGAGAATGTCTTTCTTTCGCCTGCGAAATATTCTTGAAGCTGTTGTTTCGCTTCTGCAAGATTAGGTGTTTCCTTGTGCTCAGTATTCTGAACCGTTTCTTTCCAGTCCACCCAATCTTCCTGACTGAGAAATAGACGAGTGATCCGGTCCTCCTCTTCGGCAATGATAAGTTCACCGAGCGGCGTTTCGGCTGTCGTATAGTAGTTCATTCATCATTCCTTCTTTCTTCAGCATTCTGTCTGACAGGAAGCGTAATATGGAAAACGGTGCCCTTCCCTTCTTCACTTTCTACCATAATCTCGCCTTGATGTTCTTCAATAATTTTATAGCTTACCATAAGCCCAAGTCCAGTTCCCCGTTCCTTTGTCGTATAAAACGGTTCACCAAGGCGCTTTAATTTATCTTCTGTCATTCCGATTCCCTCGTCTTTTAAGGAGATAAGAACATGATCTTGATCCAATGCCTTTATCGTTACAAAAATATTTCCGCCGTCAGGCATCACTTCGATGGCGTTTTTTAATATATTGATAAAAACCTGTTTCAGCTGATTCGGTTCACAGTAAATCGGGGGAATGTCGTCAATTAAATCAAGTTGCATTTGTACATTGCTGAGATTGGCTTGCGCATTTAGAAGGTCTATCGTGTCCCTCATAATTTGGGTAACATGTTTTTCCTCATACATAATGGCCTGGGGCTTGGCTAAAATCAAGAATTCGGTGATGATGGATTCGATGCGCTTTAGTTCTGAGGTGATCACGTTGAAGTAAAGGGCGTAGTCTCCCTCGACACTCCCTTTCAGAAGCTGAATGAAGCCTTTAAGAGCAGTCATCGGATTTCTGATTTCATGAGCAATGCCTGCTGCGAGTTCGCCGACAACATGAAGGGTATCTGATTTGCGCAGGCGCTCCTCCAATTCTTTTCGCTCTGTTACGTCTTTAAAGATAGCCAAGTTCATATTTTGAATAATATTCCGTTTAAATGAGAATTCGAGTTTTCTGTTATCACCGCTGCTCAGCAAAAATGGAATTTCGTTGTCCATTTCATCAAAATTAATCTGCCTTGCCGGTGATGCCAGATTTTCTATTTCATAAGCAGAAATAATGTCTAACAGGCTGTGCTGTTTGATCTCTTCATGTGACAGGCCCAAAATATGGCTTGCTAACGGGTTTGCGTCGATGATCCTGTATTGATTGTCGAACAATACATTGCCGTCCATTGAGCCGTTGAACACTTTTCTGAATTTCAGCTCGCTTTCCCGCAGCTCCTTTTCCATCCGCTTTCTGTCGCTTACATTTCTTAAGATCGTCAAATGCTGATTTTCAAGGATTGTCCGTTTTGAAGTAAATTCAAGCTCTTTGAATTGCCCGTTCCCCATTTGAAACAGCAGCTCTTCTCTGATCTCTCCGTATTTTGCGTATTTCCTTTTCGTTATGCTGTATTTCTGCTGCGAGTCAACGAGAAAATCACACAGCTTTCTTTTCAACAGCAAATTCATCGGCAGCTCAAAAATTTTACAGGCTGATTGATTCGCTTTTACGATTCTTCCGTCATTCGACCAGATGATGATGGCGTCCATTGCATTTTCAAAGATTTCTCTGAAGCGCTCCTCACTTTTAAAGAGCTGCAGCTCCATAGACCGCTTCTCTGTGATATCCCTCATAATGGACATATAAAAACCGCTGATGATGTTTGATGTAATCGTGAATTCAAATAGTTTTTGAACTCCTGAACGAAGCTTGACAGGCAGCTCCCCCTTCGCTTTTCCCTTGCGGTTGAGCGCCTTCCAGATATTGTCGAAATCTTTTCGTGAGCCGCTGTCTATGAACTCATACAAAGATAAATGAGACAGCTCATTATGATTGATTTCAAAGCTTTTACAAAAGGACAAATTGGCATCAATAAAACCGCCATCTTTATCAAACAGGACGATTCCGTCAACTGCTCTGTCAAACAAGTCCTTAAAAAGCTGTTCATTCATAGAGAATTCCCGCTCCAGAATCTTCTTAGAAGATATGTCCCTCATGACAACAAAAAAGAAATCCTCACCAATGCCTCTTTTGGCCAGAAACTCTATGTATTTTGTTGCCCCGCAATCAAGCCTGATCGGAACCTCCTTCCACAGAAAGCCTTTTTTAAAAAACTTCTTTACGGAAAGATTCAGTTCATCCTTTGGGATTGAAAACAAAAAATCCAAAACAGAACGCTTTTTCAAATCTTCCGAGTCAACTTGAAGCATCCTTTCTGTTGCTTCATTTGCCTGAACAATCCGCATTTCGTTATCACAAATAAAAATAGCATCGAGCGTATTGTTGACAATCACTTGATGCTGATTCAATTCCTTTTTCAGTCGCGCGTTTTCTTCTTTGAGGCGATTCAGTTCCTCTCGCAGCTCCGAGTTTGTCTGGACACCAAGAGTTTCCATGCATGTACACTCCTTCTTCAAAACCTATCCCTCAATATTTCTACAAAATGCGGGAACTTCCTTCATTTGCCCTATAAATTTCAGAAAATTTCAGCGCCATTACATTACGAAGACATTTTCTACGATCCTTACCGTCACTTTACATCGACCTAACAATCAGCATTTTTTTAGATTCCTTTTTCATCTTTTATTTTAAAATATGTACCAGCAGGGAATAATCTCTTAGTGACTGATGAAAGAGAAGGTGATGCTATGAGTAAATCGCGGGACAGTTATTTCGATAACGCAAAATTTTTATTGATATTCCTTGTTGTATTCGGTCATATCCTTCGTTCCTTTATTAATGATAATCATTTTATGCTCTACCTCTACAAGTTCATTTACACATTCCATATGCCTGCATTTATTCTTGTATCCGGTTATTTCGCGAAAGGCTTTAAACGGGCGGGATATGTAAAAAAGCTGGCGGTCAAGCTGATTATTCCGTATTTGATTTTCCAAATCATTTATTCCGTCTTTTATTACATTATGCAAGATGAAAGCATGGCAAATGTGAACCCGATTGATCCGCAATGGTCGTTATGGTTTCTTGTAAGCTTATTCTTTTGGAACCTGCTCCTATATCCTTTTTCAAAGCTTTCAAAGCAGTGGGCGCTGTTTGTCAGCTGCGGAATCGCCGTGCTGATCGGTTATCTGGACTTTGTCAGCAGCACGCTGAGCTTGTCACGGACATTCGTATTCTTACCGATGTTCCTTGTCGGTTTTTATTTAAATAAACATCATTTTGATTTATTGAGATCAAAACGCGGCAAACAAATTGCGCTCGGAGTGCTTGCCGCAGTATTCGTCATCTGCTGGGGCATCGATTTTGACTATTCTTTTCTGTTTGGTTCAAAACCGTATTCTTCATTTGGAGACGTTACCCTTGTAAGCGGACTATCCCGAATCGGCTGGTATGTACTCGCCTTTGGGGCAACCTTCAGCTTTTTAGCGCTTGTTCCGCAAAAACGGTATTTCTTTACCAGATGGGGAACCCGGACATTTTACGTGTATCTGCTTCACGGGTTTATTATTAAAACATTACGGCAGGTCGGGCTTGAGGATTGGCTTACTGACTATCAAAGCTTAGTGATCCTCTTGCTTTTAACAGCAGCCCTGACATCAGTCCTCTCCAGCAACTTTGTTAAGACAGTCGCTCAGCCCTTCATTGAGCTGAGGATGACCAGCTTATTGCAATTTGTCAGAGGAACGGGCAAAAATGCTTATTTAAAATAGAAAAGCACCTCTTAAGCGGACGCCGCCTAAGAGGTCTTTTTTATTGTTGTTTTTTGTTTTTTTCTTTTTTCTTTTCAGGCTTAGTGACTTCCAGCGTTTCGATGATCTTTCCGGCATTGTAATCACCAAGTTCACTTGAGAATTCTTCCTCCAGCACCTTTTTATTCATAGGCTTTTTATGATTTTGCATGTCTCTGCTATGACGGTTTTTCTTCACAATTACATGCCTCCCTGCTGGCCCTGTTTGGAATTGCGGTTTGCCCCTCTAAAATTGGGGTCGTCATGATATTGTGTCTTATATGAATTGGGGTCCATGCTCTCGGTAGGTGTATTGTTATTTTTAATGGCTTCATTCACTTCAGCTTTACGCTTCATACGAATCCTCCTCGCCAGTTTTCAGACATTTTACTCACTTCAAGATGCAGGAGCGTTAATTGCACCTGTCGAAGTTAGGTTCTCCAACTGAACAGGAGGCACACATCTTTTTTTTGGCAATCAAAAAACACCGCAAAGTATGCGGTGTTTTGCCTATCCGATAATCACTCTTTCCTTCGGATAGTGATAATTCGCTTCAATTTCCTTTCTTCCGATCAGATACAGGAAGGTCAGGATGCCGATTCGCCCGATAAACATGACAATCATAATGACGCATTTTCCAACACTGCTCAAATCTGCCGTAATTCCAAGCGACAGGCCGGTTGTACCGAATGCCGAGCACACTTCAAACAAAAGCTCCAGCAGGGAATGCTTTTCTGTAATGGTCAGAATGAGGGTCGCGCCAAAAACGAGCAGGATCGCCATCATCGTGACAACAAGCGACTTCATCAAGTCAGCAGGGTGTAGCTCCCGTTTGAATACCTTTACGGCCTTATTACCGCGGGCAAAATGAAACAGCGCAAGAAGGTTCAAAGCAAAAGTCGTTGTCCGTATGCCTCCCCCGACTGAGCTTGGCGACGCTCCGATAAACATCAGCGCACAAATAAAAAAGAGTGTGGAATCTGATAATTGGCTGATATCGATTGTTGCCAGTCCCCCGCTTCGGGTTGCCGTTGATTGAAACAAGGACAAAAACAAAATATCATGCCATGATTTTCCTGCGAACGCATGGTTTGCTTCCAGAGCAAAGATGCCAATGGCTCCAAACAAGACAAGTAAGCCGAACGTAATCGTCGTGATCTTTGTAAAAAGCGTAAATGGATAACGCCGATGCTTTGAAAACAGGAAATCCTTTACTTCAACAAGCACAGGAAATCCAATCGCTCCAAATATAATTAAAAGCATTGTAATAAACTGCACAAAGTAATCGTGGCGAAATGGAATCATCGAATTACCGGTAATATCAAATCCGCCGTTTGTCGTTGCACTGATACTGGCAAAAAACCCGTGTAAATAAGCTTCCTGATAGGAGTCATAGTAGGTTAAGAAATATGTGCCGAGTATCAGCCCGCCAAAAAATTCAATCCACAAGATCAGAAACAGTACTTGCTTCATCAGATTGACAATTCCTGAAAACTGGGATTGGTTTTGATCAACCATAATCAGTTTCCGTTCTTTCAGCCCGATTCGTTTTCCCATGATCAGCCAAATGAACGTTCCGAGCGTCATAATTCCGATTCCGCCAAATTGCAGAACAAATGCTAATATAAAAATCCCTATTGTGCTGAATGTATCAGCTGTATCAACTACCGTCAGCCCCGTTACGCTGACTGAACTGACAGCTGTAAAAAGCGCATCAATAAACGTCCAATCCGCCCCCGGTTTATGGGCCGCCGGCAAACTCAGCAATATAACGGCCACAGTAACTGCAAGAAAATAATATAATGCGATCAGCTGGGCCGGTGACAAGGCCTGTATCAATTTTCCAAACTTTAATCTCATGTAAAATCCTTCTGCCTCTCTTTTTAAGTACGGTAATTATTCTAAAGATATTAGGTCCATTTTTAAAGGCTTTTACGAAACATTTTCTTAACTTGCTTATTTTTTTATGATTTTAGTCAATGGATAAAATAAAAAACCTCTGAGAATTATCTCAGAGGAACAATGTGTTTGTATTATTTAGCTTCCAGCCGTCTGATTCGCTCATCTAAATCAGGGTGAGTAGAGAAAAGTGAAGAGCGCTTCTTGCCATTAATCTTTAACGTTTGGACAGCTGTCTGATCGTCTTCCATAATCCGGGAAGAATAGCTTTTAAGCGTCCGCAGCGCATGAATCATCTTGTCCTTGCCGGCAAGATCCGCTCCTCCCCTGTCAGCATGGAATTCACGATGGCGTGAATACGCAAACACAACCAGGCTGCCAAGTATCGAAAAGACAATCTGAAAAATAATCATTGCAATAAAATGAACGATCGGCGCTAGATCTTCTTTGACAAAACGGCTTGCTATCCAAGCGGCGATACGCGATAAAAAGACGACAAAGGTATTAACGATACCTTGTAAAAGCGTCATTGTTACCATATCACCATTTGTGATATGCGCGACCTCGTGGGCAAGCACACCTTCAACTGCTGCGTCATCCATCTGCTCCAGCAGCCCTGACGATACTGCGACAAGTGAACGGCGTTTTGACGGTCCAGTCGCAAACGCGTTTACTTCAGGTGAACGGTAAATCCCGACTTCCGGCATTTTCGTTAAACCGGCAGAGCGGCTTAATCTGTGAACACGATCAACCAATTGCTGTTCCTCATAGCTGAGCGAGTGTTTTTTCGGATTCAGCACTCTGACGCCCATCATCGTCTTTGCCATCCATCTGGACATCGCAAGAGACGTAAAGGAACCGACAAATCCAACGACTAAACTGAACACAAGAAGCGCCATTGGATCGATACCGCCATCAGCTGTAAAGTACGTCCCGACTCCTGTAACAGAGCTTAAAACAGACAAAACGATCCCGATTGTTGTAAGCACCAAAATATTCGTTAGAATAAACAGAAAAATTCTTTTCGCCATAACAACCTCCGTTATTTTAAGTTCAAAAGAACCCGTATATTTAAATTATAAAACATCCATTTGAAAATGCAAGGAATTCGACGTATGATGTTAATGTAATTTGCTGACGCTTGAATTTTGAACTTATACATAGACCTATATCCGCGTCAAATTGTTTAAAGAGGTGAACAATGAACATTTTTAAACTCTCTCGAACCGATATGGTGCGGCTGCTCTATTCCCTAAAAGGACAAGGAGAACATAGCCCGCTCGACATTCTCGTCCAATCAGCGAACATGTCAGCAGAAAAAGCAGCCAATCATCTAGAAATTCCTGAATTTCTTACAAGATACGAACGAAAAAAACAGAAAAAAGAATACGGTCTTTCTACAAATGAAATCGTAGAGCTTGGCAACTTATGCGAGCTGACTTCGTTAAAGTCAACCGCGATTCAAAACTGGGTAAAGCGTGATATCAAAGATCTGATCGGACACCCTGAGCTAGGCAAAAAATACTCAATTGAACAGGCAGTTATTCTTTTAATTGTACGTGATTTAAAATCCATTTATGACTTTGAACACATACGGGCTATTTTAAAAGTGGCCTTTAACACAATCTCAGACAGATCTGATGATGTCATCAGCCCGATTGCTTATTATGAAAGCTGCGCATATGTGCTTGATGCCATCCATCACCAAGATACTCCTTCTATGAAAGAATCAAATCTGCAGGAGATCGCCGAACAGGAGACAGAGCGTCTCCGTCACCGTTTTGAAGAACTGAATGACAACCAATGGCTTAAAATCAGACAAATTATCGCCATTACAGTCCTCTCCATTTTGACGTTCCATATTCAGGCAACTGCACATAAAATGACAGCAGACATTCTATAGTCTGCGTCACCCCGGCTCAGAAGCCGGGGTTTTATTTTTCTCCACAACAATTGCCAGCATAAATAAACCCCGTATATTTCAAACTAAATACGCGTTAAGAATTTCTTTATCGAAAAAGGAGATGAAAAAGATGGCGAGCAGAAATAAACTCGTTGTTCCAGGGGTGGAGCAGGCACTAGACCAATTTAAACTCGAAGTGGCTCAAGAATTCGGTGTGCACCTTGGTTCTGATACAGTCGCACGCGCTAACGGCTCTGTAGGCGGAGAAATGACAAAGCGGCTGGTACAGCAAGCACAATCACAATTAAATGGCACAACTAAATAAATTCAGGTCTTTATTCGCCGGGGGCACTCGGCGAATCTTCATTTTGAGCTGAATTATTATCACTGCTGTAGCCGTTTGGATTACGTCGGTCTGAAGCGTTATCCCTTCTGGACGAAGAACGGTTCCTGCCTTGTTCACCATTGTTCCAGTCCCTGTGATATTGGCTTTGACCCTTGTCAGCGCCGTTATTTTCATTTCCTTTATCTTGAGGATCTTGTATTGGGGTTTGCTCATGGTCCCCATCTTTTTCGATATTTGTGTTTTCATTTGGTTCCTTTATATTTTTATCTTTGTCACTATCATCAGTCTGGTCATCCGCTTTCTCTTCTTTCTGGTCTCCGGAATCCGCATCATTCAGCTGTTCATTATCTCCTTGCTTGCTGTCCTGGGTGTCAGTTTGATCGGTGTTTTCATCCTCATTTTCATCACTCTTTTGATCCTCTTCCCCGGATGGTTTGCTGGAGTCATCTTTTAAATCTTTATTGTCATTCTTTTCATTTGATTTGATGTAGCTGCCTGTTGAGACGCCTTCTTTCTTCGCTTTTTCCCTCGTTTGCATATCTGACTCGAGAGATTCCATGCGGTATGTTGTTTTATATTTTTCAGTCACATCATTCAGCTGTTTTTTCACAGCCTTTTTATATGTATTGTCTTCTGTGTTTTCATAAACAGTGGAAATCAATATTTCTTTCGATTTCTTTACATACCCGTGTTCACTGCAGTCGGTTATAATATCGTCAATCACCTTTTTAAAATCAGTCTTCTCCCAATCATCTATATCATTCACGACTTTCTGTCCCTCATCGTTTAGAGGCGTCAGTTCAATCACTTCATAATCGCTGTTTAACGCCATTTCGACGCTTGGATTGATATCGATTGTCATATACGCATAGGCCTTATTATTAGAAAAAACGGGGAGAACTATAAAAATAAAAAGCATAATAGCAGTCATCGTAAAAATCCCCATTTTGAAAGGGCGCAGTTTAAAAAAATCAAAAAAGCTGGCCCTTCTGCCCATGCGTGTTTCACTCGGAAGCATGATTTCTTCTCCGATTTCATAGCTGTGTCGATCATTTTTGGCTTTTAAAAATTGTCCGTCAGGGGTCAGCAACGTGACGAATTTTTTATTTTTCTCTACTATAATCCCTCTTCTCATGAGTGCAGCACCCCTTTAAGATAATCTTTTAAATAAATATAATCACCCGTAATGATAATACACATCGCAATAATATATTTTCTGTTTCTCTCAATCGTTTTTCGGCTTACAGAGACAAGCTGTTCCAGCTGTTTGACCGGAAGCTGCTTCTTTGTATACAGGATAGCGGCCAATTCTTCATGTTCAACAAGCGTCATTGCCACCTTTATGGCGTTTTGCCTTGCATCCGTGTGCTTTGGAGAATTTTCAAGCAGTTCTTTAAACGATAAACCATAATCCTTGAGCTGCTTTTGAAAATAGAGGATTTCCTCCCGCCTCTGCTCCTGTTCAATCTGACGACGGTATTCATCTATGGAAAGCTCGGCTTCAATCAGGCTTTGTGATGACTCCTGATCGTCTCCTTCCTGTAAATCGATATTTATATTTTGTGCGCTTCTGGCTTCTTTTCTAATGTAATCAATGACTTTTCTTTTTATAATAAGCTCAGCAAATGCGAGCAGAGAATTTCCTTTTTCAGGTGAATATTTTTCTATAGCTTCATTAAATGCGATCAGTCCAATACTGAACTCATCGTCTTTTTCATCTATATATCGTTTACAAACGGATGAAACCGTCTTTGCGATAAATGGCTTATATTGCTGTATTAATTCATTTTGCAGATCTTTATTGCCTTTTTGTATACTCTCAACAGCTTTTTCAAGTGTTTGCTTCTTTTTTCCCAATTTAAACAAAAGGCTAAGCACTGGTTTCACCTCAGTTCCTCCCTATAACTACTCATTAATGATAGCTAATTTGATAGGGATTCGCAAAGGAGAAAAAGAAATATTGATTTCCAATGTCTCAATTATGACAAACCATTCTGACGTCCTATACATGATTTCGTGCCTTTCTAAAGAATTAAGGGGGTTTTATGCGTGTTTTTTGTAACAAAGATGTTATAAAAATGTTATTTTATTTCGCTTATGAAAACGCTTCAAACACAAAAAGACTCTGCTTTTAAGCAGAGTCTTTCAGATTACGCCCGTTCACGGGTGCTGTTTTTTTGTTCGTTTTGTGCGCCCTCCGGCTGTTTTTTCCCACCTGACATAAACCAGCCGCAAACCGCGATTGCTGCTAAGACACCCCAGAATATCAGCTTCCATGTTCCAGAATGGATAAAGTGCTCAGAAACAACCGCTATGTCGCGATGGGCAAGCGTATATAAAGCAAGCTTCACTCCGACCCAGCCGACTATCACAAAGGCTGCTGTTTCTAGGCTTGGACGTTCCTTTAATAACTTCACAAACATGGAAGCCGCAAACCGCATGATCACCAGTCCGATGATACCGCCGGCCAAAATGACGAGAAATTGTCCTCCGTCAAGTCCGCCGATCTTCGGGAGTGATGTCCCAGGAAGTGTAACCGCCAGCGCTACTGCTGCTAAGATGGAATCAACAGCAAACGCGATATCCGCCAATTCAACTTTTAAAACAGTCGGCCAAAAACCGCTTTGCTTCGTCTCTTTATGTGTGTCTTCTTTCTTAAATACATATCTTTTCAATAAGTGGCTTGCTGAGATATACAGCAAATAGATCGCGCCAATCGCTTGAACCTGCCATACGTTGACCAAAAATGAAATGGCGAATAAAGAGCCAAATCGCAGAACAAAAGCCCCTGCCAATCCATAAAATAACGCTTTTTTTCTTTTTTCCTCCGGCAAATGTTTTACCATTACCGCCATAACCAGCGCGTTATCGGCGGCTAAAATCCCTTCCAGCCCGATCAAGACGAGAAGAACCCAACCATACTCTAATAATAATGCTGCATCCATAAATGATACCCTCCCAAAAAAGTTGTTTTCTTTCTCTTCATCCGATCTTATGCCGGCCGGACCATGCAAAAAAGACCTTTGCCGACATAAGGCAAAGGTCTTGCTAGACATGAATTCAGGCATGCCAACAAAGCCGATGGATACAATCCATGAAATGACGACTTTGTTTCCGGAATACATTCCGGACGCTACTCCCCTTTGGGATTTCAAGAAATATGATTTTATACGTCAATGATATGCGCAGTGCAATGATTTGTCAACGTTTATTTTTCAAAAATACAGATAATTGTTCGGAGTGCGTGCGTTTCTTCCTCTTTTTCATCAGTAAGTAGAGCAGGAACAGCGCCAAAATCGCTATCCCGATCGGAAGCATATATTGATCAAGAATAGAGCCGACTTCCTTCCAATTTTCACCGAGCTTCACACCGAGATAAACATATACAAATGTAATCGGAAGCATAGCAATGAATGTATAAAGCGAAAACACCCAAACATTCATTTTTGCAATTCCGCACGGTATGGAAATCAATGTCCTGATGCCAGGCAAGAAACGGCCGCTGAACGCGACAAAGCCCCCATGTTTTTTGAAAAATTTATCTGACTTATCAAGCGCTTCAGGTTTAATAAAGAGATACTTCCCAAAACGTTCAAGAAACGGCCTTCCTCCGTAACGGCCTATCCAATACAGCGTAAGCGGACCGGCCACTCCCCCAAGCGATCCTGCCAAAACAACGCCGGCAAGTGTCATATCGCCTTTAGATACCCAATAGCCCGCAAGCGGCAAGACGACTTCGGCCGGGATAAACTCAATACTGAGCGCTAGAAATATTCCAAAATAAGATAAGCTTTTAAATGCTTCAATCCATGACATAACCAGCTCTTCGATAGCCACCAACTCCCTTGTTTCATGTTTATGTATCATACATTTTTGTCTTTTCGGAAAACATCAAGATGATTTTAACACATTTTTCACGGTCAGTTGAACTAAAAATAGATCTCCCTCGTATTTCTATCGTCTTGAAGGCTGAAACTCTGCGGTTAAGCAGCCGATAATAAAAAGAGTCAACAAGACTGGAACACACGATACGGGGGAATCTCCATTTGGAAATACACGTTACATATAATACGACGCTCATATGTTTATCTATTCTAATTGCCTGTACCGCCTCGTATATTTCCCTTGAACTTTCAAGGAAAGTCACCATCAATACAGGCTTAAAAAGTAAAATTTGGCTGATCGGCGGCTCACTTATTATGGGATTCGGTATTTGGTCAATGCATTTTGTAGGGATGATGGCCGTCCATATGGAAATGCCGATGGAATATGAATTCATGCCTTTAATGGCAGCCATTGGCGCATCTGTTTCGGGATCATTTGTGTCATTATATTTTGTCAGCCGGCACATTCTTACATATTCCAGACTGCTTACCGGATCAGTTGTGCTTGGCGCATCTATTGCTTCTATGCACTATATCGGAATGTCTGCCATTTCCCGGGTAATGATTATTTACGAACCGATTTTATTTACAGTTTCAATTATCATTGCGATTGCAGCCTCTTTCGTCTCGTTAAAAATATTCTTTGACTTGGCCGTGAAAAA
Organism: Bacillus sp. SG20033; assembly: GCF_044570195.1. Lineage (NCBI taxonomy): Bacteria > Bacillati > Bacillota > Bacilli > Caryophanales > Bacillaceae > Bacillus > Bacillus sp. SG20033. Next base: position 1,480,306 of record NZ_CP172606.1, on the reverse strand, counting down.
ACATTCTGAGCATCTTATATTCTATAAAGTCGTCAGTTCAATTGTAATGGGCATTGGGATTTCGGGCATGCACTACACAGGGATGCTTGCGGCAACTTTCCATAAGGACACGGCTCCGCCCGGAAGCCATATGGAGGTGCAAACGTTTCATTGGTCAATTTTTGTTACTTTAATTATTTTTTGTATCCAAACGTTATTGTTATTCAGTTCCCATGCAGATCGAAAGTTTATTAAACAGAGCGAACGCATAAAGGATAACGAACAGCGATTTCAGTCTTTAATCGTCCACAATATTGATGCAATCTTTATTTTATCATTAGAAGGAGACATAATATCTTCCAATCACGCTGGTGAGGAAATGATCAGCAAATTTGGCTTCAGCATGCATGACTGGAGGAATTACACATCACAGAAGATTAAGCGCCTTTTTGAGCAAGTTAAAAAAGATAAACAAGCGATGAACAGCGATAGCGATCTTATCACTGAAAAAGGCCAGTTTCACTTAAATATTACGCTTATACCTGTTGAGGTCAATCAGGAACTAGACAGCATTTATGTCATTTGCAAAGACATGACGAAGCAGTACAAAGCAGAAAAAGAAATCCATAGAATGGCTCATTATGATTCGCTTACAGACTTACCTAACAGAAGACATGCCATCTCTCATCTAACAAAGGTGCTGAATCGCGAGCATACCTTGCATTATAACACCGTTGTTTTCTTTCTCGACTTAAACCGGTTTAAAGTGATTAACGATGCATTAGGGCATAATGTCGGCGATCAACTGCTTCAGTTTGCGGCTAAACGTTTGTCATCTGTAGTCCCTGATAACGGATTTATCGCCCGTCTTGGCGGTGATGAATTTATTATTATATTAACAGACGCCAATACAGGAACAGGCGAAGCAGATGTTTTAGCAAGAAAAATTATCCAAAAATTCAAAAAACCTTTCAAAATTCAAGATCACACCCTTGTCACATCTGTCAGTATCGGGATTGCGATATCTCCAAAAGACGGGACGGATGGACTTGAATTGATGAAAAAGGCTGATATGGCGATGTATGCGGCTAAAGAACGAAACAAAAGCAAATACAGATACTATTCTTTTTCAATCGGCAACAAAGAAACCATCAAGCTTAACCAAGAGATGGTACTCAGAGAAGCAATCGAAAACGATAGATTTGTCTTGCATTATCAGCCGCAATTCAGTGTGAAAAAACAAAAAATGACAGGAGCAGAAGCACTGATACGCCTTGTGACACCAGACGGGCAACTGCGTCCGCCCGGAGAATTCATCGGTGTTGCAGAAGAAACGGGACTTATTATTGATATCGGAAAGTGGATTATAGATGAAGCATGCAAGCAGGCAAGGATTTGGCATGACAAAGGCTATGATCTTTCTGTCGCCATTAATATTTCCGCCAGACAGTTCCAATCCAAAGATCTGATTCCCCTCATCAAGGATACGCTTAATAAATACCAGCTTCCTCCGCAGCTTCTTGAAGTGGAGGTGACGGAAAGCATGACAATGGACAATCTCGATCACTCCAAAAAGGTTTTGTCATCCCTAACAGAATTAGGAATCAGAATCAGTATTGACGATTTCGGTACTGGTCACAGCTCTCTTAGCTATTTGAAGGACTTCCCGATTCACAGGCTGAAGATTGACAAATCATTTATTGACGATATTCAGACCCATCCTAAATCAGAGCAAATTACCGGAGCTATTATTGCCATGGGGCATCAGCTGTCTTTGCAGGTGATTGCCGAAGGTGTGGAAAATGCAGCTCAAAAGCAGCTTCTTTTTGAAAAAGGCTGCGATCATTTGCAAGGCTTCTTTTTCAGCAGGCCAATACCTCCGGAACAATTCGAACAATTCATTATTGAACAGCCGTCGCAATAACAGCGCCGGCTTTTTTTCACCCATAAGTTACTACACATGAATCGTACTCCTTCTCTTCACACTAAAGAAAAAAAGGGGTTTATCAATATGCATACAATGTGGAAGGGATCGATCAGCTTCGGATTAGTAAACATCCCCATCAAGCTATATGCGGCCACAGAAGATAAAGATATTAAACTGCGCAGCCTCCATAAAGAGGATCACGCACCAATCAAATACGAGAAAGTTTGCACAAATTGCGAAAAAACTCTTAGTCCTGATGAAATTGTGAAGGGATATGAATATGTAAAAGGGAAATATGTAGTGCTGACAGACGAAGATTTAAAAAGCTTAAAACAGGAGCATGAGGAGAAAGCAGTTGAGATTGTTGACTTTGTTCAGCTTCAGGAAATTGATCCGATTTATTTTAACCGCTCCTACTTTGTCGGCCCCGGGGATAATGGGACGAAGGCCTATACCCTGCTGCGTGAGGCGCTGCGCTCAACCGGAAAGATCGGTATCGCCAATATGACAATCAGGTCAAAGCAGCAGCTGGCGATTCTCCGTGTTTATGAAAATTGTATCGTCATGGAGTCTATCCATTATCCCGATGAGGTCAGAAGCGCCGCTCATGTCCCAGGTGTACCTGATCAATCGAATGTAAACGATAAAGAACTGCAAACCGCTATCACATTAATAGATGAACTGACTGCTGAGTTTGAGCCTGAGAAATATGAAGACACGTACCGACAGGCGCTGCTGCAAAGAGTCAACGACAAGCTTGAAAATAAAGAAACAGCCGTCACTCCTGATAAAGCGCCACCACGTGAAGATGTCATTGACCTGGTAAGCGCTCTGCAAGCCAGCATTGACCGAACCAGAAGGCCGAACCGGGAGACACCGGCTGCCGCACCTGCACAAGCCGCTGAACCGAAAGGAGCCGGAGATAAAAAGCGAAAAACAACTAGAAAAAAAGCCTCCGGCACGTCATAGCCCATGGCGTTTACCATGCAGCCGGTCTTAACTTCGTCACCGCCAATCGGAGCAGAATGGCGTTACGAAGTAAAATATGATGGGTACCGCTGTATTCTCCGCATCCATTCTTCAGGTGTGACCTTAACCAGCAGAAATGGTGTGGAGCTCAGCAGCACCTTCCCTGAAATCACACAATTCGCCAAAACTGCCTTTCAGCACATGGAAAAAGAGCTTCCGCTGACACTTGATGGTGAAATCGTATGTTTGGTGAATCCTTGTCGTGCAGATTTTGAACACCTTCAAGTGCGGGGGCGTTTGAAAAGGCTAGACAAGATTCAGGAATCGGCAAACGCGCGGCCGTGCTGCTTTCTCGCCTTTGATTTGTTAGAGCGAAGCGGAGAAGATGTAACGCTTCTTTCGTATTTGGACCGCAAAAAATCTCTGCGTGAACTCATATCCGCAGTAAAGCTTCCTGCATCTCCAGATCCTTACGCAAAAGAAACCATTCAATCCATTCCCTTTTATGATCATTTTGATCAACTCTGGGAGATGGTAATAAAATATGACGGAGAAGGAATTGTAGCGAAGAAAACAAACAGCAAATGGCTTGAAAAGAAGCGGTCGTCCGATTGGCTCAAATATAAAAACTTTAAACAAGCTTATGTTTGCATAACAGGGTTCAACCCTAACAACGGGTTTCTGACGGTATCAGTGTTAAAAAACGGAATAATGACACCGATTGCCTCTGTCTCGCACGGAATGCGCGATGAGGAAAAAAGCGCTATACGCGAGATTATGGAACAGCACGGACATCAAACACCCTCAGGCGAATTTACGCTTGAACCTTCGATTTGTGCAGCTGTTCAATACTTAACAATTCTCCAAGGCACATTAAGAGAGGTATCGTTTATCGGTTTCGAATTCCAAATGGACTGGACCGAATGCACGTATGCGCAAGTCATACGACACTCCAAACCGGTTCACCCAAAGCTCCAGTTCACAAGCCTGGATAAAATCATATTTGAAAAGAATAAAAAAACAAAAGATGATTTTATTCAGTATATGATTGAAGTCAGTGACTACCTGCTCCCATTTCTGAAAAACCGGGCTGTCACCATCATCCGCTATCCGCATGGATCTAGGAGCGAATCATTTTTCCAAAAAAACAAGCCGGACTATGCGCCGGATTTTGTTCAATCTTTCTATGATGGAAGCCATGAACATATTGTCTGTGAGGATATGTCTACATTGCTATGGCTTTGCAACCAGCTTGCTTTGGAGTTTCACGTTCCTTTTCAAACCATTAAAAGCAGGCGTCCGGCTGAGATTGTCATTGATTTAGATCCGCCTTCGCGAGATGACTTTCTTATGGCCGTGCAGGCCGCAAATGAACTGAAGCGGCTGTTGGATTCCTTTGGCATCACATCGTACCCGAAGCTGTCCGGCAACAAAGGCATCCAGCTTTATATTCCCTTGTCTCCCGAGGCGTTTACGTATGAAGAAACACGCCAATTTACGCAGTTGATCGCAGAGTACTGCACCAATGCATTTCCCGAGCTATTTACCACTGAACGCTTGATTAAAAACAGACACGGCAAATTGTATCTTGATTATTTGCAGCATGCAGAAGGAAAAACGATTATCTGTCCCTATTCGACGAGAGGAAATGAGCTTGGGACTGTCGCAGCCCCGCTCTACTGGCATGAGGTGCAATCATCTTTAACACCCGCTCTGTTTACAATTGATACGGTCATCGATCGAATTAAAAAGCAGGGCTGCCCATTTTTTGATTTTTACCGCAACCCGCAAGACGAACCGCTTAGCGCCATATTGCATCAGTTGAAGAAAAAGAGCTGACTAATGAAGTCAGCTCTTTCCGTGTTTAACTGTACTTTTTTTCCAACCGCTCTTTTTCCTGGCGCTGAAGCGGGCTCAGCTGCTCATTATACAAATCAATATCAATCGCGTATTTCGGCCGTCTTTTCACTTCAGAAAAAATCGTTCCAATATACTCTCCGATGATGCCAATTCCCATCAATTGCAGCCCGCCCAAAAACCAAATGGATATGATGAGAGACGCCCAGCCTGCATTCGTATGGCCGAGCAGCTTTTGAATAAACGCGCCAACCCCTGCCACAGCGCTGAGGAAAAACAAAACAAACCCTAAAAGCGTAAAGAATCGAATTGGTGCGACACTGAATGAAGTAATCCCGTTAAAAGCGAAGGATAGCATCTTTTTCAGGGGATATTTCGTTTTGCCGGCAAAGCGTTCCTTGCGATCATACAAAACTTCGGCCGATTTAAAGCCGATCATAGGGACAATACCTCTTAAAAACAGATTCGCTTCCGGATAACGCTCAAGCTCTTCGAGGGACCTTTTATTCATTAAACGAAAATCAGCATGATTATAAATTAATTTAATCCCAAGCTTATTCATGAGACGATAAAACCCTAACGCGGTCGTGCGCTTGAAAAAAGTATCGGTTTTTCTGCTCCGGCGTACACCGTAAACGATCTCGCATCCCTCATGATATTTCAGCATAAAATCCCGGATCACAGAGATGTCGTCCTGAAGATCAGCATCGATCGAAATGACGCAGTCTGACCTATTCTTCGCTTTATGCAGTCCGGCTAAAAGCGCTTTTTGGTGGCCGACATTGCAGGCTAATTTTAAGCCGGTAACCTTCTTGTTTCTAATGCTCTCCATAGCAATTAAAGCCCAAGTGCGGTCTTTGCTGCCATCATCGACAAACAGAATTTTACTGTCTTCGGCAATTAATTTTTCTTCAATTAAATCATCTACAACCTCTGTCAACTGACGGCTTGTTTCTAGAAACACTTCCTCTTCATTGAAACACGGGACGACGATGGTTAATACTGGCTGTGACTGTTTCAATCGATATCCTCCTTATCTTGTTTCATATAAATAAATGCGCCAGGCGGAATCTTTATGGTCAAACGTCTTTACGAGCGCGAGATGGTTTTGTTCAGCATTCATGATCGGAACTGAAGAAAAAATGTACCGTCCGCCCATTTTTTTAAATACATCTGTATTTAATTGAAGGTTGTTGATCGTTTTCTTCGAGTTCTTTTTGAAATCATATCGTTTACCGAGTTCATCGACAAAAAGGTAGCAGCGGCTGCCCCATTCATCAAAATATTGTTTCAGCCGAGCATTTTTTTCCAGCTCTTTTTCGATGATTTTCCTAAATTCATATTTATATGAGAGCGGATATAGATTGTTATACGTATCTAACGTATAAAACCCGTTATATTGGGCGATAGACGGATGCAGTCCGATGCTCGCCACCCTGTACGAATCCTGCGGACGTCCGATATATTCCTTAATCTCTTTGAATTGCTCCGATGCATAAAACTCCCTGAATGTCGGCGCGTTGTAATGAACGCCATACGTATATTCTTCATTAAAAGGCGCCAACACCATCAGCTGTGCAGCGACTGCGGCGTACACAAGCCATTTCCACCCTTTCCCCATCCGCCAAATGAGATATAAAGCAAGCGCAAAGCTCACATATATAACAAGCGGCCGAAGAAAATGAAAACGGGCAAAATTAAATTCTGCTAAAAAGGCAAATTTCTGCTTTGGAACAGCCCAAATTTTGTTGAACCAAAACGCATACCATAATGACAATCCGTAATTAAGCACACATAAAAACAGATAAACATTTTCTGGCTTTGTCCGATTTCGTTTGAACAGCAGAGCAGCAAATACGACCATCAGGATCGGAAGGATGACAACGGTATGAACGGTCATCACATGATTATGGCCAAAGACAAAGTTTTTTACGGATAGCCGAAGAGAATGCCAAACGTCATGCCTGGATGAGATAAATTCGATACGATGCATCGGTGCGTGCTCAAACAGCATCGAATAGACAAGCCGATATTCAACGAAAAGATAGATACTCGTCATAAATGCAATACTGCCTAAGAACATCAAATTCCATCTTCTTTTTGTAATGGCATCATACAGCCAAAAACACGCCATCCCTGCCAGGAAAAAGAAGAAGCCTAGAACAAAGCTTGAGTATAGAGGGAGCAAGCCCAGCGTCAGCCACTCTCTCCATGAGACATCCCCTTTTCGGATATTTAAAAAAGCCCACAGTGCCAAAGGGTACCCAAGCGTACTCAGCATTCCCGAAGGCCAGAACGGTGTTAAGGCAAATGCAAGCGATACGCCAATTCGGATGAAAGCCGCTTTTGGTTCCGGGATTATATGTTTCTTCAGCAGCACATACATTCCAAAAAAAGCGACAACTCTTGTAACCGTCTGGCTTATTGCATAGGCGGTCATGGAAGAAAAGAAAGCATGGAGCCAAACAATTCCGCTCCACTCGGTGCCAAAGGCATCCCGGGGCAGCCCGTTAATGATTTGCGGAATGGCAGCGTCAACCTTGCCGACGATTTCTCCGCTATCGGCCAGAACCTTGTACCAAGCGATGTTGGAATCTAAATTATCGTGGACCCGGATATGGGCATCTTCCTTTAAAATAAAAAGCGGGGATACATACAATAAAAGAAGAAATAATGCGATCCAGAGATAATATGTTTCTTTTTTTTGTTGTCTCATCAATCGTAACATTGCTTACACATCCATTTGTTATTCTGACTCCGTCGGCATGTTCTGCCTCATGTGTCAAAATTTATTATCCCTTTTCCCTTCCAAATCATTCATCATATGACAATCCGTTTTTCAACCTGTCTCTACCCATTAATTCCCGCTATCCATAGGGCTTGATCACTTACTATACTGATAGAAGGGAGGGGATATATTTTGTTTACAATCTTACTTTCATTGGCCATACTCGTATTTGTGCCATTTCTATATAAAGCGAACCGCAATACAAAAGATGTGAAAGTCAACACCATTTCAATCGACCAAAAAGACGGCCTTCCAGCCAGAAAAAAATTAAATATCCTTCATTTATCAGATCTTCACTTGGAAAACATTTCAGTCTCACCTGAGGAGCTGTATCATTTAACAAAAGATCAGCCTGTGGACATCATTGCTCTTACCGGGGATTTTCTTGATCGGAAACGTAATATTCCGAAGCTGGCAGGTTACTTGAACGCCTTGCAAAAGCTAAAGCCTGCATATGGAATGTACGCGGTGTTCGGTAACCACGATTATGTATTGAAAGAAGAGGACTTTCAGAGATTGAAGCGAGTTTTAGAGGAAAACGGCTGTATCACGCTGCAAAATGAACATGTTCGAATCGAGACGGCTGCAGGGCCAGTCAATATTATCGGCATTGATGATTACAGTACGAATCGGAGTAATATCACCGGCTCTTATCAAAGTCTGGAAAATGGCTATCATCTTGTCTTAACACATGACCCAAATATTATTCTGGATATGAAAGATGTTCATTATGATTACCTGCTGTCAGGGCATTTTCACGGCGGGCAAATTCACTGGCCAAAACCGTATCATTTGGTGAAAATGGGAAAGCTCGTGCGAATGAACATGATTAAAGGTCTTCATTATCATCACGATAAACCATTTTATATCAGCGAAGGCTTGGGACAAACCGGCGTAAATATCCGTGTCGGAAGCCGCCCTGAAGTAACATTTCATCAGATTTAATCAAAAAAGACTGTGCTGACCGAGGCATCAGTCTTTTTTTTGATAGGTTTTCTGCAGCTTTTCTTTTGAGATAAACAAATAGGATGAATTCGGTAAATGCCGCAAGCTCACAGGCTTTGAAGTCAAATATAAAATCGGCACATGGGACACTTTTTTAAAGCATCTGTAAAAAGGATTCACCGGGGTGATCACATCAAAGCCGAGCCTTTCCACACCTTTGTCAAGCATTGTAATCCCAATGATTCCTTTGATTTTCTCGCTTTTTTTATGATTGTTAATATAGTCAAGAAGAAGCGGCATCGATTGATATACTTTCTGATAAATAATGATTCCCTTTCTGACTGCGCTCTCAATGCTTTGCAGCTCCCTGATCAGCTTTATGTTATGCAGGTGGATTTTAACGAGCACATCATTTTTTCTTATATGCGTTCCGTCGCTAAGCACGACATGATGTCCTTTGTACTTCGTCAGCCTGACTCGAAAGACGCTTTTACGATCTTTGTCAACCAAGGTCAGTCTTGAAAAAAAGAAATAAATCGGGTCAACCACTCTCCATATGGAAAGGAAACAGGTTTTCATCTTTTCACCTTCCTCATAATCAAAAACACCCTTATATTTTGTGAACGTTCTCCTCAAAATATAGTTGCCATATTTTTTTAGGAGGACTGTCATGAAAAACATTCTCATTTTTCCTTTTTTAAGCATTTCCACCGGCCATCATCATGTGGCTGATGCATTGCAGGCTGAATTAGAGTCTCAAGGGCTGGCAGCTGAAAAGATTGATATCTTTTCACATGCGTATAGCCGGTTAGAAAAATTGTCCTCCGTGGCTTATTTAAAATGGATTCAATATTTCCCGAAAACGTACAGCGGCATTTACAGGCTCCTCGCCTGCGGAGAATTTCAGCATGACAAACGCTATTTCATGTACGAATGGCTGTTCACACAGCAAATGAGACACATCCTCCAAGAAAAACAGCCTGATATCGCCTTCTGCACACATGCGCTGCCTTCTTATCTGCTGAACCGACTAAAGCCTGAATATCCGAATCTGACGGTTGTGAATGTATACACTGATTTTTTCGTGAATCAATTATGGGGACGGAAGAACATTGATTACCATTTTGTTCCGAGCACGGAAGTAAAGAAGCAGCTAATATCAGAGGGGATCGATCAGAACAACATATACTTGACCGGCATTCCAGTTCACCGAAATTTTGAAATGGAATCAGCAGATACCTTGCAGCACCATCCGCCATATACCATCATCATCACAGGGGGCAGTATGGGGGTCGGCGGGATTTTAAAATGGGTGCAGGAACTGTCGCCAGGCGGAAAGATCTTATACAAAATATTATGCGGCAGAAACGAAAAGCTCTACTCCTATGTCAAAAGTTTACACCACCCCTTGATTGAGGCGATTCCTTACCTTCACAGCAAAGCAGAGATGAACCGTTTGTACGAACAGTCGACAGGCATCATGACTAAACCAGGAGGCGTGACCATCAGTGAATGCTTACAGAAACGGCTTCCGGTATTTATTTATCATGCACTGCCGGGACAGGAGGAAATGAATTTAAACCTTCTACATGAAAAGAAACTCGTCACAGATATGAGAAACTGGGACATGCAGAAAGCAGAAGAGTATATCGCGGCATTTTTTCAATCGAACGAACAGATGAAGGAGTATAAAAAACACGTCAATGGATACCTTGGCGAAATGTCTGATAAGAAGATTGAAGATGTTTTAAAAAGAATCATATGGAAACAAAAAAACACTCTCCTGAAATAGAGAGTGTAGAATAGTTAACGAAACAGCAAATGCTGGCTGTGTATGCCTGCTTTCTTGAGCAGGACGATCAGCTGGTCCTGTTCATCAGGCGAAAGGCCTGAAAACGCTCTCGCAATACGCAGTGCATGAATCGGATAAATTTTATCCAAATACTCATTTCCCTTGTCAGTTAAATGTGCGTAAACAGAGCGTTTATCTTTCGGGTCCTGCTCCCTTACTAAAAACCCGTTTCTTTCTAGTTTGTCAATAACATATGTGACGTTTCCGCTTACAAGCAGAAGTCTCGACCCAATTTGCTGTAATTTTTGCGGGCCTCTTGTGTACAGGAGCTCCAGTACAGCAAATTCAGTGGGATTAAAACCGTGCTCTTTGCTATCACGGATACTATGTTCGGACACACTTTTGAAAGCCCTTGCAAAAACTCTGTACAAATTCATCGCACGCTCAACTTCTTCTTCGTTAAACGATAATCTCATCATATCTACCTCGTATATAGGATTTTTATAAAAAAATAATGAAAACCCTTACATATAATAAGAGTTCAGTCCCTTACTATACGTATTCGCTATAATTCGAGAAATTCCTTCTAAAAGCAAAAAAATCCTTATACATTATCTTGTATAAGGATAATTTTTATGATTTGTAATGCTTCGAAAGAAATAAGCGTATTCTTTCCGAAGCTCAGAAATCGTCATTTTGTTCATGACCTCTTTATTATAAACCCCAATCTGATAGAGTTTTTCAGAATAATGGCGTCGTTCTTTTTCTAAAGCAGATTTCAATAAATTACTCATAGCGTCCTCCTTCATTTTGAGGTATCCTATACAAAAGATACTCTTTTTAAATGAACGTGGTATGAATCTAATGTAAAGAATTTATGTTTACGAAGATTTTCGGTATTGTCCGTTTTGAACCGATCTTAATAATTGAAAAGCCTGTTCTCCGGCAAGCTGCATAAACGTCTCCAGCATTTCATCACGCTTGATATCCAACTCTATAATTTCTTTTGCCAGTGAGACCGCTTTTTCTTCCTCCATGATTATCCTTCCTCCTCGTTTGATTCGTTACATAAAGGATAAAACGCGCTTGGGTGTTACGCATTATTCTTGTTAATTTTTCTTCCGTATTTTTTCAAAAATCTTCTATTTGATGTTAGAAAATATGACAAGCGTCAGGTTTTTTCTCTTTGTTTTTTATATACTATTATCAAAAGACATCCAGGGGTGGAAAAATGACCACAGAAGATCATTCTTATAAAGACAAAAAAGTGATTTCAATCGGAATTGTGAGTGAATTGACAGGATTGTCCGTAAGACAGATCAGGTATTATGAGGAACGAAAGCTCATTTACCCGCAGCGTTCTTCAAGGGGGACAAGAAAATACTCCTTTGCCGATGTGGAGCGGCTGATGGATATCGCCAATAAGCGTGAAGACGGCGTACAGACGGCAGAGATTTTAAAGGATATGCGCAAAAAAGAACAGATGTTAAAAAACGATCCGCAAGTGCGGAAAAAAATGCTGGAGGGGCAGCTTAATGCTCACTTTCGGTACAAAAATCGTTAAATATTAAAAGTCCGGCTCCCAGTTGAGACGGACTTTTTACGTTTATAATGAGTGAATGAATGCAGTGGCAATGCCAAAGTAGATTAATAAAGATAAAATATCGTTTAACGTTGTAATCAGCGGTCCAGAAGCAATCGCCGGGTCCACTTTCAGTTTGTGCAAAATAATAGGGATAATCGTTCCTGACATCGTGCCGATGATTAAGGTTAAGAACAGTGAAGAGGCGACAACAAATCCCAAAAGCGCATTCCCCTGCCATATGATAGAAACAATCGCAATCAGCACAGAACAAACCGCTCCGATAAAAATGCTTGTTCTGAACTCCCGGAAGATCAGGCGCACAATCGTTTTTTTGTTCATTTCTTCTTTAGACAAACCTCTGATGACAACCGCAAGAGATTGTGTTCCCGTATTTCCTGTCATCCCTGACACCATCGGCATGAAAAACGCAAGCGCGACAACCTGCTTCAGCGCGTCTTCAAAATAGCTGATAATGCTTCCTGAAATCAGTCCGATAAACAAGAGTAAAATCAGCCATGGCAGGCGCCGGTATGCCGCCACGTAAGCTTTTGTGTCAAAGGTGATGTCTTTACCGGAAGCGGCAAATTTTTCGTAATCCTCATCAGCTTCCCGAATAACGACGTCGATAATATCATCGACCGTCACAATGCCGACAAGCACGTTGTTTTCTTCTACAACCGGTATTGCCAAAAAATCGTAACGTTCAATCAGGCGGGCAACTTCTTCCTGGTCCTGAAGAGCATCTGCTGATATGACGCGGGTAAACATTAAATCTTGCACCTTTTCTTCAGGTTCACCCAGAATCAAATCGCGGTAGGAAAGAACCCCAACCAGCTGTTTGCTTTCATTAATAACATATAAGTAGTTGATCGATTCAGCTATTTCAGCGAAGCTCTTCAGTTTGACGACCGCGTCTTTTACCGTGTAATGCTGAGGAATCCACACATACCGGTTTGTCATCATGCGTCCCGCTGAATCAGCCGGATAATTCATCAAGAGCTGTACAGCTTTTGACTCTGACGCTTCCATGCTGGACAAAAGCTGTTCCTTCAGTTCTTCGTCCATTTCTTCAAGCAATTGAGCGAGGTCATCGTTGTCCATTTTGTTCATCGCCAGTGTTGCTTTTGTTTTTCCGACTTTATTTAAGACGACAAGCTGAAATTCGCGTTCCAGCTCCCCGATCATATCAGTGATATCGTCTACAGTTAAATAAGATAAATAGCGGGCGCGGTGTTTTTCCGGCATTTCTTTAAAAATAAATGCCATGTCATAGGGCTGAAGCTCATCAATAACACTTCTGAAATCCCTGATTTTCCCGTCTCGCAGTAAAATAATGATGCGTAAAATGAGTTCGTCATAGGTCATGTTTTGAACCATCGGGACTCGTACCTCCTCTACGGAGACGTGCCGGCCTCGCCAGAAGGTGCGGCAGTTCGTCTCCTCATCGTGTAATCAATTGTCTTGCTGTCATAGTATATGGGTACTTCTTCAGATTGACTCGAATGGGGAGAATCCATACTCCGCACCTCCTTTGATTGGTTTCGTTTTAAAGGCATAAAAAAAGCCTTCGGGATTGAAGGTGAAAGAAGCACGGCAAAAAAAGCGTGCGGGCGCCTTCAATCGTAGAGCTTTAGCACTGTATGGCATAGGACAAGCATCCAGCTGCATTAAAAATCACCTTATGTCGATGATTTCTGTTGACCCATTGGCGTCTTTGGACATTTTTGGGCAGCAGCGTATCTCCATACAGGAGCCTCACCTAACGAAGTTCCTAATTGAATTGACACACTGAGATTACAGAAAAAAACAAGCTGTGTCAACTCAAAAAAGTAATAAATGCGCTTACATCACAATTACGGAACAAAACAAGGGCCTAAGCCCTTATTCTGTTGTTTGTGTCTCGTCATCTTCAGAAAGCAAATGATACGTTTCATGAAGAAATAAGGCATACTCTCCTTCCTTCGTCGGATGAGGGACATATTCAGCCTGATTGATGTATTGCTCCTCTTTCTTTTCCATGCGTTTCGCCTCCTTTTCTACTTAGATTGTCCAAAAGAAGGTTTCTTATCATGAAAAACCCCCGCTGCAGCGGGGGTTTTGATTAGTCATCTATCTCCTGTTTGATAATGCGTCCATCTTTTGCGGAAATTTCAAATTCTGTCTCAGTTCCTTGCTTCGTTTGGATTTCCATTTCATAGATGTAAGCACCGTCATCTTCGTCAAGCTTACTTTCTGTTACGGTTCCACCTGTTTGCTTTAAAGCAATTTCTTCAGCTTCTTCTTTGGTTATGGCGACTTGTTCTGCTTTCTCCTTTAACGGGTCATTAAGCGCTTGTTTTGTATGAATATCTACATAAACGTCGTAGTCTTCACCTTCTTTTTCAATCTCCACTTCATAGACTTCTTTGCCGTTGTAAAGGTCTCTGTCAATGTCTTCTACTGTGCCGTCAACAACTGTTTTAGCAATTGCTTCTGCTTCTTGTTCAGTGAGTGCATCCGTCTTAGAAGAAGCCTGTCTGTTTTCATTGTTTTCTTTGGCAAACGCGTTGTAGCTGAATCCTCCGGCCGCTAGGCATCCTGCTAAAAGACCGACCATCCATTTTTTCTTGAGCATTTGTGAGTCCTCCTTTGTTTTGTATGAGTACAGTTTACACACTCAACATGAAAGGAAAACGAGAGCAAGATGAGAATTTGATGAGAAACCGTCAGTCTTCATACACAATGTTAGCTACCTTTCCTGTGTAGGCATTGATTTTCACTGTCGCTTCCTTATTATCAGGAAGATCAACGTCTACTTCAAAGATGAGAGTGCCCTCACTTTCTTCGAGATCTGCGTCATCCGCTGTTCCGCCCGTTTTTCGCTCTGCAATTGTTTTGGCTTCTTTTTTCGTAATCGGCGTTTTTTGTTGATCTTTGCTGCTGATGTGATCGGCAGACAAGACTGTTTTTGCCTGCATGTCTACCTTCACTTCGTATGTTTTCCCGTCTTCTTTTTGTATGGTATAAGTGGCAACTTGACTTTGCCGTGTTTGTTTTTTGACCGTTCCCGGCACCCGCTCAAGCGCGAGGTGCTCAGCTTCTTTTTCTGTCATGGCAGATGGATTCACTGCTTTTACTCTATTCATTGAAAGAATGTCAGCCGATATTGCGTCTGCTTTTACAAAGTAAGTTCCCTTTGGATTTTCAAGGGTTATATCATATGTTTTTTTATCCTTTGATTGTGTTGCTTTCGTGACCCTGCCTTCATAAGAGGCTTCGACTTTTTTTACGACAGTCTCCTTTGACAATACGTTCTCATGGGTTTGCCGAATGATGAGAAACGTACAGATGATGACAACTAAAATGGCTGCTGCAGCAAAAGATACTGTTTTTATTGTTTTAGTCATCGGCCTCCCCCATTCTGTTCGCTGAATTGCATGGTGACAGCTGTTCCTTGTCCCGGCTTGCTTTTGACAGACAGCTCAATGCCATGCTCATCAGCGATTTGCTTGGCAATGGAAAGGCCTAAACCCGTTCCGCCTGTTTTTCTGTTTCGTGCCTCATCTGCCCGGTAGAACCGTTCGAACAAATGCGGGATATGCTCCTCAGGTATTCCAATGCCTTCATCCCTCACTGATAGAAACGGCCGTCCATTCCTCGTTCCGGCTGACATCTCAATAGGCTTTTCACTATACTTTATTGCATTATCAAGCAAAATGGTCAACAGCTGCTTGATGCGTTCTTCATCAGCCTTTACAAGCAGGCTCTCTTTATCTGTTTCAAGCAATATGTCACGCTGATAAACGGACTGGAGCGTTTGCATAACCGCGCGCGCAGCTTCAATCAGATCGATTGTTTTCAGATCAACCTCGAGTCCTTGATGGCTTTTGGCCAGCGCCAATAGCTGATTGGTCAGTTTTTTCATATGCACCGCTTCTGAGTGAATGGCTTCTATCGACTCCTCAAGCACCTCCGGCTTTTTTGCCCCCCACCGCTTCATCAGGCTGCTGTAGCTTTCTATAATGGTGAGCGGCGTTTTCAATTCGTGTGAAGCATCTTGAACAAATTGCTGCTGTTTATCATAGTGCTCCTTCAGCATCATTGCCATTTCATTAAATGTCAGCCCCATTTGATACAATTCATCGTTGGACTGTCCTTCTAAAGAAATCGTTTTAAATTCTTTGTCTCGCTGTATGTCTTTCATTGTGATCATTAATCGTCTGATCGGATTGATGATACGGCGGGCAAGCAAGCTGCCGGCAAAAAAAGAAGCAATGCAGACAGCAGCACTTGCAGCGATTAAGATGATTTTCAGCAGAAACAGACTCTCTTCTGGGTTCTCAAGCCTTTCAACCAGCTGAAGAGATACCACTTGTCCATCGGTCCAAATCACCGGAACAGCAGCCTCGGCAAACAGCTTGCCGTCATGTTTCCTCACATCTGCCGTTTCTCCGCTATGAAAAGAGAGAGGAAAACCTTTATAGGCTTTTTCTTTTGTGATCGTCATAACGGCTTTTTGATCACCATTCACTACACGCACCATGCCATTTGCCGGAAGATAGGCCTGCAGCATATCCTGCAAAGCCACTCCTTCTGTTTCAGCGGCACGCAGCGCTTCAGCAATGTTATCTGTCTCATCAGCAAGCCGGGATGCATCCTTTGATGTCAGCGCAGACGAAAAAATGAGATATACTGCGGTATGAACAAAAATTAATAAAATCAACAGTGATATTGATGTGTACAGATGAATCTTGGTCTTCAGCTTCATCGTTTACCCCTTAATGGCATAGCCGACCCCGCGAATCGTATGGATCAGCTGTTTTTCGTAAGGATAGTCCAGTTTTTTTCTGATGTATCTTATGTAGACGTCCACGACATTTGTATCACCGATATAATCAAACCCCCATACTGAGCTTAGAATTTGCTCCCGTGTCAGCACTTGCTGTGGATGTTTTAGCATATAGACGAGTAGATCAAATTCCCGCGGCGTTAATTCCACCTCTTTGTCTCCGCGTCTCACTTCACGGGTTTTTTCGTTCACCCGCAAATCGTCATATGTAAGAAAGGTGCCGATATCTTCAGTTTTTGTTCCATTTTGCCGCAGTGCCGCCCTGATTCTCGCAAGCAATTCCTCGATTTCAAACGGCTTGGTGACATAGTCATTTGCACCGATGTCCAGACCTGTTACCTTATCAGGAATACTGTCTCGCGCCGTTAATAATATGACCGGTGTCTGCGGATCCGTTTTTCTCAAGCGGCGCAGCACTTCCAGTCCGCTAAGCCCCGGAAGCATGACATCAAGAAGCACCAAGGAATACCCGCCTTCCGCTGCCGCATCCAGACCTTCTGTGCCATTGTGTTTGATGGTGACACTGTATCCTTCATATTCCAATTCAAGCTGAAGAACCCTGGCGATTTTTTCTTCATCTTCCACAATTAATATGTGTCCTTTTTCCAAATTTGATCATCCTTTCCCGTCCCTATATGAAAAAAATGATTTCGTTGTTTACAAAATGATTCTTATCATCTATTATGATGTCAAAATAAAAAATTGTATACGGAAAGCACTAGGGGTGCTGTTTTGGCTGAGATAAAGCGCGAAAGAAACGCGCTTTGATCCCTTATGACCCGATCTGGATAATACCAGCGTGGGGAAGTGCAGGTTGACCGAATGGTGTATTTTTTTGTGCGCTTAATCGATCTATGACTGCATATTCCCTTAGGATATGCAGTTTTTTATTTTACCAAAAAAACAGGAGGTCGAAGAAATGGAGCATATTTGCGGTACAAGCAGAATCGCCGGTTTTCGCTTCTCTTTATATCCGATGACGGATGATTTTATCAGTGTGATCAAGTCTGCGCTGAAAAAAACAGATACATCCAAGGTATGGACGAAAACCGACCATATCAGCACTGTGTTACGCGGATCGATTGATCATGTATTCGATGCTGCAAAAGCCATTTACCTTTATGCAGCAAACAGCGATAAACACATCGTCATGAACGGCACGTTTTCCATTGGATGCCCAGGTGACACACAGGGGGATACATATCTTTCCAAAGGTGATAAGCGTGTCAATGAAGATGCTGTCCGAGGCTTGAAGGCGGAAGCGCCGTGCCAATTTGCCCTTTATCCAATGAACGAGCCGGATTATATGGGATTGATTATGAAGGCTGTCGACATTGCAAAAGCCCAAGGCACTTTCGTACAGGGTGTCCATTACGCGAGCGAGCTTGACGGGGATGCGCATGACGTATTCAGCACATTGGAAGCCGTTTTCCGCATGGCCAAGCAGCAAACAAACCACATCACGATGACTGTGAATCTTTCGGCTAACAGTCCATCAAGAAAAAACAGAAAGCAGGGATAACATGAAAAGCTGGAAAGTAAAAGAAATTGTCATCATGTCCGTTATCAGTATCGTATTTGCCGTTGTTTATTTATTATTTACACATTTCGGAAACGTGCTTGCAGGTATGTTTGGGCCAATCGCCTATGAACCGATTTACGGCATTTGGTTTATCGTTTCTGTGATCGCCGCGTACATGATTCGAAAACCGGGTGCGGCGCTCGTTTCTGAAATCATTGCCGCTCTCGTTGAGTGCCTGCTGGGAAATCCGTCTGGCCCGATGGTCATCGTCATTGGCATTGTTCAAGGGCTCGGGGCTGAGGCTGTGTTTCTTGCAACACGCTGGAAAGCATACTCTCTCCCTGTCCTTATGCTGGCCGGTATGGGGTCTTCAGTAGCCAGCTTTATCTATGATCTCTTTGTTTCTGGCTATGCAGCCTATTCACCAGGTTATCTGCTCATTATGCTTGTGATCCGTCTCATTTCCGGCGCGCTTTTGGCGGGGCTTCTCGGAAAAGCTGTTAGCGACTCTCTCGCTTATACAGGTGTGTTAAACGGAATGGCACTCGGAAAGGAACTGAAAAAGAAACGGAAGCGGGCGTCAGAACATGCAAGCCTTTGATGAGCTTCTTAAGGTTGACGAGCTCAGCTTCTCTTATGAAGAAGACGAGAAACCGGTTTTTCAAGACATTTCGTTTGAGCTTCAAAAAGGAGAATGTGTTTTATTATTAGGACCGAGCGGGTGCGGTAAAAGCTCGCTCGCCCTTTGTTTAAACGGTCTATATCCGGAGGCTTGCGACGGCATTCAGTCCGGACATGTATTTCTATTTCAAAAGCCGGTCACAGATGCTGAGACCTCCCAAACGATTGCTCAGCATGCCGGGGTCGTTTTTCAGGATCCTGATCAGCAGTTCTGCATGCTGACGGTGGAGGACGAAATTGCATTCGGGCTGGAAAATCTGCAAATTCCAAAAGAAGAAATGACAGAGAAAATCAACACCGTATTAGAAAAATTGCGCATTACCCATTTAAAAGAAAAAACGATATCTACCCTTTCAGGAGGACAAAAGCAAAAAGTGGCTCTCGCCTGTATTTTGGCGATGGAGCCTGAGCTTATTATTTTAGATGAGCCGACCTCTCTTTTAGACCCTTTCTCAGCGCGGGAGTTCGTTCATCTGATGAAGGATCTTCAGCGGGAAAAAGGTTTCAGCCTCCTCGTCATTGAGCACCAGCTTGATGAATGGGTGCCTTGGATTGAGAGAACGATCGTGCTCGACAAATCAGGCAAAAAGGCGCTGGATGGCCTGACGAAAAATCTATTTCAGCATGAAGCGGAAACACTAAAGAAATTGGGCATCGCCATTCCAAAGGTCTGTCATCTGCAGGAAAAGCTGAGTATGCCGTTTACTTTATCAAAAGAGATGCTGTTCAAAGAGCCTATTCCTCCCGGGCATGTCAAAAAGAAGGAAGCTCCTTCTGGGGAGAGTGTGCTTGAAGTCAGCAGCCTTTCGTTCGCGAGAGGACAGCAGGCGATTTTCAATGACATCAGCTTTTCGTTGCGCGAAGGCTCCTTAACGGCGCTTGTCGGTCCGAACGGCACTGGAAAATCGACGCTCCTATCAGTTCTGGCCCGTCTCATGAAGCCGCACAGCGGCAAAATCCTTCTCTATGACCAGCCGCTGCAGAAATATAAAGAAAAAGAATTGCGTAAACGGTTGGGATTTGTTTTTCAAAACCCTGAGCACCAATTCGTCACCGATACGGTATATGACGAGCTGCTGTTCGGCCAGAAAGCAAATGCTGAAACTGAAAAAAAAGCGCAACACCTGCTGCAGCGTTTTGGTCTTGCGCATTTGGCTGATCATCATCCGTTTGCGATCAGCCAAGGGCAAAAACGGCGACTGAGCGTTGCTACTATGCTCATGCATGACGTAAAGGTTTTATTATTAGACGAACCAACCTTTGGCCAGGATGCCCGCACAGCGGCTGAATGCATGGAAATGATTCAGCGTATCAAGGCAGAGGGAACCGCTGTCCTTATGATTACACACGATATGGAGCTAGTCTCTTCGTATGCTGACAGCGTGCTTGTGCTTCACGATACGGGCCTGGCCTTTGACGGATCTCCAGCGCAGTTGTTTTCTCAAGAAACTGGGCTTGTCCAAAAAGCAAAGCTCACCCTTCCCCTTCTATATGAATGGATGGTATATCAAGAGGAGGTGCGTGATGAAGCAGCCGTTACATCTCATTAATCCGACTGTGAAAGCGGCGGCGGTTTTTTGTTGTGTCGTCATGCTGTCGTTTATTTACAACCCTTACACTCCGGCATGTTTTTATATCATCATCGTCGCGGGCGTTTTACTGGCGGCCGGAATCCCATTGAAAAAATGGCTGTTGTTTACGATTCCGTTTTTGGTTTTGGCATTCGGATGCGTGTGGACAGCCGCAGTTTTTGGAAAGGTGCCGACAACACCGGATAATTTTTTGTTTCAAGCAGGCCCTATCTCAATTAACAGCGATAATGTGTCTGTCGGCATCTCTCTCGGGTTTCGTATTTTATGCTTTTCCGCCTTATCGATGATGTTTGTTTTTACAACCGATCCGATTTTATTTATGCTGAGCCTTGTCCAGCAGTGCAGGCTCTCACCAAAGCTCGCGTACGGTGTCATTGCAGGCTTTCGCTTTCTTCCGCTGTTAAAGGATGAGATCCAGCTGATTCAGCAGGCTCATAAAATCAGAGGAGGAGCGGCGGAGAGCGGCATCATTAATAAAATCAGTGCGTTAAAACGATATACCATACCGCTATTGGCAAGCGCCATCAGAAAAGCGGAACGGACAGCGCTTGCGATGGAATCGAAAGGATTTACAGGAAGCAGAAACCGGACATACTACAGGACATTAAGCGTAAACCGGCGCGACTGGGTGTTCTTTTGCCTCGTCCTCTTATTATTCGCGGGATCTTTTCTCGTATCTTTATGTTTCGCATCATAAAAAATCCGCTATCACAGATAGCGGATTTTTTTATTGATGATAGTTTAATGCTTGGGCAAGGTTGGTTTTAATGGTAATATTCGAAAAGTCAATCCCCAGCTGTACAGCAGTTTGCGCAATTTCAGGCCTGATTCCTGACAGGGTTGACCGGACACCGATCAGATTAAGCGCCTCAATCAATTTAAAGATCTGGTGCGCCACCATCGTATCCACCACAACAACACCTGACAGATCGATTAACAGATGCTCCACACGTCTTTTCGCACAAGCTTGAAGCGTGTTTTCCAGAATAAACTTCGCCCGTTCGGTATCAATGTCACCGACAAGCGGCAGCAGAGCTGTTGATTTGCTCAGGGTAATGACAGGTGAGCTTAATTCCAATATCATTTCTCTTTGGGCGTTTAATTGCTGCTTGGCATTCATTTCAGCGTGATCAACGAATGTATAAATGGTGAAATCAAATACTTTTACAATCAAATCTGCCCATTTTTGCTTCTCTCCCGGTTCAAACGCTGACTCATTTTCTTCCGCGAACTTCTCAAAATACTTCGTATATAATCTCCTGTTTCTCATAAACTCCCGAATGACATACTGAACCGGTGTGTCAAGATGTTTTTGATCGTTGGTCAGCTCAATGACCCACTCTTGAAACTCTTCGAGAAATTGTTTTTCTGGTAAAACATACATGTAATTCAGATGCCGGTAAAATTCTCTGTCCTGCTCTTTCAATTCTTCCGTTACTGTTGCATTATGTAGGGCGTAAAGCGAATTCGGATCACTTTCCTCCATCGTTTCAATCCATTCCTCGGCCATTTGTTCCACATGCTCTGAAAAAAATGCATATAATTTTTCATTCAGTTTCATGACACTGCTCCTTTCCCCAACACTATTATAACTTGACTTACAGTTGAATCCCAGTCATACATGTCGAAGCCATCCAATATTTTGAAGATTACTAATTCTTTGGTGTGTATCCTATTTTTTCAAAATGCTTCAAATGGCTCTGTCCGAGCGCTTGCTTTTTTCATATAATATGAGGCAACACCCTTGAATCCACTTGCAAGCATAAAAAAGGAGGGCTTTTTTATGAATGGTGAAATCCGCTTGATCCCGTATGTGACGAATGAGCAGATCATGGATGTAAACGAGCTTCCTGAGGGCATTAAAGTGATTAAGGCGCCAGAAATGTGGGCAAAAGGGGTAAAAGGCAAAAATATTAAAGTTGCTGTATTAGACACGGGCTGCGACACAAGCCACCCTGATTTAAAAAATCAAATCATCGGCGGAAAGAACTTCACGGATGACGACGGCGGCAAGGAAGATGCGATTTCCGACTACAACGGACACGGCACACACGTCGCCGGAACAATTGCAGCTAATGATTCAAACGGAGGCATTGCCGGAGTCGCGCCTGAGGCAAGCCTATTGATTGTGAAGGTTCTTGGCGGCGAGAACGGCAGCGGACAATACGAATGGATAATTAACGGCATCAACTACGCGGTGGAACAGAAAGTCGACATCATCTCAATGTCCCTTGGCGGACCAAGTGATGTGCCGGAGCTGGAAGAAGCCGTGAAAAACGCAGTGAAAAACGGAGTGCTTGTCGTTTGTGCAGCGGGAAATGAAGGTGACGGCGACGAACGCACAGAAGAGCTTTCCTACCCCGCAGCTTATAATGAAGTGATTGCAGTTGGATCTGTTTCTGTAGCGCGAGAATTATCAGAATTTTCTAACGCAAATAAAGAGATTGACCTTGTTGCACCAGGAGAAAACATCTTATCCACCCTTCCCAACAAGAAGTACGGTAAGCTGACCGGCACTTCAATGGCTGCCCCTCATGTCAGCGGTGCGCTTGCTTTAATCAAAAGCTATGAAGAAGAATCATTTCAAAGAAAGCTTTCTGAATCTGAGGTTTTCGCACAGCTAATCCGCAGGACACTTCCTCTTGATATTGCAAAAACGCTGGCAGGCAATGGATTCCTGTATTTAACAGCTCCTGATGAGCTCGCAGAAAAAGCAGAGCAATCACATTTGTTGACCCTATAAGATTATTTTTCTTATATAATATACACCACATCATGCAAATAAAAATTTCAAATTCTATGTTGACAATGAATTTGAATTACTGTTAAGATTACCAACAAATGATTCAACTTTTCAAAAAATTAATAACATTTTCTCTTATCGAGAGTTGGGCGAGGGATTGGCCTTTTGACCCCAACAGCAACCGACCGTAATACCATTGTGAAATGGGGCGCACTGCTTTTCGCGCCGAGACTGATGTCTCATAAGGCACGGTGCTAATTCCATCAGATTGTGTCTGAGAGATGAGAGAGGCAGTGTTTTACGTAGAAAAGCCTCTTTCTCTCATGGGAAAGAGGCTTTTTGTTGTGAGAAAACCTCTTAGCAGCCTGTATCCGCGGGTTAAAGAGAGTGTTTTACATATAAAGGAGGAGAAACAATGACAACCATCAAAACATCGAATTTAGGATTTCCGAGAATCGGACTGAACCGGGAATGGAAAAAAGCACTTGAAGCGTATTGGAAAGGCAGTACTGATAAAGACACGTTTTTGAAGCAAATCGACGAACTATTTTTATCCGCAGTAAAAACACAAATTGACCAGCAGATTGATGTTGTGCCTGTTTCTGATTTCACACAGTATGACCATGTACTCGACACAGCAGTCAGCTTCAACTGGATCCCGAAACGTTTCAGACATTTGACTGACGCTACCGATACATACTTCGCTATCGCCCGCGGAATCAAAGACGCCGTATCTAGTGAAATGACAAAATGGTTTAATACAAATTACCATTACATCGTTCCGGAATATGACGAGAGCATTGAGTTCCGTCTGACCAGAAACAAACAACTCGAAGATTATCGCCGGATCAAACAGGAATACGGTGTGGAAACAAAGCCTGTGATTGTCGGCCCTTTTACGTTCGTTACGCTTGCTAAAGGCTATGAACCGTCTGAAGCAAAAGCGATCCAAAAACGCCTTGTGCCATTATATGTACAGCTTTTGAAAGAGCTTGAAGAAGAAGGCGTAAAATGGGTTCAAATCGATGAGCCGGCGCTCGTTACCGCTTCTAGTGAAGATGTCCGCGGCGCAAAAGAATTATTTGAAAGCATTACAAGTGAGCTTTCATCCTTGAATGTGCTTTTGCAGACGTATTTTGATTCTGTTGATGCTTATGAAGAGCTGATCTCTTACCCGGTTCAGGGAATTGGCCTTGATTTCGTTCACGACAAAGGCAGAAACCTGGAACAGCTTAAAACACATGGCTTTCCGACAGACAAAGTGCTGGCAGCCGGCGTTATCGACGGACGCAACATTTGGAAAGCGGACCTTGAAGAGCGTCTCGATGCCGTTCTTGATATTCTCAGCATTGCAAAAGTTGATGAACTGTGGATTCAGCCTTCCAGCAGCCTGCTGCATGTTCCAGTAGCGAAACACCCTGATGAGCATTTGGAAAAAGACCTATTGAACGGATTATCCTACGCAAAAGAAAAGCTGGCCGAGCTGACAGCTTTGAAAGAAGGCTTAGTATCAGGAAAAGCGGCGATCAGCGAAGAGATTCAGCAGGCTAAGGCTGATATCCAGGCGCTTAAACAGTTTGCAACAGGCGCCAATTCTGAACAAAAGAAAGAGCTTGAGCAATTAACTGATAAAGACTTCAAGCGCCCGATTCCGTTTGAAGAACGTTTAGCCCTGCAAAATGAATCTCTCGGCCTTCCGCTTTTGCCGACGACAACGATCGGCAGCTTCCCGCAGTCTGCTGAAGTGCGGAGCGCACGCCAAAAATGGCGGAAAGCTGAGTGGTCCGATGAACAGTATCAAAACTTTATCAATGCGGAAACAAAAAGATGGATTGATATTCAGGAAGAATTGGAGCTCGATGTCCTTGTTCACGGCGAATTTGAACGGACAGACATGGTCGAATACTTCGGTGAAAAGCTGGCCGGTTTCGCCTTCACTAAATATGCCTGGGTTCAATCATACGGCTCACGCTGTGTCCGCCCGCCAGTCATTTACGGAGATGTTGAATTTATTGAACCGATGACAGTGAAAGACACAGTCTACGCACAGTCATTGACTTCCAAGCATGTGAAAGGAATGCTGACGGGCCCGGTTACAATCTTAAACTGGTCTTTCCCTCGAAACGACATCTCGAGGAAAGAAATCGCCTTCCAAATCGGGCTTGCCCTTCGCAAAGAAGTTAAAGCGCTTGAAGACGCAGGCATTCAAATCATTCAAGTCGATGAACCAGCGCTGCGCGAAGGCCTTCCATTGAAAACCCGCGATTGGGATGAGTATTTGACTTGGGCGGCAGAAGCATTCAGATTAACCACTTCTTCCGTGAAAAACGAGACACAAATTCATACACATATGTGTTACAGCAACTTCGAAGATATCGTTGATACAATCAATGATCTTGATGCCGATGTGATTACAATCGAACATAGCAGAAGCCACGGAGGATTTTTAGATTACTTAAAAAACCACCCGTATTTGAAAGGGCTTGGCCTTGGTGTATATGACATTCACAGCCCTCGTGTGCCGTCAACTGAAGAAATGTACAATATTATCGTTGATGCGCTTGCCGTCTGTCCGACTGACCGCTTCTGGGTAAATCCAGACTGCGGATTGAAAACAAGACAGCAGGAAGAAACGGTTGCAGCATTGAAAAACATGGTTGAAGCTGCAAAACAGGCAAGAGCACAGCAGACACAGCTAGTATAAAATAGAAACCATCTGTCTTTGGCAGATGGTTTTTTCTATTAGAAAGCGGAAATCGGTTTCCGATGCTTTCCGTCCCCTTCTTTTACTATTTTGGCTGTTCCATTTTCATCAAATTTCACAAGGCTCAATGATGTATCATGTATGTAAGCAGAATTCCATATGTCGTTAACGCGTCTCCCCTTTATGATATTTAACAGCATTAATATAAAGACAGAATGGGTAACCAAGAGAACATTACCGGAAGAATGGCTGTCTAAAATCGTTTGGAGAGCCAGCCTGACCCGTTTTTCAAAGTCAAAAAACGTTTCACATCCCTGCTGGCGATAAGATTCGGGATAATGAAAATAAGCATGAAAAAGATCTGGTTCGTCCCTTTCAATATCCTCTTGTTTTTTCCCTTCCCATGAGCCCAGTGACATTTCTCTGAATATATGATCTATCACCAGCGGGGGCCTGCGCGATCCCAGTATGGTTTTTGCTGTCTCTTCTGTCCGCTTGCTCGGGCTGATGTAGACCTGATTCAATTCAATATCCTTTAGACGCTCCCCAAGAGCGCGGGCGTTGTACAGCCCAAGTTCTGTCAAATCAGAATCCAGCCAGCCCTGCATCCGTTTTTCTACGTTCCATTGGGTCTGTCCGTGTCTGGCAATATATAAATGCAGCATGTTTACCCCTCCTCTTTTCTCCTCTTATCTTAGCAAATCCCCCAATTACTTTGTTTATTTTGCACTTTTTTAAGAATGTTCTTTGCATTCTTTTCGGCTATACTAATAACACTCTATTGACAGGAGGGATTGGGATGAATCATGAAACGTTCTTAAAACGGGCTGTCACTCTCGCATGTGAAGGAGTGAATGCAGGAATCGGCGGGCCTTTTGGAGCCGTTATCGTGAAAGACGGAGCCATTATTGCAGAAGGACAGAACAACGTCACAACAAGCAATGATCCGACTGCCCACGCGGAAGTCACAGCTATTCGGAAAGCCTGTAAGGTGCTAGGAGCATACCAGCTTGATGACTGCATTTTGTATACGAGCTGTGAACCATGTCCAATGTGCTTGGGCGCCATCTACTGGGCCCGGCCTAAAGCCGTTTTCTATGCAGCTGAGCACACAGACGCTGCCGAAGCCGGGTTTGATGATTCATTCATTTATAAAGAAATTGATAAACCTGCTGAAGAAAGAACGATCCCCTTTTATCAAGTGACACTAACAGAGCATTTATCCCCGTTTCAAGCATGGCGGAACTTCGCCAATAAGAAAGAATATTAAAAGGATCAGGCATGTGCGGCCTGGTCCTTGTTATTTCTCCAAGTAGCCGCTATGCCCTGTGCAAATACAAAACAGCAATCATGCGCGCCGGAATTCAGCTTGGCAGACACCGAGCCAGCCGCCCCCCTTCATCTGTAACTTTTGGTTTAAAGGCATGCTTCAAACGCTTCTCTGAAGTTTTATCATAAATCTGTGCCCGCCCCGCATGCTCCGACACCAAAAAACATCCTGAGAATCCTCAGGATGCCGGTCATTATTTTAATTCTAGTTTTACATCAACATTTCCTCTGGTTGCCTTTGAGTAAGGACAGAATTCATGAGCGGCGTTGACAAGCTCTTGTGCCTTTTCCCGATCTAAATCTTTCGTGTTCACAACAAGTGTGACACCGATTTTAAACCCGCCGTCGCTCTCATCCTTCATGAGGCTGACCTGCCCTTCAATCTCCGAATCAATTTCGATATTCTGCTCTTTGGCTACGTGTTCGAGCGCGCCGCCGAAGCATGCAGCATACCCTGCCGCAAAGAGCTGTTCCGGATTTGTGCCGGTTTGTCCTTCTTTTTTGGCATTTGGCATGACAATATCAAAATCAAGAACACCGTCATCTGATGTAATATGTCCTGCCCGTCCGCCTCGCGCGGTTACTTTTGCTGTAAATAGTGCCATATTTCCCAACCTCCTTATTTGTATCTAGTTGTTATATTTCCCTTTCTGATCTTTTTAAACATGCTATGTTTGCCGAGAATAGGAAAAGTGAGGTTTTTCAGATACAATAGAATCGAATGACAAAAAAGAGTTGGTGAACAAAATGGCAAATGAATTCGATCATATGAAATTGGAGAATCAGCTTTGTTTTTTGCTATATGCGAGTTCGCGGGAAATGACAAAGCAATACAAGCCGCTGCTTGATAAGCTGAATATAACATACCCTCAATATTTGGCTTTGCTTTTGTTATGGGAACATGAAACGCTTACTGTCAAAAAAATGGGCGAACAGCTGTATTTAGATTCAGGAACGCTCACTCCGATGCTTAAACGAATGGAACAACAGGGTTTGATTACGAGAAAAAGATCTGAAGAGGATGAGCGGTCCGTGTTGATCAGCCTGACAGAGGACGGAGCGTTATTAAAAGAAAAAGCCGTTGACATTCCAGAGACAATTCTGGGGCTCTCAAAGCAGTCTGGGGAGGATCTCAAACAGTTAAAATCCGCTCTATATACATTGCTGGAAACACTTCATCAAAAAAATTGAGGATGCCTTGTACAGGCATCCTCTTTTTATTTATTCAGCAACTTCAAGTGTCACATCAATATTTCCGGAGGTTGCTTTTGAGTACGGGCAGACGCCGTGCGCTTTTTTCACAAGCGCCTCCAATTCTGATGCACTGACTCCTTCTCCTTTTACTTGCAGCGTCACACCCAGCTTATAGCCCTGGTCCGCTTCATCCTTTAACAGGCTAACATTCGCTGTAACCTCTGTCTCTACTTTTGCTCGTTCTGTTCTTGCGACAAGCTGCAGGGCGCTGTCAAAGCAAGCTGCATAACCTGCTGCAAACAGCTGCTCTGGATTTGTCGCTTTTTCTAATTTCTTGGCTCTCGGTGTCCCCGGCATTGCGACATCAAGCTCAAGAACGCGGTCTGATGAAATGACCTTTCCTTCTCTTCCTCCTACCGCTGAAACAGTTGCTGTAAATAATGGCTGACTCATTTTTCATTCCCCCCAATATATTTTATACAATTAAATTGTACACAATTAAATTTAAAATGTCAATTTTTCTCGTATAAAAAAGCTTACCTCGTAATGAGATAAGCTTTTTTATTGAACATTTCCCCGCTATTCACGGATTTGCCCAGTTCCTTTAATGATGTATTTTGTAGAAGTCAGTGCAGGAAGCCCCATCGGTCCTCTTGCATGAAGCTTTTGCGTGCTGATGCCGATTTCGGCTCCGTAGCCGAATTCAAAGCCGTCGGTAAAGCGGGTTGACGCGTTATGATAGACCGCGGCAGCATCGACAGCCGTTTGAAAATAAGCCGCGTTTTTGTCATCTTCAGTTAAAATCGCTTCAGAATGGTTGGTGCCATATTGTTGGATATGCTTCACAGCTTCTTGGACGTTTTCAACCGTCTTTACACTGAGGACAGGCGCTAAAAATTCGGTTTCCCAATCTTCTTTTGATGCTTGTTTGCTTGAAGGATGAAGTTCACATACCAATTCATCACCGCGAATTTCAACTCCCGCGTTTTCCAGCTGGTCCAGCAATTCTTTCCCATGCTGTCTTGCCCAAGCCTTGTGAATCAGCAATGATTCAATCGCGTTGCATACGGAAGGGCGCTGCGTTTTGGCATTTACGACAACCTTTTCTGCCATTTGCGGTTTGGCTGTTTCGTCAATGAATATGTGGCAGTTTCCTGCTCCCGTTTCTAATACAGGAACTGTTGATTCTCTCACAACGAGATCAATCAGTTTCTTGCCTCCGCGCGGAATCAATACGTCTAAGCCATCATTTAACGTAAAGAGCTCTTTTGCTGTCTCTCTGCTCGTATCCTCAATCAGCTGCACAGCGTTAATCGGAAGCGCTGATTGCTCAAGTGCTCTGTGAATGACACTGACAAGCGCTTTGTTGCTGTGGATGGCTGAGGAGCTTCCCCGCAGCACAACCGCGTTCCCTGTCTTCAGGCAAAGGGTAGCCGCATCAACTGTGACGTTTGGCCTCGCCTCATAAATCATTCCTACGACACCGAGCGGCACACGGATTTTCTCAATAAACAGGCCATTTTCTTTTTCGATCGCTTCAAGAGAGTCGCCGACCGGGTCCGCTAAGTCGATTAAGAGCTCCACCGCGTCCGCGATATCGCGTATCCGTTTCTCATCCAGTGTGAGACGGTCAATGATGTCCGGTGTTAAACCATTCTCTTTTCCGTTCTCAATGTCTTTTGCATTCTCCGCCAAGAGAAAATCAAGTTCTTTGCGGAGTCCGTTTGCAATGAGGCTGAGCGCCTCATCCTTCTCGGCTGTTGTTTTCATGATCATTTCGGCTGCTGCTTCTTTCGCCAGCTTCGCTTTTACAGAAACTTCACTCATTTTTCCGCCTCCTAGTCGTTTACATTGACCCAGTCATTCCTATGAATAACCTCAAACGTTTTCTCAAAATCAAGTTCGTCACTGCGTTTGCCTTTGGCCTCCATAATCTCCTCAGAGGAGTAATGGGTTTGGCCTTTGCCGATCACGCCGCCCGGTCCCCTGACTTCCACAACCGCCCCTTTCGGAAAGCTTCCGTTCACACCCACAACGCCAGCGGGCAAAAGGCTGCTTCCATTATGGATCATCGCCTCCTCGGCACCCGCATCAATGATAATTTCTCCCGATATCGGCGAGTGGAACTGAATCCACTGCCTTGTGTTGTTAACCGAAGATAGTTCTTTGTCTCCGATATAAGTGCCGTCTCCCCTGCCGTCCAAAATGTCCGCAAGTTTTTGCTCTCCGCTGCCAGTTCCAATGAATACTTTCACTCCCAGAGACAGCGCGGTTTGTGCGGCTAACAGCTTTGATTTCATTCCGCCGGTGCCGACCTTTGATCCAGCTGAACCTGCATATCCAAGCAATTCAGGCGTGATCTCCGGCAAATAATCAAATCGTTTCGCCTCAGGATTTTCATTTGGATTGGCATCATACAGTCCGTTAATGTCGGTGAGAATCATGAGCTGGTCCGCGTGAATCAATCCGCTGACTAACGCAGAAAGCATATCATTATCTCCGAATGTCAATTCTTCAACAGATGTAGAATCGTTCTCGTTGATAATCGGAATGACGCCGCGTTCCAATAATTCCATTATCGTAGCATACGCGTTTCGGTACCGTTCTCTTTTCGAAAAATCATTTCTCGTTAAAAGGATTTGTCCCGGAGTCAGTGAGTATTGTTTAAAATGATTCATATATTGCTGCATTAACAATGTTTGTCCGACCGCGGCCGCCGCCTGTTTTCCTTTGATGGTAACGGGACGGGACGGATAACCGAGGCTGGAAAACCCCGCCGCTACGGCACCCGAGGTAATCAGAATCATTTCATGCCCCGCTTTTTTTAACACGGAAATCGCCTGAACATGCTCTCTGATTTTTGCCTCATCAATGCTTCCTTTGCTATTTGTGAGCGAACTGCTTCCTATTTTCACTACTATTCTTTGTTTTTTCATTTATTCTCCTCCGCGGATCTTCTACAATAAAAAAACCCATTTCATCCTGATTCATAAGGACGAAATGGGTTTCCGTGGTACCACCTTGATTGAACGCGCTTGTGCACGCTCCGCTCTCCTGTAACGCCAGGTTATGCGCCTAGGTTTTCCCCCTAGGACTCCAAGGCAGGTTCGGCAGGTTTCATGCGGCAAAATGTTTCAGCGATTCATTTTGCTCTCTGTCACAGAAAGATCTGCTTACTAATCCTCTTCAACGCTCAATGATTTTTTTATATTATGCAAAGAAAAAAGACACTTGTCAAGGTTTTTTGTCATCAAAAATAGCCCGCATTGAGCGGGCCTCTTGCAGTCTAGTTAAAGACGATTGTTTTATTTTCATGAACGATGACACGGTCTTCCAAATGCCATTTCACAGCACGGGCAAGCACGCTGCGCTCAATTGTTCTTCCGATGTTTTTCAGCGCTTCCGCATTATCGCGGTGGTCCACACGCTCAATATCCTGTTCAATGATCGGCCCTTCATCAAGATCGTTTGTCACATAATGAGATGTCGCACCGATCAGTTTCACGCCGCGCTCGTAGGCCCGTTTGTACGGATTCGCACCGATAAAAGCTGGCAGGAATGAATGGTGGATATTGATGATGCGATTCGGATGAGCCGAAACAAAATCAGGAGTTAGAATCTGCATATAGCGTGCGAGCACGATGACATCAACATCGTACTGCTCCAGCAGTTCAAGCTGCTTCTTTTCGACTTCCGCTCTGATGTCTTTGTTCGCTTTCATATAGTGGAATGGAATGTTCAGGCGCTCAACCAGCTCTCTCGCTTCCTCATGGTTACTGATGACAACAGCGATCTCCGCCATCAGGTTGCCGGTTTGCCATTCCCAAATCAGCTCATGCAGGCAGTGGAGCTCCTTTGAAACGAAAATGGCGACACGCTTCAGTTCGCTTGCCAAAGTTAAGCTCCATGTCATGTCGAATTTTTCCGCAACAGAGGCAAACGCCGCCTGAAGTGATGTTTTTTTCTCACGAATGCCTGCGCAGTCGAATTCGATTCTCAGGAAGAACCGGCCGCCTTCAGGGTCTGTCGTATATTGATTTGATTCTATAATATTGGCACCGTGTTCAAATAAAAACGCGGAAACTGCAGAGACGATGCCCGGCTGATCGGGGCAGCTGACCAAGAGCCGCCCTTTATCCTCATTTCCGTCACGGTATTCGTCCAACCGCTGAGTCATATATGATTTCATGAATAATCCCTCTTATCTTTGTAAGTCTAAACTATTTATCCATTATACTGAAGATTTGATAAAAATCAATTTATGACAGAATTTTTAAACCAACCGCTGAGCATAAAATCAACGCGATAAAGAAGATCCGTTTGGCGTCTTTCTGCTCCTTGTAAAAGAGGATGCCGACAAGCGCCCCGCCGGCGGTGCCAATTCCTGTCCAGACCGCGTAAGCCGTTCCCATCGGAATGGTTTCCATTGCGTACGACAGCAAGGAAAATGAAGCGGCAAAACCAACAATGATCAACAGCACCCATTTTACGCTTTTTTCTTTCGCATATTGATTCATAAGGGCCACGCCGGCCATTTCTAAACAGCCCGCGCACAATAAACTGATCCAGTGCAGCATTATGCCTCGCCTCCTTTTTCCTCTGTCTCATCCTGTGTCACAAGCTTCAACCCGATTACACCGATTAAGAGCACGCCAATTAACAATAGCTTCGGCCATCCAACCGGTTCATGAAAAAGAACGATTTCACTAAGTACTGTTCCCGCTGTGCCGAGCCCGGTAAAGACGGCATACACGGTACCAACAGGCAGACTGTGAGTCGCCTTCATTAGAAGGTAAAAGCTGAATATGATGCCGATGGCAGTGCCGCTCCATGTTAAGGCTGAGTCAGCGTGCTTTAAGCCTATCACCCAAACAACCTCGAAAACAGCGGCAAGCACGACCAATCCCCATTTCATTTTGAGTCATTCCTTTCTATCTATAGGATTCTCCGAAAACAAAAAAACCCCGGACAGTCGTCTCACATGAGATTGACTCTCCCGGGCTTTTTTCCCTCCGTGTGCATACGCGCTTCTATTTACGCGTATGTGTTTTCTCTCGGACCAGTCCATGTCAATTGACATGCGGAACCCTAGAAAACTTTACATGATATCATGATACTAAACTCAGCTCTATCTTTCAATTGTAAGATTTTCTTTCATATACCGCGATCTGTTTATTCCATTTTCTGATCGTGGCTATGATGCATGCCGATTTTCTCCGCTACCCGTATGGACGCTTTGTTACCCGGATCAATCAAAGCCGCCATTTTGCCGAACTGCCGCTCGTTAAAGCCATAGTCCAGACAGGCCCGAGCCGCTTCTTGCGCATAGCCGTTCCCCCAGTGGCGGCGGGCAAACATATAGCCAATTTCCATTACGGTTTGATTTTCGATCTGCTGGGGAACGATGCCGCATTGCCCCAAAAACTCCCCTGTCCGCTTATCTTCGGCGATCCACAGACTAACGCCGTACCCTTTTTCATTTCGTTGGTTCCAATTGACCCACTCGCGGGTTTGCCTCTTATCTTTTAAACCGGAATAATATTTCATGACGTCAGGATCATTAAAAAGCAGCCCAAACAAAGTGGCTTGATCCCGCTTTTCCATACAGCGCAAACGAATTCGATCAGTCACAAGCTTCGTTTTAGCGTTCATACTTCGCCACATCCTGCTTCCATTCTTTTTTGAGAGCTTCAATATGTGCCTGATGATAGCGGTTATGATCTGCCATATGCCAAATTCCCCATCGTATCGTCGCGGTGTCACCTTCGAAGGAAAGCGGCTGGTTCAAAGCATTTTCAGTTAAAGTGAAGCATACCGATTTCAACTCCTCTACTACATGCTGATGTCTTTTCAGGAGTTCATCTAAGTCTGGCTGATTCACCGGTTCAGGCAGCCGTCCGCTTTCATCTGTCATCGGGCCGTATGCCTGTTCAATATGGTCCGGTATCCGATTTTCCTTGATACGCCAGACCCATCTGATATCAACATTTGTGATATGGTGCAAAAGCTGAGCCGTGCTGTTTTTTGTTTGGCTGCGCCCCTTATAGTAAAGTTCACTGTGTGTCATATGGCTTACGATGGAAGCCAGACGGAGACTGTTTTCTTCCACTGCGGAATACAGCAAACTGACCGTTGGCGCCATGTCGTTTCTTATGGATAAGTCCTTCATGTTCAGTTCCCCTCCTAACTAGGTACATTTGACACCAAACAAAAATTCCCTTTAAAAAAGAAAAAAGCTCTCATTACAAGAGAGAGCCATCTTAATTGTTATTTCCCGGTTTATATAAGTAAGGATCATGCTGCGGTTCATTAGCGGTATTTAAATCAAGGGATATATCACCGCGTGCATTCATCGTGCCAAGGGTAATCGAAGACAGCAGTTTGGGGCTGTACCCTTTTTCCTCAAGCTTCTCAAACAGCCAGGATCGGTTTTTTTGGAGATATTTCAAATTATGATCAAGGATTTCGCCATCCAGTATGAGCGGAATCGGGATAAAATTCCGTTCAGCTTCCATATTCAAATCCCGCACCTGCACCGCTCTCGCTTCCTCTTTCGGGATGACGCTTACTTCTCCCGTTTCTTCAATGATAGCAAGATCAATGTCAGCCGGGTCGGCATAGCCCTTTTCCCTCAGCTTTCCAAGCAGCTCATTAACAGTCAGCCTTTCTTTACGAAGGCCGCGTTCATCAATATCCCCGTTTCGGATTAGGACAGTCGGGCTCACGACTAGGAGCCATCGCCATTTATTAGATAAAGAGAGCTTGCTCATGATAAGATAAAGCACCAAAAAAGCACCCGCATAATAAATTGACATCGGCAGCTTGGATGTAAGGATCGGCTCACTGATAATGGTTCCGATTGCGAAGGTCAAAAGCAGATCAAAATTGTTCATTTGTGACACAGCTTTTTTACCGGCAAGCCGAAACAAAATATATGCAATCGAAAATACGATAACTGGCTTCAGTAAAAATACCCATACCATCCATAACACCGATCTTTACCTCCATCCGCTGGTCATATTGAGCCTATTGTGCCCCGTGGCAGGCCCGCTATGCATCAGTGTCTAAATAGGCGAACGTGCACATCGCCTGAACATAACATAATAGAAAGTGACACCGATTGGAGGTGCAATACGCAATATGAAAAATCAGAAGTCGAATACCCATTGGCCCTTTGATCTGCCATTGGCTCCCCAACCCGCGGGCTACCAGCAGCAAACAATCGACAGGCTGGCCGGTTTGGAGCTAAGGATGGAGCAACTAATTAGAGCGATTGAGGTAAACAATGAATTGCTGAGAACAATGCAAGAACAGCAAAACCGTGTATGCACAAATGGCGGCGGGTCTGTGATTGTCCGAATGTAGAAACCGGCGCTTGTCTACCTTCTTATATCTCAATAAAAAACTCTTCTCTGAAAGGAGAAGAGTTTCATGTATGTGTTCAAACGGACTGCGCCAAACTTAATTGCGGACCGAATAGCTCGTAATGGATAGACTCCGGCGCTGATCCGAGCGCTGATACAAGCTTATGCATTGCCGTAATAAACGACGGTGAACCGCAAATATAGTAATCCGCATCTGTGTTGGCAATCAGTTCTTTGAGGAATTGCTGATCAATCTGTCCTTCATGAAAATGCAGATCACCTGCACGGTCTTCCTCTGTCGGCTCGCGATACACAAATGCTGTTTTAACAGCAGAATGTTTTGCTGCTTCTTCTACTTCATGGCGCAATGCATGATATTCACTGTTTTTCGCCGCATGAATGAACAGAATTTGCCGTTCAGGCTGTTTGGAAACAGATGTTTTCAACATGCTGATCATTGGTGTAATGCCAACTCCGGCACTGATCAAAACAAGATCTTTTTGTGATGCAGGATCTAAAACAAAGTCCCCTGCCGGCGCGCTGATCTCTATTGAATTTCCCTCCTGCAGCCCATCGTGTAAGTAGGAAGACACGACACCATCTTTCTTCACTGAAATTCGATAATAGTCTTTTCCCGGCATATCAGACAGGCTGTACTGGCGGATATGCGTATATTCAGAATCAGGAATCCGCACTTTGATGCTGATATATTGACCTGCTTGGAATTCAGGTAACGGCTTGCCGTCTTCCGGTTTCAAATAGAAGGATGTAATTTCTTTGCTTTCCCGCTCTTTTTTTGCGATAGCGAATGGCTTATACTCCTTCCACCCGCCAGCTTGCTCTTCCGCCTGTTCATACATGTCTTTTTCAATTCCGATGAACGCGTCAGCAATGACTCCGTACGCTTTTTCCCATGCCTGCATAATGTCAGGAGTTGCAGCGTCTCCCAATACATCTTTAATCGCAATCAGCAAATATTTACCGACGATTGGGTAGTGCTCAGGCTTAATTCCGATACTGCGGTGCTTGTGGCCGATTTGTTTGACAACCGGAATAATATTTCCTAACTGATCAATATTCGCCGCAGCTGCAATAACGGCATTTGCCAATGCAGTTCGCTGTGTTTTTTTCTTTTGGTTTGTTTGGTTAAAAATGTTCAAAAGCTCTGTATGGTCTTGAAACATTCGATCGTAAAAACGGCCAGTGATTGTTTCACCATGCTGTTGCAATACGGGTACAGTGCTTTTAATAATTTCGATTGTTTTGTTATCTAACATTGTATAAACAATCCTTTCGAAAAGATGTATTTAGAATATATCTTTAAAATACATGATCTCACGATTAAAAGATATATCTAAAATGAATCTTTTATAAAGTTGTCACAAAATTATCAATTTAACATGACATTTGTTGCTTTTTTATAGAATCCCCTAGCAAAAACGGACTAACCATTGTAATAATCACCATTGAAATTACAAAAAAAAACCCAAAACAACTTATGTTTTGGGTTTAACGTTCACCAAGGCTTATCAGTTCCGAGCGCATTTGCAAGCGCCTGGCTGTGCTTCTTGCGGTTCTTTCGTTCATTAGCGCGCTGTACTGCTGTATTATGAAGCATGATTTCTTCTTCTGTTTCCGGTACAACTCTCGGTACAGGCACCGGCTTGCCATTTGAATCTAATGCGACAAATGTCAAAAAGGATGTGGCAGCGAGTTCCCGTTCGCCAGTCATCAAATGTTCCTTAATAACTTTCACAAATACTTCCATAGAAGATGTGCCGACCCATGTCACATATGACTCTAGGCAGACAGAATCCTTTTGCCCGATCGGCTTTAAAAAATCTACAGAATCCATTGAAGCTGTTACCGTTTCACGTCTGCAATGGCGCGCCGCTGAAATAGAGGCAATGTCGTCTATGTAGCTCATTAATTTTCCGCCAAACAGCGTATTATGGTTGTTCGTGTCAAGCGGGAACACCCTGCTGGTTTTCACAACCTTTGACTCTTTACAAAATCTTGTTTCCGGTGTTTCCATACCTTTCTCCCCTTTGATGTCTGATCTTTTAGCTAAATGCACTTATATTCTCCTATTAAACAATATTCTCTTCCATTTGTCTAAAATTTAAAATGGTTTAATGATTTTCATGATGAGGGAATAATAAATGTATTCTTCACACTTTAGGAGGAAAAACAAATGGACGTATCCATCCCGAAATCTCAGCACAAAACGGTATGCCGAACGGAATACGGCACACTTCAGAAAGTGATCTTATGCAAACCTGAGCACATGACCATAAAAGATGTTATAAACGAAACACAAAAACATTTTGAAGATGACAATATTCATGTAAAAACCGCAAACGACCAGCACAGCCGCTTAGTGGAGGCACTTAGGTCACACAACGTTGAGGTCGTCCTTTTGCCCGTTCGCGACGGACTACCAGAGCAGGTTTTTACTAGGGATATAGGATTTGTCATCGGAGAAAAAGCCTTTCTGTCGAGCATGACTGAACCGATTCGCCAAGGAGAAGAAGCCGTTATAAAAGATTTTTTTCACAGCCAAGGTATCTCTTACACCCGCATGCTTGATACGAGTATTGAAGGCGGAGACGTCATTATCGATGATGACATTGTCTATGTCGGAATCAGCCAGCGCACCGACATTTCAGCTATCGGCCAGCTGGAAGAGGCACTTCCTGAGTATACGATCGTTCCAGTGAAGCTGCATGAAAAATTTTTGCATTTGGACTGCGTATTTAACATTGTATCTGAAAGCGAAGCGTTAATTTATCCACAGGCCATTGAGCCAGATGCAGCCGATATGCTGGCAAAACGTTATGATCTTATTGAGGTGCCCGAGGACGAACAATTTACGCTTGGCACCAACGTCCTTTCAATCGGGAAAAAAACGATCATCAGTCTCCCTGGCAACCGCCATGTCAATCAACAGCTATCGAAAAGAGGCTATCACATTATCGAAATTGACCTGTCAGAAATTATTAAATCAGGCGGCTCCTTCAGGTGCTGTACAATGCCGCTGATTCGAGGCGAATGAAGAATCTTCCCCTTTTTCATGTTTTGAACAGCTTATTTTATCAAGATACGTTAATATAGAGGTGACATCATTTTTAAGGGGGAAATCGCATGACAAAATACATAGGATATGTGGGAACATATACAAAAGGCGGAAGCGAAGGAATTTATTCATTTGAGCTTGATACTGAGAAAAAAGCACTCAGCGAGCCAAAGCTGGCCGCTAAGCTGGGAAACCCGACATATGTGGCGCCGAATAAAAACAACACCATCCTTTATTCCATCGAAAAAGCAGACGGCCAAGGCGGAGTTGCTGCCTATCAAATCGATAAAAACAGCGGCGAATTGACATTTCTGAATCATCAGTTAATTGATGGCCCTTCGCCATGCCACGTAAGCGTTGATGATCAAAATCAATTCGTACTGACTGCCAATTATCACAGCGGGAAGGTACACGTTTTTCCGGTTCAGGAAGACGGCAGCTTGCAATCACCTGTTTCAGAGGCCGCTCACACAGGAAAAGGGCCGCACGAAAGACAAGAAAAACCGCATACACACTACGCGGGGTTCACACCTGAACACAATTATGTGGTAGCGGTTGATTTAGGTATAGATAAGCTGTACACCTATAAGCTGAAAGACGGCGTATTGACTGAATCCGGAAGCCATTCCTTCGCTCCCGGTGCAGGACCTCGCCATATCGCTTTTCATCCGAAAGAAAAATACGCTTATGTCATGACAGAATTAAGCAATGAAGTGATTGCGCTTGAATACAACCCGACAGCCGGCGAATTTAGAGAAATCCAAGTCGTTTCTGCCATCCCTGATGATTTTACAGATAACAGCCAGGGAAGCGCAATTCATGTCACGCAGGACGGACGTTTTGTTTATGTCGCAAACCGCGGCCATGACAGTATCGCCGTATTTGAAGTGAATCAATATTCAGGAGAGCTGGCTTTCGTAGAAAGAGTGTCGACAGAAGGAAACTGGCCTCGTGACTTTGTATTTGACCCAACGGAAGGCTTCCTCGTTGCTACAAATGAAGAAACAGGCAACCTTGTCTTGTTTGAAAGAGACAAAGAAACCGGCCGATTGACACTCCTCCCATCAACGGTTTCTGTCCCTTACCCGGTTTGTGTAAAGTTTTTACATCAAGTATAAACAAATGGAGTGGCTCTAAGGAGCCACTCTTTTTGTTTATCTCACTTTTTCTTTCATTTCAGCATTTCGATATAAGTGGCAAGCGACAAAACGGCCGGGTTCGATTTCTTGAAGCTGGGGACGAGATTCTCCACATTCAGCCATCGCCTCCGGACAACGGGTCCGAAACACGCAGCCGCTCGGCGGATTGACCGGGCTCGGCAGCTCCCCTTTCAAGAGAATACGCTCACGCTTGTCCTCCAATTCGGGATCCGGAATCGGAATCGAGGACAAAAGCGCCTTTGTATAGGGATGAAGCGGTTCACGATACAAGGTGCCGCTCTCTGTAATTTCCATCATGTGTCCTAAGTACATCACACCGATCCTGTCACTGATATGCTTCACCATCGAAAGATCATGGGCAATGAATAAAAACGTTAGCCCTTTCTCTTTTTGAAGCCGCTTCAGCAGGTTGACCACCTGTGCTTGAACAGAGACATCAAGTGCAGAAATCGGTTCGTCTGCAACGATAAATTCAGGATTCAGTGACAGTGCTCTGGCAATCCCAATCCTCTGTCTTTGTCCACCGCTGAATTCATGGGGATAACGGCTGCTAAAATCAGGATGAAGCCCTACTGCCTCAAGCAGCTCGTCCACGACGAGAAGCCGTGCTTTATGGGTATTGTAGAGATTGTGAATCTCCATCGGCTCCAAAATAATTTCTCGAACGGTCATGCGCGGGTTAAGTGAAGCATAGGGGTCCTGAAAAATCATTTGCAGTTTGCGGTTGAAGGCAAACTGCTCTTTTTCACTCAGCGCATGAAGATTTGTGCCGCAGTATGTCACGCTTCCTTCTGTCGGCTGATAAAGGCGCATCAGCACTCTCCCCAAGGTTGATTTCCCGCACCCTGATTCCCCGACTAGCCCGAACGTTTCTCCTTCACGAATCTGAAAGGTGACCCCATCGACGGCTTTGACTGTCCGCTTTTTCCCTGCGTCAAAATGCATTTTTAGCTGGCTGACCTCTAACAAAGGCAGTGGCGTCATTTGTCTCCCTCCTTATTCTGAAAAACAGCGGCGCACCGCACAAAGTTCTTTTTCATAGATTGTCTCTGTTAATGTAAGGATTTCGATTGATTTCCCTGTCTTTGGAGAATGCAGCATTTTCCCGCCGCCTACATACAGACCGACGTGATGAATCGCTCCTTTTCCTTCCTCATAAGCAAAAAACAGCAGATCACCGGCTTTCATATCATCAAGCGGGACACCCTTCCCCGCCTTAGCCTGATCTCCCGCATCACGGGGGATGCTGTATCCATTCGCCTTAAATATACTGTACATAAAACCGGAGCAATCAAATCCAAACCCGCTGATCCCTCCCCATAGGTAGGGAAGGCCGAGAAAAAAAGCTCCCGTTTGAATGATGTCTTCAGCAGTCCCTTTCTGTTTGCTGACAGGCACTGCATCACTTTGCTTCACAAACCTATCTCCCAAAACAGTCGAAACCTTAAAATATCCGTTTTCTTCTGCAATGAGGGGGAGAACTGTCAAAAAGCTCAATTCGATCTCCTTTTCTCCATTGCTTTTGTATAAAAAGGCAGCAGGTTTGCTGATCATCACATCGTGTTGTGAATGGATGGGCATAGATTTTTCCAGCTGGTTCTTTTTCATCCAGCCTGGGTATCCGCGCGGATCCTTTCGGGATGGCTGGCTAGGCACGATCACAGAAACCCATTTCCCCTGTTCCGCTGTCACAAGTACTTTTTCGCCAAAGAGAACCTGAGTTTGGATTACATTGTCTGTACATAATCCAAGCCGTTCATCATACGTCATGCGCTCCAGCCAGTCTCTGATCATTACAGTCGGTTGAAGCATGAATTGATCAGACGGGCGCGGTGAATCAGGCGCTGTCCAGATGTTGGCCACTGCTGATATGACAGTGTGCATCATTGCTCTTTTTCCCCTTTCAAAAGCGCAGCCCCGGTGATTCCGAGGCCCGGTTTGCCAGGCATCGAAATCGTGCTGCCGCTATATGTTATGCCGCCATTGAATACATCTGTTTTCAGCATCAGCGGCGCGTCAAAATCAAAGCGTGTGATGTTTCTCTTGCTTGCCGCAAAATGCGCCGCGGCCGTAATGCCCAGCTTCGTTTCGATCATGCTGCCGACCATACACTCCACCCCGCAGGCCTCCGCCATGGCATTAATTTTCTCTGCTCCGCTGATGCCGCCCGCTTTCATCAATTTAATATTGATCAAGTCTGCGCTCCGGGTTTGCAGAACTTCGAACGCCTGGCGCGGTGTAAAAACACTTTCATCAGCCATAATCGGCGTATCTGTTGCATCTGTCACCTTTTTAAGCCCAGCGAGATCATCTTTATGGACCGGCTGCTCGACAAGCTCAATGCCTAGACCCGCATCCTCCATTTTCCGAATGGCAGTTACCGCTTCCTTCGGCCTCCACCCCTGATTAGCGTCTAAACGCAGTTTCACAGCTGATCCGACACGTTTTCTGATTTCCTGGATACGGGCGATATCTGTTGCAATATCATCTTTTCCGACCTTTATTTTCAGCGTTTGAAAGCCTTGTTTGAGATAATTCTCGGCATCAGCTGCCATCTCTTCAGGTGAGTTGACACTGACGGTATAATCTGTTTCCAGCGTATCTCGATATCCGCCAAGCATTTGATAAAGCGGCAGCCCGCACATCTGCGCCCAGCCATCGTATAGCGCCATTTCTACAGCAGCCTTCGCGCTCATATTTCCTGTAAGAAGATGCTGGATGTCGTGTAGAATGGCCTCATAGCCCGCCAGGCTTTTTCCAAGCAATGCCGGTTTCAACACATGGTGAATGGTACTTTCAATGCTATCCATGCTGTCTCCTGTAATCACTAACGTCGGGGGTGCTTCTCCCCATCCGACTGCACCGCTCTCATAAGTAATCCTTACTATGACTGATTCAGCCGTATACACAGTGCGAAGCGCAGTTTTAAACGGCTTTGTCAGCGGAACGGCGATTCGGCTTGTTTCGATTCGAATGATTTTCATGTCTTCAGCGCCCCTTCTGAAACGCCTGCCTCTATTACGACTGTTTTTTCTGCTGTATTCATAACAGCTTTCGCACCGATCGGAACGGCAATACTTGGCGAGCAGTGGCCGATTTTAAATCCTCTCAGAGCAGGCCTGCCCGCAGAAATAATATAGTCTTCCAGCACCTGCTCAAGCGAGAGAGACTTCTCTCGCTTCACCGGGACACAATTGTGAAAATCACAAACTAGAATTCCCGCCGCCTCCGTCAGCTTCCCCGCCATTTTCAACTGATTCAGCATTCGGTCGATTTGATAAGGCTCCTCGTCAATATCTTCAATAAACAGAAGCTTTCCTCTCGTATCAATTTCAAATGGCGTGCCCAGTGTAGACGTCAGC
The DNA here is from genome assembly GCF_044570195.1 of Bacillus sp. SG20033. Lineage (NCBI taxonomy): Bacteria > Bacillati > Bacillota > Bacilli > Caryophanales > Bacillaceae > Bacillus > Bacillus sp. SG20033. Next base: position 1,436,909 of record NZ_CP172606.1, on the reverse strand, counting down.
AAAGACAGATTTCCCCCGACAAGCTCGCCTTCCGCTTTTCCAGGAACAAGCTCGGTCAGCGGAGAAAGCTCTTCTGTATAGGTGAATTCCGTCTCCTGGAAGAGCTGCTTATATGACGCTTTTGTCAGCGGGTGAACGTCGTCAAGGCCAATATCCGTGCTGAGCATCGGGCCATGGAAGGTGACAAGACCTGTGTTTTGATGAATGGCAGTATGTAAAAACGTAATATCGCTGTATCCCCAAAAGATTTTAGGGTGTTTGCGGATCAAGCTGAAATCAATGCCCGCGGCGATACGTCCTGTCCCAAAACCCCCGCATGCGCACAACACTGCTTTTACCTCCTCGTCTCTGAACATCTCATGGAGATCCGCCAGCCGCTCATCATCCTGTCCCGCTAAATAGCCGTGCTGGTTTTTCAGTGCCTTGCCCAACTTAACCTGAAGACCGAGCTCTTCTAAAAATAAAAGCGCGGTGTCAAGCTTTTTTGGATCCGGCGGACTTGCAGGCGCGATCACTCCGACTGTATCACCCTTTTTCAGCGCTTTCGGCTTGTAATTCAACGAAAACACTCCTTTCATTTGCTCTGCACCCTACGTATACGTGCAAGAAAGAGAAAAAATACCGCTCCTTCGCATAAAGAAGCAGTATTTCCTCAATCGCCGCCATCAGTTTTTATCTGCCCATTTTAAATCGATATAGCCGACAGGGTGACGGACAATTCCTTTTACTTGTTCATTTTGCAGGTGAACCTGATTATAAAAATAAACCGGAATGACCGGCGCTTCATTGATGAGCAGCTCTTCAGCTTGATGCATAAGAGAGAACCGTGTTTTTTCATCGGCTTCATTTTTCGCCTGTTTGATCAGCTGATCGTATTCTTTATTGGCCCAGCCTGTGCGGTTCATCGAATTTCCCGTTTGAAAGGCTTCCAGAAAACTGATAGGGTCTGCATAATCAGGCAAAAATGAGCTTTGAGAGAATTGGAATTTCAGCGCTTTTTGATCCTCTAAAAATACGTTCCATTCCATATTGGCCAGCTTCACATCGACTCCAAGGCTATTTTTCAATTTTTGCTGAATAGCTTCGGCAATCTTTTTATGCTCCGGCTTTGTGCTGTAAGTAAGCGTGATCGCAGGAAGCTTATTATAGTTTTCTTCCTTCATGCCCTTTTCGAGCAGCTGCTTCGCTTTGCTTTCGTTAGGCTTGATCAGGTCTCCGCCTGCTTCACGGAAATCTTTGCCGTCAGGCTGCGTAAACCCAGGCGATACAAAGGCGTGCGCCGGTTTTTCATTATTTTTCGTGACGTACTTTACAATTTCCTCTTGATCCACAGCCATCGCAAAGGCTTTTCTGATGTTTTCATTTTGAAACGGCTCCATGTTGACATTAAATCGATAGAAATAGAGACCCGCCTGGTCAACAATATTGACGTTATCCTGATCAAGCAGCTGATCACTCAGCTCAGCAGGGACATAAGCGGTATCAAGTTCCCCTGATTGAAACATCTGGTAATCTGTATTTCTGTCACTGACCATCGCCCATTTCACCTTATCAAGCTTCACTGTATCTTTATCCCAATACGTGTCGCTTTTCTCCATTGTGATGCTGTCATCATGCTTCCATTCCGTCAGCTTAAACGGGCCGTTTCCGACAAATGTATCCGCCTCAGCAAACCACTTTGGATTGTCTTTATCGACCTTTTCATTTACCGGAAAATACGCAGGATTGGACACAACGCTCAGAAAATATTTTTGCGGTGCTTCCAATGTAACTTCAAGGGTTCGATCATCCTTTGCCGTCACCTTCACATCGTCTTTTTTCCCTTTCCCGCTGTTATATGCTTCGCCGCCTTCAATAAAATAACCTAGGAATGCTGATGAAGCGCCTTTTTTCGGATCAAGCATTCGCTTCCACGCGTATTCGAAGTCTCCGGCTGTTACAGGATCTCCGTTTGTCCATTTCGCATTTTCCCGAATCGTAAATGTGTAAGTTTTTTTATCTTTCGAAACAGACCATTTCTCCGCCATTGCCGGCTCGGGCTCATGATCTTTGCCAAGACGCGTCAGCCCCTCCATGATGTTATTTAACGGCTGCCATGACACATTATTAAAGCCGATCGGCGGATCGAATGAAGTCGGTTCATTTTCATTATTTACATACAGCACCTTTTCTCCGCTGGTTTTTGCCTTATCATGACTGCCTTCTTTTCCGGCCTGTTCATTTGCTGTGCACCCCATCAGCGCAAACGAAAGTCCTAATGCAAGACCCATGCCCCATAGCTTTTTCACTCGTTTCATCCTCTTCCCCCTTTTCATGTTCAATCCTTCGCATCTCCTGACAGCACCGCATGCTCTGCTCGTTGATCCTGCAGCCAGCAGTTGACGGTGTGCGAGTCAGATCTGATCGTCTGGCCCGGGTACACCCTGTCACACACAACCATCCTGTTCGGACAGCGGGCGGCAAACGGGCAGCCCGGCGGAGGCGAAAATAAATCCGGCGGCGTTCCGTCGATTGGGATCAGCTCAGCGCCATCTAAATCCAGCCGCGGGACAGAACCCAGCAGTCCTTTTGTATAAGGGTGCTGCGGCTGATAAAAAATATCTTTTCTCGTGCCGATTTCCGCCATTTTCCCGGCATACATGACTGCGACTCTGTCAGCTACCTGGGCAACGACCCCTAAATCATGTGTAATCAGAATGACAGACACATTTGTTTTTCTCTGAATCTCTTTAAACAGCTCTAAAATCTGTGCCTGAATGGTTACATCCAGGGCGGTGGTCGGTTCATCCGCAATTAAGATGTCAGGCTCGCAAATCAGCGCCATCGCAATGACAATCCGCTGTCTCATGCCGCCGCTGAATTGGTGGGGATATTGCTTTAGGCGCTCTTCGGGATCTGGAATACCAACCAATGACAGCATGGAAAGCACCTCTTTCCGCGCCGCTTTTTTGCTCGTTTTTTTGTGGCGCAATAGCGCTTCCCCCAGCTGGTCGCCGACAGTCAGCGTAGGGTTTAACGCCGTCATCGGGTCTTGAAAAATCATAGAAATGTCGGCTCCCCTTATACCTCTCATTTCTTTGTCAGAGAGACGGCAAAGGTCTTTGTTTTTAAATAGAATGCTGCCGTCTGTCACCTTCGCCGAATAAGGCGGAAGCAGGCCCATGATGCTTTGGGAGGTCACGCTTTTGCCGCAGCCGGATTCGCCGACGATCGCAAAGGTTTCTCCTTTATACAAATCAAAGCTCACCCCTCTGACCGCCTGAACCGTCCCGCCGTAAGTCGTAAAAGACACGTGCAGATTTTGGACTGACAGAACTTTTTTCATACAGCTACCTCCTCAGCTTAGGGTCAAGCGCATCCTGCAATCCGTCCCCCAGCACATTAAACGCGTACATCGTCAGAGATATGAAAAAGGCCGGAAAAAACAGGCGCCACCAATGCCCAGATAAAATCGTAGGCAGGCCGTCATTCGCCATCACGCCCCAACTTGCAAACGGAGCCTGTATGCCGAGGCCGAGAAAGCTTAAAAATGATTCTGCGAATATGGCGGCAGGTACGGTTAATGTCATTTGTACGATGATCGCTCCCATAGTATTCGGCAGCAAATTCTTCCGGATGATGCGAAAGGTTTTCGCGCCAAAGGTTTTCGAGGCGAGTACATATTCATAATTTTTAATCTGAAGCACCTGGCCTCTTACAATTCTCGCCATGCCGACCCACCCGGTCACAGTAAGCGCCACAATAATAGTGCCCAGTCCCGGCCCCATGAGCACCATCAGCAAAATGACAACAAGCAGGTACGGCAGCCCGTACAGCACTTCGATAATCCGCATCATAATGCTGTCAATCCTGCCGCCTTTATAGCCGGCAACGCCTCCGTAAATGACACCGATCAAAAAATCAATCAGTGCTGCCATCACGCCGACAAACAACGAGATTCTCGCGCCATACCATGTTCGGGTAAACACATCCCGGCCGAGTTCATCGGTGCCGAACCAATGATCGGCTGAGGGCGGAAGATTTTGTTCTGTCAGCGATTGGCGTACGACACTATGGGGCGATAAAAAGGGCCCGATAACTGCCATGACAAAAAGAAATAAAAGAATAAAGAGTCCGGCCATCGCTAATTTATTTTTTTTCAGCCTCCTCCAGGCATCCTGCGTGTATGACAAACTCGGCCGCTTGACCGAATCGGCTTCCCGATTTTTTTCCTGATTCGAGACAAACCACTCATCAGGCACCTGATTGTGCTGTTCTGGCTGGCGTTCATCCGTTTGTACAGGGAGATTCACACGCTTCACCCTTTCTTATGCAGTTTAATGCGCGGGTCTAAGAGACCGTAGGCCAAATCGACCAAAAACAGCATGATAATCAGAATGACGCTGTAAAAAACGGTCGTTCCCATAATCACGGGGTAGTCCCGCTGATTAATGCTTTCAACAAAATATTTTCCCATTCCCGGAATGGCAAAGATTTTTTCAATGACAAAGCTTCCTGTTAAGATGCTGGCGACGAGTGTGCCCAGGACGGTAATGACGGGCATGAGTGCATTTCTGAGTGCGTGTTTTACGATAATTTTGAACGGAGAAAGCCCTTTTGCTTTTGCTGTGCGGATATAGTCCTGTGTCAGAACTTCGACCATGCTCGAGCGTGTCAGCCTGGCAATGATCGCCATTGGCCCTACAGCAAGCGCTGCGGTCGGAAGCACCATATGAATCGGGCTCGTCCATGTCGCAGCGGGAAATAGTTTGAGATTGACAGCAAATTGCTGAATGAGCAATGTTGCCAGAATAAAATTCGGGATGGAGATGCCGAGTACTGCAAGACTCATCGCGGCGTAGTCCAAAAAGCCATTGCGGCGGAGTGCAGCGATTACGCCCAGCACCAGCCCAGAAATCACAGCAATGACAATCGCTGTCATCCCAAGCTCAAAGGAAACGGGAAATCCGCGTTCCAGCATATCATTTACACTGTCCGACGGTTTTTTAATTGAAGGTCCGAAATCGAATGTAATGATGGATTTTAAGTAGAAAATGTATTGGAAAATGAGAGGATCGTCTAAGTGATAGTAGGCTTCGAGATTTTTTTGAACGGCTTCATTTGTGCCTCTCTCCTCGTTAAAAGGAGATCCGGGAATGACCTTCATGAGAACAAAAGTCAGGGTGGTAATCACCAAAATCGTAGCTGCCATTGCCCAAAAACGCTTTATCATGTATCGCGCCAAAGCCTAAAACACCCCTTTAGCAGAATGATGTCCGCATCGCAAGCTCAGTCATGACAAGCATCGCCTGATAGGCTTCAAGCATGTCCTTCGCCTGAAATTGAACGGTTGTAGTTCCCGTCTTGATTTCCGTTCCCGGCATCAGATTCGCCCATTCTGCTTGGCCATAATTGGCGAATTCAATGCTCAGAACCGGCCTGTCAGGCGGTGTGAGCGGCTTGACTTTGTCCTTGTTTTGCAGGGCAAACGCAGTTTTTTCTGTCAACAGCCGTCCGGCTTTCGCAGGCGACAAGCACTTCACTGCGGATCTTGAAATGGTTTGTTTGACTGCGGCTGTCGTCACGTTCGGGATAAGCTCTTCTGCTTCCTTCGCCGCCCGGTCATCCCCGGCTACCATTAATACCGGGACATCATAATAACCGGCAACGTATGCATTTAATCCAAGCTCACCGACAGGCCGATCGTTTATGTAAAAATGACGGACACCGAAAATCATGCTGTGTGACATGACACCGGGAGTCGAGGCTCTCGCATGATAACCGAGAAACAAAGCGCCTGTAAACGTATCATCCAGTCCCTCCACCATTGAAAATGGTTTGACGTCACCAGAAATCAAGTCTGCTTCAGGGTGAAGCTTTTCAACCATCAGATTATTCATCTTCGAATGACTGTCATTGACCAGCACCTCGGTACACCCGCTGTTAAACGCTTCAGCAATACAGTAGTTTGCTTCTTCAGTCATGATAAGCCGTCCGCGTTCATAATTCCGCTTGCCGGAATCCACAAAGGTATCGTCCGGAAGACCCGAAATACCTTCCATATCTACTGACATGTACAATTTCATAACGCTCCTCCTTTTTTACTAAATTATGAATATTCTAACAAATTATATTAAAAAAAGAGGAAAAATGCAATATAACTGGGAAAAATCTCAATCATTCAGTGATAAAAAAAGAATCCTCTTTCAAGGATTCATGTTTGTTTACCAACCTGTTCTGTAAGCAGTTCATATTTTTTCAGGGTTCTTTCAAACACCTCATCAAAAACGTCCGGCACAGAGGCGTGTATCACCTCAGCTCCCTCTCCCGTTATTCCGCCTTTGGTTGCAACACGTTCCAGCGTCTCCTCGAAAGACATATTTTTTTCGATCAGCATCTTGCCAGTTCCGTATAGCGAATGAATCAGAAAATCAAAGGCTTCTTCTTTGGACAGGCTGCTGTTTCTGACGGCAGACAGTGCCAGTTCTTCAAAGATTGCAGCTATGAATCCCGGTGCCGAGCTCGTTAAATTGCTGGCTACATCTAAATTCGATTCTTTGATTTCCCGTACACGGCTGAAAACCGATAACAATTCATTCAGACGTTCTTTTTTCTCTGCAGCCAGTGCTTCACTGTGAACGACAAGTGAGATGCCGGCTTCTGCTTCGGACGTAATGGCAGGAATAACACGTGAGATACCCGCTTCTGTTTCTGCCTCCAAAAGACGCAGCGGCACACCGGCAGCTATGGATACGATGTGAGTATATTTGTTCACATACGGGTGCAGACGGCGCATTGTTTCGATGACATGGAGCGGCGGGACGCATATCAAAATCAATTGGCACGTATTTGCCCAATTCTCCAACGGATCAGCCGATACGTTTGGATAATCTGACATGAGTGCCCGCAGCCGCTCCCCCTTCGTTCTCGTCTCAATAAATAGCTCATTCTCTTTTATTTGTTCATGTTTCAACAGCTGTCTGGCGATCATATCCGCCATGCTGCCATATCCAATCAATCCAATCTGTTCCATCGACTCAGTCCTTTCATATACAATATGAAGTGTACCGTTTTCCGCACTTTTTCACAATTTCCCATAATCTTTTCATTTTTATCCCACAGTTTTTGTTTATGATAAACTCAAGTCATAAACCTATCAATATAAATAGACATGTGAAAATAGAGAAACGGAGTGAACATGATGGATAACTATCGTGATGAAAACAGAACGAAAGGTAATGAGAATGAGGTCTTTTTAACGAAAGAGAACGATCAGAGCGCCTCCTACTCGGCCCGCAATGTCATTCATGATCAGGAGAAGAAAAAACGAGGATTCGGATGGTTCAGACCGTTGCTTGGCGGAGTGATCGGCGGCAGTCTCGCCCTTGGCATTTACACGTTTACACCGCTTGGCGACCATGATTCTCAGGACACTGCAAAACAATCATCCAGCCAGCAGCAAACGCAATCTGTTACAGCAACAAGCACCTCCTCTGAATCTAAAAAAAGCTCATCAAGCTCAAGCAGCTCATCTGCATTCAAGAGCGAGGACTCTTCTAAAATCTCAGATATGGTAGAAGACCTTTCACCAGCGATTGTCGGTATTACAAATCTTCAGGCACAATCAAACAGCTCTTTGTTCGGCTCTAGTTCTTCTGATTCCAGCGAAGATACAGAAAGCGGTTCAGGGTCAGGTGTCATTTTCAAAAAAGAGAATGGCAAGGCTTATATCATTACAAATAACCACGTCGTAGAAGGGGCATCATCACTGAAGGTATCTTTATATGACGGCACTGAGGTTACTGCAAAGCTGGTAGGCAGTGACTCGTTAACTGATTTAGCCGTCCTCCAAATCAGTGATGACCACGTCACAAAAGTGGCAAACTTCGGTGATTCATCTGATCTCAGAACAGGCGAGACCGTTATTGCGATTGGGGATCCGCTTGGAAAAGATCTGTCCCGCACAGTAACACAAGGAATTGTAAGCGGCGTGGACAGAACGGTTTCAATGTCTACATCAGCCGGCGAAACGAGCATTAACGTCATTCAGACAGACGCAGCAATTAATCCAGGTAACAGCGGCGGTCCTTTGTTAAATACAGACGGCAAAATTGTCGGCATTAACAGTATGAAAATCAGTGAGGATGATGTTGAGGGTATCGGATTCGCCATTCCAAGCAATGACGTAAAACCGATTGCTGAAGAATTGCTGTCTAAAGGACAAATTGAACGTCCATATATCGGTGTCAGCATGCTTGATCTAGAGCAAGTGCCGCAAAATTACCAAGAAGGCACACTCGGCCTGTTCGGCAGCCAGCTGAATAAAGGCGTTTACATCCGTGAGGTCGCTTCAGGCTCTCCTGCTGAAAAGGCCGGATTAAAAGCGGAGGATATTATCATCGGCCTAAAAGGTAAAGAAATTGATACAGGCAGTGAATTGCGCAATATCTTATATAAAGACGCAAAGATCGGTGATACCGTTGAAGTGAAAATTCTCCGAAACGGCAAAGAAATGACGAAAAAAATTAAACTGGATCAAAAAGAAGAGAAAACTTCGTAAGACATAATGCCTCAGGCCGCAAAAGCGGTCTGAGGCTTTTTATTAGATAAAAGACCTAATTGTTCTATGAAACTTTCTGACGAGATATCCGTATATCATACAGATTGACATCATTCTCATCAGATGCTAGAAACATCGTTTGCTAGGAGGCATGAACATGAAAACCGTGGGACTGAGTATGATCTGCGCAGGATTGGCTTTTCTTTTGCTGAGCTTTCTTCTCTCTGAATCGACGTTGACGTGGGGAATTGTATTGGGTACCAGTATTCTATTAAACATAACTGGTACGGCTCTAATCATGCGTTTCTTAAAAGCCCCCCAATATAACAGCTGACATGCAGCAAAGCCGAGGACGAAATCTTTAAGTTTTGCTGTTTTTATTTCAGCATGACTGAACCGCAGTACAAGCTCACAATCTCTTCTTTACCCAATCTCCATATATCTATCAGCATCTTTTGCTTTAGATCGTGCTCAGAGCATAAAAACCCCCTGTCCGTAACGGACAGGGGGTTTGAGGTTATGACATATGCTGGTCTCTATAGAGTCTTTTATTTTCAATTCCATACGATTTTTGGACGATGTAAAGCGGCCTGTCTTTGGCTTCATCGTAGATTCTGCCGATATATTCGCCGATCACGCCCAAAATCAGAAGGACAATGCCGCTGAACAGGAGCTGGATCACAATAAGTGATGACCAGCCGGTAATCGTGCTGTCTGTGAATAGCTTCAGATACAGCACGATAAACATATACAGAAATCCAGCACCTGACATTAAAGTCCCCGCATAGCTTGCCAGCTTCAGCGGTTTATGTGAAAATGTCGTGATGCCGTCCATTGACAGCTTCAGCATTTTCTTGAGCGGGTACTTTGTTTCTCCGGCAAGCCTTTCATCACGTACATACTCGACCGCTGTCTGTTTAAAGCCCACCCAGCTGACTAGCCCTCTGACAAATGGATTTTTTTCTTTTAATCTCTTCATTTCATCACAGACTTTTCTGTCCATGAGGCGAAAATCCCCCGTATCAATCGGGATATCAATATCTGTCATACCGCTGAGAAGCCGGTAAAACATAGCCGCGGTTTGTTTTTTGAAAAAGGTTTCCCCTTTTCGTTTAGTCCGTACGGCGTACACGACCTCATAGCCTTCCTTCCACTTTTCAATCATTTCTAAAATCAGTTCAGGAGGGTCCTGCAAATCGGCGTCAATGACGACGATTGCATTCCCCTGTGCATAATCCATACCCGCCGTAATGGCGATCTGATGTCCAAAATTCCTTGAAAAATCAATAATTTTCACTCTCGGATCGATCAGGCTGTGCTCTCTTAAAATCTCAATACTGCGGTCTTTGCTGCCATCATTGACAAAAAGCAGCTCGTAGTTTTCCTTCGTTTGATCCATGACCTCTTTTAAGCGCTGATAGGTTTCATGAATGACAAGCTCTTCATTATACACAGGTACAACAATTGAATATTGAATATGTCTGCTCATGTTTTTGCCTCCTATTCATCAGCATGTAGTTCGTATAATGTTGCTGACTGATTCATTCCGCCAGGTCCGCCCATTTTGCCGTTTTCACCTGAAGCCTTGCTGCTTGATGTATCAGCTGAATCAGTATTTTCTGTTTTTTGATCAGAACTTGATTGCCATTTTTCTGATGCTACTTCTTTTCCATTTTTCTCAACCCATTCAACAATGTCATTGTTTCCGCCTCTTCCCATTCCAGAAGCCAAGAAGTATTTCACTTTTCCTTCTTTTACAAGTTTTTTGAATTGAGTCAGTGTGATCGCCGGGTCAGAACCGCTGTATCCGCCAATAGCCATGACAGCTTTTTTCGTTTTAATGATATATGGTGCCGCTGTGTTCGAATCGGTTGTGGCGAATAGGTATTCAGCTCCGGAGTTATTCTCCTCTAGATATTTGATCAGTTTTTCATTTACAGTCGCATCAGACATTCCCATGCCTTTTCCGCTCATTGATGCGAGCTGAGGGCCTGTTTCAGGCAGTGAGCTGTTGCCTCCGTACAGAAGTGGCGTACTTGCCCAATAAATCGGCATCACCAGCAATGCGAGGAGAGCTGCAAGTGAAACATAATAACTGAACGGTTTTTGGCGCTGTTTAAACAGCAGCAAAGCAATCGCTGACAACACGCCGATAACACCTACCCCGATACTCCATCCAACACCGATTTGATCGTTGTAGTTTCTGAGAATAAACAATTCAAATCCAGTTGTCGCAATAATTGCTCCTGGCAAAAGCCATGCTTTCCAGCCTGTCTGATTGCGATACAGATGAACAAGGGCAACCCATCCCGCACCAACAAGAGCCGCAATCGGCGGTGCCAGCATGATGAGATAATAATGATGGAAAAATTCTGCGACACTGAAGAATCCGGCAATCGGTACAAACCACGCAACCCAGAACACCGTTTCCTTCTGCTCTATAGATAATCTTCTTCTTTCTCTCGCGCCTGCGATCAGTAAGCCTGCGATTCCAAATATCGCAAATGGCAGAAGCCAGCTGATTTGATCAGATAACTCTGTTTGGAAAAGCCGCAGTGGACCAGGTGTTCCCGTTCCAAACATCCCTGAACCTGATTGCATTTTCGAACCGGTTCCTGTACCGCCTTTCCCTCCGTCTCCGCCAGGTCCGCCTTGGCCGCCATCTCCGCCGCTTGGAGGGCTTCCTTGACCGCCGCTTGGCATTTGGCCATTGGATGGAGGTGCCGTCATATTGCCATTTGAGGATTTACCATCGCTTGATGAGCTGCTGCCTGATGACTGATTAGGCGGTGCTTGAGTGTTATCAGAAGAAGACATTTCTTTTGAAGCGTCTTTGTTTGGCGCACCCTGGCCGCCGGAATTTTGGCCTGTCAGCCGCTGAATCCCGTTATATCCGAAAGCCAATTCCAAAACAGAGTTGGTCTGACTGCTTCCGATATAAGGCCGCTTGCTTGCAGGGATATTGTCAACAATGAGCGGCCACGATAACGAAACGGCTGCTAATACGGCTAACGCACTTACCAATGAAACGATTTTTTTCTTGATTGTGGCGTTTGCCGCAATCAGATAGAACAATAAGAAAGCCGGTAAAATCATGTAAGCCTGCAGCATTTTTGTATTGAAACCTACTCCAACAACGAAAAATGCTGCTAACAGCCAGATCAGCTTTCCTTTTCTGATCGCTTTAAAGAGAAGCCATGTAGCAAGCAATAAGAAAAATACCAGTAATGCATCAACATTGTTTGTACGTGCTACAGCTACAGCAATCGGTGTACATGCCATGATGAAAGAGGCAATTCTTGCTGCTGTCTTACCGAATGTCGGTTTTATTAACAGATACATTAAAAGGACAGAACCTACACCAGCAAGTGCCTGAGGCAGGATGACGCTCCAGCCGTGCATACCGAATATAAGTGCGCTGATGGTTTGTATCTGGAACGTAATAGGCGGTTTATCAACCGTTATAAACCCCGCCGCGTCGAATGAGGCATAGAAAAAATTATGAAAGCTTTGCATCATACTTGTGACTGCAGCGGTGTAATAAGGATTCACCGTATCATCATTCCAGATGTTATAGATATTTAAGAATGCAGATGCGAGCAAAATGAGGATGAGGAAAATATCCAGCTCGCGTTTTTTCTTTTCCACTTATTTTTCACTCCTTTTTGTCTAACTTGGAAATAGTGTAACAAGCAAATATGAATAAACTATTAATAAACAAAGACAATATTTTTGCCGAGGCCATTCCATACCAATCACCCATATTTGCAAAGGGTTTTAAGCCATTTCTCCCAATCAGCATCTGATATTTCCTCCCTAATAAGGCATGCTGTTTAGGTCAAAATTAATTATGGTAATAAAAAAAGCCCTCCGGCGGCGCCGGAAGGCAAATGAATCACAATTTATTGGATCGGTTTCAATTTCGCTTCAATTTCAGCTCTTCGATGCTCAAGATACGGCGGAAGAGCGATCGTTTGGCCAAGCTCATCAAGATTCTCATCTACCATAAAGCCCGGTCCGTCTGTTGATAACTCGAACAAAATGCCGTTCGGTTCTCTGAAATACAGCGCCTTGAAATAGTAGCGCTCCACAATGCCGGAATTGCTAAAGCCTTCCCGGCTGATGATCCGGTGCCACCCGGCAAGTTCTTCTTCATCTCTTACCCGAAATGCGACGTGGTGAACACTTCCTTTGCCTTGACGCTCGCGCGGAAGATCGTTTCTTTCTATTAAATGGATTTCCGTTGCAGCACCGCCTTCTCCTGATTCCAGAATAACGGCGGTTCCTTGCCCTTCGACTGGTTCACGGCTGATTTCTGTAAATCCAAGAATATTCGTCAATACGTGTAAGGTTGGTTCAGCATATGGCACAGTCAGTTCAATCGGCCCTAACCCGCGAAACGAAAATTCTTCCGGAATGCCGCTCTGTTTAACAGGCAGGCCATATCCTTTTCCTTCCTCATCAGCAGTCAGCACAAGTCGCTGCCCTTCATGATCTTGAAATGCCAATATGTCACGTCCAGCTCTTTTGGATATACCGCTGTGCGTTACTTGCTGCGCTTCAAAACGTTCTTTCCAGTAATGCAGGGCTTCTGTGCTTGGAACGCGCAATCCAATAGAAGAAATACTGTTTGTTCCCGCATGAAACGGTGCAATGCGGGGAATCTCGAAAAACGTCAGCTCAGTTCCCGGGTTTGCCACTTCATCTCCGTAGAACAGATGGTACATTGTCGGTTCATCCTGATTGACGGATTTTTTCACGAGCTTTAATCCTAATACTTTCTTATAGAAATCCAAGTTTTTTTGTGCGTCGGCCGTTAATGCCGATACGTGGTGAATGCCGTTAACTTTCATATGTGTCCCTCCAGGTTATTTTATCTCGATTTCGAGATATCATATCATAATTGTATATTTATTGTTCTAATAACAAAGTATTTTATTCGCATGAGAAAGTCAACATATCAGCTTCACCGAAGGTTCGTTCATTTTCTGAATTCTCACCTCCCCTCCGTACCGGCTAAAATCCTAATACAGAAAACACGAACTTTGCAAATAAAAATTATGAAGTTTATTCGTTTATAGATTGTTAAAACAGGCGTTTTTACAGTTTTATTTGCTGTACACAAAGCAAATTTCGAAAATCAGAAAATTTATTTTATTTCACTTTTCTAAAATAGGGTTTACAATATGAAAAAATAGATTCTTCAACATGAAGCTTCAACATCATAGGAGGTTAAGGACATGCATACTGAAGACAACGGTTTGAAAAAAGAGATAGGCCTCTTGTTTGCCCTTACTCTTGTCATCGGAACCATTATCGGTTCTGGTGTTTTTATGAAGCCCGGCGCTGTGCTTGCTTATTCAGGTGATTCAAAAATGGCGCTTTTCGCCTGGCTGTTAGGCGGTATTTTAACACTGGCGGGCGGTTTGACAATCGCGGAAATCGGAACGCAGATTCCAAAAACCGGCGGGCTTTATACGTACCTTGAAGAAGTGTACGGCGAGTTTTGGGGATTTTTGTGCGGCTGGGTGCAGATTATCATTTACGGCCCGGCGATTATTGGCGCGCTGGGTTTATATTTTGGATCTTTAATGGCGAATCTTTTCGGCTGGGGATCTGGACTATCAAAAGTCATTGGAATTATAGCAGTTCTCTTTTTATGCGTCATTAATATTATCGGTACAAAATACGGCGGTTTTGTCCAAACGCTGACAACGATCGGAAAACTGATTCCGATTGCCTGCATCATCATCTTTGGCCTTTGGAAAGGCGATCAGCACATCTTCACAGCAGTAAACGAAAGCATTTCTGATATGAACTTCGGGGCGGCTATTTTAGCTACGTTGTTTGCTTATGACGGATGGATTCTCCTTGCCGCTCTCGGCGGAGAAATGAAAAATCCCGAAAAGCTGCTGCCACGCGCTATGACGGGCGGATTATTAATTGTAACGGCGATCTATATTTTCATTAATTTTGCATTGCTTCACATCCTGTCAGCGAACGAAATTGTCACGCTTGGTGAAAATGCGACAAGCACCGCTGCAACCATGCTGTTCGGTTCAATTGGCGGAAAGCTGATCAGTGTAGGGATTATCGTCAGCATCTTTGGGTGCTTAAATGGAAAGGTGCTTTCTTTCCCGCGTGTTTCATTTGCAATGGCGGAACGCAAACAGCTTCCATTTGCTGAAAAACTGTCACATGTACACCCGTCGTTCCGCACACCATGGATTGCGATTTCTTTTCAAATTGCTTTGGCTTTGATTATGATGCTGATCAGCAACCCTGATAAGCTCTCAGAAATCTCCATTTTCATGATCTACATTTTTTATGTGATGGCCTTTTTTGCAGTGTTTATTCTCCGCAAGCGAGCAAAGGGAGAAAAGCGCGCCTACAGTGTTCCGCTTTATCCTTTTATGCCAATTCTGGCAATCGCGGGCTCCTTCTTTGTGTTAGGCAGCACACTCATTACAGATACAATGAGCTGCGGATTATCCATCCTCATCGGCCTTGCCGGACTGCCTGTTTATTACGGGATGAAAAAACGAAAAGCAAGCTGATAAAACGGTTCCCTTGTTTAGGGAACCGTTTTTTGGTGAAACAGAAGATAAAAGTTGACAGGAAAAACACAACTTTTGATATACTTTTTACGTTAAGCAGAAAGTTTTTGCAAACTTGGGTCGTTTTTTTAAAGCGAAGTAGGTCAAAATAAGGAGACACGATTTATCAAAAAAGTCAAGATACGTTTTTTTCGACTTTACCTGTTTTTTTTCGACAAAAGGCTATATAATAATTTGATGTGTGCATTGTTCATTCAAACTATGGAGGGTTTTTAATGATAAGAAGAAAAAAAGATAAGTTCTCACTCCTTTTAACAGAAATTGCAAAGAACATAGACGAAACTGCAGAATATTTTGTGAATTTTAAGGTCACTAACCAAACGACTCTTAAAGAATTTGCAGATACGTTAAAGGAATATGAAACAAAAGGTGACAATCATGTTCATGTCATGATTAAAGAGCTTAACAAAGCGTTCATCACTCCTATTGAGCGCGAAGATATCCTTCAGCTGACAAACAGCTTGGATGATGTGCTTGACGGAATCGAACATTTCTCTGCCATGATGGAGATTTTCTCAATAACTTCATCAGACGAGCATATCGATAAATTCAGCGGATATATCAGAGAATGTGCGAAAGAGATTTTGATTACGATCGAGCTGCTGGCAGAAAATCGCTTAAAGGATATTCAGCCTCACGCAATCAAAATTAAAGAGTATGAGCACAGTTGTGACAACTTGCACAGAAAATCATTAAAGAATCTTTTCGGAAATGAAACAGATCCAATCAAAGTCATTCAATATCGTGAAATATACGAAACGCTTGAAGAAATCGCCGACTCTTGTCAAAGTGTTGCCAATAATCTTGAAACCATCATTATGAAAAACGCGTAACGAGGGGTAAAAATGGATATTCTATTAATATTAACGATACTAATAGTCATTTGTGCTCTGGCGTTTGATTTCATCAACGGGTTTCATGATACGGCAAACGCAATTGCGACTTCGGTATCAACAAAAGCGTTAAAACCACGCCATGCCATTATATTGGCTGCTGTGATGAACTTTGTCGGAGCAATGACGTTTACAGGTGTTGCCAAAACCATTACGAAAGACATCGTAGATCCTTATACGCTGGAAAATGGCTCTGTTGTCATTTTGGCTGCGCTACTCGCTGCAATTGCCTGGAACCTTATCACATGGTACTACGGCATCCCAAGCAGCTCATCCCATGCCATCATCGGCGCTATTGCCGGTGCAGCCATTGCGGCAGCCGGATTTGCAGCGTTAAACTATAAGGGCTTCATTAAAATCATTGAAGCACTGATTCTATCACCAATTATTGCCTTTGTCCTTGGTTTTATTCTTTATAGCATCGTTAAGCTGATTTTCAAAGACAGCAACTTGGCGAAAACGAATAAGCAATTCCGCAGAGTGCAGATTGTAACAGCTGCCCTGCAATCGTATACACACGGAACAAACGATGCGCAAAAAGCAATGGGAATTATCACAATGGCTCTCATCACAGCGAATTTACATACTTCTGCTAATGATATTCCTACCTGGGTGCAATTCGCCTGCGCGACAGCCATGGGTCTCGGAACATCAATCGGCGGCTGGAAAATCATCAAAACCGTTGGCGGAAAGATCATGAAAATCCGTCCGGTAAACGGTGTTTCCGCTGACTTAACCGGAGCAGCCATTATTTTCGGCGCCACGTTTATTCATTTGCCGGTTAGTACAACCCACGTCATTTCTTCATCAATTCTTGGCGTCGGTGCGTCCCACCGCGTAAAAGGCGTAAACTGGGGTACGGCCAAGCGAATGCTCATTACATGGGTCATCACGCTTCCGATTTCAGCGACACTAGGTGCCATCGCCTACTTTATTTTAAATATGATATTTTAATGTCACACCGCTTCTGTCAAAGGAGCGGTTTTTTTGATGGAACAGGAAAACCATCCGGATCTCTCGAATACAATAAGCAGAACCTATTTCAGATGTGAGGGATTCGAATATGGTTTTATTCTTTCAGATCATGGTCTGGTGCATCGTGGCCGGACTGGGGTTATACGTATATGCCACGTGGCGTTTCGAAGCGAAGGTCAAAGAAAAAATGTCCGCCATCCGGAAAACTTGGTATTTGCTGTTTGTTCTGGGCGCTATGGTATACTGGACATATGAGCCCACTTCCCTATTTACCCACTGGGAACGGTATCTCATTGTCGCAGTCAGTTTTGCTTTGATTGATGCTTTTATCTTCTTAAGTGCATACGTCAAAAAACTGGCCGGCAGCGAGCTTGAAACAGACACAAGAGAAATTCTTGAAGAAAACAACGAAATGCTCCACATGTATCTCAATCGGCTGAAAACATACCAATACCTATTGAAAAACGAACCGATCCATGTTTATTATGGAAGTATAGATGCTTATGCTGAAGGTATTGATAAGCTGCTGAAAACCTATGCTGATAAAATGAACTTAACGGCTTCTCTTTGCCACTATTCGACACAGGCTGATAAAGACCGGTTAACCGAGCATATGGATGATCCGGCAGATGTACAAACACGGCTCGATCGAAAGGATGTTTATTACGACCAATACGGAAAAGTGGTTCTCATCCCTTTTACCATCGAGACACAGAACTATGTCATCAAGCTGACGTCTGACAGCATTGTCACGGAATTTGATTATTTGCTATTTACGTCATTAACGAGCATATATGATTTGGTGCTGCCAATTGAGGAGGAAGGTGAAGGATAATGGAACGTGCGTTTCAAAACAGATGCGAGCCCAGAGCGGCGAAGCCGTTTAAAATCCTGAAAAAACGTTCAACCACCAGTGTCGCAAGCTATCAAGTCAGTCCGCATACAGCAAGAATCTTCAAAGAAAACGAACGGCTGATTGACGAGTATAAACGAAAAAAAGCATGATCACACTAAAAGGACAAGGGAAAACAGCTCTTGTCCTTATTCCTTTTCTTAAAGGGTGACATATAATAAATACAAACAGAGGATAATGTCAGGTGATACAGTGAAAAAATTGGTGAGGCGTGTGAAGTTTGTTGATTACGGAAGGTTTGGGCTTTCCGGGTACTCGCTTCGGGTGAGGGAGCGCAGTGCTGGAATTATTAAAAAGTTGAAGAAGAAAAAATAAATCCCGGAGCAGCTCCGGGATTTTTGTGGTCTGTGATCAGCTTAATTGCGCTGCGATCTTCGCTTTCGTCGGAGGCCCGTAGATACCGTCAGCAGTTAAACCGTTAACAGACTGAAAACGGGCAACTGCGTCAGCTGTTTTCGGTCCGTAAACGCCGTCAATTCCGTTGTTAACAGCGCCTTTATCAGGGTAAAAATACAGAGCCGCAAGTGCTCGTTGCACCTGAAAGACGTGTTCTCCTGAGGTATAAGGTGTTGTCAATTGAATGATACCATCAGGGAGCGGATAGAGCTCGGGTTCTTCAGCGGACGATGGAGCACTTACAATTAATACTTGACCAACGCGAATAAGATTCGGGTCTTCGATATTGTTCCACTCTTGCAGCTGAGCAACCGTAACACCAAATGCTCTCGCTATGGATGTAAGTGTGTCGCCCTGTTTCACGACGTAAGTTTGGCTGCCGCCTCCCCCAATTCCTGCTTTGAACGAATCCCACGTATCTAACAATTTTCGCGGACATTCCTTCCCTGACCAATACTTATGAGGGACGACATTGGCGAGACTGATATTATGTTCAGCCATTAATGTTTTGATGAGCCACTGGGCATTTGCTGTTGCTTTTGCAAAATCGCCATCGGCATTTTCGCAAATTTCAATTCCAATAGAAGCCCGGTTGCCGCTGCCATTTCCGTCTCCCGCATGCCAGCCGTTTTCATTTAAAGGTAGATGCTGATAAATTTCTGTATCATCAACTGTAAAATGCCAGCTTGTCGTCGTATCAGGATTTTTCAAATAGCGGGCATGCGCTGCAGCATCTGCTCCTACTGTGGTATTCGCTGTGTTGTGCACCGTAATGTAAAGCGCCGTCATTGCGTAGCCTGGACGGTTATTTGCGCCAACCGGAATAAAGTCTTGAATAATGTTAACCATTTTCATCTCTCCTTATTTCGTCAGATTATTGTCCCTTAACAAGTCGCGCTGTTTTTTCCCTTTTTCTGTTACATAGTTGTTTTTAAACCAAGCGGCAAGTGTCGTTCCAATTGTAAATGCGATGGAACCGGCTGAATAAAGAGCGTCAGCGAGCTGATTGACCTGCTCCTCCTGAATGTCCAATGGTGATTTGCCGAGCATCAGCATGGTCTGGTTGATTAAAGCAATTAAAAGAAGCACCGTCCTGATGACCGTGCCCTTGTCAAACGTGTTCATAAAAATCCCCCTTTAATGCTGCAGCAGGCTGTACATAATGGCGATGGCTCCGCCAATGATCCCTGTAGACACTGCTGTAATGATGGCACCTGTGATGGTGCGTTTAATCCACGTGGTGTTTTCTTCAATTTTGTTTAATTTTTCGTTCAGCGTCATGATTTGCTGGTCTTGCCTATCCGATGATCTCTCTAGAACACTAACTCGCTGTTCAAGCGTTTTTTGTTCTGTTTTTATTTCTGTTATCTCTTTTTCAAGCGAATTCATGTCAGGTACCTCAGACAATTCTGACATATAAACTTCCTCCCTACTTCTTTCATACATTCACCTCCTTTGAGGCAAAATAAAAAAGCCTTTTAATTGGCTTTCATCGTTTCCTCGTATGTTTGGCCCGTTATTTCTTTAAATTGGTCAAGTGTAACATATTTTGCACTAACACCATCCTTTAAGTCATCAACTGAACAATCGTGAAACTTCATAGCTTCCTTTATCATTGATGTTGTAGCCCATTTATAAAACAGGGCATATATCCAGAAATTAAGACTCACTTGTCATTCCTCCCTTTAAATTCAGTAGATCTAATTTTAAGGCTGCTATTTGTTTACCTAAAGATTGGCTTAATGCTTCTGCTTCCTTTCTAGCTATTACTTCTTCAGTCAACTGCATACCTAAAGCCTTCTGCGCTTGGTCTGCTTGTATTCTTGCTAGTTTTTCCTCTGTTAACTGTTTGCCAAGTGCAGAAAGCTGGTCATTTGTTGGATTGGATTCAGATGGAACATCTTTCAGTAAGCTTTTTTTATAAGCTTGATCTGCTGTTTCTATCCATGTTTGTTTTTCTTCATTAAACATTGGTCGCCACATACCCTCTCCATTCAATTCTGGAGGTATGTCAGTTGCATTTTTAGGAATAATATAATCCCCTGTATCTTGATCTCTAAATAACTCAACAGGATTACCAAGATAGATTTTATCTGCTCCGTAAGGATATATTAATTTCATATTTTTCTCCTTTGTACCTATGTTAAAGGTATTACTAAATCGATATAATAGCCATTTACATTATTTTCAACATTAGCCATAATACCTGTTAATTTCATGTCACCTGATGCGTAAATAATTATTTTGCTGTAACCTGTTGTTCCACTTGCAGATACTAACTTTACAACTCCTTTTGAAGGAGCACACGAAGAAGGAATGCTTGCAAAAACAATCTCTCTGTCAGTCAGAACGTGACCATTCAGATGAAGAGTATTTCCTACTTTACGATACTGAAGGGGTCTATCACCTGATTTAGCGCCGTTTTTATATGGTACATCATTCCAAGATATATCTTCAAAATCTAAGTTAGTAATGACTTCACGCCAACCCGTGAATTCACCTTCTTTATGAATTGTTCCAATCCATGTACGATTATCAAAAGATCTTGTAGCGACAATTTTTTTTAATCCTTGCGGCGGAGCCAGATCTGCCGGTACTTCTGTAATATCATAGTAATACCAAGCTGACGTATCACCGCCTGGATGATTTTGTACAGCAGCACCGAAATAAAAACCTGTCGGTAAATCAAATAGGCTTCCCTCATTTTCAATCTGAATCCTCTGACCGTTTGTGGTTGTTAACGGATATAGCTGTCCACTATTCCACTTCTTTCTTTCTAATGAAGATATATGGAGCGTTTGATCCTTAGCATGATCATTTACTTTTGACTGTGCCCCTGTTGTAGACTCAATCGGATACCAATTTATCGCAGTTTGATTCGCATTATAGTAGAACCACCAAGCATTTCCCTTTACATCTACTGCATAACCTACGCCAATTCCAGGCTGACCAACCAATTGCATACCGCGCAAGCTTGTGTCAGATGGGTTATCCGTTACAGCATTTGTTCCATAAAAAGACGTAGATCCTGAATCTTTTAGAGCTTCATAAAAAGACCCAGAAGTTAGGTTGATTTTTTGTGTTCCATTGTCGGCTGTTATTTTGAATAGTTGTGAATTATCCCACTTAGTACGCTCATCTGATTTGATGTGACGGATTGAATCATTCGTATGTGAATTAAATTCAGCTTTAGAAGCTTGCTGTACATTATCAACATTCCCCAGCCCAACTTGTGCCTTTGTGACTTGGTTTGGATTATCTCTTCTTGCAGCCAGATCATCAGTGTATGCTTTTGCATTCCTCTCAGCTGTATCAGCCTTACTTTGAGAACCACCTGGAGTTTCTTTTGCGTTCCAGTTTTCACGCTCTGTCGATGTAACATGCCGCACCTGATCTTGCTCATGCTTGTCAAAATCCTTCTTCGACGCCTGCTGCACATTATCCACATTCCCCAGCCCGATTTGCGCCTTTGTTGTGTTGTGGGGGTTGTTCATGTCGTTTTTGTGGGCGGCCAGGTCGGTGTGGGCGTCTTTTATGCCTTTTTCCCAGCGGTTGACGTCATCTTCGTTGATTCGGTCGTCCGGAAGCCAGTCTGTTTTTTCTTCGTATGCCATGTTTACACCACCTCAAAAGTAAATCTGAAATCGAGTGTTCTGTTTTCGCTGACGTCCAGGTCAGTCTTTCTCTCTGTAATGACGTTGCCCAGATCGTCAAAAATTTGTACCGTTTCGATATGCTTGATGTCTTCCTCACGTTTTGTCAGAACGGTGACGGTCGCACCGTCAATGGCAAGCTCTACTATTTCTGTTTTTTGGCCGTTGAGCAGAACGTGATCGATTCTGCTTTTTAGATCAGCCGCTGTGCGTTCTCTGTATATGGTTGAAATCAAGTTAAAACCACCTCATTGTTGTTAAGAGTGACAGAATAACCGACCTTGAGCTCACTGGCTGTTCGGTATCTGCGGTGATTCAGGATGACTGTATCTTTGATTTGTAGCGTCTCATTCAATCCGCCTCTGAGCGTATACGCCAAATGAGCGGGTTTCATGTTTTCTATCGCTTCGATCAGCTCATTCATGTGCTGGAGGTCATCAACATTGATATCGACGTTAAATCGGTATTCGCCGGGAAGCAGGCGGACCTGTGCAGACGGGTTTTTCAAGAAACGGTTTACCGCCTGCTCAATGGCCCTGTATGTGATTGGCGGGATGTTCGACATTTTGGAAATGAGCCTCAATCGTCTGATCTCATCAGTGTCACCTGATTCCCGCGGTACGTTTAAAATCTTTTCCCAGCGGCTGAGCCCCCATGTCGCCGTCGGTACGAATAACTGATCCGTCAGATCAAATATGCTGTCATTTTGTTTATCAAACTCAGGCGCTTCCGCTTTCAGCAGCTCAGCCATTTCTTTAAGGCTGGTAAGAAACGGCGGCAGATACGCTGTCATGTCATCTTGTTTGCTCAATGATCTTCACCTGCCCAAGCTTAGGAATTTCCACGTCGCTCAGCACCAGATTTTCAGACGTGCCGTTGATTTGAATATTGGAGTAGTCACTGACTGATGGTGAATTATAGACGATATTGTTAATTTGAGAAAGGCGGATGACGTTATCTTCAAAAGCCATTTTCTTAAAGAGATTTAAAACGCCTTCCTCAATTTCTGACTTCACTTCATCAATTGAGTGATTGATCTCAGGCAGCACTTCGGCAGAAATCTCAACTTCTTTCCAGACCGCGCTCTCCACTGTGACAACGGCTCCGATTGGCGCCTGTCCCTCTCCCTGTCCTGGTTCAGGGTCGATATAATCTTTCACTTTTTGAATTAAAATATGAGAAGCGGGCTCAAGATTCGCATTGGTGACGACAATTTTGACAGTGCCTTCACCGTTCCAAAGCGGGAAGATCTTTGCCTTTCCCACACCGTCCACTTCCTCAGCCCACTCTTTATAATGCATTTTATTGGCACTGACGGCCTCACGCCGAACCCTTGTAAAATACCGTTCTCGCAAGCTGTCATCTCCCTCTTCCTCGCGCCCCGGAATCAGGATTTCTTTGACAATGGCCGTTTCTAAACCGGGAATGGTATCCAATGACAGTAAATTGCGTCCGGTCAGATTGGCGTTTCCCGCTTCACCAGGTGTTTCACAGATGAGCGTCCCGTCTGCCGTATATTGAAAATAAAGATTATCCACGTAAAAGCGGGAGCCGACAGGAATAGTAACTCCAGATGTAAACTCTCCCGCTCTGACCGCCTTTGTCGCGGCTGTCCGTTCAATTCCCGCTTCCGCTGCACGCCTGTCTAAAAATTCGCCTTGTGCGGTATCAGAAAAAACTAGCTCAAGCACAGTATCCAGCCATATATAAGACTTCGCAAGCTCGGCCGCCGCTGGGGCTAACGCATTATAAATGACGCTGCCTTCTCTTGTGTCAATATATGCGGAAATGCTGTTCAGCATTCGCTCCATAATATTTTCAAAGGTCTGATCTTCAAACATGTTCGCCAATCACCTCCTCAATCTCAAGCGTCCCTTCATCCGTCTCCACCACAAAGGACACATGAAACGCATCGCCTTGTTTTTCTATCTCAAAGTCTGTTACAGCCGATATCCGGTCATCATAAACCAGCGCCTCTTCTATCAGCCTCGGAATCTCCATCTTTTTATAGGCATCAGTCGTCTCATGATCTGTCAGCACGTCCTGAAGCTCATTTCCGACATTATGGCTGTATATGGAATACGCATAGCGTTCTGTCTGTAAGGCGATATACACGAACTGCCTGATCGCTTCAAGCCCGGTAATCAGCTCATTCGTAATTCTTCCGTTTTCAAAATCTATTTTGTACGTTTGCGAGGTTTCAATGATTTCGCTCTCATCTTCAATATCTTCAAACTCCACTTCTGGTGTCAGGGCCATGATGCCCACTCCTTTTACATGCTAAATAAAAACCGCTTCGATCGAAGCGATTTGTCTATAGTTTGTCTAAAATAAAAAACGATTGACCGCCAGTCAGAGCCGCGGTCATGACGCGATTCCCTGGCTCGAGTGCATCGTCTCCTCCGGACTGCATCCGTTTTGGGATAATGATGGCGTCTTCCGGTATGATCAGTTTGCTGTTTTCTTTTAATTTGATTTCCACAGGAGAAACCGAAACGACCTCAGCCGGGAGCAGTTCCACCGGAGACTCAGCGTCAACTGCGCCAACAGCCAACTGTTTTATAGCCTCACTTAATCTCATCAGGATACTCCTTCCGGCATCGTATTCTTTTCGACAACATCGATCGTCATCGTATGTTTCGTTCCTTTAAATTCATGCCGGTCCGTATCTACCCAATAGGTTTTCTTGATGCCGGCCTCCGGAATCGAAATATAGACGGGCAAGCCGCTCTGCACTTCCGGGATGCCCACTGCCTGAATATTTTTCAGTTCTTTTTTTACGCCCTTTTTTTCAGCAAGGCGTACATCTGCCCGCTGCTGAAGCTGTGCCTGGTTGATGTCATCTGTGACCGTTTCCGTATATTGAAGCACACCGTATTTATTTAAGCCTGAACTGTCCTTAGCAGAGGCTTTATATGTCTTATTGTCCTTTTGCCGGCGAAGCACCACCCGAGTAACAGTGTCGTTTATAGAAGTGCTGTATTGGTAGCCTGTGATATTGACGCCCGTTTCAAGCACCCATACCTCTGACGGATCTGGCCAAGCGCGCAGACCGAGCTTTCCTTTTTCCGAATACAGCTGGTAATGTCGTCCTGTCTGGCTTTTCGTCTGTTTCAGCGCTTTTAATATGATGTCATACAATGTCGTATCATTTTTAATGACAAGACTTTTGATCGTATGGCCTGTGTTTGCGATCGAGGTTGTCGGTATCTGGAAGTCACTCGCAATCCTTCTGATGATCTGGTCGGCCCGCTGATTGGAAAACACGTACATATCCTGGTTTTTGACCAGGTACTGCAGCATGTCATAAGCGCTGAAGGCAAGCGTATGCTCGTCCGGGGTTCTTGCAAAAACAATGCCCCGAAACAGCTCTTTTCCCTTCCATTTAAACAAGACCGTATCTCCTTCTGAGACACTGTAATACGTCTGGTCGCCCTGTTTGGTGACGATGGTCGCTTCAATGGAGCGCGGCGCCTGATAACGATGGCCTTCAAGCGATACGCTTTCTGCAACCAGCTCAAGCCACTCTGTGTCTTTAATGACGAACAGTTCTATCATCATACATCACCTGTTTCATTGCGGTATCTTTAATTTTTGGCCGGGAAAAATCCAGTGGCCCGGCTGCCTGATGTTCCGTTTGCTTCGTTTGATCATTGCTGTTTTATTGGTGTTCCAAATTTTGCGCCATTGAGTGCTGTTCCCGTAAAATCTGCCTGC
Source organism: Bacillus sp. SG20033 (assembly GCF_044570195.1). Classification (NCBI taxonomy): domain Bacteria; kingdom Bacillati; phylum Bacillota; class Bacilli; order Caryophanales; family Bacillaceae; genus Bacillus; species Bacillus sp. SG20033. The sequence continues at coordinate 1,411,206 of NZ_CP172606.1, read as the reverse complement.
AATGTCCCATAGCGTGTCTCCCTTTTTCACTGTGTACGTCTTCGGCGCAGCCTTCGACGGACGTTTTGCCTTTGTTTTTTTCTTCTGCTTGATTTTCCGCGGGGAAGCGGTTTTGTATTCTTTTAATACAATATCAAAATCCCGATCTCCTATTTCATTATCTCCCTCACTATATTTAAGGCTTTCAATACTGCATGTCATATTGATTTTTGTTCCCGTAATTAAAAATTGAACAGGCTTTTTTGCCTTCATCCATTTTTCAATTTTCGCAATGGCATTTTCCGGAGACGGGAGATTTTGATATTCAGCTATCGGCGTATACTTTTTTGGAAAAAAAGAAGAAAATGAAATTTCTTTTGCTCCGGGTTCTTCAATAAACGTTAGTTCACCCAATCCCGTTATCTTTACTGAGTCATTTTGTACACTATTCGCTATATCAATCGCTTCAGGAAGAACAGGGAATCGCAGCTTTTCTTTCCCCTGTGATATCCAAAATTCATAGATAGACTTAGTCAAAAGCCACGACCCCCTTTGTACTGGTGTTAATGTCTTTTTGTAATTCATCAAGTAATGCCTGCTTGATTTTCGCAACCAGGCCATCAGCATCCTGTCCATTATGGAAATGCTGATCGCCGTTAAACTCAATCTTTATTTCTTTCGTTCCGGCTGTTTGTATCGTTTGCCGTGTACCGGATGTAACTGCTGAAACTTGTCCTGAAGAAAGCTCAGACTGCTGGGATTGAGACGGATCTGTCACTTCCATACCAAGAGCTTGCGCAGCTCTCTGAAGGAGGTAGCGGCCTCGGATGCCCCGTTCCTCTGGGATGATCCATTCCCGCTTGTTTCCTTCACCGACACGGGCGATTTGTTCTTTTGTAATCAGCCCGCCGTTTGCGTAACCGACATACGGTCCGCCATGATTCAGGCTTTTAATACCCGGCACATTGTTGATTGATCCATATCTGCTTTTAATGTAGCCGATCGCAGCAGCTGCGTTGTGAATCGGGTTTTTAATGTTACCCATACCCGGTGCTTTATGGTCATTAAAGGTGCTTGGGATCGTCTGCATCAGCCCTTGTGACGGATGCCCCGCTTTTGCGTTGCTGTCCCACAAGTTAATTGCATTCGGATTGCCTCCGGATTCATGCTGCGCAATCGTCATGAGTCCCGGTAGCCAGCTCATCGGTGTCTTGGTGGCCATGAGAGCAGCCATAATCCATTGTTTTACGTTCCCGCCCATGGCTCCCATTCCGGAATAGGCAGCCGCCAGTGATCCGGCTTGTTTTTCAGCAAATTTCTTTACATCTACTGAGCCAAGGCCTTTGACAACACCAATTGAAGCAAAACGCCCCAAGCTCATCATGACACGGGAAGGTGAATGAATATCTAGCTCCTCACGGAAAGCCTGCTCCACTCTCTTGGCCATATCCTTTGCTGCTTGTTTTACTTCACTGGATTTAGAATTCATGCCTGTCACAAAGTTTCCGATCAAACCGGAGCCCCAGCTGTTCGATGTGTCTTTTGAACGCAGGAACGGTTTGTCAACATGTGTACTCACATACTGTGCAGTCCCTGTTTGGGTTGAGTTTTGTCCTTGCGCAAAGCCTTTGACCGTTCCTGTGCCCCATGAAGACGATTTGTTCACAGTGGCTTGATACGGCGTTTTAACTTTTGATTGCAAAAAGCCGTCCGTTCCGGTTGCTGTACCGTTTTGGCCCTTGGCATACCCGCTTACCATTTGTTTACCGTAATTTGGTGAAGCAGAAATCATTTGTGTAAATGGCGTATTGATGTTTTTCTTTTTCCAGTCTTCCATTTTGACCGGCTGATCGCTGATGCCTTTACCAAAGCCTTCTGAAAATTGCTGTCCGAGTGTGGACGCTTGGCCTGTAAGATTTGCAGTGTTCATTGCTGGGGAGGCTGAGCCTGATAGAGGACTGACAGCTGCTCCTCCTGAAACAGATGCTGGACTTCCGCCAGAAGACGAAGCTGCTCCCATGTCGTCTACAACTTGCATACCCAGCTTAGACGCCGCTTGTGAAAGAAGCATCTTCCCCCGGCCTCGGTTGTTATCAACCGGGATAACGAATTCCTTGCCGGCTTCACCGATCCACGAGATGGTTGGTTTGGTGATGTAGCCGCCTGTGGCATTTTTATCCGGATCCTTACCTTTATTCGGATCACCGCCGCCGGTTACAAAATTAATTACTTTACTAGCTACGCCGCCAGCTTTATCCCAGATTTGCTTCACCCAGCCGAACGCTTTAGAAAAAGCATCTGAAATCGCTTCTCCCACCTTTGTAAGAGGTTCTTGAATATTCTTTTTAAACCAGCCGCTCAGGCCTTTCCAAATGTTCTTAACGGTGTCTATCGCTTTTTTGAAAGCATCTGAGATTCCCTTGCCTACATCTGAGACTGTATTTTTGACCGGGTTCCAAACTGTATCCATGAACCATCCCGATACCGTACTGAAAACACTCTTAATCTTATTCCAAGCACCGGTCATTTTATCCCAGATTGTAGTTGCCGCTCCTATTACAGCAAATTTGACTGGCCCCCACACATTACTCATAAACCATGAAGCAACTGTACTGAACACATTTTTAATCGTCGTCCATGCATTTACGATTTTAGACCATATTGCTGTTGCTACACCCACAACTGCTGATGAAACCGGCGTCCAGACATTGTCCATAAACCATGTTGCCACCGTGCTGAATATCGTTTGAATCGTTGTCCATGCATTTACGATGTTGGACCATATGCTTGTTGCTACACCCACAACTGCAGTTGATACTGGCGTCCAGACATTGTCCATAAACCATGTTGATACAGTTCCCCAAGTATCCTGAATGGCTGACCAGGCATTTTGCGCACCCTCTGTAATGCTGTTCCATGTATCTTCTAGATCGCCAGCATCAATTGCCTTGCCTAAACTTTCACCGCCGAAAGTACCGGCAATTCCTCCTACAACACCGCCAATAGCGGTCCCGACTCCCGGCACAACGCTTCCAATAGCCGCTCCTGCAGCGGCTCCTGCTAAACCTCCGCCGGCTGAACCTACTTTTTCACCAGCATTATCCTTATTGATACCGGCTAAGTCAGTAAGGGACAGTATTTCGCCTAATCCCGGTATTCCTTTTGCCGCTCCTTTTAAGCCCTTCAGTCCGCCTTTTAAGCCTTTTGATTCACCCAATGTTTTCAGAAGGCCTGAAAAACCTTTGCCTGATGCTCCTTTAGCAGATTTAGGTGTATTCACAGGATTTGTTTTATTCCCTTTTGTTGATGAACCGTTTCTATTTTTGACTTTTTTGCTTTTGCCTGTACTGATTCCGGCACAGCAGCAACCACAAGCCCCGCCCCATTTGCCGCCTGACTTTTTCGATTTTGAACCTGAAGATTTTTGGTTCATAGAAGGTTTTTTAGTGCGGTTTGAATTGTTAGAAGTTGAGTTCTTTGTATTGGCTTTTGAAGCTTTTTGTTTGCCTTTGCTTCCGCTGGATTTGCCGCCAAGCAACCCGCCAATATCCAGATTCCCCAGCTTCTCAGCAATGCCTTTTATAATTTTTTCAAAAAACTCTCCCACTTTTTCAATAATTTTATCTGGGCTGAATTTCTCGAATTTCCTGGCGATTTTTGAAACAATGTTATCAACAAACTTTTCTGCTTTATTAGCGATTTTATCCGGATTCAGGAAATTAAATTTCTCTGAAATTTTGTCAACAATATTTGTTACAAAGTCTTCCGCTTTAGTAATAATGGCGTCTGGACTGAATTTGCTGGCGACATCATCTACTTTTTTCATAAAGGAATCTGTAAACTTGTCAAGCTCGTTAAAAATGGTTTCCGGGCTGAATTTACTTACGACATCGTCCACTTTTTTCATGAAGGAATCTGTAAACTTGTCAAGCTCGTTAAAGATTGTTTCCGGGCTGAATTTACTTACGATATCATCCACTTTTTTCATGAAGGAATCTGTAAACTTATCAAGCTGCTTAAAAATCGCTTCTGGACTGAATTTGCTTGCGATATCATCCACTTTTTTCATAAAGGAATCTGTAAACTTGTCAAGCTGCTTAAAAATCGCTTCTGGACTGAATTTGCTTGCGATATCATCCACTTTTTTCATAAAGGAATCTGTAAACTTGTCAAGCTGCTTAAAAATCGCTTCTGGACTGAATTTACTTGCAATTGCATCCACTTTACTCATAAACGATGTTGTGAATTTATCCAGCTGCGACAAAATTGTCTCTGGACTGAACTTTGTCGCAATTGCATCCACTTTACTCATGAACGATGTTGTAAATTTATCCAGCTGTGCCAGAATCGTTTCTGGACTGAACTTCGTTGCAATTGCGTCCACTTTATTCATGAACGATGTTGTAAACTTATCCAACTGTGCCAAAATCGTCTCTGGACTGAACTTTGTTGCGATTGCGTCCACTTTACTCATGAACGATGTTGTGAATTTATCCAGCTGGGACAAAATTGTCTCTGGACTGAACTTTGTCGCGATTGCGTCCACCTTGCTCATGAACGATGTTGTGAACTTATCCAGCTGCGACAAAATTGTCTCTGGACTGAACTTTGTCGCAATCGCATCAACTTTGCTCATGAACGATGCTGTGAACTTATCCAGCTGTGCCAGAATCGTTTCTGGACTGAACTTCGTTGCAATTGCGTCCACTTTACTCATGAACGATGTTGTAAATTTATCCAGCTCTGTTAAGATTGTTTCCGGGCTGAATTTTGTGGCGATCTCATCCACCTTATTCATGAACGATGTTGTAAATTTATCCAGCTCTGTTAAGATTGTTTCCGGGCTGAACTTTGTAGCGATTTCATCCACCTTTTCCATGAATGAAGCAGCAAATTTGTCCAGTGCTGTCAAAATCGTTTCTGGATCAAACATGCTCGCAATATCTCCTGTATTTCCTCCTGCTGAAGGCGCTCCTTTTTCGGAGGGACCTGAGCTTCCCATGCTGTCAATTCTTTTCTGCAATGAATCCAGCTTATTTGACACCTTGTCATTAATAGCGAGCTCAAGTTTGTTGTCTTTTCCTGTTAAGGCATCAATACCAGCAGAAATACGACCGACTGTTTTCATGACGTGATCAATCACGCGTATCGTAACAGAGTAACCATTTTTAAGTGCAGTTTCCATATAGCGCTGTATTTTTTGCACAGCCGGCAACACTTGATCTTCTGCACTCAGCATAATCGTAAAGCCTTTAAAACCTGCCACGAGCTCTCTTAATCGTTCAAACTTTTCGGTTGCTTGGTCACTAGCATCTATTTTAATAGATACAGATGACGGCAATCCCTGCAATTGAACATTAACCTGCTGAATGATACTGCTGGCTTTATCCTCAGTTGAAATGGAGATCATTTGGGCGCCAAGCTTTTTCTTTAATGATTTTTGTATGCGATCAATTGTCCTTAATACAGTTTTGCTTTCTTTTCGTACATCAATAGCGCTTTTTCGCTGCACCATTTTTCTATATTTTTCAAGTGCTCTAAACCCATTCTGGATCTTTCTTAACTTTTTACTTACACGGTCTTCCATTTCAAACCTTGCTGTCAGCTTTGCCAATTACGATGCCCCTCCTTTCTTTGCTTGTTTTTCAAGGAGATCGAGCTTATATCCGATCAGTCCATACAACAGCGCTTTATAGTTTCTGGGCGCTTCGTAGAGCGCCAATAAATCTGATGGGGAATAGTGAAGCTCGTGCATCGCATAGTAGAGATACACGGCTTCTTTATGCCCATCCTTGATTAGTTTTTTGCTTCGTCTTCCAGATCCTCTAATTCATCTTCAAATCCATTAATCTCAATCGCTTTGTTTAACCAGTTCGCATACTCGCCTCCAACTGAGAGCACGCGTTTCGCAACTTCTACCGGGTCAGCCGTTTTGTAAGCTTCTCGAAGCTCTTTTGAACGGAAGTCCGGATAAACGGTTGATTCAACTGCGATTCGGGCATAAAAGCGTTGGCTGTCTAAATCTTTTACACGGCCTCTGCCTTTGACATTTTTATACGTTGTTGTTTCTTTCTCCAATTCATCAATGCGCTCCGTCGTGATCGCTTTAAAAATAAATGGCACGATGTTCCCTTTTTTATCAACAAAACGCTTTGAGATCGGCACTTTGATTTCCTCAGCTTCAATTGTTTTTCCCGGCATAAAAAAGGAAAGATCATATACGTTTTCGTTCTTCTCGCTCATGTAAAAAACTCCCTTGTCTATTGTTTGGTTTCATCTTTAAAAAACAGACCTTTCTGAGAAAGGTCTGCGTATGGGCTTGATTCAGCTTTGATTAAAACGTGTCAGATAGCTTTTCAGGGACGTCGAAGTCTTCGAATGTAAATGGAACTTCTTCCTCTAACGCTTCTGAATCGACATCAAGGCTTGCGATTTTCGCAGAGTCAAAGTTGACGTCGTACAGTGTGACTCGCTCTGTGCCCCGGCCGGAGGATTGATCATCCAGCACAGCTTGGAGCGTGAAGTAAGGGTCGCTGCCTTTTTTGACATAGTCCATCATCAATAGCACGAATTTTGATGTAACTTTATAGAACGTTGCGGTCCCTGTTCCATTTGCCCCTGTTGTCTTATGGCCTGTCATGCGGCGGCCCATAATGTTGACTTCAGATTTGTTTTTCTCAACGTTTGCTTCGAATGTTTTGATGTGCGCCATTTCCTCACCATCGAGAAATAAGCGGCCTTCTTTTCCTGAGATTGTGTTTTGTGCTTTTAATGCCATATTAGTTTACCTCCACATTAAAGTAGAATTTTTCTGCTGCGTCGACAGGCTGAACAGCCAGGTCAATCAAGAAGCCGTCACGATCTTCATTCATTGAAATTGTGATATCTTCCTCGGAATCAAAGCCAGTGATGCCGCCTGCATCCTGAAGCGTTGTCATGTATTGCGTGATCATCGTTTTTACATACTGCAGTCCGTCTTCAGATGCCGGGATATCGCTTCCGCTGCCTTTTCTTGATTTAATTAAGGCTTTCAGCTCGCGTGTTAAATCATTATTCACAGCATCCAGGACACGAACGATTTTGTTCTTTGCAAATTTCTTGTTTTTCTCAGCTGTGAACGTCACGAGTGAGTTAATGTCCTTTTCTACGCTGACGGATTTGTCACGGGCGTCGAATGTGAATAAAAATTCACCTTTGCCTAGACGTTCAACAATCGTATCGTGGTCAAGGCGGTGTAACACATCAACGGCGCCTTCGTACTCTACAAATGTGAGTGATTGGTTAAAGGTTGCTCCTGCACTCGCTCCAGCTACCCAAGCTGTTGCTTTGTCCGGAGTAACTTCCGTGCCATCTTCAAGCAGCACACCCTCTGTTACGTTGATGATGCCTTCATAATCACCGGCATAATTGGCTGTGACGCCTTGCACTTTTTGTCCTTGGCCGTCGCGCAGGCGTTTAATGAAAGCAGCAAACGTCGCCTTCAACTGGTCACCTTCTGCAACAGGCAGCGCAATCACATCAAAGCTCTCCGTTTCAGCCGCGGCTAAGAAATCTGTATAGTCGGAGTTGACAGGGGCTTTATCCGTACCGCCGGATAAACGGATGCCCGCGGATGCATTCAGCGTCTTAGCTGCAGTGTCTCCTTCTGATCCAGTGAGAGGAATCGTTGAAGAAAGATCGCCTGTTCCGGTAAAAGTGACATAGCCGTTAGCTGTTAATTCTTCAGCCTTTTTGACAGTCTGTTTATCAACCTCTGATTCGTCCATATATGTTGTCACATCGAAAGAATCAGCATCCAGCACATTTTGATTGATGCGGATGATAATGTCATTTCCTTTTGTTCCGCCATATACTGCAGTTGCTTTGACGCCTTCAGCAATATCAGCAGACGCTCGGACGCCTTCGGTTAGTCGGTACATCAATACCGTTTTCGCATTTTTCTTCGCTTCACGCAGCAGCAATAAAGACGGGTCATCAATGCTGAGGCCCACTTTTTTGTTTAGGTCTTCAACACTGGAAATGGAGACGAACGTTTTCGCTTCGCCCCAGCTTGATGCGACCGGAAGTGCGACTGTTCCCCGTTCACTGAGTGATACCCGCTCCTGCGCCGTCGTTTTAAAGTTAAAATAAATGCCTGCACGTTCTTTTTCTTTGCCTGTTGTAAATGTTCCGCCATTCATGATGACATGACCTCCTTGGTTAGAAATGTTTGAATCAATTGACTGGCTTCTGATTTCGTCATACGTGTTTGATCCACGCCAAATAAAGCCCCCTGAAGAATATCCGGCTTAACGCCGAACAGCTCCTTCGCGTGCTTAATCAAATCCGCTGTATCAAAAAGAGCTTCCCGGCTCTCCGTATGTACAGCCTTCTTCTGTTGTTTGTTCTTTGCCACCGCTTATTTCACCCCGCTGTTCATGTCGATATCCTGTAAGACAGGCTGTTCTATTTTGTGATAATAATATCGGCTGCTCCACCTGATCACCATGACCGCCTCGCCCCTGTCTCCTACCCTTGTCTCAATTCGGGTAACGCGAACCATGTCCCCCGTTTTCTCACCGGATTCACTGAGCAGCGGAACCATATTTCTCGCTTCTCTGATGGCATCCGCGAGCCTGTCCGCTTCATCCAGCGCCTGAACGGAGTCCAGATGAAACAGTTTTACATTGAGACTGTAGGTTTTTTTAAATGTGGAGACCGTATCTGTTTCCTCGAAAACAGATGGTGGCGGGACGTATAACGACGGCACCTGAAAGTGATCAGGAAGCTCGCGTTCATAAATGGGAACAGACCACCGGCTGTACAAAAACGCCATGATCGATCCTGTTTCACTGTTCATCCTGCTCCTCCTTTACAGCTTCTTCAGCCACTGGCGCAGTTTGCTTTCCAGCGATTTTTCAAACAGCTGTTCATATAAAAGCAGTGCATGATCCCAGTAGCCCGTGCCCGGTATCCATTTTCTCTTGAGCGCCATTCCCGTTGAAGCCGCTGGATCATAAATAAACCGTGAGCCTTGAAAACGCCCCGGCACCCATCTCACATCTTGTTTTGACGTCCAATGGCCGTCATTAAGAAATGAGGCGTAATCAAGCTGTGTTCCCACCTCAAGCGAAAGCCCGCCGCTTTGCACAATCCAGAGATTGTCCTCTGCGCCTTTCTCAAAGGAACTGAGCAGTTTTTCTGTATCAATCGTTTGTGTGCTGATGAGTTCAGATTGGACGATCTCCAGAAAATCTTGCCCGCACTCCTCAAGCCACCGGGACGCCTGTCTGGAAAAACCGCCTGAAGCCGCTTCTTTTAATGCCGTGTTCAGCTGTTTCAATCCCGCTATTTTCATAGGCTTTCATCCCTGACTGCGACGACCTCCCAATGATGATGTCTGATCCTTTTCGGCAGCTTTAGTATATATTTATGATTCTCCCAAATGATTTTATCGTTCACGCGGATGTCCGCTGACAACGGAAAATGGACGAGAAAGCTATGATATACAGTTTGATCCGGCTCCTCCTGAATCAGCTGCTGCGTTTTTTCGGTAAAATAACAAGGGACATCTTGATCATCGGGTGTCTCCGGATATGAAATCACCGGCTGCAGCCTGTCTGCCGGAATCCCAAATCGGCCTGCAGACGGCGCTTGCGCTGCTTCATGATAAATGTCGCAACGGTGAATGAGCATCTGCTTGTAGCTCATAAAGATCTCACCTTCAGTCTGGAGGATTCAGGGACGTAGCCCGGCTTGATAAACTCTTCGAGCAAATGATACACCTCAGGCCGCTGAATCCCGCCTTCTCCGGAAACCGTGTAGGAATAATCCCCCATTTTCTCAGACTGATAGCTTGATGAGGCAGATTCATCGCTGTTGACAAGCGCAAAATACTGGGCAAGCTTCAGTAAAGCCAGCTTCACCTTGCCGGGCAGCGGATCATACAAGCTGTCTTCAAAGCGGTGGCCCGTGATGAGAGCCGCTTCTGCTTCCGCCTCGATGATATCCTGCGCCAGCAGCTCTTCCGGCCTGTTTTTCACCCGATCATAGACCGAATAGGAGGCTACGTCAGTCGGTTCAATGAGCATGAGCTGACCACCTCGTTTCTATTATTCTTTTACGTTAATTAATTTCGCGCAGGCATCCTCTTCCTCGAACTTGCTGTCCAGCTTGGCCGTTAAGACAATAATGAATTTACGGGAGCGGATGTCTTTGTCGACTTCAATTCGGATATTGCGGGAGAAGCCGAGAATGATATTTTTCGGATGTGTGAGAATGATATCAGAAGCGTCATATTGCGCGTCTCCCTCACCGACTGTGTACGGCTGAATATTGGATACCCCTTTGACCGGTACGCCGAATGCTGTTGACAAGCCGCCCTGAACAGCCTGGTCCCCGAGGTTTGTCTGGCGGTCTGCCACGCGGTCCTTCCATTCAACTTCTAAGCCATGAGACGTATAGAATCTGAATTCCTGAGGGATGCGCAAATATTTTGGTGGAACAGCCTTTAAGCCTTTCTTGAATGTCGCTCTGGACAGTTCTTCACCGTTCATGTCAACGATATGGGAAACTGCCTGTTTGCGGATGCCGTCCAGCTGTGCCAGATACGGATCAGCTGATGCTGTATCACCGTTAACGATCAGCTCTTCAATATCAACTGCTGCGCGCTCTGCTAAAATTTGCATGATCGTCTGCTGCAGGCCGTCTTTTTCAATATTGTTTTCAAGTGTGTCATACGTAATGTTAATTTCCGCAATGACTTCCTTCGTGTTCAGCTGGACCGTGCTTGTCGTTGGAACTGTCAGCTCGTCGTTTGACAGTGCTTTTCCTTCTTGCGCAGCCCGCAGAATACGCTGGCCGAAGCCGATTTTTTCAAATTTTTGCGAATCGTTTTCCATTTGAATTACGCGGGATTCACTGAAAATGGTCGGCGTGTTTTGCACCATGCGGATAAAAGCCGATGCTTGCGCAGGGTTCATAAGCCCGCCGCTTTTTAAAGCAGAAAGCGACATTTCCGCTTTCCGAATGATCTCTTGATTTCTCAATTGATTTCCTCCTCCTTGACTGGTTTTACAGCAGTCCGCTCCAGATTGATTTTTTGACTTGCTCTGTATTGCCGCCCGTATCGTCCGCTGTCTGCTTAGACGCGCCTCGCGCTTTTTCCAAAGCCTCGATGCGTTCGATCAGCGGGGCAAGCATGTCTTCAACGAGCTTTTTCAGACGCTCGTCATCACCCGTCTGCTCCGGCTTTTCCTCCGTATCTGTGTTTTTTTCAATCCGCTCAAGCCGTTTGAGCAGAGGGTAAAGCGCATGCTCGAATGATTCTTTCATGTCTTCTTTTCTCATTTCTTCAGTCTCCTTCCCTGTTTTGTCAGCAAGCATTTGCTTGAATACACTAAAGAACCCTGCTTTTTCGACCGGTTCTTCTTCATACACATCTGCAGTGCCAGCCATGCTGTAGCCGGTGATAATTCCAGCCTTAATCTGTTCCCACACCTCGTCAGACGCTCTTGTCACGAGTACCCATGAGCCCTTTGTAATCCGCTTTGACCCGATCATAAAATCATCGGGCGCCACATAGGACTCGACCACGACGCCGGTTCCGCCCTCAAAGCTGTGATTGATATCAATCTCCCGTGCCTCCGCGAGAAAACCGTGCGCCGCTTTTTCAATTTCCTCGGCGGTCATAAAATCGCCGTGGGCATCAGGAACATCAGGCTCATACACGATTCCGTACACGAGCTTTTGTTCATCCTGCTCACTTTTTGTAAACAGCCGAACCTTTTTTTCAAATGACGGAGGTTCGGCTGACTTCGTAAAGAAAAATTCTGTCTGGTTAGCCGCCTTGTCCACATAACTGACAAAGCTGATTTTGGCATTTCTTAATTCTCGCGCCACCTGCTTGATTCACCTCCCTTCAGGACGTTTTGATATCTTCGATGCTTTCTTTCAACTCCTGCATGAGCGCAGTCAGGTTTGTCTTTTCCGCATCCTGTCCTGCAGGCCGTTTATAAATGTCCTCCGGCCACTCCTCCAGTGTTTTGCCAAGCACCCGTCCGGCAAGGTCGCGTAAATCATTCGGCGAGACTGCTCCTGCTGTAATAAAAGGACCGAGCACCTTTGCAATCTCAAGCGGATCACGAAAGTCTGGTCCTTTTAATGTCAGCCTGACGTCATGGATATTCAGCTCCGGCAAAAGCAGCGTATTCAGTTTATTCACGAGCGTTTTTCGCTCCGGCTGAAAAACCTGCTCCTCCGTAATTTTTCTAGCAGTATCAGCTGTCGCCCGGTTGTATTCCTGGGCCTCGCCTGTATACAGCGGCGGGAGACGGAACGCGGAACGCAGCTTATTTCTGCTTTTTTCATCGTATTCAAGAAACAGGGCGTCGTTTTGGAGAATTTCAGCCAAGGATTTGATTTCCACGGAAACCGGCGTAATATCCTCGCCTCCGTGGAGATCCTTTTCTTTTGCGATTCCTTCCGCTTCGATCAGGAGAAATTTATGGGCGTTTTCCACGCCTTCAAGATCATTCATGTATTCCTGCAGCTCCCGGTAAGAAGCTTCAGACAGCATCCCGTTTTCCACTGTAATCGCAGCGGGGACGTGACGTCCCTGCTTAAAATACATAAAATTGAGCTCTTCTGCTTTTCGGGCCCCGTATAAATTGACAATATTGCCGATCCAGCGGGGTACACCGTATACGCCGCTTCCGATTTTGAGGTGAATGGCTTCATTTGCTTGATACTTCTCTGCCAATGTGTTTACATATTCACCTGTGCGAATATCCATTTTTCGCGGATCGCCGTATTCTTTAAAAAATACTTTCTTTCCATTGATCATCTGCACATATTTTCGGAAGCGTTTTTGCCTTTTGATCCTTTTCATTTTCCCGTTTTCTTCATATACGAATGAAACCTCTACAGGCTCGCCTGCTCCGCATACACGCATATATTTCACATCTAAATATTCGATGCCGGCAGGTTTTCCCGCCCCGTCGCGAAGCACTTCCATAAATCCGTTGCCTGTTTTTTCTCTGTCTTCGATGGCATAGCCTAAAATCATTTCAGCTGATTCATCAAAGTGAAGACATTTATAAAAGGCTTCGAGTCTGGCCCAGTCTTTTTCCGCTCTTTTCTTTTTTGCCTGATCGACATCACTTGCGTTGACATCAAATGTGTACTCAACATCGAATCCAAAGCCTGTAATATTCACTCTGTACGCATCAATGCATTGCTGAAGAATAGTCGAGTATTCGGCAATGGTTTTGAGCTCGATGATATTGTAGGGCGGAGCGATAATGTCCTCTCCGTACAGCTCAGAAAAGTCATCTTCATAGATTTGCTTTGTTTGTGGAGCCGCGGCATTGGCTTTAAATACAGTTGCTCTGACTGTTTGATTGTGCATGATTTATGACCTCCTCCTTTCTCTGTTCGGCCGGATTCGTTTGTGTGCTGTCTCTTTCATATCAGCAACCTCATAATCATCAAGCGCATACCAAATGGCAGAAAGCGTATGCGGGTCAATCGTGAATTCATCCTCAATCAGAGCTCCGTTTTTATCTTTGGCATACGTAAGTGTCTTGAGCTCATAGATGACATTTTCACAGCGGTCCGAACAGAAGATTTTTTTGAACCGTTTTACCTTTTTGGTATATTGAAGCCTGGAGCCGGGAAACTTTCTGGCTCCAACCATCCGAAAGCCCTGCTGGCGGAAATATTGAATGCTTTTCGGCTCAGCCGAGTCGGCTTTGATCAATTCCTGTGTCTCAATAAACTCACGCAGCTCATCAGCCGTCCTGTCATCTGTCATTTTGTTTTGATAATACTCCCAATAAATGTAGAGGTATTTTTTCTCAGGATCTACAGCAAGCCGGACGACGGCATTATAGGATTCCTCGAATCCAAAATCCATGCCTGTACGAAAGATTGGCTTGCTGATGGCTGCGATACATTTTTTTACTTGATCATGCGGGAGTACCTCAAACTGCGGCAGCACCCTGATCCCGTTGACGCCGAATCGTCCTTTGCGGGCAATCCGGTACAGGTCGGGATCATACTCTTTGAGTCCGTCAAGCTGTTTCAGATAGCTTTCCGGGAGAAAAAGATTGTCGTTAGCGGTGGAATGATGGTAATACGTATCTCCCTTCACAATCGTCCGCTTTTCGTAAAGTTCGCTGTCATCCAGCACAAACCGTTTCTTGCGTTCATCCCGAAAAAAGTGCCTATACGTCCAATTGGAGGTGCCGACGGGATTGGTGGTACAGATCATATGAAGCTTCAGCTCAGGATGGCGAAGACGTCCGATTAATTCCTTGAACCCCTCATACTTCACCTCTGAGCACTCTTCAATCCATATTAATGAAATGTTATGAACCGATTTTAATTTTGCCGGATTGTCCATTCCTTTGAACATGATCCGGCTGCCATTGTGAAATCGCAGCTGCAGCGGGGAAGAAAGAGATGCCACAGCCTTTGTGAGACCGAGCTCTTCGATCACCTCTTGAAACAAGGCGAAGGTCGAATCCCGATGGGTATCGAACACCTCCCGGATCACAAGGGCCGTCCGTTTTTCCTTCAGCAGCTTTAGCACGATTTTCAATGCGGTATGATAGCTTTTGGATGAGCCGTAACCGCCGACGAGAAATTGGTACGTCTGCTCCCAATTGAACACGTAATCTTCGAAATGAGGATTGATTTCTTTTACAATCATGACTTGCGCTCTTTTCGTTTGATCATAATTTCAATCGGCTCCTGGCTGTCATCTGTTTTCTCCGCTTTTTGTTTGGCAAGCTTCAATTTCTCATTTTCAATTTTTTGTTTAAATTGATCTGGAAACAAATCAAAATATAAGGACAGCTTCTCAAGCGCCTTCATTTTATCTGCAAGCTTGATGGCAATGCCTTCTTTGCCAAGCTTTGCTTCCGTCACAATGGTGCCGTCCACGAGCCCGGAGTCTTTGACATCGACAAAGCTGATTTCCTTCATAATCGGGTTATCATCTTCATCAAACAGCGGACCCGATTTCCCGACAGCCTGAACCTCTTTTTTTCCGAAGGTCACATAGTCCGTAATATCCGCAAACGCGATCTTGATATAAACCTGCAGCACGTCCATCGCTTCAATAAACATTTCATTGACCATTTCTTTTTTAATGCGTTTGATTTCAGCAGCAACCTTTTCGTTTTTTAAGAGCCGGCTGCCCGTCACATGAGCGCTGTCCGGAGAATAGCCCGCTTTGATTGCTGACTGTGTGGCATTGAAGCTTTTGACGTAATACAGGCAAAACAGCCGCTGGCGTTCATTTAATTCATCGTTGTCTATAGGGCGCTGTTTTTGTTCGTTTTTGGACGCAGAAAACAGGGCCTCTTTCCATTTGTCTTGTTTTTTCCAGATGCCGATTGTTTTCGCGGAAACACCGATTGTGTCCGCAATCGCCCGATTTGTGATCTTTCCTTGATGTTGTTGATAGATTGCTAATGCTTGTTCGCGCTGTTGTGTTTTCATGCTACGGCATCACCGCCACCTCCAGCATGGTTGTTTATTCATAAAAGCGGCTGATCATGCCAGCCGCTTATGTGTCATGCTCTATTCACTTATAGGTGGCAAACGTATGACAAGCTTTCAGGCAAGTGATCGATTCATTTCTTCCTGCTGTCTTTGCATCTTTAAACTCGCCCGTTTAATCGTCGTTTGCACTGTCGATTTTTTTACGCCGAGAAGATCGGCGATCCGTTCATAAGAAAAACATTCTACCTTATGCAGCAAAAACATTTCCTTTTCTCTGTCCGTTAACAGGGCTAATGCTTCTCGAATTCTCTCTCTGTCTTCTTCTGATACCTGTCCGTCCGGCTCAAACATCATAGCGCTGGAAAATGATTCGATGATTCTCGGGTCTTTGATCATCAGCCGCTGGTAGGCATCACGCCGGTCAATCGCCCGTCTGATGCCGGGCTGCCTTCCTTTTTCAAGCCATTCTGTTACATATTCAAGATCAGTAATCATATTTCTGATGATTTTTTTATCCTTCAGCTCTTCAGCTGAGAGCACGGATTCATCTGCCTCAGCGAGCGGTTTATATTGTATTCTTGTTTGTTTGAGCGTGCGTTTATATTCAAATAGTAAGTCTTGCATTCTATGATCCTCCTTATTTTTGGCAAATAAAAAACGGACACCAATCAACGCACAAATGCTGTGCAGTTGATCAGTGTCCGCAGGCTTTCCGTCTTGGACGTATTCTGTTTTCGCTTTAATTTAATTTGTAGCCGATTTCAAATTCCACTCGGGCAAGGTCGCCCTTTCTTGTTTCGACGAGCGTTTTTCCATGCTCGGGCGCTTCTGTGATCCATGCTTCTTGCTTGATGCCATCCACAATAATGACACGGATTTTCCCTTCCTCCAGCTGGCTCTTAAGCGTGATGGAATCGATATGCAGCAGTTTTTTAGGATGAATCATGTTTCTTTTCCTCCCCTTTTCGGTGCAGCGCTTGCTTCAGCTTTTTCTAATAGCTGAATGATGCGCTCCTTTGAATGAACAGAATTCCCTTTCAGAAAATCAAGTGCTGCTTTAGACGCTTCCAGCAATTCAGGCGCAGCGGCCATCAAAGCGGCATTGCTTTTTTGCGAATAAGAGCTGAGGTCAAATACAGCTGCAATCAGCCGCCCGTTTGAGAACGGAAATCTTTCTTTTTCTTCTTCACTGTAAGCTGAATAAATATAGATCGGTTTCGTATCCCCGCACGGGACAGCACGCCACGGCGCAGGGCTTTTCTCTGCCTGTTTTGTCTTTGCCAACACTTTCACTTCCCGTCGTCCTTATACCATTGTTCAATGTTTTTTTCTGTTCGCTTTGCCCGAAACAGCAAAGCGATTAGTGCAGTCAGCTGTTTAATCATAGATATTCAGCCTCGTTTTTCCCGCTGTCAGCATTTGCTCCAGCTTTTGAATGACAGGCGTTAAGTCAGTGCCGGACCGGCAGTTCGGACATGGATGAAAAACGACTCCAATACCGGTATGTTCCACAATGACTTTCTTTGTTTGACAAAGCTTACACATTATCTGACGCCCTCCAATCTATGGTTAAGCTCGTAGGCTGCTCCTTTGATAATCACTAAATAGTCACTGCACATCTCATAGATTCTCGTGCCGAGCGCTTCATCGACCCGTACAAGTCCTTCAATTGTCAGCTCGCTCGAAAGCAAAATCGGTTTATGATTTAAGTAGCGATAATTGAGTACCGAATACATTTGCTCTAATTGCCAATCTGTAGCGCGGGGTTTGCCGTTAACCGGTTTAAACAGGTCATCTATGAACAGCACATCCGCCTGCTTCATCCGGTTCAGCTTCGCTTCTAATAGGGCAAAATCATTTTTCAGATCAGTAAAGCCTTCCACGAACGGAAAATAAATGACAGGCACATAGCATGTTCTCATTAATTCGTTGGCAGCGGCAGTCAAAAGGTGTGTTTTCCCTGATCCGGGCTGTCCTAAAAGGGCAATGCTGTTTTTTCGGCAATCCTTGATTTGTTCATAATCGGCAACATACTCTTTTGTACACTCAAATGCGTCTTTTATGGCCTGCGGCTTTCCCTCCGTGCGGAATTCCTTGAAGCCGAGCTGTCTGAAAGCGTGGGTAATCTCACTTGCACCCAGCAGCCGCTTCACTTTCCGTTCTGCCATGCAGCTGCACATCGTCCAGACTTCCAGGCCATTCTGCCTGACGAGATAACCTCCCTGATCCTTGCAGCGCAGGCAATCATACCTGCTTGCGTCTGATTCGGCCGGTTTGTCCGCCAGTAATGGACGTCTCCCTCTTCTCAGCTCGTCCAAAATCTGTTCGATTGTTCGTTTTGTCATGTTTTTTCATCCTCTCATGCTGAATTGCGGCATTCTTTTTGGCTTGCTGCGCGAAAAATCTGTCTTCAATGAATTTCGAGCAGTAGCGAAAAGCCTTAATTGTTTCAGAAGCGGCGGTCCGCCGGTTTTCAAAAGCCTGAAAGCATTCTTCAAGCCATTTGATTGTTTGCATGACAGGAACGCCGATGGCAACAATGCGGGCGATGGCTTGATAATCTCTTGAGGAAGGATACACGGTGCGGCCTTCTTGAGCCGACCGTAATTGTGTAAACCGCTTCGCAATGTGATCCACTGCATCATTAGCAGCAGTATATTTGTTTGTTTTATCTATATCTGTACGGTCGTTTGTGTCCGGTGTCTGCGGCGAAAATGGCCGTTCTTTTAGACTCCCGTGTACAGTATTGTCCGATCTGAAGCTGAATTTTTTGGAATGCTTGACCGAAATCATCAGTCCGTATGGCGCACGGACGGCCTTTATGTAATCATGGTTTTCGAGAAGCTCCAGCCATCTTCTGACGGTTTTTTCACTTACGCCGAAGACTGCCGCCATTTCTCTCGCTTTTAACGGCTTATGGCCGAGTACGATGCCCCAGCTTACCCCGTCTTTTTCGATTTCTTTTGTTGTTGAGCTGATAAACCAGAGAAACAGCCATAGCGCCGGGCCTATTTTGTCATAATGTTCTGAATTCAATAACCCTGAATACGTCGGAAAAGGATAGCTTTTATCGTTTTTCATTGTACGCCGCTTCTCCCTTTAACATCATGTATGCTTGAAACTGCTCTTGCGTTTCAAAGTGGAACACCGGAAGGCCGCATGCCGTAAACGAAATGGTGCCGCCGGATTGTCCGAGATGGCGCTGATCTATGGGATTTTCACTAAAAACGATTTGGATCGGATACATGTGATCACTCTCCTGATCTTTTTTTGATACATTTTGTATCGGATGTTACCAAGTATAAACGATACAAACTGTATCATCAAGTTATTTTTGATACTTTTTTTATCATAACTTTATTTTGATACATATTGTATCTATAATCATAAGTAACGTAGGGAGTTTAAAAAAGAGAGGTCATAGTATGATAGGCGGCAGATTGAAGAGTCTCAGAGGGAAAAGGACACAGGAAGAAATCGCATCACACATCGGTGTGTCACGGGCACGATATTCCCACTATGAAAATGGGCGAAGCGAACCTGATTACGACACACTCCAAAAGCTGGCTGATTACTTTCAAGTAACGACTGATTACTTATTAACGGGAAAAGACAAAAAATCCGATGACGATATGTTCTCAGATCCGGCCCTGCAGCTTGCATACCGCGATATGCAGGATTTTTCCCCAGAAAGCAAACAGCAGGCCATCGAATTTATCAACTATCTAAAAGAAAAAGAGAAAAACCGCAAACCGAAAAATAAATAAATCGTTCTCTGTTCTCTAAAACATATAAAAAGTAGACCGATATAAAGAAAAAAGTGTTTATTTTTTAAAGAAAAGGGAAAGATTTCTACACTACTTTCCAGTCCTATACGGGCTTTTCTTTCTCGCTAAAAACAGAACAAATGTTCGAAAGGGAGTATTCAATTGGGCGATTACTTATCACATCTGGAGGAATACGTTAAAAATTTATACGGCCGGCTGGGCATCACATCCCCTCATCACATTGACATGCTGAAAATCGCAAAGGATCTGGATATTTGGGTGCATTTTGAGGATATGGGGAGCATGATGGTGAAATACGACGGCATGTACAGTATCGTATTAAACCAAAAAAAGTCACGGGAAGAGCAATGGGAGGATTTTGGCCATGAGCTGTGCCACGTGTTAAAGCATGCAGGCAATCATTTTCAGATGAACAAGCTTTTCAGAGAGCTTCAGGAATTCCAGGCAAATCAATTTATGTACCACTTCTGTGTGCCAACCTTTATGCTGTTGCAGATGGAACTGCCGCAATGGAGAAGCCAGGCACTCGCCACAATTGCGGCGGTATTCCGGGTAACAAAGGAATTTGCTGATAAAAGGCTTGACATGTTTGAACGGCGTAAAGCAGGTATTCAATTTCAGAAGCGGCTCGCTTATTTACTATCCCACAAGCGGCCACATGCGTACGAGGAAGGCGATCAGCAGCACTTGCAGGTCGCTGAGGAAAAAGCGTTATATCATATTGGCAAAAACATCTGATCAAATACGGGCTAAGGATATATTCCTCAGCCCAGAAGAGAACCTAACATTTCGACATTGGGGGAACTGTATTATGCAGCCACATGGGCGCCGGTTTAAGATGAGGCGCAGATGCGAACGCAATCGGAGCCGGGATATACCTGAATTCACCCCGGCCGTCAAAGGCTTCCCCATGTGCCCATCTTCCTTGTGAGCTTTCATTCCCCCTGGAAAAGTTAAACAGGTCATAAGAGACTTCCTGCTTTTCGAGCTCACGCGGAAACGTCGTCGGGACGACAATATCCCGTTCTCTTTCCTCCAGCTCTTTAATGGCCGCGTACCACATATTTTGATGATAGGTATCCCTTGCAATCAAAAATGACAGCATATCTCTTACCCCTGGATCATCGGTCATGGCATAAAGCCGTGTCACCTGAAGGCGTCCTTGGGCCTCCGCATTTAAGTTAGCGCGAAAATCGGCCAGCAGGTTTCCGCTTGAGATAATGTATTTTGCATTCCACGGATAGCCCTCACTATCTGATGCCATCGCCCCCAATCCGGACACAATCGCGTGCTGAGGATTCATCCCTGACATGACTGCCGCAATAGCGGGATTGCTTTTATAAGCATCCTCCTGTACATCCGCGGGTGCATTGTCCAGAAGTCTGGAAATCATCGTTGCCAGCATTTCTACGTGCCCGATCTCTTCGGTCCCCACATCATATAACAAATCTTTATACTTAGCATCCGCCCTGCAGTTAAACCCTTGAAACAAATATTGCATCATGACGCTAATTTCACCGAATTGGCCGCCGAGCACCTCTTGAAGTTTTTTCGCATAAACCGGATCGGGATGAGCTGGCTTTGCTTGATATTGAAGCTCTTTTATATGATAAAACATGAATCATTCCTCCCCACACTTTCGCACAACCCCAGCATATGAAGGAATAGGCCGACCGTGCAGGTCCCGTCTAGTTTTATGTATAAAAGCCAAGCTTGACGGCTTCCACATATCGATCAAACAAATCGTTTTGTATGTAGCTTTTATCACGGCACCCAAAATTGCGGAATAGCGCGTTTCGCTGCGCCGTGCTTACCTCCAATTGCAGTCCCATTTCTCTTTTCGTCCGATTGACAATATTGTTTGGGTGTACACCTGCCAGGCGGTCTTTCTCATTAGTGAGCTCGGCGCTGAAACCCGCTTCATTCAGACGCTCACAAATGAGCTTGGCTTTTTTACGATCCGCCCCGCCGACCAATGTATGCGGGATTTTCGGATCATAATACCCGTGAAACGCTAATGCGTAATGGTGGTCATTCACTTTTTCTAAAGCCAGCGGCTCATCAAAACGAATGCTGGTGAGATGCAAGGAACGGTTGTTTCGCTGCTTTAGACCCTCAAACAAATAGATGGAACATCGATCCGAAAATGCCCGCACCAGTTCACTGACGCCAGGCTCAATTCTGCCGCCGTGAGGACCGAGGACGATAAGCTCACTTCCGTTTTTCTCCTCATAAATAATCCGGTACTCCGACTCAGAAGCAGAAAGGGCCGCAAAGCTGTCATACATATCTTCCATTTTGAACGCCCCCTTTACCAGTCAGCACAAGTTTACTCTACTCATCTATGAATGAAAACCTTTTTTATAGTATGATTTGATAGAATACGCAGAGGAGGTATATGATGGGGTTTATTGATGGATTACTCGGCAATGCGTCAACACTGTCAACGGCAGCTGTGAAAGAAGAGCTTGCCCACATTTTGCTGGAGAGTGAGAATGTTGAAGCCGCGTTTAAGCTGGTTCGCGATTTGATTGTCTTTACTGACAAGCGGCTTATCCTTGTAGATAAGCAGGGAATCACAGGCAAGAAAACGGAATTTCAATCGATTCCGTACAAAAGCATTTCCAGATTCAGCGTGGAAACGGCCGGCCGCTTTGATCTTGATTCAGAGCTGAAAATTTGGATCTCCGGCGCGGAACTTCCCGCCGTCTCAAAGCAGTTTAAAAAAGATGAAAGCATTTATGATATTCAAAAGGTGCTTGCCGCAGTTTGTATGTAAGGTGAAAAGACGGAAGCTTCACAGCTTCCGTCTTTTCATTTACAGCTTTTCCTCCATCTTCGCTTTCGTTTTCGGACCGTAAATCCCATCAGCCGTTAAACCGCTGACAGACTGAAAACGTTTCACTGCATTAGCTGTTTTCGGTCCATAAACGCCGTCAACGCCGTGATTTTTCGCTCCTTTATCAGGATAAAAATAAAGAGCGGCTAAAGCGGTCTGCACCTGCTTTACTTTTGTCCCTTTCGTCAGCGGACTTGTCACTTTGATCACGCCGGATGGGAGCGGATATGAGGATGCGGCATGGCTTTTAGAAGCAGATGCCGTCTGAGGCAGTTTGATCACTTGTCCGACTTTAATGTAATTCGGGTCAGTAATATGATTGATGCTTTGCAGCGTTTTCACACTGACTCCGTGTGATGCGGCAATCCCTGACAATGTGTCGCCTTTTTTCACATGATATTCAGACGCTGAAGAAGAGACTGCAGCTTTTTTAGCTGATACACCCCCGTTTAATTCCTTTTCAATTGCCGCCTTCACTTGATCCCAGCGCCCCTCTGATAAAATGCGGTGCGGGCAATACTTTCCGTTCCAGTCCTGGTGCTTTCTCACCCGATCGATGCCCCAGCCGCGCTCCTTCAAAAGCTGTGCTACAAATGAAATCGCCAAGGCTTCAGCTGCCTCATACTTCGGGCCTCCCGATTTGCTGTAGCAAATCTCAACGCCAATTGATTTTCGGTTTCCCGGACCGTTTGTGCCGTCACCTGTGTGCCAGGCGTTTCGGTTAAGCGGCAGACCTTGAATCACCTCTTGATCATCGACCGCAAAATGAAAGCTTGTCGAGCTTGTGTTCCCGATCATATAGCTGATTTCATTGGCCGCTGACGCATCGTTTGCCGTGTTGTGAATGGTAATGTATTCAGCGGACATTTCATTAGGACACTTCAACGCGTATTTCGCCTCAGAAACCAAATTTTTCTTTACTGGAATGCTCACCTATCATCTCTCCTTTTCTTTTTTCATAAATAGGTGGCATTCGTAGGACGAAAAGCTCATATCATCTATCACCGCAATATGGATAAATGTGTTGAAGTTCACGGAGGGTCTGAATATGTATACATATTTAATGCTGACAATGAGAACGGAGAAATTTAATCAGGAGCATGTGGCTGGGCACTATGAATTTCTGAATCGTTTACAAGCAGAAAAACGTTTAAAAATGTTTGGTCCATTCAGCGACGCCACAGGCGGAGCGTATGTCATCGAAGCAGATTCACTGGAAGAGGCAGCGGAAATCGGGCATGCGGATCCGCTGGTGGCAAGTGGATCTTCTGAGCTGACGATAAAAGAATGGAAGCTGAAGAAATAAAAAAGACCCCTAAGGGTCTTTTTTATGCATCATGTTTGATTGCGTGCCGCAATATGAAATGTTTTCCCTTCTGTGTTTGCTGTTTCACCTGCATGAACCATCACCTGAGTAAAGCTGAACCCGACCGCAACGAGCAACAAACCTGACATCCATTTAGATTTCATATAAACAATCTCCTCTCTGGATTTGTTTTTGTGCGTGCACCATTTTCTCATAAAATGAAAGTGCTTTTTCGGGCTGTCCGTTTTCTATATAGAATTGGGCAGCATCATGCGCCAGCTCTTCAATATAAGGATACAGCATATGTTCTTCAAGAAATTGAAAGGTGTGTGAGACCGATTCTGTGTCAATGTTTTTTCCGTATAACGCATGTAAAAATTGAAAAAGCTCCACAAATAATTCATCACTGTATTGACGGGCGATTTCCAATCCTTCACGATACTTTTTTTGCGCTTCGGCGTCATTTTTTTGTTTATACAGAACTTGTGTTAAAGAGTAGATAGAATGCGGAAGATTATCGAACTTTTCCGACTTGCAAATAGAAACAGATTTCTCAAAGTATTCGGCTGCCTTTTGCAGTTCACCCATTTTCTCATAGCAGTTTCCGAGATTATACAGGGCGGAACTGATCAGGCGGGGATTGCCTTCTTTCTTTGCAAGATCTAAAGCCAGTTCTAAGTGGGGCAATGCTCTTTCTGGATACTGCATATCATCATAATTACCTGCAATAACGAATTCACATTGGATTCTGCGGACGGTGTACGTTTCATACATTTGGTATGTTTCTAATGCCTGAACGGCGTAGCTCATCGAAACATAGGTTTGTTTTAAATTATAAAAAATCTCAGCCATTTTAAAAGCAAACTCGGCTTTCTCAATATCATCCGAGACGAGGGCAAGATTCTTTTCTGCCCGTTTATAGTACATCATGGCACTGACAAACATCTTCTGCTTAAATTCATACATTCCTCGAAAAAAATTAAAGTAATATTCGAGAAGCCCTGTCAGCTTGTACTGATTCCCTTCGATGTCTTCTAATAATTCTGAAAACTCTAGCTGCGACGTGTCCTCTCCAAAAGGCTTAATGTAATCCAGCATGACACGATGCCTGAACTCCATTAAAGAATAATACAGCAGCAAATCTTGGTCTTCTTCCATATCCTCAATTTCTCTTTCTACTTCGAGCTTGACCCGTTCGGCTTCAGCGACGTGGAACTGCCGGATATGAGTATACCATTCATTAATTTTAAGCCCGACATAAGAGGACGGAATCGTCTGCTTCATCCTCAATTAATCCCCCCTTTTGAATTACCCGAGATATGTCATATTTTATCATATTTACAAGAAAAAGAAGAACGCAAAATAACCGCAATTGTCGAATTTCGGCTAACCGCAACAAAAAAGCACGGGTTTTTCAAACACCCGTGCTTTCTTTTAGTGAAAACCGACTTTGTTTCTTTCCATCCAGCTTCCCCGCTGGCTTTTTCTTTGCTCTCCTGTCATGTCTTTCACCATGGTTTCAATATGGTGATTCCCTTCTTGGTGCCATTGAAGGGCTGAAGATACATATAATTCTCCCAGCTGTGCAAAGGAAAAGCCTTCTGTAAGTTTTGCGGCGTTTTTTATTTCTCCTTCACTCAAAAAGATGCCAAAGCCTCTCATTTTCATATATTCCAGCCGCAGCTCTTCATCCGGAAGCCCGATTTCATAGGCACGGTCAAATCGCCCTGCACGATTCATCAAACCTGGATCGATCTCTTCGGGATAGTTTGTCGTACCGATGAGAAATAGCCCCTCTTTTGATGTCGCGCCGTCCAGCGTATTGAGAAAAAAGGACCGCACATCTTCCGGCATCGAATCTATATCCTCGATAACCAGTACTGCAGGAGCGAGGCGTCTCGCTGCCTGAAAGACTTCTTCTATTGTCTCGCTCGACGTAAATTCAGTAATTTGCCAATAAGCAACAGGTGCATCGATACTGCCTGCGATCGACTTCACTAACGTCGTCTTTCCGTTTCCAGGAGGTCCATATAACAGAATGCCGCGCTTGTAAGGGATGTCATATGTTTGATAAAACGATTTATCACTATGAAAAAACTGATCAATTGATCTGTATATCTCCTTTTTCAATAGCGGATTCATGATGACTTGACTCCGCTGAACCTCTCTGACAATGGCTTCCTGCTCTCTTGAAGTCCCTCCATCTCCATCCGTAAACACGGTCACTTTCCGCTTGCTTTTTTCCCAAAGACGCGGTCTGACTCCCTCCAGAAATGCACGCATCTTTTCATCGTTAACCGCAAACAGACAATCAAAACTCATAATGCTCCCATCTTGAAAATATGGAATTCTGGCAAAAGCAACTCCCTTTTCGGGATACGCGTATACACTGTTTCTTATAGACTTATGGACGGTATAATCCGGTTCTTTCTCATCTTCATCGTAAGCAAAGGTTTTCTTTTCAAGCTTTTCAAATATATATGCCACATGCTCAGGCTCCAATGAACCGTTGCGGACATCTTCTACAAGAAGCTCCCAGTATTCCGTATTTGGATCATCACTGGCATAGAGCTCATAGAATACACCGTATTGATCATAAAGCGTTTCTTCAATCCGTGTGATAAGGTAACCGAAAGTGCCGTAGCCCGCCGCAGCTCTTTCATTCTCTTTTTCTTCGTACTGATAAATGAAAGGTATGTTAGTCATGTTTATACTCCATTTCATGTTTTGTGAACGTTATATATACGATTGACATAGCATTTTGTTTCATCACACAGCATATTACTTGTGAATTCGTAACCGTTGATATAGGATTTCATTGCACCATTTATTTTTACATATGGAGGAGATCATAATGAGCCAATCCAATCAAATTGTCAGCCATTTTTTATCCCATCGAAACGTGACCAATGAGCTTGCCGAAAAAATCAGCAAAGACCATTACAGCTACAAACCGGCAGAAACATCAATGTCAGCAGAAGAGCTGGTCAAACACATTCTTACGTCTTTCCACTTGTTCGCAAATGTCATTAAGGAAGGCAATGCCTCACCATTTCAAAACAAGCAGGAAGAAACAGAAACAGATCTCAATGTTCTGGCAAAAACATATACAGAAAAAACGGCCGCTATCCTTGAACAGCTGACTGAAGAGCAGCTGGACAGAGAAATTGATCTGACATCCGCTTTCGGCAGAAAAGTCACAGGCCGCGCGCTGCTTCAGCTTGCAATGGAGCATGAAATTCACCATAAAGGCAACCTGTTCGTGTATGTGCGGGAAATGGGTCACACTGAGCTTCCTTTCTATCAGCAGCGCATGTAGCGTAAACAAGAAAAAAGATACCTGTTAAGAGGTATCTTTTTTTTGCGCCTTTAGTACTTCTCGATTTCGTCCAGACACTCATTATAGGGCAAATGAATAGAGATATTGAGCATACCAAAATTTCAAGCAGCTAACGTACAAAAATTCAAAAAATTTAATTGATTAACGCGTCCTAATCATATATAATCTGATAAAAATAGTCGGGTTTTCAGGAGGCCTTTATCATGAGTGTAAGCATCATATTGATGGGTTTGTTTGTCGGAGCCTTAGTCGGATTGACGGGAGTGGGTGGAGCGGCCTTATTAACTCCCCTTTTAATTGTGCTTGGAATTAATCCTTCCATCGCGGTCGGTACAGATCTTGTATATAACTCGATCACAAAGCTCTTTGGCGTTGCCTCCCATTGGCGGCAGAAAACGATTAACTTTAAATTGGTAAAATACTTAGCCATCGGCAGTATTCCGAGTGCTTCGCTAGCCATTGGCATCTTGCATTTGTTCCCCGCCTTTCACCAGCATCAGGAAGAAATTATTAAGCACGCTCTAGGATATGTGTTAACGCTGGTTGCCATTTCAATCATCGTTCGTTTGTTTTTGGATAGAAAACTTCGTCCCAACCGCTGGCAGCTGATGCCGCTTGAAAATAAGCGGGCGCTGACGATTCTTATTGGTGTTGTGTTTGGGTTTATCGTCGGCTTAACATCAATCGGTTCCGGCTCATTATTTGCAATCGCCATGATTTACTTATTTAACATGAAAGCGTCACAGATTGTCGGAACAGATATCGCGCATGCATTTCTTCTTGTTACGGCAGCAGGCATTTTGAACGCTAGCTTCGGAAGCGTGGATTACATGCTGGCAGCTAATCTGCTCATTGGTTCAATTCCCGGCGTGCTGATCGGAAGCCATCTTTCGCCTCGATTCTCCCCGCGTCCACTGCAATTTATTATGGCGTCCATTATTTTAGTCAGCGGTTTAAAATTGATTTAATGAAGAAGGCTATCCGCGCTTGAAGGATAGCCTTTTCTTATTATAGCGTCACACCCGATTTAAAAATGGCGAGTTCTCTGAAATCATTTTTTTCATGGTTCACAAGCTGGCCGCTTGCCACCTCTATCATATAGTGGATAAACTCACGCAGCACATATTCCTCATGAACATCATCCTCTGCTAAAAGGCCTGCGTTAAAATCAATCCAATGCGGCTTCGCCTCATACAGCTCGGTGTTTGTCGCTACTTTCACCGTCGGGACAAAGGTGCCAAACGGCGTGCCTCTTCCCGTTGTAAAGAGGACAATTTGGCAGCCGGCAGCCGCCAATGCGGAGGAGGCAATCAAATCATTGCCCGGTGCGCTCAAAAGCGTCAGTCCTTTTGTCTTGAGCACTTCCCCGTATTTCAAGACATCCGTGACAGGAGAAATCCCCGCTTTTTGCGTACAGCCCAGCGATTTATCCTCAAGTGTAGAAATGCCGCCCGCTTTGTTGCCCGGTGAAGGATTTTCGTACACCGGCTGATCATGTTTAATAAAGTATTGTTTGAAATCATTGATTAAATCGACTATCTTATGAAACACTTCTTCATTGGCAGCCCGCTGCATCAGGATGGTTTCTGCGCCGAACATTTCCGGTACTTCCGTCAGCACCGTGCTCCCTCCCTGTGCAATGAGATAATCTGAAAAACGTCCAAGCAGCGGGTTTGCGGTTATGCCGGAAAAACCGTCCGAACCTCCGCATTTCAGCCCGATCTTCAGTTCAGACAGCGGGATGTCTTCTCTCTTATCTCCTTTGGCCGCTTCATGAATTTCCTTCAGCAAAGCAACACCTGCCTCCATTTCGTCGGTCACCGACTGGGATTCCAGAAACTTCACCCGCTCCAGGTTCACATCTTGCAGTGCTTCCTTCATTCTTGCCAGCTCATTGTTTTCACAGCCAAGCCCTAACACCAAGACGCCGCCGGCATTTGGATGGCGAATGGCATTCAGCAGGATCTGCTTCGTATTTTCATGATCGTCGCCAAGCTGCGAGCATCCGTATTGATGCTTTAACACCAGTACGTTATCAAATGGAGCGATATCCCCTGTTTCTCTGACAAAACGCTGCAGCATTTTTTCTGCTATTCCATTGACACAGCCGACAGTTGGGACAATCCACAATTCATTCCGTACACCCGCATCTCCGTTTTCTCTTCTAAAACCTTTAAACATCCGGTTCTCATTAGAATACGGATTTTCATCAAATCTCGGTGTATAGCTGTATAATTGGATATCAGACAGGTTTGTTTTCGTATTATGGACATGAATATGCTCTCCGATCGAGATATCTTGTGATGCATGACCGATTGGAGACCCGTACTTGATGATGCTGTCGTTTTCTTTGATAGACTGCAATGCAATCTTATGGCCTCTTTTTATATCATCCTTTACTTCAATCGACACGCCGTCCGCATGCAGCCTCTCTCCCTTTTGGATATCCCGCAGAGCAAGAAGGACATTATCTTGCTTATGAATCTTTATAAACGACTTCAACGTACCTCTCCCCCTTGTATGCAGTATTGTTCAAGAGCCCGCTGCATGCCCAGCTCATGAATAAGATTCAAGTAAACAGCGACTCTATCAGTCAGCTTCGGTATCTCATTGAGATCTGCCCCCCACAGCCGCTGTTCGCCTAACACTCTTGATGCAATCCGAAGCATGTCGCCATCCTCCTGACACCAAACCTCTTTGAAAAATTGAAAAACTGCCGGATCATCCTGCAATGTCTCGTTATCATGATAAAAATACAGAAGAGCGCTGAAAGAAAACACCAAGCGTTCAGGAAGCTGTCCCTTTTGTTCAGCATATTCCTTAAGAGTCGGCAGGTTTCTCGTTTTGAATTTGGAAACGGAATTCAATGCAATGCTTTCCAGGTAATGCTTAATATACGGGTTTTTAAAACGGTTCAGCACATCGTCAGCATACTGAGAAAGACCTTCCATTTTTAAAACAGGAAGAATTTCGTCGTCAATCAGCTCTCTTATAAATCGCCCAACTTCCGGATGCTCGACAGCATCTTTAACAGTTTTTAAGCCGTATAATAAAGCCACTGGCGTCATTGCTGTATGAGCGCCATTTAAAATTCTTACTTTTTTAGTCCGGTATGGGGTGAGGTCGCTGACGATCTTTGTATGGAGCCCTGCAGCCGCAAAGGGAAGTTCTTTTCCAATCCAATCAGGCCCCTCGATAACCCATAAATAATATTGCTCTCCCACAACTATCAAATCATCCTGATAGCCAAGATCTGCCGTGATCTCCTCGATGCTGTCGACGGGAAAACCCGGAACAATCCGGTCTACTAAACTATTACAAAACGTATTGGCCTCATGAATCCACTGTGTAAATCCTTCCTCAAGCTTCCACAGACCTGCATAATGAAGAACCGTTTCCTTCAGCTTTTCACCGTTCTTCTCGATCAGTTCACATGGGAGTAGGACACACCCTTTTGTCTGATCTCCTTTAAAAGCCTGATAGCGGAAGTAGAGAAATGCAGTTAATTTCCCAGGGAATGTTCTTTGCGGCCTATCCTCTAAACGATCTTTTTCATCACATACAATCCCGGCCTCAGTGGTGTTGGAGATGATAAACCGAAGCCTTTCGCTTGATGCCAATTCTTTGTATGCTTCATAATCAGAAAACAGGTCAATTCCCCGGCTGATTGAGTTGATAATCATATGCTCGTTTACCGCTTCTCCATCTTTCATTCCTTGTAAAAAAAGCGTATATAATCCATCTTGCTGATTTAATCGTTTGATTTTTTCTGAGCCTCTTGGCTGGACAACTGCCACGCTCCCATTAAAATCAGTGTGTTGATTCAATTGATCAATCTGCCAATCGACAAATCCCCGAAGAAAGTTTCCTTCTCCGAACTGGAGAATTTTTTCTGGATACTGAGTATAGTGATCGTACACATTTTTATTCAGCTTCTGCACCCGTATTGCCTCCCTCTCCTTTTATGCACACGTTAACATTTTTCTTTATAAAGAATGCCCGCTGAAAAACGGGACATCACGTCGTCAATCGTCTGACTGAATCACGCACCATGAATTCTGTGTTTTCCAAGATTTTTTCTGCTTTTGTTTCGGGCTCGCTGATCAGAGACAAGAGTTTTTGCGCACCGAGCACGCTGATTTTCTCCACTGGGCGCTTTACTGTTGTAAGTCTTGGCGTGATGTACTGTGAAAACCCAATATCATCAAACCCGATCACCGAAATATCATCAGGAACGCGCAGGCCCTTTGCGAATATCGCATTCATCGCTCCGATTGCCATGTCATCATTCGAACAAAAAACAGCGGTTGGAGGATTCGGCAGTGCCAGCAGCCTCTCCATCGCTTGAAAGCCGCTTTCCATATCGTACTGTCCTTTGACACTGTATTCATGCTTGATCGGAATATGATGTTGAATCAGTGCAGATAAGTAGCCTTCCT
Source organism: Bacillus sp. SG20033 (assembly GCF_044570195.1). NCBI lineage: Bacteria > Bacillati > Bacillota > Bacilli > Caryophanales > Bacillaceae > Bacillus > Bacillus sp. SG20033. The sequence goes on along the minus strand of NZ_CP172606.1, from coordinate 1,380,026 downwards.
TTCGCTGCTGGGAGGATTTAAAGCCTTCGATCCCCTCGATGATGGCGATGTCTTGATGGCCGGACTGAATGAAGTATTCTACAGCTTCTTGAGAGCCTTCCTTGTCATTGGACAAAATATTCGTGATGGTGCGATCATCAATATCACGATTCAGCACGACAAGCGGAATGTTTTTTTCGCGAATATGGTAAATGAAAGAATTATCAATGTCACTTTGGCTCATTAAAATGATGCCGTCATACCTCATCGGTGTAACGGAGTCATAGTTTTTCAGATCATCAATGCCGCGCACATACAGATTGTAATCCTCACTTATGGCTTGATTGACGCCTTTGATTGTGTCTGCAAAGAAGCTGTGTGAGGTTCCGTTTGTAATGCTTGTAAAGAACAGCCCGATCGTATGCGACTTTTGCATCGCCAGACTTTTCGCATTTACATTTGGTGTATAGTTGAGCTGCTCTGCTAGCTCTAATATCTTTTTCTTCGTATGTTCTTTGATGTAAGGACTGTTGTTGAGTGCTCTGGAAACGGTTGTGTGGGATACGTTTGCGAGTTTTGCGATATCTTTTATGGTTACCATCTAATTCCCTTCCTTATCATACCGGCTGCGATTATTTACTGTATATTGTATCATCAAACATACCGCCTCTCCCACTATATTTCCAGATTAATAAGACACAGGATTCTCAGCTTCTGTTCCCGCTGGCTTGCCAATGATTGGACGGACAAAACGAATCACAGCAAGTGAAGCGAAGACAGCCAGCCCTCCGGCAAGCAAAAATGCTCCAGAAAACGTGCCTGTTTGGTCAACAATAAATCCGGTTAAAGCCGGGCCGATAATTCCTGCCGTGTTGGCGAGGAAATGCATGAAGCCGCCAACAGAACCGACATTGTTTTGATCAACCACATCTTGAATGACAGCCCAATAGATAGCACCGGTCAAATAAAGAAAGAAGACTGACAGAGCGACAAGAGTGACAGCCCCTGCAGTCGTTGCCACAAGCCCGGCAAAACCAATCAGGACAGCTGATGAAAACAAACACGTGACAAGCACAACCTTGCGCGAGAACAGCACACCTTTTCGGGCCGTTTTTTTGTACACATAGTCAGAAACAAATCCCCCCGCAGCCAGCCCGATAAAGCCTAAAATCCACGGGATGACCGTAATGACACTCATCGATTCAACACTTAATCCCCGTTCGTCGACAAGATAGCTCGGAAACCACGTCAAAAAGAAGAAGAGGATGTAGTTGTAAGCGAAAAAAGCGAACGCCGTGAACAGGACCGTTTTTTGCTTCAGGTAAAAGGTGAGCGGAATTTTTTCTCCGGGAGACGTTTCTGCTTTTATTGCCGGTGCTTCCTTCATCGTCTCTTGCGGCTTTTCTTTGACAAACTTGAACCAGAGCACTGCCCATATCAATCCAATAATCATAATGAGAACGAAGGATACCTTCCAGCTGAACGCCACTGCGATCATGCCGACTATCGGGCCGGAAATGGCTCCCCCGAGCGGCGTACCGCTGTTGGTTACACCGATAACAGACGCCCGCTGGGTCGGCGGGAACCAGTTGTTCACCATTTTGTTGATGGTCGCCGAAAGCGGGCCTTCTCCCATTCCGAAGAGAATGCGTATAATCAGCAGGCTGACAAAGCCAAAAGCGAGGGCGACTGCTCCGCTAAACAGCGACCAAACAACCATCGCGACAAACAAGGTCAGCTTTGCCCCATAGCGGTCGGATGCCACGCCCCCAAGAAAGTTAAAAATCGCATAACCAATCGAAAAACTGCTGAAAATCAAGCCCATTTGCGTTGCAGACAATGTGAGATCATCCTGAATAAAAGGAGCTGCAATGGAAAGCGCCGAGCGATCCAGGTAATTAATCACCCCTGCCAGGAACAAAAAAAGGATAACGGGAAGCTTATCTTTTGAAAACATCTCAACCTCACCCCTATGTTGGTTCAGTTTCTGTTGCATCGCTTTCGTTACACACCTGAATAAGCCATAAATCCTCCATCGACAGGAACGGTGATCCCAGTGACAAAACCGGAATAGGATTCATCCGCCAGCCAAAGAAGCGTACCGAGCAAATCCTCGGGTTTTCCGAAGCGCTTCATCGGTGTTCCCGCAATAATTTTGTGAGATCGGCTGGTGAACGTTCCGTCTTGGTTGATCAGCAGATCATGATTTTGTTTTGTCAGAAAGAAGCCTGGGGCAATCGCATTGACCCGCAGCCCGGTTTCGGCAAAATGAACAGCCATCCACATCGTAAAATTATTGATGGATGCTTTCGCGGCACTGTATGCCGGAACCTTCGTCATAGGTGAATAAGCACTCATCGAAGAAAGATTGATAATCGCGGGTGAATGTGCCTTCAGCAGTTCTTTACCAAACACTTGCGAGGCCAGAAAGGCACCGGTGAAGTTGGTGGAGAATACAGTTAGAAAGCCCCTCTCATCCATATCAAAAAAGGATTGGCCTTCTCCCGCTTCTTCATATGTCTCCACATCGGTTATCGCGGCAGGATGATTGCCGCCAGCCCCGTTAATTAACAGATCAACAGCGCCAAATTGGCCAAGGATGTCTTCCTTTGCCCGCTCCAGTGACATCCTGTCCAGCACATCCGCAGCAACAGCGCACGCTGTGCCGCCAGCCGCCGTTATCTCCTTCACGACCGCTTGGCCTTTTTCAGCCGTCCGATTCAATATCGCCACCTTCATGCCATGACGGGCTAGCTCCCGTGCCATCGCAGAGCAAAGCACGCCGCTGCCGCCAGTGATGACAGCCGTTTTACCAGCCAGGTTCTCATGCAGCGGGATCATACGTCCACCTCTTTTTTTGCCATTGCTTCATAGGCGTCCCACAGCCCGTTCAAATACATGATGCCAAGTGCCCGATCGTATAAGCCATATCCCGGGCGGCATTGCTCGCCCCAAAGATGGCGCCCATGATCCGGTCTGACATATCCTTCGTAATCCTGCTTATGCAGTTCTTCCATCACGCCTTGAATGTTGATTGAACCATCCTTTGTTAAATGAGATGTTTCAATAAAATCACCATTCTCATAAATTTTCACATTGCGAATATGTGAAAATGGAGCGATGCCGGCATACGTTTTAGCGATCTCCACCATGTCGTTAGCGGGATTGGCTCCCATTGAACCTGTACAAAGGGTGATACAATTAGACGGTGAATCTGATATCGCCCGCAGTTTCTTATAACTTGCCTCTCCTGTGATAATGCGCGGCAGTCCGAAAATCGGCCACGGCGGGTCATCCGGATGAATGGCCATTTGAACACCATAGGCCTCAGCAACAGGAAGAATTTCCTGCAAAAAGAATGATAAATTGTCCCATAGCTTTTCTTCATCGACCGTTCTGTAGGCAGCAAAAAGCTCTTTGATCCGAGCCAATTTTTCGGGCTCCCACCCCGGCAGTGTCATGTCAGATGCATCCTCCACCGTCCGAATCAGCTCTTGAGGATCAAGGCTTTCCACCTTGGCCTTTTCAAAAAACAGAGCGGTCGATCCATCTTCTAGCGGCCGGAACATGTCCGTGCGTGTCCAGTCAAAAACCGGCATAAAATTATAGCAGATCACTTTCACGCCAAATCCGGCAAGGTTGCGGATCGTTTGCTTGTAGTTTTCAATATACCGGCTGCGTTCTTCGTTCCCAAGTTTAATTGCTTCGTGAACATTCACGCTTTCTACAACTTCAGCATGAAAACCATAGGATTGAATATATTCGGTCTCGGCTCTGATTTCTTCTTTTTCCCACACGTCGCCGACAGGCTTTTGATGGAGAGCCCAAACGATGCCTTTGACTCCGGGAATTTGCTTCACGTGTTCAAGTGTGACTGTATCGTTGCCTCGTCCATACCATCGGAATGTCATATTCATGCTCGCACCTCCGGATTCAGTCATTTAATCAAACGTGATGACGGCTTTCCGCACCTGATCTGGATGCTCCTTAATAAACTGAAATGCATGATGAACGTCATCAACTGAAAATGTATGGGTCACCAGTCCGTTATGCACTAACCGGCCTCTATTCAAAAGCTCTACCACTTTTGGAAACTGATTGGTCTGCAATCGCGATCCGGTTATCGTGACTTCTTTTTTTGTAATCGGCAGCTGAGAAACCTGAGCCGCTCTTTCATCGAATCCAAGCACAACCACATGTCCCGCCGGTGACACGGCCTCAATTGAAAGTGCAAATGTCTCCGGCAGGCAAACAGCATCAATGACCACGTTTGCTCCTTCATTCCTAGTCCATTCAAGGACCCGCTCGGCAACATGTTCTGCTTGGACATTTACAACAGCATCGGCGCCGTTTTCTTTCGCAAATAACAGCCGCTCGTTGTTCAAGTCAGTCATCATGACAGCAGCGCCCGCCAGCTTTGCCATTTTTAACACACAGATCCCAATGGGCCCCGCTCCCTGGATCAGGACGGTATCACCTTTTTCCACCTGGCCTCTCCACACTGCCTGGGCGCCTATCGTATAAGGCTCGGCCATGACTGCTTCCTCCCAAGGCAAGTCCTTTGAGACCGCGTGAAGCTGCCTTTCCGGAAGCACAATATATTCCCGCATGCCTCCGTCCTCATGTACGCCAAATACAGAAAGCTTGGCGCAAACATTTGGCCGCCCTTTGCGGCAGGCATAGCACGATCCGCAATAAGAAATCGGCTCAATTACCACATGATCACCGGGTTTTAGGCTCTGTACTTTCGCACCAACTGCCTCCACTTGTCCCGTTACCTCGTGTCCGATGACTCTCGGGAGGGTAGCAAGCGGATTCGTTCCATGATAAATGTGCATGTCTGAACCGCAAATACCGACTCGCTTGACTTTCACGAGCACTTCATCATCCTTTGAAAGAACTGGCTTCTTCACCACCGCTGTCACCAGATCATACGCTTTTCGCACTTGAACCGCTTTCATTTTTCTCACCTGCTTTTTAAGAATTCATACACGCTCCGGACGATAGAAATTCCTTTTTCCTTATTTCTTTCTTCATGCAGCTGCTCGATCTCGCCGGGCACATACACTCTTTCGAATCCAACAGCCGGCGGTGATTGCTGCAGTTCATCGATCATGGCATCCATCTGCTCTAAAAACGTATCCCAGTCAGTAAAAAAGGCTGGATTAATCGCACAAACGTAATGCCCCAGCTTTCTTTTTCGATCAAGGCCGCTGTACATTTTGGCAATATGAGGGCCAAAAGCCGCGCCCGCGAGCAATCCGGAAAACACATCCACTACAATCGATAGTCCATAGCCTTTCGGGCCGCCGAATGTTGAAAGTGAGACGACCTTGTCAGGATCAGTTACTGCTTCTCCGTTTTCATCGACTCCCCATCCTTCAGGAATTTCTTTGCCCTCTTCACGGGCCTGCAGAATCTTCCCAAAAGCCACTTTGGATGTCGCCATATCTAAGATAAACGGTTTTTTATGCTTAGCCGGAACACCGTAAGCAATCGGATTTGTCCCTAAAAAAGGAGTCCTCCCCCCAAACGGGACAACGATACTGTCTGTATGCGTCATTGCCATTCCGAGCAGCTTTTCGTCAGCCGCTTTTTGCACAAAATAGCTTAGCGCTCCGCAATGGCTGCTATTTACGGCCGTGACCATGCCGACTCCTTTTTTCTTCGCCATGTCAATTGCATGGTCCATCGCCATGTCGCAATTCACATGACCGAAACCATCGTCTCCGTCAAGCACCCCGGTCACAGGCCCCGTTTCTTTAAAAACAGGCTGTGCCCCAGGATTGATCCCTCCCGCTAAAAGCCTGTTCACATAGTGTTCTGTGCGCAGCACGCCATGCGAATGTACATTGCGCAAATCAGCGTGCACGAGAACATCTGCTACTTTTTCAGCATCTTGTTCATTCAAACCGGCACCGGCCAGCTTTTGCCGAACGAGTCCCTTTGCTTCTTCAGCTGCAATTGTTATCGTTTTCAAACAAGTGCCTCCTTCCTTTTCAGTTTTTTGGGCACTCCCCTAGCGAAACCCCTACAAACACATTTTATTTACAAATTATTTTAAATATTCTTTATATTATATTGTCAGTACTTTTGATGAAGATCCTGAACGATCTGAGCATGCTGCTGGTCTGTGAGTTTATAAAGAAAGCCGATAATGATCATCGCTAATGCCAAAGCAATGGCCGGATACAGAAGAAGCAGCGCTTTGATGCCAATCAGCGCCTGTGCTGTCTGGACTGCATTCGGAACATAGCCGATAATCCCCAAACCGATCCCCGAGAGAAAGCCAGACAAAGATTGAGCAAGCTTTCTGGAGAAATTGAAAAGTGAATATGTCGTTGCTTCCTTCCGTTCACCGGATTTCCATTCGCCATAGTCGATAATATCGGAGACAAGAGCCCACGTGATGCCATTTGGGATACTGATTCCAATAAAGGCGATACTGGCGAGAATTGTAAACACATAAACGTTAGATGGAAGCATAAAGTTGATCAGATCCGCGGCCACACTGATGCCGAAGCCGATCATTGCCGTTCGTTTCTTTCCAAACATCTTGACGAGCTTTGGAAGGAATACGACGCCCAAAAAGGAAGAACCGATAATTATAAAGTTCATATAAGCCATTAATTCAACATTGCCCAGGTTATATTGTGCGAAATAGACGAGCATGGCGGATTTAATGTTGTATGCGGAAATTGAAAAAATCGTCATCAGGACAAGGGTTAACAGCGGTTTATTTGTAATAAATGTTTTGACGACAGATGAGAGTGTTAATTTTTCTTTGGGTGCTTCCGATATGACAATGCGCTCTTTGCAGTTGCGGTAGCAAATATAAAACCAAAGCACACCGAGTGCGGCGAACAAGCCCATGACCACCGGGTAGCCGACCTTCGGATTATCAAACTTGATGAGCAGCGGCATCACGGCAACACTTGTGATAAACAAGGCGCCAAGTGATCCGATTTGGCGGAACGTCGAAATGGAGGTCCGGTCCTCAGAATTTTGAGTCATCGCTGCCCCTAATGAGCCGTACGGAATATTCACAAACGAATAGCCGATGCCCCAAATCATATAGGATGCATATGCATAAATCAGTTTTCCGGTCGTTGATACATTGGGAGACAGAAAAATAAGAACAGTAAGCACCGCAAGCACGATGCTGCCGATTAATAGATAAGGCCTGAATTTCCCCCGTTTGCCGATATTTTTGCGATAATCGATTGATGAGCCGACAATTGGATCTGTTATCGCCGCAAACAGCTTACTGACTAAAAAAATGCCGCCGGCCATCGCAGCGGGGATTCCCGCTACATCAGTGAAATACTTCAATAAATAAATCTGGCCGAGATCAAACATAAAACCATTGCCAAAATCACCAAAACCATAGGACATTTTCTCTTTCAATGAAAGCCTTTTTTCCGTTTCGACCGACACAACCTTATTTGCCAGTTCAGTTCGCATGTTCCACCTCTGTGCCTTAAGAATTTTCGGATAGTGGTCCGCTCAGCGATACTGAGCGGATACTTTGTTACACGTTTGCTTTCTCTTCTTGAAATTGAAAGTAGTGTTTCGCATTGTCATAGCAAATCCCCTGAACGATGCTTCCCAGAAGTTCCATATCGCGCGGCACTTCGCCGTTTTCCACCCATTCTCCAATCAAATTGCAGACGATCCGCCTGAAATATTCGTGGCGCGTATACGAAAGAAAGCTTCTGGAATCGGTGAGCATGCCGATAAAACGGCTGAAAAGGCCAACATTTGATAACGCTTTCATTTGGTCGAGCATCCCGTCTTTAGTATCGTTAAACCACCAGGCTGTGCCGAATTGTATTTTTCCCGGGGTAATACCGTCCTGAAAACTGTTGATCATGCTGGCGATGACATAGTTATCATTTGGATTCAGTGAATATAAAATCGTTTTCGGCAGCTGGTTCTTCATCTCAACTGAGTTCAGCAGCTTGTATAAAGGCTTGGCAACTTCTTCATCGTTCATTGAATCATAGCCTGTATCAGGTCCGAGCCTTTTCATCATTTTTGTATTTGTGTTTCTTAAAGCGTTGATATGAAACTGCATCGCCCAATCGAGCTCCGCATACAAACCGCAAAGAAACTGAAGCGTATATGTCTTAAATTTCTTCTCATCTTCATAAGAAACCTCTGTTCCTTGTAATCTGTCAGAAAAAATCCGTCCAGCTTCTTCTTTTGTTGTTTCGGCAAATACCATTGAATCTATCGCGTGATCAGAAACTCTGCCGCCGGCTGAGTGGAAGAATCGCACTCGTTTTTCCAAAGCCTTTAAAAACTCATCATAGGTTGCAATGGATATGGCGGCGGCATCTTCAAGCGCCTGCACCCACTCAGGAAAGCCTTCACGATTGATCTCAAGTCCTTTATCCGGCCGAAATCCAGGCAGCACGCTGACAGGAAAGTCTTTGTCTTCTTTTAATAATAGGTGGTATTCAAGAGAGTCGACAGGGTCATCCGTGGTGCACACAACCTTTACATTTGATTTCACGATTAAATCCCTTGCCCCGAAGCCTTCCCCTTTGAGCAGTTCATTTGTCCGTTTCCATATAGCCGGTCCGGACTTCTCGTTTAAAATCTCGTAAATGCCAAAAAAACGCTGCAATTCTAAGTGAGTCCAGTTGTAGAGCGGGTTGCCGATCGCCATCGGCACGGTTTTCGCCCAAGCGATAAATTTCTCCTCATCAGGCGCATCTCCGGTAATGTATGTCTCCTCAATTCCATTGGCTCTCATAATGCGCCATTTATAATGGTCACCATACAGCCAGGCTTCCGTGATGTTTTGAAATGTCTTATTTTCATAGATTTCTTTCGGACTTAAGTGGCAGTGGTAATCAATAATTGGCATGTCTTTCGCATAATTGTGATAGAGTCTGACAGCGGTTTCATTTTTCAATAAAAAGTTTTCGCCCATGAAGGGTTCCATGTCCTCACCGTCTTTCATTCTATTTCAAAATGTTAACGTTAACATTTTGATTTGTATCTATTTTACCTTTATATTCCTCTGGGATCAATCTCTTTTTTGAAAATGAAATGTTAACGTTAGCATATAAACAAAAAAAGACATTGCCAGAAAGCACCCGGAAAGGAACGCTTTTGGCAATGTCAAATTCATAAAAAGGATTAGTAAGCCAGGCTGAAAAGTCCTTTAATGTGTGTTAAGTAGCGTACGTTACTTGCTTCTTTCATCAAGGAAGCAGGAAGACCTTTAAGCGGTGTAGAATTTGCACCAATGATGGCAACCGCGTCTTTGCGTCCAAGGCTTGCAAGTGTACCAGAGTTTACTGGCTTGAATGTTTCAAGCGTTTTGCCTTCCAGGTAAGCGAATAGGTTGTAACCGATCAGCTCACCCATTTGCCATGCGATTTGTGCAGTTGGCGGGTATGGACGGCCGTCTGGTCCGAAGTAAACGGCGCTGTCTCCAGCAACGAATACATCTTCATGAGATGTAGATTGCAGGAAGTCGTTTACAGTCGCGCGTCCGCGGTTCACTTCTAGACCTGATTCACCGACTAATGGGTTACCTTGTACGCCGCCAGTCCAAACAAATGTGTTGGCAACAACTTTAGATCCGTCTTTCAGATCAATTACGTTTCCTTCTACATTTGTAACAGGAAGACCTGTTAAGAACTCAACGCCGCGTTTTTCAAGGCTTGCAGTCGCACGCTCGATAAGATCATCCGGAAGAACAGGAAGGATTTTCGGACCTGCTTCAACAAGTTTCAATTTGATTTCTTTATGGTCTACGCCGTATTTTTTCGCAAGGTTCGGCATGATGTCAGCAAGCTCACCAACAAGCTCAACACCTGTTAAGCCGCCGCCGCCGATAAGGATTGTTGCATCTGCTTCGTTTTTCGTTTTAGAGTACTCGCGCACACGATCTTCAACATGTTGGAAGACTTTGTTCGCATCAGCAGCAGATTTCAATACCATGCTGTTTTCTTCAAGACCTGGGATGCCGAAGTAAGCCGTTACAGAACCAAGACCTACAACAAGCGCATCGTAAGTTAATGTAGAACCGTCAGCAAGCGCAACTTCTTTTTTATCAACAGAGAAAGAGCTTACTTCCGCAATTTTAAGATCAATGTCTTTGCCTTTGAAAAGTTTTTCTAATGGCATTGCAACCGCTTTTTCAGAAACGTTGCCTGCAGCAAGGCGGTGTAATTCCGTAATGATTTGGTGAGTAGGGTATTTGTTTACCACTGTCACGCGTGCTTGTTCTTTTGTGTAATGTTTGCGAACTGTTAGAGCAGAAAGAACTCCGCCATAACCAGCGCCTAGAATGACAATATGTTTTGACATCGTATATCCTCCGTCCTTTATATCAATTTGAATCTGAGATTATTTTTGGTTTTCGCGTTCGTTCATGACTTCAAGGTAGCTGTTAGCAAAACGGAACAGCTTTTGAGCTTGAGGATCTTTCAGCATGCGAAGAAGGCCGAAGAGTCCAATTGTTTCGTTGCTTGCTTCCGCGCGGTCTTTTGCTTCAATCGCAGTCGCAGCTACTTCTTTCGCTGTTTCTTTTACAGGCTCGAGAATTTCAGTGATCGCACCGACTGTGTCGCTCTTTAACACTTCGTCAGTCGCTACAGACTGAGCGAAATCATAAGACTTCGTTAAAATATTCACTAACTCAGTCAGCTTCGGAAGCTGGTCAACTAAAACAGTCAATGATTCTTGAACTTCTGGCTTTAATAGCTGATCAATAAGATCTTGCTGGCTTTGGCTGACAGACGCATTTGTTTGATCGATTGTTTCTGGCATATCCAATTCTCCTTTACTATAAGCAGTTTGCTGATTTTTTTGGAAAGGGTAGTGCCTCTCCCTGTCTCACGCTTTTAAGGCATAAGAATAAGGATTGTGAATTCGTGCACAATCATTTACAAAAATAAATGTTTACTACCCAGTTTTTCATCTTGCCATATTCAGTATTATTTTTATCTAAAAATAAACAATTGAATAAGTCAAAATCCTTTACTCTCTCTGAAAATAGCAAACACAAAAAACTCCAATTCGATTACCTTCTATATGATAACACTTTTTGAACAAAATTTGAACGTGAATTGCTTCGATTATGAAATTAATTTATATGGAGCTCATGTCATAACGTTTCTGCGGCACTAGTTATTGACAATCCAGCAATTTCTCCCCTTCACTTTACCCATATTTCCAATAGAGGCTCTCTTTTTCCTGTGATCGGATCATTCGCCGGCAACGCCGCCTGCTTAATCTGTTTGACCGCTTCCTCCCGCTCATTCGGCTTCCCCGTCTTCATATCATACTGAACGCCTCCGGGATAGGCGCCAAGGACAGTAAAATCGGGGCTTGAGCTGAGCTTTTTATGTCCGACTCCGGCTGGAATCACGACTGCGTCGCCTGATTTGAAAGGGATGGCAGCCCCTTTTTCTCCCCCAAACTGAATCACAGCTTCTCCCCTAAGGGCAATCAGGACTTCATGCGTATTGCTGTGATAATGATGGTATGGAAAAACACTCCCTGACCAGCTGTTTGACCAGCCATGCCGGGTGACGATCCGCTCTGCCAGTCCGGTGTCCTTAAGCGCGTTTTGATACACCACGAGCGGAAAATCAGGGTGATTCGGAATCCTGCCGTCATCCGAAAATAAGTATGTCTGTGTCTCTCTTTCCATCAATTTCACCTCCCTTTTTTGTCTTCCACACATTGCGGTTCGCAAAACATGATGTTTTTCTCATGATTCCATTGATCTGCATGATACCGAATAGTATAGTATAAAAAAATAATGCCAGAATGAGGGATATCATGAAAGCTATCGTTATCGGAATATTGGCTTCACTCTTTTTCGCCGTTACCTTTATATTAAACAGAGCGATGGAGTTATCAGGAGGCAGCTGGCTTTGGAGCTCTTCGCTGCGCTTTATTTTTATGGTGCCGTTTTTATGTTTGATTGTCATCATGAGAGGGACATTCACGCCTCTCTTACTAGAGATGAGGAAAAAGCCGTTTTATTGGATCAAATGGAGCTTCGTCGGCTTCGTGCTTTTTTACGCGCCGATTACATTTGCGGCTGCATACGGTCCGGGGTGGCTCATAGCCGGAACCTGGCAAATTACAATAGTAGCCGGGGTGCTCTTATCTCCTTTGTTTTATGTCAAACAAGATATGCCGGGCGGTCCGCAGCTCGTTCGCCAAAAGATTCCCCTGGTTTCACTTGGCACTTCCATGATCATCCTGATTGGAGCGGCTCTGATTCAGCTTCAGCATGCAGAATCGCTTTCTGGGAGGATGCTGCTTTTCAGTGTGCTGCCGGTTGTCATTGCGGCTTTTGCCTATCCGTTAGGAAACAGGAGAATGCTCGAAGAATACGGAGGCCGGCTTGATACATTTCAGCGCGTGCTTGGAATGACATTGGCAAGCCTTCCATTCTGGCTTATATTAGCAGCTTACGGCTGGTGGTCAGATGGCCTTCCAACAGCAAGTCAAACCGTTCAATCCTTTATCGTTGCCGTCAGCTCAGGCATCATTGCGACGGTTTTATTTTTCTGGGCCACTGATATGGTAAGAGACAATCCGCAAAAACTCGCAGCTGTTGAAGCCACTCAATCCGGTGAAGTGATTTTCGCGCTGCTTGGTGAAATTGTTCTGCTGTCAGGCGTTTTCCCATCTCTTTTATCATTTGCCGGTTTGTTCATTATAATAGCGGGGATGATGTTACATACCTTCGCTTCACAGCCGAGAAAACCGAAAAAGAAAGCACAGTCAAATCTGACTGCGTAGCATCTGCAGGAGAATGGGTGAAAGCCTGTTCTCCTTTATTTGTGCTACCAAAAGGAATCTGTTTCACGTTATAGTTAAATATAATGTCAGCCTACTTATATTGAAAGGTGATTATTGTAATGGAAGCAAACGATCAAACACAAAACATACCAGCCATCTCCTTCAGATCAGTCAGAAAAAGCTATAAACAAGATGGACAAACCTATGATGTGCTGCAGGATGTCACCGGAGACATTCAACAGGGCGCAATCGTAGCCGTTTTAGGTCCTTCCGGCTCAGGCAAAAGCACCCTCCTTTCTATGTGTAATTTAATGAGAACGCCTGACAGCGGCGAAGTCAACATATACGGAAAGGAAGTCAGAGAATGGAATGTCAATGAGCTGAGGCGAACGGCAGCCCTCGCGTTTCAATCGGCTCCCGTGCTCGACGGGACAGTGCGTGACAATTTAAGTCTTGTACAAAGGCTGCATCAATCCCAGCTGTACTCTCCTGAAAAGCTGGCTTCTCTTGCAGGGCTGCCGCCAGAGTTGTTAGACAGAAGCGCCAGAGACTTATCGGGCGGGCAGCGGCAAAGACTGTCACTGGCCAGAACGCTCTCAAATCCTTTCTCCATTCTATTGTTGGACGAAATCACATCGGCCTTGGACCCGGTTTCTGCTCTTGAGATTGAAGAACTGATCAAACGTCAGCATCAAGAGAAAAAATGGACAGTCATGTGGGTCACTCATAATATGGAGCAGGCAAAACGAGTAGCCGATACCATTTGGTTTATGGCAGATGGCCGGCTGCTTGAAATCGCTGAAACCGAAACATTTTTCTCCGCTCCGCAGCATGAAGCAGCGAAAGAATTTTTGAAGGGAGGCACTCGGTAATGGATTACCTTTCTCTCTCTTTAACGATGATCTTTGTTTTGATCGCCTTGTTTTTATCAAAATCCTTTAAAGCCGGTGTAGAAAAAGACATGATCATCGCCACCATCCGGGCCGCGGTGCAGCTGCTTATCATCGGTTATGTTTTGTCGCTGATTTTTCGCGGAGACCACCCTGTTTTTATCCTGCTGATGGTGCTGTTAATGCTCGCGGTGGCGGCGCAAAACGTCATCAAGCGAAAGAAAAATACTATCGGTTCGTTTTGGAGGGTGTTTGCCGCGTTAGCAATCGTAGAAATTGTGACGCAGGGAATTCTGCTGTCTCTTCATATCATTCCGCTTACGGCACGATATGTCATTCCGATCAGCGGGATGGTCATTGGAAATTCGATGGTGCTCTCAAGTTTGTTTCTAAACCGGCTCAACTCAGAAGTCGGCGTTCGCAAAGAAGAAATTCAATTAATATTGTCACTTGGCGGCACACCGAAGCAATCCATACAGCGCATTCTTACTTCAGCGATGAAAATGAGTATGATCCCGACGCTCGAAAGCCAGAAAACACTGGGTCTTGTCCAGCTTCCCGGCATGATGACTGGCCAGATTCTAGCCGGCGCGGACCCGATTCAGGCAGTACGCTTTCAACTCTTAATCGTGTTTACAACGATGGCCTCAGCCGCGCTGACTTGTGTAATCTTAAGCGTGCTGACATACCCATCATTATTCACCGTTCATCAGCAGCTGAAGCAGAATGAATGACAGACAAAAGCCGCTTTCCGAGGGAAAAGCGGCTTTTTGTACTTGTTATTCCTTTTCTTCATAATACTTGGCCAGCTCAACAATCATTGCACCCATCCGCTCAATCTCTGGCGTAAGCAGTCTCGTAATGCCCTCTTCCCGCAGTGCTTCAGCAGTCACTTTTCCGACAGCAGCTGCGATGGCGCGTTCTTCGAATACCTTCTTCACTTCATTGATATAACCTCGCCCCTTAGCAAAATCAAACAGGGAACGAACCTGAATGGCCGTTGTAAAACAAACGGCATCGACCTCACCGTTCATCAGCTCTCGGCATAACCGCTCCACCGTTTCCTCCTCCGGCGGGATGTGCTGATAAGGCAGAATCGGCAGGACAGACGCGCCTTTTTCTTCAAGAAATGCCATGAGAGCCGGCGCTTTTTCGCCATGAAGCTGTACCATGACTGTTTTTCCTGAAAAGTCGTGAGGCTCCAAGGAACGAATTAAGCCTCTTGTTGTCCCGTCTTCATCCGAAGCTTCCGGTGTGACCCCAAGCTTTTTCAACGCAGACAGCGTTTTGTATCCCCGGCATGCCGCTTTCGCTTGGCGAATGGCCTGCAGAAACTCATCTTTCAGTCCAATTTTCTCTGCCATATCGACAAGAGTCTCCAACCCGATGCCTGTCGTGAAAATGACCCAGTCAGCTTTTTCTTCCGCAAACGTCCGCAAATCCGGCTCCACCTGCTTCTCTGCTAAGTAAACTGTACCTTGGAGAGGCCGGATGACAGGTATTCCGCCCTGTTTTTCAATGATTGTACTAATTTCTTCCGTTTTTCGTGAGCCACCGATTGCCACGCGTTTTCCAAGTAACCCTTTTCCCATACCCGTTTCCTCTCCTCTTTGCATAGGCTTTTTATGTATATAAGCTTAATAAAGCTATTTTGGCGCAAACCAAGGGAGAAATCAAGATAAACCCAACCTCCTAAAATCCATTGAATACGCCGGAAGCTTGCTGTAAGATAAACAGCAGACACGTCTTGTAACGGAGGATCGACATGGAAACAAAAAAAGAAGAATATGAAACAAAAGGCTACGATACATCGATTGTTTACGAATTCAATGAATATCCGGACGCCCGCAGCGGGCGCTGCGACAACTGTGATTACACACTGTTCAAAAGCTCTGTAAAAGGCGGAAAATTTCTTAGAGAATGCCGGAGATGCGGGATGAAAAAAAATATTTAAACAGAAAACCGAAATCAAATTGATTTCGGTTTTTATGTTTTTACTGCGGGACAGCGGATTTTTTCATAAACGCTTCAATCTCAGCTGCCGCACGCTCCGCTCCGCCAGCTTCTTTTACATCCTTTTGCATATTCTTGACGCGGCTGAGCAGCTCTTGATCACTGGATACAGCCTGAACCGCTTCCTGCAGGCTGGAAACAGTCACTTCCTCTTTCGGCAAATAAACGCCAAGGCCTAATTCATCAACCCGATTTGCAGTGAGCTCTTGCTCATACATTTGCGGAATGACGACAAGCGGCACACCTGCGTTCATCGCTTCCATCGTACTGTTCATCCCGCCATGAGAGATGAACAAATCAGCTTTCTCTAACACCTCAAGCTGCGGCACACTTTGGCGAATGGTAAAGTTAGCAGGAATATCCTCCAAGCTTTCTGGATCAATCGTTTTCCCAACCGACATGATCACTTGCCATGAAGAATCCCGAAATGCCTTGATGCACATCTTGTAAAATTCCGGCCATGCGTTAAACGCCGTACCCAAAGAAATCAGCATAAGCGGGCGATCATCCTTGTCAATCAACAGGCTTTCTTTCTCCTTCCGTTCTCCGAGAGAGGGGCCGACAAAACAGAAACGGTCATCGAACGTCTCATGCTGAATCTGAAAAGACTTCGGCATAAAGACAATATTTAATGCTTCCGGCACAGCTAATTGTTCAAATGAAACAGCCGGCAACTTCTCTTGCTCCAAGTAGGCTTTAAATTCAGCCTCTGCTTCTCTTATTTTTTTCAGCATGTCTTCATTTCCTAACTGAAAGGATTCATTTTGGGCATATGACGAACAGAGCTTAATGACCGGAACATTAAGCTTTTCAGCAAACAATTTACCAGCCAGCGCAACAAAGTCATAGATGATCAGATCAGGCTGATCATCCTTATATAACTCCTCAAGCTGCGGCAGAATGCTGAGTGATTCTTTCAAAAGGCTGAGGGGCGCGTCATTCTTTTCCATCATCTCCCTGATTTGCTTAGGATCAATATTCAAGGATGTATGATAGAGCAATGCTTCTCCACCGGCTTGCTGAACAGCGGGCGCAAACTCCTCAGTCGTCGCGTACGTGACACGGTGCCCTTTCTCACAAAGCTTCTCTACTAAAGCAAGCGTAGGATTGACATGTCCGTACGCCGGGATATTGATCATCGAAATATGGTACTTTTTCATGAATCTCCAGTCTCCTTATCTATTACATTTTCACACGGAAGCTCTTTAATCCGTATATCACACTGTTTTCAATCGGAGTGATACTGACGCACTCCATATGAGGAAAAGCAGAAATCAAAGACGTTAACGCGATATTTGCTTCAAGACGGGCAAGCGGAGCCCCAAGGCAAAAATGGATGCCATGGCCAAACGCAATATGCGGATTGGGATGGCGGTGGATATCAAACATGTGCGGCCTGTCAAACTTCGCTTCATCACGATTTGCCGATGCCACAAACGCCAAAATCATATCACCTTCTTTAATCAGGTGCCCCCCGATCTCCGTATCCCGCTTGGCAATGCGCCTCAAAACCGGGGCGGGCGCTCTGAAACGCAGGGCTTCCTCCACTGCCTGAGGCATCAGTTCAGGATGGCTGCGCAGTTCCTCGTAAACGCCTGGCGTTTCTAATATGCTGTACATCGCATTTGAAATCAGGTTTGTAGTGGTTTCATTTCCGGCCACCAGCAGCAGCGTGCAAAACGGAATCAGCTCTTCACCGGACAGCTTCTCGCCTGTTTCTTCCGCTTCCACTAAAATAGAAATAATATCCTGTGCCGGTTTGTTTCGCTTTTCTTCTATGATGCCGGCAAAAAACGCAGCCAGTTCTTCCTCACACTTATCTCGTTCTTCCAAAAAGGCTTTTTCAGCTTCTTCACTTTTATCCTTCGGTGTGCTGACCAGAAGATCAGACCATGCTTTAAACTGATCCATATGCGCTGAAGGCACTCCCAGTAGCTCAGATATCACAATAACCGGAAGCGGGTATGAAAAATCGTGAACAAGGTCAAACTCACTGCGCCCCTGAAATTTTTGAATCAGTTCATCTGTGATTTCTTGAATTCTCGGTCCCCATTGCTTCATCACGCGCGGAGTGAAGGCTTTATTCACGACTGAACGGATTTTTGTATGCTTCGGCGGGTCCATGTTAATAATGGAATTTCCAATAGAGCTTGTCTGCTGCGGCATGTAACTGGAAAACAGCTCTTTATCCCCAACAACTTTTTTGACATCATCATAAAGAAAAACGCTCCACACTTGGTTTTCTTCATCAAAGGAAACAGGCGCATCCTTTCTCATCGATTCGTACCATGGAAACGGATGATACGCATCCTGTTTGTTTTTCCCATTGAGCAGCGCTCGCTGCAAAGCTTGCCGGCGGTTTAACACACTCATTATGGTCACTCCCTTAAAAAATTCAGCAATGAATGTTCCACTTCACCTCCCGCTTTCGAAAAAGAGAGGGACTACCACAAATAATTAAATTGATAACAGCAGGCAGGCGATCACGATGTTCGATGCAGGCATCATATATTCCCCCTCGAATTTCGTTCATCTTACCATAATCTTTCAATTTTTTTCTATTCTGCACTGCTGTTTTGGCTCACAACGTGACCTTAGGCATAAGCACGCAAATCCAATATGGATTCAATTGCACCGCTCCGCTCAAAAAACGTCTCTGTTTTCAACCAAATGCACTAACTCCAAAAATGACTTTCCCATTATGTAAAATAAGCTGATTCTATGATTAAATAGAAGGTAAAAGGTGAAGGAGAGAACAACGTGGCAGCACAGACTGATTACAAAAAACAAGTTGTCGGCATCCTACTTTCACTTGCATTCGTACTGTTTGTGTTCTCTTTTTCTGAGAGACATGAAAAACCGCTTGTTGAGGGAAAAAAACAGGAAAACTGGCATACTGTCGTCGACAAAGCCTCTGTCAAAATTTATGGGAGCCGATTAGTTGAAGAAAACAAATTAAAGCAAAAACTCGGCCATAAACAAGCCGATTCTATTTTGACCCTTCTGAAACTCGCCAACGAAAAACACATTACATTATAAAAAAGAAAGAGCCCATTGGCTCTTTCTTTTTTAGTCAAATATCGTTTTCTTGTCCGGATGGCGCAAAAAGTCAAACAGCATGCTAAGCTGTGAGGGTGTGTTTCGTTTTGGAGAGAGCGGCGGGAGTCTGTCTTCCGGAAAAAAAGCGGCATGATTCGTCTCGATCCCTGTTTCCCCCTGCCCGCCCGTCATGCTGCATGCGATGAAGATTTTATAATAGTGATAAGGCTGAGGGGGATGAGAGTGTTTATGGCTGTCTAGCACGGCCAGCAATCGAGACGGCTCTGTATCGTACCCCGACTCTTCTTTGATTTCCTTGACAACGTTTTCAGCCGGCGATAAACCAATCTCGCAAAATCCGCCCGGCAGCGACCACAGCTCATCATGCTTCTCCCGGACAAGCAAAATCTGATTCTCTCTGAATACAGCGCCGCGAACATCCGCTTTCGGTGTCGGATAGCCGCTCTCCCTTTTCCATAAATCAGTGATAACTTCAATGTCCGTCTGTGAGTAATCCGCCATCATTTCCGCGCTAAGCTTCATTAGCTCTTCGTACCTCTCCCTGTCGTACACATCCTTGGAAAAAGCAAGCCCCGCCTGGGCGATCGCCCGAATCCGCTGTGCCCGTTCCAGCCATTTGGTTTGCACTTTTATCACTCATCCTTTCAAGTCAAGTTTCGCTATAAAAAATGCACGTTTTCCACAGATGAAAAACGTGCAACTGTAAATTAGCTTCTAATCTAACTTCACCAAGTAATCAATATCGTCCTTTACTCTCTCTTCTGTATTACTGCTATTTGTATCAGCTAAAAACGGATTATATACCAGTGTGTAATGTTTCTGTTCTCCTTTAGGGATGACATAACTGAGTACACCTGTAACCTTTTTCCCCGATACTAGTGTTCCTCCCATAAGGATTCTGCCCTTCTCTTCTATAGAAAAAACAGGCCGCACTGATTGATCATTCTTATCTCTTAAATCAAACCCGATAAAATTGTAGCTTATTGAATCTTCCCCTATATTTTCCATCGTAACTTCTATAATAAGCCGTTCCTCATCATCTTTTATTGTTTTTGTCTCCTCATTTACAGCTCCGCCAACATTCATATATTCACCTTTTTGCACTCTATCAACTTTATTCACTGTAAAATTCGTATGTCCTGCTTTAAATGTTTCTCCTATTTTATGTATTTGATCATCTTTTTTGGTCTTCGGCTCACCGCCTTTTTTCAATTCCTTATCAAGTTCCTTTTCAAGCTCTTCTTGCGATTTTTTCTCTTTCGGTTTTTCCTTCTCTGACGCATCGCTCGATTGGCTGCACGCAGAAAGCGCTAACCCGATCGTCAAGACAAATAATAGTAATAAGACTTTTTTCATGATTGTTCCCCCATCTAAAGTAATCGATTTCTATTATAATCAGATTTTTCCTTTTCTTAACAGGTAAGAAAGTAACGATTATTTCTATCTCATTCATCACAATCTTACTTCTTCCTAGTATTTGAATATTTTTTACTAGTCCATTAGACCTTTTCATCAAAAAACCCGAGCTGGCTGAAGCCGCTCGGGTGGGAGGTCAATCTCGCTTATTCATTCCCCTTTTCTCTCGAGGTTCCTGATGATGTTTTTGGTGTTCCGGAGGCTGCGTCGTGCGTTCCAGCTCCTTTGTATCTTGTCCCATTCCTTTTAAAAAGGAAAAGAGCAGTGTAATTGATTTGTTGATTTCCGGGTCTTTTAGCGAGCGGATAATATCAAAATAACCTGTCTTTTCTTCGCTGTTTTTCTGCTCTACAGCGCTTGCCACACCCGCATTCACTTTCAAAATGAGAGGCTCCAGCTGCTTCACGTCCAGCATGCCGAGTGTCCCAAACAGAAGAAGCAGATTTTTCAGCGTATTGGCTGTTTCCTCTGTATCTGCCTTTTTCACCAGGATATCAAGAACTTTATCCCCTTGGCCAAAAAGGCCGCGGAGCAACGGCAGGACCCCGCGCTCGTTCATATGGCCCAGCATATGCAATGTTTCGAGAATCGCTTCTTTGTGATCAACTAGAGCATCTTCAATTTCCCGCAAATCACGCTTTCGCTGATCCTCCTCGGTTACCTCGATTTTCTGAATTTGTTTAATCGCTTTAGCCATTATGTCCCATCCCCCTTTTCACGGCGTCACCAGGGAAAATATAATCCTTCCGCGCCCATTTCTTTTGAACCTGCACACCGATTTGCGGCTGCGGATTGCCGTTGCGGTGGTTGATCTTAGGCAGCGGGCTGATTCCGTCGTGCTTCAAAATTTCCATCTTGGCCGATGTTTCTTTGTAAGCAGGCGTATCGGTATCCTTATCGGCATGGCTGCCTGTTAACAGGTTGATCGCCGCTTCCCCTGAATCGTTCATTGGCAGATATACTTCCTTCCCTTTGACTCGATCAGTAATCAGGCACTTCACTTTGACATTTCCGAAAGGCGATGTGAGTCTGACGAGGGTTCCGTCCTGAATCCCTCGTTCTGCCGCAAGCTCAGGAGAAATTTCTAAGAACACTTCCGGTGTTTTCTCCGAAATCCCTTTTGATTTGTAAGTCAGATTCCCTTCGTGGAAATGCTCCAAGAGCCGCCCATTGTTGACATGGATATCATATTCCTCACCGAATTCCTCAGGCTCTGTCCACTGGACAGGGTAGAGAATGGCCTTGCCGTCCGGGAAAGGGAAGCGCTCTGTAAAGAGTAAAGGCGAATCCTTTCCATCAGCGTTTACAGGCCATTGCAGGGAATTATAGCCCTCAAGACGTTCATAGGTGACACCGGCATAAATCGGCGACAGCTTGGCTGCTTCTTCCATAATGTCTGCAGGATGCTTATAGTGCCAGTCGGCGCCAAGCTTATTGGCAACCTCCATAATAATCTGCCAATCCGGCTTTGATTCGCCCAGTGGTTCAAACACTTGATACAAACGCTGAATCCGGCGTTCTGTGTTTGTAAAGGTTCCTTCTTTTTCAAGGCTTGGGCTCGCAGGAAGAACCACATCAGCAAACTCCGCTGTACGTGAAAGGAAAATGTCCTGCACCACAAAGAAATCAAGCTTTTCATATGCGGCGTGTACATGATTGATATTGGAATCCACCAGGCCCATTTCTTCACCTTTTACATACATGGCTTTCAGCTGTCCGGAATGGATTTTTTCAATCATTTCGTGGTTGGTCATACCCGGCTCCTTCGGCAGCGGCACGCCCCACGCCCGCTCGTATTTTTGGCGGACTTGTTCGTCCGTCACTTTTTCATAGCCCGGCATTCTGTCAGGCATGCTTCCGAAGTCACTTGCTCCCTGCACGTTATTATGGCCGCGCAATGGGTAAGAACCTGCTCCCGGTTTTCCGTAGTTTCCTGTCACAAGCAGCAGGTTAGAGATCGCCGTGCTCGTGTCGCTTCCTCCAATGTGCTGTGTCACGCCCATCGCCCACAAGGCGCACACACTGTCAGCTTGCCCGATCATCTCTGCCATTTGGATAAGGGTTTCTCGATCAATCCCGGTTTTCTCCTCAGCATATTCAAGTGTGTACGGCGCGAGGCTTTTTACATATTCATTTCGTCCGTTCACTCTTTCTCTCAAAAATCGTTCATCGGCCTTGCCGTTTTCTATTAAATATTTGGCGATCGCATTCAGCCATACGATATCCGATCCGGCACGCGGCTGGACAAATAAATCGGAGCGTTCTGCCATTTCGTGTTTTCTGATATCCGCGACGATCACTTTCTGCCCTCTTAGCTTATGAGCCCGTTTAATGCGAGTGGATAAGACTGGATGCGACTCAGACGTGTTCGAACCGATAATCAAAACAAGGTCCGCTTGCGCGATATCTGTAATTGATCCTGAATCACCGCCATAGCCGACTGTCCGGAACAGGCCGGCAGTCGCAGGAGATTGGCAATAGCGAGAGCAGTTGTCCACATTATTTGTGCCAATGACCCCTCTGGCCAGCTTTTGCATAAGATAGGATTCTTCATTTGTACATTTAGAAGATGTAATAAAAGCGAGAGAATCCGGGCCAAACGCCTCTTTTAATTCCGTGAACTTGCTGGCGATCAGCGATAACGCCTCCTCCCACTCTGCTTCACGAAAATGGTCACCTTCACGGATCAGCGGCTTTGTCAGGCGTTCTTCGCTGTTAACGAAATCCCAGCCGAACTTGCCTTTCACACAAGTAGAAATGCCGTTGGCTGGCGCTTCCTCCTGCGGCTCTACTTTCAGAATGTCTCTGCCCTTTGTCCAGACATCAAAGCTGCAGCCGACGCCGCAATACGTGCAGACGGTTTTCGTTTTTTTGATTCGTTCATCGCGCATAGCAGATTCCATATCAGAAATCGCGAGAATCGATCCGTAGCCTGTCTCTACGCCTTTCGTGATCTCGATCATCGGTCGCAGCGTTTCGTTATTGATGCCTGTTAAATATCCGGCTTCCCCTTCCATTCCTTTTTCCATCATCGCGTTGCACGGACAGACCGTTGAACAATGGCCGCATGACACACATGACGACTCATTGATCGGCACGTCGTTATCCCAAATGACGCGCGGGCGTTTCCGCTCCCAGTCAATGGTCAGCGTTTCAGTTACCTGAACGTCCTGGCATGCCTCAACACAGCGTCCGCACAAAATACATTGATCTGGATCATACCGATAAAACGGATGGGATTCATCCTTATGGTATGGCTTGTGATCAAACGGAATGCTTTGGTGATTGATTTTCATTTCCTTCACCGTATTATGTATTTCGCATCCCCCATTGTTGTAATCGCAAACTGTACAATAAAGCTCATGATTATATAAAATCTTGTCCATCCCGATGACCTGCGCTTTTTTCACGTCAGGTGAGAGCGTATCAATGATATCCCCATCCTTTAATTCAGCGGAGCACGACCTCTTCAGCTCACCATTGATGCTGACGATGCACGTATCACATGTCTCAATCGGTCCTAAGCTTGGATGATAGCAAACTTGCGGCACTTCAATCGAGCTGTTATTCAAAAGCTGCAGCACCGTCTGTTCCTCGGACGCTTCCATTTCAACGCCGTTTATTGTGATTTTTTTCTTGCCAGGCATCTCCATTCCCCTTTCTTGCTTTATATACCGAATTACCTATTTCAGTTCCCTTACAACAACTCAATAAAACATACAAAGCGCACTCACATGTTTTATTGCACTAACACCGGGAAACGGGATGGTAGATAAAAAAGGAGGGATTAACATGAAAAAGACAATGTCTGCTATTACCGCTGCGGCAGCAGTAACAAGCTGTTTTACCGGCTTTGGGGCTGCGTCCTTTTCAGCACCGGCAAAGGCCGCAGCTCAAACAAATACACTCTATGAAAATACAAACCAATCAGCCACTGAGCTCGTCAAAAACCTTTACAACACCGCCTACAAAGGGGAAATGCCTCAGCAGGCGCAAGGCCTTACCATTAACAAAAGCACAAAAGGGGATGTCCACGCTGCGTTTGGGGAACCGGAAAGACCAGTCGGGGGAGACAATCGATTTGATTTATATCACTGGAATATGGGACAGCCGGGCTACGGATTTTCCTATCATAAAGACATGACAATTTCAGAAATCCGCTACTTTGGAACCGGTGTGGAACGGCAGCTGAATTTAGGCGGAGTTACGCCGGAAGTGCTGCAGAAGCAATTAGGGCCAGCAAATCGGGTGTTAACCGTCCCGTTTACCGATGAAATCGATTATGTATATGATACAGGTCGCTATGAACTCCATTTTGTAATAGGCACGGATCAGACAGCCGACCATGTAAACCTAAAAGCAAAATAAACACCCTACGCGGCTATTCAGCCGCTTTTTTAGTGGACAAATAAAAGCTATATTCCTTACAATACAGGGAGATGAAGCAGAGACGGGGTATCAATTCGCAATGAAGCGAAATCGTTGGATATATGCAGTTTTCACCTTACTGATCATTGGGCTGGGGCTTGGATCCAGAGCATACTCCAGGGTTCTTCCTGATACCCTCAATACTTATCTTGGGGACTCGTTGTGGGCCGCCATGATCTTTACGGGATGCGGATTTCTATTTCGGAAGCTGAAGACAATGATAACGGGCATTATCAGTCTTTCTTTCTGTTTTGTCATTGAATTCAGCCAGCTCTATCATGCCGAATGGATCGATCAGATTAGGGATACTTCTCTTGGCGGACTTGTACTGGGGTACGGTTTTTTATGGAGCGATATCGAAGCATATACAATCGGAATTGCCGCCTGTGCCGCCATAGAACTGCTGGTTTTGGGAATCAAAAAGCGCCGCTGTATGTGACGCTTTTTTTCATTTGGAAAACAATCCGCACTGAGAAAGAATGGTCTTCGCATCCAAACGCGTGGCCTCGCTTATCGTGATATGATGTTGATTCATAAATGACTGAACGGCATGATAGCCAACTGCATAACCCGCAAAAGCCGATAAACCTGCAGGCTTAAAGCCTTGGTCGTTAGCAACTGGATCACCAAACATATAACGGCTGACTTCCGAAAATCCTTTCACATCCAGCACCTCATTAATCACATCAATGGAATATTGCAAATCCTCATGATCAAAACGAGTTACCCAAGGGCCCAATCGTTCCGTACCAAACAGCTCTCTGGCGAATGATTCCGCCAATCCTTCAATCACAAGATAATCCCCGACACTTACAGAGCCATGATGAAAATCTATATACGAAAACCGCACATTATGATGAAACTCATGAGCAATAATGGAAGGAATCCTTGGCAGGTTATAACGGTTCGGATCAAGCCATACATGAATAAAGCCCGGTATCCCGCCAAACCCGCAGTAGCCTTTTTGCAGCTGAAGCTTATTTGGATCAGCGATATAAAGGCCGAATTTGATCTCCTTTGCATTCACCCGCAGCTGTTCGCGCTCATCAAAAAATATGCATTGCCGAAGTGCAGATTCCGCAGTCTCTGAAACATGTGATTCTTTCAGTATTCGCAGTGCTTTCTGTCCGATTTCAACATCACGGACATCCAAATAGCCCAGCATTTTCGCAGCCATGATCACATCATAGCCGTTTGGCTCCTTCGTTTTCAGCGGAACATGGATGGCGGTCCACATCTTTTCAAACGGCCTCATCATCGTATACCGAAATTCATCTTCTCTTTTCTGTTCTTCCATTGAAAACAGCTTTTCGTATTGCTCAAAGGTCTTTTCCATGACAAGATTCATCCTGATTCCCTCCTTGTCAAAAACATACGATATGCCGCAGCGTAGGGGTCAACAGCGAAAATTAAGCCATTTTTCACTGTAAAATGATACAAAGCCGCCGATAGGTAAGGCATAGGAGGTGGAACGATGGATATTCCTGCTTTATCGGTTGCAATGCATCAAGCATCCCTTGCCCAGAATGTTAATATCGCTTTAACGAAAAAAATGCTGGATACCGCCCAGCAAAATGCCGATCAAACCTTAAAGATGATTCAGCATCCGACTCTCGGACAAACCATTGATGTAAAAGTTTAATCTCACATCAAAGGCGGCCAAGAACTCCATCCTCCCGGCCGCCTTTATTGTTCACAAAAAAGCATGCATGTTTTGATTGTTCCTCCGTATGATTTATTGTTTGCCATATTAAGGAGGTCATAAAGGATATGAAAAGACTGTTTACGAAGGCTTCATTGGTGTTATTTGCAGTAGTATTTGTTTTTGCCGTCAAAGGTGTACCCGCCAATGCGGAAACCCATGCCTACGATGGAAAAAGCCCTTATTACAATGATTGTGCGTCCAGCGGCTCTACAAAAAAATCCTCAAACTTAGTGAATGCCAGCAATCAAGTCATCGGAGTAGTCGAGCTTAAATTCAGCAGTACATGTAAAACGGCTTGGGCAAAAATCACGATGAATAATACATTGACGTCTGGCTTTGAAGCAAATGCGGAGATTACCCGAAACACGGACGGAAAGAGATATAATTGTGATTCTGCAGGCGGCAATGGAAAAGCGGTGGCCGGCCAAAAGTCTTGCTATACACCGATGGTATATGATTTAGATCCAAGGACTTCTTACGCTTTTGGCAAGTATTCAGGACCAAACTTAAATGTTTGGGCCACCACAGGCTCTTATTAAATAGAAAAAAGGCTGTCCGTACGGACAGCCTTTTTTAATTTATTTCGCTTCTCTTTGTTTTTTAACCTCTTCAAGCTGAGAAACTGTCACCAATTGATAGCCTTGATCGGTGAGCTTTTTTATAATTTCATCGGCCGCATCAGCAGAGGTGCGGTAAATATCGTGAATTAAAATGGTTCTTCCATCTCCCGCCTGATTCATGACACGGTCAACAATTGTTTTTTTGTTACGGTCTTTCCAATCTTCCGGGTCAACATCCCATAACGCAACATCCATTTTCATTTGACTCCGCAGTTCATCATTAATGCCGCCGTATGGGGGTCTTACAAGCGTCGGACGATATCCGCTTATTTTTTCAATGATGTCTTGCGTATCATTGATCTGCTTTAACGCTTCTTTCACTGAAAGCCTTGTGAGAAGCGGATGGCTCCATGAATGGTTCCCCACCTCATTTCCTTCTTTCAGCATTCTTATTAGCGTTTCCGGATAATATTGAACCCTGCTCCCCAAAACAAAAAACGTGGCATGACCCTTATATTTCTTCAAGGAGTCTAGAATCTGATTTGTTGTCGCAGGATTCGGGCCGTCGTCGAAAGTAAGCGCAATGACTTTTTGATTTGGATCAACCGTTTCCTCTTTGGGTAAAGAAATCACTTCATGCTTCGGCTTTTGTTCTTTGATTTTATTTTTATTTTTTGCTTTATCAATATATTGTTCTTTCAGAATGTCTTTCAAAAGACTTTTCTTAATGGCAATCGATTGCTCTCCAAGATAGCCTGCTGCAACCTGATATGTGTCAAAGTAAAGTTCGATATAATCCTCCTTGATGGCAAAGCGGCTGAAATTTTCTTTTTTCGGAGCCGTCCCTTCCTTTAACAGTGCATCGTCCGCGGCAATGTCCTTATTCTTTTTCAGCTCGTGATAAGCGATTAACGAAAGCTTATGTAAGTAGTCAGCGTCCTCTTTGAAAATATCATCAATGGAAAGAAACGCTTGTTTACTAAAATCATAGTTAAACGTTTTTTTCACGGTTTGCCCGTGTGCCCCGCCGATGTATTTATATTCATTAAATATAATCGCCACTGTCTGTTTGGCATAATGGACAATTTTATAATCAACATTTAATTCGTTGCGTTTTGTCGTATGCTCTTGGTCAACGTCTTTTGTTTCCTTTTGAAATTGACGAACCTCTTTTTCTGCGAATCTTTTTAATGCCGAATCCATTTTTTCATTTTTGAAAACGGGATAGTTAACCGCGTAATTAAAAGTTTTCCCGTCATTCACAAGCGTTGCGATCTCAACATTCCCATATTGAGAATCAGTTCTTACTTTATTCATGACCGTTTCTTTTTTCAATGAATGATTATGGAAAAAGCCGATAAGGCCCACCACACATACAACTGCTATTAATACATGAAACCATTTGATTCTTTTTGCCAACAACAAAAACTCCTTCTTTCGTAGCCATTTCGATTTACTCTTCATCAGTTGGAACTGTATCTATTTAGAAATGTTTTTGTAACATTGTAGTAACATTTATTTCACATTTGTAATACTATGAGATTTAGAAGTTCATGTCAATCCTTTTTAAGGAATTTCATCATAAAAAAAACCGAATTTCATGAATGTACATACACCCAACTTAAGCATCAGGAATATGGTAAAAGGAATAAAAAAAGCTAGGGAGGTTTTCCTCTTGGATTACCCTTTGAATGAACAGTCATTTGAACAAATTACCCCTTATGATGAAAGACAGCCTTATTATTATCCGCGTCCGAGACCGCCATTTTATCCGCCTTATTATTATCCAAGACCGTATTATCCGTTCTACCCGTTTTATCCGCGCCCGCCTTATTACTACCCGCGCCCGCGACCGCCTTACTACCCTTGGCACGGTTACGGCGGCGGTTATGGCGGAGGTTACGGTTACTAGTCGCCGCATATCAAAATGGGGGCAGTCCAGCTCCCCATTTTTTTGTTTTAAAAATGACAATATCATGACAAATATAGGAAATAATTGTGATTCCGTCCCCCTCTTGTTACGATAACAAAAGCATGCAGTTTTGGGGGAGGCGTCTATTTTTGGAGAATACAAGAGATTCTGCAGCCATATCTGAAACAAAATACATAAAAGCTTCGAACCGGGTAACCATTTACGATTTTATCAAACTTGCAAAACCCGGCATTATCATATCAAACTCGATAGCAGCCTTCGGCGGATTTTGGATCGCGTTTGCAAGCGCAGAAAACACGTTAACCGGCTTGGCTTTTTTGATGACAATGGTAACAGCAATGTTGGGAACCGCGTTTGTGATGGCTTCCGGCACTGTCTATAACAACTATTTTGATCGGCATATGGACGCAAAAATGGCACGCACTCGCAGCAGGGCCTCGGTCACAGGGAAAATGCCGCCAGCCATGATCTTAACATATGGCTCTGTTTTAGGAATCGCAGGTCTTGCCATGCTTTATTCCCTCAATCCATTAACGGCCTTTCTCGGACTGGCCGCCTTTATTTTTTATGCGATTATCTATACGGTATGGGTGAAACGAACGTCTGTGTGGAGCACATTTGTCGGGAGCTTCCCAGGAGCTGCGCCGCCATTGATGGGGTATTGTGCCGTAACCGGTGACTTCAGTATGACAGCAGTGCTGTTGTACACGATTATGTTTCTGTGGCAGCCGCCGCATTTTTGGGCGATTGGGATAAGACGCAAAGAGGAATATCGCGCTGCTGGCGTTCCGCTCTTGCCAGTAGTCAAAGGCAATTATGTAACAAAAATAAAAATGATGCAATATATTGCCGTCCTGGTGGCGGTCACGCTATTATTTCCTTTCTCTCTCGGCACCGGCCATATAAGCCCATTTTATTTCTTAGCCGCCTTGGTTCTCGGAGGCATATGGATCAAAAAAAGCATCAAAGGATTCAAAACAGACGATGACGTGAAGTGGGCAAAGGATATGTTTGTCTACTCGCTTATTTATTTTTGCTTGCTGTTCTTCATCATGATGATCGATTCATTTATGATGTTTCTAATCAGATGATGCAAAAAGAGCCACACATTAATGTGACTCTTTTTTGTTTGGAAAAACAGCATCTAATAGAAATGTCACGGCAAAAAACACAGCCATGCAAATCAAAAATCGTATAATCTCACTCAAAATCCAGCTATCAGCTATGCGCATACCATCGGTTTCTCGGAGGGTTGCGCATATTGAAAAAATCATGAGTATGTTTTTTAGGGTTTCTTTGTTCATAAAATACCATCGCTTTCTCGATAGAATGACTTAAAGGCAATGAGATAAGTCATCAAGATATAAAATATGTCGCATCGTTGCATGTTTTGATTGAAAGAAATCATTGTTTTTTGCCAGCCAATTGTAAAGCTCAGGCAAACAGATGAAAAGCGTTTCTGTGAAAAAGCAGATCTAATCGAATGCTTCTATACTCTCTCCACAAATAAAAAATGCTAAGAAATACATTTGTTCTCTAATCTATAAACCCGCACTCTTTTTCCATCATCAGGTATTATAAGCCAAAAACAAACAAAAAAATAGACTTGCGTTTGAGTTGTATGAAAGTGAAATTGCAAGAATAACCCATACGGTGGTAATATATTGTTTGATTTTCCCATATTCATAGATTTGGAGGTCATACAAAAGTGAAGGGAATGTTTTTAGTTGTTCAGCTTGGATTTTCTATTATGATATTTCTGTTTTTAGCTGCTGTTAATTGGTATCAAGGAAGCGAGCTTGTTTCAGATCGATTTGATTGGAACTATACTGCTAAACTCTCAAAACTGCTAAATGGAATTGATGCCGTCAGCAGCCCCAAACAAATTTCACAGCTTGATTTTTTCATCTATTCCGCTAAACACTACCCTGTTATGAGTGCGTTAATGATCATCTCCTTCTTATATGTTCTGGCCGCTCTTTTTTTACTTATATACTCAGTCAAATGCAATAAGCAAGAGATTCATTTGGACTGCTGACCCGGTGAAATTCGTTTTTATAGCCTCTTAACTCTTCAAGATGTTCCTGTGTTTAGTGAGGCAGACCTTAACCTAGGTTTTCGGAACTTCTTGCTCAATTATGCGTATACCTTAATAGGAGGGATCAAACGATGAAAGAATATGAATTCGTAAGAGTTGAGCTGAGCACGATGAGAAGAAGGCCTAAAGAAGATTACCAGCAAATCATCCATGATTATGCGAAAAGAGGCTGGAGATTCGTTCAGATTTTCGCTCCCAGTATAGATGGGTATGGGGCAGCTGCTTATTTTGAAATCATATTTGAAAGGGATGCGGAAAAAGCTTAATCGACATGACTAAGCTTTTTCGTTTCCCCTATATCTGCATCTATACAATTTTTGCAAATGCGGCATCACATGATTTGGCTAAATCTTGTGGCGCCAACTTTAGCTGCATACCGATTTTCCCTGCACTGACAATGATAAAATCAAGCGTTTCTGCAGATGCATCAATATAGGTCGGGAACAATTTTTTCATGCCAATTGGCGAGCAGCCGCCGCGAAGATAGCCAGTTACCGCTAATAGCTCCTTCATTGCAATCATTTCTATTTTCTTTTCCCCTGTCACCTTTGCTGCCTTTTTTACATCTAACTCTTCTGCAACGGGTACAACAAAGACATAATAATGATTTGTTCCTGCTGCTGCAACCAACGTTTTATATACATATTTCACAGGATAACCGACTTTTTCCGAAACAGAGATGCCATCTACAGGCTGGCCGTCTGTTTTATACCCTAATAACTCATAAGAGATGTTCTGCTGTTCTATCAGACGAACCGCATTTGTTTTTGCCATTTTTTTCGCCATCGTTTTCACCCACTATCAAAATGATGTATGTCTAACTTCTTGCAGTAATATGTAAATTCTATCATCCTAACCTGCATTTTCAAGGTTACTAGCATTGAATCAACGAAAGGACAAATTGATTTCCTTGGACGCCTATAGCCCATTATTAGTCTACATGGAACAAAACAGGAATGAACAAATAACTCCCACATACAATTTGTATGAATGGAAAATAAAGGAGTGGTTGCTTTGTATCATTACTTTTATGGCCCTGCGTTAATTCCTTACTTTTCACATACTCATAACCCTCAAAGAAGTCCAGACTTTTCAGAAAGACAGCGAAGAAGAGAAATCACATTGACTGTAGATGGCTTTGTCCCCCCATCTTCCACCGAAGATCTTGGAGACGGCTTTTATTCTTACGCATGGACGAACCAACAGGTCATCAATCCAGGTGAATACTTAGTTTGTCATCTAGAAGGAAGAGATATCAACGTGATAAATGGTGGGTTCACTCCGCGCGATACTGCTCCATTGTATGCGGTAGCAAGCTTTCCAAGACGAAGAAACCAATGGGTCATTATCATTCATAATCCTGTGCAAACCCAAAGAGCCATATCGCTTTATTTGATTGCGAAAAGGTAGCACAACATGTTATCAGAAACCCTGCATTCAGGAACAGAAAAACGGGTAGGGACACATTAACATCAGCATTTTCCTACCCGTTTTTGGGCTGGGCAAACTCTCACCTGTCACTCTTTCAATCCCCCTCAATTTTTTCATCTTTCTCTACTGCCAAGGTATCAGAGAAAATTGTTATATGTTATCATTATTCCCAGTAAAAAGAAAAGAGGATTAGATATATGGTTCTCCTTGAAACGAATCGATTACGTTTAAAAACGATTGATATTCCCCTTCTTGACGCCGCGTCTAAACAAGATCATCAGGCTATCAAAGACTTAGGTTATGAAACAAATGGTGAATGGCCAAATTCTGATTTTTTTGAAGCGATACCTTATTTCCGCGAGATTTTAGTCAAAAACAATGGAACAAAAGGATTTGATTCATGGATTATTGTAAAGAAGGACAGTCATGAAATTGTTGGGGGAACTGGATTTTTAGGTGACCCAGACGAAAATGGCATGATTGAAATCGGTTTTGCAACAAATAAAAGTCATCGCCGCAAAGGTTATTGTGTGGAAGCCGCCCAAAAACTAATAAACTGGGCATTAAGCCAAGAAACAGTAAACCGGATCACCGCAAGATGCGAACATGATAATCTAGGCTCACAAAAAACCTTGGAGAAGTTAGGGTTTATATTGGATCATAAATCAGCGGATTATATGCATTGGATATACGTTACAGAGTAGAGTCCTTGATTACAAACGCAGGCACTGCGCCTGCGTTTGTTTGGATTATTTACCTCTGTGCTTCTTTTTCGCTTTTTGCTTTTTGAGCATATACCTTTGCTCTTTTACATATTCTTGTTGTTCTTTCGTTATTTGTTTTTTCTTTTGCTTTCTTGCTTCAAGCTCTAGCTTTATCGCCTCTTGAGCTTTAGAAGTTACTCCGGCGTTTTTCAACTCTTTTGAAACCTGGCGCTGCAATCTTTTTGGATTGATCTTTTTTTGACGTCTGCCTTGTAAACGAACTCCTTCCTGCTCAGCTTGGACCATCATATTCAAAAGTTGGTTATGAACAAACTCTAATACTTCAGAATCCCTCGGCTCTGTGCCAAAAAGATGACGAAAGGCTCTTAGCTTTCCATTGTTGACAACTTCAACAACGCCTACCCAAAACTGACCATCATAGTAAACCGTTAATTTCATAACGATTCCCTCCTCATAAAAGATATTAAAGAATGATGGACATCCCGAGGAGGGGAAGGTTACTGACATGATCAATCATGCATCCGGACTACCAACCGAATCGTGTTTTTTCATTCTTTACCATATACAGAAAAGAGTGTAGCATTTCTTCTCCGACTATTAAACTCATATTTGATTTAGATCATCGCTGGAGAATAGGCGTCTTCACTCGCAAATTTATTTCTCAAGCCCTGCCATGTTACAGATGGGAGACGATACATTCTGCATATCCTTCGAGTTTAAATTCTCCAAGACCGTGAGGCAGCAACATATGATCTCCTTTTTTGAAGGGATAGACATACTCACCAGAGATCATACGGCCCTCCCCTTCAATCACACTGATAAGAAGGAATGGTTTTTGCTGCTTTAAGCTTGCTGATCCTGATAAGTTCCATTTCCCCACCGAAAAGTAAGCGCATTCAACTAATGTCGTTGTAAGCAAATCCTCGATTTGTTCATGGTGAACTGTATGCCGCTCTGGAATAGACGGGACTTCTATCACTTCGATGCTCTTTTTCAGATGAAGCTCGCGCAGCTTGCCTTCTGCATCTTTTCGATCATAATCATATAATCTGTAGGTTGTGTCTGAGTTCTGCTGCGTCTCTAAAGCAAGAATTCCTTTTCCAATCGCATGAACAGTACCGCTTGGCACATAGAAAAAATCCCCCGGCTTTACCTTTACACGGCGCAAGAGCTCATCCCATTCTCCACGCTCTATCATGGTAGTTAGTTCTTCCTTTGTTGTTGCATTGTGGCCATAAATAATCTCGGCATCTTTTTGGCAATCAATAATGTACCAGCATTCTGTTTTTCCAAGCTCACCGTTTTCATGTATGTTGGCATATTCATCATTCGGATGCACCTGAACAGATAAGTCCTGGTCAGCATCTAATATTTTTGTAAGCAGAGGGAAACGATCCCCTTCAAGCTGTCCGAATAAATGTCTGTGATGTTCCCATAATTCGCTGAGCGTGAACCCCTTATACATTCCGTTTTGAACAACGCTTTGACCATTTTGATGCGCGGCAAAAGCCCAGCACTCCCCTGTTCGTTGTGACGGAATGGTATAGCCAAAATCAGCTAAAGCGGTCCCGCCCCAAATTCTTTCTTTGAAAACAGGCTTGAAAAATAACGGTTCAGTCGTCATGAAAATCCCCCGCTTTATTCGATTTCTTCTAGCAGCTTGTAGGCTTCTTCTGTTGTTTGCACGGAGAGCAGCCGCTCCCTATAATTGTCATCCATTAGCTTTCGAGATAGCATCTGCAGTATTTTGAGATGCTGGTTTCCCCTGCTCTCTTTCGGTACAGCAATCATAAAGATTAATTTAGCTTCTGATCCATCCAGGCTATTCCAATTAACACCTGATCGTTTGATCCCAAAGGCAACACTCGGCTCCCTGACCGCCTCAGACTTTCCGTGCGGAATCGCGATATTCATGCCAATCGCCGTTGTTCCCTGTTGTTCACGATTCAAAATGGCTTGTTTAAACCCGCTCTCTGAAAGCAGCGCACCTCTTCGGGACAATTTCTGAATCAATTCATCTATGATGTCATCCCTCGTTTCCCCCGATAAATTTGGTTCAATTAATTCCGGGCTGATAATGTCTGTCAGTTTTTTAAATTCCGACATCTCAGCTTTTTGGCTTTGAATTGGCTGCTTTATTTCATTTGCTGCCGCAGCTTCACTTGGTGCAGTTTCACTGAGCACAGGAGGCGCCGTAATATCCTTTTTTAGTACATTGACGAACAGAGCAGTGACAAGAGATCCTGCAATCACAGCAATAAAAAACATCAAGACATGATCAACTGCGCCAAGCACTGCAACGATAGGTCCGCCGTGCGCCACTCTGTCTCCCACATTGCCAATCATCGCTATCACAGAACCTGTCATTGAGCCTGCCATAATACTTGGAATGACGCGCAGAGGGTCCTGCGCCGCAAATGGAATCGCTCCTTCAGTAATGCCGAAGAGTCCCATCGTAAATGCCGCTTTCCCCATTTCTCTTTGAGATGCCTCGAATTTTCTTTTTCCTAAAAACGTCGCAATGCCAAGGCCAATCGGGGGGATACAAATGGCGACAGCAATTGGTCCCATAATTTCATAATTTCCTTCTCCAATCATTGCCGATCCAAACAGAAACGCCACCTTATTTACGGGACCGCCCATATCAAATGAGATCATCGCCCCTAAAATCAATGCCAGAAGGATCGAGCTCGACCCTTTCATCCCCGCCAGCCAAACTGTTAAAGAGGCGAAAATTTGAGCTACAGGCGCGCCGATCAAAAACACAAACGCTAAACCTACAATCAGTGATGCAAACACCGGAATAATAATAATCGGCATAATCGGTTGGATTGCTTTTGGAACTTTTAATTTTTTGATCCAAAGTGCCGCGTATCCGGCCAAAAACCCGGCAATAATCCCCCCGAGGAATCCGGCGCCGCTTGCGCTGTCATAAAAACTTCCAGTCGCCGCAATATAACCGCCGATCATCCCTGGCACAAGTCCCGGTTTATCAGCGATGCTATAGGCGATATAGCCGGCTAAAATCGGAATCATAAATGAAAATGAAGCACTGCCGATCTGTTCAATCGTTTTCCAGAAGGAATCATCCGGGATAACTAAGCCTTTAGGTGTTTTCTCCCCTCCAAGCGTTAATGCAACCGCTATCAATAATCCGCCGACGACAATGAAAGGAACCATAAATGAAACGCCGTTCATTAAATGACGGTAAATTGGATTTTGTTTCTTCTCCTGATGATTGCCGGATTCCGATTTTGTAGCGGAACGATAGACCGGCATATCCCCGTTAAGAGCTTTTTGAATCAATTCTTCCGGTTTGCGGATGCCGTCCTGTACCCCTACAGACAGCAGTTTTTTGCCTATAAACCGGTCTTTGTTTACCGAGCGGTCTGCAGCAATAATGATTGCGTCCGCTTCGCGAATTTCCTCTTCGGTTAGCTTATTTTCGACACCAATTCCCCCCTGGGTCTCAACTTTGATGCTAACGCCCAGTCTATCAGCAGCTTTTTGCAGATTTTCCGCTGCCATATAAGTATGGGCGATTCCGTTCGGACAAGATGTAATCGCTAACAGTTTCATAGGAAACCTCCTTAAAGTGTGAATAATAAGATCTTGTCTCAACTGTATACCGAAATCAGCTCAATAAAATCGCTTTTTTTACCATAGGTTCCGGTAATAAAGGCATTTTTCCCTATAACAAAAAAAAGCAAGGAATAATCCCTGCTTTTAATAATCCAAATGAGATAAAAATGTCATGACATTGGCTTCTTTCGTCAGCTTCTGGACGAAGGCCGGCTGCTCGCTAAGATATGAAAGCTCGCTAAACAGCTGCTTTGTCATGGTTTTATCCTCGTGTTTGACAGCCAGCATAAAAACGAGCGAAACTTTTTCATTTCCCCATTCAAGCGGCTCCTTTAATGTGGCAATCGCGATTGCTGATTGTTTAATAAATTTAGCGTTTGCATGAGGAATGGCAATGCCTGATCCAATATTTGTCGCCGACATTTTTTCCCTCATCACCGCATGAACCGCATAGTCCTTATCAACATAGCCTTTCTCAAACAAAGCTGTCGCCAGCTGTTCGATTAACTTGTAGCGATGCTCCGCCTCCTGCTGCAAAAAAACCAAAAAAGGAGTCGTATTGTTCAGCATTTGAAACGTTTTTTGTTTTTGGCGGTGTGATTCGCCCAGCTGACGTATAAACGCACTTAATTTCTTCTCCTCGCCAGGCTCTAAAAGCGGAGACACAACAATATGGGGAACCGTTATATTCTCCAGCGCAATGGTGGATATGACAAGATCAATATCCTCATGCTTTTTGATATAATCCTTTAAATCGGCCTTTGCAATACAGGCCATTACAGCGATTTGATGACATTTCCGTTCAATTTTTGTCCGCAGCAATTGTGACATCCCAATCCCCATGTGGCAGACGATAATCGCCTTTTTATGTGTCTCGCTGCTGCACTGCATCCGTTCGATCGCTGCCTGAAAATGCAATGTCAAATATGCTGCCTCTTCCTCAGGAATATGAAGATCAAAAGTTTGATTGATATCTTCCAAAACATCAATGATGAGGTGGAACAAATAAGGGTACATCTTTTTGATGTCATTGAGCATAGGATTTGCTACAGAAAGATCGTAGCTCAGCCGTTGTAGCACAGTATTGAGATGAATGTTCAAACCATTGATCAAATCCTGATCCTTATGAAAATCCATCATTTTCAGCTCTGAAACACGATTGATTAAATGCCCTACAACCTTAGGAAGCACAGCATTTTCAAAGTTCTCTTCTGTTTGCAATGGATAACGAACTTTACCGCCCAATATATGTAATGTTAAGTACACGGCTTCTTCTTCAGGAAAGCGGATTGCAAAAACCGGTTCGAGCCGTTGTAAACAAGCAAATGTCCATTGATATTCTTTCTTCTTTTTTACTGCCGCCATTTCTTTTGGGGACAATGAAATCGGCTGCTTCATTTTGATGCGGCGGACCATTAACAATGTATGCAGCAGCAAACTTTCAAACGTTTCGTCTGTGAAATAGAGGGAATGCTTTTTTTGCAATGATTTGATTTCTTTCGTCACAAAGTCTACTTCATAATGTAAAAACTTACTTTTAATAAATTGGCTGGTAAACGCTGTATTGTGGATCAAATCAGATATTCTTGCCAATGCCTTTCTTTTATTTCTTTCGTTCCCTTCAACCTTTAATCCAAGCCGCTGCCTAGAAACCAGTGTGAGATCAAAACGCTTCAGCCACTCTTCTACTGCGTATAAATCCTTTTTAATGGAAGATCGATTGACAAAATGCCGAGCGGCAATGTCTTTTGCGGAAACAGGCTTCGGATTCATTAATAAGTCATAAGCAATGTGCAGCATTCTTTCTTCATCGCTCCGCTGCCTAGAAGAAAAATGTTCAGTATGTAATTGTTGGCTTAGCCAGGTCCTTTCCTGTTCTTCTATATGTAAATAAACGCCCAACCCTGGTTTTCGAATAAGCTGTGCATGAGAATGCTCATTGAGATAATCCTCGATCACTTTCAAATCATTCCGGATTGTTTTTTCAGAACACTGTACCCTATCTGCGAAATCTTGCACAACTAAATAGTCATCAGGTTCAGATAACAACAGATACAAAATCTCTTTTTGTCTTGAATTTATGTATTCCATCTGTTTTTCTATCCTTCCTGTCAGTATCTACTTGAGCAAATTGATAGTATAAGTATACTATATAAGAAACCGTTTACATTATAAAATAAAATCATAGAGACAAAAGTTTCGTTTTTTACCGAAGCTTCCGGAAAAATGCGATTTTTATATTCTTTGAGTTTGCTATGTAATGTATTTTTTATCGTTATTCAGCAGAAATTCATAAAAATACTCCAATTCTTCACTTATTTAGAACGAAGATTTTCTAATGTATGAGTACGAAAGTAAGAACATGATGAAGAAAAGTGATTTGGTATCTTCGGGGATAAAGTGCAGGTAACAAAATTCCCACACGCTCAACAAACTAATAACCATCAAATGTGTGCTATTAACATTTTAAGGATGGCCATTCTCTCTCAGCAATTTTCCATCATAAATACAAACTCTGTGCAGAGCACACAATAGTCTTAGCTCAAATCAATTGATCGTTCACATATTATTAACATTTATTTACAAGGAAAATAATTACTTTTATTGAATTGTTATAGTGCAAGACAAAAAACTTTAAAGGAGTGTTTCAAAATGAATTTCAAAAAAACTGTTGTTTCTGCTTTATCGATTTCTGCGTTAGCTCTGTCGGTCAGCGGGGTAGCTTCAGCTCATGAAATAAACTCCACACCTACTGAAGTAAAGAACATTTCTATTTCACCTACACATGTTATCAAGATTCAAGACTAT
The DNA here is from genome assembly GCF_044570195.1 of Bacillus sp. SG20033. Lineage (NCBI taxonomy): Bacteria > Bacillati > Bacillota > Bacilli > Caryophanales > Bacillaceae > Bacillus > Bacillus sp. SG20033. The sequence goes on along the minus strand of NZ_CP172606.1, from coordinate 1,340,615 downwards.
AATTTACCTCTAAAAGTTGGAGAAACCTATTCTGTTAAAAATAATTCAGCTACTCGTTATTGGACTGATAACCAAAAAGTTGCTGAAGTCGATCAAAATGGTTTAGTGACGGCTAAATCAAAAGGGAAAGCCACGATTACTTTGTTTAAAGGTACTGCAGTATTCGGAAAAGTATATGTAACGGTTTATTAATCTCTTATCCGCCAGATTTTCTGGATGCAAAACATGCATGAATAAAATAAGGTCCCCCTCTAAAAAGAGAAGGGACCTTATTTTATTTCAATTGCGCTTCAAGTTTAGATTTAGTTTTGGGAATACCTCATACATTGGTGTATATTGTGTTTCAGTAGCTTAGCCCCGAATAAATCCACCTTCTGAATGAATAATTTGTCCCGTTATCCATTCAGCCTCATCACTTGCAAGAAAAGCAATCATTCGTGCTGCATCATCTGGTGTGCCAATACGCCCCATTGGAAATTTAGGTGAAAGAAAATTTCTTATTTCATCTGTCATCCATGTAGAATCTGTTGGACCCGGGTTTACAGCGTTAACAGTGATGCCCAATGGTGCAAGTTCTTGTGATAACGACCTAGTAAAGGCAGAAATAGCTCCTTTAGTAGCTGCATACGCTAACTCCCCAGGCAAAGGACCTAAATCCTGCCCTGATGTCATATTGATGATTCTTCCTGATATTAAATTAGACTTTTTAAACCGACGGGCGAATTCAACACAAAGAAGAAAATTTGATCTCATATTAACCGCATAATGATCATCAAGTGATTTAGCATCTAACGATACATAATTATCACTTGCGGAATGAGCTGCATTATTAATAAGGATGGAAGGATATCCTAATTTATCTGAAATTTTTTCATGTATTGTGAATGCAGCATGTGCATCTGATAAATCAATTTTCATTGCCTCACAGCGCACACCCATACGTAAAATTTCTTGTTGAAATTCTTCTATCCAGGCCGCATCAGAGTTCCAGTGAGTAAAGAAGATATGTATACCCTGTGAGGCTAACTTACGACAAATAGCCGTACCAATATCCCCTTGACTGCTTGCTCCTGTAATTAGTGCGATTTTTTCTTGAGAATGACTCATTATTTTAACCTCCAATTTATACGGAGTATCTCCATTATGATGGTAACAAGCTATCCAAAGAATATAATCCATTAAATCAAACAGAGCTGACTTTGAATACATTTTAAAATCAACTTAAAAAAACATTTTCGTCTCAAAAAATATTAAATAGAAAAAATAAGAGTTGGACAACAATTTACTACTTAGTCACAAGTGGCTGATACTAAGTCATTGAATGTCTCTTTTTAAAGAGCCTTTCAATCATTCACATTGCTTTTCATTAACCATTCTACTTCCGTTAATTCTTGTTTTTGAACGTCTATTGTGTGTTTTTTCGTGAAATGGATTTTCACAGCTTCTTCGTTTTCCCAAATCTCCCAAAGCATTATTTTACGTTCTGATGGCTCAAGCGGATAAGCATGGAATGTAATACAACCCTCTTCTTTGTTTGTTTCTTCCTCAAGTTTTTTGAATTCCTTCATTATCTCATTAAGGTCTTTATCACTGATGATTTTTAAACATGCCGTTATGTAATGCATCGAAATTCCTCCTCCTATCATTTTATGGCTTTTCATTATAACATTTTCTTGAAAAAGATAGATGCCATTTATAAATCATTAGACGACTTCGAGTGCCTTTTAGATCAGCTTTCTTAAATTCTAAAGCAAGCTAAAGAGTTCATATCAGACGATACAGTCCTTATTTATGTTTATTCTGACCTTTTTTCAGTCTAAATAGATGGACTTTTCAAAAAATAATTCTTTTAGAGGGTGTCCTTAGTGGTATAATATTAAATATATGTAAATAAAAGGAGGTATTTGATTGTCTGTTTCGGATTTAATCCCATATCATTACGTAACTACAGACATTAATCATTGGTATGTTGTCATAAAACAGGGTCGAGTTGAGAAAGCAAAAGAAATGAAACAAAAAGTTGAAAAAGAATTCGATATGATGGAGAAAAATGAAAAAGTAGCAGTCTATCTCCAGCTATTAAAGCTACGGCACGAAATAATGCTTTCGTATCTCGAACCTGACTCTGTTAAAAATATAGATGGTGTTTATGCTGATCTCAAAAAGACAAGGGAAAATATGGCCCCTGAATCCCTCACCAATACAATAGAGTTCTATTATCATTTTTTTACCGGCATGTATCATTTTAGAACGAGAGATTTAGTTATTGCTTTAACATATTATCGCGAAGCCGAAAAATATCTTGATTTATTAGATAAGAACGCAAATACAGATAAGGCAGAGTTCTATTTCAAAATGTCAGAAGTCTATTACTATATGAAAGAGACTCATTTTTCAATGAATTATGCCCAGCGAGCATACTCTATATTTAAAGAACAAAAAGATGCTCAGGGGAACCTTACATATGGCAAGGAAATGGTCCAATGTCAGTTTGTTATCTTTGGGAACTGGCTAGATAAAATGTGTTATGAGGACGCTTTAGAAACAGCTGAAAAAGCCTTATATGATGCTATAAAAATAGGGGAACAACATTTAATTGGTTCAGCTCATTTTAATGTTGGATTATGTTATAATAATCTTGAAGAACTTGACAATGCTGAGAAACATTTTCAAATCGCCTATGAAATTCATAAGAATCGAAAGCACATTTATGAGTCCAAAGCGATTTTTAATCTGGCGTATGTCAAAGCAAAGAAGAATGATTTAAAGGCTGCGTTAGAATTATACCAGGAAGGTCAGAAGGTTGCTGCCCGACACAACAACCAGGAAGTAACCGAGAAATTAAAACTGGTTAAAGGTCTTTATTTATCATTTGACTTACAAACACTTAGAGAAGTGTTCAAGTTCTTCAAAGAGAAAAACCTTTATGGTGATATGGAAGAATACGCTGTTGCTGTTGCTGATTTTTTGACCAACAAAGAAGACAGACATGATGCGGTCGATTTTTATCAAATGGCAATTGAAGCACGTAAACAAATTCAAAGGGGGAAACATTTAAATGAAAAAATGTAAAATTGCAATTTGTTTAGCGCTCTTGCTTGGCATTGTTGGAGTATCCAGCGCTTCATACGCTCTTTCTGAGCAGTCCACTTATAAGGTCGCAGATAGAGCAGCAACTTAATATGATAACGAATAACCCCATTTAGACTCTCCAAATGGGGTTTGTTTTTATTTTATTTTAATATTTATCCGTGGGTGTTCATTCATGTCAGATATTGTACTAATAAAATTTTGTACTCTCATTTGATGTATCTTAAATTTTTTTGATTTAAAATCTTCAATTGTATTTGAAACTGCTAAAACACATTCTGGAGAGTTAAACTCCTTTTGTAATCGTTCAACCCATTTATGAGCTTTTTCTATACCTTTAGCATACAAATCCATTGCACAAAAGTATACAAGCTTCATAATAAGATTCATTGTAGTCGCTAACCCTAGAACAGGTATCTCTTCATCCATATTTTCAATTTCTTTTTTTACAGTACTCCATTTTTCATATCTTAATATATGATCTCTGCCAATCTTTACGTAACTGCAATCTTGAAAAGTTCTTAAAAGATTAATAGGAAGGTCAAAATGTTGAGCTAAATTTCTTAGCCTGTAAATAAACCGATATTCAAAGTAATTATCATATACTTTACTCAAAAATTCATTAAATTCATTTTTGGCTTGAGGACCAATTACTTTAGATAATGTAGAAGGAATATGATCAAGATAGGATCGAATCATCGATAAGTAATTCATAAACAGCCGATTGGATTCAAAGATAACATTATCTGGTTCTTTTTGTATTTCTGACATTGTTTTTTCTTCAAGTGTTTCTAAGTAACATTCTAGTTCTTCCCCATTCCTTACAATGATCTGGTATAAATGTTTATTTTTTTGGTGTAATAAAAGATATGTAGAATGCTCAACATATTCATCATGTTCTTCTCGAGTAAACTCTCTTATAAACTCTATGTTACTTTGAATTTTATCTTTCACTCTTATATTCTCAAGGGTACCAATTTCATAATACAAACTTTTCCCTCCTAAGAAACAGGTTATTTATAACCTATTATATCCTTCCAGTTCTTATTTAAGAACATAAAACGACAAAATTCTTCTAGTTCTTTTTTAATTTCAACACAATTTGGGCGTTTTGGGCTGGTTGGTGTGAACGGGCCCCCTTCAGTTATTCCTCCGGAGACCGATTTTTTCCCGAAAGGGTAAGCAGTTACTTTTTAAAGCCTCAATCCAACTCTCCTAGTAGGCGTCAATTATCTTCAACTCTACTCCAATTTTTCTCGTGTGAATTTCCCTCAGCTGTGTTTGATTTCTCTCTACCAATTTACGTTTTAAGAATGGGTGCTTTTTAGAGAGAGGGAGCTATCGGTGAAAGTGTTCGAAGCCAATAATACATACGAAGCATACGCAACAAAAACAGGTAAAGGTACACATGTAGCTCGCGGACTTGAAAAATGGTCCACGATATCCGAGGCAATTGAAGGTATAATACAAAAATAAAGACGCCACTATGGCGTCTTATTAATAATCGCAGTCTTTATCTCTGCATTCTTTCTTTCTCACAGCATCTATAGTGTGCCCCATAATCTTGTCATTTGCCTTATCATAAATACCGTCAAATTTATTGGATGTATCATCGTTGTAATAACCAAATACCTCTATTCCACCCATTGGATCTATTTCGTATTTATCTTTAAATGTAACGTTATGTATTCCTTCATAATTCGCTTTGATAAATTTCTCCATTCGTTCTTGAGCAATCTTTACCTCTTCTGCCTGTTCATTTTTATCATTAATATTCTTCATTATAAAACCCCCAACTGCTATAATAATAATTATAAGGATAAAAATGTATTTTTTCATAGAATCACCCTTTCAATAATTCATTTTACATTATATGTGAGGAGTTTTGTATGACCAAGAACATAAAAGTACCTGAAGTATCTGATGAAACTTATTACATACTTAGTCGGTACGCATACAATTATAATAAACTTAAAGAAAGCCTAAAAAACAATCAACCTATTATAGCTGATAGAAACATCCCTTGGTATGTTGAGAAAATAAAAACTGACGAAGATACCGGATTGGACGCGGTTGTACTATCACAAGGAGAAAAAACAAAAAACGGCAAATGGGTTAAATCAAAAAATCCAGAAAATGTTGTTGTATCATTTGCAGGAACGGATCTCGGAAAAGACCCGATCAATGATGGCGCAAAAGCTGACGGCGGCAACATTGTTTTTGGAAGCGACCCCAAAAAAGAAGCTCATTATATCGTTGAAAAGGATGCGAAGGATACGTCTAAAACACTCGGAAAATATAACGGCACACCTTCTCAAGACGCGATGCTTACAACCGGAAACTATAAACTCATTACGAAAACATCGCAAATCGACCAAGCAGACCAGCTCGTTAAAGAAGTTAAAAGAAAGTATAACGGAACATCGACGATTGTTTCAACAACAGGTCATTCACTCGGAGGCGCAGAGGCTGAATACAGTGCGGTAAACAATGATATTTATGGGGTCGCGTTTAACAGCCCTTCTGTCGTCAAACTACATACTGATAATAAGCAAGAAGAAATAAACGATGGCTTGTACGACCCTTACGTGAGGTCTATTATCAATCCGGATGATATGGTCGGAGCTGGTTATTGGAACGAGTATGACCGCCACAACGGGACCACAATTTACACAAAAAACCCTGCACTTTCGCAGATCAATCGCAAACAAAGACTGAGTGGAAGATGGGGGGACCAAATCGAAAAAAACCTCGCCTACTTTATAGATACTGTTATTCTTCGAAATCCTGATACGCACGGTCTAAATGAAGCCAACTTTACGTTTGATGAAAACGGAAATATCACAAACGTAAACGGCGATGAGCTTGTGTACGATAAAAACCTAAACGCAATGCTTCCGGCTGGCGCAATCGGTGGCGGCGATGCCATTAAAGTAACTCCCAAAAGCGCCAAAAAACTTGCCGAAAAAGTTGACGCGATGGTCGAAGATTTAAGAACGATGAAAAAAGAAGCACAAAATGCCTATCAAGAGCACGACGAAAAAATCGCTGAATTGAAAACGGAATTTTATGGTCAAGTTGGGCATGGCTTTTATGATCAGCTTAATTCGCAGGATGTAACAAATACGTTAGAGGATATAGCTCAATCTTACGATAAAGGTCCGATATTTTACGACACACAAGCTGAACAATCATTCATAGATTCATTACAGGCAGCGATTACAGACCTTGAGGAAATAGGCGGCTTCTTGAATAAAATCGCCGACGATTTTGAGGAAAAAGATCAGATGCTCGCCAATTGGCTAAGATTATAGGAGTGACAAAGTAATGCCTACATTAGATAACCTTTTAGAACATAAAGATGATCCAATGCGAAAACAGCTGCAGCGTCAAATGTTAAAAGCAGGTATGACGCAAGTAGCAAATACTAAGCTAGAAACGGTTCGAAAAAATCTTAAACCAAAGTTCGAAATGAATTCGCTGCAGGAAGAATTAAACGACGTTTATTCAGCCCTTTTATACAGCTTCGATGGAAAAGCGCAAAAAGCACTTGCTCAACGTATCAGTGAAAGTGCCCAGCTAATCGTTAATGCGGAGAACGACGGAGAAATCTTCGTTAATAGTTTTATAACGAGATAGAAAACCATTAATTATCACTAATTCTATAAAAATAATAATCTCTATAAGTTGAACCGATTTTAGTAAGGAGTGGTTATTTGGATAAAGTAGTTGACCATATAATTGAAATAACGGATAAATATTTTGAAAAGCAACCTTTATTATTTGTATGCTTGTTGATATCTTTATTTGTTTTTATATGGTTTAACAGACAATTTAAATCAACATTAGATAATGAACAAGCACATAAAAAGGAAGAAATGAAAACATTTCTTCAAATTTATTCTGATATATTAGAGAATTATTATAGTAACACAGATAAACAAGATTTTATTAATTTTATTTATACTAAATTACCTTTATTAGATTCAAAAACTTATATAGAAGTTAATAAATATTTGAACAGAGAGAACATAGGAATTAATGTGATGGCTGAAAAGATTAAAGAAGAGATTTTAAAATCGATCAATCTTATTAAATTATCAGAGCGACCTTTAAATAACGTAACTTTATCAGGAACTATGGAGTACTATGGTGGTAAATTTTTAGCTATTGTAAAACCTCCTTTTTTATCCTTTATGAGTGTATTAGGTTTATGGATTTTCTTTATAGTTACAAATTCAGCACATAACTTCTGGGAAATAACTAAACCCATTTCATTTGTATTATGGTCCTTCTTATTCATAGCGAGCATGGACGATTTGATTGAAAAGAAACACTTCCTTGTTAATAAAAGAACTGCTACACCCTTATTTTTTATGTTGATATCTCTTACCGTTTTAGTTTTTTCCTACAAGATACGATTTTTGATAGTAGCTCTATTTGTATTACTTTCAAGTTCAATCATTTTAGTTATAATTTCAAGAAAATCTCTCCCTAGGATTAACACACAAAGCAGTTCTAGTGAAGAGATAAATTGATTAACTTAAAATTTAACATCGCAGAGGTGATCGAAATGAAGTTAAACGCTACACCACGCCTACACGCCGTTATGAAGAACAAAGGGTGGACGCAAGTGAGGCTCGCTGAAGCATCGGGCGTTCCGCAAGGTTCGATTTCGCGATTCGATAAAAACAGCCGCCACGAAGATTGGCATGTTTTCTCTATTGCGAAGGCGCTCGAAGTAGAAGTAGAAGAGTTATTCGAAATAACTACGGAAGAGGACGCTGAATAATCGGCGTCTTTTTTTTCACAGAGTCAAAGTGATTTTTTGATATGCGCAATTAAATACTGTCTGGAATGCCGGTTCTGGCTCCAACCTCCCCCACCTCCTTCTCTATTTTATAGGCTATCTTTATTCGGTATTCCCCAACATAATGACTTTATTTAGTTTTGTATATCGATGTATAGCTCATTCAAAATCAGTTTACATAATCACCACTCGAGCGCTTGATGGCGTTTCATATACGCTTTATCGTGCTAAAATATTGCATGAAATCCGACTTCTTTTTGTATAAAGCCCGCCTAAAAAACGATGGGCTTTTAATTAATTCTTGTTGGTTATACTGTTTTACAGTTGTTGGTTTTGGGCTGTAATAAGATGGTCAGGGCTATACCTGATGCCAGAGTTAAAAAATAGCCACATAGCATCAAATAGGGGGCGATTTCGTTTTTGAGAAAATAAAGCCCAAAGAGAATAACGGCTGTACCGATAGTGAAATAAATCGGCTTTTTACTTTTCAAAGTCAAACGGTTTGATTGAGTAAACTTTTTGTAGATCAAAGGCAAGCCGGTATAAACCCCTGTGAAAAATGTAAATAAAATAGACCAAAGGAAACCGATTGGCGAGAAATAGCTCTCTGAAAATATTCCGTCGAAAGCCCAATTGCTCAAAACAACGAAGCCAAATAGATAAACAAATGCCAATATAATCTTGACCATGATATCCCTCCCCTACAATCCAATATACACCTGATATATGGTTGTTTAAATGGGTAAAACCATTCATTTACTTTTCAATCTTCCCGTTCTTTCAAAGCCTAATACTTTAATCAATAGCACTATTTGTTACTTTCGTCTAATTTACCAATATTATACATTAAGATAAGATGGGGACGAAAACATTAAGGAGGGATAAAATGAAAAAGTTACTTGTGGGTGTGGTTTTTGCCCTAGCTTTGAGTTTTTCATCTCTGTTTAGTCTTCAAAGTGCAAATGCTGCCGAAAAAGTGGACAAGAATTCTGATCTGATTATTGATAAGGCGACCTTTCACGAGGTAACAAAACAAAAAAACTTAAGAACCCTTTCATCTGAGAAAATCCCAACTGTTAAAGAAGTGAATAAGGCTTTAAACAGTATGCATGTCAGCAAAGATCATCCATATCAAGAAATTGATCTCGGTAATGGTTTCACTGTGGAAATGGGCGTAAGTACAGATATGGGAATGGAAAAGATAAAAACACAGGCCGCCCAAAATAAAACTGCAAGTGGCTATTACGCTGTAAAGTTTACAGGGATAAAATTATATGATATTCGAGTAAGTGACAACTATTCATACGAGTATGGAAAGAAAATAACAAAGTGGGAAAGCCCGCCAAGTGCATCCGCTTCAGGTTTTGCTGGCTGGAATGGTAAAATCACTTCCAAGAAAATTGCAAACATTGATAAAACGGCTAAGGATGCAATCGCCAATTCTGATTACACGTTTGTAAAGTATGGAGGTAACCGCCACGGCCATATGGAATTACGATTCACTGCAACCGGAAACTGGTACACACATCACGTTTCTATTAAATAAGAGAAAAAGCCCTCCCAATCGGGAAGGGCTTTTTTATTTAAGAAGGGATTCGAGCTTCGCTTTAGTTTTCGGGCCATAAATGCCATTAGGATTTAAACCATTCATCAGCTGGAATCGTCTTACTGCGTCATTAGTTTCCAAACAAATAATCCGAATAGGTAAATTGACACAGATCAAATTATTCATTTCACACTTTTGAATTACATCGCTGTCTATTCCCTTATTTTCCCATGGTAAAATCTTGTTGGAGCTATTCAAACGAAAGGATATGATCATGAAAGTATTTGAAGCCAAATCACTGCTTTCAGAAGCAGATAGACGTGCAAAGGAATACAAAGAATTAAGAAGTCAGATGGTCAATCTAAAAAAGGCTTTTAAAGCTGTAGCTGATTTAGATGACAGTGAGTTTTCTGGAAAAGGTGCCGACAACATCAAAGTATTTTACTAAGATCATGCCGGTGTGGCTGACAATTGGATTGATCTAATTGATATGAAAATTGCGTTTTTAACAAACATTTCAGGCACTTTAGAGGACGCCAGCTTATCTGATGCTTATATAGAAGAATCCTTCTTAGAACACGAGCTGGCTAACGCCTACACAAAATCAAAATCTATTATGTCTGAACAAAAGAAAGCCATGAAAGATATCTTACATGATATCGACGATATCCTTCCGCTTGATCTGTTTTCAACTGAGGACTTTAAAGACAAACTCGCCGATGCGGAGGAGAAACGCAAAAAAACAGTCGATAAACTAGGCAGCGTTGACGAAGCACTTGTTTCTGAATATGCTCAGTCAGAGCCAAACGAGCAATTCATCAAGAAGGACTTTCAAAAGCTTGAGGAATCCACTGGCAAGGGTAAGAATGCTACACCCATCCATTACAATGCCAAGGCGTATCGTGACAGTGACATACATAAGAAAAAAGGCGATATCGAGAAACAGACTGAAGCTTATTTGAAGATCAAGAAAGATGAAGCGAAAGAACGAGAAATCAAAGAGCTGAAAAAGAAGCTAGCTGACGGAGTGACGGATCCAGATGAATACTTAGACATTGCCAAGAAGGTCGGCTATGAGAATCTTACCCCTGAACAGCTCCAATACGCAGTGCAGCTTGAACAAGCAAAACAGCTGAAGGCCGTCGGTAAAAGTATAATCAATGCCAGCAAGACAGTAATTGATTTCGTTGAGGGAGTTGATGATGGTATTGACGATGTGATTGACGATACCATATATGGCATCAAAGACTTAGCTGTGGGCGCATGGGAATATTCACAGCTCCCTATCGAACTGAAACTGACAAAAACAATTACAACCATTTTGAGCGTACCTTCTTATTCAAAAATCATCTGGACAAACCTCGCCGATTCATGGAATGATAAAATGGTAAATGGTGATGCATATGAAAAAGGTCATTATATCAGTTATGTGATCGGAAATATCGTTGGTCCAAAAGGTGCGGGTGCCGCGGTGCAAACCACTACCAAGCTTTCTAAAGTAGGTAAAGTGGTTGAAGGTGGAACAGCCGCTGCTCATGTCAATAAAGGAATAAACAAAGGCAAATCTTACATCAATTCTATTATTAGAAATAAGAATGATCTTGCACTGGTTGGGATTGCACAAGACATCGAGAATACGTATAACGCAAAAAATACTCCTCTCCTAAAAAGTATGATTGAAAATAAAAAAGAGAGTGTTCTCAGAAGATCTGAACGTTCTAACAATAAGGATACGGGTAAATATAATACGGGAACGATGAAACACATTTACCATGGTGAAATTAATAGACGCGGTAAAGCGGTTGGATATCATCATGAAAGTATGATGGGTGGAAAAATTATACCTGGTTCCGAGAAAACACCTGATAAAAATGGTGTTTATGAAGCCAATGTTGAAATAAGTGGGAAGAGAAAAATAGCCAAATCTAGTTTTTTTCCAAAGGAATGGAATCGTGTAGATGTGTTAAAGGCTATTGATGAAGCGTATCAAAATAAAAAAAAGATAGGTGCTAATAAGTTTATAGGTGAAAATTCAACAGGAATTAAAATAGAAATGTTCTTAAACAAGGATGGTACAATAGCCACTGCTTATCCTTTGTATAATAAATAACATAGAAGGTGATAAACAAGATGAGATATACATATCAATTAAAAAAAGATCCATTTGGTATCACAAGAATAATACTACCAGAAAAATTAACTATTTTCTCGGACGTTTTTGAGGATATTTCAACAAAAGAGGAAGCAGACGAGTATATTGGATACGTTAAGAAGGTTTTAACAGGAGATTATGAAGATTTTGAAATTACGTTGAATGCTACAAGTATAATAATTAAGAAAAACATGACAATAGCTGAACATCATTACCGGGTTGATGAGCCTTTTGAAAGTATTATAGAAACTGATGAGTTTTTAGAGTTGATTTTAATATGGAAAGAGGCGATAGAATAGATAATTGGATATTGAAGATATAATTACTTAAGCGTTTGATTGTCTTTTTAGGAAACAAGTGGAAAAATTGTTGCTTGGCGATGCCTGGGAAGGCGGAGAACATCAATTTGTATTTCACAGTGGTAAAGGAAAACCTTACTACTATACAACCCCTACCGCAAAATGGATTAAAATTAAAAAAGAAGTACGGCCTAAAAGATGTTCGTCTTCATGACTTGCGGCATACTATGGTGGCTCTCCTTATGGAAGCTGGCGAAAGTCTCAGTTGCTATCCAAAGAAGAGCTGGACATGCCAGTGCTCGAACAACTAGTGATATTTATGGCCACGTTACCGAGAAACTCGAAAATAGCACAGTAAAACACTTTAAGCAGTTCGATCCTAGAAACCTAGCACAAAAACAGAGTTGATTTTGAGATTCTTCTTCAAAATCAGCTCAAAAAAATAATTTCGCCCCCAATTCGCCCCCAATTCGTCCCCAACTCGATGAATGATGACAAAATCAATAAATAAGTAAAGTAAAAAACCCTTGCTACGCAAGGGTTTAAGCTATGATTCCGACTGGGCTCGAACCAGCGACCTCTACCCTGTCAAGGACGAGACACGTATTCTGACTAATCTTTAACAATCCTAAAAAATCGCCTAAACCCCTGTCACATAAGGGTTCATAGTATTTAGTTTCCTGATTAATATTTGTTGTTTCTAAGTAGTTTAAAATGTTCGTGTGACTCCATGGTGACACAAAAACACTTGCTGCACAATTCGGCAATTTGACGATTCGATATCTGCTGTTCACCGAAATTATCGGCAATCAATTCTTATCTACTCATCTTTCCGAATTTCCGAATTCTTTTTAAAGTTAATCGTCGCATTTTGCGACAATCAAATTATGCATTTGAATTAGTTCGTGCCAAATTGGCTCAATTAAACGATACCGTTTGCTCCTCGGAAATTCGGAAGAGCTCAATAATTGATAGTAACAATTTGTTACCAATGAATAAGATTTCTATTGTCGGAATTTCCGACAATTAATTCATACCGTTGAATTAGTCGAAGTATTTCTCCCAAAATGGGAGGATCAATTATGGTCGTGCAAAATTTACACGAGCTCAACATAGATTCAAATTCCGATACGTATCGGAAATCCTGAGAACGGACTTTTCCGTTTTCTAAAATATGTAAGAACGAATTTTTCCTTTTTGACCTAAAGTAAAGATTGTTTACCTCAGCTTTAACCTGCATTAACTAGTTAGTTATCGGAACATTATTCCTGTCAGGCCTGGTAAACAGTTAACATACATAAAAAAGACCCCCAAAAGGGAGTCTAGTTCTTAGTAAATCTCATCTAAAAGTTTCTCACTTAAATCCTTAAATTTCCCTTCATCTTTCAGAGCATTAAGAAGCGCTATCACTTTCTTTTCTTTAATTCCAAGAACTTTAGATAAGATATCACGCACTTCTGCAAAGTCAGGTACTTTCTCATTATGCAACTCCTGACTTGAAATGCCTTCAACCTCTTTTCGGTACGATTCTGGTGGCTGAGGACTATTTAAAACACGATCATTTAAGACTGATAAGACATATTCCAATTCTCTTCTTTTCTCACTATAAATATTATGTTGAATTAACCAATTGGAATAAGGGTATCTTGGATCATCCAGTTTTGCATGACTGAGTTTTAAGATTTGCCATTTAAGCTCTTCAATTTCTTGTTCAAGAAGTTCAACTTTTTCTTCTAATGGATTAGTCATTTATAGCCCTCCTGTGAATTATAGAAGTATCCAAAGTACCCCTTCAACAGCTTCAGCTATACTCAACGCATCACCAGGATCCATTTCAAGATCATTCACGAGATAATTATAGAGTTTTTCTCTTACTGTTTGAACAGCTAAATCAGGTATTTTCGCAATGTTATCAAGCTCGTCCGCAATATCATCGGCATGCTTTCTAAATGCTTTTGCTGCACCTTCATCTAACCAACCAATAATCTTTGAAACTACCCATGAACCACCACGAATTCCTTTAGCTAAGGCTCTTACTGCAGCAGAAACAATTTTACCTTTAATACCTTGAGTAGTGAATTCTCCACTAACTTCTTGATTTTTCAGCTTAACACTTTCTTGTAGTGGAGTTGTATAAGCGTATGCATTAGCAATAGTTACATTTTGCTTCACTGACTCTTCTTTTTTAATTTCTTTTGCGCTCGCAAATGGTGCAAAAAGTGAAACTGAAAGGGCTACTGAGGATAAAGCCAATATACTTTTTTTGAACATACTTCACAATCCTTCTTTCTCTTTATTTTTCTGAAACTATTATCAATATTATCAAAAATTTGTAAAATTAAGGATGGTGTTTTTCTCACCTTTTTGTTCCCCTCATTTATGCCCATGTTCTTTGTCAGGTCGCTGTTATTTCACCAACGAGCATACAAGGTCGTATATGTTTTGGGTACGACTTCATGGTGGTCGTCTATTTTGGTGACGACCTCTCCACTATTACAATTGGTAATAGTCTCACTCTGCATTTTTGAAGACTGAACGATTCGTGCACCCAGACTTCTGACGTCGTGAAATACGACTGCAGCTATGAACTTAGAGAAAAAAATGGAAGCTATATTAATTAAAAGAAAAAAACTTAATCTTAATGATGACTATAGAATTCAAAAAAGTTGGGATGAAATAATTGAAGTGCTCTCAGAAAATGAAGAAAATACAATTAACTATCTAGAAAATTGTAATAAAGAAGATTTATATTGGATCAGTGAGGTATTTGAAGATTTAGCTGAAAGTTTGCAAAGTAAAGAACTTATTAATTGCTTAAGAAAATTAGATGAAAAGTACCCTGACTTAGAAATGACAAACGATATTGATATAGCAGAGAGTTATATAGAATAAGATACGCACCATTTCTCAGATTTGAAGTTAACATTTCTTGGTGGTGATAAGTAATGATCGAAATCAAAGTTTCTGATTCTGTATTTGGATTCCTTGGCGGTTATTTTCATCAGGATATTGATTCTCCAGAATCAGCACTGGACGAATACTTAGAAGAGATTCCAAGAGAAGAGCAAGAAACTGATATAGCAGCATTAAAAGATTTTATTAACAGTGATTATTCGGATGAAGAAAAGAATGATTTTATCGATGAAGCTGCTGACGGAGTGGACATTCGTAGTTACGGAGTATCTCCATTAGTATGGCTCGAACAAGTTATTCGAAAAATAGAAAAGAATATTGAAACTTTATAATCCATAAAAGCCCTTTAATTTTTGCTTTCGTTTTCGGTCCATAAATGCCATCAGGATTTAGTCCATTCATCAGCTGGAACCGTCTGACGGCATCGGCTGTTTTCGGTCCATAATAGCTATCGATACCGAAGTTTTTGGCTTTCTTATCCGGATAGAAATGCAACGCCGCAAGCGCTGTTTGGATCTGCTTAACAGCATCGCTGTGCATCAATGGACTTTTCACTTTGAAAATGCCAGAAGGCAGATTAAAGGATGATTTCTTTTTGCCTGAGCTTGGTTTTTTCACCGTCTTGGACGAAGTTGTTTTCTTGCTGGATGATTTGCCGCCAAGCGCTTTTAATTCAGCATCAATAGCCGCTTTAACCTCATTCCAGCGCCCTTCCGATAAGATGCGATGTGGGCAATACTTTCCGCTCCAATCTTGATGCTTCCGCACTCGATCAATACCCCATCCGCGTTCTTTAAGCAGCTGAGCAACAAACTTGATTGCCAACTTTTCAGCAGCGTAGTATTTAGCGCCTCCCGACTTGCTGTAGCAGATTTCAACGCCGATAGACTTACGGTTCCCGGTGCCATTTTTGCCGTCTCCTGTGTGCCATGCATTGCGATCTGTTGGGATGCCCTGCCTTACCTCTTTGTCATCAACAGCAAAGTGGAAACTCGTTGAACTTGTGTTTCCGATCATATAGCTGACCTCATTAGCAGCAGATGCATCATTGTAAGTGTTATGAATGGTGATGTATTCCGCGGCCATCGGATTAGGGCATTTTAAAGCGTATTTTGCTTCTGATACAAGATTCTTTTTCACTGCAATTGTCATGAAAATCTCTCCTTATATTTTTTCATTTAACAAAAAAAGCCCCGCATAAGGGACTTTTATTTAACAGGTGTGTTATTCAATTTTGCAGGAATACTGATAATTTTCTTCAACGTATTTAATGGTGAAGTAAATGGCTTCATTAATATAGTGAAAATGTTAGATGACAACACCATAGCAATAGCAACTGTTATTGCAAAACAAACTACAAATTGAGTATCTGGCGACCATCTATCCATCAATTCAGATCTTCTGATAATAAAAACGAACAAAGGGTGAAAAAGAAATATAAGAAGAGAACGATCTCCCCACTTCGTTAAAAAGCTTTTTTTATTACTCATATTTATCAATACAAGCAAGCATACCCATGCAGATAATGCGTAGTGTAAAAACATCTTCATAAAGTAGCTTTCATCCTTTGTCAAAAAGCGATTTGTGCCAAAACTCCCCCTAAAAAGCGATTCAAGATTAGGTGTAAACTGAATAATAAAAAAGGAAGCTACAATAGTTATTATTAACAATACTCTAGCCTTGTCGTTAGAGATACTTTTATATATACGCTGCAAATATTCCTTAGACATAAAGAAACCCGCGAAAAAGAAAGGCGCAAAAGATATTGTTCTTTGATAACTCAGGGTATATGAAGTAAAGCCTGAATAAAACCCCTTTGCCATTTCAGATACGGAAACAGTATACCAACGAGAAAGAAAGCATAGAATAAAGAGTAAAATGAAGAACAACGTCTTATTAAAAAAGTTCAATTTACACCTATTTATGATTAAAGCTATAACATACCAAAAGATCATGCTAACGATATACCATAGGTGAAATTGTGGTTTACCAAAGTGAAACTCCAGATTTTTGTAATCACCGATAAAATATAAGTACCAATCGAAAAATGATTGAAAGATTATATATAAAATAAATAAATTTATAATCTTACTCAACTTTATTCTCTTTGCTAAATATCCACTTATAAAAATAAACAAAGGCATATGAAAGCAATAAATGAAAACAAAAATCTCATAGTAGTTTTGTTTGTGCAATTCAATTAAATGGCCAAATACGACTAAAAAAATAAGCAGCCCTTTGGCATTACTAAGCTTTAAATCTTTTTCGAGCAAAAGAATTCCCTCCCAGTCTAAGGATATAGGAGGGGAATCTCTATAGCAATATTATTTTATTATTCCATGTTTCTTTAAAATGGATTTTTGTTTATGACCTTTGACTGTCACATAGTTATTTTTGTACCAAGCTGCAAAAATGTCGTACTGATAGTAAAGACTATAGAGTCGGCAGTGTACAGCGCATCCGCAAGCTGATTCACCTAATCCTCCGTAATATCCAAAGGTATTTGCCAAGCATCAGCATTGTTTGGTTGATAAGTGCAAATGAAAACATTATTATTAATGCTATAAATACAAGAGAAACATCATTTCTTACTTCATTATAAATCCAACCAAAACTGTCATTAAAAGATATAGATAAACAAAAGAATAAAATTCCAAAATATAATTCGTAAGTAAAGTATTTACAAACAACTACGAAAAACAACCGTTCTTTTGAAAATAATTTCTGCTCAACAACATTCGAAGAAAAAAGAGTAATGGGGTGTAAAATCCTAATCAGATAAAAAACGAGACCTACTAGCGAAATAACGTAGCTAGGCGCTTCAAAATAACTTAATAATTCACTTAATTTTTTTCCATTTCAATCTTCCCACTTCCATACTTCAATATTTTCCTATTCATCCTATTTTATCAACTTATAATCTCCTCCTCAACGCCCATGCTGAAGCCGCATTTGGGGCAGCGTGCACCTGTGCGGATTTTTATATCTAATTCGTTGTGACCACATTCAGGGCAGCTGTATTCGATCATTTAGTATCAGCCCATTCATCAAAACTGTAGGCGTAATCAACACTTTCAATGAAACCGATCTCTTTGCCTTCTAACGAATCTTCATACATCCTTCATAGCTGTATGCCCATATTTCTTTATAATCCCTCAGCTCGCCATATTTCTCTGTCATGATGAACTTTCGAAAGCTGTTGACCAGTTTCCATATATTTCCTCCATGCGAAAAGCGTTTTGAACTGCCGTATCCCAATTCATACGGGTAAACATCATCTCCCGTGTAATCATCAACAAAGAACAATTTTTTCTTAAATCTGAAATACGCTATCCGGTTCTTTGACTTGGAGGATATCATATTTCTTCACCATTATCTGGAGGTTGTAGTCAAGTCCCGAACCACTTAATAAAATGCTATATTTTATATGGACCAATGGAACATGAATGGGTACCATGTACCTGACCCTGTATTAGGATTCCTGGTATTAATAATTTTGACTCTGCCATTTGGCTGAACTTGCCAGTTACACTGGTATCCTGAACTGGTAACCTGCACCATCTGTATGTTACGATCAGGAGCTAATTCCTTAGGAAATTCAAGGTATTCTGTATTAAGGTTAGATACATTTTTTAGTGCTCCATTTAGCTCTACCAGATTGCCGATTCTTCTTATTCTTGGCACAGTGTCAGCGCCATATGTCTTACACCCGTTTAACAGAGTTACGTTTAAGTAGCCAGTATCTACTTTATAGATTGGGATTTCTGTTTCTAACGCAACGCCTCTAGGGGAATTATGAACAAAAATAAAGCATTCTCCGTCAATGATCTGAGCTAAGGATAGTCTCCCTTTGTACTTGCATCCGCCCTCGTTTTCGTAGTCATAGTTAACTGCATCTGGTAGCCGTCCGGGGAATTTACTATTGACAGCTTTTGCAAGACTACTTTTAGTATAGATGAAGGAATTTACTAATTGTCCTGCTGTGTTGTATACAGTGATGGCAGGTTTTCCTTTTTGAGCACCTTGCGTTATGAAGATATAACCATTGTTCACAACAATACCCTGAGATTTTTCAGTTAATCTGCCATAGTTATCTGTCCTAATACTATTAACCAGTACAGGGTTTCCTGCTTTTACACTCTCCCAAGTGTAAATGTATATATTTTTAATAGTGTCAGTCCATACATCAGATGTGACAAAGTAATCCCCATCAACGTCAGATTTTGCTTTTCCTTTAATAGGAAAGGTGCTCCCTAAGACACCAGTTTCATAGTTGAATATAGCCGCAGATTCTTCATTTTTGGGTCGTACGATAAAACTTAGTTGATCGTTCTTATTATAGAAGTAAGGTAGAGATTCTGTAAAAGACCCACTACCAATTGGGATATTTTTACTACTCTTAAGTTTACCATTAAGGTCCCGTACATCAATACGAAGTACTGTTCCTGTGTTTTCTTGATTGGCTACATAAATCTCTTGTCTTTCTTCATTAATTGAAACACCTTGAATCCACGTCTTCATGTCTTTCTTATATCTGACTGGGAAAGAGCAAAGGATTTCTGCACTGTTTATATAAGCTAAGGGGTCCCTCATTATTTCCCTCCTTTTGTTTGTGTCTAGTATTTCAGTAGAAAGTGCGTCTGTTTGTGCTTGCGATTAGCTTTATCAGACCATTAATATCGTTCATGCGTTTTATTTGCTCAGTTGTCGCCATACCTTAACCCCCTATCCCCGGAAAAACTGCGATTACAAAGAATAAAACCATCGCCCCATTGAGCCAACCGTTTGTCTTGTCTCTTTTTGCAATAATTGCGTCATTGCCTATCATTTTTCAGATCATCAGCCTGAGCAACAATCATAGGCACTTGCTCGACATTAACCTTTTGTTTGCTTTGCTCTTTCATAGTGTGAAGAGTTGTTTTGAAAAGCAGCTTTGTATTTTCATCAGCTTGCGGCAAGTATGTTTGGATGAATAACTCGTCATTTGCAACGTAGCCGCCCGTTTTTCTGATTGCGGGATGACTTCACGAGTGATCCACCTTTTGAATTGTTTAGTCTCTGGTTTGTTACTAGTTAAAATAAGTGAATACAAAACCAGCTTCATTGACAACTGTTGTTTTTTGATTACGGCCTAATGAATCGGTGAGGTAAACTTTACTTACCTCGTCTTCGTCGAGCCGGGACACTGCTACTTTGTGATTTGAATGACTTAGTACATTGCAGACATCCTTTGCGACAAACCAAGGTTGTCCATCCTTTCCAACTGTCCGAACCTACTGATCTTGATAATTGAATACTTTTTGTAATTCGTTCATTCATGAACCTCCTTAGAAAAAGTTGTCATTCACTAAACGAAAATTTTCGTTCAGTAGGTTCCTTGCTATTGCGCTTGTTTCATATTTGCTTGTTCCTGCGCTTCAATCCACGCATCTATGTTGTGCTTAGTGGGGAAAATACGTGTGCGCACTCAGAAGTGAGGAATTTCTTTTTCACGAACCATTGTGTAAATCGTGTCATGATGAACACCGAGGTATTCAGCAGCTTCCTGCACGGTCATTGTGTTGCGAGACATTTCTACACCTCCTACGCTGCGGTTTTACTCTTTTCGTGTAACTTTTCATCAAAAAAAGTTCATTTACATCACCATCTAGGAGTTCAGAAATTTGTTGGGCTTTCTCAAGGCTGGGTTTTGTGCGACCCATTTCTATGTTGGCATAGCCGCTAGCATATCTATAACCAGGTTGTTTCGCCATGTAAGACTGACTTTTTCCTTGAGCGAGTCTTGTATCTCGAAGTTTTCTAAGCATAATATCTTTCCACCACCTTACTCTATATGTGTAACATTTGTTGATCTCATCATAATATACACAAGGTGGGTAAGTCAACATATTTTTATTCTTTTTGTGTAACTATTTATTTATCTTGTGTAAAACGTGTTAAAATTTACACACCAAATGAAAAAAGGTGTATAAATATGGATAATATAACAGGGAAAGTCTTAACCGAATTACGAGAAAAAAAGGGTTGGAGCAAATCTCTAGTTGCAAAGAAATTAGGTCTTAAAACCATGTCAACTTATGCAAACTGGGAATATGGTTTGCGAAAGCCTGATGGTGAAATGCTTGTGAAAATTGCCAATTTATATGGCGTAACTACTGATTATATTCTTACAGGCAAAAGACCTAACAGCTTTAATAGTGACTTATTCGAAGATCCTGATTTACAAATCGCCTTTAAAGATGCATCTGATTTTTCAGAAGAAGCACGAAGACAAGCTATCGATTTTATTAAGTATTTGAAAGAAAAAGAAAAAAGTCGCAAATCTCCGAATGGGGAGAATGATTGACATTCCTTTAAGCAAAAGTATTGCTATTTTTTATTATCAACTGAAGCAAAAAATAATTACATAACAAACACATTATTCTTTATTTATTATTATTGTTTTATTTTGTTTAGTTTAATTAGTTCTGAACACTTCGCCTCAAAATTTGAGGTAAACTATTCAGTTGAAATCATTTCAACCTCAAATCTTTGAGGTTATATTCTCTTTCAACCGCAAATTTTGAGGTAATCCATTAAGTAAATTCACCATCTTATCCCCGTTGATTTTAAGAATCTATTAACATTTTTGGCGAAATCCTCTTGAATTTTTGGCAGTTTTAGCCGATTATTAATAGGTATTCTAATTTATGAACTGGGGGAATTAGGTTGAAGAAGTGGTTCGTTTTATTCATGTCTTTAGGACTAGCTCTTGTGTTAGCAGCATGTAGCTCTACAGATGATGTCTCTACAGGGAGTAGTGATTCAAAAGACAAAAAAACTGAAGAGACTAAAGATGACGGCTCTAAAAAAGTCGATGCAAGCAAACAATCTGCTGAAGCTCTGGGAATGAAAGTTAACCTGGGCGATGTAAAGATCATGAAAGACAAGATAAACGTTGGTATAAACATTGAAAATACTACTGACAAGGTCCTGACTTTCTATCCAGATCAAGGAAATGCAGTAATTGGCAGCATGCAATTATCAGCAAACATGTTCTTGACTGATGGAGAAGTTGGCGGTGAAGTTCAAGGCGGCGTTAAACAAGAAGGAGTTCTTGAGTTTTCAGCTCCTGATGGAAAAGAAATTGATGTTAATAGCGTTAAAGAAATCAAATTGAACTTCGGTGATGTTACAACTGATGACTTCATGAATACTAAAGCAGTAACAATCAAAGTACCAGTTAAGTAAGGGGATTTTGAAATGAAAAGAACAACTGAATTTGTTTTAGGTCTAATTGGTGGAATTTTTGGATTTATAGGAGCCTTTTTGGCATTAATTGTTGGTGGTCTTGATGCCTCTTTTAACTCATCTGGCACAAGCGATATTATCGGTTTAGGTTGGGGCGCTATCTTCCTCTCCATTCTTGGTATTGTTGCTTCTGTAATTATTAGAAAGAAAGCAAAATTGGGTGGAATTTTACTTCTTATATCTGGTATCGGTGGCCTGATTTGTATTTCTTTATTCTACTTACTGCCTGCTGTTCTTCTCATTATCTCAGGCATAATGGGACTCGCAAGAAGAGACAAAACAACGACGACAGCAGCGTAACGAAGAGCCCTTCAAGGGCTTTTCTTTCACACTAAAAACAGAACATACATTCCCACCAGGTGGTGCTATTATGACAATTCAGTTATCTCATCTAGAAGAAGTAAAGAAGATTTATACAAAATTGAATATGTTTACTCCTGAAGAAGTTGACATGGAACGGATTGCGACTGCTTTTCAGATTTGGATACACTACGAAAAAAAGGCAGCAGCATGTTTTGTATAAATGGTCTTTATAGCATGGTTTTGGATTCAAGGACTTCTCATCAACAACAATGGGAGGACTTTGTCCGTGACCTCGGGCATGTGATTAAACACTGCGGGAACCAATTCAATATGAATCGTATGTTCCGCCAGCTTCAAGAGTATCAAGCCAATAGTTTCATGTATCACTTTTGTGTACCGACATTCATGCTCGAAAAGATTTCGTTGCCGCGCATGCAATTGAAGGCTATAAAGTTAATTGGAGATACCTTTAACGTCACATACCCTTTTTACAGCTAAACGGCTTGAAATGTACAAAAGAAAACTGTTTTCTATTCTCTGGCATCAAAAGCTTTATCAAGCAAATTAATTTGAACAAGGAGGTAGCCACATGGTTAGTATTGAAAGGCGCAGTGAAAAATCTTTTAGATTAATAGTCTAAAATGGATATGATGAAAACGGTAAAAGAGATAGAAAAAAGAAATCGACTCGTATCGAAGATCCAAAAATATTAAAGTCTAAACGGAAATTACAGGAGTATCTCGAAGATCAACTGGACCGTTTCAGAATTGAAGTAGAGGCCGGCGAGTATATTGCTCCTGAAAAATCTACTGTCGAATCATTTGCAGTGCAGAGAAATGGGTCGAAAAGAAACTCTTTAATAAAAATGGAAAGCCTTACTCTTTTACAATATCTGTTAAGTGTTCAAATCACTTAAACAACCACATTCTCCCTGCATTATGTCATAAAAAAATAGACAAAATAAAAAGTCTTCATATTGTTGATTTTATTGATATTTATCTAAAGATGGAGCTAGAAAAGATGGAAAGCCTGGCGGATTAGGAGATCAAAGATATATTTAAAATTCTGCAAGCATTGTTTAAATCCGCAACAAAGGAATGGAAATTGATAAAAGATGATCCTATGGAGGGATTGAGTTCACCTGAAGCTGAGAATAAGGAAATGAACTTTCTTGAATCAGAAAAAGCAGCTGAATGTATTAAAGTGTTGTATGAAATAGATATTAAATGTCGTTTATATTATCTTGCAGCTCTGATCGGCGGGCTTCGTAGAAGAGAAGCTCTTGCTTGCGAATGGCATTTGGATATAGATTGGGAAAAAGGTAGAATATGCGTAAATAGATCAATTTCTAAAACAATTAATGGAGAACCCCATGTCAAAAGTCCAAAGTCAAAAAGTTCTCAACGATTCGTTAAAATGCCTAATTTTTATATGGATGAGTTGGCTAAATATTATCGCATATGAAAAAGAAAAATTGTTGCTCAGCGATGCCTGGGAAGGCGGAGAACATCAATATGTATTTCACAGTGGTAAAGGAAAACCTTACTATTATACAACCCCTACCGCAAAATGGACTAAAATAAAAAAGAAGTACGGCCTAAAAGATGTTCGTCTTCATGACTTGCGGCATACTATGGTGGCTCTCCTCATGGAAGCTGGCGAAAGTCTCAGTTGCTATCCAAAGAAGAGCTGGACATGCCAGTGCTCGAACAACTAGTGATATTTATGGCCACGTTACCGAGAAACTCGAAAATAGCACAGTAAAACAATTTAACCAGTTCGATCCTAGAAACCTAGCACAAAAACAGAGTTGATTTTGAAATTCTTCTTCAAAATCAGCTCAAAAAAATAATTTAGCCCCCAATTCGTCCCCAACCCTATGAATGACGACAAAATCAATAAATAAGCAAAGTAAAAAACCCTTGCGTAGCAAGGGTTTAAGCTATGATTCCGACTGGGCTCGAACCAGCGACCTCTACCCTGTCAAGGTAGCCGCAAGTGATCCGATAAGTCAATCGGTAAGTCAAACGTTGGTATATCAGCGTTAAGTCATCGTTAAGTCAAACGGTTTTTATTTCGATATTACGAATTATAGCGTATAGCACCGCCACCGCGCAAGTATCCGCACCGTAACCCGCAAAATTATTCAAACGCCTTCCTAAAACGTTCCATAAGCGATCCGCCACGATTTAAGCGCGCCTTAACCGTCCAAGCCGCCTTCCTAAACCCAGCGTATAGGTAATCGTCGAAACGCTTAATTTCGTGCGATTTCGCTTTCATAATCGTTGCGTGCCACGCTTCTACGAAAGGCGCCGCATGATCTTCGAGTCTGATCGTTCTGTCTACGCTTGCCTTAGCGCGCAAAAGAATTCCGTAATATTTATAAATTTTATCTGCGTCAAAGTAGCGAGCCATTGCGTTATAGATTTCGTTAGGCAGCGAGCCCTTTAACGCTTCAGCCGGTATTACCGCCGTATCTAATACGTTATTTTGGTTTTTAGAACGCTTAATTAAATCCGATGGTTCGTTTTTTGTTTTCGGCGCCTCAACCGTTGATTCCGTAGGCTTCTCGGCTTGTCCGCGATTGGACATTGTCGACTGGTCATCCTCGGACAAAAGCGTGTCCTTCGGATTAAGATCGGCGCCCCCAACCGGCAGGATCACGATAATATTCGCGCCTTTTCCTCCGTTTATCTTACGCGTCGTAGCGACCTTCTTTACGATACCTAGCCCCGCTAATTTATTCAGCGCCCGTCGCGCCGTCTTAACCGATTTCTCGATCAGGCCCGCCAACGTTTCCGCTTTGAGGTGCGCCGCCCCGCTAAACTTAACTGCGTAACGTGCGATCATCTTGAGCGCTTGGCGATCCGTATCGTTAAGCTCGTATGTATTGCGCTTGATATGTTCGTAAACAGCTTCGTTAAGTTGAGCCGTCGAGTCGAACGTTTGATGTTCCGCTAAGTAATGCATATCGCTACCCCCATATCGTTATGTCGTTATTTTGATTATAGATATTGTTATAACGGTATGTCAATATTTTTATTTACACGATAGCGATATTTCGTTATAATTAACGTATCAGAAAACGGAGGCGATTCGATTGGAACTCTACGTTAAATTGGACGAGATATTAGAAGCCCGCGGATGGACCCGCAAGAAGCTCGCAGAAGAAACGCAGCTTAGACCGAACGTAATCAGTGAGATATGCAACCACCAGCGCACAACTTATAATCGTGAACATATCGGACGTATTGCGAAAGTTCTTGGCATTACGGATATGAACGAGTTGTTTGAGTTACGCGATTAAGCCCACGATTAATTCGCGGGCGTTTTCTCTTTCGGTTTTGTTATCGACTGAATGAACGCGGTAAAGGTGGGCGCCTGAAATACCTTAAACGGAAACGAAGGCAATCCGTATCGCGTGTCCGATAGAATCAATACGTGCGGAAACATAATCCGCTCGGGATTCTGCCACGGTTCCAGCGCAATAATGCCCGACTGGAAAAACGCTTCGTACCGGTCTAACTTTTCGCGCATCTGTTTTTCCGAATAGACCGACCGCTGCACCTCGATAAAGAAAGGCGTCCGCCGGTATAGCGCAAATATATCCGGCTCGACCGTTCCCTTTTCGCCGTATTTCGGCTCCACCAAGAACGACTCCAACGACTGACCCCGCATCTCTTTATAAACGTTACCTATCGCAAGAAAATGATCGATCTTGGCGCTGTTCTTTTTCATCGTTGTTTCGCCGCCAAAGTAAACGTAAGGCTGGCGCGCCGTAGACCGCTGAATATGTCCGTCTCTAAGTAAACGCAGCAGAACGTTATTGGCTGCGTATTTTGGTCTGCGCAAATTTCCGAAATGTAGCTCGGCAATCGTATCGCGATCCATTACGCGAAATTTATTAAGATCTGCAATGATCGCTTTATCTCGGTTAGTGAGGGCCATCGATAAACACGTCCTTTTCCGTTAAGATTTCCGGCTCGGCTGCCGGTGGCGTTACGTCTTTGGTCGGTGATTTCATTACGCAATACGGATTCAGTAGCGCCTTCGCCTCGCTCATTTCGAGATACGGCGCCTGTAGTTCGTAGGTTTTGTCGGCCGCCATTATAAAGCGCCCACTTACGTCCAGCTTCTCGGCGCCTGGCGTATTGACGATTCGGGCCTCCGTTATATCGCGCAGCTTAAAGCCCATGCTTACGGTTAGATTGGCGCGGATAGTCGTATCAAGCGTTTTGGCGTTCGGCCGCTGCATTGAAAGAATCGCGAATACTCCAAGCGTACGGCCTATCGCTACGAGCTCCGCTAATACGTCCATGATCTCGGCGTCTTTTCTTAATAGAAGAAACTCGTCGATACAGACGACTATATACGGACGGCGCTGATCATCCGGGAGCTCATCGATATGGCTTATTTCGAACTGCTCCGTAAGGTTGCTGCGCTCATCTAATTCGCGTTTTATGCTTCGTAACATTCTCCGTATATCTTCCGCGCTCGTTAAAACGCACTGTACGTGTTCGACTTTCCGGAATACGTGGAACTCCGATTTCTTACAGTCCGCCAGGTATAACTGCAGCCGGTCGGGTCGGTTCTGTTTTATCAGCGTCGTCAGGATCGACCGTAGCTGCGTTGACTTTCCGCTGCCCGTTTCGCCCGCAATAAGAATATGTGGCTGCGTTAATAAATCGAAGCTGACGTAACGGCTGTGGCGATCTTTGCCCGCAATAATGCCGAGCTTGTGGCGTTCAATGACCGGCTGGATCTCCGCAAAGTCATAACGCAATACGGCCGGCATCTCTGTGCTGTAAACCGTTAGCACGTACCGCTTTAGATCGCCGCTTAGTTCAACGTTGCGTCCGAATACTTGCCGGAATACAAATTCCTTTTTCGCGATTTCTTTCGGGTCCATTCCGTTTAGTAACGTAAATACATACCGCGTTCTTTCTTCGTTAATATCAACGTCATGGATTTTCGGATATCGGCGCGCTTCTTTTCCGTTAGACAAGCGTTTGGCTACGTACAGGCCGGCGGCATCAAAGGCGTACTTCAGCGTCTGTTTGGCATGTAGGTTGCGTAAAAACCGTTTCATATCGCGTTCAAAAAACGCAGTAGCAACACGGCATACCCCGCAGGTAGAACGAACCGTAAGAGCCCGTTTACTGCGTCTCCAATATACGCAAATTTACCGCCAAACAAGCGCCCTTCTAGCCAAGCCGCTCCGATGCAGACCAAGCCCGCACCACCCACTAACGCGTACAAGCCGACTACCTCCGGAGACATATCGAAAAATCCTGCCGCTGTGAATCCGCCGGGCACGAACGAAAACGCTCGTGTGAGCCCCGCCCTGTCGTTCCTTCGTCTCGCTTCGCTCATCTCTCTCTCACTCCTTAACAAATTTCGTAAACGGCTTCGTTACGGGCGTTAAACGCGATAAAGTGCGGTAGGTTAACACTGTAATAACCGTTACGGAAGTCGCCAGCAAGTGCGGTAACCTTTTCGTGACTCTAACGAACCTACCCGCTCCCTACCGTTTAGCCGCCGTGTAGTAGCCGTTTAATAAACGTTACGCGCTACGGATCGTCCAATATCACAGTTTTTTGCCCACGTTTAACTTTCCGATTTTTTGGACACGCTGATTTTAGGAGGTGTTGTCCGATGTTTGGACTAGGTAAACGACGTAGCCGATTCGGCCGCTTTTTAGATCGAGAAGGAATCGCGCAGGAAGAAGTTCGCCAAAAGGCCGGCATAGGTCACGGCACAATGACGAGCATGTGTAATGATCGCGATTATGCGCCGCGTATTTCAACGTGGGTAAAAGTACAGCGCGCTTTAAGGTCGCTGGGATACGAGGTCGATCGAAAGGATTATTTTGACTGTTGATAACCGAACACATATTCGCATATAATAAATGCGGAGGTGTTCGCCATGGAGATCGAGGATAAACGGTGGGCTATGCGCATTATATTGCCGGAGCACAGAGCCGGCCTAGCACGCCAAGCCGAAGAGAAACGGAAAGTTGAAAAGCCGCAGCTGGATGCGCAGCAGATCGAGGACATGGAAATAACTGTCGCTGAGTCGATGGAGTTCGGTGCGCCGCTTGCATTCGAGCTTTACGACGCTGGATACATACGCGAGGTAATTGGCGCTGTACATTACGTGGATCACATACAGAAGGAGTTTCGCGTGAAGGACGCCAAAGGCGATACAAATTTCGTGAGGTTTGCGGATATCATAAACGTAAAAAACGCCCCATCCAGTTAAGGACGGGGCTATTTTCGTTAGCCGACGTTTTTTACCCAGTCGACCGCTATATTCTGTTTACATCGGCGGCAGCTATCGTTAACCTTACCGCTCGTTACGAAGTTTTTATCGTGACCGCAATTCGGACAAGAGTACCGTGCGCCTCCTAACGCGATTGCGAAAAACGGAAGACTGAAGAAGGCGAGACCCAAACCCGGGAGAATACCGATAATTGTGAGACATAAGAGTACCGAAATCAACATAATAAATGAGCCAACGCACAAACTAATTATCCTACCGAAGCCGAACTTTTTCTTCGCCACAGTCACCGTTTTATATTCCACGTTAATTCACCCGTCCTTTATATGAGTTAGTAAAATTATACTACGGCGCCAAACTTATCCGCAATGAGTTTTTATGTACGCGAGCACCTACGTTATCATACGTAAGCACTCGCTAAAAGTTTCGTTATTTACTCGCCTTTTGTACGTGCGGTCTTCGTTACTTTATTATCTTTCCAATATGCCCAGAGCGAGGTAGCTCCGAGGAATACTAACGAAATGAAGTCCTGCACGCCGGCTTCATCGACCGGAATCGGACTGTGTCCAGTCATTGTTAATCCGCTATTTACGAGCGCAACCAAAAGAAGCACGAATCGAGCGACCGTTCCTGCGCTAATTTTCTCCGTATTCATATTATCGTCTCCCTTTTCGTTATTTTACTGTTGCGCCGGTTGATTTCGCAGCATAGATATTTACTTTTCCGAACTGATCCGTTTTGATTGTATAGACGTCCGTTTGAGGGTTCGCAAGGACTTCGTACTTAAGACCGCCGAATTTCTTAGGACGCAAGTAGCCGCATTCATTTCCTTTAACCGATGCTTTGTTAGTCGGATAGATGCGCCAAGAATCAGCTGATGCCGGAAGGTAGACGTATTTCTTACCGCTGGATGCCGGCTTAGACGATCCGCCTTTAAGTTTAAGCACCTGGCCGGCCTTAATTTTATTCGCGTTCTTGATGCCGTTGTACGATTGAAGCTTCGCTACACTTACGCCTGTTTTCTCCGCGATTTCGGAAAGTGTGTCGCCTTTCTTGACGGTATAAGTGGAGCCGGAAGTCTTAGGAGCTGAAGCAGCCGGTTTAGACGCCGACTTTCCGCCAAGCGCTTTAAGTTCCGCTGCGATTGCCGCCTTTACAGATTCCCAACGTCCTTCAGCGAGAACACGATGCGGACAATATTTGCCGGACCAATCCTGGTGCTTACGGACACGATCAACGCCCCAACCGCGCTCTTTTAACAGTTGCGCAATAAACTTAATCGCCAGTTTTTCGGCCGCTTTGTACTTAGCGCCGCCTGACTTCGAATAACAAACCTCTACGCCGATAGACGTACGGTTTCCGGAATTTGCTCCGTTACCATCTCCGGTATGCCATGCGTTACGATCTGTCGGAATGCCTTGTACGACTTCCTTATCGTCTACCGCGAAATGGTAAGACACTTCGTTGTTGTTTCCGATCATATACCGGATTTCGGCGTCTGCTGAAGCGTCGTTCGCCGTATTATGGAACGTAATGTACTTAGCGTCCATTGAATACGGACACTTAACGGAATACTTACTTGTTGCGACGAGATTCTTACGTACTGAAATAGCCATTTTATCGTCTCCTTTCGAAATTAAAAAAGCCCGCCGGGACTCTCACCTGACGGGCGTAATGCGTTTATTCGGTTATTCTCTTCCGCGAAATTTTTCTTCGAGTCTATCGATCTTATCGATGATGACATCGTACTTATCGCTAAACTTATCGAGTAGATCCTGCAGCCTTGATTCGCGTTCCCGGTTCGACTTCATGACGTAAATAAGAAGCCACGTAAAAAGGACCGCGAAGGGCCCTTGCGTTAAAAAATATTTAATTACGTCTAGTTCGCCCAATTATGGCGCCCTCCTTTCCGTTATTTACTCAGTCCCAGTAACGCCTTCGATGGGAGGCGCATCAGCTACGTAAGGATTTCCGGTGATTTCTTCGTATTGTTCTGGCGTGATGAACTTACGGTCTACACCTTCTCTTAATTCTTCGATGGTTACATCGTTATATTGAAGGGCTTGCTTAACCATAGCGACATCAGCCCAATTATAAAAAAGCGCATACACCCAAAAATTAAGATCCATTAGACGCACCTCCTTTAAGAGACAAAATTTCAAGCTTTAAAGAGGATATTTCCTGGCCTAACTTTAACAGTTGCTGAGAAGTGTCTGGAGTTTGCGGAGCGTCTATGATAGGGTTCGCCAAATATTTCTCCCAAGCTTCTTGTAATTCTTGATCACTCGGCTGTGGGTCGCTTATATTCCAAATTTCGATATATTGACCACGCCCATCCCCGTCATCTCGAATAACGAAATCCTCCCCGATTACCGCGTTAGGGAAAAGATATTTAATGGCCAGTGCTAAATTCATCTAAACTCACTCCCTCTTGTTATCTAATTTGCGACATTGTCAGGAACGCAGATTTCACATTAACCGCTGAAGGGGTGCTTCCGGTCACTTTCGGAAATATGTGAAATGTCACCTTATCCCCGCTGTTGAATTTTTGCTGCAAAATCGCTACCTCTGTTTGTGTAGTTCTTGAAGGATACCAATACGATATCGTTTGATAATGATTATCGTTAATATAACAGTTAAAAGATATGTCTGAGTTTGATGGGATAGATGTAGCTGAAATATATAGCCTTATCAAATACAGACCACTGTTTTTCAAAGTAACTTCTGATTTCGTTTGATCATACTCGGATTGATCATCTGCCCGTGCTGCCCCGAATTTTATTTTTGTTACAACACCTTCAGTAGCAGTAAACGACGAATTATTGAAGTCATACGTTTCTACAAAAGTTTTATTTAAGAAGTCTACATCAGTGATAACTCGTTTCCACCCTTTAAACGCGCTATCCGGAATAACTGTCGCGTGCCATAATGTATTATCCGAGATTCTCCACGCATAGATCGTTTTCCGCCCTTGATCCGACTCGATAACGTCGTAAGTAAACTGTGCGCTATCATTTGTCGTCGGGTTATTCAGAACAGTATTTCCGACCGCGAAATAAAATCCGGTAGGCAGCGTCAACAAATCCGTACCGTTGGCAACTTGTGTCCGTTTTCCGCTATCGTCTGTAAGTTTGCGCAATTGGCCGCCATTCCATTTCGTGCGTTCGGCTGCAGTAATATGACGAGTATTGTCGCTGTTATGCGTATCAAATTCTGACTTACTCGCCTGCTTCACGTTATCAACATTCGATAGTCCCACCTGATCTTTTGTTACCTTGTGAGGATTATCGGTTTTAATCGCATGTTCATCAGTATAAGCTTTCGCCCCAGCTTCCGCAGCGTCCGCTTTTTCCTGCGCTCCTTCTTTCGTTTCAATGTTATCGAGATTTTCGAATTTCTTCTGTAGTTCAGCGAGGACCCGTTCGGCATCGTCCGCCATTTCTTGAATGACGGCTTTTAGCGATTCGAAATCGTCGATATAATATTCGGCCGCTGGGACGATGTCCTGGTCGACGAGCGCCCGATCGATCTCAAACGAAAACTTATGAACGCTCAGTTTTTGGCCGTTGTCGTAATTAACGTAAAGTTCAGCCTGCACCGTTCCGTAATGCGTGATTTGTTCCGGCGTCAAGACATAAAAAATAACGCC
Organism: Bacillus sp. SG20033; assembly: GCF_044570195.1. Lineage (NCBI taxonomy): Bacteria > Bacillati > Bacillota > Bacilli > Caryophanales > Bacillaceae > Bacillus > Bacillus sp. SG20033. Next base: position 1,308,284 of record NZ_CP172606.1, on the reverse strand, counting down.
CCCTAGCGCGTCATGAACTTCCGTATTAACGTAGAACTTACTTCCGTCCGCAAACCGCATGAACAGCTTTCCGTGAGTCGCTTGACTAATCGGCAGTGGTACGCCGTCCTTTGTCAGGTTAAACGACAATTTTGCGGTCCCGATATCTTGCGTACTAAATTGAATATTTGCTGAAATACTTCGCTTCATTTGGGCATTTATATTGAAACGGACTTCGGGATCTTTATATATCATATGGAGACATCCCTCCCTTTTATTTAGCTACTACTCTTCGTACTGATTTTTCGTATATAATCGTTTTGTGTTATACCGAAATAGCCATTGAAATTCGAATCTCCTTGAACGATAACTCGGCCGGTCCCTTTCGTATTAAATACGTTCACTTCGGTTGCGGTGGACTGGACTAAGATGGCGAATATTTTCTCTACGCCTCGAATTCGGTTGCCTTCGATACGCCCATCGTATGATGATTCTACGAAAACACCTCCGCGATCTTTTGAACTGTCCTGTTCGATATTAGTATTGAATATGTTGTTGTTCCGGACGTCAAAATTATCGCAATTCTGGACGTAGATTCCGTTTCGTCCTATAGTGTTTATTTCGTTACCGTCTATTGATAAATGCGTAGATTTTGCGATAGTTGCTGATTTGTCTCGACTTTTCGCAACATAAACCGCTTCAGTATCTACACACGATATATAATTTTTGGAGATGAACGTATTGAAACAGCCTTCGACCCAAATACCTCTACGCCCTCCGAAAATCCTATTATCTGAGATAAAGACGTTCCTTCCGTAGACGATCTGAATCGCCTGTTCATTGCCGTAGCTGCCGATGTCTTTTTCCCGAAGTTTAAAGTAGTTTCCGAAGATCCGGATACCATCACTCCAAGCAACTTCTTTGTTATAAATTTGCCCGTAAGTTACAACTCCGCAGACCGTGTATTCATAGAAATCGTTTCCTTGGATTAAAATATTCTGAGCGTTTTGCGGACGGTTCATTTGCACACCGGAGGCGGTTTTAGAGCTTTCAATTCCGCCGGATACTTGAGAGATCCTTATACATTCCCGATTCCGTCTGAAAACGTTGTTAATGATTTTAACTTCGCCCCACTTAAAAGTTCGAACGCCAGCAAACCCGCAATCCTCGATCGTATTGTCAAAGATCGTAATGTTCGTCTGAAACACGTCGTATACAGCATAATGGTTCCCAATCGCGCATCCCCAACCGCCTAAAAGATCAGACTGTCCGAAGTAGTTATGCGCAATGTAAACGTTAGTGTTTGGTGTGCCGTCATACTCTCCGAAGATATTAACACCGCTTTGGGTAAATTCACCGAGCTGAATCGCTTCTGAAAAGCTGCGCTGTCCACTTTTGTCGATGAATCCGATAAACCGGCAGTTTGTTATTCTGAGGCCGTTACATCCGTTTGCGTCGATTGCATGATCAGTGATCACGTCTTTAAACGTTACATTATCGATCGTAATATTTCTCGCATGCCCGAGAATAATTCCGTCCATTGAGTTCGTTTTGTACGTCTCAATATTCTCGTAATTTCCATCTAACACGCCGCCCTCAATGACGATATTCCCTCTTCCAGAATACCCGGAGAAATTATCGGTAGGCGTTCCATTTGCGAAGAACCCCCAGACCATCCTCGAAGCAAAACGCAATTATCCGCCATTGTAACGCGGGTATTTTCGTATATGGTCATACGTTTTTCGATCAGATAAGTGCCGCCAGGGATGACGAGCCAGCCACCGCCTTCGCTGTGGATTTCGTCCAGTGCACTTTGAATCGCAGCCGCGGACGGCATTTCGCCCGTAGGGTCTGCGCCATAGGTAAGCGCATTTTTAAAGCTTATTCTCGCGATGAGATCGTCCTTCACATTGTCAACCGTCTGGCCATCGGCATCTAAACGATCTCTGAGGGTTGGATATATCGTACCGTCCCGACTAACGCGAGCATCAACGACTTCTTTCACGTTAGTCCCGTCCGCGTTTAATACTAGATTCCTGATTCGTGCCTTCTCTACTTCGATTTCTTGTGCGACAGTTAATCCGCTGCTGTGTGCAATTTGATCCGAGGTATGGGCGACTTTTGCGTTCTTATGCGAGGCAATCTCGCCGTATGATCCTTTAATGTCATCCGCAATATCATCGAGGTTTTGGTTGTGATTATTACGAAATACACGATCCCACGCCGAGCCTGCTTTTCTGTACGGATATTTCGGCATTCTACTCCTCCTTGTTATTTATTTTCTAGCGCTGTTAGGCGTTGGTTTATGGTTTCTAGTTGCTGCGGTAAGGTAGATATATCAACGGTTTCGGTACCGACCTTTATATGCTTTAATTTCGTAAAGTCCGCCGCGCTCATGAGGCCGTTATTTGTCTCAGTCGCTAATGCGACATATACCTGTCCATCTGGACCTAGAACGATGCTGGCTAATTTCGTAAAGTCTGCCGAACTCATTAATCCGTCAGTCGTTGTGCTCGCGAGTGAATATCGCGGTATCTGAGACGGGTCATACCCAGTCTCGAATTGCGTATATTGACCGATCGTAACTGCGCTGCTTTTTATCTTTCCTGTGGTACCATCGATAACCTTTCCGATTACCTTTTTGGTTCGGTTAAATTCGGAAACGATATCGGTTGAGCTTTTCGTGAGCGTTCCGAGTGTATATTTCGGAGACTTACTCGGGTCCGAATAATCCTCTTTTTCGGTCACGCGAAGCTGAACGTCTATACCGAAAGGATCGAGAATGCACCAAACGTAGTCACCTTTGCGGATATCCTGAATGCCCATTTCGAGGAGCTCGACGTAAGTTAACGTAATAGAGATATCGATGCGATCGTATAATTCGCTTTTTATCCGCTCAAGTAGATCCGCTTTAATAGTGTAACGATCATCGCGCACTGGGTCAGCGTGTCTTATACCGAGAACCGACGCTAGTGGGCTCGTATACTCCGCTTCTATCCCTTTACCGAACCCCCGGATATAGGTTTTTATGTCGCTCGTATCGATTTCCTGTTGCGGATCTTGAACGTTAAATTTATACCGGATTTGATTATCGGTAACGCGTGCGATTTCTTTGGCGACAAATATCACGTTTTGCACACATTCGAATTCAGCTCCGAATTTCTCGACGATATCTTCCAGTAGCGAGAGCGAATTAGCATCGCCGAAATTCTCGATAGTTACCGACGTTGGAAGCCCGGTCGTGTCAACACTATAGGCGTAAGGTGTACCGGCTAATGCGATCTCTAGCGCAGCCTCCGGACGGTATGCCTTTTCACCTTTTTGTGTATCGTAAATATAGTTATCTCGTAAATCTATAAACATTTTGTGAACCGCAGTAGCTTCGATTTTAATAGAGTCACCAATAGGCTTAGTATTAAGCTTCTTTATAACGTAAAGCTCCGACTTGTATTCGAATATATTATCGTTCTTAATTAAATCAACCGCATGTTCGTTTACGTCAGTCCTTACGCCCGAAACGCTTATCGTTTTTTCATTGTTTATACCGCTGTTTCGAGTTACGCTAAATCCCGCGAGTAATTCAACCGCGCCCGTAAGAGAATGCACAAATAAGTCCGTGCTTACTTCGTCCTCATACGGTATTGCTGTTGGTGATTCCGGAATTACAGGATTAGCGCCGCTAGATGACGTATCATACTGCGTTAGTTTATACGTTGATATAAGGCTGTTTAGCTTGGTCGAGTATGATGGATCGGTCGCGTATCCAGCTTTTACTAATGCGGCTGTGGCCTTTTTATAGTCGGTTTCGCCAACGACAGCTTTGTAATGATTTGGGTCCCAGCTCGTTCCATTAATGTAGAGATTGGCGAGGTCCTGCATCGACTCATACCACGAGGGATACTTCCGAAACTTTGCGTCCACTTGCACGCTTCTACCGTCGATAACTTCCCACGTTTTCATAATTACGTATTGACCGTTATATTCTCCTTTTACGCCGAAAAGGTTTTTCCCATTAACTGCGAGGCCGCTAGTTCCGTAGGCACTTTCAAGGCACCCCTGCGCAATAATGAGGCTCGCAAGTATTTTGTAGTTAACGAATATCTTTTGCGCGTCCGGGGCTATTTCCTTAATAAAGCTGGCGCTACTCATATCGGACCTCCCTTATAAATAATAAAAACGGAAGTCGAATTTTATTTCGAAGCTTCCGCTTGTTCCTGTCATCTTAAATTCGTTCCATCCAGGCGCTAGTCGGATTACTTTCCGATTTGTTTGTCCGAAAACACTTACGTTGTTCTTTTTTACTTGAACTCTATTTAAAGAAAGAACGTCCGTGGCGCTAGTCGTTCCGCTGTACGTAAATACGTCTCCCATCGTTTTATTTGTGATCGTAAGTTTATTTGAAGCCCCTTTATACGTAATAATCAACGGCAGTTCCCTCGGATCTATTTCTTCGGTGCCTGCATTAAAGATTCGGAAAGTATTAGTTTTGAACGAATACTTGTAATCTTCATCGGTTAATCCCTCGCCTATTTGCCATAGATCGGAATCGAACGTAAACGGACTTAACGTAGTTCCGATAGATTCAGAAAACGGCTTAAATGATACGAATGAGATATCGAAAAATCCGTATATCCGGTTCTGATCGATAGAATATTCTTGATTCGTTTTCACAAACCAACGCTTGCCTGGATTGTAACCGTCAGTAATATAAAACGCTTGCCTCGAATCGAATAAAGCGAAAACCTCATCGCGCATAAGATGAAAATCGGTAATATCTGCTGCTTTCATATAAAAGGAACAGTCGATGATACGCGGACCATAAACTGTTCCTAGATCGACTTCACCTTGTGCCCCCTCTATGCTTTCCGATGTGTGAATAGGCGATGGGGACCGCGGTTTAAATTCTTTTAGTGTTATCCCTAACGATTCCAGATCGTAAGTTGTGCCGTTTAATTTCGTTATTGTCAGATTTAACAACCGCTCCATCACCCCTGCATCAGATTTTTAATCGAAATTTTCCGTCCTTGTTCCGCACTTACCACACGCTCGGTTCTACGCCCGATCTCTTCGCTATCCATCACGGTTACAAGCTCGATGTGCATCGGCTGTCCAACGTTCGGCTCCGCAACTGAAGCTTCGAAGGCGTGTTTAACCTTCGCCATCTTGCCGCCTGTTAGCGCCATTGACGGATTGTATGCATAATCCTGTGCGTCTATCATGGCCGCGCTTGCCATTGCGTCTGCCGCCGATTGAACAGCTCCGATATTACGTTCGATACCGACCGCTAAACCTAGCGGTAAGAACTTACCGACTTCGTCACGGAATACACGAGAAGGCGAGTGAATACCGAAGAAGCTTTTGATACCCTCCGTAATGCTGTCGGCAAAGTCGCCGATTTTCCCGAGAATCCAGTCCTTCACGGAGTTAATACCGTCCCATAAGCCTTTAATCAAATCGGCCCTGCGTCGAACACTTTGCTTACGTTATCACCGATTGCGCCCGCTAGGTCCATAACTATTTCGAGACCCATCTCTAAGAGATCCGGAATTGCCTTCGCTAAACCATCGATTAGCGCAAACAACAACTGCAGACCTAAATCGATTAGATCGGGTATGAACTTTATGATAGTAGCGATAAGCTCGCCTAAAAGCGTAATCGCGGCCGAAACCAATTGCGGTAGTGCCTTAATCAATCCGTCGACTAGCGCAATAATCAAATTAACGCCTGCTTCGATGATTTTCGGTAAATTATCGATCAGCGCCTGGACCAAGCTGACGATTAAGAACAGCGCCATTTCGATTAGCTGCGGAAGCATCGTAATAATGCCGTCGACCAAAGCCGTCAGTATCTGAATGCCGGCTTCGAGTATTAACGGTAGATTCGTCACAATTGCGTTAATGAGCGCCATAATAAGCTGGATCGCCGCCTCGATTAATTGCGGAAGAACCTGGATGATTCCGTTAATCAGCGCGTTCAAAATTTGGATGCCGGCCTCAATGATCATCGGTAGCAACGTAACAATCGTATTAATCAACATCGTCAGTAATTGCGTTGCTGCCGTAATAATTGCCGGAAGCGCCGAAACAATTCCCTGGATCAGTGACGTAATGATTAGGATGCCCGCACCTAGAAGCATCGGCAAAAGCGTTGTGATTGATTGGACCAACGTCGTTATGACCTGCGTAATGGCCGTTAGAATATTCGGAAGCGCCTGCGTAAGTCCGGATAGAAGTCCTGTTATAATCTGAACGCCTGCCTGCGCAAGTTTCGGTAGATTCGTAGTGATCGCGTTTACGACAGAAGTTACGAGATTAACGAAGCCGTTTAGGAACGTCGGCAGGTACGTCTGCAGCCCTTGCTCGATTGCCGGCAAGAATCGCATTCCTGCAATAATTAGGCCGGGAAGTCCTCCAACCAGCATACCTACGATTGTCGGAATGTACTGCGCGATAGAACTGAAGTCGCCCTGAAACGCTTTGTTGACGGCGCTTATCAAATTCGTAATCGCGTTCTGTACGGCCGTGGCGCCTGCGATGATTAGCTTGACGACTGGTTCCGGAAGAATTTGACGCAACTTATCGGCTCCGCTTACGAAGTCGCCCGTTAAAACCGTTGCTAGTCCGCTAAATAGTGTCTTCAGTGTCGCAATGGCCGGTGCTAGCTTTGCGCCGATCGTGTTCGCCAAGGCTTCTAGCTTAGTGCGGATGGCTTCGTTGTTTTTGATTAACAACGCGATTGCTGCGACTGCCGCTACGATTGCTCCTACTACCATTCCGATGTGCGCGATGATAAGAAGAAGCGTCGAACTTGTAACGCCTATTGCCGCCGCAACCCGCTGAAAGCAGCTACGAGAGTCCCTACTGCAGAAACTACCGAGCCTATGAAGATTAAAATCACGCCAAAAACAGCGACTAAGCCGGTAATGACTGTGACGGCCGCGCCAGCGTACGCTATAAACTTTTGCATACCAGGCGAGAGCTTGTTAAACCCATCGACTAGAAACTGCGCAATACTAACGAGTTTAGAGAGTGCAGGCAGTAACGCATTACCAACGGAGATTTGTGCCGTTTCAAACGCACCGCTGAGCTCCTCGATCTGGCCTCTAAGGTTGTTCATCTTCTCCGCCGCAACTTCTGCCGCAGTGACCTTAGACATTTCCTTCCACATTTCCTCGGCGCCTTTTGCGCCTTCTTTCATCATGATGTTAGCAGCCCGGATAGCATCCGTACCAAACATCGTTTTTAGCGCAGCCTGTTGTTGTTGCGACGTAAGCCCTTTAAGTTTATCCTGAAGAACTTGCGATATTTCTGCGAACGACTTAACGTTACCTTCAGCGTCATAGAACGCATTGGCGCCGTCGTCCGTAGCTAATCCGAGCTCTTTCATTGTTTCGAAAGCTTCGTTTGAGCTCGGCGTTAGATTCAACAACATCGTCTTAAGTGACGTACCGGCATCCGAACCTTTGAGTCCGTTTTGCGCGAATATAGCAAGCGCTGTAGACGTATCTTTGAACGACAATCCGACGCCTGAAGCAACCGCCGATACCATAGATAGGCCGTACTTTAATTCGTGAACGTCCGTTGCTGATGCGTTAGCCGCGCCCGCCAACATATTCGCCGCCTGTGTAACTGAAAGTCCGTCTTTCTTAAAGGCGTTTAGTGCAGTCGAGGCGATTTCGGCGCCTCTCCGAGATCTAACTCGCCGGCAACCGCCAAATCGAGCGCACCCGCTAGACCGCCGCCCATGATGTCCTCTAACGAAACGCCGGCTTTAATAAGTTCCTCGATTCCCTGACCGGCTTCTAACGAACTGAATTTCGTCTTCGCGCCCATATCGATTGCTAAATCCGTAAGTTTTTCCATCGTATCGCCGGTTGCGCCAGATACCGCCTTAACGTTAGACATCTGCGCCTCAAAGTCCATCGCTTTATTAACCGCAGATCCTAACCCAGCGCCTACACCTGCCGCGACTGCTCCGAATCCTAACGCAATAGATTGGCCCATACTCTGAAGCTGCGAACCGAAGTCTCTAAGCGAGCTCTGCGATCGTTGCAATTCCGTAGTTAGGTTGGAAATATCGGCGCCAATCCGGACGATAATCGATTGATCCGCCATATAGCCCTCCTTCCTTATTTGATGTCAAATTGCGATAGCCATTCGGAGGCCTGTTGCTGTTTTGCAATAACTTCTTGCGGGATATCGACCTCATCATCCGCTGTTTTAGGACGCTTGAATAAATCGGATTGCTTAATGCTTTTCTTGGCTGAACGAACTTTTCCGATCATCATCGCGAGTGAAGCCAAGTCGTCGTATTGATCGAACTTTTTGTCTTGCTGCGCCTGGATTAAGATGTAATACTCCCGCGGTGTCAGTTCGTAAACTTCGTCAGGCTTTAACGATAAGTACCGCCAGGCCTCGCGCAGTACTTGATCTATTCCAAAATCCCCGCCAGCATTTCCGCCGCTTTCGGATCTTTCTTCAGAAGCTTTTCCGCTGTTTTCTTGTAGAAAAAACTGTTCGATACAACCTCGTTCGTGATCTTAAGAATCGTATCCATATCGAGATCTTCTTTCTCGACTCCTTCTTCGATAGCTGCCCTAACCTTAGAAATCGAAATATTCTTACCGGTATGAAAAAGTCCCGCATGTACAACGTTTACAAACGTCTCCAAATCCCCGACAAGCGCTTTACCGATTAATTCGAACGAGCCGCCTTTGTATAAACCATCAAGGTGTTTAACGCTCTTGAACGTTAGCTTTAATTCGTACTCTTCTCCTTCGATTTCAAAACGTGCCATATAATCGTCTCCTTCTCGTTTTTATTCGTTAAGTAAAAAAGACACCGCGATTAAGCGATGCCTTAAGGTGTAGTCGTTCCTGTGTCTATATCTCCGCTAGCTGGCGCAGATGACGACGGAGCCCCTGCCGGAATTTCCGTTAGAGTTTCCTCCGTGACGTCTCCGTTCAATGAGCCTTCAAGTGAATACGTTGCGAAATCTCCGTTGCCAAATTCGCGCTCGAACGAAGAAATCATATACATACCGCTTTCCGCCTCTTTAGTCCGAGTATCGATTTCGTAAATTTTGACGAACTCTTTATTTCGGATTTTCTTTTTCATCGCCTTAATAAACGGATCGCCTTCTGTAATAACGCCCTCAAGCGAGACTGATTGCGTTACCTTTCCGTAGTCACTTCCGGTTTTATCTTTCGTATCCAAGTCTATCGAATCAGCTTCGATGCTAGTTGTTCCGCTCGTTTGGTTAAATGGACGGATCATCTTTTCGCCCGCATCCGTTTCAATTACCGCTGCGTATAAAATCTCTTCTCCGCGATATTCTACCGCCAAATTAAGTCCCCCTTTTGTTATGCGTGCAATGTCGTATCTATCTCGATGTCAAAATAAACGCGATGATACTGCGTCTTATCCGCTACTTCCTCCGCAGGCAATGGAACCTCCGCCGTTAAATTGACATAAAAAAGACCGAGCGTTTGGCTCGGTTCATTTGCGTTAATAAGCGCTATTTTATCGAATAAGAATATCCGATTAAGCTGCTCCTGTACGGTTGCTCGTTCTATTGCGGTGTTTGTGTGAAGTCCGATTTGAAATCGGTAAACCATTCGCACAGATTCCCGTTGTTTCGAAACAACTGTCGGAGTATTCTGCCTCTGCTGAACCGTAATAAACGGCTTGGTCTCCGGTAATACAACGCCATCATAGACCCACACGACCTCAAATCCGGTTTTCTCAGCGAGATGTTGGATGATCGAATATTGAACATCGATTTGTCTCATCGACCTAACTCCCGTACTAAGCGAAGTATTTTCCCTCTAAAGACACGTTCGTTTCTCCATACAACATTCCGAATAAATCCGCTTTGAGTTTTGTGCGTATATTCTTGGATCTTCGCATAATCTACGTCCGATCCATACTTCCACAGTGCAGTCGCAACCTTTTCCGGACTGGCTATAATACTGTTTCGGAGTTTCCCTGTTTTCACAGGAGCCTCCTCAGCTGATTCGTTTGCCATCAAAAGTGTTTGTGATTCAGTTTCTTCGTCAACTTCTTGTACGAATTGCGTTGCGTCAAGACCACGCACAACTCGATTAAGGCCTTCGACTGAAATACGTACCTGGGATCGACTCATCTTCTCAGCCTCCCAACGATCTCGGCGCGGTTTCTTGCTCCGATTCCTTTTTTATCTACGGATAATATCTCGTAGGTCTTTCCGTCATAGATTACGCTTTTAAGAGACTCGTAAATATCTTCGATCAGTTCGATAGCAATCGAGAACCAAATATCGCCGGATTGAACTTCGATTCCATCCGCTAGATACTTATCGATCTTAACCTGCGAACTTATTTCGGTGACTACGGAGGGAACAATCCGTTTTGGCGGTTCTTTTTGTGGTAAGGGCTCGTTTGTTATCGGATCTCTTACGACTTCTCCTTCGTAAAATAAAACAACATCATGAGTTCGTCCTTGAACGACTTCTTTTCGCGCATGCTTCATAAACGCGATATCTTCCGGTGTTATCACGCAGTCACCTCCTATTTGTATTTGTCGTATAGTTCATACGTTAAATAGCCGGTACAATTTATGTGCATCATATAAATTTCCGGATCATCCGGTTTGTACAGTCCGGCGCCCATTCCGTAACGGTCTTCGAGTTCAAGCTGTGTACATCGGTGATCTGGGCGGTTAGCCTTACCGCGATGAACACGCATTGCTTTAACGACTCGGCTTTGTTGCCCGGTGTAAGACGCCGCTACCCTATGCGCCGTATTTCCTTCCGTCACAACCAACCGCCTGATCTTCCATGCGTCGTTTTCGTATACTTTACGTACATTAGCGCTGATTTCACTAACGGACTGACCCGTTATAATTCCCGTCCGAATAGCTTTCGAAAGCTCATCGCGCTGATCTCCAGCAAATCGCCATACTCGGTCGGACAATACTAAACCATCTTCGCCTACTCGATTTACAATGTAACGAACAACGTTTTTATTGATCTTATCGAAAGCAATTCCGGATATAGCTGCGGTTCCTACCGAATCTACAAACGCCGTTTTTATTGCGCTTGAAGTCGTCGAGGCTGTATCGTCAAATATTTTCTCGAAGGCGCTCATACCGGTAGTTCGCACGAGCTTTTCTATCGTATCTAACTCGCGAAGTAGTTTGTTCAAGCGCTGCCTTTTAATTTTTCCGTCGCTGCCGCTGTACTCCGTAAGTAAGTCAACGATCTCAAGTCGGATTCGTCCGATCTCCTTTATCGCGTACTCTTGTTGGCTCGCGTTCAACTTGCGATATTGCATCGAAACCTTTTTAAGCTGGCGATCTAGCTCCGCTTGGTTGCTCATCGATCATCAGCTCGTTTCGGATGCATCTGTCCGCCGCTTCTCCGATAAGCTTTGCGATAATCTTTTCGGGCGTCTTTTCCGAGTTGCATATAATTAGCGAAAATGTTCGTTTTGTCTACCGATTCTTCTCCGTCTTGGAAACTAAAAAACCTTGCCGCATCACTCGCGATAGTTTCATATGCGATTGCCAGCGCCAAAAATAGGACTGCATTTTCGTTTTCTTCCGCAGTTAGACCGGACTCAGCTTCGGCTTCGGCGATCCATGCGGCAATATCGTCCGCTGTGACGCCTTCCACTCTACTTAATCGCGTTGCTAGTCGACTTGATACCGCCACATGACTCACCTCCGTTATTTTTTCTTCTTAGAAGGACCTTTTGGCTTTTGCTTTCCTTCTTTAGGAGTCGGAGAATCTTCCGCAACTTCTTCAGTCACGACTTCCTCCTCTTTATCTTCCTTGATCGGTAAAGGTTCAACATCTACACGCTGAATAAACGGTGAAGCCGCATCAAGCGCTTTGATTTCCTTTTCGACATTCGTTTTATATACGCCGTATCCGTTAAAAACGAGATACAAACCGTCTCTCATAAATTCGTAGTTTGGTAACGTCTTATACTCCGCCATTACGCCATCAATCCAGCCGCTTTTAGTTTCGCAAGTAATGCGTTAAAATCCGTTACTAGACCGGCAACGTCTGTCGCTGTGCTGTTCGCTTGAGCTGCCGCCTTTGACGCAGTCAATTTACCGTCCAGTGTAGTCTGTAAATTCGTTACATTCGCGATTGTATGCGTATGTGATGATGGAGGGAAAGTCGACGGTTTTCCTGTGACATCCGCCCATTTTATTTCTACTGTTGCGCCTGAGCTCGTTTCTAGTTTCGCTAATAGATCGCCTAACTTAAGATCGTTCGCAACAGGCATCGACTCATTTAATCGTTTAATATCGTTTACGCTTAGCGCCAAGTATATCGCGCTCCTTTCGAAAATTAATAGGAGGCCGAAGCCTCCTTTATGTTAGGAAATAGTTTTAGAGATTCCAGAAAGAACCGCAACTGATTCCTTAGCGTTTTTGATTTCAAAACCAAGCTCACCGCGGATAACACGAGAGAAATAATCTGCTCCGTTAGGCGTAGCGTCTTGATCATATACCGGAGTAAGGTAGCGAGCTTTGATGTTGTTAAGATCCAGTAGGAGTGCGCGATCTTTAGGCATATTCTGATCGACAACAACTTTAGACACAGCACCGCCAGGTAAGTCGCTCATGAATGAAACGATTTGATGACCTACTTGACCCTCTCCACGAGTCGTACGGATTGTGTCACCGGCAAGCTTCGTGATCTGACGAGCAACGTTCGGAGCGCAAAGGATTGTATCTACTCGACCGCCTCGTTTAAACGTTTCTTCTACGGCATCATTCAGTTTCTTAGCACTGATCTCTGAACCGCCAAAATCTTGAGTATTGGAGCCTTGCTCTTGTGCGAAAGCGAATAATCCTCCGGTAGAACGAGGCTGAGCCGCTGACCCTTGGTATTTACGGCCAAAAATTAACGAGTTATTCATCTCGCGGACCATCTCTTGCAAGCGCAAATTAACCTGATAGTCGAGCTCATCAGAAACCCCGTAAGTATTAACTTGCTGTTGTGTCCGTGATACGGAAGCGTAGCGAGAGAAAATTTGCGAGTAGTTGAACGACACAATACGGTCGTTAATCTCATTCTTTCTAAAAACGTCTTCACCTTCAGGACGTGGACGCGAAATCACCTTTAGCTCTCCTTCGGCTTCAATCGCTTCTGGTGTTGTAGCGTCGTATCCCCGTTGAACAGTGATTTTATCAGCCGCTTCATCAACCGCAGTTACACGGAATACTTCTAAACCGTTTTGAACCAATGCATTAACTGTAAACTTTTGTGCTTCTCCGGCTTCCAAAACGATCTCAGTCGCATCAGCCGCAGCCGCTGTTTTAACAACACCAGTATCACTGTTTAAATAATCGTTCTGCCATTCGAATTTAGTTTGCGTGAGACCTTCCCCTGTGCCGATAAGCCCGAATAGAACCGGAGCCTTCGTTAGAATTAAATCTACGTTCGCTTGCATTTGGCGAACCTGTTGCTGGAAATCATAGCTAGTTGCTACCATGTGTTAATCCCCCTAATAGTTTTTGTAATTAAAAAAGCCGCCAGAAGGCGACTGAATTACCGTTTGTTTTTCAAACCGAGTATTTCGTTGTAGACCTTCGTGACTTTTCCCATAAATCGCGAATCCTTAAGCGCCTTTTCCTGTAGTTCTGCGAGCTCTTTCTCTTTCGCAGCTAATTCGGTCTGGGTGTTGTTAGTCGAAGGATTGCTTCCGCCCATTGCGTCTGCTCCGATCGGTTGCTTAAACATCCACGGGCTTGACGCTTTAAATGCCGCGACTACTTCTTCGGCTCCAACTACGTTTCCTTCTTCGTCAATCTGTACCGCTGACTTATCGAGTAGCGCCAGAACTTGATTCGGATCGTTTGCGTTAAGTGACCGAGCGATAGCGCGAAGCTCCGTGTTAATAATGCGTTGATTAGCCGATTCTTGCGCTTTTTTAGCTGCTTCCGTAGCTTCTTCCGCTTTCTTGGCCGCTTCTTCTTTTTCGACTCTTAAGCGTTCAGCTTCGGACATCTCCGCCTTTTTGCGTTCTTCTTCCGCTTCCTCGTACGCTTTTAACCGTTTAAGCTGCTCCTCTACTTCCGCCTGCTTCTTTTTCTCGCGTTCAAGCCGTTTATTTAAAATCTCGTCAAGTTCGGCCTGCGTGAACGTCTTTTCCGGCTGTTGTGTTTGCTCAGTCGGTGTTGGTTCCGGATCCCCAGCCGTAGTTTGAGCGTTTGTTTCTTCCGGTTCCTGTTCCGCGAAAAATTGTAGGTTTAAACGCAATAACTTTCGTTGTACATCCATTCGTATACCTCCGTTTAAAGCCCGTCGGCTATGGATTATGCAAAACAACAACCGATAGTTTAACGACATATCGTAGGTCAAGCGTTGTTATGCGTTAGGATCTTCGTCGTATCCTTCTGTTTCATCTTCCGGAGATCCACCGTTTGTAGGCTCACCGTAAGGGTCTTTCGATTGCATTTTAAGATTGCGCTCTTGCAAAATCTCCATAAACTTGGCTTCCGGATTTTCTTTTCCGCTTCGAGCGATCGCGCCCTTTACGGATTCCATTTCGTTAGAAATTTCTTCGCCTAACTGCGTAATTAACGCCGCTTGATCTTCCGGTAAAGGAAGTCCGAAGATAATTTTGTTATCGTAATACTCATCGACTTGCGATAGAAACTTACTGTCGTATTTGAATCGCGGATGCTCTTGGCGCGCTTTCATATAACGTAAGATATATTCGTTCAACGTTTGTAAACGGGACTGCCAAACGATCCAAGCCCGTTGCGTTTTCGAAATGATCGAGCCGTATAACAGCTTCAGCGCCATATCGTTAATACCACCGGTATTCATGTCGGCCGTATTGACCATCGGAACTTCGCTGATTTCGTGGAGCCGCTTCTGCATCCGGTCAAGGTACGCTTCGATCGCCTCTTTAAATTTAAAGCCACTTTCAAGCTTCTTCGCGTCCGGCGTTCCTCCGTCTTGTCCCGATTCACCTAGATCCCAAATCGCGCTAGGCGAGACTTGAAACGGCTTTTTCGGATCGTAATCTACGTCAGTTAGCAACGTAATCGCGAACATTTCAAACCGAAGCGCATCTGAGTAATCCGATATTTTGCGGTCAATTTCGTCGGCCGTATCGATCAGTTTCTCGATCTCACTGTAACCTTCGCTGTGTCCCGTAAGTTTGTCCGTCGGGATATGAACAACCGGAATAAAATCGAGTCCCATCGATTTTCTTTCGACTCGCTGATCGCGCAAAGACAATCCATCGTCATAAACGGCCTCCTCAATCTCGCAATCATATACGCCGGTTTCTTCATCGCCTTTCCATACGAGATAGTACGAAAGCTTCCAAAGGCGCGTCTGCTCTTCGTCAAGCCACGCTACAAAATGAACAGCGTCTAATTGGTCGGCGTCCCATTCGTTATGAACAGCGATAACTTCCGTAGAAGGGTGCCAAAGGATTTTAATTTCGCCGCGGCGTGTATCGTAATGGAGTCTTGCGTATACGCCCGTACGGCTAATAGCGCGATCTTTAGCCGCAGCCAATAGCTTTTCGTGCATCCGATTATCGTCCCAAACCCACTTTAGTAACCGTTCTTTCGCTTTAGCACGACTATTTTCCGCCTGCTGTTCCGCACTTGGCTCGTAACCTGGCTGCATCATTTGCGCTGGATCGTCGATTACATCAGGGGGTACTGATACTTTCGGCTCTTTCTCGAATTGCCAAGCCGCCATGGTATCGATCAACTTTCGCGGGTAGTTCATCGAAAGTGTAGTCGGTTCATATGCGATATTGTCCGGCTTAATATAGTCGGACCAAACGTTTAGGCTGCCTTCATAGCGCCGGTAAAGCTTAATTTCGTCGCAAATACGCTGGAATTCGCGCGAACCGATTGCTTCTTCTATAGGTATCACGAATTGAAACGGGTTAATAAAATTCCGATCTACAATTACGATTTAAAACGCCTCCTTTCGTTTAGTAACGGTAATTACCGACATTGCCGCCTTTGCGTCTACGCGATTTAGCCGCAGCAGAAACCGCCATTTCTAACGCATCGATAACGTCATCGTGTGCTCCGGTCCCGTACTGTTCGAATTGCTCAAGTAATAGCGCATGCCTCCGGTCAAATTGGATTGTTCCGTTCTCGATCGAAGGCAATAATGCTTCGATACGGAGCTCTTTACGGCTACGGTGTTTTATCTTCTTAACGCGAGTATCTGCCGGATAGCCCGCTTTCGTTAGCTGCTTCTTAAGCTCATCGACGAAAAACTCTTGCGCTGCCTGCGCTTCGGCCGCAATTACAGTTGGCTGATACTGAACGACCTTCTCAACGATGACTTTCATAAACTCGTCCGGCTTCAAACGCTGACCGAACGCATCAATAACGTAAATAGAGCCGCTAATCTTATCGATAGCGACCGTCGTAATTGCAGAGTAGTCTCCGCGTTCTTTCCCCATCGCGAAATCCACCGCAAGGGAAACGTCATATTTCATGTAATCGATATTGCCGTTGTGGTACGTGAACTTTTCTGGATTAAAAATCATCGATTCTTCGTCGATTGGATGGTTCATGTACTCGGTATTGAACGCTTTGGAGCCGTTATCCCACTTCCAGCGCATTAACTTAAACAACGGCTGGACTTCCGGCCATAAAACTTGGCTACCACGCAATAATTCGGCTTCATTTTCTTTATAAAACCGTTCTGCGTCGGCTAATCGGTTCGGATTTTCGCGATCAATATAAATAAGCCGGCATTTTTCCCAAAGGTCGAGACGTTCCGGCTGTTTGATAATGGCGCGATAGACTTTCGTTACGAAGTCTGACCGCTTATATAAAACGTGCATTAAAAGCGCGTCCATATGAACCGTCGTTCCCATGTAAACGAAGGCCGTCCGCTTTCCTTTCGGATCTCCTAACGGCATGACCGTCTGTGAGAACCAGTTCCGGAGACTATTTCGCTGCTCTGGCGTACTGGCGTTTCCTCCTGGGCGCGCATCCTCTAAATCGTCGCAGATAATAAGATCCGGCCGCGTACCGTTCCAGTTACGTCCACGCAACGCCTGACCTGTAGAGGCCGCTTGGACTAGCGCGAGCTGCTTTCGGCTATCTCCGTCTGGATGCCACGCGATGAACGATTCGGAGTTATCGATGATATTCGCTTGGTCTTGCGGCGACAATAATGGCCCGAAGTCGGCGCGTAATTTCTTGTTAAACTTAAGCTGATTCCGAATCCATTCCATATTCGCTTTCGATACCGAAGGCGTTTCCGAAATAATGATCGTGTATTTCCGGCGCCGATAAACGATTTCGTGAACCGGAAAGGCTTTCGATAAGTAAGTCGATTTTGCATGCGAACGTGGCGCCGCTGCCGCTATCTTTTCGTTAACCTTTTCGGAAGACACGACGTTCATAATGTCGCATATCTCTACGTGGAAATCAGGCGCTTCACTAACGTCTGTTATATCGAAGCCATCCCAGTTACCGTCATTATCCGGGTTGCGTGCGTCCGAGAAATATTCGATTGAGAACTCGAGCAGATTACCTTCGCATCGATGAATCCGTTTAAGCCGTTCAAGCTCGGTCGCTTTTTCGTAATAATCGGCGATCTCTGACGCAGGAATGTCGTCGCCGTACGTTTCATCTAACGCGTCTAAGTATTCAGTTAGAACGTTGATTAATTCAGCGCGTTCAGCCGGTTTGAGCCAGCGTCCGTCAACCCATGCGATAAAGATCGCCTCCTTTTCGTTTAATTTCGTTTGACTTTCGTCATCATTTTCGTTATTATGAGTGTAACAAAATAAAAAATAAGTTACGGAGAGTGAACATAATGGCTAACGAAGTATTCCCGATTAAGTCTAAGCGCGATTTTAATAAACTGAAGAACGCCCTAAACGGTCGCAACCGTCTGTTATTGACGCTCGGAACCGCTTTTGGGCTGCGTATCAGCGACTTATTAACGCTTAAGGTCGGGGATCTTCACGGTCAAGATTCGCTAATCATCACGGAGCAAAAACGTAAGAAAAAGCGTAAGATTACGTTTAGTTCGTCCGTGTTGCGCGAAATCAAGACGTATTTAAGTGACGCTGACGATAAAGACTACGTATTTGCTAGCCGACAAGGTGGCGGCAAACCGATTAGTCGCGTTCAAGCGTACCGGATACTCAACGACGCTGCCGAGCGGGCCGGCATTGCGGATAAAATCGGCGCGATAGGAACGCATTCGCTCCGTAAGACGTTCGGCTATCGGCTACACGAAAACGGCGTTGATATTACGCGCATTATGTCTATACTCGGACACTCAAGCGAGCGTGAAACGTTGAGATACATCGGAATAACGGCCGACGAAATATCGGAAGCTTACGAAAGCATCGAGGTTTAAGCCTGCGGTGCTTTTTTTTATTTACGCAAGCACAAAAAGACCGCCGCCGTAGGGTGCGGAAGCCTCGTTCTGATTGCGTTTATACACCGAGTTCAGGACGCATCCCTTGCTCGCTCGTTTTCTGCCGGTCGATGCCGGATGTATAGTTGGCGCAAATATACGCATGCCGTCCGTCTAATGACGAATCTTCGCGCTTATCCTAACCGCCTGTTTTTGCGGACCGGAGCATATTCCCGTTTTATTTAACGTGTTCGGGATTCGCACGGATTGAATCGCATTATATATGCGTGATTTGCCCGTATATTAACGAGCGAAGTAAATACCCTCCGGCTGGATTAAAACGGCTGTGACGCTTTAATTTCGTGGTAGAATCGTTATCTATTACGTAATTGTTCGACAGCCCACTCCGCTCCCCTTAAGAAATCGCTCGTCACTCCGAAATAAGGTGCGTCTGTTAGCGAAATCCCTAGCGCATCTAGCGCTTCCTTTGGCGGATTGGCGCCGCCGACTACTGCGATTTCAGACTCCGGAAGCTTTTCGGAAAACTTAACCGCGATAAAATAGCCGTCTGTTGTCAGGCGATCGCTTACCGTTACGTCTTCGCCTTTGAATTCCGATAAATCAGCGATAATGCTTTCGATTCCTCGTTGCATGACGATCACCTCCGTTTTGAATCGCCGATGACTACGCAAAGGTATGACGCTATTCTGGACTCTGTTTTAACGCGATGGTTATAGTCCTCGTAAGCATCTTCGTACGATTCGAATAACATCGGGTCAGCATCGGGACCGTAATCGGTAAATACTGCGTACTTCATTTTGCGAACACCTCCGTTTAGTCAAAGTGATTTTTTGAAATGCGCGTTTAAAATGTGCCTGGCGCCCGGGCTTTTCGTTTTTCCTCCCCCGCCCCCTTTTCGTTTTTCATACGGTATGCACCGTTTTGTATATCGAGTGTAACATTATCGGATTAAGTTACAGTGGGTGGGTGGCGTGGTCGTTGATATGACGGCATTCATTCGTGTTTGTATTGCGTTATGTATTACGTTTTATTTATGCATCGTATGAACCGCGATATATCAACGTTTATATATACGGTAGGGATAGCGCGATATGTATAAGATACTGTATAATTGCGGGGCCTATTCCGAAAGTGATCGAGGGGTCGCGCGCCAATGAGCCTCGGCTGATAAAATAAAAGCGCCCGTCAAACGGCGTAACCTACCGCTATCAGAACGCTTCATATATTACTGTCCGCCTATTCTTCCGTTTTACGCTGCGCCCTCAGACGCTCTATTTCCGCCTTGATATCCGCTATATTATTTCCGTCATTCTTAACGTCTACTTCCGTTCTCTCCGTCAGCATATCGTGCCACTGCATATACGTCCGTAGCATTGCGGCATTCCCATCGTTAATAATATGATCGGGAATCGACGCTATGATATCCGGCATTCTCTCGGCCGATTGCTTCTTAATTCTGCGTTTTAATTCTTCGTAAAAGTCATCGTCGTTTCGCCAGTTATGCAACGTCTGTCTTGTAACGCCTACTTCATCGGCAATCTGATCGTAAGTCATTCCGCCTCTGTTCGGCTGCGATAAAAATTCGATAGCAGCGATTTGTTTTTCGCTAAGTTTCCGAGCCATTTCCGCCCTCCTTTCCGTTAAGTTTTACGTAGCTTTACGTCCTTCTATTACGTATAGACAGCTAACGGAGATTAATGTAGGTAACAACGTGTGTATTCCGGTAAGTTAACGTAGTCTTTTCCGTATGTATTTAAACATAGCGCTAATTCCGGTCACTTCGTTCCCTACATACGCGCAGATATTAATTAATAAGTACTTGATCGCGATAATACTGGACGTAGTGAAACGGAGTTCCAGAGGCTTGTGATTCACAAGACTAAGAAGTGATTGGCGGCCTAAAATCGCTGTATCCCTTGCGGCTCTAAGCGCGAACCCACTTTTCGGTTGTGCGAATAAAGTCGTGTTTTTCGCCGATTTGTGCGAATAAAGTCGTGTTCATTATCAATTAGTTTTCCGTAATTGAGAATCGGACCATACGAAAAAAGATGACGCCAACTCAACGCCATCTCATCGATAGTATTTTCCCCGCCAAGAACAACCCGAATACCGCCTTCCGCTTTAGCATCGCCAGGTAAATCCGTCGCGCCCAGCTTTCCTCGTGCTGCAACGCTAACTCCACCGCCTTACCTACGTTCGGATGCTCGACTATTCGCTCAATCAACGCTAACTTTTCGCGCATCCCTTTATCGCAGCCCGGCTTGAATTCGTTCTGTATACATCCGTTCACCGCGATATAACACTTCCGCCGCGCTAGATCAACCGCAACCTTTTCGTCGTACAAACCCCACCTTTTCGCGTACGTCTCCAGCGTATTGCCGTTTATGTACGAATCGAATAGCTCCGGGTTATATTTGCGCATCAAGCTAACGTCGTTAGCCTGCCGGTAATGATACAACGGTTTATCGATATAATAAACCGTCTGACAATACGTAAACGCGTCCATATTAAACAGCCAATCTTCGCCGAGAAACTTGCCGTCAGGGAACGCTAGGCCATACGTCTCTATTAAACTCTTGCGAAATAGCTTGCATACGCTGCCGTACGAACCGTTATACAAAAAGTCCGTCAGTATCTCTGCCTTTATCGCGTCACGGTCCAGCGGCCTATTCGCTTTTGCGCTATAACTTTTCGTATAGCTTTTCGATGCGTCTTCGTATTCCCATCGCATGTCTGTAAATACAATATCGGCTTTATTTTCGCGCGCAGCTTCGTACATAGTCGCGTAAGTTTCCCGATCGACCCAATCGTCGGCGTCGATAAATGCTACGAATTCTCCACGCGCTTGTTTAAGCGCATTATTGCGTGCCGTGGCCGGGCCCTGATTCGCTTGATAGATCGGCTTAACGCGTTCGTCGATGGCTTCGTAATAACGTAATATAGTCCGCGTTGAATCGGATGAACCGTCGTCTACGATCAAAACTTCGATATTCTTAAGCGTCTGGCCGAGCACGCTGTCTAAGCATTCGCGCAGGTATCTTTCGCCATTATATACCGGTATAATAACGCTAACTTTCGGATTCATTTCGTCCACCCCTTCGGTTCGGGAATTCCCGAACTGGTATCGATAGGATAATTATACCAACTCGCACCCGAATTTCAAGACGAAAAAAGACGCCGATCACTCGACGCCCTCTTCCGTTTCTTTTACTTCGAATAATTCTTCGTATTTGGCTCCGGTTGCTTTCATTATCGATGCGACATGCCAGTCGTAGTGTCTTTCGGAATTATCAAACCGAGATATCGACGCCTGCGGAACGCCGGATCTGCGCGATAATTCGGATTGTGACCAATCTAGCTGCGAAAGAACCGCACCAAGACGAGGTTTTACCGTAAGTTTCATTTCGATCACCTCGCGTTAATTATACGCCAGAGAATATTTTTTCGCAATTATCCTTGACTCGTTCTATACGCTGGCGTATAGTTTATTGTAACGAAGGGCCCTCGTTAATAAAATCCGAGAGGGGTAACGAAATGATTAACGATCCACGAAAACTGAATAAGGCGATTTTAGAACGAAACGGAGGCGCATCCCCACCGACCAAAGCAAAGCTGCACCGTCCGAATCGAGCGAAGCACTTCCAGTATATCACAGCGTTTATTCTATGCGCAATGTTATCCGCATTCACCGCAGTCACCGCGCAAGCCACCGATGTTTACCGCAACTTTGCCGAACTCCAAGCCAACGAACCCGAGACGAACTACAACATTTTCGCGACCGACCGCGCTACGCCCGTTTTGATACTTGCGCCACATGGCGGCAGTATTGAAGGTGGCACCAGCGAACTTGCTCGCGAACTTAGTAACGATTATTCAACGTATCTTTTCGAATCGCTTAAGACGCCAGGCGGCTCCGACCTCCACATCACGAGCACTCACTTCGACGAACTAACCGCGCTTGCTTTAATTACGCACCACCAACGCGTTATATCGCTCCACGGTTATAGCGACAGCGCCGAGCACATAATCGTAGGTGGCACCGATCCTATACGCGGCCAGGCGTTAGTAGATCGCTTGAATACCGCCGGCTTTAGTGCCGAACTCGTAGGCGAAGGACATCGCTTTGCAGGCGCCAGTGCCGCGAACATAGCGAATAAGTGCGTAACCGGCGAAAGTCTACAGCTGGAACTCAGCACCGGATTGCGTAAGAGCATGTTCGGAACGTTCTCGCTTACTGGACGCGCTGGAACCGAAACCGTGACGTTCTATAAATTTACCGGATTGCTGTCGGCCTTTATTAACGAAAATTATAACGTTGGAGGTAACGAATAATGCGATATACGTTGGAAGCTGAAAAATACGGGATACGTTGGGATGGAACAGAGGCAACCGCAACTACGCAAGGAATCAATCGCGCAATTTTCGAAGCCGCTGAGGCCGGTTACTCTGAGGTTTATATACCGAAAGGTAAATATCTTATAGACGCAGTAAATCGTCTTGCTGTTAATCCAGAAGAAGGTGCAGGGATACGTGTTCCTTCCGATATGACCATAATCAGACATCCAAAAGCCGAATTTATCGTAGATCCTAATAACTCTTACGGATATTCTTGTTTCTATCTCGGTGAAGTGGAAAATGTAACTCTAAAAGGCGGAAGAATTAGAGGCGATCGATTCAAACATGACTTTACAGGTCACGGTGATCTCGAGAAAAAGAAAACCCATGAATGGGGATACGGGATTAACATACACGGAGCCAAAAATATTGTTATCGAGGATGTTAATATATCGGAATGTACCGGAGATTGCGTAATGGTGTGCGCCAAAGGAATGTTAAATGTCACATGGACTGATTATAGACCAGCAAGAAATGTAACTATTAGAAATTGTATTCTTGATGGTGCTAGGCGTAATAACATCTCAGTCACAGGTGGAGAAGATGTGTTGATAGATGATAACGTGATCACAAACGCTGGAATAGCTGATGGTTGCGGTCCATCTTTCGGAATTGATATTGAAGGTTATGGAGAAGGCGACATTGATTACGAAGAACCGCGTAATGTAAAAGTCACTAATAATACTTTCTCAGGGAACGTTAAACAATCTGTATGCAACTTCAGTGGTTATGAGGTTGTCATTGAGAATAATCACTCCGACAACACTATCTCTTACGGTTATGGAACTGACACCATAATATCTAATAATGTCCTTATTCGCCGCGATAATAAAGAAACAGCGATTTCATCTTTAGGAGTATCCTCAGGCTTTACAGGAAACAACGCAGCCATAATCGGGAACTCAATAAAAGGATTTAGTAGTGGCATTGATATTCGAGGTGCTGATGTCGTTGTTATGAGTAATGTAATATCGGATCTTTCAGTCGATGGGGTTGCGTTAGGGACCTTTGAAGCTAGAAACGTATTATTCGCAGGAAATGTCGTTAGTAATTGCCCAGGCAAACACTGTATGGCTAACAAGTCTCTCGATATCACTTTTGAAAACAATAAACTCAACAGCTCCGATATACATTCGATTGAAGCAATTGATTCTCACAACATTATCTCAAGGTCTAATAAAGTGAAAAACAGTAAAAAAGGTATAGTAGTGACTCGATCTTCTGCAGTAATATCAGACAACGATATTGATCTAACGGAGTATTCCGGAGATGTATCGTACGCCATTGCCTTTGATAAAGGAAGTGACGTGATTATTCTTAATAATCACATACCAGCTCCGACCAATATGGCTATATACGGAGAAAGCGCTGATGGGCGCGAGGTATGTATTAAAGACAATAATATTTCTAACGCCAAGTGCTTAACGGCTGTTTATTTAGTCGGCGGTAAAAAACCAAAGATATCTAACAATGATATAACATTTAGCCGTACAGCTTCCGGCGGGTACGGCATACTAACGAAAGGAACATCCGACGCATTACTCGATGGAAATACCGTGTACTCAGTCAGTGAGTTTAAGCTCTACAGTCCGATAAAGACTGAGGAATCTATTAATTCGCGAGTTATTGGAAATAAAATATCCGGCAACCTTGCGCTGAACAAAACCGATATCGAAACGAATAATATTCCAATTTAGGTTGACTTTAACTATACGCTAGCGTATAATAGAATTATAGAAAGGAGGGAAAAACGAATTGAACGCGGACACGGTACTAATAACTTCGTCATTTCGCTAACGAACTTGGCAACCGCCTGCGTTAACGCAAAAAACGCTAATCGCAAAAACGACTAGCGCCAGAAACGTTGATACGGGGATAGATGTGAGAGTCCTCCCCGTGTCTCCTATAGTACCGTATCAAAAACGAAAACACAAGGAGGCGAGCGCGCCATGATAACGGTAGTAGCAATCGTAATTACGGCGGCGGCCATGATCGTTGCAATCGCGGGCCTGGTCGTTGCACTCAAACGGAGGCGATAACGGTATGCAGCAGCTTATGATTCGCAAAATATGGTCGGATACACCGGCACTTACACCGCAGCAGGAAGCGCAGATCCTCGATCTATACGAGCGCCCCGCCGCCAATTTCGGTCGATGTGGGCGCGCTTACCAAATTGGGATCAATTCGATGTTACAATATTTCGGCTATCGGATCGAAGTCGAAACGGAGGCTATGAACGATGATTGAATACGCTTGTAACGAATGTAATTACGCAAGACTTGACGTAGATATTAAACCTGACGCGTGCTGCCCTACGTGTGGATCGCGCCTACAGGTCGAGGAGGAAATCGTATGAAACGTTTATTTAAATCAATCGTAATCACCGCGGCTCTTTTAACGAGTACAATCGCCTTAGCACCGCAAGCAGACGCAGCATGGTCGGGATGGCAGACGGAAAAGTTCGGACATAAAGCGCGCGTTTATACGGATGCGACTACGTATACAAGCAGCGCAAAGACGGTCGATTGGAAGGCCGAAAAGAAAGGCGCGGCCACGCTTTATTATACGGCCGGCGTTTATAAAAAGCGCTCAGGTGGCGGGCTGACCGATACGGGTTTAGTGCAGCGCGGAAGCTTTAAGACCGCAACGCCGCTGAAGTCGTTTAGCGTAAAGTCGATTCGCGGTAAGACTGGCGCCGGTAGCTACGTGATTCAGATCGATTGTTATACGGATTCAGGCAAACGCCATTATATCGGGACGTTTGAGTCGGCGCGTTTTAACGTGAAATAAGCGCAAAAATAAAGACGCCTTAACGGGCGTCCTTTTTCGTTTTATACCTTCTTAACGTTAAACAGCGCAATCAACGTTTTGTCCGGCGTCTTTGATTGACGATAGAAAACGTTGGGATTAAACGTAAAACGCTCCGGCTCTGTGCCGACTTTAATACGCGCAACAACGTATTCACCGTCGAATTTCATCTGCTTAAGTCGCCGACCTAGCGTATCAGGCGTTACTCCGATAGCCTCCGCAAGCTCTTTCTTATTAAACCACCGGATACGTTTCGGGTTCTTTTCAAAAGGATTTTCACAAAGAGCATTCGTCTCGAAATGTATGAACGGGAGCATACGATAAATAAGCCCAATATCCGTTGCTTTCACTTCGCTGTACACGCGTTTAATTTTCGCAGTATATAGCTTTACAACGTACTGGCTACCGAAGTTGCCTTTAAAGTGATAGCGTTCATTTACGCTATAACCGTCGTCGGCTTCTCGGATAATGTCGCGTTCAATGCATGCCGATAAGAAATCGTAAAATGTCCGTGGCTTCTTGCTGAGCTGCAATACGCCCATCATGTCGGATGTTGACATCGGTGTTTTGTTGCGGCTAGATTTAACGAGAACACCGTTATAGTCGACGTAGCACTGAAGCAACATTAAATATCCGCACTGCGCCGTTGTAAGAGCCTTATAGACTTCGTGAATATTAGACATATTCGCGTTAGAGAAGTCGCGACGATCGGCCGTCTTTTCCTGCTGCTGGCGGAAGGCTTCGTCTTGGTTTCGGTGACGTAGCGTATAGCTTTCTGATAGATCCTCGCCGGTTTCTGTGTTCACAACTCGTAATTTTCTACTCATATAAACGTCCCCTTTTCGATAAAATAAAAAGCGCTGTATAAGCGCTCTCATAACGTATAGACAACTAGTGGTAGGTTTTTTCGCCGGTTGCGATATTTACGGTGAATTGCCCTGGCGACTTTCCGTTAACAAACGCGGAGTAACGTTTCCTGCGCTCTAAATTACGAGCCTTGGCGCGCTTATCGAGCAGTTTATTTTCGTAATTGGATCGTGTTCTGCGGATTGGTCGTCCTTTGTACGCACCGTTTTGATCGTACTCTTCCGCCAACTTATCGGAGGCTTCCCGTTTATAGCGTTCTTCCAACTGTGTCTCGCTCATAATCGGGTATTCATTTCGCGTAACTTTATCCGGGTGTGAATCGGAAAGCTCCTCGTAAATTATGAGATTAGCCATTCGGTCAAGCGCGGTAGCGTCCGGCTGTTCTCCGGTAGAGTCATAGTAAGCGTTTACTAACGCCATAGTTTCTTCGATACGTTCCTGGCGCGACATATTTCCGGCCTTAGTTCGTTTGTACATTTCCGTAATTGTTTCGTGCAATAAAGCGTTATCCATTAATTAGCCCTCCTGTCGTATATCCTTCGTTATGACTCGCCCAGTAGTAGTAAATCTCCGCAATCTTTTCGGCAGATGTTTCGACATGCTCCCGTACCGAGATACGACCAATACCCATCCGTTCGCCCGCCTCGGCTTGCGTTAGTTCGCCGAAGTAAACGAGCTCGATCGCCTGGCGCTGGCGGTCCGTTAAATTCGCTAATTCGATCGCCTTGTGAATATCGATAAGAATCGTAGCCGCGTCGTAATCTCCGCAACGCTTGCGGCTGACGAACTTCTGATAATCGGCGAGCAACAACTTCACGCCTTCTGCGTTATTGAGCGCATAGGCTGCGTCGAATTCGCGTTCCTTTCGGTGTAGATCGACTTTGACCGTTCCTATAACAATCGCCCCCTTATCGTTTGACTTTCGCCCTGAAAGCGAATATAATTTCCGTATAATGTATAATCGAGGTGGTTTCCGTGGTAATTAATTGGATATCAGCGCAGAATAACGACGCATATATAACGCTTGATTCGCAAAGAAGAATTTACATATCGTCTGGCGCTCGTAATATTATCGGACTTCCTAACAAAGCGCCGTTTTATCTAACTCTTGGATACGACGAGGAAGCACGACGGCTTGTTTGCGCAAAGCCTGAGAACGTAAAAGCTGACGTCGAACCGTTCAAGTTCGATAAGCGTTCGTATAATAAGTCCGCCAGTAAAGTGCTACAAACCGCAGGATTCCGCGAAGAAGATTTACCGTTGCGCTTCTACATGGTCGGCGAAGATGAAGCCGCTAAGCAGGCGTACATGGCGTATCCTGAAGGCGTTTATGCTTTCGAGTTAAGCCGCAGCTGATCCATCAACGCGTCCAGTTTCGCGTATAATTCATCGATCGTTCCGTCGTTTATAATTTCGTAATCAACTTCGAAATCCAACAACGCAAGCTCGGTCGGATGCTTCAGCGCCACCAAGTCGAAGTCATCGCCGGCTTTTCTTGCGCGTTCGATCCGCAGTTCCTCCGGCGCTGTGATGCGAATGATTTTAAATCCTTCGGCTCGTAGTCGGGCGTATTCGTTTGGCTGCCGGCAGTCCTCGACCAGCACGCGGTTCTTTAGCATCGGCGCTAGGCCGCCACCACAGTCGCAACTATACCGCGCCAAGTAAGCGTCCACCTTCGTCATGGTAGCGTTAACCCAGACGTCCTCACCGAAAGCTTCTCGCGCCCACTGGCCGAACTTTTGGTAATACGCGCGTGGCTTCGGCTTCTCAGGTACGGACGGGAAAGCGCGGTGGAAGGCGGCTTTGAGTTCGTCGCCGAATGCGAACGGGTGGAAATCGTAATGTAGCGCCAAGTACCCGGCGGCTTCCGACTTGCCAGCGCGTAACGGTGCGGTTAGGGCGAGCTTCATGGGCGTTCCTCCTCCGACTCTGCTCCGGTGAAACATTCGATATCGTGCGTAGTGAATTCACCCACCGCGGCGTCAATGCGGATACGCCTTACACCGCGCAATTTCTTGCCGTCTTGGTATACGTCAAACGCATCGCCTATCTTCCGTTGAACAAAAACTAACGGAGCATCAATCGGAGCGAGTTCTTCGGTTTCTTTCGGCTCTTGTAGCCGCGCCAATTCTTCGCCGAGCGTTCGGTTGTCTTTGTGCAGCGTGTCGATTTCGTCCTTTTGCCGCTTGATCGTACGCTCTAAGTCCGCTACTCGCGTCGCTAAGTTGACGATAGCATCGATCGTGTCGACCGGCTGCGGTTCGTCGGCTTCAGCGGTTTCTACCGGGACGAGTAAGCGATATTCATGTAAATATAACGGAATATCTCTTCCGTCTGACAATCGCACATTAGCATATAAACCGTAGCACATGTCATCCGACGAATAACTTTCAACCGTACCTACCTCGCCTATTCGGAAGCTTCCGAACTCCTCCGAAGACTCATCGTCATCTACAACGATAACCTTCTCGCCCACTTCCGCCGTGCGATCGGTTAATTCGTAGCGCTCCGTACCGTCAGGGCCGTCAATGTGAACGATGTCGGTCGGTTCGAGAAGTACGAATTCATCTTCCGAGTTATATAGCATATTAACCAAATCTTCTCTGTTTATATTGCGATCAAGTCGTAAAGTTTCGTAAGATGAGTCACCATCGAAATCAATATCGATAACTTTAGCGATTTGGTGAACGTCTTTGCCCTCCATTTTCGTTACAAGAACGGTATCGCCATTTTCTACCTCTCGATCGACCTCTACGTATTCGCGCTTGATGCCGCCAAGCGTTTCGTCAGCCAGTACGTGAATATTTGCATTTGCGTTAGCGTTAGTTTCCGTCATTTATTCCGCCTCCCTTTCGTCTTTTAATTCACTTCTCACACGCATTAGAATCTTGCCGAGTTTATTCTGCCCTCGTCCTCTACATACGCCCCATATAACGTCACCCCACGTGTTCCCCTCGATCAGTTCACACGATCCAGTATCGAGAAGACGCTTTCGAAGAACCTCGTTTTGTCTGAATTTCGCTGACACTATTTCGTACATGTATTGCTCTTTGACGGACTCCCAATCGTCGCGCAGCTTTACGTTACGCCCCTTTCTCTTCGCGTGATTCGGAGGAAGTTCCGCGAATTGTTTCCGTATATCATTAGACAGTACTTTCATCGCTTGAAAGGCTGCTTCATTATTTTGATACGTGATGCCTTCGTATGTCACCGGTGCTGAATAGAAGTTACTAAGAAAATAAAACTTTCCGCGAAACTCATCTATTTTGTTCATATCCGATCGCCCTCCCGTTAATTTATTACGCGAACCTGCACCGCCTGACGCCCGAACTGTACCGCGTCGGCTTCTCGCGCAACTAATACGTCAATCTTGGCGCCTTTAATATAGCCGCCTGTGTCCTGCGCCACGGCTTCAAACGTCGTACCGTCCGCCTGCTTTATTTCAACCGTCGAGCCCAACGCAATCACTGACGGATCGACCGCTATGATACGTTTGCCGGCGTGGTAGGTTGTTCCGGTTACGTCTATGCCGGTCGCTGTTACGCCGCTGCAACCTTCGGGGCAATCCGCCGTATAAGCCGAAGCCTCGAACGTTTGCCATGTGGGTTCCTTCGCATTTGAATTTTCGTTAATACTTTCGTTATTAATCTTCGGCTTTGATCGCGCCTTTAACGCTACCACTTCGCTCTCAAGCGCCTTGATGCGTGCGTCCGCCTTTTGCAGCGCCGCCTCTTCTTCGGTGATGCGCGGTGGGTCTGGCGGTGGTGGCTCCGGCGGCTTGGCGGTCGGGTTCGTAAGTAATTGCGTTGACATCGCTAGATTCGTTAGTATGCCGATAAAATCAGTCCTTTCGTAGGCGCTCTTTTCGAATATAAAAGAACTCACCTTCGCGATATTGTTTTCGTTTCTCTTTTAGCGCCGAGGCTTCCGTAACATGAACGGAATGTAGCGTTATCTTTCCGTTACTTCCGAAATCGTCGGTACAGTCCCACAGAAGATAAACGTATTCGCTCACGACTCATACCTCCTCGAAAAACTGGGCCGTCCAAGGTTCTACGTCGACCACTTCGCGTCTTAGCGCTTCGGCTAATTCGGTGATTTCCGCCTGTGCGCCTCGTCCCTTTTTGCGCTTAGAATAGAACGAAAGCAAGGCGGTCAAATTCGCAGTCATTACGAGATTAGTTGCGGCTGCGTTCGGTAGGACGGCGCGAGCATCTTCTGCGGGCACTCCTAAAGCTCTTAGTCTGTCGTATGTTTCTTGAGCGTGCATCATGAAATCGTATATAACGCTCTGCCTTACGTAATCATCATCGTTTCCTTCTCCGGAACTCTTCGAAACAGTATTAGGGACGACGTAATCGAACCCGCCGGACTTATCATCGCTCCCCATCCGTACGTAACGCTGTGACTGGACGCTGAAGCTAAAACCGACGCGATGCCGTGTAAGTTGCGCCAATAACGACCGGCTGACGCCCTCAATCGCAAAGGTGAACGTTAGGTGTTCGAGGGTCGACGTGTGTTTGGACGCGAAGATATGTCGGAATAACCGATCGGCGTCCGTGCCTGCGCCGCCATCTGACGCTTTGGAGCCGAAATACTTGGCGCCTTCCTTTGCAACGATTTCGGTCGGTTTGTTGGCGCTGTAGCACGTTCTGATTGCGGTTAGGGCGACCGCTTGGCCATCGGTTGCTTCAAGTTCCTCTAACGAATTTAAATAATATGGCTGGTCTCCGTCATATCCGCCACGTAGTTCATAGTCGAATTGGCTTCGAAATTTTTCGCTCAATTGCGTATGTGCGATTAGCTGTACGTTCATTTTGGTTTCCGCCATTTATTCTCCTCCTCCGTATCCACTATGAGAACTACTTCCGAATAATCCGATTGAAACAACTAGCGCTGTTATAGCCGATGACAATACGAAAGGTACGATCACTTCCACCAATCCGATCTCCCTGCCGTTCACGAGCATCGCTAATTGCACGAATAAAAATACGAAGAAGAAAACGATAGTTCCGTAAGTAACCCAGAACTTCATCTAATCATCCTCCTTCGCCAATCTCTCAAGCACGCCGCCGTTTCTTTCGTTAGCTTTTTCGTAAGACTCCGCAATAAACCCGCTACTTCCGAAGCCGCCCGCACCTCGATCGCTATCGCCGAGCGCATCAACCTCCGTAAACACCGCCTGCTCGACCGGCTTGATCACGGCTTGCGCCAGGCGATCGCCTTTGCGGATGATGTAAGTGTGTCGAAGATACGCCTTGTCTGCATGTATTTCTTCCTTTCCGCTAACTGCGTGAAGTATACGGTCATAGGCGTCTCTTTTAATAACATGAAATTCTCCGTAATTATTTACGCCATCCTCGATGAAATACTCTTTATGCGCAATATTATCGACAATCACGCCAACCTCGCCCGTATATCCGCAATCTACAGTACCGAGCTGCACTCGCAATTTAGTTTTCAACGTAATACCGGATCGCGGACGGATCTGCATTTCGTACCCTTCCGGAATCTCGAACGCCAATCCCGTCGGCACACACGCGGTTTCGCCCGGTTCGATAATTACGTCGGCCGCCGCGACTAGATCGAAGCCAGCGTCTGTTGCGTGTGCATAGGTCGGTGTTTGAGCGTCCGGCGATAAGCGTTTTATATTTACGTTCATTTCGTTTCCTCCCCTCCGGTTATAACTCCGTCAATAAGTGCCGCAACTGCAATGATAGCTACGTTGATGACTTCTGGTAATGTCGGATTAAAGTGAAGAATCCAAAACGGGAATCCAACCGGAATGATTAAACCTATAATTCGTTTCATTTCGTTTCCTCCTTCGTAACGTCCTCATATATAACTGCGTATCAACTTTCCGTATGGCACAACGCCTTCATAAATAGATGCGTATAAAGTTCGGAGTCCGGACGCTTATTCCCCGAAATAAAAGTCCGAATCTTTAAGCGCCTCGACCGTCGCCTTCTTATAGCCGTTACCCTTCTGCGAAAAGAAGTCGTGCGATTTGGTTTTCGTACTAAGTCCGTTCATCACGATCGGATTCGGCGTTTCGTCTTCATAGTACGGATCGAACGCGAGGTTTTGCAACGCTTTATTCGCGTTATAGCGCATGAATCGTTTAACGTCGTGTGTCAGACCGACCGCATCGTAAAGATCCTCGGCATATGCGACCTCGTTATCGTATAGCTCCGTTAGTAAATCAACCGCAAAATCACGCAATTCTAACTGAACGCTATGAGCTTGGCGATTGTAAATTTCCTGCGCGAGCAGGCCGGTATAAACGCCGTGGATCGATTCATCGCGAATAATAAGCGATATGATCTCGCCTGAGTTCGTTAGCTTACCTTGCCCCGCGAAATATAACGGATAATAAAAGCCGCTGTAGAACAAAAAGCTTTCGAGGTACACCGATGCGACCAACGCCTTATACAGCGAAATATCATCGCCTGGCTCAATCGCGTTATATAGACCGACGATCCGTGTCACCTTCCGCTGCAAGTACGGATTAGTCTTAACCCATTCGAAAACTTCGTTAATTGTTTCGGTAGGCGCGAGCGTAATGAAAATGTTCGAATAGGATTTCGCATGGACAGCGTTTTCCATCATCGCCATGAAATTAAGGACGGCTTTGCGTTGGTGCCCGTCGATGTGTTGCGCAATGATAGGCATGCCGGTGTTTCCCTGCTCCGTATCCAGAAGCGTTAGCCCGGCCAGAACGCGCATATACGTATCTTGTTCGGTCGGGCTTAGTGCCTTCCACGTTAGGAGATCGCCATTTAGCGAAATCTCTTCCGGAAGCCAGAATTGCTTAACGTTCTGCGCGTAGAACATTTGCGTAAAGTCGTCCTCGTGGCGCGACCAATCGGCCGCCGTGTGGATTGCGTTTGCGTTCGTCAATTATTCGTCCTCCTTCTTCTTGTAACCGTCTAGCAATGCAGTTAGTATTCTAGGCGTGATTGTAGCGTGATTCATAGTATCATAGCACCATCGCTCATATCGCCGTAGTTCCGCGATTTCTTCGTCCGATAGCCGTTGATTCATAAGCATACCTCCTCTTCGTTTAAACTACGCAACTCAAACACGAATCCTGGCCCGTATCCTTCGTCCGCGCATAATACAACGTTTTGATACCGCGATGATGCGCGTATAAGTCAATCCGGTTTAAATCGCGCGTCGTCATCGTATCTTTCAAGAACAGCGTAAACGAAATACCTTGGTCGACGTGCTGCTGAATCGTTGCGATCATATCGACGACTTTAAACATATCCATGTCGTACGCTTCCTTATAGAAGAACCAATTCTGCGGCGATAGTCCCGGCATCGGATAATACGTTTTTGAATTACCGTACGTACGTTCCTCGATGCGCTCCATAATCGGCATGACCGACGCTGTAGCCGACTGCACATACGAAATAGATCCCGTTGGCGCAATCGCAAGTCTGTACGAATGGTAAAGGCCGTATTTTAGAACGTTATCGCGAAGGTTAGCCCAGTCTACAAACGAGGGAATCCGTACTCCTTCGAATAGGTTTTTAACCTTCTCCGTTTTTGGATCGGAATCTATGAACGAATCCTCTAAAACTTCGATATACTTGTCGAAGTAACTACCGTCTGCATACACTGATCCCTCGAATCCTTCGTACGTGCTGCCGGTTTCTTTCGCTAGTTCCATCGAACGCACAAGCGACCAATAATTCATGAGCGCGAAGAATACGTTAGCGAAATCGCGAGCTTCCTCCGATTCATAAGCGATTCCGTTCTGCGCTAAATACCCGTGTAAATTCATCGCGCCCAACCCAATCGAACGCATCTCCCGGTTAGCTCGCGCAACAGCCGGCGCGTTCTTGATATTCGAAGTTTCCGAGACTCGCGTTAGAGCATCGACGGACAGCTTAACGATCGTTTCGAAGTCGCCGTTTTTCATAACGTTTGCAACGTTGAGCGAGCCGAGGTTGCACGAAATATCGAGGCCGATTTCGTCCGGTTCGCCATAGTCGGTGTATTCCGATACCTGCGACGCCTGAAGCACTTCGCTACAGAGGTTCGAAAATTTAACCTTCGAAATGTGATTGTTCGCGTGCTGGGCGTTAACGTTACCTTCGAACATGATGTACGGATAGCCCGATTCGGACCGCAGTACGGCAAGCTTTTCGAGTAGCTTCCGCGGATTGATCTTTTCCTTACGAACGGCCGGATTATCGACGAGCTTATCGTACATCTCCCCGATATCCATTTCGTCTAAGTGTTGGCCATACGCTTTGTAAACGGTGTGCGGATAGAATACGTAAGCCGGCCGATCTTCTCGCGCCAGTTCGATGAATTTATCCGGAATGACAACGCCGATCGATAACGTTTTAACGCGTACGTCTTCATCGGCCGAGATTTTCTTCGTATCAAGGAAATCGTTAATATCCGCATGAAATACGTTGAGATACGCTGCGCCGGAGCCCTGCCGCTGCCCCATCTGATCCGCATAACGAAACGCATTATCGAGCAGCTTCATAACGCCAACTACGCCCTTCGTCGCGTTCTCTACGTCTTTAATCGCTTCCCCTTTCGCTCTGAGCTTCGATAGATTAAGTGACACGCCGCCGCCAAGCTTCGAAAGCTGCATCGAAATGTCAATCGCGCGACTAATATCGTTAAGGGAATCGTTAACTTCGAGCAGGAAACACGAAACCAATTCGCCGCGACGCTTCCGGCCCGCATTCAAGAACGTCGGCGTTGACGGCTGGTATTCCTGACGCATCATTAAGTCGACGTACTCAAGCGCTTTGTCTGCGGCACCTTCCGCGAAAAACAACGCACAGCAAGCGACCCGATCTTCGTAGCGTTCGAGGATCTTTTTGCCGTCATTCGTCTTCAACGCATAGTCGTTGTAGAATTTGAACGCGCTCATGAACGAAGGGAATCGGAACTTGTGCGCATAGGCCGCTTTATAGACCGCCTTTATTTCCTCGAAGGTATAGGCGTCCAGGAATTCGGTTTCGTAATAATCATTATCGCGTAGGTAATCGAGTTTTTCGCGAAGGTCGTGGAAAAATACGGTGTTTTGATTAACGTAGTCAATAAAATAAGCGCGGACGGCTTCGAGATCCTTCTCGAATTGGAACCGACCGTCCTTCTGTAGCATAATTTCGTTATTAAGTTCAATGTAATTCGTCAAGCGCATTCACCCTTTCGATAAATTGTCGTACATCTTCGTCCGTGCCCGCCAATTCAAAGCGCCCGATCACCGGCACGCCGTATTGCGCCGCTATTATATCCGCAGCCTTTGCGTAATTACCGCCCCAATTGCGATTCCCTGACGCAGTCACGCCCGCCAGGTACGCGCTATTAACCGCAAGGAAATCCGCAACCGGCCGCGCCACCTGACCGAAGCCATACGTTCCAGTCACGCAAACGAACGGTTCGGCTAGCGTTAGGTCTGGCGTTATTTCGACGGCGGGCAAACCGGTCTTTGCGACGAATCGGCGTACGTTGCCCGTCCTCGAATAGTAAGCGATTAGCATTACAATAATACTCCTTTATACGCAAGGAGAACGATGATCTGCGTGAGGTGAATCGATTGATCCAGCAACAGTCCGCCTTTTAGTTCGTCTAGCTTCTTATAGAAACCGACAGGTTTAGCTTTTAGATGATCCGCAATCGCATGCACAATGAAAAGTGCCGCAACGTCAACAGAGGTTATGTGAATCCCCGCTAAAAAGGCGGCAATCGATATTGTTCCGGCCCAAATTCCGGCATGTGACACAAGGACAATAACGTTTTTACCTTTCATTGTCGCTAAGAAACTCCCCTGTAACGGATAGTCTGCGAGTAGGTGCGCAAAAATTAATAAAAGCAATGTCATTTAATCGACCCCTTCCGCCTCTCGATTTCCGCCTCTAATTCGTCCAGTTGCGCCTGCGTCCGATCACGTTCGATTCTCGCTTCGATAATCTTCCGGTCGTGAAACCTAATTGCGGAATCACTATCGGTAAGTTTTTCGTTAAGCCAGCGCCGCATGTCCTGCAGTTCTCCGTTCGTTGCCGTATAGATCATTCGACCGGTCCCTCCGTTTCGCGCTTGGCGTCCGCCTCTAGGCGTTTATGATTGCGATAAGGTTCGACGATCAGCCAATTAATGAATTCGATGACTAACGATACTGCGAGAAGAAGTACGCCCAGTACGAAGATCACCCCAAACGTCGCGTTAGCAATCGGAAATTTCGATAGCCAGTTGACGAACGAGAAAAACCCTACGAAAATACCGATCAATATTGATAACGCAATTAATCCGGATATAGCCGCAATTAATCTTTCTTTAAACACCCGCATCACTCCCCTATAACGTTATCGTCAATCCGCTCAACAATTCGCGACACGTAGAAAACCTTATATCCTTCCCCGCGTAACTGATTGATCGCAATTTCCACGTTAACTTCCGAACCTGCCCGGTGAATTGCCGCATCACTATACGAAAAACCTTCCGCCTTTCCTGCGATAACGAAAAATTCATGCATCTACTCGTCCTCCTTCGGTTTATCTATTACGCCTTCATGAATCAGCCACGCAAGCCCAATCGCAGCCGCATCGCTCTCATCGAAATTAGCGAACTCACCGGTATATCCGGTCATGCGACGAACCGCCGCTTGCACTTCGTCTTTCTCCGCATTACCCGCCCCCGCTACCTTCAGTTTGACCGTCGTTGCGGATATTCCGAGATCCGCCGTACGTTTGCCGGGCTTCCGGAACTTATCGAATGTCAGCCCGAATCGCGATGTTGCTCGTTCACACGCGTTCCATGCCGCCAGCACCGGATAGTTTGAGGTCGACGTTTTGCCTGCGAAGTCCTCTCGCACCACATAGTCGAAGCCATCCCGCGGACAGTTTTTATCGAGAAACATCATCGCCCATCCCTCGATAACTTCCGCCCTGTGCGCATGTGATCGGCTGGAATTCGGCTTAACGTGCGACAGCGCTTTGATCGTTGGCTTTCGGTTGCGCACCTCGATTATCGAGACGCCTGGGCAGGTCATCGACGTATCGAACGCGAGGCACCGGATGGGCTTGGCGCTACTCATCCTCAGTTGCCTCCTCGAGGTCCATGCCCGATAAATACTCCCGTAAGTTTTTATGATCGTATTTACCCGCTAGGTTTGACGTTGCATATCGACGTTCAGCTTCAATTAACATCGTCTTTTCTTCGGTAGTTAACTGCGACTTACAATGTCCTTTAAACGCGCAGAACGCACACTTTCCGGTCATTTCGATTGTCATTTTTGGAAGAGTCTCCTCATACACTAAACGCGCCTGCTCCGCTAGATCGTTAAGTAAATCCTCCTGCATTTTTTCGGTTATTTTAAAATGGAACGCGCGTAGGTCTGGTTTAGGGATTCCGTCCGCCCAAGTCTTTCTCGTCTTCGGTACGCTCTTATTCTCCTCGTCTGAAAACCACGAAGGTTTTTCGGTAGACTCGTAGAGTATAATCCCTTCGTTGATCCCGAATATAAGAGATTCAGCCGTCACCTGACGTAAGTGACTACTATCAGCACCCTTAAAGTCGAGCTTACCGTTCATAGCGACTAAGCCAGTAGCTTTCGTTTTATATTCGAATATTAGCTTTTGTCCTTTATAATCGAGAATTCCGTCGGGCTTTGCGGTGATTGCAAATTGTACTCCGTTCCGTTCAAAAACTTTCCGCTGTTGGGCTGCGTCTTCAAAAACCCATTCCTTTACGCGATACTCCTCTCCGTCATCATCTTCGTATGTCGACCAATCTTCTGCGATTGTAAATTCTGCGCTTTCTCCTAAACGAGCAGGCATATGAATTAAATCAAGTTGTACGAAGTCTATTATCGCAGTCCCTTGCCTTCTCTGCCTTCCGCGAAACGGTTCATCTGCCGATTTTTCCGGCTTAGCCTCGCTGTTTTTGAAGAAAATTTGCCTATCGCACATATCGGTGCCTGATGCCCCGAACGTAACCAATCCGTCTTCCGGATACGGTTTCCAAGCGAGATGACGTACCTTTTGTTTATAGAATCTGCGTTCTAATTTTCCGATGTAGAACGACGAGCTAGGATGCGCGTAATATGCGTCTAGTTGCGCTATAAACTCCTGCGCTAAATCTGTCGGGTTTGATTCCACTAATTGGACGCGCAGTGAATTTGCGGCTGATCGTGCGTTTGCGTTCGTCAATTAATCACGTCCCTTCCAATATTTGTGTACAAGTACTACTTGATTTTCGTAAACCTCTTCTTTCGAATAATCTTCGCGATTCACAACGCCTGTGAAATATTCTTCCGGCTTCATTTCGAGCATCCAGGCGGGCTCTATAACGGTGTCAGTTACGAGAGGTACCGACAAGCTTACCGTATTAGCCATAACGTCCTTAACAAGCGCAACTGTTTCCGGCGTTAATTCGTCTTCTGGTACGCTGATTTTAATTTCATCGTGAATACTTGCGTTAAATTCCCAACCACGCTCCATACAAATTCGCGCCATTCGATTTCCGTTCATCTTCAGAATATCGGCGCCTGTTCCCTGGATAACTGCGTTAAAAGCTGCGCGTTCCCAATATCCGACTAAGCCGCGCTTATCAGCGAGAGTATCAATCTCCGACTGAATCTTAACCATACGTTCCTGATCCCGTTGAGTTAACGATTTCTTATTACGTAACTGCTTGCGCTCAGTGTATAATCGAATCAATCTCTGTTCATTCTTTTCCGCCGCAGCCGCGACTTCTTTATAGTCCGGAAATCTACGCTTTCGTCCGTAGAGCGTCTCCACGTACCCATTGCGCTTCATGCCTTCGCGAATATCCGTAACCATCTGCGTAAACGACGGAAACTGTTCGTCGAAGTTAGTGAAGAACATCTCGGCCACTTCGGTACTGACGTTCATTTTTCTCGCAAAAGCCTGCGGTGTCTGTCCGTAAGATTTCGCTAACACTCCGGTCTTCATCATTCCACGCGGCTGGAACGTTCCGGTCGGATCGTAAGCCTTATCCGTGCAGTATTCTTCCGCAAGTCCGAATACCTTCTGCGCCATCGTCGTGTATAGATCAACGCCGTCTATAAAGATCTGACGCATAGAACCATCGCCGTATTTTACGTACATGATGTGCGCCTGAATCCGAGGCTCAATTTGCCCTAAGTCGGACCCGATAAACACCCAACCCTCACGCGGAACAAACGCATTCCTTACGCGCTTACCTGACTTCGATCTCGCCGGTATATTCTGAAGGTTAACACCGCGTTTCGTATATTCATCGCTCGCAACAAGCGCCCTCACTACGTCTAAGTAATTTTCGTCAGTTATAGCCACGTTGCCACCTCCGGTTTTCTTGCGCGATATGAACTCGATGAATAGCGTCCCGTTGCGGTTCCGCCCGCTTTAAAGTTCGTATGCAGGCGTCCGTCAACCTCCATAACGGATTCCACGCCGTGCGAGCCGAGTATCGGACGAATATATGTCGTTAATAACTTCGTATATTCCGCAACTGTAGCTAACGGTTCAAGCGATGGTTCTTCTGAGAAATAGATATCGAGTACATCCGACTTGGTTGACCGCTTCTTACCGCGTTCGATTTTAGACGTCTGATCTTTAATGCCGAGGTGATCGTAAATTAAATACGCGATATGATTTCCGTTAGTAATTACGAACTCTTTAATATCCTGCGGCGCGTTGTCTACGGTAGCGTCAGCAAGCTCGGCGCGTTGCTTTCGGTATTTTGCGAGCATTTCAAGTTCGTTCTGATACGATTTCGTGTGCGTCTTTCCTGCCGCTTTCATCTCGTTTACTTTCGTTAACTTCTTCGTAATTCGATCGTCTGCTGTTCGTATTCGCTTTTGCTGCGCCGCGATCCATTTCTGAATCTTAGCTGCATTAATGGTACGGTCCATCTTGCGTACAAACTCATCGTCAATGCCGTAAGTCTCGAACACTCGGCGCGTTGCTTCTTCAACCTTCGGCTCATATTCGGCCTCTAGCGCTCTGAGTTGATCGAGGTCAATGCAGAATCCGCATCGTTCCATGAAAACGTCAGTCTCCGGTAACTTAGAGTCAATTAGCGCATAGCAATCAAATAGCCGTCCGTACTTCTGCATCATTTCGAACTGAAACTCGCATAGTCCCCAGCCGTACTTAACGTCGTTTATCGCGTATATACCGACTAGCTCTGTATTAAACGGAGCCGGTGATCTATTTCCGAATAAGTCCTCGAAAGTAAACACCGTTCCTGTTACGCCGAAATACTTACCGTACTTTTGCGTCAGTGGTTTCAGACCGTACGAAGGCTCGTGTTCGTTCATTAAGTGCATCGCATCTAACGTATCCCAAACGCAACCGCGAATTGTATAACCGTCAGTTTGAGCGACATGTAAATCGTACCGAGCCGCGCCCATATGAAACGTCTTGCCGTGCTGAGGAGTCGAAAGATACGGCGAAATTGCAGCGATTACTTTTGAACGCGTAAGCTGTGGATCGGTGTCTTTGTGCGCAGCAGGAACGTCGAAGCCGCCGACATGACCGTAAGGCAAGTAGTAGCCTTCTTCCAGCAACGGAAGCCATATCGAAAAGCCGATCGATAAGTCGATGTACGAATCTAAGCCAGTTCCCTCGAAGTCACACGCAACTAGCGAATCTACTCCGATTTTTTCAAACCGCCCAGGCCATTCCGTACGCTGTCTACGCACTTCCTCGCGTATGCGTTCAACGAATCCGGGGAGCTCCGAGTCATCCGTTAAGATATAGTAGTTATCCGGCTTATTCGCGAGCGTTTCCTCGATGCGCTGGCGTCTAATTGCGGCTCCCGTTTCGGCTAGATGCGTTCTGCCTATCTCGCAAACTTCCTTTTTCGTTAACTTGCCGGTTCCTGTTCGTACAAAGTTCCCGTCCCTAAACGCCTGGTAAGCTGCGTCAAACTGGCGTCTCTCCTTATCGGTAAACTTCGATTCAGACAATCTCACGAATGCCTCATCGAGTGTTTCCGTTTTCTTCGCTTCTACCTTCCGCTTGGCCGTCGCCCGGACTGCGTCCGTTTTCGGTGCCGCCGGCTTTAACGCGTTCAAGTTTAACCGTAAGCCTTCCATCCGTCGTCCTCCTTCCTCGCGAAGTAATTGCGGGTTACTTTTCGTTATTGCCTTCGTAAATTAAGTAAAAACCGTTCAATAGAAGAAGCATCACGTTCGCCGCAACTAACGGCCAATTTCCGTCGATTACCCAAAAGACGAGACACATCGCGAATATCACATTCGTCGCGTAGCACAGCGTCCTCATAAATCGACCACCTCCGTCCATCTCCGTTTATATTCCGCTTCATTGTCCGCATACCACTCCGACCAACACGCCGCGTCGCACGCATATACCTCGAAGAGCGAATCGTAAATGGCGGATCGCCCTTCGTAGAGGTTAGCGTTACATGCGGCGCAGACGGCGGAAGATTCGTTAACGAGGTAAGATTGATTATTATCCATCAGCCGCCTCCTCTAATGACAATTCTCGATAGTCCTTAGTCAAAGGTATGCCTGTGTTACTAATCCCTAGGGATGTCCGTAAATCTAAAACCGCATCTAAAGCTTTCTCAGGAGTTTCATGAAAGCCAGCACAATATTTCTTATCATTGTACGTGAATCTCCCTCTATACTTTCCCCTATCAAAACATACCCAACGGTATCCAGTAGAGTTGGTGGCGTGAATCTTTGAATTTCTATTGTTTGTCTTCCTGTCCACTATCCGCAGATTGCTTCTACGGTTATCCA
Organism: Bacillus sp. SG20033; assembly: GCF_044570195.1. Taxonomy (NCBI): domain Bacteria; kingdom Bacillati; phylum Bacillota; class Bacilli; order Caryophanales; family Bacillaceae; genus Bacillus; species Bacillus sp. SG20033. Next base: position 1,266,103 of record NZ_CP172606.1, on the reverse strand, counting down.
AAGGGTCTCTATTGATGTGATCAACAATCTGCCCCTCCTGAGCGTCAAGAATAAATCTGTGCAACCATTGGCTCTTATCTTTATTCCAACACTTAGCTCGATATCTACCTCCGGAAACCCCTACATTTACAGAATTAAGGGATTTCACCTTCTCTAAGTCTGCGGTATCGATCAAAACAGTATAAGAAGTTCCTTTGTGAATAACATTAATTTTGACTATGTCACCTTTTACCGAATAACTATTTTTCAATCTTCGTCACTCACCATCATACCGCCTCCGCTTCGTTAACTTTCGCAAATTCTATATCTTCGCGACTAAACGCCAAGTCCATCCGTACCCACCGCTTGCCTTCCTTCGACTGCGGCCCCCAATATTCGGTTAGCTCGCGATTCTCGAACATCCAAACGGCGGGCGCCGGACCCGTGCCGACCTCGACGCCGATAAAATAATCGACTTCATCAAGCGTATATGGCGTGCCGTCATTCTTACGTGCCTGGACGATCCGCTTGCCGCCGCGCTTTTCACGTACGATAATCGTCTTCACCTGGAACGTTTTCCACTCGCCACTCAACGGATCTTTCGCGCTAATATCGAACGCTTCTTCCGTTTCGGACGTACTGACCGCCTGCCAGCCGCTAGCCAGCAGCGCAGCACGTGCGATCAGTTCCGAATACTTGCCGGTATCTTCTGTTCTATGCGCCATATGAGCGCCTCCTTTTCGTTTGGTTGATACGTGATTAGAACGGTAATTCTTCGGAAGTAGTTTCGTTAGAGTCTGACGCTTCTTTAGTAGCCGGAACTGGCGGTAATTTGGCGCGATCGATCTTCGCATCCTCATCAGCCTCGTGTAATAGACCGATAATATCCGCTTCTTCACGGAAGTTGGCGAGTTCTTCGTACCCGTAATCAATTCCGATAAACTTCTTCGCTTCAGCCAACTGTTCCTCCGTCGCGTCTCCCGATTCGATAGAGAACGTTTTGTCTACTTGCTTGATATGGATCGCCTCTCCTACGAGTGAATAATCCGGATTAAACTTGCGGCCCATCTTTTCGGCTTTGTCATAGTCGGCTACAAGGTTGTTGATGTGGAAATCCTTCGTATCAATTACGCGATATGTTTTATATTCGAGATCATAAACCGGAATCATTGCGTAAAGCTTACGTGGTGCTCCGACCAAGCAAGACGGGCAAACTTCCGGATTTGGTTTTTTAAATGCGCCGTGATCTGGACGGATTGCTTTCGGCGAGTGCAGACAAGTATGCTTACGGAAGTGATAAATATTTCTCTGACCGTTGTAAGTGCTGTGTTCGTGAACGTAATACGCGAACCAATCGTCTGGATCTGCGAGAATAACGAATGTACGACCTTCCGCGTTCACTTCTCCGTGTTTACCCATACGAACATATCGAGTTACACCTTCCGGAAATTCACCACCTGATTGCGCCGCTTCACGTTGTGCCTCACGTTGTTTCAAAGTATTTCTTAAGCTCATTCGTTTTCCCCCTACGATTTAATATTGAGCGTTAAGCCCTCGCAAAATGCCGGTATCTGCGCCCGAAACGCCGCCAGCGCTTGGCAGTAGCGACGCGACCCGAATTACTTAACGGCCACCCCGACATTCTCCGAGGGCCTGGCGCCCACTTACTGCGTTTTCTTCGCTTCGTCTATCTGCGTCCACATACCGCCGATAATGACCGCGCTGATAATCGCGACAATAGGAACGATCCATACTGCGTCAGACATAAGCCGCCACTCCTTTTTCGATCGACTCGATTTCGGATTTAATCGCGTTAACTTTTTCGTTAATAGTTGCGAATTCTTTCTTCGCAACGTCTATTTTCGCATCGATAACAGCGATAATCTTATGCGCTCTTGCCCTAGCGCGATTCAATTCGAGTTGGGCGATTTCGAGATTCTTTTCCGCAAGCTGAATCGTAAGAGTTCGTAATTCGCGATTACGACGGACGATCAACGCGTCAGACTTGCGTTTAAGTACCGTCTTGAGTTCGTCAGGAAGATCGGTAATTGGCGGTGTGTTTGCGGTCGGTTTATCTTCAACCGGCGCCAAAGGATCGGCCATTTTATAAACGGTCACTACGCGAATACCATCAACGATCAATCGTGTTCTTGATTTAATATGATCGAAAGCTTTTACTCGCTTTCCATATTCGTTGGTAAGATCGCCTACATAGAAAGCCGTTTGCATTAGTTGCCGAAGATGTCCGGCGGCTTGCGGGCGACTTATTCCTAATCGTTCTACAGCGCGGTCAACAGCGTGCTTTGTGACCTCGTAGTGTTTCATCCGACGCGCACCGCCTTAATGGCCGGATAGTAATCGGCCGGATCTTCGTCGTGCGGCCATGCACCTTGATAAATAACTTCGGTAAGTTTGCGCTCATCTAGCGCGATTAACGTTTGGATTTCGTTAAGATTGGGTAAATTTGAAGTAGTCATAGTACGTTAGCCTCCGTTTAATTAAGGATAATCGCACTAGGTCGCGGGGATGCGTTCGTAAAGTGTTCGCTTGAATCTGTTGCCAACAGATTGTATTATAGAGGAGTAACGAACGTCCTCGGACCTAGTTACGTATAGCGTGTTATACAGCTAGAAAAGCGTTAAGTTCGCCGTGTTGAGAAGCGTCGTAATTTTTCGCTAAACCTTTGATCACACGTTCTACTTTTTTGTAGTGAACGCCTACCTTACTGCCGATCGAAGCGTATGTAGGTCGCTCACTCGAAAGATGCTCATTAACGATTGCAGTCGTTATGGCATCGGAATTTACTGTTAGGGCCTTGATAAGTTGCAGCTTATCTTGGTCCGTTTTTATTTCTCCGTCTAATTGAGAAATCACCTTATCTTCTATATGGATAACAGCGCCAGATTCGAATGTTGCAGCATTCTCTTCTGCGGTTGAATCCATTAATTTATGTCGTTTAACATATGTTCCATTCTTCCCGCGAATAATATCTATAGATGATTTCTTTAGTTCGTAGATTATCGCGTTTTCCGCGTTTTTTATTTTTTTTGTATCGACTGATGAAGACCACTTCCAAAGTTTTTCGTGTAAGGCACTAAGTATGTCTTCGCGAATAACTTGTCTAGTTTTAGAAAAATCAGATAAAACCTTAGAAATTAAGTCTCTTGATTCTTCAAATAGTAGGTTGAAGTCCTCATCCTGCCTAGTTATTTGATAGGCGTTGATTAGCTGTATTAACTTTTCGTGTTTCTTCAACTAAAATCCCTCCTCATTTATTGATGCGTATAAACTTTCCTTTTTGGACACCATTTCATAAAAGAAATAATATTTTCTTTCATGTCCATATATTAGCATGTCTAACATTATAATTATCTAAATAGGAACAATATTTTGATTTAGCAAACTTGTTCAGGTATGTAAACAAAATAAAAAGCCCACCTACTGTGAGATGGGCTTTAAAACTTATCCTCCGATCGCGTTGATTGCTACTTCTTTACCTGGATCTGATACCTGGTTACTATACAGCAACCCTAGAGCTAACACACTCACCAATGTTAAAACAACTAATAAAGTCTTCTTCAAAAACAACATCTCCTTTTTTCGATGAGGTTCCCCTCAAGTTTATTGTCAGGTTTTTGATGAAATCAGTACATTCGCCTGCCTCCATCAAATCCCTTACAATTATAGATGCGTAATACAAATTAGAATCGGACACGAAATCGCAAAACTTTTTATAAAGGATTTTCCGATCTCCTGAAATCGCCTCAAAATATCCGGTAAGGTCAGGGTCGCCCATTTTCCCAACGCAATCTAGTGCATCTTCATAGGAGACTTTTCCTTTTCTAAACCCCTCAACCTTTTTCAAAACATCGGGTGCACTTTCTTCAACTTTCTTTGATAAGAGGATTCTAGCAAAGTTATAATTATAAACCGCATACCCTTCTAATCGCTCGTTTTTTAATTCTTTAGCTACTTCGACACTGTCTTTTAAGTATCTCAAACAAATTGATTCATCTGTTTGCAGGTAAGTCATGCCAATGATGTACAAAGCGTCTGAATTCACTCTCTTGTTAATATTAGCATTGAGGAGAATATTTGAGTAGCGTCTAGCTTCTTCTAAGTTGTTTGAAAAAAGGTGTGCATATGCTAAAATCTCAGATAGCCTATACAAATAACACTCTTTTAAAAACAGATGAGATTTATCATTCAATCCATTTATTTGAACTTCGAGTTCTGAAGCTTTGTTTATTACATATGAGAACTGTCTTTTATGAAGTAAAGTGATGCAACCGTAGATGTCTACAAGAATTTTAAGGATTGGGTCGTTGAGGTTTGATAGTTTGTCTAGTTCTTCGTTCATTGAATCGAACTTAACTTTTCCGTGCATGTACTTACTGATAAAAGAATACACCTTGACGTACTTCTCGATAATATTCCGCTTTTCGCATTTATAAGTCTCGATATGGTTATCCAGAAGCTCGATATCTCTAGTTATAGCAGCATACTCAAAAGTCTTTCTTATACAATCGGAGCTCTCGGTTAATTGAGGGCATACGTCTCTCATAAAGGATCTATAATTTTCAGGATCTGCTAATTGCGAAAGGACAAGAAGGCTTCTTAATGTCAGTTTCCGCTTTCCAGCTCTAAGGTTTCCTACCTGTTTTGTAGACAGTTTTAAATATGACGCGATTAATGAGTCATTTAAATCATCTCTGTCCGAAATACGATCAAATAGAAAGTTTCTAACTTTGTCCATGTTGTTCACCCCAGTTTTAAGTAAATGAATGACATTTCCACCACGTTTAAGTATAATTGAATTATATCTCATATGTTTATATACGTAAACATATTATTAGGAGGATTTTTAAAAAAATGATCGATTTTTCCCCTTTGATGGAGACTTTAAAAGAAAAAGAAATGAATCTGAGTGATTTACGTCAGGTTATGAGTTCAGCTACTCAAGCTAAAATAAAGAAAAATCATAAAGTGTCTGACTCTAAAATGCGTTTAGGAACTATTGAAAAAATATGTTTATTATTAGACGTTCCCGTGGAAAGAGTCATTAGGATTGTCAAGGAATAAATATTGGTAAATGTTCTTTATATAAGTTAAAATGTTACGGACACCTTTACGAATGGAGGTGTTTATTACGTTTAAGGTCGGCAGATGCCGGATACCCGAATTATGCAAAGATATCGGAATTGAACACGCACAACTCGCAGCCAAGGTCGGACTAGATAAATCGCGTATTTCCGATTACGCCAGTCTTCGCAATATACCGAATATCGAGCTCGCCTATAATATCGCTCGTGCACTCGGCTGTAGACTCGAAGACTTATACGAATGGGTAGAAGTATCCGGCGACGAAACGGAGGGCTAGAACCTCCGGCCGACCTGAAGTTCGGAAATTCCCGAACCGACACGTAATGTAGGACGTACGCCCTCCGCACGATCATAAACGTTTCTCAACGCCTCTGCACCGCGCTTTACCAATAGTTCATTAGCGTCCTTCACCTCCGTTATATAACCGTGCGCAAGCCGCACCTTTCCGTTTAAATAACGCTCAATCGCCTCACGTAATTTATCGCCAGCTTTGTCGTTATCTGTAACCACCGTTAAATATTCGATAGGTGACTGCGTAATTATGTCCGCCTTTTTCAAATTAAATGCGCTGCCGCCGGTCCCAATCGCCGGAACCCCTACCGAACGCCACGCCATAGCATCGATTTCCGCCTCGCAGATCACCACGTGCCTTAGCCGCTGCGCATAAACGAGGTCCATTCCGTAAACTAGCTCGCGAATAGGCCAGCCGCCCGACGCGTACCAGAACGCTTTGCCCCACACCGACCGATATTTCACGTTGGCTAAACGGCCATTCGGCAGACGCCACGGAATCGCCACCGCATTGCCTACGAGCCCTACGCCGGCCTCACGTTGCGCCCAAGCCGCTATAGCCCGCCCGTTTAGGTAAGCGTTTGTTCCGAGGCGTGCGTTCGCTAAAATAGATTCCGGCAAAGGCTCCGGTTTGGCTACGGCTTTAAGTTTCGGTAGGCGAAGCGTTAGGCGCCCGTCCTTAGCCGCAGGCGCATACGCGTCCAATAAATAATCGACAGTTTCGTATTCGGTTTCAGCGCGGAGGAAAGCCAGTAATTTAACGAACCCACCGCGCGCAAAATCTTCTTCGATGGCGCCTGAGTCTCCCCAATATCCGGCCTTTGCTGACGCTGTGTCCTCGAGATATACGTAGAAGCTCGGCTTGTGCTCGTCACGGAACGGACTGGCGGCTAGTAATCGGTCAGCCGTCCATGTAGGCTGCGTCCATTCGAATTGTTCGAGTTCATACCGTATATCTACGTCGACGTGGCGTCCATTTAGTATTAAAGTCGGCATGCGAACACCTCCTAAAGATGTATTTGTAAAACATATTACACGAATGTTACATTTTATACAGTCGGTTTTTGTCGAAACTATTCAGAATTTTATATGAAATTCTTTCCAGTCTAGAAATCGAACTGTGCTGCCGCTGCTTCTCCGGCTTCTGGCTGTTTCACAACGCCTATTTGCGGTAGATAGATAATCTCCGCGGACTCTCCTTCGCCGCCGTCGCGCCCTTTATTTAGACCGATCATGCCGCGCCCTTCCTTTGCGTTCGTATCAACTGCGATCAATAGCGCAGCATCTTCGAGCAACGCTTTCGTTTTCTTAACGTCTTTACGTTGCGGCAATTTAAGCTCTCGCTCTCCATCTTCGCCCGCCTTCTCGTCTTCCTCGTCCGCCTGGGTAAGCGCAAATATAGTCGCCTTAGTATGACCCGCTAAACGGCGTAGCTTTTGCGAAGTATTGGCCGCATCTCCGCCCGCCGTCTTAGACGTATTGGCTTCGTAATCCAGGTAATAAAATGGATCTACGAGCACCACGTCGGCTTTCGTTTCGATAATGTCCGATTTCAGATCGCGCAATGTACGAGAACCAAAGTCTTCGTCATCCACGCCGCGTACCGTAATGTTGCCCGGCAGTATATCGTTAAGCCGTCCTAGGAATTCCATAAAGCCCGCTTCGAATTCTTCGTTTAGGTTACCTTGGCGGACGTCTCGCGAATTAAATCCGGCTTCCATATTGACGCCGTTAAGAGTCGCAGTGGTAACGCCCAGGCTTCCGGATATCGAAACGTATAGGCGCACTAGGACCTCGTACCACCCCATCTCCATCGACCAAATAAGAACGTTCGCGCCCTGCATCGCACAGTTAACGACTTCCTCTAACGCAATGGCCGACTTACCGCGCCCCGACTTTCCGTAAATAACGTAGACGTTAGACGAAACATATCCGCCCATAGCCCGATTAATAAAGTCGAACTTGCTGCGCCAGATCCGGAAAGACTCGCCAGCCTTGCGGTTTTCGTATTCGTCTTTGAATTTATCGATGTCGCGCTTGATGTCCGTCCCTACCGAATTTCGAACGTTTGTTCTCATTTTAAGACTTTCGGCCTGCTCCGTCAACCACTCGAAGAAACTTCCCATATCGCCGCTTTTTTGCGCTTCAATAAATCGTTTTTCTAGTTGCGGTTCCTGCACTTGGCGGCCAGTTTCCGGATCGATCCGCCCGCTAACAAGCTCGATAAATTGGCGCTCAGCCGCCCGGTCTTTAAGATTCTTCGCGAGGTACTCCCAACTGGCTTCGATATTAAAGTCCGGCTGGAAGTCCGGCACTTCATTCGTAACCATTTCGGCAGTTGGCGCTTGGCCTCGGTGTTGCTCCGCGTATTGCATGACATACCGGAAGGCTTTGCGTTCGCCTTGCGTTGGTAAGTCGTTTTCAGCGATGTTGAAGCGTAATAGAGCGTTCGGATCGTTCGCTTCGATGGCTTTCGATATTAGTAAAGTCCCGTAGTTCATAAGAGATCACCCTCGCTTGCGTATTTTCGATAGCATCCTTCGCAGTAAACGTATTTTGGAACTTCGCTTCTCGGAAACCTCTCTTTACATCCGCAGTAAGGGCATTCGACGACCTCAGTTTCGCGCAAATATAACCCGAGGTTTTTCCACTTATTCACGTCAATCATTCACCTACCTCCTCATACAACCGTTTGTATTCAAAAACAACACTGTGTTCGAATAAATTATCGCTGGTCACTTTTGGTTCGTACACTACAAAGACCGGTATGTCATCGATGTGTAATTCTTCACTACGATCTACTACATTGTGGACTATTTTCGCTCGGCTTGGTGCTTCGTTAATAGGCACGTTAAAATGCTCGAATGCCTTTTTATATTCGCTTTCCAGAAATTCTACGTGATAAGTTACCGCGTTTTCTATTTTGTCGGGCAAATAATTTTCAGGCTCAATTATTCGTTGATTTACCGGATTAGTTAAGTTCCAACGTTTATACTCTGACGTTACATACCGGTCAGCCATTATTCGCCCGCCTCCCGTCTCAATTTCGCCATCACACCGTCAGCCTTCGTTTTATATTCCGCATCCTCAAACGTTGAGTAAAGACGCATGTAATCGTTATATTCGTCTAGTAACCCGTCAGTCTCTCGTTTACGTTTCGCTACCTCTTGCGCACTTGCCGCCCGCGCCGTCTTCGGCGTTTCCTTCGGTTCTTTCGCCATCCCAACCGCCTCCTCTTTCGCGAAATTGATTTCCGTAAAATGAAACGCCGTACTCGTCGGCTCCGGATAGTTCGTCATGTCATACGTCATTAAGAAATCTTCCGACGCTGCCTTCCGACAGATCAAACGCAGATCGTCGATATCAGCTTCCAGCCATTCTCCGTTAATAGCGTCGGTCAAGTCGTACTCAACGTAATCAAAAGCGCCGTATTCTTCGTGCTGTGTGACTTCGCGCCAGCAATCAACGTAGAAAATCCGATCTTTGTATCCGTCTACTGCGACAATATCTCCGATTGCGAATTTCGGTTTCATTCGCACATCTCCCAACGTAATCTATCTAAAACAATGTCATCAACCTCTTCTCCTAATTCTGTCTCTCCCGTAGGAGTATATCTTGATTTGTATACCTCGCCATTCTCGATCGCTTCACCGAAGTCATGAAGTGTTTTGATTGGGCGCGAATAAACAATCAATCTGTCAGGAGGAGCCGGATATGTGTGGGTCGGATAAACAAATACCTGCCGCGAATTCTTATACGAAATGTACTCACACCCATTAGCCCCAAACCAAAATATATTAAACTCAACATTGTATTCTCCAATTATCCCTTTACTCATCTACGCATCCCCCTTTTCGATTCACCTACGAATTCAATCTCGCGGCACAGGTCGCCAATGCGATCGGCCAGGCGCTTCTCCTTGAAAACGTCCGCCAACGAATCAAGCGCAATGTTACTCGTATAGATGGTCGGTAGCTGATTCGTTACTCTCGCATTAATTACGGCGTGTAGATATCCGCGAAATGCAGGCGTGCAGTCTCGTACTCCTATATCGTCTAGGACCGCAAATGGGGTCGTCATCGCTAGCTTCATCTTCCGTTGAAATTCCGCCATGCCTTCGTCGTCATTCGCCATAGTCGCCAAGTTAAACTCTGTCTGCCATTCGTTGACATCGAGGAAATATGCCGGACGCTGTAACGGCGTTAAGCCCCGTCGCAATGATCCGCTGTAGTGAACGCGCAGCCATTCGTTAAGGAGTGCCGCTGCTGTCGTTGTTTTGCCAGTTCCGGTCTTTTCACTTACTAGGTACAACGACTTAATGCGCTCGGCTGGTGATATTATTCCGGTCTCTTGATCGAATTGCCGATCGAAAGATTTAACGTAAGCTTCCGCCATAGTTGTTACGCTTTCTTTTATAACGGACGGCTTTCGTTCCTTTATATAAATAGCCCCGCGCGCCGGCGAATTCTGAAGCGTCACGAGCCGGTACTCACGCGGAAGTCCTGCCGCTGCCGACCGACCACCGTTGCCGCTTACGCCATGCATTGCGATGAAATACGGACAGTGTTTCGTACAGGCGCCGTCGCCCGCCGCTTTACATCCGTTAGCAAGTACGCAATTATTTTCGTTAGTCATATTCGCGGACCTCCTTTCGTTCTATTAAAACCACGTATTATCTACGCCTTCATTGCGCTCGGCTCTTTGCTGTTCGGCCTGGACTTCCGTAAGCACACGCGACAAGACACTTTCGCGCATATACGAGAACATGAACGCAAAGTTACAGCCCGGATATTTCAGCGTCGGCTTTTTCTCCGCGAAACACTTATCTATAAATCTCCGCGTAACCTCGGCGCCTTGCTCGTCGATCATCAGCTTCAGATTCTTCGCCTCCATGCCGCGATTGTTCGTTACGTATGGAATTCCGTAAGTTTCTTTGTGCTTTGCGTGAAGGTATCCGATAAAATCGCGTGTGTTCCACTTGGCGACCGGCTTTGATTCATACGTTGTCATCTTCGTCACCCATTTCGTTAAGGATCGCATAATAATCGTATTCTTGTGCGTAAGATTCATAGAGATCGATTTTCCCTTGTAACTTCGCAATGTGATCGAGTAGCGCCGGAATGTCTTGGCGTGCGTTTGCGATGAATTCCATGTCGGACAGACGCTTTCCTTCAGTCTGCACTCTTGCGACTGATTCACCGGAAAAAGCGCCGACTGTATCGCAATAATCATCGTACACTTTCCAAGGACCTTTCGTCGCAGCCTCCGCACGCTTACGGATTACTTCGATCTGGTTTTTCGTCAACATACTCACCCTCCTCTAAACTTTCGTTATAGTCACGGATAGCCGCCTCACAAAACGCCTCTGCCGTATTTTTCAACGCCATAAGTTCTTCCGCAGTCAAATACTTAATAACGATTGCTTCTCCGAAATCTTCTCTAAATACGCCGTCATCGTCTCGCCCAAGTAGCGCTCTTCCGATCGTCAACGTATACTCCGACCACTTTTTCGGAGATTCTTCGTCTTCTTGCTTTACCGAGTAGTCGTATCGTTCAATTTTGTAATAGTATTCGTTATCCATTCCGAAGGCATCTTCGAGAACAATTTGTGCATAATTTACGTTCCTAATAAATCCGCCATCTACGGTTCGTTCAAGCGCGTACGCTTTTTCCATATCAAACGTAAGAATATGATCGATGATAGCCGGCAGATTTTGAACCTTCGGGAAATCGTGTGTACACGCTGAGAATATCGTTTTCTTACCGTGTAAAATCGTAATGTCGTAGTAGAAATAAATTACATCACGCATACTTTGGATTTTCTCATCGTCATCACCAAACGTAGTTATCACTGGACTTCCGTACGAAATCAACAGGTCACCTTTTCGCCAAGTTCTACGTGTCAATTTAACGCCTCCACTCCGTGTATTTTCGCGTTTTATCGTCTACCCTACCGAATACCCTCGACCGTCAGTAACGCCGCTAATTCGTCGCGAAATTCCCGTATTAATCGTGCTAATTCCGCCAGCGATTGCGCATCCGAAGACCTCAGCCGCCGATTCATTACGTCCATTAGCGCGCGCTCGACCGTCGAGTGAAACGCTACCTCTCGCCACTTTTCCTGCGGTGTTGGGTCGGCGTCCGGATTTTCGGCAAGGCGCTTCGACCAGTTCGGCGCTTTCGTCGGATCGCTGAAGTAGCGCTCCTTTACGATGATATTGCGTTCGTCTGACGTGAGTTGGTAATCGGGTGATACCGGAATGTTAATCGTCATGGTTATCGTTACTCCTTTCGTTAATTAGTCGCAATACCTTGGCGCGCAAATCGGATGGAGTGCCGGTATATTCCTCGTCGTGATAGTATTGCGTTTCCGGATCTAGCTTTTTTAATCCGTCAAGAATAACGAAGAGTTCATTTTCGCTAAACATATCGCACATCCTTTCGTTTATTATTAAGACCTAGCAATCGTTCGCTCTCGCTTACTCTTGCAGATATTCTTTATCGCGATAGAAGTTATTTAATTAATGAGTATCTGCGCGAAAGGTTTTAATTGAGCGCTATTATTTATCTAGTTATTAATGGCTCTAGTTAAAAGATGGTTCTAGTTAGTGTGACGTCGAGCCATATGTGGATCAGCCGTATGTGGTTAGGCGTCACATGGCTACGTAAGCTCCTCCGTATCTCCATCGAATATCGCGAGCTGGCTAATCGGCATGATCGTATATCGCGCGTTATCCCATCGCTGTGTCTTTTCGTCGCGTGCCCGCTGCTTAACGACTAACGGACGCCCTTGCCAACGATAGTCACACAGCGCCTTGATGCGTCTGTTTGCGGATTCTCGGCTGAGGTTCAGCGCGCCTGCGATTTGATCCTGCGTCGGATAACATTCGCCGTTAGCGTTCATGAATGAAGACAGTACGCAAAGTGTCTGCCAGCGCTCCGCTCCGATGTCCGCGATAAGCCCTTTCTTAACGGCATCGACGTACATCTTAACGAAGATACGCGTTTCGGACTTGCCTGACGTTATGTTATATTCCGATTGAGATTCGACGGATACGAGCCGTTGATGTTCGTTTGTCATGCGGCACCATCTCGACTTAATACCGGAAATTCTCGATAATCATCGAAGAATAAACGTCCGTTCTCTCCAACGAATCCATTCTTGCAGTGAGTGTCCGTATACCTCAACGTAATACTTCGTTTGTGCGTTATGCTTCGCCAATCGATATACGCGATCTTATTGGTTGCGAAATCGTATAACGCTAATACATCGAAATCGTCTTTCGTATAGAAGCGACTGGACGCGCTTGAACGTGTTAGATCGAATTTAACTTTTTCGAGATCCTCCGAACGAGCACTCTTTACTTGAATGCGTACAAGTTTTCCGTTTTGAATAACCGCGATATCACATTCTGTATTATCTATCTCCGGCTCGAAAGGTACGTAATTCTTCAGCAACAGGTCGCCTTTTACGAAAAGTTCGGCTGCTGCTCCGTTAATTCTCATTTGCGGCAACATACGTTTTCCTCCTTTTGTGTGTCGGTATCTCCCCGACTAGTTCTCCGTTTGTCTTACACTTATATAATGGGTAGGCTATCTTCAATTTTGCGACATCCGGTTTAAACTTTTTCTTCCGTCATTTATAACTGCGTACTGACTTTCGGATTGGCACATCTTTTCACCGAAATTTATTCTGTCACTAATAGATGCGTAGGCACTTCGAAAAATGGACAAAAAAATAACCCGGCCGTTAAGCCGAGTCATCTTCGTTTTATTTTACGCTGCTTATTTAGTTTTCCACGCACCTTATTTATTGCGGAATATTTTTCGTGTTGGGCCGTAAGTGAACTTCCGGATAGGTGCGTATACCTTTGCACCATCCGTAAATCACTATGCCCCAATAACATTTGTAAATGGCGCATATCTCCGCCGCTTTCCAAATACATAGTGGCCGCCGTATGTCGGAATAAATGCGGATGCACCCGCTTCTTTATACCGACCTCTTTCGCATATTCAACGAGCCGTTTACGGAAATGATCGCGCGTTAAACGTTCGCCATAGTTTGCAAGAAAAATATAATCACTCTCGAAATCTGCGCGGTTTTCTACTATTAATTCGTTTAGCATTTTCGCCGTGCCAAATTCGATAGGAACCGTACGAGCTCGTCTGTTTTTCGCAATAGTAGCCGGAATATAGAGAGTGCGCGCTGCAAAGTCGAAGTTTTCTTGCTTAAGTCCGAGCGCTTCCGAAATACGCATCATACCGTCTAATAAAACGTTCATTAACACGTAGTCCCTAAAATCGGCATACTCGCGTTGATTCGGCGCAGCAAATAACATACGAAGCTCGTCCTCGTCTAAAATAACGATTTCCTCTTCGGGCTCCCTGACGTTTTTAATACCCAGCATCGGATTATGCTCGATAAGGCCTTCGTCATATAGCGTCTTAAAGAAAACGCGCAATGTTTTCAGTCGCGTATTGATCGTACCAGGCGCAAGTCCTTTCGTCATATGCTCGTCCTTCTTAAAGTAATGATCCTCGAATTTAACCCATTCGTCTTGCATATAGACGATATACTTCCGAATCACATCCCGGTTCATTTCGTGAATAGATCGCGCGATTCCTTTGCGGTCTAGAAACTCGAGAAAGAAGCCGTAGTTGTCTTCGTATTGGCCGATGGTAGACTCCGCCCGTCCCTCCGATTTCTTGATTGCGCGAAACTGGACGAAAAGCACATCGAGATTACTCGTTGTCTTTCGTAACGTACGTTCCTTTTTAACGCGTTTTCCTGTTCTATTTGCGGACATAGTACCGCCTCCATTCGGTTAAGTCACCGAAATAAAAACCGCTACCTTGTCGCTGGTAGGACCGCTACCCTGCGCCTTAATACGCCTAAGTCATCGACTAAGTCAACGCAATAAAAAACGGCTAGAAACGTTGATATAACGCCTCTAACCGCCGTGTATGATTCCGACTGGGCTCGAACCAGCGACCTCTACCCTGTCAAGGTAGCGCTCTCCCAGCTGAGCTACGGAATCATGATATGTATGTGTTGCTGGGTATGTTGTTGTCTTTCTGACAAGTTCTATTATATAACCTTCCCTTATATTCGTCAACTGCTTTTTTAGAAAAACTTTTTTTGGACTTGCTGTTCCGTTCCCCGGCTATTATAATATGTCTTAATTTTCTAACAATAGAGGTGATGGGGTTTTGCATTCTTTGATTTCTTCTGATGATGTATGGGTATTATGGGGGTTTATTGCGGTGTGGGCGGCAGTGAGCATCGGGCTGGAGCAGCGCTTTAAGTGGGCGTCTGCTGTGTCGGGTGCTATTATCGCGCTGGCAGGTGCTATGGTGTTTACAAATGTAGGAGTGCTTCCTGTTGAGTCGCCTGTGTATGATACTGTGTGGTCTTATGTGGTGCCGCTGGCGATACCACTTTTATTGTTTCAGATCAATGTTCGGCAAATTTTTAAGGAAAGCAGGCGTTTGCTGTTTATTTTTCTGATTAGCTCCCCTGGCACTGTGCTTGGGAGCATTCTTGCTTTTTTTCTACTTAAACAGCATATTCCCTATCTCGATAAAATCGGCGGGATGATCAGCGCCTCTTATATCGGCGGCGGGGTCAACTTTGCGGCGATGGCGGCAAAATTTGAGACGCCTGGTGAATATGTGTCGGCTACCGTTGTGGCTGATAATTTTATGATGGCGCTTTTGTTTTTTATTTTAATCAGCATTCCTGCACTCAAATGGTTTCAGCGGCATTATGCCATGCCGTTTGAAGAGAAGGTAAAAGCCGATGAAAACAGCGGAAACAGTGCTGAAAGCTATTGGAAACGGAAGGATATTTCCTTAAAGGATATCGCTTTTAATGCCGGTGCCGCTTTCGCACTTGTTGCGGTTAGTATGAAGGTTTCCGGTTATTTTAAAAGCATTTTTTCTCATCCCCTGCTGACCGGTACGCTTGGCGATCAGTACCTGGTGCTTACGTCTTTAACTGTTCTTATCATTTTTCTTTTCCCGCGTTTTTTTGAAAGGCTCAATGGATCTCAGGAACTTGGAACCTTTTTGATTTATTTGTTTTTTGTGGTGATCGGCATTCCTGCAGATCTCCGCTTAATCGTCACGAATGCGCCTCTTATTCTATTATTCGTGTTTATCATTGCGATCAGCAATTTAGCAGTTTCCTTAGCTGCCGGAAAATTGTTCCGCGTGCGGCTTGAAGAAATTCTGCTCGCCGTCAACGCTACTGTCGGGGGACCGACGACTGCGGCTGCGATGGCAATTGCCAAGGGATGGCGGGAGCTTGTCGCCCCGATCATGCTTGTCGGTACGCTCGGCTACTTAATCGGCAACTATGTTGGCACTTTTATGGGAAATTGGTTTTCTTCCTTCTTATAAAAAGGATATTCGCATTTCCCTGAGAATAATGTAAGAGGAATGCTGACATGAGAACGGAGAGATCACTGTATGTTAAAAGGAAAAACCATTTATGTTAGACCTTTAGAAGTAACGGATGCCGAAGAAAATTTGCGGCTGCAAAGCGAAAATCGGGATTTTTTCGAACAATTTTCTATGATACGCGCAGACGATTACTATACGGTTGAGGGGCAAAGAAAACGGATAACCGAGTATCAGGAAAGACTTGAGAAAGATGAAGAATATCATTTTGGCGTCTTTACAGCGTCAGACGATAGATTAATCGGGACGGTTTCGCTCTTTCAAATCATCCGTGGAGCGCTGCAAACTGCGTTCATTGGGTATTTTTTAGACAAAGCCCATAATGGAAAGGGCATTATGACAGAGGCAGTCAGATTGGTTGTTGATTATGCGTTCCACGAATTGAAACTGCATCGGATTGAAGCCGGTGTGATGCCCCGTAATCTCGGGTCCATGCGTGTTTTAGAAAAAGCGGGATTTCATAAAGAAGGCATCGCCCGAAAAAATGTAAAAATTAACGGTGTTTGGGAGGATCATCAAGTCCTCGCGATTCTGAATCCTGATGACGAACAATAATAAAAGAAGCCGGGCCATCCCCGGCTTCTTTGTTAACGAACCGCAACTGGAGCAATTTCTTTCAGCGCTTGTTCGAAATCGTGTTCTAAATCGTCTGCATGTTCGACGCCCACACTCAGACGGAGCAGGCCATCAGTGATACCGCGTTTTTCACGCTCTTCCTTAGACATTGCCGCGTGAGACATCGTTGCCGGATAGGACAAAATCGATTCCACGGCGCCAAGGCTGACAGCGAAGACCGGCAGTGACACATTCTCGACTAACTTCTTAACGGCCTCTTTGCTTTCAAGCTCAAAAGATAGTACGGCGCCCGCTCCCGTTGACTGGCTTTTATGGGTTTCAGCGCCGGGATGATCAGCCAGTCCCGGATAATACACGCGCTTGACCGCCGGGTGCTTCTGGAAAAATTCCGCAAGCCGCTGCGCTGTTTGGCTCGCTTTTTCTAAACGGACCTGCAACGTTTTTAAGCCGCGCAGCACGAGCCAGCAATCTTGCACGCCAAGGACGGCGCCGAACGCGTTTTGCAGCTTATACAGCTGCTTCCCAAGCTCTTCATCTTTGACAGCAGCTAAACCTGAAAGCACATCGCTGTGTCCGCTTAAGAATTTTGTCGCGCTGTGAAGTACAATATCCACGCCGAGATCAAGCGGACGCTGCAGTGCCGGTGTCATGAATGTATTGTCCAGAAAGGTCAGGCAGCCGTTTTCTTTTGCAAGCTGAACAACTGCTTTAATATCCGTAATCCCAAGTGTCGGATTTGATGGCGTCTCCATATAAATGACCTTTGTGTTCGTCTTGATGCTCCGCGCCACTTCATTACGATCCGTCATGTCGACAAACGTATGCTCAATGCCAAACCGGGTCAGCACCTCTGTCACCATACGGAAGGTTCCGCCGTATACATCTTCTGTCACAAGAACGTGATCACCCTGTGACAGCAGTAAAAATGCTGTTGAGATGGCAGCCATGCCTGAACTGAAAGCAAATCCTCTTGTTCCGCCTTCCAGTGCGGCAATTGTTTCTTCAAGAGCTGTTCTTGTCGGCGTGCCAGAGCGGCTGTAATCATATGCCCCGAACTCTTCAAATGAAGATTGGTGAAAAGTCGAGGCGTGCTGAATCGGTACACTGACCGCCCCGGTTCCGCCGTCTGTTTTAAATGGATTGTGCACGAGCTGGGTTTCCAGCGTCCAATTATGTTTACTCAAATGAAACAGCTCCCTCTTTGACCTGACATAATGCCTGTTTTAGATCCTCTTTTAAATCTTCCGCATGTTCAATTCCGACAGAAAAGCGCAGCAACCGATTGCACACCCCGTTTGCGATGCGGATCTCTTCAGGAATATCCATGTGCGTCTGGGTCGCAGGGTATGTAATAAAGCTTTCCACCCCGCCGAGGCTTTCTGCAAAACAAATGGTCTTCAGTGCTTTTAAAAACGGATTGACCCATTCTTCTTTTTGCAGACGGAAGGACAGCATGCCGCCTTTTCCGGGATACAGCACATCCGAAATTTCTACCTGCTCTTCTAAAAACGCCGCAAGCTCCTGCGCGTTTGCCTGATGCTGGCGCATTCTGAGGCTCAGCGTCTTCATTCCTCTCATCAGAAGCCACGAATCAAATGGCGGCAGGACGGCGCCGATCGCATTTTGATGCTGAAACATTTCCTCTCCAAGCTGCTCATCCTTCACCACGACAAGTCCAGCAAGCAGATCGTTATGCCCGCCTAAATACTTGGTTGCGCTGTGAATGACAATGTCAGCTCCCAGCTCAAGCGGCCGCTGCAAGACCGGTGTATAAAATGTATTATCTACGATCAGCAGAAGACCGTGCTCCTTTGTAATCCGGGCAATATGTTCAATGTCCGCCTCCTGCATGAGGGGGTTTGTCGGCGTTTCCACAAACACCGCTTTTGTATTCGGCGTAATCTTAGAGCGTAAACAGTCCTCATCGCTGAAATCATCATAATGAAAAGTCAATCCGTATTTTTTCCATTCATTTTCAAATAAACGGTACGTGCCGCCATATAGGTCCGATGAAACGATCAGTTCATCTCCGCTTTTAAACAGCGCCATAATCGTTTGGATAGCAGCCATTCCTGAACTAAAGGCAAGCCCTCTTGCGCCGTTTTCTAAGTTAGCGATGGCGTCCTCAACAAGCTGGCGTGTCGGATTTTTTGTGCGGACATAATCAAATCCAGTTGATTCTCCGATCCCTCTGTGGCGGTATGCTGTTGATAAATAAATAGGAGCACTCACTGTTCCCGTGACTTCATCGCTTCGGTTCCCAATTTGGGCTAATTTCGTTTCAACGTGCTGTGACATATAGCTGACACCTTCCCTTTTCAAAATAAAAACCCCTTCTTCATAAGAAGAAGGGGTTTAACGCTTCTTCTTATCTTCCAAGCATAAAAAACGCTTGCTGGATTTAGCACCTTGGCGCTTTGCACATGCAAAACAAGCCGGTTGCTGAGGTTTCTAAGGGCCAGTCCCTCCACCTCTCACGATAAGAAATATCGATTTCAATTTTCTGATTGTTTTATATTAGCGCAATTCACAGTTTATTTCAACACTTTTTTCTTCGTGTTCCGAACCGTTAAAGAGAGAAATTTCTAATAATTCATGGTACAATAATTGAAAATGCAAGAAAGTATAGTGATGTCCTGGAGGAATGTTTTTATGGCACCGAAAAACGGCACAGTGCAAGAAAAGAAATTCTTTTCAAAAGAGCTTAACGAGGAAATGACCTTGCTTGTTTATCTGCCGTCCAACTACTCCCCGCTTTATAAATACCATGTCATTATCGCGCAGGACGGCCACGATTATTTCAGGCTGGGGAGAATCGGCAGACAGGTTGAGGAATTGCTGTCGAAACGCGAAATAGACCGGAGCATTATTATCGGTGTTCCTTATAAGGATGTAAAAGAGCGCAGAAACACCTATCATCCGGAGGGTTCAAAATTTTCGGCTTATAAACGGTTCATCGCCCATGAGCTCGTTCCTTTTGCAGATGATGAGTATCCAACCTATCAGATCGGTTACGGCCGAACGCTGATCGGTGATTCGCTCGGAGCAACCGTGTCACTTATGACAGCGCTTGATTATCCGAATATGTTTGGCAACATCATCATGCAGTCTCCCTATGTTGACAAACACGTACTAGAAGCCGTAAAACAGTCAGACGATATCAAACACCTCTCTATTTATCACCAAATCGGAACAAAAGAAACTGACGTCCACACGACAGACGGGAACATTCTGGACTTTACAGAACCGAACCAGGAGCTGAAACAGCTGCTGGAGAAAAAGCTTTCCGATTATGATTTCGAGCCATTTGACGGAGACCACAAATGGACATACTGGCAGCCGCTCATCACCCCGGCGCTGAAAAAAATGCTTTAACACTCTATCATACTTTATTTCCAGGAGGGACATAATATGAAATACGGAATCGTTTTATTTCCATCAAAAAAGCTCCAAGACCTTGCAAACTCTTACAGAAAGCGCTATGACCCAAGCTACTCTCTAATCCCGCCTCATTTGACGCTGAGAGCATCCTTTGAATGCGCGGAGGAGAAAGCGGATCAGCTCGTATCACATTTAAGAAACATCGCAAAAGAGTCCCACCCACTCGTTCTCAAAATGACAAAATACAGCTCATTTGCGCCTGTCAATAATGTCATTTACATCAAAGCAGAACCGACGGAAGAGTTAAAAACACTCAATGAAAAGCTATACACCGGTGTGTTGGCAGGAGAACAGGAATATAATTTCGTTCCGCATGTGACGGTCGGCCAAAATCTTTCCGACGATGAGCATTCAGATGTGCTGGGACAATTAAAAATGCAGGAAGTGTCGCATGAAGAAATCGTTGACCGTTTCCACTTGCTCTACCAGTTGGAAAACGGATCGTGGACAGTATATGAAACCTTCTTGCTAGGCAGAGGAGAATAATGTTTGAAAGCAGTTATCGCAAAAAATGAAGAACAACTGAAAGATGCATTCTATGTAAGAGAAGAAGTCTTTGTCAAAGAACAAAACGTGCCTGCTGAAGAAGAAATTGACGAACTTGAAAATGAGTCAGAGCATATCGTCGTGTATGACGGTGAAAAGCCTGTCGGTGCCGGAAGATGGCGCATGAAGGACGGCTACGGCAAGTTAGAGCGGATTTGCGTACTG
The DNA here is from genome assembly GCF_044570195.1 of Bacillus sp. SG20033. Taxonomy (NCBI): domain Bacteria; kingdom Bacillati; phylum Bacillota; class Bacilli; order Caryophanales; family Bacillaceae; genus Bacillus; species Bacillus sp. SG20033. The sequence goes on along the minus strand of NZ_CP172606.1, from coordinate 1,245,541 downwards.
AAAAGCCACCGCTCAGCCGGTGTCGGCGGCATCATTATGAAAGCGCTCGAAAAAGCCGCGGCAGACGGAGGCGCTTCCGGTTTCATTTTAAACGCGCAAACACAGGCTGTGCCGTTTTACAAGAAACACGGGTATCGCGTGCTTTCTGAAAAAGAATTCCTCGATGCCGGCATTCCGCACAAAAAAATGATTAAATATAATTCTTATTAATCTTCTACATGGCTTATATACGTATAGTTACAAATCAAAAATTGATTAAAAACCTAAGGCCCTCTTACTTGAGATCCTTAGGTTTTCAAAAACTTATACCTTGTTAATAGAAATAGAATTACATACAATTTCAACATTTAAAGGAGGCATTAAAATTTCACATTTTAATAATTCCTGCCCTTCGCTTTGAAATGGTGAAATTTCAATATCCTGAAGAAAATAAGGGATTTGAGACTTTGCCAAATCTTTTAGAGGTTTTATTCTATCATCAGGAGCCGTAATAAATGAAAATTTTGAACAACCGGTAAAAGATAACTTTACATTACTGTCTGTATCTTCAAATATCATTGTTATTTCATCACCGAAAAAATAAGACTCTAATTGTAGGACCCTTGCATCCCAATAGTGTAAACTTTCAAGATCTCTTTGGATTTGCTCAGCTTTCACAATAAATCACCTCACTTCTTATATGGTATATGAGCATCTGGACTTTTTCTATCGACTATTTTCAAATTTTTATCAAGAGGATTTCCAGTTTTATCGAATAAATGAACATGGTCATACTTTGTCATTTTATCAGGAGGATCAATTCTCATTCGGATATTTCCACTTGTATCTCTAACATGAGTAAAACCATTATGTTCAGTATATTTCCAATCCGAAGGTATAGAATTTAAAATTTCCTTTTTAGACATATTAGGAATGTTTTTAGCATTAAGCTTCCCTCCAAAATTTCCAACTTCCCCAGCCTTTTTCGCACCTTCATGATGACTCAATTCTTTTTCTACTTTTTCTGCTTTTTCCATATTTTTAACTGCTTTACCTGCAACCTTTACATATCCAGATCCGGCTATACTAACTCCTGCAAGAAGCCTATCAACGGAAGATAATTTTTTATCGGATACTAAATCTTTCCCTCTAATAACATCCCCCGCCGCTTTAAAGTTAGATACTACAGGCAAAACATCGAAAAATAACGATAGGGCAGTTGTATTTACATTTGATTTCTTTTTATAAGATATCACATCAACGTTTAGTTGATTCAGCTCTTTTTCCTTGTGTTTTAATTCATTCGATTTTTTATTAAGATCTTTAAAAGTATCGGTTTTCGTACTTTCAACAGTATAATAATTAGTATTAATGGAGATTTTCCCTAAATTATTTAAAGCATTTGAGGTTTTGTCCATGGCTTTTGAAGTCTTATTAAGAGCACTATTTACTTCATTAACACCATCTACCGCCTGGTTTATCCCTTTATTCATTTGATTCATAGCTTTAACAGCACCATTAAGACTTTTGTTTATGTCTTTATTAGCCTTATCTAATTCTTTGTTTGTTTCATTAAGATAGTCAAAATTTAATTTATTTAATCGATCCAACTCTTTTCCTGTTTTCTTCAACTCCTTGTTTGATTCATCAATACTTTTACTAACCTCTTTACAGTTTTTTTCTATCTCATCCGTATCTTTTGTAATATCTTTATATATTTTGGATACATCTTTATCCATCTTATCAAGTTCTTTATTCATTTTTGTTAATTGCGCATTAAATTCTTTCATCTCTCTTACAGTTTCGTCAAGGAAGCGATCAAGCTCTATAATAAAATTACAAAACTTAATATAGATATTAACTGCTTTATTTATTGTAGAAATAGCTTTGGGTACAACAACATTATTTATTTCATTATTAATTTTACTTATCTTACTATTTATTGTTTTTTGTAAACTTTCTTTTCTGAGTTTTGCTAAATAACTGTTAGAATCACTAATTTTGTTATAATCACTCAAAAGCGTTAAAACTACTTTAAGTTCTTTCTGTATCCTTAGAATTTTTTCTTCATCAGTTTCTTTCGATGCAGCATAAACTTTTTCTGGTTTTATGTAATTGGGTAAATTAATCATGGATACAACAAAAATAATTAAAATTGCACTAATAAATCTTTTCAAGTGTACTCCCCCATTTTTAGATATTACTCGAAATATTGAACTTTATCTACAATTACGTAAAATCATCAAATCGCACCACCTTTTTAATATTTTACCAATAAAATTCAACAATGTCCTTTATATCATATTTTTATCTACTTTCACAATAATTATATTTCTAAAGACTTATATTTTAAATTTTAAAAACTATGAGTTATTTACAAAAATCTGAAATAAAAAATCTCCGAATTATTATCGGAGATTTTTTATCTATATTCATTAATGAAGTATCCTTTGTGAAATTTTATATCATCCTTATAAAGAGAGCGCTTACGTTTCATCTCGTTTACTTTTCTTTCAGCTGCCGTTTGATTCTCCTGCTGCTTTTCCAGTTCTTTGTATACCCGCTGAAACGGGACATAGCTGATTTTTTCGGTTCCGGCATAATCCTGCTTATGTCCAATCGTTCTATTAGCATATTGAGCGTATTGCTGGTTCTGAATTTGACCTGCATATATCATACAATACCCACCCCTCTGCTGTCTCTTTTCCCTTAAACTTACTTTTTGAAACACATTTCTTTTGATATGATAGTCATTGTCTGTAATGAACACCTTTTGATTGGGAGGACCCCTTTTTGAAATGCGCCCGACTGAATGATAGAATCATACATTTACATACATATTCGAGAGAACATTATCAATTCCTCTTTGAAGAGGGAATAAAAGGACATTTATTTTGTTCTCATTGCGAAAAGCCCGTTTTGTTACGGCTTAACATCGCCGATCCGCCAGAGTTTATCCATCGCCAGCCAGGCGATTTTCCGGCATGTGAGGAGGCGTGCGAACCGAAGCCCTCTAAAGAGGGGAAAAAAGAAGATGATCAGGAATCTGGTGTGATTCGTTTACCCAAGGGAAAAGCGATCGCCGCTGACCCGTCCCCAGCTGTTACAGAATGGCACCGTCCTAGAAGCATTAAACCAGGAACACCATTTGTGCCAAAAACAATAGAACCCGATACGAGCCTTTTTCCGTCTGTCGGTTTAAACACGGATCAGCTGAAAGCTGTCACGGAAACAGAGGGCCCGCTCCTCGTGCTTGCAGGTGCGGGGAGCGGAAAAACACGGGTGCTGACAGCCCGTGCCGCCCACATGATCGAACACTTAGGCATACCGCCTGAAAATATGCTGCTTGTCACCTTTACAACAAAAGCTGTCGCTGAAATGAAAGAGCGTATGGCGAACCAGTACGGATTACAGCCGGCAAAAGTCAGAAGACTTGTGACAGGAACATTCCACAGTCTGTTTTATAAGATCTTGTATCACTCTAATTCTGCTAAATGGAACGGTGAGCATCTGCTGAAAATGGAGTGGCAGCGGGAACAATATATCAAAAAAGCACTCTATGAAGAGGGCATCGATGAGAAAGAATTCCCAGTTGACCAAGCTCTGCAGCAGATCGGTTTTTGGAAAAACACTTATGTCCCAAATGAACGCATCCCTCTAAAAGATGAGTGGGAAAAACAAGTTTATCGTTTATATGAACATTATGAACGCCAGAAAAAAGAACACAGCCAATTTGACTTTGATGACATGGCTTCAGCCTGCTATGAATTGTTTATCGAGCGGCCTGACCTTCTGGAACAATATCAATCTCGGTTTACGTATATCTTAATTGATGAGTTTCAGGACATTAATCCGGTTCAATACAAAATCATGCAAATGCTCGCCAGCCCGGAGCAAAACCTGTGCTGTGTCGGAGACGATGACCAGTCCATCTACGCGTTTCGCGGAAGCAATCCGTCTTTCATTCTTGATTTTCAAAAGGATTATCCGGGAGCGAAGACGATCTATTTAACTGCGAACTACAGGTCTACGCACCCGATCGTCTCTAGTGCTGATATCGTTGTGAAAAAGAACAAAAACAGATATGCCAAAACGCTTGAAGCGGCCCGCGATGACATTCAGGTCCCTGTGCTGTTTTATCCTTATGATGAAGAGGAAGAAGCCACAATGGTCGTTTCCGATATCAAAGAAAAAATTCAAAATGGAGCCATTCCAGAAGACTTTGCGGTTCTTTACCGCACAAACAGCGGAGGCCGTGCTATTTATGAAAGGCTTCATCAATCGTCAATTCCGTATACAGCTGACCGCGGCGTCCAATCGTTTTACAGCAGACGGATCGTCCGCCAGATTCTCGCCTACTTGTATGCCAGCCAAAATGAGGATGACACCGAGGCGATTAAACACTTGCTTCCCGCCTTGTTTTTAAAACAGTCCGCTTTGAATACGCTGAAGGCCCTCTCGATTACAGAGGACTGTACCATGATCAAAGCGCTGGCCAAATTGCCTGATCTGAAGCCATTCCAGCTGGACAAAATAAAGAAAATCGTACCGTTTTTCGCAAGCCTCCGCACAATGAAACCCGTAGAAGCCATCACCTTTGCAGAAGGAAAAATGGGCTTCTCCGAGTATTTAAAAAAGCGGGGCAATGAGGGCAACAAGCTGGAAAAAGGTTCCGATGACCTGCGCGACATCAAGGTTGTCGCCAAGAAGTTCAAAACGATTCCTGACTTTCTTGCCCACGTAGACCATATGAGGGCCGCTGAGAAAAACAGAACGGATGAACATGGCGTTCAGCTGATGACCATTCACCGGTCAAAAGGCCTTGAATTCAAAACAGTCTACGTGTTAGGCACTGTGGACGGCTCGATTCCGCACGATTTCTCATTAGAAACGGCAAGAAAAGGAGACGAGGCCGCTCTTGAGGAGGAAAGACGCCTTTTATATGTAGCCATGACCCGGGCGAAACAGCATTTATATTTGTCTTGCCCCGCTAACAGGCGCGGCAAAACAGCCAACCGCTCAAGATTTTTGTATCCCCTGCTACAGAAAGCAAGACAGCCCTTGCATCATTAACAGCCCGGCAGATTACTGCCGGGTTTTTACGGTAAAAAAAGGCCCGCTGCAGTGAGTCAGCCAGGCCATCCACTTATTTATTATCCATCATTTTAGAAATCGTGCCAAAATCAAGCTTTTCTTTTCCGCTTGTAATAGATTCCACAATTTTATCTTCTAATTCTTTTGGCACGCGTCTGTTTGCCATCTGCGCTACGCGGTTAATCACACTGCGGACTGTATTTTCATCTTTAAAATTAGCGTTTTGGAGTGATCCGGCAAGATTCATTACATCCTGCATCTTCACACCTGTTTTCTTTTCGATGTTCTTAAAAAATTGATTATCCATAATGCGCCTCCTTTTGGCGGAGTAATACGGTATTGTATGAATGCACATAATACAATGTGCTTTTCCAACATTTTTAAAAATAAACACAAGGCAAGGAAGCACGGGTTATAACCCGTACTTCCTCAATACATCTTAAAAGAAAGATGCACCTACGATGATGAGGAGAATGAATAATACGACCAACAAAACAAATGTTGAACCATAGCCGCCGCCGTAACCGCCAGCATAACCGCCATAACAGCCGCCGCCGTAGCCGCCGCCGAATCCGTATCCAAAGCCCATAGATAAGCACCTCCTTTACTCTCTATACACTATGTGAGCTGCTTGGATCGGCTTGGATATTCGCATAGGGCGTTTGCGGATTTACGATTGATCATATTGAGCTTGATGTTTTTTAAGTAAGGCCTCCGTTTTTTCAGCCAGCTCTTCAATCTCATCTTCAAATTCCAGACCGGCTTTATCAAATGCATCCAAGTCTTTTCTGATACGGCCCATCGTGTCTTCATACTCTTTTTGCTTTTGTTCGTGTGGTTCATATCTTCCTTCTATCCATTTTTCAAACTCATTCACTTTTATCCCCCCGCTTATGATATATGCTGAGCGAGGCCGCCCCGTTAAAAAAACAAAAAACCGGAGTTCTCCGGTTTCTTTGCCAGGCTATTGAGGCTTTTTCTTTTTATTTCCGCACCCGCAGCCTTTCTTTTTTATCTTTTTTGATTGATACGATGAATCTGTATATGGAGATTTTTGGGAAGGTTTATTATGTTGATTCATTTTTGTCCCCTTCCTTTCCTTATGTCATATATGCTACTTTATGCGTATTCTGACAGAAAGTTGCTGGTGGTAACGCCTTATTCTTGCAGCCATTTTGATACGAGCGTTTCTATGATGCCGGCAAGGCCGGCGATCGCCAAAAGTAAAATCAGCCACTGCGCCGCTTGCGGGATCAACGCCTGGCATAAAATCAAAAAGCCGGCGCACCACACGCCTGTGCACCAATAGCAGCTCAGCAATTCACCAATAAACGCCCTGACACCGGTTCCTTTAATCACGATATAGGTTTGAATATTCCCGTCCGCATCCTTTTCTTCCTTCTCTTCATGAAACAGACTGCGAAGCGGCGCCATAATCGTGTCAAACACCAGCAGGCGGGCGAGCCGAAAGACCGCAAGCGAAAGAAGAAAAAGGGAAAGCCAATTAATAACCACTTGGTCACTCCTTTCATCACCTTTCACTTATATGCCGAGTCCCTGTAATTTATGAATTGCATCTTGTCCCCATAAAATTTGGTTATTTTTCTTATTACACTTTTCACCTGAATTGCATTATATACAGTATGGATAAGAAAGGAGTGAAGGTTATGTCGATTGAAGAAAAAGTTGAATCCTTGCATCCTGCAATATTAGAGCAATTGACAAATGAATTTATTCAGCAGATTGAAATCATTGATTGCGAAAATATAATTATTGACACGACGCATATCACATCCTCACTTTCTATACAAGCAACACTCTCAGCCATGCTCTTTTTAGCCGTACAACTTGTTATAACAGATGAAGATTTGGCTGATACCATCGCAAGTGAACTCCTCTTTCTTGACAAAAGTCAAACCAAAAAAAGAACAACCATAAAAATCATAAACAGCCGAAATATCAGAGTCACTCTTCATTCAGACCAAACAATAACCTTTATTCAAATGTTAACTCAGGTAATTGATACTTTTATTATTGCATCAGGCATCCTTTAGCTCTTTCTTTTTCCTAAAAACTACAAATTGAGGTGAAAACAAATGTCAGATAATGAAAAACTGAAAGAAGAACTTTCAAAACTTCCAGCAATGGATCCAATGACTAAATTGCTTGTAGACAACGTTCTAAAAAAGCATGGTGTTACAAAAGATAAAATGAAGAAATTATCAGATGAAGAAAAAGAAATGTTCTTAAAAATGCTCAACGATGTTAAAGAAAAAGCACAGGCTCTAGCAGATAATCAAAATAAAAATAGAACTATTACAGAAAAAACGAACCTAAGAACCGAAAAACAAAACACCCGCAGAGAACAATTAATTCAGCAATTAAAGCAGAAACGCCAAAATAAAAAAGATCAATAAAAATAGTGATATGAACCAAGATGAATGCCTCAATCAAAATGAAACTATCTTTCATTTAATAAAAGTAAAAGAAAAGGAGGAATAAAAATGGAAAGCAGACCTTATTCATGGGTAGCTTTAGATCCAGACTGTGATCACCCTAGAGAAATAAAAGAAGAAAAAAAATGCGATGGTTGCTGTAACTTAAAAGGCTTCGGATTTAATGAGGCCTTTGTAGATCAAGATGTTATTCAAGCTCACCTCAACAGACAAATCTCTGAAGAAATGATTGTAATTAGGGACTCTTGTGATGTTAATGTTCAATCCGTAGATCAACAGGCATTAACTTCAGTATTTGTTTCTATTAATGCTTTAGTTGTAATCGTTACATTAGCAGTTATCACAGATGAAACGCTTGCTGAACTAGTTGCTCAAGATTTATTACAGCTTACAGAAAGTAAGCAATTGAACCGTCAAAAAATTCTTATCGATAACTCGCGTTGCGTAAACGTCACTACACTCGATCAAGATGCTGCGACCCTCGTTACAGTCTTAATCAATGCCCTTGTAGCAATTTTCGGTGTTCTGATTATCATCTAATCTCTAAAAGCAGAGCCAAAAACGCTCTGCTTTTTCTTATTTTCCAAGCATATGATGAATATATAGACGTTCACCCACACCAAGTGGGGCACGGGTACATATGTTGTTAAGGACTAAAGTCAAATACCCTATAAAGAAGGAGCTGAAATCAATGAGCTGCGGAAAAACCCATGGCCGGCATGAGAACTGTGTATGCGATGCAGTGGAAAAGATTTTAGCAGAGCAGGAGGCAGTTGAGGAACAGTGTCCGACTGGCTGCTATACAAACCTTTTGAATCCGACAATTGCAGGTAAAGACACAATTCCGTTTCTCTTGTTTGATAAAAAAGGCGGATTGTTCTCCACATTCGGAAACGTGGGGGGATTTGTGGATGATATGCAATGCTTTGAGTCCATTTTCTTCCGCGTTGAAAAATTATGTGATTGCTGTGCAACCCTGTCGATTCTACGCCCGGTCGATGTTAAAGGCGATACCTTAAGTGTTTGCCACCCTTGCGACCCGGATTTCTTCGGGCTAGAAAAAACAGATTTCTGCATTGAAGTGGATCTCGGATGCTTCTGCGCGATTCAGTGCCTGTCACCAGAGCTAGTTGACAGAACATCGCCTCATAAAGATAAAAAGCATCATCACAATGGATAATCACTTGTAAAGAGGAATCCCCTTCCAAACTCTATTACAGGTGCAAATCATTCAGCTGCTTCCAGCGTGAGGCAGCTGACTCTCCATCATTTCGCCAGTCTCAAATTTATAAGGCAGGAGGGATAATATGAGCCAGAAAACATCAAGCTGCGTGCGTGAAGCTGTAGAAAATATTGAAGATCTGCAAAACGCTGTTGAAGAAGACTGCCCGACCGGCTGCCACTCTAAGCTTTTATCTGTAAGCCATTCGTTAGGCGACACAGTGCCTTTTGCAATATTTACATCAAAATCAACGCCATTAGTCGCCTTCGGAAATGTCGGCGAACTCGATAACGGCCCTTGCTTTAATACAGTATTTTTCAGGGTCGAAAGAGTGCATGGAAGCTGCGCAACACTGTCATTATTAATCGCATTTGACGAACACAAACACATTTTGGACTTCACCGATAAAGATACGGTGTGTGAAGTGTTCCGACTCGAAAAAACGAACTACTGTATTGAAGTTGACTTAGACTGCTTCTGCGCAATCAACTGCTTAAATCCTCGATTAATCAATCGTACACATCATCAGCATTAATCATAAGCTGGAAAAGCTTGCAGGCCTGCAGGCTTTTCTCTATGAAAAAAGCTGTCCGGCAACATCAGCCGGGCAGCTTTTTTCTTTTTCGTTAAAAACCGAGCGGGTGCAAAGAGGTAATATCATCAATTGCCAGTTCGGTTGGGGCTCCGTTTCCGGTTGTTCGAAGCAGGACGGAATCATTTCTTCTTCCGACAATCACGCCCCTGTACGTTCTTCCATTGGCTTCAATCAAACAAAGCGCTCTCGGCATGTTATGAGGCAGCTTTGTTAAAAAATCAATTTTTTCGTGGATCGTCATCTTGCTCATCGGTTTTTTCACTTTTCGTGCCGGCGGTGCTTTTTCCTCCGCTTTATCAGCACTATGGACAGCTTCCGGTTCTTTCTCAGGCTTCCGGGCCTCAAGTGCAGGCTCTTCCTTTTTTTCTGCTTTCGGGGGCTCGTGTTCGACGGTTTCTTCTACGGCCTGCGGCTCTGCTTTCTGTTCCTCTTGGCTTTTTATGTTCTCTGGCTCTCTCACCTCTTGTATTTGCTGACTCACTGGTTCGGCTGCAGGCTTTTGGTCTTCTTGCAGGACATCCTGTGCCACAGCTTCCTCCTGCTGCTTCTCATGGTAAGCCGGCTTTTCCTCAGCTTTTGGCGGAGCGGGTTTGTCGGCCTTTCTTTTGATGACAATCTCCTGCATGGATGACCTTGTAGTTTCTGCATAATCCGGCTGAACAATATACATGAGCGGTTTTTTATCCGCGTTTCTTTTCTTATTAGACATCTTCATCCCTCCGATTGTGTCATATTCTATCTATATGACAGAAAGCTGAAAATCAGAAGAAATAAAAAAGCAATCCCTATTCGGGATTGCTTGATATAGATCCTGCTTAGCGGGCAGTGATATGGAAACCTGAATCAACGTGAAGATTTTCACCTGTAATCCCGCGGGACATATCGCTGAACAAGAATGCAGCTGTATCGCCCACTTCTTCAGGTGTTGTCGTGCGGCGAAGCGGTGCACGCTCTTCGATGTCTTTTAAGATAGAGTTGAAATCGCTGATGCCTTTAGCAGATAATGTTCTGATCGGGCCGGCAGAAATGCTGTTGACGCGGATATTTTCTTTTCCTAAGTCAGCAGCTAAATATTTCACACTTGCATCAAGAGAAGCTTTTGCTACACCCATAACGTTGTAGTTTGGCATCACAAGCTCTCCGCCAAGGTACGTCAAAGTGACAATGCTTCCGCCTTCAGTCATCATCGGACGTGCCGCTTTGACAACAGCAGTCAGAGAATATGAGCTGATGTTATGAGCCAAAAGGAAGCCGTCACGATTTGTGTTTAAGTATTCGCCCACAAGCTCTTCCTTGTTGGCAAACGCGATACAATGCGCGATACCGTGGATTACACCGACCTGCTCCTTAATGCTTGCGAAGCAAGTTTCGATTTCTGCGTCGTTTGTAACATCGCAAGGGAGGATGATGGAATCGTTGCGGTCTAATGTTCCGGCAAGCTCGTGAACGGATTTCTCCAGGCGTTCACCAGCGTATGTGAAAATCAAACGTGCACCCGCTTCATGTAAAGAACGCGCAATGCCCCAGGCGATGCTGCGTTTGTTGGCTACCCCCATCACAACAATGTTGCGGCCTTCAAGTGAAAAATTCATATGTATAAAGCCTCCTATATTTAATAAAGACATAGTATTAGTACCTGATCTTAATTTCTATCATATCATAACCTTGTCCAGATGAAAAGCGCATACCGTAGCAAACGCAAAAGAGATCACCATCAGCTGGTGATCTCATCGGCTTGTATTTAAGCTGTTTCGTTTAAAAGCGAAATGGTTTGTCGGCCCGTGTCCCGATCCGATGCCGAGCGTATTTTCCACCGCTTCACGGACAAAGTTGGCCGCAACCTCAAATGCCTGATGGATGCTGTCTCCTTTAGCCGTTTGGGCCGTTAAAGCTGCAGCAAAGGTGCAGCCTGTGCCATGCGTATGCTTCGTATTGATATAAGGATGGGTGATTTGCATAAACATGCTGCCATCAAAAAGAAGGTCAGTAATGTGATTGTCCTCAGGCTGGTGCCCGCCTTTGATAATGACATGCTGCGCACCCATCTTGACGAGCTGCTCTGCTGCTTTTTTCCGGTCATCCAGCGAGCTGATTGTCATTCCTGTCAGCGTTTCTGCTTCCGGGACATTCGGCGTAATCGCGTAGCTTCTTGGAATGAGCAACTCCTTTAAGGTGGCAACTGACTCATCACGCAGCAAGGATGCCCCGCCCTTTGCGATCATAACCGGATCAACAATTACACGATTGAATCCGTACTCGTCAATTTTTCTTGCCACTTCTTCAATCATGTCGGCATTCCAGAGCATTCCCGTTTTGACTGCATCCGGTCTCAAATCCTCAGCAACAGCGTCAATTTGCTGTCTCAACGCCTCTACAGTCAGCGGATGCACCCCATGAACGCCAAGCGTATTTTGAGCGGTTACCGCTGTAATCGCAGACATTCCGAATACATCAAGCTCTTGAAAGGTTTTAATATCAGCCTGTATCCCTGCGCCGCCGCCTGAATCTGATCCGGCGATTGTCAATGCTTTATATATACTCATTACACTACACTCCTTTTATTACCCGATCCATTTATGATAAATGGATTTTGCCCGGGCAATATCATTTGTTCCATGGATCAAAGCTCTGCCGTCCCGGAACAGCACCATTTTCATATCATCCGAGCGGCAGGAAATTAAATACGGGTTCGCAGCTACTTCAAGCCCGGCCTGCCTCAGCTGACCGGCAAGCGCTTCAAGATCCGCTTCTTTCGTAATAGATGATCTGATCTGCACCGTGTTCCTGCCGCACAATACAGCCGCTTTTGTTTGATTTTCATATGACAAAAACGGAAAATCCTTTGTGCCGCAGCTTGGGCATGCGTCATGTTTGAGACTGGCCGCTCTCACTTCTGACCGCTCGTTTTTCCACAAATCAAAGGAGCGCAGCACCGGCTCGCACTCCTCTCCCGTCAGCAGCTTCAGTGCATCTGTTACCTGAAAGACTGCTACCTGCAAAACAGCCGGACTGATGATGCCAGCTGTGTCACATGTTGCTCCGCCAATCGGAAGTGTATCGAGCAAGCAATGCAGGCAAGGAGTAGAACCCGGCACCACGGTAAAGGTGAGGCCGTAGCTCCCTACACAGGCACCGTAAAGAAAAGGAATCCCTTCCTTTACCGCAGCATCATTTACGATCAGGCGGGTTTCAAAATTATCAGCCGCATCCACTATAATTGATGCATCCCTAATCAGCTCGAAGATATTTTCTGCTGTCACATCCATGACAAGGCCGGTCACATCAACATCGCTGTTAATCGAACGGAGACGGCGCTCCGCAGCGGCTGCTTTCGGCATTTCTTTTTTGACATCATCTTCTGTATAAAGCTGCTGGCGCTGGAGGTTGCTCCATTCAACATAATCTCTGTCGGCAATTTTCACAGAGCCGACTCCCGCTCTCACCAGCATTTCTGCACTGGCTGTTCCGAGCGCGCCGGCGCCGATAATCACGGCGCGCGCTTCTTTCAATTTTTTCTGGCCGGATGGGCCGATCGGAGCAAACAGCTCCTGCCTTGAATACCTGCCTGTCATACAGGAAGACCTTCTCCCGGACTGCTTGCCGTTCCGTATTGCTTAAGCGGGATTCGGCCCGCCTCATAAGAAAGGCGCCCTGCTTCCACTGCGAGCTTCATGGCACGAGCCATTTTCACAGGATCGTCAGCGCCCGATACAGCCGTATTGAGCAGTACGCCATCCGCTCCAAGCTCCATTGCGTATGCCGCATCTTTAGGCGAGCCGATTCCCGCATCCACGATGACCGGCACTTTCGCCTGTTCAATAATAAATGACAGATTCAAAGGATTTAAGATTCCTTGTCCTGATCCAATCGGAGATGCACCCGGCATGATGGCATGAACGCCGAGCTCTTCCAGCTTTCTCGCCAGCACAACGTCATCCGACGTGTACGGGAGCACAATAAAGCCTTCTTCAAGAAGCTGTTCAGACGCTTTTAATGTCTCAACAGGGTCAGGCAGCAAGGAACGGCTGCATCCGATGACTTCAACTTTAATCATGTCACAAAGGCCTGACGCTTTCGCCAGCCTTGCAATCCGAACCGCTTCTTCAGCAGTGCTGGCGCCCGCTGTATTCGGCAAAAGCGTATATTTGGATAAATCAAGCTGTTCCAAAAAATTCGGCTGAGATGCTTCAAAGATGTTCATTCTCCTTACAGCAAATGTTAAAATATCAGACTCAGAAACAGCTACTGCTTCCTTTTGAATGTCAAACGATGGGTATTTCCCCGTGCCCAGCAGCAATCTTGATTGAAATGATTTTCCGCCAATTGTTAACATGCTCATCCGCCTCCTACAAAATGGACAATTTCAATGACATCACGATCACAAAGCTCAACCTCGTGATAGCGTTCTTTCCCGATTATTTCTTTATTTCTTTCCACGATAACGATTTTATTTTCAAGCTGATACGACGCCAGCAGGTCTTGAATTGTACCTGTGTCTTTTTCCCACTTCACGTCTTTACCGTTCAGCTGTAGCATCATATCTGAACCGCCTCCTTGCGATCAATTCGGAATGCGTGCAGCCAGTCTTGGTTGACCTCTTTATTCATGATGAGATCACTGATCAAAGCGCCCGTTGCTGGAGCAAGCAGGATCCCGTTTCTGAAATGGCCAGCCGCAAATAAAATACGGCTGTCCTCAGGATGTCTGCCGATGTACGGTTTTCCATCCTTTGTTCCCGGACGGAGTCCCGCCCAAAAACGATCCACCTTCATATTCTGTATAGCCGGCAGCATCGTTTTTGCTTTTTTCATAACAGATTCCAATCCGCCAAGATCTGGTGTTTCACTCCAGTCCCCCGGCTTCATTGTCGCGCCGACAACCAGTCTTCCGCTTTTTCTCGGTACGATATAGCAGTGATCATGGTAAAGCGTTTTTGTCAGCGGGATATCATCATTCCAAACGGACAGGCACTCCCCTTTTACAGGAAGAAAAGCATTGTTAAGTCCAAGCTGTTTAAAAAACATTCCGCTCCACACCCCGCTGGCAACGACAACATGATTAGCCCATACGTCTCCGCTAGGGGTCTTGATGGACAGGGCTTCACCGTCACGTTCGACATGCAGGACGGGCGTATGCTCAAAAATCTCCGCCCCAAGCATTTTTGCTGCTTTCCCATATGCCTTGCAAACAAAATAAGGCTCCACATGCACATCATCCTGAATAACAGATGCACCAAAGATGTCACCAGACGCATACGGCTCTTTTTCTAACACCTCTTCTTTTGAATGCCAGCTGACAGAGTCCAAATCGTCCATCTGTCTCAGCTGCAGCACATCTTCTTCAGAAAATGCAAGCTTAAACATACCGCCGTTATGCTGCCTGATATCCACACCGGATAATGCATAAAGCTCTTCTCCAAGACCTTTGTACAGACGCTGACTGTGCATAGCGAAATCAAAAAACGCGTCACGTTCCTCGCATTCGGCATGGGCGCCCAGCATTCCAGCAGCGGCACTTGTCGTTCTGCCGCCCATTGTTCCGCTTTCAAACAATGCGGCGCTTTTGTTTTCCTTTGCCAAATGATAAGCAATCGCGGAACCGATAATTCCGCCTCCAATCACCACTGCTTCATAATGCCTTTTCATAGCGCATCTCCTTTAGCTTGCGGGAATATCGTCTGGCTGCTTCCAAGGGCTCAGCGGAAGAGAAAATTCCTGACATAACAGCAATGCCGTCTGCCCCTGCTTGTTTTACGTCTCTTAACCTGTCTGGCGTCATCCCCCCGATGGCTATAACCGGGATGGAAATCCGCTGTTTGATATCTGACAGCAAAGATACTCCTCTGCCTTCAAGACCCTTTTTGCAATCCGTTTCAAACACATGGCCGAACAGCACGTAGTCCGCGTCTTCCTTTTCTGCTTGAACCGCTTCCTCAAGTGAATGCACCGACCTCCCGATATGAAGGTGTGGAAATCTGGCTCTGACCTGCTTCGGTGAAAAGCTGCCGCTTGGCAGCTGCACGCGGTGAATAGTAGAGAAAAGCGCAATATCCACGCGCCCGTTCATCACCAGTTTTCGTTTATCTATACCGCCTTCAAAAATAAGCTCGAGCAGTTTCAAAATATCGGCCGCCGATTTTGAATGTTCCCGAATATGAATAAAATCAACTTCATTCTGAATCGTAATGATGATTCTCGCTAGCTCTTCTACCGGCTTGCTGTCATCCGTTATGGCGTGAAGCTCCACATTCCTCCACCTCTTTTATGGCGCTGTCAGACCAGCCTTCTTTTCGATAGGCCATTCCCCAAAATTGATATTCATAGTAGCTGGAGATGACAAAATTCTCTTTCATCTTGGCACGCACTTCCTCCGTGCTGTTTTCCGCCAGCTCATCAAAGCGGTTGATTTGCTCCTCGACCTGTTGTCTAAACCAATCACCGCCATATGTGCCAATCCACTTCTGATAAATTGGATGCCCAGGATCACAATGCAGCAATTTCTCACCAACCTCGTAATAGAGCCAATAGCATGGCAGCAAGGCCGCTAAGATTTCTGCGAAATTCCCGCTCAAAACCGAACGGTACATATGGGATGTATAAGAATACGCAGTAGGAGACGGCTTAAACGCCTTACGCTCTTCCTCGCTGATTTCCAACAGCTCGGCAAACTCCCGATGAAGCGCCATTTCCGCCTCATATGTACCTTGGGCATGGCTTGCCATCCGCCCCGTTGTATAAAGATCCTTCGCATAAGCGGCGCCAAATGACTGCACCTTTGCAAAATGCGTTAAATAATAGGAATCCTGAAGTACGTAGTATTTAAAACGGTCAATCGGAAGCGTTCCGTCACCGATTCCTTGAACGAACGGATGGACAAAGCTCCCCTCCCACCATTCTGCGGCTGCACTGCGGCATTCTTCTGAAAACTTCACAAATCATTCCCCCTCTGAAAATAAAAAAACCACTTTCCCGCAAGGAAAAGTGGTTTGGAATTGGCATAGTAAAATAACACAAATACCGCTCCACTTCCCTACGCAGGTCTGAACCTGTTCAAGTTATGAGGGTCTAAAAGTCACACTTTTATCTCAGCCCTTATGAAGGACACCCCTAGTGGTTAAACGAATACATATTGAATTGTTCTGCACCTCTATATTAACACGAATCCTTATTTGGTCAAGATTTATCCTTCCAATGTTTTCTTAAGATCCGTTACGTACCCCCGAGATCCGGTGACAATTAAACGGTCTCCAAGTTTCAGCCTTGTATCCCCATGAGGAACAATGCTGTCCACACCTCTGAAGATCCTGACAAAGATGACGTCACCTGTTAAAGGGAATTCCCGTAAAATGACACCATCATATTTACTGTTCTCCATATTAATTTGATACAGCGAAGACTCTTGGTTCGTGAGCAGCTTCATGACGCCAGGCGCTTCAATCAGTGCGCGAAGCAGCGTTTTTGTCGACAGCAGAATAGAAAAAATGCTGATTCCCTGCTCCTTCAGAGCTGCTTCATGCTCCGGTGATCCTACGCTTGCAATTACTCTTTCTGTGCCTTTTTCTTTTGCAAGTAATGCAATGTCTGCATTCATATCTTCATTTCCTGTCGCCACAACGAGGATATCCGTTTCAAAAATGCCGAGTGATTCAAGCGTCTCGTGTTCATAGTCAGAAATTGTTTCAACAGCAAACACTGATTCTGACAGCTTTTCCTCCGCATTCTCTTGGTAGACGTGTACAACACGCACGTCATACTCTTCCTCTGGCAATTCAAGTGTAACAGGCAAAGTCATTTGATTGGCGCCAATGAACGTAATCGTCTTTTTCTCCTCCGGCTGCTCTTCCCGTTTGTATAATTTTTTAAAACAGATCGGCGTAAAAATACTTGCAATGACGGCTACTAAAATTAGCGCTCCTGACATATTTGCGCTAATCACGTGAAGCTGCTGGCCGATTGTTGCAGCGGCAATCACGAGCGAAAGCGTTGATGTCAGCAAGAAACCAGACGCGAAAATGGTTCGGTTATCATACCACTTCTTTAAGTACATGACAGGAATGATTTTGCTGACTAACAGCGCCAGCAGCAGGAGCGGAATCATGATTAAAATTGTTTTATCCTGGAAAAGAGTCCAAATATCAAGTTTCACACCGACCATCACGAAGAAAATCGGTATTAAGAACCCATAACCGAATGAGTCCAGCTGCTGAACAAGTTCTTTGTTTGGCGAAAGCAGGGAAACAAGAACCCCCGCTAAGAAAGCGCCGAGAATATTTTCCGCCCCAAGTGATTCAGACAGGGCAACGAGTACAATAATTAACGTAAAAATGGCACGCGTCCCGATCTGGATCGTCCCTTTTGACATGGACTGAACAAAAGAGCGATGTTTGAAGACCCGGCCGAAAAAGTAAAGCACCACTCCGGCCGCAAACAGAATCATCAGGAGCCACATGTTTCCGCTGTCCTCTCCGTATAAAGAAGAAAAAACAGCAAGAAGAATCATCGTGGCCAAATCAGCAATAACAGCAACAAGCAAAATAATCTGCCCGATATTCGAATTCATGATCCGTTCTTCTTTTAATGTTGGAACGACAACGCCTAATGAAATCGTTGAAATAATCAGGGTCATCAAAAATGCATTTTGGATAAATCCGGCCAAGACGAACCCATAGGACAAGAGCAATGATAAAATAAAAATACCGACGAAAATAACAGATGCCGCAGCAAACGTATTCGGCGCTTCCTTGCCATTCGGCAGGAACTGCTTTTTCTTTCCTTTCTCAAACGACGAAAAATCAATTTCAAGCCCGCTTAAAAACATTAAAAAGATAAATCCGAGCATAGAGAGTGTCTGGAGCCAGGTGTCACCCTCCACAACTAAATTAAGGCCGCTTTTCCCAATTATCAGCCCCATAATGATTTCAGCAACAACAACCGGGATGCTGAGTTTAAACCGATGCAAAAGGATGGGTGTCAAAAATGCAACGATAAGTACAACAACTAAAGATGCGACAGATGTATGCGCCATAATCAGAACCTCCTTTTTAAGTCAGGGTTATGCTAGTTCTCACTCAGAGAACAAAACCTCATTTTTAAAAAACATAACGCGATTTTAACAAGGGTGATGATGAAAAATAAAGTGATAAGGTCTTAATCCTGTTTAGAAAATGATTCTTCTTCTATAATTTGCACATAAAAGCTTGTGATGACTCACAACACTTTGCTTCATAATAAATAAAACAATCGGTAAGGAGGATACCGCATGGCTTACGATATCATCAGCGATATTCATGGCTGCTATGACGAAATGACTGCATTAATCCAAAAGCTTGGCTATACAATCAAAAATGGAGTACCTGTCCATGAAGAAGGCAGGGTGCTTGTTTTTGCCGGAGATTTAACTGACAGAGGGCCCAAATCGATAGAGGTCATCCGATTTGTAGCCGGCGCTTACGAAAAAGGCGCTGTGCGTTATGTCCCGGGAAACCATTGCAATAAATTATATCGTTACTTAAAAGGAAATCCGGTAAAAGTGATGCATGGTCTCGAAACAACAGCAGCAGATCTTGAAAAACTTTCCAAAGATGAGAGAAAATCAGTCAGCGAACAGTTTATGAAGCTGTACGAAACAGCGCCGCTTTACGACATCTTACATAATGGAGAATTAGTTGTCGCCCATGCTGGCATAAGAGCTGACGATATCGGCAAATATACCCGCAGAGTGAAGGACTTTGTGCTTTACGGTGACGTGACGGGTGAAACATATCCGGACGGCAGACCCGTCAGACGTGATTGGGCGGCAGCCTATAATGGAAAGGCTTGGGTGGTATACGGTCATACACCTGTGAAAGAGCCTCGGAAGGTCAATCGCACCATCAACATTGATACAGGCTGCGTGTTCGGAAATCAACTGACTGGCTTTCGCTTTCCAGAAATAGAAACCGTCTCTGTTCCAAGCTCCCTGCCTTACGACGAATCAAGATTTCGCCCCATATAAAAAAGGAGAGAATCAATGATTCTCTCCTTTTATCAGTTTTCTCATATCCTGAGGCAGTGGAGCATGAAACGTCATGTTCTCCTGTGTCAGCGGATGGATAAATGAAAGATGCTCGCTGTGCAGAGCCTGTCGGCCAATTTCCTGTCTCGTTCCGCCGTACAGTGTATCGCCGCACAACGGGTGCCCGAGATAGCTCATATGAACACGAATTTGATGGGTTCGTCCAGTCTCAAGCTGCAATGCCACCGAGGTCATGTCTTCATTTGCACATGTGACGTAAAAATGAGTAACAGCCTTCTGGCCGTCTGGCGTTACCGTCCGTTCAATAATACTGTCAGGATGTCTGCCAATCGGAGCATCGACTGTTCCCTCCATCTGTGCCATCCGCCCGTGAACCACTGCTGCATACCGGCGTTTCACAAGGCCGTTTTTTTGCGCAGACGATAAAATGGAGTGGGCAAATCGATGCTTGGCAACAAGCATGACACCTGATGTATCCCGGTCTAGCCGGGTGACAAGATGTACTGTCGCCCTCACTCCGGTTGTTTGATAATGATCAATAATTCCATTGGCAATGCTGCCGGAGGGGTGCTCTCTCGAAGGGATTGATGACACATACGGCTGCTTGTTTATCACAAGCACATGTTCATCCTCATAAAGGATATCGAGCGGAACAGGCTCTGCCAACAGCGTCTCGCTCACCTGTTCCTCAGGAAACTTCACGATAAGAAGATCTCCCTCTTTCAACACGTATTTGACCGTCACATGCTCACCGTTAATCTGCAGGTCTCCCCCGCCAAACTTAATATCGGTCAGCAGACGTTTCGAAATTCCCAGTTCACCGGCATATTCTTTTACAGTCATCCCGTCCTCAGCGGAAGTAATGTTCTTTCTGATAAAAAAATGCTCCACGATATGTCCTCTTTCTATTCACCTTTTCCAATAAACGAATCCTGGACTCTTTTCCAAAATGGAAACGGACGGAATCTCGCAAACCGCACTTTTTCGGATGCAACCTGGCAGCGGATCGACTTTACATCCTTATGGAGAAGGGTTAAATGGTCAATCGTCACTTGAAAGTCAACTTCGTTTCTCGGCTTAATCATGCAATCATGATGGGATGGGAGAAGCAGAGGTGACCCGACCGTACGGAACACGCGGTTATTAATTGAAGCCATTTCCGCAAGCTGGATCGCCCTGATTGACGGATGGATAATCGCTCCGCCCAGCGCCTTATTGTAGGCTGTGCTGCCTGACGGAGTTGACAGGCAGAGGCCGTCGCCCCGGAAGGTTTCAAAGAGCTGCCCCTTGATTTCCACATCAGCAACAAGGCTTCCTTCGATGCTTTTAATCGTACATTCATTCAAAGCTAAGTATCTTTCTTCCCGCTCGTTTTCGTGATAGGTCACAATGACTTCGAGAAGCGGATATTCGACTGTATGATACGGCGTTTTCGCGATGGCAAGAACAAGTTTTTCAATTTCATGAGGAACCCAGTCGGCATAAAAACCCAGATGACCTGTGTGAACGCCGACAAATGCTGTTTTGTCCAAGCGGTCGCTGTATCTGTGAAAAGCATACAAAAGCGTTCCGTCGCCTCCGACTGAAATAACGATTTCCGGTTCATTTTCATCCAGTTCCATATCAAAATCCAATAAATACGCCTGTATTTTGCTTTTCAGCGTATCAGAAACTTGATCTCCTTTTGATGATACGGCAAATTTCATGCTCTTCTTCCCCTTTACCTATTGTTGCTCGCTTCCTTTTTTCTTTCTTGAAAAGGCAGCTTGAGCTTCCTGTACTTCACCCCTGATCTCCGACATCTCTTCATCAAGCCGGGAAGCCGCTTCAGAAGCGCGCTGAAGCCTTAGTTTTACTTTTTCAGGAATGTTTCCGCTGTATTTATAATTCAATGAATGCTCAATGGTCGCCCAAAAATTCATCGCCAGTGTACGGATCTGTATTTCCACGAGAACATGCTTTTCTCCGGATACCGTCTGCAAAGGGTACAGCACAACAAGATGATATGACCGGTATCCGCTCTCTTTATGTTCCGCAATATAATCCCTCTGATCCACAACGGTGAAATCTTTTCTGGCAAAAAGCATCTCTTTTACGATTTGGATGTCATCGACAAATTGGCACATGATTCTAAGGCCAGCGATATCCTGCATGGTTTCAATTTCATGCAGCGGTATGCTTTTCCGTCTCGCTTTTTCAAGTATGCTCGCCACAGGCTTGACGCGTCCGGTCACAAATTCGATCGGTGAATGGTCGTCCTCGTATTCATATAGTGTGCGGATCCCCTTGAGCTTCACTTTCAACTCTTCGACAGCCTGGCGGTACGGCACTAAAAAACGCTCCCATTGTTTGTCATCCATCATACATCCCCCAATTCCGAACCAGTTTCTATAAAAACACGCGTTTCACTTTTTCTTCCATTTCTTCTCCATAGTTTGCATTATCCTTTATATTTTCTAAAAGATATTCCAGCTCCTCATGCAGGCCTGCCAGTTCAATTGTTTGGTTTCCTGCCTCTAAAACAACCGGTATTTTTTGTGCATGGGCCTGCTTCAGTTCCGGCCATACATGTTCCTTTATAATGACATATTCAAAAGAATCAGCTAATTCAAGTATGTATACAAAAGCAAAGTGGTCAGAATCAACAAGCATTTGACCTGACGGCTTGCGTTCCGCTTCGTTTCCTTCTGTCTGACAGGCAAGGCGAAGCTGATCATCCGATAATGTTGCATTCAAAATTTCGATTCTGTTTTGCATAATGCTCTCCTTTTTTAAACAAAGTACAGATTCATTTTATCATATCGAGCTCGATATTGATAAACCTAACATCTAAAGAGATAATAGTAAAAATAAGATTTACAGGGCGGAAAGGAAGAGCATCATGAGCCAAGAAATTGAAATCGAATTTAAAAACATGCTGACCAAACAAGAATTCAAAAACATAGCAGCGGCACTCCAGCTGACAGAAAAAGATTTTACAGATCAAAAGAATCATTATTTTGATACAGACAGCTTCGCGCTGAAACAAAAACATGCTGCGCTTCGTATCCGCAGAAAAAACGGAAAGTATGTCCTTACATTAAAGGAGCCAGCTGATGTGGGGCTTCTGGAAACGCACCAGCAGCTTTCAGAGGTATCAGATCTCGCTGGATTTTCAGTTCCCGAGGGCCCTGTGAAGGACCAGCTGCACAAGCTTCAGATCGATACGGATGCCATTCAATACTTTGGATCTTTAGTAACAAACCGTGCGGAAAAAGAAACAGAAAAAGGCTTAATAGTTTTAGACTACAGCCGATATTTAAATAAAGAGGACTATGAAATTGAATTTGAGGCGGCGGATTGGCATGAGGGCAGACAAGCCTTCGAACAGCTGCTTCAGCAATTCAGCATTCCTCAGCGCGAAACCAAAAATAAAATTCTGCGTTTTTATGAAGAAAAACGAAAGTCTATATAAGGTGGAATGACATCGTGAATGTAACGAATTGGGCAGCATTACTTCAGCTTCAGGCATTACAGTCCATATCTAATGTACGCAGCAGCACGGACACTCAGAATACGGAAAGCCCGCTTTCAAGTTTCAGTTCTTTGCTCAGCCAATATACAAACGGTCTGACATCTCAGCAATCAGCACCTTCTTCATCGCCAAGCCCGCTCAGCATGCTGAACAGCGCGAATACAACAGCGCCGTCACTGCTTTCAGCGTATGGGCTTAACTCATATACGAGCAGCAATTCAGGTTCAATCACAAAAGCGGCAGAAAGCACTAAAACAGCTGCTGCAGATTCAGCTTCAAACAAACACGAAGCAAATCAGATTAGTTCGGGAGACTTTTCTATTGACAGTGCGATTAAAAAAGCCGCTGATAAATATGGCGTTGATGAAAAACTGATCCGTGCCGTCATCAAACAGGAATCAGGCTTTAATGCAAAAGCGGTCAGCGGAGCAGGTGCGATGGGCCTCATGCAGCTGATGCCGTCAACAGCAAGCTCACTTGGCGTTTCCAATCCGCTTGATCCACAACAAAATGTGGAAGGCGGAACGAAATATTTAAAACAAATGCTGGATAAATACGACGGCAATGTGTCTATGACCTTAGCGGCTTACAACGCCGGACCGGGGAATGTTGACCGGTACGGAGGCATTCCTCCTTTCCAAGAAACGCAAAACTATGTAAAAAAAATAACTTCAGCTTATTACGCGTAACCAGAGGTGCTCTTTCCCTCTGGTTTTTTTGCGGAGTGAAATCTTACGCATTCCTGATTTTTATGTGATATGATATGAAATACAAACCCCGGCTGTCAGCCGAAATGAGTCATCAAACGCATAAAAGGCAGTTTGTTTGTAGAAATGATGCCTTGTTGCTAAAATAAATCTAGATGAAACAATGAAATACAGAAAATTACTTTTTGCAATAGGATTTATGATTCCTATTAGCCATATTTAAAGGAGTAGTCAACATGGGACAATCGTTTAACGCACCTTATGAAGCGATTGGAGAGGAACTTCTATCGCAACTTGTTGATACTTTTTATGAGCGTGTCGCGTCTCATCCTTTGCTGAAGCCGATTTTTCCAAGCGATTTGACAGAAACCGCCAGGAAACAGAAGCAATTCTTAACTCAGTATTTAGGCGGGCCTCCGCTTTATACTGAGGAGCACGGCCATCCTATGCTCAGAGCAAGGCATCTTCCCTTTCCAATTACAAACGAGAGAGCTGATGCGTGGCTCAGCTGTATGAAGGACGCAATGGACCATGTAGGGCTGGAGGGCGAAATTCGTGAGTTTTTGTTTGGCCGGCTGGAGTTGACAGCAAGGCATATGGTGAATCAAACGGAAGCGGAGGATCGATCATCTTGACAAACTATCAGCATGAGCTATACTTCGCCCATTGCCACGGTCATCCAAAAAAACCGCTTGAAATTTATATGTTTGTAGACCCTTTATGTCCTGAATGCTGGTCCTTAGAGCCCGTCATCAAAAAGCTGAAAATCAGATACGGACGTTTTTTCACCTTACGCATTATCGCTTCCGCAAGCCTTACCGCTTTAAATAAAAAGCGAAAAAAGCATCTTCTCGCAGAAGCATGGGAAAAGATCGCGAGCCGCTCTGGCATGTCATGTGACGGCAATGTCTGGTTCGAACAGGAACAGCCGCTTTCATCGCCTTATATGGCTGCTCTCGCTTTTAAAGCAGCCGAATTGCAAGGACGAAAAGCCGGAATGCAATTTCTCAGAAATATGCAGGAGAGCCTATTTGTTTCAAAGAAAAATATTACGGATGAAAACGTGCTTTTGGAGATTGCTGAAAATACAAGTCTCGATCTTGAAGAATTCAAAAAAGATCTGCATTCTCAAAGCGCGGTCAAGGCGCTTCAATGTGACATGAAAATTGCTGCTGAGATGGATGTTTCTGTTAATCCGACACTGACGTTTTTTAATACGCAGCATGAGGATGAAGGGCTTAAAGTTCCTGGCAGCTACTCATATGATGTATATGAAGAAATTTTATTTGAGATGCTTGGCGACGAGCCGAAGCCGTCGGAAACACCGCCTTTAGAATGTTTTATTGAATATTTCCGCTTCGTTGCCTCGAAGGAAATTGCTCTTGTATATGACCTGAGCTTGGAAGAGGTAGAAAAAGAAATGAAAAAACTGGCGTTTGCTAAAAAGGTTGCTAAAGTGGAAGCCAAACACGGAATGTTTTGGAAGTCTCTCAGCACTTATTCTGATGAATATCAATCATGTGAAAAATAGCCGCAGGCGTGCATATGCTTGAGGCTGTTTTTTTACGCCATAACCAAACTTACGTTCTGTTTTTAGCACTAAAGAAACCGCGCCGGGATAAGCGCGGTTTCATATGTCTTAACGACAACAAAGGGGATGGGAGAAATTTTTCACGGTCAAACAAAGGGGTAATGTTTGTTTGTGATCAATTTCACATCCTTATGATAACAAAAGATGTCGACTTTTGACAACCTCTATGCTTAATGTTCATATTTTTGTCACAAAACATAACGAAGTGCATTCACTCATATCCTTATAAGGAAAAAGGACGAGGAGGACCGCCATGATGTCTACTTTGATCTCAATTGTGTGCATTGCCGTTTTTTTCTGTCTGAATATCTTAGGCATGATGCATATGCTGCCGCTTTATATTACCTCTCCTCTGCTGTTTCTGTCTATTTTGTTTACCCTCTACCGCTTGAATCACCGGAAAACCTTTAAAGGGTTTTAAAAAAGCCTGTGCGTCATTTCCGCACAGGCTTACTTTTTTAAGACTGCTTGACTTTCATCAGCAGCTCTTCCATTTCATCAAGTTTTTCTTCAAACATTTTGCACGCGGCTTCGATTGGCTCTGGAGACGTCATATCAACACCCGCTTTTTTCAGGACATCAATCGGGTATTGTGAGCTTCCCGCTTTCAGGAAGTCAATATAACGGTCAACCGCCGGCTTTCCTTCCTTCAAAATCTGGCTGCTTAATGCTTGGGCAGCGCTGTACCCTGTCGCATACTGATACACATAGTAATTGTAATAGAAGTGCGGAATTCGCGACCATTCAAGGCCGATTTCCTTATCAATCACCATGCCGTCTCCAAAATACTTTTTATTCAGGTCGTAATAGACATTTGTCAGAAGCTCAGGTGTAAGCGGCTCGCCTTCTTGCGCCTTTGTATGGATCAGATGTTCAAATTCAGCGAACATCGTTTGTCTGAAAACCGTTCCCCTGAAGCCCTCAAGCATATGGTTGAGAATATATAAGCGCTGTTTTTCATCCTCTAAATTGTTCAGCAAATATTCGCCAAGGAGCGCTTCATTTGTCGTAGAGGCAACTTCCGCGACAAAGATGCTGTAATTGCCGTATGGATAAGGCTGGTGCTTTCTCGTATAGTAGCTGTGTACGGAATGTCCAAACTCGTGCACGAGCGTAAAGAGATTATTGACGTTATTATGCCAGTTCATCAAAATATACGGATTCGTGCCGTAAGCTCCTGATGAATAAGCCCCATTGCGTTTGCCTTTATTTTCGTAAACGTCCACCCAGCGGTTTTCCAGGCCTTCTTTTAGGATAGAGGCATATTCTTCCCCTAAAGGCGCGAGGCCTTTCAGCATGTAATCTTTGGCTTCCTCGTATGTCACCTTCATCCCCGCATCTTTCACAAGCGGTGTATACAGGTCATAGATATGCACTTCATCAAGCTCAAGCACTTTCTTTCTCAGTGCAATATAGCGGTGCAGGAGCGGCAAATGCTTATTAATCGTCTTCACGAGGTTATCGTATACTTCCTCAGGAATACTGTTGTTAGAAAGTGCAGCCTCACGCGCGGACTTGTACTTTTTCACTCTCGCGTAGAAGTTGTCCTTTTTCACAGTGCCGCTTAGCGTTGTGGCCATTGTGTTTTTATATTGTCCGTACGTTTTATACACTGCGTCAAACGCATTTTTGCGGACTTCACGGTTTTCACTTTCCAAGAAATTAATAAAGTTGCCGTGAGTGATCTGTTTCTCATTCCCATCTCGTCTTTAATGACGGAAACGTAATATCTGCGTTATTTAACACGCTGAATGTATTTGAAGATGACCCCAGTACCTCGGAAGCTTCAGCAAGCAGCGCCTCTTCCTTCTCGCTCAGCACATGCGGACGTTCCTTTGTAATCTCCTCAATCGCATGAGAGTACAGCTTCAATTCTTCTTTTTCAAGAATGAACTGCTGCAGTTTGTCTTCTTCTATGGATAAAATCTCCGGAACCAAATAAGCTGTCGCGCTTGCGGCCTGTGTATACAGGTTTCCCGCCTTGTCATTCAGCCCCTGATAAAAGGAGTTCCCAGTATCCTGGTCAGAGCGCATATGCGCATATGTGTACAGCCTACCCAGCCGCTCCATCACTTTATCTTGATACGTAAGAGCCTCGTATAAATGATCAGCTGAATCTGCCAGCTTTCCTTTATACTTAGATAAATTCGGAATTAATTCTTTTACAGCTTGAAATTCTTTATTCCAGGCCTCATCACTAGGAAAAATATCCTCAAGTCTCCATGTGTCCTCTGCCTTTACCTCACTTCTGTCAGGCAGTTGGTTTGCTTTTTTTTCCTCAGCCATGGTGATCCCCCTCGTCTTCTTTGATTCAAGCCAATTGAAAAAACAGCTGTTTCTCAATAAACTTGTGTTGTGAATATCTTCCGGTTTTTCACTGCCTTTTGTCAAATCATATGCAGTAATGAAAAGAACGAATGCCAAAAAAGCAGTAAAAACACGAAAAACCTTTCCTTTTGTGCCTTTCACAGCCTGCCCACCACCTTTGTCTTAGGGTGAGCCAAATAAGACAAACTCATTCTATAAAACAGCTGCGGTCTCTTTCTATGAGATCCTGCATGGAGTGTATGCCGCCTGCAGGCTGATTCAGCACATATACTTCTTTCTGAGTCTCCCTTAAAAATCCCTTCTTGCACAAAAAATCAATATACTGTTTAACCGCTTCTGAAAGACACTCTTCGCTGCATTCAAACCTGAGTGCAATGTTCTTATTATGAATGTGCAGTTTGCACTGCTGCAAAACGGCTGAAAAACGAATTGGCGCACGTTTACCTCCAAGATCCGTTATAAACAAATAAAGAAACCCCTGCCACACAAAAACCGGACTCTTAAAAACTGCCCCTTTTCTAACAGGAACAAACACTTCAGTCGGCAGAAAAGAAAAAGGCGTCTGCCGTTTCTCATAAAACAGCAGCCTAAGGCGATTTGTTTCCTTTGAGTTAAACCGATGGGGTTTATGGCGAAAACGGTGAATCGCTTTCGTCCAGCCTGAATATTGAATTGAGGGTTTCGGTTCAGTGAAAAAAAGATCGCCTGCACCTGCCCGATGGATAGGGATCGTTTGGACTGAGGAATAAGAATGGTTTGTGTAGAATGGAATGATGTGGCTGAGCCGGAGAAAAGAACGCCTTTCAGGACAATAACATATCAGTTCTCTGTATGGACTTGCATTGATAAACTGCCAATGAAAAGCTGAAAGCTGATAAAAGGACGAAGCAGTCCGTTTTAAGCGGCTGTATCCCATAATCCACTGCGGGATGATTCCTTCTTGTTTGAAGCCCTCTGTCCGCTTTTGAAAGACATCTGGAGCGATAGTGGCGCATTGATATTCAACAGCAAGCATATGCTCCTTGATTCTTGCCATGACGTCCGGTCTTTGGTTGATTGTCCTTATATACGGCTCCAATATTGGTGAAGCCCGTTGTGTTTTCAGCCATACATACAACTGTCTTTTTCCTTCTAAGTGGTAGGCGCTTTCCGGTTCGATGTCTATGGAGCAGGACTTGTTCTGTTTATGGGCAAAATGCGGCGCTTTTTGAAGTCCGAGCTTCACAGCTAGCTCTCCCCCGCATACCGGACAGAAGAACCGTCTCCGCTTTAAGTTCTGGTTTTGCTGAGCGCCTAGAAGGTGAAACATTTGGCCGTCTTCAGTCACAGCACTAAACAATTGTCATCTCTCCTTTCCAGATGAAGTATACTTTCTGGAAAAGATAATCAACTCCTGTTCGCTGTATTTTCCGCTTGTCTATATGTTTTTGATTTTTCACATCTCTAAAATGGCATTTTCGTGCATAAAAAAAACCGATTTCCGGAAGGAAATCGGTTTGCTATGATGCAAAGTGTTTTTTTATCGTTTCTAGAGCATGCTCTGAAATAATCAGCTTGCCGTACTCTTCAAGACGGTGTATGCTGATTGAGGATTCATTTGCGTACTCCAGCAGGATGCTTAGCTGATTTTCAACCTCTTCATCAGTCATATTGCAAAAATCTACATATAAATAATATCGGTTCTCAAACGAATATAAAGTCGTTTTGCTTCCGTTAACGTTCAATTTAGATAGAGAAATAACATCCTCAAAATCGCCAAATCGCAAGACAAATTGAAGCTTTTGCTCCTTCTCTTCCTGATTGACGGCTTGCTCTTCTTTCTGGAAATCATCCAGCAAGGCGTCAAGATCCTCAGATGCTGGTTCTTGCTTTTTATCCTCAGGAATCGGCAGTTCGAGCTTTTGTCCGTCTTTGGAAAGCTGGGCTTTTGTGACGATGATTTCTAATCCTTTATCCAGTGCCTGAACTTGAATCCAAAGTGGGCCTTCCACAGCGAATTCCTCTTCTTCATGAACTTCATCCATGACTTCCCAGAAAAGTTCTTCACTGCGCTCACGGTTATACCAAATTTCTTCTCTGTCAAAACCGCGATCTTCAATATCTCCGTAAGACATATAAAATTTTACTGTATGCTCGTTAATTCTTTCAATTTCCATTTGCCAACCTTCCCTTCTATATAAGATGTTGAAGGGACATCTAAGCTCCCGATTAATTGTACTTTACTACACTTTACCCATTCCGTCCACATCTTAACCTTAACCAAGGCCAGTGTGAATTCCTTTGTATTTCTATTTTATGATAAAACAGTCACAAAAGAAATAAAAATGCACCTTTGCCTAAAAAACGGCAGTTCAGGCGGCTGATATCATAAAATACGACCTGTCTCATATAGTAGTAGTACAAGCGAAGGACTGAAAGCGAGGTGCCGCTTCATGGAGCATGACTATCTGATTTCTCTGCTTGTCATTGTTGGGATTGACCTGATCCTCGGCGGAGATAACGCGGTTGTTATTGCCATGGCCAGCAGACATTTGCCGGACAAGCAAAGACAGCAAGCCATTATTCTCGGAACATTTATTGCCGTTGCCATGAGAATCGGATTAACAAGTGCAGCAGTATATCTTTTGAACATTCCGTTCTTGCAGTGCGCTGGAGGAATTTTCCTGCTGTATTTAGGATATCAGCTGCTGATTGAAAAAAAAGACACGAAGCACATTAAAAGCAGCACCTCCCTGTGGAGAGCGATACGAACGATTGTGCTTGCAGATCTCTTTATGTCGCTGGACAACGTCATCGCAGTTGCGGGAGCATCACACGGTGAGTTTTCTCTCGTTGTTATAGGTTTGTGTGTATCGGTTCCGGTTATTGTTTGGGGCAGCAAACTCATCCATATTGCACTAGAGAAAATACCGCTTCTGATTTACGCGGGAAGCGGGCTGCTTGCTTATACTGGCGGAGAAATGATTGTCAGAGACAAAAAGCTGTATCTTTTTATGGCGCAGCACGGCACAGTTGAAACGCTCCTCCCCATTTTGACGGTTGCGTTTGTCATCCTTGCGAGCATTTATTACCAGCAGGTTGAAAAATAAAAGAAGGCTGATCACTCAGCCTTCTTTCAGCGTGTCGACAAACCTTTGCATTCGTTGTCAGACCTGCGCGTCGGTGCTCACGAATAAACATATTCGTTGTGCTCCAATGCTCGGCCTTCCTAGACTTCAAAGGTATTCAATCACGCTGAACTGAAAAGGTAACAAAATCCTAAAACAAAAAACCGTTTTAGGATTTTGTCAACTATCTAAAAAAGAAGGCTGATGACTCAGCCTTCTTTTGATGATACGATCTATTAGTTTGCCAAACGCTGTGCTTCTCTTAATTGGAAAGAGCGAACTTTTCTTGGCAGGAAACGTCTGATTTCGTCTTCGTTATATCCGACCTGCAAACGTTTTTCGTCAATGATGATCGGACGGCGAAGCAACCCTGGATGCTCGTTGATCAAGCGGTACAAATCTTGCAGCGGCATAGATTCAACGTTCACATTCAGTTTTTGGAATACTTTTGAACGGGTTGAGATGATTTCATCTGTTCCATCCTCAGTCATTCGAAGAATTTGTTTTATTTCATCAATTGATAAAGGTTCAGAGAAAATGTTTCTTTCTACAAATGGAATATCGTGCTCCTCGAGCCACGCTCTCGCCTTTCTGCATGAAGTACAGCTTGGTGATGTGTATAGTGTAACCATTCATCTTCACTCCTCTAATTAGTAGGATGAACATCTATTTTATTCTTAAATTGAAATTACTCTAAAAAAGGAATCTTTACAGGTATTATACTATAAAAAAGTAAGTGTGAACAGTATCCTAAGAAAAAAATGTGTCAATCCAGCAAATTTTTAATGTTCATGATATGTTCTAATTCTCAATTAGCTTAACTGATCGAAAATATTTTTTTGTTTTTCTTCATCAATGAGTTTCAGGACTTCATCCGTTTTTTCGTACGATTCCCCGTACCATTTCTCGTCTTTATAAGTATGAATGTTTTCATATGTTTGTTTCATGGCTTCAAGAATTTCTTCTTCTGATTCTGTTTTTGGTGACCAGTACAGAATCTCCATCTTGTTTACTTCATTCGTAGCCAATGACCGGCGCCGGTACCCAATTGACTGAGCATGCTTGAAATGCTCTCTTTGATAAAACCTCAGGCGTTTTTCTGTATCAGTATCATCTTCATCCACAGGTTCCACCTCGAGCAATATGGGCTTATTTTTCTTTTTCAGCTTCGCGATCAATTTGCCGCCAAGCCCCTGCCCTCTTGCATCCTTAGACACATACAGATAATCAACGAAGATAAAAGAATCGAATTCCGCAAACATTAAAATATGATGTTTGCCTTCATCTTTATGATAAATATCGCTTCGCTCTTTCAGAAGAGCTTCCATATGCGCTTTTGATTTCATTTCTTCAATTGGAAAGTACTCGCTAAGCTTTTCATACCAGTTCATTGATTTGCTCCTTATGAGTTCGTTGTCTTCATACTTTTAGATATACCCCATTTCTTCTTGTTTAAACAGCCTTACATCTATAAAGACGTGCGAACTTCCGCCATGGTTTCATTTTTTTTCAGCAAAACGGAGCCAGCTGCTCCGTTCATTTTGAAGTGTATCTCATTGAACTCGGTTTTCCCGCCTGTAATAAACCAGGCGAGGCTGCGCCAGTGCAATCAGAAATGTCATGATATATAATGCAGCAGCCGCGATAAAAGCTATTTTCACACCAGCAGCATCAGCCACTAGCCCCATAATGGAGTAGGTGACGCCTGACCAAGGAGTCAAAATCGCATTTTTTGCAGCCATGATTCCGATTCGTTTCTGCTCGGGAATAACCTCCTGCAGCATGGTTTCCTGGCAAATATCACGCACCTGATAAAAAGGCCCCATTGCAGCACAAGCCAGAGCGCATAAAAATGGGACTGGAGAAAATGAAAACAAAAGGGTCAGCGCCGACATTACAAGCGAGCTGAACATAATGGCATAGCCCATATTCCGCTCAAAAAAAGAAGAAAAACGAATGGCAATCACACTACCGACAATTGCGCCTATAAAATAGGAAGCGTTAAACATCCCCCACCACACCTCTGTTTCATGCAAAACAGCCGCAGTAAATGCGAGGAGAATAGCAGATGACCATACAGAACCCGCCAAAGCTTCTATCATGTCCATTACAGTAATGTCTCTTACAATAGGGATGATCATTAAATCCTTCCATATACACTTCTGGCAGATGCTGTTTCAGCAGTTCCTACAGCCTCTTCTTCATTTACATGCAACACACTGATGGAAGCTCCCGATAGAACAAACAGGCAAATGGCAGCGCCGACAACGAGTTCAAAAGGGACGGCGTACGTCAGAAGGCCTCCAAGGCCCCAGCCTGCTGTTAAGAACAATTGATTCGAGAGGGAGATCACACCATTCGCTTTTACATATTGCTTCTTTGGAACAATAATCGGCAGCAGCGCAAATCTTGCCGGCTGAAAAAAAGCGCCCGCGAAGGAAAAACAAAACACAAACAGCAGCGTAATCCAAAAGAATGCCTGTCCGTGATGAGTGACGCTGTATGCCATCAGGATTGTAAAGACCGCTCTCAGCAGATTCGCTCCCGCAAGCACCTTTTTACAACCGAGAATGCGAAGCACCGGAGAGACGCAAAAGCTTGCTGCTATACTCGCAAGCGACATGAACGATAAAATAAGGCCCCCCAAAAAAACGGAGTCAGTCATTTGATAGACCCGGACCATTAAAACGATTGTGACGAGGACTCCTGCTAAGGATTGAAAAGATTGAGACAGCAATAGCGCAAAAACATTTTTGTTATGCAGAAATTGAATCGTATTTCGCCTCCGCTTTTTCCTCTAATTGTAAATGTTATCATTCTCACTTTCTATGAGGACGCAAAAAAACCCTTCAAGAGAAATCTCTTGAAGGATTGATGAATCATGAAAAAGCTTTAAATTCGGCTTCCGTGCACATCACAAAATGTCCCGGTTTGACTTCACGGAATTCCATCGTTTCCCCATCCTTTAATTGATGGACAGACGGATCATATTTCTGGCGAACGCGATTTCTCTCATAGTCCGGATCAGGAAGCGGAATTGCAGAAAGCAATGATTTTGTATATGGGTGAAGCGGATTCTCATAAAGCTCATCTGCCGGCGCAAGCTCAACCAGTTTCCCGAAATACATGACGCCAATGCGGTCACTGATGTATTTGACCATCGATAAATCGTGGGCAATAAACAGGTATGTGAGCCCTTTTTCTTTTTGCAGTTCTTTCATTAAATTCACGACCTGCGCTTGAATGGATACATCCAAAGCGGAAATCGGCTCATCCGCGATAATGAATTCCGGATCAACAGCAAGAGCTCTGGCAATCCCGATTCTTTGGCGCTGGCCGCCGGAAAATTCATGCGGATAGCGGTTCGCGTGTTCCTTGTTCAATCCCACTGTTTCCAATAGTTCATGAACTCGCTGCATCCGCTCTTTTTTCGTTTTCGCCAGCTTATGAATATCAAGGCCTTCAGCAATAATATCAGCAACTGTCATTCTCGGATTCAGGGATGCATATGGGTCTTGGAAAATCATCTGCATTTTGCGGTTGAATTCCAGCAGCTTTTTCCGCGATTTTCTCCCGTGCACATTTTCACCGTTAAACAGCACCTCACCATCGGTTGCTTCGTACAGCCGGATAATGCTTCGGCCTGTTGTCGATTTACCGCAGCCAGATTCACCAACCAGCCCTAATGTTTCACCTTTATAGATATCAAATGATAAATCATCTACAGCCTTAACGGTTCCTCTCGGCGTGACAAAGTGCTGTTTTAAATGTTTGATTTCTAATAGTTTTTCAGTCAATTTATTCACCTTCTCTCACTAAGACAGGTTTTTCATACGTATTTGCCAGTTTACGCATTTTCACTTTTACCGCTTCAGGCGGCTCTACCTTTGGCGCGTCAGGATGAAGCAGCCACGATTTGACATAATGAGTATCGGATACCTTAAACATTGGCGGCTCCTGTTCAAAATCGATTTTCATCGCGTAAGAGCTCCGCAGGGCAAAAGCATCTCCTTTTGGCGGGTTTGTCAAATCAGGCGGCGTGCCCGGAATGGCAGTCAGCTCTTCCTCTCCTGAACTTTCCAGTGTCGGCATGGATGCAAGAAGCCCCCAAGTGTACGGATGTCTCGGATCGTAGAAGATTTCGTCTACCGTACCGGTTTCTACAATCTGTCCCGCGTACATGACAGCGACCCGGTCAGCAACGTTAGCCACAACACCAAGATCGTGTGTGATAAAGATGATGGACGTGTCAATTTTCTTTTGCAAATCCTTCATTAATTCCAAAATTTGCGCTTGAATCGTTACATCAAGAGCAGTTGTCGGCTCATCGGCGATCAGAAGCTTCGGATTCGCTGCAAGCGCCATGGCAATGACAACCCGCTGCCTCATCCCGCCTGAAAATTCGTGCGGAAATTGATTCACCCGCTTTTCCGGCATTGGGATACCGACTAATTCCAGCAGTTCAACCGCGCGTTTTTTAGCCGCTTCCTTCGAGATCTTTTCGTGTTTAAAAAGCACTTCCGTAATTTGTTTACCGACCTTCATCGTTGGATTTAAGGAGGTCATCGGATCCTGAAATATCATGCCGATCTCTTTTCCTCGGACATTTTGCATTTCTTTTTCGGACAGCGGCACCAGATCCTTCCCTTCAAACAGGATTTCACCGCGTTTAAAATAACCCGGAGGCATTGGAATCAGCTTCATGATTGCCTGAGAGGTTACACTTTTTCCGGAACCTGATTCTCCAACAATGGCCAGCGTCTCTCCTTTATCCAGATGGAAATTCACTCCGCGGATCGCTTGGACCTCTCCGCCATATGTTTTAAATGAAATTGCTAAATCTTTTACTTCTAATAGGCGTGTCACCCGTATCACTCCCTTATTTACGTAACTTAGGATCCAATGCATCTCTTAATCCGTCGCCGACAACGTTAAAGCCAAACATTGTAATGCAGATAAATCCGGCAGGGAAGAATAAACGCCACGGATAATAGGTCAATGCAGGCAATCCGTCAGAAGCCATCGTTCCCCAGCTTGCCAGCGGAGCCGGAACACCGAGTCCCAAATAGCTTAAAAAGGCTTCTGTGAAAATCGCAGTAGGAACTGTCAATGTCATCGTGACCAAAATGGAACCCATTGCGTTTGGCACGATATGTTTAAACAGCAGACGGGATGTTTTTGCACCCAGTGTCTGTGAAGCAAGCACATACTCTTGATTCTTCAGCTGCAGCACTTGTCCGCGCACGATTCTGGCCATGTTAATCCAGCCCGTAATCGTCATGGCAATAATAATCGTAAATAGCCCTTTCGGAAGAACAACCATCAGTAAGATAACCATTAATAATGAAGGAACTGCCCAAAGGATGTCAGCGATGCGCATCATGATTTCATCTGTTCTTCCTCCGCGGAAGCCTGAAATGCTCCCCCAAATGACGCCGATCAGCAAATCGAGAACAGCGGCTGCGACACCGATAAAGATTGAGATTCGCGCTCCTACCCATGTACGGACGAAAATGTCCCGTCCAAGATCATCTGTGCCGAACCAGTGATCTTTTGAAGGGGGCTTATCCGCATTTAAAAGATTAGTAGTTGAATAATCATACCTTGAGAACATCGGCGCAAAAATTGCCATAAGGATAATGAGCACGATAATGATAAGCCCGACCATTGCAAGCTTATTGCTGCGGAAGCGAAGCATCGCATCTTTCCAGAGGGAAAGGCTCTTTTTACTTATTTTTTCTGCATCGCCGGCATTCGCTGCGGCTGGTTCAAACATGTTTTTCGGAATGTTCTGCATGGCCTAGGCTCCTTTCTTTGCTTTGGAAAGCTTGATTCTTGGATCAATAATGCCGTAAAGCACGTCTACGATTAATACACACAATAGCAGGATGACACTGAAGAACACCGTTACACCCATAATGACTGTATAATCACGGTTTGTAATACTGTTTACGAAGTGTGAACCAAGCCCCGGGATCCCAAAAATGGTTTCAATAATGAAGCTCCCCGTTAAGACCTGTGCGGCCATCGGGCCCATGTATGTAACAACCGGCAAAAGCGCGTTTCGAATGGCGTGCCGCACAGTAACTGCTGGACGAGACAGCCCTTTCGCTTTCGCAGTGCGGATATAATCACTGTTTAACACTTCGATCATGCTTGAACGGGAAAGTCTGGCAATGAACGCCATCGGCATGGAAGCAAGTGCGATTGAAGGCAAAAAGGTGTATGCCCAGGACTCCCACCCCGCGACCGGAAACAGCCCAAGCTTCATGGAGAACACATATTGCAGAACAGCCGCCATGATAAAGCTTGGAACTGAAATACCAAATATCGTTAAAATCGCGACGGTATAATCCTGCCACTTATTATGGTAAAGAGCTGCAATGACTCCAAACAATACACCTAACGCTAAAGCGAGGAGAATAGCTTCTGCTCCAAGAGTGAATGAAACGGGGAAACCTGAATTGATCAGGTCGTTAACACTCTGACCTTTATATTTAAATGATGGTCCGAAATCCCACATTGCAACTGATTTCAAATAACTGACGTATTGTACAAACAGCGGCTTGTCCAAGCCATAGTGCGTATTTAAGTTTGCTTCAATTTCAGGCGGAAGCTTTTTCTCACCTGAAAATGGCCCGCCCGGTGCTGCTTGCATTAAGAAGAATGTCACAGTTACAATCACAAATAGTGTGATAATCATATAGACTAAGCGTCTTCCGATATATTTTAGCAAGGGGGAACACCTCCATGGTTTCTACTTTTTTATATTCTTCAGTAAGAAAGGTATATGGGAAATAGGTCCCCATATACCTTGAGGTTATTGTTTTCACAAATAAGACTTATTGAAAGTACGCGTTTCTGAAGTAAATTTCTCCAGTTCCAGTAATAATAGTTCCTTTCAGATTTTCGTCTTGTACCCAAGGAATCGTATAAAAATAAATTGGAGCTACCGGCATTTCATCAATGAAAATACCTTCCGCTTTTTTCAGCAGCTCTGCACGTTTGTTTTGATCTGTTTCAGTTTGTGACTGATTCAGCAATTTTTTGAATTCTGGGTTTTCCCAGCCTGTATCGTTATTTCCTCCGTCTTTGTCACGGAACAATTCTAGGAAGTTTATAGGATCGTTAAAGTCCCCAAGCCAGCCCATACGGCCGATTTGATAATCTTGGCTGTGGAGCTTATCAATATAGACATTCCATTCTGAGTTATCAAGCTCAACATCAACGCCTAAATTTTTCTTCCACATTTCTTGTACAGCTTGAGCGATTTTCGCATGTGCATCATCAGTGTTATAAGACAATTTGATTTTCGGAAGGTCAGAAGCCTTGCTTAATCCCATTTCTTTTAGGCCTTTTTCAAGGTATTCTTTTGCCGTTTTGACATCGTTGTCTTTGTAGTAGCCTTCTTTGTTATCCTCAAATCCCTTCATTGTCGGCGGCACCGCAGCCATAGCCGGGATTTGTTCACCTTGCGTAATGTTTTTAACAATCGATTGACGGTCAATCGCATAAGATAATGCTTTACGGATATTGACGTTGTCTAACGGCTTAGCCTCAGTGTTGAATTTGTACCAATACACACCTGCCATCGGCTCAACATGTAAAGAACCGTCTTTTTTCAAGGAAGGGAGAGATTCTGTCGGAAGCTGCCCGAGCGGCAAACCGGCCCAATCAAGTTCGCCAGCTTGGAATTTTTTCAGTTCCGTATTGTTATTGTTGATCATAACCATATCAATTTTCTTCAGTTTGACTTTGTCTTTATCCCAATACTGATCATTTTTTTCGAGAGTAATAGAACCGCTGTGTTTCCATGCTGTCATTTTGAACGGCCCGTTTGATACATAATCATCCCCGGCATTTGTATTCCACTTTTTATTTTTCTCTGCAATTTTCTTGTTGATCGGCATATACGTATAGAACGCAGTTAATTCAGTGAAATATGGAGTCGGGTTATTTAATTCAACCTTCAGCGTTTTGTCATTCACAGCTTTTACTGCCACATCGTCTAGGCTGCCTTTTCCGGTATTCGCCGCTTCAGCACCTTTTATGTAGTAGAGCTGGTAAGCGTATTGTGATTCATTATTAGGGTCAAGCGCCCATTTCCAAGCATATTCAAAATCTTGTGCTGTTACAGGGTCACCATTAGACCATTTCACACCATCACGAATGGTAAATGTATATGTCTTTCCGTCCTTGCTCGTTTCAATTTTAGAAGCCATGCCTTCTTCAGGCTCACCATCTGCATTGATACGTGTCAATCCTTCAAAAGTCTGACGGATGACACCGCCTGATACTGAATCATTTGCCAATCCCGGATGTAAGGAGAACGGCTCAGTTTTAATATTAATGTTAAGTGTCGTCTTTCCTTTACTGTCCTTTTTCCCTTCACCGTTTGATCCGCTGCCGCCAAAGCCGCACGCGCTCAGCACGAGAGTGAAAATGAGCATCAACGTGACAATCGACCAACGTTTTTTCATATTCGCAAACCCCCTAATAATAATTTTCAGCTCCTTACGGCTAAATCCTCAGAAATATCAGACAAATGAACCTGAGTTTCCACAACTTTTATTCTGTTCCGTCTTTTCTGATTATTTTTGTAAAAAAGCTGTAACAATAGAGTGAACAAGTTCATTATAATGAAACAAATAATTTATTGCAATATTATTTTATCAATTTAAAATATTTAAACTTCGTTAGTTTTTCTTCCATGAACATAATATCCTTCTACCATTTAAAGCATAAATTGATTAAAAACTTTTTCATGTGTTTTCTGCCCATATTGCTTTTTACATATAATATCTGCCTGTTTTTACGCTGATAGCAGTTATCATTTAAGGATTTTACAGCACTCGTGTTATTTATATTATTACAATTTTACTGGAAAAAAGAATGTTTTTTCATGATGACAATTGGTTATAATTGATTTATAATGAAGCAATCAAAAGAAAAGCTTGCTATGAAAAAGAGTAGTACACATTTCACCTGTTTGAAGAGAGTCTGCGGTGCTGGGAGCAGATAACGGGCAATGTGGAATGGACTTTGGAGCAGCTGACCGAACTGGAAAAAAGTAGGCTCAGCCGGAGCAGTCTCCGTTACAAACGTCAGAGTGATTCCATTTTAATGGAATAATCAGGGTGGTACCACGGTTCATTCGTCCCTTTTTTACAGGGGATGAATGAGCCTTTTTTATTATGTTTTAAGAAATGAGGTTGATGTTTTCATGAAACAAACGATTTTTTCA
The DNA here is from genome assembly GCF_044570195.1 of Bacillus sp. SG20033. NCBI lineage: Bacteria > Bacillati > Bacillota > Bacilli > Caryophanales > Bacillaceae > Bacillus > Bacillus sp. SG20033. The sequence continues at coordinate 1,205,690 of NZ_CP172606.1, read as the reverse complement.
GGCATTCAGCCAAGCGGCTCAGTGACGCTCGGCAACTATATCGGTGCAATGAAGCAGTTTGTCGAACTGCAGCATGATTATAACAGCTATTTTTGCATCGTCGATCAGCATGCGATAACCGTTCCTCAAGACCGGCTTGAGCTTAGAAAGAATATCCGCAATCTCGCGGCGCTTTACTTAGCTGTCGGACTTGATCCAGAAAAAGCAACATTGTTTATTCAGTCAGAGGTCCCCGCGCATGCGCAGGCCGGATGGATGATGCAGTGTGTCGCATATATCGGCGAGCTTGAGCGGATGACTCAATTTAAGGACAAATCCAAAGGCAATGAAGCTGTCGTCTCCGGCCTGTTAACATATCCGCCGCTGATGGCCGCTGATATTCTGCTGTACGGAACGGATCTTGTACCTGTCGGCGAGGATCAAAAGCAGCACCTTGAACTGACGCGGAATCTTGCAGAACGCTTCAACAAAAAATACAACGACATCTTTACGATTCCGGAAGTGAAAATTCCAAAAGTCGGTGCACGCATCATGTCTCTGAATGATCCGCTGAAGAAAATGAGCAAATCTGATCCAAATCAGAAAGCTTATATTACCCTGCTAGATGAACCCAAGCTTCTTGAAAAGAAAATCAAAAGCGCTGTGACAGATTCTGAAGGCATTGTGAAATTTGACAAGGAAAACAAACCTGGCGTTTCTAACCTTCTTACAATTTATTCAATCCTCGGCAATACGACAATTGAAGAGCTTGAAGCAAAGTACGAAGGAAAAGGCTACGGCGAGTTTAAAGGTGATTTGGCAGAAGTCGTGGTGAACGCATTAAAACCGATCCAGGACCGCTATTATGAGCTGATAGAATCTGAAGAATTAGACCGGATTCTTGATGAAGGCGCGGAACGGGCGAACCGGACAGCAAACAAAATGCTGAAAAAAATGGAGAATGCCATGGGTCTTGGAAGAAAAAGACGCTGATCAAAAAACCGCTCTTTGCAAAGAGCGGTTTTTTTCAGTTTACCTTTGATTCGTTTTCCATTTCCCATAGCTTTTCGAAAAAAGGCTGTCCTTTTATTAGGTTTTCGCAAAAAGCTAGGTGCTTGTCCGACCAGCCTTCAATTGTTTCGTTATACAGCATGTCCCAAATCTCTTCAAAGCTCATCCTTTTGATTTGTTCATACATATGCGGATTCCACTCTGTGTACCAGTAGCCGATTTCCGCCCGGTTTTTCAGCCCTTTCAATTGGTCAAGCGCCATAAACATCAGCTGCTTGATTTGCCGTTCTTTTCTTGTCAGTCCTCTGACATGTTCTGGTGCTAATGATAAGATGTGATATTCCTTGGAGGATTCCAGCTTCTTTGGCTCAAATTCATATGTTTCAGGCTCTACATCTTTTACCATTTCATAAACGAGCTGCTCTTGTCTTGGGATCAGACGGCTTTTTCTGACAGGGATCGTGTAGCCGATCGTGTCGACAGCCAAAATGCCGATTCCGTCTGTTACGACAAAACAATACTCAAGCTTTGTCCGCTCATGATTTTTCCGAATGTACGATTTCTGATGTACGTCTTCAAGCAAACCTTTCGGAAGCTCTGACAAATCGTTTTCTATGTAATGAAACAGTACCGACGGCACCCTTAGCAGCGGCACCTGATCCAAAAGCTCAACCGTATCTTCCTTGCGCCATTCGTGAAAGTGGCATACATTGTAGCCATTTTCTTCCCCTTCAAACCAATTGACCCACACATCATGAAGAAATAACATCTCTAACCCCTCACTTTTATAAAAACTGTTGTCCACAGTATAGGCAAGGGACAGAGAAATTATTCCAAAGAGATTGAGGAAATCTGGAATCACTGGGTTTATGTAAGAATCACAAAAAGCAGATCTCTTTGTATATTTTCTGACAAAAGGAGACCTGCTTTTTTTCTGATTTGGTGATATTTTATCACAGATATTATATTCATTTTTATTTAATATTTTTCGGGTCAAGCGCATCCCGCAGGCCATCACCGACAAAGTTGAAGCATAAAACGGTCATTAAAATAAATAGCCCGGGAAATAACGGGTACCACCATGCTTGAATCATTAATGTAAAGTTTTGAGCATCCTGAAGCATGTTTCCCCAGCTAGCGATTGGCGGCTGGATACCGAAACCCAAATAGCTTAGCGTTGATTCAGCTAGAATGACACTCCCTACTTTTAGAGTAGCGGAGACAATAATTGGTCCAATACAATTCGGTAATATATGCGAAAAAATAATTTTGTGATTTTTTGTGCCTATTGTTTTAGCAGCCAATACAAATTCCCTTGACCTTAGAGATAAAAACTCACCTCTGACTAGTCTCGCTGTTGTAGTCCAACCCGTCAAAGAAAAAATCAAAATTAACTTATCCATTCCGGGTTGAAAAATTGTAACCAAGGTAATAAGCAGAAAAATATCAGGAATAGATAAGACTACGTCGACAGCCCTCATTAATACAGCGTCTACTATTCCTTTAAAGTACCCTGCTACAGCTCCAACAACCGTACCTATAGTAATCGCACCAATTACTGAAGCAAAACCGACTAATAAAGACACACGAGCTCCATATAACACCCTTGTAAATATATCTCGCCCAAACTTATCCGTTCCCATTAGATTTTTAGGGCTTGGCGGCTTCAGTTTGTTTAAAAGTGATTGACTCTCAGGTGAGTAAGGCGCAATAAAAGGGGCAAAGACTGCCATTAAAATAATAACTGTTAATATGATACCCCCAACAACAGCAAGCTTATTTTTGAAAAATTTCTCAAAAAAGATCCTAGTCATTGTTTCTGGTTTTTTTCTAATATTTTCTTTTAGCTTTACCTCATTAGAGGGAGCCGCAGTGTTTGGATGTGCCATATGTGTCTCCCCCTTTTAATATTCAATTCTCGGATCAACTAATGCATACAAAATATCTGCAATCAAGTTCCCCAGTACAACCAAAACAGCAGAAATTACAGTCATGGCCATAATAACCGGATAATCTCGAGAGAATGCCGAATCAATAAATAACTTCCCTAATCCCGGCCAAGTAAAAATCTGTTCAACTACTACAGCACCGCCAATAAATGAAGGGATCATCAATCCGAAAATTGTAATAACAGGCAGAAGGCCATTTCTCAATCCATGTTTGAAAATAACTTTATTTTCCTTAAAACCTTTTGCACGAGCTGTTCTAATATAATCCTGTTTTAATACATCGAGCATACTAGATCGAGTATAACGAGTAATACCTGCCATATCCGCAGTTGCTAAAACAAATGCAGGCAAAATTAAATGATGGAGCCTGTCAAAAATGTTAAAGTCAGCGTTTAAAGTGCCGACACCTCCCGTAGGAAACCAGCCGAGATTTACGGAAAGAACCATTATAAGAATTAATCCGAACCAGAAATTTGGTATTGCCAGCCCTAAAAATGACGTGACAGTTATACCATAGTCAAGCTTAGAATAAGGGCGTTTTGCAGAAAGAACACCGAAAGGAATTGAAATCAGAAGAGCAACAAGAGTTGAAAAAACCATAAGCACCAGAGTATTCGGTAAACGTGAAAGGATTAGATCGGAAACTGGTGTCCCCTTTTTTACAATAGATGTCCCAAAGTCGCCTTGGAGCATATTTCCTAGCCATTTTAAGTATTGAACAGGTTCTGGATCATTGAGCCCGTACTTTTCAATAAATTTCGCTCTGTCAGCTTGGCTGATTGTCGGATCCATCATAAGTGACATCGGATCACCTGGCGCCGCTTTCATTATCGCAAATGATAAAATTGTAATGCCCAAAAGAATTGGCAGAGACATTAATGTTCGACGAACAATATATGTAACCATATTCTTGTCCCCTTTTCTAAAATAGGATAAAGAGGAAAGGATGCTTGCTTGATCCTCCCCTCTCTAGGGATTTAATTATTATTGTTCAAGCCACCATTTTTCAATATGATATAAGTCATTTTTCGGATGGAATACATATCCATTCATGTTTGTCGGGATTGCCCTATGATAATTGTAATAAAACAGGAATGAATAAGGCTGATCCTCAGCAATCAATTTATAGATTTCTTCATATTTTTTCTGATATTCTTCTCTGTTTGTAATTGACTTTGCCTCAACCAAAAGTTTATCAACCTCAGGGTTTTTGTACCAAATATTGTTCAATCCATTTTTAGACTGACTTGAATGGAAGATCGTGTATTGGTCAGGGAACGTAGCTAGACTCCATCCGAGCAACAATGCATCATAATCCCAATTTGGTGGATTTGTCTGTTCGATTAGAGCACTAAATTCCACAATTTGCGGTTTTGCTTCAATTCCTACTTCTTTAAGTTGCTGCTGAACAACAACTGCTAAATCCTCCCGAATCTTATTACCCTGGTTAGTTTTAATGGTAAATGAGAATTTTTTTCCGTCCTTATCAAGGTAACCGTCTCCATCTGTATCTTTCCATCCTGCTTCTCCCAAGAGCTTTTTAGCTTTTTTAGGATTGTAATCAAATGTAGGTACATCACCTTTTGGATAGTTCCAAGAAAGCGGACTTTCAGGAACGTTTGCAACTTTACCATCACCATTTAACACCTGATCTACCATTGCTTTTCGATCAAGCGCATACGTAAGAGCTTGGCGGACTTTTTTGTCTTTAAATAATTCGTTTTTTTCATTCCATCCAATATAGCTGTAGTTCAAACCAAGATCTGATTTAACTTGAACATTATCAAATGTTTTAACTGTCTCAATGTCTGTGCCCGGTACAACAAAGAAGTCAATATCCCCAGCTTTTAACTGAGCAACAGCGGCATTAGAATCAGGAATCGTCTTAACTGTCACTGTATCTAAATATGGTCTTCCGCCATAATAGTCATCATTTGCTTCAAGTTTTACATAATCGCCCTTCTTCCATTCAACAAACTTGAATGGACCCGAACCAATTGGATTCTTCCTGTTAAATTCATTTTCGCCTAAATCTGCAACTGGCACTTTCCCTAAAATGTGTTTAGGCAGAATACCGTAACTGCCTAAAACAACATTGTAAAAATACGCATCCTTTTTCTTTAATTTAAATTCAATTTCATAATCACCTTTTTTTGTAACAGATTTTAGTGATTCAAAACCAGAACCGCGTTCACCATTATAGTCCTTGTTTAAAGGGATGCTATAAGTGAAAACAACGTCATCGGCTGTAAGTTCTTTTCCATCATGGAATTTTACACCTTTTCTAATTTTGACATCATAAGTCAGGCCATCTTTGGATTCCGTTACTTTCTCAGCTAAAGCAGGTTTCACATTTAGTTTTTCATCCGTTTCTAATAATGTACTATAGATCATCCCTTCAATATCTGAACTGGAAACGTCTGTAGAATAGAGTGGATTAAACAACGTTGGCTCCCCAGTAGAACCAACAACCAAATCCCCGCCTTGCTGCGGTTTGCCTGCTGATTTTTTCTCGCTGCTGTTGCTCGATTTTGATCCCGAGCAGGCTGATAAAAAGATGGCCAGAACCATCAATACACTTAGCATCATCAGTGCGGTTTTCCGTCTTTTCATTAGATATTCCCCCTCTTGAAATGTTCGTTCTTCTCAGCTGTTGTTTATGTAGTGTGCATACCCCCTCTCAAAGCTGTGCGGGCAACATTAGCTATAAAGGTGACAAGCCACAAAGTGGCTGGGAGCAGCTTCTTTAAATTCTGGTATTTGTTCCTTGCATATCGGTTTTGCAACAGGACATCTTGTGTGGAATACGCAGCCTTTTGGCGGGTTGGCCGGACTAGGCAGTTCTCCCTTCAGGACAATGCGTTCACGTTTGACAGATCCTCTTTTTCTTGTAACCGGAACGGAGGATAAAAGCGCTTGGGTATATGGGTGAAGCGGGTTGTCATAAAGCTCATGCTTGCCGGTCAGCTCCATCATTTTGCCAAGATACATTACTCCGACTCTGTCGCTGATATGGCGGACGACACTCAGATCATGAGAGATAAATAGATACGTAAGATTAAATTCTTCCTGTAATTCCTCCATCAAGTTAATCACTTGGGCCTGAATGGATACATCAAGTGCGGAAACCGGCTCATCTGCAATGATCAGCTCTGGATTCAAAGTGAGTGCTCTGGCAATGCCGATCCGCTGACGCTGGCCGCCGGAAAACTCATGGGGATAACGACTGGCAAACGACGGGTGAAGCCCTACTCTTGCAAGCAGCTCTTCAACTTTTTCGTTTCGTTCACGCATGGTATACATGTTGTGCGTATTAAACGGCTCCTTTATGATGGAACGCAGGGTCTTTCTCGGGTTTAACGAAGCAAATGGATCTTGGAAAACCATTTGAATATTTTTGCGGACACTCTTCCGCAGCTTCTCCTCTGACAGATTGGAAATATCCTGCCCTTTAAAAAGAATTTGGCCCTCTGTCGGTTTGTACAGTCTGATCATCGTTCTGCCGGCAGTCGATTTTCCGCAGCCCGACTCTCCAACGATTCCGAGTGTTTCTCCTTTTTTTAACGAAAATGAAACACCATCCACCGCTTTGACATCACCGACTTTTCTTTGAAAAAGGCCTGAGCGGATCGGAAAGTATTTTTTTACGTCACGAAGCTCTAAGATTGTTTCTTGATTAGCTGCTGTCATGATTGTTCGGCACCCTCTTCCTCATATAAAAAGCATCTCACCGTTCTTCCGCTTTTGTGTGTCAAAAGCGAAGGCTGATTTGTCCAGCACTTATCCATAGCTTTCGGGCACCTTGGGGCAAAACGGCACCCCGGCGGCAGATTATCCGGTGTAGGCACACTGCCTTTAATCGCATTTAATTTATCAATCTCTCCATCTATAACAGGAATTGACGTAAGCAGGCCTTCTGTATACGGATGAAGCGGTTCTAAAAATAAGTCATCAACGGTAGCGTTTTCTACGACTTGTCCGCAGTACATGACAATTACTCTATCGGCAGCTTCAGACACGACACCTAAGTCGTGTGTGATGAGAAGAATCGATGTATTGAACTTCTGACAGAGATCTTTCATGAGTTCCAGCACCTGGGCTTGTATTGTCACATCCAGCGCTGTCGTTGGTTCATCGGCAATGAGCAGTTTAGGATTACAGCTCAGTGCGATGGCAATCATCACCCTCTGTCTCATACCGCCGGACAGCCGATGCGGGTACTCCTTCATAATTTGCTCCGCCCGGGAGAAACCGACCATCTGCAAGAGTTCAACAGCTCGTTGACGGGCTTCTTTTTTCTTCATGTTTTTATGGTAAATCAGCACTTCGGTAATTTGTTCTCCGATTGTTAACACCGGATTAAGGGAGGTCATTGGTTCCTGAAAGATCATGGATACTTCGTTACCGCGGATTTTGCAATAATCGTTTTCAGTGAATGAGGTGAGGTCTTTGTCTTCGAGTTTAATAGAGCCGTCCATGATTTTTCCGCCAGAGCTTTGGACGAGGCCCATAATTGATAAAGAAGTAATGCTTTTTCCGGAGCCCGATTCACCTACAAGCGCGACGGTTTCGCCTTTGCTGATGTGAAAATCGACTCCGTCAACCGCAGGGATCGGCTCCTTTTTCCTGAAAAAATAAGTCTTTAAATTATTTACTTCTAAAAGTGTGCTCATGCTAGCTCCCCTTTCCCCCCTCTTTTATTCAGAAATAATAAATAATATTGAATTATCTAAAAATTTTATAGTTGTATATTATTACAATCATTTTGCAAAATCAAGAATTTTTTAGGATAAATGTAATATTATTAATGAAATTCCATTATTTTATCCTTTTAAAGCATTGCATCCAAAAAGGTTTCAGCAGGAATGGACAGCCCGTCTGCGGCGCTTGCCTTGCTGACGGTTAAATATTTTTTTACAATATTGAATCCAACTGCGTATCCAAGCATTTTTGGCTGATATCCTTTGCCGAATAACAGCTGGGGAAATAATCGATTATCCCGTTTGATATTCCGATGGGGCGCAATCTTTTTTTCATATAAAGCCTGAAGCTGCTCCGGTGTATACCAAGTCGTCCACTCAGCCGTTTGACTTCGGCCGAACCTCTCATAAACAGCATATTCCGCCAGCCCTTCCATGATGATTGTATCAAGTAATGTGACATCCTTTTCCTCTTTTGTCAGATGACCTAACCGGCAAACGTGATGATACTCATGCGTCATAAGGGCAGATACCGACCCAAAATCTAAATCTGACGAAAGAAAAAGGAACATTTTGTCTTGAAAGGCGAGTCCTGATTTTGATCCGAATTCTAAACGGATTCTCCTGTTTCGTTCATCAACCGGCAGCGTGACAATTGGTACATCAGGACCTTGCCATTTGTTTTTGAGGTACTGTTCTTCCTTTTGGATATGTCCGTAAAAACCTTTTTCCTTCAGCTTGGAAACAGTCTGAATACCCTCTTTTATGTTTTTAAACATCCCATGATGCTGAAGGTGTCCCAGAATGCCTTTCCAGTTCTTTTTCTCCGCACCTGAAAAAAGCGGGATAATGTAATGCGCCAAATCATCTATTGAATCAGCCTTCCTGAGCCAGCTATATGTTTGTTCTACACTCATGTGATCGCCTCCTCTTTTAATCCTATGCACACAAAAAAAACCGGCTACCCTTTAAGGGCAGCCGGTTTGGCTTGATTATGATTGATATTTCTTAAAGATTAATGTTGCGTTGTGTCCGCCGAATCCTAATGAGTTGCTGAGAACATAATTAAGTTCCTGTCTGCGGGCTTCATCAGGCACATAATCCAAATCGCATTCTTCGTCAGGCGTTTGAATATTGATTGTCGGCGGAATCACGCCTTCTTTAATGGCCAGGATAGAGAAAATGGCTTCAATACCGCCGGCTGCTCCTAAGAGGTGGCCTGTCATCGATTTTGTAGAGCTTACCGCAAGTTTATGCGCATGCTCGCCAAAAACGGTCTTAATCGCCATTGTTTCGTATTTGTCGTTGTAATATGTGCTTGTCCCGTGAGCATTGATGTAATCAATTTCTTCAGGTGCAATGCCTGCATCTTTAATGGCTTCTTGCATCGCTCTCGCTCCGCCTTCACCGTCTTGGGCCGGCGCTGTGATATGATAAGCGTCTCCGGTTGAACCGTAGCCGACAATTTCTCCGTAAATTTTAGCGCCGCGGGCCAGGGCATGTTCAAGTTCTTCAAGAACGATAATCCCTGCACCTTCCCCCATGACAAAGCCATCACGGTTTTTATCGAACGGGCGGCTCGCTGTTTTCGGATCTGGATTAGTAGACAGCGCTTTGTTGGCACTAAAGCCGGCGAATGACATTCTTGTCAGCGGCGCTTCTGTTCCGCCTGTGACCATCACGTCTGCATCACCGCGCTGAATAACCTTAAACGCGTCACCGATGGAGTTCGTTCCTGTAGCACATGCTGTAACCGTACAAGAGTTCACCCCTTTTGCTCCTAATGCAATAGAAATCTGGCCTGTCGCCATGTCAGGAATCATCATTGGCACGAAAAACGGGCTTACCCGTCTTGGGCCTTTTGTTAAGAAGATTTCAAATTGAGACTCTAGTGTTTCAAGTCCTCCGATACCGGAGCCTACCCAAACACCGACTCTCGGTGCGATCTCATCGGTAATGTTAAGATCTGCGTCTTCAACCGCCATTTTCGCAGCCACAACCGCATATTGTGTAAAGCGGTCCATTTTTCTGGCTTCTTTTTTATCCATATAATCTTCAACATTAAAATCTTTTAATTCAGCGGCAACTTTTGCCGGATATTCTTCAGCGTCAACACGAGTGATCGGACCGATTCCGGACACACCGTTGATTGCGTTATTCCAACTTGTATCGACGTCGTTGCCAAGTGGAGATAATGCTCCAAGTCCTGTAACAACTACTCTTTTTTTAGTCATCTTGTGTGCACCTCACCTTTTTTTATCGGCCCCAGCGGATTGCAATGGCGCCCCATGTTAGTCCTCCGCCGAACCCTACCATAACGACCACATCGCCGTCTTTGATTTTACCGGCTTCCAATTCTTCTACAAGAGAGATCGGAATTGATGCGGCAGAAGTATTTCCATATTTATGAACAGTTTTAGACATCTTTTCGACAGGAAGCTCTAAACGCTCGCGAGCAGCTTCCATGATACGGATGTTCGCCTGATGCGGAATCAAAAAGTCGACATCCTCTTTTGAAAGTCCGGCTTTTTCAATGACATTTACGCATGATTCTCCCATTTGACGGACTGCAAATTTGAAAACTTCTCGTCCATTCATGATTGTATGTCGTTTTTCATTCAGATACAAGTGCTGACCGCCTGTGCCGTCGGCTCCTAGTTCAAATGAAAGGATTCCTCTGTCATCACTGACTGGCCCGACTACCGCAGCGCCTGCTCCGTCTCCAAACAGAACGGCTGTATTGCGGTCTTCCCAATCGGTAATGCTTGAGAGCTTCTCTACACCGACAACTAGAACATGCTTGTAGGTTCCGGATTCAATAAATTGTTTACCGGTTACAACCCCGTACATGAAGCCCGCACAAGCCGCGCTGATATCCATAGCACACGCTTTCTTCGCGCCGAGCTGTTCTTGAATCATACAAGAGACCGTAGGAAATGACTGATCAGGTGTAACAGTTGCAACCAAGATCATATCCAGATCCTCAGCAGCCACTTCAGCTTGTTCCAGCGCATTTTTCGCTGCTGCAACAGCCATATGTGATGAAAACACATCATCTGCTGCGATTCTTCTTTCTTCTATTCCTGTTCTTGTACGAATCCACTCGTCAGAAGTTTCAACCATTTTTTCAAGATCATGATTTGTTAAAACCTTCTCAGGAATGTAACGTCCAACACCAAGTATTCCAGCTTTCATAAGGGAAGACTCCTTTATATCTTAAATTTAGAAGATCAATCAGGTTGTGATCAATTATTAGTATCAGGTACTAATTCTATCCTATTTTTTTTCACATGGCAATATATTCGTCTAAACTATCAGTTCATCTTACTCATAGAGTATGGTATATGGAAAGGAGGCGTATGCAGTTGGATGTGTTTTCAAGAATGATGTTCGGCGATGCAGCAAAACCAACAGAAGAGAAGGAGGAACAGCAAGAGGAGGTTTCTCAGGTTTCTCAGACAAACGACGAAGAGACGATTAATTACATGCATATTATGGACCAAATCGGTTCAATTATGAACTCTCTTGATCAAATCAAGCCCGCTTTAAAGGAGCTTGCGCCCATGCTCTCCGCTATTAAAAAGAAAATCATGTGAAAAGCCACTTTCAAAAAAGTGGCTTCTTCTTATTCTGTTTCAGATTTAGCGTCAGACTTGCCAAGCTCATAAGCTTCCGCCATTACCGTTGTAAATAGATTCATAAACGGCTGGATGGCCTCCATTGAGAGCTCAATGCCTGATTTCTCAAGCTGTTCTTTCGCTTCAGGGAGATATTTCATGGCAATTTGCAAGAATTCAAGTGATTTTTCGTGCTGCATGTGACGTCACTCCATTATTCGTTTTTTGGCAGCTCGCCTGTTTTGTTGTATGTTTTGATCAGCTTGGCGATTCTTTGCTGAAAGTCTTTGTCGACGAGCGGGCTGAATGTTCCCATCTCAACGACTCCCGTATTCAGGTCGTAGTAATGATCGCCGCCCTCAAGGGTGCCTTTATTAAATTGTTCAGCAATGATTTCATAGGCCTTGTCCACATTTTGCACCGTGCTGGTTAATACGGTATTCTCGCCCAGATCCGATTGATCTGTGACGTAGCCAATGGCATAAAGACCGTCTTTTTTGATTTGCTGAATAACAGGAACATTATACCCGTCTCCGGCGGGATACACAACATCCGCGCCTTCGTTCTTCATTTTCTGATAAAGCTTTACTGCTGTTGTATCATCATCCCAATGATCCGTATATTTCGTATTTACCTCTATATCCGGATTTTCATACTTGGCCCCTTTGATAAAACCGTCAACCTCAGGCTGCCACGTAAAGGAAGCAATTACACCGACCTGATTCGTTTTCGACATATGGGCAGCAGTCATTCCTCCAAAGAAGCCCATTGCTTCCCCGCTAAAATGGACACTCGTTACATTATCAGCTTTCGCTTTCGCATTGGAAATGACGAATTCCATATCTGGATAATCTTCGCCGACCAAGTTAAACACCTCAGCATATTCACTCCCATGGCCGTAGAGCAGATTGACGCCCCTCTTATGAAAATCCTCAATCGCATTTATGATATCTTCTTCTGTTTTAACGCCTTCTTTATAATAGACGTCCACATTGTATTTGGATTGTATATTCAGTAATCCTTTATACCCTTTTGTGCCCCATACGAGGTCATTAATCGTATCAGGAAAGAGCATGCCGACCTTCTCAATTTTTCCTTTGAACGGAGTTTGTCCACATCCACTCAATAAAAGGAGGACAGAAAAGATCATGACAAGCCTTGTGATCAAGTCATGTTCAACTCCTTTTGACAAGCTATAACATGTATTATTTTTATACGTTTATTGTATCTAGAAAACTCGAAACATGGAAGGTTTTTCTTAATATTTGTCGAAAATTGATGAAAATTGTCTTTTCCACTCGATAATTTTTGTTTTTGCTTCTTCTTTTGAGGTTTTCTCTGTGACTTGCAATTCAAAAAGCTGATCTTTGCTATGACGGCTTGGTTCTAACAGGAATCTCAGCAACTCGTCAGCCACGTCGTTTGTGTAATAGCCGTCTTCCTCTGTTTCTTCTTTCCATGGCCCGTACATTTTCGGCAGGATCACGGTTTTTTCCGAGCCTGTTTTTTCACGTTTATCCCATTCTTTTCGGTCTTCTTCATATACTAAAATATAAGGAGAATCATATTGGTCTAAAGGCAAAAAACTTCCGAACTGGATACAAATTGTATCATAATTTTGGTCTCCAATGTGTTCAAGCTGGCGAAAGAGTTCATTTCTCCCAAGCCACATGAGTCTTTCTTCTAAGTACATTTGTCTCATTTTATCTTCTGTTTCCGCCAGAACAACGTCAACATGTATGCCTTCATCCATCATTCGTTCACATAATGAAAGGCCGAAAAATTCGTCCGCACCTACAATCAGCGTTGATTCCATTGCATCTGCCGCCCTTCCGGTTTTTCATTTCCCAAAACAAAACAGCCTCCGCAAAGAGAAGGCTGTTGTCATTATATTCTCTATAATTCTTTTTCATGACTGTGAAAGAATTTGCAAATTGATGCATAAATTCTGCTTGGATGCTCAAATAAATGAAATGTCATGTCGACCGGTGAGCCTTGCTTTTGCTGTTTTTCCTTGAAAACTTCCGCATGTACGCTGTAGGGATATGGAGCTCCGGTCATACGCTGCCATATATGAACCGGTACGCCGCTCGGGTAGCTTTGAATTGTTTTATAACGAAGCGCTTCCGCTTCTTTTTCAGAAATTCCGTAGCTTTTCGATACTTCTTTCAAAAATTGCTTATAGAAAAATTTATTTTCTTTTTCCGATTCATAATGTGCCTGAAGATCGAGACAAGGATTCAACATTGCGGCTGAGCGGATATGATCCGGGGAAAAACGAAGCAGTTCATCGGCCACGAGAGCACCCATGCCTTCTGCTAAAATATGAATCTTCGGATTGAGGATTTCCTGCTTCAGCACAGAATGTATCAGCTGTTTGGCATAGGTGACTGCTTTTTCCGCCCCCCAATGCCTTCCGAACAGATTGCTGTTAAAAAGAGTATATCCTTCATTCATCAACATGCTCAGAAGCTGATTTCTGCCGTAATGCTGCTGCCAAAAGCTTGAATCATGTCCGACAAAGTGGGTTCTGTCCCCCAAGATAAAGATGCCGAAGCCGTTCGGGCGATAGGGCAGATGAATGACATTATGCTCCGTTCCCAGTTGAAAGTATCTTTCCGTTATTCCCATCGCTTGCCCGCCTCCTTTCACACTTCATCTCACGCTATCTTATGTAAATAGAAAAGAAACGAATAAGGTAAAGTCCTAGCCTTTTACATTTTTGGCTATTATACTGATTGACGTTTTTTATATTTTACCATTAAAGTGTGACGAATCAGACTCTTTTGTCACCTCACTTTCTGCTAAAATTGGATTCCCCCTTCGCTTTTTGTATGGTATGATAACTTTTAGAATAGAATGAGAAGGACGAGGTGGAAACGTGCGATATATTATTGCCTTTATTTGGACGTTCCTTTTATCACATATGGCATGCTACTTGGTTGCAAGCATGAACAGCGTTACGTATAATTTCAAAACATCATCTGTCATTGCTGTTGTACTGTATGTCTTAATCATGGTTTTAGCAGAAATCATGCCTATGAACAAAAATGCAAGCCAGCATTAAAAAGCCAAAAAACCCAAAACATTTATTGTTTTGGGTTTTTTTGTGGTCACGGCTTTCTTTTGTAGGTCCACAGCCGGTTGTGGTTTGATGTTTCGGGGAACATTTCCCCTGCTGACAGATGGACCTTTTGAGGGTTTTTAACCATGCTCCCTGTCTCGCCGATTTCTACGTAGACACCGTTATTAGGCGCTTTCTGTCCGGGCCGGAATTGGTGCTGCTGTCCCACTGTTTTTCCTCCTTTTCCTTTTTGCTGTAGTATGCGCCTAAGCGGCTGTGAATATGTTGCCATCAAAAAAACTGCTGAGTTTGGCTCAGCAGTTTTTTGATGATTCCCCTTTGTATAAAATGGCCTTCAGCAGTGCTTTTTGCACATGAAGACGGTTTTCCGCCTGCTGGAACACTGCAGAGTTCGGCCCGTCAATAATCTCCGCAGTCACTTCTTCCTCGCGATGCGCAGGGAGACAATGTAAAAATGTATAGTCAGGCTTGGCATGGCTGACTAGCGCCGCATTCACCTGATAAGGCGCAAAGACAGCAAGACGTTCTTGCTCTTCCGCTTCCTGCCCCATGCTTGTAAACACATCAGAATAAATCACGTCCGCGTCTTTTACAGCTTCAATCGGATCATCTGTCAGCGTGATAGAAGAGCCGGATTGAAGTGCATATGTTTTTGCCGCTTCAGCTGCTTCATCTAACACTTCATATCCTTTTGGCGAAGCGATTGAGATATCACAGCCCATTTTCGCGCAGCCGATCATCAAGGAGTGCGCCACGTTATTTCCGTCACCGATGTATGCGACTTTTACGCCTTTAAGCTTCCCTTTTATCTCCTTAATCGTCAAGAGATCCGCCAGCGCCTGGCATGGGTGGTATTTATCGGTAAGTCCATTGATCACCGGAATGTCAGCTTCTTTGGCAAGTTCCTCCACCTTTTCATGTTCAAAGGTCCGGATCATGATGGCATCCACATAGCCTGACAGCACTTTTGCCGTATCAGCGACAGTCTCACCGCGCCCCAGCTGCAGATCTTTCTGGCTTAGAAAGAGGGCGTTCCCGCCAAGCTGCGCCATGCCCGCTTCAAATGAAACACGTGTCCGCGTTGATGATTTTTCAAAAATCATCGCCAAGGTTTTGCCATGGAATATAGGCTGAATTTTGTTTTGTTTCAGCTCACCGGCTTCTGCGAGCAAGGCGTTTATATCCTCTTCACTAAGGTCCTTTAACGTTAATAAATCTTTTCCGTATAAACTGGTTTGCGTCACTGTGTGCATGTTGCCACTTCCTTTTTATAGAGGTCTTTGAGAGATACAGGCTGCGGATGGCCTGAACCGCTTTGTAAAAACGCCCGCACGGTTTCTTCTTCTGTAAAGACGGGGATGCCGTGCGTCATGGCTTCCAAACGTTCTTTGCGTGCTTCTTCAGAACCGCTCAGATTGATGTGGAGCGATTTTCCTTCCTGTTCCATCCATGAGGCAAATGTCCCTTCATGAATTGTAAAACCTGCGTTTTCTGCTAACTCCTTCACATCTTCCGGAACGTTTTGCAAATAAATGCTTCCTTTTTGACTCCAGACTCTTGTATAGATTTTTTTCAAGGCGCTGTTAGAATCATATGCGACACACATGCCTTCTCCCGTTGATTTCATTTCCGGCCCAAGCTTGACATCCACATCCTGGATCGCATGAGAAGAAAAAACAGGGAACTTCACTGCAACTCCATGATGATTTTGAACTGCCGGATTTATATCTTTTAAGGACGCTCCCGCCAGCAGACGTGTGGCGAGCGGAATCATCGGAACGCCCATTACTTTGCTGACGACTGGAACCGTGCGGCTCGCTCTCGGATTCACTTCAAGAACGAGTATGTTTCCATTGTCGATCACAAATTGAATGTTCATGATGCCTTTAAATGAAAGTTTTCGGGCAATTTTTTGTGCCGCATCTTTCATGCCCTGCTGCAGCCCGCTCGTGATGGACGGTCCGGGAAGAATGGCAAAGCTGTCCCCTGAATGGACACCTGCCCGTTCAATATGCTCGGTATATGTCGGGATAAAGACATCCTCGCCGTCGGAAATCAAATCAATTTCGACTTCCTTTCCAGACACATACTGATCAATCAAAATCGGGTATGGCATGCTGTCCTCATCATTCAGCAGCTGAGTAAGCTGGTCTTGCGAGTCAACAATGATCATGCCCATTCCGCCGATAACGTAAGATGGGCGGATTAACACCGGATAGCCGATCTCACTCGCTTTTGAAGCGGCTTCTTCTTTTGTATAAGCAATTTCTCCTTTTGCGTGCTTCAATCCCAGCTCGTCAAGAAGCTGATAGAATTGATCCCGATCCTCTAGCACGTCGAGCGTTTGAAATGATGTGCCAAGAAGAGTAATGCCGGCTTTTTCGAGCGCTTCAGCAGCATTGATTGCAGTTTGGCCGCCGAATTGCACAATTGCAAAATCAATATTTTCCTGCTCCGCCACGTTTACAATATGCTCCGTTGTCATCGGTTCAAAATACAGGCGATCCGCAATTTCATAATCTGTGCTGACCGTTTCCGGGTTATTGTTAATCATGATGGTTTCGAACCCAAGCTCTTGCAGTGTCAGCACACCGTGAACAGCACTATAATCAAATTCAACGCCTTGGCCGATCCGAATCGGGCCTGATCCGATAATGAGCGCGCGTTTTTTCTCTTTGCGACTGATGTCTCCATCGGTCTCTCCGAAATATGTGGAGTAAAAATAGTTTGTTTTCGCATCAAACTCTGCCGCGCATGTATCTACGATTTTAAAGGAAGGCGTAATGCCCATCTCCTTGCGAAGCGCGCGCACCTCTTCTTCTGTTTTGCTGATCAGCGAGGCAATCGTTGCGTCTGAGAATCCCTTTTCCTTTGCTTTCTTCAATAATTCGAAAGAGAGATCGCTCCCTGCTTCCATCAGGCGGTTTTCCAATTTGATGATGTTGTCAAAGGTATGAAGGAAAAACGGATCAATTTTTGTTTTTTCATGGATGTCATCAATCGAGACGCTGCGGCTCAACAGCTCCATGACAACGAAAAATCTGCGGTCATCCGGAGTGATTGCCAAATCCCATAGCGTATCAATTGACAACCCGCTGAGCTCTGGAAGGTGTGTCCCGATATTTTTTAATTCAAGTGACGCGGCTGCCTTTTGTATCGCCGCTTCTAAATTCCGTTCAATCGCCATCACTTCACCGGTGGCTTTCATTTTTGTGCCAAGCTTGCGGTCTGCGTTTTTGAATTTATCAAACGGCCAGCGCGGAAATTTGACGATCACATAGTCCAGTGCCGGTTCAAAGCTTGCGTAAGTCGAGCCTGTGAGCGGATTTTTCAGCTCGTCAAGAGTGTATCCGACTGCCAGTTTCGCGGCCATCTTCGCAATCGGATAACCGGTCGCTTTAGATGCGAGAGCCGATGACCGGCTTACACGCGGATTCACTTCAATGACGTAATATTGCTTGCTGAATGGATCAAGCGCGAATTGAATGTTGCAGCCGCCTACAACATCAAGTGCTGAGATGATCGTCAGACTTGCTGTCCGCAGCATTTGATAGTCTTCGTCTGTCAATGTTTGTGACGGCGCCACAACGATAGAGTCACCTGTATGCACGCCGACCGGATCGATATTTTCCATATTGCAGACGGTAATGCATGTGTTATTGCTGTCACGCATGACTTCATATTCAATTTCTTTAAAGCCGGCAATGCTTTTTTCGACAAGGCATTGATTGATCGGACTTGCTAATAGCGCCTGTTTAATCATAGCTGTAAAGGCTTCTTTATCAGGGGCGATTCCTCCGCCCTTTCCGCCTAATGTGTAAGCCGGTCTGATAATAACAGGAAAACCGATGGATTCCGCAAAATGGAGGGCATCGGCCTCGTTATCAACAATTTCACTCTCCGGCACGGGCTGTTTTAATTCATTCATTAACGAACGGAATTTTTCCCGGTCTTCTCCTTTTTGTATCGTTTCAACGGATGTGCCGAGAAGCTTGACGCCGTGCTCCTTTAAAACACCCGTTTCTTCAAGCTCCACCGCTAAATTCAACGCGGTCTGACCGCCTAAATTGGCAAGAAGCCCATCAGGCCGTTCTTTCTTAATGATGGCTGTCAGGCTTTCTGCTGTCAGAGGCTCAAAATAAATTTCATCAGCGAAGGCTTCATCAGTCATAATTGTCGCCGGATTGCTGTTGACGAGAATGACCCGGTAGCCCTCCTCCTTCAGCGCGATGCACCCTTGAGTGCCTGAATAATCAAATTCTGCCGCCTGCCCGATGATGATC
Source organism: Bacillus sp. SG20033 (assembly GCF_044570195.1). Taxonomy (NCBI): domain Bacteria; kingdom Bacillati; phylum Bacillota; class Bacilli; order Caryophanales; family Bacillaceae; genus Bacillus; species Bacillus sp. SG20033. Next base: position 1,187,066 of record NZ_CP172606.1, on the reverse strand, counting down.
GGGCCTGAGCCGATTACTAATATGCTTGAAATACTGGTGTCTTTAGGCATGCGCGATTTCTCTCCTTGCTGGTATCACATTCTTTAAATAATCATCAAAAATCCATTCGCTTTCCGCAGGTCCGGGATGGGCTTCCGGGTGGAATTGAACACTCATGACAGGCAGTTTTTTATGGGCAAGCCCTTCAACTGACGTATCATTGACATGATGAAACCTGATCGTGAGCTCTTCTTCATTAATTGACTGTTCATCAACCACATAGCTGTGGTTTTGGCTTGTCATAAAGACCCGTTTCGTCTCACGGTCGATGACCGGATGATTAGCTCCCCTGTGTCCGAATGGCAGCTTAAAAGTATTCCCTCCGAACGCGAGCGCGATCAGCTGATGTCCGAGACAAATGCCGAGAGTCGGAAAGCGGCTGATGATGCTTTTGATCTTTCCTAAATATGGCTGGATTGCTTTCGGATCTCCAGGTCCGTTCGATAGCACAATGCCATCGGGTTTGATGTTGTATACGGTCTCCATTTGCTGGTATGGCACCACAGTAACCTTGCAGCCTCTTTTGACAAGTGATGATGCGATTGACTTTTTATAGCCAAAATCAATGAGAGCGATATGTTTATTCCCGTCACCGAATGTGCTGATTTCCTGGGCGGAAGCCTGCTCTGCCACATTCTCTGGTTGAAGGGCAATCTCAGCTCCTTCTTTAGAGGCTGTAACTGACGCACCCATCGTCCCGTTTGCCCGGATTTTCTTCACGACAGCCCTCGTATCAACATGGGTTAACAGCGGAATGTTCCATTTCTGTAAATACTCCTTGAGGCTGTATACCGCTTCATAATGAGAAAAGTGATCACACGCCTCATAGACAACTGCGGCTTTTACTTGCGGTTTCTTGCTTTCAAAATCCTTTTCATTTATGCCGTAGTTGCCAATCAGCGGGTAGGTAAATACAATAATCTGTCCCTTATATGATGGATCTGTCAGCACTTCCTGGTAGCCTGTCATTCCTGTGAAAAAAACAGCTTCTCCCGTACAGTTTTCATGGCCGTCCAGCTCGCCGCTGAACGATGTCCCATCTTCTAACACTAAATAACCTTCCATCTAACAGCCCACCTCTTGATGAATAATTAATTATAAAAATGAATTTTTATGCCTTTATATCGAAAAAAAATCACTGGTTTACAGCGGAATGATGAGCGATTGCCTGTTTCAGCTTGCTGACGGCTTCTGCTATTTCATCCTTAGTCACGGTGAGCGGCGGCAGCAGTCGAATCACGTTCGGGCCGGCCGGCAATACAAGCAAGCCTAATGTCTGCAATTCAGCAATAATGTCAGCAACCGGGCCATCACACTCAATTCCAAGCATTAATCCTTTACCTCGGATTTGTTTAACAAAAGGGCTCTTTAGCTCTGCCTCAAGCTGTTCTTTTAAAAACGCTCCTTTGTCAGCAGCCTCTTGTAAAAAGTCAGGCTGGAATACAATTTGCAATGTGGCATTCACAGCAGCCATCGCCAGCATGTTTCCTCCGAAAGTCGTTCCGTGAGAACCAGGGGTAAACGCTTCTCCAAGCTGTTTCTTTCCGATGACAGCGCCGACCGGAAAGCCGTTTCCCAATCCTTTGGCGACTGTGATGATATCCGGCGAGAGTCCGAAGTGCTCATATGCGAAGCCTTTTCCCGTCCGTCCGATGCCGGTCTGGATTTCATCAATGATGAGAAGAGCTTGCTTTTCCTTACAAAACGACTGTACGGCTGATAAAAATTCAGCACTCGCCGGATTGACTCCTCCTTCTCCCTGCACTGTTTCAAGCATCACCGCGGCAATATCGCCTTCCTCCCCAAGAGCTTTAAAAGCAGAAGGATCATTGTATGGCAGGTAGTGAAAGCCTTCAAGCATCGGGCCGAAGCCTGTTTTGATTTTATCCTGTCCGGTCGCAGCCATCCCTGCATACGTGCGGCCATGGAACGACTGAAGAAAAGTGATGATTTTTGTTTTTCCAGTTGCTTTTCTGGCAAGCTTTATCGCACCTTCATTCGCCTCCGCGCCGCTGTTGCAGAAAAAGACAAGATCTCCTGCACTATGCGCCGCCAGCTTCTGCGCCGATTGCTCTTGGAGACTGTTTTGAAACAGGTTTGATACGTGCCATACGCTGTCAAGCTGTTTTTTGACTGCCTCTGTCACCGCTTCATGGCAGTGTCCTAGATTTGATACCGCAATCCCCTGAATGAAATCGAGGTACGTTTTGCCGTTTTGATCCTCAACGTACGTTCCCTTTGCTTTTTTGATGTCAATATCCCAACGGCCGTAGGTTTGAAACAAACTGCTCATGAAACAGCCTCCTTTGCTTTGACGATTTTTGTCCCTTGAAAGGTTTGTTCTGCGAAGAATGAACCTTTTCCGTTTACGATCATGACTTCAGACACCTGATCTGATAAAGCTGACAAGGCTGAATTGACCTTCGGGATCATCCCTCCGGTGATCACTTCCTGCTTGATCAGCATCTGAATCTCCTTAGGGGTCAGGACGTCCAGACGCTGCTTTTCCTTCATGATTCCATCGACATCCGTGACGAACATCAGCTTATCGGCTTCAAGCGCTCCGGCGACTGCTGAAGCAGCCAGATCAGCATTTACATTCAGCGTTTTGCAGTCGCTTGTCATAGACAGCGGCGCAATAACGGGGATGATGCCATTTTCCATCAGCGCGTTCACCATGGACGCATCGACTTTTTTGATTTCTCCCACTTCTCCGTATGTTTCCGGATCTAGATAATCAGCCTCCAAAAGACCTCCATCCTTACCAGAAATGCCTGCGGCTCGCAGTCCGTGTTTGGCAAGCTCAGCAACGAAAAATTTATTGACAGAACCGGATAAAACCATTTCCGCCACTTCCAGCACCGGCTTCGTTGTTTTCCTCTGTCCGCCCGAAAACTCTGTCTTGATATTTAACCGTTTCAGCATATTTGTGATTTCCGGTCCCCCGCCATGTACGATCGCCAGCTTCCAGCCTGATGCCATCAGCTCTTTCAGATTTTGAAAAAATTCCTCCGACAGCTCACGGATGACACTTCCCCCGCATTTAAAAACGATTGTTTTCTTCATTTCGCTCCCCTTTATTACGTGCGATAGCTCGCGTTAATTTTGATATAGTCATAGGTCAGGTCACAGCCCCACGCTCTCCCGTTTCCGTCCCCTTCATCCATCTTGATGACAATGGTGATTTCATCTCCTTCAAGGTATTCCTTGGCGATAGATTCAGAGAATGGCTGAGGTTCGTTATTCTTAAACAGGCATTGGCCGCCAAGATAAACCTCTACTTCTTCTGCAGTCACCTGTGCTGCGGAGTGTCCGATGGCTCCGATGATCCGCCCCCAGTTGGCATCTGTTCCGTATACTGCCGTTTTTACAAGATTTGAGCCAACAATCTTTTTGGCAATGACGTTTGCATCAAGATTGTTTTTCGCTCCCTGCACTTGGGCTTCAATTAGTTTTGTCGCGCCTTCTCCGTCTCTGGCAATCTCTTTAGCCAGATCCTCACAAGTGAGCAAGAGCGCTTTTTTAAAGACCGGCCAGTCTGGATGGTCTTCTGTCAGGCACTCGTTTTCGGCGCAGCCATTCGCCATAACTAATACCATATCGTTCGTGGATGTTTCTCCGTCAACTGTGATTTGGTTAAATGAAACGTCAGTGATTTCCCGAAGCGCCTTTTGCAGCGCTTTTTCTTCGATTGCCGCGTCAGTTGTCACAAATCCCAGCATCGTGGCCATGTTCGGGTGTATCATCCCTGAGCCTTTAGCCGCTCCGCCGATCGTGACTGTTTTGCCGCCGATTGCCAGCTCATAGCACGTCTGTTTGATTACCGTATCAGTTGTTAAAATCGCTTCCTCAAAATCGCCTGATCCCGCAGGTGTTTCTTTCAGCAGCTCGATCCCCGCGTGGATTTTTTCCATGTCTAAATGCTCGCCGATGACACCCGTTGATGAAACAGCGACAAGCTCCGGCTCAATGCCAAGCTGTGAAGCAAAGCTCTCCCGCATTGTGTATGCGTCCTTTAGGCCCTGTTCTCCCGTGCAGGCGTTGGCAATGGCGCTGTTGACGATGACGGCTTTCAGTGTCGGTCCGTGCTTTAAGCTGTCTTGTGTCACTTTGATCGGAGCAGCCTGAAAGTGGCTTTGGGTATAAACTGCTGCACTCACGGCCGGTGTCTCGCTGATAATGACGCCGAGGTCTTTTTTCGAGTAGCGCAGCCCGCAATGCACACCCTTTGCCTGAAACCCTTTTGGCGAGGATACATCACCTGTTACTTTTACAATTTGATCTTCACTTAACTGAATCATGGTTCGATTCTCTCCCGTTCTATGGATAAATTGGCGTGATGGTGAGTCCAGTTTCTTCATTCCAGCCATTCATCAAATTAAAGTTTTGCACTGCCTGACCGGCGGCACCCTTCATTAAATTATCGATTACCGAGACGATCGTGACTCTGTTCGTTCTCTCATCGAGGGTCACGGCGATATCACAGAAATTGCTGCCGTACACTTCTTTCGTTTGCGGGTACTGACCTTTTGGCCTCACTCTCACAAAATATGAATCTTGGTAAAATTCCGAATATAAATCATGCAGGCCATCTGCGGATAGATCACAGGTTAATCTGGTATACATCGTCGCCATGATGCCCCTTGTCATCGGAACCAAGTGAGCCGAAAATGTAATGGGCCCGAGACCTGGCTGCCATTCATTCAGCGCCTGCTCAATTTCCGGCGTGTGCTGATGTTCATTGACTTTATAAATTTTAAAATTGTCGTTCAGCTCAGAAAAATGAGTTCCCATGGATGCTTTTCTTCCCGCTCCGGAAACACCGGTCTTCGCGTCAACGATAACAAAAGATTCATCGAGCAGTTTCTTTTGAGCCAATGGCGCGAGGCCAAGCAAAACAGCTGTTGGAAAACAGCCTGGATTGGCAATGAGTTTCGCCTGTTGAATTTGCTGTTGATTCAGTTCTGCCAGACCGTATACCGCCTCTTGAATCACCGCCTTCGGTGCCGCTGTCCGTTTATACCATTTTTCATATTCAGCCGGTTCTTGTATCCTCAGATCACCTGACAGATCAATAACCGGAATTCCCGCATCTGCCAGCTTTGGAGTCAATTCACTTGAGACTCCGGGCGGCGCAGCGAGAAACATGATATCTATTTCGTGTTTGATCGTATTCATATCAATCGGCTTCAGCTTCTGATCCGCTAAGCCGGTAAGATGAGGATAACCCTCGCTATAGACATTCCCTTCTCCGCTAGATGAATAAAGTATGCATTCCTCTGCATGAGGATGATGCGAGAGAATCCTGACAAGTTCGGTGCCTCCATATCCTGTAGCACCTACAATTCCTATTTTCAAAACAAGTTCACCCTCTTGGTCTTTGTGAAATTATTTAACATTATAACATGAATAAAAATTAATTCAATCGTATATTTAATATTTTTATTCATTTATAAATTTTCTGTTCAATGGAAATTCCGCTCAAAAAAATCAGCACAACTCCAGCACAAAAACGTTGATGCAGCACCGCTTTTCAGCCGTATAAAAAAACAGGCTGACCGCGTCAGCCTGTTTTCATCATCATCAATCCACTCAAAAAATATAGAATAGAGCTTGCATAAAAAATCATTTGCACTGTAAAAAAGTCAGCGAGAAAGCCCCCGAGCATAATGGCTGCTGCTGAAAAGACAGCTGTCCAAAAATGGTAATTTCCAATCTTTTTTCCACGCTCTCCGCTGTCTGTAAAATCAGCGATCAGCACTTTTTCTCCATGCTTTTGCATCGCTCCAAAGAGCCCTAACAGCACTTGGACGATATACACTTGAACGACGCTTCCGATATGCGGGACATATAAAAGCAGAACAGCCATCCCCCACGAGTTCAGAAGCAGAAAATAACGGCTGTCAAACCTTTCAGACAGCCGTCCGAGGAGCGGGTAAATGAGCGCTCCGCTCAACCCGAACAATCCGTAGGAAAAACCGAACTGTGTGTAGCTTGAGCCGATATTTTTCACAAACAGAATATAAAACGGAAAGATTAAGCTGCTTGCGAAAAACACGCTGCTTTGTGATAATGTCAGCCATTTTAATTTGTTTTTCCCCATTATTTATACCTCTGATAAAAGTAATTCATAAAGCGCTCATCCGGGTCATAGGTTCGTTTTTTCTGAAAAAACGCTTCACTTTTCGGATATGCCTGTCTCATTTGCTCTTTTGTCTGGTAGGTCATATAAGGCAGATAATAGCTGCCGCCGTGCTTGATGGCAACGTCTGTCATGCGCCTGATGATTCGGGCAGTATCTGCCTGGTCTTCTTTTGAAAAGCCCTCGTTTATTAATAGCACGAGCGAAAACATATCGTCCTTCGCATAGGAAAGGTCGGCCTTTTCATTTTTCTGCACGTAGCGGATCGTAATGTTCAGCAGGTTCAGATCTTCGTCCGACAGCGTTTGTCTCAGGTCATCAATATAGGACCCATACTCCTTCACGGGCACAAAGTATTCTTGCAAAACATCTGTGTTGTCATTGTTTTCATACTCAAGAAACTTAGATTCGGACCGCATGACGTTATTGCGTGAAATCTCTGTGCCGTTTTGGCTCAGGAAATAGGATTGCTGTGTGTCCCACAGCCAATTCCTGCCCCATTCATACCGTCTTGACAAACCGAGTGCAAACTTTGTGGCTCCCGTATACTCATCTTCTTTGAGATCGCTGTATGATGGCAGTTGATCCTGATGATCAGCCAATACGTAATTTGTGACATACATGTCTTTCAGAAATCCTTTTTTCGCTGTTGAAATTCGCGCCAGATGCATTCGGACATTTGGATTTCCTTTTACATGCTTTGAAAAATAGTCTGCGTATGTGCTGTAATTCATTTTTTCTGTCTTCATGACATACAGCTCATCATCTGTCAGCTCAAGCGTTACATCAAGAATCACGCCAAAAAGGCCGTACCCTCCGATGACCGCCTTAAACAAATCATCTTTTGGAGTGACAGTGATAATCGTCCCGTCAGCTTTTAAAAGCCGAAATGATTTGACTGTATCAATCAGCGAGCCGTAGCGAATATCACGTCCGTGTGCATTTGCGCTGAGAGATCCGCCGATTGTAAAAATGTTTTGTGACTGCATGACTTTTACCGCGAGTCCGTATGGATTCACGTATTTCTGGATATCATTCCACGTTGCACCGCTTTGCACCCTGATGATTTTCTTCTCTTGATCGAGTGACAGGATTTTGTTGTAGCCCGTCATGTCGAGAACGATGCCGTCCTCATAATATGTATGGCCGCCCATGGAGTGCTGGGCCCCGGCGATTGAAATTTTTATGTTTTTTCGATTTGCCTCTTTGACTGTGTCAATGAGCGTTTCCTCTTCCTGCCCTTTCACTGTCTGCTTTATTTTTACAGGCATCAGGCGGCTGACATCCGTCATCTCGCTTGTGGCTGTTTTTTGCTCTGAGTTCACAGAGTACGCAAACAGGGCCGCATACGCGCCAGTACAAAGCGCGAATGCAAGCAATTTCTTTTTCATAGTGCTCTCCCTGCTGTTTTTTATGACCATTATACCATGACTGCGTCCTCATTTTTCCAAATTATCTTCTTGCCCGTTTTTCGGCACGGCGGTCGGCGACGATAAAGCAGGCGTGAATCGCGCCCGGCAGCCAAAAGATACAGGTCAATATGAGATTCAGCAAGGCCTGAAACGGTTTTCCCGAAAACAAAACAGCAAGCGGCGGGCATAAAACTGCCAGCAGGTACATCATTTCCTTTCACTCCTTTCAGCTGTAAAAAAGGACAGCCTCACATGTCAGGCTGTCCTCTTTTGTTTTATTGAATGCCAAGCGCAATTTTTGCGTATCTGGACATTTTATCCCTAGTCCAAGGCGGATTCCATACAATGTGAACCTCTGTGTCTTTCACTTCAGGAAGGTCCGCTAATGCTTTTTTCACCTCATCCACGATAATCGGCGCTAAAGGGCATCCCATTGATGTCAGTGTCATCGTCACGTGCGTTAAGCCGTCTTCATCCATGTCAACATCGTATACCAAACCAAGGTTCACGATATCAACGCCAAGCTCAGGATCGACAACCTGTTCCAGGGCGCCCATGATGTTTTCTTTTAATGCTTCTTCCACGTTCCCTCACTCCTTTTTTCTACAGTATAACGTAAATTCAGCTCTTGTTAATAACTTAGTGCTTTATAAGTACGTTTCAAACCATTCAATCGTTTTTAACACAGCTGCCCGCGGGACTTTATGGTCAGCGTTTTCATCTCCGATAAATTGCAGGCGTTCCGGCTGCTCGCTGTAATGGGATTTGATCGTGTCATAAAATTTCCGGGTCGGCGCGTAAGGCACGACCTTATCTTTTGCGCCGTGCCAAAATAAAAGCGGGCGCTGTTGCAGTTTCTCCGGCTGAAGGCTGAGATCCCGCAATTCGAGACGTTTCATCAGCTCCTGTACCTTCTCTTCCGGCACATCGATTTCAATGCCCTGAGATTGAATATGGTCAATCTGCTGCTGAAACAGCTCCACGTAATTGGGGCTTCCCATCAGGCTGACGCCGGCTTTTATCCAATCATATGCAGTCAAAGCGCCAAGCGTTGTGATGCCGCCCATTGACGTGCCTGCGAGACCGATGCGGCCGCCGTCTATCAGGCCCTCTTTTTCAAAATGGTTTTTAAGTACGCCGATCTCTTCAATCTCGTTAAGGACGATATCCCAAAAATGCCCCGCCAGCTCTTCGACAGCCATTTCTTCTCCCCGTTCCCCATGGTGCAAAGCCTCCGGCAGAACGGCTCTAAAACCCTTCTCCGCAAGCAGATAAGCAATATGAAGGTTGTGTTCCTTCGCGCTTGTAAAACCATGTATAAAGATCACGAGAGGAACAGCGCGGTGCCTGTTCTCTTCCTTTACAATATGTAAAAACGGAATACCGGAAACGGTTTGATTCTCAATTTGTATCACAATGTGCCCCTCCTTAGGATAACCATAATCATAAGTGTAACATGTAGACAATAAAGATGGTAAAAAGCTACACTGTAAGTAAGGCAAAACAAGCAAAATCTAAGGTTAAAGGAGCTTTTCATGGAGACAAAACCCTATTTAATCGCATTAGATTTAGATGGAACATTATTAAAGGATGATAAAACCATATCTGAAAACACCCTTCATACGATACAGCGCCTAAAAGATGACGGGCATTATGTCTGCATCTCAACAGGCCGTCCGTATCGTTCAAGTTCCATGTACTACCAGCAGATGGAGCTGACAACGCCAATTGTCAATTTTAACGGAGCATTTGTCCATCATCCGCAAGACGACAGCTGGGGACGGTATCATACGTCACTGCCGCTTGATGTTGTCAAACAGCTCGTGGATATCAGCGAGAGCTACAACGTACATAACGTGCTTGCTGAAGTGATTGACGACGTATACTTTCATTACCATGATGAGCACCTGATAGATGCCTTTAACATGAACACAACAAATGTAACGGTCGGAGACTTGCGGGAAAATCTTGGTGAAGATGTGACGTCTGTACTCATACATGCAAAAGAAGAGGATGTACCGGCAATACGCTCTTATTTATCGGATGTGCATGCCGAGGTGATCGACCATAGAAGATGGGCCGCACCGTGGCATGTCATTGAAATTATCAAAAGCGGCATGAATAAAGCGGTCGGTCTGCAGAAAATCAGCGATTATTACGGCGTGCCGAGGGAGCGGATCATTGCTTTCGGGGATGAGGATAACGATTTGGAAATGCTTGAATTTGCAGGCTGCGGCGTTGCAATGGGAAATGGAATTGACGCGGTCAAGCAGATTGCCAACCGAACAACGGCTACAAATGAAGAGGACGGCGTTGCAAGGTTTTTGAAAGAATATTTCTCACTTTAAAGAAGGTCCGTATTAATTTTTCCCACTCATAAACCTTACTTTGCCCCACCATACTATTGAAGACGACTCATCTCGTCAAAGTATGGAAGGGGGCAGTCTCAAAATGGGTAAACGAAGCAAATCCAGAAGGTTTATTCAGCAGGGTAAAGACTCCATCGGGCTACACGCCGCAAGATTTCCATATCGGTCTACTTTAGAAGAAGCTCACCAGCATGCCGCGGCACGAGACTCGGCCGAAAGCCAGGTTGAATATTAAATGAGAAATGAACTGTTTCAGCAGGCAAAATCATTTGTTCAACAGGCGGTCATGGTGACAAACGGCTTTGAGGAAGGCGATCAGGAGCAAGCGATTCTGAGAGCCAAAAATGCTGTATCTTCTGCGTATGCCAATTCGACAGATGCGGAACGTCAACAGCTGCATCAATTTCAAAATCAGCTGGACAAACTCCAATAAAAAAAGGCTATGGCGACTCGCCATAGCCTCTTATTTGACTTCAAACTGCTGAACAGCCTGAACCTGCTTGAGATTTTCCGCCCTGCCCTTAAATGTCACCTTTACCTCATAGGTTCCGGGCTCCGGGACTTCCTTCCACACATCAGAGAAATCATATGTTTCTCCAGATTCAAGCGTCAGGTTTTGAAAAGCCTGCGTAAACATTTTGTCTTTCGAATAACGGTATCTTTCTTTGTGCTCAGAATCATACACGACAAGTTCAAATTTTTGCCCTGTGCTGAATTGAAACTCAATAGCACGTTCGCTTTGGTTCTTCAGCGACATGTTAAACTTGATTTGTTCAGGCTCCTGAATTGCGTCAATAGATAAAACAACCTCTTGATTCTCCATTCCGCCTGATACCTCCTTATCGGGTTCTGTCTGCTCATCTTTCCCGCAGCCTATCAAAAGCAGCACGGGGAGGAGCATCACAAGCAGCCGTTTCACGACTTCCACCTGCTTTCGTCAGTCTTTTCTAAAGAAACCAAAAATCCCAGTCGTTTGAACAATGTTCGTAAATGCTTTCGGATCAACTTCTTTGACGATCTTTTCTAAATCGTACAGTTCATACCTCGTGATGACGATAATCATCATTTCTTTCTGTTCGTTCGTAAAAGCTCCTTTTGCCGGAACAGTTGTGATGCCGCGCACCATTTTTCCGTAAATGGCTTCTTTGATTTCGTCCGCTTTTTTCGTCACGATCATTGCCGTGAGCTTCATGTGGCGAGTGTGAATGGCGTCGATCACCCTTGTTGTCACATACAGCGTAACCAGGGTATATAATGCTTTCTCCCAACCTTGCAATAATCCTGCCGTCAAGATGATAATCCCGTTCAGAATGAAGAAATACGTGCCGACGGGTTTATCCTTCCACTTTGCAAGCACCATGGCGACGATATCAAGCCCGCCTGTCGAAGCTCCGTATTTTAATGTTAAGCCGATACCGACTGCGGAAATGACGCCGCCGAACACCGCGTTCAGCAAAATGTCATGTGACAGGCTTGTTTCCGGCAGGATCCCCATAAACAGAGTAGTGAGTGCGACACTTAAAATGCTGTACACTGTAAACGATTTGCCGACCTTCAGCCATCCTAAAATACCGACCGGAATGTTTAAGAGGAACAAGAGCGTTCCCGTCGATATGTAAAAGGGGGCATATTGATCAACGACGCTTGATAAAAGCTGGGCAACACCTGTAAATCCGCTGGCATATACATCTGCAGGTATCAAAAATAAGTTCAGCCCGGCAGCATTGAGTAAAGCGCCGATGATGACGATGAGTAATTTTTTTGTTTGATCTAGTACCATGGCATGTTCCTCCGCTCTTTCTTCTTTATTATGTTTTCCCTTAAAACAAATATTTGAACACGATTTTGGCAAATTAATATGATATAGTTGGCTTAACTCTCATGATAACGAGCGATAACGGAAAGAAGGGAAGCAATATGACAGTTCATCTCATCGCTGACAGCGCCACTGATTTGCCTCGTTCTTATTTTGAAGAAAAAGGCATTGGCTTTATTCCGCTCAGGGTTTCTCTCGGCGATAAAGAATTCGAAGATGCAGTCACAATTCATGCGGATCAAATATTTGAAGCGATGCAAAATGGAGAAACGCCTAAGACGTCCCAAGCCTCACCGCAAACGATTAAAAATGTGTTTTTGCAATATGCCGAAACAGGTGATCCCGCTCTTTACATTGCCTTTTCCTCAGGTCTCTCCGGCACGTATCAGACAGCTGTAATGATCGCCAATGAAGTGAAGGAGGAATTCCCCGATTTCGATTTGCGGGTCATTGATTCCAAATGCGCTTCATTAGGATACGGTCTGGCTGTCCGGCATGCTGCCGATCTCTGTATCAACGGGAATACAATACAAGAAATTGAAACGTCTGTAAAGAACTTTTGCAGCCAGCTTGAACACATTTTTACCGTTGATGATTTAACATATCTCGCGAGGGGCGGCCGGATATCCAAAACGTCCGCTTTTGTCGGCGGCCTGTTGAATATTAAACCGCTGCTTCAGATGGAGGACGGCAAGCTTGTGCCTCTGGAAAAAATTCGCGGACAGAAGAAACTTTTCAAACGGATCATCGAGCTTATGAAAGAGCGCGGGGATGATTGGAGCAATCAAACCGTCGGGATCAGCTACGCCGCGAACAAAGAAAAAGCCACGGACATGAAACACCTGATTGAGGAAGCGTTCAAGCCGAAAGAAATCATTATGCATCCAATCAGTTCAGCAATCGGCTCGCATGCCGGTCCAGGTACATTGGCGATATTCTTTTTAAGAAAATGAGCAAACAAAAACAGTCAGACTCTGTGTCCTGACTGTTTTTGTTTGCTCATAGAATGCCGACAGCCTCATACGCCTTTTCGACTGAAGCTGATTGCTTCGAGCCTTCACCGTATAAATCATTGGCAGCTTCAATCGCCGCTTGCTTCATCATGCTGAAATCTGTAGATGCCGTTACATAATATGTTAAAGCCCGATAGTAAATTTGTTCACTTGCTTCACGCCCAATCCCTTCAACCTGTACATCGTGGTGCACGCCTCCTTCTGCAAGAAGATAAGCTGCTTTATTGTGAATGGACGAATTGATATGGACTCCGCCATAATCCTCTGTTCCTGTGTAGCGGTTCGAGTAATGATCTGGATTTCCCTGCTTAGATGGGTCCTCCAATGACCGCAATGAATCTCCTGCAATATCCGGAGTATAGACATCTTCGCCGATCTCCCAATCATCACGGTCAGCCATCGCGCCCATAATGTCAGAAATGGACTCATTTAATGCACCGGGTTCTCCTTGATATAAAAGACCGGCGGAATACTGTGTGACTGCGTGTGTGATTTCATGCGCGACAATGTCGAGCGATCCAGACAGCGGCTTAAATTTCGAACCGTCTCCATCCCCGTATACCATCTGGACACCGTTCCACGCAGCATTGTTCCATTGTTTGCCGACATGCACGGTAGACGTAATCCTTGCTCCGTTTTGATCAAAAGAATCACGGCCAAATGTCTTGCTGTAATAATCGTAAACGGCTTGCGCATTTGCGTGTGCGTCTACAGCCGCAGGTTCATTAAATACGGACGTGCCGCTGACTATTTCTTTGCCCGTATACCCGATCAGTTGAGACAAAAGCGTAAACAAGGTTTCGTTCAGGTTCTTCGCGTCAAACGTATTGATCCCTTTTCCCCTTGTTTCGTCAGCCAAATAAAAGCGCCCATTTTGTTCTGTGACGTCAAAGCTTTTTTCATCACCTGACACGCCGATTCCTGTACCTGCCGCTTCATGAATGGCATTAAAGGACTCAATGACCTTTCCGTTTTTGGCATCGATGAAATAATGCCAATAGCCAGGATCAGGTTCAGATGTCGAGAGTCTCACAAGGTAGGCGAGATCATATTCACCGTCGTGTGGATAGATATATAATTCGCCTTTTGGTTCCCCATCAAGATATTCGATTTTTCCAATGGAAGCCTCGAGCTCACGCCTTGCTGTATGTATTGCTTTTTTATCAGAAATAGACGGTGTGATGGAGACGTCCTTGATTTGCGGATGCACCTTTCCAAAGAAACTTTTCACTTGTTTGTTTTCCTTCATCGCGACCGCTTGTTCAAAGCCGTAAATCGGTATTCCTTTGTAAACCTCCGTTAATTTAAAAAACGTTTGTTTTGTCTTTGGATCCTTTATGGTTTTCGAAATGCGAAAATGGCTGTTCGCATTCCCTTTGAGCTTAAACTGCGTTTGATGCTTGTCAAGATAGGAAAATAGCGATTCTTTCTGGGTTGTGTTTTGTACCGGCTTCTGCGGTGACTTTTCGATGATGTATGAAGGGGTTTGATACGTATGGTCGTATTTGATGCTTTGATCAGCTGAGGCATGTGTTACAAAAACCATTTGGGCCGCCGTGCATAAGCCGGCCAGTAATAGAGATGTCTTGGTCAGGTTGCGCAAAACACCACATCCTTCCTATTTTGGAATCTACCATTTTTCTTCATCCTATCAAAAATACAAAAACTTGTATGTGGTGCTTCGTTCTTATTTTCCCAAAAAAGAAGGGCGGAGATATTTCGCTCTGCCCTTCTTTTTCTACTCTACTAATTTTTTATTGACATAAATAATAACCCCTGCTCCATATGCCAGTATAAGCGGAGGTATGAGCTGCTCCTGACCTTGAAATGAGATAAAACTATTCAGCAATATGAACAAACCGGAATTCAAGAAAAAGTAGCCTGCTATTCTGGCCAGCCGGTCTTTATCCCGTATACGCGCCTCGTTAAACCCAGCCAGCATCCAGGTTTGTTTTTTGATTCCGACAAAATAGGCAACCACAAAGAATAAAAGCGCGATGACAATTAATAGATAATTGATGCTGATTTCCATCTTACAGCCTCCTACAAGATTACTTGATGTTAAGAAAAAGAAAAAAAGCGGCGCAGCTTACTGCAATCAGCAGCAGGACGACAAGCGCATTGAGGAACGGGCTCAAAAGGAGCACCACTGCTAAAAACAGCAGATAAACCGCACCGACTCGCGAAATCGTAACAATCTCCTTTTGAGAGCGCATTTTGTTTTTTCTGACACCTGCAAACATCATCAATTTTTTCCGCTTCCATACATATCCGGCGAGCACCATTAAATAAACAGCCAGCGGCAGATGTCTGAAGTCGGACGGCAGCAGCGGCAGGGCGATAATCGTGACAATGAGAAGGACCGAAAGCCAGCTTTTGCCCAATAAAGACCTCCTCCTTTTCGTCTCTCCCCCATCACCCATCATCAATTCGGCAAGCTCCTTCGGATGAGAAAATTCAGATTCAACAGCTTTCTGCAGTTCCTCTTCACTAAGGCCGGCTTTGATTCTGTCTTGAACGAAAGCGGTGATATGCCCCTTTAATTCGTCGATAGCGTTTTCTCTCTCTACATCAGGCATATTCGCCAGCTCTGCATTTAGTTCCTCCATGTATCGGTCAATGATAAGCTGTCCATTCATAGCAAATCCCCCGATAAAGACAGTAAGGCTTGATGGGTTTCCAGGTATTTCTCCAGCCGTTCTTTTAACATTTCTTCTCCTTTTTGCGTCATTTTGTAATACTTTCTTTTTGGGCCGTCCAGTGAATCTTCCCAAAAAAATTCGATCCATCCCTTCTCGGTCATACGTTTCAAAATCGGATAAATCGCTCCCTCTGAAATAGCCAGCGCCGAGGTGGTTTTTAAGGATGACGTCAGCTCATAACCGTACATCGGTTTAGAACGCAGAAGGGATAGGATGGCCAGCTCGAAAATCCCTTTTCGAAATTGAACAATCCAGCGGTCATTAACTTGATTCGTTTTCATGGTTTAAATATATCGAAAAAACCACTATATATCAATCACATATAGCAGTGTAAAATGTCCTGTTTTTCCTTTTAACAAAAATGGAATTTCTCATACTTTTTAACCTTTTTATTACATAAATGTTTTTATATTATGAAAAGTGTAAAAACGATTCTTCAGGTTAAAAGGAGCAGTCGAATGCAGAAATCGATATCATTTTTTGTCATTTTTTCAATCTTTTGGGGTTCGCTATTTCTGTTTTCTATTATTGGCAGCTTAGGGACAACCCCGATTCCGCTGACAAAGGACTCCAAATTTCTCATGTCCAGCATCCTCCCTCAGGGCTGGGGCTTTTTTAGCAAAAACCCGCGTGATACTGCAATTGGCTTATATGAGGCTGAAAATGCCAGCGCCAAGGTCAGATGGCCCAATATGAGGGCTGACAACCTATTCGGCCTATATCGGTATGGGCGGTCACAAGGCGTTGAAATGGGCGTGATCTACAGCCAAGTCGGCAAGGAACAGTGGACAGCATGTAAAGAAAAGGACCTCGGCGCATGCAAAAGCAAAGCCAAAACCGTGCAATTAAAAACACCCGCTCCCCGCCCGCTACTTTGTGGCAGCTACTATTTGACGAAAGAGGATATTGTTCCTTGGAGCTATTCTAAATACACCCCTTCGTCTTATCAGGTAAAAAGCATAGTCAAGGTTGTGATTTCATGCTCGAAAACATAAAACAGACCATCACCAGATGGGACGAAAGAAACCCGTGGACAAATGTATACGGCCTCGCGCGAAGCATCATTGCGCTATCCAGCCTGCTGACGCTGCTCATCAATCACCCGAGCCTCATTATGAAGCCAGCCAGCGGGATCAGCAGCTATCCAGCTTGTAAAATGAATCTCAGTCTCTTTTGCCTCGGTGAAAATAACTATATGATGTTAAATCTTTTCAGATGGGTCTGCATTGCCATTCTGGTGCTTGTTGTCATTGGCTGGCGCCCCAGAATCACCGGGGTTCTGCATTGGTATGTCAGTTACAGCCTGCAGTCATCGCTGATCGTCATCGACGGAGGCGAGCAGGCAGCCGCCGTCATGACCTTTTTATTGCTTCCCATCACGCTGACCGATCCGAGAAAATGGCATTGGAGCACGAGACCTATAGAGGGCAAAAGAACACTTGGAAAAATAACAGCTTTTATTTCTTATTTTGTGATCAGAATCCAAGTGGCGGTGCTTTATTTTCACTCTACCGTCGCTAAGCTGTCTCAGCAGGAATGGGTGGACGGAACGGCCGTCTATTATTTCGCCCAGGAAAAAACCATAGGCTTCAACGGCTTTTTTCAGGCGTTAACGAAGCCAATTGTAACAAGTCCGTTCGTGGTGATTCCGACATGGGGGACGTTGCTGGTTCAAATTGTCATCTTCGCGGCGCTGTTTGCGCCGAAGAAGCATTGGAGATTGATTTTGATCATCGCTGTTTTTATGCATGAGATTTTTGCAGTCATGCTGGGCCTCATCAGTTTTTCGATTATCATGGCCGGCATTTTGATATTGTATCTCACTCCTATCGATTCCACGATTCAATTTACATATATTCGCAGACTGTTGTGGAATAAAAAACACAAGAAGGGAGAGGTTTCAGTTTGAAGAAGGCGTTTCTAGTATTTTTGTCGGTTGTATTGGTGACGACTGTGTTTTTGGTGAAGCAGCAAGAAAGTGTGGCACAGGCAAAGCAGCTTGAGTATTCAGGTGAGGAAATTTTTAAAGGCTTTGTGTTTGCCCAAGGGGAAGTTGGCAAACAGCTGCCAGAGGTCTTTAATAAAGCGATGACAGACAAACTCAACACAAAACAGGCAAAGGCTTTTGCCAATCAGGTTGTCGCTGATATTAAAAAAGAGGATGCTGACTTTTTTGATAACCTGAAGAAAGCTGTTTACAGCAAAGATGCATTGAAAGTGGATGAACTGCTGAAAAAAGCAGGTCAAATCGTTGAAGAAAAAGTAGAAGCAGCAAAGGAAATCGCCGCTTCCAAGGATGATACATCCAGAGTTCAGGCCGAGCTTGTCAACACTGTTGATACCGCTAACTATTTCTATTATGTTTCTTATGTTGCTGCAGCAGGTGCCCTGATTCTGATCATTCTCGCCATTGATATTACACCAATAGCGATTTCAGACAATGTGGATCGCGAAATGGCAATCAGAACACTGGTTGATGAATTAAACTAGACATAAAAAAACGGCTCGCTCCGCAGTCTGCTGCAGGCGAGCCGTTTTCATGCTATTTTTTCTCGTATGTCCATCCATTTTCCTGATACACTTTTCCGTTTTTCATCAAATGGCCCAGCGCGCGTTTAAAGGCGGCTTTGCTCATATTAAAACGTTCTCTGATATCGTCAGGCTGGCTTTTGTCACTGTACGGCATGGCACCGTTTCTCATTCTCATATACGTTAGAATGCACTCAGCATCAACTGACATTGCATCCTGTTTTCTTGGAAGCAGCGACAAGTTGACTGAACCGTCTTCTTTCACTTGAATCACCCGGCCTGTGACTCTTGAACCGAGTCTTGGCTCCTCTTTTCTTTCTGACGGGTGAATAAAACAGCGGATACCGTCATCCGTGATCACGAATGAACCCGATGCGATCAGCCTGTACACCGTACCTGTCAGCTCTTTATTCATCAGATCTTCTGAAGCGTCGGTAAACAGTTCGCTGATGATATCTTCCGGCGCTGGTTTCGCAAACATGCGCCCCCGGTTCGTCACCTTCAGCATACAGTAAAGTTTGTCCCCTTTTTGCGGCCAGACATCTTCGTACGGCGGCAAATGCTCAGTTGCGACTAGTGCGTCCTTCGATAAACCGACATCAACGAAAACGCCCATATCTTCCACTTTATCCACCACTTCAACCCAGCCATATTCATCCGCGCTGATGACCGGAATTTTCATCGTGGCCGCAAGCCTTTCCTGCTGGTCTACGTATATAAAGACTTCTACTTCGTCTCTGTCCTCGATATCCTCAGTCATTTCACTGTTATGTAAGAGAATCGTATCTTCCCCATCGGTTAAAAAGTAACCGAAGTCGGTTTGGTGATCTATACTCAAGGTTAATTGCTGCCCTGGTCTCATGCTATCGTCCTTCCTGTTCCGCTTATTCTCTGCGGATTTTGTTAACATTTTTTCCAATCATCACAAATTGATTCTTTGTTCTGTTGGAAGTTTCTCTTTATTCTACTATAATCAACACATAAGTTAAATGTTATGGAGGTTTTCATATGGCAAAAGAAAGCTCATTTGATATTGTATCCAAGGTGGAATTGCCTGAAGTGCAAAACGCAATCCAAATCGCACTGAAGGAAATCAGTACCCGATACGACTTTAAAGGCAGCAAAAGTGACATTTCTTTAGATAAAGAGGAGCTGGTCCTCGTTTCTGATGACGACTTCAAATTAAGCCAGCTGAAAGATGTGCTGGTCAGCAAATTGATTAAACGAAACGTACCGACAAAAAACATTGAGTACGGCAAGGTTGAAAACGCGTCAGGCGGAACGGTGCGCCAGCGTGCAAAGCTTGTTCAAGGCATTGACAAGGACAACGCAAAAAAAATCAATACGATCATCAAAAACTCCGGACTGAAAGTAAAGTCTCAGGTGCAGGATGATCAAGTGCGTGTCACCGGAAAAAACAAAGATGACCTGCAGCAGATTATCTCAGCTGTGCGGGGAGCAGACCTGCCAATTGACGTTCAATTTATAAATTTCAGATAAATTTTCTGATTCCTATTGATTATTGTCTTTATTTTCGGTAAATTTGGAGAAAGGGAAAAACGCCAGGTATCTTTTGGCACTTCCTGACACGAAAATTTCATATCCGTTCTTATCAAGAGAAGCAGAGGGACTGGCCCGACGAAGCTTCAGCAACCGGTGTAATGGCGATCAGCCATGACCAAGGTGCTAAATCCAGCAAGCTCGAACAGCTTGGAAGATAAGAAGAGACAAAATCACTGACAAAGTCTTCTTCTTAAGAGGACTTTTTTTATTTCTCTTTTTTCCTTGCTGACGTGAATAAAGGAGGCAGACAATGGGACTTTTAGAAGATTTGCAAAGACAGGTGTTAATCGGTGACGGCGCCATGGGGACACTCCTCTACTCCTATGGCATTGACAGGTGTTTTGAGGAGCTCAATATTTCAAAGCCGGAGGAAATTCAGCGCATACATAAAGCGTATGTTGAAGCGGGAGCCAACATTATTCAAACGAATACGTACGGGGCCAACTATATTAAATTATCCAGACACGGTCTTGAGGATGACATCAAAAAAATGAATCAGGAGGCCGTAAAGATTGCGCGGGCTTCAGCAGGCGATGCATACGTGCTTGGAACGATGGGCGGCATACGGACATTTAATAAAAACGCGTACAGTCTTGACGAAATTAAGCGCAGCTTCCGCGAGCAGTTGTATCTGCTGCTGCATGAAGAGCCGGATGGCTTGCTGTTAGAAACATATTATGATTTGGAAGAAGCCCGTGAAGTGCTGAAAATCGCGCGCAAAGAGACTGATCTTCCGATTATGCTCAATGTCTCCATGCACGAGCAAGGCGTATTGCAGGACGGAACACCGCTTTCTGACGCATTGCGATCGATTGCGGATCTCGGGGCTGATATCGTCGGCATTAACTGCCGGCTCGGGCCTTATCACATGATTGAAGCGCTCAGCGAAGTGCCGATTTTTGATGACGTATTCTTATCCGTTTATCCGAACAGCAGTCTTCCTTCGCTTGAAGAGGGACGGCTCGTCTATGAAACAGACGACACGTATTTTCAAAACAGCGCGTCAGAATTCCGAAAGCAAGGCGCGCGGATTATCGGCGGCTGCTGCGGCACAACGCCGAATCACATCAGGGCGATGGCGGAAGCAGTTGGCGGGCTGGTTCCGATTACGGAAAAAGAAGTCAAAACCCGGGCCAAAGAATTCATTTCTGTTCATCACGAGCGAACCGAGCCCGGCCTGGATGAGATCGCAGCGAAAAAACGCTCTATTATCGTAGAGCTGGATCCGCCGAAAAAACTGAGCTTTGACAAATTTCTGTCCGCTGCTGCTGAATTAAAAGAAGCGGGAATCGATGCCCTGACACTCGCCGACAATTCTCTGGCGACCCCGCGGATCAGCAATGTTGCCTGCGGCGCTCTCATCAAGCAACAGCTCGATATGCGTTCCCTTGTCCATATTACGTGCCGTGACCGTAACATTATCGGCTTACAGTCACATTTAATGGGCCTTGATACGTTAGGGCTGAATGACGTGCTTGCTATTACAGGTGACCCTTCTAAAATCGGGGATTTTCCTGGTGCGACGTCTGTATATGATTTAACATCTTTTGATTTAATCAGGCTGATCAAACAATTCAATGAAGGTCTGTCTCTGTCTGGAAAACCGCTCGGCAAGAAAACGAATTTCTCAGTTGCCGCCGCATTTAATCCTAACGTCCGCCATCTGGATAAAGCGGTAAAACGGCTTGAGAAAAAAATAGATTGCGGCGCAGATTATTTTGTTTCTCAGCCTGTCTATTCCGAGCAGCAGCTTGTCGATATCCATAACGAAATAAAACATCTGAAGACGCCGATCTATATCGGCATCATGCCGCTGACAAGCAGCCGGAATGCCGAATTCATCCATAATGAAATTCCCGGCATTAAGCTGTCTGATACGATTCGCGAAAAAATGGCCCATGCCGGTGAAGATAAAGAAAAGCAAAAGGCGGAAGGCCTTGCGATTGCACGCTCCCTGCTGGATACGGCATGCGAGCTGTTTAACGGCATCTACTTGATAACGCCTTTCCTCAGATCTGACTTAACCGCCGAGCTCACTTCCTATATTCAGCAAAAAGATGAGCAGCGCCAAAATATCTTTTTGCATTAATCCCTTAAAAGACTGTCTGATCCAATCGGGCGGTCTTTTTCAACGGGATTCGTGTTACGATATAGAAAAACAGTCATGAGGAGGAACATTATGCTCGAAGTCAAAACCATTTCCGCGGAAGATACATATGAAATCCGGCACCGCATTCTGCGTCCCCATCAATCCATTGAACAATGCAAATATGAAGAGGATCATGCAAAAGGCTCCTTTCATCTCGGCGCGTTTTTTGAAGGAAAGCTGATCAGCATCGCTTCTTTTTCCCCGCAAAATCAGCCATTAATAACAGAATCCCCAGCATATCGGCTGAGAGGCATGGCAACGCTTGAAGGATATCGCGATCAAAAAGGCGGGAGCACGCTGATCAAACACGCGGAAGAGAAACTGGCAAAGAACGGCGTTCAGGCAGTCTGGTGCAATGCCAGAAGCCATGTGAAAGGCTACTATTCAAAGCTTGGGTGGGAAGTACTCGGCGAACCGTTTGAGATTCCCGGCATAGGCACTCATATCATCATGTATAAAAAACTCGAAACAAGCAGGTGATCTGTATGAGGGTAATCGATGAGCTGATTAAGCTTCATGAAGAACATATCCCTAGTCTATTGCGGCTTTGCAGGCAAGCCGGGTGGCCGGATTACGGCGAACATGAGCTGGCACTGCTTGTCCAGCAAGGACGCTTTTTCGGCTATCAAAATGTCAGCGGTGATATTATTTCCTGCATCGGCTTGTTTTTGTTTGGCCGGCTTGCTTCTATCGGCCTCGTGATCGTGGACAAAGAATATCAACGGCTCGGTCTCGGCCGGCGTATGGTAAACGCCTGTATCCCCCAAGCGGGTGAAAACACCGCCATCAGGCTTTGCGCCACAAAAGAAGGTTTGCCGCTTTATGAAAAAGCAGGTTTTCATACGGCAGGTTCAGTGCGAAAGTACAGCTGTCACAGTTTTCAACCTTATACAAAAAAGCTTGATGCTGAACTGACATCCTTTAGAGAACAAGACTTTCACGACTTAACCGCGACGGATCTGGAAGCCTTTGGCGGAGATCGATCAAATCTTTTGCAGCAGCTTATTTCTGCTTCATGCGAATGTATCATCGCCAGAAATCATGACGGACAGCTAATTGGCTACGGACTTTCTGTACAGACACCGGCCAATTTGAAATTCGGCCCTATCATCGCTCCATCATCAGATGTTGCAGCACAAATAATTAACAGGCTGGCGGCCGGCAAACAAGGGCCGATGCGAATCGATATACCGAGTGAACACACGTCTCTGCATGACAGCCTGATAGAAATGGGATTTCGTAAAGATGATGAACCTCCGCTTTTGTTCTTTCAGAAAAAAGCGCCTATTCAAAATGGACACTTATATGCTTTGATTTCACAGGCTCTCGGTTAACCCTCTTTTTTCCCGAACAGGTATCTTCTGTTCGGTTTTTTGCTGTCTGATCGCTGAATAAACGAAGCCATCAGGGACATTCTAAGCAGAAGAAAAGGAGTGTGCTCTGAGATGGAATCATCAAAACAAAATAACGGAATGACGGTTGTAGCAATCGGTTCAATCCCTTTAATATTAACCCTAGGAAACTCGATGCTTATTCCGATTTTGCCAAAAATGAAATCTGAACTTCATTTATCACAATTTCAAGTCAGTCTCGTGATCACAGTATTTTCCTTGATTGCAGCATTTGCGATTCCGATTGTCGGTTATCTCGCAGACCGATTCTCAAGGAAAGTCATCATTATTCCCTGCTTAATTTTGTATGGTGCCGGCGGTTTGTTAGCCGGGTTTGCGGCAGGTTTTTTTGACAATGCCTATCCTTGGGTCATGGCAGGACGAGCGTTACAGGGAATCGGGGCAGCCGGAACCGGCCCAATTGCCATGGCACTGACGGGAGATCTGTTTAAAGGCGCCCAGGAGAGCAAGGTGCTCGGCCTTGTTGAAGCTTCAAACGGCATGGGGAAAGTGCTATCGCCGATCATTGGCTCGCTGATCGCCCTGCTTGTCTGGTATGGCGCGTTTTTTGCCTTTCCTGTGTTTTGTATCATTTCGATCGTACTGACTTGGATTTTTATTAAAGAAAAGAAAAAGGAAAAAGAACCGCCACCAATCGGAAAATATGCAAAAGGGCTGTTAAGTGTCTTTAAACACGAAGGCAGATGGCTGTTTACCGCTTATTTAGCCGGTGCGACCTGTTTGTTTACTTTATTCGGCATCCTGTTTTATCTCTCAGATGTTCTTGAAAAAACATACGACACCGACGGCGTGAAAAAAGGCTTGATTTTAGCGATCCCGCTTTTGGTTATGTGTGTGACGTCCTATACAACAGGAAGCAAAATCGGGCAAAAGCAATCGTTAATGAAAAAGCTGATCGTACTTGGATTGGCGTTCATGACCGTATCCTACGCGGCACTGTCATTCATTGAAAATCTTGTCCTTTTTATCAGTGTTCTTGTACTGAGCAGCATAGGCTCAGGTCTTGTCCTTCCTTGTGTGAACAGTTTTATTACCGGGGCTGTCGGCAAGGAAAGACGGGGATTTGTCACCTCGCTGTACGGCTCTGTACGTTTCTTAGGAGTAGCGATCGGTCCTCCGATTTTCGGCCGCCTGATGGAATGGTCCAGACCCGGCATGTTTTTAAGCATTGCGGGATTGACTCTCGTTGTCGGGATTCTTGTGATGATGCTCATCCATGTGAAGCAAAACAATGAAGAAACAAAAGAAAAAGAAGACCCTAAAATGGCTGGCAATCGGCTCCAGCCCGCTGAGGAAAGGTAGCACCCAGTTTGAAAATTGTACGGATTGAAACCTTTCCGCTATTTCACCGATTAGAAAAGCCATACGGAGATGCCAATGGGTTTAAACGATATCGGACTTGTTATCTCATCAGGATTATCACCGAAAGCGGGATAGACGGCTGGGGAGAATGCGTTGATTGGCTCCCTGCTCTCCATGTCGGTTTTACGAAGCGGATCATCCCATTTCTATTAGGAAAACAGGCCGGCAGCCGCCTGTCATTAGTGCGCACGATTCAAAAATGGCACCAGCGGGCGGCCTCCGCTGTAAGCATGGCGCTGACAGAGATTGCAGCCAAAGCTGCGGATTGTTCGGTTTGCGAATTATGGGGCGGGCGATACAGAGAGGAGATTCCTGTGTAC
This sequence comes from Bacillus sp. SG20033, assembly GCF_044570195.1. Classification (NCBI taxonomy): domain Bacteria; kingdom Bacillati; phylum Bacillota; class Bacilli; order Caryophanales; family Bacillaceae; genus Bacillus; species Bacillus sp. SG20033. The sequence continues at coordinate 1,162,238 of NZ_CP172606.1, read as the reverse complement.
GCGTCTTTTCAATCGTACTCAGACTCCCCGCAATGGATCAGCCGCTCAGTCTCCAATGTTGAAGCCCAGTTGAAAAAAGGGTTTGAGCAAATCAAAGTCAAAATTGGCGGGACTTCATTCAAGGAGGATGTCCGGCACATCAATGCGCTGCAGCATACAGCAGGCAGCTCCATTACGATGATACTGGACGCAAACCAAAGCTACGATGCCGCTGCGGCTTTTAAATGGGAGCGCTATTTCTCCGAATGGACGAACATTGGCTGGCTTGAGGAGCCTTTGCCCTTTGATCAGCCGCAGGATTACGCTATGCTTCGAAGCCGTTTGTCTGTTCCTGTTGCCGGTGGAGAAAACATGAAAGGCCCGGCGCAATATGTGCCTCTCCTTTCACAGCGCTGTTTGGATATCATTCAGCCCGATGTCATGCATGTCAACGGAATTGATGAGTTTCGGGACTGCCTCCAGCTCGCGCGTTATTTTGGCGTCAGAGCATCCGCCCATGCATATGACGGATCGCTCTCACGGCTCTATGCTTTATTTGCACAAGCCTGTCTGCCCCCATGGTCTAAAATGAAGAACGATCACATTGAACCGATCGAGTGGGACGTCATGGAGAATCCTTTTACAGATCTCGTCAGCCTGCAGCCTTCAAAAGGAATGGTCCACATCCCGAAAGGAAAAGGCATTGGAACAGAGATCAATAAGGAGATCGTCAATCGCTACAAGTGGGATGGCTCAGCATATTAAGCTGGGCCATTTCTTTATTTTGAGACATAAATCATGGACAGCCTCATAAAATGAAAACAGCGGACAAGTCTTTTCATAAAGGAGCAAATGACTTAATGGCTGAACTGCTGATGAAAGCAAAACTTACGTTTATGATTGTCGTAGGCGGCGTACTACAAGGACTCGGCATGTCCTTGTTTTTATTTCCGCATGATATTCCGACAGGCGGTGCAGCAGGTATTGCGGTGCTATTGCATTATCTGTTTCAAATCCCCCACGGATTTTCAGTGTGGGCTGTGAATGTATCAATGCTTTTTACCGCTTTAAAATGGCTGGAGATGAGAACATTCACCGGCACCCTCGCTTCTATCACCGTCACCTCTGTCTCGGTATTGATCTTTGATGCGGTTTTTCCGGATATCACATCTAATCTGTGGCTTGATCTGGCAAGCGGCGCAGTGTTATTGGGACTCGGCATCGGACTTTTATACAAATATAAAATTTCAAACGGAGGGTTCGGAGCACTTGCTCTGATGATTTCTATCTACCGCGGCGGGAATCCCGGAACGATCCTGCTCATCATGAATTGCATCATTTTTATGGTCACCGCGTCTATTATTGACTGGGGCATCGTCATTCAAGCCCTCATATGCCAAGTGATATCGACAAGAGTCATCGACTTCATCTACAACATCCGTCTGACCTCACTTCCCTATCTCACGCCTATGTACCGCCATAAAAAATAATAGGCAGAGGCTCTCTTCACGACGAGAGCCCCGCAGCCGCTATTTTACAGAAAAAAGGTATCGGATCTTAGCCCTAAACGCAGCGTTTCCAACGCGATGGCATCATGAAATGGAATATTGGCCAGATTCACATTCGGCCCGATTTTTTGAATAAACCCTTGCTGAAGCGTTTTGTTAGGCGCTTCAAAAATCAGCCTGTTGATATCAATATCCGAGGAAATGATGTCGTCAACAATTTGAAATCTGACATCGCCGCTGCTGGAACAGATCCCTCCCGTTCCGCTTTCTCTGGCTTCTGTAATCACTTTTTCCGCGCCCGCTTCCATATCCTCAACGATATATTCAAGCCATTCCTCAGAGCTTTGCCGGCTTGCTAATTCCGCATCCTTGCTGCCCACCTCACTGAGCACAAGAAATTCATCAGAAAAATCGGCAATGAAAGCCGCTTTCTCTTTATTTGTCATCGGGAGCGTACCGTTTGAGATCTCAATATATTCACAGCCGAAATAGGTGCAATACCGATGAAATTCATTCACTTTTTTCTGGCTTACGTACTTTTCGAACAGTGTGCCGCCAAAGAAAAATGTAATGTCATGTTCTTTCAGTGTGCTGATTTTTTCTTCAAGATCTTTTGTAAGTAATGATGTGCCCCAGCCGAATTTAACAAAATCAATATAGTCGGACGCTCCGGCTATGACATCTTTGAAAAATTGCAAGGGATAGCCGTTATCAATTAAAATGGACTGCCCGGTTTCTCTCGGCTTATTTGTTCTCACTGGCAATTCTAGTGAAAAATCATTCATATTATGACCCTCTCTATCGTTGGAACTTCTCCATCTTGTTTCACTTTCATCACAAAATCGCCCGTCAGTTCTTTTGTACAGTAAACAATGTCTTCCGAATCAAACAATGGCTGGCGGCTGTCAAAAAACTTCTCTGCAACAGAAGAGCCTTTTATTCTTTGAATCGCCTCCTCAGCCGTTACCGCATTTGTCCCTTCAATGATGCCTTTGATATACTCCGCACACGCCATATCGTCATCACCGGATGGATGGGAAGCCACTATGTTTATGACACAATCGTTTGCGGCGAGCTTTTTCACATGCTCTGCCGTTGTTTTGGCATTGGAAAATCCAGTTACGAACAGATGCTTTGCGTTCAGCGCCCCCAATGCTGCTGTGACGCCGTTTGTTGTTTTCTGGATTAGGCGCTTATCCGCCATATCCTGCCCAGCCATACGTTTTGGAGAATTATCTAAATCAAATCCGCTGATACCGACCCCCTTTTCCTCTCCCGTCAATACATAATCCGGATAGGTGTCTTTCAGCGCAAAGGCTTCATCAGCTGTCCGGACCAACAAAATCTCTTTCGCCCCGCCGATAAACGCATAATGGGCGACCGTAAAAGCTCTGATGACATCAATGACGATGTTAATGTCCGCCGGGGCAAGCGAATGATGATGCCCCTGATAAATGGCAATCGGCATACTACCTCTCCTTGGGCATAAAACCATTTTGCTAAAAAGCATATTCAGCCGGGCTCTTAATGGTTCCGCACCTCATTTTAGGCGGGCGCGGCACGTAAAAACCCTGAACCTTTATGCAAAAAATGAATAGTCTGCCTATAACTCGATCAATAGATAAAAAAAGCAGATGCAAACGGGGGAAAACGTTGAACGAAACCATCACATATGACACATGGAACGACATGCTGTCCAAACAGATAACGGATCAATTGATCGATGAGCTCGATGTGTTGAAGTGGGCTTACCGAACGTACGGAGAAAAGATTGTGTACGCATGCAGCTTTGGCGCAGAAGGAATGGTGCTTCTAGACTTAATATCAAAAATCAACAAAAACGCACACATCATCTTTTTGGATACCGGGCTTCATTTTCAGGAAACATATGAGCTGATCGAGACCGTCAAAGAGCGATATCCGGGATTTGCAATCCAGATGCTCGAACCCGAGCTGAGCTTAACAGACCAGGGGACGAAGTACGGCGGAGAGCTATGGAAGCATAACCCGAACCTCTGCTGCCAATTGCGGAAAATTGAACCGCTCAAAAAGCACCTGTCCGGCATGACAGCTTGGATTTCAGGACTGCGCCGGGAGCAGTCGCCAACGAGAAAGCATATTCAATACGTAAACCTGGACCAGAAGTTTAAGCTCATCAAAATTTGCCCGCTCATCCACTGGACATGGGAGGACGTTTGGACGTACATCCGCCTGCACAATTTGCCTTATAACAAACTGCACGATCAACATTATCCGAGCATAGGCTGTGAAATGTGTACATTGCCTTCCCCGGACCCGAACGATGAGAGGGCTGGAAGATGGGCCGGACGGGAGAAAACAGAATGCGGCCTGCATCAGGAATAGCGGATGGCAGGTTCTTGATGTGAGAATCGAAATGATGTTGAGACGCTGATGTCAAACTTTCATTAACCGCAGAAAAGAAAACAAGGAAACGTATAATTGGAGGTTGAACACGTTGAATGGAAACGAACCCCATGGAGGGGTATTAATCAACCGCTGTGATCCCGCATGCCATTTTGAAGGGTGCGCGTGCCAAGCAGAGCTGGATCAGCTTGCACTGAGTGATCTGGAGCTTATCGCGATCGGCGGATACAGCCCGTTAACAGGTTTTTTGGGAGAAAAAGATTATCATCGTGTTGTGAAGGAAATGAGGCTGGCAAACGGCTTGCCGTGGAGCCTGCCGATTACGCTGCCTGTCGGAGAAAAAACAGCAAAACAGCTGTCTGCCGGAGATCACGTCAAGCTTGTGAAAGACGGTGTTACCTACGGCATGATCACAGTCACCGATATATACCAGCCTGATAAAACACAAGAAGCACTGTCTGTTTTTAAAACAAACGATCCTGCCCACCCAGGCGTAAAAAAATTGCTGGCGCGCCCAGATTACTATATCGGAGGGCCTATCACGGTCAGCCGCCTGCCTGACAAATCTTTCGAACAGTTTTATGCAACGCCCGCAGAAACAAGAGCAGCCTTTCAAAAACTCGGCTGGAAAACGATTGTCGGCTTTCAAACCAGGAACCCTGTTCACAGAGCGCATGAATACATTCAAAAAACAGCGTTAGAAACGGTCGACGGTCTGCTGCTTCACCCGCTTGTCGGAGAAACAAAGTCAGACGATATCCCCAGCGATATCAGAATGGAGAGCTACCAGGCTTTGCTTAATCACTATTATCCAAAGGATCGTGTCATGTTATCGGTTTTCCCTGCCGCCATGCGTTATGCAGGTCCGCGGGAAGCGATTTTCCATGCGCTCGTCCGAAAAAATTACGGCTGCACCCATTTTATTGTAGGCCGTGATCACGCGGGTGTCGGCAGCTACTATGGAACATACGACGCCCAAAATATTTTTCAATCATTCACAGAGGAAGAGCTGGGCATCAAGCCGATGTTTTTTGAGCACAGCTTTTATTGCCGAAAATGCGGAAACATGGGCACCTCCAAAACATGTCCGCACAGCTCAAGAGACCACATCCACTTATCAGGCACAAAAGTGAGAGAGCTTCTCCGCCAAGGCAAAAAGCCGCCTAAAGAATTCAGCCGGCCTGAGGTCGCAGCCGTCCTGATCAAGGGACTTCACCAACAGCCTGTTGCCATCAAACAAAACAGCGGGGAATTGCAATGACACACAATCCGAACATCATTTGGCATCCCGCTGCCATCTCAAAGTCTGACAGACAGTCCTTAAACGGACACAAAAGCTGCGTCCTTTGGTTTACAGGTTTGTCCGGCTCCGGAAAATCGGTGCTGGCCAATGCTGTCGATGAAAAGCTTTACCGCAAGGGCATTCAGAGCTACGTGCTTGACGGTGATAATATCCGCCACGGCTTAAACAAAGATCTTGGATTTCAGACTGGTGACAGGATTGAAAACATCCGCCGGATCGGAGAAGTGGCGAAGCTGTTTGTCGACAGCGGGCAAATGATTTTAACGGCTTTTATTTCTCCATTCAGAGAGGATCGGGACATGGTTAGAGCGCTCTTTCCTAAAGGTGAGTTCTTCGAAATTTATGTGAAGTGCCCGCTGCATGTTTGTGAACAGCGCGATCCAAAAGGGCTTTATAAAAAAGCGCGAAACGGAGAGATCAAACATTTCACCGGGATCGATTCTCCGTATGAAGCGCCGCTTTCACCCGATTTCATCATTGAGTCAGACCAGACCTCTATTTCCGTTGGAGCTGATTTCATCATTAACGCACTGCAAAACAGAGGAATTATATAAAAAACCCGATCAATGTCGGGTTTTTTCTTATGAGTGGGAGAACTGCGCAATCAAACTGTTGATCTTCTCTTTTTCCTCATAAAATGCTCCGTGCCCGCTGTTTGCAAACGGAACCAATTCCGACTGTTTGATGCCGCGCTTCAATTCTTTCGCAAAATCAAACGGCGCAATTCTATCCTTTCTCCCGTGCAGGATCAGCGTCGGCACCTTGATTGCAGCAAGTTCCTTTCTGAGATCTTCGTCTCTTAATGCGATGCCCGAGTGGATCGTCCCGTAGGAGGAGGCCTCCAGCATCAGATTGAGAAACCACTGTCTAAGCTCTGGAGACACTTTTTTCTCAAAAAACTGTTTCCCTAAATCAGCCAGTGTTTTGGGCCGATCAGCTTTGAACAATTCAATCATATCGTCAATATCCTGCTTCCTCATCCCGTACGGATAACCCGGGCGTTTTGTAAACGCGGGGGCCGCTGCAGACAGTAAAATCAGCTTATCAACATCGGCTCCTTCATGCCTTGCCATATAACGGATTGCAATGGCGCCGCCCATTGAAAAACCGGCAAGAATCGCATTCTCAAGCTGCAGCGTATAAATGACTGCTTTCACATCATCGGCCATCGTGTCATAATCGTAGCCTTCCCAAGGGCGGTCAGATTGCCCATATCCCCGCAAATCAACGCCGATAAAACGAAATCCCCTTTTCGGAAGCTCATTCATTTGATATTCAAACATCTTATGATTCAACGGCCACCCGTGCAAAAAGATGATCGGCCTTCCATGTCCGATATCCTCTACAAACAGTGTCACATGCTCCTCGGTTTTGATGTAATGCCCCATTCCCCATTCCTCCTGTTCCCTTTGGCTTTTTCGGCCTGTAAACGCCTTGACGTATAGGAAGCTTTCCATTTATGCTTACAAAACAAGCGGGCTGCTGTACCAAGAAAAGGCTCTTCACGATTTACTATATGTATCAATTTCCTTAACGATCTATTAAATTGAACCCGGAAGCCTCTGTTTTTCGGGCAGCAAAGGATGTCATCACATGAATAAACTCGCAATTCAAAAACCGAACATACCGGAAAACCTGCAAACCGCAGATTTTCATGATGCCGTGACGCAGGATGATGTAATCAGCATGCATTTGTTTGAAGATTGTACAATCTGCGGCGAAGATATAGAAAGACTCTGTGTGGAAAAAACGGTATTCAGAAATGTCGTCTTTATCGAAGTGTCTTTTCGGCATATTGAACTGACCGATGTGATCTTTGAAAAATGCGATTTATCAAACGCCGATTTCAGCGGGGCTGTCATTCACAGAACTTCTGTTAAGCAGTCAAAAATGGTTGGAATGAATGTGGCGGAAGCAACGCTGCGTAATGTTTCATTCGAGGAATGCCACGGACATTTCAGCTCATTTTCGTACTCAAATATGAAACAAGTTCGATTTGATCACTGTGCTCTTATGCAAAGTGAATGCAGCAATACGGTGCTCCAGCAGACACACTTTGACGGATGCGAATTGGAAGGCGCCAGCTTTACCGGTACGTCCCTTCAAAACATGGACATCAGCACGTGCCGTTTTGAACAGCTTCATGTCTCCCTCGACAAATTGAAAGGCTGCAAAATCGCACCTGAGCATGCGATTGCCTTCGCCAGGGCACTGGGAGCTGTCATCGTATAACCAAAGCTTAGGACATCATCAGGCGGCGTGCTGTTTCAGCTGCCGCTTTAATGCCAGTTTCCAAATCTCCAAGAGATGCATAGGAATATGACAGCCTGATGCTGTTTCGGTCTTCACCGTCATAAATGTAGCCGGGATTCACAAGCACCTGCCGTTTCAGCAATCCATAAAAGAAACGGCTGACAGGCAGGTTTTTGTGAAATGTCACCCAAATATAAAAGCCGCCTGCGGGAATCCGCCACGTGGCAATGTCCCCGGCATACCGCTCGAGAAAATGAACGGCGGCGTCTCTCCTTTCTTTAAGCTTCCTGCGTACCCAAGTCAGATGCTCTTCATAATACCCCTGTGACAGCCACTCGGCAGCCGCCCACTGGGACAGGCCGCTTGATCCGTAGTCTGTCTGCATTTTAATGTCCGCCAACCTTTCAATAACCGGCTCCGGACCGGCAAGCCAGCCGATTCGCAGACCGGGGCTAACCGTTTTTGAAAACGTGCCCAGATACAGAATATTGCCCTCATGATCCATTGCTTTCAACGGCTGCGGAGGTTTTTCTTCAAACCATAAATCACCGTACGCATCATCCTCAATGATGGGCAGCTGCTCTTTTTTTGACAGGCTGATGATCTCTTTCCTTCGCTGCTCTGACATGACTGTGCCTGTCGGATTATGAAACGACGGAATCGTGTAAACAAGCTGTCCTCCATATTGTTTTCGATTAGAAGAAACAAGCCCCGCTTTGACCCCTTCATCATCCATCGGCAAGCCGCGAAGCCGCATCCCAGCTGATTGAAATACATGCAAGGATTGAAGGTAGGACGGCTTCTCCGTCAAAATGACAGAATCTCGTTTTAAAAGTCCAATTGAGATGAGCTGAAGTGCCTGAAGTGCACCGGACACAATTAAAATTGCAGACGGTGACACATAGATCTTCTTTCCTTTTAAATGGTCGGCCACTGCCTCCCGCAGCTGACGGTTTCCTTTCGGCTGCTCATATCCTAAAGACAGGGCGCCCGGATTGATTTGCTGAAACATCCGTCCAATTGTGTCAGCAGGCACAAGATCCGGTGAAAGTTCTCCAGTTCCTAATCTGATGATATCCGCTCTTGGTTCGTTCTGATTAATAGCTTGAATGATGGAAGAATTGGCGCGATGAATGCCCGAACGGACGTAATCGCTCCAATCAAGCGGAGGCTCAGCCGCCAGCACGCTCCAAGTACTGTTTACAACCTTCGTACCGCCGCCTCTTCTTCCCTCTAACAAGCCTTGAGACGTGAGTTCATCTATGGCTGCTGTGACTGTGCTGCGGTTGACTTGAAACATGTCGGCCAGCGTTCTCTGTGAGGGGATTTTCGTCCCTACAGCCCACTCTCCGTGAAGAATCTTGTCTTTCATATATTGTTCGATCTGCCGATGCAGCGGAACATCCGACTTTCGGCTTGGCTGCCATTGCGACAAGGTCATGCCCCCCTTTTTTACACATTATACATTTGGCTGGTTTCTAACCCAACCAAATGGCTGGAGACTTTAGTGGCAATCTCTCTTATGATTGAAAAAAAATGTGAAAGGAGCTTTTTCAGCATGAATGCAATCATTCATGGAATTGTGCTCGCGTTTGGCTTAATTTTGCCGCTGGGAGTGCAGAATATGTTTATTTTTCAGCAAGGCGCGTGGCAAAAGCATATTTGGCGGGCTCTCCCAGCTGTCATCAGTGCTTCAGTCTGCGATACCCTGTTAATCGTATTAGCCATTGCGGGCGTGTCTGTCATTGTGCAGGAGCTGCCTGTGTTTGAGACAGTCATGATGGCCGGCGGATTTTTATTTTTGCTCTATATGGGCTGGGTGACTTGGAACAGCCGTCCGAACACAAGCCAAAATGAGAAACATACGTTCACACCAAAAAAGCAAGCTGCGTTTGCGGCCGCTGTTTCTCTTTTAAACCCGCATGCCATTCTGGACACGATCGGCGTCATCGGCACGAGCTCTCTTCAATATTCGGGGCTTGAGAAATGGCTCTTTATGGCCGCCTGCATCGCTGTGTCTTGGATTTGGTTTATCAGCCTTGCAATAGCGGGCCGATTGTTTCAGACGATAGATACGAGCGGCAGGCTTATGCTGATCGTAAACAAATGCTCTGCAGCGGTAATGTGGGCAGCGGCAGGATATTTTGGGGTGTCACTCTTTTGCAACTGAAGGAGAAACAGATGAAAAAAACGAATTTCTTAGAAAAGGAGGCATGCTGATGACTGATGCAAAACAGTTTTATGACTATCATTCTTGGGCAAACAAGAAAATATTTACCCATATCGAAAACCTGCCGGAGGAAACTGCCTATCAAGAAGTAAAGAGCGTATTTCCTTCTGTCAGCGACGTGCTGCTTCATATGTGCAGGGCTGACTACATTTGGCTGAATGTTCTTTCGGGAGTGGCCTACCAAGAGATTATAGACAGCGCAGGCAAATTACAGTCCGCGCAAGGTAATATGGCAGCGATTAAACAGCACGCTGCCGAGCTGGAGTCACAGTATCATGATTTCTTCAGCCGCCAGACGGACTTAGAACAGACCTTCACAATGCAGCATCCGAAACTAGGTACACTGGAATCAACCTATGCAGACACCATCCTGCATGTCGTCAATCACGGCACTTACCACAGAGGGAACGTAACCGCCATGCTGAGACAGCTGGGCCATTTAGGCGTACCTACTGATTATATGTACTATTTATATGAGAAAAGAGAAAGCAAGGGCTAAAATGTCCTTGCTTTTTTTGCGGAAAGCCTCAAATGCAACACATTAGCTTTTACATACCTGTATAAGCGCGCTTCACATCAAGCTGTACGGGCCTGCCGCTCTTATAGGAATTGGTTGCGGCGATACCCACTTCTAAATTGATCGTCGCATCAATATCTGTCACAATCGGTGTTTTTCGATCACGGACACACTCGGCGAAATGCTGAAGCTCCAAGCAGTAGGCTTCATGAAAACGAGTTTGAAAGTCTGGAATGATATCATAACTGCTCCCTTTAGCCGAAAGGATGGTCACATGTTGATTTCTCAATGTCCCAATGAAAATACTGCCCTCTGTCCCGATCACCTCCGCCCGGATATCATGTCCGTATGGAGAGGTTCTGCTTGCCTCGACGTCCCCCGCTGCGCCGGAGTCAAATTCAATATACGTCAGCGCCTGATCCACATCGCCGTACTGCTCCATAAACGGATTGTTCAGAATCCTGCCGTGTCCTGAAACAGAAGTAATTTCCGCCCCTAGCAAATAACGGGCAATATCATAGTCATGGATGGAACAGTCAATAAAAATCCCACCGCTGTGTTTGATAAATTCTGCGGGAGGCGCGCCTTGGTCGCGCGTAAAGCCTTTATAATAGATAGGTTTGCCGATTTCTCCAGCGTCGATCCGCCGTTTGGCATCTGCGTATGCTGGATCGAACCGTCTCATAAAGCCGACTTGGCAGATGACACCTGTCTCCTGCACTTTTTCAGAAACTGCTCTAGATTCCTCAAGGCTTAATGTCAGCGGTTTTTCAACAAAGATCTGTTTGCCGTTCTCGGCAGCTTTGATGATCATATCACCATGTGTGCTTGTCGGCGTTACGATAATGACAGCGTCAATGCCGGTATCTTCTAACACTTCATACGGGTCCTCTGACCATTTTTCGATACCGAGTTCTCTGGCAACCTGCTCCGCTCTCCCTTTTAACGGATCACCGACACAAACCAGCTTTGCCCCCGGCACACTGGTGACGAGATTTTTCGCATGATAATAACCGAGCCTTCCTAATCCCAATACTGCGCACCTTACTTGATGTTCCACGTCCCATCCTCTCCTTTATCTCATTTCGGGCTCGCTTCGGGAAAGCGCTTTCTCTTAACAGCTAAAAAAACAGCGGTTCTATCCGCTCTACCATTTTGTGCAAGCGCTTTCTCAAAAGATGGTTTCATTTTACACTGCCTTTGGTTTACACGCAATATGTTTTTTTGGCTTCAACTGTCATAATGAAAAAACCCGCTCATTAGCGGGCTCATGTGTTGAGCGGTGATGTAGAATGTCTGACTACAAGCTCAGGCGGGAGCACTATTTTTTGTTTCGCCTTTCGTTTTCCCTCTATTGCTTCTGCCAGCAGTTCGATGACGCTCCGCCCCATCTCTTTTATCGGCTGGGCTACGGTTGTCAGGGGCGGAGCCGCCATTTCTGCGAGTATCGTATTATCAAAACCAATGATAGAAAGATCATCCGGCACTTTTATGCCTCTTATTCTCGCAGCTTGTATGGCGGCACAAGCCAATACGTCGTTGAAGGCAAAAATAGCAGTCGGAGCGTTTCTGTCGAGCAATTTTCCCGCTTCTTCCTTGCCGCTTTCCAAGGAAAACCGCGTCTGGATGATAAGTGATTCATCAATGGGCACGCCCGCTTCCTCCATCGCCTGACGGAAGCCTTTGATTCTATTTTTTTCGCCTGTCGTTGACCCGTCTCCAATAATGCAGGCGATGTTCGTGTGGCCGAGTGACAGAAGATGCTTGGCAGCCTCATATCCGCCACGAACGTCATCTATCACAACAATATCCATCGGAAGAAGCGGCTTATCCTGAGAAATCATGGCAATCGGAATGTGTTCACTGGCGATTTCCTCCAAAGCAGACATACTGTCATGGCTTTCAATCCCTGTTGCAAAAATAATGCCATCCACCTTTTTCTGTTTCAGCACAGAAAAATACTTTGTTTCTTTTTTCGGATCGTAATCGGTGCTGCAAATCAACATTTGAAAACCGAGCTCATCCGCTCTTTCCTCAATGCTTTTGGCCAGTTCGCCGTAAAACGGATTTGAAATATCAGGCGCCACGAGAGCAATCATATTCGTTCGTTTTCCCGTTAACGCCGCGGCGTGGACATTGGGCGTGTATGCCATTTCATTCATGACATTCATGACCTTCTGCCTTGTTTTATCGCTGATTCTCCCCGTATTGTTTATCACACGGGACACAGTTGTGATCGAGACACCCGCCGCCTTTGCCACATCGTAAATTGTTGTTTTCATGTTCATCCCTCGTCTGGTTATTGAACTTTCCGGCTGACAATTTTCCGGTATTCAATTGGTGAAATGCCTTCTATCTGCTTAAAGAGTTTTGAAAAGTATGTCGGATCTTCCATTCCGACCGTTTCCGCAATAACGCCCATTTTATCATTTGTAGAGGATAAAAGACGCTTCGCTTCCGTCATTCTCACCCGGTTCGTGTATTGTGCCGGAGTTACGCCGAGCACCTGCTGCATGCAGCGGCTCACATAATCCTGATGATAGTGAAGAGCGAGCGACAGATCCTTGATTGTCGTCTTTTCCTTATAGTGCTCCTGTAAGTACCGGGCCGCCTCCCAGGCTACCCGCTCTTTCGCAGACGGTATTTGGAACGCTTCTTTTTGAAGATGCAGTATCAGCTCCTCAAATAAAATTTGCTTTCTGAGCGGCAAATCAGAGTTTTCCGCGGAGTAATCGATCAGCTTTTCAAACTGCTGCGCCATAAACTGCGGGCGCTGCACCTTGCCTTTTCTCGGCAAGGCCAATCCGTAGCGGGCCGGCTCTTCGAAACTCCCTTTTTCCTGCTGAAGCTCAGACCAGTTGCTGCCTCCCTTTGCCGTAAATTCATATCGGTGTTCATCGAAGTGAAGCCAATAGTAGGAGGTTGCTTCATCACTGCCCTTCGTCCCGTAGTGTTCAAGACCGGGAGAAAGCAAGATGTACTCGCCGCCTTCAACAGAAAACGATGTTTCATTTTCCGTTATATATAACGTTCCGTGTTTGACATATATCAGATCAAACACGGAGAATACACGTTTCACATGGGTTTCTCCTTTTTTAAAAACCCCTTCCCCAGCTGCGATAAATACCGGAAAAGGCGGGACTGTAAACAGGATGCGAGGCATTTGAATCATCCTCCTTTTTAAGTCGGATTTTTACAAGAAGTATCGTTTCTATCCCTTTTTATTATAAGGAAATGGAGGTACACTTTAAAACGTTGATTTTATTTACGAAAGGGGTTAGACACTATGAAACAAGCTGTCTTCAAATCAACTGCTTTGAAAAAACCCGCTGACAAAACGTTCTCATTATTTTCGCTTACTTGGCCGATCTTTATTGAGGTCTCATTATATATGTTTATGGGTAATGCCGATACACTGATGCTCAGCCAATACTCGGATAACAGCGTGGCAGCAGTCGGCGTCAGCAACCAGATTTTAAATTTAATTATCGTGATGTTCAGCTTTATCGCAACAGGAACGACCGTTATCATTTCACAATTTCTAGGCTCACGGCAAAAGAAAGAAGCCATGGAAGTCGCTTATGTGTCAATCGGCGCCAACTTCTTCATCAGCCTGGCCATCAGCGCCGTCGTCTTTTTCGCGGCTGTCCCTCTGCTTCATATGATGGGATTATCAGACGCACTGATGCCTGATGCGAAAGTCTTTTTACAAGTTGTCGGAGGTCTGTCCTTTATTCAGGCTTTAATCATGACATTCAGCGCGATCTTAAAAAGCTACGGCTACACAAAAGATACAATGTTTGTCACTATCGGCATGAACATTTTAAACATTGCCGGAAACTTTGTTGTGATTTTCGGTTTGTTCGGCTTTCCTGTTCTCGGCGTTGCCGGTGTGGCCATGTCCACATCTATCGCCCGCGTCATCGGATTAATCGCGATGATTGTGATTGTCAACAAACGCATCCAGCTGAAGATGTCGCTGAAAAAAGTCTTTCATATGCATAAAGAGCATTTGCGCAAGCTGCTGAAAATCGGCATTCCTTCTGCGGGAGAGCAGCTTTCATACAACCTTTCGCAAATGATTGTCACGTATTTTATCGCCATCATGGGCGCGCAGGCGTTGACAACAAAAGTGTATACGCAAAATATTACGATGTTTATTTTGCTGTTCGGCACTGCGATCAGCCAGGGTACACAAATCTTAATCGGCCGTTATATCGGCGGCAAACAATTTGATGCCGCTTATGAGCGCTGCATGAAGAGCTTATATTGGGCACTCGGAATTGCTGCGGCTACATCTGTTTTGATGACGATCTTTTCAAAAGACCTGATCGGCCTCTTCACACAAAGCCCTGATATTATAGCAACTGCAAGCCTATTGATTGCCATGACCATTATTCTTGAACCAGGCCGCTCGTTTAATGTCATCATCATTAACTCTCTGCGGGCCGCGGGGGATGCGAAATTCCCGGTTTACATGGCAATGATTTCAATGTGGGGCATTGGCCTCCCGCTTGCTTATCTTTTCGGCATCCACCTCGGTTTCGGTCTTGCCGGCATTTGGATTTCTTTTATCGCGGATGAATGGGTCCGGGGAATCTTAATGTACAGAAGATGGCGCTCACGTATCTGGATACAAAAAGGTATGGCATAACACCCGGCTCAATCAAGGCCGGGTGTTTTTTTAGATATCAGAGAGAATCTGCTTCACTTCGGTCTCTGTGAGAGCGAAGTGATGTTGAAATACATCGTGCTTGTTCGCCCGGATTTTTTCTAAAACAGCCCGGTGCAAATGAAGAGCGGCTTTCACCGTTTTTTGAGAATACTGCGGAAATAGCGGCAAGGCATCCTGACACTCTTCAAGGTAGGCTTCTGCTTCAAAAGCGATATACTCCCACGTCATTGTGAACGCCTTATTCACGACGCCCTTTTGAAGGTCGTCCTCTGTATATCCAAATTGCTGCATCACTTTCCGAGGGATACGGCTTTTTTGCTGTTGGCCAGTGCCGATATCTCTCAGAATCCGAATCAGCTGAATCGCTAAACCGAGAGAACCGGCTGCATGTGTCAGCTGTTTCTGATGCCGGCGCGCCATAATCGGGAGAAGCATCAATCCGGCTGCCCCGCCTGTCTGGTATGCGTGCATGAGCAATTCATCAAGGTTTCCAAACGGTTTATCTTCGGCTTTCTGTGCGGCAATGAACTCACGGAATGGCTCGCTGTCCAGTGTAAATGTCTGGTAGGCATGGCCGAAAGCCTTCCACAAAAAATGATTCCCGTTATACGTACCGGAAAAAACATCTTCCGCCTCAGCTTCAATGGCAGATAACGCCTTCTCATCCGCATTGGCTGCCGTATGGCAAAACGCCATAACCGCCCAAGCTGCCTGCCTTTGCTTCAGCGGAAGAAACGAAAATGCTTTGTAACAGGCTGGTTCGCGGGCGCTGACGATCTGGCCGCATTGCTGATAGGCTTCTTTTATCTCTTTCATTTCTTTTCACTCCTATGTATCACTGCTTCTTCAAGTCTATTATGTTTTCTCGCAATTGTATATGAAGAAAAAGCCGATTCCTTTGAGCAGAATCGGCTTTTTCTTTATCCTTCATCAATATCAATGCGATACGCTTCAAACCATGTATGAATTTGAGCAAGATGGGCGATCAGCTGAGGCCCCTTCATGAGCTGCCCGAACCACGGGACCTTGAAGGAGGAGCCTTCCGTTTCTAAAAGCTGATCTAATTGTTTTCTGTCCAGTAAGGTATGGAGCACGGAGTCCTTTTGGCTTCTGATCGTTTTCAGCCACTCGCTGACGCCTTTTGTATATTCCGGATGATGTGTTTTCGGATACGGGCTTTTTTTGCGATACAAAATGTCATCAGGCAAAATGCCCTCAAGCGCTTTGCGCAAAATGCCTTTTTCCCGATTATCATGCATTTTCATTTCCCACGGAATATTCCAAACATATTCCACAAGCCGGTGATCGGCGAACGGCACCCGCACTTCCAGGCTCGCCCCCATGCTCATGCGATCCTTCCGATCCAAAAGGTTCGTCATAAACCAAAGCATATTTAAATAGAACAGCTGTCTTCTTGCTTTATCCACACCCGTTTCACCATCTAATAATGGCGTTTCTGCCAAGGTTTCTTCATATTTGGCATTTACGTATTCTTTCAGATTCAATTTTTTCTGCCATGAGTCAGAAAGCAGCTTGATCCGCTCCTCCGTTGATCTCATCCATGGAAAGCCAGACTCAACATCTGCCGTATGGAACCACGGGTACCCGCCGAAAATCTCATCCGCGCACTCTCCCGATAGGCTGACGACAAAGTCCTTTTTGATTTCCCGGCAAAACCACAGCAGGGATGAGTCGACATCCGCCATTCCCGGCAAATCTTTGACCAGAACAGCTTCCTCCAAATGATCAACGAGATCTTTTTGGCTGATGACGCATTTGTGGTGCGTTGTGCCGAAAGCCTCTGTCATTTTTTCAATCCATGGTCCGTCATCATTCGGCTGAAAAGCGCTTGCTTGAAAAAATTTATCGTTCTCTTCGTAATCAATCGAATAAGTATGAAGCGGTGCTTTTCCTTCCTTTTCAAAATGGCCCGCCGCAATCGCTGTAATTGCGCTTGAGTCCAGACCGCCTGATAGGAATGTGCAAACAGGCACATCCGACACAAGCTGCCGCGTCACCGCGTCCTGAAATAACGATCTGACATTGGCAACCGTGTCATCAAAACTGTCCGTATGTTTTTCGCTTTCAACATTCCAATAACGCCAAATATTAAGTCCGTCTTTGGAAAATGTCAGCGCATGAGCCGGGCGGATTTCTTTTATACCTTTAAATATGCCAGTGCCCGGGGTTCTGGACGGTCCAAGACCGAAAATTTCAGAAAGTCCCGTTCTGTCCACTCGCGCTTTTATATCAGGGTGCGCGAGGATTGCTTTGATTTCCGACCCGAAGAGAAATGAAGAGCCTTCCTTCGTGTAAAAAAACGGCTTTACACCGAGACGGTCTCTCGCGGCAAACAGCAGATTACGCTTTTCATCCCACACAGCGAAAGCGAATATGCCATTGAGATGGTCGACACAGTCTTCCTGCCACTCGATGTAGCTGTGCAGAAGCACCTCGGTATCTGACGTACGCTCGAATTGATGGCCCCGCGCCCGCAATTCTTTGCGCAAATCTTCCGTGTTATACAGCTCGCCATTGTAAATAATGGTGTACGTATCCCCTTTATAGGTACACGCCATCGGCTGGCGTCCTCCTTCAATATCAACAACTGCAAGTCTTTTATGTCCGAATAAAACATGGTGCTCCCCCCAAACGTTTGAATCATCAGGCCCTCGTTTGGAAAGAGTGTCTGTCATTCTGTCCATCGTTTGTTTTTCCTGGACGAGCTGCTTTTTAAAATCGACCCAACCCGTAATTCCACACATGTGACATCAGCTCCAATCCCGTTTCTTTCGTAACAATTTCGTTTCTTTCAGCACCTTAGTAAGTTTATGCATCTATAGGCAGATAGTTGATTTGTCCATAAAAGAGTTGTATGGGACAGGCTTGAATTGGAAAGAAAAGAGAGGAATGAAGAAAAAGGAGACAGCATGGATGAAACGGAAACAATTGTTATATACAGAGGAACGAAAGTGGGAATACGGCACCATCCTCATTGAAGACGGCATCTGCTTAATCGAAAACGGTGAAGGTGATATACTTTTGGCGGACACTCTCCAACACAGCCCAATCTGGATCCATCATAAAGGAAAGTGGGAGCAAGCCGGCTTTCAGGACAAGTTGGTTTTGGCATGCGGTGCAGAAAACATCTCCCTTTCCGGCGGAGAACGCATCCGCTATGAGAAATCAGTCAAGCGGCCGCTCATGGCGCTTTTGGATTCGCTTGACGACGAAACCTTTCTCGCATTTCTGCAGCACTTGCACAGCTTCGGCTTATCCGTATTCGATTGCGTCTTTTCTTATAATAAAGGAGTCTTTTCGAATACTTCGGCGGGGCAGGGTGTGTCCTTTTATCACTTTTCAAATGACACCGCCCAATGCGCGATGCAGCATCACTACAGCAGCGAAGGGACAGGAGACCGTTTTGAATGGACGGCTTCAAACGGAAAGCGATCCATTATGTATTCAGCAGTCCAACGGGGGCGCAAATAAAAAAGCGGTGCATCGAGCACCGCTTTTTGGTTACTTTTCAACAACAACTTTTGCTTCCTTGCTTTCTTTTTTATCTGTATCCGCAGCCGTGACGTACAGCACCGTTCCGGCTTTTTGTTTTTTGATTTTCACCGAAAACGTTCCTTTTGCGTCAGCTTTGGCAGAAGCAATGACTTTCTTTGATTTGTTTTTCACTCTGATCATCGCTTTGCTGTTTGCCTTCCCTTTTACTGCCGTATCCTTCGTTTTCACCGCGTTTACTTTCGGTGTGCCGGAAGGTTTTCCTTTGACGACGACAACTTTATACGATGTTTTCGCATCGCCTTTTGTTGCTTTCACATACAGTACTTGATCCTGTTTTTGAGTCGCGATATTAACCTTGAACGCATTGTCTTTTCCGGCTTTGGCGCTGCCGAGTTTCTTTTTGCCGTTCATCACCTCGATAAGTGTGCCTTCCTTCGCGTTTCCTCTGACAGCTGTTTGAGTGCTTTCCAGCTTGTTGACCTTAAGCTGTAAATCAGCTGCGCTGACAGCCTTCATGACGTTCAGCCGCCCGTAGCCTGAATGCCAGTCTACACCAGGTGTCTTCGGAATTTCAATCGGATCACCATAATCGTCATACAACTCTTCTTCTCCGCCATCGACACTTTCAAAGGAAATATCATCTGCCGTCTTTTTCAACATATCCTCAACTTCTGTTCTTTTCAGCTTAGGATTTTGAGCAAACAGCAATCCTGCAGCAGCGGCAGCATACGGCGTCGCCATAGACGTTCCGCTCATGTACGTGACATTTCCGTTCGGCACTAAGCTCGGGATATCAGACCCTGGAGCAGAGATGTCCAGACCTTTTCCATAGTTAGAGAAATCAGCGGTCATATCCATGCGGTTCGTTGCGCCGACTGACATCACATATTTAGAAGATGCAGGATAAGATAAGGCATTTTCTCCATCATTCCCGCTGGCTGCGGCAATCAAGACATTTTTGTCAGCTGCGTACTTCAAAGCAAATTCAAGCACGCGGCTGTAGCCTCCGCCTAAACTTAAATTAATCACCTTTGCTCCTTTGTCAGCAGCATATTTGATGCCGAGAGCAATTTGTTCAGTATCTCCGGAACCTGCGGAATCAAGCACTTTTACAGGGATGATTTTTGCTTTGGCATTCAATCCAGTCATTGAATAGCCGTTATCGCTTTGGGCCGCAATAATGCCTGCGACATGCGTCCCATGCCCCTGATCATCCATTGCATTGTTATTCCGTCCGACAAAATTGTGTCCGAGATCTGTTCTTACTTTTCCTTTTAAATCAGCAAGCGTGCTGTCTACGCCTGTGTCTACTACTGCAATGAGTGTATCGTTAAGCTTGCGTTTGGACAGCAATGTGTTGGCAGGCTCATATTTCACATCCGCATTTTTGACACCGCCGTTTTCACCGTTGTTTTTAAGCGGCCATTGATAAGGGTACTGAATATCGTTTGCCAGGCTTTTGTATTCCTGTACGGGTTCCGCAAACTCTACATTGGACATCTTGGATAGTGTCGCAGCAGCGCTTTTGACCCTTTTGGCGCTTGCCGTATATGCGCCGTTCTGTTTCTCGTCTTTCGGAAGTTCAAATGAATACAGATTGTCAAACAGTTTCTTTGCCTTTTTCACATTGGATATGTCTTTTTTCGATTGCGCGCTTGCAGAAAAGCCCTTCATTTCATTATGTACGGATGAGAGGCTTTTATTGTCCTTCACCTTGAAAATAACCTTTGTTGTCTGAACTTCACTTTTTGCTGCAATATTGTTTTCTGTTAAAATGGCTCCGGCTGTTTTGCCTTGCAGCTGCTTCATATTTAGTCGGTCCGCTTGTTTCTTTATCTCCTCTTTAAGGAATGACGGGACTGATTGTAAAGCTTTATCATATAGCCGGTTGAATGCTTTTTGATCCTTTTCAGTGACCTTATACGAAGATGATGCTCCGTTTTCTGACACATCGTCAAATAACGGCTTTAGTGTCACAAGATCCTGATAAATTTCATTTCTTGCTGTTTTATTGAGTGCGAGTTTTGCAACGATAAACGGTGCTGCTTTGTAATAAAGGCTTGTCAGTTCTTTGCCTTCTGCTGTTTGGCTCAGCTGCTCATCACGAATCGCTCTCAGCTTATCCAGGATGCCTTTTCCTGATTTCTTCTGATCGACACTCATTTCAACCGGACAAGCTTCTTCCTCTTCTAAATCTGACGGCTGTTTTTTGGTGCCTTTATACCCAATCGTATACTTGGCTTCTGCAGCTGCTTCTGCCGTTCCGCCGTCCTCTGGTTCTTCTTCTCCGAGGTATTCAACTTTTACATAGTAAGGGCCGCTCCACGCGTATGGAAAAATGACTTCGCTTTTTCCATCCTCCGCTGTGAAAGAACGGTACATCTCAAACGTCTCATCTTTAAGCGCTTTTTCCTTACTTGGATATACAGATACATTCAGTACTGAATCACTCTTTACGGTCAGTGCCATATGTGAGTTTTTCTGAATATCCGTTGCTCCCGGGGTCACTTTGTACCATTTCACCTGTTCCGGCTCCTTCATGGCGCCTGTCTGCTCTTTGCCGTTTTCCAGAGCAGCCGCCTGATCGATCGCGCCGGCCGCTGCAGCTTTGGTTCCCGGAGAAAAAAGGCTGAAAATCAGTGCAAAAATAAGCACTGCCGCCACAACCGAGCTGAATTTTCTGCGTTTCATGTTATCCCTCCTGCAAAATAATGAATCTCCTTGAAGGTATCATAATTTCATAGGACGAGATACCGCTTACAGGGAATTTTAAGGTTATTTTAAATGATTTGGAATATGAGGGGATAAATATAAAAAAACCCAACTCTATCAAAGAGCCGGGTTCATAGGTTTTTCTATTAAAACAATTGAAAACCAATTGGCAAATGCAGACCGAGCAGCACTGTCAGCAAAAGGACAATGACGAAGCCGACCCACAGTCCTCCTGTTGATTTTTCTTTTTTCTTGCGGATGAGGAGCATTTCCATCAGGCCGATGGTGATAATGCCCAGAATCATTTTGCCGGCGTATTCTCCGTTCCAGTTGGCGAAACGGACAAACAGCTCAGCTCCTGTCAAAATAATAAGGATATAGAATAACCGCAGAATCATATGAGTGATTTTTGCGCCCTTTGCACTTCCTGACGAATACAGCGAGTAGCTGACGAAAAGCAGAATCAGCGCTACCACCCATGTCGTAATATGTAGGTGTGTCATATATGTTCCCCCTATCAGATAAATTACCCCACTTATAGTACCATGAACTTGTCCTCTGTCACAAAGATGATTATCAGAAAAAACGGGCGGGTCCGGGTCCGCCCTCCAGTTTTATTCAGCCAATTTGGTTTGACAGCGTTCCGATCGGATCAATTGTAATATCAATTTTGTCACCTGACCGCAAGAATTTTGGAGGCGTAAACCCCTTGCCGACACCAGACGGCGTACCGGTGGCAATAATGTCGCCCGCTTCAAGCGTCATCCCCTTTGAGAGGGTTTCAATTAATTCCGGAATGGAAAAGATCATATCGCTTGCCGAACCGGATTGGCGCAGCTCGCCGTTGACTCTTGTTTCAACCTTGAGGCGCTCTGGCTCCTGAATCGTTGATTTATGTACAAGCACGGGCCCCATAGGACATGTCGTATCCAAGCTTTTTCCGATAAAAAACTGCTTATGCCTTTTTTGCAGATCACGCGCCGTGATATCATTCACAATCGTATATCCGAAAACATGGTCATATGCATCTTCTTTTGAAATGCGGGTCCCGCTTTTTCCGATCACAACAGCAAGTTCTCCCTCATAATCAAGCTGAGAGGTAACCTCTTCATGGCTCTTTACGATATCACCATGCCCCGTAACCGTTACCGGCGATTTTGTAAATACCATCGGATGCTCCGGAATATCAGCCTCGCTCCCCATTTCAATCGCGTGATCCCGGTAGTTTTTGCCGATGCAGATGATATTTTTTGATGGCTTCGGAATGGGTGCATGGAGCTTCACCTCGGATAATGAATACATAAATGATCCCAGCTCATCATTCGGTTTCTTTGCCCACTCGGCCAGCTGCCTTGCATGCGCAACGAATTTATCCCCTTCTGCGATACATTCAATCAGCGATCCCGGAATCGTCTCAAGTTCAAACAGTTTTTTTTCAGCCTTTTGCAAATCCATAATTTTCTCATCGTCAATGATCAGGCCGACAAACATTCGGTTGTAAAGTTCCCCTGTCGCAAATTTCATGTTATTCCTCCATCATCTTTTAAATCAGAATGCTCCTTCATGTATTCTCTGTCGAATGCTGAAATCCCTTTTTCTCAATTCCGTTTTCATTTCGTTTCAGGACGGGCTTGCTCTACATATCATACAAATGTCGTTTTGAGAAGGAGGAAAGAATATGGAGCGCGTGCATTTATTTTTTCATCGGGAGCAGCTGAAAAGGAAAGGTACTGCCAAGGGGCTTTTCGTAACAGATCGATCTGTTTCTCCCATTCTTCTCACACAGCGTGACAGGGCGGAAAAGGCATCCTATGAAATCAGCTGGGAAAAGTCTCTGCTTGGTGAAAGGACACTTTTTTTGAATGCAGAACAGGATGATCCGTCCCTGATGCGGCGCAGACTCGCCTATTGTTTTTTTGACCAGATCGGCGTACCTGCTCCCGCTGTCTCGTACAGCTTTCTGACCATCAATGGCCAGCCTGAAGGCATTTATTTGAACATCAAGAACCATCAGCCAGCCGGTAAAACGAGTTACGGAGTGAAGACGGCCGATCCAAGGGTTCCGTTGTCCCTTTTTAACAATGATTCCTCGGCATTCGTACATGAATTTTTCATACTGATCCGCACAGCCGGAGATGACGAATTGGCTGAAAGGATTAAATTGTATCTGGATGTCAAGCTGTTTTTTTTGTGGCTGATCGGCAACGCCTGCACCAATCAAGGCTTTTACTACACATTTTGTTTAAACGAATCCGGTCGGCTTTACGTTTCCCCGATGGAGACAAGATCGCTTGCCGTACAAGAATGGTATGACGAAGACCCGCTTCTGACAAAAGGAAAGACGCTTTCGTCAAGGCTTCTATCCATTCCCGCCTTCAGGTCGCAATATCACACCTTAATGAAAAACGTGCTGAAGCGGTCGTTTACTATTGAACGATTATCTCCTCTCATCAACGAATGGCACCTTGACATTTGTCAAAGTGCTGCTGATGATCCTTTTATCAAAAAAAGCCCCTTTCAGATCGAAAAGGAGCAGACAAACATACTTAGAGAAATTGAGGAACGGCAGGACTTTTTGCAAGCACACTTAGCAAGACTTTAGTCCTTTCTCCATTAAAAAAGGCCGCAGCAAAAATTGTCGCTTTTTTAGTCAAATTGACGAAAGGCAACCTTTTGAGCCAAAATAGGTTATACTAACGATATCCTGTATTTATATCAAAATAAAATCTAGAATTGGAGATAGCGTAATGAACAGTAAAATTGAAGAAATGAGGATCACACTAATTGAAACCGCACAAAAATACGGCATGAATTCAAAGGAAACGATTCAATGCAGCCAAGAGCTGGATATCCTGCTGAATACCCGGATTAAAGAAGAAATGATTTTTGGGAGATATCTTGAAAACTCCCGTATGTAAATCATTTTCTATAACGAGTAGAATACACCACATGTAACTCCGCTTTTTACTCAGCACTTCTGGGATATACCTCAGGGCGAGAATGTGCCCGCCCAAAAATCGAATACCGCAGCACGACATACTCCAAAAAGCATTCTACACGAAAAAACACCAAAGAAATAAACAAAAACCATCATAGGCGGATAGCGGCATCCTTCGCCGCATTTCCGCTCAATTTATACCCAACACCCTCTTTTGCCATGTTTAAACATAACGGCCCAAAAATAAAACGCTTTCATCAAAAGCCGATATGTCCCCTTTAAATATCTCTCACACATATGTGCGTTTGTCATAAGCTATCGTGAATAGCCCAATTGAAATCAGAATTGTCATTTCACTTTACCTGTCTTTTTTCAATTTTTCAACAAAGGATGTGCTCGTATGCCGGCCATTGTCGGAGCGTTTAAAATTAATGCGATTGGTACGAGCGGAGTCGTTCACATCGGGGACTGCATTACGATTTCTCCTCAGGCTCAGGTCAGAACG
This sequence comes from Bacillus sp. SG20033, assembly GCF_044570195.1. Classification (NCBI taxonomy): domain Bacteria; kingdom Bacillati; phylum Bacillota; class Bacilli; order Caryophanales; family Bacillaceae; genus Bacillus; species Bacillus sp. SG20033. Next base: position 1,137,717 of record NZ_CP172606.1, on the reverse strand, counting down.
TTTGCCGGTGCTGGCAGCTTTAATACCGGCGACAGCCTCAAGGTGATGAATTATCAAAACGCGACGAATGTGTATGACAATGATGCGGTTGATCAGCCGATCGTGGCCAATGCGTAAAAGGAGTGAGGCTCATGAACTTCTATATTAATCAAACCATTCAAATCAACTATCTCCGGCTGGAATCAATCAGCAACTCCTCCATTCTGCAAATCGGGAGCGCCGGATCAATCAAGTCTCTGTCAAATTTGTATAATACAGGAAGCTATGTAGAACCGGCACCAGAAGTTTCTGGCTCAGGGCAACCGCTCCAGCTGCAGGAGCCCGACACAGGTTCATTGGTCCCGCTCCAGCCTCCTGGCCGTTAATCATATGAAAGAGGTGAAAGAACATGTATGATCAATCTGTTTCCTCTTACCTGCAAAACTTGAATTCCTTCGTTCAGCAGCAGGCGATTCACATTCAGCAGCTCGAACGTCAGCTGAAAGAGATTCAAACTGAAATGAATACGATGAAACAGCGGCCGGCCACTACCATTGAGCGTGTGGAGTATAAATTTGATCAGCTGAAAATCGAAAGGCTCGACGGGACTTTGAATATCGGCTTAAATCCTACTGACCCGAACAGCGTCCAAAACTTTGAAGTCAGCCAGTCGACACCGCAAATCGGGATGATGCAGCAGGAAGAGAGCGCTCAGCTCATGCAGCAGATCCGCCAGAATGTCGACATGTACTTAACCGAGGAAATCCCAGATATTTTGGAACAGCTTGAAAACCAATATGACAGCAGACTTGACGATACAAACAGACATCATGTTATTGAAGACATCAGAAAACAAATGGACAGCCGGATTCACTATTATATGTCCCATATCAAAAAAGAAGAAAATACACCGCCTGCACAATATGCAGAACATATCGCTGAGCATGTGAAGCGTGATGTCATCCGCGCTGTAGAACACTTTCTGGAGCATATTCCATCAGAAATGAAAGGAGATGAGCAAGCATGATCTTTACAGTCATCAACCGCAGCTTGGAAGTCGGGGACATCCGGATGAACGGTGTGTCCAGTTCCTCCGTTTTCCACATCGGAGACACTGAATCCATCTACCTGTCTTCTATTTTTGATACACCGCCTGAATCTCTTATCATCGGGCCGTTTGCTCCGATTGCGCCAGAATAATGCTTAAACGCATATCACGCATCAGACTAGTTAAGTTTAATTCCCTCGGGATCGCAAGTGTGTTTCAAGTTGGCGACACAAATGAAATCGATATGAGTGTAAAAGTATTTGCTGTTCAGCGTTCTCGGTCCACGTTTTACAATAATGAAGGCTCATTTAACAAAAAGGAGTACCAAATCTTTCAGCAGCAGGCAGTGAAGCCGATTCGCGAAACAGGTGTACAAAGCGCATTTTGCCACGAGGTGCCGGCTATTTATGTTCGCAGCATCAAAATTCAAGGGGTTTCCGCCTCTTCTGTTTTACATGCTGGTTCAGCTTCGCTTATCCGCGGTGATGCGAGAATCAAACATATCAGACAGATTCAGTCTCCGCGCTCACAATCGCCCGCCAAGAACATATAATAAACAGAGACTTCGATAAAGGGTGTCGTTTATGCCAGCAATTGTCGGGCCTATAGCTATCAATTCCATATCGGGCGGAGTCGTAAACTTTGGTGATTCCTTTTACCTTTCTCCGAAAAGCTCTTCAAAATCTGCGCTCGGTTCGGGAGCAGGAAACACGGGAGATTTCCTTCTATTAAATAATGCAGTCAACGCGACAAATTATATAGACCCCGATGTCAACGATCAGGATATGGTTGGAAACGGATAAAAGCAGCCGCTCTGCAAAGAGAGGGCTGCTTTTTAGTCATTTTTTCTTTTTTCGTTCATTTGATTTCTTTGTTTTGATCAGCTTCTCAGGCGGCTGTTTTCTGATCCATTTGACAAACCGGGCAAGCTCTGGATCGCTTCTGAGTTCAGCCATTCCGTTTAACCGTACAGCGAGCTCTTGATTGGTATATAAGGCATGAATCTGTTTATGGCAAGGAATACAGAGCATCGCTGTCGGCAAAAACGTTCCGCCTTCCTCTTTCGGTGTGAGATGATGCTCTGTCAGCTGGACATCGCTCCGGCCGCACAGCTCACATATTCCGGCAGTCTGCTTTGCCATATCCGCTCCTCCCTTACATCAACTCAAGTGATACCCGCGTACCGCGGCCGCTCGGTTCAGCCGGATGGACGATCAGCTTTTTCGGAAGCCGTGCACGCAGCTCCTGCACATGGCTGATGACACCGACAGCCAGATTGTCTGACTGAAGTTTTTCCAAGGCCGTGACAACCGTATCAAGCAGATCTTGATCCAGTGTGCCGAAGCCTTCATCTAAGAAAAAGAACTGAAGCGGGTATTCCCCGCGAAGCTGGATCTGCGCAGACAGCGCAAGAGCAAGTGAAAGCGAGGTGAGGAAGGTCTCTCCTCCAGACAAACTGGAAACCGGGCGTCTTACGCCTCCATTCGCGTCATCCCGCATCACGAAGCCGCCTTCTGAATCTACTTCGATGGCATAGCGCTGTCTTGTCAGCATACTGAGTCTTGCTGAGGCGTCCCTCGCAACGCTTTCAAGCTGCTCCTCAGCTAAAAATTCGACGAAGGTATTGCCTTTAAACACAGCTTGCAGCTTGTCCAGCCTGTCGATATGCGTCTGCCATTTTTTCAGTTCAGCTTCAATTTCATTAAACCGTTTATGATGGTCGCGAATGACAGCCAGTGCTTTTGCTGCCGCGCCTTTTTCCTCAATAGCAGCGCCAAATGCGTCCTCAGCTTCTTGTAATGCTGCAACGGTTTCGTTCCATTCGCTCTCTGATAACGCTCTGCCGGCAAGTATCTCTGCTACTCGTTTTAAGTTTGCAGCATTTTGCTTCAGTTTATCCATAAACTGGTCTATGCCGGTTTTCATCTTTTCAAGTTCATCAGCTGGGATGGAACTTTGCTCAACCTCCTCAGTCCGGGTAAAGGAGGTGTTTTTTGTATGCTCAAGCCAAGCAGCTTTTGCTTTTTCCAATCTGCCCTTCGCCTCTTGAAGAGTGAGCTCGCTTGCAGAAGCGCGGCTTTTCGCCTGGTTGAGCTTCATTTGGGCACTTTGCAGTTCTTCATATAAAGATTGTTCTTTTTCTTTTAACAGCTTTAAATCCTGCTGGACAGAGCGGAGTTTGATTTGAATCGAATCTCCTTTTGCATAATCTCCGAGTTCGTGCTCATAATCAGCTATCACGCTCTTTATGCGTTCAGCCGCATAATGAAGCTCCAGCTTTTCCCGCTCAAGCCGGTGTCCCGATTCCCGCAGTTTTTCCTTTTGTGCTTCATGCTCAGCAAGAAACGCGATACTCTTCTCAATTCGTTTTTCACATTCTTCTGCAGCCCGGTCCTTTTCTTCAATGGCTTGCTGCCATTTTTCTGCTTCGTCCACAGATTGATTCTGAAATGCTTCTTTAAACATGTTCAGACTGCTGTCCATTGAGGATTGTAGCTCGGTGATGATGCTTTCAATACGGTCAGCTTCTCTTTTTTCAAAACCGATTTTTTCATTAAGCTGCTCGGCCTTTTTTAAAGACTCCTGATAGGCGCCGATCATTTGTGCCATTCGTGTCTTAACAGAAAGAATGTCCTGCTTGATTCGTTTCCATTCAAATTTGGCAGTTTCAAATGCTTCATACACCGGCTGATGTTCGAAGGAAGCTGCCGCTTCAAGGTTCTGCGCTTGAATTGTCTGCAAAAACGGACACTGTTCAATAAAGCGCGCGGACTGTTCTTCAAGCGTAATTTTGGCTGAAAGAATCTCCTGGCTGAGAGCTGCAGCTTCCGTCAATAATACATCTGTCTGTTTAATGTCCTCTTCAAGATGGCTGTCGGCTTCATATGTTTCATGTACTGAGGCAGATGGATCATGATCGGTTGAACCGCATACCGGGCAAGGCTTACCGGCAGTCAGCTTTTGGGCTAACTCTTTTGTCAGCAGTGCCACCCTTGCTTTTTCACGCTGTAAGTGAAGCGTGTGTTGGCTCTTTCTAGTCTCTTCCGTCATACGTGTTAATGAGCGTTCCGTTTCGCACACCAAATGGTACACAGTTTGCACTGCCTCATATGCCTGAATGATGTTGTTTTCTTCCGCTTCCGTCTTTTGAACGAGTGTATTCTTCTCTTCATTCATCTTCTGAAGCACGAGGTTCAATTCGTCACTTCGTTTTTTCTCTTTTTTGATTTGCTCCTCGGTTTGTCTGATGCGCAATGCCATTTCTGCGGCCTGCTGGCAGCTTTTTCGCTCATCGGATGTCACCTGCAGGGATTTGAGCTGCTGCTTCAATTCTGTCTGTCTGTTTTGCCCTCGTGTCAGGCGGTCTGTTACGGTCTCTAATTCATTCATGACAGATTGAAGAGCCTCTTCTTTCTGCCGGAGGTCAGCCTTTTTGCGCTCTTCCTCTTGCTTGGCCTCACTCAGTTTGATTTCGATTTCCTGCAAGCGTGAAAGCTGTTCCTGTTTGGTTAAAAGCTCAGGCTCTTTCTCGCTTTTATGCTGGCGCCACGCTTCATACTCTTCATGTTTTTGCTGAAAGAAAGCTGTCCGGTCTGCTAAATCCTTTTGGGCTAGCGTTTGTTCCTTTTCAGCTTGCTCCTCATGCTGGATCGCTTCTGCGTACCGGTCCGCATAGGGCTTAAGGGCTGCTGCTGTTTCTGCTTCCAGCAGGCGTTTTTGCATGCTGTCTATATGCGGCTGTTCTTCTGCGAGACGTTTTTCCTCTGCTTCATAAGAGGATTTTTCCTTTTGGACATTCCATATCTCCTGATGCTCTGTAAACCGCTCTCTCGCCTGATCACGGTTCTTCCTCATCGCTTCCAGCCGGGCTTCAGCTTGTTCGAGAGCCTTTTCAGCCTGCTCAACTGCCTCTGAGCTCGCCTCACCGAGACCGGACTGTTCAGCAAGCATTTCATTTTTTCTCGCATTGGCTTCCTGCGCCTGCCGTCTCAGCTTTTTCACAAGCCTGTCTCCATATTGCTCCAAATTAAATAAACGCTGAAGCATATGCCTGCGCTCTGCCCCTTTTAAAGACAGAAATTCAGCAAATTTCCCTTGGGGCAGCACCACCGCTCTCGTAAAATCGTCGATCGTCAGCCCTAAGAGCTCCTCAACTCTTTTATTCACTTCGCTGGCTTTATCAGCCAGCACCGTATGCTCGTCCTTGATTTCGATGAAGCGGCAAAGTGCCGTTTTCACCTTCATTTCATCCGTTCTCTTAAACACACGCTCGACTTTGTATGAGATTTGGTGATTCGTCTGAAGCGCAAAGGTAAAGGAAACAGACAGCGTATCTTCGGCGTGGTTTAAAATTCCGTGCGTATTATTCGCCGCCCGTTCCACCTTTCCGTATAAAGCAAGCGTCATTGCGTCGAGAATAGAGGATTTACCGCTTCCTGTCGGGCCGAAAATGCCGAAAACACCGGCACCGGAAAGGCCTTCAAAATCTATCGTCTGCTCCTCTCTAAAGCTGTGGAGCCCCTTAATGCTTAAGGCGATCGGCTTCATTTCGCATCCTCCTCTTCAACGCCTGATGCAAGCTCTAAAAACAGCCTCACCATTTCTTCATCCGGCACCGCACCGCCAGTTTGTTTTTCATAAAATTTCTTAAAGCGGTCTTCGATGGATACATGCTTAACCTCGATCCGTTCCCGCTCTTTGTTCTGTTCTTCAAAAACCGGCCTGATATGGATAAAGCCCGGGTGCGCCTTCCGCAGCCTGTGAATCTCTTCAAGTGACAGCTGGTCCGCGACACGGATTTCCAGGTCAATCCAAGCATTCTGATCTCTGCCTTCATCCAGCCAGCTGTACACCTCACTTAATCCATTTGCCGCTTTCCACTTCACAAGTGGCTTGCCGCTTGATAATAACACCTCTTGCCAAGTGGCCTCTTCCCCAGGCTTTGCGTCCACAATCGTCACTGATTTAGCGTAGCCCGCTTCAGAAAAGCTGTAGGCGAGCGGAGATCCTGAATAACGCGCAAGCGTCCGCGCCCGCTTGATCGTTTGCGGGCGATGCAAATGGCCGAGCGCAACGTAAGCGGCATCTGCCGGCAGGCTTTCAGCAGCCACCGTGTATGCACCGCCGACTTCAATCGGCCGCTCTGAATCGGTTTGGTTTCCGCCTGCCACATAAATATGGCTGGCGGCAATCTTCACTGCATCGTTCCGGAACCGGCTTGTCATATGCTCAAACGCCTGCCTGATTTTCACATCATAGTGATCACGGAGCAGCTTTTCATCAAACGTATCGGATAGCACTTCATTTAACCGCGCTTCAGATGGGTACGCCAGCGCTCCAACCGCCAAAAGCTCTCCTGCTGAAGGCACTTCAATATGAATCGGCTCTGTTGTCGGATAACCGATTAAATGAATGCCGTTTTCATGTGTCAGCGGTGAAGCGGCGGACAAACGGTCAGGATTATCGTGGTTTCCGGCAATGACTACGATCGGGCGCTTTCCTCTGTCGCTAAGCGCAGACAGGCTTTCATAAAACAGCTGCTCGGCTAAAGCCGGCGGGTTTACGGTGTCAAATGCATCCCCCGCCATTACAATGGCATCGATCTGCTCATCCTTTACAATCGTATTCATTTCATCCAGCACATCGGCCTGTTCACTCAGCCTGCTTCTTCCTTCAAGCGTTTTTCCAAGATGCCAGTCAGCCGTATGTAAAATTCGCAAATGCTTTCACCTCTCTTTTATATAGAAAACGAGACCCGCTCCGCCTGAAATTCCGGAGCTTATGGATCTCGCTATAATGTCAGAATGTGCCCTCCGTCAAAGAAATAAAGCGCACATCCCTTTACCTTTGTTTTTGCAATTTGCTCCACTGCCTTCGTGTACAGCTGAATTTGCGTTTCATATCGTTTCTTCAAGATCGGGGCCGCTCCTTCAAATCCATGCTGGAATTTGCCCTCAATCCGGTCCGACTTATAATCCAATAGATATAATCCGTCCTCAGTTTCATATAGACAGTCAATGATACCCTGCACTAAAAGCGGCTCATCTGCCTCCTGTGCATCAGGATAGATCTCCTTGGCCGGAAGCGCTAAGCTGAATGGTATTTCCCGGTCCTTCCACTTAGCACCGATCAGCTGTCCGCCGATTTCTGTATGGAAAAATTGCACGATTTCTTCTATATCAATAGCGTCTTTTTGTTCTTCAGTGAGAAGCTCTTTTTCATAAAGCCTGTGAACCGTCTGCTCAGCTTCTTCTATCGACGGCACATGTGACAGCGGGATATGCTGCATCACCGTATGCATGGCAGTCCCTTTCTCTGCCGCTGTCAGGCCTTTTTTCATCATAAAAGCGGGACGTCTGTACAGAATGCTTCCATCAGCCGGTTTTACAGGGGCCCTGCCGCTGTATTCATCCTCGTACTCTCTTTTTCTTTTGATCTCAGAAACCGATTGCTTTGTCCGAATTTGAGTCACCTCGTGATGCGGGTATGTCCAGCTCAGCTGCTCGCGGGCTTTTTCATCAAACGCAAACGAGCCGGGAACTGGTTCACCTCGGCGGATCGCTTCTAGACGCTCGCTTTTTTCTTCCATTCTTTCTTCCAGATCATCATCAAGCAAATCATAGGAATGGATCATTTGAACGACAAAACGAGCCGGGTGGCCTGAGATGTCAGCGTGTGCTGGCACACCAGCCAAATCCTCCAAGTCTCTGTGCCTGGCAAGAGCCGGCCCGATGAAATCTAGATACGTTTTCGCCTGATAGCGGTCAAATTCCGGCAGAAGCCAATCAGTTTGGGACGCGGATGCCTGCCATTTTGCGAGCTGTTTCTGATGATCCTTGCACGAGCCAACCAGAAACAGCTTTTCCTTCGCTCTCGTTAATGCAACATAGAGAACACGCAATTCCTCTGACAGCAGCTCCCTGCGCATTTTTTTCTTCATCGCAATGAGCGGAAGTGTCGGATAGCTGATGCGTAATTGCGGATGAATATACTTCGTGCCAAATCCGAGCTCCTTATCCAGCAGGTACGATTTGTTCAAATCCATCATGTTGAAATTCCGGCCGAGACCTGCTGCAAACACAACTGGAAATTCGAGCCCTTTGCTGCTGTGGATCGTCATTAAGCGGACAACATCCTCCTGCTCGCTGAGCGCTCTCGCCGTACCAAGATCATCGCCCCGCTCCTGCATGCGTTCGATAAACCGCAGGAAACGGAACAAGCCGCGAAATGCCGTTGATTCATATTGACGCGCCCTGTCATAAAGAACACGCAAATTGGCCTGGCGCTGTTTTCCGCCCGGCATGCCGCCGACATAATCCATATATTTGGTGTCGCGGTACACTTCCCAAATCAGCTCAGATACTGAGTGGTTTTTCGAAAACGCGCGCCATTTTTGCAGATGTCCGTAAAACGTATTTAGCTTTTGATAAAGCTCATCGTTCCGGTCACCAGCAGCCAGGTAGTCTTTCATCGCCTCATAGTACGGCGCTTTTTTATTTTCAAGCCGGATCAAAGACAGCTCGTTTTCATCTGCTCCGACAATCGGTGAGCGCAGCACAGAGGCAAGCGGTATATCCTGATACGGATTATCAATCACCTTCAGCACAGAAAGCGCGACGGCGACTTCGACCGCTTCAAAATAGCCTGACGTTAAATTGGCGTAAACCGGTATGCCCTGTGCTCTCAGCTCCTCCATGATTTGCGGAGCCCACGGCATCGAACGGAGCAAAATCACGATATCTCGGTATTGAATATTGCGATGTGTTTTCTTTTTTCCGTCATACACCTTAAATGGCGATGAAATCAGCTTGCGAATTTCCTTAGCGATGGCTTTTGCCTCAAACTGCACAGTTTCAAGCTCTTCTGCTTCCTCGCTTGCATCCGTATCTTCTGCGTTGTCGATCAGCAGCAGCTCTGTTTCCGTCTCGTCATTGTCCGGATACGCTGCACCAAGCTTCAGCTCAGCCTGCTCGTCATAATCGACCTCACCGATTTTGCCGCCCATCAGCTGTTTAAATAAAAAGTTTGTGCTGTCTAAAATATCAGCCCGGCTTCGGAAATTTTTATTTAAATCGATTTTCCGCCCCGTGCCTTCTCCATTTTCTGTAAACCGTTTGTATTTAGAAATGAAAAGAAGCGGCTCCGCAAGCCTGAATCGATAAATCGACTGTTTGACATCTCCTACCATAAACAGGTTGCCAGTCTCCTCCGGCCCGCTTGTGACGAGCTGCAGAATCGATTCCTGCACGAGGTTGGTATCCTGATATTCGTCAACGAGCACCTCATGAAACTGTTCCTGATAAAACCTTGCAGCCTCGCTCGGCTCACGTTCACCTTTGTCATTCTCAGCTGTCAAAATCGCTAAACAGTAATGCTCCAAATCAGAAAAATCGATGATTGATTTTTCTTGTTTCGCAGCTTCGAATCGTTTTCCATAGCTGATGACAAGCTGTACGAGCGTTTCAATGACAGGCTTCATCTCGGCTAGGCTTTTCAAGTGCTGTTCAGGACTTCGCGTGAAGTAGTCGGTTTTGAGCTTTTCAAGCAGTTTTTTTGCGCCGTTTCTCAAATCTGTCGCCTCATCAAGGAGCGCTGGATCGAACTCATCCCCTTTTACTGCTTTGGCACGCTTAAAAGAGACGGCGGGCACACGCTTATATAGTTCACTGAAATCGTCCTGATGCTGAATCAGTTCATCAATCTGCGCAAGATCATCAAGAAAATTGTCAGCACGCGGCGCCGGGCCGCCCGGCGCTTTCGTCAGCTCAAGCGCGCGCAAGAGCTTTTCCTTCGCCCCGTTAAGCACCATTGCAATATCTTCTTTGACATATTGATAAAACGGCAGCTCCTCGATGGCGCTCTTTTCTGATACATCATACAAATGAACAAAGCTTTCCAGCCACGCCTCCGGGTTGGGATGGGATCGGGAATACTCGTACACCTGTTTAACGAGAAATTGCAGATCCAGATCATGCCGGTCTGTCGTATAGCGGTCAACAAGCTCAAAAAACGCCTTTTCGCCCTTTGCGTATTCGTCTTCAAACAGCTCGTCAAGCACTTCATCCCCGAGCAGCTCGCCTTCCGTCTGATCAGCTATCCGAAAGCCCGGATCAAGATCGATCAAGTAGTAATATTTCTTCAGCACTTGCAGGCAAAAGGAATGGAGCGTCGAAATGCTGGCCCGGTTTAAAAGAGACAGCTGGCGTCTAATATGCAGCGAGCCGGGGCGCTGTACTAGCTCTTTTTCCAAGGCTTCTGCGATTCGGTGCTTCATCTCTGCCGCTGAGGCGTTTGTAAATGTCACAACGAGAAGACGGTCTACATCTATTGGGTTTTCCTCCGCGGTGATTTTCCGAATCATTCGTTCAACGAGCACAGCGGTTTTACCAGAGCCCGCAGCAGCTGCCACAAGAATATCCTGGCCGGTTGAAACAATGGCATTCCATTGGTCATCTGTCCATGTGCTGTCTGCCGGTTTAGGAATGTTCATTGCCATCCGCCTCCTTTTTTATCCACTCAAGTATTGTCTTGTCCTTTTCAGCCTTTAATGGGCGATACTCGTTTTCTTCCAGTGATTCATCAAATTGGCATACTGATTTGAACGCACAGTATGTGCACGGCGTCTTGTTCTTCATTTTGTACGGCTCAATGGATACGCGCCCGTCGGTGATTTGTTCGCCCGCTTCCTGGAAGGTGCGGCGCACATGCTTTGTCAAAAGATCAAATTCCTTTTCACCGACTGCTGCCGAGTCTGATCTAAGAGATCCGTCTTTTTTCAAGCCGGCGTTTATGATATTTGACCGTCCCTCTTGAAGGGTTGTATCCATGAGGCGAACCACTTCCTGATCACCGAGGAGCAAGCCCTTCATTTTAAATTTCTTAAAGATCTCCTCTTCAATCTCGTCAAGCCCAAGCGGGAGATTAGATTGAATCATCGGGTCATGAATATGGAAATACAGCACTCCGGCAGGCGTCGCCCTCATCCCGAGCCAGTCAGCTGAATGTGTAATCGATAAATCAAGGTACGTCAGCATTTGCAGTGCCAATCCGTAATATACTTCCGCTAAGTCAAGGCCTTTGTCGCTTGATTTATAATCGACAATCCTGAGGAGCAGGCCTTTTGAGCTTTCAGCCTTATCAACACGGTCAATTCGCCCGACGAGTTCCATCGTACAGCCGTTTTTCAGTTGAAAGGTCAGCGGCGGAAGCGGCCCTTTTCCTCCAAAGCCCAGTTCAAGCCCGATCGGTACGAATCCGCTCGCTTTCGCATGCTCGCTTAAAATGCCGGACACACGTGTCACAATTTTTTGCAGTTTTTCCTTCACATAATAATGCCGATTTGAGCTGAGCAGAATTTCCTTTTGCAGTTTCGGTGCCAGCCGTTCTACCGCATCATAGGAAAACAGCTCGCACTGCTCCTTCGTTAAATCGCGCCAATCCAGCTTTTGCTCACGCAGCCTGTCAGAAATCAGCTTTAAGCTGGAATGAAACAGCTGGCCGATATCCGGTGCTTCAAGCTTGAAGAATTGCCGTTCCTTCAAATGCAGCCCGTGTGACGCAAAATGGGAAAACGGGCAAGCGTTAAAGGTTTCCATTCTCGATACACTGCCCTGAATGCGTTCACCATAGAGCTGTCTCGACACGCTGCGTTCAAGCTGTTTCACTTCATTCCGGAAAAACAGGCTTGAGAACAGCTTTTTCGACTGCAGCCTGTCCGGCTCACTCATCAGCACATTGTACGTGCTCCACCAGACGTCGCTGATGTCGTATTCCCGTGTCCATAACCTGAGCTGGCTCGCGGTAAAGGACTGTGCCACGCTTTTATTCACGACATACATCAGCTGTTCCTCATCGCTGACCTGTTCAGGTTCATTTGTTAACAGGCGCTCCTTATGATGCGGAAACAGTTCTTCCAGCCGCTTAACGATCATCGACGGCAAAAGCGTTTTTCCTTCCGCATCAGCAATCGGATACGATACGTAAAGCCGGTCAGACGGACTGGAAAACGCCATGTAGATGAGGAAATGCTCATCAAGCAAACGCTCCCGTCCGCCTGAGGATAGCTCAACCCCAATCGTTTTCAGCCATTCCCGGTCATCATCCGACAGGACCCCGTTTTCATCAGGGCGTGCCGGCAGAACGCCGTCGTTTGCCCCGAGCACAAAGGTGCAGGAGGTGCCATACATTCTGGACAAATCCATATTGCCGACAAACACCTGGTCAAGCGCAGGCGGAATTAGAGAAAATGTAAGCGACTCCGCGCCGGCTTCTATCATTTGCTGAAACAAATCAAGAGAAATCTCATCATCTCCCATCATTTCAACAAACTCCTCAAGCAGCTGAATGACTGCGTCCCACGCCTGCTGATGCTGCTGCGCTTCAATGATTCTGCCGTCATCCTCAGCACGCTGCCTTTCCTGATCCAGCTTCAGCGGCACATCCGTCTCTTCTAAATAACGATAGAGCGCCTCCGCCTTCTCTTGAACCGTCTTCGCTTTTTTCATGCGTTTTTGAAGCTGAAAAAGCGGCGGAACAATCCAATCGCGGGTGTCATTCAACATGTTTTCCATTTCGATTTCCTGATCAGTCTGCGCAAAATCATCATCCAATGACACAAAACGCCTGTATTGGAACCGATCGCCCTTTGTCCAGCGGTCGCCTTTAATACCATAGGCGATACAGTAATTTTCGAGCTGATCGACCTGTTCTCTCACTTTGGCCTTCGGTTCATTGAGCGGGAATAGCAGTTCGGTTTTCACGCAGCGAAACACCGCTTCATAACGCCAATTCCCTTTCAGAACATCAAGGCTTGACCGGATAAATTCGATTAACGGGTGGTTCAGCATAGATGCTTTTCCGTCAATGAAATAAGGAATCTCGTAATCTGCGAAAACTTCCTTCACCATATCCTTGTAGTCTTCCGGCTGGCGCGCAAGAATTGCTACATCCTTATAGCGATATCCTTTCTCTCTGACTAGGGCATGAATTTCCCGGGCAATGCCTTCCAGCTCAGCTCGTCTGTTCGCGGCCTGCATCACAGTAAGGGCTTCTTGTTTTTCTGCGTATGGAACGGCCGGACGCGCTTCATACTGTGCCTCTAGATGCGCCAATTCCGGCGTCTTTGTATGCCGCTCATTCCCGCTCAGCTCTTTATACGTAATGTCCAAATTCAGTTCCTTCGCCTTCTGATGCAGGCGGTAATAGGTTTTCCCCGTCATTCTGAACAATTCCAGTTCATGCGGCTCCCGCTCATATGACGGCTTGTCCGCTGTGAGCGAAAATGTGATATGCTCCGCATGAACCATAAGCTGCTCCAACACCCTGAATTCCTGCGGTGTAAACTGGTAAAAGCCATCCACATAGATATGGGCGCCTTTTATATCTTCCGCAAGCGGGATATGCTCTGCCAGCAATGTCAAATAATCCTCAGAGTGAAGATATTGGTCTGCGAGGCTTTTTTCCATTTGATGATACAGAATTGATAAGTCATGGAGCTTTTCAGATAAAACACGTTCTCCGCGATACTCAGAAGCCGTTCCGCTTTCCGCCATCCGGCGGATATCCTCCGGTTCCAGACAATAGCGCTTAAACTCTGTCAGCATCCGCTCAACCTGTGCGGTAAACCCGCTTTTGTCACTCGCTTTTTGATAGACTTTGAACTCCTGTTTATGCTCCTCAATGAGCTTCCGCAGGAGCATTTGTACGCCGGTGCTCGTCAGAAACGGCCTGCTCATTCCTCCCGTATGCTGGAGGATGCGCCAGGCCAATCGTGAAAAACTGAACACTTGAGCGCGTATCATCCCGCCCATATCTGGCGTTTTAGCAAGCTCGTATTCCATTAAAAACGTCATTTGATCCGGGACTAGAAAAATGATCGGCTTCCCGAATGGAGCCCGGCGCAATTCATCCTGAATGCTGTTGATGATCAGCTTCGTTTTTCCACTCCCGGACCTGCCTACTAAAAACTCTGCTCCCAAATTAGAAGACCCCTCTCTTTTTATCTCTATATATTTTATCGAATGTTGACGAAAATGACCAATCTGATCTATTGGTAAAAACGGCCTTTTCACATATAAAAAGCAGATTATCTCCGCACATCTCTCCCTGCCCAACATATACTTTTACAGAAGCCCAATTCCTAAGAATGGAGTTGAATCCCTTGCATTACAGCTACTATCCCTATCCGGTGCCATACAGGGAAGATCCTGTTTTGATTCGGAATTTGCAGAAGGCCATCAACGGAGAATTCAGTGCCATTCAATGCTACCGCAAGCTTGCCGAACTCGCCCACAGCGATGAGGTCAGAAAACAGATTGAAGAAATCAGGCGTGACGAGATTCGCCACCTCCGTGAATTTTCCACACTGTATGGTTCAATTACCGGCAAACACATCATGCCGAAACAAACGGAAGAATGCCCGGACAATTTCACAAGAGGACTGGACGCCGCTTTTAAAGATGAACAAGAAACCGTCGACTTTTACTTGCGTGTGGCCGAGGAAACGTCAAACTTAAAAGCGAAAGGCGTCTTTACGCGCGCAGCACGTGATGAACAAAATCACGCTGTCTGGTTCCTATACTATCTGATGGAACGTTAGATATACCCGTTCAGGGTATATGTACATATTTCCTTAGCTAAAAACACACTCCCCTGTTTTTTTAAAATGCAGCCGGGAAACATAAAACCATATACTGCCATACAGGGGGAATCAACCATGGAGCAATATTCTGAAGCTTGTATTGAGGCTTGCATCGATTGTATGAAGGCTTGCAATCATTGTTTCACTAAATGCTTGGAAGAAAGCGTGCAGCATCATCTCAGCGGCTGCATCCGGCTTGACAGGGAATGCGCGGATATTTGCGCGCTGGCGGTCAAAGCCATGCAAACGGACAGCCCGTTTATGAAAGAAATTTGTGAACTTTGCGCCGACATTTGTGAAGCATGCGGCACTGAATGCGGAAAGCACGATCATGATCATTGCCAAACATGTGCGAAAGCTTGCTTCGCCTGTGCTGAACAATGCCGCAGCATGGCAGCGTAAAAAAGAGGGTTCAAAAAAGAACCCTCATTTTATTTGGACAGCCATACGGAGTACAAATCAATCCATCCCTCTTCATCAAGAACCAGGCCTTTTACATTTTTACTTGATGTCACCTGGAGCACATTTTGATACAGCGGGATCGCATTCAGCTCCTGTATCATCTGCCGGTCAATGTCACGCAGGATGTCGATTCTCGAACAGCGGTCAGGCATGGAAAACATCCGCTCTGTCATTCCTGAGCATATCTGTGTCAGCTTTTCAGATAGATGCTGATACAAGAAACTGTTCTCCGACAGCAGCAAATGCAGAAAACCAAACTCGCTGTCTTGATAAAACGTCGCACTGTCATGAATGATATCCGCCATCTGCACGATTTCCGGCCGTCGCAGATCAGCAGCATCACAGAATTGAAGTGTAAGCCTGATACCGTGCTGGGCGCAAATATTTTGAATCCATTCGGCGTCCTCACGATGATCCGTTTCCGAAAAGGTATAAAGCACGATTGTTTCGCCCTCGTATCCGCTTTTTTTCAACAATTCAGATGGCGAAACGCCCTCCCACTCAAAAGAACTCGGTTGCAAAAAGGACGTAACCGGGATTATTCGGTGCCCTCCCGCTTCACGAACGAGCCGTTCAGAGGAAATTAGCAGCCGGAGCGCTTTTCTAAAGCTTCGGTGCTGAAGAGGCCCCTTCTTTTTCAGATTGAGCGACAAATACTGAACATGCCGCTCATCAAAAACAGTTTGCTGCTCAGGACATGTTTGTTTTTCTTGAATGGTAAAACCGTTCATCTCTCCGGCTTGCTCAGAAAACACAAACTCAACGCGATCCAAATAGGGGCGTCCCTTGAAGTAGCGCTCATTGGCTTCAAGCACAAGCATCCCGCTGTGTTGCTGATTCACCTGAAAAGGCCCTGTTCCATTTTTCCCGCCGCCCTGTTCTGCCGGCAGTATGGACAGCCGTTCATCACAAAGAGCATACGGCAAAAGCGCATTCGGCTTATCGAGTATGAGTTCCACACAATAAGGGCCTTTTTCTAAGACTTGTTTCACTCCGTGCAGAAGCCATTTATACGGGTTGTCAGCCAGTTCCAAAAAGCGCTTAAATGTAAACGCAACGTCCCGCGATGTCAGCGGCTGTCCATTATGAAATGTCACACCTTTTCGAAGAAAAAATCTCCATTGTTTTTTTCCGACCTCTTCCCATCCATGAACCAAATGAGGCTTCGGCTCCTGCATATCCGAATCAAACGTGAAGAGTGTATCAAATATCTGTTTGACGAAATGGCCCTCAGACCGCAAAAATATTTGGCATGGATCCAAACTGCTGACAGATTCAGGCGTGATGAACAGCCGCAGGACATCCTTCGCCCCATTCTCGCCTGTCTCCGTCACAAATCCGAATACCTCTGAAAGCCACATGTTATATTCGTTTTGAAGCCCTGGAAACGCGGACTGATACTGCTGAAGCAGCTCCTTTGCCTTTTTAAGCTTTCCTGATTTGGTATATTCCTTGGCAGTTTGAAGAAGCAATTCCTCAGGCCTCCGAAGAAACGCGATTTTAGATTTACGGCCGCGCCCCGCCCCGCTTTCCCGGATAATCCAATTGCTGTTCTCCAGCTTATGTAAAATGAGCTTTGCATTTCTTTCTGTACAAAATAAACAGTCGGCAATCTCAGTGAGCGTCATTTCGTTCATTTGCCCATACTCGGCGCAGCCTGTTTTTACAAGCGCCACGTAGTGCTCTATCAGCTTCAATCCCCGCACCTCCCGACAAAAGGGGAACTTTTATCTCTTCTTTTCTTCACTTTTTGGGCCGCCGCCCCTTCTATACACTACTACTATATCAAACAGCGAAAGGCGGCGATCACATGTTGACCAGTTTTCACTCTATAAAATCGAGATATACCGCTCCCGTTCGGCTCCGCTTTTTCGGCGAATTGCTGACAAGCCTGACAGGTGCAATGATGGGACCTTTTATGGTGCTGTATCTGCATGAACAATTAAACGGCAGTATCATGATGCCAATGCTGATC
The DNA here is from genome assembly GCF_044570195.1 of Bacillus sp. SG20033. Lineage (NCBI taxonomy): Bacteria > Bacillati > Bacillota > Bacilli > Caryophanales > Bacillaceae > Bacillus > Bacillus sp. SG20033. The sequence continues at coordinate 1,120,614 of NZ_CP172606.1, read as the reverse complement.
ATCAGCCTTCAGCCATTTGCTGATATTTTCCTGACGCTCGCTGCAGGAAAGGCGGCGGACCGGCTTGGGCGGCGCACAGCGATTTTGACCGCATTGCTTCTTCAATCAGCGGCAATGACAGGGCTTGTTTTTGCTGAGCATGCGTATGTTTTCGCTATTCTCTATGTCATGAATGGCATCGGAAGATCGTTGTACATTCCCGCTTCCCGCGCCCAAATCGCTGAAAGCACGCCGGAAAGCAGACGTTCGGAAGTGTTTGCGGTCATCAATGCGATCTATTCGGCGGGCTTGACTGCGGGGCCGCTAGTGGGGATGCTGCTATACAATCATAACCCCGTGTGGATATTTGCATTAGATGCTGCGGCATTGTTTATCTACTTTCTGATCGCTGCACTGAAACTGCCTGAGACAAAGCCGCTACACCCAGCTGTTACCCCGAAAATGTCCGCGAGCTTTATGATATACAGGCCTGTCCTGCTTCTTTTGCTGCTTTCTCTCCCCATCAGCATGTTATATGCACAAACAGAAACAACATACAGGCTGTTCAGCAAAAACATGTTTTCTGATTATCTGTCCATGCTGACCATCTATTCAGCAGCAAAAGCTTTATTCAGCTGTGTTCTCCAAGTACCTCTTGTCAAAGGGACCGAAAAGCTTTCAATGAAAACGATCCTCTTCATTACTTATATTTGCTACTCCCTTGCGGCTGCCGGTTTTGCATGCTCAACCTCCCTGACAATGCTTTTAGTGACGGCAGCGGTAATGACGGTTGGCGAAAGCATCGGGCTAACCCACATCCAGACCTTCATATCGAAATTGGCGCCGCCTCATTTGCTGGGCCGGTTTTATGCTGTCTATGGTCTGCATTGGGATATATCCCGCTCAATCGGACCGCTGGCAGGCGGGCTGATCCTGACATCATTTGGCGGAGAAGTGATTTTTTACGCTCTTGCCGTATGTCTGCTGACAGCGGGTTTATCTCTGACTTACACAATAGAAAAGCTCGAACACAAGGTCATAAGAAAAGTGAATCGCTTATAGAAAATAATTCATAATTTCTTTATCAAAAAAAATATACTATAGTAATAAATACATTCACTACGTGAACAATTGGAGTGTTACGTGAAAAAGGAAGAAGGGTTTTACATTGAAGAAAGACGAAAATCTCCTCAAAGATCTATGGTTTATCGCAATCAGTGCAGCCGGGGGGTTTATTCTTTCATTAACCGGAATATCAATTGGATGGATGATCGGAACACTGATTGTCGCCTGCTGCCTCGCCATGATACGGCCGGCATGGCTCATGATGGCGCCAGACCAAAAAGGAATTAACCGACGATGGCTCGCCCTCGGGCAGATGATCCTCGGCATCGAATTGGGCCAAAAGCTTAATTTATCCGTTCTCTCTGTTCTCAAAGACCATTGGTTTTCAGTCGGCGTTATGCTGATATTGTCTATCCTGCTTGCTATGCTGTCAGGATATGTGCTTTGGCGTTTCAGCAAAACGGATATGATGACTAGCTTTGTCGGCACCGCTCCCGGCGGGCTTTCCGCCATGCCGAGCATCGCACAGGAAGTAGGCGCCAATACCGCTATAGTCAGCCTCGTTCAAATGATGCGTGTGCTGCTCGTGGTGCTTTCCATTCCGTTTTTAGTCATTCTGATTTATACAAAACAAGATCGTACCGCAAGTGCCGCAGCAGAGACGATTTCTTCTGCAACGACAGATTTTAGGCTCGCTCCCGTTTTGTGGACCGTCATTCTTATTCTCGCTGCCTGGGGAGCCTGCAAAGCTGCGAAATTTTTAAAATTTCCAGCTCCATGGCTGCTCGGCAGCATGCTCGGTGTAGCAATTGTACATGTTGGCGGAGCTGCGGTGACAGGGCACGACATGACGGCATGGTGGCCATCACAAGCTAACCATGTATCACAAGTATTTCTCGGGGCAACGATCGGCTCTAAGATGTACAAAAGCATGTTTGCCGGCGTCACCCGTATTATCATCGTCGGGTTTGTCTCGTCCGTCGGTTTAATCGCAGCAATGTTTTTGAGCGCCGTGATCGTTTCCGAGCTCACAGGAATTTCGCTCATCACTTCTGTTCTGGCATTTGCGCCCGGCGGGATCGCAGAGATGGCGACGACGTCAGTTACCTTACATGCCGATTCCACCTTTGTCGTTGCGGTTCAGGTCATTCGCGTCATTCTGGTTATTGCCCTGCTGCCGCCGTTTTATCGCCTGCTTCACCATCTTCATGGTGAAAAAAAAGACAAAAAGAGCTCGATCAGCGGCAGTAATGCCTAGTTGAAAAAAGGGTTCAAGAACTTTTAATTCGTAAACCATCGAGATGGGGAAATATAAGTGGATATTTCGTTGTTAAGGGTGAAATGAAAGAAATAATTGACGACTTACTATTGAAAAAGAGGTTAAAATGAATAACCTCTTTTTCTTATATAAAGATATAAAATGATAAAGGGAAATCTATCGTTACGTTGATTCTCTTATAATAAGCTTTGTTGGCAGTTTAATAATTCTTCTGTTTGAAGAGGCATTACCCGAAATGGACTCGATGATTTTCAACACAGCCTGTTGGCCTAATTCTATTACGGGAATATCAATTGTTGTTATGGTCGGCGTAACGAGTTGGCAGATCAATTGGTTGTCAAAACCAATTACAGCTAAGTCTTCTGGAACTTTAAAGCCATGTTTCATCGCCTGTTTAATAATCCCTGCGGCGACTTGATCATTTCCTGTAAATATTGCTGAGGGTCTGTCCTTTAGATCCTTTATCTTATGAAAAACACGAAAGCCATCTTCGATATTGAACATTTCGCCGAATATCCATTCGCTTTTATGATGTAAATTGTAATCTTGTAAAGCTTTCAAGTAACCCTCTTTCCTCTGACATTGAGCTTCGCTATATGGAGTATCAAAACAAAACCCAATTTTTTTATGCCCTCTTTCAATTAAATGTACTACCCCCATGTATGCGGCTTCAAATTCATCATACCCAATTATCGTGATGTCCGCTGAGCGATGATATTCATTACATAATAAGATAGGACCATGCTTTAAGAAAGGGGATATCTGATCCCATTCATTTTCTAAAGTTCCAAGAATAATACCATCCACTTCTTTATGTTTCAATAACTCTAATAATTCTAGCTCTGTCTGTTTGTCATAAAAGGTCTGAAATACAATTACCTTGTAATTCTTAAACAGTGCTTCATGAGAGACCCCTTTTATTAATTGAGCAAAAAATGGATGGTCGATACTCGGAACCGATAAAGCTATCGTTTGTGTCTTATTTCTCCTAAAATTCCGAGCTAAATAATTGGGAGTGTAGTCAAGTTCGTTAATTGCCTTTAAGATCATATCTCTTTTTTCTTTCGACACATACGGATGATTATTCAATACTCTTGACACTGTGGTTTTAGACACATTGCATAATTTTGCTATTTCATCAATTGTAGGCATATTTTCCCTTCCTTAAAAAAGTTGTTGACATGTTACCGATTTCAGAAACTAGGATAAATTTGTAATAAATTTTTAGATTATAAAATCATTGGAGGTACTGTTCATGCAAAAACAGGTTAAGATTTCAGGTAAAAGCAAAGAAAACATGTCACTACTAAAACACTTAAAAGGTGACATACAAGGAAAAGAACTTGTTATTGAAGACAGTATTGTAAACGAGCGCTGGAAACAAGTATTAAAGGAAAAGATAGATATTGAACATGATCTTTTCAACTATCAAAAAAATCGTGAAATCAGTAAAGTCCCTTTTTTGCCTGTAGACAGATTAATAACCAATGATGAAGTGGAAGATATCTTAAATACATTAACTGAAGTTTTGCCAACTGGAAAATTTACGAGTGGTCCCTATTTAGAGCAATTCGAAAACGTTTTATCTACATATTTACATAAAAGGTATGTAATTGCAACCAGCAGTGGAACCGATGCTATTATGATAGGATTATTGGCTTTAGGGTTAAACCCAGGGGATGAAGTTATCATGCCGGCTAATAGCTTTTCAGCTACTGAAAATGCTGTGTTAGCTTTGGGAGGCGTTCCTATCTATGTAGATATTAACCCACAAACATTCTGCATCGATCCTGACAAAATTGAAGAAGCAATAACTCCTGATACAAAGTTTATTCTACCTGTGCATTTATACGGAAAACATTCAGACATGCAGCATATCCGTCAAATCGCAAATCGTTATAAATTGAAAGTAATTGAAGATGCCTGCCAAGGAATTGGCCTGACAGACTTAGGAAAGTATGCAGACATCACTACACTAAGTTTTAATCCATATAAGAATTTTGGTGTATGTGGCAAGGCTGGGGCAATAGCAACTGATAATGAAGAACTCGCTAAAAAATGCATTCAATTTAGTTATCATGGTTTTGAAGTAAATGTGAAAAATAAGAAAGTCATCAATTTTGGACTTAATTCAAAAATGGACAATTTACAGGCAGCAATTGGTTTAGAGAGAATGAAGTACCTTTCATTAAACAACTTCAAAAGACTGTTCTTGGCGGATAGATACATTACCCAATTAGCAGAGTTACAGAATAAAGGCTATATTGAATTACCAGAATTAAGTGAAGATCATGTATGGCATCTGTTTCCTATTAAGGTAAGAACAGAAGATAGGGCAGATATCATGACTAAATTAAATGAAGATTTTGGTGTTCAAACAGATGTATATTATCCAATACTGTCTCATATGCAAAAAACTCCTTTAGTACAGGACAAGTATGCAGGACTCCAATTGGTTCATACGGAAAAGGCTCATAGTCAGGTACTGCATTTGCCTTTATATCCGTCATTTACTTTAGAAGAACAAGACAGAGTAATGGAGGGACTGTTTCATGTTATTAAGCAAGAAATCGGAATATAAAACGTTATCCACGGTTGAACATCCTCAGTATATTGTTTTTTGTGATTTTGATGAAACGTATTTTCCGCATACAATCGACGAACAAAAACAACAAGACATCTATGAACTCGAAGACTATCTAGAGCAAAAAAGTAAAGATGGGGAGCTAATAATCGGATGGGTCACTGGGAGCAGTATAGAATCTATTCTCGATAAAATGGAACGAGGAAAATTTAGATATTTTCCGCATTTTATAGCTAGTGATCTTGGAACTGAAATTACGTACTTTTCAGAGCATAACTTCGGTCAGCAAGATAACAAGTGGAACAGTCGCATAAATGAAGGGTTTAGTAAAGAAAAGGTTGAAAAACTTGTGAAACAGCTACATGAAAATCATCACATTCTTTTGAATCCTCAAACTCAATTAGGAAAGTCACGGTATAAGCATAACTTCTACTATCAGGAACAAGATGAAATAAACGACAAGAAAAACCTATTAGCAATTGAAAAAATCTGCGAAGAATACGGCTTATCAGTAAATATAAATCGTTGTAATCCCTTAGCAGGCGATCCAGAAGACAGCTATGATGTAGATTTTATCCCCATAGGGACAGGAAAGAATGAAATTGTAACGTTTATGTTAGAGAAATACAACCTAAATCCCGAAAGAGCTATCGCATTTGGGGATAGTGGAAATGATGTTCGTATGCTACAGGCAGTAGGAAATGGATATCTGCTAAAAAATGCAACACAGGAAGCCAAAAACTTGCACCACCTTATAACTGATAGTGAGTACTCAAAAGGAATTGCTAATACCTTAAAAAAAATAATTGGATCATGAGGAGGAAATAAAAATGAAGATAGGCATCATAGGTGCAGGTGGTATTGCAAGAGCGCATGCAACTGCTTTATCTACAATAAAAAATGCAGAGTTGGTAGGGGTATATGACATAAATCAACAAAATGCGGAAAGCTTTGTGAAAACTTTCGGCGGGAAGTCATTTGAAAACGTAGATGAACTAATCGATGCCTCAGAAGGTTTAATTGTAGCATCACCAAACTTTTGCCATAAAGAACATGCTTTGCAAGCATTATCAAAACATAAGCATGTTTTGTGTGAAAAGCCTATGGCTATTTCTCTTGAAGAAGCAAGCATAATGAAAGATACTGCTGAAAGGTTGAGCGTAAGAGCCAGTATGGGATTTAATTATAGATATTTATCTTACGTAAATATCTTAAAAAGCTTAATTATCAATAATGAACTAGGTAACATACTGTCCATAAAAGTACACTTCAAGAAAAATAGTGCACTTAGACGTAAGAAGTTTACTTGGAGAGATGACGCTAATAGTAAGAAAACCAGCGGGTCATTGGGGGATCTGGGTATTCACCTTATTGACATGGTATGGTATTTGTTCGAGAGTGATTTCATCACAGAATCAGTAAGGGCAAAGATGAACACAAATGTAAAAACAAAAGAGGATAAACAGGTACTAGTAGATGACTATGCAGAAATTTATGGCCAGCTGCAGAACAAGGTATTTGTAAATATCATCACATCAAAATGTTCTGTACCTGAAGACTGTGGTTTTAGCATTGAGGTAGTTGGACACAAAAAAGAGTTTAAATACCACACAGGTAATCCTCACGTTTACAAGCTCATAGATGGCTTGAACGTGGTAGACTGCCCAGTACCGCAAAGCCTATTAAACGATCCGCCAAACGAGTTTTATGGATGGGCTGATTCTTTTAGAAGCGAGTTAATCAATTGGATTGCATCAACTCAGAATGATTGGGTTGAGATCCCTTCTTTTAGTGATGGTTTTAGATCTCAGGAAGTATTAGAAATGTTCTTTGAGAAAGACAGCAACTCTCAACCAATGTCTGTTTCAGCAGTCAAATAGTATTTCGAAGAGAGAAGTTACTAAAAAAGCAGGAATTTATTTTCCTGCTTTTTCATATAGGGGTGTAATGAATGTTAAGAGGAACATACTTATTTGGATATGCTTTCTTTTTTACAGTAGGTATTATCCATATATCAACAGGGAGTTTGACACCATTTCTATTAGAGGCTTTTAACAAGACAACAGATGATATTTCGGTCATAATCTTCTTTCAGTTTACCGGATTTCTAAGCGGAGTATTAATCGCACCTTTAATGATTAAGAAATACAGTCATTTTAGGACACTTACTTTAGCTTTGACAATAATGCTTGTAGCGTTAAGTATCTTTTTTCTAACCAAGGATTGGTATTATATTGTTGTAATGGCTTTTCTCTTAGGATATGGAGCAGGCACATTAGAAACGACAGTTGGTTCATTTGTTATTGCTAATTTCGAAAGTAATGCAGAAAAAATGAGTAAGCTGGAAGTTCTCTTTGGATTAGGCGCTTTATCTTTCCCATTATTAATTAATTCCTTCATAGATATCAATAACTGGTTTTTACCGTATTACTGTATATTCACCTTTTTATTCGTCCTATTCGTAGGGTGGTTAATTTTCTTGTCCAAGAACCGAAAGTACGCTAAGAATGCTAACCAACAAGTGACCTTTCCAGACGGAGGAGCATTTCAATACTTTATAGGAGATAGAAAAAAATCAAAGCAATTAGGCTTTTTTGTATTTTTTGCTTTCCTATATGCTGGAATCGAAACAAATTTTGCCAACTTTTTACCTTCAATCATGATAAACCAAGACAATGAACAAATTAGTCTTATAAGTGTCTCCTTTTTCTGGGTAGGGATCATCATAGGAAGAATATTGATTGGTTTCGTAAGTAGAAGGCTTGATTTTTCCAAATACCTTCTTTTTAGCTGTAGTTGTTTAATTGTTTTGTTGATTGCCTTCTCTTATATAAGTAACCCAATACTTCAATTGAGTGGTACATTTTTGATTGGCCTAAGTATAGCGGGCATATTTCCCATTGCTTTAACACTAGCATCAATCATTATTCAGAAGTACGTTGACGAAGTTACAAGTTTATTTATTGCTTCGGCAAGTTTCGGAGGAGCGATCATCTCTTTCTTAATTGGATGGAGTTTAAATCAGGATACGATCTTATTAACCATGGGAATATTTACAACTATGGCGGTCATTCTAGCAGGTATTTCTGTAAAGATTAGGAGAACTAAAACAGAAGACCCTATTTCACTTGAAAACAAAGCATCAAAAACACAGTAGAAAACGTATAAAATAAAGATACTAATAGACATATCGTATAAGCAGTGCAAATTCCTGAACATCTTGAATTTCATTCTTCAAGAGGAAATCTAATTTACGTTACAGCCTTGAAAAAGATAGAAAAAAAGCGAAAAACACGCACCGCAGTGCGTGTTTTTTATTTAAAAATGCTCGGAAGACCCCCTTCAATTTCTTCTGATGACGGATACCACTTTGTCACCAGATCCCGAAACAGCCGTTCCGCAAAAAGAATCTCTTCCTCGGTATAGCGGTCAAAAAATGACAGAAAACGCTGTTCAGCCTTCTGATGATAATATTTGTGCAAACTGTGCAGCTTTTTTCCAGCAGGCGTCAATCGGAAGTAGACCTCCTTTTTATTATCGCTGAGCTGTGTTCTGTGAAGGAAGCCTGCGCCGAGCAATTTTGTGCTGATGCGTGATACAGTCGCTTTTGTCGTATTCATTTTTTCTGCTATCGACGTGACATTAATTGGTTCATTGTCCCCGACACAGGATAGAACATGAATTTCAGTCATCGTCAATTGAGTTTTACTCCCGTGCTCTACATCCAGCTTCCTCAATTCGTCAGATAAAAAGGCTTTAATAAGCCCCTCCCATTTCTCCTGCTGATGAATGAGCTCCGCATACAATTCAAAAAGATTGCGTTTCGTATGATCTGTGTTCATCGGGTTTTCCATCCTTTTTCATTCGATTGTTTCTTCTATCATACCGTTTTGTTACAGATGAAACAATCGAATTGAATTATACTTGGCTGGTGACGGAAAACCAGCGGCTGATCCCTTTTTGAATCACCTCGGCACAATCGGGCGCTGATGCATCCACCGCCCAGGCTACATGTCCATCAGGACGAATCAATATGGTATGCACATCCCGCAACTTTTCATTCGGTTCTGCAAGCGAGGCGGTTACCGTACGTAAGCCTTTCACTTCGATATGATCATCAGCTTCCTGCCTCAATGACAGCAAAACGAATGTCCCGTTTTGGAGAAAGCTGTACAGCCGTTCCGAACTGCCGTCGGAAAGAATCAGCTCCATGTCAGGGAGCCTTGCCCCGTTCAAACGATTCGGCGGCATGGTACGATCAGCTTCATATCTGACATCGAGCGCAGAAATTTGCCCTGCTACATATCGATTCATATCAGGAAAGGCCAGCAGCTCCGACATCATGCTTCGCAAATGGAGGCCTGCTTGAGTGAAATCGATCAGCTTTGTCTGTGCCTCCGTGTTTCTGAGGAGCCCTTCAGCTGCCGGGTGCCGCTCGTCATGGTAGCTGTCCAAAAGCCATGAAGGCGCAGAGCCTTTGATGGCCGCAGCCAGTTTCCACCCGAGGTTCATCGCATCCTGAAGGCCGACATTCAGCCCTTGCCCGCCCGCCGGAAAATGAATATGCGCGGCATCACCCGCAAGAAAGATTCTGTCGTCCCGATACCGTTTCGCTTGGCGCGCGGCGTTCCCGAACCGCGACATCCACGAAGGGTCGCTTAAACCAAAGTCAGTTCCGCAAATTCGCAGGAGGTCAGCTTTCAGCTCTTCCTCAGTCACAGGCACATCTTTCGGCGTTTGCGTGCGATAAGGGCTGATCACAACAACACGGTATCGGTCTGGAGATAACGGAACAATCATGACACCGCCCTCTTTTGTGCAAAGGGACAGCACGCCTGACGGCGGCGGAGAAAGGAGCGCCACATCCCCAAGCGCAGCGGTGACAGTGCTGTCTGTTCCCGGAAACTCAATTTTTGCCTGTTTCCGGACGGTACTTCCGGCGCCATCTGCCCCAACGGCAAACTTGCTTGTGATCGTCCGTACACTGCCGTCCCGATCCTTAAAAATCGTTTGGACCGCTTCTCCGTTTTGCGTAACCGCCAGCGCCTCTGCACCCCGAAACACCTCTGTTCCCAGGCTTCGTGCATGATCTTCAAGCAGCTTTTCTGTTTTGGACTGCGGGAGCAAAAGCGTGTAAGGACAGCTCGTGTCCAAGCCTGAAAAATCCAGACGGGTATCCAGCATTGAAAAATGTCCGGAAGGTATCTTGCTTCCCTTGGATACAAACCGCTCTAAAATCCCTCTCATCTCAAGGAGCTCCAGCGTTCGGGGATGCAGCGTCAATGCCTTGGAATGCGGAACAGGTTTTTCAAGCCGTTCAATCACACATGTTCCCACTCCGGCCATTGCAAGCTCAGAAGCCAGCATAAATCCAACCGGCCCTCCTCCTATAATCACTGCTTCATATTTCATCATCATTCACCACTCCTTTTGTTTCATGAAAAACGAACAAAAACCAATAAAAACGGCCCTCCAATCAAAAAATATATAAATTTTGTTACACATGTAACAATTTTGATTATAGCTCCTTACAAATTTTTCTTCAACACATTTTTCCAAACGCAATACAAAAAGACGCCTCTTCCATTAGCGTCTTTTTATTTGGCATCAGAAATCACACCAACAATATTTTTTTCTCTTATCGGACCAAAATGCCGGCTGTCGAAGCTGTATATGCGATTATCTCCAACGACAAAATATTTTCCTTTCGGCACCTTGCTTGTTCCCGTCACATCTTTCAAAGAAAAATCACCCGTTACATGGCTGCCGGCAGAAACAGATTTCAAATGCTTCAAAAATGGCTCAGCAACCTGCTTTCCGTTCACATACAGCTGATCATCTTTATATTTGATCGTTTCACCGGGCAAGCCGATTACCCGTTTAATCAGCACTTTATGATCAGGGCCTTTAAAAAGGACGATGTCAAAACGATGGATGGTTTTAAATCGATGCGAAAATTTATTGACCAACAATTCGTTTCCTTCCTGGAAGGTCGGATTCATACTGACGCCTTCTACCTTGTAATCAATAAAGACAGCATTTTTAACCTGAATGGCGAGAACAACGGACACTACACCGGCAAGAAACCAAAACCGTTTTTTCATGTTACTGTCTCCCTCCATCATGCTCACGCTGACTGGCTCTTACATGCAGATACCGCTCCACCTTTTTGCCGACATACCATAAGACAGTGATCACCAATACGGCGATGACCGTTCGAATCGGCTGTGTAATCAGCGCGTGCAGATCATATCCGATGAAGCTGATCATAAAAATCATGACAAGCTTCCCCGAGGCTGCCGCCAAAATAAACGGCCGCGTTCCGATCCTTGACAAACCGGCAACAACATTCACCGCGGCTGACGGTGTAAATGGAAAACAAAGCAGAAGAAACATGGGACCGAAGCCGTGTCTTTCCACCCATAACATCAGCTTTCTGACAGACGGATGACTGCGGATAAATCCAAGCAATTTTCTCTGTCCGTATTGACGGACAATCAAAAAGACGAGAATGGAACCAGCAGTTGATCCCGCCCAGGACAGGATGAATCCTTCCCACAAGCCAAACGAGTTCGTATTCGCCACCACAAACACGATCAGCGGCAAAAACGGGAGAAATGCTTCAATTAAAGGCAGCAGCACAGCAATGAGCGGGCCGAAAGCCCTATAGCTTTGAAATAATTCAGTTAAATGTTCTTGTGTCAAATAGGATAAAAAATGCTCCAACATTTATACTCCTTACCGGGTTTGTCTATCCTTATTCTACACATTATCAGCAGAAAACTAAAAAGTTTTGGTGATTTTTTCTGTCTTGAAACATTTCACCAGCCGATATAGAATACAAATAGAACAAACGTTCCCTTAGAAGAAAGGAGTCAACATGCCAAATCTGCAGGAGGAAATATACGATTTAATTGAACGGGCTCTCTTTTTGCCCATGGCCATTACGATTTTTAACCGTGATCTCGCCGGAATTGAAGAAAGCACATTAAAATTGAAGCATCCTTATAAACAGCTTATCGGCGAATCATTAAAAATAGCACAAAAGGATTTGATGGAGGTCAGAAAAGAACTGAGGAAAAGAAAAATTGCAATCCGCGAGACGGAACGCGATGAGGCCTTTACGCTCTATACATTTGTCATCGACGGTTATGAAGAAAACCATCGCTATTTTAATCCGCGAATCCGTGAGCAGGTCAGCGAATTATTAACATACTATCTATTTGCCCCAGACAGACTCTGAGCCTTTTGAATCATACTGCCCGTTCCCTCTTCGGGCGATTCAGAGCATTAATTTCAGACAATTCACACTATACAAACAAAATAAATTTATTTATAATTCGAACCACAGCCATTCACGCCAAAAAATGACATGTGCTGCCATATCTGCGACATCATTTTCAGTACGCTTGGGCTTGTACACCCCAATCCTAAATAGAAGGAGGATTCTATGAAACTGATTCACGTTCTCGCCGCTTTGCCCTTTATCGGAATCTTACTCGGCATCCCTTTTGCAAATAAGGTGACCCCCTATGTGTTCGGCATGCCGTTTATTCTTGCCTATATTGTGATGTGGGCTCTTTTGACCTCTGCGCTGATGGCGATTGTGTATGTCCTCGACAAGGAAAATAAAAAGGAGGAAGCAGAATGAATGCAGCTCTCATCATCATTTTCGGTGTCCTGCTCTTGAGTATTTTTCTCGGTATACGCGCCCAAAAAGGAAAAGACATGAACCTGGAGCAGTGGACGGTCGGAGGGCGCGGCTTCGGAACTGTTTTCGTCTTCCTTTTGATGGCAGGCGAAATTTATACTACTTTTACGTTTCTCGGCGGCAGCGGCTGGGCCTACGGAAAAGGCGGTCCAGCCTTTTATATCATCGCCTACGGATGTCTGGCCTACATCCTTTCTTACTGGCTTCTTCCGGCAGTTTGGACGTACGCGAAACAGCATAAACTGATGTCGCAGTCTGATTTTTTCACAAAAAAATACAACAGTCCGCTGCTTGGCATTCTCGTTTCACTGGTCGGCATCGCCGCACTCATTCCCTATCTTGTACTGCAGCTGAAAGGTCTCGGGCTGATTGTATCGGAAACCTCGTACGGCAAAATCACCCCGACCGCCGCCATCTGGATCGGCGCTGTTTCCATCACGGTTTATGTTATGGTTTCAGGCATTCACGGGTCTGCTTGGATATCGGTTGTGAAGGACATCATGATTCTGGTTGTCGTTCTGTTTTTAGGTGTGTATTTGCCAATTCATTACTACGGCGGATTTCAAGACATGTTTCAGCAGATTGAAACGGCAAAGCCTGGCTTTCTTACGCTCCCCGAATCGGGACAAAGTGTGGCCTGGTTCAGTTCAACCGTACTCTTGACAGCGCTCGGGTTTTACATGTGGCCTCACACGTTTTCCGCCTCGTATTCAGCTGAAAACCCAAAAGTCTTTCGTAAAAACGCCATCATCATGCCTTTGTACCAGCTGGTCTTGCTCTTCGTCCTTTTCGTCGGCTTTGCGGCTATCCTGCAAGTTCCAGATCTGAAAGGCGCAGACGGGGATCTATCGCTTTTGAGACTGTCTCTGCAAGCATTTGACCCTTGGTTTGTCGGAATTATCGGTGCTGCCGGACTGCTGACAGCACTTGTGCCAGGGTCTATGATCTTAATGTCCGCCTCCACGCTGTTTGCAAAAAATGTGTACAAGATAATTGCGCCCCGCACGACAGAACAGCAGGTATCGGCTCTTGCTAAGTTTTTAGTGCCGGTGATTGCGCTGATTTCGGTGTATTTTACCTTCAAAGGCGGGAATACCATCGTTACGCTGCTTTTGATGGGCTACAGCCTTGTCACACAGCTATTCCCCGCCCTTTTGTTCAGCCTGTTCAAGCATAATATGGTGACAAAGCAGGGGGCCTTCGCCGGCATTATTGCAGGTGTCGGAGCAGTTACTTATATTACAATGACGGAAACGACGATCGGCACTTTATTTCCGGCTCTGCCGCAAGCCGCAAAAGACTTGAATGTAGGCATCGTCGCCCTGCTTTTGAATATCACGGTCATGATGGCAGTCAGCCTTATGACAAGGAAGGCGAAAAGCGCTGCGGCCGATCAGGCGGCTTAAGCAATAGAAAAAGCAATCTGGACACCAGATTGCTTTTTCTTATTTACCGTTCACAGGCGATAAGATCTTTATCGCGGTCTTTCTTTTTATTGGCATCATAAAGGTCCTTAGAGACGTAAGGCTTGTACTTTGTTTTTCCGCCTTTGTTTTTCGCCTTCGAAGTGCGAGCCACTCCGCCTTTGTATACTTTGTTTAACTCCTTGCAGTTCTTATAGACCTTCACCTTTATTTTGGCTTCCGCCACATGGTCAGCTCCGTATGAAAAACCGAAAACGAGACCGAGTGACAGCAAAACCGCCGCCGCTTTTTTCATGACGATCCACTCCCCCAATACCCAATATTTAGTTGATTTATAGCTCGAATTTATCATAATTCATATAGTCTTATTTGACAAGATAAATATGGAAGAAGGCTTTGTTTTTTCTTGTTTTCTATTTCCTTCACTATTCAAACTGCCAAAACATGTTTTTCTGCTTATGCTCAGGGGTACACATACGAATGTACACCAAACAGAAAAGGAGCGTTGCTGATGTCTGATTCAAATCTTACGAATCCTATAAAAGCATTTTTTCATGATGAATTTCCCGAACAATATCAAGAACCGCCAGGCCTGCAAAAGAACATGAAGCCTGTCCCTGATTGCGGAGAAAAAAGCTACAAAGGATCAGGTAAACTAACGGGTCGAAAAGCGCTTGTCACGGGCGGCGATTCCGGTATCGGCCGCGCTGCCGCGATTGCTTACGCCAGAGAAGGTGCCGATGTGGCCATTAACTACTTGCCCGAGGAACAGCCAGATGCTGAAGAGGTAAAAGAACTGATTGAAGCAGAAGGCCGAAAAGCAGTGCTGATCCCCGGAGACTTGAGCGACGAATCCTTTTGCCAAGATCTAGTCAAACAGTCGCATCACGAACTCGGCGGACTTGATGTGCTGGCGCTCGTTGCAGGCAAACAGCAAGCGGTCGAAAACATCGAAGATCTGCCTACTGAACAAATCTATAAAACATTTGAAGTGAACGTCTTTTCCCTTTACTGGGTTGTAAAAGCGGCGCTTCCGTATTTGCCGGAGGGAGCTTCAATTATCACAACAACCTCAGTTGAAGGCTACAATCCAAGCCCGATGCTGTTAGATTACGCAGCAACGAAAAACGCCATTATCGGCTTTACCGTCGGACTGGGAAAACAGCTTGCTTCCAAAGGCATCAGAGTAAATTCAGTTGCGCCCGGACCAATTTGGACACCGCTGCAAATTTCCGGCGGACAGCCGACGGAAAACATCCCGAAATTCGGACAAGGCACGCCGCCAGCTCCATTAAATCGCGCTGGGCAGCCAGTGGAATTGGCCGATGTTTATGTATTTCTAGCTTCAGAGAATTCAAGCTATGTGACATCTCAGGTATATGGCATCACCGGAGGAATTCCGACGGCATAGCTTTATGAAAGGAGCTGCCCTGTGGGTCAGCTCCTTTCTATTTTCTAATACCGCTCCCCGAGCTCACGCAAAATAAAATCATAAATCATCTTCGTCCGCTCTTCTTTCGGGTACAGCATAAATTCCTGTCTTTTCGGAACGCGGTGGTCGATTCTGTCTTGGAACTTGGTTCTAAGCCACGCTGTTCGATATACCTGGTTCTCGAACGAATTATAAGAGATCGGCAGCTCCATCGTTTTCCCATTTGAAAACGTCACTTCCGTATCGTCGAATTCAGTCGCTTTGAATTCTTTTACATGCACATGGGAAATCCAGCCGCATTGGGGTCTTGTCGAAGAAAGTGTAGGGAATAAAAAGATTTGGTTCGAAGGGTCCACCATGATTGGCGGCTTGTGTGAAATTTTTGTCACTTCATAAGTTCCTGCTTTTCTTCCCGCATAGCTTGATCCAAAAAATCGGCAGCTTCTGTCGACAATTTGCAGCGGCTTCATGTTGACATAAAACACGCAATCTTTTTCAATAATTTTGGAACAGATTTTGCCGTCTATTTCTTCTGGCAGCACGGCAATTGTTGCGCCGTTCACTTCATACGATTCCAAAGGTGCGTCTGTTTTCTGACTCATATTATGGCCTCCATCCTTTTTCTGCAAAATTTATACTAATAATCTATCATCTGTTTTTATAAAACGACAGGTTTTTTTAACATTTAAGATAAAATCATCTTTTAATGATATTTAATGGTACTAAATGACTAGTAATAAACCGATTTTACTTTCATAAGACTTGCCGGTTTACGGCTTTTTGCAGGATATGTCGATAGATTGCCAAGTATTAGTTGTCTAAAAATTATAAAAATTTATTGATTTTTTCGACCGTTATCCATATACTATAAAAAAGGCATTGGGGGGATTCTTTATGAAAGAGAAGAAATCGTACACTGAGCTCATGAAGTCCCGCAACACGCAAAAAGCAAATGAATTCGATGTGACAATGGCCGATATTTACATTCAAATGGTGCTCGATGAATCCTTGTATAACCGTCGGCTTGCCATGCTGACGGACCAAATTAACAAAGCCTTGGACGAAAAAGATAAAGATGCGTTTCTTACGCTCTCTAAAGAATATGCAGCGCTCAAGCAGAGCGAATAAGCCAATCCTTCAAGGATTGGCTTTTTATTATCCGTTCACAATGGTTCCGCCATTGACGTGAATCGTCTGCCCTGTGACGTATGTGGAATCGTCGCTGGCAAGGTATAGATAGCTTGGCGCCACTTCGACCGGCTGTCCCGGGCGTTCCATCGGCACGTCTGAACCAAACACTTCCACGTCTTTTGCTGCAAAGCTGGCCGGGATAAGCGGTGTCCAAATGGGACCCGGTGCCACTGCATTGACCCGTATGCCCTGCTGAACAAGCGACTGGGAAAGGGACCTTGTAAACGTAACGATCGCGCCTTTTGTCGCTGAATAATCGATCAGCGTTTTATTGCCTTTATAGGCGGTAATTGAAGCGGTATTAATAATAGAGCTCCCTTTTTTTAAATGAGGCAGCACTGCCTTTGTTAAGTAAAACATGGAAAAAATGTTTGTTTGGAAGGTTCTGATCAGCTGGTGGCTGGTGATTTTTTCAATGCTGGGCTGGACATGCTGCTCAGCTGCATTGTTAACCAATATATCAATGGATGGAAACACTTGGCTTGCCTGCCCGACCACATCATTGCAAAACGCTTCATCCCCAACATCTCCTGCAATCAGCAGGCATTTTACCCCTTCCTTTTCTACATACTGCTTTGTTTCCTCGGCGTCCTGATGTTCATTCAAATACACAATGACCACATTAGCTCCTTCTTTTGCGAATAACACCGAGACAGCGCGTCCAATCCCGCTGTCTCCTCCAGTAATAATAGCGGTTTTGCCCTCTAATTTTTTCGCTTTCTTCGGCTTATCAAAAACCGGACGCGGGTCCATCAGATATTCAAAACCAGGCTGCTGGTTCTGGTGCTGAGGCGGTAATGTTTTCTTTTTTTGATTCGCCAATGAAATCACTCCTTTTCAACCTTATTATGTTATGAACAATGCCTGCTTCCTATGTATGAAAAGATAGAATATGGAAAAATTAAGAATAAATCTGATTGGAGGTATAACGGCTTGGCTAATCAACATTTTGCAAAGGAAGCACCTGAAACATACTGGAAAACATCAACTGACTTGCCTTCTTTTCCTGCGCTTCAAGAGGACACTGAATGTGACGTCACCATTATCGGAGGCGGGATTACTGGAATCACAACGGCATATGAACTTACGAAGAGAGGCTTCCGTGTCGTTTTGATTGAAGCAAATCAGGTTCTTAACGGAACCACTGCACATACAACTGCTAAAGTTACCGCACAGCATGACATGATATACGACGAATTTATCCGCCATTTCGGATTAAACCATGCGAGGCTTTATTATGAAGCAAACCAAAACGCAATTGATTACATAAAAGGCATTGTTGATGAACATCGAATTGATTGTGAATGGATCGAGCAAGACGCATATCTTTATACGGCAAATGAAAACGCTGTTCAAAAAATCCGCACCGAGCATGAGGCATACACAAAGCTCGGAATTGAAAGAGACCTTATCAAGGATCTTCCAATTCCCTTAGGTTCTAAGCTGGCGCTTGTCATGAAGAATCAAGCTCAATTTCATCCGCTTCAATACTTAAAAGCGCTTCTGGAGCAAATTGTTCAAAAAGGCAGCCGAATTTATGAAGAGACCGTTGCGCTTGATATCAAAAAAGGCGAAAGGCCCGAAGTGGTAACAAAAAGCCGGCACGCCATTAAGAGCAGCTTTATCATATGCTGTTCCCACTTCCCTTTTTATGACGGAGGCGGATTATATGCTGCGAGAATGTACTCCGACAGATCTTATGTCCTTGCCATCAAGCCGAAGATCGAGTATCCCGAGGGCATGTATTTGAGTATCGATCAGCCGTCAGTGGCGCTCCGCTATACGGTTGTAAACGGTGAAAAGCTGATTCTCTTCAGCGGAGTAAGCCATAAAACAGGCCAGGGAAAAGCCATGTCTACACATTATGAAACACTGAGACAACTGGCCGAAAGCACCATCGGCATCGAAAGCATTCCATATTATTGGTCCACCCAAGATCTAGTGACGATCGACAAAATCCCGTTTATCGGGCCGATGTCGGAAAATGAGGACAATATTCTAGTAGCGACCGGGTTCAAAAAATGGGGCATGACGTCCTCAGCAGTCGCAGCCACTTTATTGTCAGACCTTGTGGAGAAAAAAGACAATCCATACGAAAGCATTTTCACGCCGTCCCGTTTCCATCTGAATCCCGGGTTGCAGAAAGTGATTTCCTACAATGCCGATGTCGCCAAGCATTTGATTAAAGGAAAGCTTGAAAGGCCTGATGCCCAATTTGAAGACATTTCGCCAGGAGAAGGGAAAGCCGTCACCATAAACGGCAGGCGAGCGGGAGCATTTCGGGATGAGACAGGCTGCCTCCATCTCGTTGATACGACTTGTACCCATTTAGGCTGCGAGGTCGAGTGGAACGACAGTGAGCATACGTGGGATTGTCCGTGCCACGGATCACGCTTTAAGCCATCTGGCGAAGTTGTAGAGGGTCCGGCCATTAAACCATTAAAACAAATAGATCTCGATTAAACCGTTCATTTTAATGAACGGTTTTTCAAATATTTTTCATCTGCAGCTTCATTCATGTTTCCCTTGGCCGATAAAAAAGAAAAAGGCTTAAAAAGCCAAAAAGTAAAAATTATATTTTTCCCAAGGGGGATCATTGTATTGTTATTTAAAAAAGACAGAAAACAAGAAACAGCTTACTTTTCAGATTCAAACGGACAGCAAAAAAACCGCATTCAGCTCACAAACAAACATGCAGATGTCAAAAAACAGCTCAAAATGGTCAGGTTGGGAGATGCTGAGCTTTACGTGTTAGAGCAGCTTCAGCCACTCATTCAAGAAAATATCGTAAATATCGTCGATGCGTTTTATAAAAACCTTGACCATGAAAGCTCATTGATGGATATCATTAATGATCACAGCTCAGTTGACCGCTTAAAACAAACGTTAAAACGGCATATTCAGGAAATGTTTGCGGGCGTTATCGATGATGAATTTATTGAAAAGCGTAACCGAATCGCCTCCATCCATTTAAGAATCGGCCTTTTGCCAAAATGGTATATGGGTGCGTTTCAAGAGCTTCTTTTGTCAATGATTGACATTTATGAAGCGTCCATTACAAATCAGCAAGAACTGCTAAAAGCCATTAAAGCAACAACAAAAATCTTGAACTTAGAACAGCAGCTTGTCCTTGAAGCGTTTCAAAGCGAATATAACCAGACCCGTGATGAACAAGAAGAAAAGAAAAACCTTCTTCATCAGAAAATTCAAGAAACCTCTGGATCGATTGCCAATCTGTTTTCAGAAACAAGCAGATCAGTTCAAGAGCTTGTGGACAAATCTGAAGGCATTTCTCAAGCATCCAAAGCCGGCACTGTAACATCCAGCACTGTTGAAGAAAAGTCGATCGGCGGAAAAAAAGAGCTAGAAGTCCAGCAAAAACAGATGAACAAAATTGACACAAGCCTTGTCCAAATCGAAAAAGAAATGGTCAAGCTGGATGAAATCGCGCAGCAAATTGAAAAAATCTTCGGCATCGTCACAGGCATAGCTGAACAAACAAACCTTCTCTCGCTCAATGCATCTATTGAATCCGCCCGCGCCGGAGAACACGGCAAAGGCTTTGCTGTCGTGGCAAATGAAGTGCGGAAGCTTTCTGAGGATACGAAAAAAACCGTCTCTACTGTTTCTGAGCTTGTGAACAATACGAATACACAAATCAACATTGTATCCAAGCATATCAAAGACGTGAATGAGCTAGTCAGCGAAAGTAAAGAAAAAATGACGCAAATTAACCGCTTATTCGATGAAATCGTCCACAGCATGAAAATCAGCAAAGAGCAATCAGGCAAAATCGACGTCGATCTGCAAGCCTTTCTTGGAGGGCTTCAGGAAGTCAGCCGCGCCGTTTCCCATGTGGCCGCTTCCGTTGATTCGCTTGTCATCCTGACAGAAGAATAACCATCAAAAACCGGTCTGCCATACGGCCGGTTTTTTTGCGTTCATTATGTAAACTTAAATTAAAAATCAGTTGACATAATAATTGCCTGCATTTATTGTATAACCATATTTGATTACTGTTTGGAGGATTTCACATGCTGAAATTAATCGACATGATGCATATTGCGATTTTCACCGCGCTGATGGCAGTGCTCGGCTTTATGCCCCCTCTCTTCTTATCCTTTACACCTGTTCCGATTACATTGCAAACGCTTGGTGTCATGTTGGCAGGCAGCATTCTCAGGCCAAAGTCTGCTTTCTTAAGCCAGCTTGTCTTTTTGCTGCTCGTCGCCTTCGGAGCGCCGCTGTTGCCCGGCGGACGCGGCGGTTTTGGTGTGTTTTTCGGACCGAGCGCAGGCTTTTTGATTGCTTATCCCCTCGCTTCATGGCTGATCAGTTTAGCCGCTAACAGGCTGCGGAAGGTGACAGTATTGCGTCTCTTTTTCACTCATATCGTATTCGGCATCATCTTTATTTATCTGCTTGGTATACCGGTACAAGCTTTTATCATGCATATTGATTTGTCACAGGCCGCCTTCATGAGCCTTGCATATGTGCCTGGTGATTTGATAAAAGCGGCTGCATCTGCATTTCTGGCGATAAAAATCACTCAAGCCTTGTCTCTTTCTGATACGATGTTTACAAAAGGAGGATGACACTACATGACAATTACTCATACCTATTCATCTACTGCCGAAACATCGCCCAGCCGTGTAGCGATCCAGACTGAATCGGAACAAATCACGTACCATGATTGGGATCGGCTTGTCTCTCAAACCGCAAATTGGCTGCGGTCACAGCCGAGCATGCCGAATCGTGTGGCGATCCTGCTCCCAAATAGTCTGGCGTTTTTACAGCTGTTTGCCGGAGCCGCAGCGGCTGGATGCACAGCCATTCCCATCGACACACGCTGGAGCCCGGCTGAATGTAAGGAGCGGCTGTCCATAAGCAATGCGGATCTTGTGGTTACTTTAGCCTTTTTCAAAAACAAACTGACAGATAGCCAGACACCTGTTGTTTTGCTGGATAACTGTATGGCAGATATTTCTGAAGCAACCGCTGATCCCTTGCCTACCATTGATCCGGAGCACCCTTTTTATATGGGATTTACGTCGGGCTCGACAGGAAAACCGAAGGCCTTTACGCGATCTCACCGCTCATGGATAGAGAGCTTTACCTGTACAGAAACAGATTTTTCAATTTCATCAAATGACACGGTATTGATTCCCGGGACGTTAATGTCCTCTCACTTCTTATACGGGGCAGTCAGCACTTTGTTTCTTGGAGGAACCGTTTGTTTGCTGAAAAAGTTTTCTCCTGCCAAAGCGAAGGAATGGCTGTGCCGTAGATCCATCAGTGTTCTCTATACCGTACCGACGATGACAGACGCCCTCACAAGGATTGAGGGTTTTCCCGACAGTCCCGTCAAAATCATCTCATCCGGCGCAGACTGGCCGGCAGAATCCAAGGAGAAGCTTGCCGCTGCATGGCCTCATCTCAAGCTGTACGATTTTTACGGCACATCAGAGCTTAGTTTTGTGACGTTTTCTTCACCGGAAGACAGCAAACGGAAGCCGCATTCAGCGGGCCGCCCTTTTCATAATGTCCGGATCGAAATCCTCAACGCTGGAGGAGAACGCTGCCAGCCAGGAGAAATCGGAAAAATATTTGTCAAAAGCCCGATGAGGTTTTCCGGCTATGTGAACGGCAGCACACCAGATGAATGGATGACAGTGGATGATATGGGCTACGTTGATGAAGAGGGCTTTCTATACATATCAGGAAGAGAAAACGGGATGATCGTGTACGGAGGATTAAATATTTTCCCAGAAGAAATTGAACGTGTGCTTCTCGCCTGCCCAGAGGTTGAAAGCGCGGCTGTCGTTGGCATTCCCGACGAGTATTGGGGGGAAATCGCTGTAGCTGTCATTCATGGAAACGCTAATGCCAGAACACTGAAAGCCTTGTGTAAACAGAAATTAGCCTCCTATAAAATCCCGAAAAAATGGGTGTTTGCAGACAGCTTGCCGGAAACGAGCAGCGGAAAAATTGCCCGTTCCAGAGTGAAAAAATGGCTGGAAGAGAGTGTACAGTATAAATGAATGCGGTTATTGTTGATGCAAAACGAACGATCTTTGGAAATCAAAACGGACTGCTGAAGCCCTTCCTGCCGGAGGATTTGGCGGCTCCCATCATCCGCTGTCTCAGCCGAAAGCTAGAGGATCAAGTTGACGAGGTCATTCTCGGAAACGCTACCGGCAGAGGCGGCAACCTCGCCAGGATGTCAGCCCTTCAAGCCGGACTGCCTTTATCGGTTCCCGGAATGACAATTGACAGACAGTGCGGCTCCGGCCTTGAAGCTGTGCGCTATGCCTGCAGCCTTATTCAAGCGGGAGCCGGCACGATGTATATCGCGGGCGGCTCAGAAAGCAGCAGCCAATCCCCTTTTTCAGAACGGGCTCGCTTTTCTCCAGATGCGATCGGCGATCCAGACATGGGCATTGCGGCAGAATATACGGCTGCACGCTATTCCATCAGCAGAAGCATGCAGGATGAGTACGCGCTTCTCAGCCATCAACGCAGCAGGAACGCGCATGATGAAGGATTTTACCGTGAAGAAGTTGTTGCTCTCGGGGAATTGGAGACGGACGAAGCATTTTTGAAAACGCGGCCAATAGAAGCGATTATTCCCCGTGCAAAGCCGGTTTTCGACACCAGCTCCGGAACAGTCACAGCAGCCAACAGCAGCGGCATAGCAGACGGAGCAGCGGCTCTTTTGGTAATGGAAGAAGAAAAAGCGGCAGCCCTGGGACTTAAGCCTGTGCTTCGGTTTATCGGCAGCGCAGTCAGCGGGATTCACCCCAACTATCCGCCCGCGGCACCGGTTGATGCGATCCGTAATCTCTTACATACACACGATGTAACACCTGATGATATCGGTTTATTTGAAATCAATGAAGCCTTTGCCGTCAAAATTTGTGTCTGCTCGCAAGAACTCGGCATTCCCTTTTCAAAAATCAATGTGCGCGGCGGCGCATTAGCTCTTGGCCATCCATACGGTGCATCAGGTGCAGCTCTGGTAACCAGATTGTTTTATGAAGCGAAAAGACGGACAGACTGTCAATATGCTGTTGCAGCCATCGGAAGCGGCGGCGGAATCGGGCTGGCTTTATTATTTGAAGTTCTTGCATAGGCTTTTTTATAGGATGCATGCTTTCGATTTAGTATAATAGTGATATGAATAAAGTCAGGAAGGGGATTTTATGACAGCCGTTTGCTTAGTAAGACATGGAGAAACCGATTGGAACCTGCAGCAAAAATGCCAAGGAAAAACCGATATTCCGCTAAACACAACAGGTGAACGCCAAGCAAGAGAAACCGGAGAATATGTAAAGGACTTTTCTTGGGATATTATCGTGACGAGCCCGCTGAAAAGAGCGAAAAGAACCGCGGAAATTATTAATGAATATCTGCATCTTCCGATAGTCGAGATGGATGATTTTAAGGAACGCGATTACGGCGACGCGGAGGGCATGCCGCTGGAGGAACGGACAAAGCGCTATCCGGATAACATCTATCCGAATATGGAAACGTTAGAAGAACTCACTGACAGGCTGATGGGCGGTTTGGCAAAAGTGAACCAGGCGTACCCAAACCAGAAGGTGCTGATCGTGGCGCACGGTGCGGCAATTCACGCACTGCTGACGGAAATATCGGGCGGTGACCCGGAGCTTCAAAGCACGCGCCTCGTCAACGCTTGCCTCAGCAACATTGAATTTGCAGAAGAAAAATGGCGGATAAAAGACTATAATATCAACAGCCACTTATCCGGCTTTATCAAATAAGAAAAAGACAGGCGTTTGCCTGTCTTTTCTTTTATTTCTTAGCAGCCGGCATCTCTTTTTGAAGCTCGTCCAAAATGGCATTCGCCCCGTCTACACTGCGGCGCAGAGACCACACCGCACGGTCCACGTGGTATACATGCCCGTTTTTCACTGCCTTCAGTTTTTTCCAAAGGACATTCTTTTCGATCGGGCGTTTACCGTCGGCATCGAGGTCATCTGTTTTTCCTGTCATCAGGATGATCACATCCGGATCTGTTTTCAGCAGCTGCTCCAGTGTCATTTTCATATTCACAGAGTCGCCGCCATTGCTTGAATCGCTATTGCCTGACGTACTGATTGCATATCGATAGCCGACCTGTGTTAAAAGTCTCGATGTAAAGAAGTTTTCATCCCTGGCCATAATCGTATCATTTGTATTTCCGATCAAAAGCACGGACTGGCTGTTCGCGCTGATTTTCTGCTTTGTCTCGCTAAGCTTTTCTTCATGCGCCGTCAGCTTTTTCTCCATTTCCTTCTCCTTGCCGACTGCTTTTGCAATCGTAAGCGAAGCGTCAATTGTATCCTGATAATCAGCATTTAAATTATTAAGCGCAATCGTCGGCGCTATTTTTTTCAGCTGATCGTACACCTTCTTATGCCGGGTCGTGTCAGCAATAATTAAATCGGGTTTTAATGAAGCGATTTTTTCCATGCTTGGCTGTGAGCGAGTGCCGACAGATGTGTAGCCGTCAATTTTCTTCAGCACATCCTTGTTGATCAGCTGCTTCGCTTTGTTGTCATCGGCAACCCCGACAGGCGTAATGCCGAGATCAAGCAGTGTATCAATAAAACCAAGCTCAAGAACAACAACCCGCTTCGGATGCTCAGGCACATTTGTCTTCCCTAAATCATGTGTTACCGCCACTTTATGTTCTTTACTGTTTTGATTGCCGCTTGAAGACGAGCAAGCAGCCGTTAAGACAGAAAGAAGTAAAACTGTAAGAATAATCAGTGTTTTTTTCATATGTTCCAGTCTCTCCTGTTGGTAGTTTCTATGGTTAAGATGTCCAAGAGTAGTATAACACGGAATGAGAATCATTATCACCAATTATTTTTAAAATGAGAAGAGAAAGTTCCGCTTACATGAAAATCTTGTTTCGCGACACAGCAGTCCAGCAGCTGATCATCCTGTCCACAAAAAAGCTTGCAGAAAAATAACATTCTCTGCAAGCTGATCCTGTTAAAGCTTCACAATCACTCTTCCTTGAATGCGATTTTGCAAAATATCTTTTAACGCACCCGGCGTTTCTTCCAATGATACTTCCCTGTCCACGATGGTCAGCAGCTGATCAGGCTTGAGATCAGAAGACATGCGCTCCCAAACAGCGGCTCTGACGTCCATCGGACAGTATACTGAATCGATTCCGAGCAGGCTTACTCCGCGAAGAATAAAGGGATACACCGTTGCCGGAACTTCTCCTCCGCCGGTTAAGCCGCTCACTGCGACAGATCCGCCGTATTGAATTTTGCTTAAAAGCGAGGCAAGCTGTTTTCCGCCGACTGGATCAACCGCTCCCTGCCATTGCTGCTTGGACAGCGCCTTAAGCGTTCCGTCATAGACATCTTCCCTGCTGATTACTTCGCTTGCACCAAGCTGTTTCAAATAATCAGCCGCCTCCCGGTTTCCGGTGCTTGGCACAACATCATAGCCCCGCTTGTTCAGCATCGATACCGCAATTCCGCCGACACCGCCGGTTGCTCCTGTGACTAGCACGCTGCCTTTTTCCGGAGACAGACCGTTCTGTTCAAGCCGATGCACTGATAACGCCGCAGTAAATCCCGCCGTTCCGTACACCATCGCTTCTTTTAACGAAAGATTCTGTGGCAAAGGCACCAGCCAGTCACCAGGCACCGAAGCGTATTCACTTAATCCGCCATCACGGGAGACACCGAGCTCATAGCTTGTCGCGATCACCTCATCCCCCTCCGCAAAACGCGGATCATTGGAAGAGACGACCGTACCCGCAGCATCAATGCCTAAAATAAGCGGATACTCTCTGACGATATTGCCTCCTGCTTTTCCGGCCAGACCATCTTTGTAATTAATGCCGGAATAAGCAACTTTAATCAGGACACCATCCTTCGGCAAATCCTCTGTTGATATGGTTTTCACATGGACTGAAACATCATCGGCATTTTTTTCTGCCTGCAATGCTTGAAATAACGTTGACATTCGGCACACTCCTTTTCATTTATATCGTAACCGAAGAACGTTCAAAAAACCAAATCATCAAGCCGCCATTTTCACTTCGCCGGCACATTCAGACGATAATGGACAAATGCGGTATCCTCTTCATAGCCGTTTTGCTCATACAAGCTTCTTGCCTTCCGGTTGTGGTGCTCAGTCTGAAGTGTTAAACATTTTGCCCCGTTTTCCTCTGCATAATCCTTTGCGGCAGAAAGCAGCCGGCCGCCGGCTCCCTTTGTACGCGCATGAGGAACGACAAATAAGTCATTTAATATGTAGATCCTTTTCATTGACACAGAAGAAAACGTTGGATAGAGCTGGGTAAAGCCTATGAATTCTCCATTTTCTTCTGCTATCAAAATAACAGACTCGTGATTTTCCAAACGAGCTTTCAAAAAAGCCTCCGCCCCTTGCAAATCGGATGCCTGTCTATAAAATTCCCGATATTGGTTAAACAGCGGCGCAATGGCGGCCGCATCTGATGTCTTTGCTTGGCGAATGTTCATCTTATTTCTTCCTCCCTCTCAATAATTTTTTCATTCTATCCCTTTTCTGTAAAGTTTATTTTTCAGAATACTTTTATCATCATGCTTTGAAAAAATATCACGATAATATCCATTGTTCTCACGGAAGCATATGCAGGTCATTTGAACGAATTTTTTCGACAGGAATTTGCAGGGACTCAGGAGCATTTAACCTAAAAAAGCATGACATTTCAGCATAATGAACATTTACTCATGTCTATTTTCGTTCTTTTCTGTATGAAAATAGTTATTTCGAGTCTCTACGGAAATAGCGAGAGATGATATACCTAAATAGAGATAAAATCATCTCAAAAAAATGGGTCTACTAAAATATTATTCCATCTATTACAATAAATTCACAGAATAGTCTTTTAAGTAAGTCTACTCTGAATTTTTTAAAAGGAGAGGGTAAAGAGTGAGAAGCAAAAAATTGTGGATCAGCTTGTTGTTTGCGTTAACGTTAATCTTTACGATGGCGTTCAGCAACATGTCTGCGCAGGCTGCCGGAAAAAGCAGTACAGAAAAGAAATACATTGTCGGATTTAAGCAGACAATGAGTGCCATGAGTTCCGCCAAGAAAAAGGATGTTATTTCTGAAAAAGGCGGAAAGGTTCAAAAGCAATTTAAGTATGTTAACGCGGCCGCAGCAACATTGGATGAAAAAGCTGTAAAAGAATTGAAAAAAGATCCGAGCGTTGCATATGTGGAAGAAGATCATATTGCACATGAATATGCGCAATCTGTTCCTTATGGCATTTCTCAAATTAAAGCGCCGGCTCTTCACTCTCAAGGCTACACAGGCTCTAACGTAAAAGTAGCTGTTATTGACAGCGGAATTGACTCTTCTCATCCTGACTTAAACGTCAGAGGCGGAGCAAGCTTCGTACCTTCTGAAACAAACCCATACCAGGACGGCAGTTCTCACGGCACGCATGTAGCCGGTACGATTGCCGCTCTTAATAACTCAATCGGTGTTCTGGGCGTAGCGCCAAGCGCATCATTATATGCAGTAAAAGTGCTTGATTCAACAGGAAGCGGCCAATATAGCTGGATTATTAACGGCATTGAATGGGCCATTTCCAACAATATGGATGTTATTAACATGAGCCTTGGCGGACCTTCTGGTTCTACAGCGCTGAAAACAGTCGTTGATAAAGCCGTTTCCAGCGGTATCGTCGTTGCTGCCGCTGCCGGAAACGAAGGTTCGTCCGGAAGCTCAAGCACAGTCGGCTACCCTGCAAAATATCCTTCTACTATTGCGGTAGGTGCGGTAAACAGCAGCAACCAAAGAGCTTCATTCTCAAGCGCAGGTTCTGAGCTTGATGTGATGGCTCCTGGCGTATCCATCCAAAGCACACTTCCTGGAGGCACTTACGGTGCTTACAACGGCACGTCCATGGCGACTCCTCACGTTGCCGGAGCAGCAGCGCTAATTCTTTCTAAGCACCCGACTTGGACAAACGCGCAAGTCCGTGATCGTTTAGAAAGCACTGCAACATATCTTGGAAACTCTTTCTACTATGGAAAAGGGTTAATCAACGTACAAGCAGCTGCACAATAATAGTAAAAAGAAGCAGGTTCCTCCATACCTGCTTCTTTTTATTTGTCAGCATCCTGATGTTCCGGCGCATTCTCTTCTTTCTCCGCATGTTGAATCCGTTCCATGATCGAAGGATGGCTGCCTCTGAAAATCTTCACAAGCACCGGAGGATCAACCTGGCTCAGCCCCGTCACGGCCAAATCCTGAAACGTTTTAACAGCGGCTTCTCTGTTCTCTGTCAACTCGATCCCATACTGGTCAGCCTTATTCTCCTGATAACGCGAGACAGCATTAGAAAAAGGCGTCACCGCAAAGCTCAAAACAGAAAACAAAAGCAATAACAGCGGAAGTGCCGCAAGATCATGCCGTCCTTCTAAATGAAACATGCTGCGGGTTAGGCGAACCGTCCGCTTGTAAAGCTTATCAATGACATAAAATCCGGCGAGCGACACGAGCAAATAACCAGCCAGACCGATGTAAACGTGCTTCATGACATAATGGCCCATTTCGTGGCCCATAATAAACAGGATTTCTGAATCGTCAAGTTTGTTCAGCGTCGTATCCCACAATACAATCCGTTTATTGGCCCCAATTCCTGTAACATAGGCATTCAGCGCATTTGTTTTTTCTGACATGTTCACTTCATATACATGGTCAGCCGGAATATTGGCTTCATCTGCCAGCTCTAAAATTTTGCTTTCAAGCTCTTTGTTTTTCAGCGGATAAAAATCATTGTATAAAGGATCGATAATGACCGGCTGAATAAAAAACAGAAACAGCGAAAACGGCACTGTTAACAGCCAGGCGTATAACCACCATTTTTTTTCATGCCTTTTGATCAGCCAATAAAAAACGAGAACGCAAAGCGTAAAGATTGGAAAGCTGATCCAAAAGCTGATAACCTGATCCTTAGCCCAGCTGGCCGTTGTCTGTGTGGAAATGTTATAGTCAAGCGATACTTGATAGCCTATCCAATCTAAAGGCAGCGTCACCAATGTTGTAATCAGCGAAAGCACAAACACAAAACCAACGGTCTGCAAAAACCGAAAAGGCACGGCCGCTTCGATCCATTTCTTGATTTTCTTTGAAACACCGCTGACAAGCAGAACAAAAAACAGAAACCAATCAAGTGGTACCCCGATAAAAAATAAAAAATTCTTGACATTCGAATACTGCTCGGCCACTGCCAACTCAGACGGCTTCATGAAAGAAGCCGGATCAGCCTGCGTCCCTTTCACGGCTTCCGGTATTGCGGAATCACCCGACAGGAAAAAATACCAATAAAAAAACAGCCCGTACAGCACGTAAGCAAGTCCTGCTGCCGCAATCCACTTGCGCATAACGCCTCACTCCTCACATCAACCCGTTACTTCTATTGTAATCATAAATTCAAATTCTTAGAACCAAGCTGTGTTCCGCACTTTTCCACCCTTTTAAGCATGGAAAGCCCGATCGCTGGGAAAACTAACAATGTTTGGAGTGATGCAAATGAAAAAAATAGTGGCAGCCATCGTGGTAATCGGTCTTGTGTTTATCGCATTTTTTTATCTTTACAGCCGATCAGGCGATGTGTATCAATCGGTAGACGCGGATTTGATCACACTGTCTTCAAGCGGCCAGGAAGATATCGAGATTGAAAAAAGACAGCACGTCAAAGATATGCTGGATATTATGAATCAGGGAAAACAGGTGAAGACAGAAAAAACATCAGCCCCTGATTACGAAGGGACAATCAAGTTTCATAAAGACCGGTATGACTCATTCAGACTATGGATTGACGGCAGCCAGCAAGCCGTTTTTTTGAAGGATGGCACATACTACAAATTAAGCAAAAATGATACAAAGGCGCTGCTAAATATTATTAAAAAAGAAGCAAAGGATTGAAAATGAAAAAGCGAAGCTAACCGCTTCGCTTTTTCATTTTATTGGGGCAAAATATCTCTCAGTGCCCGTCTGAGCATTTTCCCCGTCGCATTTTTCGGAATATCGTCAAGAAACGTAATGGCGGCAGGCCGCTTGTATTTTGCCAGATGCTTTTCACAGTGCTGCATGATGTCCTCCTCTGTTACCCCAGAGCGTTTCGGCACCACATATCCCTTTACCGCTTCCCCGCTTTGGGGGTCCGGCACGCCGATGACAACCGCCTCCTTGACGTCCGGATGGCTGTACAGCACCTCTTCCACCTCCCGCGGATACACATTGTATCCTCCTACAATGATCATGTCTTTTTTCCGGTCAACAATGTAAAAATAGCCGTCCTCATCCCGTCTTGCCAAGTCCCCCGTATAAAGCCACCCGTCTTTTAATGCATGCTCTGTTTCCATCGGCATTTTATAATAGCCCTTCATCACATTGGGGCCTTTCACGATCAATTCGCCGACCTGGTGAGCGGGCAGCTCGCGTCCGAGCGGATCTACGACCTTGTTTTCGACATGTAAGATACTTGTCCCGATGGAGCCCGGCTTCCTGCCCCTGTCAAACGGGTTAAAGCACGTAACGGGTGATGCTTCCGAGAGCCCGTAGCCTTCCAAAATGGTAACGCCGAATTTTTCTTCAAACGCCGTCAGCAACGCGACTGGCATTGCCGCGCCTCCCGAAATACACAGCCGGATGGAAGAAAAATCATCTTTCTTTCCGTTTTCATGCTGAAACAAGTAATTATACATCGTAGGTACACCGGCAAAAATGGTCGCCTGCTGCTGCTTAACAATCTTAAAAACAGATGCCGGACTGAATTGAGGCTCAATCAAGACAGTTGCGCCGCTCATCAGCGGTGCATTCATGCAGACGGTTAAACAAAACACGTGAAACATGGGAAGAGCGCAGACCACATTGTCCCTCTCATCCATTCCCAAATAGCCTGCGACATCGTTGGCATTGCTGTACAAATTCTGATGAGTCAGCATCGCGCCTTTCGGTTTTCCAGTCGTTCCTGACGTATATAGAATAACCGCGGTATCATCAGGGACAAGTTCTTGGTTTTGTTTAGCGGCAGATGTCGGCCGCAATATTTTTGCAAACGTTGTCATTTTCATCCTGACCTCTGGGTCCGCAGCTTCCGGCTCGGCCTCCCCCGTCTGGCATAAAATGACGAGCTCAACCTTTGGCAGCGATTCATGCATGCTCTCATAAAGCGGCAAAAGCTGGCTAACGCCCACGATCGCCTTTACATCGCCATTTGTCAGCATATAACCAATTTCTGTCGGCGTGTACAACGGATTGATGGGAACAACCACGATCCCAGCTTTTAAAGCGCCAAAAAACGCGATGATAAAATCAGGCGAATTGCCAACCAGCAAAGCTAGATGGTCCCCTTTCTCCATACCGGCTTCCTGAAGGCCGTCCGCAAATCGCTGAATATATTCATTCAGCTCTTGATACGTCATCATGTGATCTTTAAACCTGCATGCGATGCTGTCGGGCTTCTCAGATGCTGTTTCTTCCAATTTTGAAACAAGATTCATTCTCCCACCCCTTAAAGTGAATGAATAGTCATTCATTATTGAAGCCAAGCTTTCTCCTCCATTATAGAGAAACTGAAAAAAACACTCAAGAGCAAAAAGCCCTGAGTGTCAGTACTGTCATAGTTTCTTCAATGCTTCGGCAATCGGCGTATCTCCTTCTGTCAGATCAAAGGCCCGATTTTCCGTATTCTTCTCATCTAAAGAGGCAATGACCGTTTTTGCAACGTCATCACGAGAAATAAATCCCCGCTCCAGATCCTTCGCTGCTGAAACAGTTCCCGTTCCAGGCTCATTGCGAAGGCCTCCCGGACGGATAATCGTATAGGTTAAACCGCTCGCTTCCAGAATTTTATCAGCATAATGCTTGGCCACATAATAAGGCTTGAGTGCCTCATTCCAATTTTCACGGTTATGGGCTTGCAGGGCGCTGACCATAATAAACCGTTTGATTCCGGCAATGTCCGCAGCTTCAATGGCTTTCGCCGCTCCATCGAGATCCACCAGCAGCGTTTTATCATAGCCTGTGCTGCCGCCGGAACCGGCTGTGAAAATGATAGCGTCACAACCTTTTGCCGCAGCGGCGATTTCTTCCGGGCTGCTCTCCAGATTCGCAAGCACAGCTTCTGCACCGGCAGCTTCAAGAGACGCTTTCTGTTCTTCTTTTCTGACCATCGCTCTGATGGAATGATCAGGATTATCTTGGAATAAAGAGACGAGTCTTTGCCCGATTTGTCCGTTCGCTCCGATTAAAAACACTTTCATGTGAATCCCTCCTGCCTCCATTATTTCAAAAACACAACCGCTCTTTCAAACGATGTGTTTTGCCTTAATAAATCAGATCAAGGAAATCCTCTTTCGTAATGTTCCCAAAGTAATGCTTGAGATTCACACCTTCGAGCACATCAGCGATGACGCTGCGTTCGTATTGTTTTCCAACCAGCAGGTTTTCAATTTCAGATACATCACCGACACCGAAGAAATCTCCGAAGATTTTGCAGTCCTCGATTTTGCCTTTCTTGACCTCTAGGCGCAAATCGATCGATCCAACCGGATAACGTTTCGAATGATTAAGGTTAAATTTCGGCGAGCGGCCGTAGTTCCAATCCCAATTCTGATAGCGCTCTTTCGAAATTTGATGAATGGTCTCCCAATCTTTTTCCGTCAGCTTATACTCCGGCACGTTTCCAATGTCGTTTGTGTTAAAAATATGGCGAAGCAAATGGCTGCGGAATTCTTCGGTGGTCATTTTATCATCGAGAAACTCACTGATGTTTGCTACTCGGCTTCTGATCGATTTGATGCCTTTTGATTCAATTTTATCCTTTTTCACCTTTAATGCTGATACAACATGATCAATGGCTGAATCAAACATGAGGGTGCCGTGGCTGAAAATACGGCCTTTCGTTGCAAACTGAGCGTTTCCGGATATTTTCCGGCCATCCACTACAATGTCGTTCCGGCCGCTTAATTCAGCTTCAACCCCAAGCTGATGTAACGCCTGAATCACCGGCTCAGTGAATTTTTTAAAGTTATGAAAGCTGTTCCCGTCATCCTTGGTAATAAAGCTGAAGTTCAAGTTCCCCAGATCATGGTACACAGCGCCCCCGCCTGATAAACGGCGGACGACGATAATCCCGTTTTCCTCAACATATTTTGTATTGATTTCTTCTATTGTATTTTGGTTTTTCCCAATGATAATAGACGGTTGATTCACATAAAAGAGCAAATATTGCTGTTCAGGGTCTAAATGCTTTACACAGTACTCCTCGATAGCAAGATTGATCCGCGGATCATTGATATTTTGATTGTCTATAAATAACATGGTGCTCCTCCTTTATCCTTCCCACACAAAACCTGATTTCGCAATATTCACTTCTCCGTTAAAAACGGTTTTCGCTTCTTTGCGAAGGTTGTCATGCACGCCAAAATGCGGCAAATGGGTCAGCAGCAGTTCTCCCGCTCCGGCTTCTTTTGCAATGCGCCCAGCTTCCAGGCTGTTCATATGGCCTGCACTTGTTCCGTCTTGATCGGCATAAAAATTGCATTCTGAGATCAATAAATCAGCATCTTTCGAAAACGGTATAAATGAATCCTGATAGCTGGAATCAGCAGTATAAACGACAGTGTGGCTGCCGTCAGTAATCCGCATGGCATAGCACGTCACCGGGTGAATCGTTTTTAAAAAGGTGATCGTAAACGGACCGGCAGTCAACGGCTGATCCGGCTGATAGGCGATCCCTTTTGTATGTGTTTTATATGTAAGCTTTTGAAACTGTTCTATATCAGCATCATGTCCGTAAATC
Source organism: Bacillus sp. SG20033 (assembly GCF_044570195.1). Lineage (NCBI taxonomy): Bacteria > Bacillati > Bacillota > Bacilli > Caryophanales > Bacillaceae > Bacillus > Bacillus sp. SG20033. The sequence goes on along the minus strand of NZ_CP172606.1, from coordinate 1,086,107 downwards.
GGAAGCGTATGCTCTCCTTTGCCGAGAAACGAACCGACTTGCTTGGCAAATTGCAGCGGTCCGATATCAGCGATATGGTCATGGTGATAATGAGACAGAACGACCGCATCCAGCTTTTCCGCCGGCACATATCCGAACAGCTTAGACAAAACGGCACTGCCGCAATCAACAAGCAGAGAGTAATCACCTGACTGAAACAAATAGCCTGACGTCGCTTCATTTGCGGCCGGAAAACCGCCATAGCATCCGATAACTGTAACTTTCATAATGTCCTCCTATCTTTTCAAAAAAATTGATCCTCCTTCAATATACCCATTTTTCTTAAAAAAAGCATGTTTTAAACATTGTATCAAAACAGTTATTGATTTTTGTAATCTGTTATATTACAATGAAATCACTACAAAGGGGAAAGAGGGATTGGTTATGCTGGGGAAAATCACAGAATTTTTTAGAAACCTGCCTTCGAAAAAGTGTGCGGAATGCGGAAAAAAGATAGAAGAGCAGCATGAGTGTTATGGTAATATCTGCAATGACTGTATAAAAGTAAACGATTTGTAATGAGCGAAAATCCCGCGCCTTACGCGTGGGATTTTCTTATTTTTTCACATATCTCTTAATTTTGAAATAATAGTCAGGTTAGGTCAAAGCTCACCTGTTTTTAGATAATTCTGGTGATTATCATAATGTCATTGAATATTCTTTATTTTCGAAATATAATTTACTATAGACGAATTGATTTCTTATCTATTATAATTTGATCTAATAGTGAGATTAAATATATGTCTATTCATGATATATGTTGATACTTTGTTTTTTGGGAGGTAATCTATGAAAAGAATTAAGTTTGGATTAGCCACACAAATATTCGTTGGACTTATTCTAGGTGTCATTGTTGGCGTCATTTGGTATGGCAACCCAGCATTGCCTACTTACCTGCAGCCAATCGGGGATCTCTTTTTACGCTTAATCAAAATGATAGTGATTCCTATTGTTGTCTCCAGCTTAATCATCGGTGTAGCCGGTGCAGGAAATGGAAAGCAAGTCGGTAAATTAGGCTTCAGAACGATTCTGTACTTCGAGATCATCACGACTTTTGCCATTATTCTCGGACTAGCCCTTGCAAACATCTTCCATCCGGGTACAGGAGTTAATATACACGAAGCTCAAAAATCGGACATCAGTCAATATGTTGAAACTGAAAAAGAACAAAGTAATAAATCAGTGGCGGAAACGTTCCTCCATATTGTGCCGACAAACTTCTTCCAGTCATTGGTCGAAGGGGATCTTCTAGCCATCATCTGCTTTACAGTACTATTTGCATTGGGTATTTCCGCGATCGGTGAAAGAGGCAAGCCTGTATTAGCCTTTTTTGAAGGTGTATCCCATGCCATGTTCCACGTTGTAAACCTTGTGATGAAAGTGGCGCCATTCGGCGTTTTCGCTCTTATCGGAGTGACTGTGTCTAAATTCGGACTCGGTTCTCTTATCTCTCTCGGAAAGCTCGTCGGATTGGTTTATGTCGCGCTTGCTTTCTTCTTAATTGTTATTTTCGGGATTGTCGCAAAAATTGCCGGCATCAGCATCTTCAAGTTCCTTGCTTACATGAAGGACGAAATCTTACTGGCGTTCAGTACGTCCAGCTCTGAAACGGTTCTTCCGCGCATCATGGAAAAAATGGAGAAAATCGGATGTCCAAAAGGCATTGTTTCATTTGTCATTCCGATCGGTTACACGTTTAACTTAGACGGTTCCGTTCTCTATCAATCTATTGCCGCACTCTTTTTAGCACAGGTATATGGCATTGATTTGACGATTTGGCACCAAATTACGCTTGTGCTCGTCTTAATGGTGACATCCAAAGGGATGGCTGCCGTACCTGGTACTTCTTTTGTTGTCTTGCTTGCAACGCTTGGCACCATCGGCGTTCCGGCTGAAGGACTTGCCTTTATTGCCGGCGTAGACCGCATCATGGATATGGCACGTACAGTTGTCAACCTGACTGGTAACGCGCTTGCTGCCGTTGTGATGTCTAAATGGGAAGGCATGTTTAATCCTGCGAAAGCAGAAACTGTTATGTCCCAATCGAAAACAGAACAAAACGCAACCATTTCTGGTTAATGAAAAGCCTGCGGGGTTCTTGCCCCGCAGGCTTTTTTAATCTTTAACAAGCACAAACAGCTCTGTAATCAAAACAGTATCCTCATTCAGCTCCAGTTCACCGCTTTTGATCAGTTCCGCCCATGCCATCCGATGATCCTCTTGAAACTCCTCAATTCGGTCTCCATTGCCCTCTCCTTTGACTAACCTCATATCAGGCGCACCAAAGGTGGTTTCAAAGACATCTGTCACTTTTATATTGCATCTTGGATTGTCATGTTTATCATAAACGGTAACAAGCTGACCCGCTGTTTGATAAACGTCCCTCAATTCATCTTTTGAATACAATGATTTCGGCGCGCACGTGGCGGTTTTTTCTCTGGCAAGGATCTGCTGAATCAGCTGTTCTCCCAACCCATCATCACCTTCCCAGCCGAATGTGCTTTTCAGCTTATAAATCTTCATTGGTCCTCCCCCTTATACCATTGGTGACTGTACATAGTAATACAGAAGCTTAGCGGTATGGCGAAGAGATGATTTATGGGTGCGTTCAAATGCATGGGAAGCGTCAATTCCCGGCCCTATGAGGCCATGCACAATATCATGCCCGGATTTGATCGCTGCTGACGCATCAGACCCGTAGTACGGATATATATCAAGCTTATAGTCAATATGATGCTTCTCGGCTAATTGAACTAAATGCTTTCTGAGCTGATAATGATACGGCCCGCTCGCATCCTTCACACAGATTGATACTGAATATTCATCAGTCGCCTGCCCGTCACCGATAGCCCCCATATCAACCGCCAAATATTCAACTGTTTCAGGAGGAATATTCGAATTCCCGCCGTAACCGATTTCTTCATTATTGGAAATAAGAAAATGGGTTGTATACGGCAGCTCAATGTCTTCTGTTTGAATTTCATGAATTAAGCGGAGCAATAAGGCGACGCTTGCTTTGTCATCCAAATGGCGCGATTTAATAAATCCGCTTGATGTGATCTCAACACGTGGATCAAACGACACAAAGTCTCCGACGCCAATGCCAAGCTCCTCCGTATCTTTCCGGCAGTGAACAGGTTCATCTAGGCGGATCTCCATATTCTCTTGATTCCGCTCAGCCTTTCCCGCGTCTTTGTATACGTGCACAGACGTTTGATGCATTAAGATTGTGCCTGTGTACGTTTTTCCTGAGGCGGTTTCAATTTGGCAATACTCTCCCTCAATCGAGTTGTAGCGGAACCCGCCGATTAAATCGATTTTCAGCCGGCCGTCCGCTTTAATTTCCTTCACCATAGCGCCGAGGGTGTCAACGTGCGCTGTCAGCATGCGATGCCGGGATGTGTCGCGTCCTGGAAGCGTTGCAATTAAGCCGCCCTTGTGGTTCCGAACCGTTTCTACCTTCCATTCTTTTAAAAGGCTTTCAATATAATTGATCACCTCATATGTATTTCCTGTCGGGCTTGGGATCGATACAAGTTCTTTAATGAGCTCCATCGTTTTACGTACGGACGTCATAGGGCATTCCTCCTTTTATTTTCTACTTAAAATATACTCTTTTCCCGAGGGACCCGTCCAATCTTTTCCTATCAATCTCTCATATGCTGTAGAGAGCATGGGAAGAGGAGGGATTTCTATGTGCTGTCGTCATTCACATGAACAGAAATGTCGTTGTCACGATTGGTTCGATGATTTTTGGTTCTTTGACGAGTGGTTCGATAAAGATTTCCACGACCATTGCAAGAAAAAGAAAGAATGCCATGACCCTTGCGAGAAGAAGAAAAAGAAACACCATTGTTTCTCTTGTAAAAAACACAGACATTCTTGCTGTCATTGCTAAAGACTGAATCAGAAATATTCTGATGACCCATGCTTAATGAATATTTCCATTCACATTTTTCCAAGCGGGCATTGCTGCTGCTTGGACCTTTTATTGAAACACCCTTTTTGCTTTTACAATCCAATAAACTGATAAAGCCGCTATAAGAGCAACAATGATTTCAACAGCTGCAGCATGCTCTATGATTCCTCTCTGATATAAAACCGCCGGTACATTAAACAGTGCATGTAAAAGAATAGAATACAACAAAAACAGCGGCCGACGGCTTTTAACAGCGTACAAAACAAGCAGAGACAGACCAATCTGGACGGCAATGGCACTGATTCTTTCTATTCCGCCCAGCATCCATTCATACGAAGGAGTATGCAGCAGCTGCTCCTGTATCGGCAAAAGCGCCTGTTTGACGTCGCCATTGACCAAAAGCTGTTCAAACGTCCCGCTATTGATTGCAAATGCATATACAATAAGTGAGATAGAGGACAAGCCTGTAATCAAGATGGCTTCAAGCCCGCCATGGCCTGCCCCGAAAGCCAGACCATCTGCCCAAGTATGATGGCGCTTCATAAAAAATCGCATCATCATATACCTTCCGCACTCCTCAAAAATGCCGGCCATCAAGCAGCCGTAAATGCCATACCATAATGGATGCTGCATCGCTTCTTTCGTCATTTCATTCACTTGCAGTACATAAACATGAACGCCGCCTTCCAGCAGCTGAGCGAAGACAAAAAACGTGAGAGCGCCAATAAAAAACACTTTAAGAGAGGCGCCATACTTTCGCTTAAACCATACAATCAGCCCGATTGGCAACAGAAACGCAATAGCCCCGGATAATGCCAAAAAGACTACTGCTTCTTGACTGACCATTTTTCAGCCTCCTTTTTCTTTTTCATAGATTCCCTATTCTACACTTCTCTTTTTTTGTAAAAAAACCTTCTTTTTAGTACCAGATACTAATATCTAGTGTTATAATCTGACCATAAGGAGTGATTCATATGTCAAAAGCAAAAATTACAGCTATCGGCACCTATGCGCCGAGCAGACGTTTAACCAATGCAGATTTAGAAAAGATCGTTGATACCTCTGATGAATGGATCGTTCAGCGCACAGGAATGAGAGAACGCCGGATTGCAGATGAACATCAATTTACCTCTGATTTATGCATAGAAGCGGTGAAGAATCTCAAGAGCCGTTATAAAGGAACACTTGATGGTGTCGATATGATCCTCGTTGCCACCACCACATCCGATTACGCCTTTCCGAGTACAGCATGTCGCATACAGGAATATTTCGGCTGGGAAAGCACCGGCGCGCTGGATATTAATGCGACATGCGCCGGGCTGACTTACGGCCTCCATTTGGCAAATGGATTGATCACATCAGGCCTTCATCATAAAATTCTCGTGATCGCCGGAGAGACGTTATCAAAGGTAACGGATTATACCGATCGAACGACATGCGTTCTGTTCGGCGATGCCGCGGGTGCGCTGTTAGTAGAACGAGATGAAGAGACGCCGGGATTTCTTGCGTCTGTACAAGGAACAAGCGGGAACGGCGGCGATATTTTGTATCGTGCCGGACTGCGAAATGAAATAAACGGTGTGCAGCTTGTCGGTTCCGGAAAAATGGTGCAAAACGGACGCGAGGTATATAAATGGGCCGCAAGAACCGTCCCTGGCGAATTTGAACGGCTTTTACATAAAGCAGGACTCAGCTCCGATGATCTCGATTGGTTTGTTCCTCACAGCGCCAACTTGCGCATGATCGAGTCAATTTGTGAAAAAACACCGTTCCCGATTGAAAAAACGCTCACTAGTGTTGAGCACTACGGAAACACGTCTTCGGTTTCAATTGTTTTGGCGCTCGATCTCGCAGTGAAAGCCGGGAAGCTGAAAAAAGATCAAATCGTTTTGCTTTTCGGGTTTGGCGGCGGATTAACCTATACAGGATTGCTTATTAAATGGGGAATGTAACAAAAAAAGAACTTGTTTCCAAGGAAACAAGTTCTTTTTCTTTATGAAGCCGGCTGTTCTTCTGATGTTTCTTCCTTCCGGCTTAACATTGTAAAGTAAGTAATGCTTAGTGCAATCATGACGAGGGCGATGCCGATTAAGACGCCGGCCATCTGCCACATGTAGCCAAAGTCACCGTTTGAAATGACTGCTCTGAATCCGTTAATGCTGTAGGTCATCGGCAATGCGCCGTGGATGACTTGATAGAAATTCGGAAGCAATTCAAGCGGGAAGGTTCCTCCGCTCGCTCCCAGCTGCAGCACTAAAATAATGACTGCGATAAATCGCCCCGGGTTGCCCATCGTGGTAGCCAAAAATTGAATTATCGCCAGGAAAGCGAGACTCGTAATGATCGTAAACACGTAAAATCTCCACGTGCTCTCTACCTCGAGACCAATTCCCAATAGAAGAACCGTCGCCACAATCAATGATTGAATGATTCCTACAAGCATCATGACATTGAATTTGCTGAAGAACCACTCAAAACCGTTTCTCGGACGTCCTGACGCTTCCTTCAGCGGGAAGACAACCGTCAGCATGATGCCGCCGACATATAAGCCCATTGACAGGATATAAGGTGTCAGCCCTGTACCGTAGTTAGGAACGGAATGAATGGCATCATCTTTGGTTTTTACCGGATCCGCAAACATGCCATATGTTTGATCATCAGCATCGATATCTCCTGTTTGATCAGCCGCATCCTTCAGCTTACTAGACAGCTCTCCTGTGCCGTCCAATAGCTTGCCTAAACCTGTATCAAGTGATGCAGATCCGTCTGCAAGTTTTGATGATCCGCTTTGGACCTGTTTAGACCCGTCTAACAGCTTAAACAATCCGCCGGATACTTGACTGCTTCCTGTCACCAATTGCTCTGAGCCCGCTTTTGCTTTTGCGAACTGCTTATTATATTCACCGATGCCCGCTGTCAGTTTAGTTTGGCCATCTGTCAGCTTCTGAGAACCATTGTATATCTTATCAGCTCCCTCAGTTAATCTGTCAATCGCATCTTGGATTGTTTTTGCGCCGTTATAAAGCTTAGATGTAGCTTCCGGCATGGCTTTCACCTGCGCCACCTGCGCTTTCACGTCTTCAAGAGAGCTTTTTATCGTTGCGATGTCAGGCAGCTGATCAGCTGTAGGTAGCTGGCTTAATATTTGATCAAAATCAGGCGCATCAACTTGCGGAAGCTTTTTCTCAACAGAATTAATCAGCTGGCTTTTTTGCTCCGCTGTTAAGAAGTCACTCGAATTGATGACATTTTTAAATGCCTGATCACGGTTTTTCAAACTGTTTTCAAAGTCAGTCAGCTGTTTTTTGAATTCCTTCATCGCAGTTTCTGACTTTTCCAGATTGTTTACAGCAGTTTCAAGCTTCGTTAAATCGAGCGCATTAATGATCTTTTCCGCTTTTGCCGCTTTCTCAGAACCTTCTTGGACTTTACTGTTGAGCTGATCCAACCCGTTAGTAAGATTAGGCGTACCCTTCTGCACATTTTGAAGTCCGGCAAGAAGTTCATTCATCTTGCTTGTCAGCTCGCCTGATCCTGCTGCAAGCTGGCCAGATTTATCATAAATCTGGTTGCTGCTGTCCTGGAATTTACCGAGCGAGCTGTCAAGCGATTGGATGCCGCTCGTCACCTGAGCCGCTCCATCTGCAAGCTGCGCTGTTTTGTCACTGATGGTAGCGGTGCTTTCCTTCAGCTTCGCCAGATTTTCTTTCAGCTGGGCGCTTCCGTTTTTCGCATCCTTTGTGCCGTCATCAATTTTTTTCGCGCCGCTGCTCGCGTCGCTCAAACCTTTTGCGATATCTTTAAAGTTATCAAAAATAACTTTCGTATATTGCTCGGTCACTTCTTTTGAAACAGAGGCTTTCAGTTTATCAATCGCTTTTTCGCCGATCGTTGCCCCTACATAGTTAGAACCTGCATTTGTGTGGTATTTCAGATCCAATTTTTTCGGATTTTTGTCTAATACAGTGCTGGCATTCTTAGAAAAATCCTCAGGAATCTCGACAACTAAATAATATTTTTGGTTCAATAAGTCCTTTAACGATTGGTCGAGATCATTGGAAAAATGCCAATCAAAGTTGTTATTATCCTTTAATTCTTTGACCAGATCATCACCGATTTGAAGTTTTTCTCCTTCATACGTTGCGCCCTCATCTTGGTTGACGACTACGACAGGCAGCTGGTCAACTGTGCCGTACGGGTCCCAATAAGCCTTTAAGAATACGCCGCTGTAAATAAGCGGGACAAACAAAATGGCAATGATGGGAATCAATAATTTTTTACTTGTTACGATGTCTTTCCACTGACTTCGTATTGTGTTCATCCTGATGCCTCCATTCTAAAACTGACTCATCATGAAAAATGGTCATTTTCTTGCAAAGAGAAAGGATTATCTAGTTCGCTGACAATCCTTTGACAACATACAATTCAAGCAGTCCCGCAATTGTCTCTTTATCAAGCGGGGGGTGTTGTTTTTCCCAGTCAAAAATGAGCGCGATATAAAGCTTCAGCATCACAAAGGCTGTCAGTTCAGGGTCGCACGGCTTGATTGCGCCGCTTTTGATCCCGTCTTCAATCTTACTTTTGATATAAGACAGTATGGCTCGCTCCATTTTCTGGATCACTTCCTGAACAGCCATTGTACCAATCTCGGCATTCTCTTGGAAAATTTTAATCGTCAGCTGATGTGTTTTCCTGAACTCCAGAATGGCAAACAGTGCTCTGTGCACATTTTCATGGAACGGAAGGTTCGGCTCCATCGCTTCATCCGCTTTTTGTTTCATTTCCTTTAATAAAGTAGTGAAAATCTCGTCAAACAGCTCTTCTTTGTTTTTGAAAAAAGTATAAATGGTTCCCTTCCCCACGTTCGCAAGTTTTGCGACAAGATCCATTGTCGTCGCTTTATACCCGAACTGCGTGAAAGACTTTGTAGCCGCCTCCAAAATGAGCTTTTTTCGATCTATTGACATTGTATTCACCTCGAAACTGACCGTTTGAACATTTTAGTCATTAAGTACATATGCAAATGTATCATAACCTGCCGTTCAATTCAATCATTTTTTTACACAATATTGCCATTGCACATCAAAAAAACCTCCGCGATAAAGCGGAGGTTTTAGCTGAATAAATAGGTAAGCGCGTCAGACACGGCAGCTTTTCCTTGATCAATGCAGTCGGGAATGCCGACACCTTCGAAAGAAGCGCCTGTCATATAAACACCTGGATATGCAGATGCAAGTGCTTCACGCAGCTCCTTGATACGCTGCTTATGGCCGACATGGTACTGCGGCATGCTTTCATGCCATCGGGTGACACATGTCATTTCCGGCTCGCCGTTTATGTTCATGACTTTCTTTAAGTCTTCTAACACAATGTTGATAATGTCATTATCTGATAGATCGACAATGGATTCGTCTCCGGCTTTTCCAACATATGCCCGAAGCAGCGTTTTGCCTTCCGGCGCTGCGTGCGGCCATTTTTTATTCGTCCACGTACAGGCTGTGATCGCAAAGTCACTGTTTCTTGAAATGACAAAACCCGTGCCCTCATGCTCCATTTGGACGGAGCCTTCAGGGAAACCTAAAGCGACGTTTGCCACGGATGTGGAGTGCATATTTTTCAAATGAGAAATGGCAGGAAGCTCAGAAAGCATTCCCGCAGCCGCTTTATGCGGAGCAGTCACAATTACTGAATCAGCATCAAGTGTGACGCCGTTATCCAGTTCGAGCGAATAGCCAGAGCCGCTATGACTGAGTTTGGTCACTTTTGTGCCTTTATACACCTTCGTCAGCTTTAACTGCTTTTCGATCTCTTCTACAAGGGTCTGCAAACCGGTTGACAGAGTCTGGAACTGCCCTTGTTTTTTTGCCGTCAGCTGCTGGCCTGAGCCTTGAGGCCTTGTTTTTTTCATGCCGAGAATCAGGCTTCTATGCTTTTGTTCCGTCTGGTAAAATTGCGGGAATGTCGACATCAGGCTGAGCTTGTCAATGTCGCCTGCGTAGATCCCTGATAGAAGCGGCTCGATTAAGTTCTCGACCACTTCATCTCCGACACGTCTGCGGAAGAATTCTCCCAATGACTGATCATCCTTTGTTTTGCTTGCAGGCAGGATGAAATCCATAGCAGCTCTGGCCTTCCCAGACAAAGAAAACAGACCCGTAGAAACAAACGGCGCAATTTTTGTCGGTATCCCCATTACGGCGCCCTTCGGCATTGGATGCAGGGTGCGGTTTACAAGCACATAGGATTGTCCGGTCGCATTGTTGACAAGCAAATGCTCAAGACCTAAGTCTTTAACAAGCTGCGGGGCGCTTTTCTTTCGTTCCAGAAATGAGTCTGGCCCTCTTTCGATGATATAGCCGTCTTTCTTGACAGTCTGGATTTTCCCGCCGACTCTCGGACTTGCCTCAACAAGCGTCAGCTCAAGCGGCAGATTCTTTTCTTTGATTTCTTTTTCCATATAGAAGGCGGCGGCTAAACCGGTAATGCCGCCGCCGATGATGACTACATGTTTTTTGCCGTCACTCATGTTCATCGCCTTCTTTAACGTCCTAATTTTTTTAATACGACTGTTGCCAAAGCATCAATAAATTCAGGCTTGGCATTTGGCATTTCCGGCCGGTAATAGCTTGCGCCGATATCGTCAGTAACCACTTTGCATTCATAATCATTATCATAAAGCACTTCTAAGTGATCCGCGACAAACCCAACAGGAACATATACAAATGCTTGATAGCCTTTTTGTTCGAATAAATCACGTGTTAAATCCTGAACATCGGGTCCGAGCCAAGGATCAGGCGTGTTCCCTTCACTTTGCCAGCCGACAGCATATTCGGAAACGCCTGCGCCTTCAGCAATCAATTTCGCCGATTCATGCAGCTGGTCCGGATACGGGTCTCCAAATTCTTTGATTTTTTCCGGCAGGCTGTGTGCGGATACGATGAGCATCGCGTTTTCTCTTTCATCCTCAGGCATTGACGCATATGTTTCCTTCACTCGGTCAACCCAATATGTCACGAACTTCGGTTCATCGTACCAGCTTTCAACTGACGTAATCGTTAAGCCGCCGAGTTTTTCAGCCTCTTCTTTGGCGCGTTTGTTGTAGGACTGAACGCTGAACGTGGAGAAATGCGGCGCCAGCACGATGCTGACTGCTTCTGTAATGCCATCCTTATGCATCTCTGCTACGGCGTCTTCAATAAACGGCTCGATATGCTTCAGTCCGATATACGCTTTAAACGTAATCTCATCCTGAATTTCATTCAAGTGCTGTTCCAGATTATGCGCCTGCTCTTCTGTGATTTTGGCAAGCGGTGAAATGCCGCCAATCGCTTCGTATCTGTCTTTCAAATCTTGAAGCATTTCAGGTTCAGGCTTTCTGCCTCTTCTGATATGTGTATAATAACGTTCAATATCTTCTTCCTTATAAGGCGTGCCGTACGCCATCACGAGAAGCCCCATTTTCTTTCTACTCACTGTTTACACCCTCTTTAATGATCTGATACAAACATTTTGACAGGATATCATTAAGATACCAAAAGATATGCTTAGGAATATTGACCCATTTTTTTGTTTTGTGAATATTCATGGACAAATGCTGTCAGTTTTTTCAAAACCTCTGGACTGACATCAGGAAATACCCCATGGCCAAGATTGAAAATGAAGCCGTCTGACTCCATACCCTGATCAAGTATTTCCTTCGTTTTCTGCTCAATGACTTCCCATGGCGCAAGCAAAATGGACGGGTCCAGGTTGCCCTGCACTGTTTTAGTAATTCCTTTTGATCTGGCTTCATCAATGCCGAGTCTCCAGTCAAGCCCGACAACATCAAGAGGAAGGTCATGCCAATCACCTGCAAGATGGCTTGCGCCAACGCCAAACATGATCAGCGGCACATTCTCCTTTGCGAGCTCTGAAAAGATCCGGTTCATCACGGGTTTGATGTATGTTCTGTAATCTGCCTGATTCAATGCGCCGACCCACGAATCAAAGATTTGAATCGCTTTTGCGCCTGCCTTAATCTGCGCTTTCACGTACACGATGATCATGTCGGCAAGCTTGGACATCAGCAGATTCCATGCATCTGGCATGCTGTACATGAAGGCTTTTGTTTTATTGTAGTTTTTCGACGGGCCGCCTTCGATCATATAGCTTGCAAGCGTAAAAGGCGCACCTGAGAAACCGATGAGCGGGACGTTCAGCTGCTCATTGACAAGCAGTTTAATCGTCTCAAGCACGTACGGCACGTCCTGTTCCGGATCAATCTGGCCGAGTTTTTCAATGTCCGCCAGAGACCGGATTGGCTGATCAATCACAGGACCGATCCCGTTTTTGATTTCAACATCCACACCGATTGACGGCAGCGGCGTCATGATATCTTTATAAAGGATTGCAGCATCGACTCCGTATTGCTCAACCGGCAGTCTTGTGACATACGCACAAAGTTCTGGCTGATGTGTGATCTCAAACAATCCGTACTTTTCCTTCAGCTTGCGGTATTCCGGCTGCGAGCGCCCTGCTTGCCTCATATACCACACAGGCGTGTGATCCGCTTTTTCTCCCCGCGCAGCTTTTAAAAACGTCTCGTTAAACGTTTCTCGTTTACTCATCTGATTTCCACCTTTCATACGGCAACCATACGTTCGTATTTCTTGACTTATTACACTATACCTTGTTTTAGGCAAATGGTATAGAAATGTAGCTCAAAGTTCAAAAAATCGCCGAATTCCATTAAGAGGAAAACAATTTTGGCTGAACGTAATCGGTTCCTTCCCCTTCTCTTTTTGTCTGTGTATTATAAGGCACAATTTTATAAGACGCGCCCGAAAATAAGTTGGCATAAGGAATTTCATAGCTTCCCTTCCCTTCAACCGAATCAAGAAGCGTCTCCTCGCCGTCCTTGTTTACATAAATTCTGTATACGGCCCGATCATCCTCTTGAGCGTCCCACTTTAATTCAATAGTAAAGAGCCCCGCTGCTTTAAATGTGTAATCGGCTGTGAGTGTTTTGACCGGCTTCAGCTCAATCGGGCTTTCCAGTTCTTTAACGTTTTTAGGCTTTGTGAACACATGACCGGTTTCCCCTGCCTGTGTCAAAATATCCTTAAACAGCCGCGTCGGGTATGAGCTCCCGGCTTTCAAATAATGGTTTTGATCCGTTTTGTCATAGCCCATCCAGACTGCCCCGGTTATTTTCGGCGTATAGCCTGCAAACCAGGCGTCCTTTGTCGCGCCGGAGACGCCTGTATAAGATGTAGAACCTGTTTTTCCCGCCAGGTCGCCGTGATAGGTGCCGGACGTGGCCGTTCCCTTTTTGACTACCTGCTGCAGCATTCTCGTCATATTCCAAGACGTCTGCTTGTTGAAAACCCGCTTTCCTTCTTCTTTATGATCGGCTATTGTTTCTCCGTCTTCATCTATTATGCTCGAGATAAAGAAGGGTTCAGTATACGTTCCATTCGCGGCAAATGTATGAAACGCGCCGGCAAGCTGGAGCGGCGAAACGCCTTTTTCCAAGCCTCCTAGAGCGAGAGCAAGGCCTTCATCAGGGATATCAATTCCGTTTGCTTTCAAATAAGATTTTCCTGTTTCAACGCCGATCTCATTCAGCGTCCAGACAGCCGGCGCGTTTTTGCTGTACGTAATGGCGTCAGACATAGTGACTTCGCCCTCATACCGGCTGTCGTAGTTTTTCGGCGTATAATCTCCGTAGGACTGCAACTCATCCTTCAATAGAGAATATGGCTTAAATTTCTTTTCCTGCATCGCCGGTCCGTATACAGCAAGCGGCTTAAATGTGGAACCCGGCTGGCGGACAGCTGTGACACGGTTATATCCTTTGGATGTGTAATCCCTTCCGCCGATGGCCGCTTCTACACCGCCTGTCTTGTTATTAATAAAGACCGCGCTTCCCTCGGCATTCTGATCTGTTCCGGGATAATAGCTTCCCTCTTTCATCACCTGGTAAGCCGTCTTCTGCAGCTTCGAATCGAGCGGCACCTTGATCGTGTATCCGCCTTGAAGAAGCTGCTCTCCGGAAATGGAATACTTGTCTTCCGCCTCTTTGATCACAAGGTCAATGTAGCTGTCAAACCAAGGTGTTTCCGACTGTTTCTTCACATGCAGTCCAAGCGTCCGGCCCTGCGCGGTGACAGCCTCTTTCGCACTAATATAGCCTTGGTCATTCATCATGCCTAGAATTGTATCACGCCGCTCCTTATTTTTATCAGGGTGCAAAATCGGAGAGTACGTAGAAGGCGCCTTCGGAATAGCGGCCAAAACAGCGCCTTCAGATACAGTCAAATCTTTTACTTCTTTATTAAAATAATAGTGGGACGCTGCTTGTATGCCGTAGACCCCGTGTCCGAAGTAAAGCTGGTTCAAATACATTTCAAGCAGTTTGTCCTTGCTGTAATCCCGTTCAAGATTGATCGCAATGATCACTTCTTTTGTTTTTCTTAGAAATGTTTTGTCATGTGTCAGAAAAATATTTTTGGCAAGCTGCTGGGTGATCGTGCTTCCGCCTTCCACCTTTCCGCCTGCTAATATATCGCGATACACTGCCCTTCCGACAGATTTTGCATCAATGCCGTGATGCTCATAGAATCTTTTATCCTCAACAGCGATAAACGCTTCTCTGACCTGCTTTGGAATCTCATTGATCGAGACCGGCTCGCGATTTTCTGTATACAGGCTTGCAACCTCATCTCCGTTTTGATCAACAATTTTTGAAGAAGCATGAAGTATCAGCTTCTTTTCATCTATGACATAATGGCCGAGAAAAATAATTGAAATATATCCTATTAAAGCGAGAAAAGCAGTTAACACTAAAATAATGATAGGTATAAAAAGTTTCTTTTTCTTTATCTTAAACATGAACTCACCTCGCCTTTCTAAAGGTAGTATGGGAAAAATTGTTTGGAATTATGTTCGAAGCACTCGCCAATAGAAACTTATACCATTGTTTTGATATACTAGCAAGCAGGAGGTGGCTGATATGAAGGTTTATATTACATATGGGACAGCCGATTTTTTAAAAACGATCGTAGAAAAGCATCCCTCAGAAAATATCCTTTTGATGCAGGGGCAGGAAAACGCCATTTTAATTCATGAAACAAACGGAGATACCGTTTTCCAGGCACCACACGCTTATGAAGTCATTGACCAAGTCGGAGAGATCAAACATCCCGGTTTTGCAGTATTGAACAATATTGCCGTCACTCAGGAAGGGCGTCCGCTGTTTGAAAACAGATTTAAAAACAGAGCGGGAAAAGTCGAAAACGAGCCTGGCTTTGAAGCAATTCGAGTGCTCCGTCCGCTTGACAGTGACACCTATGTCATTCTGACCTTGTGGGAAACGGAAAGTGCCTTTAAAGACTGGCAGCAGTCCGGTTCTTACAAAGAAGCACACAAAAAACGTGATACATCTGCCGGAATTGACACAACGTCGATCTTCTCCCGGCCTTCCTATGTCACCACATATTTCGCTGTCGAATAGCTGCCGGCATGTCCGGCAGCTTATTTTATTGGGAGGAAAGCAAAATGAAGCATACTTGCCCAGTCTGCGGGTTTAAGGGGTTGGCTGAACCGCCATATGATCATGAAGGCAATCATTCTCATGAAATCTGCCCGTGCTGCGGTTTTCAGTTCGGATTTGATGATTACGAGATGCAGCACGAGGATGATTCATATTTAGAGCCATCGGAAAGCATCATCGCCTATAGAAAAAACTGGCTTGCTGAAGGGTGCGTCATTTTTTCTCCTGAATGCTTCCCAAAACATCTGCAAAAAGCGAATAGAGTATTAAGGCATCATCTGATTGAGCAGCTGAAACAGATCAATGTTCATCTTCCATCATAACCCTCCCCTCTGTCCCGGCACCTTCCGCCCGCCTATGAATAATCTGTAGCGGAAGGAGTGATCGATGATGGAAGTCGGGATTTTGTCTGTCCATGTTTTGTATGTGTTTTTTATCGGAGTAATTATCCTATTTATGCTGCTGAGAAAAGACACGACATTTATTTCTCTATTCGGCATTTTTATCATATCGCTATGGGCCAGCCATTCACTTTCAGCTTCTGTCAGCAGTTTATTCCACAGCTTTATCTATGCTGCCGGCGAACTGCTGCCCACGATTTTCATCATTTGCTTTATCGTTTCAATGAGTGATTTGTTAACAAAAACAGGGATAAATGAAGCGATGATTTCTCCCTTTGCAAGCCTTGTGAGAGGGCCTGTGACTGCCTATTGGCTGATTGGAGGCCTGATGTTCGCCATTTCTCTCTTCTTCTGGCCTTCTCCGGGTGTCGCTTTGATCGGCGCCGTCCTGCTCCCCGCAGCCGCACGTGCCGGTTTGACGCCTCTTGCCGCGGCCATGGCCATGAACTTATTCGGACACGGTTTTGCCCTGTCAGGAGACTTTGTCATTCAGGCGGCGCCAAAGCTGACTGCGGATGCAGCAGGCATTCCAGTCGGTGATGTCGTCTCGGCCAGCATTCCGCTTGTGCTGATTATGGGTGTGACAACAACAACTGCTGCCTTTATCATGATTCAGCGCGAACGCAAAAAACAGGAGCATCCCGCTTCTTTTTCCCCCGTTCTTTCCGGCGAACAAGACAACTCGCTGTACTTGCCAAAACGCCTGCGGTCCATACTGGCTTTTTTGATTCCGCTTGCCTTTCTTGCAGATATTGCCTGCATGCTCTTGTTTAACCTACAAGGAAATGATGCAACCGCGTTAATTGGCGGGTCTGCAATTTGTATCCTCTTTACCGTTCATTTTTTCGTGTATAAGCATAAAGGGCTTGAAAAAATCACCGGCTATTTTATTGACGGATTTAAGTTCGGTTTTAAGGTTTTCGGCCCCGTCATCCCGATTGCCGCTTTCTTTTATCTTGGCGACTCAGGCTATGAAAGCATACTGGGCACTTCACTCCCTAAAGGTTCCCACGGCATTGTCAACGATCTTGGCATTGCTTTATCCCATATGATGCCTATGTCAAAGGAGCTTGCCGCCGCTGCATTAACTGCCGCTGGAGCCATAACAGGCCTTGATGGCTCAGGATTTTCTGGCATTTCTCTCGCCGGCTCCATCGCAAAGCTCTTTTCGTCAGCTCTCCATGCCGATCCCGCTATTCTGACCGCGCTCGGACAAATCTCTGCCATCTGGGTGGGCGGAGGAACACTGGTCCCATGGGCTTTGATTCCCGCCGCGGCCATTTGCAAAGTTGATCCTTTTGAGCTTGCCAGAAAAAACTTCATTCCAGTCGCGATTGGCCTTTTGGTGACAACTCTCGCAGCTGTGATGATGCTTTAAAACAGCATGAGTTGAAATATTCAGACTTTTTCTATACAATCATGGAAAAGCATAGAAAAGGGGGAAGCGGCTTTGTCCATATCCACACTGCAGAAAGAGATAAACAAACAGCTCGACGGCTGTTTTGAAGAAATGGTTGAGATCAGGCGCCATTTTCATATGTATCCTGAGCTTTCATTTCAAGAAGAAAAAACCGCCGCATTTATTGCTTCCTATTATGAATCGTTAGGAGTCCCAATCCGCACAAACGTTGGCGGCAGAGGGGTTTTAGCATATATAGAAGGAAGCGAACCCGGCCCTACAGTCGCTTTGAGGGCCGACTTTGACGCTCTCCCCATTCAAGATGAAAAAGATGTCCCTTACGCCTCCAAAGTGCCTGGTGTCATGCATGCATGCGGCCACGACGGCCACACCGCAGCTCTTCTCGCAGTGGCCAAGGTCCTTCACCAAAACAGACATGAACTGAAGGGAACATTTGTGATGATCCACCAGCATGCAGAAGAATATTATCCGGGAGGCGCAAAGCCAATGATTGATGACGGCTGTCTCGAAAACGCGGATGTGATATTCGGCACTCATCTTTGGGCAACTGAGCCGCTCGGAACCATTCTCTGCCGCCCCGGCGCCGTAATGGCGGCGGCAGACCGATTTACGATTAAAGTCTTCGGAAAGGGCGGCCACGGCGCTCATCCGCATGATACTAAAGACGCCGTCCTGATCGGTTCGCAAATCGTTACCTCTTTGCAGCACATTGTCAGCCGCAAAGTCAATCCGATTCAATCCGCCGTCATTTCGACAGGCTCCTTCATCGCCGACAATCCGTTTAATGTCATCGCAGACCAAGCAGTACTCATCGGCACAGCGCGTTCTTTTGATGAAAATGTCCGGGACATTCTGGAGAAAGAAATTGAAGCGGTTGTAAAAGGAATATGCAGCATGCACGGCGCGTCCTATGAGTACACCTATGAACAGGGTTATCCGGCGGTTGTGAACCATCCTGCCGAAACGAGCCACTTGGTGAGCACCGCAAAGAATACCGAGGGCGTTCAGCAGGTCATTGAAGGTGAACCGCAAATGGGCGGCGAGGATTTTGCTTATTACTTACAAAACGTGAAAGGCACTTTTTTCTTTACAGGTGCCGCTCCCGAACAGCCAGATCGAGTCTTTTCCCACCACCATCCGAAATTTGATATCAACGAAAAAGCCATGCTGACAGCGGCCAAGGTCCTTGCCGGCGCTGCGATCACCTATCATCAGCTATAAAAAAACAGCCGGAGTTTATTCTCCGGCTGTTTCCTTTAATATCCTCAGATGAAAAACATGTCTTGCCGTTTCTCCAAGCTGTGCAAGCAGCTTATAATTGGCAATTCCGCCGACTGCCGCTCCTACGCCCGGCAAAAGCTGAAAAAGCTTCACGACGTCGATATAATCGCGATATTCCTGCTGGAACACTCTCCAGTCGATGCTCTTTTTCTCCGTCTCCCAATTTTCGATGACAGAAAAAAGCGATTTACGGCCATCGTCACTCGAAAATGCAAGCTGAAACACGAGCAGCAAAAACATCCTTTCTTGTGCATCCTTCACATCAAAGCCGTAAATGGAAGACAAGGTAAATAAACACTTCATCTTAATTGAAAGCAGCAGCGGAAAATCAGCAATGCCTAAAAAAATGCCGCCCGCTCCGGTGCCGACTCCCTCAGCAGCTGCCACTTTCTGATAAGAAACAATCGTTTTTTTCGCCAATTCGTTTTTTTCACTGAGCGACAGTGCACTTGTATCCATTTTATAAGTGATGATATTGGAGCCGGCCATTGTCGCTTCTACCATTTTTCTCACACTCTCGGTGACGACCGTATGGATTTTTTCAGGAATCCGTTCATTCACCTTCGTCTGGACACGCTTCGAAAAGCGTTCAAACATGGAATCCTTTCGCAAAAAATGCATTTTCCATTCCAAAGCTTCCTGCATCAGCAGCTGATTATCTGTCATTTGATTACCTCTTTTCAGTTCACAGCTTTCCGTGCTTTTTCAGCCTGGTTGTCATATAAGCAGGCATAACGACAAAAATCAGAACGGCAGAACCGATCAGCGCGTACAGAAAACCGGTCAAGCCGGCTGCATAGGCAGATGCAACAGACATCAGCAGCGCTTGAATACTAAGTGCAGTTTTTAATAGAGAGAAATAGCTTTTCAGCTTTGTTTCTTTTTTCACAGGGTACAGCTCTTGAAGCGCCAGATGGTCAAAGTGGCCGAAGAGCGGCAGAAGCTGAATGCCCGTAATGAAAATGGCAAACACAGTCAAAACTGCTGCAATCAGCGGGCTGGCTGAGACATACATAATGATCAGCGCGAAAACAATCGTTAATCTGACAAGAATACCCAAATAATCGCTCGAACGCAAAAAGGCGCGGGTGAACATATAGGCAAATGTTTTGCGCTGTTCAAACGGC
This sequence comes from Bacillus sp. SG20033, assembly GCF_044570195.1. Lineage (NCBI taxonomy): Bacteria > Bacillati > Bacillota > Bacilli > Caryophanales > Bacillaceae > Bacillus > Bacillus sp. SG20033. Next base: position 1,066,387 of record NZ_CP172606.1, on the reverse strand, counting down.
ACAAGCCGCAGCAAAAAGTCGAGATAAGCTCTGCGTTTGGCTTGCTTTCGCAAATGCGGCACATCAGTAAACAGGTTGGCAATCCGATAGAAACGCTGCTTTCGTCTCAATTCGGACTCAATATGGCTTTCCCATTTAAATGTTTTCCGTTTTGCTGCGGAAGACATATACAGATAAAGAACAGCCATAATGACATAGACGAGAAGCGCATACATATAAACAGATTGGAAAACAAAATAAAGAACGAGTGTATTCGCCGCAAAGCGAATGATGACGTCCATCCGTTTCATGCTGCGGTCGTTGTGGAAGGTCATGCGCCATTCCATCACCTGATTCCATGCTTTCAGCAGCAACAGTTGGACAAAGACCGCGGCATACGATACGAGCGAAGCCCCCGGTGTGACTGCGAAATAAAGCGGCATCGCAACGATGCTCAGCGCAATCAGCGGAAACAGCTGAGACACATAGCTGTAGACAAACGCCTGCTTCAAGTAAGGCTCCATTTTTGCTTCAAGAGGCAATAAGAAAACAAGGTCAGCCTCCTTCAAAAGCGTTCGCACATAAGAGCTTGTCAACACGAGCGAAAACAGCACGGCCATCACCCAAAAGGACGGAAAGTGAGCGGGAATGTCCCGTATCCATTTGCTGTACCAGCTTGCAGCGCCCGCTAGAAAAAAAATCAAAACAATGACGAGGTGATCGTTGAGCATATATTTCATGTATGTTCTTGTTTCTTTGATATGCTCCTGCAGCCGCGACTGCCAAATATCAAGCATATTATTCATGGCCAGCGTCTTCCTTTGTAAGCTCAAGATACAAATCGTCCAGCGCCGCGTCCTTCATTCCAAACTGCTCTCTGAGCTCTGACAGCGTGCCGCGCGCCCGCACCTCGCCGTTATGTAAAATAATAAACGAATCGCAATAGCGTTCTGCCGTTGCCAAAATGTGTGTTGACATCAGCACGCTCGCCCCGCCTTTTTTCGCTTCATTCATCCGTTCAAGCAGCGCGTTAATGGCAAGCGGATCAAGCCCTAGAAAAGGCTCATCAATAATATAGAGCGCAGGCTCTGCCAAAAATGCGCACATAATCATAACCTTCTGCTTCATTCCTTTAGAAAAATGGGCCGGGAACCACTTCAGCCTCTTTTCCATTCGGAATTCCTTTAAAAGCGGAGGCAGCCTTTTCTCCATCGTTTCTTTTGACAGTCCATATGCCATGGCTGTTAGTTCAAGATGCTCCATCAGCGTCAATTCTTCGTATAAAACAGGTGTTTCAGGTATATAGGTAAATTGTGAACGGTAGCCTTCCGGATCCTCAGCAAACGTTTTACCGTTTAATGCGATTGAACCTTTATGCGGGTCCATCAGCCCGATGATGTGTCTGATTGTTGTACTTTTACCAGCACCATTCAGCCCGATTAAGCCGACAATTTGATTCGGTTCAAGGGTGAATGATACGCTTTTTAAAACCGGATTCCTTGTATATCCGCCGGTCAAGTCTTTTACCGATAGCAGAGACATAGTTTCTCCCCTTATAGTGTTTTTCTTCATAGTACCAAAAACAAGGCCTGATTTGAAACAATTCCCTTTTAACAAATGATGAATTTGCTGTCATAAAGAGACAGGTTCTGGACATCATAATAGTTGTAGAGGAAAAGCATATCAACTGAAAAATGAGGTGTTTGTCAAAGACGTCTTAGAAACAGTTGGATAGAAAATAAACATGTCCAATGCTCAAACCATTTCTCTTCACTGAATTGATGAATTCTTCATGTATGAAGCAAATTGTCAAATGAGGTGTTTATCGCAGGAATCGTTAGGCATTAAACAAGTCTTCATTTTATTGACAAATGAGGTGCTTACCAAAGGCATAACACATTTTCTTCATATAAGCTCTTCCTCTGCATTCAGGGTGAACGCTCGCCGTTCATCCTGTTTTCTATTTTCTGCATTTCTGTGGTACGATGAGTGTATACATACTAAACAATTTTATAAGGAGGAACCCTCATGCATTGTGCAGAGAATTGTATCTTTTGTAAAATTATCGCCGGCGACATTCCATCCGCAAAGGTGTATGAAGATGAACATGTACTTGCCTTTCTTGATATCAGCCAAGTTACAAAAGGCCATACGCTTGTCATTCCGAAAACACATATTGAGAATGTATATGAATTTACAGATGAATTAGCAAAACAATATTTCCATGCTGTTCCAAAAATCGCCCGCGCTATCCGGGATGAATTTGAACCGATCGGCTTAAATACGCTGAACAATAACGGCGAAAAAGCTGGACAATCTGTGTTCCACTACCATATGCATATTATCCCTCGCTACGGAAAAGGAGATGGATTCGGAGCGGTTTGGAAAACGCATGCTGATGATTATAAACCGGAGGATCTGCAGAACATCTCTTCCTCTATCGCAAAACGCCTGGCCTCATCATAAGATGAGGTTATTTTATTTTGTGAACATTTCGCAAACATCCGTCAATTTCTTTTGATAATTCTAATTTTTTATCAAAAAACTGAATTTTTGTGATAGGATAATTGTATTATTTTATACATTAACGTGGAAAACAGGGAGAGATCATAATGGAACGTACAACGAATTTTAACGCAGGTCCTGCAGCGCTTCCACTGGAAGTTCTGCAAAAAGCACAGAAAGAATTTATTGATTTTAACGAATCCGGCATGTCTGTTATGGAGCTTTCCCACCGCAGCAAAGAGTATGAAGCGGTGCACCAAAAAGCGAAAAGCCTCTTAATCGAACTGATGGGCATTCCGGAAGATTACGATATCTTGTTTCTTCAAGGCGGGGCAAGCCTTCAATTCTCAATGCTTCCGATGAACTTTTTAACACCTGAAAAAACCGCACATTTTGTCATGACAGGCGCTTGGTCTGAAAAAGCACTGGCAGAAACGAAATTGTTCGGGAACACGTCTATCACCGCTACAAGTGAAACAGACAATTACAGCTATATTCCTGAGGTTGACCTTACGGATGTAAAAGACGGCGCATATTTACATATCACATCCAACAATACAATTTTCGGCACTCAGTGGCAGGAGTTTCCGAATTCTCCTATTCCGCTCGTAGCCGACATGTCCAGCGATATTTTAAGCAGAAAAATCGATGTGTCCAAATTTGATGTGATCTACGGAGGCGCCCAAAAGAACCTCGGCCCTTCCGGCGTGACTGTAGTCATTATGAAAAAAAACTGGCTGAAAAATGAAAATGCGAACGTCCCAAAAATCCTGAAATATTCCACACATGTCAAAGCGGATTCACTCTACAACACTCCGCCGACATTTGCGATTTATATGCTGAGCCTCGTTCTGGAATGGCTCAAGGAAAACGGCGGTGTGGAAGCTGTTGAACAGCGCAATGAACAAAAAGCGCAGGTTCTCTACAGCTGTATTGATGAAAGCAACGGCTTCTATAAAGGACATGCCAGAAAGGACAGCCGCTCACGCATGAATGTCACCTTCACGCTTCGGGATGACGAATTAACGAAAACATTCGTCCAGAAAGCAAAAGATGCGAAGATGATCGGCCTTGGCGGACACCGTTCGGTTGGAGGCTGCCGCGCTTCTATTTATAACGCGGTCTCTCTCGAAGACTGTGAAAAATTAGCTGCGTTCATGAAGAAATTCCAGCAGGAAAATGAGTAAAAAGTCTGGCTATGCAAACCGTCCGTTTGGTATACTGTTTGCATAATACATTCTGTAAAGCCTTCGCAATAAATGATGAGCATATTATTGGAGGGCAAAAAGCTTAGCAGAGGAGAGCATAGTTATGAAAACAAAAGAGTTAGTCATTATGGCTCTGTTTGCCGCAATCGGCGCAGCGCTTCATTCCATTATTCCGCCCTTTTTAGGCGGCATGAAACCAGATATGATGCTGATCATGATGTTCATGGGCATTCTGCTGTTCCCGCGGGTGCAAAATGTACTCGTCATCGGGATCGTGACAGGAATCATTTCCGCGCTTACAACCGCGTTTCCAGCCGGACAGATCCCTAACATCATTGATAAACCCGTATCAGCGTTTCTGTTCTTCTCCCTGTTTCTCTTGTTCAGAAAGAGCCGGAAAACAGGTGCAGCCGCTGTGCTGACAGTGATCGGGACCATCTTATCAGGAATTGTGTTTCTATCGTCAGCTTTATTGATCGTCGGTTTACCGGGCGGTTTCGCCGCATTGTTCGCGGCTGTTGTTCTGCCGGCCGCTGTGCTGAATACAATCTCAATGATCATTATTTATCCGATTGTGCAAACCATTTTAAGGCGTTCAAGCTTTATGGAAGCTGCTAAATAATTGTCACACAAAACCTCTTCCGCTTCCGGGAGAGGTTTTTTTGAACAGAGCGCCCGCAGCATGTCAGCATGTTTTAAGCGAGGAGTTTTGTGAAAAAGATAAGACATAGTGTAAAGGCGGTTCCGGTTGAACAAACAAGCGCTTTCTGCCGGATAACCCTCTTGGGCGGGTAAGAAGCAGCCTGGCTGAGAAGTTTGATATAGTAAACAGCGCCTGAAGCGAAGGCAAGGGTGATGCAGGATAATACAATCAAAAAGACAGACAACCTTCTCCCTCCTTTTCACTTAAAAAATATGCTAAAATAAAGCAAGCTATGTATAGAAGTTCAGGCTTTCAACAAAAATGAAAAATGCTGAATGATTCCTATTTTGAAGAAAAAGACGGGGTGATTGTAATGGCGAGCGGACGTTCTCTATTAACAGGACTATTCGTAGGCGGCATCATCGGAGGAGCAGCGGTTCTTCTTACTGCACCTTCCTCAGGAAAGCAGCTGCGTGAAAAAATGAAAACCAATTATGATTCTTTTGAAGAAACAATCAAACGCTTAAAGTCAGACGGGCTTGCATTAAAAGACCAGCTGATCAAAGCGGCAAAAGAAAGCACGGATGTTATTAAAGACGTGGGCGGCGAGCTCCAAACGTCAATTAAAAAATGGCAGGAAGAGATCAAGCCTCACCAGCAGGATCTGCAAAAAGAAATTGCCGATATCGAAGAGAAAATCAGACAGCTGGAGAAAACCTTACAAAACTAATATCCTATTCAAAAGAAAAAAATGCGGGCTAAAATTGGACCCGTATTTTTTTTGGCCGAAAAACCCTTTCGTCGCAATGGTTTGTGAATTTATTAAAAAATTCTTACATTTTCATCTTTATTAATCTTTATTTTATTGGCATAATAGAGAAAAAGAAAAAGAGAAGCAGGTGACGTAATGAATCGAGTGGAACCGCCCTATGATGTGAAAGAAGCTCTGGTTTTCACCCAGAAAATGGCTCAGCTTAGCAAGGCTCTTTGGAAATCGATCGAGAAGGATTGGCAGCAATGGCTCAAACCGTATGACCTGAATATTAATGAGCATCATATTTTATGGATTGCGTATCAATTGAATGGAGCTTCCATTTCTGAAATCGCGAAGTTCGGGGTCATGCACGTATCAACCGCATTCAACTTTTCAAAAAAGCTGGAAGAACGGGGATATTTAAGGTTCTCCAAACGGCTGAATGATAAACGGAACACATATGTCCAATTGACTGAGGAAGGTACCGAGGTATTCTGGAGCTTGCTTGAGGAATTTGATCCGACACGCAACGCTGTTTTTAAAGGGTCACAGCCTTTGTATCATTTATTCGGAAAATTTCCTGAAGTGGCAGAAATGATGTGTATGATACGCCATATCTACGGCGATGATTTTATGGAAATTTTCGAAACGTCACTCACCAATATTGACAATGACTTTGAAAGCGTAAACGGAAAACTGAAGAAAAAAGCAAAGGACAGTGCGGCGGATGAACCGGCTGAAGAGCTTGAACCTGTAAACAGTTAATCAAAATGCTTCATGATGTCGATAAAGACTTCCATCAGCTCTTGATAAAGCCCCTGCTCATACAGGGCAAAAATCGTTTCATGAACATCTAATTTTTCATTCAGCTGTCCGGCAAAAAGCGCAAGGAGCTTATCAAAGGTTACAAATCCTTGCGCTTTTTGTGTTGCCAGCTCTTCCGACAATTCATCGCATATCCTCATAACCGCTTCCCCTTCTTCCTTGCTCAGCCCTTTGTCAATGAGAAGCGCATAGAAGGGGTACCTGTCCATATCTACTGTTTTCACTAATAATTGTATGTAATATTCTAATCGCTCAATGCGATGATCCATCGAATCCATCCACACCACTTCTTTCTATCTTTAATCTTATTTTAGCTGATAATTCACTGAGAAGAAAGTTCTAACCCCATATTTCGCAGTTTGTTTGCTTGTTTCAAAAAAATACCTGCCGGATGATATTTTTTCTTAAAAAAGCATTGATTTTTTCTCTTGGGAGGAGTAAATTATTTTGAGATTCTATTCAAGATGTATGGAAGGATGACTTTGATGAATTGCTGGAAGACCATAAATCTCATGAAGGATTATGGCGCCGTTCGCATAATATTAACTGCTGTATGTTTTATGATTTTGGTTTTTATATCTACCTTTTTAGCTTTTGAGCTGCTGCGGCCTGGCACAAGCTTAAGCGATGAATATGTATCTTTATTCGGCGGTTTGCTCGTCGTTATTTTATTTGTACATAAAGTCATCCATGTCCTGCCAATCATCTGCAAAAAAAGAAAAATAGAAAAAAAGTTTTACATATTGCGCATGCGCACATGGAAACGTATACCAAAAACAACAATGCTGATTTCACTCGTCAGCCCGTTCTTGCTGATTACACCGGTATTGTTTTACGCAGCACTGGCATTTCCGAATCACGCTCATTATTTTTGCATGATCTCGGGCATTCACGCCGGCTACTGTCTGCCTGATTTCCTGCTGGCTCTCAAGCTGATAAAAGCACCGAAAACCGCTTTTATTGATCAGGAAGCTGACGGCTTGGATATTCTTGTTGAAAAGTAGTCAAACCCTGGTGCTGGTGGCGATTTTTCAATTTGCATTCTATCTTTTTTAATAAATATTTGGTAATGTAATATGGGACAGTTCAGAGAGAGGGGGAATCTCCCATCATTTTATTCTATTTTATCGTGGCTGCCGTGTTTATTTTATATTTCATAAACAGGCTCACCAATACATTATGCCTTGTCAGAGAGATTCCTGAAGAGCGGCAAGATAAGGTATTCCGATTTATTAATGTATCTATATTAATTTTACTGATCTCTTCGTTTGTGGAGATCTCCTTTACAGTGTAAATACGAAAGAAAGCATAGCTGCTGATTAAGCAGCTATGCTTTTTTATGTTGATTAGTACAGCCAAGAAGCGCCGATGATAATCAATAAAATAAATAACACAACCAATAAAGCGAATCCGCCTGCAAATACTTCACCCATCTTAAAAAGCACCTCCTGTAATAAGCTTTATTTACCAATTACATGTTATGCAATTCATGTTTGAAACGATTAGGCGCTAGTGAAAATAAAGGATCGCTTATGTTGCAAGCGATCCTCGGGCTGCTTAGTAGATGTAAGCTGCACCTACGATGATAAGCAAAATGAACAGTACTACGAGCAACGCGAATCCGTTAGAGTATCCTCCGCTCATGTTACATACCTCCTTTTCTTGATCAATATATAAGTATGTCATCAGCAAAAGTTTGACTAGACGAATGCCCTTTATTTAAAATCTTTTTACAGAAAGCCACAATATGTTATGATACGCATAGGTAATTTAATTTGGAATGATTAGGAGTGTTTGAAAACAATGAAGAAAATCGCAATAGCAGCTATCACTGCTACAAGCATCCTCGCTCTCAGTGCTTGCAGCAGCGGCGACAAAGAAGTCATCGCAAAAACAGACGCAGGCGATGTAACAAAAGGCGAGCTTTACACAAACATGAAGAAAACAGCTGGCGCAAGCGTACTGACACAGCTAGTGCAAGAAAAAGTATTGGACAAGAAGTATAAAGTTTCGGATAAAGAAATTGACAACAAGCTGAAAGAATACAAAACGCAGCTTGGCGATCAATATACTGCCCTCGAAAAGCAATATGGCAAAGATTACCTGAAAGAACAAGTAAAATATGAATTGCTGACACAAAAAGCGGCTAAAGATAACATCAAAGTAACAGATGATGAAATTAAAGAATACTGGGAAGGCTTAAAAGGCCAGATTCGCGCAAGCCACATCCTTGTCGCTGACAAAAAGACAGCTGAGGAAATAGAGAAAAAGCTGAAAAAAGGCGAGAAATTTGATGCCCTTGCGAAGGAATACTCTACAGACACAGGCTCAGCTACAAACGGTGGCGAACTTGGCTGGATTTCAAAAGATAACGAACAACTGGATTCCACATTCAGAAAAGCTGCATTCAAGTTGAAAACAAACGAAGTCAGCGATCCTGTGAAAACACAATTTGGCTACCATATCATCAAAAAGACTGAAGAACGCGGCAAATACGATGATATGAAAAAAGAACTGAAATCTGAAGTGCTTGAACAAAAATTAAATGACAACGCAGCTGTTCAGGAAGCTGTTCAAAAAGTCATGAAGAAGGCTGACATCGAAGTAAAAGATAAAGATCTGAAAGACACATTTAATACATCTTCAACAAGCAACAGCACTTCTTCATCTTCAAGCAATTCTAAATAATAAAAAAAGCTGTGCGGCTCAATGAGCCGCACAGCTTTTTTTATGCGATGGAATGGTTTTGATTTTCTTCTTCATGCTGCTGAGAACTGCGGCGTTCTCGCTCCTTTTCCATCCTCTCCATATAAATCTGCCCTTCTTTTTCAATAAAAGCCTGGTCTACTTTTTCTTCCTCTTTGGCTGCCGCCACAAGTTTATATGCGCTGAAAATAATGCCTACAATACAAAGATACACCCACCACGGAAAAAATAACACGGGCTTCTCCCCCTTTGCATAGATTCTTTATTCTTAACCATATGCGGGAATGAGACGAGTTATGTGCGGGAAAGACGCATCAAAAAGGACTGAGCTGAATATGTCAGCATCAGTCCTTTTTAAGTTATTTATGAAATGTCGGTTTATAAAAGGAACGGTTTTCCAGTGCGAATACACGTTCAGTATACTCGCCAGGCTTCACGCGCTCAAGCGCTCTGTCCATCATATTCATTTTTGCATCCAGATTGTCTATATAGTGAAGAATTTCCGCTTCTTTCACCATCGGCGGTTTCGGGCTGCCCCATTCTGCTTTGCCGTGGTGACTCAAAATCAAGTGCTGAAGAATTAACACCTCTTCAGAATCGATTTGAAGCTCCTCAGCCGCTTTTGAAAGCTCTGTCACCATGATGGAAATATGGCCGAGCAAATTGCCTTCAACCGTATATGAAGTGGAAACAGGGCCGGACAGCTCCTTCACTTTTCCAAGATCATGCAGGATAACACCGGCGTAAAGCAGATCACGATCAAGAGACGGATATAAATCTGCTATTGCTTTCGCCAGGTTCAGCATAGAGACAACATGATACGCCAAACCTGAGACAAACTCATGGTGGTTTTTCGTAGCCGCCGGATAATCCATAAACTCAGCTTCGTGTTTTTTAACCAAAAACCTTGTGATTCGCTGGATATTCGGATTTTTCATTTCAAATATATATTGAGTGATGGTATCCATCATTTCATTTTTCGGAATCGGCGCGGTTTCTAAAAAATCATCAATATTGACGTTTTCTTGCTCGCTTACCGGTCTGATATTTCTTAGCTTCAGCTGGGTGCGTCCGCGATAATGGTGAACATCGCCGACGACCTTGACAATCGTCTGCGGCGCATAGGTCACTTCATCACTTTGCTTGGCATCCCACAGCTTCGCTTCAATATCGCCTGACTGGTCTTGCAGCATCAGCGTCAAAAACGGTTTTCCATTGCTTGCAATCCCTTTCGTCGAGGATTTAATCAATAGATACTGGTCCACCTGTTCGCCAACCTCATGTAGCATAATCCCTTTAGCCATTCTATTAAAGCTCCCTCCGTATCTTACATAATACCAGTATATCACATACCGATTTTCAGCTATAGAACCTCTTTTATGACACCAAATGGATGATTTGGCTGCTATGAAATGCATCTTTTACGTGCTCATGGCATGTAAAATACAAAATCTGCCTACCGCCTTCAGATAAATCATACAGAACATGTAATACACGTTTCAGCCTTTCCTGATCAAAATGAACAAAACTGTCGTCAAGCTGGAACGGAAGCTTTGACCCACCCTGGCGCGTAACGGCCAAAGCAAATCGGATCGCTGTATACAGCTGTTCACACGTCCCTTGTGACAGCTCTTCCGCATGATAGACAGTTCCATCGCGATGCATAACCATGATCGAATCATCCGTTTCGGAAAAATAAATGGTTTGGTAGTTTCCGTCAGTCAGAGGGCGGAAAAATTCTCCTGCCGTCTCCAGAAGGCGCGGAAGCTCGATTTTTTTATGCCGCTCCAATTTGTTTCTGATCACCTGTTTGACCATTTGTATGGAGGCCCATTTTTTAGCCGTTTCTTTCACACATTCTTTTTGCATTTCGGTTTGAAGCTTGAGGTCTGAGACCATTCCCGAAGCCTCTAATTGTTCCTGTTTGACTGAGAGCAGTGCGATTTGGCTGCGGAGCTGCTCGATCTCCTCAGTCAGCCGCTCTTTTCTTTCATTCTCAACAAATTGCTTATCTTTCAATTCAGAAAGCGTATTGGAATCCGCCAGTTCAAGTTCCTCCGGGTACCCGCCTTGAAGCTGTGCGTTTACGTGATGAAGCTTGTTCTCCGTATCCTTCAATTGCCTGCTGATGTCGGCTATGGCAAAAAACGCATCTCTGTCTTTTGCAGCAGCCGCGGCAAATAATTGTTCAATCTGTGCGTGGAAATACTGTATTTCTTGCTCAAGTTCAAGCATCTGTTCCTTTGTATAATGAATATCTGTTTCAATTTCCTTTTTTTGCTTCTCAATTTCTTTTTCACGTTCAATGTTTTTCCGCAATGTCTGAAGGGCGTCCGAAATGGAGATATCCTGACTCTGATTCACGGGACGAAGCATACTGACGCGTTCTTCGAATGTTCTCCGGTGCTTTTTCAGCCTGCCTGCTTCAATGGTCAGCTCATGCTTTTTCTTCACTTCTTTTTTAACATCCTTCATTAAGCTGTATGCATCAAGCAAAAATGATGGATCTTCCTTAAATCCGAGCTCATTCATAAAACGCTCAACCTGTGTAAAGGACGGCGCCATTTCGGCTTCCCACTGTTCAAACTGCTGGATGACCCTTTCATACGCCGCCTCCTTTTGCTGGAGCGCTGCACGCTGTGTGAGAAGGTGCTGCTTATTGCGGTCATCCTCCCATAACGCTTCTCTAAGCATTTCAGCTTCTGCTGGTGAAATATCTGTCATGGGCTGTCTTGTCCCTCGGCTGTTTCGAGAAGACGATTTTCCTGATACAAGCCAATACACAATAAGTGCAGCGCCGAAACTTATGGCGGGAATCCATTGTTGCAGCAGAGAAAAGAGAACGATGAACAACATACCAGCTGCAATGACAGTCTTTTTCTGTTTAGCCTGCTGTCTTTCAAAAAACGTTAGCTGTTCTCTGAGCTTCGCTTGCTCTTGGTGCTGCCCCTGTGTTTCATCATATGCTCTAAGAGCTGCTTCTTTATCTTTTCTTTGGCTGTTTTCAAGAATCGCGGACGAAGCGGCACGAACGGCCTTTTCCGCGTCTTCCAGCTCTTTCCGGGCAAGTTCAAACGTCTCGTCAAGCTGCCGTTTTCTGTCTCTTGCCTGTACATATTGCTGCACCGCTTGCTGAAGCTGCCATTCATAATCATATGAGGTGTTCATATTCAGGAGCTCATTTTCATCCGTTTTATTGAGCTGTTCCAGCCCTGCCGCTGTCTGCGCAGACGTCTGGCGCAGCTGTGCCTGAATGGCTGCCAGCTGTTCTCCCCAGGATTGGTACATATGAAACGCTGCCGAAAGCTCTTGTATCAGCGTTTCTTTCGCCAATAGTTCTTTATCGGGGATAAGCTTTTGCCTCTGTTTGTCCAACTCCGCCATCTTCACCCGAAGCGCCTCAAGCTGTGCTGATTTCGGGTGAAGATGGGATTCATATTTTTCCAGCTGATGCAGTCCGTCAGCAGGAAATTGTCCTGCGTGTTCCGGAAATTCTGCAATCACCTGTTCGAGTGTCGCTTTTTCATTTAGCAGCGGCTTTCGCTCAATCGCTCCCTCAATCATTCGGATATGTCCCGCCGTCTCTTTCAATTCGGTTTCCGCGGCTGCAAGGCGGGCTTCAAGCGTTCGTTTTTCCCCGAGAAGCTGATGATAGCCCGCTTCCTCTGCTTCAGCCTGTTTTAGCTTCACTGCCAGCTGCTTAAGCGTTTCCAGCTCCTGATTCAATTGAGGGTTTCGCCCATTTGGTTTATAGAGCCTTTCGCTTTCCTTCGTCAGCCTTGAATCAAGCTTTGATACGGCTTCAGCACCAAACAAGCTGGAAAAGAGCAAAAATTCCCCTATCTTGTCCCGATTAAAGGCGTGAATTTCCTGCAGCCCGAATACGTCGAACGAATATATGGCTTTGTACAACGACCTGTCTGTGCCCTGGAACAGCTGCTTTAAAACATCTCCCTGCTTTACTTCGCCCTTTTCTGTGTACACGCTTAGTTTTTCGGCAGTCCCTTTCGTCCGTTCGATCTTCAGCACCCCATACTCAGGATGTTCAGCTTCAAGAACACCGCCGTAGACACCGCCTGTTTTCGGTTCATACTTTTTCGTTTTCGGAAAACCGAACAGCATGCTTTCAATGAATGACATCATCGTCGTTTTTCCTGCCTCATTTAATCCGTAGATGACTTGGACAGGAGAGGCGGAAAAGTCAAAGGTCCGATTGGAAAATTTTCCGTATTGGTAGATATGTAAAGATATAATTCGCAAAGCTGTCACCGCCTCATGTATCAAGCACCTTAAGCTGTCTTTTCAATAATATCTGTGCCTGCTCTTTTATTTCCTTTACCTCCTCTTGGCTAAACCGGTCCGCGTGCCTTCTATACACTGGATGCCGCTCAAGCCCTTCCAGCACGTCTGACAGATCGCTGCGATCAATGTCTTCAAATAAACCGCCAAAAAAAGGATCAAGGTTTGTTAGGTTTGCTTCGTTTTCTGTCTCATCGTCCAATCTAAGAGGCCAAACGAAACGTTCCTCCTCCGCTTCTTGCTCCTGAAGAGCTTCAAGAAACTCATCCAAGGTGCCTTTTGGCGCCTCCAGCAGCCATTCCGGCGCCGTCCCTTGTAAAACAAGCCTTACACAAACAGGGCTCCCCTTTTTCCGCAGCTTCGAAAACGTGTCCTCCACCATTTGGAAGAGGGCTGTCATATTCTTTGCCTCCGTCACATCAACCGCCGCTTTTTCCCACAGGACATCATGCGCTCTCTGAAATTCATAAGATATATCTCCGTTTGTCACATGAACGAGATAATAGCCTTTATCTCCCGTCTCCTTCATATGGCGTGCTTGCGTGTTTCCCGGGTAAATGACTGCCGGATGCTCGGCAGATAGAACCTGGCGTTTATGTATATGGCCAAGCGCCCAATAATCCATCCCGCTTTTCACGAGGTCGTCATGTGTAAACGGGCAATACGGATCGTGTCCTTCAGATCCTGACAGCGTGCCGTGGAGCATGCCGATATGAAACGGTGCGTCAGTTGATCTCCGATAGCGGGCGGCTTGGTTTTCCGTCACTGCTCTGGCTTGATAGCTGAAGCCGTAAATGCTTGCTATGCGCCTGCCTTCTTTAAAAAACGATTTTTCTTCTGGAACAGCGGACGAAAAAATATGGACATTCTCAGGCCATTCAATCGGTGTCCACTCCCCGCCAAGATGATCGTGATTCCCAAAGATGACGTATACCGAAATCCCGCACTCTCTGAGTCTTTCAAACTGTTTTTTCAAAAAGAGCTGAGCCTTTAAGCTTCGATTGGCTTCATCAAACAGATCTCCCGCCAGCAAAATGAAATCAACGTGCTCTCTCACTGCAGCGTCTATCATATGTCTCACGCTTGCAAACGTGCTTTCTTTAATCCGGGCAAAAATCGGCTCCGGCAGATGCGATATCCCGTAAAACGGGCTGTCAAGATGAAGATCTGCCGCATGAATAAAGGTTAGTTCAGTCAACATTCTGCTCCTTTCCAGGATGAAGTACCCTTATTTTAGCACCGAATTCTTACGAATGCACGTTCTGTCAATAAAGAAACAGCCTGAGAATCCCCAGGCTGTTTTCCAATCAGTTTTTCGCTAAACGAAGCGCTTGTTTGATCGCTTTGAACGCGCTTGAATTGCCGTAAATTAATACACCGCCTTTATAAATTCTGGCGCCGATAACGGCCAGTATGACAATGGTGAGCAGTGTGATTCCGATTCCGACAGCCGCCTGCCAGAACGGAATATCAAGCATGCCGACGCGCAGGAACATAATCATTGGCGTAAAGAACGGAATAAACGAAGTTACCGTAATAAATCCTGCGTCAGGCGCATTTAAACCGAACATCGCGATCATAAAACCGGCGACAACCAAAAGCGTCATCGGCGTGATCGTTTGCTGCACGTCCTCTATTCTGCTGACGACACTGCCGAGAAACGCGGCAAGTGTCGCGTACAAAAAGTATCCGAGCAAAAAGAAAATGACAGCATAGATGACAGTGGTTGCAGATACGTCGGTCAAATTAAGGAATCCGCCGACAGATGAAGCCGTTTCGCTCTTTTCGTTCAGCTTAAGCGACAGAGAGCCGGCTCCTATAATAATAGCAAGCTGTGTGATCCCGACAAGCCCGATACCAAGCAGCTTTGCAAACATTTGCTGGATCGGCGGCATGCTTGAGATCAGGATTTCCATAACTCGCGAAGATTTTTCGGTTGCGACCTCCATCGCTATCATGCTGGCATACATAATCACCGAGAAATAAATGACGAACAGCATAATGTAAACAAGCCCTACCGTCTGGCCAAGCTCTTCCTCAGACTTCGCCCCTTCTTTCAGCGCCTTCTGCCCCACAGTAACGGGCGCATAAAGGCTGCTGATCGTTTCCTGCGACACGCCGAGCTCCGCCGTTCCGACAGCTGTTTTGGTTTGCGTCAGTGCCTGCTGCAGCGTTTGATACGTGCTTTCATCAGAAATCGTTAACGCTTTATATGTTCCTGAAATGGTCCCTTTTTCATCTCGTTTGATGATGAGCATGCCATCGAGTGATTCATCTTTGACTTGCTTTGTGACCTCATCCTCCGATTGCTTCGACAGCTTCACATCAAGATCGCCGTCAGTATCCACCGCTTTCAGCTGCTTTGAAAAAACCGGATATAATTCGTTTGTTTCATCAACAACGGCGATTTTTTCTTTCGCATCGTCACCTTGAAACAAAGAAATGATCGACTCCAGATTCGTTACAACTAAAACAAGCAGCACCGTGATGACAGTCGAAATAATAAAGGATTTTGCCATAATCTTATTTTTGTATGTATGAGAAAGCATGATCCAAAATTTATTCATAGACGGCCCCCACCTTTTCTATAAAAATATCATGCAGTGACGGCTCTTCAAGCTCAAACTTTCTGATAAACCCTTTTCCCTGTAGCATCGCAAAAATCTCTTGAGAAATGTCTTCATTGGCAATCTGCAGCTTGACGCCGTCTGCCGTTTCCTTCCATTGAAGAATGCCTTCATGGGACTGCAAAAAGCGCAGATCGTCATCGGAGTGAATGGTAACATTCTTTTTACCGAAGGAACGCTTGATCTCCTTCAGCTTGCCTTGTACAACCGGTTTTCCTTTCTGCAATATGCAAAGGTTCTCACAAAGCTCCTCCACGTGTTCCATCCGATGGCTTGAAAATAAAATAGAAACACCGCTGTTTTTCAGCGAGATCACAGCCTCTTTTAACAGCTCAACATTGACAGGGTCCAAGCCGCTGAATGGTTCATCAAGAATCAGGAGCTCCGGCTTATGCAAAACTGCCGAAATGAATTGGATTTTCTGCTGATTCCCCTTTGAAAGCTCTTCCACCTTCTTATTCTCGTAATCTGTAATATTGAAGCGTTCAAGCCATGTCCCGAGCTCTTTTACAGCCTCCCGCTTCTCCATCCCTTTTAATCTGGCAAGATAGACGAGCTGATCTCTTACCTTCATTTTCGGATAAAGGCCCCGTTCTTCCGGCAGATAACCGATTTTGTTGCTGATATGATAATTCACAGGACGGCCCTTCCAGCTGATTGAGCCCTCCGTAATGCTTAATAATCCTAGGATCATGCGAAACGTCGTTGTTTTTCCCGCTCCGTTTGCGCCTAATAGACCGAACATTTGCTGTTCCGGAATATCTAAGTCCAATCCGTCAACGGCTTTATAATCTCCAAATGTCTTCGTTACGTGATCAATTGTAAGCACTGAATCTCCTCCTTCCCTGACCCATTATATACTAATTTTGGATAAAGCATAATAAAGGATTTTGATTTCCTTTTTAGAATATAAATGAAGAAAGACTGATAAACCTTAAAATGGAGGAGAAACCTGATGGCTGATTATTTCCTTACCGTATTTGATCCTTCGGGGAACACGCTGGTAAACGAGCGATTCGAGGCAGAACATGAAGAAGCGGCAAAAACGCATGGTGAAGCCCTCTTAAAAGAAAAAGAGCTTCATAGTCATACTCATCGTTTAGTCAATGCAGCCGGAAAGCTGATTTTGTTTCACAGATGATCAGCTTTCCGGCTGATCTGTTACGCTTGAAACTTCGGCTCCCGTTTTTCTAAAAAGGCACGGATTCCTTCTTGGTGATCCTTGGTCCTTCTCATTCTCTCTTGGGCGCTGCGCTCAAGGGATAGCACTTTTTTCAGTTCTTCAATTTGGAGGCTTTGAAAAATAGCTTTCGTTTCGATCATCGCCAAAAGAGGGGAGGCCAACAGGGTTTCGATAATGGGTCTTGCGCCTTCGGCAGGGTCTCCGGCAAATGTCCCATCAAGAAGCCCCATATCGGCAGCTTCTGAGGCAGATAGTTTTTTTCCGCTCCAAATCAGTTTTTTCGCTTTTGCTTCACCGATTCTTTTCTTCAGCAAATAATGTCCTCCGCCGTCCGGAACAAGCCCAATGCCGATAAAATTCATCGCGAGGACGGCGTTTTTTTCAGCGAGCACAATGTCCGCACAAAGCGCCAAACTCAGGCCCAGTCCCGCAGCAGCACCATGAATGGCTGCAATTGTCACTTTCTTCATCTGATATAAATTCAGGGTGACAGCCTCAATCGTATCCATCAGCCGTTTAAATTGGTCAGGGTCATGCTCTGACGTCATCATCCTGATATCACCGCCGGCCGAAAAGCCTTTCCCGCTTCCTCTCAGGAGAACGATGAGTGCCTCGCTTGCAGACGCCATTTCGACTGCCTCCTTCAATTCAGACAGCATCTGTTCATTCAGGGCGTGATGGGCATCAGGCCGATTCAGGATAATCTCTGCAACAGCCCCATTACATGCATATTGAACAAACTCCATATAAAGCACCTCCATGTATGCGCTTACTTTTTTTCTTTCTCCTATACATTCCCCGCCATCCTCAAATAAACCTTTTTATTTTTCAAGGTCAATAGATACTGAAAAATGCATATTGTTTGAATGGAAACATAAAGTTTTATATAGTGAAAAAGAAGGGATATCTTGATGAGAAGGGAGGAAAGGAACATGGATAAATTGCTGATCAGTTTTCTATTAAGTTTATTTATGGTGTACTTTCCCCCTTCGGACGTGGTTCTGCCTTCTCAGTTTGAAGCAAGCACTGACAGCTATGTGCCTATGACTTCATATCCGCAGGAAACACAATCGGCAAAAACGCCGTCGCCGGGCAGCATGCACCCGGCTGAGCTGATCAAAGAGTACAGCCCGCTGGCGCAGTCTGTCAGGCAGCTCTCTGTCAAACCACTTGACGAACCGCTGATAAACAGGCTGGAAAAGGCTTTGGCCGTCCCTGTCAAATACCAGTCTAATTACCTCCGAATATAATTTGCTCAAGTTTTATTTGTAACTCACCCCATACTGCCAACACTACATTCGGAGGGATTTTCATTGAATATTAAAGAAAACGATCTGCCGGGCATCGGCAAAAAGTTTGAAATCGAAACAAGAAGCCACGAAAAAATGACGATTATCATTCATGATGACGGAAGAAGGGAAATTTACCGGTTTAATGACCGGGACCCGGATGAGCTTCTTTCAAATATTTCATTGGATGATTCTGAAGCAAGGCAAATTGCAGCTATTCTCGGGGGCATGGTCTATAAACCGCAAGCTCTGGAGTCCATCGAAATGGCCTTCAGCGATCTTATTATTGAATGGTTTAAGGTCGAAAAAGGCGCCAAATCGATTGGGCGCACACTCGGAGAGCTTGATGTTCGCCAGAATTACGATGTCACTGTAATTGCCATTATCAAACACAACCAGGAAAAGCTCCTAAATCCCGGAGCCGATTCGATTATTGAAGAAAATGACACCCTTGTCCTCTCAGGTGAGAGAAAGCATCTGAAGAAACTGATTCACGATTTTCTTTCTGGAGAGGGCGTGTGAGCCCCGATGGACCATCTTGTATTTGAAGTTGGAACTGCACTTGTGCTTGTGGCAATCGCCAGTGTGATCGCCAATAAAATTAAATTTTCGATTATTCCGTTTCTGATTGTGCTGGGGATGCTTGTTGGACCGCACGCGCCGAAAATGGGGATTATTGATCTAACATTTATTCAAAGCAGTGAAATCATCGAGTTTTTCGGGAGAATGGGCGTACTGTTCCTCCTCTTCTATCTCGGACTCGAATTCTCTGTCGGGAAGTTAATCAAATCAGGAAAATCAATCGCGGTCGGCGGGACGATTTATATTTTGATTAACTTCAGCCTCGGACTGCTTTACGGGTTTATCACCGGATTTTCCTTTCTGGAAGTCCTCATCCTCGCAGGCGTCATCACAATCTCGTCAAGTGCGATTGTCGCAAAAGTGCTCGTTGATTTAAAAAGAACTGCCAATCCGGAAACCGAATTGATTCTCGGCATCATCATGTTTGAAGATATTTTCCTTGCCGTATATCTGTCCGTTGTTTCCGGCCTTATACTAGGTGATGCGACATCCGTAGGGAGTGCACTCTTGTCCATTTTGATCGCCTTCGGTTATATGCTGCTGTTTTTTATCGCAGCAAGAAAACTCCCGCCGCTGTTGAACAAACTGTTGGACATTCGCTCAAACGAAGTGTTTATTATCGTCATTTTCGCAGCGCTCTTTTTTATCGCCGGGTTTTCCGAGACGATTCATGTAGCAGAAGCAATCGGCGCGCTGCTGCTCGGTTTGGTCTTTTCAGAAACAGAGCATTCCGATAGGATTGAACACCTCGTTGTTCCGTTTCGCGACTTCTTCGGTGCGATGTTCTTTTTCAGCTTCGGCCTCAGTATCGATCCGTTTTCGCTTGGTGAAGCGGTTTGGCTTGCGTTGGGTGCAGTGATTTTGACCATTCTGGGAAATTTTATCGCCGGAATGGTGGCAGGACGACGCGCAGGGCTTTCTCATAAGGCTTCATCGAATATCGGGCTGACGATCGTATCGCGGGGAGAATTTTCGATTATCGTTGCGAATCTCGGAATAGCCGGCGGACTGTCAGCCACATTAAAGCCGTTTGCCGCATTATATGTCCTCATTCTGGCGATTTTGGGACCGCTTGTCACAAAGGAATCAAAACGAATTTACCGCTTGCTGAACAAGGTATTTAAATGGAAGCCTGAGGTTCAGCCCGCAAAAAAACAGGGATAAAAAAAGCAGCACTGTGATCAGTGCTGCTTTGTCGTTTTTTCAAAAATCTGCTCTAAATATTTGATTTTTTCGTCCGTGTAGTGCTCGAAGCGCTCATTGTACGATTTCGGATCTTTCGGATTCGCAAAATGCGTAATTTTCCCTGTATCCCGATCAATAAATTTACTAGCAGCACCGCAGCCGATGCCAATAATCGTCTGGACCTCTTCCATAATCATAATGTTGTAGATGCTTTCTTGTCCCGGCAAAGAGTATCCGACGTTTTCAAGGTTTCCAAGAATGTTTTTCTGGCGGTATAAATAATAAGGCACGTACCCATGCTCTTTCGTCCAGGCTACCGCGTCTTCCATCATTTGAGAAACCTCTTCCCTGCCGGCAACTTTGTACTTATGCTTGTTTCTCGTCATTTCTGACGCCCGTTTAAATGAAAGAGTATGAACGGTAAGGGATTCCGGCATCAGTTTTTCTGTTTCTGAAAGACTGTGCCTGAACTCCTTCACGCCTTCCCCAGGCAAACCAATAATCAAGTCCATGTTAATATTATTCATGCCGTGCTGGCGTGACAGATGATATTTCTCAATGGTCTCTTCAACCGTATGGTGCCGCCCGATCGCCTTTAGCGTTTCGTTTTCATAGGATTGCGGATTGATGCTGATCCGATCAATGTCATATTTGTTTAAAACGGCGAGTTTTTCTTCTGTAATCGTATCAGGACGACCGGCCTCCACCGTAATCTCACGAATGTTTTTCACATCCGGGAAGGAGCGGACCATTTCTTCATACAACAGATCCATCTCCTCCGCTGTAATGCTTGTCGGCGTCCCGCCGCCAAAGTAAATGGTTGTAACCTTAACATCATGCTCCTTCAGCCATTCACCGATTTTCTGCATTTCGTAATGCAGTCCCCATAGGAATGAGCCGACTCTGCCTGCCTGTCCCTGGATGGCATACGCAGGGAATGTGCAATACGCGCATTTTGTCGGGCAGAACGGAATGCCGATATAAATGCTGACTTCATCCTTTACTCGGTACAAATCCGGCACTGCCGCAAGCTGACGGTCAACAATTTCCTGCATTAGCATGATTTTTTCATCATGAATTAAATAGTCTTTTTTCAACTCAGCATGCGCTTGCTCCTTGGACATTCCGCTTTGCAGTTTTTTATGAAGCAGCTTTGTGGGCCGGATTCCTGTGAGGATTCCCCACTTCTGCGTAATGCCCGTATGCGCCTGAAGAAGATTGAGATACACATAAGAAATTGTGTTTTTCACTTGCTTAAAAGCTTCTTTTTCAGTCATGCCGGGAGAAAAGAATTTTGTATGCTGTTCCTTTATGCCAGTTCCCTTCACTTCTCCCGAAACCGTCACATGCTCATCCGTTTGTGACAACGCTAAAGAAATGACAAAATCTGCGGGCTCCTCTCCGCCATACGCAAGCTCGCACTCTTCATAAAACAAATTTGCAATATTTTGCAGAGGCCGATGCAGGCGGTCATCATGTATGCCTTCTATTTTAATTTGCAACTTCATCACCTAATTTATCAGATTCAAAACTTTCTTTAGTGTACAGAAATAAACTGCTAAAATCAATCCGGCAAAAAAGCCGCCGCACCTGTCAGGGTGCGAGCGGCTTTTTTACACACGTTTCATGTGGAACTTATCAAGAAATCCTTTTCGCTGCTGCATTCGGAAATATTCCTTCATCATATAAGCGACACCTTGCTCGTCATTGGACCTTGTAACCCAATCTGCCTTTCTCTTAATTTCCGGAACGGCATTCCCCATCGCTACCCCAAGACCGGCAAGTTCGATCATCGGCAGATCGTCATACTGATGCCCAATGGCCACGACATCATCCATACTCAGGCCCAGCTCTGAAGCGACGAGGGCCAAACCCGCTTCCTTCGAGACACCTTTCGGGACGATATTCAGCTTCTCATCGTTTACGCGAATCACGTCCACCGCAGGGAAGGCTTTTGTAATCGTTTCTGTAATGTCATGCTGAATGTCGTGCTCCGTGTACACCTCGATGACGGGTGCACTCACCGGCTCATCCATGAGGAGATCGCTTAATGATTCAACGAACTGGACTGGATAAAAGATCGGGTCAGACGGATGAATGAGTGCTTTCCCCAATAAATTCGAATTCACCTTTTTCTTGTTTCCGATGGAATACTTTTCGTGAAGAAGCCGAATATTACATTGATAGCTCTCCAGCACTTGAACAATGTTAAAGGTATGATCATCAGAAATTCTTTTTTCAAAAAACGGGGCGTCAATTTTCTCAGCGATATATGCCCCGCTATGGGTGATCAGCTTGGCATCAAGCTTTAGCGATTTCGCTATTTTCTGTGCTGAGCGAAAATGACGGTTGGTCACAAGTGTGACGTAAATCCCTTTTTTCTTTACATATTCAATCGCGTCTTTCGTTGCCTGATGAATCTTCCCGTTCGACCGAAGCAGCGCTCCATCTATATTTAAGGCAAGCAATTGTTTTGACACAGAGATGTCCCCCTCCTTGATGACTGTACTTGTGTATAGGATATGACCCTGTCTCTGTGTTTAGAACAACCTTTTCTTAAAGCAAAAAAAGCCTGGCTCAGCAGACTTTATGTATGGCTTGTTGATAGGATACGATCGAAGCAGCCATTCTCCCTAATATCGTTATTTCGATTTACGAAAAATCATGTATCAGGAACCCCTTGTTTGACCAATGATGCGCTCCGAACACTTACTCTCTGTTGCTTATCCCCTCTATATAACGGCATGATATGCGACCGTATCCATTTGAAATAGGTAAGTGTAGGCGCTTTCAATGTTATTATCTCAGTTTTCCTTTCCGATGACAAGGGTTTTTTTAACTAAAAAAAGTAACCAACTTTTGTATATCCGTGGTAGGATCAGTTGTTAATTTTTAGGACTATACACTTGATCCAGAACGTACATTCCCATACAATATAAATAATAAACGAAAAAGCGGTGTTTATATGGCTGATTTAAAAGAAATATATAATGAAGAACTGATATCTCAGTTGATCCATCATGTAAGGTCATCCTATCCTGATTTTAACAAAAACAGATTCTTGGATACATTACGGCTGGAGGACTGGCCTGAACTCACTTTAAAAGAGCGGATGCGCCGCGTGACAGTTTCTTTATACGAAACTTTGCCAAAACAATACGTTGAAGCGCTCACAATTTTACGGGATACAGCCCCTCATTTTAAAGGACTCAGCGGAATTTTATTTCCAGATTATGTGGAACAGTACGGGTTAGCGCATTGGGAAGAATCAATAAAGGCATTGGAATACTTTACGCAATATTCGACCTCAGAATTTGCTGTAAGGCCTTTTTTGCTGTTAGATCAAGAAAAGATGATTGCACAATTGCTTGCATGGTCTGAGCATAAAAATGAACACGTGAGAAGACTTGCGAGCGAAGGCAGCAGGCCCCGCCTGCCATGGGGAAAATCGATACCGGCTTTGAAATCGGACCCTTCCCCCGTATTGCCGATCCTTGAGAAGCTGATGCAGGACGAGTCCTTATATGTAAGGAAAAGCGTGGCCAACAACCTTAATGATATATCAAAAACGCATCCTCATTTACTGAGTAAAGTCGCAGATCAATGGTACGGAACACATCCCCATACAGACTGGATTATCAAACACGCCTATCGGACCTTATTAAAAAAGGGTGATAAACAGGCCTTAGCGCTTTTTGGTTATGAAAATGCTGATTCGATACAACTACATGATTTAACATGCCAGCCCAAACGTATAGTTATTGGCGAAAGCCTTGAATTTTCTTTCTATATTCATTCAGACAGGGATCAAAAAGTAAGAATTGAGTACGCAATTGATTTTGTAAAAGCAAGAGGCCAGCGTCATCAGAAAGTATTTAAAATAACAGAAACAAATATACGAAAAAACGAAACGAAGTCATACACAAGAATCCAATCCTTTAAGGATTTAACCACCAGAAAGCATTACAAAGGAATTCATACATTATCAGTCATCATCAATGGAGAGGTAAAAGATTCATTGGATTTCCAAGTTTGCTGAATGAATAAAAAATCCCTTCTTATCCAAGAAGGGATTTTGCTGATTAGCCTTCAACACTGCCGTAAAGCTCTTCCAAAGGCTTCATAATGATTTTGTTCAATTCACCAATCAGCATGCTCATGCGCTGCTCCGCTTCCATCAGCTGAGAAATTTTTTCGTGCTGCTGTACAAGCGCAACTGTTTTTTGAGCCTGCGTCACTTCTTCTTGTGTAATCTCTTCTCCTGCCATTTGTTTTTGCTGGAGTCTAAGCTGTACATCACGGAAGTTTTCGAACATGCGCTTCGCTGATTCATCTGCGTTAACTTCGTCGTAAAGGTTTTTTAAACGGGTAAACTCTTCGCTCCCGCGTAATGCATTTTCCAGATCATACGCTACATCATAAAAATTAACAGCCATTGTAAATAGCTCCTTTCATCATTGCCGTTTGACATACCACTCCACTATAACAGACTATGGAGATCCTTTCATTAATCAGAACCCATTTCTTCTTAAAAAAGGATGACAAACAGTGCTTGAATCGCGCCTATAATTCCGCCGAGAAGGCCCCCCAAATAGGTAATCATTTTAAATTCTTTTTTTGAAATGGACAGCACCATTTCTTCAAGACGCTCCACCGGGAACTGATCCACCTGCTCCTTGACGATTTCCTCAAGACGCAACCGTTTTAAGACACTTTCAAGGTTGGACGAAATCCCTTCAAGCAATTTGTCTAACAGTGCCGGCAGCATTTGCTGGGTCAGCTCAGATTCATAGCGGACGGTAAGCGTGCCAATCGTATTGTTGAAGAAAGGGGCAGTCGAAAATGCTTGCAGCATTCTTCGTTTCAAACTGAAAATGAGCGCCTTTGCATTCCATTTTTCGTCTGCTTCATTAAACGTATACTCCCTCAGCTTGCCCCATTCGTTTTTTAAGAGATCAGAAAGCAATTTATTTGTTTCCTCATTCCGCAAGAATTTCAGCAGCTCCGGCAGCACGCGATCCGCAAGGCTTGAATTGCCAAGAAACATTTGCACCATGCTTCCAAGCATGCCGCGCTCTTTTAAAAAGTCATCAATCATATTGCCAAGACGGATTTTTCCTTCATCACTTTCAAAATAACGGACACTCCGTGACAATATATATCCTGAAATCATCGGAATTTTTTCCTCAAGCTTTTCCTGCACCTCTATAGGCACCAGCTCTTTTAACGATTGGTCCCCGTATTGGCGGAAAAGCTCATTCAGCTTATCATCGGTCCAGCTGCTGATCCATGCATCAGCAGCTTTTTCGGGGCGCTTCATCCCGGCTTTTTCAAGCGCTTCTTTTACTGTCACTTCAGAAAGTGACAGCTTTTGAATCAGCTGTTCCCCCACTCGAAGAGCCTGCGTTTTGGCTGCATCAGAGACGAGCCGCTTTTTAATGCCTTCAGGGGTTAAGAGATGATTGACTACCATCAGTCCCATTTGTTTTGCAAGTTCATCTCGCCGTCTTGGAATCAGCCCGGGCGTAAAAGGAACTCGCTTCCCAAACAAATAGTACGCTTTATACGGCCTAAACAGCATTTGAATTGCTAAATGATTGGTCACCGCTCCAATGGCAGCGCCGATCACGATCATAAAAATAAAGGTTCCTGCAATACCCATTCCTATTCATCTTCCTCCATCTGTGCTTCAGCTTTTTTCATATGGATTATGTACCTATACGTATTATAGAGGCTCATGCAATCACTTAGCAAACGAGGAGACAAATTCCTGTTCTTAGAAAATCAGCTTGTTCTTTTGGAATAGGGCAAGGTGAAGAATCGTATTCTGTAAAGTAGAATACCGTCAGCTGCGTTCGTCTTACATGTATTTAGTGTAAAGCTGCGGACACCCGCCGGCAGCTTTTGAATAAAAGGGGGAGTCTCACCATGATAACACTCGGTTTTATGTCCTTATCCCGCCAGCATGAAGCGGATTATTCCGCAGAACTGGCCAAAAGAGCACCCGAATTCGGCATACGTTTCATCCGGTTTACACCATTTGATATTTTACCTGACACTTTGCGTGTCAAAGCATCGGTCTATCATTCGGCCAGCAGCACATGGAACGAAACTGAAATGGCGATTCCAGATTATATTTATGATCGCTGTTTTTACGGCAAGGATTCACATTCCCAAAAAGCAAAACCAATCGTTGAGTGGCTCAAAAAATATCCGAAAACGGAATTTATCGGGCGGGGTCTTCCCGATAAGTGGACCGTCCTTCACGATTTGCAGCAGCACTCTGTAATCAATCCCTATATTCCCGAAACGATAAAGGTGAACCGCTACGAACAAATTCAATCCTTTTTATCCAAAGAAAAAGCCTGCATCCTTAAACCGGCATTCGGCGCGGGAGGCAGAGGCGTGATTCTTTTGAAGCTGGGCAAGAAAAACATCACTGCTACTTATCACATCGGAAAGGATAAGCAGACAAAAACGTTTTCCAACCAGACTTCTTTTAAAACATGGTGCAAAAAAGTGCTTCAGCATCAATATTTGCTTCAGCCTTACTTAAACATTCAAGATAAGGAACAATACCCTTGTGATATTCGTCTGTTTATGGAAAAAAACGAAGCAGGTGAATGGAATACAGTCGGAAAGGCAGTAAGACGCGGATACAAACACGGGCTGCTGGCCAATTTGTCAGGCGGATCTGATGCGCTGACATTTGACTCCTGGTTTGAAGATATACCGAAAAAACAGCAAGTGGTTTTACTAGATGATGTGTTTTCGATTACCCAATCGGTTCCGTATTATCTTGACGAGCGCTACGGGCCGTTGTTTGAACTCGGTCTTGATATATGTCTTGCTAAGGACGGGAGAATTTGGATTTTAGATATCAATTCCAAACCAGGCAGGAAGTCAATCCTGCGTGTCTCTCCCGAGCAAAAAGAACAGCTGTACACTTGTCCCCTAAAGCGCTGCCAATATCTGTTTTCTGAGCAAAGCCAGAAAGGAGTTCTTCCGCGTGAATCCTAAACGGTTTTTGATCGGCATAGACAAAACCAGTGAAAACACCCTGTTTCTGCCCTCTTCGCTGAAGCGAGACGGACTTTTGCATGCCGCATTCGGAACGAAGGTTGTCAGATGCCACGTTGCTTACAGACGGCATCTGGAACAAACCGTGCTGCTCTCTGAAAATCTGTTTCATGAGCTTTTGCTCCCCCACCGAAGCAGGGCTGATATACTGATTCATGATCATACAGTGCATATCGGGCCGTTAGTCGGCATCTTTACGGCAGGGTTTACTGTATCTCTTGAACGTCCATTTAAGGATCGTTCCCTCTTTTTTTCTAAGCTTGTCACGTTACACGAGCAAGCCGGAGGCTACTGCTTCGTTTTTGGCGCGCACCAAATCAATTGGGAGGAAGGCACGATTGAAGGCCTCCTTTACAGGGAAAACGGCTGGGAGAAAAAAATCGTTCCATTGCCGAACGTCGTTTATGACCGTTTGCCGAACCGAAAAATTGAAGATTCACTTCTCTTGCAACATACAAAAAAGAGGCTGATCGATGAATATCAGATCCCATGGTTTAATAAAACGTTTTTCAATAAATGGAACGTTCATCAATTGCTCGAAAAAGATCCGAGAACGGCACCCTTTTTGCCTAGATCCGAGCTGACACCGTCTGTGGAGCTGATAGATGAGCTCTGTGGCGCATACAAAAAAGTCTATATCAAACCGGCAAATGGAGCACTCGGCACCGGCATTTATCAGCTGAAAAGAACAGATGGCGGCCTGACGGTAAAGCATACGAATGACGCCAAAACATTTACTTCGATTGATTATTCCGATGCCGCCTCATTCCTTGCAGAATTTCAAAAACAGCACAACACGTCCGACTTTCTCATTCAGCAAGGTGTTGATCTCATCGAATTTCAAGGCAAACCAGCGGATTTCCGTGTCCATACCAATAAAAACAGAAAAGGAAAATGGACAGTGACAGCAATCGCCGTAAAAATTTCCGGAAAGAACAGCATTACAACACATCTTTCTAACGGCGGCACTGTAAAGACACTTGCGGAAGTATACGATGATCCCGCTGAAAGAGTTGAGGTCATTAAAAAGCTTTCTGCAGCGGCACTGACGGCAAGCCATGTCCTTCATGATCATATCGAGGGGTTTATCGGGGAGATCGGTTTCGATTTTGGCATTGATCAGAACGGTAAAGTATGGATGTTTGAAGCGAATTCGCGCCCGGGCCGAAGCATTTTTTCTCATCCAAATTTGCATCATGTTGATTCTCTTACAAAACGAAGAAGCTTTGAATACGCGTCATATTTATCTGAGAAGGCAATCATATCTCCTGAAGCATTGTGGCCTTCGTAACCTGTCCGCTTTTTTAATAAAGCGGGCTTATCTTTATCCAAGGCTGGGACAAACTGCATATTAAGGCCTCTTCAATGATGTTCTGGAACAATGATACAATGAACATAAGCCGTTTATATTCAGGTCAATTGATACCAAATGTAAGGAGCGTGGCCGTAATGATTTCTCATTTCAGCTGGAAACCTTTGTTCCCAAAAGAAAAGCTGCCCGGATGGAAAATTTCATTTTATTATAAAGGGACCCATTATGAAGGCATCTATCATAAGAGCGGTGAGATTGAATGGGGAGACTTGTTTCCCGCCCGCGCTGACGAGCCTGCTCTTACAAACGAGATACATGAACTGATGCTTTTTCATATTTATGACTAGCTTAGCCGCCTAAACGGCTAAGCTTTTTTTCTTTCTCAAGATTTACCACACAATTCTCCGCATGAGTTTCCGGACATTTTAACATAATACGTAGTAACAAGCCGGCAAAGCATTGGGTTACGCCGAGGCGGCAGTGACACCCGAGAAGGGTTCACAGATTGGTGCAACTCCAGTTAACCCAACCATACTAAACAAAAAAGGAGATTTTACACATGGCTAACCAAAACTCTTCAAATGACTTACTAGTTCCTGGCGCAGCTCAGGCTATCGATCAAATGAAACTTGAAATCGCTTCTGAATTCGGCGTTAACCTTGGAGCGGACACAACTTCTCGCGCTAACGGTTCTGTTGGAGGAGAAATCACAAAACGTTTAGTATCTTTCGCTCAACAGCAAATGGGCGGCAGAGTTCAATAACAATTCAATATATGGCTATAGAGGGCGCGGTTTCCGCGCTCTCTTTATTTTGTCACCCTTTTTTCCTGCTCCACATATCCTAGAAAAAAAGGGAGGGAATCGGGGTGTCATTCATCACCATTGTGAATTGGGAGCTGGTTCAGTTCGTAAGTGTATCCATGATTCATGAATATGTTTCCCATCGTTCTGTTTATTTGTACAGGTATTCTTTCCCGCGCTGTTCAAACTGAGAACATCCTTTTATAATGAAAGGCGAGGAGGTTTTTTGATGAAAATCGCTTTATTAGGAGCCAGCGGCCGTGTCGGACAAGCCTTTTTAACACAAGCTGCAGCAGATGAAAGATTTGATATTTTCGCTCTGACCAGATCTCAACATGCTGATCTTCCCCTTTCAAAAGACAGAACCGTCATGGGGAACGCCCGCCGCTTAGAAGATGTGAAAAAAATAATGGAGAATGCTGAAATCGTGATCAGCTGTCTAGGCACAGATGGTGATGATACCTTGTCAACTGCTATGGCACACATTCTCTCCGTTATGGAGGAACAGCATATCAAACGGCTTATTACGATCGGCACCGCAGGGATCCTAGATTCCCGATATGAACCGGGAAAATACCGGTTTGAAACAAATGAATCGAAACGAAAGCAGACCCGCGCAGCCAAGGAGCATGCAAAAGTATACGAAATGCTTAAAGAATCATCATTAGACTGGACAATCATCTGCCCCACTTACCTCCCGGACGGAACAGCAACCGGCGTTTATCGTACGGAGCGTAACGTTTTGCCTGAGGGCGGCACAAGCATTTCGGTCGGCGATACTGCGGACTTTTTATATCGTGAGCTCGTTACAGGTGAGTATGTCGGAAACCGTGTCGGACTGGCTTATTGACTACATAAACCAAAAACCCAAAACACGATTGTTTTGGGTTTTTGAGCGTTATGCAATGGAATGTTTCTGTCCCTTTTGCAGTTCATACATTTGATAATATTGGCCTTCTAATGCCATCAGTTCCTCGTGGTTCCCTCTCTCAACAATTTCTCCTTTATCAAGAACCAAAATCTGATCAGCATTTCTGATTGTTGAAAGCCGGTGAGCGATGACGAAGGTGGTGCGTCCTTGTTTGACGACATCAAGCGCCTTCTGGATCACGGCCTCTGTCTCTGTATCAATATGCGCCGTTGCCTCATCTAAAATCAAGATCGCGGGATCAAACGCCAAAGCTCTAGCGAAAGAAATTAACTGCCGCTCTCCAGAGGATAGCGTGCTGCCTTTTTCAATCACGGGCTCATTAATGCCCTTCGGAAGCTTCTTAAGAAGAGGCTCAGCACCGACTTGCCGCAGTGCATTTTTTATTTCTTCTTCAGTCATTCTTTCGTCATCCAGACTTACGTTAGATCCGATTGTGCCCGAGAATAAGTACGGGTCCTGAAGCACAATACCCATATGGGATCTGAGTTCCTGTCTTGACATGTTGTAAATGCTTTTTCCATCAATTAAGACATCACCTTTTTGCGCATCATAAAAACGAAACAGAAGATTCAAAATCGAGCTTTTTCCTGATCCGGTATGGCCGACGAGCGCTACGGTTTCGCCTTTTTGCGCAGTAAAGGAAATATGCTTTAATACCTCTTTACCTTCTTGATACGCAAATGACACATCACGAAATTCAACCCGCCCCAGCGCGCGCTCCTTCGCCGGTTCACCCGCTTCTTCCGTATTCTTTTCTTCAAGCAGTTCAAAAACACGCCCGGCGGAGACCCTTGCAAGCTCCAGCTTTGAAAACTGATTGACGATGCCTGTGATCGGCTGAAATAACCGGTTCAAATAATCGACAAACGCGTACAGCACACCGATAGAAACAATCCCCGCCGCATTCAGGCTCGCACCGCCAAAATGCCAGATCAGACAGACGAACGCAAGATTGCGGATGACATTGACCAGATTATGGGACATTAAGGAGTTTAAATTCAGCATCCTGTTTTGGAAATAAAAATGTGATTCATTTAATTCCTCAAATTCTCTCATTGTTTCCTTTTGATGGCGGAAAGCCTGAATAATGGTCATGCCTTGAATTGACTCATTCATTTTTGCGTTAATGTCACTGTTGATCGAGCGGATTTTTTGGTTGTAATATGACGCATATCTCCGGTATATGACCGACCACAGCCAGATAATCGGCACAATTGCCAGACATACAAACGCAAGCTTCACATCAAGCAGAAACAAAGCCGTGAATATCCCGAACATATAGATTCCGCTTGTCACAAATGTTGAAAGCACTGTGACATATAAATCCCTAATAGCCTCCGTATCATTGGTAATCCGCGCAACGACTTTTCCGGCCGGAAGGTTGTCAAAATAGCGAATCGGCATTTTCTGTATGTGCGAAAACACGTCCTGCCTCATCTTTTGAATAATCCGATTGGCGCTCATCTGCAGCAGATAATGCTGTCCGTATTGAAAGAATACCGAAAACACAAGCAAGCCCCCATACAGGCAGATCAGTAACACCATTCCCTTTATTTCCGGCTGATAGAACTGGAAAAGTTCCTGCTTAGTCAGCTTTTCGGCAGCATATGTCCGGCTCTTGTCTCCGTTTGTGATCGTCAGCTTCCCGTCAGAAACCGTTCTATTCCCGTCGAAGCTGACAGCCTGATCAACAAAATAGAACGCCATTCCCACTTGATAAATATGTGCTTCTTTTGCTTTTGAAACAGGCTCCTGCAATCGGTCCTCTCTGACATATGAGACGCCGTGAAACTGAACGGCATTTTTATCTTTTTCCGCAGCTTCATACCATGTTTTCTCAATGCCGAGGATATGGTCGTCTATCATTTTTTTGCCAATAAAGGGCCCAGTCAGTTCTGCACCGACGGCAACAGTTAGCAAAAGGACGGCTGTGATCAGCAATTTTCGATAAAGAAGTGCGTATCTCCATAACGTTTTTCCTATTTTCATGCCCCTGCTCCCCCTTCTTCCGCAGTGAACAGCTGCTGTCTTTCATATTGTTCCCGGTACCACCCATTATTGGCCAGCAGTTCTTGATGCGTGCCTCTCTCAGCAATGACGCCGCCGTCCATCACAAGGATCAGGTCAGCGTGCTCTACCGCGGATAATCGGTGCGTCAAAATAAATGTCGTTTTTCCTTTGCGGTTTTCTCTGATGTTCTTGATAATTGCAGCCTCTGTTTTGGCATCTACAGCGGAAAGTGAATCATCCAGAATCAAGATTTCCGGATTCGCCATGAGTGCTCTCGCAATCGAAATTCTTTGTTTCTGCCCGCCTGACAGTGCCACGCCTTTTTCACCGACCATTGTCTCCAGACCGGACGGAAGCATGTGCAAATCTTTTTCAAAATGTGCTTCGGCAATGGCTTGCTGAACCTCTTTATCAGTTGCATCCTGTTTTCCGTATAAAATATTTTCTTTTACAGTCCGTGAAAACAGTAAATGATCCTGCGGCACATATCCGATCCATCCGCGGAGCTGGTCAAGAGGGATTTGCTGAATCGGTACGCCTGAAAATGTAATGCTCCCTTCACCTGGAGGGTACTGGCGCAAAAGCTGCTTAATAATTGTCGTTTTTCCGCTCCCGGTTTTACCGGCAATCCCGACAGTCTGCCCTTTTCGCACCGTAAATGAAATATCCTGAAGATTGTCACTTGTTGAGCTTGGATATGTAAAGCTGACATGACTGAAAACGATATCTCCAGGCTCTTTAAGATCAGCGGGCTGTTTTGGATCTGTCACATCCGTTTCATAAGAAAGAGTTTCATTTACCCGATCTAATGACGCATTGCCGCGCTGCATCACGTTAATGAGTTCACCGATTGCAAACATCGGCCAAATCATCATGCCGAGATAAACGTTAAAGGACACTAACTCTCCAAGCGTCAGCTCGTTCCGGAATACAAGAAACGCTCCGTAGCCGAGCCCAATCAGATAGCTTGCGCCGACAAGCAGTTTTACCGTCGGCTCAAACAGTGAATCAATAAAAGCCACTTTCATATTTTTCTGATAAACATCAGCGGTCATTTCATTAAACCGGCGAACATCGTTTGTTTCCTGAACATACGCGCGAATCACCCGCACGCCTGAAACAGATTCCAGCACTCTGTCATTCAGCGCCCCGAACGCGTTTTGGGCCTCAGTAAACCGCTCATGAATTTTACTTCCATATAGACTGATTGCAATCGCCATGACTGGAAGCGGGATAATGGCGGCAAAGGTCAGCTTCCAGCTGATCAAAAACCCCATTGTCAAAAAGATCGTCATCATAAACATCGTAGAATCAACTAACGTCAAGATGCCAAACCCTGTGGTTAAACTGACGGCCTGAAGATCATTTGTCCCTCGTGCCATTAAATCGCCTGTTCGGTTTTTTTCATAAAACGGCGGCGACATAGTCAGCAAATGCCCCATCAGCTTCGTACGAAGAATTTTCTCCATCAGATTCGCTCCGCCAAACAGCTGATGCATCCAAAAATAAGACATGATATACACGGCCGCCGTCAGCACAAAAAAGATACCGATATAAAACAGCAGCCCTTCCGCAGTAAATGCCCCTGCTTTCATATCATCTATGGCGTTCCCCAAGAGCTTAGGCGGAAACATTTCAATGACATTGACTGCTAATAAAAGGACAATCGCAATCGTATAGCGCAGCCAGTACGCCTTAAAAAACCAGCCAAGCTTTTTCAAAACTGAAAACATCTATCCCCATCTCCTCATCAGCCGCCTTCTATTTTTTCCTTGCAGCTTTTTTCATCCAATTTGGCACGAACAGCCCTCGCCTCTGTATTGGTCTTCACATCCCATACACCTGTCTTTCCTTAGATTTTGTATATAAAAAAGGCATGAAGCGTCAGCTCCATGCCTTTTTTAACCGATATGTTACGCACAGCGCTTTTCAGCGCGCGGTCCGACCTAAAAAACCGTTCACGAAAACAGAACAAAAGGTTTGCCGCGCCAATATGAAACTGTTTGATAAACACGCAAATTCCTTGGCATAGCAAACCCTCCTTCCATTCTGATTTCATCTTTTTATCATCATATAAACAAAACCTTTTATTGTCAATCATTACTTGAATAGGAAAAGGTTAATGGTGCTCAAATTCGGGTAGTAGTGTTGTAAGACGCTTTGAAAGGGTGAGAAGGATGTTCCATGCTGACCGTATCATTGTTGCGTTTGACGGAAGTGAAAATAGTAAGAAAGCGCTTCAGACAGCCATTGATCTTGCTAAAACCGTAAATGCCGCTATTACCGTCGCCCATTCACATGATATGAAAGACAATCAGACCGTCATCGACCCGCCCAGACCCGCAGCTGAGGCAAGCTATATCAGCGGAGGCATGACAAGTGTTCCTGATCCGCTGATATCGGATGTAACATCACCTGAGCCAATGATCTATGAAGACCGTACGGAAGAAGTCATCGCCGAAGCAAGAATGATGCTGAATGAACAGCAGGCAGATGGAGATATCGATATATTAGAAGGCGATCCGGCTGAATCAATTATCGAGCATGCAAACCGCATTTCTGCCGATATGATCGTAACCGGAAGCAGAGACCAAAACAGGCTGAAAAAGCTAATATTCGGAAGTGTAAGTGAAAAGCTTTCAGCGAAATCGGATATACCCGTCCTGATTGTAAAGTGAGCACGCCCTGTGCTCACTTCTTTTATATTCATAATTGTGAAAAAACATAGATTTTCGTTTTTTTCTGTTATAATGCTTTCGTGCCCAAAAGCACAAAAGCATTAAAGATATATATGGGGTGTTATTTTGGATTCTCAAAAAAAGCTGACGTTTCCGTTAGCCGTCGGTTTATTTATATTGATGTTATGCATTATTATTTCTTGCTTATTCTTGCTTCATGTAGAACCTCATATCCCGCTGCTTTTAAGTGTTGTCATGCTTTCAGCAGCAGCTTTATGGTTTGGATTTCCCTGGAAGAGCATTGAAAAAGGGATTGTAGACGGGATCAAAAACGGCGTACAGCCGATTATTGTTCTAGCGCTGATCGGCATCTTAATCGGCGCCTGGATGTACAGCGGCGCAATACCGACTGTGACAGTTTATGCCCTATCCTTTATTGAACCAAGCCACCTTCTGTTGACTGCTTTGTTTTCATGTATGATCATCAGCACACTTGTTGGCTCAAGCCTGACAACTGTTAGCACAATCGGGGTAGCGCTGATCGGCGTAGCGAGCGCGGCTGGCGTTCCGCTTGAATGGACAGCAGGCGCAGTCATATGCGGCGCTTGTTTTGGTGATAAAATGTCGCCGATGTCGGACACAACCAACTTTGCAGCCGGAATAGGCGAAATACCGATCTTTGAACACATTCGCCATATGATGGGCACAACCATTCCAGCTTTGCTCATCACTGTCGTTCTGTTTTACTTTCTCGGTTCATCAGTGTCAACGGACGCTGCTTCAACCGATAATATTCAGCAGGTCATAACCGGAATAAAAGATGCCGCAAACGTGACACCGTGGGCCCTTCTTTCTCCGCTCTTAGTCGTTTTGCTGGCAATTAAACGGGTATCAGTAATCCCCGTTCTGACTGCCGGAATTATTTCCTCGGGAATTTTGACTGCTATTTTTGTACCCGACAGCAGCCTGCAGGCGTTTATGACAGCTTTGCAAAATGGCACAACTTTCGAAACTGACAATGAGGCAGCCGCTAAAATTATCAACAGAGGCGGACTGCAATCCATGATGGGCTCTGTCTCTCTCATTATGATTGCTTTTGCACTCGGGGGATTGATGGAGAAAATCGGATTGATTTCTGCACTATTGGAAGGCGTCATGAAAGGCATCCGCTCAAAAGGCCGTCTTGTTGCAGCAACTGTCTGCTCAAGCATCGGCGTCAACTTGGCAACCGGCGAACAGTATTTATCGATATTAATACCGGGACAATCATTTAAATCCTTATATGACAAACAAAACATCCAGCGAAAATTTCTGACAAGATCATTAGAGGACGGCGGAACATTAATTAACCCATTGATTCCTTGGGGCGTCAGCGGCGCATTTATGGCGAGCGCACTTGGTGTTCCAGTCATAGACTACATCCCGTTTACGTTCTTCCTCTATATATCGCCGATGATCTCCATTTTGATTGGATTTGTTAAAAAATAAAAAGAGCTCCGCTGTATAAAGCGGGCTCTTTTCTTCGTTCATTTATGAAATGCTAGCAGCCTGTTGAATGCTTTCTTGAAAAGCAGCCTGAAGCTGTTTGGTCACCGGTCCGGGTTTCCCGCTTCCGACCGATTGTCCATCGAGCGTCACGACCGGAATAATTTCTGCCGTCGTTGACGAAATAAAGATCTCTTCCGCCTGTTTCAACTCTTCTTCACTGACAGGAGTCTCATCCAGTTTGATCCCATTCTTTTCAATCAGTCCTAAAATATTCATCCGTGTAATTCCATTGAGAATGAGCCGGTTAGCCGGATGTGTTCGCACCGTGCCGTTGATAACGGCATAAACGTTAGAGGAAGTACCCTCCGTAACAACGCCGTCTCTAAGTAAAATGGCTTCAAATGCTCCCGCTTCATAGGCCTTTTGCTTCGTCATGACATTATACAGTAAATTCAGACTTTTGATATCACATCTTAGCCAGCGAAGATCCTCATCTGTAATGGCCGCCACTCCGTATGCCTGCTCTTGCTCCGGTTTTTTCACCGTAAACGTATAAGCAGTAGTCTGCGGCTCAAGCCCGGCTTCATACTGGTGTTTTCGCGGGGCCACACCTCTTGTTGTCTGAATGTATACCGCTCCCTCACTGACCGCATTTTCCTGTACAAGCTTTTGCAGGTCCCACTCGAGATCTTCTATACTGAATGGCAGTGAAATTCCGATTTCAGCAGCACTTCTGAAAAAACGCTCTGCATGCTCACGTAAACCGAACAATACTCCTTTGTACACCCTGATCACTTCATAGATGCCGTCACCAAACTGATAACCGCGATCTTCCAAATCGATTGATGCTTCACTGCGCCCAATCAGCCGGCCATTGACTAAAACCTTCATAAAAGCCCTCCCTTTTCGAGATGTCCTTGATGTCATTCAAGCTGTCATTTCACTAATTCTACCATATTGGACAAGCTGAAAAACAGAAAGATCAAGAGATCTATAGCGGAAAGGAGTTTATTTTTTCCTTAAAATCTGACATTTCGACAACTTTTCTATGTGCTTTCCAGTTTTATTCCTGTATACTTGACTGGTAATACATAGGTTGTAAACATAAGGCATCTTCATAAGCTGCCTGCTGTACAGCATTATGTAGAGATTTTATGCCAATGGAGAGATTGTTATGCGACAAACGAGAGGAGAAGCTTCTCCTTCTGCAGTTTCGCTTGCTTTTAAATTTGCAAGTTTAGCAGTTTTATGTGTGCTGCTTTTGCTTATGGTGATTTTGGGTTATTCCAACAGTTCAACGAAAGCAAAGGAAGTCACTGTCACAACTAACGGACAGCTTCGAGATGAGAAGGAAAGCCTTAAGCTGAAAAACGACTCCCCCGATCTGCTGATAAAACATCTGCAGACAAAGCAGGACATGGGAGATAAAACGGTTTACTTAACCTTCGATGACGGCCCGTCAGCCTTTACAAACCGCTTGCTCGATGTACTGAAAAGCGCTGATGTAAAAGCGACGTTTTTTATGCTGTCACCGCGGATGAACGAATTCAAACAAGCTGTGAAAAGAGCAGAAAAGGAAGGCCACGCACTCGGTTTACATGGCGTTACCCACAATAACAGATTGTTCTATCAAACACCGACATCTCCGCTAAAAGAAATGCAGGAGGCGCGTGACACGCTGCAGGACATTACAGGATATAAAACCGCTCTTGTCAGAACGCCATACGGAAGCAAGCCGTCACTAACCCCCTCACAAATCCGCAATCTTGAGAAAGACGGTTTTGTATACTGGGATTGGACGATTGACAGCATGGACTGGAAATACCGAAATTCAAAGTATGTGACGGCCGTGTTAGAGCAGCTTGAAAATATGGAACACAGCTCTTCAGGCCGCCCGAATGTGATTCTCATGCATGATCTTCCCGCTACCGTAAACGCGCTGCCGGTACTAATCAATAAATTAAAAGAAAAAGGCTATTCCTTCGGAGTGTTAGAGGACACAATGGTTCCTGTTCATGAATAAAAAAGTGAGGCGCATAAGGCGGCTCACTTTTTTATGCCCAAACTTCGGGCAAACTCGCCGATTTTTTGATGGATGACCATGTCAAACAAGCTGTCACAATACGTTGGTTCAAGGTTTATGATGACTTTCTTCATGCCGGGAATCAGACTTGCATCCTCAGGCACAAATCTAGCCGGAGCCACTTCGAGAGACGTGCCGATAACCAATAAAAGATCTGCTTGATCCAGCTTTTCATAAAGGGTGTCAAAGTGCATGACGGCGTCGCCAAAGAGAACAACATCGGTTTTTAATACCGTTCCGCAAATGTCCCCATTGTTCCCGGCCGCCGTGCACTCCGGCACCTCCCGCTCCAGCAAATGGGGAAGATCATATCGGGCGCCGCATGCCGGACAAGCTGCTGTCTGGATAGAACCATGCAGTTCGTACACATGCCTGCTCCCCGCTTTTTTATGAAGACCGTCAATGTTTTGCGTGAAAATATCGACCTGCTTCCCTTGCTTCTCCAGCTCAGCTAAAAGCAAATGGCCTTCATTCGGTTCAAAGCTGCCGCTCATTTTCATCTGGAACAATTCTTTGAATTTGGGCCAAAACAGACGCGGATAACTTAAAAAATAATCAAGGCTCATCGCTTCCATTCTTGAGGCATCCTCCGTCCAAATGCCCCCTGCTGAACGAAAGTCGGGAATCCCTGATTCTGTGCTCATTCCCGCTCCGGTCAGCACAACAATTCGCTGTGCTTCATGTAGAATACTTTTGAATGCTTCCAACTCAACACCGCCTTTTTCTCTTATTTTACCATAAAAAAAACTCCGCCTCTGTCAGACGAAGTCTCTCTTTTAAGCCCGTTCCTTTTCCTCTTTATTTAGATTCACCTGGAATGGGTCGCTTTCGTGCTTTTGCTTGACAACAACCATTTGGCCGGGATATGCAAACTGAACGCCTTCTGCACCTAAAATCTCAATAATTTTATAGTTGATATCCTCTCTAATATTAAGGTTTTCAGCCCAAACCGTCGTTTTTGTATAGAAGTTAAAAAATAAATTGTAGTAGCTGTCGGAAAACGTATCAAAGTTGACCATGATTGTTTCATTATCAACGCCCTCATGCTCTAAGAGCATTGTTCTGAGAGAATGAATGGAGCGTTCGAGGTTCTCAATCGGCGTAGCGTAGGACACATGGATGGAAAACGTAATCTGGCGTTTGGTCATTCTTGTCCAGTTCGTGATCGCTTCCATCGACAGCGTAGAGTTCGGCACCGTTACAAGCGCCCCCTGTGCTGTTCTGAA
The DNA here is from genome assembly GCF_044570195.1 of Bacillus sp. SG20033. Classification (NCBI taxonomy): domain Bacteria; kingdom Bacillati; phylum Bacillota; class Bacilli; order Caryophanales; family Bacillaceae; genus Bacillus; species Bacillus sp. SG20033. The sequence continues at coordinate 1,026,992 of NZ_CP172606.1, read as the reverse complement.
TCTCGTGCTCCTAAAGGTAATATCCTCGACTGATCCTGTTACTGTCGACGTCTCCACCCAGTCACCAATTGTAAACGGCTTTTCAGTAATAATAATAATACCGCCGAAGAAGTTGCTGATGGTATCCTTCGCGGCAAGCGCAAAAGCCAGCCCGCCAAGACCTAGGCCCGCTACAAATCCGTTGACATCATAATTGAATTCCTGAGCGATCACACTGACACTGAGCGCAATGATCACAAAACGAAGCAATTTGGATAAAAACGGGGCCAGAATGTCATCCATGTCAAGCTCGAAGCGCTGATTAACTTTATGGAAGATAAACGACGATGTTGCCGTCAAATTACAAAGACCCCAGCACAAGAGCGCCACAATCAGTGAGCGGTATATTTTGCTGATGACCGGCATTTGCTCATCTAAAAACGGTGAATACCGGATCGCTAAAAACAGCCCAAGGGCAACAAAAAACCATCTGGCCGGCTTATCAAACGCCAGAACCACCTGTTTAAAAATTTCTGTTTTCGGCCGGTTTGTCAAATTAAAAAGCAGGTTAAAGAAATATCTTGTGAATAATTTTCTAAGTATAAGAAACACCAGCAAAATCGCCAAGCTGATGCCGATTTGTATGATGTTATCAAGCGTAAAATACTGCTGCAGATAATCCGGCATGACTGTCTCCCCTCTATCCCAATCAATTGTTTATTATACTAAAATATTCGTAAAGATGTTCATTTAAATGTCTTTTGCAGCACAAAACCCCGGCGAAACGCCGGGGTCATTTCTCAATTCATCTATCAGCCAGATTCAATAGGGACAGTCACTTACCTTTTTTCGTTTGTGTCTGATCAAGGAGAGTTGCTTTTTGCATTTCAGCATCCGTTTCGGCTTTAATTCTTTCCTCCACTCTGATTCTCCCTTTTCCCATGATCTCGCCTCCTTTTTTGCTATTATAAAGGATCATATTTTGTTGTGAACATGTCGAAAGACCTAATTTTCTGACGAAATGTGTTCTGATACGCTGAGTGTCTTTTTTTAGTTATACGCATTCCTCAGCCCGGACCATTCCGATATGGCAGAAAAAATTCACCAGTTTGTATCGCGGTGCATATATGGATTTGATACAATAACAGAAATGCCCATACGAGGAGCTGACTTAGCTTGTACATCATTGCCCATCGCGGAGCATCCGGCTACGCTCCGGAAAATACGATTGCCGCATTTGACCTTGCGGTGAAAATGAATGCAGATATGATCGAACTGGATGTCCAGCTTACAAAAGACAGGCAGATTGTTGTGATACACGATGACAGGGTTGACCGAACAACAAACGGATCGGGCTTTGTTAAGGATTTTACCTTGGAGGAATTGCAAAAACTCGATGCAGGAAGCTGGTACGGTCCCGCTTTTCAAGGAGAGCGTATTCCGACCCTGGAAGCGGTGCTCAAGCGCTACCACAAAAAAATCGGCCTTTTAATTGAACTAAAAGGCCATCCGTCTCAAGTCGGAATTGAAGAAGAGGTGGGACAGCTATTAGGGCAATTTTCTTTTTCTATCAATAATATTGTTCAATCCTTTCAGTTCCGCTCCGTCCAAAGGTTCCGCGAGCTTTATCCTTCGATTCCGACAGCGGTCATTACAAGGCCCAACTTTGGCATGCTGTCCAGAAATCAGATGAAGGCCTTCCGCTCTTTTGCAAACTGTGTCAATATAAAATACACACGGCTCAACCGTCTGATGATCGGCTCCGTCCATAAAAATGGCTTAAACATATTTGCATGGACTGTCAACAATCAAAAGACAGCGGCAAAATTACAAGCCATGGGCGTGGACGGCATCGTTACAGATTACCCGGATTTCATCATAAAGGATGGCAAACATGAAAATATATAGCGCGGTTTTTATTGGAGGCGCGCTTGGCGCCTGCCTCCGATACGGATTAAACTTATGGATACACACCGGTCAGTTCCCGGCGGCAACCTGGCTGGAAAATGCGGCAGGCAGCCTTCTATTAGGCATTTTGACCGGATTTTTTATGATCGGGGCAAAACGGCCTCTGCTGTCGGCTTTTTTAGGCACCGGCTTTTGCGGAGGCATCACAACAATGTCCACGTTTTCTAAGGAAACAGTGATGCTTTTGCAAGGACAACCCTCATTGGCTCTTTTATATGTGGCAGCCTCATTGATATCAGGGATCATATTTGCACTGATTGGTGTTTTTGCGGGACGGCGCATAGCAGGCATTCAGCAAAGAAAGGGGCTGCAGGAAAGATGACACTAGCGGGTATTTTCATAGGGGGCGGACTTGGCGCAATGCTTCGCTTCTGGCTTGGCAATGTCATAACTGCCAAAACCAAAGGTCTGAGCCTGCCCATTGGCATACTGACAGTCAATATTCTCGGTGCTCTCGGGCTCGGAATATTTACAGGACTTCACGTTGCAAATGCTTCGGTCTCGCTTATCATTGGCACGGGGTTTTTTGGCGCCTTTACGACCTTTTCCACTTTCAGCGTTGAAACTATTCAACTCCTTATGGTCAAACGTGTAAAAGAAAGCATCTTGTACATCGCCCTGACACTTTGCGGGTCGCTTTTTGCATTTTGGTGTGGCTGGACAATCACAATGTAAAAAAACCTTGAGCTTATTTCTCGCTCAAGGTTGCACTGTTCAGCATCACAGGCTCGGGCAGCGGCAGCTTGTGGTGCGCCGTAATCCCGGTTGTGTTGCCGGCTTCTTCTTTTATATCGATTTGCTTGATTAATCGGCCGTCCATCTTCAGCACCTTTATCGTATATGAACCGATGCGAATGGATTCACCAGCCTCAATATCGATGTTTTCTTTTAATATCAGCCCGCCGATCGTATCGACGTCTTCTTGAATCGATGCGCCAAGAAGGCTGTTCACCTGATCGATCCGAACCTTTCCATCCATCACATAATGGCCGTCGCCAAGCTTTTGGATCAGCGGCTGTTCATCTTCATCAAATTCATCTCTGATCTCTCCGACAATTTCCTCAAGAATATCCTCTGTCGTCACAAGTCCCGAGGTTCCTCCGTATTCATCCGACAATATAGCCATATGAATGCGCTCGCGCTGCATTTTAATCAGCAAGTCATGAACCGGGATCGTTTCAATCACTTCGATGACCGGCCTCACATACGGATGGATCGTCATCTTCATTCGTTCTTCTTCTGTCATAAACAGCAAATCAGAAAACAAATGCTTCGTATTGACCAAACCGATCACACTGTCTTTGTCTCCATCTGTGACTGGCCAGCGCGTGTATTTTTCCTTCAGCATGACTTCAAGCATCTCGGCCATCGTCATCTCAGTTGACACAGCAGCCATTTCCTTCCGCGGTATCATAATTTCTTTGGCGATCCGATTATCAAATTCAAAAATCTTATTCACATATTTATATTCAGACGGATTAATCTCTCCGTTTTTTAAACTCTCAGATAACAGCATCCTGAGTTCTTCCTCAGAATGGGAACCATCATGTTCTGACGCAGGCTTCAAACCGAACATCCCGCATAAAAGCCGCGCCGATCCATTGAGGATCCAAATAAACGGAAACAGGAGCAAATAGAATAAACGCAAAGGGCCCGCTATCAGTAAAGTCAGCTGTTCTGCCTTTTGAATCGCGACCGTTTTCGGGGCCAGTTCACCTACAACAACGTGCAGGAACGTGATCAAGCCGTACGCGACTGCAAAAGAGGCGGCATGTGAAACCGAGTCTGGCAAGCCGAGCGGTTCAAACAGTGGATGCAGCAGCCGTTCAAAGGCCGGCTCACCCAGTACGCCAAGCCCGATTGATGTCAATGTAATGCCTAGCTGGGATGCGGATAAATATTCATCCAAATCTGTAATGACACGCCTTGCGAGTATCGCCCGTTTGTTTCCTTCTGTGATAAGCTGATCTATTCTGGATCTCCTCACTCTAACAATCGCAAACTCGCTTGCAACGAAAAACGCGGTTAAAGCAATGAGCACGCCAATTAAAATCAGACTGTCAATATCGTCCATTTAACCCTATCCTCTCAACAAAGGATAAGGAGTCACCTCCTGATATAATCATTTTTCCTTAACATTGAGGTACGCGGTGTATTGTTGCCTAAGCAGAGGGCCCCATCATACCACCTCCAAAAGTCAAAGTTTGATTATAAATTGTATATTTTATTGTAACACAACTCATTCCAAAAATGATTTTTAATTTTTAGACTTTTATCATGAAGAAAACCTTAACTGCATGCCTGCTTGTCAATTCTGCGCCTGTCTGGATTGGAAGAGGAAGGATTTTGCGGATATAAAAAGAAAACAGCCTTGAAAACTGTTTTCTTTTCTTTGCCTTCTTAAGCAAAATCTTTATATAAAGAAATGAAAATGTCCCGTGAGTTTTTAATCTGCTCGATCGGCACACTGAAGGATAATCGGAAATGCCCGCTCATTCCAAAACCGCTGCTCGGCACAATTAATAATTTGTATTTTTGGGCGGCATGCACGCAAAATGCAACTTCATCTTCAATCGGCGATTTCGGAAAAACAAAGAAACCTCCCTTTGGCATTTCAAATTCAAAACCGGCTTCTTTTAAAATGTCTACCATTAAATCCCGGCGCTCTTTATAAGCGCTCGCGTCTACTCTTAAATCATCCATTCGTGCCACAGCCCGCTGCATCATGACAGGGGCATTCACAAATCCAAGCGTTCGATTACAATACACAAAAGCGTTGATCAAAAGGTCCGCATCCGGCATTCGGCTGTCCAATCCGATATATCCGAGCCGCTCCCCGGCTATGCCTAGATCTTTACTGAATGAGCTAGCCAATATCACACGATGGTACGATTGAAACGGATTTGCCAGCTCTTCATCATAGATTAATTGACTGTACGGTTCATCAAACAGCACATAAATCGTCTGGCCGCTCTTCTCTTCTATTTCTTTTAATAAAGCGCCTAAATCGTCTATATTTTTCTGGCTGAGAACCGTGCCTGTGGGGTTATGCGGTGTATTGAGGATCAGCCCTTTCGTCTGTGGAGTGATCGATTGCCTTACCGCTTCAATGTCGATCTCAAACCGGCCTGTCAACGGGCAGCTGACGGCCTTTCCCCCGTAGTTCTCAATATACAACTTATATTCGGCAAAATAAGGTGCAAGAATAATGACCTCTTCCCCAGGGTTTACGATGCTTTTTAACGCAACATTCAAAGCGCCTCCCGCGCCCACCGTCATGACGATACGCTCCGCTGAGAAATCAGCTTCAAAACGCGACCCCAAAAATTGCGCGACTTTTTCTCTCGCTGCAGGAAGCCCTTGGTTTTGTATGTATCCGTGGCTGCCTTTTTCAGCTTCCTCTATTAACGCTCTCTTAAAAGCTTCAGGCGGTTCAACAATCGGGTTGCCGAGTGAAAAATCAAATACCTGGTCTTCCCCGAACTCCTTCTTCAGCCTTACACCTTCATCAAACAGCTTGCGAATCCATGATCCTTTATTTAAGTTTTCTTCAACTTCCCGGGATAACCCAGCCAATTTCATCTGTCCCTTCCGTATATAAAAGTTTGAAAATTCTATCTTCCTATGTTACTTCAATCAGATGATGAATTCCACAACTTCCAATTCCGGTCTAAAAAAAACAATAAACTTGTGCAAGACACCATTCATATATTAAACTATTCTCATAACTATAACGTGATGGTTGGGAGGGATATAGATGGGGCTGAGACTTATCGCATCAGTGAACTAGCGGCACTCGCCGGAGTAACGAAACGGACAGTTGATTATTATACGAATCTCGGTCTGCTTACGCCGGCCAGATCCTGTTCAAATTACCGTTACTACGACGAAAATGCACTCAAACGACTTATATTTATTGTAGATTGCAAGAAGCAGCGATTGGCCCTGTCCGATATTAAAGATCGACTGGAGAACCAGTTTCCCTCTTCAGCTAAACTTGATGATGAAATTGGAAATCTGGCATTAGAAATTGATCATATGAATCAAAACATCTCCGGAATCTTGCATCGGTTTGAACGGCTGAAGCCCGAGGATCGTGACAAGCTGAAAAGCAAACTCCCGCCTGAAAAGCTCGCCGTGTTCCAATCATTTATGCTGCTGTTAAGTTAAAACCATTTTATCTAACAGGAGGTGTTACCTTCATTCTCATTGCAAGAGTGAAGGTTCTAATTGGACATAGTGAATTTGATTTTAGTTGCTGTTTTAATCGCCCTGACGGCATTTTTCGTGGCTTCTGAGTTTGCCATTATCAGAATCAGAGGCTCACGGATCGATCAGCTGATCGCGGAAGGAAATAAAGCAGCAATAGCCGTAAAAAAAGTGACCACGCATCTTGATGAATATTTATCTGCGTGTCAGCTCGGAATTACATTGACTTCCATCGGATTAGGGGTTTTAGGTGAATCAACGATCGAAAGGCTGCTTCACCCGCTTTTCGTCCAAATGAACGTTCCAGGTTCCCTTTCACATGTCATATCGTTTATTTTTGCGTATGCCATTATCACGTTCTTACACGTTGTTGTCGGAGAACTTGCACCTAAGACAGTCGCTATCCAAAAGGCGGAAGCAGTGTCTATGCTGTTTGCGAAACCACTGATTTGGTTTTACCGCATCGCGTTCCCATTCATTTGGCTTTTGAACAATTCCGCACGGTTATTGACCAAAGCATTTGGCCTGGAGACCGTTTCAGAAAACGAACTGGCACACTCAGAAGAAGAGCTGCGAATCATTTTGTCTGAAAGCTATAAAAGCGGTGAAATCAACCAATCAGAGTTTAAATATGTGAATAAAATCTTTGAATTTGACGACAGGCTCGCGAAAGAAATTATGATTCCGCGGACCGAAATTGTCAGCCTTCCGCATGATATCAAGATTTCTGAAATGATGGACATCATTCAGATTGAAAAATATACCCGCTACCCTGTGGAAGAGGGCGATAAAGATAACATTATCGGGGTTATTAACATTAAAGAAGTGCTGACCGCCTGCATCAGCGGTGAGGTATCTGTTGATTCCACCATTTCTCAATTCGTCAACCCGATCATTCATGTCATTGAATCTGCGCCAATCCAAGACCTGCTTGTCAAAATGCAAAAAGAGAGGGTCCACATGGCCATATTGTCTGATGAATACGGCGGTACTGCCGGGCTTGTGACGGTTGAGGACATCATTGAGGAAATTGTCGGTGAAATCCGCGACGAATTTGATATTGATGAAATTAGCGAAATCCGTAAAATCGGCGAAGGCCATTATATTCTTGACGGAAAAGTGTTAATTGACCAAGTAAACGACCTGCTAGGCATTCATTTAGAGAACGAAGAAGTCGATACAATCGGCGGCTGGTTCCTTACTCAAAAATACGATGTTGAAAAAGATGATTCCATCATCGAAGAGGGCTGCGAATTCATCATTAATGAAATTGACGGCCATCACGTCGCATATATTGAAGTGAAAAAGCTTCAAGAAGAAGAACTTCTGGAGACAGCTAACCAGCAGGAAGCATAATAAGAAAAGCACCTTGTATAAGGTGCTTTTCTTATTTTCACAGTTCAGGGCAATCTCTCAGAACGCCTTATAGCTGATCAAGTTTATTCTCTAGTTCTTTAATCCGCTGATTCAAAGCCTCTGTCATTGCTGCAAGTCTTTCCTTTGAAGGCAGGTGGGCAAAATCAGCCTGGTGAAGAGGCTCACCGATAATCAGCTTCATTTTTCCTTTTTTGAATAATTCTTTTCCGCTTGAAGGGCCCTGATATGCAGCGGGGACAAGCGGCGCTTTCCCCATTTGCGCAATCGTCACCGCACCTCTTTTCAAAGGCACATCCTCAGAGGTTCTTGTTCCGCTTGGGAAGATACCGACGATCTCTCCTTCTTTCAGCAGCTTAATCGGCGTTTTAATACTGCTTGGCCCGGGATTTTCCCGATCTACCGGAAAGGCATGAATTTTCTTCAGAAACGAACCGATCCATTTATTTTGAAAAAGCTCTTTTTTCGCCATGTAGTGTATTTGATAAGGAAGAATCCCGACTCCGAGTGTAATCACATCAACCCAGCCGGAATGTGTACACGCGATGACAAAACCTGAATCGGCCGGAAGGTTTTCTTTGTTATACACCTTCACTCCTCCGCGAAGAGAAAGAATAACTTTTAAAGCATTTGCACAAAACTTATACATATCGCACTTCCTTTGTCGTAATCAATGATTCTTTCTGTCATCTATTATAACAACATTTTTTATTACCTGGTACTAATTTTTAAGATTTCTCCCGTTTAAACGCCAAAAAGCTGAGAATTCATCCTCAGCTTTTAGATTGTTGATAAAATCATAAAATGGTTTTCATTTTATGTTTTTGTCATCTATTCAGCGTGATTGAAAATCCTTGAGTCTAGGAAAGGCTAGCATGGAGCAGACTTTCACAGGATGTGATGACAGCGGTGTTTGAGCAGGACGCCTAAGCATTTAGCCGCTGTCCCTTCATCATTCGTGAGCACCGACGCGCAGGCCTGACAACGAATGCGAGGGTTTGTCGACACGCTGAAAGCTGAGGATTCGCCCTCAGCTTTTGTTATATTTCCTCTCTGGTCGGTGGTGCCATAAACTCCGGTCCGACAGGGTCTGATATCGTATTTTCCAATATAGTATTGATATCTTTCTGATCTTCACTGTTCAGCGTCCAGCCTGTAATCTCAGATAGGGCCTCAAGCTGCCCAGGCTTTCTTGCTCCCCAAAGAGCGATATCCGCTCCCGGCTGATCTAAGATCCATCTGACAGCCAAGTGAATAACTGATTTTCCATAACGTGTCTTCGCCAGCTTATCCAATTGATTGACAGCAGAAAGATACTCTTTAAAGCGGGGCTTCTGGAATTTTGGATCGTGATTACGCAGATCATCGCCCTCAAATGTATATTCTTCAGTCATTTTGCCTGTTAACAGCCCTCTGCATAAACTGCCGTATAATAATGTTGTTATCTTGTTATCTTTCGCATAAGGAAGGACACTCTCTTCCATCTCTCTTTCAAACAGATTATATGGAGGCTGAATCGTATGGAGAGGTGCGACGGCGCGAAATGTATCCATTTGCTCAATTGAAAAATTGCTGACGCCAATCGCCCGGATTTTTCCCGCATCATATAATTCCTTCATGACTTCAGCCGTTTCTTCAATTGGCACAAGCGGATCGGGCCAATGCACCTGATAAAGATCAATATAGTCTGTTTGAAGCCGCTTCAAAGAATTCTCAACTTCCTCTACAATTCTCGCTCTGTTCGCATGGCGGAACAGCTGGTTGTTCTTCCAGTCCAGAGCCGTTTTCGTTGCGAGAATCACCTGGTCTCTTTTGCCGTACTCTTTGATTGCCTTTCCGACGATTTCCTCGGACTGCCCGAAGCCGTAAGCCGGCGCGGTGTCAATCAGTGTAATCCCCTGATCAAGAGCGGCGCGGATTGTTTCAATCGATGTTTTTTCGTCAGTGCCTCCCCACATCGTTCCGCCAATGGCCCATGTGCCGAGGCCGATTCTGGAGGCTTCTATTCCTGTATCTGCTATACTGGTATATTCCATTGTGCCACTCCTTCACTTTTTCACTATCTTTTCCCCTCTGGAAAAAATGTTAAACATTTCTCCGCACTATCTTTTGCGGCCATTTTTGGGTACTATATAGTAATGGTGTTTGATTAGGTATAAAAAAGCCGTTTGCATGTAATGTGCAACTTTAAACCTTTCTTATGCGTGTATAACATAGAGGGGAGAAAAGGCAGTGACGATCGATGAAATTTACCAAATGTACATGAATGATGTTTACAGGTTCCTGCTCTCCATGACAAAAGACAAGCATCTTGCTGAAGACTTGCTGCAGGAAACCTTTATGCGGGCATACATACACATTCACTCCTATGATCACAGCAAAGTAAAGCCCTGGCTTTTTCAAGTGGCGCGAAACGCCTTCATTGATTACGTCAGAAAGCATAAGAAAGAAGTAACCATTTCTGATGACTTAATCGGAAGCCTCTTTCAAAATGCTGTTCAAAGTCCTGCCCATCAGGTAGAGATAAAGGAAGTGCTGACTGGTTATATGTCCGAGCTCCCCGATAATTATCGGGAGGCCTTAACGCTATATTATTTAAAAGAGTTAAACTACAAAGAAGCATCCCATATTATGAATATTTCAGAGGCGAATTTTAAAAGTGTTTTATTTCGTGCCAGACAGCGGCTGAAAGCACTTTATAATAGAGGTGTTAATGATGAATGAAGAATTTAAAAAGCGTTTTGATCAATATAAAAATGGGGAAATGAGCGACCAGGAAATGACTGCATTTGAGGAAGAACTTGAGAAGCTCGAAGTATATCAGGAACTGATTGACAGCGAACTAGAGGACGATAACGATTGGGATCTCAGCATCAGTCCTGAAAAACAAAAAGCGATTTTAGCCTACGGCAAACGCAAGTCTTATTTGCGAATTTCTGTGCTTGCCGTCATTTCGACATTGATGATTTTGCCGCTTTGTACGCTGGGAAGCTACCTCTATTACGGAATGGGTGGGAAACACAGCACCGGCAATGAGTTTATGGAAACTGCCGCAGTCACTGTAGCCCTGACCATGCCGAATGTTCTTGTTGATACTTCCGGACTGAAAAGCCAAGTGAAGCTATTTGGAATGAATACGGAATTCCCGCTGCAAAAGCAGATTGGCACGAAGACGGCTGCCGTAGGGAATGAACGGGTTGAAATGTTTTATAACAAAGTAAAAGCGCCGGCAGTAAACTACTATGACTTAGAAGTGAATAAAACCGGCCATTACTTTACACATCCTTCAAACAAGTCTGAACAAACGACCGCAAAAGCAGAAAAAACGTTAAGCACATTGCCTGAAGGAACGGTATCAGAGGTCTACCTTTCATATGACCGTGCATATCCGACAAAAGACGTGTATAACAAATTCAAAGGCTATGATGTGAGCTTTTTGTGGAACGCAATCGAAACAGAGAAAAACACAAATAAGACAGCTTCCACAGAACCTCTTGGCTATCCTGGAAAGGATTCAAAGTTCTTGGCCGCCCTTAATACAAAAGGCAAGTCGAATGGCGATCAGTTTATCAACGCCCTGAAATTCATGTCCAAACACGAAAAATGGGCTCAGGTCATTTCAAAACGGAAAGACCTGAATGTAGATAACCGATTAGATTATGTAGAGAAAAACGGTGTCAATGTATACGGTTCGGTCGTTACAGGGCCAACCAAGGAAATCCAGCGCATGCTGAAAAATAAATCTGTAAAATCAGCGAATGTCGGCGAGGTGGAATTATGGAATTGGTAAGAATTTTTAAAGAACACAATGTATTCGGCTGGATCTCTGTCGGGACAGCGGTTCTGTCCCTGCTGTTGCTGAATTTGGCCATTATCAGCAACGTCACGTTTTATTCCTATCAAATGCTTCCGTTCGCCATGGCTGCCGTTCCGTTCGGCGTTGTTGAACTCTTCATCAAGAGAGGGCGCACAGGTCCAGGCCTGCTCGGCGTCATCCTTAATCTCTTTGTGATTATTTGTGTGTATACCATTGTATCTGTAGATACGAATTTACAGTTTGGCTTTTAAAAAAGACGCCTTTTCAGGCGTCTTTTTTCGTTATACCGGTTTTCGGAACAAATAACTTTCTATAGTAAAACCCATTTTATCTGTATAAAATCGATGTGCGTCTTTACGCTGAAGGCCAGATGAAAGACTGACAAAACCGAGTCCGGCTTTTCTCGCCCAGTCTGAGGCATAATTCAAAAGCATTTTGCCGTATCCCTTTGATCGGCTAGGTGCCGTTGTAACTAGATCCGCAATCCACAAGTGCTCTCCTTTATGAATGGAAACTCTCGGCAGAGCCCCGCACAGCGCTCTGATTGCTGTATTTTCATATAAGGCAAACAGCATATACGATTCTTTCTGCACACAGGCTTCAAGCCTTTGTAAATACGTCTCTATATCCAGTTCTGTTCTCAATTCACTCATAATCGGATACGACTCAGCCCATTCTTCTTTCGAGGTTAATTGTTTCATATGGATCATCTTCTCAATCCCCTTTCCTTTCGTTACAATGATCATAGCTAATAAATGGCATTTGCCAAATAGCCAATATCAGAAAAAATGACCATGCCAGCTACAAAGGAGACATGAGATGGATATTACGCCGTTTCTTGATAAAAAGAGCAAAACACCGCTGTATGAACAGCTTTATATCTTTTTTAAACAAGAAATTTCACATGCGCGAATCACAAAGGGAACAAGACTTCCGTCAAAACGCAGGCTCTCCAGCTTGCTCGATGTCAGCACGGCAACTATAGAACGAGCTTATGAGCAATTAACTGCTGAGGGCTATGTCAAAAGCAAGCCGAAAATCGGCTGGTTCGCGGCGGAAGTAGAACCAGGATTCCCGACAGCTCCTGACCATTTTCAGCAGTCTGTACAGCCGGGATTACATCAAAAAAACGCACCTGCTATTGACTTCCATCAGGGCAGCGTTGATCCGACCCTCTTTCCCTTTAACGCATGGAGAAAAAGCATAGTAAAAAGTCTTGATCGCTATTCCGGATCGTTTCACACCTCTGGCGATCCTCAAGGAGAATACGAACTCAGGCACATGATTGCCCGATTCGTCAGGCTGTCTCGGGGAGTAAATTGTGAACCCGGCCAGATTATCATCGGCGCAGGAACCACCGTGCTTCTGCAAATTCTTTGCCTTTCGCTAAAGCCAGGTACAAAAATCGGCTTTGAAGAACCGGGCTTTCACCGTTCAAGAAGGATGTTTGAAGCAAATCACATGGATGTCACTCCGATTTGTTCTGATGCAGAAGGCGTCCTGCCGGATGAGCTCTACCGTCAGAATCCTTATCTCATGTATACGACTCCTTCGCATCAGTTTCCGATTGGGACCATTATGACGATTACCCGCAGACAGGAGCTGCTGGCATGGGCGGCAGAAACAAATTCATTCATTATAGAAGATGATTACGATGGAGAATTTCGCTACAGCGGCCATCCCATTCCGTCTTTACAGGGTCTTGATCCGAATGGCAGAGTCATATATCTGGGCACTTTTTCAAAGTCACTTCTGCCTTCCTTGCGGCTCAGCTTCATGATTGTGCCCCCTGAACTCATGGAACCGATCAAAAACAGTGCTCAGTTAATGAAGCAGACCGTCTCTGTTCACTCGCAATTGGCACTGGCAGACTTCATCGAAACCGGAGAGTGGCAGAAACACATAAATAGAATGAGAAGCTTATACCGAAAAAAACACGCTATCCTGTTAGAAGCCATTCGCTCTGAACTGGGAAACACCGTTGAGATTCTCGGTAAGAACTCGGGGCTTCACATTCTGCTGCGCCTTTTGTTTCCAGCAAGTGAGGAAGAAGTAATACAAGCAGCCGCAGACCACGGTGTAACCATCTATCCCGTGTCTCCCTCATATAAAGAACAGACGCCTTTTGCTTCTGTCTTAATCGGTTATGGCGGTTTGTCAGAAGAGGACATCAGGCTCGGCATCCAAAAACTGAAAACGGCATGGGCACCGTTGATATCATCTTATTAAATAAAAAACAGGCCCCGGAAACGGAGCCTGTTTTTTAAAATGATAAAATTCCGATTAAATTTAAGAACACGATAATAATGGCAAGCGGCACGATAAAACGAAGCAAATAAAACCATGTGTAAAAGAATGCTTTACCTGCATTTGATCCATTTCGCATTTCAGCCAAGAGTTCGCTTTTCGAAATTTTCAGCGGGATAAATAGAGAAATTAACAAAGCGCCTGAAGGCATCAAAACATTGCTGACGGTAAAATCGGCAATATCAAAAAACGTTTTGCCAAATAGGTGCACATCACTCAAAACGCCATAAGACAAGCAGCATGGGATTCCGACCAAAAAGATCAAAAGCCCGCTCGTCCATGACAGTTTTTTTCTCTTCTTTTCGTCCCCTTTTCCGATTGTGGCAACGATAATTTCAACCATCGAAAATGCTGAGGTTAAGGCTGCAAATAAAAATGCAACGAGAAAACCGATAAAAAACAACGTGCCGAACGGAAGCTGTTCAAAAACGGCCGGAAGCACTGTAAACAGCAGTGTCGGTCCTTCATTTGGCTGAAAACCGAATGAGAAAACCGCCGGGAAAATAGCCAAACCTGCCAAGAGTGTCACAATGATATTCATCAAGACAATGGAGGCTGCCGAACGAGGGATATTTTGTGTTTTCGGCAAATAGGAGCTGTAGGTCACCATCACCGAAACCCCCAGTGTTAACGTAAAGAAGGCCTGTCCCAGCGCGAATAATATGGATTCCGGAGTCAGATCGCGGAAATGAGGCACAAGCAGAAACTTTACGCCTTCCATTGCACCATTAAGCGTAAGAGACCGAAGAACGAGCAGAATAAACAATAAAAACAAAATCGGCATCATCACCGCGCTTACCCGTTCAATCCCTTTTTGAACCCCTCTTGCGACAACGATGACAGTAAGTACCATAAAGACAAGCTGAGCCGCGAGCGTCTGCACCGGATTTTGGATAATAGAAGCAAAAAGAGCGCCATACTGTGCTTGAGAAAGCCCGGACAGTGAGCCTGACGCCGTTTTTACGATATACAGCAAAATCCATCCCCCAATTACACTGTAAAACGACAGCACTAAGAAACACGCGGCTACGCCGATCCACCCCGTAAGAAACCAAGCTGATCGCGGCGCTTCTTTTTTATATGCATCAATGGCATTCGTCTGGTTCCGTCTTCCAAAAATAAATTCCCCCACCAAAAGCGGATAGCCTAAGAGGATGGTAAATAACACGAAGATAAGAAAAAAGGCTCCACCCCCATTGGTCCCCGCTACGTAAGGGAATTTCCAAATCGCGCCCAAGCCGATAGCCGAGCCGGCCGCTGCCATGACGAAACCAATTTTCGAAGCCCATTGGACTGGTTTTTGCTCAGACAATAAACGTCACTTCCTTTCCAGCCTATATTATCTCTTATTTTTGTCTTCATTTCTATAGATTCATTTGCCAAGAACAGAAAAGAGGCGGCCTGTATGGCCGCTCTCTTTATCAAAAGGTTATTGATTTAATTTTGAATGCTTTCTTGAATACAGGAAATAGATTACCAAGCCGATTAACAGCCACACTAGGAAGCGGACAATCGTCACCCATCCCAGATTTAAAATCAAGAACAGGCAGAACAGAATCGCCAGGCCTGGGATCACGGGAACTCCCGGGCATTTAAAAGCTCTCGGAAGATCAGGCTGTTTCTTTCTCAAAACGATAACTGCCACAGAAATCAGGACAAATGCCGACAACGTCCCGATGTTCACCAGCTTTGCAAGTTCATCCAGTGGAACAAGTGAGCCGAGAAGCGCCGACATCGTTCCGAAAAACCAAGTGGCTACATAAGGTGTTTTGTGCTTTGGATGCACTTTAGAAAGTGAACCCGGCACAAGTCCGTCACGCGACATGGCAAACATGACGCGGGTCTGCCCGTAAAGCATCACGAGCATAACTGTTGTCATTCCCAACACGGCGCCAATATCAATGATGCCTGCCACCCAATTTTGCCCTGCGCTTTGAAGAACAAGAGAAACCGGATGATCCACACCCGCAAATTGAGCAAACGGGATAACCCCAGTCATGATGGCTGATACGGTGACATATAAAATCGTGCAGACCAGTAAAGAGAAAATAATGCCTTTAGGCAGATCCTTCGCGGGATTTTTCGTTTCTTCCGCAGCAGAGGATACAGCGTCAAATCCGATAAAAGCAAAGAATACGAGCGCCGCTGCACTGAATACGCCGCCAAAGCCCATTGGCATAAACGGCTGCCAGTTGTGCGGCTTCACGTAAACGGCTGCCACCGCGATAAACAGCAGAACAACCAGTATCTTCAAGATAACCATGATATTGTTGACTCTTTTTGATTCTTTGATGCCTAAATAAAGCAAATATGTGATCGCCATTACAATGACGAATGCAGGAAGATTAAACAGGGTAAAGGTGCCTTTCACTGCGCCCGGTGCCGCTGTTAAAGCAACCGGAAGATGAATGCCGAGCCCTGATAAAAACGATTGGAAATAACCAGACCAGCCGACCGACACTGCACTTACCGCCAGCATGTATTCTAAAATTAAATCCCACCCGATAATAAAGGCCATAAGCTCTCCCAATGTCGCATAAGTGAATGTATACACCGAACCTGAAACAGGCACACTTGACGCAAATTCCGCGTAAGACAGGGCGGCGAATAAACAAGCCAGCGCCGCCACAACAAATGAAATCGTCAGTCCGGGACCGGCCGTGACTGCGCCTGTTCCCGTCAGAACAAAAATCCCTGTGCCAATAATGGCGCCGATTCCAAGCAACGTTAAATCAAATGCCCCTAATTCTCTTTTTAAAGACTTTTCCCCGCTCGTCGCAGCGATTAAATCCTGAATGCTTTTCTTCCTAAAAACGCTCCCTTTCATTCCCCTTCAACTCCCGATCATCTATTTTTATATATTTTATTTGAATTTTCTGAATTCATGAGCAACAATGGTCATTTTTCTTTTTTTCTACTATATTTGTACTGGTCGCGAATCATTCCTTTCTCCTACTCAATATTATATATAAAATTGCAAAAATGAAAACAAAATTGTTAGAAAAATCGACAAATTTTTTATTTTGAAATTTTTCATCACACAAAAAAACCAGCTCTGGAGCTGGTTTTTCGTTGATCACGTTGAAATAAAACGGCCGCCATTCACATGAATGGTCTGCCCTGTCATATAGGAAGATTCGTCAGACGCCAGCAGAACATAGGCGCCTGCATGCTCAACCGGCTGTCCCGGTCTTCCCATTGGGGTATCCAAGCCGTGCTGTTTCACTTTTTCCTCAGGGAATGTCGCCGGAATAAGCGGTGTCCAAATCGGACCGGGCGCCACCGCATTCACTCTGATGCCTTTATCTGCGAGCGACTTCGCCATGGAACGCGTAAAGGAAACAATCGCACCCTTTGTGCTGGAATAATCAATTAACGCCGTATCCCCTTCATAAGCGGTAATCGATGTCGTATTAATAATGGCACTCCCCTCTTGCAGGTGAGGCAAAGCTTTCTTTGTCATATGAAACATGGAAAAAATATTTGTGCGATAGGTTTTTTCCAGCTGTTCTGTTGAAATATTGAGAATGCTGTCCTGGGGATGCTGTTCAGCGGCGTTGTTCACTAAGATATCGAGTTTACCAAAATGGTCCACTGTTTGCTGCACAGCTTGTTCACAATGGTTCTCGTCCCCGACATCTCCCGGGATAAGCAGGCAGCGGACATTCTCCTTTTCGATCCGTTTGCGTGTTTCCTCTGCGTCCGAATGCTCGTCTAAGTATAGAATGGAGATATCAGCCCCCTCTTTAGCAAAGGCAATAGCTGCTGCTCTCCCTATTCCGCTGTCGCCTCCAGTAATGATCGCGACTTTTCCTTTCAGTTTTCCGCTTCCTCGATAATCCTCGTCCTCTGACAGCGGCAGCGGATTCATTTTTGACTCAATGCCCGGCTGTCTGTCCTGATGCTGCGGTTCTTGTCCTTCTGTTTGTCTGTCCATTGGGTTCACATTCATCACTCCTAGACATGTGGTTGATACTGAACGTTACCACACGACAGAAATGAATAAACGCCAAAATATGTTATGAAAGAACTTCCTCGGGAATGGCACCGGTATATTGCGCTGACGGGCGGAAAATCATGTTGTTTTCTGCCTGTTCCAGTACATGGGCGCACCACCCTACCATTCGGCTTGCTGAAAAGGTCGGAGTAAACAATTCATCGTCAAAATCGATGGCCTTCATCACTGCAGCCGCGTAAAATTCAACATTTGTGTACAGCTTTCGTCCCGGTTTGTAGATTTCAAGCAAACGAATCGCTTCTGCTTCTACATGCAGCGCAAGATCAAGATCACGGTCATTGCCGGCCACCTCTTCTGCTTTCTGTCTTAAAGCTTCTGCCCGCGGGTCTTTTGTTTTGTACACCCTGTGGCCGAATCCCATCAAGCGCTCTCCTTTTTCGAGTTTTTCTTTCAGATATGCTTCAGCATGTTCTTTCTCTCCAATGTCTTCAAGCATTTTTGTCACCGCAGAAGGAGCGCCTCCGTGCAGCGGGCCTTTCATCGTGCCGAGAGCAGACGTGACGGCTGACACTAAATCACTCTCTGTTGATAACGTGACTCGTGCCGAAAAAGTGGATGCGTTCATACCGTGCTCCATGGCCAGAATCATATAGGTTTCAAGCGCTTTCTTTTTTGCCTCTGAAGGCTGTTCACCTGTGAGCATATAATAGTAGTTTTCGACATGTCCGTACTGGGAAGAAGGTGCAATTGCTTGTTCACCGCGCGTCCATCTTTTTCTGTATGCAATGATGGAAGGCGTGATTGCAATCAGCCGGATTGCTTCCTCTGTTTTCGGATGGAATGTGTACGTATTCTCCCCCAATGCTGAAACAACCGTTCTCAGCACCGACATATCGTCCATGTTGTTTGGCAGTGATTGAATCAAGCGCTCAATATGTTCCGGAAGATTCCGTTCCGCAGCCAGCTTATCTTTAAATACCTGCAATTCTTCAGTTGAAGGCAGTTTTCCAAATAAAATCAAATAAGCCGCTTCTTCAAAGCTGTGATTCAGTGCGATGTCTTTTGCATGATGTCCTCTGTAAATCAGACGCCCTTTTTCACCATCAATATGGCTGATGGATGTTTCCACACATGTAATTCCCTTTAATCCGTAATGTACCATTTGTATTCCCCCTATCCTTTTCTGTTATTATAGTAAATATAATATTTAAAAAATAATGAATATTTTAAAGGGAATTAATTAAAAATATTAATCAGAGGGAGAATAGAAATGGATTTCAAATGGCTTCACACCTTTGTGACCGCTGCAAAATATGAGAACTTCCGAAAAACGGCGGAAACGCTTTTCTTATCTCAGCCTACTGTGACCGTACATATCAAGCAATTAGAAAAAGAAATCAGCTGCAAGCTGTTCGAGCGTAAAGGCAGGCAAATCCAGCTGACTGATGAAGGCAGGGCGTATTTGCCGTATGCGCTCAGGCTTCTTGATGATTATGAAAACAGCATGGCAGAGCTTCACAGAGTGAGACAAGGCTACTCTCAAACCTTACAGCTCGCGGTTTCTCCGCTTATTGCAGATACTGTGCTTCCTTCTGTCATGAAGCGGTACACAGCAATGAATACGGAAACAGAAATGGCGGTTACGATTTTCGAATCAGCGGAAATCGCGTCACTGATTAAAGCCGGGGAAGCAGATATCGGACTAAGCTGTTTAAAGGTACAGTCTTCTTCTTTAAGCTGCCACTGCTTATACAAAGACCCTGTCGTCCTTGTTGCCCCGCCCGATAAGCGTTTCATAGAAGACAACGAAATTGATGCCAAAGAGGTGCTCGAACAATACCTGCTTTTGACCCACAATCATCCTGATTACTGGGACGACTTGCTCCGTCAAGTCAGAATGACTTTTCCATTTGTGAGAACAATGAAGGTCACTCAAACACATATAACGAAACGGTTTATCAAGGAAGGACTCGGAGTTTCATTTCTGCCTTTATCTACAGTAAAGCGTGAATTAGCAGAGAAACAGATGATCAGAATTCCTTATCAGTCTGTACAGCTGCCCTATGCCGGCGCTTACGCGATTGCCCTTTATGAAAATAAGAAAGAAAAAAAATTCTTGGATTTTTTATCACATTTTCATTTTTAGGAGCAACCAAAACGCCTGTGCTCCGTCTAATGAAAAAAACCCGTTCCAATGAACGGGTTTTCTCTAAAAATTAGAATCTTTTCGCACCGAGGTAACGAGGCTTCCAGTAGCTGTTGTTCAGGCTGCTGATTTGTACGCCGTCAGATCCTGCATGAATGAAATTGTTGTTTCCAATGTAAATCCCCATGTGAGAAGGGCCGGATTTATATGTTGTGAAGAAGACGAAATCACCAACAGACGGGCTGGCAATGCTCTTCATAGAACTCCAGTATCCTGCAGTGCTTGTTCTGCCCACACTTGTTTGTTTATTCAGTACGTACCAAATGAATCCGCTGCAGTCAAAGCCGGAAGTTGTCGTTCCGCCCCATTTATATGGCGTTCCGACTAACGCTTTTGCATCAGAAACCAGCTTGCTCACATTAAGTGATGTAGATGACGTTTTGCTGCTTGAAGACGATGAAGATGAAGCAGGTTTTGAGCTGCTTGTGCTTGTTCCTTTCACCTTCAATACTTGGTTGACATAGATTACATCTGATTTTAAGCCGTTTAAGCTTTTTAATTTGCTAACCGTAGTGCCGTATTTGCTCGCAATTTTAGAAAGGCTGTCTCCGCTCTTCACTTTATAAGTAGAAGTTGAAGACGATGACACTTTTGATGAGCTGGAGCTGCTTGAACTAGTTGAACCTTTCAGTTTCAGGACTTGTCCAACACGAAGCAAATCTGATTTTAAGCCATTCAGCTTCTTCAGTTCATTGATTGTCATGCCGTATTTTTTTGAAATTTTCCAAAGGCTGTCCCCGCTCTTTACTTTGTATGTAGAAGAAGAGGAAGAAGAACTGCTGCTTTTTGAACTTGTAGATTTGCCGTTAATCGATAAAGTTTGTCCCACATAAATAATGTCTGAACGAAGGTGGTTCTCTGATTTAATTTTACTGATCGTTGTGTCGTATTTTCTTGAAAGATCCCATAACGTGTCGCCTTTTTTCACCTTAATGCTTTGTGCAGATGCCGCTCCTGCAAATAACGTCGATCCTAAAACAACTGCTGTCGTAGCTGTAATGATTTGCTTTTTCATATTTTCCTCCCCAAATGTTAACTCTCTATATATGTATCTCTTTTTTTAAATTAATCTTATTGATTTCTATTATAAGGATAGATTCCCATCAGAAATAGTCTTGACTTCATGTGACAAATTTCTTAATTATTCGTTCTAAAAAAAAGTTTTTAAGGGTATTAAATATTTCATTTTCGTTGCAAAGGTGACAAAAAACGAGTGCTTTTGTCATGTTTTATGGGATGTTTTTCAACATAAAGGAAATAAATGAAAAACTTTCGGGGTCGGCTCACATACCGGAAAAATGAGTGGTAAAGAATATTCGAGGAGAGCTGCGGTTATCCGCAGTTTTTTTATTTAAACAAACATATCATGCAAAGACAGAGAGGTAAAGATTTTTCTGAAAAATGAATGCTTTACATCAAATAAGGCAAGATAACGAAAAGCGTTTTTTCATTTCCTTACAAGGCTTTACTTATTGTTTACATGATCAACAGCCGCATTTAACAAAATTTCCCTAACATGATAAACGGAATACATTAAAGGAGGCATGAGAAAATGAATTTGTTTCAAAATATGAAATCAAAATTTCTGCCAATCGCCGCTGTTTCTGTCCTTACAGCTGGAATCTTTGCCGGAGTTGAGCTGCAGCAAACAGAAAAGGCCAGCGCCAAAAAACAAGACAAAGCTGAGATCAGAAATGTCATTGTGATGATAGGCGACGGCATGGGGACGCCTTACATAAGAGCCTACCGTTCCATGAAAAATAACGGTGACACACCGAATAACCCGAAGTTAACAGAATTTGACCGGAACCTGACAGGCATGATGATGACGCATCCGGATGACCCTGACTATAATATTACAGATTCAGCAGCAGCCGGAACAGCATTAGCGACAGGCGTTAAGACATATAACAATGCAATCGGTGTCGATAAAAACGGGAAAAAAGTGAAATCAGTACTTGAAGAGGCCAAACAGCAAGGCAAGTCAACAGGGCTTGTCGCCACGTCTGAAATTAACCACGCCACTCCAGCCGCATATGGTGCCCACAATGAATCACGGAAAAACATGGACCAAATCGCCAACAGCTATATGGATGACAAAATAAAAGGCAAACATAAAATAGACGTGCTGCTCGGCGGCGGAAAATCTTATTTTAACCGCAAGGACAGAAACTTGACAAAGGAATTCAAACAAGCCGGCTACAGCTATGTAACAACGAAACAAGCATTGAAGAAAAATAAAGATCAGCAGGTGCTCGGGCTTTTCGCAGATGGAGGGCTTGCTAAGGCGCTCGACCGTGACAGCAAAACACCGTCTCTCAAAGAAATGACTGTTTCAGCAATTGATCGCCTGAACCAAAATAAAAAAGGATTTTTCTTGATGGTCGAAGGGAGCCAGATTGACTGGGCGGCCCATGACAATGATACAGTAGGAGCTATGAGCGAGGTTAAAGATTTTGAACAGGCCTATAAAGCCGCGATTGAATTTGCGAAAAAAGACAAACATACACTTGTGATTGCAACTGCTGACCATACAACCGGCGGCTTTACCATTGGCGCAAACGGGGAAAAGAATTGGCACGCAGAACCGATTCTCTCCGCTAAGAAAACACCTGAATTCATGGCCAAAAAAATCAGTGAAGGCAAGCCGGTTAAAGATGTGCTCGCCCGCTATGCCAATCTGAAATTCACATCTGAAGAAATCAAAAGCGTTGAAGCAGCTGCACAGGCTGACAAAAGCAAAGGGGCCTACAAAGCCATCATCAAGATTTTTAATACTCGCTCCAACAGCGGATGGACGAGTACCGATCATACCGGCGAAGAAGTACCGGTATACGCGTACGGCCCCGGAAAAGAAAAATTCCGCGGATTGATTAACAATACGGACCAGGCAAACTTCATATTTAAGATTTTAAAAACTGGAAAATAAAAAGGATGCAGAACGCTGCATCCTCTTTTTTATAAATATCTGCGGTGAACACCTTTTCCGTCGTAGGAAAACATGACTTCCTTATCCTCAAGCACAGACTCAATGTGCACGCTTCTTCCCCAAAGCTGGAATAAATAAGGGAGCACTTTCTCCAAATATTTCAAATCTAACTCTATTCCTTCATACCAATGCTTAATATAGAGCTCGTTATTTTTCATATAATCGCCGTCGTTTACTGTCAAATATGGAAAACCGCCATTTACCCGCATGCTTACGAGCTGGTCGCGCACCGACTTCCACTGTTTATCGATGATTTTATAATCTCGGCCCTGTTTTTGAAACAAATAAAGATCCTCGCGCATGACTAATTCTTTGGTTAAATAATTGCGGATGAAAGAGATATCGGATTCAATCTCCCTGACCTCAAACATTTTCTCCCGGCCGGAGTCAGGCTGCACGCCCATTTTCTTCATTTCCTCCGTCGGGTTGTTGTACCTCTCCTCAATGTCTTCAAATATTTTTAGCCCTAAATAATAAGGATTAATGCCTGTTTTGGACGGCTGAACGACACCTGCATTCAGCTTGGCGAACTCGATCGCTTCATCAGAGGTTAAATCAAGCTCACGTATAATTCGCTGGTGCCAATAGGAAGCCCAGCCCTCATTCATAATCTTGGTTTCCAGCTGAGGCCAGAAATAAAGCATTTCCTCTCTCATCATCGTTAATATATCACGCTGCCATGGCTCCAGCTCCCGGGAATGCTCCTCGATAAAAAGCAGGATATCTTTTTCAGGCCGCGGCGGGAATGGTTTTTTCGATTTTTTCACTTGTTTTTTCGGTTTCTTTTCATCCAAAGACCATAGATCATCGTAAGGCGTGGCTGCCTCTTCAATCTCCTCTTCCTCATCATCCACACTCCATTGGAGCTTTGGTCGGACCAACGACGGATCGATATGCTCCTGAATCGAAAGGATTGCATCTAAAAAAGATTCGACTTCTTTTATCCCGTGAACCTGTTCATAGTGTTTTATCCGTTCAGCTGTTGCCGCCATGCTTTCCACCATATCGCGCTTCGTGTTTTGGAAACGGCAGTTGTTTTTGAAGAAATCGCAATGAGCAAGAACGTGTGCGACAATCAATTTATTTTGGATCAGTGAGTTGCTGTCCAGCAAAAAAGCATAGCATGGATCTGAGTTAATGACCAGCTCATAGATCTTACTTAACCCTAGATCATAGTGCAGCTTCATCTTGTGAAACTGCTTGCCGAAGCTCCAGTGGCTGAATCTTGTCGGCATCCCGTACGCGCCAAATGTATAAATAATTTCAGCCGGGCAGATTTCATATCTCATCGGGTAGAAATCAAGGCCGAATCCTTTTGCAATTTCGGTAATTTCCTCAATTGCCCGCTGTAATCCCTTCTTCTCCTCCGCGTTCAACCGAATCCCCCCTACTTGGACTTATCTATAATGTATGAGCCCGCCAGACAAAAGATGATAGTCTCACTCGGGCAAGAAAAAATTCCCCCGGCACATTCATCTGTTTGCTTATTGGATAAGTGGGTAAACACACACCATACTACGAAAAAGGAGCGATACCAATTGAATGTAGCAGACGTGTTTTCTTCTTATCTCAGTAAGCTGCCAAACGTAATCATTGCTTTACTCGTCTTATTAATCGGCTGGGCTATTGCTAAAATCATTGAAAAAGCGGTATACAAAGGACTCAGCAAAACAAAAATCGACGACAAGCTCTTTGCTGGGAAAAAGCCTTCACGCTATTCCTCGGAAAAAGTCATAAGCAAGGTCGTTTATTTTATCGCACTGATCATCGTCTTTATTTTATTCTTTAACATTTTGCACCTGACAACAGTGGCATCGCCGTTTGTCAGTATGCTTTCGGCGATTGCAGCTGCGATCCCAAGCGTGCTGAAAGCCGGACTCATTCTGCTGTTAGGATGGGCTGCAGCCTCTATTTTGAGCTTCCTTGTCAAAAAAATCGGGATGAAGCTGAACACGAGTGACAAACTGCGCAAGTGGAATTTGGTGTCTGAAGGAAAAGATATTCACCAGGCTGTCAATACCGCTTCACAAATTGTCTTTTATCTCGTGCTGCTTGTTTTTCTGCCAGGGGTCTTATCTTCTTTGAAAATCAGCGGCATTTCAGGTCCTTTTACAAATATGATGGAAAGCGTGCTCGCTTTTCTGCCGAAATTATTTGCAGCGGCGCTTATCGTATTAATCGGCTGGCTTGTTGCCCGCCTTGTCCGTGATATCATTACGAATTTCCTTGCAAGCATCGGCACGGAAAGATTCGCGGCACGTATGGGTTTATCAATTTACTTAAAAGACACAAGCCTTTCAGCAGTCATCGGAACAATCGCTTATGTGCTCATTATGATTCCGGTGGTCATTTCAGCGCTTGATCAGCTGGATGTCGCCGGCATTTCAAAACCAGCTGTCTCTATGCTGAATACGATTTTAAACATGCTTCCGAACATCATAATTGCCATCGTGCTTGTTTTAGCGGGTATCTGGGCAGGAAAATGGGTGAAATCCATGGTGTCCGGACTGCTCCATCGCGCAGGCTTTGATTCTGTCTTAGGGAAAATGGGCATGGAAGCCGGAACGCCTGCAAAGCTGTCCTTGTCTCAAGTTGTCGGTATGATTGCGCAAATCATTGTCATTCTGCTCTTTACAGCTGAGGCGCTTCAAATTGTTCGGCTGCACTTCCTCGTAGAAATTGCCACTGGCATCATCGCGTATCTGCCGAATGTCCTTGTCGCCGTATTCATTCTCGGACTCGGCCTTTACGCAGGAGAATTGGTGAGAAAAGTGCTCTCAAGCATGATAAAAGGCCAGGAATTCAAGTCTTTAGCGCCTATTGCTAAATATACGATTATCGCACTTGCTTTCTTTATGGCCCTGGATCAGCTTGGTGTCGCTGCGACAATCGTCAATTCCGCGTTCATCATCGTACTTAGCGGCTTCGCACTCGCTTTCGGTTTATCCTTCGGCCTTGGCGGTAAGGATTTTGCATCACGTTATCTGTCTACATTTGAACGCAAAATGCAAAACACAGAAATCGAAAAAAACCGTAAAAACCAAAATCCGCCGAATGACATGTAAGCAAAAAACATGCACCCAGCTGGGTGCATGTTTTTTTAATTCCTTTTTTTTCATTTTTCAATCGATTATGATAAGATATAGAAAATGTCTTATTCTGAGGTCTTATTATGAAGTTAACCAATTATACAGATTATTCATTAAGAGTGTTGATTTTTCTGGCTGCAGAGCGTCCCGGAGAACTTTCAAATATAAAACAGATTGCCGAAACGTATTCTATTTCAAAAAATCATCTCATGAAAGTCATATACAGGCTCGGCCAGCTCGGCTACGTAGAAACGATACGCGGACGGGGCGGCGGCATACGATTAGGCATGGAACCTGAAGACATCAACATCGGTGAGGTTGTCAGAAAAACGGAGGACGATTTTAATATTGTTGAATGTTTTGATGCGAACAAGAATCTCTGCGTTATTTCCCCGGTTTGCGGCTTAAAACATGTGCTGAATGAAGCGCTTTTAGCCTACCTCGCAGTTTTAGACAAATACACACTGCGCGACCTCGTCAAAAACAAAGAAGATATCATGAAGCTTTTAAAAATGAAGGAATAGACTAAGATTCCTTCTTTTTTTATGCCCTTTTTCCCCCTTATTGTTAAGATAATTTGGCTATTTTTATAAAAAGGCAAAACGATGAGACAAATGTGCCGATATAAAAAAGAAACAGCAAATGCAAAATCATTGGGGGAAAAAGGAGAGCTAAGATGAAAAAGAAATTAGCAGCAGGGCTGACAGCATCTGCGATTGTCGGCACAACTTTAGTAGTGACACCAGCTGAAGCAGCAACGATTAAGGTCAAAAGCGGAGATTCTTTATGGAAACTGGCCCAAACCTATAACACAAGTGTGGCGGCCCTCACATCCGCCAATCATCTTTCGACTACTGTTCTGTCGATCGGCCAGACGCTTACTATTCCAGGCAGCAAATCCAGCACTTCTTCATCTACTTCAAGCTCAACAACCAAGAAGAGCGGAAGTTCTGTTTACACAGTGAAAAGCGGAGATTCACTTTGGCTGATCGCAAATGAGTTTAAAATGACCGTGCAAGAACTGAAAAAATTAAACGGACTAAGCAGCGATTTAATTCGTGCTGGGCAGAAATTAAAGGTGTCCGGTACTGTTTCTTCAAGCCCTAGTTCCAGTAAAAAAAGCAACTCTAATAAGAGTTCAAGCTCCAGTTCAAAAAGCAGTTCTAATAAGAGTTCAAGTTCTTCATCTTCTACGGGAACATATAAGGTGCAGCTTGGAGATTCACTTTGGAAAATTGCAAACAAAGTCAATATGTCCATCGCTGAATTGAAGGTCTTGAACAACTTAAAATCAGACACCATTTACGTGAATCAGGTGTTGAAAACAAAATCAAGCGGCTCTGATACGTCTTCTAAAGACACTTCATCCAAATCGAACCAAACTTCAGCAACAACTAAATATACCGTTAAAAGCGGTGATTCACTTTGGAAAATCGCAAACAACTATAACCTGACTGTACAGCATATCCGAAATATCAACAATCTGAAATCAGATGTGCTGTACGTTGGACAAGTATTGAAGCTGACAGGTAAAGCATCTTCAGGCTCTTCATCATCGTCGTCTTCTTCGTCAAATGCAAGCTCCGGCACGACGACTACATACACAGTGAAAAGCGGTGATTCCTTGTGGGTGATTGCTCAAAAATTTAAAGTAACAGCTCAGCAGATTCGTGAGAAAAACAATTTAAAAACGGATGTCTTGCAGGTTGGCCAAAAGCTGGTCATTTCCGGAAAAGCTTCATCATCGTCTTCATCCGGTTCTTCAAACAACACCAGCTCAACGAGTGCGAAGATTAACACAATGATTTCGGCCGCTAAAGCGCAGCTTGGGGTTCCGTATCGCTGGGGAGGCACGACACCGTCCGGGTTTGACTGCAGCGGATTCATTTACTATGTACTGAACAAAGTCACATCCGTATCTAGATTAACGGCAGCGGGATATTGGAACACAATGAAATCAGTTAGCCAGCCTGCTGTCGGAGATTTCGTTTTCTTTTCAACATATAAAGCCGGCCCTTCCCACGTCGGAATTTACCTAGGCAACGGGGAATTCATAAATGCCAACGATTCCGGAGTTGTCATTTCCAATATGAACAACTCTTACTGGAAACAGCGCTATCTCGGTGCAAAACGATATTTCTAAAAACAGAAACTGTGCGGCCTTAACGGCTGTACAGTTTTTTATTAGAGCCTAAAGACGTTGATGCTGATCATATGATTTGTCACCGGATGAAAATAGACTTCGGCCCGAACAGAAAAAGTGTCATCTTTCTGTCTGACTGTCACCCGAAAGACATCTTTAGTCTGCTGATCATTCACCTCTGTACGCCCCATATAAGCATAATCAGAAAATGAAGCGCCCTTATATTCATCCTGAATTTTGCTCCAGGCAAGCTGTTCCCACTTTTGAACGGACTCGTTTGTGTCCGTTGAATGACCTTTTGCAGCCATTGACACGATAATCAATCCGCAAAAAAGAAGCGCGATGGTATACGGCAGAGATTTCATTTTTTCAGTCTCCTGTACCCAGAATATGTTCCCTCATAGGTTTACCAAAAGCGATATCTTCATTCAGGCATTTTGATTTTATGTCTCCCTCATATTGCTACCCCTTTACTGCCGCAGACGCCAAGTTTTGCCCCGTCAATTACAGAGGATGCGGCATAAACTAATCATGAACTTCTCACCCAAGAAAGGAGAAGCGATTCATGGATTATGCCGATTACGATAAAGCGCTTTATTACACCCATCGTTCTCAATGGGATAATTTATTAATTTTAATGGTGCGTACAGAGGACGATTTGTTGTCAAAACGAATTGAGCATTTTCTGCATGCGTATCATTTTGAACAGGATTACGCCGTTTTAGAAAAGATGCTGTATTCCCTTCTCCGTTATATTGATCATGCCACAGAGCTGACTTATGAAGATCAAATAGCCCTTCTCACATAAACAAATCCCGGCGTTTAGACGCCGGGATTTCCTGCTTTTGCGAACATGCTGAGTTCTTCGACAAGCTCTTTTATGCTTTCCTTAATGTTTTCAGCCACTGTAGCATTTTCAACATCAATATGCACCGGATCAAGCACCAGCTGCTTCGGAATGACATTGGCGTAGACACCCCGCATCACAGTTCTCATATTGTTCAGCGCATTGATGCCGCCTTTTCCGCCTCCCGCTACTGCCAATAATGCAACGGGCTTATATTTGAATTGTTCGCTGCTTAGAAAATCCAAGGCATTTTTTAAAGCGCCGCTCATGCCGCTGTGATATTCAGGCGATAATAATACAATCGCATCCGCTTTCGTAACGCGTTGCTTAAGCTCCTGTACTTTCAACAGTTCAGATTGTTCCGCTTCACCGTTAAAAACGGGCAATACAAACTCGCTTAGATCAATCAAATCCGTGTGATACAGAGCTGCAATATAGGATGCTGCAATTCTTGTTCTGCCATGTTTTCTAGGCGTGCCATTTATGACTAACATGTTCATTTCGAGATCTCTCCATTCAGATTATATTTCACTGCGAAAAGCGCTGCTTGCGTGCGGTCGGCCACTTCAAGTTTTGCTAAAAGATTCGATACATGGGTTTTTACTGTTTTTTCTGAAATAAACAAGGCTGCTGCGATTTCTTTATTGCTTTTCCCGTTCGCTATTTCAGTCAGAACGTCTTTTTCCCTTCTAGTTAATTGATAGTATTTTTCTTTTTCCGGGTCGTGCTGATTTTTCATATGTGTCAGCACATGGGGCATAATAGCTGTAGAAAGCTTGTATTCGCCACCATGCACTTGTCTTAGTGTTTTCACCAATTCCTCGGGCTCCGTATCCTTTAATTGATACGCCTTCGCGCCTGCCTGAAGCGCGGGGATGACGTGCTCCTGATCAGAGTAGCTCGTCAGCACAATGATATTCGTCTCCGGAAATTGCTGTATTGCTTTTTTAATGGCTTGAATGCCGTCCATCTCGGGCATAGACAGATCCATTAGCACAAGATCCGGCTTTGTCTCTTCGATAACACGGAGAGCTTCTAATCCAGTTGCAGCTTCTCCGACGACTTCAATATCATCCTGGGTGGCAAAGAAAAAACGCAGACCCTTTCTGACAACATGATGATCATCAGCAATGACAATTTTCATACCGCCCCTCCTTTTCGGCTTTTTAGCGGAAGCCTGATGGACAGCTTTGTTCCAGTTCCAAGCGCTGACTCAATCCAAAACTTAGCGCCGGCTTTTTCCGCTCGTTCTTTCATACCTTTTATGCCAAGTGAAGGCAGACCGGCATGCGCTTCATAGCGAAATCCCGCCCCATGATCGATGATATCCAGCTCCGCATGGCACAAAGAAGCAGTCAGACTAACATACGCCGTATCCGTTCCGGCATGCTTTTTGCAGTTATTTAAAGCTTCCTGTACGACACGCCATAGCATATGCTCCTGCTCATCAGTCAGAACAGGACAGCCTTTTTGTGTAAAAATGATCTTCAATCCAATGAGCGCACCATAGCTTTTAATGGCTTCAGCCAGCCCTTTTTCCAATCCTCCGGGGCGAAGCTGCCAAATTAACGCTTTCATTTCTGCGAGCGCGTCCTGTGATAGGTTTTGGATGAAATCAATCATCTGCTGTAAATTCTCATCTTTTGTTAGTGTCTTCGCAGCTTTGGCAGTTAAACTGACGGAAAACAGCATTTGATTGACTGAATCGTGAAGCTCCTGAGCGAGGCGGTTACGCTCCATTAAAAGAGCATTTTTTTGTTGATATTCAGAAAGCCTCATACGCTGGATTGCCGTTCCGATCTGAAAGGCGACAGACTCGAGTAAATGCAGCTCTTCCTCATCAAACATGGTTTTTCCGGCCGCCGCTACATTTAACAATCCGAATCTTCTGTCCCCGTCTTCTAAAGGCACAGTTGCATGATGCGTAATCCCTTCTGTGTCAAAACAATGCAGGTTTTCTGCTGATTCGATGCGTTTGCAGTTCATGATATTTGCAGCCTTTCTAAGCCCTCCGTTATTGAATTTCGTCAGACAGTAACACTCCCCTTCGCACATCAGCACTTTTTCCTTGCGGCTTAAAGCCGGGGGCAGATAAGCGTCGGCCGCTAACGTATAAGACCCATCTTCTTCGATCAGAAAAATCCATCCGGATTGAAGGTTTGTCAGACTCAGCAACTCTTTTAAAACCTCATCCAGTGTTGCTTTGATATCGTGCCCTTGATTTAAGGTTTCCGCAATCGTTTTCAGCGTTTTTAATTTTTCCATCCTCGTTTTGCTCACGTTTCTCACTCCGGCATTGATCTTGTATTTAAGATTATACCAGTTTTTTGTATTTCATTACTTCACTTGTAGGATGATTTTCTTTCAGACTTTTGGATGAGAAAGAGAAAAAGCCGGATCATTTACAATGACCCAGCTCATACTTGAATTATTTTGCTGTTGACTCAACAATTTCATCCACCGTCTTCATTACACCTTCAGAAAGGGAGGCAAGACGCTGTTCACTGTCTTCCAAAGATGACCCTTTTACGGCGAAATAAAATTTCACCTTCGGCTCAGTTCCTGAAGGACGAAGACAGAACCAAGACCCGTCTTCCAGGAAGTATTTCAATACATTTGATTTTGGCAAGTCGATGGCTTCTTCTTTGCTTTCAGTCAGAAGCGTCCGTTTGCTTACAGCGTAATCTTCTGCTGTGACAACCTGTTTGCCCGCCATTTTCTGCGGCGGATTTTGTCTGAAGGAAGCAAGAATCGCTTCAATTTGCTCTGCTCCTTGTTTGCCTTTCAGCGTCAGGGATTTCAGCCCTTCACGATAAAAACCATACTCGTTAAAGAGATTGATGAGCGCCTCATACAAAGACATTCCCTGTTTTTTATAGAACGCGCAAACTTCAACTGCCAAAAGCGCAGCCTGAATGGCGTCCTTATCGCGGGCAAAATCCCCGATTAAATAACCGTAGCTCTCTTCATAACCGAATTGGAAGGTATACTGGCCTGATGCCTCGTATTCCTTAATCTTTTCACCGATAAACTTAAAGCCTGTCAGCGTATCAATCGTATCAAGGCCGAATGAAGAAGCTACAGCACGGCCGATTTCGCTTGTGACGATCGTTTTGAGAACAACACCGTTATCAGGCAGGATGCCTTGTTTTTTCTTTTCAGAAAGCAGGTAATGAAGCAGCAGCGCTCCGGTTTGGTTTCCTGTCAGCACTGTATATTTGCCTTGATCGTTTTTCACCGCGATGCCGAGGCGGTCAGCATCAGGATCTGTCGCGATGAGAATATCTGCATTCTGCTCCTCCCCAAGCTTAATGGCATATTCGAATGCCGCATGCTCTTCCGGGTTTGGCGATGTAACAGTGGAGAAGTTTGAATCCGGCAGTTCCTGTTCTTTGACAACCGTTACATTTTTGTAGCCGAGTGCTTCAAGTCCGCGTCTGACCGGTTTATTTGCAGTTCCATGCAGCGGTGTGAAAACAACCTTTACATCTACTTCTTCCGATAATTCAGGATGTACAGAAATGGACGTCAGTTTTTCTGTATAAACTTTATCAATATCTTCACCGATGATTTTGATTAAGCCTTTTTCTTTTAACTTATTTTCTTCGTCCACTGTGATCGTCAGCTCATTTTCAATCGCGTTTACCTGCTCAATGACGATGTCCGCTTCCTTTGGAGGCAGCTGGCCGCCATCATCCCCGTATACTTTGTAGCCGTTATATTCAGGCGGGTTATGGCTTGCCGTTACTACAATTCCCCCATAAGCGTTCAGCTGTCTGACAGCGAATGACAGCTCTGGCGTCGGGCGAAGCTCATCAAACACGTATGTTTGGATGCCTTGTGTCGCAAGTGTTTTTGCCGCTTCCATCGCGAACTCCGGAGATTTATGGCGGGAATCATAAGCAATGACAACGCCCCGTTTTTTCGCTTCCTCACCTTGCTTCGAGATGTATGCCGCAAACCCGGCCGATGCTTTGCGCACAGTGTAAATATTCATCCGATTTGTCCCGGCGCCGATTTCCCCGCGCATTCCGCCGGTACCGAATTCAAGGTCTTTATAGAAACAGTCCTCAAGGGCCTGTTCATTCCCCTCTAATTCAATAAGGCGCTCTTTTAATTCCGGGTCTAAATGTTCTGTCTGTTTCCAGCGTTCATAGCTCTTTCTCCAAGTCATATTCGTCCTCCTATGTATCAGCTTATGCCATTATTTTATATGAAGCGGGTGCCTCTGTCACTTGATAACCTGAGATCTGGCCCTTTCGGCACGTAAAAAGAAATAACGGGCTGCAGACAGCCCGTTATGATTTATTGCTCAAGCGGTACGACCGCATCGTGTAAAAGCTTGTTGAGGTTTTCTGTATGTTTGTTTTTCGCCTGCTCATCCCATTGGAATCGCTCGCTCATAAAATCAATAACGGCATCTTTATATGTTCTTACCCAATTGATATCGAAAAATAAACGTCCCGTTCTGCGGACAAAGAAGTCAGCAGGGGTTGCAGTCATCTCTTCTTCTATACTGTATTCTGCCTCAGCAAGAATATGAACCGGAATGTTGCGTTTCGCGGCCTCATCTTTCAGCGCTTCTACCCGGTCAAAGACGCGATCTACGTTAGAGCCGTATCTGATCGCAAGCTGTTTTGCGTCTTTTTCTGATAAACCGGCTGCAATTCCTTCTTTTGTTTTTGCGGTAACGAAGGACATGAGATTTTTCGAACCGCCGACGTGCCCGCCAGAGATTGGCATGTTTTTCGTTTTACATGGTCCAAAATCCTTTTCGCCTTCTTCTTTTAAGCGATCACGGACAAGATCAACGATGTGCTCCGCCATTTTTCTGTATCCAGTCAATTTTCCGCCGGCAATGGTGATCAGGCCTGAGTCAGATGTCCAAATCTCGTCTTTCCGTGAAATTTCAGAAGGATCTTTGCCTTCTTCATGAATCAGCGGACGCAGCCCCGCCCAGCTGGATTCGATGTCATTCGCAGTGATATTCAGTTCCGGGAACATGTAATTGATTGAATTGATGACATAATCACGATCCTCCGTTGTCATCCGCGGATGCTCCAGCGCCTCTTTGTAAACAGTGTCTGTTGTTCCCACGTATGTTTTGCCTTCACGAGGAATCGCAAATACCATCCGTCCATCAGGTGTATCGAAATATACAGCCTGTTTCAGCGGAAAGACAGACTGGTCAAATACAAGGTGAATGCCTTTTGTATGCTGCAAATGCTTCCCGTTTTTCGAATGGTCTTTTTCTCTGAGCTGATCGACCCAAGGGCCTGTAGCATTGACAATTTTTTTCGCATACACTTTATATTCTTTCTTTGTCAGCACATCTTCAATTAATACGCCGACGGCTTTGCCTTTTTCGTAAAGAAGCTCCTTCACTTTGGAGTAATTCACAGGCTCTGCCCCGAATTTCACCGCTTCCTTCATGACTTCGATGGTCAGTCTCGCATCGTCAGTGCGGTATTCCACATAGTACCCGCCGCCTTTTAAGCCGTCTTTTTTCACCAAAGGCTCTTTTTGCAGCGTTTCTTTTGCTGAAAGCATGCTTCTTCGTTCTGACTTTTTCACACCTGCAAGGAAGTCATAAACTCTTAACCCGATAGATGTTGTAAATGAACCGAATGTGCCGCCTTTATGAAACGGAAGCAGCATCCATTCCGGTGTAGTGACATGCGGGCCGTTTTCATACACAATCGCCCGCTCTTTTCCTACCTCAGCGACCATTTTCACTTCAAATTGTTTTAAATAGCGCAAGCCGCCATGTACCAGCTTCGTTGATCGGCTTGATGTTCCCGCCGCAAAGTCCTGCATTTCGCTTAGTGCGACCTTCATTCCCCTTGATGCCGCGTCAAGAGCTGTTCCGGCTCCTGTAATTCCTCCTCCGATAATAAATAGGTCATATGTTTTTTTCGTCATGTCTGTCAGCATGCGATCTCTTTCAAGACTTGAAAATTGATGTTTCATCATTACGTTTCCTCCTTGTTGTCACGGTAAATAGAAAAAGAGACCACAACAGCCAAAGTGCATGCTTACACTTTGGTGCTGTGGTCTCTCCTCATCTCAGGACCGTTCTTATTAACTTGTAACCATTATACCATAGTATTACTTTATTTGAAAGCCATAGCTGCTTTCACGGCTTTTTGCCAGCCTTTATACAGCTCATTTCGTTTTTCTTCTTCTAATTCAGGCTCAAACCGTTTATCCAGATTCCACTGGTTCGCGATTTCAGAACGGTCCTTCCAGAATCCCACAGCGATACCCGCCAAATAAGCCGCGCCAAGTGCAGTCGTTTCATTAATTTCCGGGCGCTCCACAGGAACATTCAACAGGTCTCCTTGGAACTGCATTAGGAAATTGTTTTTTACAGCTCCTCCGTCTACACGAAGCGTCTTTAATGAAATGTTTGAATCTGCTTCCATTGCGTCAAGCACATCTTTTGTCTGATAAGCCAATGACTCCAGTGTCGCACGGATAAAGTGCTCTTTTGTTGTCCCTCTTGTCAGGCCGAAAACCGAACCGCGCACATCGCTGTCCCAGTAAGGCGTGCCCAGTCCGACAAAGGCCGGAACGACATATACGCCGTCAGTTGAATCCACTTTCTCTGCATAAGATTCGCTAAGCGAAGAGTCCTGAAACATTCTCAATCCGTCTCTAAGCCACTGGATGGCAGAGCCAGCGACAAAAATGCTTCCTTCTAACGCATAGTTCACTTTTCCGTCAATGCCCCAAGCAATTGTTGTCAAAAGCCCATGTTCGGACTTAATTGCTTTTTCCCCGGTATTCATCAGCATGAAACATCCTGTGCCGTATGTGTTTTTCCCCATGCCTTCTTCAAAGCATGCCTGACCGAACAGCGCGGACTGCTGGTCGCCTGCCGCTCCAGCAATCGGGATATTTTTTCCGAAGAAGTGATAATCAACAGTCTCCGCATACACATGGGAAGACGGCTTCACTTCAGGGAGCATGGATTTCGGTACGCCTAGAATGTCGAGCAGTTCATCGTCCCATTTTAAATCGTAAATATTAAACATCAGTGTTCTTGAGGCATTGGAGTAATCGGTCACATGCGCTTTTCCGCCTGACATTTTCCAAATGAGCCACGTATCAATCGTTCCAAACAGCAGCTCGCCTTTTTCCGCTTTTTCTCTTGCGCCTTCCACATTGTCTAAAATCCACTTCACCTTCGTGCCGGAGAAGTATGGATCGATTAAAAGCCCAGTTTTTTCTCTGAATTTATCATTATATCCTTTTTCACGAAGTTCCTCACAAATGCCGGACGTCTGTCTGGACTGCCAAACGATTGCATTATAGACAGGACTTCCTGTATCTTTATCCCACACAACCGTCGTCTCGCGCTGGTTCGTGATGCCGATGCCGGCAATTTGAGAAGCGCTGATTCCTGATTCAGAGATGACTGAGGCGATAACCGCGAGGACAGAGCCCCAAATTTCATTGGCATTATGCTCAACCCAGCCAGGATGCGGGAAGTATTGTGTAAATTCCTTTTGAGCAGAGTGAACGATTTTGCCTTCTTTATTAAACAGAATCGCTCTTGAACTTGTCGTCCCCTGATCTAAGGATAAAATGTACGTTTCCATAAGATGTCTCCCCTTTGATTAAATATATTTTGAATTTGATAATGTTTTAGCAGAATGTGATTTCGTATAAACATAGAGTCCTAACAATACCACAACCAATATAACGCTTACAATCCAGAAGCTGCTTGTGATGTGCCCTTTAAATGCAGCGTTGTAAAATACGCCGCCGAATGATCCGCCTAAAATCGGGCCGACTACCGGAACCCATGCGTATTTCCAGTTTGATGAGCCCTTCCCCGGAATCGGAAGAAAAGCGTGGGCTATCCGCGGACCTAAGTCACGTGCAGGATTGATAGCATAGCCGGTGGTGCCTCCCAGAGAAATACCGATTGCTACAATGAGGAAACCGACGATTAAAGGATTAAGTCCTTCTGTAAATTGATTTGCCCCAATGGCCAAGATTCCAAGCACAAGGACAAATGTCCCAATCACTTCGCTTAAAACGTTTGCAAATGTATGCGGAATGCTGGGCCCTGTTGAGAAAACACCCAGCTTGGCAGCGGGATCATCCGTTGACTTCCAGTGCGGGAGGTAATGCAGATAAATAATCACCGCACCGATGATCGCTCCGATCATTTGCGCCGCAATATAAACCGGAACCTCTTTCCAAGGAAAATCTCCTACAAATGCAAGCGCTATCGTTAGCGCCGGATTCAAATGGGCACCGCTGATGCCGCCAACCGCGTATGCCGCCATCGCAACACCCAATCCCCATCCAAATACAACAACAATCCAGCCAGACTGGAATGAAAGCGATTTCTTTAAATTGACACCTGCACAAACACCTGCACCAAAAATGATAAGCAGCATCGTACCGATGACTTCTCCCCAAAATGCTGTCATAGCACATTCCTCCTAAAGTCACGATTAAAAAGCATGATAGAGAAGAAGAGAATAAAAAAACCACAACAAACCGCTTTACGGGTGCATAAACATTTGCCGTAAAGAGCTGCTGTGGTCTCCGAGTTCTCCATCACAATGTATTAACCTAGTGCAATTGTATCAGTGCATGAAAGCGGTGTCAATCACTTTCCGTCAAAAAGTTTTCATATTTTTTCCACAATTTGGTATTAGATGTTGTGACAGCTACAGCCCCCGCTTTCAATGCCTGCTCTACATCCTCTTCCGTACGGATGAACCCCCCGGCAAAGATGGGAATCCCTGTTTTCTCTTTTATTTCCTGAATGAGTGTCGGAACGATGCCGGGAAGCACTTCGATGAAGTCAGGCTTATGCTTGCCGATAAACTCCATGCTTTTCTCCATCGCGCTTGTATCAAGCAAAAACAGGCGCTGAATGGCATAAATTTTCTTCTGCTTCGCTTTGGCAATCACGTTCGATCTTGTGGAAATAATCCCAGCGGGCTTGATATCCTGACATATAAATTCCGCACCGTATTCGTCATGCTTAATCCCTTGAATGAGATCGACGTGCACCATCATGTTCTTTCCGTGCTTTTGCGCTTCTTTGATCACGCCCTTCAGCTGGCCGAGATGAATATCAAGAATAACACCGTAAGAGAACGAACTGTTCAAAAACTCATCAAATTGCTTCATATTGCGAATAGCCGGTAAGATCGGCTGGTTGTGAAAACTCATCATGTGCTCCTTTAATAAATCACTTTTATATTATATCGTTTGAAAGCTTTCTTTCACCGTTTTCACGATAAAGGAAAGGTCCTCTTCTGTCAGGCAAAATGGCGGCGCAAGCTGGATGACGTTGTTGTAGCCGGCGACTGTATCGCCGTTTTTGCCGATGATCAGCCCTTTTTCTTTGCACGCCGCAACCACTTGGTTTACTTTGGCGGCATCAGCCGGCTCTTTAGTCAATTTATCTTTGACGAGTTCGATTCCGATCAGCAACCCTTTTCCTCTAACATCCCCGACTGCCGGGTGTTCTCTCAGAGCTTGGAGCTCACCTAAAAGCTTTGCTCCAAGATCGCGGGATCGCTGAATCAGCTGTTCGTCCTCCATAATTTGCAGGTTTTTTAACGCCAAGGCACAGGCAGCCGGGCTTCCGCCGAACGTGTTCACGTGGCGGAAACGGTCATAAGTAGCTTCCCCCTGATACGCTTCGAAAATGTCCCGTTTAACAGCAGTCGCTGACAATGGCAGATACGCGCTTGTGATTCCTTTTGCCATCGTAATGATATCAGGCTTCACACCGTAGTGCATAAACCCGAACGGCTCGCCTGTTCGTCCAAACCCGCAGATCACTTCATCGCAAATCAAAAGGGCTCCGTGGCGCCGGCAAATGTCCTCCACCTTTTTCATATATCCGTCCGGCGGCATTAGGATGCCCCCGCCTGTAATGATGGGCTCCATAATGACCCCGGCAATCGTTTCGCTTAATTCCCATGTCATAATGCGGTCGATTTCATTTGCGCTTTCAAGCGTGTCTGCATCATCAGGATTCCGGTATATATCTGGCGGAGCTGCATGCAGGAACCCTTGGCTCAAAGGCTCGTATTTATATTTGCGCTGCGCCTGTCCGGTAGCTGAGAGCGCTCCCAATGTATTGCCGTGGTATGCCCGATATCTTGAAATGAATTTATAACGGCTGTGGTCGCCGTTTTGCAGATGGTACTGGCGGGCAATTTTAAAAGCAGTTTCGTTTGCTTCCGATCCGCTGTTGGAAAAAAAGATAACATAATCGCCGCCAAGCCATTCATTCAGCTTTTCCGCCAGTTGAATTGCGGGTGCGTGACTTTGCGTTAACGGGTAGTAAGGCAGCTCCTTTAGTTGCTCATAGGCAGCCTCCGCAAGCTCCTTTCTGCCGTAACCAATGTTGACGCACCACAAACCGGACATCGCATCCAAATAGCGGCGTCCGTCTATGTCGGTTACCCAGGCCCCCTCGGCCTTCTGGGCGATCAGGCTGTCCGCTTGATGCGCTCCCTTCATGGCATGCCACACAAATTGCTCATCTTTTTGCTTTAATCCCTGATTTTGCTGAATGTTTTCCATCCCCATCATCTCCATTTCATTAGCGTTCCCTATAATGCCAATTCAATTGAAACAGACTTTCTCTGTATGTGATGTCTTGGTGATGATTTCCCTGCCTTCAATATAAAGCCAGACCGGGTCAGAGTCAATAAACCGCGTAAATAATAAAACATCCCCTTTCTCAAGAAGAAAGATGATGCAGCTTCCAAAGCAAAACAGGCAAAGTGACAATGCTCAGCATCGTACTGATAAAGGTCGCACTCGAAACAACTTGGACAGCCATTGCAATAGCAATGTGAAGCCTAGCCGTTTTCTGTATGATATAGGAAATGGCGAAAATACAGAAACTCCATAAGGCACCTCCACTATACAATTTACTTTTTTTTTAAAGAAAGCACCTAAACAATTCCGCTTTTGTTAAAAAAAACCGCCAATTCAGGCGGGTTTTTTGGGAATTATTTTTTATATTGAATATGATAAATATCACGCCGTCTGTCTTTTAGCTGGCGCACTGTACCGTTTTGGCGCTGTCTTCTGAGAATTTCCAGGTCAACATCGCCGATGACGACCATTTCAATATTCGGGTTTGTTTCGCCAACAATGCCGTCTCGGGCGAATTCAAAATCAGACGGGGCAAAGATGCCTGACTGGGCGTATTGGATATCCATGTTTTCCGTTTGCGGAAGGTTTCCAACCGTTCCCGAGATAACCGTATAAATTTGATTTTCAACCGCTCTTGCCTGCGAAC
Source organism: Bacillus sp. SG20033 (assembly GCF_044570195.1). NCBI lineage: Bacteria > Bacillati > Bacillota > Bacilli > Caryophanales > Bacillaceae > Bacillus > Bacillus sp. SG20033. Next base: position 986,810 of record NZ_CP172606.1, on the reverse strand, counting down.
AGTATCTGACACGCAGATAGCCTTGACGGTCTTCTGTACAAAATGGCGTAAAGATGATTTTGGCTCCTTTATCAGCCGCAATCCGGGCAAGCTCAGGAAATTCAATGTCATAACAGATCTGGATCGCGATTTTTCCGCAGTCCGTATCAAACACGCGAACCTGGTCACCTGCGCTGATCCCCCACCATTTGCGTTCATTCGGCGTAATATGGAGTTTGTATTGCTTTTCGATTGTTCCGTCCCGTCTGAACAGGTAAGCGATATTATAAATCTTGCCTTCCTCTTCGACGAAATGAGATCCGCCGATAATGTTGACGTTATACTTCACAGCCAAGTCAGTAAACAGGCTGATGTAATCTTCTGTATACTCGGTAATTCTCTGCACCGCCAAGCTCGGTGACCGTTCCTCAAGGAAAGACATCAGCTGGGTTGTGAAAATTTCCGGGAACACCGCAAAATCAGATCTTGCGTCTGAAGCAACATCGACATAGTATTCTACTTGATTCGCAAATTCCTCAAAGGAATAAATTTTCTTCATTTCGTATTGGATCACACAAATTCTAACAGGGAACGCCGATTTATAATAGCGTTTTGTCTGCTGCGGTAGATAATCGACATTATTCCATTCCATCAGCGTCGCATACTTGATCGAAGCTGTATCATCTGGGAGATAATTCGGGTTAATTCGCATAAGGGTAAAGCCGTTCATCAGCTGAAAAGAAAGAACCGGATCGTATATTTGGTGGCGTGTCACCTGTTCAACATACTCTCTCGCTGTCATTTCATCTGCATATTTATGATAGTTTGGAATCCGTCCGCCTATGATGATGCTTTTCAGATTTAAGCGTCTGGCTAAGTCCTTTCTCGCCTCGTACAAACGGTGGCCGATCTTCATTCGTCTGTATTTCGGGTGCACCATGACTTCAATTCCGTACATATTCAAGCCGTCAGGATTATGGTTGGTGATATAACCGTCATCTGTAATGTCCTGCCACGTATGGCGGTCATCATATTCATCAAAGTTAATCAGGAGACTTGAGCACGAACCGATAATTTCACCTTCGAATTCTGCACAAAACTGTCCTTCTGAAAAATGCTCCAAATGGCTGATTAAATGCTCTCGCTTCCAAGGTTCCATCCCCGGAAAGCAGTCCTTTTGAAGATCGATAATCTTGTCGATGTCTTTCTCTTCGATATTGCGGATAACCATTTTCTTTTCAAACCGGGTCAAATCTAATTTCTCAGACAACCTACTCGCTCCTTTCTAGTTTTGTGAGTTCAGATGATCAAGCAATAGGGCGAGCTCCATTTCCGCCATTGATTCAAGCCTGTGATCATAGTCTTCAAACATCAAGGTGCCCGTTACTTTATTCGGGACAATAACACACTTCATTCCTGCGCGTTTCGCAGCAATCGAACCATTGACAGAATCCTCAAACGCGAGACATTCCGCTGGCGATACCCCCAGGTTCTTTGCCGCCAATAAATAGAGTTCAGGATTCGGCTTCACCTCTTCCACATCATCAGCCGTTTGAATAACTTCAAAATCATCAAACAGGCCGATTTGCTTCAAATGGCCGGACACCCATTTATAATCAGAGCTGGAGGCAAGGCCTATTTTTAAGCCTAAATCCTTTGCCGCATTCAAATACGCTTCGACACCAGGTCTCGCTTTTTCTGATTCCATGCGTTTAGCAAACCGCTCTCTTCTCAATTGTGTGAGCTCTTCATGGTTCAGCTTTTTCCCGATCTGCTCTTCTAAATATTCAAAAGCCCGGAAACCCGCAGCAGTTCCGATGACCTTCCCCCAGACAGATAGCGGCAGCACTGAGCCGTGCTCTTCAAATATTTCCTGAAGAACCTCATATTCGTGTGTTTCTGTATCTAGAATAAGCCCGTCAAAATCAAAAATTAACGCTTTAATCACTGGGTACAACTCCTTTAGTACGAATTGAGACATATGTATACACTCAACTATACCCCGAAACAAGTCTGCTTTCAAAAAGTAAGGTTTTATGTGAAGAAAGAGCCTGCACACTGCAAGCTCTTTCTTATTAATGAATGTTTTGGTGAGAAATGTTTGTCAGCGCTGATCCCGCAGACTCGTTCGACATCTGATTGACTGCCAGGTCTCCAAGCGCAACGATCCCGACTAGATTGTTTTGATCTACAATAGGAAGGCGGCGGATTTGGTGCTGGGCCATCAGCTGCGACGCGTCTTCCAGACTCATATTAGGGTTTCCTGATACGAGTTCTGTTGACATCACTTCTGAAACGGGTGTCTGGCCATCACGGCCCTGAGCTGTAGTTCTTAATGCAATGTCACGGTCAGTCAGCATTCCTTTTAAAACACCTTGCTCTACAACGGGGATCGCCCCGACGTTATGCTGTTTCATTAGAGAAGCCGCTTCCTGAATCGTTTGATTCGGAGAAACGGTTGCCACCTGCGTTGTCATTGTATCTTTAACTGAACTCATTTGTCAGCACCCCTTTCAATCATTAGTATGTTCAGACACGAGCCGTTTAAAAAGGGAGTTAGAGGAAAGGTTTTATGATATGATTTCTCTGATACAAAAAAGAGCTTTTCTAAAAATAGAAAAGCCCTTGCCGCATGATTATATCAGCCTTCTTTGACCGAAAAAGGCTTTGTTAGTCTTCTTTTGAAAGTCAGAAAAAGCAAACGGAAAATAAATCCCAAAATCATTCAGCATCTTGCTGTTTTTTTCAAAAATCGCCTGATCACTCAAATCAGAGTGCGGCGAAGGCTTGGTCAGGATAATATGTATCATTTGAAGACAAGCCATAATTTGAAATGCTTCTTTTAATGTTCCTTGGTAATAATGGTTATTTAAAGACAGAACGCCTTTCTTTTTAAAGCGCTGAATGTCCAGTTCGGAGAAATAAAGAGGAAATACATCATGGATCAGCTCCATAGTCAGCTCCTTGATAAAGCTCTCCTGTTCTGCAGTTGCTGCGTTCACAATTCTCACGTCAATCACCTTTCTTGCCATCGAATATCCTAAGTCTTACTCAAGAATAGCACAGAAAAAAACGCGAAAGCTAAGGTAAGTGTTTCCTATGAGAAACAGCAGCCTTCCGCTTCGAAAAGGAGCCATTTAACATGAACCAAAAAGGCAGAGGGCTTGAGATCCTCATCAATGAAAAACAGGACGGCCAATGGCTGTTTTCCGTACTCAAAACAGCGCTCAAAGCTTCTAAACCAGTGATACAAGACTGGATGTCCCATCAACAGATAAAGGTCAATCACGAATCCGTCTTAAACAATATGATTGTAAAAAAGGGAGACCGCGTGTTCATTGATCTTCAGGAAAGTGAAGCATCTTCGGTCATTCCGGAGTATGGCGAGCTTGATATTTTATATGAGGACAATCATATGCTCATCGTCAATAAACCCGCTGGCATCGCAACGCATCCGAATGAGGATGGGCAAACCGGCACACTGGCTAATTTGATCGCGTATCATTATCAGATAAATGGCGAAACATGTAAGGTGCGCCACGTCCATCGTCTTGATCAGGATACATCTGGCGCTATCGTTTTTGCCAAGCATCGTTTGGCACACGCCATCTTAGACCAGCAGTTAGAGAAAAAGACGCTGAAGCGTACGTATACCGCCATCGCTGAAGGTAAGCTACGGACGAAAAAAGGGACAATTAATTCACCGATCGGCAGAGACCGATCACACCCGACAAGACGCCGGGTTTCACCAGGCGGGCAAACAGCCGTCACTCATTTCAAGGTAATGGCCAGCAATGCTAAAGAACGGCTGTCGCTCGTTGAATTAGAGCTGGAAACAGGCAGAACACACCAAATTCGTGTTCATATGGCGAGCCTCGGCTATCCGTTGACAGGAGACTCGCTTTACGGAGGCGGGAGCAAGCTGCTAAACAGGCAGGCGCTGCACGCCAATAAAGTACAAGCGGTTCACCCGATAACAGACGAGCTCATAGTTGCTGAAGCCCCTTTCCCTGCTGATATGGAAAAACTTTGCCGCACATATTTTTCATGAAGAAAAGCCGCAGGCACTGCCTCGGCTTTTTAAGTCACTCGTTTTCCATATATAATATAGCGTTTCGGGGCATTTCCGACGTATGAAAACGGATAGCAGGTCGTCAGAATAAGCTCCTCCTTTTCATGCTGGAGCGTGATAATAGATGTGTCATCCTTATCGACAATTTTTGTTTTTACAATTTCATATGTGAATTCTCCATATGACAGGAGAAGACGGAGCTGATCCCCCTTTTCCAGCTCTCCCGTCCGGCGAAACACGGTATCCCGATGCCCCGACAGCACAATTTGCCCGTTTTCATCAGGATAATAGCTGTCCTTGTAATGCCCGACACCTTTTTCTAAATCATCAGCATCGGTGCCCTCCACGATCGGAAGCTCTGCATTGATTTTCGGTATTTCTAAAATGCCGCTCGCTTGGCCTGTCTCAGGCTTAAATGATGCTTTGTTCTTTGCTTGATCTGTGCTATTTTTCGTCCCCAAAGGTTCCTGCGGCTTTTCAGCCGCAAGTTTTGCTTCTTTTAATGTCTGTTCCGTTTTCATATTCGTATCGATCAATTTAAAGCCTCCATAGCCTGCGATCACTAGGCCGGCAGCAATGATGAATAGTGGAATAACTTTTTTCACGTTCTGGAGGCGCTCCTTTTTCTTCTGACATATAGATAAGTTCCTGACAATGTCACCGCCGCACCGATTACCATAAAGTTATAGTAGCCCGCTGACGTATCCGGAAGCTGATGATCAGACCCGCTTTCCGCAGTCTCGGTTTGTAACGGCAATGTGCTGATGCTATTAGCAGCGTTTTTTGTGTTATTGATAGGTATTTCATCGAATCTCGAAATGGCTGAAGGCGGCAGCTGATGAACCGGTGCTGTTCCCGGAGTTTCTTTTATATCAGGCAAATCTTCACCTGGCCTTGGATCCTCTTTAATCGGATCCTCCGTCCCCGGATCATCTCCAGGCTCTTCCGTTATCGGGTCTTCTGTTACAGGGTCTTCAATATCACTGGCTTCAGCAAGCTTAATTCTTCCCTCTTTTGTATACGCAATTGGCTCATCAAAACTCTTCACGTACTCAACTGTCGCTTCCAAATCCTCAGGCCCTGTCACCGGATTTTTTCCCAGCAGTCCGATTGGCTGATATTTGGCTCCTGTCGCCGTCGCCATAAAGTTGTTGACGGTCAATGTATATGTGGCATCGGGCTGGATCTCGGTGCCATCTGCCATTTTCATATCAACTGCTTTTCCGGTTTCTTTATTCCACGTATACGTAAACCCGCTGATGCTGTAGTCAGGCCCAAAAACCGGCGAGATTTGAGCATTGATAATCTCTCTTAAATCTTTTCCTTTAATCTCAAGCTTCGTTAACACATTTCCAAACGGCTGAATATTGTAAAGATCTCCCCACGTAATCGGGCCCTTCTTCAACGCTTCACGTATGCCGCCGCCATTCATAAGGGCAAAATCCGTTTTCATGGCAGCTCTCATGCCATCCGCAATCAGGTTTCCAAGAGGTGTATCGCCGTCATTTGAATACCCCCCTTCCATATCAACAGCGGCTTCGCCGACTACCTCGCTGATAATCGGTTCCGCAATTGTTTCGTATTTCTTTAAAATGGCTGACGCGCTGACATCCGGTTCGATTTTACTTTGATCAACATATACGATTTCCGCGGACTTTTTGACAATGTCTTTTGTCGTTTTATCAATCTCTACATCAACGACACCTATCGCTTTTCCATATTCAAACGCTTGAACAATCAGTTTTCCATTCACTTCACCGTTAACAACCTGATGATTATGCGCGGCAAAAATCACGTCAATTTCAGAATCTGTTTTGTTTGCAAGATCAGCAGACTCACCGGTAATGGCGTTGCCGTTTTGTTCAGCTGACATATGTGCGAGAACCGCGATGGCCTTCACGCCTTTTTTCTTGAGCTCTTCGGCCGCCTTATTCACCGCTGTTGCTTCATCTGTAAACTCGATATTTTTTATTCCTTCAGGCATAACCATGCCAGCTGCCGACTGTGTGACAACCCCGATAAAAGCAACGGGTACGCCCTCCACATTTATGATGTCATAAGCCGGCAAAAAGGGCTCTCCAGTTGATTTCATTTTACAATTGGCACATACAAGGGGAAAGTTCTGTCCATCATATCCGCTTGTGCCTTTCGGATGATCACCGCCATTTAAGATTCTCAGCAGTTCATCCGTGCCTTCATCAAATTCGTGGTTTCCCACGGTTCCGACATCAAATCCGATGTCCTCCATCAGTTCTACAGTCGGTTCATCCTGTAGAAGAGAGGAAACTGGAGAGCTTCCGCCGATCATATCTCCCGCGTGCACAATCAGCGAGTTTTTCTTTTCAGCCTTTTTTTCTTTTAAATATGCGGCGGCATAATCCATGCGTCCAAACGTGCCGTCTGCAATTCCATTTCCATCAAGATCAAGCTCATATTGCTGATCGATTTTGCCATGCAAATCATTCATGCTGAGAATTCTAAGCGGCACATGTTCTTGAGGTGCCGTTTGCCTTTTTTTATATCCCGCGCTCTCCGCTTCACTTGCTGAGGCGAAGAAAATTCTGTTTTCCACAGCTATCTTCTTCCAGTCAGCTGGCTGCACATATGTTTTATTCGACGAGTCCCCCACATATCTTGTCAGGCCTTTCCCTTGCTCTCTGGCTCTGAATTCAAACGGCATTTCCATGAGGGGATCGTTTTCATTCCAAATTCCTTTTTGATCTTTTTTTGCAGCGGCTACTGCGGCCTGAAATTGCTGATAATCCTCTTCATTGTCAACCGGCCAAATAAAATACGTCGGAGCATAGCCGTTTTTTACAAGCTCTAAGTTCACGTTTGATCCTGATTCGGTTATGACTTGTCCGAGCAGTCTGCCATAGCTGTCCTTGGCTTCACTCCCGACCTTGACAGTAATTTTATCACCTGGGGACAGAACCGTTTTTAGATAGTCAGATGCTTTTTTGCCAAATCTTAATTGATTTTCATCTGCGTCATTTTTTGGTGTGTGATATGTTTCAGGTGTATCTACATTTACAAACCGGATTTTTGTCGTTCCAAGCACCGGAGATTTAAGATGAATGGTATCGCCGTCAAATACCCGGTCAACAATCCCTTCATATTCTCCCTCTGCAGACGGAGGTGCGGGCTGCTCTTCAAGCAACTTCAGGTCAGCCGATTTTCGCGGAAGCAGCTGAAAGGTTTGGTATCTGCTTAACACACCGGTAAATTCATACCATTTGCCCTCATCAAGCTCGTTTATCACCCCTGTTTCATTCATAACCCGGAGCGTCATTGCATGATGGTCGTCATCAATCATTGGTACATTGTAACCGCCGCCGGCAGGAGAACTTGGAATTGAGGAAACAAAAGCGGTTAGTTTCACAAGGCTTCCTTCATACTGATTACCTAGGCTGCCGTTAATAAGTTCATTGATTGTTAAGTGTTTGGGGGCGGGGAGGGATTGATTTGACTGGTTGATTTTGATGCCTGATGAGCTTGGAACGATTTCTTTCAGCCCCTGGTAAGACGTGATTTTCCCTGTCACCGTGACATCCATACCCTCTTTTAATTCGGGAAATTGTTCAGGGGATGGCGAATAAATGTTAATGCCTCCGGTTTCATCTTGCAAAAAGGTCGACAGCTTCCCGCCTCCGATTGCGTTTTGATCAGCTGTAATGATCCCTTTTATCGTTACTTCTTCATTCAGCCTTCCCCGTGCTTCATTTATGGTCACTTGCTGTTCAGCCGGCGGAGTTTTCGTGTCATCGGTTACGTTCATCGACTGAACGTTTTTAAGTCCTGTCGTGTTAAAGTAATTTTCAAGCTTTCCTTGAACCGTTATCTTTTTCCCAAGAAGAAGCGGATTGGTTTGCAGCCCAAATTGGCTTCTGAAGGCGGAGGGGATTTGCACAGGAAGGATGTGTTCGGGCGATGTCTCGTTTTTACGGTCTGCCAGCGCGACATTATAATCATTTGAAAAAGGGCTTGTCAGCTTATAATGCTGTGGGGAAACAGCCTGGCCGACTGCATATCCTTCGACAAGCGCCTGTCCTTCTTTTTGCTGTATTGCCTTCTCAATCGATATAGGCTGTTGCGGTTCAGCTGCCTTTACAGCTTCGAACGTGTACATTACATTTAAGAACATTAATGCCGTGATCAACACAATATGCAGAATACGCCTCATCATATTTCCTCCCTTATACACATAATGACAACGATTTTGTCTGCTTATCATTTCGACAGACAGCATATAATTCCTTTCAGGCTTCTGCATAATACACGGCAGACTGACACAAAATACAGCTGATCTGAAAAAAAAGGAGGAATTCGGTTTGGATCAGTTCAATCAGCAGCAGCAATCCCAAATGAACAAAGGTATTCCTGGCAAACCGCATAAAAACCACGGCGGACATGAAATGTTTGATATGCATGAGGTGCTTTCCGGAACACTTACTGTGCTTGATCAGTTTATGATGCTGAGACAATTCTGTAAGGATCAAGAATTACTAAACATCCTTGATCGTCAACATCAATTCATCACATCTCAATACAATATAACTGCAGAATGCTTCAAAACAGGAAGCGAACCTTCACAAAAAACAGCAACTTATATGATGAAGGAAGACAACCAGACTGTTTACGGCATGCAGCCGTCACAGCCTAAAAAACCTGTTCAATCCATGAATGATATTGATGACAGCATCATCAGCCGACAAATGCTTTGCGCGATTAAAGCACAAGCTTCTATGCTGACGATGGCTTCTCTGGAAATGACAAATCCGGCCGTAAGACGCGTACTGTCTGCGCAAATTCAGGAGTATGTTGAAATGGCATTTGAAATTTTCCTATACCAAAACAAACACGGCTATTACCAGGTTCCTCAGCTTGATGCGCAGGATATGGAACAGCTGAGAAATTCATTCGCCCCTGCCCAAGGACAAATGCCTCCGACACAAGGCGGAATGGGTCAGCAAGGACTTCACTAATAACAAAGGCATTGGATAGATACTATCCAATGCCGCACTGTTTTTTTCAAATTTTTTCTTAAAATCTTTTTCAAATTGATCAAGACTTTCCTTTGTTGCTGATTTAAACCCTTTTTCAAAGTCCCCTTTTTTTGCCGTTTCCTTAATCATTTCTGAAATAATGTCTTTCCCGTATTTGTCCGTCAGCTCATCGATCATATAAAAGCTTTGCAAATAGACATCAGTGTCATATTCGGCTCTAGCTTCCTGCCAGTCTCGATCAGTCTGCAAACGGTCAAAGGGCACGACAGAAAACGTGATCGGATCTATGAGCAATTCATAGTTCGCAATCCACTCGCTTAACCCTTCATGAAACCATAACGGAAACTCATCGGGATCCGTCTCAAGCTCCTTCAATTTCTGGTGAAACGCATGGTGCGAGTATTCATGAATCAACAATCTCTGATACAAATAAACCGCTACCTCGTCCCCTTCTAACAGTTTCTTTTTCTCTTCAGGCAACAATCCGATCAGCTGCTCCCGTTCAGAATAAAAACCAACTACATCCAATAAACCGGAGTAAGCCTCCATCTGTTTTTCATTAGGAAAAAAAATAATGTCAATAGGCTTTTGATTCGAATATCCAATCATAATCTGATTAATACTGACCGCATATTCAAGCGTTTCTTTCGTCAATGGCAGTAAGGACTTTTCCTTAGAAGTGTAATAAATATCGGCCTGTTTGAATGACTCTTTCTTCATGTGCTTCGTCACTTGTTCTTTTGTTATTCCAGATGCCTGACCTGGAAAAGACAGGATATACATCGCGCTTGATACGATGGCTGAGCTTACAGCCAGCATCACAAGGACTCCGCACAGGAATAGAGCGGATGCCGCACGCTTTCCTATGCCATCCCGCAAACGTCTCCCTCCCTGAGCCGGTCCGTCTTGTACCTTTTTATTTTTACTCTATGCAGCCTGAGTTCGCAGTGTGTCATTAACGCAAAGAAAAAGCCGCACAAATTGTGCGGCTTTTTTATTTATTCAGCGTTAGGGAATACGCGCTGTACAGTTTGTGTAAATTCATCAAATAATCCGGCGATTGGGTCACCATTTTGAATACGTTTTCCATATCCTTGCATACGCTCTACAAAATCAGGGTTAGCTGAAACGTAAACATTATCAATGTTTTTGTCAGTAGATCTTACCTTTTTGGCTATTTTTTTCTTCAGATTGTTTTCTACTGCACCTTTATTTCCATTGGTTAAAACGACTGCAACGTAGGCTTGATTTCCAGCCACAATGATATCGGCATGCTTTACTTCTTTTAGGTCTGTTACTTTATCAGCTGCTTCATCAGCAACCTCAAGTTTTCGGTCGTTGTTATTATCGTCATTTACACGATTGTTATTGACATTATCATTAACATTGTTGTCAACGTTATCCCGATTGTTTACATTCCGCATATCGTCATTGGCCGGATTTCGATAATTTACGTTTCTTACATCATTATTATCACGTCTGCCCTCACCTTGGTCGGCCACACCGCAGCCAGTCATAAGCAAAGGGATAAGAAGCACAGACGCAAGGACTTGTTTTTTTCCAAACATGTGAATTCCTCCTTTATCACTTTACTTATAGGTTTTTCTAACTGGCTTTAATTATGCATGCAAATCTGGAGGAAATGCTTTCCCGGGAAATATAACGGTTAATTTGTCTAACGAGGGGGAAAATATGAATACACTGCAAAGGAGGGATCATGTTGTTCAACCAGCGAAGAGGAATCAGCCCCGCAGCATTGATCATAGGATCAACTATGCTTATTGCTGCATTATCACCTCAGATCCGCCAAAGAATCAGCGGGTTTATCACAGGACAAATGAACAGACGAAATTCAGAAAATAACACGTTTGATGCTTCTAATGTAGGAAACATGGTCAAACAAGCATTTAGCGGAAGCAGCGGTGATAAGCAGCATCAAAGCCAGCGGCAAAATGGCCGTCAGCACCAGCACGCTGGACAGCAGCAACCACAGCATCAGCATACACAGTCTCAAACTAGGCAAACTGAGACAGCCGCGAAAAAAAGACAGCCGCATTATGCTGAACCCATTCATTTTGAACAAAGCGCAATGAATGTCATGGACGACAACACGATGATGGAAATGCTGGAGGACTTAGAACCCGGCCGTTAAAAAAACGTGTAATCCTTGTTTGGGGATTACACGTTTTCATATGTTACGCTTCTTCAGCTTCAATCACTCTGGATTGATCATGAAATGCCCCTTGATCAATTTCCTTTGTGACCTTACTTGTAATAAGACCGGAAGTCATGCTTCCGCTGACATTCAAAGCAGTACGCCCCATGTCAATTAACGGTTCAATTGAGATTAATAAACCTGCGAGCGCGACAGGCATGTTTAATGATGATAAAACAAGAAGCGCCGCGAATGTCGCTCCGCCGCCGACTCCGGCGACACCGAAGGAGCTGATGGCAACGACTGCGATAACAGTGATAATAAACACCGGGTCAAAAGGATTTTGGCCGACAGTCGGAGCAATCATCATCGCCAGCATCGCAGGATAAATGCCGGCACATCCATTTTGGCCGATCGAAAGACCGAACGAACCGGCAAAGTTTGCGATTCCCTCCGGTACACCCATGCTTCTCTGTGTTTTAATATTCAGCGGTAAAGCACCTGCGCTAGACCTTGACGTAAATGCAAATACAAGTACAGGCACCGCTTTTTTCAAATAAATCACCGGATTCAAGCCGCTGAACGTCAGTAGCAGCAAATGAATGATAAACATAGTGATTAACGCGGCATATGAAGCAATCACGAACATGCCCAGTTTTAGAATGCTGTCAAGATCACTCGTTGCAATTGTTTTTGTCATGATGGCCAGCACCCCATAAGGCGTCAGTCTCAAAATGAGTGTGACAACACGCATGACAATGGCATAAACGGCATCAACCAGTTTTTTAAATGTTTCTGCCTGTTCCGGCTGTTTGTGTTTTACGCCGAGGAATGCCACTCCAAGGAAAGCGGCAAAAATAACGACAGCGATCGTTGAAGTCGGTCTAGCTCCCGTAAAATCTAAAAACGGGTTTCCAGGCAGCAGTTCAACAATCTGCTGCGGCAGCGTTTTCGCTGTCATATCCTCTGATTTCTGCTGAAGCTCCTGTCCCCGTGAAAGCTCTGTACTTCCTTGGTCAACCTGAATCGCCTGCAGATCAAATGAAAGCGCGGACGCGATACCGACAGCTGCAGCAACTGCTGTTGTTGCTACTAAAATCCCGATAATCAAACCGCTGATTTTTCCAAGATTTTTTGTCAGCTTCAGCTTTGTAAATGCGCCGAGAATCGAAATAAAGACGAGCGGCATAACAACCATCTGAAGCAATTTGACATATCCGCCCCCGGCAATATTAAACCAGTCGGCTGTTTGAATGACTATATTAGAAGTCGGGCCGTAAATCAGCTGAAGCGCAAATCCGAATACAATTCCCAGCCCCAGCGCAGTAAATACACGTTTAGAGAAGGAAACATGTTTTTTCTGCATAACAAAGAGCCCTAAGATAAGTAAAAATAAAATAAATACATGTAATACAACCAGTAAAGTCTCCAAAGCAGGTAAACTCTCCCTTCAAATTTTCTCATTTACTATATTACACTAATTCCGATGGGTCAAGTGCGAATTATTTCAACTTATCAATTCAAGTAAAAAAACCTTATGTAATGCCTTTTTTGTTCTTTTCTTTCCCTTCCATCTTTAGTACCTTATATAAGGGTGATAATATTGCTGAAAGAACTGTTTGTAAATTTGACCATTTTAATCACATTTAATTATCTCTTCACCCACCTGTTTAAAGAAAGGTTAGTACATAAAAAAGACAGCATATCTTTTCAAGCTGTTAAGGGACTGGCCTGCGGTTTACTCGGGGTTATTCTGATGGTTTTTGGATTTACCTATCAGCATTCAATTATTGATCTTCGAAATATCCCTATTATGATTGCCGCTCTTTATGGAGGCTGGGTTTCAACGGCAACGGCCCTGGCCATGATCACTGCAGGCCGCTTGCTGATTACGATGAACACATCTGCACTATACTCGGTTATTATCATTTGTATCGCTGCCATCCCGTCACTCATTGTTTCTAGAAGAAAAAAAGTTCAACTAAAACATGCTTTCTATCTTTTAATAATCACAAATAGCTTGATCTCCTTTTCCTTTTATTTTCTTATAGATTTACATTCATACGAACTTCATTTGTATTTTTGGATCATATCAATAGCGGGCGGCATGCTCAGTTTATATATTATTGATCATGAAACAAATGCACATCTTCTTTTTAAACAATATAAGTTTCAGGCGCACTTTGACTTTTTAACAGGCGTGTATAACCGAAGAAAGTTTGAAGAAACCACAAAAGCTCTGTATCAGCAGGCGGCCGATACCCCGCATTTTCAATTTGCACTGATTTATATGGATATCGATCATTTTAAGACCATCAATGACCAATATGGCCATCATGAAGGAGATCAGGTGCTCAAAGAGCTGGGGTTACGTCTGAAGCAGAGCATCCGAAATACAGATCCTGCCGCTCGGATCGGCGGTGAAGAATTTGCCGTGCTCCTGCCGAACTGTTCTCTTGATAAAGCAGCCCGGATCGCTGAACGGATCAGGAGAACTGTAAGCGATGCACCGATTGTATTAACAAACGGCGAAGAGCTTTCAGTTACGATATCACTAGGGGCCGCTCATTACCCCAATAATACGGAACAGCCAGGATCCTTGCCCATTCTTGCCGATCAAATGCTTTACAAAGCGAAAGAAACGGGACGGAACAGAGTGTGTTTTTCAGAAAAAAAAGAATGAATTCAATGTTCGAATTCATTCTTCCAATCTGAAAGACGTTTCAAAGGCAGAAAAGCCGGGACAAGATCTCCCTGATATTCTTTTTCTATAAATGCCGCTGTATCATCAGCTTGATAAAGCTCAAGAATGGTTTGCAGCGCTTCCCGATCTTGATCCTCCGCTCTGACAACAATCAAATTCATCTCTTCCTCAGACATGAGTCCGCCGCTCTTTAGCGTATGCTTTTTCGGGTTCAAGCCCGCTTTTTTTGCTTCTGATGGTTTCATGACAAACACGTCGGCACCGCTCACTGCATCCTGTTGCCGGACAGCTTTTAATTTCAGGTGTCTCGGATTATCTTTAATCATATCAACTGAACCTGTTCCGTTAAATCCGTTTTTCAGCGTTAGCAAACCCGCTTCCTGGAGCACCGTAAGCGCCCTGCCAAAATCGAACGCTTTATCCGGAACAGAAACGACAGCTCCCCGCGGTATATCTTGGATTCGGTCATATCGTTTTGAATAAATGCCCATGGGCGTTATGTATGTCGTCCCGAGCGGTGCCAAATTAAGTTTGTATTTTTCAGTGAACGACTGAAAATATGAAATGGTTTGAAAGGCGTTGGCATCAATTTCTTTGTTAGCAAGTGCGATATCAGACTCCGCATAATCAGAAAAAGGGATCAGCTGAATATCCAGCCCTGCCTCTTCAGCCTTTTGAGCAATATAGTTCCATATTGCCCCGTCAGACTCAGCAATCCCGATTTTTATCGATTCATGTTCTGCAGACGGTGAACATGCAGTAAATGAAACGAGAAGAACAAGGACGAAACTGCATATAAGCCACTTTTTCATTGTGACCATACTCCTATCTATGTATTAGAGCATGCAAGCAATATCAGACATAAAAATCATACGCTCTCTTAGTTGATAAACGTTGTCATTTGTAATATTGATTAACTTTTACCTTACTCATATCCAATAAGGTTGTCAATTCCTATTACTTATCTTCCCAAAATGAAGGAATACTAAGGCAAACGTATGATCACATATCGAGAAAGCAGATGAATTTCCGCAAATAAATATCAAATTGAAAAATAAATATGGTATTTTCCGAAAAAAGTTTCAATAAGCAGTTGTTTTTTCCGAAGATTACTGGTAGAGTAAAGGTAATTATTTTTGTTCGAACTATCTTTAAGAAGAAAGTTTTGTAAGAGTTTTCGTCTTGAAAGTTTGTTAAGAGCAAGAATAGTGAATTTAAGCGTTATGATCGCTTTAGGAGGAAATTTCATGTTAGAAGGTAAAGTAAAATGGTTCAACTCTGAAAAAGGTTTCGGATTCATCGAAGTAGAAGGTCAAGACGATGTATTCGTTCATTTCTCTGCTATTCAAGGCGAAGGCTTCAAAACTTTAGAAGAAGGCCAAGCTGTTTCTTTTGAAATCGTTGAAGGAAACCGCGGACCACAAGCTGCTAACGTTACTAAAGAAGCGTAAGCATAAATTGATATGAAAAACTGCAGGTGCAAACCTGCAGTTTTTATTTTGACAAAAAAGCTGTTTTGCATAAGCAAAACAGCTTTTTTTATTAGTTTGCAATATCCCGCTTCATGAAGATTCCGAAAGCAAGCAACAAGAAGATGATAAAGTAGATCGCCAGCATGACGAGAGAAAACGTCATAGTCATCCCTTTTATTAACGGTGTGCCATCCACATACTGAGTCAAG
This sequence comes from Bacillus sp. SG20033, assembly GCF_044570195.1. Classification (NCBI taxonomy): domain Bacteria; kingdom Bacillati; phylum Bacillota; class Bacilli; order Caryophanales; family Bacillaceae; genus Bacillus; species Bacillus sp. SG20033. Next base: position 971,213 of record NZ_CP172606.1, on the reverse strand, counting down.
TCGACATTAGCAAACAATATATATTTTGCCCAGTCAAATTTCGCTGCAATAAATGCAGTTGCAGTCGTACCTGCAACCAACAAGAAGATGGAAAAACCAACCGCAAGAGAGCTGTTTCTGAATACCGCAGACAGCATAAACGCCATCGTCGCCACCATTAAAGCCGAGACGGATTCAGAAAGATACGTTGTGGCCAAATGCCCCATCATGTTTTGCTCAATGACATGGCCATCCTTATAGATTAAATGAATGTTCGCGGCGGTTTCACCACCCGTCCCGAAGAAGATCAACCCTAATAAAGTAGAACCGATAAATAAAATCAACAGCAACAGGAGCCCAAACAGGAGAACTGTAATATATTTGGACATCAAAATTTGAAAACGGCTGAGCGGCCGAATCATTAATAGCTTAATCGTTCCCCAATTAAATTCGTTCGCGACAATTCCGGCCGCGATGATAATAGTAAACAGACCGGTAAGGATGGTAAAGTTTGCTGAATCCGTTACATAAGACCATACCGTATAGCCCGTGTCACTAGGGATATTATGCTCGATGCGATAGTCGTTGAGTGTGATTGTTTCTTTATACCCATCTTTCAGTGAAGGATCTTCTTTGATTTCTTTCTTTAATTCGGCGTTTTGTGCTTGAAGTTCTTGTTTCCAATGGGAATTTGATTCACCAGCAGAAAAATGATTCGCCAAAAATGCAAATCCAACCATTGTCAGCCCCAGAATTCCGATCATCACCCATGTTCCGGCTCGGCTGAAAATTTTGAGCCACTCATTATAAATCAAATTAAGCATGCTGAACCTCCTCTTTTGTTTCACCTGTCATTTCTAAGAAACGGTCCTCTAATGATTTTGTTATGACCTTGACCTCATAAATACGGATTTGCTGCATCACCAGCAATTCAATAACCGCAGGGACTTCCTCTTTAGCCAGTTTGATTTCTACACCATTTGTCTTACTCAGCAAATCGTACTGATTTAAAACAGCAGCGGCTTCACTCGGCTGCTCAACCTGGAAGAAATATGTATCATTCTCATCAATGTTTTCATCTTTTACATTTTGAATATCGATCAGCTTTCCTTTTTGCAGAATCGCAATTCGATCACACATCAGTTCCATTTCTGACAGCAGGTGGCTTGAAACGATGACAGCCATTCCTCTTTCTCGGGTCAGCTTCTTTAAATGATCTCTGATTTCTCTGATCCCCGCCGGATCAAGGCCGTTTGTCGGTTCATCCAAAATCAGCACTTTCGGATCGTGCAGAAGGCATTGTGCCAAGCCAAGACGCTGTCTCATCCCTAGAGAATATGTTTTCACCTTGTCGTGGATTCTGTCTGTTAAACCGACCAGCTCAACAACTTCATCAATTTTTTCCTTCGTGACACCCTTGACCATCCTTGCGTATTGCTGGAGATTTTTATATCCGCTCAAAAATTTATACAGCTCGGGATTCTCAACGATCGCTCCAATATGCTTAATCGCCTTGGCATATTCTTTCGTAATGGATTGGCCGCAAATGAGGACATCACCTTTCGACAGCTTCATTAACCCCACCATCATCCGGATGGTTGTCGTTTTCCCCGCTCCGTTTGGTCCCAAAAAACCGAATACCTCGCCTTCACGAATCGTAAAACTGAGGTCATCAATGATCGTTCGGCCTCTGATGTTTTTAGTCACGTTTTTCAATTCCAACACTGTTTTCATCATATTCCTCCTCTTTCTAGCAAACTTCCATTTTTGATTTAAACCATTGCAAAACAGACATGCCTTCCTGTTCACGAATATCTTCTACTTCACGCTGCGCAACTTTTTCTCCATTGGCGAGGACGATTACTTCATCTAACAAAGTCTCAATTTCATCAATTTCATGTGTCGCGATCACGACAATCTGCTGCTCAAAATCAATGTACGACACAAGGCTGTTTACGATGGAATCCCTGACCATCGGATCAAGCCCGGAAAAAGGTTCATCAAGCAAGATGACGTCTGCCCGTCTCGCTAAAGCAAGAACGATTTTCAGCCGGCCCCGATTTCCTTTTGATAGCTTTTTGATCTTTTTTTCCGGATTCAGCTGCATCTCATTCAATAGCTTATAAGCCTGTTCTGTTTGAAAATCAGGAAACTGCGACTGATAAAAATTCACCATATCTTTAACAGTGAAATGCGGATAAAACATATCAAGCTCAGTAAGATAAGCCGTTTGACGCACCATTTCTCTCGTAACCTGCTCTTCATCAACTTTCACAAATCCTGAAGTCGGAAACAGAAGGCCAGCCATCATTTTCAGGGTCGTTGACTTGCCGCTGCCGTTCGGTCCGATCAGGCCATAAATCCGTCCGGATGATAGGGTGATTGACACATCATTGATGGCCGTATGGCGGCCGTATTTTTTTGATACATGTTCTAGCTTGATTTCCATTTCAGCCTCCCTCTGTGAATGTTTTAATCCCTTCTACCATTTCCTCTTTCGTTAGCCCCAGCTCTTTCATTTGCTTGACAAAGCCTTCCAGCACCTCTCGTGTCAGCTTGTCTTTCAGCTCGTCTACGATTTCTGCTTTTTCCGCAATAAACGTCCCTTGACCTCTTCTTGTCTCCACAATACCCAGCCTTTCCATCTCACTGTAAGTTCTTTGAATTGTATTGGGATTTACCTTAGTTTGAATCGCCATTTCTCTTACTGAAGGAAGCTTGTCTCCTGGGAGCAGCTCCTTCCTGACCAGCCTATAAAAGATCTGATCAGCGATCTGCAGATAAATCGGTTTCGAGGATTGGAATTGATTGTCCATATTTACACCTCTACTTTACGATCAAGCAGTTTTGAAGCCATGATGAGCAGCAAGAACGTGATGACTATAGCAATAGGAAACCCTAGCACAGACAGATGGATAGGTTTTAGTTCCAATCTCCAAACGTTATGGAAGTGGAAATCAAAATTGCAATAGACTGTTACAGGCCAGAAATGCTTTTGAGATTCAACCAAAGGGCTTATGATGTATTCATCGAAGAATAACCACATTGCGACCAACAGAACCATCGCAGCCCACCGCATTCCGCGCCAATTTCTGAGAGAGTGAAAAACAGTCCAAAACACAATGACTGTTACTGACATATCTAACGAAGAAATAAGCCCATACATATTCAGCAAAGCCACTGTACTCGTTATATCAACTTGATGCTCCAGCAGATTTTTTACAGAGAGCATATGATACATCCATATGCCATAGGCTGTTAATGCCAACTGAATCACAAATTGATAGAGCAAAGATGCTGCCAATTTAGAAGAAAACAGCCAGAAGCCGCCATTTGGATTGTACAGCCAAAGCTGTGATTTCCCTTCCTTGCGAAGGTGATAAAACACAAAAACAGGAGATAAGAAAAGCAGAAAAAAAGCAACTGCAACAAAAAAACCAAAAATGACTAGAGGTTCTTTCGTGCGAGAAGCTATAATATGGCCTGTTCCCAATAAGAAAATGATTCCGCATATCCATACTAGCAGCCACATTCTTGAAAGCTTGATATCTTTCTTTAATAAACCTAAAAAAGAATTCATGTCTTTACCTCCCGGAAAAAATCCTCGGTGTATGAGTAACATAGTACACTAGATCAAGATGGAATACAACATATTCCATGGATTTATTTGATAAAAACATAATTGATGGAAACAGCAAAAAAGGCAAACCCGCATGAGTAAACGGATTTGCCTTTTTCATTACTTTTTCTTATTTTTCATAGAGAGCAGCGCATCACGATAGCTGCGGTCCTGCATTTTGTCACTTTCCTCAGTGACCTCTTCTTCTGCATGAACTTCATCAGAATGCTTAAACTTTTGCAGCGCCTGCCTGTAAATATCATCACCCATTGTGTCACGCTTCTCTTTTGGAGAATCGTTTTTGACAACGGATGGCGTATGCTCGGCAGCCCTTGCTTCAGCAGGGTAATGCGCTTCGTTTTTTTCCTCTTCTGGAGGTGCGATTCTATCGGTTGCTTCTTGCTTCTCAGGTCCAGGTGAGGCGTTGCGGACGTTAAATGTAATAAGGGCCGCAATGACAATGACAGCAGCAATTATTGCTATAATAATGGCCATTTCAACCTCTCCTTACTGTCCTGCTGTTAGGTTTCCTGTGACTTGGCTGACACGTCTTCCCAACGCGCGTCCAAGCTGAATACCTTCCTCAGACATTAACTCATCACTGTCTACCGGACAAGTGACACCTGCTCCGTAATAAGAGCCATAAAGTGCGTTTTCAGGCACGTTGCCAGGCAGTCCGACAACAATCATGCCTTGGTGGAACATCGGCGTGATTAAATTGTGCATTGTCATTTCCAAGCCGCCGTGTGTTGTTGCCGTTGTGCAGAAGACAGCACCGACTTTGTTGATCAGCTCGCCTTCAGCCCACAAGTAGCCAAGTCTGTCGATCCAAGTTTTAAGACCGGAGCTGATTGTTCCGAAATGCCCTGGGCATCCCCAAATAATCGCATCCATATCTTTAAGCTTGCGGATATCAGCCTGATCTACATGGTCGATGAACACTTCAGCCGCGTCGTTTTCTCTCGCGCCTTCAGCAATCGCTTCTGCAAGCACTTTAGTATGTTCGCCTTCACTATCATACACTACATAAATTTTCATTCAGGAAACCTCCCTGTACAGATTAAGATTCCTTAGCTTCTTTTGGAGCAGGAAGTAATGAAAGCTCCTCTTTTTTCTTCTTACGCAATTTATCTTTTCTGACGTCACGCAGGAAGATACTTAAAATCAAACCTGCTACACAGAATAAGGTTGCCCACATAAAGGCATCATTTATCCCCATGACATTGGAATCGAGTGACGCGTGTTTATAAATATGTGAGTACACATATGTTTTCGCCGTATCATAAGACACATTCATATTCACCATTAAATTCGAAACTGCATTTTGGAACGCATGGAGGAAGTTCGGGTCCGCCGTGCTTGTTTTATCTGCAATTTGTGAATAATGGAATGTCGTCCGGTTTGTATAAATCGTCGTAATTAAACTTGTTCCGATTGATCCGCTGATTTGGCGAAGCGTGTTGCTCATCGCCGTTCCGTGGCTGTTCAGACGGGCAGGAAGCTGGTTCATCCCGGCTGTCATGACTGGCATCATTAAGAGAGACATACCAAATGCACGAATTGAATAGATCAGCATGATGTGTGTATATGGTGTATCAATTGTCAATTGCGTGTATTGATACGTTGTTACCACTGTCACGAGAAGCCCGATAATCGCAAGCGGTCTCGGTCCGAATTTATCGAACAAAATACCTGAGATCGGTGACATAATCAGCATAACGATCGCACCCGGAAGCAGAAGCAGACCGGATTGAAGCGCCGTAAAGCCGACCAGGTTTTGCAGATAAATCGGTAAAAGGAACATACCAGTGTAAAGTGCCACTGTAATAATGATATTAATGACACTCGAGAGTGAGAAAATGTCATATTTAAACACTCTGAAATCAAGCATCGGATCATCATGACGCAATTGCTGAACAACAAAAGCAACAATTGCAATGGCTCCGATAATAACTGTAGACAATACAATCGGGTCGGTCCAGCCGTCAGATCCGGCTTCACTGACTCCGTATAATAAGGAGGCGAATCCGACAATCGAGAGGATTGCGCCAAGAGTATCGAGTTTGATTTTTTGCGGCTCCACCATATTTTTAAAGATGAAGAAAGCCACAATGATAACAATTGCGCCGATCGGCACAAGACCGTAAAACATAATGCGCCATGTATAATGCTCAATAATCCACCCGGAAAGAGTCGGGCCGACCGCTGGAGCAAACATCATCGCTAGCCCGAAAATCCCCATTCCTTTCCCCCTGCTTTCAGGCGGGAAAATTAACAGAATGGTTGTCATAACGAGCGGCTGCAAGATACCTCCGCCCACGGCCTGAATCAAACGGCCGATCAGCATTGTAGAGAAGTTAGGTGCGATACCGCAGACTAACGTACCGAGCGTAAAACAAAACATCGCGACGAGAAAGAGACTCCGCTGGCCAAATCGTGTAATCAGGAAAGCAGATAACGGAATCAATACACCGTTAACAAGCATGTAACCTGTTGTCAGCCACTGAATCGTCGTTGCACTTACGCCAAATTCAGTCATTAAGTGCGGCATTGCAACATTAAGCAGTGTTTGGTTTAGAATTGCCAAAAATAAACCCGCCATTAGCACAATCAGCAATGACATAGGGTTTTTTGCATTTTTTTCTTTGCCTGTAGCCATCTAAGACAACCTCCTTTCATGGTTTGATGACTGATCTGTTTTACTCAGAAATTTTAACAGATGCATTCATTCCAGGAAGCACCTTATCAGATGGGTTTTTGATTGAAATTTTCACAGGAATTTTTTGTGTTACTTTTGTGTAGTTTCCGCTTGAATTTGTAGAAGGAAGCATATCAAAAGTTGAGTTAGTCGCATAACCAATTTCTTCTACAGTACCGTCAAATGTTGTATCAGGGTCTCCGTCAACTACTACGTCTACACTATTTCCTACTTCAATATCCGCAATATCTGTTTCTTTAATATTTGCTGTGATGTATAGGTTGTCCATGTCAATCGTTTGTGCAATTGTTGTACCAGCTTGTACGGTTTGTCCGTTTTTCACTTCGTTTTTCACAATTGTTCCATCCATAATGGATTTTACGTCAACAGTTTGTTCGCCTTTGATTTTTGCAACTGTGTCGCCTTTTTTCACTGTTTTTCCTTCGTCCAGATCCCAGTCAGATACTTTACCTGCTGCTGGAGCAGTAATAGCAGCCATATCGCCCGCTACTTTTGCTTCATCTGTTTTTACGTAGTTTGTGCTTTGATAATAGTAGTAAGCACCTCCAGCTATAATTGCAAGAACAACAATCAAACCGATAATGTTGGTCAGAATTAAACGTCCTCTGTTCATTTTGTTTTCTCCTTTCGTTTCATCCTCTATCATTTTGCGGAAAGCTGGTGAAAATATGTGAGAAGTTTTTAATTACCGCTTTTTTCTGAACAGCCTTCAGCAAGCTTCGTTAAGCTTCCGGCTAGTTTGCGCAAATACTGCAGCTGGGAGGTATCAAGCTTTTGGTACAAGCCGGCACCCATTTTTGCATATTGCACAGCGGCTTTTTCTATCAGTTCTTCCCCCTCTTCGGTTAACTGAATCATGACGATACGGCGGTCATCCGGACTGTCATATCGATTCATCAATTGGCGCTTATACAGAATATCTGTCATCCGCGTCACAGAAGCAGGCTTAAGATCAAGCGACATTGCCAGCTTGCTTAGCGGGGTGCTTCCGCTTTGATGAATTTTAAACATCAGCAAATATTGAAGGACTGTAATATCAAAAGGCTCAAGCACAATCTCCAATATCTTCTTCTGTTTTTTATATATCGCCCGAGACGTATCGAAGAGCTGTTCAAAAGTGAGCAAAGCACGTTCTGATTCAGTCAACTCCTTTTCACCTCATTCCTCAATAATAGTTCACAAGATAAAATATTAATAAATGAAAGAAGATTTGTCAAAGGAAAAATTTCTTTTTCTCCCGTATTTTTTTCGCAAGCGTTTTCTTGCTTTTATTAAATAAAAAAAAGCCCTGAAATGGGCTTTTCATTACGAAAATTGATGGCTTACACCAGACTCTTCATTTCTGAAAAAGTTCTTTAGAGCCTGAAAAACATCAGATTTCTGTTTTAAAATATAGTACTTAAATTTCTCATCTTTTACATTTTTATATGCAGACATTAACGTTGAATGCCTGTTGTACTGATTGACCTCGCCGTAGCAAAACAGATTGGCCTTCTTCATAATATCATTGACCAGCTTCACACAGCGCGCGTTATCAGATGTCAGGTTGTCACCGTCAGAAAAATGAAACGGGTAAATGTTATAGCGGGCAGGATTGTACTTTTCATCAATAAGCTCAAGCGACTTCCGATATACGGAAGAACAAATTGTTCCGCCGCTTTCTCCCTTTGAGAAAAAATCCTCCTCCGAGACCACTCTTGCTTCTGTATGATGGGCAATAAATTCAATTTCCACAGTCTCGTATTTTGTCCGCAAAAAACGGGTCATCCAGAAAAAGAAGCTTCTGGCCATGTATTTTTCCCAAACCCCCATACTGCCGCTTGTATCCATCATGGCTAAAACGACGGCTTTTGATTCGGGCTTTGTGATGTCATTCCACGTCTTATATTTCAGGTCCTCCGGATAAATTGGGTAGAACGACGGTTTTCCTGACATTGCGTTTCGTTTAAAGGCTGACATCATCGTTCTTTTCTTATCAATATTACCGGTTAACCCTGTTTTACGGATATCATTAAACTCGATATCTGTATGAATGATATTGTCCCGCTCTTTTTGCTGGAGATTCGGAAGCTCTAATTCTTTAAAAAGCGCTTCTTCTAAATCCATTAATGAAACTTCCGCTTCATAATAATCCTCGCCTGCCTGATCACCGGCACCCTGCCCTTTTCCAGGCCCTTGTTTTTTGTCTGATCCATCCCGGGCCACAACATCTCCAACCTGGCTCTCGCCGTCTCCTTGCCCTACATGTTTATTTTTATCATAGTTATAACGGATTTTATACTCATCAAGTGAACGGATTGGGATCTTCACTACATCTTTTCCATTAGACATAATAATGCTTTCCTCAGTTACGAGGTCCGGAAGATTGTTTTTGATCGCTTCCTGCACTTTTTTCTGGTGGCGCTGCTGGTCATCGAAGCCTTTGCGATGGAGGGACCAGTTTTCCTCAGAAATCAAAAAATGGCCGCTGTCATTTTGGGACATGAATTCCCCTCCTTAACCATTTGTGGTCGTGATACATACGTATTCCGGCTTGTGCCAGATTATGAAACAAGTCTTTCGAAAAGATTTATATTCATCATATGCACATATGCATGTTTAATTGACAAACTATTTAGAAAATGGGACAAAATAACCCGCCCTATTCGGACGGGTCACGTTGCTTATCGGTTCAGCAGGCTGCCGACATATTTCAGCAGCTCATTGGCGCTCGTCGAGTTGTAGCCGTGCTCATCAATTAAACGGGCCACGACTTCATTTACCTTTTTCAGCTGCTGCTCATCCGGCGTTTTTGTTGAGGTCGTAATTTTAACGACATCCTTCAGATCAGCAAACAGCTTTTTCTGAATAGCTTCACGCAGTCTTTCATGGGAATTGTAATCAAACCGCTTGCCTTTTCTCGCATAGGCCGAGATGCGGATTAAAATTTCTTCGCGGAACGCTTTTTTGGCGTTTTCCGAAATGCCGATCTGCTCTTCGATGGATCTCATCAGCTTTTCGTCAGGGTTCATTTCCTCTCCTGTCAAAGGATCACGAAGCTTATTTTTATTGCAATAAGCCTCTACGTTATCGAGGTAATTGTCCATAAGTGTTTTTGCTGATTCTTCATACGAATACACAAACGCTTTTTGAACTTCCTTTTTCGCAATGTCGTCATATTCCTTGCGGGCGGCAGAAATAAAATTCAAATACCGCTCCCTGTCCTCGCTTGAAATTGATGGGTGCTGATCAAGACCTTCTTTTAAGGAACGAAGGACATCGAGAGAATTAATCGATTCCATATTTTTTCTAATAATCGTTGAAGAAATCCGGTTGATCACGTACCGCGGATCAATGCCGCTCATGCCTTCATCATTATATTCTTTTTTCATATCCTCAACGTCGACAGAATTATATCCTTCCACACTTTCCCCATCATACAGTCTCATTTTCTTGACCAGATCAATATCCGACCGCTTCGGCTCTTTTAACCGGGTAAGGATTGAGAACATCGCGGCGACCTTCAACGTATGCGGGGCAATATGAACATCCGCCACATCGCTTTCTGCGATCATTTTTTCATAAATTCTCTCTTCCTCAGACACTTTTAAATTATAAGGAACCGGCATCACGATGATTCTCGAGTGCAGGGCTTCATTCTTCTTATTAGATATAAATGAGCGATACTCCGTTTCATTCGTGTGAGCCACGATCAGCTCATCAGCAGAAATTAACGCAAACCGCCCAGCTTTAAAATTCCCTTCCTGTGTCAAGGAAAGCAAATGCCAGAGAAATTTCTCATCACATTTCAGCATCTCCTGAAACTCCATCATCCCGCGGTTCGCTTTATTCAGCTCTCCGTCAAACCGATAAGCGCGCGGATCTGATTCTGAACCGTACTCGGCGATTGTTGAGAAATCAATACTCCCCGTCAAATCGGCAATATCCTGAGATTTCGGATCAGAGGGACTGAATGTTCCAATTCCCGTACGCTTATCTTCTGAAAAGAAGATGCGCTCCACCTTCACATCCTCAATTCTTCCTCCATACTCTTCCTCCAGCCTCATGACATTTAAAGGAGAAAGACTTCCTTCTATTCTAATGCCGTATTCCCTGTAAAAGTCATCGCGTAAATGATGGGGGATTAAATGTAGAGGGTCCTCGTGCATCGGGCAGCCTTTAATCGCATATACAGCGCCATTATCTGTCAGCGTGTACGCTTCGAGACCTTTTTTAAGCATTGTGACCAGCGTGGATTTACCGCCGCTCACAGGCCCCATCAGCAATAGAATCCGCTTTCTGACATCTAGACGTTTGGCAGCCGGATGAAAATACTCTTCCACAAGACGCTCCAGAGATTCTTCAAGCCCGAACAGCTCGCGGTCAAAAAAACTGTACTTCTTGCGCCCGTCAATCTCCTCTATCCCGCTGTCTTTTATCATATTAAAAACTCGAGAATGAGCAGATTGCGCGACCATCGGATTTTCTTTAATAATCTCCAAATAATCGGCGAAAGTTCCTTCCCATTTCAGCCGCTGCTCTTCCTCTCTGTACTGTTCAATTTTCTTTAATATATCCATAAGGACCTCCTCTATCATGTTTGATACACTATGCAAATAAGGTACTTTGATACAATCTATGCCGCCATCTCGTGATACATGCTTTGGTTTCTTAAAAATAAAGATACTTATACATCGTTGACAAGGCAGACCGCGACCGTTCATAATAAAGAAAAATACAGAATCATCCAGACTCGGACAGCACGGAAAAATTGAAGAGGGGGAGAGACGGTGAAAACAATCATCATGATGGGTGTCATTGTCACTTTTTTAGTATCAATTTTTACCGCAGGATACGAAAGCAAGCCTGGAAAAGAATAAAAAAGGGTGCTCCTGAAAGAGCACCCTTTTTGTATAACAGAACAATGTTTTACAGTTTTGTTTTTTCTTTAATCTGTGAATGCGGATCGCATTCATATTTGTTTTCGTACTCAATTGTTCCGATACTGCATCCCGGCCCGATGATCACTTCTTTTCCCCTGACGACTGCCGCTTCGGTATTCTCCAAATAAACCCGATCTCCTTCTATGACATCGGCGATCAGCTTCCCTTTCTTCCGGCTAAAAAAACTCGCGCGTCTTTTCACTGTAATTGTTGTTCCGCCGATTTCCTGCACATGGCTTATATCATGGCTCAATCCCAGCTTGATCTCACCCGAATTTAATAACCCCGATACATCAACACAGCCTGTGACATGGAACATTTCTGTTTCACAATCACCTTTTACGCTAAGCTTCCCTTTCACATCGCAGGATTCTCCAGTCATATTCCCGCCAATTTCAGTCTGGCCTTTCAGATTGAATCGATCAAATTGAAGTGAGCCGCTGACTTTCATTGTCCCATATATATTGATTTTGCCGGCTGTCAGATCGCCTTTACATTCACTTTCTCCGAGCACACGCAGCCGCTCAGTCTCTGCTTTTCCGAGAAAAAGGCCCGTTCCGTATATGCGGCAGCCTACAGCAGACAGCCCTTCTCCAACTACACCTTCTCCTTTGATGCTGACATTGTGATACGCGCCTCCTGCGGCATGCCCAGCGCCATATAATTTTAAATTTCCCAGTTTTGTTGTCTCCATTACGATCCTCCTTACAACTTTGTGGATGTTTCAACCGACGCGCTTGGATCACAGGTATAGTCCCCACTGTATTCGACGGTTTCAATCTGGCAATCCGGGCCGATGACCACTTTATTACCGCGCACGGTTTTCGCCTTTGTATTTGTCAATTCAATCACGTCACCTTCGATCAGCTCTGCTGTTAGAACAGGCTGCGGCATCAATCTGAGCAATGTCAGCATTCCTTTTCTGCAGGTCACTTGAAGATGGCGGCAGCCGATCTCCCGCGCATAGCTTTCCCCTGCAGAAAGCTTAATGATCACCTGGTCTGCATTTAAAAGCCCGCTGATTTTGCATTTCCCTTCTGATTGAAAGGTTTCTGTTTCACAATCTGCTTCCATGACAGCTTTTCCGCTAATGTCAATTCCATCAGCCTTGACAGTGCCGCAAAATGTTGATGATCCAGCGATTTTCAATTGTTTTGCAGATACCTCTCCTTGAATAAAACCAGTGCCATTCATCCGGATAGATTCTGCTTCAACGTCTCCGTGTATCTTTCCTGAACCGCTGATGGTTACCGCTTTCGCTTTGACGCTGCCGTCCGCTTTTCCGTTTCCATTAAAAGAAAAAGTATCACACTCCACGTCCCCGGCCACTGTCCCGCTGCCATTAATCTCAACAGATTGAAATGTTCCTCCCTTTGAACTTCCTGATCCGTTTATCACCAGCTTTTCCACTACATCCATCGATGGCCCTCCTGCATAAATGTTGTTTTTAATTCCTCTGAAGCTTTTAATAAATCTACCCGTTCCACAACCTTTACGGATGATTCAAACAAAATGCTGTCCGCCGCAGCCGCTATAAAACAAGTTGTGACACCGAGCTTGCGGAGCACAATCAGCTCCGTCTGTTTTTCAATCTCTTCATTATCATGCTTCTTTAATACCTCTGCAGCCATTTTTGCTTCTGCAAGGCTGACATTTCCAGACTGCAGCAGTCCCTCAAGCACATATAGCGAAAGCAAATCGCTGGATGAAAAAACCGGACTTCCTCCGTCTTCTGAATAGGCTTCAAGAGCAGGCCTTGAAACCAAACCTTTATGAAGCAATTCATCAGCGGTCATGCTGACATCCTTCATTTTCGGCGACAGCATTTCCCTCATTTCATCCAAAGACAAATTTTCTTTCATCTTTTGAATCATTGATATACGTTTTAAAATCTCCTCTCTCGGAAAAAACGTCTCTTGCCCTGTAAATGTGGATTTACGAATAAACCATTCCTCAGGTATTAAGTTTTTCCGCTTCCATCGATACAGCTGACCGTATGAAATCGATGTTCTTTCAAGTAATTCTTTTTTAGAGATTAATTGTTTTTCCATAAGTCCAGCTCCTTTGATGGGTACATTGTAACATAACACTGTTACGTTGTTAAGCCCAAAAACGAAACAAAGCATTTCAACATCCGCAAAAAAACCCGCCCATCATCGATGAGCGGGTTTTTTCACTATTTTAAATCACGGTAATTTTGCTGGCGCAGCGCTTCATAAACAAGAATCGCGGCAGTATTGGACAGATTTAACGATCTGACGTGCTCTGTCATCGGAAGACGCAGGCAGCGGTCCATATTATTTTGAATTAAATCTTTTGGCAAACCGCTTGTTTCTCTTCCGAACACGAAGAAATAATCCTCGTCAAGATCAGTGTAATCAAATGATGTATGAGGCTGCTGGCCAAATTTTGTAATAAAGAAAAACTTGCCTTTTTTATATGCCTCAAACAATTCTTCTAACGAATCATGATACACAACGTTAACAAACTCCCAATAATCGAGTCCGGCACGCTTCAGCATTTTATCATCCGTTGAAAAGCCGAGCGGACGAATCAGGTGTAGCGTTGTATTGGTTGCTGCACAAGTACGTGCAATATTCCCTGTGTTAGCGGGAATTTCTGGTTGATATAAAACGACATGTAATGCCACAATGTTCACCTCTGTTTTTCTTATCCGCCCATCATTATAACATTAATTACTCTTTTGTCGTATCATCAACGATATGAAAAAAGGCATATCGTATTGACGGCGTGTATGCCGTAGAATCCTCATATGACCAATACCTCATCCGGCTGTCATAGGTCTGGGCGTTGACAAGCGGCATATTGCCTTTGTCCTTTGCCACGACAATCGTTGTATGATTAAACCGGCCGTCTCCTTCGAAGTCATAGCAAATCACATCGCCCGGCATCAGTTCTTCCGCTGATTTCACCCGCACCGCACGCAGTCCGGCCTTCGAATTCGACAAATACATTTTCATAGAGTGAGCCACCGTCCAGCTGTAGCTCCATGAGCTTTGTTTCATCCACCAGCCTGATCCCCTGTTCGGATGACCGCGCATCGGCGCGCCTCCTGCATGAAGACACTGAGAAATAAAATTTGTACAGTTATCGCTGAAATTTTTATAAGCAGGATTGCGCTTGTTCCAAAATTTCTCGGCATATTGGACAGCGCCGAGACGATCGTATTGAAAAGCCCTGCCAAACGCTTCTCTTTCCTCTTCAGCTTCAGAATAGTCAATAATACTGGTCCCTTCATGAAATCCAGCCGGCTTTTTCGCAATTTCCTGATCACTAATCAAAATGTGATCATACAGGAAAGCCATTCGCTCCTCTATGTGCTCTTCTATATACAAGCTGTCATCTTGTTCCTTACACACGTATTCGTAATGGATGGTATACGAAAGGCAGGTCGTTCCGTCATCCTCAACCCGCACATGATTAATCACGGCCTTTGCTTTCGCTTTTATGATGTCAACTTTACGTTTTTCCAGAAGCTTTTTCTTACGCTCCATGACTTTAAGGTCTCCGACTTGAGACTCCTGTCTCATAGCATGCCCGTTAACCAGAAAGCCCAGCCGCTCCTCCGCTAATTGTTCTAAAATGTACTTCAAGCTCACCCCACCCGCCATACTTTTTTATAGAGAAAAAACACTTGGATGATCTCAAGTGTTTTTTCCTTCTGCTCTATACGTATGTCAGGACAGGCCTTGTTTAGTCATGCCTGAAGCTTTTAGCAACTCAATTCCTTTTTCAATTTCCAGCTTTGCCTCTTCATCCTTCTCTTTTCCCAGCGCTTTTTCAAGCTCTTCCGCGTAGGCGGGGTCT
The DNA here is from genome assembly GCF_044570195.1 of Bacillus sp. SG20033. Taxonomy (NCBI): domain Bacteria; kingdom Bacillati; phylum Bacillota; class Bacilli; order Caryophanales; family Bacillaceae; genus Bacillus; species Bacillus sp. SG20033. Next base: position 956,146 of record NZ_CP172606.1, on the reverse strand, counting down.
CCGATTTTTCCGATTGCCCATGCGGCTGTCCCCCTGATGACAGGACGCGGATCCTTATGCATCAATTCCGCCAATTCAGGCAGTGCGGAAGCATCTTTAAAATGCGCAAGCGCGAGAATGGCGTTTCGCTGAATCGGTTTTTTCCCGCGCCAAGAACCTGAGACATGCCCGAATTTCTCCTTAAATTCCCGATTGCTGATGGTCAAAAGCGGCTTCAATAACGGTTTGGCAATCTCAGGATCAGGCTCCATTTCCGGATGAAGATGAAAATCCTTCCCTTTATTGAGAGGGCATACCGTTTGGCACGTATCGCACCCGTACAGGCGGTTTCCGATTTTTGTCCGGAATTCATCAGGTAAAAATCCTTTTGTCTGGGTCAGAAAAGAGATGCAGCGCTGCGCATTAAGCTGCCCGGGATTAACCAGTGCTCCCGTCGGACAGGCATCCAAGCATTTCGTGCAGGACCCGCACATATCTTCAATCGGCACATCAGGCTCAAAAGGAATATTTGTGATCATTTCCGCCAAATACACATAAGAGCCATATTCGGGCGTTGTGATCATACAGTTTTTTGCACTGAATCCGATTCCGGCACGTTCCGCAACGGCGCGATCAGACAATTCACCTGTATCAACCATTGACTTCGTTCTGATATCCTCATGCTTGCTTTTTAGAAAATCCTCCAGCAGATCAAGCTTTTCTCTCAGCACATCATGATAGTCTTTTCCCCAGGAAGCTCTGCAAAAAATGCCCCTGCGCTCAGTTCTCGTGCTTCTCGGCGCATCCTTCATTCTGGAAGGATATGCGAGAGCAATTGCCACTATTGATTTCGCTTTCGGCAAAAGAAGCTTCGGCGTCACCCTTTTTTCGATATCTGGCTCTTCAAAGCCGGAGAGATAGCCGAGCGATTCTTGAAGAATCAAACGGTCTTTTAAACTGTCAAAAGTATCAGCGGTCGTAAAACCAATCTTGTCCACGCCAATGCTTTTCGCGTATTCAATTAATTCTTCTTTGAGCTGATAAACGTTCATGTTTTGCACAGCCTCCTTTCTTTGTGATAAAACGATACAGCGTTTATAATAGGTTGATATCACGTAACTGGAGTGAATGCTAGTGAATATCAAACTTGATTCTGTTATTACTGAACGTGCGGCCGGCTTACATGCAGCTGCTGTCATTTATGAGAATATCGAAGTCGGCTCCTCACCGCAAATGCTGAAAGGCAGACTCCGCCTGTTTCAAGAATCCTTGTTTTTCGACTATGCGGACGGCGGTATATCCGATGAATCCTTCGTCAAGGAATGGCAGGAACTCTTTAAACAGCTTAACCCTTCATTTGAGGGAGTAACAACCCCAATGGAGGACATGCTGGTCCCGATATCCAAGGAACAATTCATGGAAAGTAAAGACTCGGCCCATGACACAATCGATTTTTTCGCATTAAAATATTCTCTGCCTATTATGATTTATGATGCCGGAAAGCTTCATGAGCCGGTCCGGATCTCATTGGGAGAAAAAGAAAACATACTGCTTTTCTCTGATGAAAACGGCATTTTTGGCGATTTCAAAAACAACGTCAACCACTATCCCGTTTCAAACGAGACTAAGAATATGCTGCAAATCATTTTTTTCCCGCCATCGATTGAGAAAAGCAGCGCTGTTAACCTCTTATCATCATTAACGAAAATGTTTGAACAAATTCACGGCGGCACCCATACAGTACATTGGCTTACGTAAAAGAACACGAATGTCGTGTTCTTTTTTACATAAAAAAACGCAATACTTCGTTTATCTGAGAAACGAAACACTGCGTTAATAACGTATGTATGGAGCGGGTGATGAGAATCGAACTCACGACATCAGCTTGGAAGGCTGAGGTTTTACCACTAAACTACACCCGCATTTGTGGTTGTCAGTAACAGTACCGCTCTGACTTTTTTTATATTACATGTTTATTTATTTTTCGTCAAGGGAATATAAAAATTTTGTCGAAAAAAAGTTATCTTTTTGTAAAGTTGTTAAGTTCCATTTACATAATGTTAAGTATACTATACAATATAATCAATCGAGATTGTGAAGGGGACAGACGTCATGATGAAAAATAAAGTAAAAGAGCTGAGGGCACGCTTCGGCTATTCTCAGGAAAAACTCGGAGAAACAGTCGGCGTCACAAGACAGACTGTGGCAGCTATTGAAAAAGGCGATTATGTTCCCTCACTGCTGTTAGCACTGAAAATCTGCAAAGCCTTCTCCATGAAAATGGAGGATGTCTTTTGGTTAGAGGAGGAAAACTAAGATGAGCATGAAAACAAAAGCAGCTTTTCACCTTGTGTTATTTGGCCTTGCATGCTGGACGCTGATTTCATACTTTGAAGCCTCAGAAGGCATAGCATCTTTTTTCGGCACAAAGAGCGGCGGGATGGTATTTGAATTAAACCTCACCCCCTTTATTCTGTTTGTTGCGGCGTCTGCGGTTTATTTGTACTTACAGAAAAAAAGCCGCCCTGCCAGAAAACAGCTTCTTCTGCCTGATGAGTTTGAAGAGCAGGATGAAAGAGAGCAGATGATGACGGCAAAAGCATGTCGCGCGTCATATATCGCTGTCTACTTCTCGCTGCCTGCCGCAGCGGTTCTTCTCATTTTTTATCCGCTATTTCAATCGCGCATTCCGTTTTTCCCTATTATTATTGTGTTTATCATCATGATCATCCAGCACCTTTCCTACGTCATCTCTTTCAAGAAAAACGAAAAAAACTCCGGCGCGCTGTAATCGGCCGGAGTTTTTTCTTACCAGCTTGCTTTTTTCACACCGGGAATCTGGCCTTTATGGGCCAGCTCCCTGAAAGCGATTCTGGACATTTTAAACTTCCTCATATATGCTCTCGGGCGCCCCGTTACCATGCAGCGGTTGTGAAGCCTTCCCGGTGCTGAATCTCTTGGCAGCTTGCTGAGTGCCTCGTAATCTCCTTTTTCCTTCAACTCTCGTCTAATACCAGCGTATTGCTCAACAAGCTGTTGGCGTTTTAACTCTTTTGCCACTTTTGATTTTTTAGCCAAGTCACATAGCCTCCCTTTAAATCGAAATTGTTACGATTTAAAATGTATCATGCACCATTCAAAAAAGCAAGCATACCGCTTTGTAAAACAGGCGGCTTGAAGCCGCCCACTCTAATGATGCAATTCCACATAATACAGTAACGCATCTTGATGCTTAATGAGCTCTTTTTTATGTTCAGAGGTGTGCATTGTCTCGTCAGTCCCTCTAATACTGCTGCCGATCAAAGCAGGCTTCTCGAAAGTAATCGGTTCCGGCGATGAAATATTCTGAGTCATTTCCTGTGTTGTGCTATCGTCGCGTTTCACCGATGAATCAGCCGCTATATTTCCCTGTTTATCCACAATGCCAAAATGAATGGTGGTATGTTTATTCTTTCCTTCCCCCTCTTCATTCTCAAAATAAACAAATTGTATGGTATCGGGTTTTTCCTCTGAATAATCTGCACGAACCGGTCCAAACCTCTCAACAAGCTTTCCCTTTTGATAATGTTCGATGTACATGTCAGCTGAAGAAATACCTTCACCGATATTGACGGCTTCGGCAGTGAATGCCTGTGAAGCTGCGACATCCATTCTGTTTTTTTCAAGATCTGATATGTCCGCCGCTTTGATTTCCATCTGTTTTGAATGTCCGCATGCTGACAGCATAGCTATGAGGCAAATGACTGCCGCGCTTCTCAATGTTTTCAGAAAAAAAGCCCCCTTTTTTTGAATATCATACCATGTTCGGGGGGCTGTATTTTAGTTAAACTCATGCATTTTTCTCTTTGACAAAATAAGTGTTTCCTACCGCTTCTCCCCTTTTGTTCTGAAGCTTTCTCGTCCGATCATTTTCAAACGGCAAAAGCGGAAATACAAGCTCTGCAAAATAATACGCTTCTTCTAAATGCGGATAGCCGGAGAATATAAACGATTCTATGCCGAGTGCCTGGTACTCCGCTATCCGGTCGGCAATCGTCTGCGGATCACCGACAAGAGCTGTTCCTGCCCCTCCTCTGACCAGGCCGATCCCCGCCCACAGATTCGGGCTGATTTCAAGTTTCGTCCGATCGCCTTGATGAAGGACGGCCATCCGCTGCTGGCCTGAAGAGTCGTAACGGCTCAAAGCTGCCTGCGCTTTGGCAATGGTGTCATCATCCAAGTGGCTGATCAAGCGCTCTGCCGCTTCCCATGCCTCTTGTTCAGTTTCACGGGCAATGACATGCAGCCTAATGCCAAATCGAACGGATCTCCCTTCTTTTGCCGCTTGCTTTTTGACTCTTTCTATCTTTTCTTTTACTTGTTCAGGCGGCTCACCCCATGTCAAGTACACGTCTGTATGCTTTGCGGCAGCTTCAATCCCAGCCTGTGACGAACCACCGAAATAGATGGGCGGATGCGGCTCTTGCTGCGGCGGGAAAAGCAGATTGCTGTTTTCCACTTTTATATGCTTTCCTTCATAGGAAACCGTTTCTCCTTGCAAAAGTCTCCGCCAAACGGTTAAAAATTCGTCTGTTGCCTCGTAGCGCTCATCATGGCTGATAAACAGGCCATCGCCTGCCAGCTCATACGGATCGCCCCCTGCCACAACGTTGATCAGCAGCCGGCCGTCTGAAATGCGGTCTAGGGTGGATGTCATTCTGGCTGCCAGAGAAGGCTGCATTAAACCAGGTCTTACCGCGACTAAAAACTTTAAGTCCTTTGTTTCTCCCGCCAGTGCCGACGCTGTAAGCCACGGGTCCTCGCACGATCTTCCCGTTGGCAGAAGAACTCCTGTATATCCCAGCCTGTCTGCCGCCTGCGCGACTTGTTTAAAGTAAAGATGATCCGCAGTCCGTCCATCACTTTCAGATCCTAAATATCTCGCGTCTCCATGAGTCGGTATAAACCAAAGAATTTCCATATTCATCTCCCCTTTATATCTTTTATCCTTCGTAGCTGTTTCTCCACTTTAACAGCTTTCGTTCAAGCAGCCTGACGAAGGAATCCGTCAACTTTCCAACCACTGCAAAAATGATAATCCCTGCAAAGACTTTATTCGTTTGTGAAAACTGTCTCGCATCCATGATCATATAGCCGACTCCCGAGCTTGAGCCCATCAGCTCTGCCACAACGAGCCCGAGCCATGCAATGCCGAGCGATAAGCGAATGCCTAGCAATATATTGGGCAGGGCTGCCGGCAATATCACTTTGGATATCTGCTGATGCCATTTAAATTCAAGCACCCGGGCGACTTCAAACAGCTTCGCGTCAACCCCGCGGATGCCGTTAAACGTATTGATATAGACAGGAAAGAAGGCACCGAGCGCAATCAGCAAAATTTTAGATACTTCGTCAAATCCGAACCATAAAATAAACAGCGGCGTGACGGCCAGATGAGGTACGGTTCTAAGCATTTGCAACGACGGATCAAGATACAGCTCCGTCCGTTTGGAGAACCCGGCCAAAATCCCGATCATCAATCCAAGTCCCGCGCCAAGCAAAAAACCAAGCGCCGCCCGATAAATGCTGATTTGCAGATGGCCGAACAGTTCGCCGGACAAAATAAGCTCCTTAAAGGTCAGAACAATCGTAACAGGTGTAGGCAGCACTGTAGCGGACACAACTCCCAGCCCGCCGATGACCTGCCAGATGGCAATGATGACAGCGGGCAGTAAAAGCCCCTTCATCCAGCCGTATCTCTTCCTTCCGGGCTTTTTTCGCACCGCTTCCGTATTCGTTTTGGGCAGCGAGCCCGCAGCCTCTGCTTTCATCATTGATCACCTCCTGAGGAATGTTCCTTTAATGCTTTTTTGATAAAAGTGTTATCGACAACATCCTTCACATCAATCTTCTTATCTATCGCCTTTGTTCGAAATTGAAAATCTGCTGTTTCCTGCTGCGCTTTCACAATGTCGTCACTGATGACCTCATTCAGAGGTTCAGTATTTTTCAGCACATTTTCGACGACCTTTTTATCGAGATCTTTAATGTCAGAATACAAGTCCGCTGCTTCATCCAGATGTTCCTTTTGCCATACAACGGCTTTATTAAACACCTTCAGAAAACGGACTACTTCGTCTGGATGCTCCTCTGAAAACTTTGTTCTTACTAAAGTAAAACCCGGTGAATATAAATCTGTGCTTTCTCCGTTCACAAGGATTTTTGCTCCGTGTTTCATTGTTTCTAAGGACAAGTACGGCTCCCAAATGGACCAGGCATCAACAGATCCGTTTTCAAATGCGGAAGCTGCTTCATCAGGCTGAAGCTGAATAATTGTCACATCGTTAGCTGACAACCCCACTTGATCAAGCGCTTTATACAAAAAATCAAACCCGCTGCTGCCTTTGGCGACTGCAATTTTCTTCCCTTTTAAGTCCTTAACGTCTTGAATGCCGCTGTTTTGATTGACAAGGATGCCGTTTGCTTTCAAGCCGTCCTGAGACAAACCGATTTCTTTAAAGTCAATGCCTGCCGCCTGTCCAGCGATCACAGGCGAATTACCGACTTGAGAAAAATCAAGTTTGTCTGCCGCAAGGCCTTCAAATTGGGGCGGACCGCTTTGAAACTCCACCCATTTCACTTTGATGCCTTCTTTTTCAAATGCATCTTCGAACCAGCCTTTTTCCTTTGCGATCAAAAGCGGGCTTAAGCTTTGCTGAATACCAATACGAATTTCCTTCAATTGTTTGTGGTCACCGCTGGCTCCATTTGCTCCACAGCCTGCGAGCAGAAAAATAACGGCAACCAATACAATGAGTCCTTTTTTCATTTCCGCTTCCGCCCTTTCTATATCCCTGATCCTTCTGCGTACTCCAAATCTTCTGTTTTCTCGAATTCCGACAGCACTTTCTGTCTGATCGCTTGGAAATCCGGAGTCGTCCGGTTCCGCGGATACGCCAGGTGAATGGGCATCAGCTTATGGATTTTCCCCGGTTTGGCCTTAAGGATCGCAAGCTCATTTCCTAAATAAACAGATTCATCTATATCATGAGTCACGAGAATCATCGTTGTTTTTTTCCTCCTCCATATATCCAGCAGCACGTCCTGCAGGTGTTTTCTTGTAAAAGCGTCGAGTGCACCAAACGGTTCATCTAAAAGCAGCACCTCAGGCTCCCGCAGAAGGGCCCGGGCGATGGCTACTCTTTGTGACATGCCGCCTGACAGCTCGCGCGGATATGCTTTTTCCGATCCTTTCAATCTGACAATCTCGATCAGTTCATCCACCTTTTGTTTGACTTTTGGGTCCTTCAAATTCAAGTCGGCTGCAATATTCTGCTCAACAGTCAGCCAAGGAAAGAGGCGGTGTTCCTGAAAAATAAATCCTTGCTGAATACCCGGAGCTGTTACGCTGCGGCCGTTAATTTCAACACTCCCGTCATATTCAGAATCAAGCCCTGCAATAATCTTTAATAGGGTGCTTTTTCCGCACCCGCTCGGTCCGATAAGCGTTAGAAATTCGCCTGGTGCGATTGATAATTCTATGTTCTCTAAGACCGTGTTTTTGCGGCCCTCTTGAACAAATGCCTTTTCTTTGATGCTGATGGTCACAGCCACTTTTATCCCTCTCTTTCTGCCAACCCCGCCTTCAAAAAAACAAAAAGGCCCCCATCTCTGTTCTTGTAGAGATGAGAGCCTTCGGCGGTCCGATCAGCTGCCCAATTGTTTTTTTGTTTGAATAACATGTTAATTCAAATTATTCCGATATGTCAACTCTTTTTTAAATACGATTTTTGATATCCTTGTTTATCACTTACTCTGCTTGTTTCGCAAATAGAGAAGGAAAAATTATTTCTCCAAAAATTATTAAGTGTCATAAAAAGCTTTTACAACAAGGTTTTCCAACACTTTCGATACTAGATATCGATTAATAGAGATAACTATTTTATAATAATTATAAAATAATATTGACTTTTTACTTAGAGATGATATTATGTTCTTATAAATTCCAAGAGGTGATAACATGAGTTCAAATAAACTGACAACTAGCTGGGGCGCTCCGGTTGGAGATAATCAAAACTCAATGACTGCCGGTTCTCGCGGACCAACTTTAATTCAAGATGTACATTTACTCGAAAAATTGGCCCATTTCAACCGAGAACGTGTTCCTGAACGTGTTGTTCACGCCAAAGGAGCAGGCGCACACGGATATTTTGAAGTGACAAACGACGTAACAAAATACACGAAAGCCGCTTTCCTTTCTGAAGTCGGCAAACGCACACCGTTGTTCATCCGTTTCTCAACAGTTGCCGGTGAACTTGGCTCTGCTGACACAGTTCGCGACCCGCGTGGATTTGCTGTTAAATTTTATACTGAAGAAGGAAACTACGACATCGTCGGCAACAATACGCCTGTATTCTTTATCCGCGATGCGATTAAGTTCCCTGATTTCATCCATACACAAAAAAGAGATCCAAAAACACACCTGAAAAACCCTACGGCTGTATGGGATTTCTGGTCACTTTCACCAGAGTCACTTCACCAAGTGACAATCCTGATGTCTGACCGCGGAATTCCTGCAACACTTCGCCACATGCACGGCTTCGGAAGCCATACATTCAAATGGACAAATGCCGAAGGCGAAGGCGTATGGATTAAATATCACTTTAAAACAGAACAAGGCGTGAAAAACCTTGATGTCAATACGGCAGCAAAAATTGCCGGTGAAAACCCTGATTACCATACAGAAGACCTTTTCAACGCAATCGAAAACGGTGATTATCCTGCATGGAAACTATATGTGCAAATCATGCCTTTAGAAGATGCAAATACGTACCGTTTCGATCCGTTTGATGTCACAAAAGTTTGGTCTCAAAAAGACTACCCGTTAATCGAGGTCGGACGCATGGTTCTAGACAGAAATCCGGAAAACTACTTTGCAGAGGTAGAACAAGCGACATTTTCACCTGGAACCCTCGTGCCTGGTATTGATGTTTCACCGGATAAAATGCTTCAAGGCCGACTTTTTGCTTATCATGATGCACACCGCTACCGTGTCGGTGCAAACCATCAAGCGCTGCCAATTAACCGCGCTCGCAACAAAGTAAACAATTATCAGCGTGATGGACAAATGCGCTTTGACGATAACGGCGGCGGATCTGTGTATTACGAGCCTAACAGCTTCGGCGGTCCAAAAGAGTCACCTGAGGATAAGCAAGCAGCATATCCGGTACAAGGTATCGCTGACAGCGTAAGCTACGATCACAACGATCACTATACTCAAGCCGGTGATCTGTATCGTTTAATGAGTGAAGATGAACGTACCCGCCTTGTTGAAAATATCGTTAATGCTATGAAGCCGGTAGAAAAAGAAGAAATCAAGCTGCGCCAAATCGAGCACTTCTACAAAGCGGATCCTGAATACGGAAAACGCGTGGCAGAAGGCCTTGGATTGCCGATTAAAAAAGATGCTTAATGTAGAAATGCAAAAACCCGCTGTAATCAGCGGGTTTTTTTCTATTTAGTTACACATTGCGTATGCTTCTCATCAATCTTCATATAAATTTCTTCCATGAGCTCCGCGCTGTTTATAATCTCTCGTTTGTTTTTTTCAATCAGCAGCTCAAGCGGCAAAATCTGATTCCCGTAGGTTTTTCGCTTCCTGAATCGTTTTCTCCCCTTTTCTTTTTTGACTCCCATCAATAATCCCTCCTTTTTCATACAAAAAAGGCCCTTATCTAAAAGATAAGAGCCTTCGGTGTCCCGATCAGCAAATACTGGAAATGGATATTAGCTATATTAAAACGCATTCCATTTCGACTGTCAATCTATTATTTATACAGCTGGCTGCCTTGATTCACAAATTCTTCAGCTTTTTCTTTCATCCCCTCTTCAATAGCTTCCCATTCACTAATCTCTTTGTCCTTCGCATAATCCCGAATATCCTGTGAAATTCTCATGCTGCAAAATTTCGGACCGCACATGGAACAAAAGTGAGCGGTTTTTGCTCCTTCAGCAGGCAGGGTTTCATCATGGTATTCAAGGGCTCTCTCCGGATCAAGAGATAAATTAAACTGATCCCGCCAGCGGAATTCAAAACGGGCTTTCGATAACGCATCATCCCGGATTTGCGCTCCGGGATGCCCTTTTGCAAGGTCCGCAGCGTGCGCAGCGATCTTATATGTAATGACTCCTTCACGAACATCATCACGGTTTGGCAGCCCTAAATGCTCCTTCGGCGTTACATAACAAAGCATTGCTGTCCCGTACCAACCGATCATCGCCGCTCCGATCGCTGAAGTAATATGGTCATATCCCGGAGCAATATCCGTTGTCAGCGGTCCCAATGTGTAAAAAGGCGCTTCTTTACAAAGGTCCATTTGTTTATCGACGTTCTCTTTGATTTTATGCATCGGAACATGTCCAGGACCCTCAATCATCACCTGAACATCATGCTTCCAGGCAATTTGCGTCAGCTCTCCAAGCGTCTCTAATTCAGCAAACTGCGCTTCGTCATTGGCATCAGCAATTGATCCGGGACGCAAACCATCCCCAAGAGAGAAAGCAATATCATACGTTTTCATAATCTCACATATTTCTTCAAAATGTGTGTATAAAAAGCTTTCTTGATGATGAGCCAGACACCACTGCGCCATAATCGCTCCCCCGCGTGACACAATACCAGTTGTCCGTTTGGCAGTCAGCGGTACATACCTAAGCAAAACACCCGCGTGAATCGTAAAATAATCCACTCCCTGCTCTGCCTGCTCGATTAGCGTATCACGATAAATCTCCCACGTTAAATCCTCCGCTACGCCGTTTACTTTTTCAAGCGCCTGATAAATCGGAACAGTTCCCACAGGCACGGGGCAATTGCGGATAATCCATTCACGCGTCGTATGAATATCTTTTCCGGTAGAGAGATCCATCATTGTATCTGCTCCCCAGCGGATGGCCCACGTCATTTTTTCCACTTCTTCTTCAATGGATGACGTAACCGCTGAATTCCCGATATTCGCATTAATCTTCACATGAAAATTCCGGCCGATAATCATTGGCTCACTTTCAGGGTGATTAATGTTTGAAGGAATAATCGCCCGGCCGCTGGCTACCTCGTCTCTGACGAATTCAGGAGACACATGCTCACGAATGGCGATAAATTCCATCTCAGGTGTAATGATCCCCTTTTTTGCATAGTGCATTTGTGTGACATTTTGACCTGCCTTCGCCCTCAGCGGTTTCCGCTTTAATCCTGGGTAGCTTACGTTTGGATTTGCTTTTTTATAACCGTTATCTTCTGGTTTTATAGCCCGACCTTCATACTCTTCCACGTCACCGCGCTCTGTAATCCATTTTTGGCGGAGCGGCTTTAATCCTTCTTGAATATTAATGGTTACTTCAGGGTCCGTATACGGTCCGCTTGTATCATAGACACGCACAGGCGCGTTTTCCTCTTCGCCGAACGATCCCGTCGTCGGACTCAATAGGATCTCCCTCATCGGTACTTGGATGTCCGAAGAAGAACCCTCCACGTATACCTTCTTGCTGCCTGAAAAACTTGACATAATGGAAATGTTGGCTTGCTGCACTGAATTGTTTTGCATTACTTTTCCTTCCCCTCTCTACGTTTGAAAGGACAAAATCAAGCCCATAACCAGCACAAAAAACCGGATTCATATAAATGAACCCGGTTACAGTCAGAAAGAAACATATTATTGCCCAGCAAGACAATAACAAAAACAATTCCTCTACTTCCCCACGCTGGTACGAACCAGATCAGGTCCAAAGGGTTAAGAAGCTTACCTTCTCTCTCAGCCCGAAAGCGGGCACCCCCAGTAACTATTGATTTCGCACTCATCTTATCATAAAATCAATCTGAAAAAAAGAGGAATATAGATAATATTCAGCCAATTTCACCCTAAATATTTGACCGGCAACGGGATTTCAGCTATTTCATGTTCAGCCATCATCACCCGATATGCCTTTGCACCCGACCTTGAACTCACAGTCTGAAACAGCTGATCATTTATGAAATGGAGAGCAGCCCCATCATCCGCTGCATAGCCACTGCATAAGAACTTGTTAGATATCAGCTGGTGGTATGCCGGTCTCCGATCCTTTTCCCCGTCATAATGGGGACAAAAGCTCCCTTGCAAAAAACCTAAACTTTTCAAACTTGTCAGCGGTCCGGCTGAATCTGTCACCCCTTCTTCAAACCAGCAGATCGCACCGGCACTTATTCCAGCTAAAACCACACCGTTCTTCCATGCTTCCCTGAGAATATGGTCCAGCCCCCACTCTTTCCATAACACAAGTAAATTCCGCGTATTTCCCCCGCCAACATAAATCACGTCCATTTCCATAACAAAAGAAGCTAAATCTGATGATGGCGGCTTAAACAAAGATAAATGAGACGGCACGCAATCCAATGTTTGAAATGCATGATAAAACCGCTGAATATAGTTTTGGGAATCTCCGCTCGCTGTCGGCAAAAAACAAATACGAGGCTGCTCTCGTTTTGATTGATTGAGGATATATTGATCGAGGGACAAATTATCCGGCTCCATCGAAAAACCCCCGCCCCCCATCGCAATAATCTGCTTCATCATCACACCCCCCAACAAAATTTGTTGCTTATTATAGCATTTTGTATAGAAGCAAGAAACAAAGCCAAATACTTTCTTATCAGGAGCTGCTAAAAAAACAAAGGAGGTGGTTTCCCATTGAACAAAGTCTTTGTCCCAAAGATATTCTTGATTTGTTAACAACAATAAAAACCAGCATTAACAAATACACTGTCGCAATAACAGAAGCCGAAAATCCCCACATCAGAAGAGCATTGCATGATCAATTAGATACAACTGTTTATCTCCATGATGAACTGTCAGATCTTCTGTTAGAAAAGGGGTGGCTCGGGTGAGCAATTACGCTTTTATCTTGAAGTAAAGACCACAAAAAGAGACGGGATCTCAAAGATGAGATACCGTCTCTTTTTTATTGCTCCACTCTTCTTAAAGCCTCGTTTACCGTTTCTTTTATAAACGCGTCTTCACCGCTTAATCGGTCTAAACTGAGATCACCGTTTCTCAGCCTTTCGGAAATATTGTTTATATCCTCCTCTACTGTGATTTGCAGCTCACCGGCCAAAAACATTCTGTGTAATTCATCTGCAACCAAACTTTCTTTATTCACTTCCATCCACTCCTTTATTTTCAATATTATTCTTAGTCTGTCCCTAGGCCGAGACGAATAATAGGAAAAAAGTATGAATCAAACGAATCTTTTTTCCTCCTTCTTACGTATATCTGTTGAGAAAAAAGAAAAAGGGGAAGATCTACATGTCATTTTTTAAGAAGCTTGCGGCAAGTGCCGGAATTGGAGCTGCAAAAGTAGATACAATTTTAGAAAAAGACGCATATTTTCCAGGAGAAGAAGTACAGGGAACGGTACATGTCAAAGGCGGAAAAATCGCTCAGGACATCCGTTATATCGATTTACAGCTTAGCACACGGTATGTCATTGTAAAAGACGATGAAGAGCACCGGAAATACGCTACAATTCATTCTTTCCGGGTCACTGGTTCATTTACCATACAGCCTGGTGAAGAGCATCAATTTCCGTTCACATTCACTCTGCCTCTAGATACGCCGATCACTGTAGGGAAAGTAGAGGTTGCCGTGGTGACAGCCCTTGACATTCAAGGCGGTATCGATAAATCCGATCATGACCGCATTTTTGTTGAAGCGCACCCTTGGATTGAAAATGTGCTTGAAGCAATCGAAAACCTGGGCTTCCGTCTTAACGAAGCAGACTGCGAACAAGCGCCCTACTTCCAGCGTCGTCTTCCGTTCGTTCAAGAATTCGAATTCGTTCCGACTTCCGGATATTATCGTCAGATGCTTGATGAATTAGAGCTCATTTTCCTTTTAGACGAAGACGGTTTGGAAATCATTTTCGAAGTCGACCGCAGAGCAAGAGGACTCCGAGGGTGGCTGGAAGAGATGTATAATGACGGAGAACAGCTTGTACGCGTCCGTTTCAGCCAATCAGAGCTTGAAGATACAGAAGAGCTAGAAGAGGTGCTAGAAGAGATCCTAGACCAATACGCTGAGTAAGTATAAAAAGGAGCCTCGCTCCTTTTCTTTAATAAAAAATAAAAACCCGTTCCTGTTAAGAAACGGGTTTTTCAGTATACCGGTGGTCGGGGTCGAACCGACACTCCAGAAGGAACACGATTTTGAGTCGTGCGCGTCTGCCAATTCCGCCACACCGGCAAGTTTTACGTCGTATCTAACCGACGAATATAAATATATCATGGATCTCACAAAGTGTCAACGTATTTCAAAAAAGTTTTTATGGAAATATAAAATAAAAGTGTTGAAAGACTAGCTATACAGCCGCTTTATAATAGGCATCGGAACTTAACTTTTTATGATAAATCAAAGCATTAAAAAAATGATCTACATAAGTAGATCATTAATATGATTAGTTATAATGATAAAACACAAACACCAATTCAACTTACCATGTAAGTAAAATTGGTGCCGAGGGCCGGACTTGAACCGGCACGGTAGTCACCTACCGCAGGATTTTAAGTCCTGTGTGTCTGCCAATTCCACCACCCCGGCAATAAGAAGGCGACACCCGGATTCGAACCGGGGATAAAGGTTTTGCAGACCTCTGCCTTACCACTTGGCTATGCCGCCGTAATTGGAGCGGAAGACGGGATTCGAACCCGCGACCCCCACCTTGGCAAGGTGGTGTTCTACCACTGAACTACTTCCGCATTTTTAATGGACTTAATACATTATATGCAGTTGATATAAAAAGTGAGACTGGGCTAGCTGGATTCGAACCAACGCATGACGGAGTCAAAGTCCGTTGCCTTACCGCTTGGCTATAGCCCAATGATAATATGGGGCGATTGATGGGAATCGAACCCACGAGTGCCAGAGCCACAATCTGGTGCGTTAACCACTTCGCCACAACCGCCATAATCTCAAGATGTCATAAATTTGGCAGGGGCAGTAGGAATCGAACCCACACCGGAGGTTTTGGAGACCTCTGTTCTACCGTTAAACTATGCCCCTATAAATGGTGGAGGGGGGCAGATTCGAACTGCCGAACCCTGAGGGAGCGGATTTACAGTCCGCCGCGTTTAGCCACTTCGCTACCCCTCCACATTAAATTTTGAAAAAACAGTGCCGGCAAGAGGACTTGAACCCCCAACCTACTGATTACAAGTCAGTTGCTCTACCAATTGAGCTACACCGGCATAGGTGGTGGCTCGGGACGGAATCGAACCGCCGACACACGGATTTTCAGTCCGTTGCTCTACCAACTGAGCTACCGAGCCTAAGTATTTAAATGGCGGTCCGGACGGGACTCGAACCCGCGACCTCCTGCGTGACAGGCAGGCATTCTAACCAACTGAACTACCGGACCATTTTGAAATTTGGTTGCGGGGGCAGGATTTGAACCTGCGACCTTCGGGTTATGAGCCCGACGAGCTACCGAACTGCTCCACCCCGCGATGATATAATGGTGGAGGATGACGGGCTCGAACCGCCGACCCTCTGCTTGTAAGGCAGATGCTCTCCCAGCTGAGCTAATCCTCCATCATATAATGACCCGTACGGGATTCGAACCCGTGTTACCGCCGTGAAAGGGCGGTGTCTTAACCGCTTGACCAACGGGCCCAGACTTTCAATTGTAATTATGTATAAGTATCAGTGGCGGAGAGCAAGGGATTCGAACCCTTGAGACGGAGTTGACCGCCTACACGATTTCCAATCGTGCTCCTTCGACCACTCGGACAGCTCTCCAATAATGGCTCCGCAGGTAGGATTCGAACCTACGACCGATCGGTTAACAGCCGATAGCTCTACCACTGAGCTACTGCGGAATGAAGTCTGCCTGGCGATGTCCTACTCTCACAGGGGGAAACCCCCTACTACCATCGGCGCTGAAGAGCTTAACTTCCGTGTTCGGCATGGGAACGGGTGTGACCTCTTCGCCATCATCACCAGACAATTTCAGTGACATTTAACATTATACTATGTATTCTTGAGAAAATCAAGTGTTTTTTTGAAAAACTTATTCTCTCAAAACTAGATAACAGGTGTGACATCATTCAAAAATATGGTTAAGTCCTCGATCGATTAGTATCTGTCAGCTCCATGTGTCGCCACA
>NZ_CP172606.1:165000-937500 GCF_044570195.1 Bacillus sp. SG20033 | reverse complement strand
CTGTTACCTCCTATGGCGGGCCTTTCCAGACCTCTTCATCTACCTCGTTCCTTTGTAACTCCGTACAGAGTGTCCTACAACCCCAAGAGGCAAGCCTCTTGGTTTGGGCTAATCCCGTTTCGCTCGCCGCTACTCAGGGAATCGCATTTGCTTTCTCTTCCTCCGGGTACTTAGATGTTTCAGTTCCCCGGGTCTGCCTTCTCATATCCTATGAATTCAGATATGGATACCACTCCATTACGAGTGGTGGGTTTCCCCATTCGGAAATCTCCGGATCAAAGCTTGCTTACAGCTCCCCGAAGCATATCGGTGTTCGTCCCGTCCTTCATCGGCTCCTAGTGCCAAGGCATCCACCGTGCGCCCTTTCTAACTTAACCGTTAAAAAGAATCACTATGTGATATCTTGTGTTACTAATTGAATGTGATGTCTACTGTTATCTAGTTTTCAAAGAACACGTTTCGAAGGAATGATCCTTCAAAACTAAACAAGACAGGGAACGTTCTGTTTATAAGACCCAAGGTCTTATATTCCGTATAATATCCTTAGAAAGGAGGTGATCCAGCCGCACCTTCCGATACGGCTACCTTGTTACGACTTCACCCCAATCATCTGTCCCACCTTCGGCGGCTGGCTCCTAAAAGGTTACCTCACCGACTTCGGGTGTTACAAACTCTCGTGGTGTGACGGGCGGTGTGTACAAGGCCCGGGAACGTATTCACCGCGGCATGCTGATCCGCGATTACTAGCGATTCCAGCTTCACGCAGTCGAGTTGCAGACTGCGATCCGAACTGAGAACAGATTTGTGGGATTGGCTTAACCTCGCGGTTTCGCTGCCCTTTGTTCTGTCCATTGTAGCACGTGTGTAGCCCAGGTCATAAGGGGCATGATGATTTGACGTCATCCCCACCTTCCTCCGGTTTGTCACCGGCAGTCACCTTAGAGTGCCCAACTGAATGCTGGCAACTAAGATCAAGGGTTGCGCTCGTTGCGGGACTTAACCCAACATCTCACGACACGAGCTGACGACAACCATGCACCACCTGTCACTCTGCCCCCGAAGGGGACGTCCTATCTCTAGGATTGTCAGAGGATGTCAAGACCTGGTAAGGTTCTTCGCGTTGCTTCGAATTAAACCACATGCTCCACCGCTTGTGCGGGCCCCCGTCAATTCCTTTGAGTTTCAGTCTTGCGACCGTACTCCCCAGGCGGAGTGCTTAATGCGTTAGCTGCAGCACTAAGGGGCGGAAACCCCCTAACACTTAGCACTCATCGTTTACGGCGTGGACTACCAGGGTATCTAATCCTGTTCGCTCCCCACGCTTTCGCTCCTCAGCGTCAGTTACAGACCAGAGAGTCGCCTTCGCCACTGGTGTTCCTCCACATCTCTACGCATTTCACCGCTACACGTGGAATTCCACTCTCCTCTTCTGCACTCAAGTTCCCCAGTTTCCAATGACCCTCCCCGGTTGAGCCGGGGGCTTTCACATCAGACTTAAGAAACCGCCTGCGAGCCCTTTACGCCCAATAATTCCGGACAACGCTTGCCACCTACGTATTACCGCGGCTGCTGGCACGTAGTTAGCCGTGGCTTTCTGGTTAGGTACCGTCAAGGTACCGCCCTATTCGAACGGTACTTGTTCTTCCCTAACAACAGAGCTTTACGATCCGAAAACCTTCATCACTCACGCGGCGTTGCTCCGTCAGACTTTCGTCCATTGCGGAAGATTCCCTACTGCTGCCTCCCGTAGGAGTCTGGGCCGTGTCTCAGTCCCAGTGTGGCCGATCACCCTCTCAGGTCGGCTACGCATCGTTGCCTTGGTGAGCCGTTACCTCACCAACTAGCTAATGCGTCGCGGGTCCATCTGTAAGTGGTAGCCGAAGCCACCTTTTATGTTTGAACCATGCGATTCAAACAACCATCCGGTATTAGCCCCGGTTTCCCGGAGTTATCCCAGTCTTACAGGCAGGTTACCCACGTGTTACTCACCCGTCCGCCGCTAACATCAGGGAGCAAGCTCCCATCTGTCCGCTCGACTTGCATGTATTAGGCACGCCGCCAGCGTTCGTCCTGAGCCAGGATCAAACTCTCCGATAAATGGATCACAGGTTAAGTTCACCGCATCCTGCGGCGACACCTGTGTGACCTGCGTCGTGCAGGCCCTAGTTTGACTGACTACGCACATCGCTGTGCGATTTTTAAAAACTGAATTAACAGGTACGTTTTGTCTTGTTTAGTTTTCAAAGATCATTTTCACTTCTTGTTGAAGCGACTTTATTAATATAACATTTTGACTTTCTTTTGTCAAATGTTTTTTTGATTTATTTTCCCGCCGCTGTGAGCTTGTTTTCTCAGAAGCGCATCAGCGACGTTTAATAATATAACACGGTCAAGAATCAGAGTCAACACCTTTTTTAAAAGAATATCCTCGGTGATAGACAGCCTGTCCTTTCGTTTCTATCTGGCAGACGTTGATAAGTCCCTTTTCTGTCAAGTAATCAAGCATAACGCCAAGATCTTGGGTAAAGTGCTTTAGGTCATGATGTTGAAGAAGCTCACCGAATTGCCAAATGTCTTTTTCTTTCATTACTTCGAAAAGATGCGCCGAACCGATCTCGGCTTTGGAATGGATGAGAAAATCATTTGCTAAGAATAATAATTCAAGTCTTTTTTCCAGGCTCTCATGACTTTCAATCAGCTCGGAATATAATTTGTACACTTGCGGCTCCATCTGGCGCACTTGGCTCCACACCGTGGTTTCGGGATGGAATCCTCTGTCGATTACTTCAATACGTGCTAAATGATGCAGCGCATGAACAACGGCGTTGTAGGCATCTAAAAATTGATTGGCTTCAAAAAAAGCTTTTCCTTCAACATACCTTCTGATTAATTTGCCGTATTCGAGTCCGATCTTCAGTTTACGTTCGGCAAACGGAAATGTATTCAGCCTGTCAATCAGTTCAACTACGTATTCATTACGGTCAAACAAAACTCTGCCATTTACAATCCAATCTATGATTCTTCTATTTGTTCCAAGCAAAATCCATTCTTGAATCTGAGAATCTGTTACCACATGCAAAGAAGCTGTTTGATGATCAAATTCATAATGCTTTATAAAAACTGGCTCATCAGCATCCTTTACAATCACCAGCAAAGCTGCATCAAAGTTATCTGTTAAGGAAGATGTTTTGTTTCTTCTCTCAATCATAATGACAGCCAATGTGTTGGGATGACTTGCTCTTTCTTGGTAAATTGGACGGAGAAGATTTTCCATCACTATTCCTCCAATGCAATTGTTCAAATTTTTTTATTCTCTATTTGATTCAATTCTATGGTTAAAACGAAATTCCTTTTTTCTAAACACATTGAACTATTATAAACAATTTCACAGTAACTCTCCATATATAAATTCCAGTTCAACCGAAAACATGAAGAAAATCCCATCGAGTTTGTGCTATAGTTAAATCAGAGGGGGATGGACATGGCGAAATACTCCAGCAAAATTAATAAAATCAGAACATTTGCGTTAAGTTTGGTTTTCGTTGGGTTTATCATTATGTACATCGGGATCTTTTTCAAAGAGTCAGTTTTGCTTTCTAGTTTGTTTATGATACTTGGACTTTTATCCATCGGTCTCAGTACGGTAGTTTACTTTTGGATCGGAATGCTTTCGACCAAAGCGGTTCGCGTCATTTGTCCAGGCTGTGATAAAGAGACAAAGGTTTTAGGAAGAGTCGATATGTGCATGCATTGCCGAGAACCGCTGACTTTAGATAAGGGATTAGAAGGAAAAGAATTTGATGAGTCTTATAATAAAAAGAAAATGTCGAAATAAAATAAGCTGACCGTTTCGTGCGGTCAGCTTATTTTTAATGATTTTCTTTTTTCGAACACTCTTGGCAGACGCCGTAAATTTCTAAACGGTGGTGGCTTACCTTGAAACCCGTGACGTGGGCAGCAAGCTGCTCAACTTCGTCAAGGCCCGGGTAATGGAAGTCCACAATTTTCCCGCAGTTTTCGCAAATCGCGTGATAGTGATCGGATGTGACAAAATCGAATCTGCTGGAAGCATCACCGTATGTGAGCTCTTTTACCAAACCTGATTCCCGGAACACACGCAAATTGTTATATACTGTCGCTACGCTCATGTTAGGAAATTTCCCTTCCAGAGCTTTATATATATCGTCCGCTGTTGGATGAGCCATAGAGTTAACGAGATATTCCAGAATCGCATGACGTTGAGGAGTAATGCGAACTCCGGTTTCCTTCAACGTTTCTAAGGCTTCTTTTAGTTCATGTGCAGCCATCCGTCATGCACCTCTCTTCTAAAAAAAATTCTTACATTGTAATGTTTATAATTAGTGTAACTCTTTCTACGATAATTTGTCAATTGATATCAGGGTAAAAGTAAGCATAGGCTCATAGAGATTTACTTTTCCGACATATCTTTGAGGGTTTGAAGCGCTTCGGCTACATGGTCCTTTACTTTTACTTTTCTCCATTCTTTAATGAGCCGGCCTTCTTTATCAATTAAAAAAGTGGAACGCTCGATTCCCATATACTCTTTTCCGAAGTTTTTCTTCAGCTTCCACACATCAAATGCTTCCGCCAGCTTATGCTCGTCATCAACAAGAAGCAGAAATGGAAGGTTATGCTTCTCTTTAAATTTTCCGTGTTTTTCCTGGCTGTCCGGGCTGACGCCGATAATGACGGCATCCAGTTCGGCGAAGCTTTCGTGACTGTCCCGAAAATCGCATGCTTCAGTTGTACATCCGGGTGTCATGTCCTTTGGATAAAAATAAAGCACGATGTACTTTCCTTTATAATCCGATAATTTTACTGTTTCCCCATGATCACCTTTTAACTCAAGATCAGGCGCTTTTTGTCCGATTTCTATAGTCATTACGTTACCTCCGGATGTTTTTTTATTAAGCGTATCCAATTCTTGTCCAGATTACAACCATCTCAGCTGAATCTGAAGCCCGAAGCCATTGTTCTTGTTCGGAAGCATGCTACAATAGAAAGGACGCATGGAGATATAGGAGGTTTTTATTCTTGCATACAAAATCAATTGAACTTCACAATGAGGCATTACAGCACATTGTCGGCGGTGTAAACAGCCCGTCTAGATCATATAAAGCAGTCGGCGGCGGTTCTCCTGTTGCAATGGAGAAAGCAAGCGGCGCTTATTTTTGGGATGTGGACGGCAACAAATACATCGATTATTTAGCGGCGTACGGTCCGATTATTACAGGACATGCCCATCCGCATATTACAGAAGCGATTAAAAAAGCGGCAGAGAACGGTGTATTGTATGGAACACCAACGAAACACGAGGTTACATTTGCAAAAATGCTCAAAGAAGCCATTCCCGCTATGGACAAAGTAAGATTCGTCAATTCGGGTACAGAAGCCGTTATGACGACCATCCGCGTGGCTCGCGCATATACAGGCCGGACAAAAATCATTAAATTTGCGGGCTGCTACCACGGGCATTCGGACCTTGTACTTGTCGCCGCAGGCTCCGGCCCGTCTACTCTCGGCACACCAGACTCAGCCGGTGTACCGAAAAGCATTGCAAACGAAGTGATCACAGTACCATTTAATGATATCGATAGCTATAAAGCGGCTCTTGATAAATGGGGCAGTGAAATCGCGGCGGTTCTCGTTGAACCGATTGTCGGCAACTTCGGTATCGTGGAGCCGAAAGAGGGCTTCTTAGAAAAAGTAAATGAATTGACACATAATGCAGGCGCTCTCGTTATTTACGATGAAGTCATTACGGCTTTCCGCTTTATGTATGGCGGCGCGCAGGATCTCTTACAGGTGAAACCAGATTTAACAGCACTCGGGAAAATTATCGGCGGCGGACTTCCGATTGGCGCCTATGGCGGCAAACAAGAAATCATGGAGCAGGTAGCTCCGCTAGGGCCTGCTTATCAGGCAGGAACAATGGCAGGGAACCCCGCTTCCATCCTATCAGGCATCGCTTGTCTGGAAGTGCTCAAAGAAAAAGGCGTGTATGAAAAGCTTGATCATCTTGGCGCTATGCTTGAGGAAGGTATTTTGAAGCACGCAGAAACACACGGCATCACCATTACGGTCAACCGGTTAAAAGGTGCGCTCACGGTATACTTCTCTGATGAGAAAGTGGAAAATTACGAGCAGGCTGAACGGAGTGACGGAGATACATTCGCTACGTTTTTCAAGCTGATGCTGGAACGCGGAATTAATTTAGCACCTTCTAAGTATGAAGCTTGGTTTATTACCACAGCACATACAGAGCAGGATATTAAAGACACGCTTACAGCGGTCGAGGATGCATTTAAACATCTAAAAAACTAGAATCAAATACCTTGAACAGGAGCTTTGAGCTCCTGTTTTTTTTATGGAATCAAACAACGTGTAAGATTTTGGTCTTTTTCTAGAAAAATAGCTTGAATATTTGTATCGATCCCTGTATATTACTTAATTGTTTAGCAAATAAACTAACCGGGAATTTTAAGGATTAGCCCATTTGCTATGTCACACAATTTACTATAGAAAGGAATGCACGCACAAACCAATGAAACTTGGTGCCCGCATTTTCAAAACCGGGATTGCGATTACACTTGCCCTTTATTTGGCTTCGTGGATCGGGCTTCCCGCGCCGATTTTCGCTGGAATTGCAGCGATATTTGCGATCCAGCCGTCGATTTACCGCTCTTTTCTCATTATTATTGACCAGGTTCAAGCAAATATCATCGGAGCTGTGATTGCCACAGTGTTCGGCCTTATTTTCGGACCCAGCCCGATTATGATCGGGTTAACAGCAGTTATTGTCATTACAATCATGCTGAAACTTAAAATTGAACATACAATTTCAATTGCTCTTGTAACAGTCATTGCGATATTAGAATCTGCCGGTGACGACTTTTTAATGTTCGCGCTGATCAGAACAAGCACAGTCATCTTAGGGGTGCTTTCTTCCTTTATCGTCAACCTTGTGTTTTTGCCTCCTAAGTACGAAACAAAGCTGATTCATAATACCGTCGAAAACACCGAAGAAATTATGAAGTGGATCAGATTGTCCATGCGGCAGTCGACAGAGCATTCGAT
Organism: Bacillus sp. SG20033; assembly: GCF_044570195.1. Taxonomy (NCBI): domain Bacteria; kingdom Bacillati; phylum Bacillota; class Bacilli; order Caryophanales; family Bacillaceae; genus Bacillus; species Bacillus sp. SG20033. The sequence goes on along the minus strand of NZ_CP172606.1, from coordinate 930,402 downwards.
TTTGAAAGAGGATATTGAAAAACTGAAAGAAAAAATGATCAAGCTTGATCAGACATATCTTCTATATAAAGAAGAAAGAAGTTACTTTAAGAAAACGACTTATGTGAAATCAAGAAAGCTTGTCCTGTTCAGACAGGCCATTATTACTGCAAATCGGGCGCTTGATACATTGAAGAAGCTGCATCGTCTGGAAAACGAGATCTATCATATGCCGGAAGAGTTTCAGGAAACATTGACTGAAGAACTTGATTACCTGCTTTACTGGCACGAACGGATTTTGATGAGGTTTGTCGGAAAAATCAAGCCGCATGATGACGCGGTTGAAGAAGGCATCCGGTATAAGCAGCTTTTAACAAAGTCATTTTTAAAAAATCAGCAGAATACGGATGAGGAGCTTATTGATTACAACATGCTCAATATTATGGCAAGCGCCGTGGAATATCGCGAGCAGCTTGAACATTTAGAAACACTTATCACAAGTTTTCAAACGTATCATCCGAAAGACTGCGAAATAGAAACAGAAGAGTAACCCGGTTAAACAGCCGGGTTTTTTTATATACAAAAAAATCTTATATCCTTCGTTAAAAGGATATAAGATTGATGTTTTAGTTCAAATTTTGAATGGTAAATAAGTGCTTGTATTGGCTCTCATAGTCCATGAGTTCATCATGGGTTCCGATTTCAATGATTGTCCCGTTTTCCATGACAACAATCTTATCCGCATGGGTGATTGTCGATAAACGGTGGGCGACAACAAAAGTTGTTCTATCCTTCGCCAGTTTGTCCATCGCTTCTTGAATGTAATGCTCACTTTCCAAATCCAGAGCTGATGTAGCTTCATCTAAAATGAGGAGCGGCGGATTTTTCAGGAATACCCGCGCAATTGAGATCCGCTGCTTTTGTCCGCCTGAAAGCTTAACGCCTCGTTCCCCCACCCGGGTCTCATATCCTTCTGGAAAACTCATGATAAATTCATGGGCATTTGCAGCTTTGGCGGCTTCGATTATCTCTTCAAGTGTGGCATCAGGCTTGCCGATCGCGATATTTTCCCGAATCGTTTCACTAAATAAAAAGGTATCCTGAAGCACCATACCAACCTGGTTGCGAAGGCTTCTTGCTTCATAATCGCGAATATCCGTCCCATCAATCAGCAGTCTGCCGCTTGTTACATCATAAAATCTTGGGATCAGGCTGACGAGCGTTGATTTTCCTCCTCCGCTCATGCCGACGAGAGCTACAGTTTCTCCTCTATTTACTTTTAAGGATACATCATGAAGAATATTTTCTTTGTCCTTCTCATATTGAAACGAAACGTTTTGAAACTCCACTCCTCCGCGAATCTGATCGGCCTTTATCGCATTTGGTTTGTCAGTGAGTTCGTAGGGCTCGTCAATAAATTCAAATACCCTGTCCATTGATGCGATTGACTGTGTCAAAGTTGTAGAGGAATTGATCAGCCTTCTAACAGGGTTGTACATTCTGTCAATATATCCGACAAACGCGACCATTGTTCCGACTGTCAGCGGTCCATTAATGACAAAATACCCGGCGCACGCTATGACGATGAGCGGCGCCAAATCTGTAATGGTATTAACGACCGCAAAGGTTTTGGCGTTCCAATTCGTGTGTCGGATGGCTTTATCTAAGAAATGACCGTTTTTCTCATTAAATTGAGCCTGTTCATGATCTTCTATCGCAAAGCTTCTGATGACAGGCATGCCTTGAATGCGTTCGTGCAAATGCCCCTGCACTTGAGCAAGAGCCTGTGAGCGCTCCCTTGTCAGCTTTCGTAAACGGCCGTAAAAATACTTCACTGATATTCCGTATAATGGGAATAAAACGATAGAGATCAGCGTTAATTTAATGTCCAGGGTGAGCATGATCGAGATTACAATCAAAATCGTCAGCATATCGAGCCATATATTCATCAGCCCTGTGATGACGAAATCCTTTGTTTGTTCTACATCATTAATCACTCGGGAAATGACTTCCCCTGTTCTTGTATTCGCGTAAAAACGCAGGCTCAGTTTTTGTATATGGTCAAACAGCTTAGCTCTTATATCATAAAGCACCTTGCTGGCAGTCCACTGGGCAAAATATTGCCGGTAATATTCAACAGGCGGGCGCAAAATTAAAAATAAGGCGAACATGATCGCCATAATCGTGAACAATGACGTTGTTTTGTCACTAGCCGTGCCGCCTCCTTGAATAATGTCGTCAACTACGTACTTCAGAAGCAATGGGAGAGCAAGCGGAATGGAGAATTTTACGATCCCGATTAACACTGTAACGAAAATTTGCTTCTTATAAGGTTTGACGAATTGCATGTAGCGTTTCATAACCCCCACGTTGATTCCCCCTCTCTCTTTATCATGATGTGTGTGAGCCCATGTGAAAAACCTGTTGTACCCCGCAACAGGTTTTTACGTAACCATTATTTTGTATAGCGCAAATACCGTTCATACCACATATCGACAAACTCGGGCGCAAACGGTCCCTGACGCTGGTGAATCCAATGGAGCAGCGTATTTAAGTAGTCTCTTAAAATACTGTCGATTTCTTTTGGATAATTCATGGCTTTCCGATGATCATCATATTCGTCTTCATCGAGAATATTGTAGGTCATGTCAGGAAAAACCTTAACATCTAAGTCATAATCAATATATTTAATTGCTTCGCCATCATAGGCAAACGGAGAACTGATGTTGCAATAATAATGAACCCCGTCTTCCCTCAGCATCCCGATGACATTAAACCATTGTCTTGCGTGAAAATAACAGATTGCGGGCTCTCTGGTTATCCATGTCCGGCCGTCTGATTCGGTTACCATCGTCCGGTCATTGGCTCCGATGACACACATTTCTGTACTTTTTAAGATTGTTGTCTCATTCCAAATTCTATGAATCAGCCCGTTGTGCTTATAGCTGTGAATTTGAATGGTTTCTCCTTCCTTGGGATAGCCCATATTTCTCCCCTACTTTCTATAAAGCCCTACAGTTAGTATGTCCAAATTTGCTTACCGACAACGTCTTTTACCTATTATAACGTTACAAATTGAAAAATGAAAATAAAAGAGCCATTCCGGCCGGGGAATGGCACATTCCTGCACTACACAAAGGAAGACGGCTTTTCTGAGCTGCGATATGAACGAATGACCTGCTCTGTCTGCTTTTGAAACATATCCTGTATATCGGCAAGGTGTTTCCGTTTTACCGCAATTTCAGCCTGAATCCCACGCAGCTTTGCATCCCTTTCCAAATGCCGGAGTTCCGCCTCAATTTGTTTGCAGCGGTCGAGCTCTGATTGGAGATCGAGAAGCTTATCCATCGTTTTCATCTGTTCACTTACCAGCTTTTCAAATTCCGTCATCGGTTCCTCCTTCAGCCTGATGAAAGTATAAACATTTCCTCCTTTAATCATTTCGATCTCCATAAAGCAAACCCTTTGACTCATTCTGTAGACCTTCCACAAGTTTTGTCGTTTTTCAAACAGAAAAAAGCACTTCCACCCGAAGATGAAGTGCTTTTTTCTGTTTCAGTGATTAGCTGTTTTGTTGTTTGTTTTGTTCAGCAGATTGGTTTTGCTGTCTTACCTGCTGTACGTCAGTTTCACTAGCGAATTCAGTGCCGAATTGACCTTGTTGGCCAGCTGATTGCTGGTTTTGTTTTCTGACTTGCTGAGCGTTTGTTTCGCTAGCAAATTCAGTGCCAAATTGACCTTGACCAGCAGCTGATTGTTGGTTTTGTTTTCTAACTTGTTGAGCGTTTGTTTTGCTGAAGTTATTTGAGTTAGCCATTGTTATCACCTCCACGGTCATTAGAATGTGCAGGTGATCGTATAGCTATTCCTCTTTTTTAAAAATTTTTAAACGAGCAGTGAGCGTCCGCCGTCAACGATAATTGTCTGTCCGCGGATCATGTCAGCCTTGGAAGACACTAGAAACTCAACAGTATCAACCATGTCTTTAATTTCGACCATGCGTCCCGCCGGGGTGTTTTGGCGCGCATCTTCAAGCAGATCTTCTCTATTCGGGAAGTGTTTCAGCGCATCTGTGTCGATCGCTCCGCCTGAAACAGCATTGACGATAATTTGTTTTGGTGAAAGCTCAACGGCAAGATAACGGGTTAAAGCCTCTAACGCTGCTTTTGATACACCGACCGTGGTGTAGTTTTCAAGATAGCGGATAGAGCCTAATGAACTGATGCTGACAATATGCCCGCCTCCGTTCTTCTCCATTAGCTTGGCAGCTTCCTGAGCGCAGAAAAGCAATGCTTTCGCATTAATGTTCATCGTCCAGTCCCAGTGTGTTTCTTCTAATTCCATGACAGGTCTTAGTACTCCTGAAGCGGCATTATTGACAAAAACATCAAGTCTGCCGAACGTTTCATCAATTTGCTGAAACATTTCTTTGATTTTTGCAGGCTGTCCTACGTTTGCTTTTACGACAAGCACTTTAACGCCAAGCTTTTCGATTTCTTCCGCTGTTTCTAATGCTGCTTTTTTGCTGCGTGCATAGTTAATGACGATATTATAGCCGTTCTCAGCAAGTCTGATCGCGGCCGCTTTTCCGACACCGCGGCTGCTTCCTGTTACGAGTGCACATTTATTTTGTTCCATTTTTCCTCATCTCCTTGTAGCGTATAGTTCTTTTATTTCCACAAACAATAATGGCAAGAACTTTAAAGGGGGTCTTCTGTTATGTATGTCGGACGTGATATGAGCGAATTGAACATGGTTTCCAAAAAAGATTGGAAGAACAGTGAACTCGCTTATTTTCATCATGCCTTTCAGCAAATTATGCCTTATTTGAACGAAGAAGGCCAATCAAAATACCGGGAATTAACGCAAGAAATTGAAGCGCGCGGCGGAATGAAGCGCAATGAAGCGGACTACAGCCACGGCACGCGCGTCTCTTACGATTAAGAATGGTTTACGGAGCAGCCGAGATGGCGGCTGCTTCTACTGCCATCTTCCAGATTTTTTGATGTGACACCGGGAACGCAAATTGTTCGAGCTCTTCTTTCGTTACTTTTTTCAGCTCGCTGGTATCCGACACTTGTTTTACTTTACCGAAAAACACTGAAATATTCCATACCAGGTGGGTGAAAACATGCTCGACTACACCTTGCAGATCACTGATATCAGCTTGTATGCCATATTCGTTTTCTAAGAAAGCAATGAGCTGTTCACGCTCAGTTTTGATCCCTTTTTGTGTTTCAAGATTAGGGAATTCCCACAGGTTGGCGAGTAAACCTTTAGACGGCCGTTTGTGGATATACACTTGTCCGTCTTCATCAGTCAGTACGATCGCGGCCATGGTTTTGATCCCGGGCTTTTTCTTTTTGCTTTTTACCGGAAGCTCCCGTTCAGTGCCTTCTTCAAATGCTGAGCAATGCTGCTGAACCGGGCAAAGCAGGCATGAGGGTGATTTTGGCGTACAGATCAAGGCTCCAAGCTCCATCAAGCCCTGATTAAATTCAGATGGTTTTTCTTTGGAAATAAAAGCTCGTATGGCGTCTTCAAAGATCGTTCTTGTTTTTGGTTTGGCAATATCATCCCAAATAGAAAGAATTCTGGACATGACACGCATCACATTTCCGTCAACTGCGGGAATGGGTTTATTGTAGGCAATGCTGAGCACCGCTCCCTTTGTATAAGGGCCGACGCCTTTTAACCCGCCAAAATCTTTCTCGTCTGGAGGGACAATGCCGCCGTATTCCTGTTTCACTTCTTTTACCGCGCTTTGCAGGTTTCTGACTCGCGAATAATAGCCGAGCCCTTCCCATGCTTTCAGCACCTTTTCTTCATCAGCATCAGCGAGCGCTTCCACTGTCGGGAATTGTTCCACAAACCGGAGAAAGTAAGGAATCACTGTCTCTACTCTCGTTTGCTGCAGCATGACTTCAGATACCCACACCTTATATGGATCTTGGTCCTCTCTCCACGGCAAAACGCGCTGCTCTCGTTCAAACCATGAGATTAAATCATCACGAAATTGCTGTATGTCTTTTTGTTTTAATTTGTCTTCAAGTACGTTCATATGTGTTTCTCCCCAGTCTTTCGCGCCCCGCTTTTCTTTAGACTGTTTTTTGTTGTACACTAAGGGCACAGTACGATAATATGTTACATTAAATAGTAATAAAGAAAAAGCGGAAACATATGAGAACGATTGAATCAGTTTAAAAATTGGGTATATGAAAATGGGGAATTTCTTACAAAGTGAATGTGCAGGATCATCCTGCAAGGAGGTCACCTATGGATACGGGCACACATGTCGTTATGGGCATCGCACTGGGCGGTATTGCGACGCTTGATCCTGTTGTCGGATCAGATCCGGCAATGGCTCACGCTGTTATGATCGCAACGCTTGCGGGCTCTCAGGCTCCGGATATTGATACTGTGTTAAAGCTTAAAAACAATGCTGTTTATATAAGGAATCACAGAGGATTTACCCATTCAATTCCCGCCGTTTTGTTTTGGTCTGTCATCATCCCGGCGATTCTGTATTTATTTTATCCTCAGGCCGATTTTCTGCACCTGTGGCTGTGGACACTGCTGGCAGTCGTTCTGCATGTCTTTGTTGATATATTCAACGCCTATGGAACACAAGCCATTCGTCCGTTTTCGAAAAAATGGGTTGCCCTCGGGCTGATTAATACGTTTGATCCGTTTATTTTTATCAGCCATCTGGCAGCTATCGCGATTTGGTATGCAGGCGGCAGTCCCGGCATCACGTTTCTCAGCTTATATATCATATTGGCAGGCTATTATTTGGTGCGCCTGATCATGCAGCTGAGAATTAAACGGAAGCTTCATGAGATGATTCATGATGAGATCGAAAGCATTATTATTTCTCCAACGATGAAATTCAGGCAATGGCGAATCGCAGTGACGACAGCACATGCTTTCTATGTAGGAAGAAGCATGGAAGGACATGTCGTGATTCTGGATACATTTAATCGGGTGCCTGTTCCTGAAACCGATGTAATGCATGCGGCAAAGCAGGATGATAACATCGCGGCATTTCTGTCCTTTTCTCCGGTTTACCGGTGGGAAGTGGATACGTTTAAAGATCATTATGAGGTGAGATTTATCGACCTGCGTTATCGGAGCAAAGGCCATTATCCGTTTGTCGCAATTGTTCATATCGGCCATGATCTCACGATTCGTTCGTCCTATACGGGATGGATATTCAGCGAAGAAAAACTTCAGAAAAAATTAAAGCTCGGCTCTATATAGAGCCGGGCTTTTTACGTCTTATATAGAAAACAGCAAGCAACAGACTGACGAGAGATATGATCGCCGATATTTTGAAGTATGGCGGATAGTAAGTCAGCTCAATGTGATTGTCTCCCTTTTGCGCCTTGAAGCCTATAAAAGCATAATCCGCTTTTTCGATCTTCTGTGTTTTTCCATTGATCTTCAGCTCCCAGCCTTTTTCATATGGGATCGGAAGCATGATGTACTGGTCTTTTGTCAGATGATAGGCAAAGGTCAGTCGATTTTTGTTCCAATTCAGTTTGTCTGCTTTCTCTGTTTTATTTTTCATTACAGCGTTTTTCAGCGTTTGGTAATTTTCTTCATAGAGCGCTATGTTTCTCAGCTCATAGGTTCCTTTCGGAAGATTGATTGAGATATGGCCTGATTTAGGCACTCTTACCGTTATATTATTTACTCCGGTTTTATATATCGATTTGTTCGATTTCCTTGTTGTGACATAATCATTTACCTTTAACGTAAATCCTTTGTCTTTTGCTTTGCTTTTCAAATAAAAGCTGACATAGTAGTCTCCCGGAGCGGATGATGGCTGTTTCGGGGTGATGATCAGCTCTCCTCCGTTTTCTCCAGTTACGGTTAGCAGCCCGTTTTGATACTGGGCTTGTTTTGCAGTGATGTCCGACTTGGTGATCAAATTGGACGGTTTTGGTGTCTGCTCCGTTTTTCCTGATGGATCTTTTAATATGATTCCTTTCAGCATCGCCTGTTCTTTCGCAAGAGCGGGCAATCGGTCCAGCTCACTTTCGCTGTATATGACATCCGCTGTTTTGACGAATGGAAGCATGTACTGATTCTCATAAACTGCATAATGCTCTGTTTCTAAATGCTTTTTGAAGCCGTACGGGACGCTGGCTTCGTTTGTTTTTTCGGTCATATAATATTTGCCGTAAAGCAGGCTGTATAAATTCGCCCTGTCTCCCAATGACGCGTAACGGCTGACGCTTTCCCTGCCCATATCGATACTTAAATCATTCCAATAGAAGGCCAGCAGATCTTTGTTTAAAATGCTGGAATACGCGCTGAAGCCATTAAACCCGTAAATGATTGGCGTATTATTGCGGACCCCGTTCATCCAGTCGATTCTCATGAGCGGATCATCGTCTTCCTTCTGTAAACGTCTGATGAGCTCAGATGATTCCCGCCCTCTGTATTCCTCACTTGTAAGATATTCTTTTGTCACACTGTCCAAATCGCCGCCTTCTGAGAGCGCGTATTTTTGATAGGAGTTGGCGACAAACAGCGCAGAAAGAATGATTATACCGTACACAGCCATTTTTGCCCGTTTTTTCGGAAAAGCTGCAGCAAACAAGGCTGCGATTGTCATGAGTAAGAGCAATAGAATACTTTCATTCGCAGGCTTCCATATATCGAGCTTATACCTTTGGATATGATACAAGTAAAGAAGCAGGACGACAGCTGCGGCCGGGAGCAGTTCTTTCCGTTTCAATTCAGACAGCTGTGACAAACCAGCCGCAGCTGCTCCCGCAATGGTAAAAGCCAGAACATATTCAAACCGGTTTTGCGGGGCGGAAAAACCGTTAAAGACGCTTGCCGCATACGGACTGAAATGAAACAGAATAAACAGCAGGCTCAATCCGGCAAAGAGACGAAACACACGGTTTTTGTAAAAAGAAATCATAAACAAAAACAGCAGAAAAGCGGCCGGCACAATGATGATCCGGCTCGAAAATAAGATATTATCATCGAAATTGAGCCACTCTATTTTCTGGCTGTATGGAGGGCGCAGGTTATTTAAAAAACCGTATACTACCGGCACAAACGCCGCCGCACTGATGCCAAAAGAAATGAAGCCTGAAACCAGAAATAGTCTGATTTGAATCCATCTTTTCTCTTCATGCGGTTCCAAACGGATCAGCCATCTGAACAGCACATAGATTCCGATGAATATAAGGTTTATGTATGCAAAGTAAAAATTATTGATTAACGTCAGCGAACACGCAACGATAAACCACGCCGGACGCCGCTCTCTAATAATTTTTTCTGCGCCAAGCACAAGCAGCGGAAGCCAAACCATTGTATCGGTGAAAAATTCCCAATACGCTTCGTGACGGAAATAAATAATTGAGACGCCGTATAACACGGCTCCCGTGAACGATGCCACCCTGTGCTTAAGAAGATAATGAAAAACAGAAGCGGACGTAAAGATGATAAAGCTCAATTTGAAAATACTGATAAAAACAGCAGACTCAGCCCAAAAAAGCGTATCCGCTTCTCCGATCAGCTGGACGGCTTGAAGCAGCCAAACAGCGGCAGACACAGCAAGAAAAAGAAAAGACGCAGAAAAATAATAGCCGAGCTGACTGAATGTGCCGCCGCCAAGTCCGAATGAATAATTGTAGAAAAAATTCCCGTGTGTATATTGGTCAAATAATAATTTTTTAAATACGATCATTTGCGCAAGCCCGTCACCCGGACCTGTCATATACCTGCCTTCCGCCCATTCTTTCACAAAAAAAGCGTGTGCCAGAACGGACACCAGCAGACTGGCCGCATAGATCATGATATGTTTTCTTTTCATATGAATTCTCCAGTCTTGCTTTTAAGATAATAGACACGCAAAAAAAGCACTGCCAATGGCGCTTGGTATTTTCAGTGCATTTTTGTCAGACGCCGCATGCTTTTTAATTCGTTCGTTTCAGGCAGGTCTTTGTTCGGGATATTCGCTTCTTTGATCAAATAATGCGGGCGTTTTTTTGTTTCATAATAGATTCGGCCGATATATTCGCCTATAATTCCAAGGCTTAACAGCTGTACTCCGCCGAGAAATAACACTGCTGAGATAATAGTGAAATACCCAGGCACAGAAATACCGTTAGTCAGAATTTTAACGAATGTGGCAATGATATAAATGATGGAAAGCAGCAGAATGAAAATGCCTGTATAAAAACATAATCTCAGCGGCTTATGATTAAATGAAACGACGCCGTCCATTCCGTAGTTAAACAGACTGCTGAACGACCATTTGGAGGTGCCGTTTTTTCGTTCGACATTTTCATAAAATACAATTTTCTGATCAAAGCCAATCCAGCAAAAAAGGCCTTTTGAAAAGCGGTTTCCTTCGCTCAGCTTCAAAAGTGCATTCACAGCTTGGCGGCTTAACAATCTGAAGTCACCGACACCGTCACGCAAATCGACTTCCACCGCTTTATTAATGAACTTGTAATACATAGATGATAAGAGTGAGCGGACAAAGCTGTCCCCTTTTCTGTTCCTTTGGGCAATGACTTGGTCATACCCTTCTTCGTAGCCTTTGATAAATTCCTTCAGCAAATATGTCGGATGCTGCAGATCGGCATCCATGACAATAACCGCCTCGCCCTGAACATGCTCAAAGCCCGCCAAAATTGCGGCTTCTTTACCAAAGTTTCGAGAAAAAGATATATATTTTACCCGGCTGCACGTCGCTGCCAAGTCTTTGATCTGCTGAAGCGTGTCATCAACACTTCCGTCGTTTATGAAGAATATTTCATAGTCATAATGAATGTTTTTAAATTCCTTTTTTAAAGATTCATGAATGAGTTTGACATTATACCCTTCATTGTAAGACGGGATAATAATCGAGATTAATCCTTGCTTCATTAAGGCACCTTCTTTTTATTATTCTTTTTAAGTATTGCCTTAGGGGAGTTTTACACAAATCTTCAGTAAGGCTATTCCTTTTTTTAAAGTCGTTTAAACCTGTTTTTTGTTACAATTTTATGGTGACATTCATGATTTTTAATGTTATTTTGTCATGTTTAAAACAGACTATGAAAAAAACGCACAGAAAAAGTCTGCCATTATGACAGACGGAAGGAGAGAAATTTTGGCTTATTGGTTCTTAAGATATTCCAAAATCAGCTGATTGACGATGGCTGGCTTTTCGTGGTTAATCCAATGGGAAGCTTCATCAACAAAGATGAGATGTCCATTCGGGCAATGCCTTTCCGTCTCTTTCGCAAGCTTTCTGCTCAAATAGCGGTCTTCCATTCCCCAGATCATTCGGTAAGGTACTGTTTCGTAAGAGGGTTTCTCTGCCAAGCTTCCTTTTCTGAGGGCTCTGTACCAGTTCAGCATAGCTGTCAGCGCGCCCGGCTGTTTCCATGCTTCTTTGTACCTGCTGACATCCTCGGATGTAAAAAGCGCGGGACGGTCGGATAATCCAATCGCTTTGTCTAATGTTTCATAATCATTTTCCTTTAGTGATGCCTCCGGTATATCGGGGAGCTGGAAGTATGCGATATACGAGCTTTTCAGCCATTGCGGCGGATAAAGCGGCGTTACGGTTTTCATGACGTGCGGGTGCGGGATATTGATCGCGATCAGTTTTTCAAGATATTCCGGGCGTGTGGAAGCCAAATGCCATGCAACAGCCCCTCCCCAGTCATGCCCGATGACAATTGCTTTTTCATCAGTGAATTGCGTAATAAGCCCGATGATATCATCTCTTAATGTATCAATCCGATACGAATCAATACCCTCCGGTTTGTCACTGAGATTGTAGCCCCGCTGATCAGGTGCAATGACCCGGTAACCCGCATCAACAAGCGGTTTGATTTGATTTTTCCAGCCGTACCAAAACTCAGGAAATCCATGGAGCAGGACAATTAACGGGCCGTCTTCCGGTCCTGCGGCTGCAACGTGAAGCGTGATCCCGTTCGTATTGACAAACTGGCATTTAACTCCGTCCACTTCTATCTCCTCCTTGACTGTGCGTCATGATTTTCAGCCTTTTCTCCGTCAGCATAAATGTTATGACACAGGCAGCAATCAGCAGGATAAGCTGAAGAATAATCAAGTTTGATCCCAGCAGCAAACCCATTCCCGCAATCACCAAGCCTGACAGGATCATTAATGATGCACTGTAACGGTTCGCTTCATTCCATAATCTTTGATCTGACATTGAGCGTCTCGTTCTGTATCCGTACACACTGTTGATCGATTTGGGAGGAAACAGTTTGATCAGTATGCCCGCAATGATCATAAGCCCTCCGCCGACTAAACCCGTCATATCATCATCTCCTTTCTCATTGTTACGTGCAGAAAGAAGAAATGTTTCATGCATAGGCAAAAAGACAAGCCTCGGCCTGCCTTTTTATCGCATTTGTAAATCCTTTGTGTGAATATAGCCTTTAACTCCGCCATAATCCACGAACGCCCAAGTGAAGTCAAATCCGCCGTTTTCACTGAATCCCCACCCAAGTATTGTCACCTCTGTTCCAGATGAGAGCTGTTTAGCTTTTCCATTTTCGGGCGTCGGTGCATAGAAGGCTGTCTGTTTCATTGTTTTCGCTTGGCTTGCGGTTTTCATTAAAAAGTGGGTTGAAATATACGCTTTTTTTCCTTTGAAATGAATTTGAGCCCAATCGGCATTTACAAATCCATCGACTTTTACTTTTTGTTCTGATGATACAGTGCCGAGAATGTCACCTTTATGATTTGGCTCAGTCCGGACATTCAGCTTTCCTGTTTTTATGATGTAAGAATCGGATGATGGCATGCTGACAGATATGTCGTGAAGGGGCGCAGCTTTTGCTGCGGGAGCGGAATGAAGTGCTGTCAAACCCAGTCCTGCGGCAGCTGTTAAAGCGAGCATTACTTGTTTCTTTTTCATATAAAGCTCCTCCTCGCATTTTGACAAGATATTAGTGGTATTCCCTGATTGACAGGCTGGTGAAACATGTTTTGTTTATGATTTCTTCCTGTTAAGGTAATTTTAAGAAAATGAAAAAACCTGCCGGTCGTTAACGGCAGGTTTTTAGTGCAAAAGGCCTCTGCTTTGATTTAAGTAATCATTCACGTCGTTACGGGAGCTTTGAAAAAGGTGGAGCTGGCCGCCATAGTTTTCAATCCATTGTGTGACGATTTTTTCAGTCATTTTTTCACCTTGATAGGCGTGTCCGGCTTTTGCATAGGTTGCTTCGAAATCGCTCCATAACAATTCCACCCACGTTTTTGCCTGTATATAGCTGATCATCTCGTTCTTTTCCAGAAGCAGATTAGTCAGTTTCTCAATGTACATATTCATGTGTGCAGTCTCCTTTCTTCAGGAAAAAAATAACGCTTTATTACGTGGTGTTCTCCATATACTAACCTTACGTCTTCATCTGGAAAGACGCAACTTTTTGATCTCGAACCTAGGGGGATATGACATGGTCCGAAATAAAGAAAAAGGATTTCCTTACGAAAACGAAAACAAATTTCAGGGTGAACCGAGAGCAAAGGACGACTATGCTTCAAAGCGCGCTGACGGATCTATCAATCAGCATCCTCAAGAAAGAATGAGAGCCTCAGGCAAACGGTAAAGAAGAACAGCTGCATACACTGCAGCTGTTTTTACCCTTTATTGACTTGATATTCGTAGACGCTCTTCTTTTCTGATAAGTGTGCGAAGGTAGAAAGCACAAGTCCGCATGCGGTCATAAGCGCACCTCCTGCAAACAGCCAGGAATAAGAGCCAGTTCCGTTTAAAATCATTCCGCCGATCCATGCACCAAGGGCATTGGCAAGGTTAAATGCTGATACGCTGACAGCTGCGGCAATGGTTGTGCCGCCCTCAGATGAGGAAATGACCTTTGTTTGCAGAAGAGGCGGCGTGCCGAATGCGCATGCCCCGAATAGGAACGTTGCCACAATGGCTGCAGCCGGGTAAATGGCGATGTAAGGAAATACAGCCAGAACACCGATTAAACCGATCATTACGCCGATCATCGTCCGAGTCAGCAAAGGCAGCGGTACTTTTCCAGCACAGAAATTCCCGGCAACGCCTCCCAATCCATACGCAAAGAGAGCACCTGTAATGCCAACCGTGCTGAATCCGGCTGAATGCCTCAAAATGGGTTCGATAAAGGTGTAGGCGATAAAGACACCGGAATAGCCTAAAATGGTAATCGCGAAGGAAAACAGCACTTGTTTGTGTTTAAAAACCCCCCACTCATTCATAAGCATTGGGATCACTTTTGGTTTTCTGTTCGGCACGGCAGCCATAAGGCCTAAAAATCCGATGACACCAAGTGCCGTAATGATGGAAAACACCGCTCTCCAATTCAGGACATCTCCGAGATAAGAGCCGAATGGAACACCAAGCATTAGAGCCACTGTCAGTCCGCCGTTCATTGAAGCAGCAGCTGCAGCACGCTTTTCCGGCGGAACCATTTCACTTGCGAATACCATGGCAATCGCGAAGAAAGCGCCATGAATGGACGCAGATAAAATTCTTGAAATGGCCAATACCGTAAAATTCGGCGCCAGTGCGCTCATCAGGTTTGAAAGGATAAATATCGCCATCAGCCCAAGAAGCACAGGCTTTCTCGGAAGCTTGACGGAAATGATGGTGACGAGCGGTCCTGTCAAACAAACGCTTGCCGCATAAGCCGTGACAAGAAGCCCTGCGGATGAAACCTGTATATGAAAGTCATTGGCAATCGACGTCAAAATACCCATCACCGCGTATTCTGTATAGCCGATTGAAAATGTACAAACCATAAGAACAAATATAATAAATTTTACAGATGGGTTTTTGATACTCAACGTCATCGCCTCCTTTGATTTTAAAAAACAACGAGTTTCATCTTAAAAGATTTTTCAAGTGAATTCAATGATTTTTTCTTTAAGAATTCGTGTAAATGTGCTGCAAACAAAAAGAGGCTGATCATCAGCCTCCCTGTTACGCTTTATTCTTTTTCTTGCAATACTGAGATTGGCAGCGCTTCCTCTTGCTGAGGGGAAGAGGTCCTGTATCCCCATGCGAAAACGCCATTTAAATAACTGATGGTAAACTCGTCCTCAGTGTTTTCCACACGATATGTTTCTCCCGGTGAGTAATCTTCCGGGTTCAGTAAATATGCTTTTGCCATCGTAATTTTCCGTTCGAGCACTGCCAGTTCGTTTATGATTCCATGCTGTTCGGCTTTTCTTGCTTTTTCAGAAAGTAATGCGATTTCGGTATTGAGTTCGTGCGGTGTCATTTGACTGTATCGTTTCTCCATTTTTTCAGCTACTCCTCTTCCTGCAGAAATTGCTCGATTAAATCGAGTGAGAATCCTTTGCGGAATAAAAATTGTTTGACCTTCATGGCGCTTTCATATGAGCCGTCGTAGCGGTATTTTCTAAACGCTTTTTCCGCGTGAAGGCGCAGCGCTTCTTTCTCTGTGTCTTCATCATTTTCATATTCAATCTGATCCATCGCCGCGCTGATAACATCAAATGAGAAGCCCTTGCGCTGAAGCTGCAGCTGGGCGCGCTGTTTGAGTTCTTTCGTCGAAAGCTTTTTATCTTTTTTGAGAAGCTTTTCAACATGCTTGACCGCTTCTCTTGTCTGATCTTCAAAGGAAAAGGAACTTAGCGCCTCCTTAATTGTATCGTCATCAATTCCCTTCGCCCTTAGCTCTCTGAACAAAACATCAGGGCCTTTTCCGTTTGTTTTTTTGTGAGTGCTGACATAGGCTGCGGCAAATTCCTGGTCGTTTAAGTACTTGTAATCGTTAAGCCTATGGATGACTTCCGCAATGACGGGGGGCGAGGTTTCTTTTTTCTTTAAGTGGTCCTCGACCTCTTTCGTCGACCGCATTCGATAGGATAAAAAGTCAAGCGCACGGTTGAAGCCTTTCTTCACTTCATCGCCGTATTGAATCTCAATGATGTCAAGATCATCGAGTTCTTTTCCCTTCTTGAGCTCAAATTTCACGAGCACATCCGCGTCCACGCTGAAGGCGTATTTATCATCCAGAAAAATATTGAAGCGTTCCGTATTCTTTTTTTGCGTTGATATTTTTGTAATAAACGGCATCTTAATCTCCCTTCTCAGGCCTGAAACGCGTTTTCTTTTATTACAATGAGGTAAAGTATATTTATTAGAACGATGAGGAGAGATGTTCATGAATATCGCAATGACGGGCGGAACCGGTTTTCTCGGCCAGCATCTGACAGGCGTTCTTACCCGCCAGGGACACCATGTTTATATTTTATCAAGAAACGCAAGGGAAACTGAACAAAAAAATATGACATATGTCCAATGGCTGACGGAAGGAGCCGCCCCGGAGCAGGAACTTCCTCATATTGATGTCTGGATAAACCTTGCGGGAAAATCGATTTTTGGCCGCTGGACAGAAAAAACGAAGCAGCACATTCTCTCCAGCCGTATCAATGCGACGCGTGAAGTGCAGCGGCTTATTCAGAAACAGAAGGAGAAGCCGAAGACATTGATCCAAGCCAGTGCCGTGGGTATTTACGGCACAAGCCTTGAGAAAACTTTCACAGAGGATTCTGCAACGTCAGATGAGGATTTTCTCAGCCATACTGCACACCTGTGGGAAAAGGAAGGACAGCATATTGAGGCGATGGGCATTCGGACAGTTTATGCGAGATTTGGCGTGATGCTTGGAGAAAAAGGCGCTCTACCGCTTATGGTTCTCCCCTATAAGTTTCTGGCCGGCGGAACGATCGGAACGGGAAGGCAGTGGCTGTCATGGATTCATGTCGAGGATGCGGCCCAGATGATCCGATATGCGGTGGATAACGTCGGCATCTCAGGCCCAATGAATGTCACCGCGCCAAATCCTGTGGACATGAAGCAATTCGGAAAAGCGATTGCACGGGTGAAGCACCGCCCGCACTGGCTCCCCGTCCCGGAATTCTTTTTATCAAAAGCATTGGGTGAAATGAGTCTTTTGATTGTGAAAGGACAGCGCGCTCTTCCGAAAAAAGCGATAACCTCTGGATTTCGTTTTACATATTCGGATCTTGAATTTGCACTCTCACAGCTGATAGCGGACCGAAAGACTGTATAAAAACAGCAGGAAGCGTCAACCTTAAGAATAACATGGTTGAAGGAGGTCCTTTTTATGGAAAAAAAGAGGGAGAAGCACCAGCAAGGCGCCAACCTGAAAAAAATGCAGGAAGTTCTTTATTCAGGCGAATTTAAAAAAGCGGAAAAAGCTGCTAAGCGGAAGTAGGAATACATAGCCCCTTAAAATCAAATACTATATTTGTTTGATATCACTTTTTAGGGGGAATTTGATATGGGCAGAAATCATATCCACAAAAACCGTGATAAAAACAAACAAAAACTTCCACAAGTTCCCGATGCATTAAAAAGGGAAACTGACGGCGTTTACGAAGAATATTCAACCGAGCTTGCTGATGCAGATGACCGCGAAGCGCAAGAGCGTGCGAAAGCAGCCGACAACAGAGCGAAAAAGAAATCTCGTTAATGAAAAACCCCTTGTCTCCGTTTGAGACAAGGGGCTTTTTACATTTCAGTAAACCGGTCGCGGATCGGTGTGCGTTTTTTCACTTCCGGCGCCTCGTCAGGATAACCTGTTTGTATGATGGCGGCGAAACGCTCATTATCATGCAAACCAAAGGCCTGATGGACTTCTTTGTCATAAAGGATTTTTCCGCTTTTCCAAACCATGCCGATTCCTTTTTCCCAAGCAAGAAGCTGAAGATTTTGAATCAACGAGCTTGTTGCCGCAAAATCGTCGTCCCGCGCTCTTTCGTTTTCATCTTCCTGAAACACGACGAGGAGAAATCCCGGAACGCGCCCAAGTGTGTTTTTGAAATTTTGAAGCTTTTCCTCTGTCATATCCGGCTTGGATTTCTTAGAGAACGCTGCAAATGTATTGATGAGGTTCGTTTTACCTGTCTCACTGGAAACGTAAATAAATCTCCATGGCTCTGTCACTCTGTGATTTGGCGCATATTTTGCCGTTTCAAGCATGTCAAGAATGACTGCTGAAGGTACTGGCTCTTGTTTAAACTTTCGAATCGATCTTCTGCTGCGTATGATGTCCCGCAGTGCTGAATGCTGATGTATTTGTTCGGTTTGAGGCATACCGTCTCACCTTCCTATGCAATTGAAAATGATTATCATTTCATAATGATAACGGAAAGTGCATCTTTTTGTAAACCATCATCCGTATTAGATTTTAAGAATACGGGTTTCTGAGTAAACGGCTGTTCCTGTCATGTTCACTTTCACATGGCCGCCGGCTTCGTTCATTTCGATCTCCACTTTTCCGTCTTTTCCAATTTCCTGCCCTTGTTCAATGATAAATTTATGCTGCTCGGCATTGCCATATTGTTTCATATAAGCCCCCATCACGCCGGATGCTGTGCCGGTCACGGGGTCTTCAATCGTTCCCGAATACGGGGATGAAAAGTGGCGCCCGTGCAGGTCGCTGTCGGGATGGACGGTTTCAAAGGTAAACGGATGGACTGAAGCTTTTGGCAGATCAATTAACACTTCCGGAAATTGTTTGTTATCTGGCACCATTTTTTTGGAAGCCTCCAATGATTTAAGCGGAACGATGGCTGTCCATATGCCAGTGCTGCCAAACACAATCGGAAGGTCTTCATGAAAATCCTCTTCGGTGATACCCAGTGCGTCCGCAAGTTTTTTCCGATCGCCTGTAAATGGTTTGAATTGCGGAGAGGCCTGTTCAAGCGTGATATGAATACGGCCATCTTTTTCAGAAATCTTCACAGGCAGGATACCCGCTTTCGTTTGGATGCTGTACGTTTTACCGCTCTCCAGCATTCCTTTCTCACATAATGCGTAAAGAGAAGCAACTGTCGCATGACCGCACAAATTCATTTCGTGTCCAGGTGTAAAGTAACGGAGTTCAAGATCGGCCGACTCGCTTTTTCGGATAAAGGAAGTTTCTGAATACCCGGCACGCTCAGCTATGATCTGCATCTCGTCTTCCGTATAATCGTCTCCCTGCAAAACGACGCCTGCAGGGTTTCCTTTGCCGGGACTGCTTGTAAATGCTTCATATTTTAATACCTCTGCTTCTTTCATTCATCTGCCGCCCTTTCTTTATCAATGTCTCTGTCAGTATAGCAAAAATAATTACGAATCTTCAGTCATTATCAAAAAAACCCATTTTCTTTTTTAAGAAAATGGGTTTAACGATCAAGAATTTCTTGTTTTATAGAGCAAATAAATAAAATAAGGTGCGCCGATAGCCGCTGTAAAGACGCCGGCCGGCACTTCCACCGGGGCAAATAAGGTTCTGCCGACGATATCAGCTGTTAAAACGAGCAGAGCTCCAATAAGTGCCGACGCTGGGAGCAGGGCGCCATAAGATGAGCCGACAAGCCGTCTTGCAATATGGGGCGCCATCAGCCCGACAAAACCGATTGTGCCGGCAACTGAAACTGCACAACCAGTAAGAGCCGTACTCAAAAGGAGCAAGAAAAAACGATTTCGCTGCACAGCGCTTCCTGCACCCGCCGCAATATCTTCACCCAGCACCTGTATATTCATATTTTTTAGCGCGACAAAACAAATGAATAAGAGAATGACAGATAAGATAATAGCTATTTTTACATGCTGCCAGTTTGACCCATAAACTGACCCAGTGATATATACATTGGCTTGTGATGCCCGGTAAATCGGACCTTTGATCATCAGCAGGGTAGTCATCGCCTGCGCCGACATTGAAAATCCGATTCCGATAAGCACCAGCCGAAATGTGGAGGCGCCATTTTTGTATGCCAGTAAATAGACGATGAGCCCGACAGCCGATGCGCCGATAAATGCTGCTGCTGGAAGCCATGACAGACTGATCGTAAGTGAACTGCTGCGGTCTGAGAAGAACATCATTAAAAGCACGACCGCTACCGCCGCTCCTCCTGTTATTCCGATAATATCCGGAGATGCGAGAGGGTTTCTGACGAGCCCCTGCAATATCGCGCCTGCCGCTGCCAAGCAGACACCGGCGCATAAAGCCGTCAAAATTCTTGGCATGCGGAACGACATGATCATCAGTTCATCCAGCTTGGAACCTGCACCAAAGAATGTTTTTGCTACATCCCAGGGAGGAATAAACCTTTGTCCGAGACCAGCGCTTATGATGAGTACAGCAGCTGTTAACCCCAGTAAAACCAAAAAGACGATCCATGCTTTCTTTTCAGCCGCAGTAACGCCAAAACGAAGTTTCATAGCTTCGCCCCCCTTCTTGCGATGTACACAAACACAGGCATTCCGATGATGGCGGTCATGACCCCGACAGGAACTTCCTGAGGCATAATGATATATCGCGCACCGATATCCGCGCAAACAAGCAAAATGGCACCCAAAACAGCGGAAAATGGCAGAACCCAGCGATAATCATTACCAACGACAAAGCGGGCAAAATGCGGAATAATGATGCCGATAAAAGAAATCGGCCCGGCAATGGCGACAGCGGACCCTGCAAGCATGACAACACAAAGCGCCATCACAAATTTTAACAGGCCTGTTTTTTGGCCGAGTCCTTTTGCCACATCTTCTCCCATAACGAGGAGATTAATTTTTTGGCCGAGAAAGAAGCAGATCACAAGCGCTGCCGCTGCATATGGAAACATCGTCATCAACAGATCCAGACTCCGGCCCTGCACAGAGCCAGTCAGCCAAAAAAGCACCTGGGCAAGCTCGAGTTCGTTGACAGACAGCAAGCCCTGTGTCAGAGAAGAAAACATGGCTGCCATGGCAGCTCCCGCCAGCGTCAGTTTGATTGGCGTCAGCCCTTCCCTCCCAAGCGAGCCTGCTGCATAGACGATCGCGGCGGTAAATGCTGCCCCCAGAAACGAGCTCCATACTAATGCCTGAGGTGACTGAATATGCAGAAAAAACGATCCGGCAACAATAAAAAAACCTGCACCGGCGTTAATCCCGAAAATCCCCGGTGACGCAAGCGGATTTTTTGTGAGCGCCTGCATGAGAGCGCCCGCGGCTGCAAGCGAGGCGCCGACAACTGTCGCAACCAAAGCGCGCGGAAGCCTGACATCCTTGATGATGACATGCTCATTTGTTCCGTTGAAGGAAGTAAACGCCTGATAGACCTGTCTCCATGACGTACCTGTATAGCCGTACACGACGCTTGCGCAGACAGCCGCCAGTAAAATGAAAATCAGACATACTAACACAATCCATTTTGAAGATGCCTTTTTGCAGATCATGATCTAATTCTCCTAGTTATTTACTATGTAATGTTTGTTTTTGAGAATAATCCTCAATTAGGGATTGACACTCTTAACACTGCTTATTATGATCTAAATGATAATGAATTTCAATATTGGGAGGAAAAAGATGAAAAAGCATATCAGCATGCTATTCGTATTTTTAATGGCCTTTATGGTACTTTCTGCCTGTAATAGTTCAGAAAGTTCAAGCAACAGCGAGGGGTCAAGCAGCAAAATAAGAACGGTCAAACATGCAATGGGGACATCAGACAACATTCCCGCCAATCCAAAACGGATTGTTGTTTTAACTAATGAAGGAATAGAGGCGCTCTTAGCGCTTGGCATTAAGCCGGTCGGAGCCGTAAAGTCATGGAAGGGCGACCCGTGGTATGACTATCTGAAAGATGACATGAAAGGTGTTAAAAACGTCGGTCTTGAAACGGAACCGAATGTGGAAGCCATCGCAGAATTAAAGCCTGATTTGATTATTGGAAACAAAGTGCGCCAGGAAAAAATTTATGATCAGTTAAATGCGATTGCGCCGACTGTTTTTGCTGAATCTTTGGCCGGGAACTGGAAGGATAACCTGACTCTATACGCCAACGCGGTGAATAAGGCGGATAAAGGCAAGGAAGTCATTGCCGATTTTGATAAACGCGTGGCCAATTTGAAAGAAAAGCTGGGCGACCAGACTAACAAAACCGTTTCTGTCGTACGCTTTTTATCCGGTGAGTCAAGAATCTATTATACTGATTCATTTCCTGGGATTATTTTAGACCAGCTTGGCTTCAAACGCCCTGAAAAACAAGTGGAGCTGTTTAAGAAACAAAAGGACCAATTTACGTTCTCAACCGACAGTAAAGAATCTATTCCTGATATGGATGCTGATGTGCTGTTTTATTTCACTTATAAAGCCGATAATGCAAAGGAAAATGAAAAATGGGCCAATCAGTGGACAAGCAGTTCACTATGGAAAAACCTAAAGGCCGTGAAATCAGGTAATGCGCATGAAGTCGATGACGTCGTATGGACAACCGCAGGCGGAATTAAAGCCGCAAACTACCTGCTTGATGATATTGAAACCTACTTCTTAAAAACGAAATAAAAAAAAGACTCCGTCTTATTAGACGGAGTCTTTTTTGCTTTTGCCAATCAGACGTGTAACGAGGAACATGGTGACAGAAAGAGATCTGTTTTTCCGATACGCTAAGTATTTCCCTCGCCACTCCGGTTTGTATTTTTCTTTAAAGGCTCTTAGGCCGCTGAAGCTGTACATGTATCTGACATTATTAAAAATGACAGCGGCAAACCTTTCGGACCAGAAGGATGTAAAGGCAGTGCCCACATTGGCCAAGGGTGCCATCCCCATATTAAATGACGTGCAGCCCTCTTCCTTTGCCCATAAAAACATACGGATAAACAATGCGTCCATAATGCCATTTGGAGCGTCGCCGCGATAGCGCATCAGATCAACCGATATCTCTCCTTCCTGGTACATCGGCATGACATTTGCGAATGCAACGATCTCTCCCTCTGCATTTTTCATATAGGCGATTGGCGCTTTCTGTAAATAGGAAGGATCAAAAAATCCGAGCGAGAATCCCTTCTCTTTTTTCGAGCCGAGCCATTCGTCTGAGATTTGCTTCAGCTCCTCCAAAAACGCATCAGAAAATGGGGGATGATCCACATGGAAAGTATACTCCTCCCGCTCAAAGCGGTTATTGATTGCCCGAAGGCCGGCTTTTTTCTTCCCAGTCAAGGTAAATGTATTTAAATCTACATATGCTTCCTCGCCCAATTTAAAGAAGTTGTAGCCAAAATCGTGATACAGCGCCATATCCTCTCTTTCAATTTGATAGAACAAAACACTGAATCCCTTCTGATGCGCTTCGTTCAGAAATTCTTCCAGCACGAGCGGGAATGATTCTCTTTGGCCAGACGGATCGCCGAGCACGACCAGCCTTCTGGCGATTTTCCCAAACAGAAGCAGTGCATTCCCATCACTGGAAAAATAAAACCGTTTATCTCTAAGAAAACCAAGATGGCTCAGCGCGTTGCCGCCTTTTTCATTGAGAAACGCAGTAAGACGCTCAGGGTCAGCTTTCTCTCCGATCGGTTTCGTTCTCTTATGATAGACCACTGTAAATATAAAGAAGAACAGCGGCACAATGATGATCGCCATGATGGTTGCATGTGTAATATGCGAGGTGCTGTGGACGAAATATTCATGACGCAGCACCTTCTTCATCCGGTCCCAAATAAAGCCCGCGATCAGATTGTAGTTAAAGAGCGCCACAGTAAACAGCGCCACAGCGAATATCAATTGTCCCAGTGTATAGGATGCCTGTTCGCGGACAAATTGTTTTTTCAATAGCACAAGCAATACGATAATCATCGGCAGTACGAATATCGCGCTGATGTTAAGCCCTTTTAAAAAGCTGAACACAAAGCCGCCGACAAGCGCTGTAATGGCCATCGTATAGGAACGCTTTGTCCGTTTATAAAGCTCGATCGGCAAAATCAGCAGAATGAGCGCTGAGCTTAAGGACAGGCCGTTGAACAGCAAAAGCGCCGGGCGAGGAATGTGCGGTATAACCGTCAGCCTGTCAATCGGCAAGGAAACTGAGGCCAGGACAATCAGACCTGCTACGAACACAATAAGGGAAAGCGAGCCTTGCAAAATTCTCACTAATACCGCACGCTGAACAACAAGCAGAACGTTTGTCGTCTCAATTGCCGGTGCGATGCGCGGGTTCGTTTCGAGCCGCTTCATTGTATTTTCCGTCAGGTCGCCTGCGGCAAAGAATAGGCCTAAGATAAATGGGATAAATGAATAGGCGAGTCTGTACAACACAATAGAAGTGACGATGGCCTCCTGATGATAGCCAAGCTGCTCCATCCCCAGCAAAAATAAAAGGTCAAACGAGCCGAAGCCGCCCGGCACGAGGCTGATCATTCCTCCGATCGCCGCAATGACGAACACCCCGAACACATACCTGATATCTGCATGAATGCCCATAGCGAACAAAGCAAAATAGATGACGGTCCCGGCCATGAGCCATTCAACAACTGAAGCTCCAATATATGCGAAAATCGGATTTTTCACTTTATCCGCATTTTCTTCGTCCCCAGCTTTGCGGTCTTTTATTTTGGACACCGCCAAAGACAGCGGCAATATCAGCGCAAAACCGATAACGACCGCCCACAGCCAAGGCTTTTCATGAATCACTTCATCCACTGGCAGCACTCTCGCAGCGACGAAAATGCTGAAAACAGATAATCCGAGCAGCATAGATGATGTGAGCCAGGCGATTCCTTTCACGAGTGCCTTATGGTCTTTCGTATGCTCCTTGTAGAACATCATTCTTAACCCGACGCCGGCTAAACCGCCGAAGCCCAGCACATTATTAAATGAATTGGCGATCCAGGAAACCCTGAATACTTTTCCGTTTGTGATCGATAGGCGCAGTGAGTATTTCAGGACGTAATCATACAGCGACATAGCCGCAACAGCCAGCAAGCCGATCAACACAAGCATGAATAAGTCCGTTCGTTCCAGTCCGTTGATGACCATGAGCGTACGTTTGAATGACAGATTTGTCAGTTCTTTTTTCGATTGATAAATAACAAATAGCAAAACAGCAATAGGAAAAACGATTTTTAATATTGATAAAGCATTCTTTTTAATCAGCAATGGTCTCTCCAATCATATTCTAGTTCGATCCTCTCCCCCAATAATCTCCAACTCATTATACACTACCGTTATTTTTCGGACAAAGTCCCGCATGCGGTTTCTGCTCACTTTCTTTCAGGAGTCAAAATCGAGTAATATGGTAAGAGGAGTGAATGATGAGGAAGTGATGAAATGGAATATAATTTACACGATACAACAGTATTAAACGAAAACATTCTTTCATCGGAGGAACGGGAAATATGGGTGCTCTATATGAAAGTCTTAACTTCCGCCGGGCTCGGTGATGTGTCCGAGTGGATGAAGCTGGATATGAGCATGCCGCAAATGAAGGTGCTGATGCTATTAAACAACCATGGAACATTGAAAGTGAGCGACATTGCTGAAAAAATGGGGGCTTCCCTGTCCAATACAACTGGGCTGCTTGACCGGCTTGAAAAATCAGGATTTGTCAAACGCTCACATTCTGAAGAGGACCGCCGCTCTGTAGTTGTTCAGTTGACAGAGAATGCGAAAAAGATTTTCCGGGGTTTGTATGAAAAAGGCCACCTGAAATTGAAGCGTTCATTAGAGCTGCTGTCCCCTGAAGAAAAGCAGGCTGTTTCCGAAGGGCTGTCTATCCTATCAAGAGCATTAGAGAAAGCGAAAAAAGAATAAATCTGTAAGTCTGTCATCCGCAAACTGCGGGAACAGGCTTTTTTTATTTGACATTTAATTCATTTAAAATGAATAATATACTTTAAGTGAATAAAAAAGGGGGTTGATGAATATGTCTGAAGCATTAACAGAGCAGAAAGGCCAAAAGTGGGCGATCAGCCTGTTTACGATTGGTGTATTTATGGCTGCGCTAGATAACGGAATTATTTCAGCTGCCTTAACAACGATAAACGAGTCGTTTTCCGTTTCTCCTTCCTGGGGATCATGGGGCATTACCCTTTATACGCTCGGTCTTAGTGTCAGTGTGCCAATCGTCGGAAAGCTTTCCGACCGCTACGGCAGAAAAAAACTCTTTCTCATTGAGGTTTGCCTGTTCGGACTTGGTTCTTTGCTTGTTGCTTTGAGCCAAAGCTTCCCGCTCTTTCTGATATCGCGGCTGATTCAGGCGCTTGGAGGCGGCGGGATTTTCATCATCGGCAGCTCTCACATTCTCGCGACCCTTCCAAAGGAAAAACAGGGGAAGGCGCTTGGGCTGCTTGGCGCAATGAACGGGATGGCCGCTGTGCTCGGGCCAAATATCGGAAGCTTTCTGCTTGATTGGACCGGGTCTTGGCATTGGCTATTTTTGATTAATTTGCCGATTGCCGTGCTATTGGTTGTTTTCGGCGCATATTTTATCGCGGAAACAAAAGCACCTGAAGCTAAGCGCCTCGACGCGGCCGGAATCTTCCTTCTATCCCTGTCGATTTTAGCCGTGATGTACGGCATGACGAACCTTGATGGGGCAAATCTCTTACACAGCTTGGGGAATCCGGAGGTTTATGGATGTATTATTTTTGGCATACTTTGTTTTGCAGCGCTTATCTCGTATGAAAAGAGAGTTGAAATGCGAGGAGGCGATCCCATTTTGGCGTATTCTCTGCTGCGAAACCATATGTTTCAGCGCACGCTTATCGTCGGTTTGTTATCCGGGGGGCTCTTGGCGGCAGTCATTTTTATCCCGTCATATGTCGAGCAGTATTTGGGTGTCCCTGCCGCAAAAGCAGGCTATTGGATGACACCGCTTGCGTTGGCTTCCGGAATCGGCGCTTGGCTTGGCGGAGCGCTTACCGACAAAAAAGGTCCTGTAAAAACCGTTATTCTTTCGGGAATCATCTCATGTGCGGGGTTTGCTTTATTTCCGCTCTGGGTGACGGAAAAATGGGAGTTTGTGATCGCAAGTGTGGCAGCTGGGATCGGTTTTGGCTTTCTGTTAGGCGCTCCGCTGAACGTCCTTGTATCAGAAGCGGCAAAAACAAATAAGGGCACAGCTCTTGGCACGCTTTCATTAGTAAGGCAAATTGGACTGACCTTGGCGCCTACTCTTTATGCAGGTTTTATTACAGCCGGGTTTGACCAAATAGGTGATGAGATCAACAGCCGCTTATCGGACAGCGGATATTCAGAAAAGGCGATGCAGATGATTCCGGAGATCGACAGTTCTGATGTTTCTTCTTTACAAGAACAAATCGAACGCATTCCCGTTCCTGAAGTCAAAACCGCGATAAGCGACGCCATTCATGCGAGTGTCTCCAGCGGCTATGATCATTTATATGCAGCGGCTGCTGTGATCTCACTTCTGGTGATTGCTGCTATCAGTATTCCGGTGTTCCGCCGGCAAAAGCGTTAAGACCACCCCATCCGTCTGGAAAGCTCCGTAATATGAGCGATATGGTGATGTGAGTGCCAGACATACAGGCCGAGCGCGTTCTCTAGGGTAATGATCTCCTTTGTATCAGGGTGATAAAATCCGCGCTTAAATTGCTGATCCGTCAGAGTGCGGAGCAGAGCCGTCCATCTTCCGTGAAGCTCCTGCAAAAGCGCGAGTGAGCCGCTCGGATCTGCCGTTTTCGAGTCTTTTAGCTCCGACCATGCTTTTTCATCATACGGACGGATAGCCGGTGTCTCTTCCGTCAAGCTCAATTTAAAACGAATATAGCTGTTCATATGACTGTCAGCCAGATGATGAATAACTTGCCGAACGGTCCATCCACCGTCCCGGTACGGTGTGTCAAGCTGGCTGTCCGTCATGCCCTCTACAGCTTGCTTCAATTTTGCCGGCACTTCTTCAAGTACTTGAATCCATTTATCTTTTTGCTCCTTCGATATGGATTCCCTCGGCTTGTATTCTCCTATTGGGTAGCTTAGATTGACTGATGTCATGAATGTTCTCCCTTCTATTCAATCTTCTCCTTTATTTTACAAGAAAAAGATTGTGTATACTGTATGATTTAATACACAACAAGCGGCAGGAGCCCCCCTGCCGCTTGTTTTTCACCCTGCGTGATCACGCACTTCGACTGTTACCTTCTTCTGTTTTGGCTGATAAATTTTCCCCACAAATAAATACCCGTATTTGAACTTATTCAGCGCCCATGAGGTCATAATCGGGCCGGCTGTGCACACGGCAAACAGCAGGAGAACAGCCGGTACGGCAGGAATGTCGGGTATATTCAAAAGCAACACGTAGCCTATAATCATAAAATAGGCATGAAGCAGATAAATCGAAAAGGAATAGTTGCTGATAAACATCATGATTTTCGGCACATGCTTCATTTTGGAAAACAAGTGAAAACACAGGAAAATCATGCTTGTTGAATACAGCATGATATCAGGCCGCTTCGAGCTGATCATGCCGATTTCACCCACATAAGAAACAGTGACAACCAGCGCCCCAGAAGCAATTGCGGCGCCGTACACCACCAAGCGGTATTGGTTCAGCAGCGCTAAAAAACGCTTGTATTCTTTTCCGCAATAGTAGGCTAGACAAAAGTAGAAAAGCCAGCCTGCGAACGGAACCCAGAAGAACGGAAATGCCCCTCCCTCTTCAGAAGCAGGAGCCGGGCTGGCTGCTGAGAAATAGCCTAAATAAGCGGCTGTCACCACAAATGAGATAGACAGCACCCATTTCGGCGATGCTTTTTTCAAATACTCATGAAACATCATATGCAGCATGTAAAATTGAAAGATGACGAGAATGAAGTATCCGATAAAGTTTCCTAAGAATACGTTCTCCAGATATTTTTGCACAAACGCGAGAAAGGTTACCTCTCCCCCCATCGCACTGGTCATCAGCAACGCATCGATGGCCGCGATAAATAAAAAAGGAACAAAAATCACTTTTCCCCGCTTCTTTAAAAAACCGTCAGGCACCCCATCAGGATAAGAACGGGCCAGTAAAAATTCAGAGATGAAAATAAAAGCGGGCGTGCTGAACATCAGGAGTGTGCGGAAAGAATCAACAGTGTGAGAAATATCTGCAAGAGCTTCTGCCTGAAGCATCAGGACCATTGAAATGATATGGAGCAAGACGACACTTAAGCACGAAATGCAGCGGATCATAAAAATTTCTTTAATTTGCATAACAGCGCTCCTTTTATTTCAAATTGATAGAAATCGATGGTTGTACCTTAACATGTCCGCTCTATTTGAAAAAGTGCCTGATGTCATAAATTGACGTATGCATGATAGACTAAGGTCATAAACCCTTCTGGCTTTTTGGTGTATCTTTCTCAGGCGAGATTGCTAGAAAAATGCAAAAAACCTGCCGTAACGGAGACTGCAGGTTTTTTTATGAAGATATTAATTTGTATTGAGGCCTCCGCCATTCAGCCCTTCTTTGATATAGCCGTTCACTTGGCTATTAGAGAGCAAGCCAATATGACCGATGCCATAAAGCTGGATGTTTCGCGCTCCTTGTAACCGAGACAAGCTATTGATTACAATTTGATCATTGAGACTGTAAATAGATGTATAGAGGATCTTTTGATTAGGATCTGTACCCGGCAGCGCCGTTGATGACACTAAACCATTAGCCCCTCCAAGCGTTACGACATTTTGAATCTTATTGCCCCCGCCTAAATATTTAATATAGTACAGCGTATTGGCGCCTCCCATACTATGAGCCACAATATCTACTTTTTTTGCCCCCGTTTCTTTTAAAACACGGTCAACATATGAAGCAAGCTGCGGGCCGTTATTTAGGTTGTTTCCTGTTTTATCATAAAAATCAATTGCGTACAGTTTGTTGCTTTGCCAGCCTTGAGAAATTAAGTAGTTTTTAATAGCGAAAAAGTTGTATGAAGCACCACTTATTCCATGAACAAGAACGACAGGATTATGTACTGATTCAGCTTTTGCGCCAGACGGCGGAGCGGCTAAAACAGATAGAATCAGCGATAAACAAATAATGAATGCCATAAGTACTTTTTTCACGTTTATTCCCCCTTAAAATGTTTATACCACCAATTTCCTATTATACATAAAAAATCAGTATGGTTAATATTTTTTCTGAAAATTAAATTTAAATCTCTTTTATATGACGGAGATAAATCGGATACCTTCTGACAAACCTTTTATCTTCATTTCCAAAGAGCCCGGTTGTGTTCCCTTCCTCCCTTTTCTATAATAAGGGGAATAGGCAGTTAGAATCACAGTTGAGCACCGGCTCATCTGTTTTGCGAAACAGCCAGACACGGAGGATAGCATGAGAGTATTAAAATACGCCATATTAGGGCTTTTGCGAAAAGGCGAATTGAGTGGATACGATATTACGAGTTATTTTAAAGAGGAGCTCGGCCAGTTTTGGAGCGCCAAGCACAGCCAGATTTACCCTGAGCTCAAAAAGCTGACGGATGAAGGATTTATCACGTTCCGGACAACGATTCAGGGCACAAAGCTGGAGAAAAAGATGTACACCCTGACAGACAGCGGAAAGCAGGAGCTGCATGACTGGCTGATCCGCCACCAGCCGATACCCGAGACGGTGAAGGATGAATTTATGCTGAAGGCTTATTTCATTTCTTGTCTATCGCGCCAGGAGGCTTCTGATTTGTTCAAAGACCAGCTGCAAAAACGCCAGACCAAGCTTTCTGACTTACAGGGAAGCTATGAAAAGCTTATGGCTTCAGCAGAGCCGATGTCATTTTCTTCACCGGACTTCGGCCACTATCTTGTGCTGACGAAAGCGCTGGAACGGGAGAAAAATTACGTTTCTTGGCTGGAATCGATATTAGCTATGATCGATAAGGATTAACCGGGAGCGGCCTTTACGTAATGCATGGGTTTGCCCACATAAAAAATCACCTGTCCCTCGGACAGATGATTTTTTTTAGGCTCGGAGCGCCTTAAGCCCCGCTGCGAAAGTGATTGCTGCAAAAGCAAGCAAGATGCCGCAGATTCCGAGAATATCTGTGACGCGGGCACCGTTAGCGATAATCTCCGTCAGCCCGCTCATCGCCCACTTTTGCGGAAGAAATTCAGCGATGGATTGCATCAATTTCGGTTCAATGTCGATCGGCCAATACATCCCGCTCACCATACATGTTGCGATGACGAACAAGTTGCCGAACGCAAGCTGCTGTTCTGGCGTTCTGACATTGGCCGCAATCATCAATCCAATGCCGACAACGGTCAATAGAAAAAGCGACACTAATACAATAACCGCAGCCGGATTCCCCCAGTTGATGCCAAACAGCCAATGGGTTGAAAGAAGCAATATGCCAAATTGAATCCAGCCAATGACAAAGAAGGAAAGCACATACCCAGCACCGATTTCAGCTCGGCTGACAGAGGCTGTAAGCAATCTGGACCAGACGCCGTTTTTTCTTGCTTCTAAAATGGTTCCAGCCGCTCCCATCATGGTCAGCATGACAAACAGGATGGAAAACCCTGCTGCTCTGGAGGCGGTGTCACTTGCTTCCGCACCCTCTTTTTTATCACTGAGCATCTGTCGTTTTACAGCCGGAACCGTATCTTCATGTTTTTTGGCGAAAACGGTTTTATACGCCGCCTTCCAGTTTTCTCCCGCAGTCTGAGATGCCGTTTTCGCCGCGGTCACCTGAATATTGAGCGTTGCCAATGTGCTTTCTGCATATTGTTTGACCATCGGCGCTTCCGACAGCTCGGGGCCGTGACGGAAAATCAGCTCAGGATTTTTGCCTTGTTCCAGCTGTGTCTGGAACAAGCGGGAAATGACGATGATCCCGGCAATTTTCTTTTGTTTCAGCTTTTCTGACGCTTTGTTTTCAGGCACGTTTTCGAATGTATACATATCATCGTGTGCCTTCAGCTGCCGAATATAATGCTGTGAGAGAATCGTATCGTCCTGATCAACGATTGCAAGCCGCACCTTATCATCATTGCCGCCGAGCATACTCCCAAATACAAAGGTAAGCAAAAGCGGGGCAGCAAACATGATCAAATAGTTCTGCGGCTTCTTAAAAATGAGAGAAAGCTCAATGCCGCAAATGGCTATGATTTTTTTCACCTTTTGTACCCTCCTTATCTTGTATGAAGCCGTCTGATACCAATTACAAGTGAACAAAGGCCGATCGCCGCAAAAAGAAGCACAGGCTTTTGAAGGTCAGCCCCCCCTCCCCCTTCCATTAAAGAAAGAAAGCCGTCAAGCGCCCAGCGATTTGGCACCGCTTTGGATACAGACTGCAAGACGTCCGGAAATTGGTACAGCGGCAGCATGGACCCGCCGAGAACCGCAAGCAATTGAATACCGAAGCCGCCTATCGCATCTGCAGATTTCATATCGCTGATGCACGACGCAAGCAGCATTGAAATGCCAGATACAGCGGCAGCGTAAGAAAGCCCGAGTACACTCACAAACAGCAGATTATCTCCCCAGTCCACACCAAATACATTGATTGTGACGATCAGAAATATGAAAAATTGTATGATGGCAAACAGATACGTCCCAAGCCATTTTCCGAAGAGAATGACGGATTTTTGCGCAGGCGTCATCAGCATTCTGGCAAGCGTCTCCGTATCCTTTTCCTGTAAAAACGATTTCGCCCCGACTGTGATATGAAACAGCATAAACATGCAAAGCATTGCCGCCGAATAGTATTGAAAACTGGTAACGGCCTTGCTGCCAACAGATTTTTCCGCAATAGTAAGCTTGTCACCTGTTTCTTTTTCTAGCGTCTTTGCCAGCTTTTCTGCAAACTGTGCAGGGTCAAGTTTTCCTTGCTGTACAGCTTCCGTTTTGCTGATGTAGTCCATTGAGGCTGACGCGGCTTCCTTTACCGCTTTATATTGGTCTATAAAAGAGCTTGCAGCTGTTTCGATGATGGAACTTTTCAATGTTTGATCAGGTGCGGCATAAACAACAGCTGAGGTTTTGCCAGCTTCCCAATGGTTCGGGATGACGATGCCTACATCGATTTTCTTTTCATCAATCAGCTTCTTCATCTTGTCTTCGCTGCCGGCTTTTGTGGCCTTTATCGACTTCATTTTTTTGAGAACATCTTTTGTAAACATGTTCGCTGCATCTGACTGGTCTGATTGAATGTAGCCGACTTTGATGTCATCAATCCGGCTGCCTCCGTCAACAACTGATCCGAGCGCCGCCCCTAAAATACAGGTTAGGATCAGCGGCATTAGGATAAGCATCATAAACCCTTTTCTGTCCGTGATTCTGATTTTGACATCTTTCCATGCGATCCATATGCTTTTTTTCATTGCCGTCCCTCCTCAATCCCGCAACGTGCGGCCGGTCAGATTCAGAAACAGGCGCTCTAGATTCGGTTCCTGCACCTGAAGGGACAGCAGGTTTATATGATGAGCAGCGGCTTCAGCAAGAAGACTTGTGACGACTTTCTCATGATGGGCCGGAGAAATGTCAATTTTGAGCTCTGACTCCTGGACTGTTACATCATTCACATGAGCCAGGGAACGGATCGCCAAAAGAAAGGCTTCATCGATCCCGCTGACCGTGAGCTGAATGATGGTATCGCCCCCAAGGCGGCTGCACAAATCAGTTTTTGTGCCAATCGCAATCATTTCCCCCTGATCAATTATCCCGATCCGGTCGCATAAAAACTCAACTTCTTCCATGTAATGACTCGTATAGATCACCGTCATGCCCGTTTCGTTGAGCTGTTTGACCGTTTCTAAAATGTGATTTCTCGATTGAGGGTCAATACCGACAGTCGGTTCATCCATAATCAGCAGCTCGGGCTTATGCATTAAAGCCGCACCGATGTTGATTCTTCGTTTCATCCCCCCGGAAAATGTTTCAATCTTATCTTTAGCCCGCTCAGTCAGACCGACATATTCAAGGACCTCTGCCGCTCTTTTTTTGGCCTCACCGTGCGTAAGTCCGTACATTTTCCCCCAAAACATAAGATTCTCATGAGCCGTCAGCGTCGGATATAATGCAATTTCCTGCGGAACAATGCCGATTTTTTGTTTCGCTTTGGCCGTTTCTTTTCCGATAACATAGCCGCCCACCGTGATGTTCCCGCTGTCATGCGGCACAAGGCCGGAAATCATCGAGATGGTTGTGGATTTCCCCGCACCGTTAGGCCCGAGCAGACCGAACGACTCCCCCTTTTGAAGGGAAAAAGAAATACCTTTCACGATTGTTTTTTTTCCATATGCCTTTTTGATGTTTTCTGCTTGCAGCACGTCGTCTCACTCCTTTTTTTGATCCATTGCCATTGTAGAAGAAAGAAAGGCGTGCGGCATGTAGCGGCAGATAGAACATAGGGCATGAAAAAAAGGCCTGTAAAAGGCCTTTTCAGAGAAGTGTATATGCAAAACGTCATATGTCAAAAGACAGATACACCATATCTGACCGAGTAAATGGCGGCTTGGGTTCTGTCCCTGACAGCCAGCTTGCTGATAATATTTGAAACGTGGTTTTTGACTGTGCCTTCTGTAATGTAAAGCTTTTCGGCAATTTCTTTGTTATTCAGCCCGTACCCCAGCTCAGCCAGAACTTCAATTTCGCGCTCGGTCAGGTCGAGCAGCTCGTTAGGTTTTTCTATCTCATTTATTCCTTTCAGCTGTTTTTCACGCTTCCATTCATTCAGCATTTGGGCAGTCAATTCCGGCGGAAGCACCATTCCGCCAGAATGAACTGTCATCACTGCTTTTACAATCGTATCTGCAGACATATCCTTCAGCAGATACCCGCTTGCTCCTTCTTCAAGCGCTTCAGCAATCAGCGCTGAATCCTTAAAGGTTGTCAACATCAAAACCTTTACGCCGGGCAGCGAGCTTGTGATTAATTTTGTTCCCTCCACCCCGTTGGAAACCGGCATGCGGATGTCCATTAACACGATATCCGGCTCCAGCTCTTTCGCCTTTTCGAAGGCTTCCTGTCCGTTTCGCGCCGTTGCGATCACATCGAGCTCTTCTCTGAGCTGGAGCAGGGATGCCAGCCCTTCTCTGACGATATCCTGATCGTCGGTAATGATGATCTTAATCATGATAAATTCTCCTTTTGCTGTGCGGGCCCGAAGCTCCATTTTTTATTAGCCAGTGAAAATTCGGCGATTACAGTAAACCCTTGATCCCGTTCGCTCTCAAAGCGGATCGTTCCGCCATGTTCCGCTGCCCGCTTTTTCATATTCAAGAGACCAAAACCAAGTGCTGCCTCGGGATTGCCTTTGCCGTCATCCTTAATGACAAGGCTGATGCTGTCCGTTGTGCAGGCAAGCTGTATCGAACAG
The DNA here is from genome assembly GCF_044570195.1 of Bacillus sp. SG20033. Lineage (NCBI taxonomy): Bacteria > Bacillati > Bacillota > Bacilli > Caryophanales > Bacillaceae > Bacillus > Bacillus sp. SG20033. The sequence continues at coordinate 895,317 of NZ_CP172606.1, read as the reverse complement.
GCTGTGGCGCCGCCGTGCCGTTTGGCATTGGTCAGTGCTTCCTGCACCGTTCTGATCAGGGTCGGATGGAGAGACAGCGGGATGATTGCAGGATCACCGCTGACCGCAAATTCTGTTGTGACTCCTGCATTTTTGCAAAAGTCCTCTGTCAGCTGTTTCAGCGATTCGATTAGCGAAGGATCGTTTTCAGTTTGCAGAGTGCGTACTGATAAGCGGACATCATCAAGCGCTTCACGGGCAAGTGTTTCACAGACACCTACTGTCTCATCCGCTTTTTGGCTGTCTCTTTTTTGCCATTCACGCAAAAGCTGCAGCTGGACGAGAAGGGCCGTCATTTTATGCCCCACTGTATCATGGATTTCCCGCGCCATTCTGTTCCGCTCGTAAATGGCAGTCAGCTCTTCAACCTGCTTCGCATATAAATGGAGCTCCTGATGTGCAGCAGACAGCGCCAGATGGGACTCCGTCAGTTCCTGAAACTGCTGTTTTGCCGTATCCTGCGCATCCAACAGCTTGCGGATTAATTTGCCCACGACACCGCAGAAGACAACGAATGTCATGCTAGTCAAATGATCAATGACAAATTCATTGCCGAACATCGCATATGTACGGATGAGGACGGTCAAAAATAAAATAGAGGAAAGACATAAGACAGACCATGCTGTTCTTTTAGGAAACCCCCGCAGAAAAAAAGCGACCGCAACCGGACAAAGCATAATAATGAACAAACCTGTGCCGGGAAAGATAAATCCGAACGAAAAGCCGATTGCAATATCAATCAGGCAGAACCAGATGGCATTTGTCTCTTTTGTCAGCAAAACATGATTGGCTGCATACATGGCAGCACCTGCTGCTATAAATACATATCCAAACCAGTTATCCTCTTTCACAATGGACAGATACATTAAACAGCTCACCATCAAGGTGAACATTCTCGTAAAAAAAAGAGCCTTCACGCTCATCACTCCCGATACCCAATTCCCTTCTTATCATACCTGCCTCAGGACATTTTTGACAGGAGTTTCTGGAAAACAAAAAATCCCCCTGCCGTTATTTCGGCAAGGGGATTGCAGTTAAATCACAAATGTAATATAGGCGCCGGAAACAGGGTCTTTCACACGAAAGCTGTTTTCCGTCTCTTCAATCGAATACCCGGCATGTTTGACTCGGTTTGCCACCAAATCCAGCTCCTCTTGGTGGGGCAGGACAACAGTATAATAATCTAGTCCGCTGGCATTTGTCGGTTTAGGCGGCGCATTTCTTCCCGCCCAAATGTTTAAGCCGATATGATGGTGGTACCCCCCGGCTGAAACGAAGAGGGCGGACATGCCCGCATAGTTTCCGACAATGTCAAAGCCCAGTACATCTGTATAAAACGCCTTTGCTTCTTTCAAATCACTGACATGCAGATGAATGTGTCCGATGATTGTATCGTTCGGAAGCGATGTTTTCCGCTCATCTCCTGCCTCTTCCAGAAGGCCCTCAATGTCAACAGCGGTTGTCGTCATGACATAGTTTCCTTCCCGATCACGCTGCCACGTGCTGCGGGGGCGGTCAGCGTACATTTCAATGCCGTTTCCGTCAGGATCAGACAGGTAGAGCGCTTCGCTGACAGCATGGTCTCCATGTCCGATAGCAATGCCGTGTTCAATCAAGCGGGCGAGCGCGATCCCAAGTTCCTTCCTGTCCGGAAGAAGAATCGCAAAGTGATAAAGGCCTGTCACAGACCGTTCAGGCAAGACGACAGCGCTCGGATTTTCTTCAAGAATAAGCAGTACGCGTTTCCCGTCAGCCGTTAATTCAGCTTGGCGATCCGTCTTTTTTAAGACTTGAAAACCGATGACGTTACAGTAGAACTGAAGCGAACGCTCCAGACTGCGAATTGTGAGTTTGGCATAGCCAATGTGCGTATCCTCATGAATGCTGGTCATGCTGCATGCCTCTTTTCTTATGCTGAAACGTTTCCGTTCTTTTTTCCTTTAAACACAAATGGGTCCAGCGCCAGGAATCGACTTCCAGTAAGCGCCAGGTGAATGGATGTCAAAAGCAGAAGGTAATCAAATTCTGCATTGCCCATGAATGGCGCTTTCAGCTTAACAGTGATGATGGCGCCGATCAGTGTAAGAGCGAACAGTACACCGACAATACGTGTAGCCAATCCGAAGAAGACAAGCACTCCGCCAATGAGTTCAATCGCTGCGATGACATACGCCATAAAGCTTGGAAGGCCTAAGCTGCCGAAAAATTGGATGGTGCCCTCCATTCCCTGAAACTTTGATAAACCGTGAACAAAAAAGATAATACCTGTAATAACTCTTAAAAGTAATGTACCAATTTCAAATGATTTATTCATTTTATCCTCCTTGATAAATGTTATCACTTACTTAATGTAAGCTAGTATATATACATAACTTGTTTACGTCAAGTAATTTTGTTACATTTTACGAAAATGAAATAAAAGTACTATAAAACTGTAACAAAAAAGACCTCTGTGCAGGACAAAGGTCTATTTCTCAAATTGGCTTTCATATAAGTCACTGTAAAATCCTTTTTGCCGAATCAGCTCGTCATGGCTGCCTTTTTCAATCATTTCACCGTCTTTTAGCACCACAATCTGGTCCGCTCTTCGAATAGTGTTCAGCCTGTGGGCAATGATGACGCTTGTTCTTCCTTCCATTAAACGGGCGAGCGCTTCTTGAATGTTGACTTCTGTAACGGTATCAATGTTGCTTGTCGCTTCATCCAAAATGAGAAGAACCGGATCGGCAAGCACCGCCCTCGCTATAGAAATCAACTGCTTCTGTCCTTGACTGATGCCCGAACCGTTTTGCGTCAGCACGGTGTCATACCCTTTTGGCAGCCTTTTAATAAAACTATGGGCATTCGCTGTTTTTGCAGCGGCTTCGACTTCCTGATCAGAAGCATCAAGCCTGCCGTAGCGAATGTTTTCTCTGATCGTTCCCTGAAATAAGAAAGAATCCTGAAGAACAAACCCCATGTTTTTTCTCAGGCTTGCTCTAGTAAGGGTTTTAATATCTGTACCGTCGATTAAAATTTTTCCTTCGTCAGGCTCGTAAAAACGGGCGAGAAGGTTAGTGACGGTTGTCTTCCCCGCCCCCGTCGGTCCGACAAACGCGATAGACTGCCCCGCAGGCACGGTGAACTGTAAATGCTTCAGTGTCTGCTGCCCTTTATCGTAACCGAAGGACACATCCCGGAATTCAATGCTGCCTGTTTGGATGGGCTGATGCACGGCGTTCTTTTCATCCTCGCGCTCTTCTTTTTCATCAAGCACGTCAAACACCCGTTCAGCGCCGGCGATTGCGGACAGCATCGTATTAAACTGGTTGGCCAGATCGTTTAAAGGACGTGTAAATTGTCTTGAATACTCGGCAAAGACGACGATGGAGCCGATCGAGATCCAGCCTTTCAGCGCAAACAAACCGCCGATTGCCGCTATCATTGTAAAGCTTAAGTTATTCAAAGAGTTCATGACCTTCGGGATAAACCCGGAAATCGTCTGCGCCCAAAAGCCCGACGTCTTGAGTGCAGCGTTTTTTTCGAGAAATTCAGCAGTAATCTGCTTCTCACGTGAGTATGCTTTGATGACCTTTGCGCCTGAAACAGATTCCTCAATATACCCATTCAGATCACCAAGATTTTTCTGCTGTTCTTTAAACAGCTTTCCCGTTCGGTTGGTGATCCATTTCAAGCTTGCTGCCATCACCGGAATAATGGTCAGTGTAATCAATGTAAGGAGCGGGCTCATGTACAGCATCACCGCAATCGTCCCGACAAAGGTGATCACGCTTGACAAAATTTGAATGACTGACGTGTTTAAAGTAGAACTGACATTTTCGATGTCATTCGTCACCCGGCTCATCAGCTCGCCGTGCCGCTGTTTATCAAAAAATGGAATCGGCAGCTCATGCAGATGGGTGAACAATTCGCTTCTCATTCTGAAAACCGTGCCCTGCGAGATCGTAATCATCCAATAGTTTTGAAACCAAAGCGACAGGGACTGAATGATATAGATAGCGAGCAGAGGAAGCAAAACAGGAATCAAGCCGCTGACTGTTTTCCCGACGATAAAATGGTCGATGGCCTTTCCGATCACAAAGGGGCCAAGGAGCCCGAATATGGCGCTGATGACAACCATCAGCATGACAAGTATGAGCAGTCCTTTTCGTTCAGCCAAGTAAGACCAGATTCGTCTCAGTGTACCCTTTGTATCCTTTGCTTTGGCCCGCTTTTTCGCGCCTTCTTTTTTGTCAATTGGCAGTTTGGGATATTGGAAAGGCTTGCGGATGTCTTTTAGCATGACTCGCTCCCCTCCCTTCCGAATTGTGACTCGTAAATGCGCTTGTATAACTGAGATTCAGAAAGCAGCTCACTGTGAGTGCCTTTTTCAATCAGTTCGCCGTCCTCAAGCAGCAAAATCTGATCAGCTTTCATCGCCGTGGTTATTTTTTGTGTAATGATCAAAGTTGTGCAATGGTATGTGCTGATTGCTTCAAGCAGCTTCGCCTCCGTTTGCAGATCAAGCGCGCTTGTGCTGTCATCTAATAGAAGGATAGCCGGTTTTCGAATCAGTGCCCGCGCAATGGAAATTCGCTGCTTTTGGCCGCCGGACAGGTTGACGCCTCTTTGCCCCAAAACTGTGTCATATCCATTTGGGAGCTTCAAAATCGTTTCATGAATTTGCGCATGTTTGGCCGCATCCATTATTTCATCTAATGAAGCATTTTCTTTGCCCCAAGCGATGTTTTCTTTGATTGTGCCGGAAAACAAGAGGACTTCCTGCGGTACATATCCAATTTGCCTGCGCAGCCCTTCAGCCGGAATATCTTGAACCGGCTTTTCATCTATGTAAATGCGGCCTGAATCCGGCTGATAAAGCCGCGGAATGAGCTGAAAAAGCGTGGACTTGCCCGAGCCCGTCGCACCGAGAATCGCGATCGTTTCTCTTGGCTTTGCGGAAAATGAGACATTCCTGAGCGCTTCTCTGTCCATTTCAGGATAGCGAAAGGATACATGCTGAAACTCAATCTGTCCTGACAAACGATCAGATATGATGCCTTCCTCCCGCTCGTCGCCTTCTGTTTCAAGCACCTCACCGATTCTATCCCCTGAAGCCTTCGCCCTGGTGAAAATCATAATCAAAAACGGAAACATCGAAAGCGCGCCTGTAATTCGTGTTGCGTAGTTAATTATCGCAACAACATCGCCAACCTGAGTGCTTCCGCTCGTAATACTGTAGGACCCCGCCCACAAAATCAAAAGGATGCAGAGATTCATCAAAAGCATCAGTACAGGCATCGTGAATTCCACAAGCTGAAAGGCCGAAACCGTTTTTTCCATCAGCCTTGTGTTGGCTTTGATAAATCGTTTGACTTCGTGGCTGCCGCGAAGCAGCGCTTTGATCAGCTTGATTGCGATTAAATTTTCCTGCATGATGGTGTTCACTTGATCCAGCCTTTTCTGCACTGAGCGGAACAGTGCCCCGCCTTTCCTTAATACCCATAGCAAAAACAAGATCAGGATCGGAATGGTCACAAGCAGAAAAAAGCCGAGTTTCACATTAACGGCAAGCGACAGCACAATGCCGCCTGCAATCATTAAGGGAGCCCGCAGCATAAACCGCAAACTCATAAAAATCATATTTTGAACCTGTGTGACGTCGTTTGTCAGCCTTGTAATATAAGAAGAGGACGAAAACTGTCCAAATGTGGAATAGGAGAAGGACTGGATTTTTTGAAAAAGCCCTTTTCTCGTATCATAGGAAAAGCTTTGGCTGACATGGGCGGCATAAAAGGAATTCAGCATCCCCGCCGCAAAGGATAACACGGTCAGCCCGATCATGACCGCGCCCCATATCCATACATGCCGCAGATCTTGCTTCAATATCCCATCGTCGATGATTTTTGCAATCAATAAAGGCTGCATCAGTTCAACTGCAAGCTCCGTCAACATAAGAATCAGTGCAATTCCCGCCAGCAATGAATACGGTTTTAAAAACGACAAAGCCTTTTGCATGTAAAAGCCTCCAAACCCCTTTTAGCAATATGTACTTTTTATTTTAATTGTTTATAGGGCTTGATGAAAGAATTTTACTGTCATGAAGTGTTATGAAAGCATAGAAAAGCACTGAATTTATCGATAACCAAAATCACTTTATCTTTTATTCGAGAGCTATTCACTGCTGACCTGCGTTCATTAAAAAACATCAAAGATTTTACTCTACTAAAGTTGAGGTGCTGGATAGACTTAGATAAATTAGGAAGATTGCTGGAACCGTAGGAATAATGAAAAATGTAAATTTTAAAACGAAGACCTTTTTGCGAGGAATATAATCTGATAAAAATGCGGTGAAAAATTTCTAAAATCTAATTAAAACTCTAAATAGAGTGCATTGTTAAGCACTCTATTTAGAATCTGTACATTTTAATGTTACCGAATAAAAACTAAAACCACTCCATATCCCTTACTTTTGTCGAACTCTTTGATGACTCTCATGACCTGCCACCTTTGTTTAGGAGATACCGTTTTTGTAGCAATTCCGTTATTATGCGCTTGAATAAAGTCTCCGGCTTCTACTGTGCTGTCGCATCTTACATAAACCTGTCCTACAAGGCCCACAACATTCCATTCATCCCTCTCTTCCCTAGAGGCATAGTTCTTATCTGGCTTATAATCAGGGTTTTCCATAGGCGCCATGACGATTTGGCCATTGGCACCTTTCTGTTTTTCATAAATATACCCGCCAAAATCATTCTTCAGGTATCTTCCAGACCAATGGAAACTTGACTCACCAAGTATCACACCAGCTGTTTCAGAAATAACTCCAAGCATAAAGTCACCTTTTTTTGCAGGTCTAATTTTATCACCCTCCAAAGTAACTAGGGTTCCTGCCGGAATTTTTTCACCGCTTAGACTCTCAAAATATTCAGCGTAATCCGAGAACGTTTGGGAACTTTTTATGCTTCCTGAAGCCTTAATCGTTCCATCTTTTGCATGAAATTCTATCTTTCTGTTTGATGAGGATGGTGTGCTCCCACTTGCCCATCCTAGAGCAACTGAGTCTGAGTTCGGATTGATCGTATTATATGAGGCTATCACAGAAGATTGAGCAGCCCCAGTTGCTCTGCTTCGAACAGATCCAGCTACAAAATTATTATTTCCAGTAGCGTGGGAATCACGAGAGCCAATAATCCCGCTTCCTTTATGTTTAAACAAAAAGTACGGCGTCACAACGCCGCCAATCTTAAAATCTGTTTCGTAGCCTGAAAAGTCACAATTAGAAACATTAAGATCAGGGTCAACAGAAAAAATCCCAACTGTACCACTGTTATTTTTAGGCGATCTTTGCCCCCATACATTACTAACTACAGACTCGTACATACCGCTCCCAAAAACAACACCCTTTTCGGCTGAATCGATCAATGTCACACCATCAATCATTACCTTGCCGATAGAATTGTCGCCACCTACAATATAAAGATCATTATCAGCAGTTTTAAATCCTCGAATCGTTATATTCTTTAAATTGATTAGACGCCCTTTATAATACACGCTTACGACTGAATTTCCCTTATAGTTAATGGAGGAATCATCGCATATAGCATGAAAATTAACCACATTGACGCCATCGTAACCTGAAATTTGCAATGCATTCGGCCCTGCCCCTTTGTACAGATCACTCGGCTTAGGGTTATATGCGATACAGTTAGCCAGCTGAACGTCATGAGCTGATGCTGATTGAGGATCACTTGCTGTGTGGTGTCCTATATGCCGAATGCAAAAACTAATTGCATTTTCATAGGCACGGCAGTTCACAAGTTGAACTCTTTTTGCAGCCGGAGCATAATCATGAGCTTTAATTTCAAATCCTCGAACTCCTCCAATTGCGATGCAGCTATCAACCATTACATCCTGAGAGCCATCATCGATTTCAAAACAGTTTGTATTTGAAGACCCATCATTTAACCCCATCGGATGGTAAGAAAGACAATGACTGAAAGTCGTATGCTTTCCAAAGTGACATGTGAAATTATCATCGCCAGAGCCTGTTGCTTCGCAATATGAGAAGGTTACAAAGTTGCAGCCACCAGGCTGATAAAAGGTAGGATCATCATTTTCTCCGTGTCTGTTATAATTAGGGCTTGTAGCATCAAACCCGTGAAGGCCGGCATTTTTTGCAAAAACATGCTCTACAAAAGAGTAATCCACATTTGCAAAAAGCAAGCAGCTTGAAGTGGGCCCCTTAGGGATCTTCCATCCAGCAGGACGCGTATCTTTATTCCAGTCCAGTGTCAAATGTCCAATGTAGATATTTTCATTACCATTTGTATGATCACTATTGGTGAGTACAGAGTGACCAACTGGCGTATCGTCTAATAACTTGATGATGGTCCTTTTTTTACCCGCTCCAACCAACATTGTATTCGAAGGAACGAGCAAGCCAGATACCCTAAATACGCCTGCAGGGACTTTTATGAGATAGCCACCTTCGGCCATCGCATCATGAAATGCTTGCGTATCATCTGTGACTCCGTCTCCTTTAGCTCCATAATCCATTACGTTTCGTTCATCAAGGTACTCAAATCTGTTCTCATACATTTTGAGTCTTTCATTTAAGTTTTCAAAAGTTGTTATTCCATTACTTAATGCAATCCCAATTTTACTATCAATCGTTTCGAAATTCTCGGCAAGCTTGGAATCAATTTCAATACCTTCAGTGCTTTCAGGTTTGTAAAGACCTAAAAACGTTGTATAATTTTCCATTTTCACTCCCCCTATTGGTTTCAGTTTTTAAGAAACAGAACATCCCTTGCACTTATAAGTGGCAAACGTATGACAAACAAAAAAGCGCTGTCTTTAAACAGCGCACTGATCAAATAATTTCACCTATTCATTTAGTAATTTTTCCACACGCTCCCGCATCTGCGGTACGCTTAATCCGATAATCACCTGAAACGCCTTCCCGTTCCTGACGACGCCGTGTGCGCCAAGCGCGCGGAATACGCTGTCGGGTTCAACCTTTGTTTCATCCTTGACACTGACTCTGAGACGGGTGGCGCAGTTTGTGACTTCAGTGATGTTGTCTTTTCCGCCCAGCGCTTCAATATACAGAAAAGCGGTGTCATCAGCCGTTTCAGCAGTGGAGGCCGTTTCATCCTTGTTTTTTCGTTCTCTGTATTCCTTTTTCGAATATAGCTTTGTTTCCTGCTGTTCATCCTTTTCCCGTCCTGGTGTAGCGATATTGAATTTGAGGATTAAAAATCTGAAGACGAAAAAATAAATTGCCGTAAACGAGAGCCCGATCAAAATTTGATACACATATGTCATACCGTGGCTGCCAAAGAGCGGAATCCAGTTCAAGGTCACCGCCTCAATCAGTCCGCCTCCCATATTTCCGACGACGCCGGCCATATACATAACTGTCGACATTGTGGCGGCAAGCACGGCGTGAACCGCAAATAAGAAAGGTGAAATGAATAAGAACGTAAACTCAATTGGCTCTGTAATACCGGCGACAATCGCTGTCAGTGTGACAGGAATCAGCAGCCCTGCGACGAGTTTTTTCTTTTCCTTTTTGGCTGTCACATAAAAAGCCAGGGCGATACCCGGAATACCGAAGATTTTCGAGTTGCCGTGAAGCGCGAATCCGCCTTGCGGAAAGAGCTCCTTAAGCGGTTTGGCGCTTTGCGAATATTCGCCGAGATGCTGTGCCCAATACGTGACGATCCCGCCTTCCGCTACAGCCGGGCCATAAATAAACGGCGTGTAAATAAAATGATGAAGGCCGGTCGGAATTAAAATCCGTTCCAAAAACGTGTATATCCAAACGCCCACCGCCCCAGAAGCAACCAGGAAGCTTTGAAGCGAGCCGATTCCCGATTGAACCATCGGCCAAATATAAGACACAGCCAAGGCAATTGGGATCATAATAAAGAAGGAAATCATCACGATATATGTTGAGCCTTGAAAGATGCCGAGAAAATCGGGCAGTTTTTTATCAAAATAGCGATTATGCAAAAAGACGACAATCGAAGAAATAAAGATGGCTCCGATAATGTTGGTATCGAGCGTTTTTATGCCCGCAATCATCGTTAACCCGCTCGTTCCGCCGACCTCTTGATTCATGTCGACGCCAAATGCTCCTCCCCATACCGTCAATATCGCGCTGACAAAATAGTTGAATGTCAGGTAAATAGTAAGCGCTTCCAAACAAGCGCGTGCCTGAGCTTTCTTCGCCAAAGCAACCGGGATGCCAATGGCGAATAAGAGCGGCATTTGGTTAAAGACAGTCCAGCCGCCCTGCTCAATGATATACCAGCACTGATACCAAAAACCGTCAGGATCGGCGAGCGGTCCCATGAGAGTTTTATTTTTAAAGAGCGTGCTGATACCGACGATAATGCCGGCGAACGCGAATAATAAAACAGGCACAAACATCGCGCTTCCAAAGCGCTGAATTTTTTGCATCATACCAGAACCCCCTGCTACTCATTGTCATTTTTTTCTGCCTCTTTGTAATCAACATATGCGCGGAACAATGCTTCGCCAACGAGAAAAAACGGTGCAAAAGCGACAATTTCCGTTTTATCGCTTAATGTCACAGGTTTGCTTGTCGCATAAAGATTATGCGGAGTCAGCTGGGCGAGGACATTGTTTTTTAAATTCGTAATGGAAATAAAGGGAATACCCTTTGCAGAAAGCATTCTTGCCTGAGGAATCAGCTCCGGTGTTTCTCCGGAAAGAGAAATGATGATAAACAGATCGTTTACTTTAAAATCATCGCGCATCAAATTAAATTCATTTGTGTCTTCAATTAAAATAAGATAGCGATGGCGCGGAATAAACATTCTTTGCAGGTCGCGGGCGCATATCTTTTGCGCATTTCCAGAACCGTACACGAAAATGCGGTCAGCTTCATCAATCAGCTGGCACATGTCCGTCATGTCCTTTGTCCTTAAGAACTTCAAATTTGCTTCAATATCATCAAGCAGCTTTTCAAAACTCATACTCTCGCCTTCTTCCGGCTGATCTTCCCACTTTAAAAAGACGCGAAATTCACTGTAGCCACTGAAACCGAGCTTTTGGGCAAGCCGTAAAATTGAGGAACGCGATACACTGCAAGCTTTGGCCAGCGCGTCGATTCCAAGGTGATAGCATGTGTGCTTATGATTCAATATATATTTTAAAATATGAAAATCGTTGTCATTCAATTTGCTGTAGTGCTGATTGATCAGTTCTTCGAGCTGCATATCAGATCCCCCCATTTTCTTTCTATTATATACAATTACAGATTCGAAAATGGGGGAATTTCAGTTATGATATACGGGTCGGGCTTTGATCAAGCTCAGGCCAGAAGTCTTTGTTGGCTTCCATTAAATCCTCAAGAATGAGTCTTGCCACACGCGCGTTCGGCACTGTTTTTGACAAAATTAGCGCCTGCCACAGCTTTTGGAACGATTTCTCCGCCCACGCTTCAACAGTCAGCTTCTCAACGGATACCTGCTGCTCCATAAGCCCTTTTTGGAATTGCGGAATGGTGCCGACGGTAATCGGTTCAGGCCCATTTGAGCCGACGATGCATGGCACCTCGACCATCGCAGTCGGGTCAAAGTTCGCAATTGCGCCGTTATTTTCAACGATCAACAGCATTCTTTCACCTGTGTTGTAGGCAATCGCCCGGGCAAGATCAACGATATATGATGCGTGGTCATCGATTTTGATTTCGCTGTTTTCTGTGGACTGCTCACGTGTAATCATGTCACATTGGCTGAAAATAAAAGCTTCGCGCCCTTCCATCACTTCATTTGCCCGCGTATGATTCGGATTTGATTTTTTCACCATATCATCCGGGAACAAATAATATTGCAAATACGTATTCGGCAGTGTATCAGGATCTGCGGCCTGCACGTCACGCGCTTTGGCGAATGTGTCATTCCAGCTCGCCTCCACCGCTTCAGCCTCTGTTTTCGGAATATAGCCGTATTGAGATACATGCTCCTTCAGCTTCGGCATTAAATCGTTGCCCTCTTGATCCTGAATTGATGTCCACCAGCCGAAATGATTTAATCCGTAATAGCGGACCTTCATTTCTTTTCTTGAGGATAAGCCAAGAATTTGCGCCATCCGGTCTTCGATCCCAACCGGCATATCACAGATATTGAGAATTTTAGAATTCGGTCTAAGGCGTCTCGTAGCTTCAGCCACAATTGCCGCCGGATTGGAATAATTGAGCATCCACGCATCAGGCGAGTATTTTTCCATGTAATCTAATATTTCAAGCACACCGCCGATCGAACGCATACCGTATGCGATCCCGCCCGGCCCGCACGTCTCCTGGCCGACAACTCCGTACTTTAACGGAATTTGCTCATCAAGCGCACGCATCGCGTATTTCCCTACTCTGATGTGGGCCATAACAAAATCGACATCTGTAAAAGCTTCTTCCGGGTCAGTCGTCGCTGCAAATTCAATATCCGGCGCTTTTTCTCTGATAAAAACGTCACAGGCGCCTGCAATTCGATCCTGTCTCTCCTTATCATTATCATACAGCTTCAGCTTTCTGATCGGAAACTCCTCCAAATGGTCCAAGAGCATGAGTACAATCCCTGGAGTGAAAGTGCTCCCTCCGCCCGCTATTACGATTGAGAATGATTTTTTCTTCATATGACGACCTCCTTGATAACGTTTACAATTCCATTTATACCATGAGATAGCCCGTCCCGTAACACGTTTGGCGCACTTAGGTCATTTGATCAACTTTAGTGTTTTTTCCCATAGAGCGGGAAATTTCTCATTTGCAGGGAATCCTTACAATAGGTAAAAACAACTGATCTAATAGGCCTATTCATGCTTAACACCTCCATTAATTTAAAACCAACATAACAAAGAAATCATTATATAATCTATATTTCCTATTTATCCATTACATACCATCATGTAACATTAGGAAAGTCTCCCTTTTGTTTTTAATAACGGTTCAAAAGAATTACATATTATGTGACAATGAGGTGTTTACAGTTGTTTGGTGAAATGTTGGGATTATCCTTTGTAAAAACACAACTAAGTTTAAAAAAGGAGAATTTAGAAGATCTCAAAGCTTGCAAAACTAACTTGACAAATATCCAGCAAGAATTTTTGGAGTCAAAAAATAAAATAACTGAGCCATCTCTGTCCTCGGATACATGGCAGGGAAGTTTAGCAAATAAATTCGAACTTATTCGAGACGAGATAAACTCAGAATATCAAGATTTAAAAGGTAAACAATTAGATGAGGTTATAACTAAAATTGAAGACAAAATTAATACATTAATTGATGATATAGATGGGTTGAAAAATCAGATCACTTCTATTGAAAAAGAAATAGAAAAACAAAAAAATAAAAATTCACACTGATAAGGAAGAGTTTGTATGGGCAATGAAATAAAATTTGATTTACCTGAAGTTGAAAAAGCAATTACAAAATTAAAAAATGCAACTGAAGTTATTAAAGTATCTATTCCTACTAATTTAACAGACCACAATAACCTTGATGTCACAAAGAAACTGAATGCGCTGAATAACAAATTAAATAAACTGGCTGAGAAATATGCTTCTTCCTTAAACAAACAAATCTCACAAACAGAACAATTAGTTAGGTCTATGCAAGAAACAGATGAAGTGCTTTCCAAATCAATAACTAATAAATAATGTAAAGAAGGAAGGAACGTTGTTTGAAAACTCTTGATGTACATTCATTTCTCATCTCTATAGACAAGACCATAAAACAATTAGATAAACAAGCTGAGAAATTAACAGATGTAATTAAAAGTACACAAGGAATTGCATCATTAGATGATTCCCTTAAAGGAGAGGGCGGAACTGCGATTCGAACATTTTTTAGTGAATGCCACACTCCCTTTCTTCTTTTTTATTCTTGTGTAATCAGTGATTATAAAGAAGTATTAAATAAAATAAAGAGTGCATTATATTCATTTGAACCAACAAACACAGGTTTTATTTCGCAAAGTTTTTTAGAGAATGATTTGAATAATGGGTTAACAGCTACTAAGAGATCAATAACATCTCTAACAGATAAAGCAAATGAGGAGATTGAAAAAGTTAAACACATTGTAAGTCTCAAAGATTTGAATGACGAAAATTTTGTCGAAAAAATAAAAAAGGCTGAAAGTAATATAGACGAAACATTGGAACATCTATATACCTTTGATCGTGAAAACACTAGTTCTCTAGATTCAATCGATCAAGATATCACCACAATGGAAGATTATTTAAAACAACTTGATGCAAAATACGGTGGTCCTCGAATTGAAATTAATAATTATATAAGTGGCTCAGTACTAAAACCCGAATTTAGCAACGATTCACTGAAAAGTAATAATAGTTATACCGCTTTTAACAATGCACAACTAGATAAAGACTCCCCGATGTGTAAAATGTTAGATAAAATTAATGCTAAAGATGAGCAAGAAATTATCGAATTTTTCGGTATTTCAAATTCAGATGATCCTTCGATAGGAACTAAGAACATCGGTTCAAAGAGCGAAGCAGATCATGGTATTAATAAAAATAAAAGTGATGATGAAGGCATTACTCAAAAAATATATAACACTTTTGATGCCATTAACAATTTAAAGTATGCTAAGAATAAAGAAATTAACGGAGCTATTTATAAAGGTTTCGGTAATGGATATGCCAATATAGATATAAGCAATCAAAAAGTAAATTTTAAAGCTGGCGCAAGTCTCATAGATACAAATAGTGCATATAAGGAAGAAAAGTTAGAATCTAAAGAATTATTCTTTAGAATGGCTGAAGGTAATATAGAAGTGTCATTACCATATTTACAAAGTTTTACGGACTCTTTTTTATCTGGTGAGATGATTGGCGGTGCAGCAGAAGCTAATATAATTAATGCAAACTTTGACCATAAAAAATCTCCAGCCTTATTTAAGGTTAAAATTGGTCATGGTGAAACAAAAGCTGGCATTGAAAATTACTCGGTTGGTATAGGAGCATCAGCAAGTATTGCTGATGCAGAGCTTACCATACATCCATTTAATTGGTTCGGCTATGAACCACTTGAAGAGTGGTTTGGAATTGAATATGATCCCTATTTTGGGGTAACTGCATCTATTGGCAGCGTCGGGGTAGAAGTGAAGACAGGTCTTGAAAATGAACTTTATGCTGCAGAAGGTATTGGTTTAGGGATAAAATTTGGAGCAGAAAAAGATGACTAGGAGGTATATAAATGAGTGAAAAAAATGGGTTTTTACCAAAAAAAATTAATGAAGCACTATTAATAGGTTCTATTTTTCCAGTTCCTTTCGGTATCTTTAGTTTATTCATGCTATATTGGTTAATTGATAGTGAAACCCCTCAGGAAGTAATATATTTAATTACTTTTATTATTTCAGTATTCACTTTTCTTATACCTTTATGCTTACATATTTTCAGAAAAAAATTCTGGTTAAAAAAACATCCACACCTGCTTAAGAAAAAAAATTAATATAGAAAGAGTGAGAAATTAATGTCTAATACATTGCTGCCTATCGGTAGTGTGGTGAAAATTTTAAATGTACGAAAAACTGTAATGATTTATGGGAGAAATCAGCTTCAAACTTCTTCACAAAAAAAGTACGATTATGTTTCAGTTCCTTATCCAGAAGGTAATATCAATGAAAATTATAATTTGTTCTTCAATCACGATATGATAGAAGAAGTTCTTTTTGAGGGATATCAAACACAAGAAGAAAAAGCTTTTCAAGAAACATTTAAAGGCTAATAAAATGGACTATTTAATAGTAAGATTTTGGAAAAAGTATAAAAAACCATTCATTTTACTATATTATCTGTTTTTCATGATTTGTATGACATTAATTACTTTTATGCTTCCTGGCATCCAAATCGGTATAAGGATCGTTTTACTTTTTTTATTGTATTTGATCACTACTGTAACAATCTATACAGGTTATAAAGTTACCAATAAGATGCTTTTAAAAGAACAAGGAGATAGACAATGAAAAACACTTGGAATACATATAAGAAAAAAATCTTTTTAATTCTCTATTTGCTTCCTATGATTGGCATGACACTCGGGATCTCAGCAGTCCCCGACATGACATTAAAACAAAAATTGATTTTACTGGTAATTATGTATGTGATGAGTGGCTTGTTTATATTCTTTGTTTATTTAGCAATAAATAAGATTATAAAATCTATTTTTAATGATTAGTAAGCAATACGCAATTTGTTTAGAGCCTATTTTAGGCTCTTTTTTATATACGGTTACCTCGAAAACATTCGTCTTCCAAACGTAGAAACTCCTAATATTAAGTTGACTCCCTCTTGCAGATTCTTTTTTTTACCTTTTTTGTAATCTTAAAGTCTCACCAACTGTGAATTTTAAGTGAATATACGCCCTTCCAATTCTTATGAAAAGGTTCTTTTGTACGATTCGGATACATGCCGAATTATTTATAATCATTTATATAAAACATCCAATTGTGCGTGAATTTAGAAAAGGCAGGGGACAAAAGTTGGACTCATATAAAGTCATTGAGCTGGCAAACAAGTACAGTGCGGCCGCAGAAGAGGTCAGAAGCTCCAAAAAGCTGCTTGAATCCCGGTTATCTGCATTGGGAGATGCTTGGCAGGGCAAATCAAGAGATTCGTTTGACCAGGATTTCGAGGAAACGAAAGCCGCCTACGATCAATTCGAACAGGAGTTGCTTGAAACAAGCCAAGAGCTGAAGGCTGCCGCCGTCAAAATAGAAGAACGAAAAGCTGAAATTGCCAGAATGGAAGAACTGGAGCGTAAAGCAAGAGAGGAAAGACATAAACTCGGGAGGTGAACGGTGTGTCAGGAAACATTGCAGTTGATCCGGATAAGCTCGAACAGCTTGCAAATGATGTAGTCACTGAATTAACTGATATGGAAAACAAATATAAGGACCTGCATGTGGAGCTGGGGCAGATGATTTTGCAATGCGATCCCCGCTACAGCAGCTGTTTTTCCGGAGTGGGCGATGCGTGGAGCTCAGGAAAGGCGCTCGTCACCAAGCTAAGTGACAATGAGATTTTCATCAGAAAAACGGGCGATAAATTTGTGGAACAAGATGATATTTTGCGAAAGCTCTACAATGCCTACGACAAATACGGTACGTTGACAAGCTTAACCGCCCTTATGCTGACGCAGGGAAAATATTACGGATTAGGGCTTACGAAATTTGTGAAACAGCCAAGCGGCTTGCATACAGCCCAGCACTCAAAACTGCTCTTGGATATTTCCAGGGCCGTTGACAGCTCACGTTATCAAAAAGCGGCAAGAGTGCTTTTGAATCCTAAATATTTGTTGAAAAAGACAAACCGTCCATTTTCAGATTTGGTACATAAAAAGTTTACAAAATACTTCCCTCAGGACACGGTGGATTTTTCAAACAGCGTCAGAAGCTACACAAAAGGATTTCTTAATGAAGCCGGCGTACGCTCCACTTTGAAGGATGTGGGAAAAACGGGCTTGAGATTCGCGAAAGGAAATGCCATTACCGCCACACTGATTACCGGTGCGACCGAAACATTCGGAGCAGGCGTGAAAATTGCTGAAAATTATGCAAAATACCAAGACAAACCCGAAGTTCTCAAGCGTGAAAACGCCAAGGCCGTCGGGAATGCTGTGAATAATACGATTTTTGTTGCCGGCGGTGCCACAGCTGGTGCTGTCATCGGCGGTGCAATTGGAAGCTTTGCAGGACCTGTGGGTACTGTCCTTCTTGGGGCAGCAGGTTCATACATTGGCGGAGTCGTCGGAGAACAAATCGCCAAATATACAGCCGGTTTTGCCGAAAAAGCAGCCTTAAAGCTGAAAGAACCGATCCATGCTGTCGTTGATACAGCCAAAAAAGGGCTGGAATCAGCCGGCAAAGTCGTCAAATCAGTGAATGACGGCATAGATGCAGCGAATAAATCGATACATAAAGGGATAGACAGCGCGAAAAAAGGAATGGAAAAAGCAA
Source organism: Bacillus sp. SG20033 (assembly GCF_044570195.1). NCBI lineage: Bacteria > Bacillati > Bacillota > Bacilli > Caryophanales > Bacillaceae > Bacillus > Bacillus sp. SG20033. The sequence continues at coordinate 877,285 of NZ_CP172606.1, read as the reverse complement.
AGAAAACAGCGGATTCGCTCATACACGGCGCAACCCATTTCCTTAAAGGGAAATTTTCATTTGGATAGGAGAATAAACAATGAAGCAGTTTACAATTAGCATAGAAGAACTCTTGTTTTGCTTTTACAGCGAAGGGTTTTTTGAACAGGGGATGGCCTTGAAGCAGGCCTATTTTCCGGAAATAGAAGATGAACAGCTCGGCGCTTTGTTCGAAGCAGCTTGCCGCTCACTCTTAGCTAAGGATGCAGCGGAATATCGGAACCATCAATATCGGTTAAAGGACGAGTACTGTCCGTTTATCCATGTATTAAACGACGCTGACTATACAGTGAAGCTTTCTAAATTTAACGGGCAAGGCGCCGAACAGAATGTGTCCTGCCATGTATCAAAATTCGGCACCTACTCTCACGAACTCCTTTTTGATGAACAAGTCCATCGCATTACAAAAATGGAATCAAGTGAAGGGTTACTTGCTAAGACAGATGAGTTTTTACATATAATAGATACAGAGGATAAAAGAGAATCGATTGTGACATTGGCATCAAATGAATTTGAAAAACTCTTGGAGGGCGCTTCAGACAACCCTTCATATCTAAAAGAGTTCCTTGAAAAACATGACCACCAAGAGGACGTTACCCGATTTGCAAATGATCTGGCTTTGCGGAAAGGGAAAATGGATACACTTATGCGTCTGGCATATGGCAAAGATAACACTCCTGAAGTGGCTGACATGGCATTTGTCCTGCCGGGGGCCCACCATACTTGGCTTGTCACAGGCATCACCCAGAATGAATTTTCTATCCTCCCTGCTCATAAGGATGTTGTAAATCAAATCATTTCAAAATGATAAGAATTGAATTAACAAAAGGAGAAAAGCATTGAAAAACCAAGAAATCATTGAAGTCAAAAGCAAAATGTTCCTGAGAATATGGGCTTTTGTCGGATCTGCCGGTATGGGATTAGCATGTTTGTGGCTCTTTTATATGGGTATTACGTTTCAAACGAAATATTACCTATTAGCCATTCCTGCTGGCTTTCTGTTCACCTTGTTTTGTTTATATTTATTCATCATCTTCTTTCCGGCTTTCACCCCGCGGGGAAATACCATTTTCCGCATCAAGACAGGAAAAAATGGAGAAGTGTTCACTGACAAAGTGTCTGTTACGTTTACTGATATCAAGAAAATTGAGATGAGCCGCCATAAATTTAGTCTAAAAGGAATTTTCCAGGAAGATATATTGATCCAAACCGTTGATCAGAAGACCATTCGCATTCCCACTTGGAACATCATTCCGAATCCGTTGTTTTTCGAAGCGGTTGAACGCTATATCCTTCCCCATCTGAATGAAGAGGCGAAAAGCAATTGGATCGGACAGTTTACAGACATCCAACGCAGTGCGTATTTGAAAGAATTTGAGAATCATCCGAAGCTTTAGGGGCAGCACATGATTGAAGTAAAAAGCATGATGTTTCTAAGGGCTTGGCTGTTCCTCGCTACAGGGGGCGCCTTTATTGTGGGCGTCTGGCTGGTGTCTGAAGCTCTCACGTTTGAATCTAAATATGCCCTGCTTTATTTGGGCGGCGGATTACTGGCGATGATTTATGGATTGAGCACATTCTTTATGGCTTTTCCTGCGTTCACAAGCCGTGGAAATGTCATTTTCAGCATAAAGACCGGACCTAGTGGCGAAATCTTCTCGAGAAAGCGCAGCGTGCTGTTTTCCGAGGTGAAGCGGCTTTATATGGGACGCCATCAATACAGTTTGAAAGGGATCTTTTTTGAGGATATTATCATCGAGAAAACAGACGGCAAAATCGTTCGAATCCCGACCTGGAACATCATCGCGAATCCGCTGTTTTTCGAAGCGGTTGAACGCTATATCCTTCCCCATTTGAATGAAGAGGCTCAAAACAATTGGATCAGCCAATTTACAGAGGTTCAGCGAAAAGCGTATTTGAAGGAATTTGAGAATCATCCGAAGCTTTAAAAGCTCTCCTCCTCTATAATGAAAGATAAATGCAAATTGAGGAGTGCTCATGATGCTGATTACCATTCTTTTATTTCTCGCGGCAGGGCTTGCTGAAATTGGCGGCGGATATCTGGTTTGGCTATGGCTGAGAGAGGCAAAGCCAGCCGGCTACGGAATCGCCGGGGCGCTGATCCTCATTGTATACGGCATTCTTCCGACGTTTCAGTCCTTCCCATCCTTCGGCCGTGTATACGCCGCTTATGGCGGAGTATTCATCGTGCTTGCGGTCCTGTGGGGATGGCTTGTTGACCGGAAAACACCTGATCTGTATGACTGGATCGGCGCATTCATTTGTCTCATCGGTGTCTGTGTTATTTTATTTGCGCCGCGCGGATAACAAAATGGCCTGCTTATGAAGCGGGCCATTTTTGTTTAATCCTCTTTTAAGCTGTTCAGCTGCACTTCATGCTCCTCTTGCGGTTCGTCAAGCGGATAAATTCTTGCTGTTCCAGTTTCTTCATTTACGTGCTGAATGTAAATAGGAACGCCGTTATATGTTACTTTCTTCATGTCGGGAGATTCTACAATTTCTTTCGCCCTTTGAATATTCATCGTAACACCCTCCTTCAATACATAACGTTTCCATTTCCTGAAGGAAGTATGCTTTATGATTCAGCGGACAAGTTGAATTTTTTCAGGCGTTTGTAGAAAGTGCTTCGGGGGATCCCGCTGATTTTTGCGGCTTGAGAGACGTTTCCTTTTGCAGATTCAAGCGCTTTGATCATCATATCCTTTTGGATTTTCTCACGAAAGGTAAGCACGCCGGCAGCAGCCGGCTTTTTTTCTGCAGAGCTGGCCGGCAGCCCAGCGGCTTCCAGTAAAGCGGAAAGCGGTTCATCCCTCAGCCGGCCGTCCGGAAATCTGATAGAAAGACGTTCAAACACATTAAACAGCTCACGGATATTCCCCGGCCACTTCCATTGCTTCAGCACATGACAAAAATCAGAAGGAAGTTCGCCTGGCCAATGATTCTTCTGTTTGTAGTACTCAAAGAGGTCCGGGATATCCTCGGTGCGATCGCGTAATGGAGGGAGTTCAATTGGATAGACATGAAGACGGTAAAATAAGTCCTCTCTGATTTTTCCGTTTGCGGCAAGCTCGCGTAAATCACAATGTGTGGCGGCAATAACTCTGATATCAACCGGAATTTCTTTCGTCCCGCCGATTGGCGTTATCTTGCGTTCCTGAAGCACCCGTAAAAGTGCAACCTGCATCGAGTGGGAAATTTCTCCGATTTCATCTAAAAATAATGTGCCTTGATTCGCTTTTTGAAAGGCGCCTTTATAGCCATTTCGTTTCGCTCCCGTAAAAGCGCCCTCTGCATATCCGAACAGTTCGCTTTCAATCAAATCAGACGGAATCGCTCCGCAATTGACAGCAACAAACGGACCGTGACGTCTCTCACTGTTCTCATGAAGAGCGCGAGCCGCGACTTCCTTTCCCGTACCAGTTTCGCCCGACAAACAGACCGTTGCATCTGCCGCAGCTGCACGTTCAAGGTTCATCAGCATCGCTTGCGATCGACCGCTTTGCCCGATCACTCCATTGAATCGAAACACCTTCTTTTTCTTTTGTTCCGAAAGATAAAAACAAGTGCCGCCATCTCCTATGGTGACAGCTTTTTCGATTGAGTAGCCCCGTTCCTTCAACTCATACAGGTGCCGGCCCTGCCAATCCGGCATTGAGGTTCGAATCGGTATGCTCGCACTGATGATGTGCTGCTTGATATTGCATAGCACCATCGGCACACTGGATGCAGCCCTCTCTCCAAAACGGCTGATCAGCTCGAGCTCTTTCTCACGGCTTTTAGCTGCGAGTTCCCGTTCAGCTGCATAGGCGATCGCAGTGGCAATACCGAGCATATGAGGATGAGCGCCTGCCGCCGGACACGATATGTCAATCACACCCGCAAGGCTGCCATCCTCATGGTGAATCGGAGCGGCTGAACAGTTCCAAAGATGGGAAGCAATGGAGTAGTGCTCTGATCCTTGTATCGCAACCGGCTCGCTGATGTGGAGCGCCGTGCCAATCGCATTTGTTCCGACAGCCGTTTCCGTCCAGCATGCCCCTTCGACAAAGTTGATGCGTTTGGCTTCATAGAGCGCGCGGGGATGGCCGTCCAATGCCAGAACAACACCGTCTGAATCAATTAACAGCGCCATCATTTCCATTTCTTTTATGGCAGGCAGCAGTTTTTCGAGGTAAGGCTTTGCGGTCGTCAAGAAGAATGAATGTTTTTTTGACTGCTGATCCAGCTCCGTTTGCTGTAAAACCTTCGGGCCTTTTTCTAAATAAGGATTGACCTCAGCTTTTTTGCAGCGATGCCATGACTCGGCAATCCGTTTTCTTAATCGGGCTTCGTCAAGCACACCGTCTTTCACAAAACGTTTCCAGGTTTGCAAATCGTTTGGGACCGAATTCATTTCCTTGATCGCTCCTCCCTTACACGCCGTTTTCATCTATTGTAGGGGAAAAATAAAGCGCTTTCAACAATAAAAAAGCAGGCGCCTTATATCCATGCGCCTGCTTTTTCCTTTATTATGCATGTACCGCAAGGCCGATCGTGCTTAACAGCGCCTCATGCAATGTTTCCGATAAAGTCGGATGGGCGGCGATAAAATGCTCCGCCATATCTGCCGTCATCTCACCATTCATGATCGCTGCCGCTTGGCCGATGAGCTCGGTTACATCCGGGCCAATCATCGAGACACCCACGATTTCGCCGAATTCCGGTTCAGCCATGATTTTGACCTTTCCTTCCGCTTGCTGTTTAATGAGCGCCTTGCCGTTTGCGGAAAAAGAAAATTCGCCGATCTTCACATCCCCGTATATGCTTCTTGCCTGTCGTTCTGTCATTCCGATACACGCGATTTCCGGGGACGTATAGATGCAGCGCGGCACATGTTTCTCATTGATTTTGACATCCCTTCCGGAAGCATGAGAAGCAGCGATGATGCCCTCATGGAAAGCGGCATGCGCCAGCTGAATGCCCCCTATAGCATCTCCGCACGCGTAAATATGAGGCACGTTCGTCTGCATGTGCCCATTCACCGGAATGCCCTTTGGAGAAAAATCAACTCCGGCCTGTTCCAGCTGCAATCCGTCAAGACGGGGTTTTCTGCCGATCGCCACCAGCACATAATCGGCCTTCGTTTTAAACTCTCGCTGACCGCTTTTCCATATTGCCGTTTTAGCCGTTTGATCCACCCGCTCTAATCTGGATGAGGTATGCACTTCGACACCGTCTTCCTCAAGTTTCTCCTGAAAGAGTCGGGCAATATCTTCATCTTCAGCCGGGATCAGCTGGTCCGCTGTTTCAATGATGGTCACCTTCGATCCCAATCTGGCGAACAGCCCTGCATACTCACACCCGATGACACCGCCGCCGACAATGACTAGTGAAGACGGAATCTCGGAAAGAGAAAGCGCGTCTTTGCTGTCGATGATCCATTCGCCGTCAAACGGGGCGAAAGGCAGCTCGATTGGCTCTGATCCGGAGGCAATCAATACTTGGTCCGCCTCTCTGATTTCTTTTCCGTTTTCTCCTTCGATTAAGAGCTTTCTTTCAGAAAGAAAGGAGGCTGTTCCCTTTACAACCTGTATTTGATTTTTCTTCATTAGGTACTGAACGCCTTGGACAAGCTGACTGACAACCTGTTGTTTTCGGCTTTGCATTTTACTCCAATCGACTGATATCGCACCTGCCGGAAGTTCGATTCCAAAGCTGTCGGCATGCTTGATTTTATCAAGAACGTTTGCGCTTTCTAACAAAGACTTTGTCGGGATGCAGCCTTCATTCAGGCAGGTCCCCCCAAGCTTGCCTTTGTCAATGAGCAGCACGTTTCTGCCCTGCTGTGCCGCGGAAACCGCAGCCGCATAGCCTGCAGGTCCGCCGCCGATAATGGCTAATGTCATGTCGTTTTCACCTGCTTTTCCTATAAAATTAATGCTGCGGGTTCTTCCAAATATGTTTTAATCGCCTTCAGGTATGCAGCGGCAGGGGCGCCGTCACACGCTCTGTGATCAAATGTCAGGCTGAGCGGCAGGATCGTGCTTCTGACGATCGCCTCCCCTTGATACACCGGTGTGTCATAGCTTGCTCCGATGCCGAGAATGCCTGTTTCCGGCGGATTGAGTATCGGTGTGAAATGCTCAACTCCAAACGCGCCAAGGTTTGTAATGGAGAAGGTAGAGCCTTGCAGTTCTTCGCTTCCCGCACGTCCCTCGCGTGCTTTTTTGGCATTTTCTGAGATGGATTGAGCCAGTTCAATTAGCGATAGCTTTTCAGCATGGCGGATGACAGGCACCACTAAGCCATTTTCCAAGGCTACAGCCATACCAAGGTGTACATGGGGATGTGTGATGATGCGCTCATTTTGATAAAAGCTGTTCAGCACAGGGTGAGCTTGCAGGGCGAGAACGGCGGCTCTTGAGACAAAATGAGTGATCGTCAGTTTTGTGCCGTATCTCTCTTCCGCAGTTGATGAAAGCTGTTTTTGAAGAGTGGCAAGCTTAGTGATATCAGCCTTCATCGTGATCGTCAGCTGCGCGCTGTTTGCCAGGCTTTCCTGCATTCGGGCAGCGATAACCTTTCTCATGCCTGTCACCGGGATTTCCTGCGCTTTCTGTTCCGAACCAGGCTTTGCCTGATCTTTTTTCTGTTCAGCAAGAGCCTTTGTTACGTCATCCTTCACGATTCGTCCGCCTGGTCCAGTTCCTTTCAGTTGTTTTAGGTCTAATCCTGCTTTTTCTGCTATTTTCCTGGCGACTGGAGATATTTTCATTCGATCTTTTTTGGAGGCTGCGGGTTTGTTTTCTTGTTTGACCGGCTCGACGGCTTGCGGCACATTGTCTTCAGCAATAGGCGCACCCGCCTCTTCCTGCACCGACTCATTGGCGTCCCCGATATAGCAGATAGCTGTGCCGGGCGGAACCTCTTCTCCCTCTTTCACTTTGATATCGATCAGCGTTCCTTTTTCAGGCGCTTCGATCTCCATTTCAATTTTCTCCGATTGAATGCTGGCAATGCTTTCTCCCTTTTCAACCGGGTCGCCTACTTTTTTATTCCATATCGATACTTCCCCTTGTTTCATGGCCATTCCCAATTTTGGCATCACTACTTTTACCGCCATTTGTGTCCCCCCTTTAGTTCATTGCCGGCTCGCCAAGCAATTCAAGCGTGACGCTGACAATTTTATCTGGTGTCGGCAAATATTGATCTTCAAGCACTGGTGAAAACGGAACCGGTGTATGCGGCGCTGTAATCCGTTTAATCGGCGCATCAAGCAAATCAAAGCCCTTGTCAGCAACAAGCGCAGCAATATCCGTGGCAATGCTGCATCGCGGATTGGCTTCATCAATGATGATCAGCCGGTTTGTTTTTTCTAACGATGTGAAAATCGCATCCTCATCCAGAGGAGACAGACTGCGGGGATCAAGCACCTCAGCTTCGATGCCCCTCTCTGAAAGCTGTGCAGCCGCTTCAAGCGCAGTATTGACCTGCTTGCCGACTGCAAAGAGCGTAACATCATTGCCCTCGCGTTTGATATCCGCTTTTCCGAGGGGAATTGTATAATAATCTTCCGGCACCTCGCCCTTCATGTTGTAGGACGTTTTGTCTTCAAAGAAGAACACCGGATCATTATCTTCTATTGCTGCAAGCAGAAGACCTTTGGCATCATACGGATTGGATGGAACAACTGTCTTCAGTCCAGGGATGCTCGTGAAAAGGCCATACAGCGCTTGTGAATGCTGGGCAGCGGCTCGGAACCCTGCTCCGTATGTGGTGCGGACGGTAATCGGCACTTGCGCTTTTCCGCCGAACATATAACGGAATTTTGCCCCTTGGTTGATCACCTGATCAAAGCACGTGCCGATAAAATCGTTAAACATCAGCTCGGCAATCGGTCTCAAACCGGTTGATGCCGCAGCCATAGCCGCACCCATATAGCCCGCCTCAGAAATCGGTGTGTCCAGCACTCTTGTGCGCCCGAATTCCTGTACGAGTCCCTTTGTGACCCCTAATACACCGCCCCATGCTTCATCATCCTGCAAATGATCGACCGCCGCTCCCCCGGCGACATCCTCACCGATCAAAAGCACATTTTCGTCTCTTCTCATCGCAAGCTTCATTGCCTCATTGATCGCGTCTGACATGCTTATGACTCTCGCCATCTCTTACATTCCTCCTTTTTCATATGACACGTACACATCTGTCAGCAGCTCCGAATCTTTTGGATATGGACTGTCTTCGCTGAACGAGACAGCTTTTTCAATCGATTCGCTGACACGCTGTTCAATGTCTGACAGCTTATTAGCATCTGTTTCTTTTAAAAGGTAGTTTTTAAAACCTTGAATGGCATCTTTTTCTTCAAGGTGTTCAACTCTTTCATCCTTGGTTTTATAGGTCTGGGCATCCCCTTCGAAATGGCCGTAGTTTCTGTAGGTCATACATTCAATCAAAGACGGGCCGCCGCCGTTTCTTGCTCTTTCTATCGCTTCCTCGGCTGCCTGGTAAACTGCTAAAATATCTTTCCCGTCAACTGTAACCCCCGGCATGTTATAAGCAGCCGCCCGATCGGCGATTGAATCACAGGCTGATGCGTACTCAAATGGGGTGGCTTCGCCATAGCCGTTGTTTTCAGCGACAAACACGACAGGAAGGTTCCATACAGCCGCTAAATTCAGCCCTTCGTGGAAGGTGCCTTGGTTATTTGCCCCGTCCCCGAAAAAGCAAACGCTTACATTTTTAGTCTGTTTATATTTAGCCGTGAGCGCTGATCCGCATGCGAGCGTAAAGCCGCCCCCGACGATTCCATTTGCGCCTAACATGCCTTTATCAAGATCCGCAATGTGCATAGAACCGCCCTTGCCTTTGCACAATCCGGTCGCTTTCCCGAAAATTTCCGCCATCATGCCGTCCAGGTCACAGCCTTTGGCGATACAATGTCCATGTCCCCTGTGGGTGCTTGTAATGCTGTCGCCATCATGTAAATGAGCGCACACCCCTACAGCCACGGCTTCCTCACCGGCATATAAATGAACGAATCCGGGAAGCACTCCCTGGGCGAACAGTTCATGCACTTTGTCTTCAAAGCCCCTGATCTCCAGCATCTTTTGGTACATCCACAGCGCTTTTTCCTCAGTTAATGACAAGCCTTCTCGTTTTAACAATTCCATTTTGTGCGCCTCCTTCTATTTAGGGTTCACCATTATAAATGCAAGAAGTGTGCCAGTCTTTTGAGCCCGTAAAATCAGTCTTCTCGTCTTCACTTTGGAGACAGTTTGAGACGGGTGTCTCGTTTTGTCTCAAACTGATTCATTTGTCTCGTTTTACAGCATGCAAAAAAAGACCGGATATCACCCGGCCTTTGACAATGATCGACGTATTTATTTCCTTGGAAATCTTTTTAACTTCCTAGTTCCTCTGCATCGTTTGACTGAATAGCTGCTTTTGAAAGAAAATCAATTGAATATTTGACATATCCAATACCGCCGTCCCCGTCCTTCTGCATACAGTCTATCGTGCCGTTTGAGTATGTATATCCCTTTTCATTAAGCGTTTTTCTGACCGTTTCCGCCATCTTTGCGGCATCTGTTTTTGATAACCCGCTGGCGTCTAACTGAATCGTCATGCTCATAGGCGCTTTTTCAGCCAGCTGTTTGTTCCATTTTGTATCTAACGTGAACTGTCCGTTTTCAATACTCAAAGCAGCATCAGCTTTTATAAGTCGAGGAACCGCTTTTTTCAGATCTGCTTCGATTGCCTTCGTTGCTTCTTCATTTACATGTTTTGATACTGATTCGGTATACGCTTCTTCAATTCCATCGCACGTTACTTTAGGATGCAGAAATCCCTTCGTACACATTGGGTAGCGATGAGATTGGGAGGTTGCTTCGAATACATATTCAGAGGTTTTAGCGTTATATACCCCATTCGTGATCTTGATTTCTTTCTTAGGATAGGTTTGTTTCACATAAGAGACTAGCTTCTGTTCTGCAGCATTTTTCGAAAATGGATCACCGAACCATACATGATAGATATATAGTCCGCATCCGAATAACGCAATGGCAAGCAAGCCAAACACAAGTTTTTTCATGTTCCCACTCTTTTCCTCATATGTACGTGCTACAGTTCATGCTTTTCTTCAACAGCCCGGTTCAGCGCTTGGAGCATATAGCCTATGCCTTTGTAAGATGATAGCGGCCAGCTGATATGCTGGTGTTCTCCGATGACGGCGTTTAGAACGCTTCGATATTTTTTTCCGCCAAGCATGACTAGCTCTTCGATATCAGAAAAGCCTTTTTCGTGAAATTGGCGGCTCAGCTCGTCCGCTGTCATGATTTCCGGATGACCGGTGCCAAAAGTGACATCGTAATTTCCCGAAACGAGATCATCAGGGCGGAGGAACCCGTGCTTCGCAGACAAAATCACCCACTCATCGAAAAATGCTTTCGCATACCGTTCGCACGCCTGATGAAACGGGCTGAGATAAGCGTCCTCTGCTCTTACCGGCCCGGCATCAGGCTGGGCGTCCCAGATTTTTTTCTTGCCGCAGGGGATGATGCATAGTCGTTTCATTTTCCTCTCCCCCTTTATAAGATATCTCCACTAAATATACCATTATTTTCTTACAATAAATTAGAGAAAAGACAGGCTGAGTAAAAGCTGCGTACAAAAAAGACCCGGATTTACCGAAAATCCAGGTTTATTTTAGTCAAGAATGGTGTAAAAATCCCTTTATTTTGTTAGCCTTTTTTGAATCAAGCACTGCTGTTATTTTACCCCATCAAGATACTTTCTCTCAAAGTCGTCGAGCAATGCACGCACTTCATCTGTTGACTTTGTGTTCATGCATTGGTTTCTTAATTCACTTGCCCCTCGGAACCCGCGGAGGTAAATCTTGAAAAAGCGAGGAAGAGGCTTGTACGGACGCGCTTCTAATGCTGAATATTTGTCATGGAGATCCAGATGCAGCCTTAAGAGATCAAGCAATTCCTTGCTGCTATGCTCTTTTGGCTCCTTTTCAAAGGCAAATGGATTTGTAAAAATACCGCGCCCTATCATAATTCCATCAACACCGTATTGTTCAGCAAGTTTCAAGCCGGTTTGGCGGTCAGGGATATCTCCATTGATTGTCAACAGTGTATCTGGTGCCACCTCATCACGAAGTTTCTTAATCTCCGGGATGAGCTCCCAATGCGCATCTACTTTGCTCATTTCTGCCCTTGTACGCAGATGAATAGAAAGATTCGCAATATCCTGTTTCAAAATGTGTGTCAGCCACTCGCGCCATTCATCCACATCCGTGTATCCAAGTCTTGTCTTCACGCTTACAGGCAATCCCCCTGCTTTTGCAGCTTGTATTAATTCTGCCGCAACTGCAGGACGGCAAATAAGGCCGCTTCCCTTTCCATTCCCCGCAACATTAGGCACAGGACAGCCCATATTGATATCTAGTCCTTTAAATCCTAACTCTGCCATGCCAATACTCATTTTACGAAAGTTTTCAGGCTTATCTCCCCATATATGGGCCACAATTGGCTGTTCATCCTCTGTAAAAGTCAAACGGCCGCGCACGCTATCCTTCCCATCCGGGTGGCAATAGCTCTCTGAGTTTGTGAACTCTGTAAAAAATACATCCGGTCTGCCTGCTTCACTTACTACATGCCGGAAAACAACATCTGTCACATCTTCCATTGGTGCCAGTACAAAAAATGGCCGTGGTAATTCACGCCAGAAATTTTCTGTCATAACAAAAATCAAATCCTTTCATTAGGGGATACGGCTATACCTGTATCTCAATATTAAAAAACTGACCATGCTTCTTTTCGCATGCGAAAGCATTTCTTATCAATCTATAGTAAATTTTGAACATTTCACGTGGGATGATTATCTACCCTATTTTTTATATTGTGGTTAACTGGCGCTGACCTTCGTCTTTCTTAGTGGCCTTACTTTTGAACTTTTGGATAAAAAGGATTCCAACCTAAATAGAATATCATATGAGTTCTCCATATTACCAACGCAAAATAATTGTCCTGTTATTGAAAATAAGATATTTAACGCTACACCATATCCGTATCTCAATATCATATTTGCGGAAAAACTAATTTCAAGAGATAAACTTTGATTAAGCAAATTGAGTTGGGGGTGGTATAACTGAGTACTCAAGAGAATGAAAAAGCTTTAACTTACGGCTTGCTACTACTTGTGAATCACATGTGGTAAAGAGGATGAGAACGGTAATCCTGCTCCAGAACCAATAAAATAGACTGCTGACTAAGTGTCGCAGTCTTCACTCATAATATAATTAAAGAAAGTGTTCATTTTCTTTCATCATTAAATAAGGCATCAGAAGTTATTGCTTTAATTTCGACTATCCTTTGTTATCCCTGTAATTATTTGTATAATAGTGAAAATCCCCAAGAGAACAGTAATAATATTAAACCATGGATTTTCATAGAATGAAAGATATGTTTGAAAGAAATCTAGTTCAACTATGTTTGCTGGGAATCCATTCATTTCTCTATACTTAGGACCCCATCCCGTTAATTCTACAAAATTAAAATAAAGCTGAGATACTAAAAATGCCAAAAATGTTTGAAACCAACTTCTTTTATATAACGGTCGTTTTTTATATACTTTATCCATTTAGTTATCCATTTCCTTCTCTGCAATACTTTTTAGCCAAGTGTCAATCTAAATTATTATGAAGCATGATTGTCGCAAGGATATAACCATTGTAGGTATTACTGTAATAGTTGTTATCGTCGGCACTATTATTTAATTGTTGTAGTGCTCATACGTTATTCATTTTAAAATGGGGTTGGCCATCATTTTCACCTCTTTCGTTTATTACAATGTTTCAACTTTTTACATCGAATGACTCTTGAAATGATATACGCCATACCTTTCCTTATATTCCTATAATCAATATTTCACACGTAATAACTGCAAGTCAATATATAATTTTACAAATTATGAAAAATATATCTATGATTTTACATCATTCTACTCATGTATTTTAATCATACTGGAAGGAAATTTTTCCGGTTAAATAACGCTGTTTTTCACCCGCTTTTCAACACGTTTTTTCAGCTCTTTTCGCCAGTTAAAATAAAGATCTCCGAGAATGAGAAGGAAGATAAATTGAGAAAAGACAGTTAGGACAAGAGCTGCGCACGAAAAAGACCCGGAAATCGGAATTGTTTATTTTACCGAAATCCAGGTCTTATTAGGAAAACTATTTTATGACTGGGAAATGTTCTTTTTAGTTAGACGATTTCAATACAAGTCTCGCCACTGCTTCAACATGCGCCGTCTGCGGAAACATATCGACAGGCTGAATATAGTCCACGCGATAGTCCTTCGACAGCGTCTGCAAGTCCTTCGCAAGCGTGGATGGATTGCAGGAAACGTAGACGAAGCGTTTCGGTTTGACTTTTTTGATCGTGTCCAGGAACGTGCTGTCACAGCCCGTTCTTGGCGGGTCTACGATGACGACGTCCGGGCGGAAGCCTTCTTTCGTCCATTTCGGGAGCCAGTGCTCGGCTGTTCCTGTTACGTATGTGGCATTTGCCATGCCGTGTTTTTTGGCGTTTTTCTTAGCATCGTCAATCGATTCCTTGATGACGTCCATGCCGCGGACTTCCTTCGCTCCGTCCGCCACCCACATGCCGATAGTGCCGACGCCGCAATACGCATCAACGACTTTTTCTTTTCCGGTCAGCTGCGCCGCTTTTTTCACTTCATCATACAGCTTGACGGTCTGTTCCGGATTGAGCTGGAAGAAAGCGCGGGCGCTCAATTCAAAAGATACGTCGCCGAGCACTTCTTGAATCACTGTTTTTCCGGCGAGCGGTTTTGTTTTCTCGCCAAAAATCACTGAAGTTTTCGCACCATTTACATTCTGAATAATGGATGTGACCTCTGGCAGTCGCTTTTGAATCGCTTTGACGATTTCTTCCTTGTGCGGAAGCGTTTCTTTTGCGGTTACAAGCACGACCTGCACTTCGCCTGTTTCAAAGCCGACTCTCGTCACGATCGTGCGAACGTCGCCTTTTCGTTTTCTTTCATTATAAACAGACACATTGAAGTCCTCTAAAATGCGGCGGACGATGCCTGTTGTTTTGTTCGTTGCCGGATGCTGAACGATACAGTCTTTAATCGGAACGATGTCATGAGAATCAAGGCCGTATAAGCCGGCGATGATGCTGCCGCTTTGCGAGCGCCCGATCTGGAATTGGCTTTTATTGCGGTAATTCCACGGGTTGTCCATGCCAATCGTTTCTTTGATTTCCATGTTTTCAACTTTAAACTTCGTATGGCGTTCAAGAGACTGAATGACGATATCGCGTTTTTCCCGAAGCTGCTGGCTGTATGCAAGGTGCTGAAGTTGACAGCCGCCGCATTGTTCATAAACAGGGCAAGGCGGTGCCACCCGGTGCTCAGACGCCTTGCGGATTTTCTTAATGCGGCCCTCCGAAAACTTCGGCTGGACCTTTGTGGCCTGCACAACAACTTCTTCGCCAGGAAGCGCGCCGGGTACGAAGACGACTTTTTTCTTAAAATAGCCGACACCTTCTCCGTTAATGCCGAGACGCTTAATCGTCAGCGGAAAGGTTTGTCCGACCTTCAGTTCGACGGGCGCCTGTTTCTTTTGTTGGTTCACGTTGTTCTCTCCGTTTCTATATGAAGCTTTCTGCGGATGGCAGAAAGTGAAATGGTTTTTTCACATCTTTCTAGTATAACACGTTTGCAGGATTTCCTTCATTGTCAGACGAATTATTCTATACTCCTCCACAAATACAAAGACGCATAGCTTAAATAAGGCTCCCACTCCTTGCTCATCGCCAGCATGACATCCTTTGCCGGCTTATCGTCCAGCTGAAAGTGGCGTTTGATGGCATTCTGGAGGCCGATATCGGCAAGCGGGAATAAATTGGGACGGCCAAGTCCGAACATGAGGACGTTTTGCACAGTCCACGGGCCGATCCCCCTGATTTTGATCAGTTTCTTCATAATGTCTTCATCCGCCATATGCGGCAGCTCTGACAAGCTGAGTGTGCCTTCTGCGATCATCCTTGATGTATCAATGGTGTATTCCGCTTTTCTCATGCTGAATTGCAGATCACGCAGATCCTGATAATCGAGTTCTGCAATCGTTTCCGGCTTTGGGTAGCACCACACGCCATCCTTCTGCTCGCCAAACGCATGAACAAACCGTTCTGTTAGCGTGTAAGCGAAGGAAAGATTGAGCTGCTGGTGGATAATGCATTTCATCATGCAGTTGTACACGCTGTAGTC
Source organism: Bacillus sp. SG20033 (assembly GCF_044570195.1). Lineage (NCBI taxonomy): Bacteria > Bacillati > Bacillota > Bacilli > Caryophanales > Bacillaceae > Bacillus > Bacillus sp. SG20033. Next base: position 861,946 of record NZ_CP172606.1, on the reverse strand, counting down.
CAGAACAAGCGGGGTCCCGGCATGCTCTTCAAAAATGGCGGACAGGCTCGTTTTTGAAAAATGATCCAGAACGTGCTGCAAATGATTTTCCCATTGAAAAATCCGCTTGATTTCCTTCATCATTTCTCCCTGATCCGTTTCCCCGCTGACGAGAAACTCAGGCTCACCCGCATGGCCTAACGCCTGTACCTTTACAATACATACGTCCCCCGCTTGATTTCTGATTGGCACACGGACTTCCCTCGCCTCTCGATCAACAGCATTGAGGGGGTCTAAAGACAGCCTGTCCAGCACGCGGTCAAAATGATACGGAGGCGTGACAGATACTTTTTCCTTCCACATGAGATCCACCCTTTTTCCGTTTTTGTTCAGTATAACATGCCGCTTGAATTAGGCAGAGAGTACCGTATACTTTTCTCATAAAGACCGCATGATATAATGGCAGGTGGAGGGTTGTTTATGATCAACATTACCGCAATCACAACAGAGCATCAGCTGCTGAAAAATATACCGATCGAACGAGTGGAACAGCCTGATATTGCATGGTACTGGGTTGATTTTTACGGCCCGGAGGATACGGAAACGGCGTTATTGAGAGATTTTTTTCATTTTCACCCGCTTGCCATTGAAGATTGCTTCCAGCATATGCAGCGGCCGAAGCTTGACCATTATGACGGCTATCGTTTTTACGTGATTCATGCGCTGAATAAGGAAACACTTGAGACGGAGGAAGTCGATATCTTTCAAGGCGAAAAATTTGTCGTCACCTTTCATTTACACGAAACGCCAGGTATCGCTAAAGTCCGGGAGCGTTTGTATGCTTCACCGGACATATTGAAAAAAGGGCCCGGGCATATTTCTTATATGATCATGGATCAGCTTGTTGATGAATATTTTCCTCTCGTATATAAAATTGAAGACCGGCTGAATGAAATTGAAGAAAGCCGGCCCCACAAAACGTATGGAACGCTGATGAACGAGGTGTTTGAGCTCAGAACAGACCTGTTGCATTTGAGACGGACGATTATCCCGATGCGTGATTTGCTCTATCGGATTTTAAGCCTTGACCATGTGAAAGAGCAGCGGGAAACGAAAGCCTATTTCAGCGACATATATGATCATTTGTTAAAGTTGTCTGAAATTGTGGAATCCAACCGTGACATGACGTCCGACTTGCGTGACAGCTACGTGACGCTAAACTCAAACCGGATGAATGCGATTATGATGACACTGACGATCGTATCAACCATTTTCATCCCGCTCACCTTTATTGCCGGTGTATACGGTATGAACTTCGACTTTATGCCGGAGCTGCATTGGAAATACGGATATTTCGCTGTACTTGGCCTGATGGCTGCGCTTGTCATTGGAATGCTGATTTGGTTTGTACATAAAGGATGGTTCAATATTTTTAAATGAGGACAGCGAGCAGCTGTTCTTTTTTGTTGTAAGCCGATCGCTATGCATATTCTGTTCATATTGTTTATAATGGAAAAAATATTCAGGGAGTGATCAGATTGAAAATTGCTGTCATCGGACTCGGCAATATGGGACAGCCCATTGCCCGAAATGTTCTTCAAGCAGGCTACGAATTGACTGTCTATAACCGGACGAAACAAAAGACAGAAGACCTTGTCACAGAAGGCGCACAGGCAGCTGATACGCCGCGGCTGGCGGCAAAGTCCGCTGATATTGTCATCACAATGCTTGCAGATGATGATTCTGTCAGCACCGTGACATTCGGAGAAGACGGGCTGCTTGAAGGATTAGCAGAGAACGGCATTCACATCTCGATGAGCACAATCAGTGTTGAGTTCTCAGAAAAGCTCGCAGCAGCTCATGCAGAGAAAGGACAATTTTTTCTCGCCGCTCCTGTTCTTGGCAGACCGGATGCCGCAGCCAAAGCCGCGCTCCGTATCATAACAGCCGGACCGGCGGAAGCAAAGCAAGCTGCCAAGCCTCTGCTCGACAGCCTGAGCCAGCAGGTATTTGACGTCGGCGAAGAAAGCAAGACGGCAAATGCAGCCAAAATCAGCATCAATTTCTTGCTCGTGTCCATGCTGGAGGCGTTATCTGAATCCTTTTTAATGATGGAGAAATACGGCTTAGAACAAAAACAATTTTTAGAAATCGCCAGCGCGCTCTTTGGTTCTCCAGTCTATCAAAATTACGGAACCATTATGGCCGAGCAGACATTTGAGCCGGCCGGCTTCAAAATGTCTTTAGGGCTGAAGGATACCAACCTGGCACTCGCCGCCGCAAAACGGGTTTCTGCAAATCTTCCTCTTGCCGAGCTGGCCAAGAGCCATTTTGAAAGCGGGATTGAGAAAGGCTTCGGGGATCTGGACTGGGCCGCACTGATTAAATGTATAAAATAAAGAAAAACCTCTCCGTTTAAGGAGAGGTTTTTCTCTTTACAAAGACGGCAGCCTCATTTCTTTCTCAAACATCAGATCATCAATGCTTTTAAATGTGTAGCCCTGTTTTTTCAGATCTGTAATCGCGTCATCCAGCGCTTCTGCATTGTCCCTCGATACGGTGTGAAGCAGGTAAATGGCTCCCGGGTGCGCCTGCTTGATCATATGATCGTAGGCATATTTCTTTCCCTTTTGATTGTTGATTTTCCAATCAACAAAAGCGACCGACCAGAAAACGGTTTGATAGCCGAGGCGTTTCGTTTCTTTCAGTACGTACTCACTGAACACGCCGCGCGGCGGACGCAAGTACAGATTGTCCTGCTTTCCCGTAATTTTATAAACCTCTTCGTTGACTGAATCAAGTTCATCCTGAATCTGATCAGCTGTTTTTGTCGTTAAATCCGGATGGTGAAAGGAATGGTTGCCGATAATATGGCCCTCATCTGACATACGTTTGATCAGCTGAGGCTGGTCCTTTACGAAATGCCCGGTGACAAAAAACGTTCCTGTTACTCGATGTTTTTTTAAGACATCAAGCACTTTTGGCGTATAGCCATTTTCATATCCGTTATCAAACGTTAAGTAAATCGTTTTTTCCTTTGTATTCCCTAAATAAAACGCGTCATATTTTTTAATTAAACTGTTCAGCTGCTTCCCGGCATCTGGCGGCTGATGATTGACACTTCGTTTAAAGCCCCAATTAATCGGCTCATTCGGCACCGCTTCCGCCTGTGCTGCACCTCCGGCAAGCAATACGGCGGCGCAGCATATTGAACACATCCACTTCATGGCCAGCGCTCCTTCTGCATTTTTTCTTATTTTACAGATAGAGACTTTGTTTTATACTGTTGCTTTATGCCAATAAAAAAACCGCGGCGGGCGCGCGGTTTTATTCCCAATCTTTTTTAAAACGTTCGTATTTGGCTTCCAGGTCATCAAGCATGCTGATGAGCCTGTCTATATCTTCAACGTCGGTTGCTTCAGGGTCTAATGAATCGATGACGTTCATAAACATGTCAAGTCTGTTCTTTAAATAATCAATCTGCTGATCTTTATTGTTTACGGCGTTCCCCATTCTGTTCCTCCATTCATTTTTTATTATGGTAGCTCATTTTTTGCCGTTTTTCAATCGCCGCGCTACTTGCGATCTTGGCAAATCAGGTCTAAAATTAACTGTTGGCAGCGTTAGTATGCCCATTTATAAAGGAGTTAGATAGTCATGACACAAAACACGAAGCTGCGTCCGATTACGCCTGAGTTTGATCCTTGGGAAGCCTATATGGATGTTGACCAATACGGAGACATGCAGCTGACAAACGTTGAATTCACAACGACGACACTGTGCAATATGAGATGCGAGCATTGTGCTGTAGGCTATACATTGCAGCCTAAAGACCCGAATGCTCTGCCAATAGATCTTCTGTTAAAACGGCTGGAGGAAATCCCGCGCCTCAGATCCATCAGCATCACAGGCGGAGAGCCGATGCTTTCGTTGAAATCAGTAAAAGAATATGTTGTTCCTTTATTGAAATATGCCCATGAACGGGGTGTGCGGACACAAATTAATTCAAATCTCACCCTCGACATCGAGCGGTACGAATGGATCATTCCGTATCTCGATGTGCTACATATTTCTCATAACTGGGGTACAGTTGAAGATTTTGCTGAAATCGGCTTTGCCATGATGGACAGAAAACCAACCTTCGAACAGCGCGCGCGCTATTTTGAAAAAATGATCGAAAACAGCCGCACGCTCGTGGATGCCGGAGTAATGGTATCTGCGGAAACGATGCTGAACAAACGAACACTTCCGCATATTGAGCATATTCACCGCCAAATCACAGAAGATATGAAATGTCAGCGTCACGAGGTCCACCCAATGTATCCAAGCGATTTCGCAAGCGCTCTTGAATCCCTCAGCCTGAAAGAGATGAGACAGGCCATTCACCGCTTGCTGGATATTCGTGATGAAAATACGTGGATGCTGTTCGGAACGCTGCCGTTTTATGCCTGCAGTCCGGACGAAGACGACCAAAAGCTGCTTCGCCGGCTTCGCGCGGCGAAAAACGTCACAGTGCGAAATGACCCTGACGGCCGATCCCGCCTGAATGTGAACATTTTCGACGGAAACATTATCGTGACCGATTTCGGTGATACCCCGCCGCTTGGCAACATTCAGACGGACAGCCTCCCTTCCGCCTATGAAAAGTGGAGAGAGACCAAGCTTGCGAAAGAACTGAGTTGCCACTGCCCGAATGTCCGGTGCCTCGGACCGAATGTTCTTGTCAAAAACAGTTATTATCAGGATACAGACTTCACAAAACGTCAAGCCAGGAGTTAGATGCGGATGAAAGAAACACTTACGGAGATTTTTCAAAATAAAATCGTCGATATTCTCCTCGTTGCGGTTATCCTTTGGATCGGTGTCTTTATCATCAACCGGCTGGTACAGCTATTTTTTAAACGGACGGACTTTATTGAAGAAAAAAAGGAAAAAACGATTGAAAGCCTTGTCCGTTCTGTCACCCAGTATACGGCGACAATTGGTTTTATATTTTACGTTATTTCTTTATTTGTGCATGATTTCGGCAAGATATTGGCCGGGGCGGGCGTAGCAGGTATCGTGATCGGTTTTGGCGCCCAATCGCTGATCAAAGATGTGCTGGCTGGTGTGTTCTTAATATATGAACGCCAGCTGCACAAAGGCGATTATGTCACCGTCAATAACTTGTTCAACGGGACAGTGGAGGAAATCGGCCTCCGCTCGCTGCAAATCCGGGAATGGAGCGGGAAGCTGCTCACCATCAGCAACGGCGAGGTCAGACAAATAGAGAACTATAATATTGATTTTATGCGGATTACCGAATCCTTTCTTATCAGCTTTAAAGAAGATCCGGACCGCGTGTACAGCGTGTTGGAAAAGGCATGTGACATGCTGAATGAAGAGCTTCGTGATTCATTGAAGCGGGATGAATTCGGCAATCCGACAGAACCGTTTCAAATCCACGGCATCACCGCATTGAATAAAATCAATCGCGGCGTCGAATTTACGGTTAAAGGCATGGTGAAAGATGATGATTATTTCAGTGCCAGCCTTGCAGTAAGACGGGTTCTCGTTCGCCAGCTCTACCAAAACAATGTGCAAATGCTTGAGGAAGCGGTCCGAATCGAGAGAACCCAATAAACAAAAAAACTGATTCCGAGTTGGAATCAGTTTTTTATTTATCTTGGCAGTGAGGAAAGCTGAAAGCCAAACGTGACATGATCTTGAACCGGAATCCACGCGCCGATTCCCTGTGACGTGACATTTTTCACGACGAGTTTTCGTTTATTTCCTTTCAGCACTAAGTACACTTCTCCGTAAGTCACTTTTCCTTTTTCATTCACAGCCGGTGCATATGCATGTAGATAACCGATTTTTTTAGGAGCGACTTTATAAATCTGATCCCGTTTTGTGCCAGCCCCAATGACCGTCTCAAATGCAAGCGGAAGGTTCGTTTTCTTCATTGCTTTTTGCATCATCATGCTTTTGACATCTTCAGCATTTGGAACTTTAGCTGTCAGGCCGCCCTTCACTCTGTACTGCTGTTCCTGGGCATAATGCATTTCAGCCGTTTCTTTCCCGCCGCGGTTATCCGCACGGTTTGTATTGATTTTTTTATATTCCCAGTTTGCGACTGTTTCATTTGATTCATAGCCGAGCGCCCATTTCCCGAGAAATATTGTCGCCCGGTACCCTACTGCAAGCGGTGTGCCGGATATGTTGGATTCATTCAGCATTTTGATGAGATGCGGATTTTCAATCTTCACCTCAGAATGATCGAGCAATTCCTTTGCCAGCTTGCTCGGCTGAAGCATTGGCTGATCCTGTGAAGCATTCGGATACGTGTTTTCCTTTGAAATGCTTGCGACAGAATTAGGAACCTTAAACTGCTTTTTCGCGTGGATGGGCTGAACGCCGAAAAAACTAAAGAATAACAACACGATAAGTGTGGAATGAAATAGCTTTTTCATCATATCACTCTTTCTATGGCATTTTCCCTTAGTCTTTTCATCCCGCTTTGTTGTTATCCATCATTTTTTCAGGTTAAAGAAGGAAAAAGCCGATCGCCATAATGACATATGCAGCAAGCAGTGTCGCCCCTTCAAACCAGTTGGAATCCCCGTCATTCGAAATCGCGATCATCAAGAGAACCGCTGATACCATCGCGACGAGCTCCGGCAATGTAAATACAAGCGGCATGCTTGTCGGAAAAAAGATAGAACAGATGACGAGAACCGGTGCGACAAACATAGCGATCTGCAGCGTAGAGCCGACTGCAATTTCAACCGCAATGTCCATTTTATTTTTGAAGGCCATAATAATCGCTGACGCGTGCTCCGCCGCATTTCCTACAATCGCCACGATGATGACCCCGATAAACAGCTCGCTCCACCCGAACTGTTCAGCCACCGAGTGAAAGGTATGGACCAGGTTTTCGGATATGTATGCAACCACAATCGTTGCCGCAAACAAGACAATCGTCGCAACCTTCCCTGACCATTCCGGCTCTTCCTCTTCTTCAGTCTGAGCGGCATTATTCGGCTGATAAACGCCCCGATGCGTGACAAGTTTAAAGTACAGCGCCGCCACATACAACAGAATCATAATGATGCTGATGCCGATGCTTAAATTGAGCTTGCTGGCGTTTCCCATACCAACAGAGAATACCTCCGGAATCACAAAGGCGACAATGATGGCAAAAATCAGAAGCCCGGAGTTATGGCGGGCATCATGGATATTAAATTCCTGCCGCTTATATTTTAAACCGCCGACAAAAAATGATAGGCCCGCTACCAGCAACAGGTTCCCCAGCACTGAACCGGTTAAAGAGGCAAGCACGATTCCTGTCAGGCCTTCTTTTAATGCAAAAAGAGAAATAATCAGCTCCACAGCATTCCCGAAGGTTGCATTCAACAAACCGCCGATACGCGGCCCTGCAATGATGGACAGTGATTCTGTCGCCCTCCCCATATAGCTTGCAAGCGCGATAATCGTCACGCAATAAACGGCAAATAGAACCGCGGAAGGCCAATGCATCAAACTGCCAATCACAGAAAGCGGAACACCGGCCGCCACTAAAATAAAAAAGATACGATTCATGGTGAAATAGCTCCTTTTTTATGACTTGTTTTATTTTTATTCTTCACAAAAACCTTCATGATTACACGAGGGCAAATGTTTAGCGTGATATAGGCTTTTTTCAGGTTGCCTGCTTTTGGAAAACATTGTACGATCAACATAGATTCCACATAAGGAGAACTGACACGATGTCTCGATTTCATTTCTTTATCCTTGTCTTGCTCGTTTCCATTTCCGGGTTTTCACAAGGCATGCTGCTGCCTGTCATTTCAATCATTTTTGAAACAAATGGAGAATCCGCTGCTATCAACGGCCTGCACGCGACCGGGCTGTATATCGGTGTGCTTTTGGCTTCGCCGTTTATGGAAGCGCCGCTCAGAAAGCTCGGATTCAAGCCGCTGATCGTCATGGGCGGAAGCATTGTCATTTTAAGCTTATTCGGATTTATTTGGCTTCAGTCAGTTTGGGTCTGGTTCCTGCTTCGCCTGTTCATTGGAATCGGCGACCACATGCTTCACTTTTCTACGCAAACGTGGGTGACCTCCATGTCATCAAAACAAAATCGCGGAAGAAACCTGTCTATTTATGGGCTTTCCTTTGGCCTTGGCTTTGCCGCAGGCCCGTTCATGGTGCCGCTTGTCAAGCTGAGTCCGTCGCTTCCTTTTATCGTGTCCGGCTGCATCAGTCTGTTTGCGTGGCTTTTTGTTTTCTTTCTACAAAATGCATACCCGGAAACCAGTCCTCATGAAACCAAATCAGACAATAGTTTCAGGCGATTTTATCAGGCCATGCTGTTTGGGTGGGTTGCCTTTATGCCTACATTTGGCTATGGCTTTCTGGAAACGGCGCTGAACGGAAGCTTTCCGGTGTACGCGCTCCGTTTGGGGATATCAGTAGACGCAGTAGCGATCATCCTTCCCGCATTTGCGATTGGAAGCATTATCTTTCAGTTTCCGCTCGGCATCCTCAGCGATAGATACGGCAGGCGGAATGTGCTGCTGGTGATTTTACTGACTGGGGCTCTTTGCTTTTTCATCGCCGGTGTATTTCCTTGGCCTTACGTGATCGGCGGCTGCTTTTTTATTGCAGGAATGGCAGTCGGATCAACCTTTACACTTGGCATCAGCTATATGACAGATCTTCTTCCGCCCCACCTCCTGCCGGCGGGAAACCTGCTTTGCGGCATTACATTCAGTCTCGGCAGCATCCTCGGCCCGGTTGCCGGCGGCTGGTATATGCAGACATTTGAAAGCGCAAACTTGTTCTACTTCATTACTCTCACGCTTAGCGCTGTGTGGCTGGCCCTTGTGCTGGGCAAACCGAAAAGCTGGTCACCGGCTGAAACCTATTCTTCATCTTCTTAATCAAAAAGCCTCCCGACATCATGTCAGGAGGCTTTTATGCTAATGGTAGCCGTTTTGTCCGTTGGCGCTTCCGCTTGTTTTATGGCTCGATTTGCTTTTCGAATTTTGTTTGTTATGGCTTCCGCCTTTTTTCGTATGCTTGGTCATCACGATATCCCCCCGACTTCTTTTTGAACCGAAGTTCGTTTATAGGGTGCGCTAATGGTAGGGATTTTCATCAGGAAGCTTTTTACGTTTATGTAAAAGAGCGTTGATTTCTCCGCCTAGGATAATTAAAATGCCGCTCAAGTAAAACCAAATCATCAGAACGATGATTCCCCCGATGCTCCCGTAAGTGGCGCTATAGTTCGCAAACGTGCTGACGTAAAATGAAAACAATGTGCTGACAACGATCCAGCCGATGGTCGCAAAGACCGCACCCGGCATGACAAACCGGAGAGACAGCTTTTTGTTCGGCGCAATCACATACAGCGCGGAAAAAACAATCAAAAGCACAAGCGGGCTGACACCCCAGCGAATGGCGGCCCAGACGGATAAAAACAGATCCGACGCGCCGACAAAGTCAGAAGCGAGCCTTCCAATCTCCCGGCCAAATACCGGCAGAAGCAAAGCCACTAAAATCGTAAATACCATGGCAATCGTCAAAAAAATCGAGGTTAGACGAACAATGATAAAAGAGCGGTTTTCTTCCACATCATACGCGTGGTTTAGCGACCGGACGATCGCGTTCATTCCATTAGACGCAGACCATAATGCGGCAATAATCCCGAATGACAGCAAACCGCCATTTCGATTATTTAAGGTTTGATGGGTAATGGATTCAACGAGAGACATCGCACTGGCGGGAGCATATTGTTCTATGACTCCTAAAACATCATCGGTAGAAAGCGGAAGATACGCGGTGAGCGTCAGCATAAAAATCAAAAACGGAAACAGTGACAATAGGAAAAAATACGCCAGCTCCGCTGATTTACTTTGTCCTTCATGAAGGGTGTATCTGCTGAAAAGCTCTTTCAAAAAACTCATGTCGTCTCACCTCGCATGCTTGATCATTTTTTTGAAAAATGCTCTTTCGTTTCTTGCACGAGTTCCATCACTTGCGGCGTTGTTTTCTTCAGCTCTTTCACCTGCTGGTTCACAAAGTCGACTTCCTTTGAAAGCGTTTGGGCGAGCTTTTTGGCCTCATCCACTTTTGTGATGACAGTGTTTTTTAACAGCTCCGGATTGCTTTTGTACAGTGAAAGTTTATGCTTGCATGTCAGCCATCTCATGCCGCACGCCTGTCTTGTCGGCTTATGGAGCAGTGATAACGCCGCGCCTGCCGCAGCTCCGAGAAATATCCCTTTCAGCATTAAACGTTCGTTGTTCATGCAAATTCTCCTTTCACTCACAATTGTTTTTCTTTTTGAATCGACGCAAGCAGATGCTCACAGCCCGATTTGATTAATTGGCAGACTTCTTCAAAATTCCCTGTGTAGTAAGGATCGGGAACGTCGGCAAGATCTGAATCTTCAACATAGTCCAAAAGCCTTTTGATATGTGAGGTGTTTTTAAATCCCGCCATGCTTCTGAGACTTCCGATATTTTCTGCATCCATTGCAATGATGTAATCAAAATCGTCCAGATCCTGTTCGCTGACTTGACGCGCCAGCATGCCATCAAAGCTGATTCCTTCTCTGCGCAATATCTCCTGCGTTCCCTCATGCGGCGGATTGCCAATGTGCCAGCCGCCGATTCCCGCTGAGTCCGCCTTGATTTTCCCCTCTAATCCTTTTTTGGCTGCCAGGTCCCGAAAAATCGCTTCCGCCATCGGAGACCGGCAAATGTTTCCTAAACAAACAAATAACACGCTTATCATGTTGTGCAACCTCCCTATTCTTTGCCCCTATTTCTCTAAAAAGAAACCTTCATGAATATCTTAGTAGGATGTTCATTTTCTTTTCAACTGATGTCTTCACTTTTTTGGAATAAACAGCCTGCTTTTAGAATAGGGTTTTTTTCTGAAGGAATTCTGTTAGAATAAAACATACCTATATTGCGCATAGAAAGGATGGAACCATTTGTCCAGCCCAAATACAGAAACATTAACTCAAATGATTGAAGAGATTTCCCAAAAGCTGAACATGCTGAACGTCGGCGTAATCAAAGCGGAGGATTTCAGTGATGAGAAGATTGAAGACCTCACGTACCTTCACAGCATGGTGATGAAAAAAGAATCATTCAGCCCAAGTGAAATGCAGGCGATTGCTCAAGAATTAGCCTCGCTTCGTAAATAATGGAGACTGGCCGGAAACTCGGCGAGTCTTTTTTATCATTTCCTCAAACCAAAACAGTAAAGTGTTCGAATAAGATTTGAAGGAGTACAAGCATGCAAACGACATCTATCAAAACAGCATCCGGAATGTATATCAACTACTTCTTTCTGGGGATGGTCAACATCATTCTCGCATCCAATATGTCTTCATTAACAAAACAGTGGAATACCGATCCGACCGGCATCAGTTATGTCATTGCCGCTATCGGGTTTGGCAAACTGCTGACATACGGCATTTCCGGCGTTCTATCAGATAAAATCGGCAGAAAGCCGCTTGTTGTCGCTTCTGCGGGAATTATGGCCGTCTTTTTAGTCGGTATTCCTTTATCACCGAGCTATGAGCTGGCGTTTGTGTTCGCCTTATTAGCCGGAGTCGCAAATTCAGCGATGGATGCCGGAACATATCCGGCCCTAACCGAGCTCTTTCCGTCTGCTTCCGGTTCGGCGAATGTCTTGGTCAAAGCCTTTATGTCTGTCGGGGCCGCACTTTTGCCGCTTTTGATCACATTTTTAGCAGACCACAGCATGTTTTACGGATTTGCTTTTTATCTGCCGGCAGCGGTCTATCTCCTGAATATTATTTATTTATCAACGCTTTCGTTTCCTAAAAAACATAAGAAACCAACGAATAGCGGCCAACAGGAATCTTCCGTTTTCTTGTCTGAACCCGTTTTTCAGAAAGAAGGCACCGCACTGATTATCATCGGTTTTACATCCACGGCTTTATTTACGGTTTCTCAAATCTGGCTCCCGAGCTACGCGCAAAAGGCAGCCGGGTTAGCTGAATCAGCATCCGTTCAATTGCTGAGCTATTATAGTATAGGATCTCTGGCATCTGTTTTATTATTAGCCGTTTTGCTGAACAGATGGGTCAAACCTGTCTTCATAACGCTCTTATATCCTCTTATTACTTTATGTACGCTCGCAGTTATGCTGACCGTTCATATCCCAGTTGTGCTGGACATCACTGCCTTTTTCTTAGGCTTTTCAACTGCGGGTGTGTTTCAAATTACCATTACGTTAATGACTGAGCTTTTCTGGAAGCGAAAAGGAACCGTTACCGGAATTGTAGCGACCGCTTCAAGCCTTGCATCGATTTTGCTGCCGATTGCAACAGGCCTTATCGCAAAAGCGGGGGGCATCGCCCATATTTTCATATTCGACTTCGGCATTGCGGTCATCGGAACGGCTGCAGCTGCTTTCTTGTATTACAGGTACAAGAAACTGACGGCTGTTCAAGCTGATGTCACGTTATGATCAAAAAAACGGACGCCCGCGGGCGTCCGTTTTTTCTTTATTTCTCAAGCAATGCCAATGACTCGCGGTTAAATGCCGGTATATCGTCCGGTGTGCGGCTAGTGACCAATTGATCTTGGCAAACAACCACTTCCTTGTCCACAACGTCGGCACCGGCGTTCTCCATGTCAACACGAATGGACGTATAGCCCGTCGCTTTTCGGCCTTCGAGCGCTTTCGCATTGATTAAAAGCTGCGGGCCGTGGCAAATGGCGAATACCGGCTTTTTGTCAGTCATAAACGCTTTTGTAAATTGGACGAAACGATCGTCAGCGCGAAGCTGGTCTGGTGAAAATCCTCCAGGAATCAAAAGCGCATCAAAGTCTGAAGGATTTACGTCGTCAATGGACGCGTCAACCGTCACTTCCGCTTTTCCCTGCTTGCCTTTTACTGTTTTTCCTTTTTCATTTTCGATGACAGTCAGTTCATGTCCCGCTTCTTTAAAAGCTTTCGCAGGCTCAGTGTACTCGCTGTCCTCAAAATAATCTGTTAAAACAACTGCAATTTTTTTCCCCATGTTCATAACCTCCCGCTTTATATGTCTACATAAAACACTCTACCCCAGCCACACTAAAATAAACATTCCGCGATTGTGATAAACGATAAGCATAAATACCCAGTATTTGTCGTTTGATACTGCTACATAGTACTCATTTTTCTCCCTTTTACAATAATCATAAAGAAACACCTACAAATAGTTACAAAATATTCTTACAATAGGAGCTGTAACACAAATTTCGTTGAAAGGTGGAGAACTGGTGAGAATACAGAAAAGACGAACACACGTCGAAAACATTCTCCGTATTCTTTTGCCCCCAATTATGATACTTAGCCTAATCCTCCCAACACCACCCATTCATGCAGAAGAAAGCGCGGCTCCTCAGGTGCATCTGAGTATTTTGGCTACGACTGATATTCATGCCAACATGATGGATTACGATTACTACAGCGACAAAGAAACGGCGGATTTCGGTCTGGCGAGAACAGCGCAATTGATCCAAAAGCACCGCGAGCAAAACCCTAACACCCTTCTTGTGGATAACGGCGACTTGATTCAAGGGAATCCGCTGGGTGAATATGCGGTGAAATATCAAAAAGACGACATTATCTCCGGCGCGAAAACCCATCCGATTATCAGCGTCATGAATGCGCTGAAATACGACGCCGGAACGCTTGGCAATCATGAATTCAACTACGGGCTCGACTTTCTCGACGGCACAATCAAAGGAGCCGATTTCCCGATTGTAAATGCCAACGTCAAAACAACTAGCGGCGAAAACCGTTATACGCCGTATGTGATAAAAGAGAAAACGGTCACTGACGAAAACGGCAATGAGCAGAAAGTAAAAGTCGGCTACATAGGCTTTGTCCCGCCGCAAATCATGACATGGGACAAAAAGAATCTTGAGGGGCAGGTTCAGGTGCAGGATATCGTAGAATCCGCCAATGAAACGATCCCGAAAATGAAGGCGGAAGGCGCAGATGTCATTATTGCCCTCGCCCACACCGGCATTGAAAAGCAGTCACAATCATCAGGCGCAGAAAACGCCGTGTTTGACCTTGCCACTAAAACGAAAGGCATTGACGCGATTATCTCGGGCCATCAGCACGGGCTCTTTCCTTCCGCCGAGTATGCAGGTGCTGCGAAATTCGATGTGGAAAAGGGAACGATTAACGGCATTCCTGTCGTCATGCCAAGCAGCTGGGGCAAATATTTAGGCGTGATTGACCTCAAGCTTGAAAAGGCGGACGGCTCATGGAAGGTAGCAGATTCCAAAGGAAGTATTGAATCTATTGCTGGCAACGTCACATCAAGAAACGAGACCGTTACAAACACCATTCAGCAAACACACCAAAACACACTGGAGTATGTCCGAAAGCCAGTCGGCAAAACCGAAGCAGATATTAACAGCTTCTTTGCACAGGTCAAAGATGATCCTTCCATTCAGATCGTGACTGACGCGCAAAAATGGTATGCCGAAAAAGAAATGAAGGATACTGAGTACAAGGACCTTCCAATTTTGTCTGCGGGGGCGCCGTTTAAAGCAGGCGGCAGAAACGGAGCCAATTACTATACAAACATTCCAGCCGGAGATCTTGCGATTAAAAATGTCGGTGACTTGTACCTTTACGATAATACTGTTCAAATCGTCAAGCTGACAGGCAGCGAAGTGAAGGACTGGCTGGAGATGTCAGCAGGCCAATTCAACCAAATTGATCCAGCCAAAGGCGGCGATCAGGCCTTGCTGAACGAGAATTTCCGCTCCTATAATTTTGACGTGATTGACGGTGTCACATATCAGGTCGATGTGACAAAACCGGCTAAATACAATGAGAACGGAAAAGTGATCAATGCGGATTCATCCCGGATCATCAACCTTTCCTATGAAGGCAAGCCGATCAGCCCAAGCCAGGAATTTCTCGTAGTCACCAATAACTATCGTGCGTCCGGAGGCGGCGGGTTCCCTCATCTGACAAGCGATAAAATTGTCCACGGCTCTGCAGTTGAAAATAGGCAGGTGCTGATGGATTACATTATTGAACAAAAAACAGTCAATCCAAAGGCAGACAACAACTGGTCAATCGCGCCTGTTTCCGGCACGAATCTGACGTTTGAATCCTCGCTTTTGGCCAAGCCATTTGCCGATAAAGCAGACGACGTCGCTTATGTAGGCAAGTCTGCGAATGAAGGCTATGGTGTGTATAAGCTGCAATTCGATGATGATTCAAATCCAGATCCTCCTACAGACGGACTGTGGGATCTGACCGTCATGCACACCAATGATACGCACGCACATCTCGATGATGCAGCGAGACGAATGACGAAAATCAACGAAGTACGCAGCGAAACAAATCACAACATTCTCCTTGATGCGGGAGATGTGTTTTCCGGCGATCTGTATTTTACTAAATGGAACGGTTTGGCCGATCTGAAAATGATGAACATGATGGGCTATGACGCCATGACCTTCGGGAACCATGAATTTGATAAAGGCCCGACAGTGCTTTCTGATTTTCTAAGCGGAAACAGCGCAACCGTTGATCCGGCGAACCGCTATCACTTTGAAGCGCCGGCATTTCCGATTGTCAGCGCAAACGTAGATGTGTCAAATGAGCCCAAACTGAAATCATTTGTCAAAAAGCCGCAAACCTTTACCGCAGGTGAAAAGAAAGAGGCCGGCATCCATCCTTACATTCTGTTAGACGTTGACGGGGAGAAAGTCGCCGTATTCGGCCTGACAACAGAAGATACAGCCACCACATCAAGCCCGGGCAAAAGCATCGTATTCAATGATGCCTTTGAAACAGCACAAAACACCGTCAAAGCGATTCAGGAAGAAGAAAAGGTAAATAAAATTATTGCTTTAACCCATATCGGTCATAACCGTGATCTTGAGCTAGCCAAAAAAGTAAAAGGCATTGACTTGATCATCGGCGGACACACTCACACCCTCGTTGACAAAATGGAGGTCGTGAACAACGAAGAACCGACGATCGTGGCGCAGGCAAAAGAATACGGCCAATTCTTGGGGCGCGTTGATGTCGCGTTTGATGAAAATGGCGTTGTGCAAACAGACAAATCAAATCTGAGCGTGCTGCCAATTGATGAGCATACAGAAGAAAACGCAGAAGCAAAACAAGAGCTTGATCAGTTCAAAAGTGAATTAGAAGACGTAAAAAATGAAAAAGTCGGCTATACGGATGTGGCGCTTGACGGCCAGCGTGAGCATGTGCGCACGAAAGAAACGAATCTCGGAAACTTCATCGCGGACGGTATGCTGGCAAAAGCGAAAGAAGCAGCCGGCGCCAGAATAGCGATAACAAATGGCGGCGGCATCAGAGCCGGCATTGACAAAGGTGATATCACACTCGGCGAGGTGCTCAACGTGATGCCGTTCGGCAATACGCTTTACGTGGCCGATTTAACCGGAAAACAAATTAAAGAAGCCCTTGAACAAGGCCTAAGCAATGTGGAAAATGGCGGCGGCGCTTTCCCTCAGGTGGCCGGAATCGAATATACCTTTACATTAAACAACGAACCTGGACACCGTGTGTTAGAAGTGAAAATTGAATCGCCTAACGGAGACAAAGTTGCTATAAATACGGATGATACCTACCGCGTGGCAACAAATAATTTTGTCGGTGCCGGAGGAGACGGATATTCTGTCTTTACAGAAGCCTCCCATGGTGAAGACCTTGGCTACGTTGATTATGAGATTTTCACCGAACAGCTGAAAAAACTAGGAAACAAGGTCTCTCCTAAGCTTGAAGGACGGATCAAAGAAGTATTCCTGCCGACAAAGCAGGAGGACGGCAGCTGGACACTTGATGAAGACAAATTTGCGATTTACGCTAAAAATGCCAACACGCCGTTTGTCTATTACGGAACACATGAAGGATCACAAGAGAAGCCTATCAATCTCAAAGTAAAAAAAGATCAGGTCAAACTTTTGAAAGAAAGAGAGTCAGATCCTTCATTGACGGTGTTCAACTACTGGTACAGCATGAAGATGCCAATGGCGAACCTTAAAACCGCAGACACTGCAATCGGAATCAAGTCGACGGGAGAATTGGATGTGTCACTGGCAGATGTATATGACTTTACAGTGAAGCAAAAAGGAAAAGAAATAAAATCATTCAAGGAGCCCGTTCAGCTTTCGCTTCGCATGTTTGATATTGAAGAAGCCCATAACCCTGCCATTTATCATGTCGACAGGAAAAAGAAAGCTTTCATAAAGACAGATCACGGATCAGTTGACGATGATATGGTGACAGGATATACAAACCACTTCAGCGAATACACGATCTTAAATTCCGGAGAGAACAACAAACCGCCTGCATTCCCGTCAGATCAACCGACAGGCGGTGATGACGGCAATCATGGCGGCGGCTCCGACAAACCAGGCGGAAAACAGCCAACTGACGGAAACGGAGGAAATGATACGCCTCCCGGCACTCAACCGACTAACGGCTCTGGAGGAAACGGTTCGGGCGGATCAGGAACAGACGGTCCGGCTGGCGGCCTGCTTCCGGACACAGCCACATCCATGTACTCGATCCTGTTGGCCGGATTTCTGATCAGCGCACTCGGAACGGCAATGTACCTACATCAGAGGAGAAAACAGAATAGAGCGAATCAGGCATAAAAAAAGAGCTGCTCGCTAAGCGAGCAGCTTTCTTTATTTAAACCCACTTCACAACATCTTCAACAGCAGATCTTGTTTTCGGACGAGGGTCTCTCACTCGGTAGCCAAATGCCACCATCACAGAAATATCGAAGCTTCCGTTTTCCAGAAGGCCTTCTTCTTCAAGAATACGGTGAATGTGATCGTACTGGAAGCCTTCTATCGGGCAGGAATCAACACCGATTTGCGCAGCGGCAGTCATCATGTTGCCAAGCGCGATATAGGTTTGTTTTGATGCCCAGTCAAACAATGTTCTGTCACTTTCAAGCAAATGCAAATCGTTTTTCTGGAATTCTTCTGTTTTGCTTAAATAGCCTTCGTACACGTCTTGCGGCATTTGTTTTACTTCTTTTAAATGACGTTTGATGTAGTCCGCATTATATTTGATATCCTTCACTGTACGCGCAAGAATCAGGACGAAATGGCTTGCGGTCGGCAGCTGCTTTTGCGCGCCCCATGTGTATTCACGAAGCTTCTCGCGGAATTCCGGATTTTGGACGACGACAAATTTCCAAGGCTCAAGGCCGAGTGAGCTCGGAGACAGTCTTCCTGTTTCTAAAATAAATTCAAAATCGCTGTCTGACACTTTTTTATTCGGGTCAAATTCCTTAGTCGCATGCCTGAAATTGTATGCATCCAGAATTTGTTTCTTTAGATCTGCCATGTAAAACACCTCTCCTTTAGGTTACTCTCATCTCTATTGTAGCCATTATGATAAAAAGTAAAAGTACGCACATTTTTGTTGGATAGTATCAATTTTGATACCAAACAAAAAAGCGCGCTGCCGCAGGCAGGCGCCTCTCTCATTTCCCCCGCCGCGCAAAATCAACAAATCGGAATTTGTCGAGACGGTGTCTGCTTTCCGTATATTGAAACAAACTGGTATCCTCCAAAAAGACGTAGTTTCTCACCACGACCATATGGTCATAGCCGCGTAAATCGAGCAGCTCTCTGTCCTCGTCCGTACACGGCTCGGCGACAATTTCTTTTTGGGCGTAACTGATCGAAAGACCGAGCTCTCCTTCTATATATTCATATATGGAGTTTTCACAAATTTCTTTCGTCAGGTGAGGGACATGCTTTCTGAAAAAGTAATCCTTGTCCAAAATCACATGTTCCCCGTCAATCTTTCTAGACCTGATGACTTCCCAGATGTCGTCATCCAGATTGGCCCGGAGCTGTTTTTGGATCAGCTCTGACGGAGGCTCCAGCCCGAATTTGTGTACAGTTGTTTTCGTTTCTTTGCCAAGCGTTTGCGCGAGCTCCTTGAAGCTGACAAGGCCCGAAACGGGAAACTGCATTTTTTCACGATTGAGCACGACGGAGCCTTTTCCCCTGATTTTCTGGATATAACCGTTTTGCGCGAGCATATGAAGCGCCTTTCGGACCGTTTCTCTTGATGTACCGTACTGTGCGGTCAACTCATGTTCAGACGGAAGAATCTCCTCCGCTTTCCATCGGCCGCCTTCAATTTGCTGTGCGATGTCTTTATAAATTGTGATGAATTTATTCACCTTCATTATGGACCACCCAGCTTAGTTTAACACGGTTTCGTTAAACGATAAACAATGGACTCATACGGGCGAAGCGTCATGTTCTGAAGCCCTTCCCTTGCTTCATCGTTCGTCAACAGCACCTCTGCCTTCCATTCGTCAGGCGCTAAAGAGTCCGGCAGTGTAAAGGCCGCCTCTGTCCCGTAAAAATTATTGATCACGAGCAGCTTTTCATTGCTGCCGTGTCTGAGATACGCAAAAATGTTCGGGTCATCCTTTGCAATTATCTCATACGTACCCTCTGTCACAATGTCATACATTTTGCGAATCTGAATCAATTTTTGATAATGGTAAAACACCGAATTCTGATCTCTCAGCGCCGCTTCAGCATTGATTTCCCGGTAATTTCCTGCAACCGGTATCCATGGTGTGCCCGTTGTAAAACCACCATTTTCCGTAGCATCCCACTGAACGGGGGTTCTGGAATTGTCACGGGATTTCGCCTGTAAAATGGCTGTAATATCTTGATCAGCCATTCCTTTTTCCTTAAAGGCGTGATACATGTTCAGCGATTCGACATCCCGATAGGAGCTTATGTCAGTAAACTTCGGATTCGTCATCCCCAGCTCCTCGCCCTGATAAATATAAGGCGTGCCCTGCATCATATGAATGGCCGTAGCAAGCATTTTCGCCGATTTCACCCTATATGCGCCATCATTTCCATATCTTGATACAACGCGCGGCTGATCATGATTGCACCAGAACAGAGCGTTCCATCCCCCTCCTGCGTGCATCCCCGTTTGCCAGTCGGATAGGATCTCCTTCAGCTTCAAAAAGTCAAACGGCGCCAAGGCCCATTTTTTGCCGTTAGGATAGTCAACCTTGAGATGATGGAAGCTGAATGTCATATCAAGTTCTTTATTGTCAGGATTCGTATACCGGATACAGTGGTCTACGGTTGTTGAAGACATCTCACCGACCGTCATGCTGTCGTAATGCGAAAACACCTTTTCGTTCATTTCATGCAGAAATTCGTGCACCCGCGGCCCATCAGTGTAAAAAGAGCGGCCGTCGCCTTCCTCCGCATTCGGAAAGCGCTGATCTTTAGAAATCAGGTTGATGACATCAAGCCTAAAGCCGTCTATTCCCTTTTCAAACCAAAAATGCATCATGTCATAGACATGCTTTCTGACCTCTTCATTTTCCCAATTCAAATCAGCCTGCGTCACATCAAACAGATGCAAATAGTATTGGCCTGATGCTTCGTCAAGCTCCCATGCCGAGCCGCCGAATTTCGATTCCCAGTTTGTCGGAACAGAACCGTTTTCCTGCGGGTCTTTCCATATATAAAAATCACGGTACGGGCTGTCTATTGAAGAGATCGCCTCGCGAAACCATTTGTGCTCTGTTGACGTATGATTGACAACAAGATCCATGACGACTTTCAGGTCTCTTTTATGTGCTTCGGACACTAGCCGCTCAAAATCCTCCATCGTTCCGTATTCAGGATAAATCGAGTAATAATCACGAATATCGTACCCATTATCATGTTGCGGAGAATCATAAATCGGCGTCAGCCAAAGCACATCCACCTGAAGTGTTTTTAAGTAATCAAGCTTTTCAATAATGCCGTTCAGATCGCCGACACCGTTTCCTGTCGTATCGTTAAAGCTTTTCGGATAAATTTGATAAACCACAGCTTTTTTCCACCATGGCGTTTGTTCTGTTTTCATCTGTTTCCACCACCATATTTAAATTGAAAACGGGAAAAGGGAACGTTCAACACGTCCCGCTCCCCATTTGTTATTTATGTTTGAATCTCGCATACGCGTATGTTCCGGCAAACGGCACGATCAATACAATAGCCATCCCGATTGCAAACGCGCCCCAGTACTGGCTCATGATTGAGAAAATCCCCGGCACGCCGCCGACACCGACGGAGCTTGCCAGCACACCTTGAGAAGAAATATACATTCCGGCCAGGCCAGAGCTGACCATTGCAATGATAAACGGGAATCTGTATCGCAGATTCACCCCAAAGATGGCAGGCTCTGTAATGCCAAGATAAGCAGAAATCCCTGATGTGAGGGAGAGGCCTTTTTGTTTCTCATCCTTCACGATAAACATCATGGCCAGAGCTGCCGAACCTTGTGCGATATTAGAAAGCGCCAGCATCGGCCATAAAAAGGTGCCGCCGAGCTTTGAACCGATGAGCTGCAGGTCGACTGCAAGAAACGTGTGATGCATACCGGTAATCACGAGCGCTGAGTAGAAACCGCCATATAACAGACCGCCCAGTGCGGCAAAAGAACCAAACACCGAGATAAGCCCTGAAGTCAGTACATTACCGATCGCAAATGTAATCGGGCCGATAATGACAAAAGAGGCAAATCCTGTTAAGAGAAGCGTAATTGGTGCGACAACGAGCAGCTGTATGCCCTCAGGTGTGCGTTTTGTTAAAAATACCTCAATCTTCGCCAGCATATAAGAAGCAAGCAAAATTGGGAGCACCTGGCCCTGATAGCCAACTTTCTGCACCTCTAGGCCGAATAGATTCCATACCGGGATCTCTCCACTTTGTTCTGCCGCGCCATATCCCCACGCATTCAGCAAATCAGGATGCACGAGCATAACTCCGAGCACAATGCCGAGAAGCGGATTGCCGCCGAACCGCTTGACGGCAGACCATCCGATTAACGCAGGCAAAAACGTAAAGGCCGTGCCTGCAATCAGGTTAATCATATTAGCAAGATCCGCCCACTGCGGATAAACCTGCACAATCGATTTTGTGCTGAAGAAAATGCCTTCCGCCGTTAAAATGTTATTGATCCCCATTAAAAGACCCGCCGTGACAATCGCAGGCAATATTGGAATAAAAATATCTGCAAGCGTTTTCACAGCACGCTGCAAAGGATTCATATTTTTTTCTGAGGCCTTTTTCACTTCATCCTTTGTTGACTCGCCAATTCCCGTTTCCTTGACCAGTTCAGCATATACTTTGTTGACAGTTCCCTGGCCGATTACGACCTGAAACTGTCCGTTTGTCGAGAATGATCCCTTTACCGCATCAATTTGATCAAGCATCTCTTGGTCAACCTTGCTTTCATCTATTAAAGCAAAACGCAAACGTGTAACACAATGAGTTGCCGCTGCAATATTTTCAGCACCGCCGACTGCTTCGACAATCTGACGTGCCGATTTGTTCAGTTCCCCCATGCCAACCCCTCCGTATCCGTTTTTATAACTTGTATATACAACTTATAATCATATTGTATTCCTGTATATACAGGTAGTCAACACTTTTTTATAGCGCTTTCATCCTAGTCTGGAATATATGAAACAGACAAGGTTACCCTAAAAGTCACAAGCACTTATTGTGACATTAAAAAGCAGGGTGAGTCTCTATGAATAAACGCGACAAAGCGCTTCAGCTCATCAAAGAGCTTGAAGACAATCAGGACAGACCGATCTCTCCCAATTTGAAGGAAAACCTCGATAATCTGACCTTATTAACAGAAGGCTGCTCAGACATCGTATTTAGACAATTTGACTTTGGAAACGGGCTGTGCGGATTTATTGTTTATATCGAAGGAATTGTAAAATCTGAACATATTCAGGATCACGCCCTCCGCCCTTTCTTAATGCATTTGACGGATCAAATAGATGAACATGAAAAGGCGCTGCAAAATACTCTATCAATTTCAAGTGTTGCAATAGAAACGAGTATGAGCAAAGTGGCTGCATCCATCATTGAGGGGAACGCGGTTTTATTTGCCGACGGGCACTCAAAAGGCCTGATCTTAAATATAAAAGGCGGACAAAGAAGAAGCATTGAAGAGCCGATAACAGAATCGACCATCAGAGGGTCAAGAGAGGGCTTCACAGAAAGCCTCAGGGTCAATACCGCTCTTGTGCGCTTTCGCGTCAAAACGTTTCAGCTTAAAATGATCTCATTTAAAATCGGCACAAAAACCAAAACAGATGTTGTCTTGGCCTATATTGACGGGCTTGCCGATCCAAAGGTCATTGACAAAGCAAAAAAAAGAATCAAAAAGATAAAGATTGATGCTGTCTTAGAAAGCGGATATATTGAAGAATTTATCGAAGACGACACGTACTCGCCATTCCCCCAGCTGCAATACACAGAAAGGCCGGACACCGTCGCCGCCCAGCTTCTCGAAGGCCGATTTGCCATTTTCACAGATAATACGCCCTTTGTCTTAACAGGCCCGATTACGTTTTGGCAGCTTATGCAGGCCAGTGAAGATTACTATGAGCGTTATTTGATGTCTAACTTAATCCGCTGGCTTCGCTATATGTTTTTATTCGTTGCTTTATATTTGCCGGCTATTTATGTTGCCGTTATTACATACCATCAGGACTTAATGCCGACAAACTTAATGTTCAGTGTGGCCTCCGCGCGTGAACCGATTCCTTTCCCCGCCATCATAGAAGCATTGATTATGGAAATTTCTTTTGAGGCTCTCCGTGAGGCGGGAGTGCGCCTGCCTAAAACCATCGGCCAGACCGTCAGTATTCTCGGGGCCCTAGTCATTGGGACAGCCGCTGTTGAAGCGGGAATTGTGTCTGCCCCCATGGTGATCATCGTATCGTTAACAGGGATCGCGTCATTTACAATTCCGCGGTTTAACTTAGCTATCTCCATCAGGATGCTTCGTTTCCCGCTTATGTTTTTGGCAAGTATTTTTGGGATATTCGGCATTATGCTCGGCACGATTATCTTAGTGCTTCATTTATGCAAGCTGCAATCTTTCGGCATTCCTTATTTATCCGGGATTTCTCCGTTTAAACGAGATGAAGTAAAAGATATTTTTGTCAGGGCGCCTTGGTGGACGATGACCAGAAGGCCGGGCACGTATTCGCGCGGCAACGGACAGAAGGGAGCGAAAAGAGAGGACCCAAAAGATGAAGAAAACAATATATAAGTGTGTTTTGCCGCTTCTCATTTGTATCCTTCTAACGGGGTGCTGGGACCGGACAGAAATCAATGACATTGCATTTGTTGTCAGCTCAGCCATTGATAAGAAAAAAGATCAGTATCGAGTGGCCATGCAGATTCCCTTGGTCGGTCAATTAGGCGGACAAACAGGGGGCGGCGGCGGAACTGCCGGTTCAAAAACATGGTATGTTGATTCAGCTTCCGGCACTACGATCAGAGAAGCGAACAACAAGCTGCAAACCTCCTTGTCACGGACAATCAATACGTCCCACAGACGTACAGTCATTATTGGAGAGGATATGGCGAGAGACGGCGTTGCCCCAGTCTTTGATATTTTAACGCGAAATCCGCAGAACAGATTAACGGCGCTCATTTTAGTCAGCCGGGGAGAAGCGCGGGATATTTTAAACACCGATGTTCAGCTTGAACAGTTTCCGGCGGAAATGATTCGGGAGCTGGCCATTATCGCAACGAGCCGCCCCGTTTTTTTAAGCAGATTCATGTCTGATCTAGTAGAAATAGGCAGTGATCCGTATGCACCGGTCATCTCTGCATCTAAAACAAAACCTGGAGGGAAAGGCAAATCTAATTTGAAAATTGACGGGCTTGCGATCTTTAAAAAGGACAGATTGATGGATATTTTCAAAGATGAACACATGACAGCAGCCCTAATGTTGCTGAATCAAGCCCGCCAGCCAGAATTCATAGTAGACCTGCCGAATCAAATGGGACAAGCATCCATTCAGCTTCAAAAGTCCAATGCATCCTTTCATGCCGCTGAAAAAAACGGAAAGTTGTCAATGACAATCGAGGTCAGAGCCAAAGGAATTATTATGGAAAACCAATCAACCTATGAGACGAGAGAAACTGACCAGTATTACATCATTCAAAAAGCATTAAACAGAACCATAAAGAAGGACGTGATCAGCACCGTTCATCGTTTGCAAAAGCTAAAGGCGGACCCGGCCGGCTTTCAAGACAGGACCATCAGAAGCACGGCAACCACGAAGAATCTGCTGAAAAAGGAATGGGAAGAGGTATATAAGGATATGGAGGTTCACGTCGTCCCAATTGTGACGATTGAGCAGGGCGGTGTCCTATACAAAACGATCAGCCATTAATGGAGGTGCGTCAGCATGATCAGCTATATCGTACAGACATTGATTGTGTGCATTGCCATATACGCATATGAATGGAAGAATTTTCGTTCCGCTAACAATCTAACAAAATGGGCCTTCAGCCTGCTGATTGCAGGAAGTGCTTTTCTATGGATTTATATGAGAGTGAATCCCCTGCTTCCGCGGCTGGGGCACCTGTTTAAATATATTCCGTTTTGAACATGACAGAAAGGATGTGCTTTATGGACAAGACCTCTGCATACCAAGGATTATTTTTCGGAGCTCTGTATACGTTAGCGGTCGGATTAAAGCATGCTCCGATTCTCATGATCGAATCAGCAAAACAAAATGCCTGGCACAGCTACATCCTCGGCGTTGTCATCGTGATTCCGGCACTCTGGCTCATGCATAGGCTGATGAAAAAGCATCAGGATAAAAATATCTATGAGCTGCTGAGCGATTCCTCACCAATCGCAGGCCGGATTATCATTTTACTGTTTTCTTTGTATTTCCTGTTAATCAATGCTCATGATATACGTTTTTTCATCAATTTGATTAACATTTTATTTCTCCCGAGAACACCAATGGCTGTTCTTGGCGGTGTTATTATCTTTGTGGCGATCTGTATTGCCAGAGAGGGAAAAGAAACATTGACCAGAATGGCGCAGATATTCCTATTTCCATTCGGCATCCTGGTCTTGTTCCTTCCATTTACGCTGGCCACACAAATTGAGCTTCAAAACTTGACGCCTGTTTTTGAAGGTTTAATCCCATATCTTCAATCAGGCTATTACGCGTTTGGGACAATGGGGGAATTGATTATCCTTCCGCTCCTCTTCTCAAACCGGAGCGTCCCGCTAAAATACACCATTTTCGCGATACTGCTGGGCGCTTTATTGCTGGCCGTGATGTTATTTTCTTCAATTTCTGTCTTTGGTCCCAACCTGACATCTACTTTCTTTGATCCTGCTTATATGGTCATCAGGCAGATCCGCATTACGGATTTTCTGGATCGCTCAGACCTGATCATCGCGGCTTTTTGGATTCCGGTCATTATGGTGAAGATAGCAGGTTCCCTATATATCGTGGTATACGGCCTTTCGTTTTTACACTCAAAAATCGACCCGAAAGCCATGTATACACCAATCGGCATGTTCTCAGTCGTATGCAGCTTTTGGTTCTTTTTAAATACAAATCAGCTAATCGACTTTAACAGAATCAAACCAATCATTAATGTAGTGATTTCTCTTTTGCTGCCTTTACTCATTTATTTGATCATAAAAAGCAAAGCGTTGTTCGGCGCCAAAGCAAAGCACTAGGAGTTTTTAGCTTCTTTTGTTTGATAAACAGGATTCTGTTTTGTTTTCCTTATATCTTTCAGGTAGTACTGTTCAGATGTAAAGAATTCGGTGTACAGCGCTTTTACCTTTCTGCTCAATAACAACAGCGCAATCACATTTGGAACGAGAATAAAAGCCAATGCTAAGTCCAAAAAACCCCAAATGGCTTTTGCTCCGCCTGCGGCACCTATGATAATAGCCGCTAAATAAACGAATTTAATCACGTGTCCTGCCAGCCGCCCGAACAGAAATTCAGCTTGCTTTACGCCGTAAAAAATGACAACCATAATGGTTGATACGACAAAGAAGACTAGGGAAACCGAAACGAAGTACCCTCCGCCAGAACCGAAATAATGCTGAAATGCAGCCGTCGTCAGTGCTGCCGGGTCAATTGAGGCGTTCTTCCCTGTCCAGACACCAGATGCAAGAACGACAAAAGCGGTGGTCGTGCAGATGATCAAGGTGTCAATGACAATGCCGATCACAGACCAAAACCCTTGCCGCACAGGATGATCAGTCATTGCTGCCGCATGTGCAATCGGGGCTGTTCCCATTCCGGCTTCATTAGAATAAAGCCCGCGGGCAAATCCCCAGCGAACGGTTTCCGCCAACGCAGCACCTGCGAACCCTCCAACTGCTGAAGAAGAGGTAAACGCATTTGAAAAAACGAGAGAGAAAAACGCCGGCACTGATGATAGATTCATGAGAACAATCAGGAGACCGGCACCTGCGTATGCCCCTGCCATAAGAGGCACGACAAACTCTGTTACTTTTCCGATCCGCTTTACCCCTCCTATCACCACTAACCCAATCAAAAATGCAATTCCGATTCCTGCGTATATTTTATTGAAAGAAAACGTCTCGGCAAGCGAGACTGAAACCGAATTTCCCTGAACCATAATGCTCGGGATCAGCTCCACAATCAGCGCAACAGAGAAGAATACGCCGAGCCATTTCATGCGCAGCCCTTTTGTTATGTAATACATCGGTCCCCCGACGTATTCACCCTGCTCATTTTTTTCTCTGTAATGAACAGCAAGAACACTTTCAGAAAACTTAATCGCCATGGCAAATAAGGCAATAAGCCACATCCAAAAAACCGCTCCTGGTCCTCCAAACATAATAGCGGCGGGCACACCGACAATGTTCGCTGCACCGATCGTTGAACTGAGGGCTGAGGTCAATGCCTGAAGCGGTGTGACTGTGCCCTCTCCCTTCGGCTTTTTTCCTACGCTGCCGATTGTCTGTTTGAAAATGTATAAAGGATAGCGAAATTGAAAACCTTTCAGCAAAATAGTGAAATACAACCCCGTCCCCGTCAGCAGGATGATTAGCGGCGGACCCCACAGCCAATCAGATATATGCTCTATCCATACTAATAGTCGTTCCATCCCATCACCCTTTTTTCGTTTATGGGTCATTTCCCATAGATGGAAAAACATAAACCTTTTGACATAGATCTTGGAACATAAAAAGGATGGCTTTTATCAATCGCCATCCTGCAGATCAGACAAATCAGCTGGAAGAAGGTCTGTTTCGTCCAAGCCGATCATATACTTTATTCTTATAAAAAGCGGATGCTGGCTTTGAAAACATGCCTTTTTTGTCGACAAGCTTATCAAGCAGCAATTGCTTTTCAGATTTTTTTCTGATTAATTGCTCGCGTTCTTTTTCGTCATAGCACTTTTCGATTAAATGGTCGATGGTCATAAGCTCTTTTTTGAGCGCGCCCTCGTCCTCTGCCATTCCCGCGTTTTTCAAAATACGATAGCCCATGCGCAGCGATTCCGGCAAGTGTGCCGCGTCATCCTTCGGCAGCGGCTTCCCCATTCCCGGGAGGTTTTGAAAGTCCCCGTCTTTGATGGCGCGCTTAATTTTATCTTCAGACACAATATGGGAAAAATCCATCATTTCACCTCTTTTTATCTATACCTTATATTTTATCATACAATTCTCAATGTACCATTTTATTCCTTTATTTCTAGAAAGATACCTTGTTTTACATTTGGTAATATCAAAGCGAAACGTTGATTCGACGGCGTTTTTCGCCACTTTCTCCCTCATACGATTTTCACTTTTCTAATCTGCTGATTCGTGTTATATTGGATACGTTCGTTTTTTCTATCGTTTCGCTCGAACTGGATCGGAAAAAAGGAGTGTAACAATGAAAACATTTATAAAAGAAAGAGGACTGGCCTTCTTCTTAATCGCGGTCGTCCTGTTATGGATCAAAACGTATGTCGGTTATGTCCTGAACTTCAACTTAGGAATAGACAACACGATACAAAAAATATTGCTTTTTGTGAATCCTCTTAGCTCAAGCTTGTTCTTTCTTGGCTTTGGACTCTTGTTCAAGAAAAAATTACAGCAGACAGCCATTATAGTGATTCATTTTTTAATGTCTTTTTTACTGTACGCCAACATTGTGTACTACAGATTTTTCAATGATTTTATTACAATTCCGGTCATTATGCAGGCTAAAACAAACGGCGGCCAACTCGGAGACAGCGCATTTTCGCTGATGAGACCGACTGACGCCTTTTACTTTATCGATACGATCATCCTGATCATCTTGGCGATCAAAGTAAACAAGCCTGCCGAAACGTCAAGCAAAAAATCGTTCCGAATTATTTTTGCGTCTTCAATTCTTGTGTTCTTGATCAACCTGGCAGTTGCGGAATCAGACCGTCCTGAATTGCTGACAAGATCATTCGACCGGAACTATCTTGTGAAATACTTGGGAACATACAATTTCACGATTTATGACGCTGTACAGAATATCAAGTCCAACAGCCAGCGCGCGCTTGCCGATTCCAGCGACGTGACGGAAGTGGAAAACTACATGAAAGCCAATTACGATGTGCCGAATAACGTGTATTTCGGCAAAGCGGAAGGAAAAAACGTCATTTACGTTTCACTTGAATCTTTGCAGTCATTTATCATCGACTATAAAATTGACGGCAAAGAAGTGACACCGTTCTTAAATAAACTGGCACATGATAACGAAACGTTCTACTTTGATAACTTTTTCCACCAAACGGGACAAGGTAAAACATCTGATGCTGAATTTATGATGGAAAACTCTCTGTACCCGCTGGCTCAAGGTTCAGTTTTCGTAAACAAAGCGCAAAACACGCTGCAATCCGTTCCGGCGATTCTGAAGTCTAAGAATTACACATCTGCTACTTTCCACGGGAACACGCAGACTTTCTGGAACCGTAACGAAATGTACAAAGCGGAAGGCATTGATAAATTCTTTGATTCTGCCTACTATGACATGAACGAAGAAAACACGAAAAACTACGGCATGAAAGACAAACCGTTCTTCAAAGAATCAATGCCGCTGCTGGAAAGCCTGCCGCAGCCGTTCTATACGAAGTTCATTACCCTTTCCAACCACTTCCCATTCGGAATGGATGAGGGGGATACAGACTTCCCGGCTGGAGACTTTGGTGACTCTGTCGTCGATAACTATTTCCAGTCAGCCCATTACCTTGATCAGTCCATTGAACAATTCTTCAATGATCTGAAAAAAGACGGGTTATATGATAAATCGATTATTGTAATGTACGGAGACCACTACGGCATCTCTGAAAACCACAATAAAGCGATGGCGAAAGTGCTTGGCAAAGATGAAATCACTGATTACGACAACGCCCAGCTTCAACGGGTGCCGCTCTTTATCCACGCTGCCGGCGTGAAGGGCGAGAAAGTTCATAAATATGCCGGAGACGTTGATGTGGCTCCTACCATTCTGCATCTGCTCGGAGTGGATACGAAGGACTATCTGATGTCCGGTTCTGATATTTTATCGAAAGAACACCGTGAAGTGATTCCGTTCCGAAACGGAGACTTTATTTCACCGAAGTACACGAAAATATCCGGTAAGTATTACGACACGAAAACCGGAAAAGAACTCGATGAATCCGAAGTAGACAAGTCAGAAGACTCACTCGTCAAGAAGGAACTTGAAATGTCCGATAAAATCATAAACGGAGACCTGCTGCGGTTCTACGAGCCGAAAGGTTTTAAGAAGGTGAATCCTTCCGATTATGATTACACAAAACATGACGAAGATTCTTCCGAAACGTCAAAGGATAACGAAGATAAATAAGAAAAAGCGGAGAGGTTGCCCTCTCCGCTTTTTTTATTTGACAGCAGCTCTCAATTCTTCCGCCGCAAATTCCACATTCGGGCCAATAATGACTTGAACCGATTGCCCGCCCGATTTGACAACCCCTTTTGCGCCTGCTTTCTTTAGCAGCGCTTCATCCACCAAAGCGGTATCCTTCACAGTCAGTCGCAGCCTTGTGGCGCAATGATCAATGGTTTGAAGGTTTTCTTTTCCGCCGAGCCCTTTCAGCATGATGTTTTCATTTACATCCTGAACAGTATTTTCATCCAGCACTTCATCTACATCATCGTCTTCCCGTCCAGGCGTTTTTAAATTCAAAGCCTTAATCAGTACATAAAACACGATAAAGTATACTGCCGCATAGCATATACCTACCAAAAGCAGAAGCAGCGGTTTTTCTGCGATTCCATAGCTGAGCACATAATCGATAGCTCCGGCTGAAAAAGAGAAGCCTGAGCGGATGCCGAGCCAGTTGACGATAAATAAAGATAACCCGGTTAAGACCGCGTGAACAGCGTATAAAAGCGGAGATAAAAACATAAATGCAAACTCAATCGGCTCCGTAATCCCTGTGATAAACGCCGTTAAAGCAAATCCAATCATCATTCCAGCCGTCGCTTTCCGTTTAGACGGCTTCGCAGTCACAACCATAGCCAGACACGCCGCCGGAAGACCGAACATCATGATTGGGAAAAATCCGGTCATATATGTGCCCGCAGTCGGATCTTTCGCGAAAAAGCGCGCCAAATCCCCTGTCACTCCGTTATATTCTCCGAATTGGAACCAGAAAATATTGTTCAGCACATGGTGAAGGCCAAGCGGAATTAACAGCCTGTTGAATAGGCCGAATATGCCTGCCCCGATGCCACCGAGCCCGAGCATCCACTCTCCAAACGAGTTGATACACGATTGAATCGGCGGCCAGACCACTCCGAATATGCCCGCTAAAATGATCGTAATAATGGCTGTTAAAATCGGCACAAGCCGTCTGCCACTGAAAAACCCGAGATATTCAGGCAGCTTGGTATCCTTGAAGCGGTTATAGGTGTAACCGGCAATTAAACCGGCAATAATTCCCCCAAACACCGCCATGTTATTTGTTTTATCAATTGTCTTTGTTGCCGCGTCAAGCATCAGATACGATATCGCCCCTGATAAACCCGCTGCCCCATTGCTGTCTTTTGAAATGCCGATGGCAATACCGATCGCAAAAATAAGCGGCAGATGATCAAAAACCGCCGTCCCCGCCTGATAGACAAACGGGATATTAAATACATCCTCTCTGCCAAGCGCAAGGATAATTCCAACCGCAGGCAGAACCGCAATCGGGAGCATAAATGACTTCCCGAGTTTTTGTAAAAATGAAAGCATACCCATCCCCCTCATACCCTTTTTTTTCAAATATACCATATAAGATATCTAGTGATCTATACCAATTTTCCCGGGGGTATTTCTTTTTTCCCAGGTCCGTGTGTTTCCTATTTTTAAGACAGTTGTGGTAAGCTTAATCTAGATTATTTAAAAAGAAAGCGGGAATGACAGATGATTGTAACAAACGATCAAGAATTAGAAGGCCTGAAAAAAATCGGAAGAATCGTCGCGCTTGCGCGTGAAGAAATGAAGCGGAAGGCAGAGCCCGGCATGAGCACAAAAGACCTTGACCTTATCGGAAAAGCTGTGCTTGATGAGCACGGCGCCGTTTCAGCTCCTGAGAAGGAATACGATTTTCCAGGTGTGACATGTATCAGCGTAAATGATGAAGTGGCTCACGGCATACCAAGCACATCCAAAATTTTAAAAGCAGGGGACCTTGTCAACATCGACATCTCCGCTGAATTTGGCGGCTTCTATTCCGACACAGGCATCTCATTTGTGCTCGGTGAAGGAGAAGAACGCCTTCATAAGCTTTGCCAATGCGCGGAAAACGCTTTTCAAAAGGGGCTTCAGCAGGCAAAAGCGGGCAAGCGCCAAAACCAGATCGGAAGAGCCGTTTATCATGAAGCACGCTCTCAAGGCTTTACCGTCATCAAAACCCTGACCGGCCACGGAATCGGCCGAAGCCTGCATGAAGCGCCGAACCACATCATGAACTATTATGATCCGTTTGATAATGCGCTGTTCAAAAATGGCACAGTCATCGCGCTTGAACCGTTTATTTCAACGAAAGCAGAAACGATTGTTGAAGCTGGAGACGGCTGGACGTTCAAGACGCCGGATAAAAGCATGGTTGCCCAAGTTGAACACACGATCGTCATCACAAAAGATGAACCGATTATCCTGACGAAACTGTAAAACACATTCCGGGCTTCCGGCAGGTTTAACCTCCTCCAATAGCAGGTAAAACATCATTATTCTGCACGAGGAGGTCTTGCAATGAACAGAGATCAAGAAAAAATCCAAATTGAAAACGAAATGAACGCGATGCATGGCACAATAAAAGAAGACATTTTAAAAGACTTTGATGAATTTAAAGGCTACCTGAAAAAACAAGTCAACCGAGGCAAAAAGCTGGGATTGGATGACGGCAAGCTTGTAAAAAGCGCTGCGATCCTGGGAGACTACCTCGCAAAGCATGAAGAGCCGCAAAACGGTGAAGAAATGCTGCTGCAAGAGCTTTGGAGCGTTGCAGACGAAGATGAGAAAGAACATTTGGCACAGCTTCTGGTCAAATTGGTTGATAAACAATAAAACATGAGCCGGGCGATATGCGCCCGGCTTTCTTGATATTGTCACAGCCCGGCTCTTTCAGATATGCTACACTACTATTATGTCTGTGAAAGGAGCCTTTATCTGCATGTGGTTTATTATTTTCGGCATCATTTTTTTCATTGAAGGCATCATTATGACCGTTTACGGCGTTAAGAAAAAAAACGGGATGCTCACATATATCGGCATTGTTTTCGCCATTATGACATTTGGCGTTGTCATGATCAAACTAACCGGCCATTAAATCATATTCGGCTTTTGCTCCGCATATACATTCAGAAGAACATTCGTACATCTAGTGCGAAAGGCTCAGTTTTCCCCGCATCTCTTTTCAGCATCTTTTTATAGATGTTACAATGCCAATCGTTTCGAAATCAGATAGGGAAAGGAGTTTTCTGACATGCATTACGGCAGTAAAGGCTGGTATGTGGCAGAACTAAAAAAGCAGGGGATCACGCACCATGAAGGAAGAAAGCTTCAAAGCTATAAAACCTATTTTCTTGCCAACCTGCTTGAATCAAAGAAAAAACAATCTTAAATATGGCAAAGCCGCGCACGTTGATATGCGCGGCTTTTTTCTATTCAACCGGCAGCAGCCTGTCCTTTTTTTTCATAAAGGACGCTCTCCAGCTTTCCGATAGTGCAGCCTCACTTAAAATCAGTTCAATGGCGGTGAGATTTTTTGTATCATGGTAGTTGATGCGGTTGGCGAACTGGACGGATATGCCCTTCTCTCCTCTGGACAGCAATTCAAGGTTCGCGCCGGGAGACACCCTGCCCTCCTCCAGCACGCGAAAATAGAACCCTGTATAGCCGGTTTGCTGGACCTTCAGCACCATTTCTTTTACACCAAACTTTTTCGCCAGCTTTACACACGGCTGGCGCGGCTGGCTGACCTGAACAACAGCTTCATCAAGCCTGAACACATCCCCGATGCAAACATTCTCCTCAGTCAGGCCCGCGACCGTCAGATTTTCTCCAAATGCGGCATTTGACAGCGGTCTTGAGAGGAACTCTTCCCAAAACAGATAATGCTCCGCCGGGTAGACACAGACAGCCTTATCAGGTCCGCCGTGGTTGACGAGGTCCGCCTGTCCGTCTCCTTCAAAATTCTCCCGATACAGCATGACGGCTGATTCAGCCGGCCGCTTCATGATGCCGGTTTCGATTTTCTTTCCGTCATATTCAAGCGTCTGCGGTTTTCCCAGATTAAGAGAAAGAACTGAATAGCGCTCTGGTTTCATACAAACACATCCCCTTTACAGGTTGTAAAATGATTGATTATCATAAAAAGAAAAGGTGGTTTTTACATGCTTCAATACCGAATCATTGTAAACGGCCGGGTTCAAGGTGTGGGCTTTCGCTATTTTGTTCAAATGGAAGCTGATAAGCGAAAACTGGCCGGCTGGGTCAAAAACCGTGATGACGGGCGTGTCGAGATTTTGGCAGAGGGTCCGGAAAACGCCCTGCAATCGTTTGTTGAGGCTGTAAAGAACGGAAGCCCTTTCTCAAAGGTTACCGACATCTCTGTGACTGAATCCCGCAGCCTTGAAGGCCATCATCGATTTTCTATTGTTTACTCATAAGGCTTATCTTGATAAAAGTAATTCGGCTTAACGATTGAGTTATCATAGGATCGGTGGAAGATATGAGTGGCAGCGGGTGAAATTGGCGGAATCAGCCACGTCCAGTCCCCCGTCAGCTTTCTGCCCGCTTCTTCCTCCTGTTCTTCAAACCGTTTAAACTGGCTTGCCGCTGTATGATGGTCAACGATGCTGACACCCTGCTTTTTATACGAGTGCAGCACAGCTTTATTCAATTCAACTAGCGCTTGATCCTTCCATAAATCCGTATTGTAATCAGCGGCGATGCCGATCACGGACGCTACTTTTTTGAGCTTGTCGTACCGCTTCTCATCTGCGAGGTTTCTCGCTCCGATCTCCGTGCCCATATACCAGCCGTTAAATGGCGCGGCATTATAATGAATGCCCCCGACCTCAAGCTTCATATCAGAGATGATAGGCACGCCGTACCACTTCAGCTCCAAATCAGAAAACGCCTCGATGTCCGGATGTGTGATTGGAACCTCGATCACAAGTGAACGCGGCAGCTCATACCAGACAGGCTGTTTGTCGCCTTTCATGCGAAAAATGAGCGGCAGCAGGTCAAAATCCGTTCGCTCTCCGCGCCAGCCGAGCTCTTCGCAGGCTGCTGTCAGTGAACAGGAAGCCGGGTCGCCGATTCTTTCTCCGTCTGACTCATATCCAGCGTACCGGATCAGCTGATGATTCCAGATCTCGACTTGCTTTTCACCCTTCTCTTCCGGAGGGAGAATCGTAATGGTCGGTCTGATTTTCCCGTTATTGGTGGCGGTTTCAATATGGTGAAAGAGGGCGTCACGCACTTCCTCCTTCGTCCGGACGTCTCGTCTGTCAATAACATTCAGCGAATTCCAGAACAATCTGCCGATGCAGCGGTTACTGTTTCTCCAAGCCATTTTCGCTCCGTGCTCCAGCTCTTCCTTCGTATGTACATAGCTTCCGGTCAGGTCAATTTCACTTTTAATGTCCTCGAGACGGTCTTTCACTTCCTCCTCCTTTCCCAATTCCTGATAGCATGCGGCAATAAACGCTTTCGCTTCGTTCCAGAGTATTTCTTTTTCTTCCAACAAACTCTCCCCTTCACATCACTTCATGCTTTTCATTGTATCGTTTTTAAGCGGCAAGACAAATGATTTTTCTGCAACTTCCTGGAAAACAATAAAAAACACCCGCGTGGTGCGGGTGTCAAATAGACGATAACCGATTTGCCAATTCAGTTAAGTCACTTCGAAAGTTTTTGCCGGTCATCGGTATGCCGTGCCCGGTCAATAACGCTTCCGGTTCAAGACCGGCCAGCTTTAGAATGGACTCCGCGGCCGTCTCTGTGTCAGGCGTGAAATAAGCCGGCGGCCCGTGAAGCTCCTGTTTTTGTATCAAGACGTCAGCCATTTTCTCTTGTTCCACTGTAATAACAGCATCACCTGCTACAAGCACGCGGCCGTCATCGCGGAATAACGAAATATGGCCCGGCGTGTGTCCTGGTGTCGCAATCCACATCCACTCGTCAAGAAAAGGAACTGAACCGTCTTCCGGCAGTGCCTGGACATGTGAGGAAATATCGATGGAGTGCCGCGGAAACAGCGGCGACAGCTTAGCGACCAGCCCGCTCTTGCTGTCAGGACGAGCCGGAGGATAATCCTCTTTACCTGTTACATAGGGCATTTCCCGAGAATGGACATAAACAGGCACATCCCAATGCTCAAGGATCTCTTCGATTGCCCCAATATGGTCAAAGTGCCCGTGTGTGAGGATAATCGCCTTCAGCTGAAACCCTTCACCGAATCTTTGTTTGGCTTCATTGACAATCATGCCGGCTGATTGAGGCATGCCGGCATCAATTAAAACAAATGAGTGAGGTTCAGAAGGCAGCTGAATAAAATAGACATTCGCAATTTGCACAGTCAGGCCGTGCACCCCTTTTGCCGCTTCGAACCCCGCTCCGCTTCTGACTGAAGTCAGCGGCATATAAGGATCACTCATAATGACACCTCCGGAATGTTGATGCCGTTAGTGTGTGTCATTACGCCTGAATTATCATACGGAAATAGAGATCGCACCGATGAATAGAGCGATAGCCGTCATGACGATCACTGCGAGAACCGCCCATTTCAATGCGAATTTTTGATGGTCATCAATAGAAACTCCGACGAGTCCGACAAGCAAATGAGTGGATGGCACAAGCGGACTCAGCATATGAATCGGCTGGCCGATAATAGAGGCTCTGGCAATTTCCACTTTATCCACACCGTATGCGACAGCTGTTTCTGATAAAATCGGCAGCACCCCGTAGAAATACGCATCATTCGGCATCAAAAATGTGAAAATGCCGCTTGTTAAGGCAACAATCGCCGGGATCAATCCGCCCATTTGTTCCGGTATCATGGACACGAGCGAGATCGCCATTTCATCAACCATTTTCGTGCCTGTCAAAATCCCCGTGAACACCCCCGCAGCAAAAATCATTGAACCGATAGCCAGCACGTTGCTGGAATGCGCCGCGATGCGCTGTCTCTGATGCTCGAGATTGGGATAATTCACAATCAGCGCAATACAAAACGCAATGACAAACAGTACGGTTAAACTGACTTTACCCGATACTAAACATCCTATTAAAGAAAGCGTTAACAATAAATTGAACCACCAAAGCTTCGGCCGCTTCCACTCATCTTCAACCGCAGCAGCCGGTTCATTGGCATTGGCTGGCTGTTTCAGTTCAATCACACCAAGGCGCTTTCGTTCCGCTTTTCCAAGCACATACGCAACCGCCACCATACAAAGCATCCCGCTTGCAATGACAGGAATCATCGGCCCTGTTAGCTCAGCTGGATCAACCCCCAGCGCACTCGCCGCCCTCGGCGTCGCACCGCCCCATGGAATCGTGTTCATGATTCCCATGCCGACTCCCGCGATTCCTGCCAAGATAATTGGCCGGATGCCTAGCAGCAAATAGAGCGGAAGCATGGCGCTTGTCGTAATCATGTACGTTGTCGAGCCATCTCCGTCCAAGGCGACGAGCATTGTAAGAACCGCTGTCCCGACAACAATTTTTAAAGGGTCTCCTTTGACCATGCTTAAAATTTTGCCAACCATTGGATCAAACAGGCCTGTATCAATCATAATTCCAAAATATAAGATCGCAAACATAATCATGACCGCAGTCGGCGCGACTTGCTGAATCCCCGAAATCATCATGTCCCCAACTTCAGTAAATCCAAATCCGGCGATAAGCGCAAACACAATCGGCGTCAAAACTAATGCTGTTAAAACAGAAAGCCGTTTTGTCATGATCAATGCCATAAACACAAGCATCATGAGAAAGCCTAAGATTGCTAACACATCCATTCCCCCTTAAATGAATCCGCTTACATTTTTTCTCCCTTACTCCCCTTTTTGTCTTGCCTTTTTGCCATCGTATGGGAAAACCAACCGCAAGTAAATAATTTGGTTTTTTTGTATTTTTAATTTTTTAAAACCGTTTTGTTCTTTTTGATCAATTTTCGGCATGAAAAAAATCCCGGGATGCCGGGATCTTAATTTCCTGTCATGATGCTTTGATAAAAAGCAGATTGCTCTTCTAAAAACCGTTTCGTTTCCCTGCTGTTCAAATAAAAGCTTTCCCAGTCCTGTTCGTTTATTTTCCGCTTCCATTCAGGTGAAGAGGTGACCTTCTTTAGCGCTTGATCCCAGTAAGAAATCTCTTCCTCGGACATATTTTTCGGGCCTAAAATCCCTCTCCAATGAGAAAAAACAAACGGGATTCCCTGCTCCTTCCACGTCGGTACATTTGGAAAACCGGGAAGTCTTTTATCAGACGTTACAGCGGCTAACGTGATATCGCCGTTTCGTTCATATGGTTTCGCTTCAGAAAGTGTCATGGAAGCCGCTTCTATCTCATGTCTGATCAGCGCCTGAATGAGCTGTTCGCTGCTGTCATACTGTGAGAATTGAATGTCAAACGGGTCAATGCCGTACATATCTGCCGCTCTG
Organism: Bacillus sp. SG20033; assembly: GCF_044570195.1. Classification (NCBI taxonomy): domain Bacteria; kingdom Bacillati; phylum Bacillota; class Bacilli; order Caryophanales; family Bacillaceae; genus Bacillus; species Bacillus sp. SG20033. The sequence continues at coordinate 822,907 of NZ_CP172606.1, read as the reverse complement.
ACGAACGAGAGCTGATCATCATTGCCAAACCCCGGGGCAAAGCCGATTCTCACCTTGCCGGGATGCATGTTGATCTCATTCAGCACATCCTTGCCATTTGTTAACGCTGATCCTTTTGGCAATGCAACCGTCTGCCATTCCTTGGAGAGAATGGCGAGCGGCGTAAAATCGGCCATTTTTAATTTGCTTTGCCCGAGAAGATCATTGCTCAATATTAGGCTGGACGTCATGCTGATGGTTTGTTTGCTGCTTTTGTTGACATATTTCCAGCCTTTCTCTCCCCCGCCGCCGGATTTATAGACGATATGAACATCATCCTTCACGATCTGCTTCTGCCTCAAAACTGATTGGATCGCCTGCGCTGTGACATCCCAACCGCCAGAAGGTTCGGCAGGGACGACAATTTCTATCGGCCCGTCAGGCAGGCGCGGCGCAGCCGCCTGCCTGATATCACCCTGCATAAAGATCAATAGAATAATCAATAGGATTATAGATTTTTTCATATCTAATCCGCCGCCAAATAATATTTTCTCTCCGGCCTGCCGATAATCCCGTATTCAAGCTCGGCTCTTGCTTCTTCCTTTGACACAAGGTACTCGGCATAACGGCGGGCAGTTGTTCGTGACGCCCCCATTTTTTCCCCAAGTTCCTCCGCTGTCAATCCTTCTGACGCAGTCTGAAGCGCTTCCTTAATTTTTCGCAGTGTAATCGAATTAATGCCAGTCGGCAAATCCTCTGCCGGCAAAGCTGTCTTCACACCGTTCCCAAATATATGGTCGATCATGGATTGGCTGACCTCCGGCTGAGACATGAGCAGCTTCCTTTTTTCTTTATATTGAAGCAGCACCTGCCTGAACTTGTCAGCCGTTACGGGTTTGATCAAATAGTGGGCAATCCCTGCCCTGAGCGCTTCCTGTAAATGCCGGGTTTCTGTTGCCGCTGTGATGATCATAATGTCCACTTCAGGAAATCGGCTTCGTAAATCAGGAATCAATGCGGTCCCAAGCTCGTCCGGCATATAAATATCCAGCAGAAGCAAATCAGCCTTGTGTTCCTTCAAAAGCGCCAATGTCTCTTTGGCGTTAGCCGCCTTGCCGATAATCTTGAATCCATCAAGCTGTTTAATCAATCTCTCATGGATTTGCGCAACTCGAAAATCATCCTCCGCAATCGCGATGTGAATCAAATGGATTCCCCCTTTGTTTCTCCTTCGGTATAAACACAGTGAATACCGCCCCGCCAGTTTTTTGATTCGCCAGTTCGATCCAGCCGCCCAGTTCACGCACTGAGTCTTTCACATTGGCCAGACCGTAGCCTCTCCTCATCCCCTTTGAAGAATAGCCTCTCTCAAACACAGCTTCTATTTTCTCTGGCGGCACACCGGGCCCTGTGTCTGATACTTCAATGACAATGTCATGGCCCATATCCGTGATAAAAAACAAAACTTCCTTCACGCTTTGCTCCGCTACAGCTTCGAAAGCGTTATCAATTAAATTGCCAATAATCGTAATAAGATGGGACAAGCCGATATGTGCAGGAAGAGGCGCGAGTGAGCTGTTCTCATCAATAACCAGCTTGACCTTCTTTTCCGATGCCTTGCTTATTTTCCCTAACAAAATGGCCTGCACCTGCTGCGAATGGATGTTATGGAATAAAAGATCATGCTGTTCATTTTGTATCGCATATTCCTCTTTAATCAGATCAATGGCTTCATCATACTCCCCAAGCTCAAGCAGCCCTAAAATCGCATAAAGCTTATTTGAAAATTCATGAGTCTGCGCCCTGAGATCCTCTGAATATTTGCGAACCTCTGTCAATGTGTCGATCAGCTTCTTCAGCTCTGTTTTCTCCCTGAAGCTGACGACAATCCCATACGCCTGCCCGCCTTGATTCATCACTTTCGTATTGATAATAAACACTTGATCGTTGACGCTTACCTCCTGGTTCGGCAGCATTTCTCCTTGTTCAAGCACAGACATCAGCCCTGCTCCCGGCATGACGTCATCTATAGGAAGATGGGTCACAGGCTCGGGCAGCTTCAGCATCTCGGCCGCCGATACGTTCATCATGGTGACGACGCCTTCACGATTGGTGGCAATAATCCCTTCTCGAATCGCGAAAAGCATTGCGTTCCTCTCACGATATAGAGCCGCGATCTCATGCGGTTCAAGCCCAAGCGTATCCTTTCTGATGCTTTTCGCCAGCACGGCGGCGCCAATAAATCCGAGCAGCAATACAAGCACAGCAATCACACTCAAATTTCTCAAATGCTTTTTGATGCTTTGCTCTGTCTCCGTTTGCAGAAAATCAACAGACACGCTGCCGATCACTTGGCTGTATCCCTTCTGTTCTTTTATAATCGGCGCGCTCCCTCTGATCACTCTTCGTCCATCCGCTTTTGTTTCAGAAACATGCGAACCGCCAAACAAAATTTTTCTGCTGCGCTCCAGTTTCTTTAATCCGCTTTTTCCAGAAGCGCTGCGAATGTCTCCTTTTTCGTCCAAAACATAAATGGCAAACGCGCCAGTCTGTTCTTTCATTTGTTCAATGACCTCTTGCGTCTCAGCCGCATGTCCGCCTTTTCTCTCAATGAGCTCTTTAACCGGCGGCATATAGGAGATGGTTCTCGCCGTTTGAACCGCCAGCTGCTCTGCCTGTCTCCGTTCTCCCTGTGTATGCTGAACGGCTAACGTAATGGTCAGCACACCAATGACAAAGACCAGCAGAGCCGCAATAAGCCCCATTATTTTTGTTTGCAGGGAAAAATGGAACCGCTTTTTCACCACAGCACCAGCCGTCCTTTCTACCTAGATCATACCATTTTTCACAGGCAATTTTCTCATTTTTCAAAATCCGTTTTCTTGCAATAAAAAAAAGGCAGACCGCGTCTGCCTTTTTCTTTCTACCATATTCCTAGTACTTTCCACCATAATCCGCCGATCACAAGCCATACGATGATATGAACAATCGACAGGATAAATCCGATGGACCACCATTTGCCTTGCGGGATGTAGCCTGCTCCGAAGAAGACCGGAGCCGCTCCAGAACCGTAGTGAGTCGTTGACCCGAACAGGTTGCTGATGAACGCGAGGCTCAGCGCTGCTAAAAGCGGCGGTGCGCCCGCTGCCACGACGACAGCCAAAAATGCTGAATACATCGCACTGATGTGGGCTGTCGCACTTGCAAAGAAATAGTGAGAGTAATAATACACAACAATTAAAATGATGAATGCCACAATCCAAGAGAACCCTGATACGGATGATTTCATGGCATTACTGAACCAAGACACCATGCCTAATTCATTCAAGAAGTTGGCGAGCATGACAAGCGCCGCAAACCAAGTGAGCGTATCCCAAGCGCCCTGTTCTTTTTTGATATCATCCCAAGTCAGAACTTGTGATAATAAGAGAACGGCCAAACCGATCAATGCGGTTGTGGTTGCGTCGATGTTGAAGCTGCCGCCAAAAATCCACAGCACAAGCACCAAAAGAAACACGATAACCATGGAAAGCTCTGATTTTTTGAACGGTCCCATTTCTTTCAGTTTTTCTGTTGCGATTTTCGCCGCATCCGGTGTTTCTTTGATTTCCGGCGGATACAGCTTGTAAATCACAAGCGGCGTGATGATTAAGCTTACAAGTCCCGGTACAATCGCGGCAATTGCCCAGCTTGTCCATGTTAAGTCCACCCCTGCGACATCATGGGCCAGCTTGGCAATCAGCGGATTCGCCGCCATCGCTGTCAGGAACATAGCAGATGTGATCAGATTCCCCTGAAAACCGGTTTTTAATAAGAATGCACCGATTTTTCTCTCTGTTCCATTTGCCGGGCTTGATCCGAATGTTTCGGATAATGATCTGATAATAGGAAATATAATGCCTCCTGCACGCGCCGTATTACTTGGAATAGCAGGTGAAAGTATTAAATCACTGAATAGCAGTGAATAAGAAAGTCCAAGGGTTTTTTTCCCGAATTTCTGAACGAATACATACGAAATTCTCGCACCGAGCCCGGTTTTGATAAATCCCCGGGAAATAAAGAATGCGATAACGATAAGCCAAATGGTCTTATTCCCGAATCCGCTTAATGTATCCTCAATTGATAGTGTTCCAGTTAGTGCAGTAACCGCCAATGCAAAAATTGCAATTGCACCCATTGGCAAGGGCTTGGAGATAAAGCCGATAATCGTCGCGACAAAAATCGCAAACAAATGCCAGGCTTTAGGTTCAAGTCCGGACGGAGCGGGAATAAACCAGATGATTAGTCCCACAGCGACAGTAATAAGCAATGGAACAAGCTTTACTGCTGACTGTTTTCCTGCGTCTTTTTCTGAAGCCATAAATAGGTCTCCTCCTATATACTTGTTTTCCGATCCCCTTTTCCATTCTACTCCTTAACTAAGTTAATAAACATTTTAATTAATTAAAAAACACAAAGGTTAGCACCCTTTGTGTTTTTCACTTTCTTAATTTAATTTACCCGCACCTGCTTGATTTATAACATTTGATTTCACATTAGCAGAAGCATCAATCGACCCATGCAGAGACGGCGTCCAGCCGACAGAAGAGCTCAGCCCGTTTGCAGCCGATGCGTTGATCTGTGTGCCGTTCAGCAACGTGCCGGAGTCATATAAAGCCGTTCCCCCGCTGAATACGCTGATCGTTTTAGCAGCTGACAGTCCCGGTACGTCAATGACATTGTTTTGGGCATAGATTTTAGATGACTTTCCGATTCCCCATGCATAGCTGAAAGGATAACTTGAAGAGCTTGTGCTTCCTTCATAATAGTTGTTGTATACGTGCACTTGCCCGAAGCGGACTCTCGGCGCGCGCTGGACAATATTTTTATAGCGGTTATGATGCAGCGTAATTTTTAATTTGCCGTCATCGGAGGTTTTGCTGTCACTTGATCCGAAAATGGAGCTTTTATCATGATCGTGATAATAGTTGTAGGACATCGTGATATAGTTAGCACCGTTGGAAGCATCCGTTTGGCCGTCATGGTGCTGATATTTTCTTCCATAATATTTCGGTGATGTGCTGTCCGGACGCGAACCGTCATTAAATGTACAGTGATCAATCCAGATGTGTGTGCCGCCGTTTATCGTGATGTTGTCGTATTGTGAGTTCCAGTTCCCTGAGCTTCCGTCAGTCGGATCCCATTGCGGAAAATAGTCATAGGCATCCTGGAATTCAATGTTGCGAATAATGACGTTATCACTCTTGATTTGGAAGTTTCCGCCCACGACTTTAGCGTTAGTCCCTGAACCGACGATCGTCGTGTTTGCCGGAATATCCACCATGACCCGTGCTTTTTGGTTTTTCTGAGAGCGCGCTCTCGCTTCTTCTTGTGTTCCCGACGGCTCTTTTTTGCCCCATGTGCTAGGATCATAGGCTTTCAAATATTTGTCCAAATCATACTCCGGATCTTTATAGTCATTTAGACCAAGCGGCTTCAGATTGTCATCCACGTTCATGTCAATCGTTCCCTTGATATAAATGATTTTTGGCGTTGTGTTCGTTTCCTTCCCTAATGCCGAGACAAGCTGGTTTCTGTTGCTGACGGTATACACATTTGAGGACGATGCTTTTGATCCGCCTGTCGTGCCGGTCGAGTACGCGCCCCAGCCATCATTGGATCCCAACGTCTGATGGCCTAAATCAGCTGCGTTCGCGCCAGCTGGAGTCAATCCTAAAAACAAAGCCGTAGCTAACATTACTTTTTTCATCCACTATGTACCCCCATTTTCTATTTTGTGAGATTTTATTCCAATTTATCACAAAAATATAATAGCAAATGGAGGGACATTCAGAACCGAAAATGTTCCGCTATCCTATTGCGGCATTCTGCAAAATTCCACCGCAAAGACCGCAAAAAAACCAAAAGGCCGACATTGGCCTTTTGGTTTTTTCTTTGCTTTATGCCCAAGCTTTCACTTTTTCGTTATCTGTCACAAAGAGAAGCACTTTTCCTTCATCTAAGCGTTTTTCAAATTGAGCGGCTTCATCTTCAGAAAAACCGATTTCGTGAATTTTATTGCGGAGCTCGTCTCCTTTTTTATTGAAGATATTTCCCACCGCGTGCTTGAAACCTGTTTCTTTGGCTCCGATCGTATTGGCATTCGTGTTGTCTGCCAGGCGTTCCGTTCTGTCATCGTCGTGAGCTAAGACGTATACATCCTCTTTCGCAACACCCATTTTCTGTAATTCCTCTACATCCTTCATGAGCTGTTCGTCATTTGTATACTCTTTTACAACTGGTTTCATGTCGATATTCCTCCTTCATGTTTTCTATATTTCTTTCATACCCGATCGTCTGTACCTGAAACAGATTCCAGAACATTAAAGAGAAAAACAGGAGGAATGGTAGTAGCTATTTGTTTTCCGTCCATGGTAAAGTGATAGGAACGGGACCATTTTCAGAAAAGTCAAAATTAAAGAGAAGCCGCTGCACGGAGCACACGACCATGAAATGCTGCCTTTATCCGTACGAGCAGGAGGTATGTCTAATGCAATATTTTTCACCAGAACAGCAATACAATGCTTGGATTGTGAGTGATTTAGTCAAACAGATTTTCCATAAGCGTGCCGGATGTTCACCAGGAATTCACGAGCTTGCGGTTTTTGCCGAGGAACATTTTCATATCGATATCGACTTTGTTTTCTCGATTATCATGAATATCGGCGACATTGAATTTGCACTAACAGATGAAATAGAAAAGAAATTGTCCGGTTATCTCAGCACTCTCCTTCCTTATGTCACTGCTGATATGTTCGAAACCTCTAAAGCCAACGCCCATGCGTTTTTGTCTCGAAGACACGGTAACGCTGCATACCACTTATTTGTGTCTGATGATGCTTTCATGAGAAAGCAGTAAAAAACGCAGCTTTCTTTACTAAAAAAATATTGACATGATAAGCCATGCTATTATAGTGTTACATGTGATAATGATTCTCATTACTAAATCTGAAAAAAGGAAGAATGACATGCGCACCTATTCTAACAAGTTGATTGCCATCATGAGTGTTTTATTGCTCGCCTGCCTCATTGTATCCGGCTGTTCATCAAGCCAGAATAACAACGGAAGCGGCGAAAGCAAGTCTAAGGATTCCAGAGTGATCCATGACGAAGAAGGAAAAACGACAGTAAGCGGCACACCTAAGCGGGTGGTTGTGCTTGAGCTTTCATTCTTGGATGCCGTTCACAATCTCGGCATTACGCCGGTGGGCATCGCCGATGACAACAAAAAAGATATGATTAAAAAGCTTGTCGGCAGCTCCATTGATTACACATCTGTAGGCACACGCAGCGAACCCAATCTTGAGGTCATCAGTTCCTTGAAGCCTGATTTAATCATCGCTGACGCTGAGCGCCATAAAAACATTTATAAACAGCTGAAACAAATCGCCCCGACGATTGAATTAAAAAGCCGTGAAGCGACATATGACGAAACGATCGACAGCTTTACGACCATTGCTAAAGCATTAAATAAAGAAGATGAAGGAAAAGAAAAGCTTGCCGAGCACAAAAAAGTCATCAACGATCTAAAAGCCGAACTTCCGAAAGATGAAAACCGCAACATCGTTCTCGGCGTTGCAAGAGCGGATTCCTTCCAGCTTCATACATCATCATCCTATGACGGAGAAATCTTTAAAATGCTAGGCTTTACACACGCTGTGAAGTCAGATAACGCCTATCAAGAGGTCAGCCTCGAGCAGTTGAGCAAAATCGATCCTGATATTTTGTTCATATCAGCCAATGAGGGCAAAACCATTGTAGATGAGTGGAAAACGAACCCGCTCTGGAAAAATCTCAAAGCGGTGAAAAATGGACAAGTCTATGATGCGGACCGTGACACTTGGACAAGATTCAGAGGCATCAAGTCTAGTGAAACAAGCGCCAAAGATGTGCTTAAAAAAGTGTATAATAAATAGGACAAATGAGAAGCGAGGGGAAATCCTTGCTTCTTCGTTTTTGCAACCAGACGCAGTAAGGAAGTGAGACTGTTGTATCATTCAGCCAAACGGCGCTCATCATCAAGACTGATGATGTTCATCATTGCACTGATTATTTTTATATTTGGGCTTGGGCTGAATCTTTCAGTAGGAGCCTCAGACATCGGCATCATAGATTCATTGAAATATCTTTTTGTATGGGACGGTTCAAAGGAACAGCTCATCATCTCCACTCTTCGCCTTCCCCGCACATTAATCGGCGTTTTTGTCGGCGCCAGCCTAGCTGTAGCAGGGGCGCTGATGCAGGCTATGACCAGAAATCCTCTGGCTTCACCCCAAATTTTCGGTGTGAATGCGGGTGCATCGCTTTTTGTCGTTGCTTCTCTCGTCATTCTGCCGTCATCGCCCTACTCTTCTGTTATATTCGCTTTTGCGGGTGCGGCGGCAGGCGGTGCGATTGTGTATATGATTGCCTCATCCGGCGGCATGACACCTGTCAAACTGGCGCTGTCAGGAATGGCCGTGCACTTGTTCCTCTCCTCTATGACACAGGCCATCATTATTTTAAATGAGTCAGGTGAGGATGTTCTGTACTGGATGACAGGCGCAATCGACGGCAGCAACTGGCAGGACGTCATAACCATCGCTCCGTTTTCTGTCATTGGCATCGGGCTTGCCCTCGTATTTTCCGGTTCTGTTTCTGTTCTCGGTCTCGGAGACGAAACAGCAAAAGGGCTTGGACAAAATATGAACGGCATCCGGATTCTGATCAGTTTGATTATTTTAATCCTTTCCGGCGCTTCCGTAGCCGTCGCCGGGCCGATTGGCTTTGTCGGGCTGCTCGTCCCGCATATTGTCCGCAAGCTGATCGGAGAACATTATCAATACGTGCTTCCGTTTTCGGCACTGTTCGGTGCCATTTTGCTGGTGTACGCAGATGTTCTGGCCAGATGGATTGCATTTCCTTATGAATCACCGGTCGGCATTGTCACCGCGATTATCGGAACGCCGTTTTTCTTATATTTGGCAAGGAAAGGGCGAAACCTGAAATGAAGAAAACAACCAGAAAACAAAAACGCCCCTTGCTGGCGATACTCATATTGGCCGTGATTTTAATCGTTCTGTCCGTCATCAGCATTGGAATCGGTGCATTATACATTTCACCTGATGCGGTAGTGACGAATCTGCTGGGACTGGATCATTCCTTTGAATTTATCATCCAGCAATATCGTCTGCCCCGCATTATATTAGCGATTTTGGCCGGTGCTGGGCTTGCCGCTGCCGGAGCGATTTTACAGGGTGTGATCCGAAATCCGCTCGCTTCCCCCGACGTTGTCGGCATTTCAAAAGGCTCCGGACTTGCGGCGATGGCTGTGATTCTCATCTTTCCTGAGTCGCCGGTATACGTGCTTCCGTTCTCCGCATTTGCCGGAGCCGCCATTATTGCTGTACTATTATTAATGATAGCCCGAAAAAAGAGCATTCAGCCCTCTTCACTGGCTTTATCAGGCATTGCCTTTAGGCGCGGTCTGCCACGCCGGAATGCAATATATGATGGTCAAGTTTCCAGGCGACGTGAATGCTGCACTCATTTGGCTGACAGGAAGCCTCTGGGGAAGAAACTGGGAAGAAGTCAAGCTGCTTGCGCCATGGCTTTTGATTCTTTTTCCGATCGTCTGCATACTCATACCGAAGCTGGATCTTATGTCACTCGGGGATGAGCTTGCACAGGGTCTCGGAGAAAACGCAAACCGGCTGAGATTCATCCTGATTTTCACCGCGGTGGCGCTGGCGGGAAGCTGTGTAGCCGTCGTCGGCTCAATCGGTTTTATCGGCTTGCTTGCTCCGCATATCGCCAGACGGCTTACCGGAGAAAAAGCTAAATATTTACTGCCTGCATCGGCATTGATTGGTGCTATTATATTATTAATTGCAGATACGTTAGGGCGCGGCATCATGCCTCCGGTTGAAATACCTGCCGGAATACTGACAGCCGTGATCGGCGCGCCTTATTTCTTATATTTATTGAAATTCGAAGCGAGGAAACAGTAGGGAGAGGATACCATGGGAAAACTGGCTGCAGACCAGCTCACTCTTTCATATGACAGTACAGTGATTATTGACGGAGTCGACTTAAAGATAGAAGAAGGAAAAATCACTGCGCTCATCGGCGCTAATGGCTGCGGTAAATCAACAATCCTCAAATCGCTCGCCAGGCTGATGGCCCCGAAAAGCGGTACAGTGCTACTAGAAGGAAAAGACATCCACCGCCAGCCATCAAAAGAAGTCGCAAAAAAACTGGCCATTCTTCCACAATCTCCTCAGGCTCCTGACGGATTGACGGTAGAGGAATTATGCTATTTTGGCAGACATCCTCACAAAAAGCTGTTATCCAAGCATACCCAAGAGGATCATGACATGGTAGAGTGGGCACTGGAAGCAACGGGCATGATTGAACTGAAGGATCGGACGCTGGATGCCCTCTCAGGCGGCCAAAGACAAAGAGCCTGGATTTCCATGGCACTTGCGCAAGGCACTGATTTGCTTTTGCTTGATGAGCCGACCACGTATTTAGACATCTCACACCAGATTGAAGTGCTTGAACTGCTGAAAAAGCTGAACCGCGACCATGGCCGCACCGTTGTCATGGTGCTCCATGATTTAAACCAAGCCGCTCAATATGCTGACTATCTGATCAGTGTGCTGGACGGAAAAATATACAACGCCGGAACACCGGAAGATGTGTTCACCCAGCCATTTTTCCGTGAAGTCTTCGGCTTGGAATGCTGCATCATGAGAAGCCCGATCGACCAGAAGCCAATGTGCCTGCCGACGGGACTGTGCCCGAAATTACGGGTGAAATGAAAAGGAGAGGAGCCCCCTCTCCTTTTTTGTATGCCAGCTTACCTTTTGTATTTCCTCTCCTGTCCATGTTACAGTGGTGTCAACCAAGTGATAGGAGGATGAAAATGACAGCATCTCAGCAGCAAATTCAATTAGCAAGACGTCCACAAGGTATTCCTGTTCATGAAGACTTTCGCTTTGAAACCATTCCGGTTCCTGAACCCCAGCAAGGGGAAGTGCTTGTCAAAACGCTTTATGTTTCGGTTGACCCTTATATGCGCGGCCGTATGCAGGATACGAAGTCATATGTTAAGCCGTTCGCCTTGGATGAAGCGCTTTCTGGCGGGGTTATCGCTGAAGTTGTGTCAGACGGGAATCATCTGAAAAAAGGCGATATCGTCATCGGAAATCTCAGCTGGCAGGAATTTTCCGCTGTGAGCGAGTCTGCCTTGCGAAAAATTGATACAAGCCTTGCTCCCGCTTCGGCCTATCTCGGCATTTTGGGAATGACCGGCTTAACAGCATACTTCGGATTGCTGGACATCGGACGCCCGAAGGAAGGCGAAACCGTGGTTGTCTCCGGAGCTGCGGGAGCCGTTGGTTCAACAGTCGGGCAAATTGCCAAAATCAAAGGCGCTCGAGTTGTCGGTATCGCGGGTTCTGATGAAAAAATCGACTATTTAAAACAGCAGCTTCATTTTGACGAAGCCATCAATTACAAAACAGCGGATGATATCCAAAAAGCGCTTCAAAACGCTTGTCCTGACGGTGTCGATGTGTATTTTGACAATGTCGGCGGACCGATTTCAGACGCGGTGATGAATCTGCTCAATGAATTTGCCCGCATTCCGGTGTGCGGCGCCATTTCTTCCTATAACGCAGAAAGCGAAGCAGATGACATGGGCCCTCGTGTCCAATCAAAACTCATTAAAACGAAGTCGCTGATGCAAGGCTTTATCGTAAGCGACTACTCCGATCGTTTTTCTGAGGGAGCAAAACAGCTGGCCGAATGGTTGAAGGCTGGTAAACTCCATTACGAGGAAACCATCACAGAAGGCTTCGAAAACATTCCTGACGCGTTTCTCGGTTTATTTAAGGGAGAAAATAAAGGGAAACAGCTGATCAAGGTCAGTGATCCGAGCTGAATGAAGATGAAAACGGGAGGGCTTTTTGCCCTCCTTTTGTGTTTCGATGAGATCAGCTGCGAAGAATCAGCGTAAGAAAACCATCTTCATCAGGTTCCGTATCTTCCAAAGTGAATCCTGCTGCTTGAAAGCAAGCTAAACTGATTCGATTGTCTTCTTCAATGCATGCCACCCATTCCCGTACGCTAGTAAAATCAGGTTCGGTCAGCAGTTTTTGCAATATCCGTTTTCCGTACCCTTGAAGCCGGTACAAAGGATTGACGATCAATCCAATATACGTCCGCTCCTCCCCGAACTCAATAACGGCCATCCCTGCCGGCAGCTGTCCATCATACGCCATGATGACAGTATCGTGTTTATCTTTATTTACTCGTGCATACCACTCATCTAATGGCAGCATCCCATCCATTCTCCGTCTGGTATCCTCATTCTCAAACCAGCGTTCAAGGATTTTCAGCTCTGACTCCTTCACTGCTTGAAACCTGTCTATTGAAACCATCTTCCCACCCCCGCGAATCTTTTCTATTATTTTACAACAAAAAAGAGAGCTTTCCGCCCTCCTTTTTATTTCGTCTTCAGTTTTCCGCCTGCATACACAGCTTCACTCAGTTCAACACCAAGCTTCTTCGCCATTTTTTTCAGCTTAGATTCCTCCAATTTTGTCACAAGGCTCAGCACGTTGCCTTCTTTTCCGGCCCGGCCTGTTCGTCCTGATCTGTGGACATAGCCATCTTCATCTGGAATATCAGCATGAATCACGTATGGCAGGTTTTCAATGTCTAAACCGCGTGCGGCAATGTCAGTCGCCAATAAAAGCGGAAACTCTCCGTCTTCGAATGCGGCAATGATTTTTGCCCGCTCCATTTTTTTCGCTTCACTGTGCAAAACGCCGAGTTCAACGTGGTGATATGCCAGTTTTTCCGCATATACACTCAGGTTGCCAATGTCTCTCACAAATACGAGTGCCTGCATGCCTTCAAGCCTTGACAGCTTTTGCAGCAGCTTCACTTTGTCGCGCTGGTCGCAAATCAGGTATTGATGTTTCACTTTCCCTGCCTCCGCCTTGCTTCGCTGCACCTTCAACACCTCAGGCTCTTGCGCCAATTCGCGGAGCACATCCTCTGTTCCCTTTTTAAGCGTGGCAGAGAAACATAGAAGCTGGCGGTCTCTTAATGTCGTTTTAATAATTTGTTTGATCGTCTCGCGATGCTCCGGCAGGATAAGCTGATCCGTTTCATCAAGTACAATCGTTTTCACTTCATGCATTTTGAGTTTCTTTGCTTTAATCAGTTCAAATACTCTGCCTGGTGTGCCGACGATGATATTCGGATGTTTTTTCAGCTTTTCGACCTGCTTCTTCACATTCGCCCCGCCGATTAAGGAAGCCGCGCGCAGCTCTGAGCCCGCTTTCCAATCCTGAATCACCTGAAAAATCTGCATGACCAGCTCACGGGAAGGCGCTAAAATCACCGCCTGCGGATGCTTTTGCTCTGGTTTGATCCGCTCCAAGACCGGCAGCGCATACGCCAGCGTCTTGCCTGTGCCTGTCGGCGATTCCGCGATGACATCCTTTCCGTCCATGATCAGCTGGGCTGCCTGCTCCTGAACAGGGGTTGGCGTTTGAAAGCCGGAAGCATTCCAATTCTCTTGTATAAATGATTGTGCATTATGTAAAAATGGCCAAGTTTGCGTCATTTTGTTCTCCTCAATTCCTGAAATCTATTCCATAGTATCTCAAAACCTCGCCCGGAACGCAATTTTTCTTTTTCTTTCCTATACCTTTCAACATTCCGAATCCTCCTTTATAATCAAAAGGGTGAATATTACACGCCGATTGTGCGTGTTTGATAACGATAGAGGTGTAAACATGAGTATTTTATCTGTAAAGGATTTAAGCCACGGCTTCGGGGACCGGGCCATTTTTAATAACGTTTCCTTCCGCCTGTTAAAAGGCGAGCACGTCGGCTTGATCGGCGCAAACGGTGAAGGAAAATCAACCTTCATGAATATTATTACCGGAAAGCTTGAACCTGATGAGGGAAAAGTCGAATGGTCAAAAAATGTCCGTGTCGGATACCTTGATCAGCATACCGTGCTGGAAAAAGGAAAATCCATTCGCGACGTCCTGAAAGACGCATTCCATTATTTATTTGCGATGGAAGAGGAAATGAACGAGATTTACAACAAAATGGGCGAGGCTGATCCCGACGAGCTCGAAAAGCTGCTTGAAGAAGTCGGCGTCATTCAAGACGCGCTGACAAACAATGATTTTTATGTCATTGATTCCAAGGTGGAGGAAATCGCCCGCGGTCTCGGTTTGAGCGATATCGGATTAGAGCGCGATGTCACCGATTTGAGCGGCGGACAGCGCACAAAGGTCCTTCTCGCTAAGCTGCTCCTTGAAAAGCCGGAAATTCTGCTTCTCGATGAGCCGACCAACTATCTTGATGAACAGCATATTGAATGGCTGAAACGCTACCTGCAGGAATACGAGAACGCGTTCATCCTGATTTCCCACGATATTCCGTTCTTAAACAGCGTCATCAACCTGATTTATCACGTTGAAAATCAAGAGTTGACACGCTATGTCGGCGACTACCATCAGTTTATGGAAGTCTACGAGGTGAAAAAACAGCAGCTTGAAGCGGCCTACAAAAAGCAGCAGCAGGAAGTCGCGGAGCTGAAGGATTTCGTTGCCCGCAACAAAGCGCGTGTCAGCACGAGAAACATGGCGATGTCCCGCCAAAAAAAACTCGATAAGATGGATATGATCGAGCTTGCGGCAGAAAAGCCAAAGCCGGAATTCCATTTCAAGCCGGCGAGAACGTCAGGCAAGCTGATTTTCGAAACGAAGGATCTCGTGATCGGTTACGATTCCCCGCTGTCCCGTCCACTCAACCTCCGCATGGAACGCGGCCAAAAAATCGCCCTTTACGGCGCAAACGGGATCGGAAAAACGACATTGCTGAAAAGTTTGCTTGGCGAAATCCAGCCGCTTGAGGGCTCTGTTGAACGCGGTGAGCACATCTATACCGGCTATTTCGAGCAAGAGGTCAAGGAAACAAACAACAATACGTGCATCGAAGAAGTATGGAGCGAATTCCCTTCTTATACGCAGTATGAAATCCGTGCCGCTCTGGCAAAATGCGGACTGACGACAAAGCATATCGAAAGCCGCGTCTCCGTATTAAGCGGAGGCGAAAAAGCGAAAGTCAGATTGTGCAAGCTAATCAACTCAGAAACAAACCTGCTAGTGCTCGATGAGCCGACAAACCACTTGGATGTCGATGCCAAGGAAGAGCTCAAGCGCGCCCTGAAAGAATATAAAGGCTCCATTCTGCTCATTTCCCACGAGCCAGACTTTTATATGGATATTGCGACAGAAACGTGGAACTGCGAGTCTTGGACGACGAAAGTGCTTTAATTTATAAAAAACCCGCCTGCTAAAGGGCGGGTTTTTTACTGCCATTTTTTCTGAACGATTCTCAAAAGCTCTCTGTCTTTTAAAATGAGCTGCTATGGCGAGGTGAATTCATCAAGTGTCAGCTCTCTTTTGGCAGACAGCTCAAAATCCTCCTCATCTGCCCAAGCGGTAAACCACTCGGCCGAGAAAAGCTGTTTTTCATGACGCTGTGTATGTATTGATAGAGCGTTTCTAAACATTTATGATCATATTCGTCAGGTTTTGCCTTATCCATGGCAAACGTCCCCTCTACAGCATGAACCATCACTTGAAATGGCAATCGTAAATGAACGGACACATTCTCAGCTTCTGCAAGATAAATCCCAGCCGCATCAATGTCTGACCGAAGCGGATGCCAACGGAATTAAAAAAATCTCACTGAATGTCCTGGAAACAAACGAAAGGATTTGAAGCAGAAGGAATCTTAAAAAAGGAGAAATTGCTTTCTGACGGAAATTACTATAATACGGTAGTAATGGGGAAATTCCACGATTAAAAAAGACACTGCATCTTCGCAGTGTCTTTCGTTATTAATGTCCCGCCTTAATTCCAGCAAGATGTTTACGTCCCATGAGAAGGACAAGCATGCCGACAAAAACGACGATTCCGCCTACTGTATATGGTGTGCTTGCAGTAAAGTGTTCTGACAGCATTCCTGCAATCCACGGGGCGAGCGCGCCGCCGATGAAGCGGACTGAGCTGTAGGCTGAAGACGCGATTGAACGTTCAACCGGCGCAGAACCCATCACAGCGGTTGTCATGATCGTATTCACCATACCGAGGACAGCACCAGCGACAACGATACATGTAATAATCAAAGTCTGATGGTCTGTCCAGATCCCCATAATAACGAGAATGGCCGCAAAGGCGATAAAGAGAATGACGAGCGAACGCACTGTGCCCAGCGCTTTGTGCACGAGCGGCGCCGTAAAGACTGACGTAATCGCCAGCAGAAGGCCCCAGCCGAAGAAGACATATCCAAGACCGTGTTCATCTAAATCCAGAACGAACGGAGAATAAGCAAGCAAAATAAAAAATCCAAAGTTGTATAAGAATGCCGATACCGCCATTGTTAAAAGGCCTTTATATTTGAGCGCCTTCATCGCATCAAACACACCGACGCGTTTTGCCGGTTTCGGCAGCTTCGGAAGCATGAAAGAAATCGCGATTAACGCAATAAACATCAGGACAGATACTCCGAAAAACGGTGCGCGCCATGAAATGCTTCCGAGCTCTCCGCCTGCAAGCGGCCCGACAGAAATCCCTAGACCAAGCGCGGCCTCATACAAAATAATCGCTTGGGCGCTGCCGCCGACTGACACGCCGACGATGACCGCAAGCGCTGTTGAAATAAACAAAGCATTCCCTAATCCCCAGCCGCCGCGATAGCCGACTAACTGAGCGATTGAGCTTGAGCTGCCGCCAAGCCCCGCAAATACAATAATAAAAATAAGTCCGAGAATTAACGTCCATTTCGCGCCGATGCGGCTGGAAATGGCTCCTGAGAAAAACATCATAAATCCGGTTACAAGCAAATAACTTGTAAACAAGAGTGATACTTCACTAGGTGAAGCATGTAATTGTGCGGCAATGGCCGGAAGAATTGGATCGACCAGCCCGATTCCCATAAAAGAAATCACACAGGCAAACGCGACAGCCCATACCGCTTTTGGCTGGCTGAGCAAGCCTGTTTTCTGATTCACTTGTGTTGTCTTATCCATTTGACCTGACCTCCATCTTTATTCCATTAAAAGAAACGCTACAAAAATAGCGTTTAACAAACTTTTCATTCGATTGATTGAATGGCGCGTTCCGCTTTATTTTTCATGCCTTGCAGGCGTTCTTTAAAGCTTTGGAATGTGCGGATTTTCTCATCAATCAAACTCAACTGGTGATTCAGGGTTTCCTGAATTTCCTCCAGTTTTTCTTTCCGTTCCTTAGGATCCAGTGACAACAAATACCCCTCTTTGTTTAACTCTAGCTGGCGGCTGGTTTCCATGAAATGCTGAAGCTCCTGAAGGGAAAAACCGAGCACCTCTTTTGTGCTGATGACTTTCTCAAGCTCCTCCATATCATCCTCTGAATAAAGCCTTACACCGCCGTCTGTCCGTTTCGGCGCCGGAATCAAGCCGATTTCTTCATAAAACCGGATGGTCCGCTTTGTCAGTCCGCTTCTTTTGGCCACTTGATCAATCTTCATCCATTCCAAGGTAAATCCCCCTTCGCCGTTTCTGTTACCATTATACACCTTTTGAACCTTAACGTAAACGTTAAGTTTTAAAAAACAATAAAAAAGACGAGTAGCATAAAGCACCCGTCTTTCACTTTCCTGTTTAAGCTAAACTTCCCGCCACTGACAGAGACTCTTTTTGAAGGCTTTCAGAAAGCACTCGATACGCGATCACTTTCTTCTTGTACTGTTTCACGACGTCGATATGGTCGTCGTAGCGGTACACGAACAGCTTCACGTCTTTTTTTCCTTTTTTTGTATCTATCACCAGCGGCGTGCCGCCATTTTCCGGATGTAAATAACGCTCTTCATCACCTGGATAGATATAATATTTTTCCAGGAAGATAGCTTCGTTAAATTGATCAATCACTTTCTGTTTCTCTGCACCCTCGAGGCGTTTTCCATCTAGAGAGAGACTCGCATTTTCGTCACTCAGCTTGGCGTGCACTTCAAATTTGCCGAGCAGCCATTCTATGACGCCTGTAGGAAGACAGGTTAATACGATTTTCACCAGACTCATGAGAATTAACATCACGATCGCCCATGTCATACTTCATCATCTCCGTTAGTTTTCCATGTGCCGCTGACACACAATTTTATCCTAACATAAGCAGGCCGGTTCGTTTTTGTCCATTATGTGAAAAAAGCGCGGCCTGCTGCGGCCGCGCTTTTTAGCTTTCCAGTTCTTCGATCATGAGGGACAATTCTGTCCAGCGATCCATCGCAGCCTCAAGCTCTTCAGCAGTTTTCGCCTGCTCGGCCATCAGCTCTTGGATTTTGCCAAAATCACTGCCTGCTGCGGCGATGTCAGCTTCGAGCTGCTCATGCTTTTCTTCCAGCTGGGCAATTTTATCTTCGATGCCATCCCATTCCAGCTGGTCTTTGTAAGAAAGCTTTTTCCGTTTTTTCTTCGGCTCGGCTTCAGCCGTTTTTTCCTCAGCTGTCGGTTTTGGGGCCGCTTTTTTCGCTTTTGACTCCTCCATATAGTCGCTATAGGAGCCTTGAAAGCGGGAAATGACGCCATTTCCTTCAAATACAATCAAACGGTCGACGACGCGGTCAAGGAAATAGCGGTCATGGGATACGGTGATGACGACGCCAGGGAACTGGTCAATATAATCCTCAAGAACGCTTAATGTTTCAGTATCCAAATCGTTCGTCGGCTCATCGAGAAACAGGACATTCGGCTCCTGCATGAGAACCTGAAGCAAGTATAAACGGCGTTTTTCCCCGCCGGACAGCTTGCGGATATACGTCTGCTGCATCGAACGCGGGAAGAGGAAACGCTCGAGCATTTGTTCAGCTGTAATCATATCGCCATCTGCCGTTTTTACGACCTCCGCCGTTTCTTTTATATAGTCAATGACCTTTAACTCACCGTTCATTTCACTATGATCCTGAGTATAGTAGCCGATTCTGACCGTCTGTCCGATCGTAATATCGCCTCCGTCCGGCGTATGACGGCCGGCAAGGGCATTTAACAGCGTTGTTTTCCCGATGCCGTTTGGCCCGATGATCCCGATCCGTTCACCTGGTATGACAAGTTCATTAAAACGGTCGACGAGCATGCGGCCGTCATAAGCGATCATGACGTTCTCCGCTTCAATAACCTGTTTTCCGAGACGGTGCGAGCCAATGGCAAAATCGAGTGAACCTGATGACTGAGGGCCTTTCTGTTCTTTAAGCGTCTCTACCCGGTCAATTCTCGCCTTTTGTTTTGTGGAGCGGGCTTTCGCTCCCCGTCTGAGCCAAGCCAGCTCGCGGCGCAGCAGGTTTTGCCGCTTCGTTTCCTTTTGCTCAGCCTGCGCTTCCCGTTCCGCGCGTTTTTCTAAAAACACTTCATAGTTGCCTTTGTACGTGTAGAGACTGCCTCTTTCAAGCTCATAAATGCGGTTGGTGACACGGTTTAAGAAATATCTATCGTGCGTCACCAGCATGACGGCGCCGGGATATTGGCTTAAATACCCTTCAAGCCACTCAATCGTTTCATTATCCAAATGGTTTGTCGGCTCGTCCAAAATGAGCAGATCAGCGGGCTGAATTAAGTTTTTGGCAATGGCTACCCGTTTTTTCTGGCCGCCTGAGAGCTCATTGACCGGTTTTGTTACGTCGTTGACGCCCAGCTTAGACAATACGGTTTTTGCCAAGGTGTTTGCATCCCATGCATTGTTTGCGTCCATTTTCGCTTGTGCTGCCAGCAGGTGTTTCTGGCGCTGTTCATTTTCGGGATCTTTCCCCAGTTCATACAGCGCTTTTTCATATTCACGCAAGGTTTTCATCACAGCCGATTCACCGGAATAGATATGCTCCAGCACTGTTTGCCCCGCAGGCAGCTCCGGGTCTTGATGAAGAAATTCGACCTGCACGCTTCCAGATTTCGTGATTTCTCCTTCTTCGATAGATTCCAAGCCGGCAATCACTTTCAGCAGCGTTGATTTTCCTGTTCCGTTCGGTCCGATCAATCCGATTCTCTCATTCTCTTCAATATGAAAGGAGATATGGTCAAATAATGTTTTATCTCCGTATGTTTTATAAAGATTTTCCGCTTTTAATATGCTCATGGTTCCTATCAATCCTCACGTAAGTTCATGTGTACATTTTAAATCAGCCGCTGGAATAAAACTAGTAAAACGTCAGACGAATTTCATGGAAATGCAGGATAGAAAAAGACCGGGGACATTTGTCCCCGGTCTTTTACTCTTCCTCAAGCGCTTTTTCGGCCATTTTTGCAAGATGCTGTGCGCTTCCTGAAATCTCCTGCATTGTGGCGGAAATTTGTTCAACAGCAGCGGCTTGTCCGTCTGTATGCTGGTTAATCGACTCAATGGATTCCTCCAGCCCTTTCAGCAGGCTGTGGATTTTTTTCGTAATCTGGTCAATTTGGCCGACATTTTCTTTTGAATGCGTTGCTAGCTTTCTGATCTCATCTGCGACGACAGAGAAGCCTTTTCCGGACTCCCCTGCTCTTGCCGCTTCGATTGCGGCGTTCAAGCCGAGCAGATTGCTTTGGTCAGAGATGCCTTTAACAGTTACTGAAATATCGGCGATTTCACCGGCGCTTTCGCTTACTTTTTTCGCCTGAGAGGAAATGCCCGACATTTGAGTTGAAAACCCGTTAATTGATTCAGAAATGTCGGAAATAGCCGCGGCTGTTTGTTCAACGACAGCTGATAAGCTTTCCGCGACATCATGCAGCTTTGACGACTCCTCAAGGCTCGTTCCGAGGCCGACGCCTCCAATGACTCTTCCATTCTCGTCGTGCAGCGGGATGGCACGCGCGATCAATGGGAAGCCGAACAATTCTTTCGGAACCATGCTCGTCTTCTTCTGATTGCTTCGGATGGCATCTGTGATGATATCCCCTTCCTGCAGCGGATCGCCGGCTTTTACGTTCAGCGAAAAGGTTTTGGCCGGTATATTCACGAGCAGTTTTTCCGTATCATAAATGCCGATTGTAATATCATCCTGAACCAGGCTGTTTAAATAAGGGGCTACTTTGATAAATGCGTCCAGAATATCTGCGGTTTCTTTTTCCGTATTTATGGTCAATTCCATTCACTCCTTTTCATTAATAAGGGAAGCTGCGTTTTTCGTGCTGGACCGAGATCCATTTCAGCGTTGTAAATTCTTCGAGGCTCCACTCACCGTTTAAACGGCCGAGGCCTGATTGCTTTTCACCGCCGAAGGCTACATTCGGTTCATCATTGATGGTCGTGTCATTGACGTGAATCATGCCTGTTTCAATGCGTTTCGCAAAAGCCACGCCGCGCTCAAGATTTGACGTATGTACGGCACCGCTCAAGCCAAACGGGGTTTCGTTTGCGATATCCACCGCTTCGTCTTCTGAATCAAACTTCATAAAGGAGACGACTGGTCCGAACAGCTCTTCCTTGGCAATGCTCATGAACGGTTTGACGTCTTTTAAGATCGTAGGTTCCACGATCGTCCCGTTAAATCCGCCAAGCTTCACTGGTACAGCGCCTTCTTCAATTGCTTGCTCAACAGTCTTCATCAGCCCGTCCGTCTGTCTGCTGTTGATTAATGGCCCGATAATCGTATCAGGATCCATTGGGTCGCCGACTTTCAGCGATTCCACTTTTGCCTGGTACAGCTCAAGGAACTTGTCATAAATAGAAGAATGAACAAGCACGCGGTTGGCTGACATGCAAATCTGTCCTTGATGTGTAAATCGGCTGAACACCGCCGCATTGACCGCATATTCTATATCTGCATCCTCAAGTACGATGAAGGCGCTGTTTCCGCCAAGCTCAAGAAGCGGCTTTTTAAAATGCTTCATCGCAAGCTGTCCGATGTAGCTGCCGACTTTCGTAGAACCGGTAAATGAGATGATCCGCGGCACTGGATGCTCAACGAAGCTGTCGCCGATTTCAGCAATGTCTGTGACAACAACATTCAGCAGCCCCGCTGGAATTCCCGCGTTCTCAAAAATTTTCGCAATCAGCGTTCCGCCGCAAATCGGCGTTTCCTCATGCGGCTTTAGCACAACGCCATTGCCGGCTCCGAGTGCAGGCGCCACTGATTTCATAGATAAAAAGAATGGGAAGTTAAACGGACTGATGACACCCACAACGCCTGCCGGCACGCGATATAATCTGTTTTCCTTGCCATCTATTGTTGACGGAAGAATTTTGCCTTCCATGCGGATTGGGAACGTTGCCGCTTCTTTTATGATGTTTTTGACAAGACCGATTTCAAAAGCCGCTTTGAGCCTTGTTCCGCCAAGCTCTTCCATAATCAAATAAATGATGGCTTCTTCGTTCTCTTCGATATACGTGACGGCTTTTTCTAAAATGGTCCTTTTCTCAAACGGGTTGACCGCATCCCATTTTTTCTTTGCCAGCGCCGCTGCCCGATACGCTTCATCTACATCGTCAGCAGTCGCTTTACGGAATGTTGTGAATGTTTTTTGAGTATAAGGATTTTTGTTTTCCAATACATTTGGGCTGCTGCCCTCCTGCCATTTCCCGCCGATAAACTGTTTATTCAACTCTTCATATTGAAACATGGTCAGCATCTCCTTTATAACCGCAAATCAAAATATGGGCGAATCTATTTTTTCTATCGGTTCATCTTGCATAAAATTGAATATACGATTAGTAAAAATTACTATCCTATGATACGACAACGCTGTTTCGCTTCTATCATTTAAAGCAGAAAAATATTTTATTGACTGCGTCAAATTTCGACAATATAATACAACAAGAACTGTATATAATGATTAGAATATTTTGAATATTTACAGGAGGAACTTTTGATGAGTTCATTATTTAGAAAAAAACCGCTTGAAACATTGAGTGCGCAGAGCAAGTCAAAAAGCCTTGCCCGTACGTTAAGCGCATTTGATTTAACCTTGCTCGGTATCGGTTGTGTCATCGGTACAGGGATTTTTGTCATTACAGGAACAGTGGCAGCGACCGGTGCAGGTCCCGCCCTCATCATATCGTTTATTTTAGCGGGGCTCGCCTGTGCGCTGGCTGCTTTCTGTTATGCTGAGTTTTCGTCTTCCATTCCGATTTCGGGAAGCGTGTACTCCTACTCATACGTGACACTTGGAGAGCTGCTCGCCTTTTTGATCGGATGGGATCTCATGCTTGAATATGTCATTGCACTGTCGGCGGTTGCCACCGGCTGGTCTTCATACTTTCAATCACTGC
Source organism: Bacillus sp. SG20033 (assembly GCF_044570195.1). NCBI lineage: Bacteria > Bacillati > Bacillota > Bacilli > Caryophanales > Bacillaceae > Bacillus > Bacillus sp. SG20033. Next base: position 799,595 of record NZ_CP172606.1, on the reverse strand, counting down.
TTGCCGGCTTCAATCTTCATATTCCGGCTGCACTGACAGGAGCGCCGGGAAGCACGGCGGGCGCCGTATTTAACCTTCCGGCTGCGGTGATCATTCTCCTCATCACTGCGATTGTCAGCAGAGGCGTCAAGGAAAGCACACGCTTTAACAACGTCATCGTACTGATGAAAATCGCGATCATATTATTGTTCATTATTGTCGGCATCGGCTATGTGAAACCGGATAACTGGTCTCCTTTTATGCCTTTCGGGATGAAAGGCGTCATACTTAGCGCCGCCACTGTATTCTTCGCGTACCTTGGGTTTGACGCGGTTTCTAACGCGTCAGAGGAAGTGAAAAATCCGCAAAAAAACATGCCCGTCGGCATTATTTCAGCTCTAGCCGTCTGCACGGTTCTGTACATCGCGGTATCGCTTGTGCTGACAGGCATGATGCCTTATGCCAAATTGAATGTCGGAGATCCTGTATCCTTTGCTCTGAAATTCGTCGGACAGGACGCTGTTGCCGGAATTATTTCTGTCGGTGCGATTATCGGGATTACGACGGTGATGCTCGCTTTGCTGTACGCTCAGGTTCGTTTGACATTTGCCATGAGCAGAGACGGCCTTCTGCCTGGATTGTTCGCAAAGGTTCATCCGTCATTTAAAACCCCGTTCCGCAACACATGGCTGACAGGGATCGTTGCATCGGGAATCGCCGGCTTTATTAACCTCGGAACGCTGGCCCATCTGGTGAACATGGGAACACTTGCCGCGTTTACGGTCATATCTATTGCTGTCATTGTGCTAAGAAAGAAACATCCTGAAATCAAGGCGTCCTTCAGAGTGCCGTTCGTTCCGGTTGTGCCGATTATCAGCGCAGGCATCTGCCTTTGGTTCATGTACAGCCTTCCCGGCGTCACATGGCTTTCATTTGTCATCTGGATCGCTGTCGGAACACTGGTTTACTTCCTATATTCGAGAAAACACAGCTTATTAAACAAATAATCTCTTTTTAGCCGGCGGTGCCTCACCCGCCGGCTTTTTCCTTTTTTTATGTGCTATACTTTGAATACATATGAGGAAAGGGAGACACACAGATGAAACGATACCGCACTTTATTATTTGATGTAGATGATACCATCCTTGATTTTCAAGCGGCAGAAGCTTTAGCCCTGCGTTTGCTGTTTGAAGATCAGAACATTCCTTTAACAAATGACATGAAGGCGCAGTATAAAACCATCAATCAAGGTCTCTGGAGAGCCTTTGAAGAAGGTAAGATGACAAGGGATGAAGTCGTAAACACGCGTTTCTCCGCTTTGCTCAAGGAGTACGGTTACGAGGCGGACGGCGCTTTGCTTGAGCAAAAATACCGCCGCTTTCTTGAAGAAGGACATCAGCTTATTGACGGTGCATTTGATCTCATCTCAAATCTGCAGCAACAGTTTGATTTGTACATCGTGACAAACGGCGTGTCTCACACACAATATAAGCGTCTCCGTGATTCAGGATTATTTCCATTCTTCAAGGACATTTTCGTTTCTGAAGACACGGGCTTCCAAAAGCCGATGAAGGAATATTTCGATTACGTGTTTGAACGGATTCCTCAATTTTCAGCAGAGCACACATTAATCATTGGGGATTCACTGACTGCTGATATCAAAGGCGGACAGCTCGCCGGTCTTGATACTTGCTGGATGAACCCTGACATGAAGCCGAATGTGCCAGAGATCATACCAACCTATGAGATTCGTAAGCTTGAAGAGCTATATCACATTTTGAATATCGAAAATACCGTCAGCTGCTAATATTTATAAGAGTCTTTTTTCCTCTTGATAAATTCTTCACCTTATGAATAATATGGTGGTATGCTTTGGTTATATATGTTAGGAGGAGACTCAATTGGCTATCGCCGCCCCGGTAAAAGAAAAAACAGTTCAAAAACCAGGCACCACGGTGTATCCGATTTTGATTATTATCGGAATTTGCCATATGCTCAACGATTCGCTTCAGGCTGTGATTCCGGCCATGTTCCCTATTTTGGAACGCTCCATGAGCCTGACGTTTACACAGCTCGGCATCATCGCTTTCACATTAAACATGGTGTCATCCGTCATGCAGCCTGTTGTCGGCTGGTATACCGATAAACGGCCGCGGCCGTATGCGCTGCCAGTCGGTTTGACCGCCAGCATGCTTGGCATTTTGGGCCTTGCATTTGCCCCGTCATTCATAACGATCTTATGCTGTGTGTTTTTCATTGGATTAGGCTCGGCCATTTTCCATCCGGAGGGCTCCCGTGTGGCGTATATGGCCGCCGGCACAAAACGCGGGCTCGCACAGTCGATTTATCAGGTGGGCGGAAACTCAGGCCAGGCGATGGCGCCGCTGATCACCGCGCTGATCCTTGTACCGCTCGGGCAATTCGGCGCTGTTTGGTTCACGCTTGTCGCCGCGCTTGCTGTTATGTTTCTCATGTATATTGCGAAATGGTACGCCTCACGTCTCGGCAGCCTTGCCCAGAAATCAGGCAAACAAAAGAAAACGGCTGAAAACACGGCCATCACCAAATCTGTTGTATCTGCTCTTATTATTATTATATTTCTCATTTTTGCTCGTTCTTGGTATACGAGTGCGATCGGTAACTTTTACACGTTTTACGCGATGGATACATATCACGTAAGCATTAAGCAGGCACAAAGCTATATTTTTGTCTTCTTGCTGTTCGGCGCAATCGGCACGTTTCTCGGCGGCCCGCTTGCAGACCGTTTTGGAAAACGCTTCGTTATCCTCGGTTCGCTGTTATGCTCGGCACCGCTGGCGATCTTGCTGCCATTTGCCGGCCCGGTTCCCGCCTATGGCGTGCTCGCATTGATTGGCTTGGTTCTGATGTCGAGCTTTTCTGTAACGGTCGTCTACGCACAGGAGCTAATTCCTGGAAAAATCGGCACAATGTCCGGTTTAACCGTCGGGCTTGCCTTCGGGATGGGCGCAATCGGCGCAGTGGCGCTTGGTGCTCTGATTGACGCCGCGGGACTGACCCCGACGATGATCGCCATTGCCTTTCTCCCTGTTCTCGGCATCCTTGCCTTCCTATTGCCAAGTGACCAGAAGCTGAGAGAATGGCATAGCTGAAAAAACCCCCTGCCAGGCGGCAGGGGGTTTTTTAATCCAGCTGGATAAAATGAGTATCAGGCACTGCGTGCTTCGGGATAAAGCCATCTGCAAAGTCCGGAAACGCCGACTGTATTTCATCAATCCATCTTTTCAGATTTAATATATACGGCATATAAATCATCTCAATTGTCGCTTCATCTTCAATCCGGTAGTACCAGCAAAGATTAAACTCTTTTTCTGTCACCAGTGTAAACCCAGAGAAATGATAGAAAACCAGCGGCGTTTCATCTATATACACGCGGCCGTCCTTTTGCCCGACCTTATAGTTTTCGATATTCCAAAGCGCTGTATTGGCTCCTATTGATTTGACAACATGAACACCTTTAAACTGCGCCGGCCATTTCTCCACATATCTTTGATCACCATATGTCTTTCGTTCCGTATCCATTTCGACCGTGCAAAATTCAATACAGTCCTGTCTCCACTGCCACACCGCTTCATATGCTTCCTTTGTATTACCGGCACCGACAAAGCCTGTATTAAAGCGTCCGGTTCGGTCGTAGTAGGACATGAAGCGCGGCGAATTACGATGATCAGTCAAATACAGAGACGCCGTTGGGTTTTCTGCAAAAATACGCGCCGGATCAGAAAAGAAAAATAGATCCGTATCCATATGGGCAAAGTATTCAGCGTCATCCCACTTGCTCATCACATGAAACAAAAAGGCGGGCTTTAACGTCCAGCAATATTCATGAAACGTTCTGTTGCTTTTCGCTTTCAGCAGCTCCGGGTCTTCCATTTCATGCAGCTGCACAAAGGTTACATGCTCCCATGGCACGTGCTGAAGCAATTCATACGCTTTCTGGTCGACACACAGCACATATAAATGAAAATCATCGCAATGCTCATGGAGAGAATGAATCATAGGCATGAGCTTAAAGATATGTGTCCTTGACACTATCGTTGAAAAATGAAATGTACTCACTTATACCACATCCAATGATCTAAGATCCACGTGCAGCAAATCGTTGACAAGCGCATACAGTGCGTTGGCAAAATCGTTCACGCCTAGCTTTTTCTTCGCCTTAGGCAGAAGCTTGCGGACAGATTGTAAATCAAAACTTTTCGCCGTCACCCTTGGGGATTTCTTTCGCCAATCTGGATCAATGTTGCGCTCTTTAACAACATGCAGAAGCTCAAGAAACAGATTCAGCAGCATATCATATTTCTGTGATTCCAGCAGCTTTTGAATATCAGCCATGATTCTGTTCGTCATGTCAGGCGGGAACGGCCCATTAAATGCGAGATGAACGTCTAAAGAGCGGATGTTATTGTATTTATCGCACATATAGGCAATGTTTGCCCGAATATCGTCTACAGACTTACAATTGCTTGGATGTTCCTGATGAACACTGACAATATCGCGGCGAAGCCGGAAGGTCAATCCGGCCTGATGAAGCCGGATCCCGAGGTCATAATCCTCAAACCCGTACCGCACAATGCCTTCGTCAAATAAACCGAGGTCAACCACATGCTTGCGTTTCACAGAGGAATTATTCGTGATAAAAAAGCGCCATGGCATATGATAGCCTTTCAAGTCATCGCCGTACTCATCTAAAATCTTCTTGAGCACGTCTATAAAGTCGGTATCGAGGTCAAAGCTATTATCAAGAAAGCTTCCGTTTTTGATGTCCGCTTCCTCCAGCAGCTTTTGTTTGTCTTTCTTCGGCATTTCATCTGTGAGCTTTGCGAGCTGTTCCTTATGTTCTTCTTCAAACCGTTCATAATAAAAACTGTAGATCCGTTTCCAAAACAACCCGCACACGACGAGATTCTCTTCGTTCTCATGGGCTTTAATATGTTTTGCCACAAGGTCCTTTGCCGCAAGCATATCGCTGTCATGGAAAATCAGGATGTCTCCTCTGGCATTGCGAAGCGCCTGATTTCGTCCGTACGCAATGCCCCTGTTTTCTTTAATCCGTGTAAAGATCAGCGGAAAATCAGCTTGAAATGACTCAAGCATCGAGAGCGTCCCGTCCTCAGAGCCATTGTCCGCTACAATGACTTCGAATTCTTCATCGCACTCCTGCTGGTTTAATGACAGAAGGCTGTTGTAAAGACGCTCCTTCGAATTATATGCAGGAATAATAACGCTTGCTTTCACTTCATTTTCACTTCCTGTATTTACTCATTTATTTGTTGTCATCTTTTGAAGCAAAACCGTTAAATTCAGGGTCTACCGTTTTGATGTGCTGAATGATATGCGGCAGTGTCTCTTGATACAGTTCATGCACAAACGGCAGATCTGTGCGGGTTGTTTCATGAATCTGTTTGATTTCATTGATGCTGACGATGCGGTATCCGCTGAAATGATAAAAGATCAGCGGACTGCCATCCTCCAGCACGATCCGGCCATCTTTCCAGGAAAACGTATGCTGCCCATAATTCCAATGGCCGATGTTCACGCCGGGTGTCGTAATGTCACACACATTCGGAAACAGCTCAGACATATAATCCAAATAGCCCTGATCACCGAATTTCCCTTCACCCGGTGCATTTTTGCATTCCTCAAGACAGCGTTCCTTCCACCACTCCAAGCAATCCGTGCCTGCATCATCATGCTTGAAGCTGATAAATCCGGAATTATATCTGCCTAAAAGACGCTGCAGCATGTCAATCTGCTCTTTCTCAAAAGAAGGGATTACAATATCCCCCCGTGAAAGCAGCACCGAGCAGTCCGGCTGGTTTTCAAAAATCGGCGATGGATCTGCATAGAAAAAGAGATCCCCGTCAATATACGTCACACGCTCCAGCCCGGGATTGCTATTCAGCACAGCTTGCAGAAAGATCGGCTTCATCGTCCAGCAATACTCACTTTGATCTCTAGTTTCCTTCAGCTTCAATAGCAATTCATTTTCAAGAGCGGCCACCGGCACAAGGTTCAGCTGCTTCATCTTCAGCTTCTGTAACACGCGGTGCGTATCTTCATCCATGCAAAGTATAAAAATGGGACTGTCTTGATCAACTAGCTCTAACGACTTAAACAAAGCGACTGCCTGATATAATCTTCCTTTTGATAAAACGGTGCAATACGCGCTGGTCACAGTCTTGTTCACCTCGTTTCACATTACTTTTTGAAGAATTCCGTATACCACTCAATCGTTTTTTCAAGTCCCTCATCAATGGTGTAGGCCGGTGTCCAATTCAGCAGCTTTCTTGCTTTTTCCGCGGATAAATATTGATGTTTGATTTCATTGCTTCCCTGATTCAGCACCTTAGGTTTCAGATTACTGTTCATTTTCTTTAATATTTTCTCTACCAGTTCAAGTACGGTCAGCTGGATCTCATTGCTGAAGTTAAAGGCCTCTCCGGCAAGATTGTTTTCTTCCATTTTTTCCGCAAGAAGCAGATAAGCCTGAACGGCGTCTTCAATATAGAAATAGTCCCGTACAAATGTGCCGTCGCTTCGGATTTCCGGCGCTTCCCCGTTCAGCACAAGCTGAATCGTCTGAGGAATGATGCGATTGAAGTTCAAATCTCCGCCGCCGTATAAGTTTCCGCAGCGCGTAATGCAGACCGGAAGCCCGTACGTGTGAAAATAGGTGTGGCTGATCAGATCTGCGCAGCTTTTTGAGACGTCGTACGGGTGCTTGCCTTGCAGCGGCATGTTTTCATCGTATGGAAGGTTTTCTTGATCGCCGTAAGCTTTATCACTTGAAGCGACAATGACCCGCTTAATTAACGGATGCTTGCGGCAGGCTTCGAGAATATTCCAGGTGCCGAGGATATTCGCTTCAAAGGTAGAAATCGGGTTGCGGTTTGCTACGCCGACAATCGCTTGTGCAGCGAGATGAAAGACAGTGTCGATCTCATACTCGCCAAGCGCGCGTTCAATCACAGCCAAGTCCTCAAGAGAGCCCCGCACGATGTTCATTTTCTTGATATGTTCTCCCTGATAAAGATTGGATTGAGGCACATGATCCCTGACAAGCCCCGTAACATTTGCGCCCTGATCGATCAGCTCTTTCACCAAATAGCTTCCTAAAAGACCTGTGCATCCCGTGACAAATACGTTTTTATTTTTCCAGAAACTCAAATCGATTCACCATACCTTCCATACTTGTTGTCCTTGATTCCACATTTTGTTGACTTCTAAGAGATTTTTATACGTATCAATGGCCGTCCAAAATCCGTAATGGCGGTACACAGCAAGCTCCCCGTCTTTGGCAAGGTTCTTCAGCGGTTCATCTTCGAACATCGCGTTCCCGTCCTTCGGCAAATAATCGAAAACCTTTGGACTGAGAACGAAGAATCCGCCGTTGATGATTCCGTCACTTGATGTCTTCTCAGAAAATGTTTTCGCCATGCCGTCCTCAACCCTCAAGGTGCCAAACTGCGAGACTTTGTCAATCCCGGTGACAGTCGCGGCAGCACCTTTTGTCTGATGATAGCTGATGAGATGGAAAAGATTGATATTGGCCAGCCCGTCCCCATAGGTGAGCAGAAATGTTTCATCACCGATATAGTCTTTCGCCTGCAAGATTCTTCCGGCTGTCAGCGTATCTTCCCCAGTCTCCAAAAACGTAATTTTCCACGTTTCAGGCTGCCCCAGCATCTGTACCTCTCCCGTAGAGCTGTCGAGTGTCAGGCTGTTGTGCTTCCATTCATAGTCGAGAAAGTATTCCTTGATTTTTTCTCCTTTATAGCCCAACAGCAGAATAAACTCGTTTACTCCGTAGTACTGATAAATTTTCATAATATGCCATAGAATCGGTTTGCCGCCTATCATGGCGAGCGGTTTAGGAATGTCATTCGTGACTTCACTCATTCTCGTTCCTTTTCCGCCGCAGAGAATGACCGCTTTCATCTCTACCCCTCATCTCTATGAATATTGAGTTCGAAACCTGGTACATCTTCACAATCTATCAAGGCATTTCCCCGATAATTTGTCCGATTTCAATACCGGTTTCAAAATCTACTGTAATGATATGAGAGAAAGCCAGCCTTGGTGACAAATGGAATCTATTTTTTCAAGTTGGTTGTATAACCAAAAAAAGAGCCTTGAGCGAAGGCAATGCGCCCGCTCAAGGCTCTTTTTCATCTTAATTGATTTCTTTTTCCTTGCCGTAATGATAGTCTGACGGATCAACGGCTTTGAAATCATTTAGTTTATGGAACCTCAGCAAGTCTTTGTACAGGACACTGTCTGAAAGGCTCAGCTGCTGGTTCACTCTTGTTTTCAGATTCTTCGTTTCTTCATTCGCTTTCAGTTTTTCACCAGTCTTCGTATCATAAATGACATTGTCGACTGATGTGTACTTCGGCGTTACGAAGTCTCCGTTTCTGAATGCCACTGTATCGTCGTGGTCTTTAGAGAATAAATCAGTACCAAAGTTGATGTATTTCTGAGAATCAATTCCTTCTAAGTGCAGAAGTGTCGGCATGACGTCAATTTCGCCGCCATACGTATGGTTCACTCCGCCTTTTTTGCCAGGAACGCGGATCATCAGCGGCACACGCTGGTTCTGTGCGTTTTGATAATCTGTGATCTCTTTGCCGAGAATCTCTTTCATCGCTCGGTTATGGTTTTCAGAAATACCGTTATGGTCACCATAAATCATAATGACTGAGTTGTCATACAGGCCGGCTTCCTTCAGCTCCTTGAAGAATTGCTCAAGCGCTTCGTCAAGGTAACGCGCTGTCTGGAAGTAGCTGTCAACTGTGTTATCGCCTGTTGTCGCTTTTTTAAGAGACGCGTCTTTTTCATCAAGGTTAAACGGATAATGGTTTGTCAATGTAATCAAATGCGCATAAAACGGCTGTTTAAGAGATTCAAGCTTTGGAATCGATTCTGTAAAGAACGGCTTATCCTTAAGCCCCATATTAATCACATTTTCATCTGACATATCATACGTGCTTGCGTCGAAGAACTTGTCATATCCGATATGTTTGTAAATCTGGTCACGGTTCCAGAACGATTTGTAATCACCATGCAGGACGGCGCTTGTATAGCCTTCCTTCTGGTCTAAAATCGCAGGAAGCGACTGGTAAGTGTTTTCGCCTTTCGTCACAAACGCGGAGCCTTCAGGAAGACCGAAGATCGAGTTATCCATTGTCAGCTCGGCATCAGATGTTTTTCCCTGGCCTGTCTGATGGAAGAAGTTATCAAAATACGTCACATCTTCCCCGCCGTGCGCAAGTTTATTTAAGAAAGGCGTCACCTCTTCACCGTTTAGCTTGTAGTCAATCAGGAATGACTGGAAGCTTTCGAGGTGAATTTTAATGATATTTTTGCCTTTGGCAGAGCCGAAGTACTCGGCGTTCGGTTTCGCATAATGAGACGTCGTGTAATTCTCGACGCTTGTTAAATCATCGCTGCTTGCATAGGCCCGTTGCGTTTCTGTTTGAGCCGTCTGTACACCGTCATAAATGGTGTAGTTGTATAAACCTAAATATTTCACAATATAATTGCGGTCAAACGTTCTTGTCAGCAGCTGCGGACGGTCTTTTTCCGCATAGTGCAGGTTGATGAAAAACAGTGCAATCCCGGAAAGGATCACTAAAGATGCAAAGCGTTTTTTCATTTTGTATTCTTTTAATTCAGGTCTCCAGATCAATACCGCAATCAAAATGATAATATCTAAGAAATAGAAAATATCATGACCGGCCATGATACTGAAAATCCCGTCTCCCATGTTTCCAACGTTTCCAGACTGCTTAATGTTCGGGAACGTCAAGAAATCGTCAAAGAAACGATAGAATAAAATATTTGCATATAACACAAATGTCATCAAGAAATCGATAATCAGCATAATAATGGCTGATTTACGCCCTTTCGCCAGCAAAGCCAGTCCTAAAAAGAAGACGGCGCTTGAGAATGGGTTAAATATCAGGAGGATCTCCTGGGTTGTGCCTTTTACCCCAAGATTAAACTCAGTCTTGTAGGATAAATACGTTTTTGCCCAAAACAGTATAACAGCCAGCACAAAAAAGCTAAGTTTGTAAGAAAAAAGTTTCTTCATGGCAACCTCTACTTTCTTAAACACTTTAAGTTCTTCATTCATATTTACCTGCTCTTTATATCCTGCCTTCCAATTCCTTCTTTCCAAACAAAATCAAGGCATCACACAACAAGAAATACACCGCGGCAAGCCGGAATATTTATGTTTCGCACCATATCATTTTTATTACAACCATTTGGAAACCAATCACTGGACGAAAGAAACCTTCATTTCGTTTCACATTTTTTTCTCAGAAATAAAAAAAGGATTTCTTTTGTCATGTGTGCCTTTGAAAAAAGAAATAGATACCGAGTATAAGAATAACATAAACTAGCAAAAACGAAAAATAGGTTTTGCAGACAGCCCGCCCTTCCGCGGACTGAAGTTATTGTATGCATCAATGTTTAGCGCGATCACTATTTTTTCTAAAGGGCAAAAAAGACTGGATGTCTCCAGTCTTCTTTATCTATATCCCTGCCCAGACATCCTTAGCGTACATACCGGTATCCTGCAGATGTCTCAGCCAGTTTTGCGCTTCTTGCTCCCCTGTGCCATGAACAGACTGATACGCCTTTTGCAGTGCCGCCTCCACATCCGGGGCCATTTTGCTGCCGTCACCACATACATAAAGCCTGCCTCCGTGGTCAAGGATCGATATTAACGTTTCTGCATGGTCAGCCATGACATGCTGGACATACGTTTTCGGCATGCCTTCTTTGCGGGAAAAGGCTGTGTGGACAGTGACAATTCCGTCTTTTTTAAAATGCTCAAGCTCATCGCGGTATATAAAATCACGATCGTTTCTGCATCCAAAATAGAGATGAGCTTCACCGAGTGTTTTCCCCTCCCGCTTTAAAACTTCGCGGGCTTGAAGGAAACCGCGGAATGGCGCGACTCCTGTGCCTGGTCCGACCATAATGATTGGCGTTTCAGGGTCTTCTGGAAGCTGAAACCGGGATTCCGGTGTGCGGACAAACATCACGAGATCATCTCCGGCTTGGCGCTCAGCTAAATCATTTGAAGCCACGCCCCTGTATTCGCCACGGCCGCTCCACGCAGGGCCGCGCACGACACCGACTGTGATCGATGCTTGCCGCGGATTCACTCTTGGAGAGCTTGAAATTGAATAATATCTCGGTTTTAACGGCCGTAAAAGCTCTAAAAATCGTTCAAACGGCATGTCGCACGCTTCATACTTTTCAAGCAGATCCAGCATGGAAATTCGTTTTTTCAATATTTGCTCCTGATAAACACCCTCTGCTGACAGTTCTTCTAATTCGCGCCTATGCGGCGGACACACTGTAAATGCCGCCAGTTCACGTATTTGCGCTCTTGTGGCTGCTTCCTGCACCTCGACGCTGTAGCTGAGAAGATCATGCAGGCTGACAGGACGGCCCAATGGCAGATGCCCCGCACTGTGGCCGCTTGCCGACAATGTCACTTGGTCGGTTCCCTTCAGACCGAATCTGTGGAGAATCCGGCTGACATTGGTTTGGCTGTTTTTTGGCAATACGCCAAGATGGTCGCCCTCTTGATATACAACATCCGGCGGCAATGTAATTTCGATATGGCGAGTGCTTCGATCGCTGTCTGCGGACTGGAGTTCACGATTTTCGGCAATGGATGCGTGAGAGGCTTCGTACGATCTAGCGAGCGGAGACTCGCCCAGCCCTCTGACAAACTGAAGGCTCAGCGTGCTTCGTTCCTTATCAGCGTTTTCATTAAGCTCAAGTCCGAACGCTTTGATGGCGTCCGCCCACATGCTTTTTTTCCACTCGTCAAGCTGCCCTTCAAAATCACCGCTGACATCTCCTTCCCCGCGCCCAGAAAACCGAGTCGCGCCTTTTTCTGCAAGCTGCTCATCAATGAATCTCGGCACGTATTGATACGTGCTCGCCCAGTTGTGGTCGCCGCAGCCAAATACCGCGTAATGGACGCCCTCAAGCTCACCCGATTTGATTTCTTGAAGCCACTGCACGAACTGTCCGGCATTGCTTGGCGGTTTTCCATTATAAGACGAGGTCACAATGACAACCGCTCCCTCTTTCGGCAGCTTTCCAATCCGGTCGTTCAGAGGTGCTGTCTCTGTCCTTACGCCGTGAAGACTGGCAGTATCAGCAAGCTCCCGGGCGACGCCTTCTGCAGTGCCAGTATCTGAGCCGTACAGCACGAGAAGCGGGCGGTTGTTAAGACCGATGACCGATGCGCCCTTTGCTTCCGTTTTCTCCTTTTGCTCATCAGGCGCGGCTTTTTCAGCTGCCTGAGCGTCCGCATGAATGGCTTCCTGATGACGGCTTTGAACCCTGATGTGAAAATCGCCCGGCTTAAGTGTTAAGGTTTGTTTGATATCAAGCTCATAATTCTCATGATCAATCAGCGTGAAATATTTTAGAATCATGCCCAGCACAAGTGTGGCTTCATGAAGGGCAAACTGCATGCCGATACAGGCCCGTTGTCCATTTCCGAATGGTTTGTACGCATGATGAGGCACTTGGTCCTGATGCTCGAACCGTTCCGGCCGGAATTCCTCGGCGTCCTTTCCCCAAGCGTCTCGATCACGATGAAGCTGCGGAATCAGCACAGAAATTCTGTCTTTCGTCGTGATCGGAAATTTCCCGCCAATGACTGTGTCTTCTTTTGGATAAAGGCTGAAAGCCGGAGCTGTCGGCCATAAGCGCAGTGATTCATTTAAAATCATCCGTATGTATGTAAGCTCCAGCACTTGTTTATAGCTCGGCGCTTCATCTGTCAGCACCCGATCGACCTCTTCATACGCCTTTTTCAGTTTGTCAGGGTGCTTCAATAAAAAGTAGGTCGCAAAGGAAAGCAGGCCGCTCGTTGTTTCATGGCCGGCAATCAAAAACGTGATGATCTGAAAACGGATATTTTCGTCGTCGAGCTTTTCACCCGTTTCCGGATCTTCCACATTCAGCATGCGGGCGAGCAAATCTTTTTCATCCTGGTCTCCATTCGATCTGCGCTCTGCAATAATGCTGTCGACTAACGAAAACATCGTTTGAATATCATGGCGGAATTGCCGCTTTGTTCTGACCATAAGCTTATCTTGAACATCAAGCCGTTGCATTTGATGCATCGCTTCATCAAGCGCCCGCACCATACTGTTGATAAACGGGTGGGGCGTTTCTCTGTAGTAACTGTTAAAGCGGTAGTTAAACCCGCATAGCCCAATGGTGTCGAGCGTCAGCCGGGTCATATCTCCCGGGACATCGACTGCTTCATTCGGGTTGAGCCTTGCCCATTTTTGAATGAGCTGAACAGCGATATCGACCATTTTCTCATGATAGTCCTTCATGGCCCGCTGGCTGAACGTCGGCATCAGAATGTTGTGCGCTTTTCTCCAGTTAGGCTCATGCGTCCAGCTTGTAAACAATCCGTCACCGGAAAATGCGCGAACCTTTTCCAAGGCGCCTTCAATGCTTTTATCAAACCGTTCTTCATCACAAACCTCTTTCACCAATTCGTGGCCGGACACTACAATGGTCGTGCCCGCGGGTGTATGGATTTGAAAAATCGGGCCCTGTTCTTCCGCCAGTTTGATCAGCGAAAGCGTCGGCTTGTCTTTATCGATTAAAGGCAAATTGCCGAGCGGCCCAAACGTCTTCGGCTGAGGAATCGGGCTTGTTTCCTTCATCGAACCATTCCTTTCCGTATGAGATGCCTTCTATTTGACTACATTTCCCTTTCATGGTCATGATTATTCCGTTCTCCCAATTGACGCATGATTGCTGTTTTTTCTATACTTGAGAAGCTGTACAATACGCGAATAAGGTGAGTTTATATATGGATTTTGAAATTCGTTTTTTATCCTTTTATGTCATACAGGTGGAAGGCAAAGATGAGCAGGCGAACAAGCAGTTCAAGCACTTCCAGACCCTTGATACGGGCGAATTTGAAGAAAGCGAGCTGAAGGACTTTCTCGACGGGGAACTGAAAAAAATCGTCAAACGGAAAGCAGACCGCCATCCGCAGTCCGAGCAGGTGCCGACGAAAATCGGCCATTTTATCGTCGAGCCCGGCCACGAGCTTGATTCCAACCCAAACTACAACATGTTCAACCGCGCGCGTCTGGCGGAAACAAAAGAAGACTTCAATGAGCTGAGCGAGCAGTTCGTCCGCACGTACCTTGACACAAGCGCGGTTCGCGGCGGCGTGTTTCTCGTCGCTTCGGCTGTACCGAGAAAATACTTTGACGAGTCATTTGTCTTCATTATGAAATGTGATTTTGAGCCGAAGGTCGCCCGCATCTCTGACGCATCTTCTCTCATTAAAAAAGTCGAAATGGCGATCACGACAAAAAACATGAAAAGCATCCAATACCCGTACATGCCAGAGGAAGGAATGGTCGAGGAAGGTGAACTGAAAATCCACCAGGCCTCGCACGCCCGCTATTTTGAGGACTTTCTGAAATTCGTCGAGTACGGCGAATCGATGCCGGAAATCATGAAAAACCAGGTCATGAACATGGTGCAGGAGCACGTCTACGAGACATTTGAAGACAACAGCGAAGAGCTCAAGCAGTTCGAGCACGACATTGAAATTTGGGAAGCAAGCGAAAAACGGGAAATCCAAGAGCGCCTCGACACCCATCAAGTCATCGAAGCCTCCGCCCAAATCATCGAGCACACGCCAGAGGCCCAACTGAAAATGAAAGTCGGAGAAACAGAGATTAAGGGATTGCTAGCGGATTTTGGCGATTCTATTCATCTCGCAAAAGTAAACGGGCGCTATGTCGCGCTGATTGAAGCCGAGACGATTTCGTTTGAGAAAGGCAGTTCACCGGTGGAGTTTTATAAGCCTGAGGGGCTGCATGAGGTGATTGAGCGGATACACCAGAGGAACATAGAGCAGTAGTGATATAAATTTTTCAAATTATTTAAAGAAAGCATAGTCTATTAGATTTATGTATTTTTAAAAAAGGCAGGTAATAATATTTGTTTATTACTTTTAAAGTTAGAAATACTGAATATTTTAGAGTAACGCTGCCAGCAGTATAAATGCAGGCAGCGTTTTAATTTATCGTTTGACTATAAAAGCTGGGGTTTTAATGTTAAATTTTGCGCCAGAGGCTCTATTAGTAGCTATAAGTCTTACTCGGGCACTATTTTTCCCCTTTTTTAGTGACTTCTGATTTTTCAACTTAAACACCTTTGCTGGAGTTGAGTGGCTAAAGGAACCCTTTTTCACTTCATTTACAACCCAATCATGACCATTCCACACTTCTACTCTCATTGAGTAATCAAATGTTGCAATAGAACCTCCACCATATTTTGCTACACAATCAATCGAGGTGGCCTTCTCTGAATAAGAATCAGCATCTGTACAAATTTTCAACACATAATCTGAATAATAAGTATTACATGGCATACAAATTTCCCCTTCCTAAGAATTCATTTCACAGCACTTAAAATGTTTAAAAATACTGTGTTCATCTATAAGTGGCAAACGTATGACATTTCTAATACCCTTCCCTCAACACCGCATAGCACTCCCTAATCAGTTCTTCCGCTCCCGGCTCTCCTTTAAGCCCACGGCGGACGATTTCTGAGGATAGGTTCTGGACTTTGAGCGCTCGTGGGGCTCTTCTTTTGTAGTACGCCTGTAATGCTGTTTCGTGGTCGGCGTGTTTTTGGAGTTCTTCGGCGAGGACGATGGCATCCTCGATCGCCATTGCCGCTCCTTGCGCCAGGGTCGGCGCGCCGGCGTGGGCAGCGTCTCCTCCGATGACAACGCGGCCTTTATGCCATGGCTCCTGCACGGCGACCTGCTCCAGTTTGTTAAAGATGACAGGATGCTGTTTTGACATGTGCTTTGTGACAAAATCCAGCCCCCGAAAACCAGAAAGAATCTCTTTTACTCTATCAAACCGGGTATCTTCCTCATCCCAGTAATCGCTCGTGCAAGGCTGGAGGACGAAGACATAGCCAGCGTGTTCTGCCAATGGCACTACCCCGATTTGTGTGTCTCCGCTTCTGTACATCAATGTCGCGTCCTCAAATGTGTGATCAGGAAGTTCGATATAAAAGCGCCACGCTCCCATGCCGAGATGCTCTTTTTCCGTCTCCTTTTGCAGCATTATATCGCGAACAACGGAGTGAATGCCGTCAAAGCCCGCCAGAATGGCAGCCTGCATTTTTTCTCCATCTTCACATACGGCAGTGACCGATTCAGCTGTTTCTTGATAAGCGACAACCTTTTTCCCCCACTTGATGTCTACACCCACTGCCTCGGCATGCTTCATGAGAATGTCATTTAACGTTTTGCGCAGGATATTATTGCGTCCCGGAAGTGAATCGTCTAAAAAGGATTCACTGACTTGAAACAGCAAATTCCCCTGTTCATCAAACGTTTTAAACCATTCTGTTTGAAAGCCGTGCTTACAGCACTCTTCGAATACGCCCAGTTCTTTCAACACCGCCAGTGCGTTTTGCGGCTGAAGAATCCCCGCACCTGTTTTTCGGTTTTCTGAAGCCGCTTCACATAAGGTGACGGAAAACCCTGCCTTACGGAGAGAAATGGCCGCTGACAAGCCGCCGATGCCGCCTCCTGCAATTAACATATGTTTCATATCAATAACCACCTTTTCAGCTCTATATGTATTAGTTAGGCGCCTAACTATATTACCTTACTATGTCCCAAGAAAAGCTGTCAATCATCTCCAAGCCAAGTTGCGTTATGGTTTTCCCTCCTTTATAATCGTGTCACAACGAATGTACGGGAGCTACTTGCGATGGAATTAAAACATTTACCGAAATATAAGCATATAACAGAGCACGCCGAAACGTATGCCAATATTGACGCCGGCTCTCTTGAATTGTTTTTATCTCTTTTTGATATTTCAAAAAAAATGAATCATGTGATGGAGCATTACTTTGCTGGCCGAGGGCTGTCAGAAGGAAAATTCAAAATACTGATGCTGCTCTTTGATGCCAAGGATCATAGGTTAAGTCCGACAGAGCTTGCCAAACAGTCAAACGTCACGAAAGCGACGATTACAGGCCTGCTGGACGGGCTGGCGAGGGACGGTTTTGTCAGCCGCAGGCATCACACAGAGGATAAACGAAAAATCAGCATTGAACTGACAACGGAAGGCAAAGCACGCCTTGAGGAATTTCTGCCCGGCCATTTCAGCAAAATCTCAGCGGTCATGGAAAACTACAGCGACGAGGAAAAAGGCATGTTCGTAAAGATGCTTGGTGATCTTTTTGAAAGGCTGAGCGTGTTTAAAGACTAAAAAACCCGTCCGATCTGGACAGGCTACAGCGTCTTTTCTTCTGAAGCCGGATACGCATCCGGCTGTTTTTTCTTTATGACCGTAACAAATATGCCGCCGATGACACATGCAATGCCGATGAAATGCACAAACTCAAACGGCTCCTTCAATATCACGCCTGACAAAATGACAGCGGAGACCGGAAGAACGGATGTGAAAATGCCCGATACACCCGCCGGCACCTTCGTCACCCCGCTATACCATAAGTAAAACGCCAAAACAGTGACAAAAAGCGCGTAATACAGCACATACGACCAATCCAAAACAGTCGGCACGCTGTAATCAAATGAAGAGGCCTCAAACAAAGCAAACGGGAGAAAAAACAGGAAGCCGAAGAGCGATACGAAGGTCGAAATCGCCAGTGCCGAAATATGCGGGGATAGCAGCTTGGCCATCAATGTAAACAACGCTTCGCCAATGACTGCAGCAATGATCAGCATGTTCCCGAATAAGGCGTGCGGCGTCCCGTCTTGGCTCCCCGCTCCAAACAAATTAATCGCCATTACGCCGCAAACCGCCAGCAAAATGCCAACCAGCGTCTTTTTCTCTATTTTTTCTCTCAGCAGGAAAAAGGATAAAATACCGATCACCATCGGGGTTGTGCTGGTCAAAATGCCGCTTTCCGTTCCCGTCGTATATTGAACCCCATACAGCAGGCAAATACTGAACAAAAACACACCTGTGAATGATTGCACCAGCAAGACGAGCACATCTTTTTTCGTTAAAGCCGGTAACCCTTTTTCAATGCAAAACAGCAGCGTGAGCAATACGACAGAAGCGATCAAAAAACGCAATCCTGAGGAAAGAAAGACCGGAATCCGTTCGACCATCAGCTTGCCGACAACGACAGAGCTGCCGACGATCGCCATAGCTGCTGCCAAAGATACATATGCGCCCATTTGTTTTTTCACCAATACTCCACCTGCCTTTTTGATGTATGGCAAAAAACGCCTATCCAATGACAGGCGCTTTTTCATTAATCATCACTGCTCAAAATGCCGAAGAAGCGGAGCAGGTTGATGAATAAGTTGATAAAGTCAAGGTACAGCGATAAAGCCATAACGGGAATCAAGTCTTCCGTAATGTGGCGGTGTTTGATTTGGTTCAAATCATACAAAATGTAAAGGGAAAAGACGATGGTTCCGATCACGGAATACGCCATCATCGCCGCTGAGTTTAACGGGCTGAAAATGTTGAAAATCCCTACCACTGCGAGGGCGAGCACCGCAACCAGCAGAAATGACCATAGGAAGGATAAATCCTTCTTCATTTTTGCGCCGATTGTGCCCAAGACGGCAAAAATGACAAATGTAGAGCCAAAGGCTTCGAGCACGACATAGGCGCCGGCGATGGAAGCGTAATGGCTGACGATCGGAAATAAGGTAATGCCGGAAACGAACGCGAATGTATATACAAACGCATACCCGACCGCTTTTCTTCTGCGCATCCAGAAGGCCAGAATAATCATCGCCACTTCAAGAATAGAAAGCGGCAGCATCAAAGCGGCAGGAACAAATTGGCCGATAAAAAGGCCGACAGTCGCGATCAGCAATGTGAAGACAAAGACTGTCAAAATGCGTTGCATGATCGATTGCTTACTCTCGTGAACCGTAGCTTGCATGTCAAAAATCCTCCTAAAAAATGATCTTAAAGGTCTATTATATAAAAATTGGATGAAATATGTATATGTTTTAAGGAGAATTTAATGAAAACAAACGCCCTTTACATTATCATTTTGATTCTTTCCTTTTCAGCGAAAAACGGTGCTTTTCTATTTTCTCAATTTGGGTAATCTGAGAATCATGAACCGTAATCTGAACCGTGCCGAAATCGAGTGTTTCCAGCGAGCTGATGATTTTTTTAATCACTTCCGGATCAATCGTTGATTTAGAAACCAAAAGACCTTCCCCCCTGTTGAATAGGTTTTAATTCACAGTATTCTTATAAGAATTATAATATTATGTTTTTTTCGATAAATCAATGGTGATTTCTGTTCAAATCAAAAAAGCATATGATCACCCGGTGACGGACAATCATATGCCTGGAAACTTCCTATTTGTTTTCTTCCAATTCCTCAACAATACAGCGGACACCCATGTTTTCTAATGCCTGCTTCAGCGTACCGTACGTTTCATATTCACTAAAATCAAGCCCCAATTGAATCGATGTTTGGGCCACATCCGGGCGAATCCCTGAAAATACGGCTTTGACGCCTAATAAGAAAAGCGTTTTAGACAGGTTGTACAATTGCTGAGCCACCATGGTATCCACAATCGGAACACCCGAAAGATCAACGACGAGGCTTGTGATTTTTCTCTCGACACAGCGGACCGGCACTGTTTCTAAAATGACCTGTGCCCGTTTTGTATCAATGGAGCCGATAAGCGGCAATATCCCGATTCCATCGGCAATGGAAATAACCGGGCAGCCAAGCTCTGAGATCAGTTCCTGCTGAGATGTGAGCCTCATCAGCATGAATTTTTGGTACTGCTCGGAGAATTCAATAATCAGCTTATCGAACGATTGATTCACAATGCGGTTCCATCGGTCTGCATCCTCATTTGTCACAATCTCCTGATTCTCTTTTATAAATGTGACGACTGCGTCCCAGAATGAGATTCTTGAATTGGATATGGCTTCTACGACCTCATGAACTTGAACATCCTGCTCTACCCTGTTTTTCGCAACGTTTTGCGCCCATTTTGTCATGTTTTCTTGAAAATCGGTTTGATCCTCCAGAAATGCGCTTGCGATTGTTATATTGGTAAATGTATGCTGCTCGGTTAAAAGTGTTTTCGTTTCTTCACTTAAATGGCTGGCGGAATATAGCTCGCCTTTTAGCTGGCAACGCAAACTGAACCATTTCTCAGTAATATCCGCAGTGTTGTCTATGATATATTGATATAATAATTGATCGATATTCACGGTCTGTCTCCTTTTTCGTAATAGAAGCACTTTCATTATAAAATGATAAATCGGAATTGTGAATAAGACTAGAGAAAAATCAAATGATTCTGCTCTCTGAGAGCATTCCTGCTTCATATCCTTAGGCGAATGCACCAATAAGAGTCCGCCCGCATAAACTGCAATGTACAGTTTACAATGAGAAAGGGCGTTATCACATGTATTATGTTGATCCTTATATGTTTGCGGGGCATTTTTATGAGCCTTGGCCTGCTTTTGAATATGAATACCGATATCCATGGCCTGGCATTGGCAGCGGCGCTGTTCCGGGCTTCGGCGGCGGCTCCGGCCCTGGCATTGGCGGTGGCGCTGTTCCAGGCTTTGGCGGCGGCTCCGGCCCTGGTATTGGCGGTGGCGCTGTTCCAGGCTTTGGCGGCGGCTCCGGCCCTGGTATTGGCAGCGGTGCCAGCCCAGGCTTCGGCGGTGCGCCGCAGGGACCTCCTCCTTCCCAAATACCAGCGAAACCCCCAAAACCGCAGGGTTCTCAAGGAGCCGTTTTGTTAGTTGAACCAATCACCATTCGTCCTTGCCTTTTCCGATTTACCTATGTTTGGTTAACCAATGGCCGCTCATTTTGGTTTTACCCGATCATCCTTGGCAGAAGATCCGTCGGCGGCTTTTATTGGGATTCCTCACGTCGCCGCTGGGTTTATTTCGCCTTAGATACAAATCACATCGATGTTGTAAGCTGCTCATTTTAAAAATCAGCCGGTTTCCCGGCTGATTTTTTTATGTTACTTCGGCCGTAAACAGGTTATAGTATTATTATCTTTTCAACTTGGAGGTTTCCCTATGATCAAACAAATTGGCACTGTTGCTGTATATGTCGAGGACCAGCAGAAAGCGAAGCAATTTTGGACAGAGAAGGTAGGCTTTGATATTGCAGCGGACCACCCAATGGGACCTGAAGCAAGCTGGCTGGAGGTTGCGCCAAAAGGGGCCGAGACTCGTTTAGTCATTTACCCGAAAGCCATGATGAAAGGCTCAGAGCAAATGAAGGCTTCTATTGTGTTTGAATGCGAAGACATCTTTGGTACATACGAGAAAATGAAGACAAACGGTGTAGAATTTCTCGGTGAGCCCAATCAAATGGAGTGGGGCACCTTCGTTCAATTTAAGGACGAAGACGGAAATGTGTTTTTATTAAAAGAATAAACTGTTGCGCACGGCGGTTCGATTCCGTCCTGCGCTTTCTTTGACATTGAGAATGAATTTCATTTACAATTATTCATATGTGAGAATGATTGGAGTGAGACAAATGTTTGTACAGTTGAGAAAAATGACGGTTAAAGAAGGCTTTGCAGATAAAGTTATAGAACGTTTCAGCGCTGAAGGAATCATTGAAAAACAAGAAGGTTTAATTGATGTGACAGTGCTTGAGAAAAATGTGCGCCGCGGTGATGAAGAAGTTGTTGTCATGATTCGCTGGGAATCAGAGGATCACTGGAAGCAATGGGAAAAAAGCGATGCGCATATCGCCGGCCATAAAGCAAACAAAGGCAAACCAAAGCCTGACTATCTGATCAGCACTGAAGTGAGCATATACCATGTACGTGCTGTCAAACAAGGGACATACAATCAATAAAAAGCTTGCGCCTTGCTGCAAGCTTTTTTCTAAGAGTCATGTTGATCTGCTTTGTTCGTATGTTACGGTATACAGCGGCTTATTTTTATGCCATTCTGCAAATAACACGTCCTCCGTCTTATCAATGTTCTTCTTTTTCAATTCTTGCTTCAGCCACTGTTCATCCACACCTGCTTCCTTCAGATTATCCCGGACAATCTCTCCATCTATGATTAAAGTGATCGGCAGGGAAACAGACTTCGAAGGAATCTGCAAATCCTTATTGGTCGGTTTGTCAAAGTCGGATTTTGGAAGCACACTGACCATCCCGTTTGTTTCCAAAATCGCATATTCTACTTCTTGGATCGAAAAACTCCCCGCTTGCCTCAATAGGCTTTGCAGCTGGTTAATGTCTATCTTATTTTTCTTCATTACTTTATATTGAAGCTCTCCTTTGCGGATGACGATATTCGGCTCACCCTCCAAGAACTTTCGCGATGATTTCATTTTTTGCGTGATAAATTCAATAACATAAATCAGCACGCCCCACAGCAGCGAAGCAAAAATGATTTCTTTTATTTTGATATCATGATCGTAGACGGCATTTCCGACCAATTCTCCTAAAATTAAAGCAGAAATAAAGTCAAACGGCGTAATTTGAGAAAATTGGGTTTTCCCGAGAAGCTTTAAGATAATAAATAAAATGCCTAAACCGCAGACCAATTCTACCGCAACACTTAAATAATCTCCCATATTGATAGCACCTACTTCTTGATTATACTATCAGTATGGTCAATGGTTTCTTTTCTAAACCGGAAAAGCTCCGCTCAACGTTGCATGGTGCATTGGAGCATGTCATTGAAAAGCTGCTCTGCATCACTGCGGTCAATCCTGACAAGCGGGTCATTGAGGAAAGCTTGAAACGCGAGGCCAGTATCCTTTGTTAGACCTGCTTCCGACACTGCCTCTTGATTGGATATATGCCTAGCCGCCAGCATTTCCACACCTTTCGGAAGCGCTCCGGAAAAAATCGGCTGGACACGGTTCCTTGTGATGAATGCGTTTGTTTCGACAATGGCTTGTATAGGAAGGTTTGAGACCTGGCCTTGATTCGGCATATTTACATTTGTGACGAGTTCACCCAATCCGAGAAGAGCCGCTATGATGTTCACGCCTTCTTCTCCCGAAGCTTTCTCAGCAACGCCCCGTTGTTGCACGATCAACCATTCTGTTTCTTGTCGTTTCTCAGCTCTGTCTTTTTTTCTGAATGATATAGGTGTGAGATGAAATTTCCATACTTCAGGCTGTTTGAGGTATGGGCCGGGAAGAAACTCTGCCAGATGCCTGTCTCCTGCAGCAGGGATGGCGCCATACGTTTCAAATAAATTAAACGCAACACGGTGTGCCGAACAAAAGACGCTGTCCCTCCAGCTTTCCCCCTCCAGCTCATATCCTGATTCCCCATAGTGCGCGCTGAATTCACGGAATATAGGCAGCAGGTCAATATGGCGGTAAGAGGCTTTTGTGATCCATGTAAAATGGTTAATGCCGAGCACATTAACGCGGATATCCTCACGCCGCGGCACCTCTATCCCCAGCCTTTCCGTGACCATTTCCGCCAATAGCTTTTGCGTCCCGAATACCTCGTGGCAGCAGCCAATCGCTTTGATTCCGGGAAACACTTTATACAGCACTCTTGTACAGACAGACATCGGGTTTGTATAATTAATGACCCATGATTCAGGTGCGTAGTCTCTTATTGCCCGGGCAATTTCCGCAAATATCGGCACAGCACGCAAGCCCCTGATGATCCCTCCAGGCCCGACAGTATCACCTACAGACTGATAAATACCGCAGCGCTCAGGCAAGTGGACATCGACTTCCATATCATCCAGTGATCCCGGCAAAATGGAAATAATGACGATATCAGCGGCTGATAACGCCTTTTTCAAAGTAGAAACAGCCTCATATCTCCATCTGCCGTTCCCGCTGTGATTGCCGATCACTTCATTTTTCTGAGCGGCTTCAAAATCAAGATCATAGAGCGCCACCGTGCCTGACATCCGTTCATCAATCGACAAATCACTCATCAGGCTTCTGGCCCAGCCTTGGGACCCCCCGCCGATATAGGCAATCTTAATCTGATCTAATGTACTGATATGAAACACTCCCTTTCTCAGCCTTTCACCGAACCGATCAGCATTCCTTTTGCAAAGTGTTTTTGTAAAAATGGATAGACCGCCAAAATCGGCAGCGTCGCAATGACAATGACAGCGAGTTTAATTCCCTGCTCCGGCGGAACTGCATTTTGCATCGTATCACCATTGGTCGCCGTTAAATCCGATAAAATTGTGACTTGGCGAAGCACCATTTGCAGCGGCCATTTTGCACTGTCATTGATATATAAGAGAGCGTGGAAGAAATCATTCCAAATCCCGACCGCATAAAACAGCGCAAAGGTCGCAATAACTGGCTTTGACAGTGGCAGGGCGATCCGCCAGAAGACGCCGATTTCGGAACAGCCGTCAATTTTTGCTGATTCCTCCAGCTCGCGCGGCAGCTGCTGAAAGAAGTTTTTGATAATAATAAGGTTGAACGGATTAATCGCCATCGGCAGAATCAATGCCCAATACGTATCCAAAAGGCCAAGTGATTTTACGACAAGGTACGTCGGAATCATGCCGCCTGAAAACAGCATGGAGAAAATCACCAGATTCAACAGCAGATTCCGTCCCTTCACATGCCGCTTCGCCAGCGGATATGCCATCGTGAAGGTGAAAAACAGCTGTACAGCCGTCCCGACCACCGTGATGAAGATGGACACACCCATGCTTCGAAGGAACGTTGGTGTCGAAAACACATACTTGTAAGCATCAAGTGTAAAGGTTTTCGGGAAAATAAAGAAGCTCCGCTGGGCGAGTTCCGCTTCTGTCGCAAAGGAACCGGCGATAATATATAAAAACGGCAAAATGGTAATCGCGCCGACACCGCCGAGAAACAGAATGTTGCAGACGTCAAACACCCGTCCGGCTTTGGTGTTGTGCATCGTGTGAATTTCAGCCATACCTCTCCCTCCTCTAAAACAATCCTTCCTGATCAAACTTTTTCGCAATGTAATTGGCGCCAAAAATCAAGATAATCCCGACAACTGATTTAAACAAACCGACCGCCGTGCTGTAGCTATACGCCCCTTGGGTAATCCCCATCATATACACATACGTGTCGAAGATGTCAGCGACACTGCGGTTGAGTGAGTTCGTCATCAAATACACCTGTTCAAAGCCAAGATTCAAAAAGCTGCCGATTCTTAAAATCAACAAAACGATAATGGTGCTTCTGATCGCCGGCAGCGTAATATGCCACATTCTCCTGAACCGCCCCGCTCCGTCCATGATGGCCGCTTCATACTGCTCTTGATCAACCGTAGCAAGCGCTGCCAAAAATAGAATCGTTCCCCAGCCTGTTTCCTTCCAAATGCTTTGCATCACAATCATCGGCCGGAACCAGTCTGCATCCGACAAGAAAGAAATCTGCTCACCTGTCAGGCTCATGATCATTTTGTTGATCACACCTGTATCGACAGTAAAGAAAACGAAGGTGATGCTGACCACAATTGTCCATGATACAAAATGGGGTACGTAAATGAAGGTTTGGATACATCTTTTATACACGGCCTTTCTTACCTCATTCAAAAGCAGGGCTAAAATGAGAGGCGCGGGAAAGGCAAACAAAAGATCCAGGCTCGCCAGCATGAGGGTGTTGCGCAGCAGCCGGAAAAAATCCGGATTCATAAAAAAGTCTTTGAAATAATCAAAGCCGACCCATTCGCTTTTCCAGAAGCCAAGATATGGCGAGTAGTCTTTAAAAGCGATCAGCACGCCCCACATCGGCAAGTATTTAAAAATCAAAAAATAAAGCAGACCGGGAATAAGAAGAAGATAAAGCCATTTGTCCCGTTTGAGCGCAGCCATCCAGCTGATGCCTTTTCCAGCGGTGAGAACAGGTGAATCTCCCTTCTTCGGCACTGTTTCCATATCTGTTCTCCTTTCGTGTTACCGGGGCGCCCGCCGAAAGGCAGGCGCATCGGTTTATTTTGACGATTGGTACAATTTGTTCAAGTCCTTCATCAGGTCATTGCCGCCGCTTTTTTTCCAAAGCTCCACCGCATCAGCGAACCCTTTTTCATCAATTTCTCCAATGATAAATTGTGTTCTCGCGTCGAGGATGATGTTGTCAAGCTGGGCTCCTTTTTGGGTATAGACATCAGATACAAGCGACTCAGCCGGGTTAAAGACGGCTATTTTTTCTCCTTCGGTTATGATGTCCTTGCGATGCTGGAAGAGCTTGGTTTTCTGGTCTTCGATGTAATACTCACTTTTCGGAATCGACATGCTGAACTGTGCCAAGCCTTCATGCTCATACAGGAGAGATTTGTTGTTTTTTTCAAGTGAGGTGAATACGCCGTCCTTGAGCTCGTAATTGCGGCCCTTCACTCCGTTGTTCGTGAGAATCTGCGCTTCCTTATCATTCATCTTATCGAGGAAGGACAGCACCTCTTTCAGCTCTTTTTCGGTTTTGACGCTTGATTTTGGTATCGTGATCATGCCTGAATAACCAGATGTCGGGAAGGTGCGCTTGCCATTCGGTCCCTCAAGCGAGCCGACGATATCAATGATATCCTTGTTCGACTCATCCGCCTCCTCCATCGCGCTTTGGATTTGAGACGCTCTTGAGCCTGTATCAACGATGACACCCGCTTTTCCTTTTACAACCGGATCATTCCACTTCGCAGAATCCATGACAGCAAAGTCCTTATTGATCAATCCCTCATCATAGAGCTTTTTAAAAAACGTGAGCGCATCCATGTATTCCTTCGTTGTAAAATCCGGAATCAGCTTTCCGTTTTCAACACCGTAGCGGTTCGGAGCGCCGAACCAGATTTGCAGAACATCCCATGGGCTTCCGTTGCCGAGTCCCATCCATTTCGGCACGACCATGCCGTACGTATCATCCTTGCCGTTTCCGTCAGGATCTTTTTCCTTAAAGGCTTTCAGCACTTCATAGAAATCATCAAGCGTTTCCGGCATATCCAGACCGACATTTTTCAGCCAGTCGGTTCTGATGATCATACACGCCCTGATCAGATCCCTCGTTCTATAGATTCCGTACACCTCGCCGTTCACCGAGCTGTTCTTCAAAATCTTTTCATCTGCCTGGCTTAAATTCTTGTAGTCTTTTAAATAAGGAGACAGCTCCCAAAACGCCCCTGCTTTGACAGACTTGATAAAGCCGGCTGACTTATCTTTAATGACAATCGCGTGAGGCATCTCTCCTGAAGCCATGACGATGTTGAATTTGTCGTTGTAGGATGAATCAGGCACCCATGTGACCTTAATCTCTTTGCCTGTGTATTTTTCGAGCGCTTTTAATGAAGGGCTCTTATCACTCGGGCTTTCCGGCGATAAAAGCGGCGCCATAATTTTGATCGTATCTTTCGAACCGCTTGCTGAATTGGATGTTTCCGAATGGCTGCATCCGGCGATCATCATGGCAGCAAGCGGCAAGGCCATCCATTTTTTTCGCATTCTTATTTTCATGTTGCGTAAGTCCCCCTTTTTTCAATTTGCATTTCCCCTTTGCCCCTCTCAATATAAAGCGCTTACATAAATTCTTGCAATCTTCATTTTTTGCACCATTTCTCCTATGAAATTCCGGCTGTTATCCTTTTTTGCCCGATGTTTCTTTTTTTGCCGGAAGGGAATCTCCGATCAGTTCCAGCGCCGCTATGACATTTAAACACCATTGAGAGACAGTGTTCGTTGTCACCCATGGAAGCTCCTCTAGCTGCGTCCATGTCTCGATGCGCTCCGGTTTGATCGGAAGCGGCGTATGGCTGAGCTTATCATCGAGCAAAAGATTCCACGCTTTGGCGGCGAGATGAGGATCTTGTTTTTTTCTCGCGGCGTAGGCTGTCATACCGGCGGCGAACATCGGCCAGTGAAAATGCCTGTCATGAAGAGCGCCTCCGCTTTTTTTCCGTTTTTCCTCATCACTGAGTGTGTAAAATTCGCCGAATTCACTCAGCATATCCTCCCATTCCCGGTCATCAAGAAGCTCAGCCAGCTCCATCCACACTTGCGGCGCGCCGAAGGCAATGATCATATGATATCCGCCCGCAATGCCGTCTCCCATGTGATGAAGCATCGAGGTCGCCGGGTCATATTCAAATGTCGGGCCGGATAATAAGCGGAGCGGCAGCCGCTTCAGACAGTTGATTCCCGTTTCGATTTTTTTGAGATATTCCGGATTTTCGGTCCGCTCCCATTCCGCCAGCCAGTTTGAGCAAAACGCCGCCCAGTCCGGTCCCGTTCTGGCGTGAGTCGGGTGCTTGCCTTTCTCGTAAAAAGCGCGCATCGGATCGGTTGTGACGAGGGCATAATCGGCATCCTTCACTTCTGTCAAAAGATCTCCCATCCGCTCATCACCCGTCAGATAATAATAGAATTTATAAAGCCCGGCCATGCTGATTCTCGCTTCCTTGCAGCCGCATCCCCAGTGCACAACGTTATGCCGTGAGCCAAGCCCGGCGTATTCACCTAGGTGAAAGCTGTCCGTTTCGCTCGTATGGCGGGTCATGGCTTCTGCCATTCGGAAGATATCCTCTCTGCCTGAGCGGAAAAACGCCTGCCACAGCCATAGGGTCGGAACGAGCTCATTGTTTTGCCATGCGTATCCGCCGAGATCGTACCGCCACATATGCCGGATCGGGTCATACGTATGCATGACATCGCCATAATGCCAAAAACCGTACCATCTGCGCTGCTCTACTTCCTTTTTATAAAACAGAAAGGCCGCATCGAGCTGTTCTTCCAGCTCTTTTTTGAGCGGATGGGATGTGTCAATGATGCTCCAAACCCCGAGTGCTTTTGATTCGTAATAGACGTCCGGCTCGCATACAATGAGCGGCGGCGCCTGCCATTTGTCAGCGAGCGCATTGAGAACTTCGTCAGACGGCATGTGCGAAAAGCATGCCAGGCTGATTTCATTTGTGTTCGCAATGCCTGTCGGATCAGAGCGCATTTCATCAAAGCCTTCATACGCGCTGGCCACGTGGGTGTTTCCTGTATAATGCCGCAAATCCATCGCTTCGCCGTCCGGGGGCCAAAGCCAGACGGTCATTTTGGGGCGGCTGCCGGCAAGACCTGTGATTTCCAATGCTGAAGGGTATTTCTCAAAGAAATACCGCAGGCCGAGAGCCACACCGCCATTTTCTCCGCCCGCATAGCAGAGCCCCTTCGCCCGGCTGCCATGCAGCATTCCGACCCACGCATAATCTTTTCCGGTCCGTTTTGACAGGCTGTAATGATCGCTAGAATCCTGAACAAGCTTCACATCGTCCCAAACCGCATTCTGTGTGCCATGTGCAAACCATTCCTTATGCTCTTCATCTGGAGACAGCATTTCGCCATTGATTTGTTTTTCATAAAGCGGATATCGTTCATTGAATTTACGTGTGCCAAACAGCTGGGCGGGTTCTTTGTACATCCCTTTCTCTCCCGCAAACCGGAAATGGCGGTTGTACGGCTCTCCCTCCAAAAAAAGGTCGAATTCGATGCCGAGCCCCTTAACGAATTCTTGTTTACCGCTCCTGTCAATCAGCTGCGTGTGCACAAGGCCGATCTCAGACAGCCCGGCATAAAACGTCAATCGGATGACAAACGGCAGCCATTCTTCATTCGTTTTATGAAGCACATGCACTCCCTCGATTTTGACCACTGCTTTGACAGGACCGTTCTGCTCAATCGCCGCCCGTTTGATAAAGCTGACAGACCTTTCATGCAAAAGAACCGTTTCCACCGCCGACTCTTTTCTCGTTTCTCTTATGGCAACGAGCCTCCCGCCTGCGGCGATCGGCTTTCCATTGATCTGCAATGATTGAATGAAATCAGATCCTGTTTTATGAATGGTACAAACGAGTGCTCCTGTATCCACTTGGATATCATGCTCTGTCTCATGAATGCTGAGCGATTCAGTTGGCTGCAGCACTTCTCTTTTGCGAACTGTAAAGCTTTGGTTTTCCTGACCGCCAAACACCGCCGCGTGCTTCGTCCACTTGATGCTCCCATCCGGCCAATAGGCCGACGGTTCGCTTTGCACATATCGCGTTTCCGCGTTTTCATTCATAAGCGCCAGACGGTCTCCTTTTTTACATTCTCCTTTTTTCCATGGCACGCCCCACGTCACGCCGCTTGTCAACTTTGGCTGTCCTGATAACCATTTGATCTTTTTCATCTGTCTCTCCCTCCATAGAAAAAAGCTGATTCGATGCAAAGAATCAGCTGTGATTGTCAAATTGAATCACACGGTATTCATGCGGTCCGACCGCCAGCCTCCCCGCCTTTTCCAAGCGGTGCGTCAACAGATCTGTTCCCGCTTCCGGCAGTGTCACACTTCCTCCTTTTCCATCCATATTCACGATGATCCATACAAGGCCGTTATCGCCTTTGCGCGGGGCAACGATTGTGCCAGGCGTAACATCCGATCGGCTGGAAATAACAGCTTCCTCTGCGTAATGGCTGACGAGCGCTTCCAGCATCGCATCCCCTTCTTTCCCGGATGGAAGCGAGCCCAGCATGACAATTTTCCCCTCGCCGTAATTCCGTTCCGTCAGAAAAGCATGGCCCGCCCCCGGTCCTGCTTCAACCGTACCAAGGGTGTTTCCGCTCTCTGTGTCAAACACCGCGCTCCATAGTCCGAGCGGTGCCGTGATGCCAAACGCTTTTCCTGTATTCACGTTCTCATTCATCGGAAAGGTAAACAGTGTTTTGATCCCTGACGTTTTCTCAAGTTCGCCAAGTCCGCAATCGGTATGAATGGTATGCTCACATGTGCGCCCTCCTGTCAGCGGCCCGGTGATCCAGATGCCGCCCGCTTCAGCGAATGCCGAAGCTTTTTTGATAAATTCAGAAGACAGATACGGCACAAATGGCGTAAACAGCAAGCGGTAGCCGTCCAGTGGAGCGCCTTCCGGAATAAGGTCACGGTGAATCCCCGTGTTGAGAATACGTTCATAAAAATGCGTCACAAGCGAACGATGCCGGAGTCCCCGGTGAGGCTCAGTTTTAATAAATGCTTTTGCTCTGTCAGAGTAAGTCATCGCCGCCTCGGCTTGAACGGGTTCAGTCGATAGAATAACAGGCTCGATTTCCTTTCTTGCCCGCTCAACCGCCAGCACATTTTGATAGCCGATGGCGGGTTCGCCCCAGGCACTGAGAACCGAACCGTGGGAAATCTCGCTGCCTGAACGCTGCTGTCGCCATAGCCAGTAGCAAAACCCCTGGCCCCCTAAGGCGTAGGACGATACGGCTTCGGCCTGCAAATACCCGTCTGCGTGCGGGTAAGCGGAGCTTTCAAGCGAGGCGGCATACGACGGACTCGTTTCCAAAATCCAAAACGGGCGCCCCTGTTTCAGATTTCTCCATAAATCACAGTTCAATAAAAAGGCAGAGGCGTTTTCCTGCGAAGCGTACGTGTCATAGGAGGCAAAATCGAGATTCTGAAACATTCGCTCATTGTCCACGCTGAACATGACTGATCCGTTATGCGTGATCGGCGCATCTGAATAGCAGCGGATGATTTTGGCCTGTTCATCCGCAAACGAAGCGATCATCTCCATCGAAAACAGCTGATACATAGTGCTTAGGGAAGCGTGATGCAGAAACGGGGCCGGTCCCGGCTGCGGGACTTGCTCAAACGTCTGATAGGTTTCGCTCCACACATCGGTACCCCAAGCTTCATTCAACCGTTCAATCACCCCGTAGCGATTTTTGAGCCAGTCATGCCATAAGCGCATGCATGTCTCACACATGCATTCTGCAACATGGCATTTAAACTCATTGTCTAGCTGCCAGCCGATCAGCCCCGGGAGCCGGCCAAGCTTCTTGGCGATGGCTGTGGTGATGACGGCGGCTTTTTTTCGAAAATACGGGTTGTTCGTACAGGCATGCTGACGGGAGCCATGCCCCATGATCTCTCTTTTTTCATTGACATGCATGCGTTCGGGCCGGCCGTGTGAGAACCAAATCGGCGGGGTAGGCGTCGGCGTGCACATAATCGTTTCGATCCCGCTATCATACAGCCGGGCGATGATTTCTTTGAAAAAACCGACGTCAATTTTTCCTTCTTCAGGTTCCATGACAGACCAGGCAAATTCGCCGATCCGCACAACATTTACGCCAACTTCACGCATGATGTCAATGTCCTGCTGAATCGTCTCTTCATCCCATAATTCCGGATAATAGCAAGCGCCATGATACAGTTTTCTCATCATATTTTCACCTTTCTTTGATGATCGATTCTGTCAATGGCAGGCCGAGCTCCTTTATGCCTTTTGCCACAAGTTTCGCCATTTCATTTGCGCCTTTTTTTGTAAAATGCGTGTAATCGTTAATCCCTTCTGAAATCATAAAATAGGTGTATACTTTTTCCTCGCCCTTCTCAGTAAAGAAAGCAAGGCTTTTCTCCATCAGATCAATGAGCTGGACATTCTCCTCTTCAGCCGTCTGCTTCATGGCAATGCAGTAATCAGGAAAATCGTTCAAAAACACGCCGTTTTCGTAATGAAAGCGGGCTACGGGGGTAATGAGAAGCGGGTGGGCGCTTTTTTCCCGCGCGCCTGCGATATACTGCTTTAAATATTCTTTGTAGGTGGTATAGGGCTCGGTGTAGCGCTCCGGCTTATTTTTCGACGCGTCATTATGGCCCATCTGCACGAACAGCCAATCATCCGGCTCGATCACATCAAGGATTGCCTGAAGCCTGCCCTCTTCCACAAATGTTTTCGAGCTTCTTCCCCCGATCGCTCTGTTGATCACTTGAATATGCTCCGGCAGATGCGAGCCGAGAAACTGCCCCCAGCCCCCTTGATTTGTGCTGTCTCCATACGTTTGAACAGTCGAATCGCCGGCAAGATAAATATGATTTGCCATTTTTCATTCCCCCTCGTTTTTTATACAGCTTCCATCACGGATGGCTCTTCCCTTGAAAAAGACCGGTGTGTACAGCGCTTGAGCATTGGTTCGTCCTGCCCGTTCGTTAATCATCTTGTCGTAGCGTTCAGCCTTTGCGTCTTATCCCTTAGCCCTACTACAGCGGCGCCTCCGCTTTACTTCCCGCTATGTACAGGGCGGGCTTCGGCGGTTTTTTCATTCCCGTTCCGAGGTAAAAGCTCGTGTGCGGCGGCTGGTTGTAGGCGGTATTCTGCCAGGCGATGCCGAGCCTGTAAACCGGATCATGCATCAGCGTGTAAAAGCGGTGGCGGGTGAGATGTGTCGTTGTATAGATACGGAGCGCGCTGCTGTCTTCCGTTCTCCATATCACTTCTTCCCGCCAATCTCCGAACAGGTTGGCCTGAAGAACCGGGTTTCCTTTCGTGCCGTTGTTGGACAGCACGCCGGCCGGCTGAAATATCGTCTTCAGACAGCCGTTTTCAGCATCCCATTTTTCAATCTTTGGCCTGCCGATCGTTCCGTCCCAGTCATGATCAAGCAGTTCTCTGACCAAATCACCGTCCCACCAGATGGCGAAATTGGCTGAAGCGGGCGCTTTGTCGCTGATTTTTTCGCCTTTGCTCGTGAAAAGCCCGTACGACATGCCATCATTGCCCGGCGGATCAATTCCCCAGACGAGCGACCCTTTGTAGCTTGGGTCAATATGAGCCGCCATGCCCCGGCCAACGTCAGTTCCAGCATGGACGCCCCATAATATCTCACCGGTTCCGGCATCTCGCAGTGACAGTCCGTACGGCTTCGTGGCGTCCTCATGCACCTGGAACACTTCAAGCCCTTTTCGTGACGGGTCCAGATCCCCTACATGCATCGCGTCTCCATGCCCGAGCCCTGTTGTGTACAGGCCGGTTCCGTCATGATCGACCGCCATTGCGCCGTATATGATTTCATCCTTTCCGTCTCCATCGACATCCGCCACGCTCAAGCTGTGGTTCCCCTGTCCTGCGTACGCTTCATGTCCCGGCTGGTTGGAGTCAAATACCCAGCGTTTTTTGAGCCTTCCGTTTCTGAAATCGTATGCCACGAGCACGGCTCTCGTATAGTAGCCGCGCGCCATTACAAGGCTCGGCCGCTCCCCATCCAAATAAGCGATCCCGGCGAGAAAACGGTCCATCCGGTTTCCATAGCCGTCTCCCCAATCCTCCAGCTTGCCGCGGGGCGGTTCATATTCCACGGTCGTGAGTTCCTCACCGGTTTCTCCTTTAAACACGGTCAAATATTCCGGACCGGACAAAATTCTGCCCTGTTCGTTTCTAAAATCGGCATGCTCATCACCGATGATATGTCCTTTCCCGTCTGTTGTGCCGTCAGCTGTTTTCATGGCGATTTCTGCTTTTCCGTCACCATCCAGGTCATACACCATAAATTGCGTGTAATGAGCGCCTGCCCTGATGTTTCTGCCAAGGTTGATGCGCCACAAAAAGGTGCCGTCCAGTTTATAGGCATCTATGAGCACCTCCCCTGTATACCCGTCATGAGCGTTGTCTTTTGAATTGGACGGGTCCCACTTCAGGATGATTTCATATTCTCCATCCCCGTCCACATCCCCGACGCTGGCATCATTGGCGCTGTAGGTGTACGGCTTTCCATCCGGCGTCACACCGCCTTCTGGTTTGGCAAGCGGAACCTCCAGTACATTTTCCCGCCAGACTGGAGCTTCTTTGGACAGTTTTTCTTCCCTTCCCTTATTGACGGCCGCCACCTGATAAACAGCGTCAGCCGTTCCGTTTTGATCGAGAAAATTAGTGCTTTCAGCGATTGGATCGCGGGTGATCCGCTTTCCATCCCGATAAAGGTGAAAAGCCGTCGTCTCATGGTCCGTGCCGAGAAAACGCCAGCTGACAAACACGCCCTGTTCTGTCTTTACCGCAATCAAACCTCTGGTCAAGTATTCCATTTGCCTCTTTTTTGGTTTCATTTGATGGGAACGGGCTGCTCGCAGCCCGTTCCTTCCCCCTTTCAGTTAAGGCGTATACATATTTGGTTTTGGCTGTTCCGCCATGCCGTCTCCTAAAAAGAAGCTTGTGTGCGGCGGCTGGTTATAGGCGACATTTTGCCAGGCGATGCCAAGCCGATACACCGGATCGTGCATCAGCGTATACAGCCTGTGCTCAGTCGGAATGGCCGTCGTGTAAATGCGCAGAGCACTGCTGTCCTCCGTTCTCCACACGACTTCCTCGCGCCAGTCACCGAGCAGATCAGCCTGAAGCGCCGGTGTTGCTTTTGTGCCGTTGTTAGCCGCTGCGCCTGATGCAGTCAGCACATTTTTCGATACGCCGTTTTGATAATCCCACTTATCAATTCGGTTGCTGTCCAGCTGTTCCCGGAGCAGATCCCCGTCCCACCAGATGCCGAAGTTGGTCGAGGACGGAACCCCGCTTCCGATTTTGACCCCTTTCGCTGAGTAGAGAGAACCGTTTGCCCACACTTCCTGTCCCGGATAACGCGGGTCAATATCAGCAGCCATTCCCCGGCCTACATCCTTGCCGGCATAAACGCCCCAAAGGATTTTTCCGGTTGCAGCATCCCGGAAAGATAAGCCGTATTTTGCATTTTTGTCCTCATGAACTTGAAACACCTCAAGCCCCGGCCGGCCCGGATCAAGATCTCCTGTATGGAGGGCATCCCCATGGCCTAAGCCGGTCGAGTACATGCCTTTCCCGTCATGATCAACAGCCATTGAGCCGAAAATAATCTCATCTTTTCCATCCCCGTCAACGTCCGCGATGCTCAGGTTGTGATTCCCCTGTCCGGCAAACGCTTCGTTTCCTGACTTTGAAGAGTCCAGCGTCCAAAGCTTTGACAGCTTTCCGTCCCTAAAGTTATAGGCGACTAGCATGGTTTTAGCGTAATACCCTCTGGTCATGATCAGGCTCGGCCGCTGTCCATCAAGGTAGGCAATGCCAGCGAGAAAACGGTCAACACGGTTGCCGTAGCTGTCTCCCCAATCCGACACATTGCCGCGCGCCGGTTCAAAATTTGCAGTGACAAGCTCTTTCCCGGTTGAACCTTGAAACACAGTGAGATATTCAGGGCCTGAAAGCACACGCCCCTGTTCATTTCTGTAATCTGCATTGGCATTTCCAATTACTTTGCCCGTGCCGTCTTTTGTCCCGTCTGCCGTTTTCATCGCCACTTCCGCTTTTCCATCACCATCAAGGTCATACACCATAAACTGGGTGTAGTGCGCCCCCGCTCTGATGTTTTTGCCGAGATTGATCCGCCATAACTTTGTGCCGTCCAGTTTATACGCGTCAATCAGCACGTCACCCGTATAGCCATCCTGTGAATTGTCTTTTGAGTTAGAAGGGTCCCATTTCAGGATTAGCTCGTATTGCCCGTCACCATCCACATCGCCAACACTTGCGTCATTAGCGCTGTACGTGTAAGCTTCACCCTTTGGCGTCGTGCCGCCAGCCGGTTTATCCAGCGGGACGGAATGATACGGCTGCGCCCATACGGAGGCTTTTTCAGAAGCCGGCTGTTCGGTACCGTTTACAACAGCCCGAACCGTATACGTTGAGCCCGCCGATCCATTTTTATCCACATAGTTCGTGGTTTTGACAGGCGCAGCATTCAGTTTTTGCCCGTCTCTGTACACATTGAACAAAACAGATGCATTTTCGGTTCCAAGAAACCGCCAGCTGACAAAAATGCCCCCGTCCGTCTTGACCGCTACAAGCCCCCGGTTCAGCGCTTCCATCTGCCGCGCTGCCCCTTCAGCTTTCACAGGACATAAAGAGGTTCCCATCACCAACAAGACCAGCAACGTAACAGCGGTAAACATGCGTTTCCTTCGTGTAATCATCAGACAGCTCCTTCTCATTTATCTGTAAGCGCTTACTTAAATTGGATTTTATGCGCTGTGTGAGCTGTCTTCAATTTCACTTTTTTGCATCTGCCTATTTCGGACACTGCACTTTTTTGCGTATTTGTCATTTTTTTGTTACCCGGCTTGATGATGCTGGGCCTCCGTCTTTTGAAATCCCCGAAGAGCAAAAAACATCAACACATGCCCAAATAAACACGGGCCGTAAAATGGGATCAGGCCAGGAAGCGTATACAGCAAATAAAGGACAAATCCGCACCCGATCAGCATACAGCCGGTCGTCAGCGGTCTCATGGCGCCAAACAGCAGTGCCTGCGGTATATATTTGCGAAGCGGGAGCTGGTAATGCACATAAAGGGGAAACACATACATCAGCGCGATGATATACAAAAGCCCTGCAAGCAGCGTGCAGCTTGTTACGGCAAAGGATAGCCAATCCGTACTGGCAGAAAAATAATGATAGTTCGCGGACAATATGAGCAAAAGAGCCGAAAACGCCAATCCGATCGCATTAACCTTGAGAAACTCTTTTTTATAGGTATCGAGAAATAACGGAAATATCGGGACATCCTTTTGCCCCATCAGCCATTTCCTTATAACGGCACACATCGCGGCTGTGCTCGGCGCCCATCCGAAAAGAACGCCGCCCAAAAGTGTAAACAACAGCCACAGCCCGTTGAGCCATGCTATTTTCACCACCGCTTCGCAGCCTGCATAAAGCGCATCCGTTACAGTCGTCTTCATCTTCTCACCGCTTGATGTACGGCAAAATCCCTGTAAGCTGCTTTCATGGGGGCCATCTGCCGGAACCCGATTTTTCCTTTTGTTAACACAGGCCCATATGTGCTGCCGTCGTCCATCCACTCAAGAATGGGCAGACCATTGATTGAAAAGTGCACATAGCCTTTGTCTTTGATCAGCTTCATACGATACGGAGAATCAGCGTCGTCTGGAGAAGGCAGCGGATCGGCCCCCATTGCGGCGAGGTGGAAACCGCGGCTTTTTCTTAAATTGCAGGTGCGGAACGCTCTTTCCTCCGGGTACTTTCTGCGGAAATATGACAGGTGGAGGGCATTGATGTCCCCCGAATGATACTCGGGGTATTTTCCCGTTCTTTTCTGGAGACTTGGATCAAACAAATCCTCGCCTCCCATTCCCGCAGCAGAAAAAAACAGCATACACAGTCCAGGCTGCTCGATCGGAGAGAAGTCCCATGTCACAATGATGCCGTCTGGAAAGGTTTCCGGACACCAAAAGACAAAGTGCGCTTCGTCCTGGACATGTGACAGGTGCAAGCTGTGATCGTCAAATGAGATCTGTCCCCCTCCCTCCATCCGCCAGTCCTTCACATCGCTTTTAGACCGGAGCGGATTGCGATACAGGCAAGCGCCTTCCTTATACATGTTCTTTCCCCTCCCGGCTCACAAGGTGGTCCTTAAGCGGAAGTCCGAGCTCTTCAATGCCTTCTGCCACAAGCTTCGCAACCTCCATTGCACCTTTTTCCGAAAAATGCGTATTGTCCTCAATGCCGTCCGGGTAATTCGGATGTTCATTCGGCTGAAACCAAACGAACAATCGCTTCGACTCCTCCGGCCCGTATTCTTCATACAGCACCTTTGTTTTCGCAAGCAGATCAATCACAGGTACATCGAGCTCCTTCGCCAGTGCTTTCATCGCATCGGGATACTCACCGAGGGAATGCTCGATCCGTCCGTTTTCATCAAAGCGGCGGCGCTGCACCGATGTGACGAACACAGGATGCGCGCCCTTTTCGCGTGCCGTATCTGCAAACAAGGTAAGAAACTGCTGAAATGTGGAGTACGGCTTCGTCCCCCGCGGTTTTTGGTCATTGTGGCCGAATTGAATCAACAAATAATCGCCTTGTGTGATGCGCTCGGCAATTGCTTGAAGCCTTCCTTCCTCCACAAAAGAATTGGTGCTCGCTCCTCCTTTGGCATGATTGTGCACCACTACCTCTTCAGAAAACAATTGCCCGAATACCTGCCCCCACCCCGCCATCGGCGCTTCATGAGGCGGGCAGTCACTCACAGTGGAATCTCCCGCTAAAAATACTTGAATTGGTTTCTTCATCACATGTTCTCTCCTTTCACGGCGTTTCCTGATACATTTGCCTGAAGACACCCGGCGGCATGCCGACCTGTTTTTTAAAAATCCGGTTAAAGTAATTGTGGCGGTAGCCGACTTCTTCTGACACGTCATGAATTTTTTTATTCGTATTGACCAGCAGTTCTTTCGCCTTTTCGATTCTGATCTGGGTCACATAATCGATAAAATTAATGCCGGTCACTTGCTTAAATGCCTTGCTTAACGTATATGAATTCATGCCAAGCGCATCGGCACAGCTTTCCAATGAAATGTCCGCCATATACTGTTCGTGAATCATCGCAATCACACGTTCTGCCAGCTGCTTTTGCTGTCTGTTTTTTCTGCCCTCAAGCTTGGAAAGGAAAGGCGTCACCACTGCATCCATTAGCCAAGCCGCCGCTTCATTAGGTTCGCGCAATTCTGAAACATCAAGAAACGGATTCCGGTGCTGAAACAGTTCGCTGGGATTGAGCCCGGAATGCAAAATATCCTCCTGAATGCGGGAAAACAGCTGAATCAGGGCGGAATGCACATGCCTGTCTATGGCCGCCTTTTCCGCCAGTTCCTCCATGCATACACGAATCAGTTCCTTGGCTTCCTGTTTTCTTTCCAGCCGGATAGCCTGAACAATTTGTTTTTCCAGCTCAAAGGGGTAATAAGGAGCGAACTGCTCATCCTGAGGGAAGTCGGCCTGCAAATCAATGACCTGATTCCGGTTGGCAAACTGCCTGCAGGATTTGCCGCTTTTCACATTCTGAAATAAAGAAGGAATTTCCGTGACACGCTCCGTCTCGCTGCTCAATGTCGAGGTCAGGCATAGTCCGGTTACATTCCCAAATTGGCGTGCCAGCTCCGTTATATACGCCTTCAGATCAGAGCTGTTTGTTTTCATCACAAGAACGGTGATAGAAAGCCGGCCAATATCAAGTATGGAGAGCTGAAAAACGCGTTTAGCCGCCAATTCCTCAGCGATATTAGTCAGTGTAAACACAGCGAGCTGTTCATCATCGCAACAGAAGATGCTTTTTTCACAGCGGAGTCCTGTCAATTGAAGATCCAGCACATGAAACACGTTTTCGCCGATGTTCCAGCCGGCCTCCTCCATCCGAGATCTGAGACTGTCCTCGTTGTCATAGTAAAAATCCCCCTGCAAGAGGTGCTGCAAAAAACTCTTTTTCATATGGGGCGTCTGCCGCAGGAGCTGCTCTTGGAGCTTCCGGCTTTCAAGGGATAGATCCTGCCATCTCTTTTCAATCCACTTGAATTCATCCTGCCCGGACGCCTGCCATACTTTCTTCTCTCCTCCGGTAAACAAGCCAAGCAAATGCTGAATGGGACGATAGATTTTTTTTGATGCATACCATGTCATGCATACCGCCAAACCGATGCAAATGACCAGCATCACGATGATCACTTTTGATAAAAACACCATCGGCGCTGTAATAGCTGAAAGAGGCGCCGCTGACACAAAGGTCCATTGCTGATGCATCCGGTTCATTTCTCCAAAGGAGACAGAATACACCTTGCCTTCCCATTCCAACTGAAAATGGCCGTTCTCAGCAGGCTGTTTTTTTATCTCTTGAAGTAAAGTCTTTTCAAAATCTTTTTCCCCTTCATGAAACAGCACCTCTTGATTTTGATCTAAAAGCAGCGCACTGCCATCAGGATAGGGGGACAAGCTTTGCAGGATTGATTCCATTTCTTTCGGATCAACCGCCAGCATGATCGCGCCGAACGGTTTCTCCGCCGCGCCCGGAATGAGCTGGATCAGCATCGCTTGGTTTCCCGACCGTTTCCAATAAATGCTGTGGTCTGAGGCAAGCTGCGAGCGATACTTGCGAAGCGCCTCCTGTTCTGTCAAAGCGCTGTATTCAGGGCTCAGCACAAGTGGCCGGGGGCTGTTCAGAAAGATGGAAGCCTGCTCGATCAGCGGCTGCTGGTCCCGCAAAAGAAACAGCTTTTTCGTTAATTGATAGGAGAACGTAAAGTCTTTCTCCAAATCCCTCTCGGCCAATCCGTTCATCAGTGAAGAATCGTAGGCCATCTGGGTGAGTGCCAGTTCAAGCACTCCCAGCTTCTCATCCATTCGGCTGACCTCACGCGCCACCTGTGTTTCATGCGATCTCTGCAGCTCTTTCTCCACCTTGTCGATCGAAAGAAAGTAGATTGCGCCGCCAGTCAGCAATCCGGGAATACAGGCAATCAGCAAAATGAAGACAAAGTTTCTTTTGAAATACGTTCCCTTCCAGCGAGAAACCCGTTCCTTCTGTTGAGGCTGTTTTTTCATCCCTTTCCCCCCGCCGCTGTCTTTACTGATACACGCGTTTTTTCGTTTTCAAAACATCAGCAAGAAACGTCAGCGCAAGTCCCTGCCCCCATCCTTGTATTCGTTTGTAAGGCACCTGTTTGTATCCTTCGGCATTTTTCATGACGGCTGTCCCGGCCGATACCTTGCTGACCCGTCCGTCCTCTTCCACCGCATCCAAAATGGCGGCAAGCGATTTCTGCACATATTTTGTATACAGCTTTCCGCTCGATATCAGAGCAGAAGCAATACCCGCTGATGCCGAAACCTCCAGATAAGAATCCGGATCATCCAAAATCGTATGCCACAGCCCTGATTCATCCTGAAGCCGGACAAGCGCGCTCAGCTGGTCTCTGAGCGATCCGTCGATGATCATAAAGGAAGGATGTGTCACCTCAATAAGCGGGAGCGCCTTTGCCATCGTGAGTGCCGCCCAGCCGTTCGCCCTGCCCCAATAAATCCCCGACAGATGATTTTGCGCTTTGTTGTCCCAGGCGTGGTAGTACAAATTCGTGACAGGGTCCTGAAGCACATCCTCATGTCCGTGAAACTGGCGCAGGCCGTCTTCAAAATAATCCTCACGCTCCATGACCCGCCCGATTCTCAGCATAAACAGCCCAGCCATCATCAGCGTATCCGCCCATGCCTGTTCAGGGAATACGTATTCTGCCGCATTCACCGTATGCTGAAGGATACCCTCGCCAAAGCGCGGCGCCTTATGCAGCACATATTCCGCCATCTCGGCCGCTGTTTCCAAATACACGTCATCACCCGTCACCTTGTGGAGGAACAAAAGCGTATGCCCGATGGAAACTCCGTTGATTGAAAGCGGCGGCAGCCCATCCTCCAGCTGTTCATCCACCCACGTTTTTAACAGATTGATATATTCCTCGTTTTCTGTCGCTTTATAGGCCTCCGCCACGCCGTAAAACGCGACGCCGCCCGGCCAATCCCATGCAAAATCCATCTGAAATGTCCGTTTCACGATCCGGTCAATAACCGACGTCACCTTTTCTTCATCAAAGATAAGCTGTGCCATCTGCAACACTCCTTTTTATTTTAATCCGGTCGTACTGATGCCCTGAACGATATATTTCTGAAACAAAAAGAAAACAAGAATCACAGGCAATAACGAGACGGCTGACATGGCAAACATCGCGCCCCAGTTCGAAGCCGACTCTGTATCGAGAAAAAGCTTCAGTGCAAGTGAAACAGGGTAAAGCCCCGGCTTATTCAAATACAAGAGCGGCTGAATCAGCTCCTCCCACTTCCAATAGAAGGAGAAAATCGCAGACGTCGCAAGCGCGGGGGCAATCAGCGGGAGAATGATCCGCCAAAAGCAGGCAAAACGTCCGCATCCGTCGATTCGCGCGGCTTCATCCAGCTCCTCGGGAATCGTCCGGATAAACTGGATCATCAGAAAGATAAAAAACGCATGCCCGAAAAATTGCGGAACGACAATTGGTTTAAAGGAATTCAGCCAGTCTAATTTCGCAAACATAATATACTGCGGAATCATCAACACTTCATGAGGCAGCATTAACGTCCCCATCATGCACGCAAACCAAAATTTTTTTCCCTTAAACGGTATACGCGCAAATCCGTACGCAATGACAGCCGATGACATGACGGCACCGATTGTTGACAGCCCGACAATAATCGCCGAGTTTTTAATAAACGTCAGAAACGGCTGTCCCGCAATGCCCTTCCACCCTTCAGCATAGTTACTGAGAATAAAAGGGTCTGGAATGAGAGAATGTGAGGTTGTAAAAATACTGGCGCTTTCTTTAAACGAGCTGACAAACAGCCAAATAACCGGGTACAGCAGCAACACCGCCAGCGTTGCCGTAAAAACATGGAACAGTATGCGTTTGGGACTGACGCGCCCGGCTTTTTTTCTCTCAAAAACCGGGGCTTCTCTGACAGGCTGGTTGACCGGCTCCATCCGTCATTCCTCCTTTGACTCGTAATGAACCCAATATGACGATGTTTTAAACAATATGAGCGTAATCAGCCCGACAATGACAAGCATGACCCACGCCATCGCCGATGCGTAGCCCATTTGAAAATAGTTAAACGCACGCTGGAACAAATAGAGCGAATAGAGAAGTGTCCCGTCAAGCGGCCCGCCCTCGCCCTTCGAAATGATATAGGCAGGTGTAAATGTCATAAAAGCAGAAATCGTCTGCATCACTAGGTTAAAGAAAATAATCGGTGTAAGGATCGGAAGCGTGATCTTGAAGAAACGCTGCACCCGATTTGCCCCATCCACACTTGCCGCTTCCAAATACGAAGACGGAATGTTTTTCAGCCCGGCCAAAAAAATCAGCATTGACGACCCGAACTGCCAGACGGACAGCAGAATCAATGTCCACAGCGCACTTGTTGGATTCTGGTACCAAAGAATTTTTTGATCAATCCCGACAAAAAACAGCAGCGCATTGATGACCCCGTCATTGCCAAAAATATTGCGCCACATGATTGCCACGGCGACGCTCCCGCCGATGATCGAAGGCAGATAAAAGAGCGTTCTGTAAATGGACGTTCCTTTTGCTGCATTGTTTAAAATGACAGCGATAAAAAGCGCGAAGCCGAGGCGGAGCGGAACCCCGGCAAGCACATACGTAAACGTCACCTTTAGAGACTGCCAATACTTTTCGTCACCCGTAAACATTTCCTTAAAGTTGTCGAGCCCGATCCATTTCGGCGCCGTAAACAAGTCATAGCTCGTGAAGGACAGAAACAGGGACGCCCCCATCGGGATCACCGTAAAGCATAGGAACCCGATGATAAACGGAGAAATAAAAGCATATCCCGCCAGATTGTCTTTTCTTATACTCCAGCTTTTTTTCATTGCGTCAGCCCCATTTCCCGTCAATTATTCCTCTCTAATATCTCATTGGCCTTTTTCCGGAACGTTTTGGCGGCTTTTTCCGGCGATACCTTCTGATACAGAATCTGATCTGACGTATCCTTCAGCAGCTTGATGACCTCCGCGCTTCCCACAGGCTCTGGCGGATCGGCTTTGCTGATGTTTTTTGACGCGGTTTCTACATACTCCACGATGTTGGCTTCTTCCTCATTCAGCTTCGGTTTAATCGCATCCGCCACCTTGTCGGAGACTGGAACGCCTCGCTCGCCTTTAATCAGCTGGTTCGCTTCCTCATTATTCACGAAGAAATTAATAAATTTC
Organism: Bacillus sp. SG20033; assembly: GCF_044570195.1. Classification (NCBI taxonomy): domain Bacteria; kingdom Bacillati; phylum Bacillota; class Bacilli; order Caryophanales; family Bacillaceae; genus Bacillus; species Bacillus sp. SG20033. Next base: position 755,184 of record NZ_CP172606.1, on the reverse strand, counting down.
GCTGCCTCTTTTTTATGCTCAGAGCTTTTCGGAATGGAAAACAGCATACTCGGCTTCAATGTCAGCGCCTTTTCCTTCATTTGCTCCGGCGGCAGATAGAGAGACAGCGGCGAGTCTGTCAGCCGGGCAAAGCCCAAATATTGATTGGAGTAGTTCCATGTAATCGCTGATTTGCCTTTGACGATAAAATCGTCTTCCATCCCTTTAATCTGTGCGCTTTCATCAGGTGTTGGGGACGTTTTCGCTTTCACCAGCCTCAGCTGCCGTTCAAAGTAATCGACAAACAGCTGATCATCTTGATACGCGAGGCCAGTGCCGTCTTCTTTGTAAAAGCGCTCACCCTTTGTGCGCAAATAATACGGGAAGAAAATATCAGGCGGATGCATTCCGTTGGAACCGTAGACACCGGCTTTTTCCTGAAGATCATACGCCAGCTTCTCGTAATCCTCCCACGTCCAGTTTTCCTGATTGATAGACACACCGGCTTTTTTCAGCAAATCATCATTCGCAATCACAGACAGCACGTTGACACCTAGCGTAAATCCATAAAGCTTATTGTCGATTTTTCCGCCCGACAGCATATTCTCGTCGATTGAACTGACATCAATCGTTCCATCCTTTGTATACGGCGTTAAATCTTCCAGCTGGTTCTTCTTTCCGTATTGGGCTAAGTAAGCGGTATCCATTTGGATGACATCAGGAAGCTGGCCGGCGGCAGACATGGGCGCGAGCTTTTTCCAGTAGTCATCCCAGTTCGCAAATTCCGCTTCAATATGGACGTGAGGATTCTTTTTCTCGTAAAGTTCAATTACCTTTGTTGTATAATCATGTCTTGGCTGCCCGCCCCACCATGCGATTCTGAGTGTAACGTCTTCTTTTTTTCCCGAGGCCTCTTCACCCGCTGAACAACCGCTGAAAAAAAAGACGCAGACAAGCGATAACAGCACGTAACAAATCTTCTTCAAACCAATCCCCCCTTTAATGTAAGTGCTTACATTTATTTTAAAGCGTTCAGATGAGGCGAAACACTCAAAAAACAGTGGGGAAAGTCAAAAAAACAGAGATGGCTATCCTGCGGAAGCGCCTCCCTGTTTTCTTCTGAATTCTGACGGTGTCAGACCGGTATATTTTTTAAAAACAAGACTGAAATACTTCGGATTATCGCCAAACCCGATTTCTTCAGCAATTTCTGAAACGCTCGCATCCCGCCTCATTTTCATCTGTTTCATCGCATGTTCAAGACGCACTCGTGTAACATATTGGGAAAATTTCTCGCCTGTTTCCTGCTTAAATAATTTCCCGAGATAATCAGGATTCATAAACAGCATATCCTTCGCTGCCCACTTCAAGGATAGATTCGGGTTTCCGAGTTCGTCGGCAATGAGCCTGATCATTTTTGAAATCACTGCGCTCCCATGCAGGTCACCAGACGCTTCAGCTGTGTCACGAAACAGCTGCCCCGCGTGCCGGAGTTCTCCCGCCTGACTGATGGCCATCTTGCGGTCCGCAAAAACCTCCGCCGCCTTTTCAGCGGCGTTCTCCTCTACGGCGAGCACTGTCCATTCTCCGCTGCTGCAAACCGCTGTCAGTGCCGATCCGAGTGCCTCTCTGGTTGTGGCATCAATAGATTGTTCCCCTTTTAAGATCAAGAGGCGGACTTTTTTTCCGGCAAGTGAAGGCGGCGGAGACAGCTGGGCCACACCGGCGATCAAGCCTTCCAAGTATTGATCGGCTGCAAAGGAACGGATATGGTCCAGCTCGTGTTTCAAATGGGCTGTTTTCTTTTTGTGAACATCTTGCCGCTTCAGCTCAGCAATGATTTCCTCCAGCGAGCTGATAATCTGCTGTTCATTGCAGGGTTTCAGCAAATAATGCTTCACCCCATATTTCATGGCTTCCTTTGCGTACTCAAACTCTCCAAAACCGGACAGGACGATAAACTGCACCGACGGGCTGACGGCTGACACCTTTTTGATCAGCTCAAGCCCGTCCATGCCGGGCATTTTGACGTCTGTGATGACGATATGCGGCTGCTTATGTACAATCTTTTCATATGCTTCATGTCCGTTCTGCGCTTTACCGATCAATGAGGCGCCAAGCGACTCCCACTCAATGATTCCTGCCATTCCATCAAGGATAATCCTCTCATCATCAGCCAGCAGTATTTTATACATCACACCACCTCATTTCGGCACGGTATTGTGATCACAATCCTCGTCCCCTTTTCATGCTCACTCTGAATCCGCAAGCCGTATGGCTCTCCGAATGTCAGGCTGATGCGCTCGCGAATATTCCAAAGTCCGATTCCTCTTCCGCCCGTTGATTCAAGAATCCGTCCATCCATGCCAGGGCCGTTATCTTCGACCGTAATACAGACACATTCCTTCGCCTTTTTGGCCTGAATCCGGATGGCGCACGGCCTTGTAAAGGGTTCAAGCGCGTATTGAATCGCATTTTCCGCAAGCGGCTGGAGCGTCAGTTTCGGAATAAGGCAATGCTTCACCTCATCGTCAATATCCAACGTGAAGTTCAGGCGCTCCTCAAATCGAAACCGCTGAATGGTCATATAGTGAAGAACGATGTCCGCCTCCTCCTGAATGGTCACGATATCCTTTTTCATATGTATGCTGTTTCGAAGAAGAAAACCGAGTGATTCCACCATTTTTGAGATTTGCTTTTGCTGATTCGCCTTGGCCAGCCAATTGATGGACTCGAGCGTGTTATATAAAAAATGCGGATTGATCTGGGCTTGCAGTGCTTTCAATTCGGTTTCTTTAATAATGAGCTGTTTTTCCACATTTTCTTCCATCAGCTCATTAATCCGTTTCATCATGACAGTAAAATGGCGGTTCAGCATGCCGGCCTCATCCTGTGTATGTTCCGGCAGAGAAAGCGACACACCTGCTTCAATGCCGCTGTGCTGTACCGATTTCATCGCGGCCACAAGCTGTTCAATCGGCTCCGTGATGCTGTTGGCGATTTTCCTTCCGAAAAGCAAAACCACACAGAAAAAGAGGAGAAAGCATGTGCCGATCACTGTTTTCATAAAGGAAATTTTTTCGAACATCTGGTCAAAGGGGATGACATTATAGTAGCTCCAATTTTGGTAGGATGATTGAAGATAAGAAATAAAGTAACGTTTGCCATTCTTTTTTATCAAGTCATAACCGGGGTGCTTCAGCGTCTCTTTTGCTGCCTCAGGAACATGCGCTGATGCATGTGCCGTATACACCAAATTCCCGCCTTGGTCAGCAATCATAATGTCTCCGACTGAATCGCCCCAATCCTTCGGCACATCACGAATCATCTGTTTTACATTGACTTGGATCAGCACCATGCCCAAGCCGTTCAGACTCAGCTGGTGATAGGACCTGATCTGCCGTGCTGAAATCAGGACAGGATCTGACCCGCCGAGCGTCATCCAAAGATTTCTTCCATTTTTCGCTTTCGCTCGCTTAAATACCTCTTCCTGCTCCTGCTTCAAAAGATCTGAAGAACTGCTTCCGGCTGAATACTCTGAGCCGCGGGCATCAATCAAATGAATGGAATCGATGTACTTTTCATCGCTGGCATATCCCGCAAGCTGATCCCAAAGCTCCTGCTTCATTTGATATTGATCATACGTATCATCCCGATTTTGCATGCTCAGGATGCGCTGAATCTGTTCGTCTGTAATGATTTCATATGACACATCCTCTATCTTCTTCAGCTCGTCTTCGATCCTTTCAGAAGACATCCGAAGCACCTCCGAGGACTTGCGGTAAATCTGCTCATCATACACATGAAAGGCATACTGGACTCCGCTGTATACAAACAGAAAGGATACGGCCATAATCAACGATAGAAACACAAACAGCTTATCCTTAATCTTCATCCGCCTGTACCAGCCAGCAACTCTTTTCTTCATGCCGCCTTTTCTTTCTCCTGCCGCTGATCCATTGACCGAAACGCTTTAAAGGACAGCTTCGTTAAGATCAGGCTGAGTAAACTCCCGCTGAAAAACAATAGAAACGTGACATGAAACAGAACGAGACAAAGCACACCAACAGCGCCCGCCGCCATCAAAAGCGTCACCGCCGGACGGCTGAAGGCAATGAAAAAGCTGATGCTCAGCACCTCTCTGATTTTTACGTCAAAATGAGAAAATACCGGGAACACATACAGCACAACAAACGCGAAAATCAAACTAATGCTCAGGAATACATTGACGAGCACAGGCTGGTCCATCTGAGCCGCTATCCGCATATCCGCAAACAGAAACAGGGCAGCCGACACAACGATAAGCCCGAGGATCTGTGATGCCCGCCATTCCTTTTTAAACGTCCGAAAAAAGACAGAAAACACCGGGGCATCCGTATTCCCCTTCGCCCATTCTCTCGCCACTGTAAACATCGCGGCAGTAGCGGGCATCAGCCCAAACACAACCAGGCCTGCAAGAGAAAACAAAATCCAAAGCACATTCAAATAGGCCAGTCTCATCACCCACGTACAAAAACGATTCAGCCCATTTGTCACACTGTGTATCATCAACATCACCTTCCCGATTTGGAAAACGCTTTCATTTTAAAGTAATATGTATTTCTCCTTTCGAAAGAAAATTCCTGCCGTTCTGTGAAAATTTCGACATGATGAGAGACGGCAGCAGCCTTATCTTTTCCTGTAACGCCGGATGGCCTTATCGATCAAATATCCGGCAATGGCTCCGAAAATGACATTGAATCCAAGCATTCCGAGCGCAGCCCCTTCCCAGCCGCGTACATACACGAGGCTGTACCAGATCGCAAACACACCAAGGACGATCAGCCCGGCCAACATCCATTCCGGTCGACTTTTGTCAGGAAATCTCATCCGCATCAAAACGGATACGCCAGCAAACAGACAAGCCGTCACAATCCCTGACACAAATAAAATTAGCCACAACATCGCCTGCCCTCCCTTTTAGAAAAGACAAAAAAGCCCCCTGCAAAGGACGCTTATTCTGCCGTAATCTCTTTCTCAAACAAATGATATCCGGACGCATCAGCGCCCATGAATTCATATCCCATACGCCGATAAAAGGAATGCAGGGCGTCGTTATCAGCGACACAGTCAAGCCGGATCCGTGTTTTTTCCGGAAAGTGTATGCCGGTCTCCGCCCATTGAAGGACGCGGGCTCCAAGCCCCTGTCCCGCAAACCGGCGGCTTACTGCGAGGCGATGCAAATAAATGGACTCCTCATGCCCATCGTCTCCCCAAAGCGTCCGGTCCCACTCGCTCGGTTCAGGCAGCAGCATCACGACAGCCGCAAGCTCTTCATCTTTTTTAAACACAAACACATGTCCCTTTTCAATTGACCCCGTGATATCATGTATATCTTGCCCTTTCAGAAGTCCGCTCCATTGGTTAGAACCCCGATCCCGGAGCCATTCAGCTGTTCGGACGAGCAACCCGGTAATCGATTCTGCATCCTCATAGACGGCCGGACACGCGTAAAATCCATCTGCAATCGTTTCGTTCTCAATCTTAAAAGCTGACATAAAGGCCTCCCAATCAAAAAGTAAGCTTGCACACACACCTTGATTATAATGCAGACCAAACTGCAAAAACAGACCATTTTCTCTGTATGTAAAAGGGTGTATGAAAGAGAGGCCAATCTGCCTATTAGAAAATCTTCTTTTTATCCCGTTCTTCTTTTAAAATTTCAACCGCTTCCCTGAAGCGCATAGAGTGTACGATTTCACGCTCACGCAAAAAACGCAGGGAATCGTTTAAATCAGGATCATCCGAAATATCAATCAGCCATTGATACGTCGCCCGCGCCTTTTCTTCTGCGGCAATATCTTCGTATAAATCGGCAATCGGATCGCCCTTCGCTTGGATATAGCTCGCGGTAAACGGCACGCCAGCCGCATTATGATAAAAAAGCGCGCTGTCGTGATTGACGTAATGATCGCCAAGCCCAGCTTCACGCAGCTGCTCCGGTGTGGCGTCTTTCGTTAACTTATAGACCATGGTCGCAATCATTTCCAAATGGGCAAACTCCTCCGTGCCGATATCTGTTAAAAGGCCGATGACCTTATCAGGAATCGTATAACGCTGGTTCAAATACCGGAGAGCCGCGGCCAGCTCGCCGTCCGCTCCTCCATACTGCTCAATCAAATACTTCGCCAGCGTTGGGTTGCACGTACTGACCTTGACAGGGTATTGCAGCTTCTTTTCATACACCCACATTCAGGCATTCCTCCTTATACTTGCCACGGCCATGGCCCTTTTCCCCAATCCCAATCCTTGCCCGCGGGGCTGTTGCCGAACTGCAGAAGCGGTCCGTAAGAGGATTCGAACTGTCTTTTTAAGTGCCTTGAATAGCCGGAATATTGATTGAATTGCTTCAGCGCATCTTCATCATGAGGATGTGTATTTAAATAAAGACTCAGCTCAACAAGCACAAAATCAGCAGCCTGTATTTGCTCTAGCTGACGATAATATTCGGCGTCAACCTTTTTTGCCATGTGCGTCTCCCCCTCGATAAGGGTTTTCATAAAAATCATAGAGATCCTTCCAAAGGGTGCCTTTCCTCAAAGCCTCCATCGGCGAAAACTGCTCCATGTGCTCAGGCTGAAAGGTCATATAAAGGTTAGGGGGCGTTCTGTAATATTTCTTCCCTATAGGCGGACAGGGATCAAAACGGCTGTGAAAGGGCGTATATGATTTGACAGGCGTAAACGGCTGCATATCCTTCATTCCGGCTCCTCCTTTCTCAAAAACAATGACCTTAATAGGTATGAGGCAGGAGGCATGATTATGACTAAAACACGACTTAGCTTTTTCAATAAGAAGACCTTCGGAAGCGCCGAAGGTCTTTCTAGACTATTCAGTCCAAAATGAGATCAGTGTTTCCAATACACAGCATGAGCAGCCGCAAACTCTGACAGCGAACGAGGTTCTTTTCCCGTCACACGCTTCACTGTATCCGTTACCCGATGTTCCGCACCATGGCTGATTGCCTCATCAAGCCCCGCCATAAATTCCGCATAATCAGCCGGCAAACCAGCTGCCTCCATCCGATTCTGCAGCTCGGAACGAGAAATGCTGACATGCTCCACCCGGCGTCCCGCCGCAGCTCCAATGATCTCCGCCGCTTCGGCATAGCTCAGCGCCTCGGGACCTGTCAGAATATGATGTGTTTGATGAGGAACATCATCAATCAAAGCACTGACGGCTGTTTCTGCGATGTCATCAGCGTCAATAAACCCAAGTTTTCCTTCACCTGAAGCCGTGATGATGCGCCCCTCCGTTTGAATCGACATTCGATGCTGGACATTGATGAAATTTTGCATAAAGTATGAAGGCCGCAGCACCGTCCATTCTGGAAACTCACGCACTGCCTGATGAAGCGCTCCAAACACGGGGCCATTCTCAGGGACAACAGACGCACTTAGCATCACTACACGCTTTGCACCGAGACGCTTTGCCTCTTTTAAAAAGGGGAGCACATAGGGAGCCGGATCAAATACACCGACCGGAGCAACAAGATAGATCTGTTTTACCTGTTCCAGAGCAGGCGTAAAACTGGAGGCGTCCTTCCAATCAAAATACACATACTCCGCACTTGCAAGCGCGCCCTTTTTTCGGCTTGCAATACGCACTCTGTATCCCAGCTTTATTAAACGGCTGGCGATTCGGCTGCCGACTGTGCCAGTCCCGCCCGTGATTAAAATCGGATTCTGTTTCATCATTTCCCACTCTCCTCTGTTTGCAAAAATGATCCTCCAAAGGCCTCTTTTACAACAAGCGGATTCCAATAATCCCTATAACGCACAATGCGGCCGTCTCTCGTTTCGATGACACTGATATAGCTTTGGCGATAAGGCAGTCCAGTCTCAATCACATGGCCGTCACATTGAAACTCCGCAATCACCGTATTCGTATCTGCTGAACGGTACACTGTCGGAGCGGTAAATGAAGAAAGATGAATCTGCTTAGGATAATCTTTAATATAATCGTAAATGGCCGCTTTTCCTTCTATTTTTTTTGGTGATCCCTCCGGCGCATAAGGAAACTCAAATACAGCATCCTCATCCCAAAGCTCCACCCAGCTCTTCATGTCCTTCTCAAGCATATAAGCCATAAACTTTCTCAATGTTTCACATGCTTTTTCAAACTCATTCATCAACATTCATCATCACCTCATTTTTATTTCTAGACTATTCAGTCCAAAAAGTACATACATGGGCAAAGAATCCTTTACCACATGTTAATCAAGCACTGATAAACTCACGTCAACATGGTCCTGAAGCCGATCCATATCAGCCGTCACTTTTGCAATAAATGTCAGTGACAGCCTGCTTTGATTCAGGTACCGGGCAAGCGCAGATATATCAGTATCTTCGCCATTCAATTCTCCTTGATCCTTCGCCCTTAAAAGCGCCTGATAAAAAGCGTCCTCAAGCTGCTTGGATTGTCTTTCAAAATACCGGGCAAGCTCAGGGTCATGCGGAATCTGTTCAATCGCGCTGTTAATGATATAGCACGCCTTCGCCCGATCAGGATCCCTCAGGGCATTGACACCTTCTTGAAAAATATCACGAATGGCTTCCTTTACAGATCCTGGCGCTTCAAGCCTTTCCATAACTGCAGCGTTTTTCCCTTCAAGATACGATTTCACCGCGGACAAAAACAAATCACGCTTCGTGCCATACGTATCATACAAGCTCTGGCGCGCAATGCCTAAATGAGAGAGCAGATCCTGAAGAGACGTTCCTTCGTAGCCATACTCTCCAAAAACCTCTATCGCCCTGTGAAGAACAAGTGCCGTATCAAATTCTTTATTCCTCCCCAAAAAACGATCACCTCCTGAAACAAAGGTTACCATTTTCCAGACTGAACAGTCAAGAAAAAAGATAAAAAACACTCTTGATCTGCAAGAGTGTCCTCTTTATACCATCCTCTTCTTTATTTATAACCGTCTTTTCCCCAGTGGCCCATATGGTGGTGATGGTGGCCATAATGACCATCATGATGGTGGTGATAATTATCCTTTCCAACATGGTGATGATGGTGATGAAGATTATCTTTTCCATCATGATGATGGTGATAATAGTGGTGATGGCCATCATTTTCATGGTGCATGTTCGAATAACTTACAGTTCCCGGAGAGCCTCCATAGCCGCCGCTTGGGTAACCGCCGGATCCTCCGTACGTTCCATATCCCGGATAGCCGCCGACACCTCCATGTATGCCGTGATCTGGGTAGCCTCCATACATGCCATAACCCGGGTGGCCAATACCAAAGCCCTGATAATGACCAAAACCAGGTCCGCCATACATATGTCTTGTATCAGTCATATTCACTCTCTCCTTCACATAGGTTACAGTCCAGAGTATGAGAATATCTTATAGATCGTATAGGCGGCCGCCTACATACAGCTAAAACAATTTCCAGGACAAAAAAAGCAGGCCATAACAGCCTGCTCACTCCTTACTCACCTAAATCAACGTTATGATATACCTGCTGAACATCTTCCAAATCTTCTAATGCATCAATCAATTTTTCAAACTGTTCCTTTGCATCATCCGGAAGCGTTACTTCACTTTGCGCAAGCATTGTCAGCTCCGCTACTGTAAATTCCTCGACACCCGCGTTTTTAAACGCCTCTTGCACCGCATGGAATTGATCAGGCTCAGCATATACGATCGCGCTGTCATCCTCTTCTAAAATGTCACGTACATCAACATCCGCTTCCATCAAGATTTCAAGCGCTTCATCAGCAGTTTTGCCTTCCACACCGATTACAGCCGTCGCGTCAAACATGTAAGCAACAGATCCGCTCACACCCATGTTTCCGCCGTTTTTCCCGAACGCCGCACGCACTTCCGGCGCCGTACGGTTTACATTATTCGTCAGCGCATCAACGATAATCATTGATCCGTTCGGCCCGAAGCCCTCATAACGAAGCTCATCGTAATTCTCTTCCGCTCCGCCCTTCGCCTTCTCGATCGCACGTTCAATGATGTTTTTCGGCACGCTGTAAGTCTTCGCACGCTCAAGCACAACCTTCAGCGCCTGGTTGGATTCCGGATCAGGCTCGCCCTGTTTCGCCGCCACATAAATCTCACGGCCAAACTTCGCATAAATCCGACTCGTATTTGCGTCCTTAGACGCCTTCTTCTCTTTAATATTGTTCCACTTACGGCCCATGATGTTCCACTCTCTTTCATATATATCAATCTAAATACTGTTATTCACTTTATCCATTATACCTCAAATGGTTTGGTTGTTTCGAGTGTCTTGCGTTAGAAATAGAAGGAATGCCGCGATGTGGAAAATGGAACGTCTTCCATAAAGCAAGAAAAAGCCCTAGCTAAGGGCTTTTTTCTGATCACTCATGAATTTGTAAGGGGAATGATCGATATACGTCGTATTTCGATCTGTTGATTCCTTAAATCCGCTGGAGTTTGTCAGGAATGGAAACGACATGCTTCCGAAAACTAGAGTAATAGCCAGACACATCATCACTTTTTTCTTAATAGGCATATAAACACTCTCCTTTTAGAATATCTTCTTGGGCTTTCAGCACTTTCCGATAAAACGCAGCGGCTTGTTCAAAGTGACAGCTGCTTTCAAAAACAGTGGCAGCACTCCGGGCACATGCTTCAATGTAAGCGTGCAGGTTCTTTTTTTCGAAATAGCTTAAAAGATCATGAATTTTTCGTTCATCAACAGTCTCCTTGTACACGGCCTGCAAGAACAGAAACAATTCTTTATAAAATTTGTGAGAACGTGCTGTGATATGGTCTAATCCTTCCTCTATGAACTGAAACGCCTTCTGTGTTTGGCCTGTCTTACATAATGTCCAGCTTAATCCAAACAAGACTTTCGGAAGCAAATCAGGGACTTTCTCTCTGCTTACTTTCACCGCTTTTTGGAAATGTTCTACAGCCATCTGATCATCTCCTGATCTGTCATAGCTGTTCGCGATGTTCAATAGAGAAATGGCGATAAACCTGTCATTTTGAATGTCCATTGCCAATTCCAGCGCCGCCTCTAAATGCGGGAGCGCTTTATCATAATGTTTGAAATCATCATAGTTGCCGGCGATCACAGACAAGCTTTGTATCGTTCTAATGCTGTATAGGGGATTGTTTTGATAAATGTCTAAGGCTTGAAGAATATGATGCATCGACACATGGGTTTGCTTCATGTGATAATACGCTTCGGCCACTTTAAAATGGAATTCCGCTTTCTCAATTTCATCTGACACAAACGGCAGTTCTTTCTCCGCCTCGCGATAATACCCGATCGCTTCCACATATTCTTTTTGATCAAATTCATACATGCCGCGGAAAAACAAAGAGTAGTATTTCAAAAGGCCTGTGAGTTTTTTCTGAGGGGTCTCAATCGTTTCAAGAAGCTCTGTCACTGTAGGGCGATTCCCGTATGTTTGTCCCGGCTCCAAATAATCCAGCATCAGCTGGTGCCGGAAACACATCAGAGAATAATAGATCAGCAAATCCTGATCCTCTTCCATCCTCTGAATGTCCTGCTCAACCTCCGCTTTCAGAACCTCAGCATCCGGAACACTGAACTGGCGAATCATTTTATACCATTCATTAATCTTAACACCAACACGCGAAGACGGTATGGCTTGACTCAACAGCTTCCCTCCTTCTCTATGAGATATGTCATATTCTATCAATCCCAAATTTTGAAAACAATATAGAAGGAAGAAATTGTTTTTTCATCCTGTCAATTTGTTTTTTTCATAAAAAAGAACCCTTTATGCAAGGGTCCCATGTCAATCTTATTTCATATACGTATTCACCAGCTCGTAACAGCGCTGATTCTTCGTTTTACTTGTTCTAAAAAAGCAAATACGTCCTTAGCAGGCATCAGGTTTTCCAGCAATTGAATGACATTCTTTTTCCCCACAATTAACTCCTGATCTTTTAACATTACAGGCGTTTCCTTAAACACATGCCAAGGATAAAATAACCTGAGAAAAGGATCTGAAAAATAAATCCCTTTGTCTGTTAATGTGATGCCATCTGTTTGCTTCACGGGAAAAGTACTCCAGAAGGAGATCATCTCCTGATCTTTAGGAATATGCAGCCGTTTTCTCAATCGTACCTCTCTCTTTTCAGATATCTCGTTACCGACCAGTAGCCCATTGGTCAAACCGAACATCTTGTCATGGCTGTTCTGAAACAAAATACTGATTTCCCTCAATTCACTGGCAGAAACAGATACATGATCTATCCGGGGTTCCGTAAGCAAATCCAAGCCATTTTCACTAAGAAATTGCTGAATTATCCTCAACAGCTCTGCCAACAGATCCGCGGGATATGAACTGAAGCCGACATCAAAAACCTCTACTCCATCAAACCAAATCTCATAATCATCCGTCGATTTAATCGATTGGATATCAGTGAATGCTTCCCAAGTCACACATCCCTCTTGTTCTCCAAATCTCTTCCAGTACAATCCCTTACTCGTAAACATAACAAAGCTTTTCGCTTTACTTCCCATGGAACAATTCAGTAAGGCCGTCACCGTTTCTTTCTTCGATAACGGGAATAACTCACACGCATATGTCAAAAGCTCCTCAGGGACAAATCCGGTAAAGAACTTATCTTTTTGATACATTGAACACAAATCACTCAAATATGAACCACCCATTGCTTCATCGTCCTCCTTTTGGTTCATATACGCGTACTTTGAATGAAAGTTTCATAGAATTTCGACACTGTTATCAGCAAAGATCAACTCTTGAACAAAAAAGAAAAAGACGCTAAGAGCTTTCACTTTAATCAACCAGAACAAAATCCTGAACCTTCACCTGTTCCTCAGGCAAATCAAACTGATAAAGCATCTCCTTAGAATGGATATCAAACACACCCACGTATCCGCCGATGCCCTTTTTATGCTCTTCCTGGGCAACTATATACAATAGATTCCCCTTAAACTTCGCTTCCATATAAGAGAAATTCAAACTATATGTATGAAAAGAAAATTCCTTCCCATACTCCAGCAAGTTCGCCTCACCCTCTTTGTCTTCGTACGTAACGTAAAAACTTCCGCTTTCTTTGTCATAGTATACGGTATCAGCGTATTCAAGATCATCAGGATACGGAATATATGTCGTTTTCCATGTCCCTTTTTCAATCACAGTCAATTCATGCTCCGAGCTCGCAACAATAAATTCCTTCGAGTCTGCGAATTGATCAGCGTATGAGGCTAAGCTCAGGGTCTCAATCATTTCCTCTGTTTTTCTGTCAATCACGTAAATAGACATGCTTTGAATAAATATAGTTCTCATCACTGGCCCCAATCGTGACAAGCGAAGGCAAGGTAAGGGTATATTCCTTTTTCGTTTTTCTGTCGTTTATGTGGATCTCATTTCCCGTCGTATCAACATTATAGGCCTTAACAGAGACATCCTTCCCATCATGCCAAAACGCAAATGGATCTGAAAGCGGATGCTCTTTGATCGCATCCTTCTCCACCGTGTAGTAAAAAGGCTCGTGTTCCGCCAATAATACAAGGTCTGTTGATGCATAAGATTTCGTTTGAATATAAGGCACATCCGCCACCTTAAACGTACGCCTGTTAAACCGTTCGCCTGTTGAGGTTGAAAGCAGCACGCTTTCTTTTATGAAAGGATTGGAGTAGATAAAAAAGATCCGGTCTTCTTCGGGGTGGATGGCGGAAGATTGGACAGGGATACTGTCTTTATTGCGTAACTGAACAAACAGTATGATGCATACCATTAACCCTAATAAACTGAATGTAATGCGTTTTTTCTTCATCAAAATGCTCCTTTAACTGTCTACCAATAATCATTTCGACTATGTTTACACAATCCCTTCATGAATAAAGACACATGCCAAATGACTCATTTTTCCACCAAAACACGTTCTCACCCCCACCCTCATCCCGCCCCGTGGTAAAATTTTGATATTGAGTGAACAAAAGAAGGGAAATGGTCATGAAAGTATTTGAAGCGAAAACACTGCTTTCGGAAGCGACAGACCATGCAAAAGAGTATAAAGAACTAAGAACGCAAATGGTAAATTTGAGAAAAGCGTTAAAAAGCGTAGCTGATCTCAGTGACAGCGAATTTTCAGGAAAAGGCGCCAGCAACATCAAAGCCTTCTATCACGACCACGTCGGCGTCACCGACCAGTGGATCGACTACATCAATATGAAAATCGCATTTTTCAACAGCATCGCCGGAGCCGCCGAGGACAAAGGCCTCTCAGACGCATACATCGAAGAATCCTTCCTGGAGCACGAACTGGCAAATGCAAATAAAAAATCAAAATCTATCATGTCTGAACAGAAAAAAGCGATGAAAGACATCTTAAACGATATCGACGACATCCTCCCGCTCGACCTGTTTTCAACCGAAACCTTCAAAGACGAGCTGGCCGATGCCAACGACAAACGCAAAAAAACACTGGAAAAATTGGACGCCTTGGACGAAGACCTGAAAACAGAATACGCCCTGTCTGAACCAAACGAACAATTCATCAAATCCGACTTCCAAAAGCTCCAAGAAGCAACGGGTAAAGGCAAAAACGCCACACCCATCCACTACAACGCCAAGGCGTACCGTGAGAGTGACATACATAAGAAAAAAGGCGACATTGAAAAGCGGACTGAGGCTTACTTGAAGATTAAGAAAGAGGAAGCGAAGGAACGCAAGATTGAAAAATTAAAAGAAAGACTGAAAAACTACGATTATGCAGATGCCGATGAATTCTACGAAATGGCAAAAACGATCGGCTATGAAAATCTGACAGCAGAACAACAGAGATATTTCACCCAAATTGAAAACACGCGTGAGTTTGAAGCAGGCTTCAAAGGGGTTGCCGTCGGCCTTTATGATTCCGGGAAAGACGCGGTCGTAGGCCTGTGGGATATGGTCACAGATCCGGGAGGAACCGTTGAAGCGATTACCGGAGCGATGGCTCACCCGATCAAAACGTATGAAGCCATTTCAGCGGCAATCGAAGAATCGTATCAAAAAGACATGGTGAATGGTGACACCTACTCAAGAGCAAGATGGGTGTCATATGCGGTTGGCACGGTTGTCACATCAGTTGTCGGCACAAAAGGTGTTGGCGCCGTCTCTAAAACAGGCACAGCCGCCAAAGTGACGACCAAAGTCAAAACAGCAGCAAGCAAATCAGCAACAGCACAAAAAGCCATAACAGTTTCAAAACAAACCATTGATCATATCAAACAAAAGGTAAACAAAGGCATAGAAGTATCAAAAAAACACGTCAAAACCAAATTAAATCAAATCGAAGATCTCACACTAGCGGATATTCTCCCCTATCATCCCCGTCATGACTTAGTGCCGGCAGGCGTTCCTTACAACGCAGTCAACGGGGTCACACTTAAAGAGGGACTGCAAAAATTCGCCAAGGTCATCCTTCCGAAACCATACGGAACGTCATCAAGCGGAAGACGAACTCCAGCGCCACATGTACCGCCGGTAACCGTCAAATACGGCGAGCATTATGCAAAATGGAGCAGAAAGAAAGTGCTGAAGCCAAATGTCGTTTATAAAACAAAAGAAGGCTACACGTACACGACTGACAACTATGGTAGAATTACAAGTGTCAAAGCAGACTTGCAGCTGGGAGAAGCAAAACGAAACCAATATGCACAGTCGAATGCTGGAAAGCCCCAAGACCGAAAGCCTGACGATGACGGAGGCCATTTAATCGCCACCCAATTCAAAGGCTCAGGCCAGTTCGACAATATCGTGCCGATGAATTCTCAGATTAATAGGAGCGGCGGGAAATGGTATGAGATGGAGCAGGAGTGGGCAAAGGCTCTTAAAGAAGAACCTCCCAAATTAGTAACAATTGAAATTAAGCCTATTTATAGTGGAGACTCTTTAAGACCTAATTTATTTAAGGTCAAATATAAGATCGGAAATAAAAGATTTAAAAATGTTAGAATAAAAAATCAAGCAGGAGGCTGATATTGTGGAAACTGAAAAGATGGGAGTACTATATCAAAAAATCGCTGAGCAAATAAATGAAATTATCTCCTCTGAGTGGGAAAAGGTTGCTCTTTATGCCGAAGTTTTAGATGATTCTTCAGAAGTTTACTTCTTCTTTACTACTCCACAAAATCAGGAATATATATATTCACACGATATTCCTGAGCACTTTAATGTTGATGAAGATATTTATGACGCACTTCTATATGAATTGCATGATTATTTCGAAGAGTTACGAAATGAATTTAAAACAAACAATGAAGACTTATGGACAAACCTCACTTTGCATCTAGAACGAAGCGGGAAGTTTTCAATAGATTATGATTACACCGATGTTATTGCCTCAGACTTAAACGGTACTCAACGACAAGTAGTGTGGGAATATAAAAATTTAGGAATATTGCCTGAAGATGAGGATGATAAACAGTTTGTAATAAACTACTTCGGTTTATAATTCAAAAATAGCTCAGCTTTTTACTGCTGGGCTATTTTATATTCTCAGGTTGGCTTTTATGGAAACCGAAAAAACAAACCTATTATCTTTAATACAAAGGATAGTGAAGAAAATCATTCATTTCCATAAATCCCTAATTCATTACAAGTTTGTGATCAAATTTATGCTTCCATGTTTATTGCACTTCAAAATTAATTTGACGAACTGATGAAAACACCTTCATATCATTACTTAAACATCTTAACAAATAACGAGGTGGAAATTTTGGACTTATTTGAAGAATGCATCGAAGCCCTTAGAGATCCTAAAGTAATTTTATCAGATGAGCTAACCGAACAATACTTTAAGACACCAAACAACAAATTCCCGATAACCAGTTGGGCTAGAATTGAATAGGACAAAGTACCTCAAAAAGAAATATAGAAACCTATGATGATCTATATAATATGAAAGTCTCAAGGGATTGTAGATACAACCATTAATCTTCTATCGAATCCATCGGATGTTCCTGTTGTGAGGACTACATAGAAAATGCAATAGAAGTGCTAGATGACGTACTTGCTGTAGGTTCAGATACTTATATGTACAGCGACCACGGTTTTGTTATTGAATTTTTCCATGATGGTGAGGTCACAATCGGGAGAAGTGAATAGTAGTAAGCTACTTTTTTGAAATTTAGATTTGTCTATCGAAATCTTAATATTACTATTAATCTTCATTTTTTCTTTAAGAGATTCAATTGTCACATTAGTCGCTACTATTCCGCCAAAAAATATTTATCAAAATATTCCACAAAATTCTTTTCTATTTCTTCAAAAACTTCTTTGATGATGGGCTTCGTAACAAAAATCACTCTAAATTATAATCAAGCATTCAGCTCTCCTCCTTATAGTTTGAATACCAACTATATTTTACTTCAAAACACATAAATAAAAGTGTCCTATTTCAATTTTCCTAGTTAGAAATCCTAAATGAAACCTAGCATTTGAAATTTAAATTAAGAAACTTAAATCTGACAGTATGAACCTTCTTAAAGAAAAAAGAGATTGAAAGCTAAGTCTTACATTGAAATGAACGAGATTACTAGAGAAAGAAGACTGGGTGAAGGTGAGTAAAAAAACTTCTCTGTGGAGAACGGACCTATTAATTAATTCAGAAATGCAAACTGAAAACAAAAGATCAAAGTAATTTTCACCTTTTAGAAAAAGCGAGGCTACGGCCTTCGCTCTAATTCATGGGTTGAGGTATGTACTTTTCTTTTTTGGTAAATGTTAATAATTTCTTGGTATTGTAAATGTATTGCCCCTTGACTTTCCACAGCTACATTTTTTTCATTTTTAGGTCGAGGCTAAATATATCGTTACACTCAAGGCATAATAAAAGTTTCATTTATATCACCAATTGTTTCAGCTTGTCTACGCAAAATATTTTAATTTGATTCATACCAATGATACTCGTCTAAATATTTATTCTTAATTGGAAAACCGGAGCTAATTAAATCTGACAATTTCTTGGATTGTTCAGAGTCACCTAATGTGTATTTGCACATATGTATTAATTTTTCTTTTTCAATTGGTAATTCATTTACCTTTAATTCCTCAAATAAATTAAACAATTCACCAATTACTCCAAGTATTATAGCTGTTTCACTAGTATAAATTAGATTTGATTGTTTTTTGATATATTCTCTTTGGAAGTAACTCTTAAAATTATCCAATTCCAAATTAAAGTCCAATTGTCTATAACCTTCAAAAGAATAATTCTCAAGGTTTCTTTCTTCGGTAAGATGCTGCGGGTAACTATAGGTCATTTCAGTGATACCGAATTCTTCTGTATTTAAAGCAGAATACTTATTCCAGACGTATCCATGTGAACCACCGCTTCCTAAATTAATAGTGATTATCAGTTTTCCTTCATTTAAAAATGGATTAATATCGATTTCAATGCCGTACTTTGCATGACTTGCCACAAAACTTCCGTTCTTATTTATATTATTTTGATAACCTTTATTATTTACTAGCTTATAAATATCCTCAACGAAGTTATCACTACTCCCAGAAACTATATATCTTGACTTTCCCGATAAGGTAATAATACTGTTTGCTATATAAAATTTTGCATAATATGCAGTAATTTCGATCCAATGTTGTAGTCCACCATCATATAGTTTTAATGCACATAAATAGTTATAAAAAGCCTTATAAAAGTTAAATAAAGATTCATGTAACAATAACGCCTTAAAATATTCTAAATCTTCCTGTTCTAATTCAATTTCAACCTGATTATTATTCAAAGAACTTTTAAATAGGTCAATATTTTCAGGATATACTTTTTTAATAAAAAGGGGAACATTCCACTTGCTAGGTCTAGGAGGTATTCCTCTTATAGATAAACTTTTTGTTTTATAACCCGTTTCTTTATAAAATTCAATCAAACTTTTTCTATCCATACTTTCCCCTTAAACACCTTATAAATTACTTAAATGTACCTTATACTTTGGTTTATCTCTGTCCATACTTAACTAAGTTGTTAGTGCAACTTGTATGTCAGACAGGGAAGAGATGCATAAGCATCTCTTCTTTTAATACTTAAAAAAATAGGTTCGTCTTAAATTAAGCCCTAAACTTCTTAAAGTTCTCTGACTGTTCGAATATCTCTTTAAAGATCTCGTCTTTAGGGACAGGAGGGTAATCGTTTTCAGCAAGCGTTAATATAAGATCAACTTTTAGCTCTGCCTTAATATCATCTCTACTCGACCAGTCTGTATATTTAGCTTTATCCGCGATAATTGCCTTTATTTCTTGTGATAGTTTAATAAGTTTGTCGTGCGGGTATTCAAATTCATGTTTCTCGGAAATTGCTTTGAGAATATCGTAAAAAGCCTTTTCCTCATAATCAATCCCTAACTCCTTGAAAGAGTCCCGCTCTTTCATTAGTTCTGCGAACAAATCAGCAAATTGTTCTGCAACATCATCCAAAACATCACTTTGCAAAGCTTGGAAGTCTTTTCTTTCATTATATTGTTTAACCAATTTTTTAAATCTTTCTGAAAAGTCGACACCCTGAATTTTATTGGTTTTTTTAAATTCCTCAATTGCTTTTGACAGTAGTTTTTGTAGAAGCTTAATTTTAGTGTTTGGTAGTTTGATTTTATTAATCTTAGCTAAGTATTCATCACTAAATAAATCCGCACTATTTTTCGGGTCATTTTTATCTAACTTGAATACTTCTTCTACCCCTTCACTTATTAACGCTTCCTCCATCATCTGCCTTACTTTTTCATTCATTTGAGCAGTGTCCGGAGCATCACCTTTTGTTAGTTTATGGATGATGGACCTTATAGCTAGGTAATAGTGAATATAATCTCTTTCCATTTGGCTTATATTTTCACTCGACACACATAAATTGTAGGCAGAGCGAAGTTTCTTCGTTATAGCCATAAAGCGTTTTTCTAATTGCTCCGTTTGTTGTACAAATTCTGCCGCTAGATTTAGGCACTGTAGCTGTTGCAATGGGGTTCCTTGAAAATATGCAGTATTATCAAATTTATAAAAGATTTTTCCTAATAAATCTAGCTGGTCCTTTACAATGACAACTGCCTTATCGATACCATCAAAATTTTCGCCCTCTACAACACCATATTTTTTCATCGCTACATTTAAATTGCTCTTTATTCCAAAATAATCGACAACTAATCCAGTTTCTTTACCTTCATAAACTCTGTTTACTCTTGAAATAGTCTGAATTAATGTGTGTTGCTGAATAGGCTTATCAATGTATATTGTATCTAGTGATGGTACATCAAATCCCGTTAACCACATATCGACAACGATGGCTATTTTGAAGTTTGATTTTTCATTTTTAAATTGTCTATCTAACTCTTTACGATATTCTTTCGTACCTAACAGGTCATACAGTTCTTTACTGTCATCTTTATTACGAGTCATGACCATTTTAATTTTTTCCAATGGTTTAATTTCTTTTTTTTCTTTATCAGAAAGCTCTACACCTTCGTCACAGATTCTAACTTCTGCCCACTCTGGTCGTAGTGCAATAATTTCCTTATACAAGTCATAAGCAATATGTCGGTTGGCAGCGACAAACATTGCCTTACCTTTTACTGTTGCGCCTTCTTCAATTCTCTTTTCATAATGCTCTACAAAATCTTCAGCCACTAATTTTAACCGTTTAGGATCACCAAGAATAACTTCCATTTGGGTTACTGCTCTTTTACTTTCATCGATCTGATATTCATTAGCTCCAGCAGTCTCGCACACTTTATAGTATTCTTCGATTTCATTTAATTTTGTTTCATTTAGATTTACTTTAGCAGCTCTTCCTTCATAAACAATCCGTACAGTTATCTCATCGTATACAGCTTCGATCATTGTGTAAGCATCTTCTACTTCCCCAAATACATCTATGGTTGCATCCACCGGTGTTCCAGTAAAACCAACATAAGTTGCATTAGGCAGAGAATTGTGTAAATGCTTGGCAAAACCATATTTTTTCTCGACACCATCTTTAGTAATTTTTATTTTTTGGTCAAGATTTGTTTGTGAACGATGGGCTTCGTCCGAAATACAAATAACATTGTTTCTATCAGTTAGCAAATCAACATCTTCATTAAACTTCTGAATAGTAGTTAAGAATACGCCACCACTTTTTCTATTTTGTAGGTAAGCTTTTAAATCTTCCCGACTTTCCACACTTATGACTTGATCATCACCAATAAAATACTTTGCATTTGTAAATTGTCCCGCAAGTTGATCATCTAAATCAGTTCTATCCGATATCAAGACAACAGTAGGGCTTTGTAGGTCTTTATCTCTCATTAAAAGTCTTGTAAGATATAGCATGGTATAACTCTTACCAGAACCTGTCGCTCCAAAATACGTACCACCCTTACCAGAACCTTGCGGCCTCATGTTTCTCTTAATACT
The DNA here is from genome assembly GCF_044570195.1 of Bacillus sp. SG20033. NCBI lineage: Bacteria > Bacillati > Bacillota > Bacilli > Caryophanales > Bacillaceae > Bacillus > Bacillus sp. SG20033. The sequence goes on along the minus strand of NZ_CP172606.1, from coordinate 733,792 downwards.
TTTCAATAATTTTGTTGCCGCATAATATTGTGGATAACGAGGAACAATTTTTTCCTTTTTGCTGCTTGTATCAGGGAAATAGATGAAGTGACGTACCACTTCTAGGAATCGTTTTTGGTTAAATAAACCCTTCACCATTGAATAAAGTGAATCAATGCCATCTTTTTCAAACGATTCATTGCCTTCTATTTTTCGCCATGCATAAAAGAAATCGTAGGGAGCAAATAAAGAACCAGCCTTATTATTTACTCCATCACTAATAACACAAAATGCATTATACTTAAAAAGTTCAGGGATATCCCTCTGATAACGAACAGTAAGCTGAGTATAAGCATCCTTTATTGTCGTATTTTCTTTAACAGCACTCTTGAACTCTATTACTACTAAAGGTAAACCGTTAACGTAAACAATTGCATCAGGAATACGTTTTTCATACCCTTGTATTTCTAATTGGTTCACTATTCTAAATAAATTATTGTCAATATTATTTAGGTCAAAGTCTATTAATTGAATAAATAAATCTTTTTTACTGTGGTCTTCTCGTTTTAGAATAAAACCATCAGAAATCATTTTGATAATGGCTTTATTGCTATCGTACAAAGTTGATGCAGGTAACACTTCCAATTGCCGGATTATACTGTCTATCTCATTAAGTGTAATTTCGTCATTCGAATAACGCTTGAGTAAAAATGCTTTTAAATCATCACGTAGTAGTACATCATGTATTTCCTTATGAAATTGGTTCCCATTCCTATGTTGATAATCTTCAGTTTCAAAAAGCTCGATTACAGCTTGCTCTAGCGTTTCTTCGGTGAATTTCATAGGCTATTCCTCCACATTTAAGGGATTGACTGAAAGTTTCGAAAGTAATATACTTCTTAATTTATCCAAAGCTTTCTTTTCCTGTGTTATTAGCTTCTGGTAAGAAAATAGGCCTTTTACTATTGATTCAAACTTATTGATTGTATTTATGTCTGGAATTATAACAGGATGTAAATGAATATGATTTCTATTAAGTGTTGGAACAGCAGAACCACTGTTATAATCCATCATATTTATTGAACTAAGAACATAATAAGAAAATATTGGGGTGGCATGTTTAAAAGACTTTACCCACAATGTAGTGTTAAGGGGCCAAAAATCTTCATCAACATAAAAAACTTCTCCTAGTGAACCACTCCGTCCTGTAACAATTCCGGGCCCTTTCACTTTATAATCATTATGCCTTCCAGCTATCCCTGTTGAAGCGAAAATTGGATATCCTCCATTTTTTCTGTCCTGTGTTGGTAAATCAAAACCTCTTTGAAGTTCTAATATATCGAATAAACTTCCAATATTCCACGACTTAGGAATTTCTCCTAAATCACTATTTTTCATTTCACCACCACAAGATTTATAAGGATTTCCTTCTTCATCTGGAAATTCATAATTAATAAACCATTCATTGTAAATAGATTTTGCTGTTTCTGACAGTTTCTGATGTATGCTCTTGTTCAATTTTATTCTATCAAGTAGTATTTTATATTCTCTTACTATTTCCTTTTGCCTTTTAATAGGGGGGACAGGGAGTTTCATATCACAAAAATCTTCCCATTCTATGCTTCCTCTAACGCCACCAATAGCATAAAAGCATGCTTCTCTATCAAACTCACCCCTACTAAACCACATCATTAAATACTCTGGTGATACTACTTCTGTATCTACGACTTCAAAAACAGGGTAGGCTGCCGATATGATTGCTTCATCAAAATCCTTTAACAAAGCAACTGGCATTTTCTTGTCTCGCCTTACCTGCATAGTGCTACAAGCAAACTGGTTTTTTCTTATAATTTTATAGTTTTTTAAATCTGTTCCAACAATATTCGCAACAGATGGGATGAATTCTTTTGTAATACTTAGTCCTAAAAGGGTTGTTACATCAAGATTAACATTCCTTTCGTCAATTAACCTGATGCAATCCCCAATCCTCTTATAATTCGATTTCATAACCTAACTCCTTAAAAACATTTAATAAATCCTTTTTAGAGTCTTCTTCAGCTTTAAGTAGGTCAGTAATTTCACTTTGTAACAATCTCATTTTTTCATTGAAATCAATATCTTCATCACGATTTGCAAACTCGATGTAATTACTAGGTACTAGCAAGAAATCTTTTTTTGCAATTTCTTCAAATGTTGCACTATAACAAAATTCTGGGATGTTTTGATATTTAGTCTCGTAATCAGTTTGTTGCCAGTTATGGTATGTGTTCGTAACCTTTGCAATATCTTCTTCCGAAAACTGAATATATTTTTTTTCAAATGGAACACCCATTTCTCGTAAATCCATAAATAATACTTCTTTTTCTCTGTTACGATACCTTTTTAAATTTCCATTTTGTTCAACAGTACGAGCCTTTTTGTTTTTATTAAGTATCCAAAGGGTAACACTTATATTAGTTGTATAAAACATATTTTGCGGTAATACAATGATAGACTCGACTAAATCATTTTCAATCAGTTTTTTACGTATTTTATATTCATCGCCGCCACCACTCAATGCACCATTCGCCAATAAAAAACCGGCTACACCATTCTCAGATAGTTTAGATACAATATTTAGAATCCAAGCATAGTTAGCATTTCCTATAGGTGGTACTTCGTATCCTGCCCAACGTGGATCATCAGTTAACTCATTCTCAGCTCTCCATTGTTTCTGGTTAAATGGAGGATTGGCCATTATGAAATCTGCCTTCAAATCTTTATGCTGATCATTAAAGAAAGTATTAGCAGCAGTCTCTCCAAGATTAGCCGAGATTCCTCTTATAGCTAGGTTCATCTTTGCCAGTTTGTAGGTTGTAGTTGTATACTCCTGTCCGTAAATCGATATATCTTTCTTATTTCCCTGATGTGATTCAATAAACTTTACTGATTGAACAAACATACCTCCTGAACCACAAGCAGGGTCATAAATTTTACCTTTATATGGTTCAAGCATTTCTGCAATAAGATTTACGATACTTTTTGCCGTGTAGAATTCTCCTTTTCCTTTCCCTTCTGCCAATGCAAACTTACTTAGGAAATACTCATAAATCCGACCTACAATATCTTGTTGCTTATCTTTAAGCGTATTGATGTTATTAATCGTATCTATTAAGGATGCTAATTTATTTACATCAAAATTTAAACGAGAGTAATAATTATCAGGTAAAGCACCTTTAAGCGATGGGTTATTTTTCTCAACTGTAAAAAGTGCTTTATCAATTTTCAATGCAATATCTTCTTGTTTTGCGTTCTCTACTAAGTAACTCCATCGTGAAATTTCAGGCAGATAGAATACATTTTTCATGGTGTAAAACTCAACCATATCAACATATTTTTCTTTACCCTCATCAATTAACTCCGCTTTTCGTTCTTCAAATTTATCACTAGCAAATTTCAAAAAGATTAATCCTAAAACAACGTGTTTATATTCTGAAGCCTCAACGGATCCGCGTAATTTATTGGCGGAATCCCATAATGTTTCCTCCATACTCTTTTCTTTTGTATCTTTCTTTTTAGCCATTAAAATAACCCCCAATTCTATTTATCATATCTCATTAATTATAAGGATGAAATGATTATTTAAATTTTATGGGATTTCATCCCCTTTATATCTCCATATCTATTATATCGTTTTAAAATCATCATAAAGGACCTATAATCTTGAAGTAGTCAGCTCACAAATCTAACACATGAGCTGACACTAATAAAAATTAATCTAGACCCTCAATTACATTTCCGATTCCCATTTTGTTATAAGCACTCAACTTGCCTTGCTTTAATATTTCTTTTGCTTGTTGGATTAAATCGTTATATTTCTGTTCAGCATTTCTAACACTCTGAACAATCTCCATTTGCTCTTGAAAATTAACATCAGGAAACTCGATATCCTCAATATCACTTGTAGTCAAAGCTTTTACTGTACCACCTTTTTGCATTCCCTCTATGAGAGCAACCCCAACTGGGCTTTCGAGGAAAACTTTAATATATTCAGGTATATAAGATTGATCTAAGACTCGAATTCGTATAAACATATTAGACAAAACAAGTGGTTCATCAAGTTCGGGGACTATTGCCACTTTAAAGGCTGTTCCTCGACTTGCGATAATAATGTCATCACTTTGAACCATATAGCGCTCCGCATTTTTAACAGAAATTTCTTCGATGTTATCTAAGTTAATGATGCCGTTCTCAACATCTTTTAACTGAATAACCTTGTATCCTGTTTTCCCTTCCGTTAACTTGCTTTTAGGTGGCAAGTTTACCCCACGGGATAATTGTGCTATTTCTTTTAATGCTCTTTTATTTTCAACCTTGCTGTTATATAAGGCTTTATTAATTACTACATTTCCAAATTCGGATTCAATGGTATGGCTTGTAAAGTACTGATTAGGGTTTAGATTGTATTCGTTCTGTTGAATTTCTTGAATGTCAGAAATTTTGACATCTTCATTGTTTCCTGTGAATGTCTCATACCGCGAAACAATCGTCTCAATATGATTCTGTCTTAAGAAATTTTGAGATCTGCCTTTACTTGAATATTGATCCTCCGCATTAATAAATAAAACTTTTTGTTTTCTCTCTGGCAACTTGTTCTTATTTAATACCAGCAAAACGGTTTGAACAGCAGTCGCAGGTAAAATCTTATTCGGCAATAATACAACAGTTTCAATAATATCTGCGTTTACAATATACTCTCTAAAGGCCTTTTCTGCATATGAACTTCGTGTCAGTACTCCTGCTGGAATAACTAATGCTGCTTTCCCATGCTCGCTTAAAGATGCGACTGCATGTTGCAGGAATGCTAAATCACCGTGGATTTTACTTATTTTCCCCATTCTTCCGCTAAAACGTCCATATGGATCATAATCCATATACTCCAAATTATTTAATTTCACGCCAAATGGAGGATTCATTAAAATGTAATCAAATTTCTTCAAGTTACTTCCGTTATCAGTAAACGCAGGTGAAAATAATGTATCACCTTTAGCAATAGTAAACTTCGCTAAATCCACTCCATTTACAATCGCATTCATATAAGCAAGTGTCACACTTGATTCCATAATTTCCTGACCGTACATAAAAAGGTTATCACCAAATTTATTAGCCTCAATTAACGAACTACCTATTCCTGCTGCACCATCGTAAACTTCTCCGTTGGTAGGTTTGAGAATTTGAACCATTAATTTATTTAAACCTTGTGGTGTAATAAACGATTGATATTTATCTCTCAAGAAAAAACTTTCCACTAATGATTTAAAATATAGTCCTGTCAGATTAAAATCTTGGAACTGATTTAAGTTTAAAGAGTAATTATCAACTATCATTAAACAGTGATATAGGATGTGGTCACTAATTTGGGCTAATGGAAAAGTTTTTAATATGTAGAGATCCGCTTTGTTTTCATCTGCAACCTCATCAAAGAAAGTATTAATTTGTTGGCCTATTCCATAATTAGATAAACTAATGCTTTCCCAAGTTGTATCAGCCGGAATCTTTAGTGAGTGTTTTTTATTTGTTAAAAGAAATTTGGCTGTAAAGATTCTACTTGCAACCTCATGATATTGATAAGATTGCAATTCACCTCTTAACCGATCACTTATTTCCATGCTCACTTTACTTGCCATTATCTCGATATTCTCCAAAGTAACAACTCCTAAAAATGAATTTATTTTATCAGAAAAAGGTATTTGAAGTTCCTTTATTTTGGTTTTATTAAAAAGCAACATTATCGTGAACAGCTTGTAATACACCAGATATTCCTTTACTTCGTTGATAAACCACTTTAATACCTAAATCAGTGGCAACTTCTTTAACTGCATACATGGTTCCGTGAGATACAGCAGATGGTATTAATATAACACAATCTACATCCTTTAATAAATTCCTAAAGTAATTTTTAACACCTGTTCGTTTCATTCTTCCATCATGGTATTTAACTTCACAGTGAAATGCTTTAAATTTCTTGTTATATCCCTTTTGATTATCACCGCCAATAATAGCAATTTTTTTCATAATATTCACTCCATATTTATATTTCTAAGTCTTTTAGCATAAATAAGCAGTTATCTGGTGGTGCTTGCTCTTCAATAAATACGCGCAAATTAACTCGTTTGGTGTTAATCTTGCAATTTTACTAATATTTTGTATTCGTCTATTCCCGTTTCTGTTTTGATTCCTATGCAGAATTGACTCAAGTTTTCTGGTGTAACCCTATAATTACTTAATCCCATAACAGATAAAAGAGCATTAAACTTTTCAACTTTCTTTTCATGAAAGGGCATAAAGTTCTCTATGATAAACTTCTACAGATTCAGCAATAAAACCAATCCCAAGAAGTACTTCTTCAAGGTATTTTAAATTCCTTTTTTGTTCTTGCATAACTAGATCACGTTGGTTTATTGTCCCATTATTAGCTCTAATATTTTTCTCTACTATTGTTCTATAGTTCATAAAAGTATTTTGAATTCCTTTTTACAAAGTGAAATAATCTTTGTAAGATAGTTATATCATAATCAGAGATTCTTGTAAAGAGAATTTATAATTCTTTTTCAATCATCCGGTAACACTAACATATTCGATCTATATGCGTGGATGTGTGAACAAGAATCACAAAATACAAGTAATCGTGTAAAGGAAACATTGAAAACACGTGCAAAAAAAGGCTTGTTTAAAGGTTCTAATCCTCAATACGGCTATGAAGTTGAAGAAGGTAAGCTCTATATTCGCAAAGATGAGACACTTGAAATTGTGCCACAAATTTACAAGGAGTATCTAGAAGGAAGTGGTCGTAAAAGTATCGCACGACGGCTTTACAATGAAGTAGTCAAAACACCAACTGATGTTGCAGGAAAGAAAAATGCGAGTGACAAATGGAATGACTCAACCCATCAATCTCAACTTAACGAATTCTCATTATGTTGGGGATTTGGTTCAGGAGCGCACAACTACTGTGAGTGGTGTTACAAGTAAAAAGCAAAAGAAACAAGACAGAGATGATATGGTTAATTGAAATACCCATGAACCTGTCATTTCACGGGATATGTTTGAAGCAGTGCAAAATTTAATGAAGAAAGAAATTCATTACTGCTCCGAAGCTTCACTTATTTACAAATATCCTCTTTTGCGACGATTACGGAAAAGGGCATGTGGTATAGAAATATTAGACCAAATAGTTACAGTTGCAGCAATTATGCTCGTCACGGTAAAAAGGCTTGCAGCGCCAACACGATTAAAGAGGATTTTCTCAAAGAAACGATTTTATATGATATCAAAAAACTTGTTAAAGAAATTGATAAAGAACAATATTTGAAAGTACTTGAGGCGAAGTCAAAGAAATCAAAGAAGGATATTCAACAAAAGCTTGATAAGCTCAACAAGCAAATGGTGTATAAAAAGTACGAAAATAGAAATTCATCAATATGCTTGCTGATGAAAAAATCAAGGCATGATGAGTATTTAGAAATGGTTGAAGATACAATAATGAATTTACTCAGCTTGCGGAAAAGAAAAATGAAATGCTCTCAATGCTTGAAAGTGAGCAAATGATTGATAATATCGACAAGCTGAAACAAGAGCTTCTTCAATTTCTAAACATTAATGAATTAACACCGGAAATTTTGCATCGCTCAATCCAATCGAATTGATGTAAAAGAAGACGGCACACCAGTTATTAATTTCCGATTTGCCGCCCCAACATTTGAATAGAAGCAGGTATTACCCTTATCGGGAGCCTGCTTCATTTTTTATAATCATCTGCGATACTACCTCCACATGATTCGTATGCGGAAACATATCCACAGGCTGCACTTCGAGCGTCTGATACCCGCCATCCTCAAGCACTCGCAAATCTCTTGCAAGTGTTCCAGGATTACAGGACACATACACCACCCGCTTCGGTTTCATCTCCACAATCGTCCGCAGGAGGGCTTCGTCGCAGCCTTTTCTTGGCGGGTCGACGACGAGCGTATCTGCCGTGATGCCTTCTTCATACCACTTTGGAATCACGGTTTCCGCTTCCCCGACCGCGAACTCAGCGTTTGTGATGCCGTTGAGCTCAGCGTTGCGTTTGGCATCCTCAATTGCCTCCGGTACAATTTCTACGCCGTACACTTTTTTCGCCTGCTTCGCCAGGAAGAGAGAAATCGTTCCGATGCCGCAGTAGGCGTCAATGACGGTTTCTTCGCCTTTCAACTCCGCGTACTCAAGCGCTTTGTCGTAGAGCACCTTTGTCTGCTCCGGGTTAACCTGATAAAACGATCTGGCGGAGATGGCAAATTTGACGTCTCCGATGAGGTCGTAGATGTATTCTTCGCCCCAGATGACGTTTGTTTCGTTCCCAAAGATGACGTTTGTTTTGTTTGGGTTGATGTTTTGCACGATGGATTTGACGTTCGGGAACGCTGCTGTGATGTCTTCGATAATCTTCGCTTTGTGCGGGAAGTCATTTGTTTTTGTGATGAAGACAATCATCATTTCACCCGTAACGACGCCGTATCTGACCATGATGTGGCGGAGCCAGCCTTTGTGGCGTTCTTCGTTGTAGGCTTTGACACCGTAGTTTGCGCAAATGTCTTTGACAGCTTGGACGGCTTCGTCGTTTTTGGATTGCTGGATCAGGCAGGCGCTCATGTCGATGATGTCATGGCTTCTTTGCTGATAGAATCCCGCGACGAGTCCGCCTTCCCGTTCTCCTACCGGCACCTGTGCTTTGTTTCTGTAGTTCCACGGGTCTTCCATGCCGAGTGTCGGGTGCACGGTGACTTTTGAAAGGTCCAGCTTGCCGATGCGTTCTAAGACGTCTTTGACTTGTTTCTGTTTAAACAGGAGCTGGCCTTCGTAGGTCATGTGCTGAAGCTGGCAGCCTCCGCATTGTTTGTAAATCGGACACGGGGCGTCCGTTCTGTGCGGGCTTTCTTCCTTCAGCTCAATCAAGCGTCCGAAAGCAAAACCTTTTTTTACGCGGGTCACTTTGATTTGGGCTTTTTCTTCCGGAAGAGCGTTCGGCACGAATATCGGGAATCCCTGAACCTTTGCGACGCCCGCTCCTTCGTGCGTCAAATCCTCAAATGTCACGTCATAGTATTCGTTTTTTTCTACTGGGGGTTTCATTTTCATGTATGTTCACCTCTTGTTTTAAGCGAAAGAAAAACTTGGCTTACAAAGCCAAGTTTTAGTCATCCAGCTGTTCCGCTTTCTCCTTCGGCATGACGACGTGAATGTGCCGATACAGATTCACGAATTCGCCCGGCAGCATGCCGCCGTACTCGCCGTCCAGGTTCAGCTGCATCTTTTCTGATACATTGACTTTCACGCGGTTCGCTTTTGTATAAATAATGTGCTGGTCGTTGATGTGTTCACCGCGAAGCGCCATCGTGGCGACCCTGATAAATTCAGCAAGGTTTGCTTTCTTTAGTATCATCAAATCAAACATGCCGTCATTCAGGCTGGAATCCGGCGCGAGCTTTTCGAACCCGCCGACGGAGTTTGTCAGCGTGACCAAAAACAGCATGATTTCACCTTGAAACAGCTTGCCGTCATATTCAATCTCGACTTCTGTCGGACGAAGTGAAGGCAGCATTTCCATTCCTTTTAAATAATAAGCAAGCTGGCCGAGCATTGTTTTCAGTTTGCTTGGCACGTCGTACGTCAGCTCCGTCAGACGGCCTCCGCCGGCGATATTGATAAAATACTGGCCGTTGACCTGTCCGATATCAATCGGGCGGGCAACGCCGTTAATGACCGTATCTGCCGCTTTTAAAATATCCTCGCGTGGGATTCCGAGCGCTCTGGCGAAGTCGTTCGTTGTGCCGACAGGAATCACACCGAGTGTCGGACGGTTGTCTAAAGGCGCAAGCCCGTTGACGACCTCGTTGATCGTTCCGTCTCCGCCTGCCGCAATGATCAGGTCAAACTCACGCAATGCCGCTTCCTTGGCAGCGTGTGTAGCGTCTCCTGCGCATGTCGTCGCATGGGTGGAGGTTTCATAGCCGGCTTGTTCAAATTTTTGCAGGACCTGGGCAAGATGCTTTTTAAAGATCTCCCGTCCTGAAGTCGGATTGTATATTATGCGTGCACGTTTCATTATCTCATCATCCTACTTAAGAGTATCCGATCCATTTTTACACTAACAACCTTTAATTATACTATGAGTTAAAAAAATCGCAACAAAATGTACATAATCTTACAGGTGAAAACGAACAAAAAGCCTCAGCAGAGCTGAGGCTTTTTGTTTTTTTACTCTTCTTCCGTTCCCGGTTTTTTCTTGCGGAACTTCGCCAATACTTCGTATACGATTGGCACGATCAAGAGTGTCAGAAGCGTTGAACTGATTAAACCGCCAATAACCGTGACGCCAAGTCCTTTTGAAATGACCTGGCTTCCGCCTTCGAAGCCGAGGGCTAATGGAATCAAGGCGCCGATTGTCGCAATGGCTGTCATCAGGATCGGACGGAGTCGTGTAGAGCCGGCTTCCAGGAGCGCTTCCCTCGTAGACAGGCCTTCCGCTTCCTTATGAATCACGCGGTCAATTAAGACAATGGCATTCGTGACAACGATACCGATCAGCATGAGCATACCGATCATTGCGTTCAGACTGATCGTTTCACCTGATACGTAAAGTCCGACCAGGGCACCGATGACTGTGAACGGCAATGAGAACAGAATCGCAAATGGCGCTAGTGCTCCGCCGAAGGTAATCACGAGCACAAGGTAAACGATCGCTATTGCTGCCAGCATCGCTAAACCGAGCTTCGTGAAGGAATCAGCGATATCCGCTGATACGCCGCCTGTGTCAATCGATACGTTATCAGGATGGTCAAGCTTATCGATTTTCTTCTGGATAGCAGCTGATACGGCTGTGACGTTGTCAGATGTAACCTCACCTGTGACATCCGCATAGACTTTTCCGTCACGTTTTGACACGGTATCTGATGTCGATCCTTCCTTCACTTTTGCCACATCGCCGATTTTGACTTCCTGGCCAGTCGCGGAAGTGATCTTTTTATTCTCTAAATCTTTCACACTCTTATACTCGTCTTTTTCTGTCTTAATGTTCACATCAAGCTCTTTGCCGTCTTTTTTCACGGTGGTGAGCGGTTCTTGCGATGTTTGTGACATTAAGGCCTGAGAAATTTGAGACGCGGTTAAACCGAGTTTGCTTAGTTTTTCTTGGTCAGCGACAAATGTGTACTCATCATATGTGCTGGAAAGGCCTGAATTTACGTTTTTCAGATCCTTTTCATCTTTCATGATTTTTTCAATGTCTTTGACCGTGTCTTTAATATCGTTTTCAGAATCGCCATACACATAGTATGTTAATTCGTTGTTATTGCCTGAAGAGCTGAAGTCCTGTGACTTCCATTCTCCGCGGTCAGATTGCTTTTGGATCTCCTTCAGAACGTTATCTTTTTCTTTATCAAAGTCAGGTGTGTCGCTTTCATATTTGATATAGAATAACGCACCGTTAGAATCTCCTCCGGCAAGCGGGCTGCCAGAGCCTAATGAATACTGAACCGTATCGACATGCTTGCGGTCAAGCAGGATTTTTTCTGCTTTTTCAGCTTCATTTTCGGCTTCTTTTTTCGTTTCACCCGGTTGTGGGCTGTATGTGAGCTGCATTGTTTTTTCTTCCTCGGACGGCAGATAGCTGGCACCGATTAACGGTACGAGGAACAAGCTTCCAAGGAGCATCAGAACAGCGATGATAGACGTGATCCATTTGTGGCTCAGCGCCCAGTTCAATACTTTTTTATAGATGTTTGCAAGTCTGCCAGGTTTGTGTTCTTTCGCTTTAATCGGCGCGCCCGTTAATGATTTTTTGAACAGGCTGTGTGCGAGCATCGGCACAAGCGTGATTGAAATCACCAGGGATGCGGCAAGCGCAAAAACAATCGTTAAGGCAAATGGAATAAACAATTCACCGATTTGTCCGCCAACAAGTGCGAGCGGCAGGAATACCGCGATTGTCACGATCGTCGATGACATGATCGGTTTAAACATTTCCTTCGTCGCTTCACGAACCAATGCTTTTCCGCGGAGCGGCTCATCTTTGAGTCTCATGCGGCGGTAAATGTTCTCGATGACAACGATGGAGTCATCGACTACACGTCCGATGGCAACGGTCATTGCGCCGAGCGTCATAATATTCAATGTGATATCAAGCTGCTGCAGCACAAGGAGTGCGATCAGCAATGATAATGGAATTGAAACAACAGAAATTAATGTTGATTTGATATCTCTTAAGAATAAGAGAATAATCACAATCGCAAAAATAGCACCGAAGATGGCTTTGCTTAACATCGTGTCAACTGACTGTGTGATCGGCTCCGCCATGTCGAGAGTTGCGCTGTAATTGAAGCCTTTATGGTCTTCTTTGAACTTCTTCAGCTCAGCTTTGACATTGTCGGCAACCTCTACCGTATTCGCATCGTTTGCTTTGACGATATTGATGCCGATGCTGTCTTTGCCATTTGTGCGTGAAACAGATTCAGCTTTTTTCACATCTTTAATTGTGGCAATGTCAGAAAGCTTGACTGTCGGCACTGCTGTGCTTGCGCTTTGCTGCGCCTGTGCTGCCGCTTGTGCGCTTTGGGCTGCTTGAGCACTCTGCGCACCCGCTTGAGATGCTGCGCTGCTGCCTGCACTTGAAGCAGATGCCGTCGGGATTCTCATATTCTTCAAATCTTTAATTGTTTCAATATCGCCGCTGACGACGACAGATTTTTCTTCATTTCCGAATGTGTACAATCCAAGCGGAGTTGTCACATCTGAACCTTGAATCACTTTCTTCACAGTATCTTCATCAAGGCCGTATTCCTTCAGTTTGTCTTCTTTGAAAGAGAATTCAACCTCTTCCACCTGCTGGCCCGATACTTGGACGGACGCAACGCCTTCTATGCCTTCAAGCTTAGAAACGAGGCTGTCCTCCACTTGTTTCGTCAGCTCTTGCAGGTTATCTTTATCACTGGACACACTTAACGTCAGAATCGGGAATGAGTTCAAGCTGTAGCGTGAAATCTCCGGATCCTTCGCGTCATCAGGCAGGTTGACGTTTTCTAACGCTTCAGCTGCTTCTGTTTTCGCTTTGTCCATATCTTTCTCATAATCATATTCAATCATGACCGACGATGCGTTTTCATAGGACGTCGAAGTCACAACACTGACACCGTCCAAGTTCTGCACGGCTTGTTCAACCGGTTTGGTCACTTCATCAGCCACTTGGCTTGGTGTCGCACCCGGATATGTCGTGCTGATCGTCAAGTAAGGCATGTTCACGTCAGGAATAGACTCTTGCTTCATATTCATACCCGCATACAAGCCGGCTGCCGTTACAATAATCGTCATCAGCCATACGGCGAATTTGTTTTTCAGAACGAAATTAATAACGTGATTCATCATATCCTCCATTACATTTTTTATTGACTGACTGGTCATTCTATATAATACTAAACGTTATAACGCAACAACGTCAACTCATATACCAGAAAATTTTACTAAATTTTTCAAGGATTAAGGGGAAGCACGTCATGAATGAAAAAAAAGAGAGAATTATAAAAGCCAGCATTCGTTTATTTGCGAAAAAAGGATTCGCAGCTACGACGATCCAAGAAATCGCCAGTGAATGCGGCATTTCGAAGGGCGCTTTTTATTTGCACTTCAAATCGAAAGAAGCGCTGCTGTTATCTGCCTGTGAATATTATATCGGTATGTCTATGAACAAAATGAAAAATATAGAAGAAGATCTCGCCGGAAAGCCGCCTAAGGAAGTGTTAAAAAAGCAAATTGGCGCTCAATTTGAGGATTTTCGCGATCATAAAGATTTTATCGTTCTTTTGCTTACCGAAAATATCATTCCGGAAAATCAAGAAATCAAGCAATACTTTTACAAAGTAACCATGGAGACGGATAAGCTGTACCGGAACGCCTTGCTGGTATCCTATGGCGAAGGAATCGAGCGGTATGTCGCAGATCTGTCCATCATGGCAAGAGGCATTGTGCATTCCTATATGAACGTGATGGTATTTAACGGTGAGCTTAATATCGATGCAGAAGAAATCTCAGCCTTTATTATTGAGAGACTGGATGATCTTGTACAGGGGCTGAGCCGTTCTGCACTCAATCCGATTGTATCAAAAGACATTTTCAACCCGATGCCTGCGGGAAAAGACCAGCTGCTTGAGGACATTCAGAAAGTGAAAGAAAACAGCACGTTGCCCGAAGATATCACCGTGTCACTTGATGTTATCGAGGAAGAATTGACTCAGGATAAACCGCGCAAGCCGATTATTAAAGGCATGCTGTCCAATTTGACCGGAACCAACGACAAAGAAGTTGAAAGGCTTCGGGCCCTCATCTCTGTCTTTATCTCAATTTGACCATAAAAAAAGCAGCCTCTAAGGGCTGCTTTTTTATTAGCGTTTTTTAATTTCTTCAAGCAGAATTTTGTTGACCATCGGCGGGTTGGCTTGTCCTTTGGACGCTTTCATAATCTGTCCGACCAGGAAGCCGATCGCACGGTCTTTACCGTTTTTAAAGTCTTCGATTGATTGAGGATTGTTGTCAAGCGCCTCAGTGACAAGCTTCAGAAGCACGCCTTCGTCAGAAATCTGAACAAGGCCTTTCTCTTTCACAATCTTCTCAGCGTCGCCGCCTTTTTCAATCAATTCTTTAAACACTTTCTTCGCGATCTTAGAAGAAATGGTTCCTTTTTCAATCAATTTGATCATGCCGGCAAGGCCTTCAGGTGTCAGGGCAACGTCGGCAAGCTCTTTTTGCTCAGCGTTTAGGTAAGCTGACACTTCCCCCATCAGCCAGTTAGACGCTTGTTTAGCTTCAGCGCCTTTTTGAACGGTTTCTTCGAAGAAATCAGCCATTTCTTTTGTCAGCGTCAGAACCATCGCGTCATATGCAGGCAAGCCAAGCTCTTCGATATAACGCTTGCGGCGCTCATCCGGAAGCTCAGGAATGCTTGCTTTTACGCGTTCCTTCCATTCATCATCAATGTAGAGCTCGACTAGATCCGGCTCTGGGAAGTAACGGTAGTCGTCAGATCCCTCTTTGACACGCATAAGAATGGTTTTCTTCGTTGCTTCATCATAACGGCGAGTTTCTTGCTGGATGACGCCGCCGGAAAGAAGAACCTGCTCCTGGCGTTTTTCTTCATGCTCAAGGCCTTTTTGAACAAACGCAAAGGAGTTCAAGTTTTTCAATTCTGTTTTTGTGCCGAATTCCTCTTGGCCGATCGGACGAAGAGAGATATTGGCGTCACAGCGAAGTGAGCCTTCTTCCATTTTACAGTCAGAAACGCCTGTATACTGGATGATGGATTTCAGCTTTTCAAGATACGCGTACGCTTCTTCCGGCGTGCGGATGTCCGGCTCTGATACGATCTCAACAAGCGGCGTTCCTTGGCGGTTGAAGTCAACAAGGGAATAGCCGTCGCCCGTATGCGTCAGTTTTCCGGCATCCTCTTCAAGATGAAGGCGCGTGATGCCGATGCGTTTTGTTTTGCCGCCGACTTCAATTTCGATCCAGCCGTTTTCGCCGATCGGCTTATCAAATTGAGAAATCTGATACGCTTTCGGGTTGTCAGGATAGAAATAGTTTTTGCGGTCAAACTTCGTATCCGTTGCGATCTCACAGTTGAGCGCCATAGCGGCTTTCATTGCGAATTCAACGGCTTCTTTGTTCAGAACAGGCAGGACGCCCGGATATCCGAGGTCAATGACGCTAGTCTGCGTGTTCGCCTCCGCGCCGAATGGCGTTGGAGAGCTTGAGAAAATTTTTGATTTTGTTTTTAACTCAACGTGGACTTCAAGTCCGATTACCGTTTCAAAGTTCAATTCTTTTCACCCCTTACAGTTCAGGTTTTGCTTTATGATGGTCTGTCGCTTGTTCAAATGCATGAGCAACGCGGTATACAGTGCTTTCATCAAAGTGTTTTCCGATGATTTGCAGGCCGAGCGGAAGACCGTCTGCTAATCCGCATGGCACGCTGATTCCCGGTACGCCGGCAAGGTTGACCGGAATCGTTAAGATATCGTTTGCGTACATTGTGAGCGGATCCTTCGTGTTTTCACCGATTTTAAACGCAGGTGTCGGTGTAGTCGGTCCAACAATAACATCATATTTTTCAAATACGTCCTCGAAATCCTTCTTAATCAACGTACGCACTTTTTGCGCTTTTTTGTAGTACGCATCGTAGTAGCCTGAGCTTAAAGCAAACGTTCCGAGCATGATGCGGCGTTTGACTTCATTTCCGAAACCTTCTGCGCGCGTTTGCTTGTAAAGGTCGATCAGATTATCCGCGTTGTCTGTACGGTAGCCGTAGCGGATGCCGTCAAAGCGTGCAAGGTTCGCTGACGCTTCAGAAGATGACAGCAGGTAATATGTCGCAAGCGCGTATTTACTGTGCGGAAGAGACACTTCTTCCCATGTAGCACCGAGACCTTCAAGAACTTTCAGCGCTGCCAAGACAGATTCTCTCGCTTCTTTGCCGACACCTTCACCAAGGTATTCTTTCGGAACGGCGATTTTCAGTCCTTTGATGTCGCCGGTTAATGAAGAAAGAAAATCAGGCACGTCCACATTTGCACTCGTGGAGTCCATTTTGTCTACGCCGGAAATCGCTTGAAGTAAAAACGCGTTATCCTCAACCGTACGTGTAATCGGCCCGATTTGATCTAATGAAGACGCAAATGCGACCAGGCCGTAACGAGATACACGTCCGTATGTAGGTTTTAATCCGACAACACCGCAGAAAGACGCCGGCTGACGGATGGAGCCGCCTGTGTCAGATCCAAGAGAAAACGGAACTTCTCCCGCAGCAACCGCAGCCGCAGATCCGCCGCTTGAACCGCCGGGAACTGTATCCAGGTTCCAAGGATTTTTCGTCAGCTTGTAAGCTGAGTTTTCGGTAGATGATCCCATGGCGAATTCGTCCATGTTCAGTTTACCGATTGTGACCGCTTCAGCGTCTTGAAGGCGCTGAACCACAGTAGCGTCATAGATCGGATCAAAGTTTTCGAGAATTTTGCTGGAGCATGTTGTGCGCAGCCCTTTTGTTACGATATTATCTTTTACGCCGATCGGCATACCGAAAAGAAGACCGTGCTCAGAGCGGCCGTCAACCGCCTCATCAAGCTCCTTCGCGTATACGCGCGCTCTTTCTTCATCTAATGCCAAAAAGGCTTGTACCTTATCATCAACCGCTTGGATGCGTTTATAAGATTCGTCAACCAGATCAGAAATCTTAATCTCTTTTTTATGTATGAGCTGTTTTAATTCTGTGATTTTATGATCAAATAATGACATTCTTGTGTCCCTCCTTTAGTCCAGAATTGATGGCACACGAATATAGCCGTCTTTATGGTCAGGCGCATTTTTCATGACATCCTCAACCGGAAGACCTTTACCCGCTTCATCTTCTCTCATGACATTTTTCATTTTCAGCACGTGAGTTGTAGGCTCCACATTGTCTGTGTTAACCTCATTAAGCTCCTCGGCAAATGAAATGATACTGTCGAGCTGTTCAGTGAACATTTTTGCTTCTTCTTCAGTAATCGCAAGTCTTGCAAGGTGCGCAACGTGCTTTACTTCTTCTATTGAAATTCGTGACATATGATCCACCTCCACATATTTCTCCGTTAAGTCATATAATACTGATCATATCAAAAACAAGCCCTTTAAAGCAACAAAACGCCTTAAGCCAGGCTTGTGTTTTCGAAACAATACCCTATATATTTTATACTAAAATGAGGCGAAGGAGAAACGAAATATTTTTCTGAATATTTTTACTTTAATTATTTTTTGAAAGCGTTTTATTCTTTATTCCCTTCTAGGTTTGCAACGGTATTTCTCGCTCATGATCAAGGTTTCATCGCTTGAATGGCTGGGAATACTTTGTTAGGTTAAGTTACCAAGTGCACCCGCAAAAGAATTTCTTTTGTTTTGCACTTACGCCAGGCTGCTTAACTGGCACCATCAATTTGAGAGGTGATGCAACATTATTAGAAATGAAGAGAGGGTAAAACGTGAGTATTGAAATTATTATATCTTTAGGAATTTACTTTATTGCCATGCTGTTAATCGGCTGGTATGCATTCAAGAAAACCACTGACATCAATGATTACATGCTTGGAGGAAGAGGCCTCGGACCATTCGTTACTGCTTTGTCTGCCGGCGCGGCCGATATGAGCGGATGGATGCTGATGGGTGTTCCCGGCGCGATGTTTGCGACAGGGCTGTCCACCTTATGGCTTGCTTTAGGTCTTACAATCGGGGCGTACTCAAATTACTTGCTGCTGGCTCCAAGGCTGCGTGCTTATACGGAAGCGGCGGATGATGCGATTACGATTCCTGATTTCTTTGATAAACGATTCCAGCATTCTTCATCACTGCTGAAAATCGTATCTGCATTGATCATCATGATCTTTTTCACATTGTATACCTCTTCCGGTATGGTATCTGGCGGACGGCTGTTTGAATCTGCTTTTGGTGCGGATTACAAATTAGGCTTGTTTCTGACCACCGCAGTTGTCGTATTATACACACTGTTTGGCGGTTTCCTTGCTGTCAGTCTGACTGACTTCGTGCAGGGTGCGATCATGTTTGCAGCACTAGTGCTTGTGCCGATCGTTGCTTTTACCTATGTGGGCGGCGTTGCTCCGACTTTCCATGAAATCGACGCTGTTAATCCACATTTATTGGATATTTTTAAAGGCGCGAGCGTCATTAGCATTATTTCCTATTTAGCCTGGGGGTTGGGCTACTACGGCCAGCCTCATATTATCGTCCGATTTATGGCCATTAAAGACATTAAAGATTTAAAACCTGCACGCCGAATCGGTATGAGCTGGATGATCATTACAGTTCTAGGTTCCGTGCTGACGGGTTTAATCGGTGTTGCATACGCCCATAAATTCGGAGTTGCTGTAAAAGATCCGGAGATGATTTTCATTATCTTCTCTAAAATCTTGTTCCACCCATTAATTACAGGGTTCTTATTGTCAGCTATTTTGGCTGCCATCATGAGTTCGATTTCCTCACAGCTCTTGGTCACAGCAAGTGCTGTAACAGAGGATTTATACCGGTCATTTTTCAGACGAAAAGCTTCTGATAAAGAATTGGTCATGATCGGGCGATTGTCCGTCTTAGTCATTGCCGTTATCGCGGTACTCTTGTCATTGAACCCGAACAGCACCATTCTTGATTTGGTCGGATACGCTTGGGCCGGCTTCGGTTCAGCTTTCGGGCCTGCGATTCTGCTCAGTCTGTATTGGAAGCGAATGAACGAATGGGGCGCGCTTGCTGCCATGATTGTCGGGGCTGCGACCGTGTTGATCTGGATTACAACCGGCCTGGCAAAATCAACCGGTGTGTACGAAATCATCCCTGGGTTTATTCTCAGTATGATTGCCGGCATCATTGTCAGCATGATTACAAAACGTCCTGCAAAAGCCTCTTACCGATTATTCGGTGTCATGGAAAAGCTGTTAAAACGCAAAAAGTAAGCAATAAGCCATCAAGCGCAGCTTGGTGGCTTTTGTGCTCTTGTTTTGCTATAAATACTGTGAGAAAATCATATTTATTTAAAAACACCATAGAGAAGGGGGAAGTTGCTGTTGAGCTGGTACATTGATCCTGATATTTTATTGAAATTGGGCATTGCCACATTGATTGGCATGGTCATCGGGCTTGAACGCGAATTAAAAAATAAGCCGCTCGGATTAAAAACCTGTATTGTCATCGCAGTCAGCTCATGCATGCTGACGATCGTCAGTATTAATGCGGCATATCATTTCCCTAAATACTACCGCATCATGATGGATCCGCTTCGTCTGCCGGCACAAATCATCTCCGGCGTCGGGTTTATCGGAGCCGGTGTCATCCTGCGAAAAAGCAATGATGTCATTTCCGGCCTGACGACATCGGCCATGATCTGGGGGGCAGCGGGGCTCGGGCTTGCTACGGGAGCCGGTTTTTATAAAGAAGCGTTTGCCAGTCTTCTGTTCATCCTGATCAGCGTGGAATTTCTCCCATGGGTGGTCAGAAAAATCGGCCCCGACCGCCTGCAGGAAAAAGACATCCGCATCAGAATGTCACTTTCTGATAAAGACAAAATGACAGAGATTTTAAAAGAAATGAAAAGAAGAGATATCAAAGCACACTCCGTTCGGATCGACGACCTAGGCGAAAAGGATTTTCCAATTATGGAAGTGAAGGTCCGCGTCCATAAAAACAGATACACGACCGATGTCTACTATGACATTAAAGCCATTGAAGGCGTAGTCGGCGTGAAGTGTGATACATTATAAAAGCCAATGGGACTGGAATCCCATTGGCTTTTTCTATCTACACCAGTGCTGAAAAATCAAATGCTGTAATCGGCGTGCCATTCTCTATATCTCTTTTGAAACCGGCCAGCATTTCTTTTTCTTCTTCTCCTATTGTGTTAAGGTCAAACATCTGATGCAGCAATCCGTAAATCAGCATATGGCGAAGGCGGAGGAAATCAGGTATTATCATCAGCCATGCAGGGTCCAGCTCATTTTCCTCCCAGTACCCTTTCATAAAATGCGTCATAAATTCTTCTGTAAACGCAGTTTTATCATCATATGGCACAACAGGATACCACAGGACATTGTAGAGAAGAATGCTAATATCGTTAACAAACCAGTTGTAGCCGATATCATCAAAATCAAATGCCGTGATTTTGCCATGATCCCAGTTAAAATTGCCATGGTGCAGATCCGCATGCACCAAGCCGTAGCTGTCCTGGCTTTTCGGGAGCCTCCGCAGTTCATTCATCAAAGAATCGGCTTGCTGAAACACCTTTATCTGATCTTCAGGCACATATTTTCTCAGCTTTAATTGCTCCTCTTCATCCCATTCCTGTCTTTTGAAAGCGGGATTGCTCAATTTGTAGCTTTTTGTCAGGCTGTGCATGCTGCCTGTGTATCTGCCAAGCTCATAAAATAGCGTTTCATTCCAGTCCGATTCATCCACTTTTTGCCCCGGCGCTTTCTCATACACTCTCAATAAAAATGACCCGCCGTTTCCGTCCGGCACTGCTTCTACGTCTTTTCCGTTCAGCGACGGGAGCGGTTTGGCTACTGAAATTCCTCCTATTGCAAGGTGACGGAGCCATTCCATCTCTCCCATTATATAATCAGAAGATCTCCGAATCGTATGGGTAATCTTTAAAATATAAGGTTGATTGTCTTTCTTACATTCATATACATAGTTTTCCGCATCAGCCAGAAAACGCACCTGATCTTTTGAGAAACCGTATTTCGCTGCAGCTTCTGCCAAAACCTGCTCTTCATGAAATATTTTTTTGATATCTTTATGCACGTCTAACATCCTTTCATTGCTATAGATTTGATAATGATTGTTTTCACACGATTTCCAGCATCAACATACCTCCCCTTGATTTGTGTTTCGGCAGAAGCGGAAACATTTTCCCTTTTCCTGTTAATTGTAACATAAAAACCCTTGTGCCAATATGGCACAAGGGTCTTCTGTCAGTCATAAATGTGAACAGTCGGCTCTTTATCTCCGGCATTGCGGATAATGACCGCTTCCTGTCCGTCTGAGGACGTGATATTGACTTCGACATCAACTGAGCTCTTAGAGTAGTAGTCCATCACTTCACCCGTTAAGAACTGGGTAAACGCGACAACTTCACTTTTTCCATAGAATTGCATTGGTATGTCAATCTTCATTTTCTTCATTTCATCATTTTCATACAGCGCTGTACCGACAACGCCTGTATAGTTTGGGAAATATTCTTCAATTGAGTTTTTGAACCGCTTAAAGACCTCGGTGTCATCCGGGTACTTTTCTGCTGTGGTTGTATCCGCCGGATAGAATACATATTTTTCATTGATGTCATCCCAATTTGAGATATCAGTAGAGCCTGCTTTGACCTCTGTTTTGGCGATGAAGTTCCCCGGCACAATCGATGTTTTTGACGCCTGCTTGTAGAGCGCGACGGTAATCGGCACATTCTTCAAGTTATCTTTTTTGCGGAGGCGGTTAATAACCTCCTGTGCAATTTTTTCTCCCTGCTGGCGAAGCGTGCTGTCTTTAATCTCCACTTCTTTTTGCGGGTCGCCAGTTTTTTCACGATAGTAATACACTGAGTTTAACGCCAGTCCGATCATGACGCCGCCAAGCTGGATAGAATTCTTGTCTTTTCTGACTAAATAATCGTGCTCAAGCATGGATGCTAAATAAATCGGGCTGCTTTCGTTCTTTTCTTCTGTTGAACCAGAGCTCGGGAGCGCCGGGTTCAAGCCTTCATTTTTGAAGTTTTTATCTTCTTTTTCGACTTTTTTCAAATCAGAGCCCGTTTTTTTCCGTGCCAGCCAGCTTAATACTGTATCCTCATCTAAATATTGTCCTTCTTGGAACAGATAATCGTCAGTCGAGAAAGAATCTTGGGCAAGACGCATCAGCCCTGTTTCAAACTCGTCAATGTCCAGCCTAGTATTCAGCTGTTCCGTTGTTAAGCCGCGCGCTTTGCCTGCCTTAAACGGCAGCACCATTTTGTAATAGGAGTCAGAGATATTATATTTCGGGACAATCGCTTTTTCTGACGATTTCGCCGTCTTTTGCGTAATCTCTTCCTCCTTCTCCCCCCCGAAACCTGACGAGCAGGCAGACAGCATTAATACTGCTGCCGTTGCCGCCAATGCCAACGTCTTTTTCAATAGAAAACACTCCTCTTATTTCTTTAGCTCTCCCATTAACTGTTCTTCATTCCACACTTCAATGTTCAGCTCTTGTGCTTTTGTCAGCTTGCTTCCCGCCGCTTCTCCGGCGATGACTAAGTCTGTGTTTTTGCTGACGCTTCCAGTCAGCTTTCCGCCCAGCGCTTCGATTTGCGCTTTGGCTTCGTTTCTTGACAGCTCTTCCAGCTTTCCTGTCAGAACAATTGTTTTACCGGCAAAGTAAGAATCGCTGTCCTCTGCTTTTACTTTTTTCGGGCCTTTGTAGAGCGTGTTTACGCCCAGCTCCTGAAGTTCATTCAAGAGTTCAAGCATTTCTTCTTTATGAAAATAGGTGATCACAGCATCAGCCATTTTTTCACCGATTTCATCTACCGCGAGAAGTTCCTCTTTAGAGGCTTTTTTCAGGTTTTCCAAGCTTTCAAAATGCATGGCAAGCGTCTTTGCGGCCTTTGATCCGATAAAACGGATGCCAAGCCCAAACAGCAGGCGCTCTAACGAATTTTCTTTTGATTTTTGGATGGAGCTGATCAGGTTTTCAGTGGACTTTTCACCCATGCGCTCGAGCTGGATGACTCGTTCCTTCGTCAGCTTATATAAATCTGCCACATTGCGGACAAGGTTTTCCTCAAACAGCTGTGTGATCACTCGTTCGCCGAGCCCGTCAATGTTCATGGCATTGCGGGAAACGAAATGGATCAGCCCTTCCCGGATTTGCGCCGGACATTCAGGGTTAATGCAGCGAAGCGCCACTTCTCCTTCGATCCGGACCAGCTCACTTCCGCATTCAGGACATTCTGTCGGCATGCTGAATTCCTTTTCTTCTCCTGTGCGCTGTTCAACGAGGACATTCACAACTTCCGGGATGATATCGCCCGCTTTTTTGACGACAACCTTATCCAAAATCCGAATGTCCTTCTCTTTAATTAAATCTTCGTTATGAAGGGATGCTCTTGAGACCGTTGTGCCGGCAACTTTTACCGGCTCAAGAATCGCGGTCGGCGTAATCACACCCGTTCTGCCGACATTTAATTCGATATCAAGAAGCTTCGTCACGACCTCTTCAGCAGGAAACTTATACGCGATGGCCCAGCGCGGGCTTTTCGCCGTAAAACCGAGTTCCTCCTGTTGATCGAGAGAATCGACTTTAATGACAATGCCGTCTATTTCATACGGCAGGTCAGCGCGCTTCGCCTGAAACTCATCGACCAGCACTATGACTTCTTCTATGCTGCCGCATTTTTTTCGTTCCTGATTCGTTTTAAATCCGAGTTCGTCGAGAAAATCAAGCCCTTGGCTTTGCGTCTCTACACCCATCTCGTCAAGCTCCGCTATACTGTAGACGAAGATATCGAGGTTTCGTTTCGCTGCAATTTTCGGATCGAGCTGCCTGAGAGATCCCGCCGCGGCATTTCGCGGATTAGCGAACGGTTCTTCCTCATTTTTAATCCGTTCCTCATTGAGTGCTTCAAACGAACGTTTCGGCATATATGCCTCTCCGCGCACTTCGATTGACAGCTCACGGTTCATTTTAAGGGGGATATTGCGAATCGTCTTCAGATTCTCCGTAATATCCTCTCCCGTCGTTCCGTCACCTCTTGTGGCTCCTCTGACAAAATAGCCGTCTTCATAACGGAGAGAAACAGCAAGACCGTCTATTTTCAGCTCCACATTATACGCCACATCGTCGCCGACGGCTTGGCGCACACGGCGGTCGAAATCACGAAGATCATCAGCATTAAAGGCGTTGCCCAGACTGAGCATCGGTGTGCCGTGGGTGACTTTCTGAAACGCTTCAAGCACGGCTCCGCCGACGCGCTGCGTAGGAGAGTCAGGCGTTCTGAGGTCTGGGTGCTCCTCCTCGATCGCGATCAGCTCCTGCATCAATCTGTCGTATTCGGCATCTGGGACGCTCGGTTCATCTAAGGTGTAATATTCATAGCTATACTTGTTGATGGTGCGGCGCAGTTCTTCTGCCCGCTGCTTCGCTGTTTCTTTGTCCATCTGCTTCTTCCTTTCCTCTTCAATTACTGCTTTTCAATAGGAGCAAATGCTGCTAACAGGCGTTTCACGCCGACAGGGCTCGGGAAGGCAATATCAAGCTCTGTCCCTTCTCCTTCGCCTTTCACGCTGACGACAGTTCCTGTTCCCCATTTTTTATGGCCCGCCTTATCTCCGACTGCCCAGTTCAAGGTGTCGCCGCCTGTTTTGCTGGCGTAGGATACCGGGCGTGAAACAGGGCCGCGTCTCGGCTGCATTTTTCTCGCAGACGTCGCTCTCGTTTCTTTTTTCTCATTTAGGTTTTCCAATAAATCATCCGGTATTTCAGCAATGAAGCGAGATTCCGGGTTCATATTTGTCCGGCCAAACAAGGTGCGCATTTTAGCATTGGTCAGATAAAGCTCCTGTTCCGCCCTTGTAATCCCAACGTACGCAAGGCGGCGTTCTTCTTCCATTTCCGCTTCCTCCATGAGTGAACGGCTGTGCGGGAAGACGCCTTCTTCAAGCCCCATCAAGAAAACAACCGGGAACTCCAGTCCTTTCGCGGCGTGCAGCGTCATCAGGGTGATCGCATCCTTGCCGCCTGACTCTTCCTCCTTCTGATCGAGCTGATCAATATCTGCGATTAACGCCAAGTCTGTCAGGAACGCAACGAGTGTCTTGTCTTCACTTTTCTGTTCAAAGTTTTTCGTAACAGACAGGAACTCGTCGATATTTTCTAAACGGCTTTGGGCTTCGATCGATTTCTCAGCCTTCAGCATTTCTCTGTATTCCGTCTTATCAAGAATTTCTTCTGTCAGCTCTGTAATGGATAAGTAATCCTGCATATTGGTCAGGTTTTCAATCATCTGTCTAAAGCTGTCAAGCGCGTTTGCCGCTTTGGCACTGACGCCGATAAAATCAACCTGCTGAATCGCTTGGAAAAAGGACAAGCCGTTTATGGCCGCATACGAAGCGATTTTTTCAAGTGATGTCGCGCCGACTCCGCGCTTCGGCACATTGACAATGCGCGTGAAACTGATATCGTCATCCGGATTGGATACGAGGCGCAGGTACGCAAGAATGTCTTTAATTTCTTTTCTGTCATAGAACTTTGTGCCGCCGACAATGTTATAGTTCAAGCCCGCTTTGAGAAGCGTTTCCTCAATCACACGGGACTGCGCGTTTGTCCGGTATAATATGGCGATATCAGACAGCTTCCGCTTGCCTGAGCTGTGAAGCTGATGAATTTTACCGGCCACAAACTGTCCTTCACCGAATTCATTATCACCGCGATAATAGGAAATTTTGATGCCTTCATCGTTTTCCGTCCACAAATTTTTCGGTTTGCGGTTAGAGTTGTTTTTAATGACCTCGTTTGCCGCGCGCAAAATCCGTTTCGTTGAACGATAGTTTTGTTCTAGCAAAATCACGCTTGCATTCGGATAATCTTTTTCAAATGAAAGGATGTTGGTGATATCCGCGCCGCGCCATCTGTAGATTGACTGATCAGAATCCCCCACAACGCAAAGGTTCTGGAAACGCTCGGCAAGCTGCTTAACGAGCATGTATTGCGCCCTGTTCGTATCCTGATACTCATCAACATGGATGTACTGGAATTTGCGCTGATAAAATTCAAGCACTTCAGGCACTCGGTCAAACAGTTTAATCGTCGTCATAATCAAATCGTCAAAATCGAGCGACTGGTTTTTCAATAGCTTCTTCTGATAATCAGCATATACATCGCTGACCACCTGATCGTAGTAGCCGCCAGCAACTTTAGAGAATTCCTCCGGTTCGGTCAATTCGTTTTTCGCACTGCTGATCGTACCGAGGATGCTTCTCGGGTCAAACTTCTTCGGATCAAGATTGCGCTCCTTCAAAATCCCCTTGATCACTGAAAGCTGGTCAGCCGTATCAAGGATGGAGAAATTTCGGTTGATCCCAATCCGGTCGATATCTCTGCGCAAGATCCGCACGCACATGCTGTGGAATGTGGAAATCCAGATATCGTCCGCGCCGGGTCCAAGGATGCTTTCCACACGTTCTTTCATTTCGCGTGCCGCTTTATTTGTAAATGTAATCGCCAGAATGTTCCACGGCGCCACATGCTTTTCTGCCATTAAATAAGCAATTCTATGGGTCAGGACACGCGTCTTTCCGCTTCCCGCTCCCGCCATCAGCAAAAGAGGCCCGTCCGTTGTTTTGACAGCTTCCTGCTGAACGGGGTTTAAACCGCTTAGTAATTGATTGCTAATATAATTCAAAATTTGTTCACCCGCCTATACAAAACATATGTTCTATCATAAACCAAATCCGTACAATTTACTACTCGCCTTTCACAGCCGCTACTGTTTTCAAAGCCCTGTCAAAATCTTCATACACCGCATTGCCTACAACGATCACGTCCGCATGCTCTGCGTACTGCTTGGCCGTTTCCGCATCCTTGATGCCGCCGCCGTAAAACAAGGTTGACGTTTCCAATACAGCCTTCGTTTTCTTGACAGCTTCTATGTCTCCAAGCACGCCGCTGTATTCTAAATAAAAAATCGGCAGTTGCAGCAGCTCCGACACACGCGCATAGGCGACAATATCATCCATATTCAGATCGGCGTCCGCTTCTGTCAGTGCCGCGGCTTTGCAATCTGGATTTGCGATGCAGTAGCCCTCCGCCACGATTTCTTCCATAGACATCAGTTCTCCGTATTCCTTCATGGCTTTCTGGTGCATTCCGACAATCCAATCCGCGTTTTTGCTGTTTAATACACTCGGAATAAAATATAAGTCAAAGCCGGGAACGATCGCTTCAATCGCTGATACCTCAAGGACACACGGTACCAAAAACCGTCTTACCTTAGACATCATCCGCAGGACATTATCCTCTGTCACACCATCACTGCCTCCGATAATGACCGCATCCGTTCCTGATTCGCAAAGAATCTCCAGCTGTTCGTCAGGCAAATCTTTATTTGGATCGAGTTTAAAGACATGCTTCCACTCCGTTACATCGTACACGTCATACGTTCCTCCATTCGTTTGTTACCATTTAAACATTATAACAAATTCACATAGCGCGGAAAAACGGAAAAAGCCGTTAATCTCGTTATTCACTGAAAAAGGTGTTTTGATTCTTTTTTCATAAAAAAAGAGAGCAGGAGGCAG
Source organism: Bacillus sp. SG20033 (assembly GCF_044570195.1). NCBI lineage: Bacteria > Bacillati > Bacillota > Bacilli > Caryophanales > Bacillaceae > Bacillus > Bacillus sp. SG20033. The sequence goes on along the minus strand of NZ_CP172606.1, from coordinate 705,899 downwards.
ACCTGCATGGTGAGTCCTGTATCGGCAGAAGCACACATTTTTCACCAGATTCCTTCTGCTATTGTTTGGAAAGTGTTCAACTGTGGAAATGGTTACATAAAAAGGGAGGCTGAGAGATGGAAACCATCATAATAGCACTCATCGCATTTATCATAGGGATCATTGCTATCCCGATCGTCTTGTTTGCATGGATCTACATAAAGGATGAAAAACAGCAGGAGCACTCAATCCTTCGCAACTATCCCGTCATCGGAAGATTTCGGTATATCCTTGAAAAAATCGGACCGGAGCTGAGGCAGTATTTATACAGCAATGACAATGAGGAGCAGCCTTTTTCACGAAAGGAATATGAACAAACCGTCATCTCCGGCAAATACAAAAGCAGAATGATGGGCTTTGGATCTGTAAGAGATTTTGATAAACCTGGCTATTATATCCGTAACGCTATGTTTCCAAAACAAAGGGAAGAAATGCACGTCAATCAAACGCCAAAAATTGAAACCCAAATCTATAAAATGGATGCTGACAATCTGTTCAAACGCAAGGAGCATGCCGCACGCATCAAGGCAGATCCATATTTCCTCCATCCTGATGATGTACAGGTAATCGGTGAGCATACATGCGTGAAGCCTTTTTATGTGAAAGGATTAGTCGGCCAGTCGGCCATGAGCTACGGTTCTCTTGGAGAACGGGCTGTTACGGCGCTCTCAAAAGGGCTCCATCAGGCAGGCGGCACCTGGATGAATACAGGTGAAGGAGGATTGTCTGAATATCACTTAAAGGGCGGCGCCGATATCATTTGCCAAATCGGACCGGGCCTATTCGGCGTGCGCAAAAGAAACGGGGAATTTTCATGGGAGGAATTTAAAAGAAAAAGCAGGATTGACCAGATTAAAGCGTTTGAGCTAAAGCTGGCACAAGGAGCGAAAACCCGCGGCGGCCATGTGGACGGCGCCAAAGTATCAGAGGAAGTGGCAGATATTCGGAATGTCGAACCTGGAAAGTCGATTGACAGCCCGAACCGCTTTTATGAATTCTCAAACCCTCCTGAAATGCTCGACTTTATTGAAAAACTTAGAGATGTCGGACAAAAGCCAGTCGGCATCAAACTGGTCGCAGGGCATCCTGAAGAATTGCATGAGCTTTTCTCTTATATGCAGAAAAGCGGAAAGCATCCGGATTTTATCACGATCGACGGAAGTGAAGGCGGTACCGGAGCTTCCTTTTACGAGCTCGCGGATACAGTCGGCCTTCCGATTATGACAGCGCTGCCTATTGTTGACACGCTTCTTAAACAATACGGCTTGCGCAGCCAGCTGAAAATCTTTGCTTCCGGAAAGCTCCTGACTCCTGATAAAATCGCGGTCGCCTTAGCCCTCGGCGCTGACTTTGTCAACATCGCACGCGGCATGATGTTTTCCGTTGGCTGCATCCGCGCTCTCGTCTGCCACACCAACACCTGTCCGGCAGGTGTGGCGACGACAGATCCGAAATTGCAAAAAGCATTGAGCGTTGAGGAAAAACAGCACCGTGTCTGCAACTACGTCATTTCCCTGCGCGAGGGGCTGTTTAACCTCGCAGCCGCAGCAGGGATTAATTCGCCGATTCACTTTTCCAAGGAGCATGTTGTCTATCGGAAAGAGGATGGCAGCACAGTTAACATTGACAATCTGATTGAGAAAATTGTTTCATAAAAAAACCGCCCCTTGCCAGACGGCAGGGCGGTTTTTTATTTGGAAGAAGACTCTGTTTCATTCTCCTTCACACGGTCAAGCGCCATTTCATAAGCGTCATTTCCATAATTTAAGCAGCGTTTCACACGGGAAATCGTAGCCGTGGAAGCGCCTGTTTCTGTTTCAATCTTATGATACGTGTTTCCTTCGCGAAGCATGCGCGCCACTTCAAGGCGCTGAGCCAGCGATTGAATTTCGTTAATTGTGCATAGATCATCGAAGAATCGGTAACATTCCTCCAGGTCTTTCAGCGATAAGATCGAGTTAAATAACTGGTCCAGCTCTTTGCCGCGTAATTTATCGATTTGCATCGTTACACACCTTCTCCTTTACTAATGGAAGCCGCATCAAGATCAGGTACGATATTGATCCAAGTCTTTCCTGGCACAAACGGAAGCCACTTGCCGTCTTTTACCGGCACAATTCTGCCATTCACTTGTTTCCAGTCTGTTTCAATGACGTTTCCGTGCTGAAACAACAGACCTTTTCCCCCTGATTCCAAGTCGATGTCCCGCCTTCCATCTTGATCAATAATATGATGGCTGGCTTCAACAATGAAAATATTTTGCATTGCAACCGGCTTTCCGGTTTCCCGGTCTGTCGTTATGACACCATCAGAGCTTCTTGTATAAGATTCAGCTTTTTTATCATAGTTGTATTCGACAAGATTTGTAACGTTATTTGTTCCATAATCTACCCGAACATTGTAAGATTCATTTGCAGGTTTTGCATCTGATGTTTGAAACAGCAGCGGATTTGTTTCCTGCTTCAGCTTATAACCCTTTTGTTCTGCCGCCTTTTTTATGTAATCATAAGACGTATAGGAATTGTGGGGCGGTTTGCTGAAATCAGCTCTCCAAAATAAGCTTCCGTCAAAATCTAATCCGTTCATATAATCGGCAGCTCCGGATTCCAGCTGCTCTTTGGCGCCGGGACTCCAGCCGTGATGGACAAATATGCTGTCAAAGCCATTGCTGAGAGTGACGAAATATTCCCGCGCGCTCCGCACAGGTCCGACAGTTTCAGGCATCTGGCTTTGGAAAATGGCCAGAAATCTTGTGATTTGCCCTTCGGCTAGCGCTTCTATGACAATGTCGGCTTTAGACAGACCCGACTGCGGCCTCGCCTTCGGGTGATTGTTCACCACAACAGCAACAGGCCGGCGTTCAGTCACCTTCTGTTCAGTCTTTAGCCCCGTTAAAGGAGCTTTCAGCTTCTTTGCAGTATCCGGGACAGCATCCTTCTGCTGGCAGGATACCAGCAGAAAAAACACGAAACACAGCGCGCAAACTGTCATCCATTTTTTCATATGTCGGCTCCCTGCTCTTTTATATTTTAACGCATTATCGATGGAAAGAGTACAGTTTTTTTCATGACGTCGAAGATTCCTCTTGGCGTAATGCGTATATACGGAAGGTGCGTACTTTGCAAAAAGAGCAGCGTATAGATAGGATCGCAAAACTCATAGCCTCTTTCAGTCAAAAGATCTTTCAGCTTTTGTTCCTTCTCAAGCACGTCTTCATACGCTTCCGAAGAGGCGCAGCCGCACAGCGCAAGCGGGATTTCATGCAGAATGTTTCCGTTCTCCGCTAAAACAATTCCTCCTCCGATTTCTTTCATGCGGGCAAAAGCGAGCAGCATATCCGCTTTATTTTTTCCAATCGCGACAATGTCGCCCGTCGTCGTAAAGGAGCTTACAAATCCCTGCACGCTTGAGGCAAACCCTTTTATCATCGTATTGACGCGCCATTTCCCGTGTCTGTCGAGCATCGTCAAATAACTTTCATCATGGTCAAACGAGAGCTGTTCCATCGAATTGTCGATCTCAATCATATACGGCTCCATAATAACCGCATTCCGCATTTTCACGCCCATCGGCATAGAAAACTGCAAGTCATCCATCGTCATATCATATGAAAGCTCAAGCGGGACAAGACCGCCTTTGTGCCAGTCCGTCTTTGTAAACGCCTTCAAATCACAGCCGTCTTCACGCAGAATGGTCCCTTTTGACAGAACAGTCACGGGATTCGGATTTAACGGATCTTCCAATATGTTCAGCGATGCCAGTCTGCCCGGTCCGACAACTCCTAAATAATCATCCATTTGGTAATACTTTGCGATATTAAATGATGCCATATTGTAGGCGTCGATTGCAGGTACGCCTTCTTCTAACGCGATGCGAATCAGCTCGTTTGTCATGCCGCCTTTATAGAAATTCGGGGTTGGGCCATCTGTCGTGAAAAAGAAGTGGTCATAATAGCGGAAGCCCTTCTCATGCAGCTCCTGCAAGATTTTTCTTACATCAGGGCGAATGGAAGAGTTCCGAAGGGAAACATAATAGCCCAGTTCCAGCCTTCTCATCACTTCATCACCTGTCATCGCTTCATGATCACAATCCGCACCGAACAGCTTCATTTTTGTAAGCGTTTTATCAGATGCGCCGGGAAAATGCCCTTCAATGCGTTTTCTCTGTTTCTTTGTAGCTTGCATGCAGTGGAGCATTAAATCATCACCATCTACCAGGCGAGGCCATCCGGTCATTTCTCCGCCTTGAATCACATCCGGATGTTCAATCCACTGTTTTCTGACGTCAAATGGAAGGACGTGGTCCTCGTTCAGAACCTCGGTCTGGAGGTCATAGCGTGACCACCAAAAATACTGGACAGGCTGCTTTTTGAGTTCATTCAAAATCGTAAGCGCTTTCTTTTTTCCGCTTTGCAAAAGCAAAAATAAGTTATCATTCACGAATGTCGTTGTTCCATATTGAGACACATATTCCGCCAGTGTTTGGGGATTATATATTTGAAAAGGATGTGCGTGCGGTTCAATATAACCTGGCACAATGTATTTTCCTTCACAATCAATCGTATGAATTTCTTCGGCTCTATTCGGAAGTTCATGACCCACATAAACAATGCGGTCCTGATAAATCCAAATGTTTTTTTTCAGCCATTGTTTTACATATGGATTTAAGACGAGAGCATTCCGTAAAAGGAGCGTTGGAAGCAGCTTTGAGTCTACAACATCAACCTGTGCCCTGATGTCTTTGTTTTTCCAGTTAAAGGTGCGTTCGGACATTCACATACTCTCCTTTACATGTATTAGACTCATGGTATCACATCCTTCCTCATCACGCACGATAAAAACGTTACAAATTTTTGAAGGTTCTATTAAAAAACTTTTTTAAGTAAAAGGAGCGGATTTCCTTGAAGCCAAACATCAGTCTCATCAATGCCGTGTTCAGAATCGCCTGCGGATTGACGATTATGTCAGCCGCAAGCGCAAAGTTTACGAAAAAACCTTGGTGCAAAATGCATCTCTTTTACATCTTTATGGGGGCCATGAAAGCGGGTTCGGGAATCTTGCGCTTCTGTCCTGTGACCTACATGTTTCAACACAGTGATTCTGGAAATAACGAGCATCAAAACGGATAAATGGAAAAGCTTGATCACAAAACGTGATCAAGCTTTTTTTTATGCCCTCCCTTTGTTTTCATATAGAGATATCCTGCAGCTGCCAGCACTGCCGGATAAAGAAGCGCCCAGCCGCTGAATGAGTAAATCACTGCGCACGCCACAAATGCCCCGAGCGCCATCCACCAGCCCGAATCTCTCCAGCTTAGGAGTTTCAGTGCTGCCGCCAATGTACATATGTAAGATACGATGAAAGCCGCGCTCGGCCCTTTCAACAGAGTCGTCAAATCGATTTGAAACACGCCATGCGCTGCAAGCACTAAGCCAAACACTGCAGCCATCGCTGTCAAAACGCGAATAGGCGTACGTTTTGTCACACTGAGTTTTCCAAAAAATACGGGGATGTGCCCCTCTCTCGCCAATGCGTACACCATTCTGGAAAAACCAGCAATATTGGCGTGAATGGTGGCGAATGTAATAAACAGCGCTAAGCATACCGTGACGTATACACCGCTTTCCCCTGCTCCTTTTGAGATGAGCATGGCAAGCGATGCAATTTCTCCATTCTCTCCGTATGAATGAGTTCCCACCGTCACAAATGACAGCAAGATATACAGCCCTGCCACACAAGCCGCTGCCAAAAACAAGCTGATTGGGACATCTTTTTCAGGGCGATGAAACTCCTCAGCCAATGGGGTAATCATTTCCCAGCCTACAAAAGAGAAAAAAATCATAACAGAAACAGATCCCGCGGCAGACCAGCCATGCGGAAGAAACGGCTTGAATTCTGCTATCGTGACGTGTGGCAATGACACAGCAATAGAAGTGACAAGCAGAAATACGATGACACAAATAACGATTGTACTGATGTTTGCTGATAGTTGAATGCCTCTCATATGAAGCAAAATAGATATAGCCAGCATGCAACCAGCAATCAATGTAATCTGCCAATCGGCCGCCTCTGTGATGTAACTGACGTAATGCGCGCCAGTCAAAGCGATGATGGGAACGCCGATCGGAACGGACCCTAACATGATCCAGCCCAAAGTAGCCCCGGCTTTTTTCTGAAAGGCCAGCTGCACATAAGCAGTGATTCCTCCCGCGCTGGGCGCTATTTTCACAAGCCGTGCCAGCGTGCCGACGAGGAGAAAAGATAAAAAAGACATGAATACCCAGACAAATAAAGAAGCCGGACCGGCCGTATCCGCGGTAACAGACGGCAAAATTAATATCCCGCATCCTAAAACCGCCCCAATCGTTAACGCCGTCCCTTGTATCCAAGTAATAGAGCGCTGTAATTCTGGCAACATGATGCCTCCTCTCAGATTGATGGCTTTATTATAGAAAAAATAAGACGGCATCCATATGCTACAATGAAAGTAAATCAACAGCATTACCTTACGATCAAAGGAATTTTCATTCATTCGCCTAAATATGTAAAGGAGCCAGACAAATGGACGATACAGATCTTCAGATTCTCTCGCATTTGCAGCGAAACGGCAGATTAACGATGGTTGAGCTGGGAAAGCTTGTCGGACTCAGCTCGCCAAGCGCGGCGGAGCGTGTCAGGAAGCTGGAAGACAAAGGAGTGATTACCGGCTACAGCGCGAATATCTGTTACGAAAAACTAAACAAGCATGTCACCGCTTTTATTCTCATGGAGCCGAAAAGCTGCAAGCACTACGCCGCCTTTGCAACATCGCATCCTGATGTAGCAGAAAACCACCGCATCACGGGGATGTACAGCTATGTGACAAAGGTCGTGACTGAATCGGTACATACGCTTGAGGATTTTATTGACGCCTCGATGGCCCATGGAAAACCAACCACGCTCGTTGTGCTTTCTTCTTCTAGCTGCCATCCCGCTTTTTGATAACAAAAAACCCGCAGCTAATCTGCGGGTTTTCCTCACTTATTTTTGGGCAGCCTTTAAAGCGCGTGCCCCAATATCTTTTCTGAAAAAGAGTCCCGGTTTGAATATTTCATCAACCGCTTTGTACACTCGGTCTCTAGCCGCTTCAAACGATTCCTCAAAAGCTGTCACATTGGCGACGCGCCCCCCGTTTGTAACAAACTCTCCGCCTTCTGCTTTCGTTCCGGCATGGAAGACCACGACCTGCTCAGTTTCTGCTGCAAGGCTGCCGATCGGCGTGCCTTTTGCGTAGCTTTCCGGATACCCTTCTGATGCAAGCACAACACTCACTGCCGCGGTATCCTTCCATCTTAAGTCAACTTCCTTATCATCTAAAAGATCAAGAAGCACCTGTACCAGATCAGATTCCATGCGCGGAAGCACAACCTGTGTTTCCGGATCGCCGAAACGGGCATTAAATTCAATGACCTTCGAGCCGTTTTCAGTAAGCATCAATCCAGCGTACAAAACGCCAGTGAAGGAACGGCCTTCTTGTACCATTGCTTTTGCGGCCGGCTTCACGATGGTTTCTACAGCATGGCGGACCGTTTCATCCGAAATTTGCGGAACTGGAGAGTAAGCGCCCATTCCGCCTGTATTCGGGCCTTTGTCTCCGTCAAACGCACGCTTGTGATCCTGGGCAATCACCATCGGATACACCTTTTCCCCTTTGACAAAGGCCATCAGAGAAAATTCTTCACCAGAAAGATATTCTTCAATGACAACGGACGCGCTCGCATCACCGAACTTTTCATCTTCAAGAAAGTCATGCAAACATGCAATTGCTTCTTCCTCTGTCATAGCCACAGTAACGCCTTTTCCAGCTGCAAGTCCATCTGCTTTTATCACAATCGGAGCACCTTTTTCCTGCACATATGCCTTCGCCTCATCAAAGGATGTAAACGTGTCGTATTCTGCGGTCGGAATGTCGTATTTCTTCATTAAATCCTTAGCGAACTGTTTGCTTCCTTCGATGATCGCCGCGGCTTTTGACGGGCCGAACACGCGCAGACCCGCTTTTTCGAATTCATCCACCAGACCTTCAATTAAAGGAACCTCAGGGCCGACAATGGTTAGGCCGACCTGGTTTTCTTTTGCAAACGAGACAAGCCCTGCGTGGTCGCTTTCCTCAATGTTTACAAGCTGTGCGGAAGCTTTCATACCGTCATTTCCGGGAGCTGCAAATACATTCTCGACGAGGCTGCTTTGCGCTGCCTTCCACGCCAGTGTATGTTCTCTTCCGCCTTTACCGATAATTAATACATTCACGTCGTTTTCATCCCCTTAATGTTTGAAGTGTCTGATGCCGGTGAATACCATGGCAATGCCGTATTCATCCGCTTTTTTGATGGAATCCTCATCACGGATCGATCCGCCTGGCTGAATGATGGCTGTAACGCCCGCTTTTGCCGCTTCTTCGACAGTATCTGGCATTGGGAAATATGCATCCGAACCGAGCGCGCTGCCCTTCGCTTTTTCCCCTGCTTGCTCGATTGCGATTTTTGCCGATCCGACGCGGTTCATTTGGCCTGCTCCCACGCCGACTGTCATGTTGTCCTTCGCGAGAACAATCGCATTTGATTTCACATGCTTCACGACTTTCCAAGCAAGCTTCAAGTCTTCCCACTCTTGCTCGTTCGGCTCTCTTTTTGTCGGAATGCTAATCTCAGCATCATCGAAGCCGTGCATATCTAAATCTTGAATCAGCAGCCCGCCTTGAACAGATGTCAGCTGTTTTTCCTTTTGAACAGCGACGGATACGTCAAGCGTCAGCAGACGGAGATTTTTCTTCGCAGTCAGGACGTCGAGCGCTTCTTGGCTGAATGAAGGCGCAATGATGATTTCTAAGAAAATGTTGTGAAGCGCTTCGGCAGTTGCCTTGTCCACTTCACGGTTCAACGCGATAATGCCGCCGAAGATAGATGTTTTATCCGCTTCAAACGCTCTGTCAAACGCTTCAGCGATCGTTTTTCCTGTTCCCACGCCGCACGGGTTCATATGCTTCACGGCAACCGCAGCAGGTTCAGTGAATTCACGAACGATTTGAACTGCCGCATCCGCGTCTTTAATGTTGTTGTAAGAAAGCTCTTTTCCGTGAAGCTGTTCTGCTTGCGCAATGGATCCTTTGACAGGAAGAGCTGTTTGATAGAAAGTTGCTTCCTGATGCGGGTTTTCTCCATAGCGAAGCGATTGTTTTTTCTCAAATGTCACAGTGAATTGCTCTGGTTCTTTTTCACCGACAACATTTGTCAGATAGTCAGCGATCAGTGCATCATATGCCGCAGTATGACGGAATACCTTTGCCGCAAGCTCGCGTTTTTTCTGAAGAGATACGCTGCCCTCTTCTTTGATTTGATGCAGCACTGGGCTGTAATCGGCCGGATCAACGATAACCGTTACATCCTGATGGTTCTTTGATGCCGCACGCAGCATGCCCGGTCCGCCGATGTCGATATTTTCGATCGCTTCTTCATACGTGACGTCTTCTTTAGAAATCGTTTCTTTAAATGGATAGAGGTTGACGACAACGAGGTCAATCGGCTGTATCCCGTGTTCATTGATCTGCGCCATATGCTCTTCATTGCCGCGAACCGCCAGAAGGCCGCCGTGAATATTCGGGTGAAGGGTTTTTAACCGGCCGTCCATAATTTCAGGAAAGCCTGTCACTTCAGAAATTCCGATCACATCCACACCGTTTTCTTGAAGAAGCTTTTTCGTTCCGCCTGTGGAGATGACTTCTACGCCTAGCTCTGTCAGTTCTTTTACGAAAGGAACGAGATTTGTTTTATCTGAAACACTGATTAATGCACGTTTAATGGTCATGCCTTTTCACCTCTGTTATTTAATCCTAATAGCTGTTTAATCACACTCGGATACCATTTATGCTCAAGCTTGTGAATCCGCTGTTCGATTGTTTCCAATGTATCATGTTCATCAATTTCGATTGCCTTTTGAGCGATGATCGGACCTGTATCCATTCCTTCATCGACATAATGCACGGTGATTCCGGCCACCTTCACACCCGCCCGGTATGCCTGTCCGACTGCGTCGATTCCAGGAAACGCCGGAAGAAGCGACGGGTGAATGTTAATGATTTTTCCTCCATATGCTTGAAGGAGCGTATCACCGATCAGCCTCATATAGCCGGCAAGAACAACCAATTCAACCTCGTGAAGACGAAGCTGTTCAATGATGGCTTGTTCAAATGCAGCCTTGTTTTCATAAGACTTGGGCTCAAATGCAAAGGATGGAATGTGGAATGCTTCCGCCCGTTCGATGACTTTCGCCTGCGGTTTGTCGCAAACGAGGAGCGCTGCTGACGCATCCCAGTTCTCCTCCTTCAAACGCGTGACGATGGCTTCGAAGTTTGAACCGTTTCCTGATGCAAATACCGCAAACTTTTTCATGAAAGTGCCGCACCGCCGAATGTGACGCCTTCACCTTTTTTCACACGCCCGATTAAATAGGCTTTTTCTCCATGGCTTTCAAGCGTTCCGATCACATCTGTCAAATGCTCTTCTTTGACAGCCAAAACAAAACCGATACCCATATTAAAGACGTTGAACATGTCTTCTTCCTTTAGCTTGCCGTACTCTTGCAAGAAAGAAAAAATTGGCGGGATCGGCCATGAGCCATGATCAATTTCCGCACTTAAGCCTTCCGGAAGCATACGCGGAATATTTTCAATAAATCCTCCGCCTGTCACGTGCGCCATGCCGTCGATTTTTCCGCTTTTGACCGCGGCAAGCACAGGCTTCACGTAAATCCTTGTCGGTTCAAGCAACTCCTCGCCAAGCGGGCGTTCAAATGGCTCATATGTTGTATCAAGGTCAAGCTCCGCATCATCCAGAAGCACTTTTCTGACAAGAGAAAATCCGTTGCTGTGAAGACCGCTGGAGCTGAGGCCGATCAACAGATGGCCCTCTTCGATGTTTTCTCCAGTCACGATTTCGTCCTTTTCTGCCACTCCGACTGAGAAACCGGCAATATCGTATTCTTCAGCTGTATAGAGTCCCGGCATTTCAGCCGTTTCACCGCCGACTAAGGCTGAACCTGACTGCTCACAGCCTTCCGCCACACCTTGTACAATCTGTTCAATTTTCACTGGGTCCGCTTTGCCGACCGCTAAATAATCGAGGAAAAACAGCGGCTCTGCACCTTGTGCCAGCACGTCATTGACACACATTGCAACAGCGTCCACGCCAATCGTGTCATGTTTATCCATGGAAAAAGCGAGCTTTAATTTTGTGCCGACACCGTCCGTTCCCGAAATGAGAACTGGTTTTTGATAAGAAAGCTCAGACAGGTCAAACATGCCGCCAAAACCGCCAAGGCTGCCCATAACGCCAAGCCGTTTCGTGCGCTCCACGTGTTTTTTCATTCGTTTTACAGCTTCATATCCGGCTTCGATGTCAACTCCTGCGTTTTTATATGCTTCAGACATCCTATTCACTCCTTTAAGGCGCTTTTCAAAATATTTCCCCGAACGAGGGCAGAAAGAGAAAGGCAGCCGAACTGCGCTGCCTTTATGTCATTTTTCAAGTTTTATTTGGTTAATACTGCTTCTTTTACGTGAGGAAGCACTGTATCCTGGTAAATTTCAGTCGGATATTTTCCTGTAAAGCAAGCGAGACACTGTCCGCAATTCGAGTCATCGTATTTTCTGCCGATGCCTTTCAGCAGCCCTTCCACACTCAAAAATGAGAGGGTATCGGCTCCGATTTCCTGACGGATTTCTTCAACAGAATGCGAAGACGCGATTAATTCTTCATGTGTGGAAGTATCAATGCCGTAAAAGCACGGATGAGCGATCGGCGGTGAACTGATTTTCACATGCACCTCTGTCGCACCCGCTTCTCTAAGCATCGTGACAATCCGGCGGCTAGTTGTTCCGCGTACGATAGAGTCATCCACCATCACGACGCGTTTGCCTTCTACAACCCCGCGCACCGCTGACAGCTTCATTCTGACGCCTTGCTCACGCAGAGCCTGGGACGGCTGAATAAACGTTCTTCCGACATAGCGGTTTTTGATTAAGCCGAGCTCATACGGAATGCCTGTTGCCTCTGCATAGCCGATCGCCGCAGAAATACTGGAATCCGGAACCCCAGTTACGACGTCAGCTTCAACTGCGGATTCCTGAGCCAGCATTTTTCCAAGGTTTTTACGGGCACTGTGCACATTAATACCGTCAATATTGCTGTCTGGTCTGGAGAAATAAATGTACTCCATGCTGCAAATGGAACGATTGATATTCATGGAAAAACGCTCTGATTTCATGCCTTCATCATTAATGATCAGCATTTCCCCCGGCTCTACCTCGCGTAGGTACGTTGCGCCGACGACGTCAAATGCGCATGTTTCTGATGCGACCACATAAGCGTCGCCCATCATGCCGATGGATAGCGGTCTCAGCCCGTTCGGATCAAGTGCGACAATCATTTCTGTTTCGGTCATGATCAGGAACGCGTAGGCCCCTTTCAGCATAGAAAGCGCGTTTTTAATTTGGTCCTTCAGCGTGAAATGTCCGCTTCTTTTGATCAGGTGAGCCAAAACCTCTGTATCCGAAGAGGTTTGAAAAATGCTCCCTTGATTTTCGAGCTGCTGCTTCAGCTGAGTGGCGTTGACAAGATTTCCGTTATGGGCAAGCGCCAAGCTGCCGTTGTTTTGGGAACGGAAGAGGAGCGGCTGAACATTTTCGTATCCGCCGCCTCCAGCCGTTGCGTACCGAACGTGCCCGATAGCGCCTTTTCCCTTTACTTTGCTGAGTTCGCCATTTTGAAATACTTCAGTGATCAGCCCTTGGCCCTTGTGAGCTGTCAGCTTTTCACCGTCAGTCGCTACGATGCCCGCACCCTCCTGTCCTCGGTGCTGAAGGCTGTGGAGACCGTAATACGTGATTTGCGGAGCTTCTTCATGTCCCCAAATCCCAAATACGCCGCATTCTTCATTTAAGCCTTTGATTTCAGCAAGCATGGGATAGCTCCTTTCCATACGCGTTCAAGCTCTTTCGTTTGCGCATGAATCATTTGTTGTCCGTCTTGGTTTTGAATCGCCAGAATTCCGTCAGCTGTTACCTCACCAATATGAACCGCATCTTTGACAGTTGCTTCAAACGCAGCTTGATGTTCTTTTTTCACTGAAACGACGAAGCGGGATTGAGATTCAGAGAATAATAATGCCGCTTCCCCTTCTACAGTCACATTAGCGCCAAGGTTTTCCGTCGTCATGACACTTTCCGCGATCGCTACGCCTAAGCCGCCTTCAGACACATCATGCGCAGATTGAACGAAGCCTTTTTTAATCGCGTCAAGCAGTGCTTTTTGACGAGACAGCTCTACATCAAGATCGATTTGCGGCGCTTTGCCGTAAATACGGCCTTCTGTCATTTTTTGCAGCTCGCTTCCGGAAAACTCTGGTTTTGTTTCACCGATCACATATACGAGATCTCCCGCTTGTTTGAAATGCTGTGTTGTAATGTGTGCTGTATCTTCAATTAAGCCAACCATGCCGATAACTGGTGTCGGATAGATCGCCGTGCCGTTTGATTCGTTATAAAGCGATACGTTACCGCCGATAACCGGTGTGCTGAGAACATTGCACGCTTCGCTTATGCCGTCTGCCGCTTTTTCGATCTGCCAGAAGATTTCCGGCTTCTCCGGGTTTCCGAAGTTAAGGTTATCTGTGACCGCAAGCGGTTCTGCGCCTGAGCAAATGATGTTGCGCGCTGCTTCAGCGACAGCAATTTTCCCGCCGACTTCAGGATCAAGATAGAGATAACGCGCGTTACAGTCTGTCGTCATCGCCAGCGCCTTTTTCGTTCCGCGGATTCTGAGAACACCGGCATCAGACCCAGGAGCGACAACTGTATTCGTGCGCACCATGTAGTCATACTGATCATAAACCCACTCTTTACTTGCGATCGTCGGCTGCTGAAGAAGGGCCTTCAGCGTTTCATTCGCATCTTCAATTTGCGGAGCCGGAACGTCCGTTTCCAAAAACTCGCGATAGTAAGCAGGCTCTTGAGAAGGCTTATGGTAAACCGGTGCTTCTTCTGCCAAGGCATCAACAGGCAGCTCGCACACAACCTCTCCTTTGTGTGTCAGGCGAAGCATTTTATCATCTGTCACATGTCCGACAGAAACCGCTTCAAGATCATACTTGTCAAAAATATCGATGATTTCCTGCTCACGTCCGCGCTCAATAACCAAAAGCATCCGTTCTTGTGATTCAGAAAGCATCATTTCATACGCGGTCATGCCTGTTTCGCGCTGAGGAATCAGGTCAAGGTTCATTTCAATGCCAGAACCGGCTTTACTTGCCATTTCTGCACTTGAGCTTGTTAAACCGGCAGCTCCCATATCCTGAATGCCGACTAAGGCGTCACATTGGATGACTTCCAGACATGCTTCAAGCAAAAGCTTCTCCATAAACGGATCGCCGACTTGGACAGCAGAACGCTTTTCTTCAGACGAGTCTGACATTTCTTCAGAAGCAAACGTAGCGCCGTGGATGCCGTCACGCCCTGTTTTCGCTCCTACGTACATTACTGTGTTGCCGACACCCTTTGCCTGGCCTTTTTTGATGTCTTCATGATTGATTAAACCGACGCACATGGCGTTGACGAGCGGATTTCCTTCATAGCTGCTGTCAAACTGCACTTCTCCGCCGACTGTCGGGATGCCAATACAGTTGCCGTATCCGGCGATACCCGCTACTACTTCTTCAAACAAGTACTTCACGCGGGGTGAAGTCAGTTCACCAAATCGAAGAGAGTTCAATACAGCGATTGGACGGGCACCCATTGAGAATACATCACGGATAATTCCGCCTACCCCAGTCGCAGCGCCTTGGTAAGGCTCTAGAGCTGATGGGTGGTTATGTGATTCAATTTTGAACACAACCGCTTGATTATCACCGATATCAACGATTCCGGCGCCTTCCCCCGGCCCCTGCAGCACACGCTCACCGCTTGTCGGGAATTTACGCAGAATTGGCTTTGAGTTTTTATAGCTGCAATGCTCAGACCACATGACAGAAAAAATTCCGATTTCTGTGTAGTTCGGCAATCTTCCAAGAATGGATTCTATCAATGCAAACTCATCATCACTGACACCCATTTGCTGATACAGTTTCTCTTCTTTTATTTGTTCTTTACTTGGTTCAAGCAGTAGTGACATGAGTTTCCCTCCAATTTTTCACGATAGACTGAAACAATTTAAGACCGTCGGCGCTTCCAAGCAGTTCATCGACCGCGCGCTCAGGGTGAGGCATCATGCCTAATACATTGCCTTTCTCATTCACGACACCGGCAATGTCGCTGACACTTCCATTAATATTAGAGCCGTATGTGAAAGCAATTTGATTGTTTTCCTTTAATGAAGCAAGCGTCTCGTCATCACAGTAGAAATTCCCTTCACCATGGGCAACCGGGATTGTAATCGATTCTCCCTTTTCGTAGGAAGCTGTGAATAAGGTTTCGTCGTTCTGAACAATCAATTCAACCGGACGGCAAATGAACTTCAGATCTTTGTTGCGTCTCATTGCGCCTGGCAGCAGCCCAAGCTCCTGTAAAATCTGGAATCCGTTACAGACGCCAAGAACAGGTTTTCCTTCAGCCGCTGCTTGTTTGACAGCTGGCATAATATTCGCAAATCGGGCGATGGCGCCGCATCTTAAGTAATCGCCGTAAGAAAATCCTCCCGGAATTAACACGCCGTCGAAGCCGTCAAGACTTGTTTCCTCATGCCAGACGTATTCCACTTCATGGCCGAGCTCATCCTTTACAGCATGATACATATCGATATCACAGTTGGAGCCGGGTAACACAATCACCGCAAATTTCACTGTGCGACTACCTCCTCAACCTCGTATCTGTAATCTTCAATCACTGTGTTCGCAAGAAGTTTTTCGCACATTTCTTTCACTAGCACGTCAAGATCACGGTCAGATTTTTCAATGGTAAGCTCCATGTATTTCCCGATGCGCACATCTTGAACTTCGTTATAAGTCATACTGTGCAAGGCATGCTGGACAGCGCTCCCTTGTGGATCTAGTACACTTTCTTTTAAGCTGACATAAACTTTTACTTTATACATGATGAATGCCTCCCAGTCTTTTGAAAATCTCTTCGTATGCGTCGGTTAAGCTTCCCAGATTGCGTCTGAATAAATCTTTATCCAGCTTTTCGTTCGTTTCTTTATCCCACAAGCGGCATGTGTCAGGAGAAATTTCATCCGCCAAAAGCACTTGCCCTTCTGCATCTAAACCGAATTCAAGTTTGAAATCTATTAATCTGACATGACAATCGTCGAAGATGCTTTGAAGCTCTTCATTTACTGTTTTTGTAATGGACTTAATGGTTTCTACCTGCTCAGGAGTCGCCGCCTTCAAAAGCCAAATATGATCTTCTGTGATGAGCGGATCACCCAGCGCGTCATCCTTGTAGTAAAACTCGATAATCGGCTGCTCAAGCTCCGTGCCTTCTGGAATGCCGAGACGTTTGGACATGCTTCCTGCCACCACATTTCTGACCACGACTTCAAGCGGCACAATCGCTACCTTTTTAATGAGCTGTTCTGTTTCAGAAATGCGCTCGATAAAATGATTGTTAATGCCCTTTGCATGAAGGTGTTTGAAAATTAAGCTTGAAATCTCGTTATTTAAGCGCCCTTTCCCGCTGATTTCTGCTTTCTTCTCGCCGTTAAAGGCAGTGGCGGAGTCTTTATACACGACATACAGCGTGTTTTCGTCATCGGTTTTGTAGATCTTTTTTGCTTTTCCTTCGTATAAAAGTTCATTCTTCACAATATTCACGGAAGGCCTCCTAACCCGAATGTTGGGAATTTTCAAACTGCGGCGGCTTAGAAGAAGCCGCTAAAAGCTTCTTCTATGCTAAACCTAAACGTTCAAAGATCAGATCAACATTTTTCAGATGGTAATTGTAATCAAAGCAGTCAGCAATTTTTTCCGGAGAAAGACGTGACGTGATTTTCTCTTCCGCTTCCACAAGCTCGCGGAACGGCACTTGTTTTTCCCACGCTTCCATTGCTTTCGGCTGAACTGTATCATAGGCTTCTTCACGTGTAAGGCCTGTGTCAATCAAAGCAAGCAGCACACGCTGAGAATAGATAAGACCGAGAGTGCGGTCCATGTTGCGCTTCATGTTTTCCGGGAAGACCGTTAAGTTCTTCACGATGTTGGAGAAGCGGTTCAGCATGTAGTTCAGCGCAATTGTCGCATCCGGAAGAATAATTCGTTCTGCTGAAGAATGAGAAATATCGCGCTCATGCCATAATGGAACATTTTCGTAAGCTGTCATCATGTAGCCGCGGATCACGCGCGCCATGCCTGTCATGTTTTCAGAGCCAATCGGATTTCGTTTATGCGGCATTGCAGATGAACCCTTTTGCCCTTTCGCGAAAAATTCCTCTACTTCACGTGTTTCACTCTTTTGCAGTCCGCGGATTTCCACAGCGAATTTCTCGATGCTTGTCGCGATCAAAGCAAGTGTTGCCATATAGTCAGCATGGCGGTCACGCTGAAGGGTTTGAGTGGAAATCGGTGCTGCTTTCAATCCGAGCTTCTCACAGACATATTGTTCAACAAATGGATCAATGTTCGCATATGTGCCGACAGCGCCAGAAATCTTTCCAACCTCGATGCCTGCTTTCGCTTGTTTGAAGCGCTCAAGATTACGTTTCATTTCTTCATGCCAAAGCGCAAGTTTTAAGCCGAATGTTGTAGGCTCAGCGTGTACGCCGTGTGTGCGCCCCATCATGACTGTGTATTTATGTTCTTTCGCTTTTTCTTTTATAATGTCAACAAATCTCTCAAGATCCTTGAGCAGAATATCGTTTGCCTGTTTTAATAAGTAGGAAAGAGCCGTATCAACAACATCAGTTGACGTTAAGCCGTAGTGTACCCATTTTCTTTCTTCGCCCAGTGATTCGGAAACGGCGCGTGTAAAAGCGACAACGTCATGGCGCGTGTCTTTTTCAATTTCTAAAATGCGGTTGATGTCAAATGACGCGTTCTCGCGCATAACCTTTACGTCTTCTTTCGGAATGACGCCAAGCTCGGCCCACGCTTCACAGGCAAGAATTTCAACCTCTAACCATGCTTGAAATCTGTTTTCATCCGTCCAAATCGCGGACATTTCAGGTCTTGAATAACGTTCGATCATTCTGCTTGTCCTCCGTCTCTATTCATCCATTTATTTGTGATCTCCTGAATCCATTCGTCTTCAGGCTGCTTCATAAATGTAATATGCCCCATTTTGCGGCCTTTTTTGATTTCATGTTTTCCGTATATATATAGCTTTGCCTCTTTTAAAAGCTCCGGGTCTTCCTCAACAAGCTTTACTTCATCGCCGAGAAGATTCACCATCATGCCCGGCTTCAGCAAATCTGTCTTCCCAAGCGGAAGCCCGCATACCGCTCTGATATGCTGCTCAAACTGGCTCGTCTCGCAAAGGTCCAGCGTATAATGCCCAGAATTGTGCGGTCTTGGCGCCAGTTCATTGACCAAAAGCTCTCCGTCCTCTGTCAGGAACATCTCAACAGCAAGCGGTCCGACAAGGTTAAGCTCATCTGCAAGCTTAACTGCGAGATCAGCAGCCTTCTGCTGAATCCCTTTCTCTACCCGTGCGGGCACGATGCTTTGGAAAAGAATATTGTTGTGGTGAATGTTTTCAGCTGTCGGAAATGTTGAAATTTCACCGTTTACCGATCTGACGACGATCACCGACAGTTCCATTTTAAAAGAAACCCAGCTTTCAAGAATGCAAGTTCCGTGTTCTAACAGACTGGCTGCCTGCTCCATTTGCGCCTCTTCTTTTAACACAAATTGGCCTTTGCCGTCGTACCCGCCTCGGCATGTCTTCAGAACTGCGGGTAACCCGAGCTCCTGTACCGCCTGTTTCAATTCATTCTTTGTTTTGACGATGCTGTACGGTGCGACTTCACAGCCCGCGGATTGAATTGCTTTTTTCTCTGTTTCACGGTTTTGGGTAATGAGCAGCAGCTCACTTCCTTGCGGGAGATACGCATGATCTTTCAGCCAATGCAGCGCATCATAGTCGATGTTTTCAAACTCATATGTGATGATATCGCTGATTTCAGCCAATTTTCGAATCGCTTCACGGTCATTATAATGAGCGGTAATTTCGACATCCGCAACCTGCCCGCACGGCGAATCTTTCACCGGATCAACGACTGCGACTTTATACCCCATTTGTTTGGCGGACACAGCCATCATTTTCCCAAGCTGGCCGCCGCCGATAATGCCGATTACAGCTCCCGGATAGATGATTTGTTTAGACAAGCTGATCACTGCTTTCTAACACTGTCTGTTTTGTATTTTCTCTTCTCTCATCCAGCTTACGGGCAAGGTCTTCGTCAAATGCTGACAAAATTTGCGCCGCTAACAGGCCTGCGTTCACAGCACCCGCTTTGCCGATGGATGTTGTCGCAACAGGCACGCCTCCAGGCATTTGGACGATGGAAAGAAGTGAATCCATTCCGTTCAGCGCCTTGGACTGAACCGGAACTCCAATGACTGGCAGTGTTGTTTTCGCAGCTGTCATCCCTGGCAGATGCGCCGCTCCTCCGGCACCGGCAATAATCACCTTGATGCCTCTTTCTCTAGCAGTTTCAGCATATTCAAACATGAATTCAGGCGTCCGGTGAGCGGAAACAACCTTTTTTTCGTACGGAACATTGAGTTCGTCAAGTATGTCGCATGCGTGTTTCATTGTCTCCCAATCGGAAGTGCTTCCCATGATGATTCCTACTAGCGGCTGCATTCTGTTCCCCACCTTCTAATGCTTTTGTTTTCAGAAAATAAAAAATACCCGCTCTGCATTGCACTTATGAGGAAGCAATACAAACCGGGCATGGTACATGTATCGTCAGTCGTTCGCTTCTGCGATATATCCATGTCAGTTTTATCGATCACTTTCCTGCATAGTCCGGCAATTTACGGTTGCCGGGTAGAAACTTATGGGCCATATTCCCAAGATTATATGAGGTCGTGTTTTGATTTCATGTTTATCTTAACAACGGACATGGATAATGTCAACGATATTATCGAACGATAAAAAAATTCATTCTACTAATGTTCGTGTTTTAGATCAATTTCCCTTCAAATACGATTTTTTTCCCGCACGGAACGATCTGAATTGACCCATTTTCCTTTTTTTCCATAAAAATAGGCTCTTCCATTCGCCTTACAGGCAGATATCCTTCTTCTTTCATTTGCTGAAGCACCGCATCAATCGTTTGCTGCTCTGTCACTTCAAACTTTTTCTTCTTCGGCTTTGCCATTATTCTTTAATTCTCCTCTTCTTCACCGCTTTGACCCAGAAGCCGCCGTGGATTGTTTTTGGTTCGTACGCAATAATAAAGGCTTTTGAATCAAGTGTTTTAATCGTATCATATAGCTGGAGTTCATATCTTCTCGGCGTCAGAATCTGAAGGGCTGTGCGGTCGCCTTCAAGCCCGCCTGCCACCCAGTTTGTCACGCCGTAGCCTTTTTCACGGAGCTGCTTCGGAAGATCAAGATCGAGCTCCTTCGTAATCACATTAACCATAATATAGCCAAGCGCCAATTTTTCTTCTATTTTCATGCCGACAATTACGCCAAGACCGTAACCGAGCGCGTACGCGATCACATTTTGAATCTGGTCTAAGTTATCGAGCACCAGACTCAGTCCTGTCACATAAACCAGTATTTCAATCGTACTGATGCCAGCCGCTAAATAACGCTGTCCTTTCAGCGTTAAAATCATTCTTATCGTAAAAAATGACACATAGACAATATTAATAATGAGAATTATGAGAACCATGGCTATCCCATTTGATAAGATGGTTTGCATCATTTTATTCATCCCCCTACTCTTCAGCTTGCACAAAGCATTCATATTCTACTAGAGAAATGAGCCGTTTACAATCAGCTTCACCCGTAAGCTTAAGCAAAATATTTCGACATGTTTTTATGCGTTGAACAGTAGTAGTTTACCCTCTTTCTCGCCTTTTCAAAATCAAAACAAAAAAGCCCGCTTTTCAGCAGACTCACCTCTTTATATCTATTGTCAGATCTCTTTTTTCATTTTCTGAAGGGACTTGTATTCTTTCTCAAGCTCACTCAGCGTGTAGTCAGCAAGCTGTTCCCCTCTTCCTTGATAAAATTCCGAGAGCAGTAATTTGGTTTTTAAAAATTGCTTCTTTTGATTAATTGCTCGGCGAAGTACTTCAGCCATGTCCATCATCCTCCTTAAACATAAAGGTTTTTGCGCTGGACGTTTTCAGCATTTTCCCCATCATACACGGGTTAATCCTACAAATCAACTATGTTTTTTAGATATATTTGTAAAAAGTGTGACATAAAAAAACCGGCTAGGATTAGCCGGTTTTTTCATTAAAGCGGAATCAGCGACGCCGTAAAATATTCAGAAATAAACGGCCAAGTCACTGCCGTAAACAGCAGCGCTATCGCAACCACTGCAAATACACAATAGATATAATCAATTGGTGCATCTTGTGCCGCCTGGTACACACGCTGTACATACAGCGCGATGATAAAAAAGATGGAAAACAAGATCAGCACCGTAAACAGTACTGTCAGCATTGGGATATTTACGATCGCAAAGATCAGCCAAAGGATTGAAACAGCAATTACCGGTACAAGCAATGAACCCAATACGGCAGCCGCTTCTCTGAACGTCACCTTCTGCTTCATCATATAGCGGGAGACAGCCCATATAGCAAAGACCATTACCGCGAAAAAGATCAGCAAATACACAAGAACAACTAAAAACCCGTCATAGAAAGCATGATGGCGTTCTCCGAAACCGAGCGGCCGATTCCAGCTTGCCTTTAACTGAAACCAATTCCCAATTGAAAAAATGATACTGAATATAAGCATTGAAATCAGACCGTACTTATAATGAGAAAAACCATCCGTTACGACAGTTTTCGCCGGTGATTTTAAAATCGAGAACGCAAAACCGCAATATCTGTTGATGGCTGCCCAAACAGACGCAAGCTTGTCTTTAACAGTTGATTCACCGCGTTCCTGGCGCGGTTTCTGTTTTTGTTTTTGCTTCTGCTTGCTTTGCCGGCTCGCCTTTCTGGACATTCTCGATAGCGGTTCTTCATCTGCATCTATTCTTTCACTCTGGTTAATTTCTTCTTCAAACGTTTCTTTTCTTTCTTCCGTCATGTCAGCAACTCCTATCAAAAAAATACGGCGGAATACCATTCAGCAAGAAAATAAAACACTTATATAAGGTACCGAAGCCTTCCTGAACAGTCAAGTCATTTCCATTTAAGTAAAGCATGGCGGCACATCTACATGACGGTATATCGTATGAAATGGTTTTATCTTTTGCAACAAAAAAACCAGCTGCCGGTGCAGCTGGTTTTTCATTCCTTATTTTAAGAAGATAAAGTACAGGATAAATACGATAAACAGCCCGTACATGATTGGATGAACCTCTTTGGCTTTTCCTTTGCACACCATTGTAATCGGATAGAAAATAAACCCGATGGCAATACCAGTCGCGATGCTGTACGTTAACGGCATCATGATCATGGTAAGGAAAGCAGGAACGGCCACCTCGAACTTATCCCAAGCGATTTTGCCAAGCGGCGCCACCATCAATGCACCAACAATAATAAGCGCCGGCGCTGTTACATTTGATGTAACGACTGATAGGAGCGGAGAGAAAAACGTAGCCAGTAAAAAGAGAATCCCTGTTACAATTGCGGCAAACCCTGAACGGGCACCAGCAGCGACACCTGAGCTTGATTCCACGTAAGAAGTTGTTGTAGACGTACCAAGCACGGCACCGATCACAATTGAAGATGAATCAGCTAAAAGCGCACGGCCCGCACGCGGCAATTTGTTTTCCTTCATTAAACCAGCTTGTGTCGCCACAGCAACAAGTGTACCAGCTGTATCAAAAAATCCGACAAACAAGAATGTTAAAATAACGATCAGCATTTGTACGGAGAAAATATCCGGAAGGTGAATCCACGCTTGTCCGAAAGTCGGCGCAAGGCTCGGCACACTCCCAATGATTTGAGTCGGAACCGGAACCAAACCGAAAATCATGCCGGCAACCGCTGTTAATAGCATCCCGATAAACACGCCTGCGTTGACGCGAAGCACCATTAAAATAACCGTGACAATCACACCGAAAATCGTTAACAGCACAGGACCGCTGTGAATGTTTCCGATCGTGACGAGCGTAGAAGGATTTGCAGTAATGATTCCTGAGCCTTGTAAACCAACGAATGTAATAAACAGGCCGATCCCCGCACCGACTGCTAATTTCAGCTCAGGCGGAATGGCGTTGATGATTTTTTCACGAAAACCTGTTAAAGAAAGAGCAACGAAAATAAGACCTGAAATAAAAACACCAGACAAAGCTGCCTGCCATGAAATACCCATACCAAGGACAACAGAAAACGCAAAAAACGCGTTCAGCCCCATACCCGGCGCGATGGCAATCGGATATCTCGCTATTAATCCCATTAAGATACAGCCTGCTGCAGACGCCAGCGCTGTCGCCGTAAAGACCGCACCCTGGTCAATTCTCAGCGCTTCCGGAAAATCTTTCACGCTCTCCAAAGCAAGCGTAATCGGATTGACGAACAAAATATATGCCATAGATAAAAAAGTCGTTAATCCGCCAATGATTTCATTGCGATAGCTGGTGCCCAGCTCATCAAACTGAAAAAACGTTTTCAAGCTATTTGACTCCCTTCACTCTTTGCTATTTATTCTGTCCTGAAAACGCCAAATAAAAAACGCCCCAATACATTTTGGGACGCTTGACTACAGACGGATTTCAGTTTGAATAAATAAACGTGTTTTATTTATATCAAACGAAAGAAATGTTTACGTAGTCAAGCCATTTACGGTAGCTTGGTAGAGACTTGCGAGCCATATTCCCGCGATTATACGAATTCATCTTATTTGATTTCTGTGTCTATTGTACCAAGTTCATTTTGAATTGACAATATAAACAACGAACATTACTTATTAAAAAAATTGGTTTATTCGTCTATTGACTAAATTGGCAACAATGATAAAAACCGTATGTATGGCAACATACGGCTTTTCAACTTATGATTATTTTTTTTCGGTAGGCTGACTCACTTGATGCACTGGTACAGTAAACGAGATTGACTTTAGTTGAATCAGGTGATTTAAAACGCCCTTATCAATATACAGGCCATACTCATTAAACTCAAAATGCTTTAAAGACAGCTTATCATTATAATCATCATCCAGTTCATAAGTAGATACCATTTCGGCTGTTTTCATATTTTTCACTTTAGCTATATTTGCTTTCAAATAATAACCTTCTTCATAATCACCCACTGGATCAAGCCAAGATTGCATTTTTTTCGTATCACCAAGGCCAATCGTTTCACCGATATTCACTAAGTCATTTTCATTCATGCTTGAGGTATCAATTCCAGTGAAGCGATAATGAACCAATACTTTCCTCCCTTTTTGGTTAATGTTGTTGATTTCAATCCCTATGTTTTGATGGTTTGTTTCTGAAACATGAAACGGCATCTCTGCATTTAGCGGGACAATTTCACTGCCCTCTGCCTCAGATTTAATATTTGCTATTAATGTTAGCTTTTTTGCCTTTGGATTAATTGGTGATTCTAACTGTGTTTGTCCTTTTGCTCTTACCGTTCTCTCGTTTACTTTTTTACGGTCTCCAAGTTGGATGTTTGACGCTGTCATCTCATATGTGTTTCCTAAATCATCTTTGACTTCGTTAATTTCAACCGTATCATGCTTTGCTACGCCTTGATAATCGATTGTAAATTGAAGGACAGATCCGAGCTTTCCGTTCTCCACTTGAATATTGGAAAATTGATAACGATTGTTAAGCACTGATACCACTTTTGAGCTTTCTAAATAACTCGCATTCTTTTTGGTAATAGGCAGTTTGAATCTCCAATTTCCCTGTATTTCATTGATATGAGTCATCACAAAGGGCACGGTATCCCCATTTTTTATTTCTGTCCCTTTTGTATAAAGCCTTAATTGACCAGCATATTGTTTGTTATTTAATTTTTTGAGCATTAAGGAATCGTAGTTGATTGAAAAATTATTGTTAAAACTCGCTTTACTCACATTATAACTGAGCTCTTTTTCATCAGACTGGAGGTTATCAACAGTAAAGTTATACACAAGCTGCCCGGCATCGTAATACGAGCTGTTTACCGAAACAGTGATTCCCCTTGACTCAGCTTTTTCATTCAAAGCTGTGACCAGATTGCTTTTAAACAATGATAGACCAACTTTATCTTGAAACTCCTTATAAATTTGGCCGACAATGGGTATGCTCCCCATCGCTTTGTTTACAGAAGGCAGAAAAAGACCGGACGTTAAATACAGTATACCTACCACAGCAGCAATAGCCATTCCATTTGTAATAGTTCGTGCCCATTTAAAACGGCGCCTTGTGTTACTTTCATTTTCAGCACGAACGACAGCTTGATGTATTGCTTTTTTTAGCGCTGTCTTAGGCACTTCTATGTCATCATACAACTGCTTTACTTGGTGTTTTTCCATATTTTTTTATCCTCCTTTTCCAGCTCCTGTTTTAGTGATTTTCTTGCTCTATGTAAATGTGTTTTAATTGTGCCTTCTGCCATTCCTGTTTGTTCAGCTATCATTGAAATCGAATAATCTTGAAAATAATAGAGCTGAATTGTTAACTGAACATGTTCATCAAGTGTATCCAGCGCATTGCGCAAGTCTATATATTCTTCAATATTCCTTTGGTCCGTGCCAGTGTCATGATGGCTTTCAAACGGAACTAATTCCCCCTGCTTTTTCTTCATTGCAAAAATTGAATTAATAAGAATTCGGGTGAGCCACGTTAAAAAATACTTTGGCTCTTTTAGTTTTTCTATACTGATAAAAGCTTTATAAGCTGTTTCCTGTACAGCATCAAGTGCATCTTCTTTATTTCTTAAATAGAGATAGGCTGTTTTATATAGAGTCTCCTGATGTGCCAGCATAAGCTTTTCAAAGGCTCGAGTATTTCCTTTTCTCGCCTTTGTAATCAATCTTTCTTCCTTCACCTTATCCACCTCCTATGTTGTTAGATACGAAAACTGCCGAAACGGTTTCAAAAAGTTAACAAAAAAACGCCCCTTTTGAAAAAGGGGCGTTTTTCTCATTGTTATTTACTTATTCCCACTCAATCGTCGCAGGCGGCTTACTTGTAATATCGTACACCACGCGGTTAATGTGCTTCACTTCGTTTACGATACGTGTCGAAATGACTTCAAGCACATCCCACGGGATACGCGCCCAGTCAGATGTCATGCCGTCGATTGATGTAACGGCACGAATTCCGATTGTGTAATCATATGTTCTTGCGTCACCCATAACACCAACGCTGCGGATGTCAGGAAGAACAGTGAAGTATTGCCAGATATCACGCTCTAACCCGTGATTTGCAATTTCTTCACGCAAGATTGCATCTGATTCACGAACGATTTCAAGTTTTTCTTCTGTTACTTCGCCAAGAACACGGATTCCGAGGCCCGGTCCCGGGAACGGCTGACGCCATACGATTTCATCCGGAATGCCGAGCTCTGTGCCAAGCGCGCGCACTTCGTCTTTGAAGAGCGTGTTTAACGGCTCGATCAGCTCAAACTGCATGTCTTCAGGAAGTCCGCCGACATTGTGGTGAGATTTGATCGTTTGCGCCGTTGCTGTACCGCTCTCGATGATATCTGTGTAAAGCGTACCTTGTGCAAGGTAGTCGATGCCTTTGAGCTTGTCCGCTTCATCATCAAACACGTAAATGAATTCATTACCGATGATTTTGCGTTTTTGTTCAGGATCAGAAACGCCTTTTAGTTTGTTTAAGAATCGATCCTTTGCGTCTACTTTAATCACATTCATGTTAAAGCCTTCGCTGAATGTTTTCATAACACCCTCAGCTTCGCCTTTACGGAGAAGACCATGGTCTACAAAGATACAAGTCAGCTGGTCGCCGATCGCTTTATGAATCAAAACAGCAACAACAGAGGAATCAACGCCGCCGCTTAGCGCGCAAAGAACCTGTTTGTCTCCGACCGTTTCACGGATTTTTTGCATTTCGATTTCGATAAAGTTCTCCATTGACCATTCGCCTTCGCATTCGCAAACACCGAATACAAAGTTTTTCAGAAGATCATTGCCGTATTCAGAGTGGCGCACTTCCGGGTGGAACTGAACGCCATACCATTTTTTGTCCGCTTTGCTCATTGCTGAGTTCGGGCAGTGATGGCTTGTCGCGTCAACAGTGAAGCCTTCAGGAACTTCTACAACCAAATCGCCGTGGCTCATCCAAACCACTTGTTCATTCGGAAGATCTCTGAACAAATCAGGTGTGCCTTCGATGCGGATGTTTGCTTTTCCGTATTCACGCTGGCTTGCCGCTTCAACTTTACCGCCAAGGTAATGAGTCATCAGCTGCATGCCGTAGCAAATTCCCAAAACAGGAATATCAAGCTCGAAGATTTTCTCGTCACAGCGGAAAGAGTTTTCATCATACACACTGTTTGGACCGCCGGATAAAATAATTCCTTTTGGATTCATTTTTTTAATTTCTTCAGCCGTCAATGTATGTGGATGCAGCTCGCTGTAAACACCGAATTCACGGATACGGCGTGTAATCAGCTGGTTATACTGACTGCCGAAATCAAGGACAAGAATCATTTCATTCACTAACTTTGTCATGGTTGTCACCTAATCTCCTCTAAGTTTTTTGACACAGAAAAAAACGAGGACAGATATGAAGCTCGCTCCGCCCTCTTTGGCAAGGCCGTTTGCCGGAGTCAGGCCAACTCGCTCCCAGACTCCGATAATATTCACTAATTCTAACAACACGTTGATAAGCGGTCAAGACCATCTTCTTTTAATTAAATTTTCCCATAACTCTCTGGAATCATTCCAAAGCGCTGAAGAATCTTCATTTCTGTAAAGCGCCCTTTCATAGCTTAATGTCAGCTTTGACATGTCTTCCATGTCGTATTTTTCATCGATTCGTTTTGCATAATCACGCAGCGTTTCACTGCCTCGTTTCGGCAGCCCTTTTCTCTTCAGTTGTTTCAGCAGCGCGTCATATGCCTCAAAAAACGCGTGCTGATCGCTGCGCCGCTTCAATTTCCTCACGGCGAAAACAGGAAGCCATAACGAGCGGAAAACATACAGCAATACAGCAGCCACCAAGAGGACTGCAAGAACCGCAAGCACTGCATACAAGCCCGCACCGGCATTGGTATGCGAAGCGGACGGCTTTTTAGAAACAGCTGGCTCCCGCTTTTCCTTTTGTTTTTCCTCTTTTTGCGGCTGTTTTTTCTCTTCTTTCTGTTTCTCTTTTGCTTTCTTCGGCGAGCTGCTGTTATCGCTGCCGGAGTCCTTTGTTTCAGAAGAAGTAAATTGAGCCGGATTTGTAAACCCTTTAGTCGGCTCAAATGTAACCCAGCCCTGTTCCGGGAAATACACCTCTACCCAGGAATGGGCGTTGTTATTTGTCACTTCGTAGATGCTGCCGTTTTTGTTTCCTGCTTCTTTGTATTCGCCAGACGTATAACCCTTTACCCAGCGGGCCGGAATGCCGGCCGAGCGCAAGAGCACCACCGTGGCGGAAGAAAAGTTATCACAATAACCCATTTTCGTTTCAAAGAGAAATTGATCGACATAATCCTCATCATTCTTAGGAATGGTCACGTTTTCTGTTTCATAGGTGAATGCATTTGACCCTAAATAGTCCTCAACCGCTTTCACCTTATCAAACATATTGTCGTGATCCTGAGTCAGTTTGATCGCAAGGGTTCTCACCCGATCTGGCAGTGAATCTGGAAGCTGCATGTAGCGATCGCTGAATGTGTACTCCTCACTGTTTTTTCTCACTTTTACCTTTCTCAGTTCATCCAGCTTATAAACCGGGGAATTGTACGTTACAGTATAATTCCCCATATTTCTGATTTCACCGGCTTGTTCACTGATCGGAGAAATTTGCTCCGTGTTGCCGTTCATTTCAAGTGAGACAGCCTGCTTTGGCTGAATGGTTTCCGCACCAATCGGATACATCAGATGGTTATACCCGTAGTGCTTATCGACTTTTACACGGACGGTGCGGCGCTCTGTCGCAACCTTATGGTCAAACCACAGATTTTCAACTTTTCCATTGCTAAGCTGATACGACATGCCTGTGTCTGTTTCAATCCAGCCTTTTCCGGTATACGTGTCCTTCGTTTCCACACGGAAATACGTACGCTCTTTTCCCTGCCATGTAAAAACAGGTGTAGCATCCTGCTGGAACGGGCCGCCGAGTGATTCATCATGATTCCCGTATCCGATTTTGCTTTCCCCTGCAGACACGCGGTCTTGATGAGTGATTTTTTTAAGAAAAGGCACCGGATCAGGCCAGGCCGGCTCTGATTTTGGAGCGGCGAGTCCGAATCCCGTTGCAGCCAAAACCAATACAGATAAAGGAAGAAACCATTTCAGGACAGATGTTTTTGGCAGTGTGATTCTTTCCATCAGCTTAATGCGTTCCAAGTATAAAAGGCCCAGCATAAAGAAGCCAATCAGCACGATACGGATGACGGCAAAAGTGGCATCATATGGCGTAAAGGTATCAAGAATCGTAATATACGCTACTGTCATCAAAAAGAAAAACAAAATTCTTCTCTGGTAAATCACCCAATAATGCAGGAGATAGACCAGCAGCCACAACAGCACAAAAAACAGCAGGGTCCGAAATGAAGGAATCATGTCATTCCATTGCCCTGATTGAATCAGCGTGATATTCAGATAGACATCCTGCAAAAAAGAGCTGACCCAGCTCAAGTCGAATATAGATCCTTGATAAAACAGGATGTGTATCGAGATCAATGTAAATATGACACAAAAAGGAACGGTGACAAACCACCTCATCCTGAAAAAAGTCAGCAGAAACGTCAAACCGATAAAGACACTAAAAAAGCCTGTATGTTTCGTTTCAGTAAAACTGTCAAGCGGCCTGAGCCACTCCCACAGCAATAAAAAAGCCAGAAAATAAAATAACAGCAAGCTCAAACGGCTTCCCTTGTGATCATCGTGCGGCATGTGAACCAGTCACCTCTCTTTCTAAACAACACGCGAAACTCGCCCGCCCCTCATGACCCGAACTCTGATTTGGCGTTTCATCATGCGTTCAATCATGGCATTTTCAGCTTGAGAGAGCTCAGCATCTTTCTCTTTTGCCAGTATCACCGTAACCCGGCCGCCTCCTATTTCTGCGAGGTGCAGCATATCTTCCGTTAACTGTCCCGTGACAACAACTTGATCAGCTTGGCGAACAGATGGCTTTCCCAGCTCTTCCCGTGCATATCGGCTTATCGGGTCTGCCGCATCACAATGAGCGATGGCTAAATGCCGAAGCATGTGCTTAAAATGCTGATCCCCTTCCTGAATAGGGAAAATGTTTTTTTCCTTCCCGATGGAAGCCAGGCCAGCGCCCGCGCTGTTTTTTAAAACAGAATGAAGAATCGAAGCTGTCACTGAAACGACCTCTTCGAATGCGTCTGAGGAAAAACGGTCCATCAGCAGAAACAGATTTTTGCTGCGTGAAGGCTCAAATTCCTTCGTCATCAGCTGGCTTCGCCGTGCAGATGTCTTCCAATCTAACGCAGCAAACCGGTCTCCCGGCTGATAATTCCGCACACTTGCTGCGACTGAGGAATGGTGCTGATGAATAGGAGAAGAACCGCTTACACCGTCTTCCTGATGCCTCTCATTCACCTGATAGGAAAAACGCTGAAAGAATGGATAAACAAACAGGGTATCATCCAGCTCAAAAAATGCAGTTTTTTCAATCAAGCCAAGAACATCCCCGGTTCGCACCCTGACAGAATGAAAGTGATGCTCTCCGCGCGGTACCCGAGCTAATTCATACGACATCGTCATGCTCCGTTTAAACCAAGGAAAAACGAGCCGTTTGGCCGCGGTTTCGTCTCGGTTGAAGGACTCAATTCCTTCTGGCAGGCAATCTTCAATCACCATATACATCAGCGGAAACGGCAGCTTTCTTCTCAGCGTAACCGTTACGCCCAGCCTGTCCCCCGCATGCAATTGTGTTTTATCCATTTGCCTCGAAGCCTGAAAAGAGCGGAGCGGATACAAGGCCAGCAGCCCGGCATACAAGACAAAAGGGAGAAACGCGTAAAACAAAAACCAGCTGACAAAGCCGCCCTGAAACATCGCATAAGAAAAAACAGCAGCCGTCAATAAAGTTAATATAATCAGCTTCCAACCATATACGAGCCATTGCCATTTCTTATTCATCAGCGGACCGACGACCTTTGAACCGGCACCTTCACAGCTGACATGATCTCCCTTACGATCGCTTCTGCCTGAATCCCTTCAAATTTTGCCTCAGGATGAAGCATCATCCGGTGCGGCAGCGTGAAAGGAGCTAAATATTGAATATCATCCGGTATGACATAGTCGCGATGATGCAGCAGCGCGTATGCCTGTGCCGCTTTCATGAGGGCGATTGAGCCGCGCGGACTGACGCCTAATTGAACAGAAGGATGCTGTCTCGTTTTCTGCACAATTTCAACGATATATTCCTTAATGCTGTCATCAGCACGGACATTTTGCACTTCCCGCTGTAAACGGATGAAGTCTTCTTTTGCAATAACCGGCTCAAGCGTCTCAATCGGATGGCTTTTTTCCTGAAGAGATAAGACGTCAAGCTCTTCATTAAAGGACGGATAACCCATCCGAAGTTTGAATAAAAAACGGTCAAGCTGAGCTTCCGGCAAAGGATAGGTTCCTTCATATTCGACCGGGTTTTGCGTTGCCATCACAAAAAACGGATCGGCAAGCTGCATCGTATGGCCATCTACCGTGACGCTCCCCTCTTCCATCGCTTCGAGCAAAGCCGACTGTGTCTTCGGAGAGGTACGGTTGATTTCATCGGCCAGCACGATATTTCCCATAATTGGGCCGGGACGATATTCAAATTCCATCGTTTTCGCATTATAGATAGATACCCCTGTTACATCAGATGGCAGCAAATCCGGAGTGAATTGGATTCTTTTGAAATCGGCGCCGATTGACTTTGCCAGCGCGCGGACCATCATCGTTTTTCCGACTCCGGGTACATCCTCAAGCAGCACATGCCCTTTGGAAAGAAGGGCTGTTAAGCTGAGTATGGCGATGTCTCGTTTTCCAACCATTACTCTATTAATATGTTCAACTGCTTTCCCCAGCAAAGGATGCAGGTCTTCTTGATATGCCATTCTTTTCCTCCTAGTCATCTACAAAATTCATCATAATGTAACCTAACTTTACCACAAAAAGCAATCTGTATAAAAAAACGATTCTAGCAAATTGTTTCCAATAAAGCTGGCCAAAACACACAAAAAAGCTTCCTGTGGCAGGAAGCTCAATTATTTGTGTTCTAAAGGCTCCATATGAACATGCGAATAATCAATCGCATGCTCCTCCTTCATTCTCCGCTCAATTTCATTGGCTATATCGTGGCTTTCCGTAATATTTAAATCTGCCGATACCTCAACCACCACATCAACATGAACCGTACTGCCCAAGTATCTTGCTTTTATGTCTTTTAAACGGCTCACACCGGAGATTTTTTCGATTGTCTGTTTATAAGCGGAAATGTCCTTTATGTCGAATCCATCTGTCAAAGAGTGAGATGACTCTTTAAAAATATCCCATGCGGTCTTGCAAATAAGCAGGCCGATCACAAACGCAGTGACCGTATCAATCCAAGCAAGATGGAATTGAGCAGCCACAATGCCGATAAACGTGCCGATACTGACCAATGCGTCTGATTTATTATCAGCAGCCGCAGCAAGGAGCGCCTGGCTCTTCACCTTTTTGGCCAGCCTTTTATTGTACCGATAAACGATCAGCATCAGGACTGCCCCGCCCGCTGCCGTCCAAGCCGCAATCATATCCGGCGTCTCTTGTTTAGCAGAAAAAATAGATTCTCCGGCGCTGAACAGCACTTGCAGTCCGACAACCATCATAATAAACGATGCGATAAGCGATGCAATCGTTTCCGCTCGAAAGTGGCCGTATGGATGATCTTCGTCAGGAGGCTTTTGAGAGATGCGCAGGCCAATCAGCACAGCAACAGAAGCAATAATGTCAGTTGTGTTATTTAACCCGTCTGCCGTAAGTGCTTCCGAGTGAAAAAGATAACCGATGATCAGTTTAATTGCGGAAAGAACAAGATACGCGGCAATGCTGACCAGCGCCCCGGATTCACCCTTTTTCAATTCATCATATCTCTCCATACAAAACCTCCTCCCGCTCACGTTTTCCTATTATTATCTTACAAAGCTGAACCGCAGTGGGTCTACAGAAACATGATTCACCCGCCACAGAAAAATAGTGACGATGGAACACTTTTTCTCTCATCCAATTTATTTGCTCCGCCAAAAAGCCCATCAAACCCAATGACACCAGCGCTTCTCGCATTCTATCGAATTGTAAATATTACACAAAATCATATAGCGAATAAAAAACGAAACATTTTTTCCACACATTCGCTGAAAACGCAAACAAAATACTGCAAATTTGAAATAAAACGTTATATTTTCTCACACGAATTTTCGACAAACTGTATATTTATGATAAAGTTTCAATTATCATAATATTCAGTAATGATTGCATTTTAAAAGGAGGTAACTTATGAACCAGTCTCAATCAGGATTAAAAAAGGAATTAAAGACCCGCCATATGACAATGATTTCGATTGCCGGTGTAATCGGAGCCGGCCTATTTGTAGCAGCGGTTCAGTGATTCACTCGACCGGTCCGGGTGCCATTGTTTCTTACGCGTTAGCCGGTTTATTGGTGATTTTTATTATGAGAATGCTCGGTGAGATGTCTGCCGTAAACCCGACGAGCGGATCGTTTTCTCAATACGCTCACGACGCCATTGGACCGTGGGCAGGATTTACAATCGGCTGGCTGTACTGGTTTTTCTGGGTGATCGTCATCGCGATCGAAGCCATTGCCGGTGCTGGCATTATTCAATACTGGTTCCATGATATTCCGCTGTGGCTGACAAGTTTGATCTTGACCATTGTGCTCACCCTGACAAACGTCTACTCCGTTAAGTCTTTCGGTGAGTTTGAATATTGGTTCTCCCTCATTAAAGTTGTGACTATCATTGCTTTTCTAATCGTTGGTTTTGCCTTTATTTTTGGCTTTGCACCGGGCAGTGAGCCAGTCGGTTTATCGAATCTTACAGGAAAAGGCGGATTTTTCCCGGAAGGCATCAGCTCCGTATTACTCGGCATTGTCGTTGTCATCTTCTCTTTTATGGGAACTGAAATCGTTGCCATTGCAGCAGGGGAAACATCCAACCCGATCGAATCTGTGACAAAAGCCACCAGATCCGTTGTATGGCGCATCATCGTCTTTTACGTGGGCTCAATCGCCATTGTCGTGGCGCTGTTGCCATGGAATTCAGCAAATATTTTAGAAAGCCCTTTCGTCGCTGTACTTGAGCATATAGGAGTGCCGGCAGCCGCACAGATCATGAACTTTATCGTCCTCACAGCCGTACTCTCTTGCCTGAATTCAGGTTTATACACCACATCCAGAATGCTGTATTCACTTGCAGAAAGAAACGAAGCGCCGCGCCGTTTTATGAAATTGAGCAAAAAAGGCGTTCCCGTACAAGCCATTGTGGCCGGGACATTTTTCTCTTATATCGCGGTCGTAATGAACTATTTTTCACCGGATACCGTCTTTTTATTCTTAGTCAACTCATCAGGCGCAATCGCTTTACTCGTCTATCTTGTCATCGCTGTTTCCCAGCTGAAAATGCGGAAAAAACTCGAAAAAACAAACCCAGAAGCATTGAAGATCAAAATGTGGCTCTTCCCTTTCCTAACCTACTTGACCATCATCGCCATTTGCGGAATTTTAGTGTCCATGGCGTTTATTGATTCCATGAGAGACGAGCTGCTTCTGACAGGCGTCATCACGGGAATCGTTCTGATTTCTTACCTTGTGTTCAGAAAACGCAAGGTGAGCGAGAAAGCGGCTGCCAATCCAGTCACACAGCAGCAGCCCGATATCCTGCCTTAATGCTGATCAAATCCTAAACGGCCTGCCGTTTAGGATTTTGTTATTTTCTTCTTCGGGCGGTTTGTAGCACGAAGATTTTTTGTAACCATCACGTCCTTATTGTCATTAACTATAGTACCAATTTGGAAAATTTAGATAAGGACAGATGAAAATGACACTTGAAAAATTTGTGGATGCTCTCCCAATCCCAGATACACTAAAGCCAGTACAGCAATCAAAAGAAAAAACATACTACGAAGTCACCATGGAGGAATGCACTCATCAGCTCCATCGCGATCTCCCCCCGACCCGCCTGTGGGGCTACAACGGCTTATTTCCGGGGCCGACCATTGAGGTTAAAAGAAATGAAAACGTATATGTAAAATGGATGAATAACCTTCCTTCCACGCATTTCCTTCCGATTGATCACACCATTCATCACAGTGACAGCCAGCATGAAGAGCCCGAGGTAAAGACTGTTGTTCATTTACACGGCGGCGTCACGCCAGATGATAGTGACGGGTATCCGGAGGCTTGGTTTTCCAAAGACTTTGAACAAACAGGACCTTATTTCAAAAGAGAGGTTTATCATTATCCAAACCAGCAGCGCGGGGCTATATTGTGGTATCACGATCACGCCATGGCGCTCACCAGGCTAAATGTCTATGCCGGACTTGTCGGTGCTTATATCATTCATGACCCAAAGGAAAAACGCTTAAAACTGCCTTCAGACGAATACGATGTGCCGCTTCTTATCACAGACCGCACGATCAATGAGGATGGTTCTTTGTTTTATCCGAGCGCACCGGAAAACCCTTCTCCGTCACTGCCTAATCCTTCAATCGTTCCGGCTTTTTGCGGAGAAACCATACTCGTCAACGGGAAGGTATGGCCATACTTGGAGGTCGAGCCAAGGAAATACCGATTCCGTGTCATCAACGCCTCCAATACAAGAACCTATAACCTGTCACTCGATAATGGCGGAGAGTTTATTCAGATTGGTTCAGATGGAGGTCTCCTGCCGCGATCTGTTAAACTGAATTCTTTCAGCCTTGCGCCTGCTGAACGTTACGATATCATCATTGACTTCACAGCATATGAAGGAGAATCGATCATTTTGGCAAACAGCGCGGGCTGCGGCGGTGACGTCAATCCTGAAACAGATGCGAATATCATGCAATTCAGAGTCACAAAACCATTGGCACAAAAAGACGAAAGCAGAAAGCCGAAGTACCTCGCCTCATACCCTTCAGTACAGCATGAAAGAATACAAAACATCAGAACGCTAAAACTGGCAGGCACCCAGGACGAATACGGCAGACCCGTCCTTCTGCTTAATAACAAACGCTGGCACGATCCCGTCACAGAAGCACCAAAAGTCGGCACAACTGAAATATGGTCCATTATCAACCCGACACGCGGAACACATCCGATCCACCTGCATCTAGTCTCCTTCCGTGTATTAGACCGGCGGCCGTTTGATATCGCCCGTTATCAAGAGAGCGGGGAATTGTCCTATACCGGTCCGGCTGTCCCGCCGCCGCCAAGTGAAAAGGGCTGGAAAGACACCATTCAAGCGCATGCAGGTGAAGTCCTGAGAATCGCGGCGACATTCGGTCCGTACAGCGGACGATACGTATGGCATTGCCATATTCTAGAGCATGAAGACTATGACATGATGAGACCGATGGATATAACTGATCCCCATAAATAACCCGACAAACTTGCCTCTAGCAGGCAAGTTTTTTCTTTATGAAACCTTTGGCCCTATTTATCGTATTACGTAAAAACAACAAAAAGGAGCTGCTTTTTATGCTCACACACGATCTACATGAAAAAACAAAGCAATACATTTCCATTTATGCTGAATTAAAATCAAAATTAAAATGGAAAGTTTCACACGATCAGATATTAATGCTCATTTCTTCTGCATATATTGTGAATAAAAGAGAGTTTGATTTTCAGCGCTTTTATGATTTGAGCAGCTATATCAAATCAAACATCGGTAGCTTCTCAACACTCAATTCACACCACCGCTTTACTGTTGCATCTATTCTGGACATTCATTTTCAGCATGAGGCAAAACAAACATTTCATACTTTCATCGATGTATACAATGAAATGGTGAAGCTAGGGTATAAGCGGGATATGTTCACATACCTTTCCGCTCTGATCTTGCTCACCGGCAAATCTGAAACGACAAACCAAAAAGAACAGATGAACATGGGGCTAGCTGTTTATCAGCAGATGAAGAAAAATCATTATTTCCTCACTTCAACTCAGAATGTTCCGCTTGCCATACTGCTTGGAGAAAACGAAAAAGGTTTGCAGGCGCTACAGAAGGCGGAAACATGCTATCAGCTGCTGGCAGCCAACGGCTTTAAAAAAGGACAGTACTTACATCAGGTCAGCCATATTCTGGCCTTGCAAAGTGAAAAAGAGCCCGAAATGCTTGTTTCCGCTTGCAAACAGATATATCAATCGATCACTGAATCTGTCAAAAAAC
Organism: Bacillus sp. SG20033; assembly: GCF_044570195.1. Taxonomy (NCBI): domain Bacteria; kingdom Bacillati; phylum Bacillota; class Bacilli; order Caryophanales; family Bacillaceae; genus Bacillus; species Bacillus sp. SG20033. The sequence continues at coordinate 668,199 of NZ_CP172606.1, read as the reverse complement.
CAAAGGATTATCATTATCCAGACCTTGCTCTCCTCACATTTCTGGAAGAGCCAGATATCAAAACGGTTTTGTGCATCACTGACGAATTAAACCAGGAAAAAGCTTTTAAATGGCAAAAGGAAATGAATTTTAAAATTGCTGTCAGCCTCTATCTCAGTGAGCATATGGAGAAAAATCTGCTGATGGAATCAGGACTATACACCGCTATCGAAACAGTCATTCAAGCGCAGCAGGCAGCCGCGACAGCTGCCATCATCAGCTCAACAGCAGCCAGCCATACTCATGATGGAAACTAAAGGAGGAGAAACATGCCATACATCACATTAGAAGATCAGACACGCCTTTACTATGAAACACACGGGAGCGGGACGCCGATCCTGTTTATACATGGGGTGCTGATGAGCGGACAATTTTTCCACAAACAATTTTCGGCGCTTTCTGCCAATTATCAATGTATTCGTCTTGATCTTAGAGGACACGGCGAATCTGACAAAGTGCTTCACGGCCACACCATTTCCCAATATGCCCGTGACATAAGGGAATTTCTAAATGCAATAGAGCTTGACCATGTCGTTCTTGCCGGCTGGTCAATGGGCGCTTTTGTCGTATGGGATTATCTCAATCAGTTTGGGAATGATAACATTCAAGCCGCTGTGATCATCGATCAATCCGCTTCGGACTATCAATGGGAGGGCTGGGAACATGGTCCATTTGATTTTGACGGCTTAAAAACAGCGATGCACGCCATTCAAACTGACCCGCTGCCTTTCTACGAAAGCTTCATCCAGAATATGTTCGCAGAACCGCCTGCCGAGACCGAAACAGAATGGATGCTGGCAGAAATCCTCAAACAGCCGGCTGCCATTTCTAGCACGATTTTATTTAACCAAACGGCCGCTGATTACCGGGGCACCCTCCAAAACATCAATGTGCCGACATTGCTGTGCTTCGGGGAAGACAAGAAATTTTTCTCTACAGCAGCTGGGGAACACTTGCGCAGCAATATTCCAAACGCGACACTCGTTACCTTTCCTAAAAGCAGCCATTGCCCGTTTTTAGAAGAGCCAGATGCTTTTAACAGCACACTCCTCTCCTTTTTAGATGGGGTTATTGGAAAGTCATAAAGAAAAAGGAATTAGGAGATTAGGGAAAAGTATGAGACAATAAGAAGTGTGCAGTAAAATACATGAGGGAAGAAGTGACTTTATGTCTTACTATAACAAACGAAATCAAGAACCGCTGCCAAAAGAAGATGTGAGTACTTGGGAATGCACAAAAGAAGACTGTAATGGCTGGACCCGAAAAAACTTCGCCAGCAGTGATACGCCATTGTGCCCTTTATGCGGAAGTAAAATGGTCGACGGCATCCGTTCATTAGTGAATCTCCAAAACAACAGCCAAACGAAAACAAGCTAGTTCTTCCCTATAACAAATGCAGTCTCCTGCAAGCAAACAAACCCCGAACGGAGACAAAATTCTATATTTCAGAATAAAAGCCTCTCATTGCAAGAGGCCAAATACGAAGAAAGAAGCCCAAAACTGTAAACGTTTAGGGCTTTTTTGTCTGTTTTAATGGTATAATATGGATATGAGAGGAGTGATAACGTGATCTCAAACCAGCAGCAAAAAGACTTGAAAAAAAGAGCTGCGTTCAAAAAGCTGAATGTTGCAATGAACTCATATGTTGAACTTCTGTTTTTGTCGGTACCTCTGATTCATATCTTTAAATGGCTCGGATCATTAGCTCTGCACCTCATCCATTAAAAAAGCCACTCAGCTCATGCCGAGTGGTTTTTATTAGTTAATCACAGAAAAGCTGTTGATGATGCCGTTCGGATTTTCCCATACTTTTTTGAAGGTCTTATTTTCAAGGCTATAGGAATAAATCGTCCGCACCTTAGCTTCACGCCCTGTTTCATCCTTCAGTTTTTTAGCCCCCTTGGCTTCGGCAAGAAAATAAATGTTCTTCCCATCCTTAGAGAACTGCGGCTGTGCGTCAATTAACAGCTTAAATGATTTTTGATTTGAGATGATGTTTTCATACTTTTTCGTATCCGCATTGAGCATCTGAATAGAAGCGGTTTGCTCCGTTCCTTTTTGCGTATATGATGTGAATAAAATACGTTTATCATCATCAGAAACAGCAATATCGCTGATAAATTGGTTTAGGCTTTTCAGCTCATTAAATTTATTTTGACGGCCTTCCGCAAAATGAATCGTTGTCGGTTCAGGGTCGATGCCCTTTTCGTTTGCTTCATCTGTTTTCTTGTAGTCTTCTTCTACAGAATAATGAAGCAATGCAAATGAATCGTTTTTTTGGTTATAAAAGAAGCTGCTGACGGTGTCATCCTGATCATTAGCGGCAGGATAAAGATTTTTATACTTTTTCGTCTTCAGATCAAAAGCGGCGATCCGAAAATTGCTTTCGTCCGCTTTTCCTAAGCGGAAATAGATGGTTGAACGGTCCTTTGATAAAAATAAACTGTCCGCACTCTCCGCGCCTTTATAAAGCATCGTTTTTTTATGAGACTTCAGATCCAATTTAAAAAGCCTCATTTCATTCTGTTCATTATTGCCCGTATAATAGAGCACCTGCTGTTTTTGATCCAAGGCAAATGCCGGATAGCTGGTCAGCTTCTCCTCATGCATCACCTTGTCATTTTCATAATACTTTGTCAGCAGATCCGTATCTGTAATTGAAACCAGCAGCTCATCACCGCTTTCGGTATTGACTGAAACATCAGCAGCCTTCTCATGGCCTTTATCCTTTGTAACATAAAACGCAACCCCCGCGGCAGCTGCCGCTATTATCACTGCTAACAATAATATGATTCTTTTTTTCATCTTTTATCTCCACCAATAGAAAAAGCAAGAATGTGACTTCTTGCTTTCCAGATTATATATGTACACTAATAGCTGTAATGCCCCGCTACTTTACCTTTGCTTAATGGATATCCAAGCGCTTTAAACGCTTTAGGGCTAACATCCAGCACTGCATTAGGCATTCTGCCAACATCATTTTTATAAACCGTAATCACCTTTTTAGGCTTCGCTTTTGCATAAGCTCTGATTTTTGTCCCGTTTCTAGGAACATCAAATCCGATTTTGGTCGCACAATCCCAATGTCCAAGTTTCTTACCTGAAGAGCCTTTTTTCCCGACTCCATTATACCAAGTAATATTTCCGTTCACATGTTTCGCACTGGCATCTGATGAAAAACTAAAAGCTCCCAAAGTACTTCCTACTAAGATAAAAGCGGCTAAAATGACTTTCTTCAACATTTCGTCCCCCTGTTTGTTAACATCTAGGAAGATTATACACGATCAACCAGCTATTTTTTATTTCAATATCCTTACAGTAATGTTACAAAGTCAAAAAAGTTACCTCTGCTAAAATAAACCATGGAAGATTATCCTATTATAATAGCAGTATTAGCGTTATAATTATTGATAGAGTAGTTGTCGCATTCAATATGAACGAACCATTACCGTATTGTTCAAACCAAATTCATAGCTATGTAAACGATTGATACTCTCATATAAAGAAAAAAGAGTGTGCGAGACCCTTTTTTCTTCAAAGTTTCTTTTTTCAAAAAAACGTAGATTATATTATATAAAAATTTCATTTCTTTTTTGGTTTTAAAAATGGCGATTTTGTGAACAGTTCATATTGACCGGTGCGGAATTACTCACATCAAAAGTTATAGGAGTGGTAATCCATGAAGGCAGCAAGATGGCATAACCAAAAGGATATCCGTATTGAACATATCGAAGAGCCAAAAACGGAGCCGGGAAAAGTAAAGATCAAAGTCAAATGGTGCGGCATCTGCGGAAGTGATTTACACGAATATCTAGGCGGCCCGATCTTTATTCCGGTTGACAAACCGCACCCATTAACAAATGAAACGGCACCTGTCACAATGGGACATGAATTCTCCGGTGAAGTTGTCGAAGTCGGAGAAGGCGTTGAAAATTATAAAGTTGGAGACCGCGTCGTAGTCGAGCCGATTTTTGCTACACACGGCCACCAAGGCGCCTACAACCTTGATGAACAAATGGGATTCCTCGGCTTAGCCGGCGGAGGCGGCGGTTTCTCTGAATACGTCTCTGTAGATGAAGAGCTTTTGTTCAAACTTCCTGATGAATTATCATATGAACAAGGCGCGCTCGTTGAACCTTCTGCAGTTGCTCTATACGCTGTCCGCTCAAGCAAACTCAAAGCAGGCGACAAAGCGGCTGTATTCGGCTGCGGCCCGATCGGACTTCTTGTCATTGAAGCGTTGAAGGCTGCCGGTGCAACTGATATTTACGCTGTTGAGCTTTCTCCTGAACGCCAGCAAAAAGCCGAGGAGCTTGGCGCGATCATCGTTGATCCGTCTAAAACAGACGATGTAGTCGCTGAGATTGCAGAACGTACAGGAGGCGGTGTTGACGTAGCATTTGAAGTCACTGGTGTCCCAGTGGTGTTACGACAAGCCATCCAGTCCACTACAATTGCCGGTGAAACCGTCATCGTCAGTATTTGGGAAAAAGGTGCTGAAATCCATCCGAACGATATCGTGATCAAAGAACGTTCAGTAAAAGGAATTATCGGATACCGCGACATCTTCCCGGCTGTACTGTCATTAATGAAAGAAGGCTATTTCTCAGCTGACAAACTCGTAACGAAAAAAATCGTACTAGATGATTTGATCGAGGAAGGCTTCGGGGCTCTTATAAAAGAGAAAAACCAAGTTAAAATCCTTGTCAGACCTAACTAATTTGGAACCAAAAAGAATCCGCACTCGGGTGCGGATTCTTTTTTTAATTATCCAATCACTTCAGCCCCAGAATCCTTCTTCGCCCCGCCGTGATCATAAGCGCGGAAGTTTTCCTCCAGCTGCTCAAGCGAAAGTCCTTTCGTTTCCGGTAAAAACTTCTTCACAAATAGAACAGAGCAAATTCCTAATCCAACAAAGATAAAGAACGTTGTGGACAGCCCGATGGCTGCCAGCAATATCGGAAACGTGAAACTGACTGCAAAATTCACCATCCACAGACAGAATACCGTAACACCCATTCCCAGTCCGCGAAGGCGAAGCGGGAAAATTTCAGATAACATCAGCCAAGTCACTGGTGAAATGGCCCCCTGCTGAAAAGCAAGGAATGTGACCATTAATGACAGGACTACATATGGAAGTGCCGGTGATCCTTCAAGTACAAGTGAGAATATCCCGATTAGCAATAACGCTGTTGTCGTACCGATCAAGCCTGTCATCAGCATCGGCCGGCGCCCCACTCTTCCCAGCAGCCAGATTCCGACGAATGTTGCCAATACCGAAATCACGCCATTCGCAATATTTCCGATTAAAGCGGCTTCCGTTTGGAAACCGGAATTTCTTAGAATTTCAGTCCCATAATACATAATCGAATTCACACCTGTAATTTGCTGTACAATCGCAATCCCTAATCCAATAAACACAATACGGCGCACCCATGGGACCGAAAGATCTTTAAACGTCGCTTTTTCAAGCTGATCTTCTTTTTTGAAAGCGAATTCGATTTCTTGCAGCTCAGCTGCTGCCCGCTTTTCGTCTCTGATTTTTTTCAATACACGCAAAGCATCTTCTTTTCTTCCTTTAGAAACAAGCCAGCGGGGACTCTCGGGCATTCTGATCATGCCGAAAAACAGGAACACGGCTGGAAGTGACGCAATGACCAGCATAAACCTCCACACATGAGAGTTGTCTCCCATTGTTGTGCCAAGGATCGCATTAAAAACAAAGGCCAAAAGCTGTCCTGATACAATCATCAATTCGTTCTGCGTCACCATCCGTCCCCTGCTTTCCACAGGAGACATCTCTGCTAAATAGGCAGGCACCGTTACGGATGCACCCCCGACCGCAATACCGAGCACAAAACGGGAAATAATCATGACCGTAACATTTGGTGCAAACGTACACCCGATCGTTGAAATAAAAAATATAACAGCGAGGAACAAAATATTTTTGCGGCGGCCGTTAAAATCAGACATCCTGCCGCCAAACACAGCACCCAGTGCCGCTCCAAAAAGAAGTGAACTGGTGACAAGACCCTCTGTGAAGGCATTGAGATTAAGCTGATCCGGCTCTCCCATATACGGCAAAGCTCCATTGAGCACACCGGTATCATAGCCAAAAAGAAGCCCGCCGAAAGTGGAGACTAAAATAATTGTACGTAAAAATGACATTTGATTGCCTTGTTTATTCATACTGTTTCCCCCAGTCTTTTTCAAAATGCGTATGTCAAAAACTTATTCCAGGGCTGCTGCCTTCCTCACATTTCGTAAGCAGGCTTCAGAAAATAGTTGTTCATGTTTTTATCCAATAACCTCATAACCTTCCCTTCTTCTTAGCATGTCAGTCCCAATGGAAGCGATTTCATTTCTCACTAAAAGAACAATGGTCATTTCTTTGTGCATAACCTCGTTCATTGGTATTTATTAGTCACTTAATAGTTCAATTATAGTGATGTTATAGTGACATTTTTGTTATATCTGATATTATCATAATTATAAAAACGCTTTCAGTCAATATAAATTTCTGAAAATTTTTTACTCTATAAAAGGAAAATCACCAATTCAAGGGGAAAATGAACGTTTTTCTTCATGAAAATGTGTGAATCAAGTCAAAAATCCTGTGATTTTCTGTTCATATCGAAAAATGAGTAAGTGTTGGGTAACTCCCACCTATTTTTCTCTGTAAAATCAAACATTCGTTCAATTGTTTCAGACTCAGGATAAAAGGAAATAGAGAAGAAAATAAAAGAAGGCTGACTTAAGGGAGGCAACCAAAATGAATGAGGGTTATATCATTGCAGGCCTTTTATTATTGACAGCGGGGATGATTGATTTTTTATGGACCACGTTATGGTTAGAGAGCGGTGCCGGCCCGATCACAAGATGTCTGTCTGCCTGGCTGTGGAAAGGCTGTCGCAAAATCAGCGGTGACCACGCAAAGATTCTAAGTATGGCAGGTCCACTGCTGTTATGCCTGACGTTAGTGATATGGATCAGTCTATTTTGGAGCGGGTGGGTTTTGATTTACTCGAGTGACCCTCACTCACTTATGGAAACTCAATCAAAAGAACCGGCTTCCTGGTCAGACCGAATTTATTTTTCCGGCTATGTCATGTTTACATTAGGAAATGGCGACCTCGCTCCGAACGGAGGCCTATGGAAGCTTGTCACGATTATTGAAACAGCTCAAGGACTGCTTACCATCACGTTTTCTGTCACGTATTTGATTTCCGTCTTGAGTGCGGTTAATCAAAAACGCTCCTTTGCCCAAAGTGTATTAAGTCTAGGGCATGACGGAACAGAAATCGTCCATAATGCATGGAATGGCAAAGATTTTCACGACATTGATTTTCTTCTTGTCGCTGCTTCATCAGAACTGGGAAAGCTGACCGCTCAGCATAACGCCTTCCCCATCCTTCATTTTTACCACAGCACGCAGCATCAGGAATCATCCATTATAGCTGTTGCTGTATTGGATGAGGCTCTAACCATTTTCAAATACGGAATTCCTGAACAATATCAGCCGAATCAGCTTCATATCAAAGAAGCGCGCTCAAGTATCAAAAACTATCTAGATACCGTTCATACTGCCTATATCCATCCTGCAGAACAAGCGCCGCCGGAACCAGACATCTCAAAGCTTCAACAATCAGGCATACCGGCTTTATCAAAGCAAACATTTCAAATTGCCGTCAATTCAATAAAGGAACGTCGTCAATTGCTGCTGGGAATTATCCAAGCGGGGGCTCGAAAATGGCCTGTTCAGGAGCAAGCAATAGGTAACGCTTATTCTCCTAAATAAAAAAGTCCCGAGTGCTGATCACTCCGGACTTTTCACTGTATGAGTCTTACACAAGCTTCTGTCCGCAATTCGGACAAAAATTGGCTTCGCCCGTTTTTGTTCCGCAGTTTGGACAGAAATTCGGTTTGCTTCCGCTGCCAGTTGACTGTGGGCCTGATGACTGTGCCTGCTGATTCTGATTCATTTGGTTCATCATCTGATTGGCCATATTCATTCCCATCATCATTCCAGCCATATCCGAAGCCGCTCCGCCTCCGCTCATCTTTCCGGATGCCATTCCATCCGTCATTGATATTTGCTGGTATCTGTTCACATCCCCAACCATACCGTAGGAAGCGTTCTTTGTAATCATATCTTGAACCTCTTGAGGGTAATTAAAGCTCATGATTTGAAAACCAGTGACCGTCATCCCGTCGCTTATTAATTGCATATCTAAGTCCTCTTGAATTCCCTTGGCAATATCAAAAGCGTTTGCTTGAAGATTAAACATATCTTTCCCTTCTCTTGTGATCCACTTCATGAGAAGCTGATCCAGAATAGAAATGATACGGGTTTTAATATCCTCTACAAAATATTGATCTTTCACGCCAGCGATTTTATCAATCAGGCTGATATAGTCCTGCACCTTGAAATTAAATGTGCCGTTTGCGCGAATGGGCATCCCGCCTGGCATTCCCGCTGCCGGAATATTTATCGCCTGTTTTGTTCCCCATCTTACGGTAAATTCCTTCGTATTGACAAACAGCACCTCAGCTCGCATGCCGCTGTTAAACCCAAACTTAAAGCCCTTTAACGTTGAAAGGAATGGAATAATTTCTGATTCAATATCATAATCGCCATCATCTTGAAAGACTCCTTCAACCCGCCCATTGTTCAAAAAGACAGCATCCTGTCCGGGACGAATGATTAAACGGCTCCCTTTTTTGATTTCACGATTGTTCCATTTATAAAAAATCATATCATCTCTAAATTCTTCCCACTCTACTACATTCGCTAATTGATTTCTGAAAAACGACATTACGCCTCTCCCTTTCTCTATTTCTTACATTTAAAAACTGCCCCGGCTCCCACTGTATGACGTACCGCCTTTCGTAACACCGCCATCGCTGCCGCTGTCTTTATCTGATGGTTTTCTTTCTCTTGTTACAGTCGTTCTAATATAAGTGTCGTATTGATCAATCACATCAGACGTACGCTGATCCATATATGTATTTCCATTAACCGTTACTTTGCCGCCTGCATGATAAAGCATGATTGAAACCGCAATTCCCCCGACTGCGATGGCAGCAATCAGCTGAAACCACCATGTAAAGAATATGTTGTCGGGGTTTACTCCCGGTTTTATGCCCATATCTTTATAGGAAAGCTGAATATATGTCTCAAAAGCTTTAAAATAATTTTCATTGGATAAATCAGATGAAATCGTATTTCTGATGCTATTGAGCCTGCTGTTGTCCAAATACTGTTCGGCTTTTTTGAAGCCTGCGATAAACACTTCTCTGTTTGTCATATCAATGGTCAGAATGGCTGTACTGCCTTTTCCGTAACGATCATAAAAATCGCCGGTATAGTCAGCAATATCTTCACCGTTTGTGCTTTTGGTCGTAATAATGATGAAATCAGTGTCTCTCTTTGCACCCAGCTCTGCCGAGAGAGATTCAAGTTTTCCGATCTCCGCTTTTGACAATAGATGAGCGCGATCGTACACATGCTGCTGCGATTCAGAGGCTCTTGCCGCTTCGATACCCAGTAAAGGCATCATGATGAAGACAGCCAGCACACCAAAGATCGCTTTCCCTAAAAATCCCCGCATCAAAATCCGCCTCCCATCATCAATGAGACGAGCTTCAACGCAAGAAATGTCCCGCCTGCTATTCCGCTAAACCATGCTGCCACTTTTCCTCGACTGATCGGCGGCTTTCCCACAACCTTTCCTGTTTGCCCGTTCATCGCAAAGATATGCTCCGCTCTTTCATAATCGTAACTGACCATCCAAACGGGAAGCAAAACGTAAAAGCTGTTCACGTTTTTCGTGTGAATATGTTTGTCCCTCACATTGACTGACGTATATCCGGAAAAAGTAGAATGGATGTATGAATCTATATAACTGCTGATTTTCTCTTTTGCCCTCGGAAAAAGCTCCTCATCGGTATAATTGTACTTTTCCGCAATATAACCGGCCAAATATGCCGTTTGAAAGTCCTTCAGCTCTTCGTATGAATAAGGCTCCAATTTGTCCATTAATTCGTCTTTCATTTTTTCAGAGGCATCGACAGGGATTTTCAAATAATCGAGATTGATATCACGAAACGCTTCAAAGTGCTCTGTTTCCGTGCAAATATAATCTCCTTCTTCATATTGATGGACTCTGGTACAGTTTGCTCTCACCTGTACTTCACTATTTAAATCAAACATCCAAAACGGAATATACATGCCGGTGATGCTTTTAATGCGATCGGCAGACATGAAACCTCTTGGTGTCAGAAGGCCTTTTTTGCACCACTTTCGAAATGCCTGCTCCGCTTCTTGTTTACTGATTGTAAATGGAATGACCTTCGCCGGCGCCAAATGTCCTGATAAACGATCGGCAAGTATTGCAGCACCTCCGCAGAAGCTGCACGTCGTTGCTGTCGTTTCAGCTTCCGTGATCAAAACGGCACCGCAGTTTTCACATTGATATTCTTTTGCTTCATCATCAGAAAACCGTGCCGCAATGTTTTCTTTCGGAAGGCTTTCAATATTGTCCTGTCTTCCGCAGCTGCCGCAGGATAACGAGCCGGTTTCACTGTCAAATGCCATATCACTGCCGCAGTTCGGACACTTATAAGATATTATCATTACCGTTCCCTCTCACATCTTATGATAAAATGACGCCGCAGCCGAAAGCTGCGGCCTCCTATGTATTACTTATCGAGCATCATTTTCGCTTTTAACGCCGCAAGTTCATCATCAACCTGGCTTGAACCGCCAGTGTCATACTTTGCAGTCAGATCAGCCATATCATCCTGCGGAGCGCTGTTCAGTTCAGCCATTGCATTGGCCTGATCAAGTGCCTTATTTACTTTGTCCTCCATTCGGCCGAATGCAGACATTGATTGGCTTGTACTTGAAACAGAAGCGCCCAGTTTGTTCATTCTTTCTTGCGTTTTCGCTACTGCCCACTTCGCCTTGATCATATTTTTGCGTGCTTCCAGCTCTCCAATGTCAGATACCAATTTGTCATGCATCTTTCTCATCTGTGCGGCATTGGTTGCAGCAATTTGATTCGCCGCCTGCAGCTCAGAAAGCTTTGACTCCAAAGATGTTTTTCTTTCAAGAAATTTTCTCGCATCGCTCTCATTCCCGGCTTGCAGCGCCTTCATTGCATAGCTTTCCATCTTTTCCATATCCGCCTGGCATTCGTGATATTCTCTTTTTGCTCTCTGCTCCTCAGCCATAACAGCTGCTGTTTCTGCCTTAACCTTAGCCAAATCGCTATTCATATTTCTTAAATATTGATCTACCATTTTCTCCGGATTTTCAGCCTTGTCCAATAAAGCATTGATATTCGCAGACATAATATCTTTAAATCTTCCAATTATACTCATTATATCGTTCCTCCTAAAGCTAATTCGGTAACCCTTGTTACATATACTATTTATTATCGTTAAAAGTTTCACTTTTTTAATAAAAAATGACATTTCAAACAAAAAATATACAACTTTTTACCTGAACAAAAATGTAAGCAATAAAAAAAGATGCCCCCAAAAGTCCAAAGACTTTCAAGAAACATCTTCAATGATTTACAAAGAAACTTCGATCTCATCCAAGCTCGGCAGTGCATCAATCGCTCCAATTTTAGTGCACACAAGAGCTCCGACCTTATTGGCAAACGCCACAATCTCACGCAGTTTCACAAAATCAGCATCTACAGATTGAATCTGATCCGTGTTTGCCAATTGATATAAAGCCGCACCGACAAAAGCATCTCCCGCCCCTGTTGAGTCAATTGATGTCACCGGAATGCTTGGAATGATTTCACGGTCTTTTCCATTGGAAAGAAGCGTTCCGCTTTTCCCAAGTGTCACAGCGACAATGTTGGCTCCGATCTCATGAAGGATCGCAACTCCCTTTTCATGATCCTTCACACCGCTGATAATCTCAAGTTCCTCGTCACTGACTTTCACAAAATCACTTACAGCGATCGCTTTTTTCGCAACACTTACAAACTCTGAGACTCTTCCCCTCCATAAATCTTCACGGTAGTTAGGGTCAAACGAAATAAACTGTCCATTGTCTTTCGCAATCGACATCAGCCGTAAATAGGCTGAGCAAAACGGATCCGATAACAGTGCCGTCGCAGAGCCGAAATGAAGGATTTTCGCTTCGTCTAGTTTTTCCTGGTCAATATCCTCCAGCGTAAACAAAGCGTCCGCGCCTCTATTAAAAACAAAGTCGCGCTCTCCATTTTGTTTTAATGAAACAAAAGCAAGCGTTGTAGGCGCTTTCTCATCCATCACCAGCATAGAGGTATCGACATGTACAGCGTCCAATGTTTGCTTCAGAAAATACCCAAACGGATCCTTTCCTACTTTTCCGCTGAAAGCGGCGTCTCCGCCCAGCTTGGCAATTGCTGCCGACACATTCGCCGGTGCCCCGCCGGCACTTTTCAGGAATTGGCGCCCTTCCATTAAATCAACGTCAACATCGGTACAAAAGAAATCAATCAACAATTCCCCAATACAAACTACAGAATGACTACGCATATTATCACACTCATTTATAAAGTCTAGATTACAGTCTCAGTATATTACTTTTTGCCATAAATACAACATTGAATATTAAAAATTTTACATATATTTATCTCGCAGACCTTTGCTCCAGCTCAGAGATGATGTGTTTATATCTTTTTTCCGTTAAAGGATAGAAGGCGATAAGAATAATAGAAAGCAAAATGAAAAATCCCGGAATCAAAGCATTCATATTTTTAATCGCATTCAATGACGCAACTGTCTGGTCTGTATTCGCCACATACCCGGCGATTCCTAAATAAATGGCCGAAAATGATCCGGCTAACGCCACACCCAGCTTATTAATAAAGCTCATGCTCGAAATCACCACACCATCCGCGCGAATTCCGGTTTTCCATTCCGCATAATCGACACAATCCGCAACCATTCCCCAAGCAAGCGTATTTAAAGGCGTTGTGAAAAATCCCGATGCAAAAAGCCAAATGAAAATGAGTGTAATGGAAGAATACGGCGTAAAATGCAGGCCGGCATAAGAAATAAGCGATAGAGCCGCCGTGATAATCATGACTTGTTTTCTTCCCCACTTCTCAGAAAAGAAAGGAATAAACAAATTGCTGATCAGCGCTGCTCCGAAAAATAAAACGGTTCCCATAAACACAAATTCTTTATGGTTTACGTTATACGTAAAATAATACACCATCGTGCTGAGCTTAATATTAAACCCGATCGCAAAAGCTAAAAATGATGAAATTAGCATAATCAAAGGTTTGTTTCGAAATAAAACGGATAATGTCTTTTTGATCCCTTGTTTTTTTCTCTTTTTAGGCTGAATCCGCTCCCGTACAGTAAAGAAACTGAATAGATTCAAAACAATGCTGACCGCCGCGTAGATGAGCGCAGTCATTTGAAATCCAAACGCCTGATCCTCTCCTCCGATAGCAGTTGCAAGCGGTGTCGCACAGGAAATGGATAAAAGAATTCCGATATACACCAAAATCATCCGGGTTGTGGTTAGAACCGTCCGTTCCTCCACAGAATTCGTCATCCGCCCCGTTAGGCTGTTCACCGGGATTGTTTGCATACTAAAGGACATCCCAAGCAGAATATAGGTGACGTACGCATATACCATATTCCCGGTCTCACCGAAATGAGGCGTCGTGAAACATAAGAATGTGAATAGCGCAAAAGGAAATGCCACCCATAGCAAATATGGCCTTGCTTTTCCCCACCTTGTATTCGTTTTATCTAAAATCAATCCCATGATCGGGTCAAAAATAGCATCCAGCACACGCACAACAAGAAACAAAGTTGCGATCACCGCAGGCTGAATGCCGCCGACGTCTGTATAATAAAATAATAAGTATGCGTTTACAAACTGAAAGATAATATTATACGACATATCTCCGAATCCATAGCCGATTCGTTCAAACCAGGACAGTCCGGTGCTGGATTTTGACTGGTGCTTCACTTTCATTGCCGTTACTTTTTCTGTTTCAATCATCATTTCCCACCCCGAGAATCCGTTTTCATTTCCAGTACACAAGAGGGAGAATACAAAGATCCTCCCTGTTCACTCAGCGATTTGGATACACCATCACTTTTAAACATTCATTCTTAAATTGAAGCGCCCGTTCCATCGCCTCTTGTGTCTGCTCCAGTGAATATTGGTCCGTTATAAGATGCTTCGTGTCCACAATGCCGGAAGCGAGAAATTCGATTCCCTTCGGATACGTATTGGCATAACGGAAGATCCCGTAAATATCAATCTCGTTATCCGCAATAAACGGCACGTTGAGCGGAATCTCGTTCTGTGAAGGCAAACCGACAATCGCCAATTTTCCGCCCCGGCGCACAGAAGCCAGTGCGGATTGCAATGCCGCTGGATTCCCTGCTGTTTCCCAAGCAACATCAACGCCTTTTTCATTCGTGATCGTCTTAATCTCTTCAAGCGCATCCTGTTCACGGATATTAATGGCATGAGTCGCTCCCATTTTTTTCGCGGCCTCTAACCGCAGTGGCTCTAAGTCCGTGACGATAATTCTGCCTGCCCCAAATGCTTTAGCTGCGGCAACGGCCATTAACCCAACAGGGCCCATCCCCATAATCGCAATTGTTGATCCGGGCTGCAGCTTCGTTCTTGCCGCCGCATGGATGCCGACAGAAAACGGCTCGATCAAAGCAGCATCTTCATAAGAAAGTGAGTCTGGGATAGAGAAAACAAAGTCCTGACGCATTTTGATATATTGAACAAACGCGCCGTCTACCGGCGGTGTAGCCAAAAACTGTACATCCGGGCAAAGATTATAGCGCCCTTCTTTGCACGCCTCACAGCGTCCGCACGTAACACCCGGCTCTACAGCGACGCGGTCTCCCACCTTGAATTGATCGACAGATGATCCGACAGCGGCAATTTCACCCGCGCATTCATGGCCAAGGATAAATGGTTTTTCCACTACATAGTTGCCGATTCGGCCATTTGTATAGTAATGCAGATCTGATCCGCAAATTCCGACAGCCATCACCTTAATCAACACTTCATCATGATTGATGTCAGGCACAGGCACTGTTTCGATTTTGATTTCTCTTGTATTGTGCATAACAGCCGCTTTCATGTTCTGAGGTACTGTGTGAGTCATTTGGCAAATTCCTTTCTTTAGAAAATAAAATGTAAGTGCATACATTTTTATTTTCTCTGTTACTGCCCCCATTTTATCTGCTTTTCAAGACGTTCAACAGCCTTTTCTGCTGTATAAAAGGACAGCGGCACTGTACTTTTATTTTTTCATATACAAAAAACGCTGGATTGATAAAATAGTACTAATAGGAGGTGCAGGCTTATGGCTGAACTTGAAAACCGAAAACAATTTGCACAACTGCTGGCACCTGGCGTCAAAACGCTAAAACTTCATCCTGATTATAAAGTCAGAAGGAAAAAGAACGAAAAAACAGGACAGTCTTACATAGATAAAATCGCACTCCAGCTGGGAGTCTCCCCAAACACGATCAAAAGCTGGATAGGACAGATGGGGGTAAGCTACATTCCCGGAAGAATAGACGACGGAAAACTGTTCGGGATGATCTGGATCATTCTCGAAAAGACCGACTTGGATATCGAGTGGTTGACCGACCTGCTGGAAGCCACCACTATCCCAGTCATCAAACCCGCATTGCCTGTATGGGCAGCGTCTTGTTTAAAAAAAGCGAAAACACTGCGAAAAGACGGGTCATTCGGGGCTCCGAGTAAAGATGAAATTGAAAATGTAGTAAAACGGCTGTTTCATGACAGACCCGGCCATGAAACGAATGCGCTTACAAAACAGCCTATCACGCATAACCTACCCTCACGCTGGTCCGGACGCTTTATCGGACGCAGCTTTGATATGGAAGCGATACGGCAATGGATGCTTTCTCCGTCACCAGTCTGTTTAATCACCGGCTGGGCTGGTATGGGTAAAACCACAATCGCTCTTGAAGCCGCCTATTCCTGTGTCGACGATACTTCAGATTGGCCGGCGTTCAACAGTATCATTTGGGTTAGCGGTGATTGGAAAGGATTGAGCTTTAGCGATTTTTTAAATACGATCGCCTATCAGCTCGGACGCACAGAACAAATCGATAAATCAATCAATGAAAAACGATTCGTCGTCCGCAATGCGTTAGCCAATTACACAAGAGAAAAACCGATCCTGCTGATCGTTGACAGCATTGATACTGCAGAACGTGACATTCACGAATTTATCACAAGCCTTCCACAAGGCGTAAAAGTTCTCCTCACTGCACGGGAAAACGTAAAACAAACCTATCGGGAAAGCTTCGGAGAAATGACAGCCATTCAGCTGAGCGGCCTTGACCAAACAGATGCCTTGGATTTTTTTCAGCAAGAAGTGCACCGATGCTTACAAACATGCAACATTCAAAATAAACGGGAAAAGCTGGAGCAGCTGTTACATCTATCATCTAACCTGAAAAACGAATTCATTTCAGCAACTGCTGGAAACCCGAAAGCCATGGCACTCAGCATTGCCTATATGTCTGACGATGATATACCCGCTCAGCAGCTGATTCATGAGCTTGGAAAAGCAGGCTACTCACTGCTGGAATTGTTTGAATTCCTCTTTGGCCGCACCTGGGACAGATGCAATGAAGATACGCGAAAGCTCTGGCAGACGCTTTGCTTTTTCAGCAAGCCGCCTGATGAAAAAAGCCTGGCGGTAGCAGCCGGATTAGACGCCCGTCGTTTTCATTACGCTATGGAACAAATGCGGTCATATGCGCTGATTCAGCCGGAACGAAGCCAAGGCAGGACACAATACTTAGCGCACCAAACCGTTGTCGCTTACGGAGAACAGCACTTGTCCGAACAGCACGAATATGAAAAAGAAGCCCGCAATCGCTGGGCGCACTATTATGTTGATTATGCCGAAACCCATTTAAAGCGGGAACAGCCCAACTCTATCTATTGGAGCTACCTGCTGGGACGGAACTTAGATCAAATGAAACAAGAATGGCCAAACATCTTAAAGGTCATCCAATGGGCAAGCGACACCGATCAAAAAGAAATCCTAATCGAATTCATCACCCGCATTAGCCATTTTCTAAGCAGAATCAACCTTCCCCTGCGAATCGAATACGGACGTAAAGCGGCCGACGCCGCCCATCAATTAGGCCAACACACACGAGAAGCGTTCTTCCGAATCGACACCTCAGGCTGGGCATTGATGGAAGTCAATGATTTAGACGGAGCGCTTCAGCAAATAGAAGCCGGCCTGAAGATTCTGGAACAATCTGACGCTCACGATGTCCATGATCTAAAGGTTTGGGGACACGCACTCAAAGCAAGGCTGTTTTTAAAAGACGGGCAACAGGAAAAAGCAGAGACCATTTTAAGCGAAATCGAAGATCAACCGATTTCCCCTACCATTCAACACAGAGTTCTATTGGTTCGCGGTGACTTAAGTTTTGCGAGAGGTCATGAGGAAGAAGCCATTCAATTATACGAAGTGGCAAATGAAATCAGCTCCACGTACGGCGGCGAAAAAACGATAGAAGCCTATTTTAATTTAGGTGTGGCTTACGTGAAGTGTGGTCGGTTTGAGAAAGCGGAAGAAGCCTTTGAGCAGATGCTCTATGACAAACACAACGCCAATCAAGTTGAACTGATCTACTATCACTACGGAATGGCACAGTTGTTGTACCGTAAAGGAGAGAAAACGAAAGCGATGGAATCTAATCAAAAGGTGATTCGTTTGATTGATTCGTGGGAGCCTGCGATTGGGATTCGGGGAGAGGTGGAAGAACTGGCAATGGTGATTAAAGAAAACGACTAGTACGCATAATAGTTCTGTCAGCAATCTCACTCAATAAATAGGAAAGGCCAACTGAAGTTGCAGTTGGCCTTTCGTTTCTTATTAAAGCCTACAAATGTATTAAACCAAATTTTCCCGCATGTATCTTTCTCGTATAAAGGAAAGTGTATCATTTGCCAGTTTTTTGCGAAAAAAAACAATACCTGAATGACCACAATTGTAGACATATCTTGTGGGTTTCCCCCAACTCTCCCATAAATAATCTGCATCTTTTAAGTCAATATACTGATCATGTTTAGCAGAAATCAGCAGAATGTTATCTTTATTAACTTTCGGCAAGGCTTGACTAGGATCTGTGATATTCCAATATTTTGTTAAATCTTCATAGGTCACACCATTTTGTTCTAATTCTTCTCTTATGAATTTACCTGGGATCGTGTTCCATATTGAATAAGAAAGGCGATTGGCATAAAAGATTGATACCACTACATCAATTTGAGATTCTAGGGTAGCAATTAGATTAGTGACCCATCCCCCTAAGCTTACCCCCACTATGATAACAGGGCCTTTTTTATTTGCTTTTATCCAGTGAATTAATGCCCGTAAATCTACAACGGCCTGTCTTGTCGACTCAATTGTACGATCAATATTTGCACTAATCATCAACTCGCCACTATACAGTGAATTTTCCGGTTCTCTTTCAAAATGGTATGGAAGAGAATAATAATACATGTTCCATCCTAAATCGTTCATTATATGATTATGAAATATTTTTTTGATCCTATTGTACGAATCCATGCGCCAGCCGTGCACAAAGATGACATTGGGCGGATCTATGTCATTTTCATTTAAAAGAACGTCCCCTTTTAAAGTATCATTAACAAGATTCCCAGATTGAATTAAGGATTCATAACGAAACGTTCCAACTCTATAATTTTTTTTAGATTCATTCAAATCAATTGAAACATCAGCTATATTTGCACTGTAAAATTCCTCTCTATCATCGATATCGGCTGCAATAGCAGCAGAAAAATGTTTATCTTTGCTTCTTTTTCTGTGTAAATCATATAAAGCCAAGCGATCTATCATTTTTGAGAAATGCACTATTAAGTCCTCCTTGGTAATCATAAAAAACTAATATTAGAGTTAATAATTGGATTGTCGGTCTCCATAGAGTCGGGATGAATATTATCAAGATGTTGGTGGAAGAACCTAACTACATCGACAGTGAATTTTTGAGAATCAGATTATTCTGCCGTTCGATATATTTAACATACATCGTCTTAGTAGCTAAAAAACAGCACAAATAGACATTTTAATAGGATTTCTCTTTGACAATGTTTTCCTTGGGGAAACGTCTAAGAGTGTTGGTGACACTATTTATTTAGATAACTGGGGCATTTTTGTCTTATGAGAGGATACCATCTCCTGTCTGCAATAGGGAGAGAAGTAACAGAGGTTTGGGCGAATAATTTTTAAACCCTTTTTATAATCATAACAGAAATGAAGTTTACTGAAGTTACAGTAAGCCGTTTGTTAAAGGTAAACAGGAATCTGAGCCGGTGGAATTTTGTATTTTGGTCAATTGAATAGTTCATATGGGATTATCAAAACTATTGAAAATCGATATAGAACAGTGCTGAAAAAATCAAACTACGAAAGACAAAAAAAAAAGAAGCTTCTCACAAGTTCAATGAACTCATGAGAAGCCTCGAAAATTTATAAATGGCATCAAATCTTGTCTGAGGATTACATTCATATCATTTATTCCTTAAGGAATGTGTTCATAAATCCGTTACCTTTATATCGTGAACTCCCCTTTTTCCAGGCGCTGATACTACTACTATTTTTCGGTTTGGATCTGACACAACTATATTAAACACTTTTTTGATTTGATTACCTGTTGCTAACGAGGAACCACCAAATTTGACTACCTTCATATCTACATCTCCTAATATTTTATTATAGCTCTTTTGCTAATAACAATTTACATAAAATGAATGCCACAAGTATTCTGTAATTAACTTGTGGCATTTATTATTTCAATAAAGTAGTATTATTTATCTCGCAAAAATATAAATTTACCGCATATGTCCTCTATAACCGATGAAAATCCAGGTAAGAAGGACTTAAAGAAGCCCGTACAATGATGCGCCTCTCTATATTCTTGATTTTCCATTAATATAATATGTGCCTTTTTTAAATTGTAGTGCGGTATACCAGGAAATAAATGATGAACAAGATGGTAATTATCATGATGTGGATGCAAGATAAATCTTTCGATAGGATTACCAAGTGTGTTTCTACTTGAATAGAGGGGATGGTCTGTTTTTAAACCTGAGTGCTCTGCCATTTCTGCCCAATATCTAATAATTTGAAATGTTGTTAATAATGGTACAAACCAAAATAACAATAACTCTAACCATAGATTAAATACAGCAATAACTACTAAAATAGTTGCCCAAAAACCGAGGCGTGCGATACGTTCGCTCAACGGCTCTTCTTTTGAGAAAAGATTAACTTTTAATGTTCCAAATATATACTTAGGTACATGTAATAATGTTAATGGTTTAATAATATGATTAATTAAGAATGTGCTCATTTTTTTCTGTGGTTTATCTAACCCCATTAACTTATATCGTTTGGTATCTGGGTCTTTCTGAGGATCCCATAAGAAACGGTGATGTAGTACATGTGACTTACAGTACGTTGTAAAAGAAGTGAATATAGGAAAGGCTATAAAAAAGCAAGTAACCCATTTATTTAAGTGCTTATTCTTAAATAACATTTTATGACTTGCTTCATGCATGAGATTGTCAAAACCTCTCATTCTACTTCCAATCAAGGTAATACTTAATAGGTATATCCAAATATTATGGGTTTTCATAGATAAATAAATCGAACTACTTATCACCCCCCAATTAAAGAAGATACATAAGAAGTTATACCAGTTATTTTTCTTGTAAAGTTTGGTTAATTTTTTTCTAGTTTCTTGTGAAAAGATAGAGTTCACTGAAGACATGACATTTCCTCCGTTATTAATTAGGAATAAGGAGCCGAAT
This sequence comes from Bacillus sp. SG20033, assembly GCF_044570195.1. NCBI lineage: Bacteria > Bacillati > Bacillota > Bacilli > Caryophanales > Bacillaceae > Bacillus > Bacillus sp. SG20033. The sequence goes on along the minus strand of NZ_CP172606.1, from coordinate 647,264 downwards.
GGCACCCTATTATTTATATTAATTTGTTACTAAATTTGCTTGATTTAATGCATTTTCTAAATCAGCTTGGATATCTTCAACTTCCTCAATTCCAACTGAAAGTCTAAGCATTCCATCTGTAATTCCACCTTTTTCTCTTTCCTCACGAGGTAATAAATTGTGAGTCATAGAAGCAGGGTGTGTAATGGTGCTTGAATAACCACCAAGACTAACAGCCATCTTATTAAGTTTCACGTTAGATATAAGTGAAAGACCCGCGTTCATTCCACCTTTTACTTCGAAGCAAACCATTCCCCCCCCACCAGTCATTTGACGAGCGGCTATATCATGTTGTTTGTGACTTTTAAGGAATGGATAATATACCTTATTTACCATAGGGTGATTTTCGAGGAATGTAGCTATTTTCAAAGCATTTTCGTTATGTTTTTGAACTCGCAATCCTAAAGTTCTCACACCGCGGCATAAAAGCCATGCTGCAAAAGGATCTAATTTCGGACCATGGAACGAAAATACTTTTCTAACTTTGCTCATTAAGTCTATGTTTCCTGCACAAACTCCAGCTACAACATCAGAGTGACCACCAATATACTTCGTTGCCGAGTGTAGTACAATATCAGCTCCAAGCTTTAAAGGTTGTTGATTGTATGGTGTTGCAAAAGTGGAATCCACTACAAAGATTGCGTCACTCTGTTCTTTTGTAATCCTAGACACTTCTTGAATGTCTACAAGAGTGATAGTTGGATTTGCTGGTGTTTCTGCATATACAAGTTTTGTATTTGGGTTAATGGCATTCCTATAGTTTTCAATATCCTCTGAACTAATCATTGTAAGTTCAACAGAATGTTGTTTGCATAATTCCTCGATTAATATTTTCGACTCGGAATAACAATTATGTACAGCAACACAATGGTCTCCTGGTTGCAGTAAAGCATGGAATACCATCGATATTGCTGCTAATCCTGAAGAAGTAGATACGGCATCTTCTGCTCCTTCTAATGCAGCTATAATCGCTTCAAACTCCCTTTCATTTCTACTACCCCATCTTCCGTAAAACTCATCCGCATGTATATCTGCTGCTCTACGTGCACCTTCCTCAGTGTTGGGAAATTCAAATGCTGTAGATTGACATATTGGGGGACTCAAATGACCACTCTTATTCCATTCTTCTCCAGAGTGAATACAACTAGTTTGAAAACCTCTATTTTTATTTTCCATTAATAACTCTCCCTTACGAATAATAATTTATTTAAACTTCGAAATAATTAGTGGGATACTCGTTACTTAGTTCAAATTGATATATAATTTGAGCATCACATGTATCTTTTAGTAGATTTGCTAAGTCCTTGATCGCATTTTTCCCTTTTGTAGGTGTTGCGTCAATTTCATCTATAAAGAATATAGCGTCTTTTGTATTTTCAGTAATTTTTGTATACTCAGAATCTCTATAGTTCCAATAGGAACACAACACTTTTTCTTCATCCGCATATACAACAGAGTTCTTAGAAAGAGAAATTGGTTCGCTTGCTCCAATTGGTAAGCAAGTTTCACCTTCCTTCGCAAAACGGAGAGTGATTTTATTTTGAATCTTGTCTAGATCATAACCACCAATACATTTTTGATGTAATAGACTCACAGAGTTATAGGAATCTACAACATTATTAATGCCCAGAAAATTAAAGCCTTTTAAATATCTTCGAAGAATACTTTCAAAAGAACAATGGTATTTACTCGGCTTTAATCCCATTTCTTTGTATATATTTCTCCATTTTTTCACCTCTTCATTTTCAGTTACATCCTGTTGTTTATAGAGTTCATTTAAATCGGAAATATAAGGTTCAAAAAAATTAGGATTTATACTTTTCACCTTCAAGTTTTTAACGATAATTCCTGTTAAATGAATGTCATTGAATTTTTCTAACATTTCTTTCTCGATAGATAATGTGTAAAGTTTACCCATATAAAAATTAGTTCTCCTTCTTGATTTTGTTTGTAAATGCTCCATGGAACATGCAATAAAACTTCAATCCTCCCATTCTGAAATTTTTTCGTTATTGCCTGTTTTTCTGTGGTGTTTCATGTGTCAGTTTATCGAGATATGCCTAAATTTGTAAATAACAATCGAATACAAGTGTTATTCTAAATTCCCTAGTGTTATAAGTAGTGTTATTGCTCTTCCTTGACTGTTTTTAAATCTTTTTATACGATTGAAGTTTTTAGTAGAGTTATGCTCTTTAACCCTAGTTTCGCTAATTAGCGGAACACAAAGTAAGAATTGGACACCAGTATCCTTTATGATAATTTCCCATTTATAGGATTTTGCTTCTCCCCCTAACTTATCTTGAATTGCAGACTCAGCAAATGTCACCTAACCTTTTATAAACTTGTGTTCTTCAGGGTAGAAGTTTGCCGCCGCCATACAAAAAGAGTGAACATTTTTAATGTTCACTCTTTTTTTGATAATAGGTTGCTAAAATATCTATTTTATAATATTAGTCGACTATTCTCTGGGGAGGAGTAACTGATAAAAATTCTTTTAAGATTCTACATAATTCTATAATTCCTGTCTCTAAAACATTATCGTTTAGATATGAAAAGCTTAATCTTAAATGATTTGTTTCTGGTTCACCAGAAAAACATACAAAACCTGGTAGGAAAGATAAGTTTTTCTTTTGACATTCTAATAATAACTGTTTAGTATCCCACTTTTCAGGAATAGATATCCAAATATTTAATCCTCCTTCTGGTTCTATCCACTCAACACCTTCAGGCATATGTTTCTTTAACAACTTAATTACTAAATCTCTTCTTATTTTTAATGCAGTTCTTAATTTTTTCATATGATCTTCCATTCTTTTAGATTGAAAGAGTGGATATAAAGCTTTTTGTGTTAATAAAGGACTTCCAAGGTCAGCATTCATTTTTGATGATACCAAACGATTAAAAATAGTCCCATCTGCAGTTAGTAATCCTATTCTACAACCAGGAATTAGTGTTTTACTTAATCCTTTTAAATATATAACATTCCCCTTAGTATCCAAACTTTTAATTGGATTTGGTGGTTTTTCATTGTAATAAATTTCACTCCAAGGATCATCTTCAATAATTATTATTTGAAATTCTTGAGCAATTGTTAACAGTTGTTCTCTTCTATCGTCACTAAGAACTATTCCTGTGGGATTGTGGAAATTAGGGATTGTATATATTAATTTAGGATTTTTTGTTTCACATAGTTTAATTAATATGTCTGTTCTTATTCCATTTTTATCTATTGGAACGGGTAAAATTGAGGCTCCTCGCGAACGGAATATGTCTAATGCTGCTGGATAAGTAGGCGCTTCTGCTATAACTACATCTCCTGGACCAATAAATGTCCTTGCTACTAAGTCTATTCCCTGTTGTGTACCGTTTGTAACTAAAATATCCTTTTCGCTAACATTAATTTTTTGTTTCTTTAAAGTTCGTTTCATAGCTATTCTTAAATCTAAGTCTCCCTGAATCGGTCCATATTCTGATAAGATAAGAGGATTTTTTTCTAACATTGTATGAATCTCGTTTTCTAGATATCTATTTGGCAAGAGAGAGGGAGCAATAGCTGCTAATGAAAATTGTAAACTATGATCTGACGAATTGTAATGTGTATCAAAATGTGTTCTTGGAAGATAATCTTGTATTGAAAGTTGCCACTTGTATGGACTCCCCATGTTTTTTAATTTTTCACACTTTATGGAATTCCATTTAACAAAAGTTCCTTTTCCTTGTACTCTTTTGACAAGGTTATTTTGTTCAAGTAGATCATAAGCTTTCACAACTGTAAGAAAACTCACCTCTAAATTTTTGGACATTTCCCTAATTGAAGGTAGACACTCCTCCTCATTTAATATCCCTGACCGTATTCTGTCGGATAGATTTTCGTATATTTGTTGGACAAGGGATATTCTACTATTTCTGTTCAATTCAATTTTCAAATTTAATTCCTCCATAAAACCATCAAGGTGTTATAGTGTTATGTTGACTGTTATTCTAATTATTGGTTTATATTAGGGTCATACCATACAATATAACTTATTTTGAAAATTATAAAAAGGAGGAATTCGTATGTCAGACAGTGCTCTTCAACTTAAACGTTCAGCACAAAGCCAAGATACTTTTATGGATGGTGTGAAAGCTTGCTTGCCGACTGTGTTTGGTTATCTCAGTATTGGTTTTGCAGCAGGGGTAGTTGCAAAGACAGCTGGTCTAAGTATTCTAGAAATTGCATTGTTATCCCTATTCCTTTATGCAGGTTCAGGACAATTTGTAACAGCTGGAATGATTTTGGCTGGAAGTGCAATTACTTCCATTATCTTTTCAATCTTTTTAGTAAATCTACGACATTTGCTATTTAGTGCTTCTTTAGCTCCTTATTGTCGTAAATTTTCCGCTTGGAAAAACATTGTTATTGGTTCGCAAATTACGGACGAAACATTTGGTGTTGCATCCAATCATCTAGAAAATAGGAAGGAAGCGAGTTTTTCTTGGCTACTCGGATTAAATATAACAGCATATATTAATTGGTTACTTGCTAATGTCCTAGGGGGTATCTTTGGAGGTTTAGTAACAGATACAGAGTCTATAGGGATGGACTTTGCTTTACCTGCGATGTTCGCTGGCCTATTGGTTCTACAGATTTTGAGTAAGACCAATAAAGCTCTCGAAATATCAATAGCTATCTTTACAATTTTTTGTTTGATCGCTGTTAACTATTTAATGCCAGGTATGTGGGCCGTCATGGTGACAACTATTATTGCTTCAACAGTCGGGATGGTGATTAAGAAATGGAATTGAGATTAGATATTTTACTCATTGTTTTAGGTACAGGTATTGTTACATTATTACCTAGAGTAATCCCACTCCTTTTTTTAAGTAAAATAGAGTTGCCTAAATGGTTTTTGAGTTGGCTAAGTTTTATACCGGTTACTGTTATGACTGCTTTGTTGGGTCAAGAACTTCTTTTTGAAGAGAATAATTTTTCACCTCTCTCAAATAGTCATGAGTTATTAGGAATCATACCAACTTTTTTAGTTGTTTTATTAACTAAGAGTTTACTAGGTGCTGTAGTGGTAGGAATGATAACTATTAGTTTACTAAGATATTTTCTATAATTTTGAATATAAAGGAAAGAACAAAAGCGCAAGCGCCCTGATCAGCTTCGGGCAAATAAGACGCTCATGAATAGAAGGTGCTCTTTACCTTCAATTCATGAGTCGCTTATGACCTCGAGGGGCTAGTAGGCGCTGGAGCTGGATGCCAAGCGCTTATCCACAGTACAAGAATTTTATAATTTCCTGGTAAACGATAAAAAGTAGAAATGATAGTAATAAATAGAAAGAATATAAAACTTTTTTTCAACTAATTAATCCCTTTCATTTTATATTTCATTAGAAGATAAAATAAAGAAGGTAGTAATAACTCCAATAGTTTCCATGTATTGTACGTATTCTCTACGCAACCCTTGAAGCTTTTCGCTCCCATGGTCTAAGCTCTTTCTTCCTATCAGGATGATAAACATCACCTTGCGGCAAAGATTGTTGTTGATCTTTCTTTAACAAATGTTGCGGTTTTTGATCAACTTTCTTATTTCCATTTAGAGTTGGGTTATTGATGTTTCTCCTTTTTGAGGTGTCCTAGAAAAAGTAACAGTATTGCCACCTATCCCGAATTCGGCCGGCAAAGGCATCCTTTGAAATACCATCACCATCGCCCGATAAACTTTTCGCAAAATGACTAAACATATTCGACACACCCGAACCTAACGTATTCGCATCTTTTTTAGCCGTTTCCCACGAAGGTTGAACCATTTCTTTACGTGCATTTTCCATCATATTGTTATCAATAGATACAACTTTTCCTGCCGTTACAAACTTGATAATGGAATCTCGCTTTTTAAATCCACCCCACAATATGGCGGACAACACAACGACATATAACAGATACATTCCGAATCCATTCGGCGGAATCAATTGATCTACGACAAAGCACATCACATATACAAACAAAATTATGATGCCCAACATTGCTTTAAGAAGAAAAACACTTCCAAGCCGTCCTTAAGTAACAAAACCAAAATTGGCAATTTGAGGAATATATGAAATCATAAAAGCAAAAGGAATAAAAAATACAATCGCTAGTGCTATGATTTGAAGCAAGAAATTTAGAAACGCTAACCCTAGAAAAGGAATGCCCAATACAATAGCTACCAACTGGTTATAAACATTCCCTAAAGACACAGCATCATTACCGTATTTTTTATCTCGTAATCTTTTAAATACTTCAATTTCTCCTTTTCGCCATCTTTCGATAATTTATAAGATAGAAATTTATCGATTCGATTTAAACTCCCTTTTTCATCGCTGCCTTCATATATTTTCTTTTCACTCGTTTCATCAAAATTCACAATTAAGTACGGTTTTTTTAATGCCAGGTTAAAGTAAACATTACGTATAATGGCCACCGTACCTTCCATTTCTTTTCCTTTTTCAATTTTGAGTTATCAACGTAATTTCCCTCATCCTTCACGATGCCAACAAATCCATTACCGGCAACTAATAACTTTCCTTGTGCTTCAACTGACAATGCATTTAGAGCCTTCATATAATAACCAGTGTTTGACATCCATAGGCCACCGATAACCATTACAGTAATAATGAGAACACTTCTTCTAATCGCTTCTTTTACGCTTCCCCTTACCACAAAGAGATACACCACATATCCAGAAAGAAATATAAACAGTGTTTCTCCGAAATTATTCTTTAACGTTGTATATACAGTTTTTGACACAGTAGTCATCGAATCCGCAAATTCATCAATCGGTTGGAGATTATACAAGATATCCATTCCTGTATTAACGACACGTACAATATTTCCCGCAAAAGAAAAAGTGACGTTTGTTAAACCAACAAACGCCCCTTTTATACGACTATCAGACTCCTCGTTATTTGCTTGGTAACGAGATAACGGAAATCGCTTGATTTCTAACTCAACACCACCAACCTTCACACTTTTAGGTTGAGTGGTTGTATCACCATCAGCAGCCATAACTGAAATTACCATGATCAATGAAACCAATAACAGAACAACAACTGAAAGTAAAAGAATCCTTTTTCTTTTCATCACAACTTCCCCCTTTAAGCTAACCTAGTCAGTAAATAGAATCGATAGTTAGCATTCTCTAACTCTTCATTTGTCAGCACTTTATTTTCTTGAAAACGCTCATATAACTTAAAGCAGATCGCCTATTGATACTTTCTTTGTTTAAAACGTGTTCGATTGAACTCAATCTTAATTCCTAATAATTCTTGTAGAAATAAAGCTGTTGACTCATGTCCTATAAAGCTCTTATATACCCCACCATAGGAAGCTAAATATTTATAAACTTCATCTAAAGAAATGACCTCTGCTTTATAAAAGCCCGGATTGGTTAAAAGGATTTATTAAACAAAAAGACGCCAAGGATGCTCTTAAAGAATTCGAGCGTAAAACAAGTGGTAAAAAATTTGAAGATACAAATGTAACTTTTGAAGAAATGGCAGGAGAATGGCTTGATTTCTATAGTGATACAGATGTAAAGATTAGTACTATCCGTGTTAGAAACCATGAAATAGGGCATTTAAATCATTATTTTACTAAGTACAAGATCAAAGATATTACAAAAAGAATGTATCAAAATGCATTAAATGATATGAAGAAGAAAGAACAGCTTGCTCATAATACCAGTTCTGGTATACATGGAACAGCAAGGATGATATTTAAAAGAGCAATGGAACAAGACCTATTATTAGCTGATCCAACAGAGTATGCTTTCATTCCAAAAGATAAAAAGACAGTTGAGGATATTGAAAATCAGAAAGTGGAAGATAAGTATTTAGAAAAGCATGAGTTAAAGGCATTCTTAGACACAGCCAAAACACAAGGTGAAATAACTATGTTATCTTTTTAATTTGGCTTGGACAGGTCTTAGAGCTGGTGAGTTGTTAGCCTTAAAGTGGAAGGATATTGACTTTGAAGAGAATACAATAAATATAACTAAGACTTACTATAATCCTAAAAACAATACAAAGGACTATAAATTACTTCCTCCTAAAACCAAAGGGTCCATTCGTAAGATCGATGTTGAAGATGAAGTTATCAGTGCATTACAAAAACATAGATTAAAACAAAAAGAAATTAAATTACAAATCGGCAGTGAATATTATGATAAAGATTTTGTTTTTGGAAGGCTTAATGCTCCATATTACGGTTATCCACATTTTATTAAGACAATAGAAAATCGGATGGAAAGCTTGTTAAAGAAAACAACTTCTATTAACAAACGGTTAACACCTCATTCATTAAGACATACGCATACTTCTTTGTTAGCTGAAGCTGGTGTTGAATTACTTCAAATTATGGATCGACTTAGTCATACAGAAGATGAAACTACAACACAAGTTTATTTACACATTACAAAAGACAGAAAAAAAGAAGCTTCTCAAAAGTTTGCTCAACTAATGAGAAGCCTCTAATTTTTATTCTCGGATTGGTTCGGGCACCTTTTCGGCACCTATAATGATGTTTTCACCTTTAAATCCTTGATATATAAGGGTTTTTAAGGCTAAATTACATCATACCACCCATACCGCCCATGCCGCCCATGTCAGGCATTCCGCCGCCAGCGTTTTCTTCTGGCTTGTCAGCGACAACGGCTTCAGTTGTTAAGAACATTGCAGCTACAGACGCAGCGTTTTGAAGAGCTGAGCGTGTAACTTTTGTTGGGTCAACGATACCTTTTTCGATCATGTTTACCCATTCGCCAGTTGCAGCGTTGAAGCCTACGCCGATTTCTTCGTTTTTGAGGCGCTCAACGATGACAGATCCTTCAAGACCAGCGTTGTGTGCGATTTGACGGATTGGCTCTTCAAGCGCGCGAAGCACGATGTTGATACCTGTTTGAGCATCGCCTTCAGCTTCAACTGCAGCGACTTTGTTATATACGTTTACAAGCGCTGTACCACCACCGGATACGATGCCTTCTTCAACAGCTGCCCGAGTTGAGTTCAAGGCGTCTTCGATGCGAAGTTTACGCTCTTTCAGCTCAGTTTCAGTCGCAGCTCCCACTTTGATGACAGCTACGCCGCCAGCAAGTTTAGCAAGACGCTCTTGTAATTTTTCTCTGTCGAATTCAGAAGTTGTTTCTTCCACTTGAGCGCGGATTTGAGTCACGCGGGCAGAAATTTTGTCTGTTTCGCCAGCGCCTTCAACGATTGTTGTGTTTTCTTTAGTAACGACAACTTTAGAAGCGCGTCCCAATTGAGCGATTTGAGTAGATTTCAGGTCAAGGCCAAGATCTTCTGTGATGACTTCTCCGCCAGTAAGGACAGCGATGTCTTCAAGCATTGCTTTACGGCGGTCACCGAAGCCAGGAGCTTTAACAGCAACTGCGTTGAATGTGCCGCGAAGTTTGTTCACAACAAGCGTTGCAAGCGCTTCGCCTTCAACATCCTCAGCGATCAGAAGCAATGGTTTGCCTTGCTGAACAACCTGCTCAAGCACAGGAAGGATTTCTTGGATGTTTGTGATTTTTTTGTCTGTGATTAAGATGTAAGGATTGTCAAGAACCGCTTCCATCTTATCAGAGTCAGTTACCATGTAAGGAGACGCATATCCGCGGTCGAATTGCATACCTTCAACAACTTCAAGCTCAGTTGTGAAGCCTTTAGACTCTTCGATTGTGATAACGCCGTCGTTTCCTACGCGCTCCATTGCTTCAGCGATAAGGCTTCCGACTTCCTCATCAGCAGCAGAGATCGCAGCAACCTGAGCGATAGACTCTTTGCCTTCGATTGGCTTAGAAATTTCTTTTAAGTTTTCGATTGCAACAGCTACAGCTTGTTCCATACCTTTACGCACGCCTACAGGGTTAGCGCCTGCTGTTACGTTTTTAAGGCCTTCACGGATCATTGCTTGTGCAAGAACTGTCGCAGTTGTTGTACCGTCACCGGCAACGTCGTTTGTTTTGCTGGCTACTTCAGCTACAAGCTTCGCACCCATGTTTTCAAACGCATCTTCAAGCTCGATTTCTTTAGCGATTGTTACACCGTCATTTGTGATTAACGGAGAACCGAATTTTTTCTCTAGAACCACGTTGCGTCCTTTTGGTCCTAAAGTTACTTTAACAGCATCAGCAAGTGCATCGACACCGCGAAGCATTGCGCGGCGAGCTTCTTCACTAAACTTAATTTCTTTTGCCATGTTTACAAGACCTCCTCAAATGTTTTAAATATTGTTTATTTAAGAATTAGCCGATAACAGCTAAAATGTCGCTTTCACGTAAGATTAAGTATTCAGTACCTTCGTATTTCACTTCAGTACCTGCGTATTTTGAGAAGATAATGCGGTCGCCCTCTTTTACTTCTAAAGCAACGCGCTCTCCGCTTTCTAACACGCGACCTGAACCAGCTGCCACGATTTTGCCTTCTTGCGGTTTTTCTTTTGCAGAATCCGGCAACACAATTCCGCTGGCAGTTTTTTCTTCAGATTCTACGAGTTCAATGACAACGCGATCACCTAATGGCTTTAACAATGTAATAACCTCCTCAATAGTATGAATATGTAATTTTAGCACTCAGCACTAAAGAGTGCTAACACAATTCTTATAATAAAGAATCTCCCTTCCAATTTCAAGTGATAAGATAAAAAATTTTTCACGCTTACATCATTCTTTTCCGCTCCCTTTTCCGTTAGCTTTTTTCACCCCCGTACCGATTATGTTACAATAGCTGTAGATGAACGAAACCCACTTAACAAAGGAGTACATACCATTTGAGAAAACAGTATTGGTTTATTATTTTGACATATATCATCATGCAGTTTTCCGCATTAATCGCGATTCCCTTGTTATTTAAATTCGGTTATGCCGGAGGACAGCCTACAGATGAAAATATGCTGCATGCACAAGGATTATGGTCCGTTATCAGCTTTATCGCCTGTCTCGTTGTTGTTCTGCTCATTCTGAGAACCGTTCCGAAAGAAACGCTGCGAAACGGACAGAAGGACTCAATCGGACTTTCTATCCTTTGGGCGATAGCCGGTTTTTTCATTGCCCTTTTCTCTCAAGGAATAGCAGGCTCTATTGAATATTATGTTTTTGGCATCGGAAGAGAATCAGAAAATACACAAGCGATTCTGGATGTCATTCAGGCAGTCCCGCTCATGATTATCGTTTCTTCCATCGTCGGACCTATATTAGAAGAAATCATCTTCAGAAAAATCATTTTCGGCGCGCTGTACGAAAAAACGAATTTCTTTTTCGCAGGACTGATCAGCTCGGTTATTTTCGGTATTGTTCACGCTGATTTGAAGCATCTTCTTCTATATACAGCAATGGGCTTTACCTTTGCCTTTTTATATGCCAGAACAAAACGGATATGGGTGCCGATTTTCGCCCATTTAATGATGAATACATTCGTCGTCATCATGCAGCTTGAGCCTGTTCGGAATTACCTTGAACAACAGAGCACACAAATGCAATTGATTATTGGAGGATTATTTTTATGAGAAACCCGGTAGTTTGGGGAATGATCTACTTTGCCGTAGGGTGCATCTTTACTTATCTTGCCGCAAGCTCGCCAGGCAGCATGTGGTCATTTTACTCCATCCTGCTGATGGTGTTCGCCGCTTACAACATCAGCATTTCTTTTAAGATGTTCGCCTTTTCATTTAAAATCAAAAAGAACCAGAAATAAAGAAAATCCATTTCTGAATGAGAAATGGATTCAAATTAAATCCTAAAACGGCTTTCGTTTTAGGATTTTGTCATTTTCAGCGTGATTGAAAACCCTTGAAGTCTAGGAAAGGCGAGCATTGGAGCGGAGCGAATGTTTCATTCGTGAGCACCAACGCACAGACTTGACAACGAATGCGGGGGTTTGTCAACACGCTGAATCCATTTCTCGCATGAGAAATGGATTTTTTATTATTGCCCCGAAGACACGTCCTGATCGGCTACACTGCTTTTCTGTGCTTTCCGATAAGCAGCCTTCGATATAAGGATACTGATTTCATATAAAATCAAAAGCGGGACTGTGACCATCATATGGGACAAAAGCTCAGGCGGTGTAATCAGGGCTGCGATCACCAGCAGTGTAAAATACGCATACTTTCTGATTTTCGCCAAGAACATCGGTGTCACAATTCCGAGCCTGGTCAAAAACATGAGGATGACCGGCATTTGGAACAGCAGTCCAAACGGAATCGTCAGCTGCAGAAGAAAATGAAAATATTCATTAATTCCGATTACCTGATTGACATTCAAGTCCTGAGAAATCCGCTTCATAAAATCAACAACAAAAGGAAATAAAATATAATATGAAAAAGATAAGCCCGCTAAAAACAGCAAAATAGAGATCGGAATGTAGCTGAGCGTTACTTTGCGCTCTTTCTCATAGAGACCCGGGCTCACAAAAGCCCAAAGCTGATAAAGAATAACCGGCGAGGTCAGGACTATGCCGATGATAAACGCAAACTGCATAAACACATAAAGCGGGTCTGTCAGGTTAAACGCGTTAAGCGTAAGCTGCTTCGCTTCATCTGTTTCTTGCAGATACACAATAATCGGCTTCGCTAAAAAAAATCCAGCAATAAAGAAAACGACAAACGCCAGCGCTACAATCAGCAACCGTTTTCGAAGCTCAGCAATATGCTCCAGCAGCGACATTTGATTCACTTTCATTCGTGTCATCCTAACTTACTGATCTTCTTTCTTTTTTTCCTCTTCATCACTCGTTAATCCTTTTGTAGCGTTTTTGAATTCACGAAGTGTGTCTCCCGCTGCTTTCCCCAATTCAGGCAGCTTTTTGGGACCGAAGATAATCAGAGCAACGATTGCGATAACAGCAAGGCTTCCAGGACCGATCGGCATATTTGGGCTCCTCCTTTCCCTTATTCGATTTCCTCTAAAACTGAATAATGCTTCAAAAAATAAACCAGTGACTGAAGCTCAACTGCTAAATCTATATGATGAATTCGAATGTGTTCCGGCACATTCAAACGGGCCGGCGTAAAATTAAGGATTCCCTTGATTCCTAATGCGACCAATCTGTCTGTAATGGATTGAGCGGCAACTGCTGGCACTGTAAGAATGGCAACTGATTCATCTTTTACGTGTTGTTCAAGGTCATCAAGGTTATAGACGGGCACACCGCCTACCTCAGTTCCTATTTTACTCTCATTTATATCAAAAGCCATAGAAATTTTTGTGTTATTATTTTTTGTGAAATTATAGTGAAGAAATGCCGTTCCCAAGTTCCCGACACCAATCAAGATGACGTCTGTCATCTCATCCTGATCAAGCGTTTTTCGGAAAAAAGACAGCAAATAATCCACATTATATCCGTATCCTTTTTTGCCAAGAGCTCCAAAATAGGAAAAATCCCTCCGAATCGTGGCAGAATCAACCTTTACGGCATCACTGAGTTCAGCGGATGATACACGCTGTTTTCCTGACGCATGCAGATTCTTTAAAAAGCGATAGTAAAGCGGCAGCCGTTTCGCCGTCGCCTGCGGAATTTTTGATTGATCCTTATTCATTTTTGGTCCTCCAAATTATACTCGGATAGTTCTCTTTTAAAGTCACCGTTTTTCCCGCCTGTCTTCTCCAGCAAGAAAGTAGGGCCGATGACCATCCCCTTATCAAGAGCCTTGCACATATCGTAAACGGTAAGAGCGCACACCGATGCAGAAGTGAGCGCTTCCATTTCCACACCTGTACTCCCTTTCGTTTTGACCTGTGCTTTTATATGAAGTATAACTTCTGCTTCTTTTATTTTCCAGTCAAACGATATATCTACCCCGCTCAATGAAAGCGGATGGCACATCGGAATGATATTCGACGTTTGCTTTGCGGCCATAATGCCTGCCACCTGTGCGACAGCCAGTACATCTCCTTTGCCGATATCGTGACTCTGTATTTTCTCGTACACTTCATTCTTCATGTGTACGCTTGAAACAGCCGCCGCAGTACGGACAGTCGAAGATTTTTCGCTGATATCCACCATCTGGGCTCTGCCCTGTTCATTAAAATGAGAAAATCCATTCATATTAAAACGCTCCTTAAACAGATCATACACTATTTTCTTCTCTATGTCTTATATGGCCAATGTATTGTTTGCTGACTTCTGGTTCATAAGCTACACTTAACTTATTATAGCAGAGGTGAAATAATATGATGATCTTACAAGTTAATCAGCTGTCCAAATCGTTTGGTGCTGATACTATTTTAAACAATATAAAGCTGGAAGTCAGAAATCGTGATCGCATCGCCATTGTAGGAAGAAATGGCGCCGGAAAATCCACGCTCCTTAAAATTATCGCAGGCCAGCTTTCGTATGAAAAGGGCGAAATTATTAAACCGAAAGATATTACAATGGGATATCTCGCCCAGCATACTGGCTTGGATTCTAAGCTTACCATAAAAGAAGAGCTGCTGACTGTTTTTGACCACTTAAAAGCAATGGAAAAGGAAATGCGGGCTATGGAAGAAAAAATGGCGGCAGCTGACCCGGGTGAATTAGAAAGCATCATGAAAACCTACGACCGCCTTCAGCAGGAATTCAAAGATAAAGGCGGCTATCAATATGAAGCGGATGTCAGATCTGTGCTGCATGGTCTCGGCTTCAGCCATTTTGACGATTCTACACAGGTTCAAAGCCTCAGCGGAGGCCAGAAAACAAGACTGGCTTTAGGTAAGCTTCTGTTAACACAGCCTGATTTGCTCATTCTCGATGAGCCGACAAACCATCTGGATATTGATACGCTTACCTGGCTTGAGCATTATTTACAAGGCTATTCAGGCGCCATTCTCATCGTTTCGCATGACCGCTACTTTTTGGACAAAGTAGTAAACAAGGTATACGAGGTATCAAGAGCAGAAAGCAAAAAGTATCACGGCAACTACAGCGCTTATCTCGACCAAAAAGCCGCGCAGTATGAAAAAGATCTTAAAATGTATGAAAAGCAGCAAGACGAGATTGCAAAGCTGCAGGACTTCGTAGATCGAAATCTGGCGAGAGCCTCTACCACCAAAAGAGCGCAAAGCCGCAGAAAGCAGCTTGAGCGAATGGAAGTCATGTCAAAACCGCTTGGCGATGAAAAATCCGCAAGCTTTCATTTTGATATTACAAAACAGAGCGGAAATGAAGTCCTTCGTGTTCAGGATCTCACAATCAGCTATGAAAACCAGCCGCCGCTTTTAACAGAAGTGTCATTCATGCTCACAAGAGGAGAAAGCGCAGCGCTTGTCGGCCCTAACGGAATTGGTAAATCGACATTGCTGAAAACATTAATAGACACCCTAAAACCAGATCAAGGAACGATCTCATACGGCTCAAATGTCAGTGTCGGCTATTATGATCAGGAACAGGCTGAGTTGACTTCCTCTAAACGTGTCCTTGATGAGCTGTGGGACGAGTACCCCGGGCTCCCAGAAAAAGAAATCAGAACGTGTCTCGGAAATTTCTTATTCTCCGGAGATGATGTGCTGAAACCAGTTCATTCACTGAGCGGAGGCGAAAAAGCAAGATTGGCTCTAGCTAAGCTGATGCTTCAAAAAGCCAACTTTCTCATCCTTGATGAACCGACGAACCATCTGGATTTAGACAGCAAAGAAGTTCTCGAAAACGCGCTGATTGATTATCCAGGCACACTGTTATTTGTCTCACATGACAGATATTTTATTAACAGAATCGCCACAAGAGTATTGGAGCTTTCTTCAAGCCATATAGAGGAGTATCTGGGAGATTACGATTATTATACAGAGAAAAAAACAGAGCAGCTTGAATTGGAGAAAATGAATCAGCAAGAGGAAACTGATAAAACGCCAGCTACAGTGAAGTCTGACTCCAAACGTTCCTACGAGGAAGAAAAAGAATGGAAAAAGAAAGAGCGCCAACGACTCCGTCGGATTGAAGAAATTGAAACCACTGTTCAAACCATTGAAGAGAACATTAGCCGCAATGATGAATTGCTATGTGACCCTGAAGTCTATCAGGATCATGAAAAAGTACAAGCTATCCATGCAGACAATGAGAAGCTTAATCAGGAGCTGGAATCTCTTTTGGCCGAATGGGAAGAACTATCCACAGAAGAAGATTAAAAAAGTCAAGCACCTCTTTTTAGAGGTGCTTTTTATCCACAGAACATCCCCTAATAAATAAACAAAGTAAGCGCTTTATACACACTATCCACAAAATATTCTGAATTTATCCACTTTATTAACAGTGACCTCAGCCCTTTATCCATCAATATCTCTATAATTACTCACAGATATGTGGATAAATTGCGAATTGTCTGTTAATAACAAACATATAAAAAGTCTCACGCTATTATCTCGTGAGACTTTGATAAGAAGCCAATTCAAGGCCGGGCTGGCCATTCATATCATATGCACCGCGAATTCCTTTTTCAAAAGCAATTGTACCAGCAGCAGCAATCATCGCAGCATTATCCGTGCATAAAGCTAATGGAGGAATGACAAGCGTAATCCCTTCATGCTGGGCAAATTCCTTTTCTAATGCAGCTCTGAGGCCTCTGTTTGCAGCTACTCCTCCGGCTAAAAGGACCTGTTTGACATCATATTCCTTTGCCGCGCGCGCCGTTTTGGTTACCAAGACATCGATCACACTATTTTGGAAACTGGCAGACAAATCTTCCGGAGCAATCTCTTGCCCTTTTTGGGATGCATTATGAAGCGTATTGATCACCGCAGACTTCAATCCGCTAAAGCTGAAGTTGTAAGAGCCTTCTTCAAGCCATGCGCGAGGAAGCGGAATATTGTCATTCCCTTTTTCAGCTAGCTTGTCAATTTGCGGTCCACCCGGATATGGCAATCCCATCGTCCGCGCCACTTTGTCGTAGGCTTCTCCTGCCGCATCATCAAGGGTTTCCCCAATGACTTCAAATGATCCATGTTCCTTCATATAAACCAGTTCTGTATGGCCTCCTGAAACGACCAATGCCAGTGCCGGGAACACGATGTCTTCTACAAGACGGTTCGCGTATATATGACCGGCTATATGATGAACGCCTACTAACGGAATGTTATGTGCAAAGCTCAATGCTTTAGCGGCATTCACTCCGATAAGAAGCGCTCCCACCAGTCCCGGACCTTCTGTTACTGCAATCGCATCAATATCACTATACGTCATGCCAGCTTTGCGAAACGCCTCTTCTATAACCAAAGTGATTTGTTCAACATGATGTCTTGAAGCAATTTCCGGAACAACGCCTCCGAAGCGCTTATGGCTTTCAATTTGAGAGGCTACTACGTTTGAAATGATCTCTTTCCCGTTTTTCACAATAGCTGCAGCAGTCTCATCACAGCTTGTTTCAATTCCTAATACGTACATGTCTTTTTGCTCACTCATTTATCGTCACCCACATAATTAACGCATCTTCCCCGTTATCAGTATAATAGTTCTTTCTTATTCCGCCGGGCTGCATCCCGAATTTCTTATATAAGCCTTGAGCAGGATGATTCGAAACCCTCACTTCAAGCGAAAGCCGCCTTGCGTCTTTTTCTTTGCACAGTTCAACAGCTGAGCGAAAAAGCGTTTCTCCTAAAGACTGGCCGCGATACTCTGGTTTTATCGCTATATTTGTAATTTGGGCATCGTCCATCACAATCCAAATCCCGCAATACCCAGCAAGATGGCCGTCCTTTTCAATCACGAGATAATGAGCATACGGATTTTCCAGCAGCTCATGATAAAACGAATCCTTCGTCCAAGGAGACGTAAAGGAGGATGCTTCGATTTCGTATACGTGATCTATATCTTCAAGCCGCATATTTCTGACCGCTGCTTTTGTTTTCATCCTATCACCCTACTTTTGACTTTCAATCCATTTCGCTTCAGCTTCTGCCAGCCGCAAGTAATCCGGGACAAGCCCATGAACATCAGCTGCTTCCTTTTCCTTCCCGAGAAAAGCCAATTCTGAAGGACGCGGGTTATGCTGGGCGGCAGTTCCAATGAACCCTTTTGTTCCAAGCATATCCTCGATCATCTGCTTGTGAAGAGAAGTATCATGGCCTAAAAACAAAACAGGGCGGTCCTTTTCTTTTAGCATCTCCAGCCAATCTGCCAGCATCACATTTTGATCTGGAACAACTTGCTCTAAAAGCCCATTTTTATATTGATACAGACCTGTGTACACCTGTCCCCGTCTAGCATCAAAGATTGGGCTGATCAGACCGTCAAAATGCCGACCATTTGCCGCAAGCGTCTCAAGACTTGATACAGCACTTATTGGAATGTCTAAAGACCAGGCAAGTGTTTTGGCCAACGTCACACCTATTCTTACTCCTGTGTATGAACCAGGGCCTTTTGCAACGACAATTTTAGAAAGGTCCTGCGGTGCCATATCACAATCATTCAGCAATGAATGAACAGCAGGCATCGCTCTTACAGAGTGGTTCTTTTTCAAGTATGTAATGTATTCTGCTATAACGGTGTCTTCTCGAAGCAGCGCAATGCCCAATGTATAATTTGATGTATCAATTGCTAATATTGTCATGTCTACTTAACTCCTCACAAAGCATTTCATACCGATTCCCGACAGCAGTAAAGGTAATTTCCCGCTCATCATCACCAGCTCTTTTGATGACAATTTGCAGTCGCTCCTGCGGCAGCTGTTCTTCAATTAAATGAGCCCATTCAACGAGACAGACACCTTGTCCGTGAAAATATTCATCAAGTCCCAAATCTTCACTTTCATCTTCCATTCTATACACATCCATATGATAAAGAGGAAGTAAGCCATCGTTATATTCTTTTATAATTGTAAAAGTCGGACTGTTTACAACACGTGTAATTCCCAGCCCTTCTGCAAAACCTTTCGTAAAAGTCGTTTTTCCTGCACCTAAATCGCCCTCTAATGTCAGGACGTCTCCCGGTTTAGCAAACGATGCCGTCAGCTTGGCAATTGCTTTTGTTTCTTCTGAATTTACAGTTCTCCATTTTAATTGCTTCACACGAGTCACCCGTCTTATTTAAAATGATTATATCCCTTTTTCTCTAAGATCATTGATGTTTGATCTGTTTTTAGGATCACTTTAGATTTTGTTTTTTCCCTGACATGGCCAATCTTTGTAATGGGAAGTTGACGTGCTGCGCACTGTTGCTTCAACACTTCCCACTCCTCTTTTGAAACCGTCCCTGTCAGCTCAAAATCCTCACCGCCAAACAAAGCCCATTCTTTCCAGTTAGGATGAAGCTTAGGCAAATCAGAATGAATTGGAAGCATGCTTTCATCAATTTCAATTGAAACACAGCTGGCTTCTGCAATCTCGTTCAGTTCACTAGCCAATCCGTCACTAACATCATTTAAAGCTGCCCGCTTAAAACTCGAGCATAATCTGCCGACACTTACTCTTGGCTCAGGCCGTTTATGCCTGTGGATAAAGTAATCTATTTCCACAGATGAGTTTTGAGGATTAGTCTCTTCCAGCAATAAAGAAAGCCCTGCTGCAGAAGAACCGATTTCACCGGTTACAAACACAATATCATTCGGTTTTGCCAAGCTCCGCAAACAGGCCTGTCCCTTTTCAATTTCACCGATTACAGTGACTGTAACGACTAATTTGTCAGCGGTAGAAACTGTATCGCCGCCAATCAGATCCATATGATATAGTTTCGCCAGTTCATTCATTCCTTCATACATCGCCTTGATTTCAGATTCAGTCCATTTTGAAGGTACCGCAAGTGATACCAGATAAAACTTAGGAATGCCTCCCATCGCGGCAATATCACTTATATTAACGGCTAACGCCTTGTACCCGATATCTTCAGGTGAGGAATAGTGTAATTTGAAGTGCACGTCTTCTACCATAGTATCAACACAAACAATTTCCTGAACGCCGTGTTTCGCAGTGTAGAGCGCTGCATCATCACCTATTCCTACATCAACGGAAGAATGGTGAATGGTCCGCGGAGTAATGCTATGTATCAAATCAAATTCATCCATGAACCAAAACCTCCTTTCAACCCTGCTTATGCCTATTTGTGCTCTTCCTAGTTTATCGAATTTTGCTGGAATATCCAAGATGTTCCCGATATAAAGAAAGCTTGGCTATGACACCAAGCAGAAGATACAGTAAAAGAAAACACAAAAAAAACGAAAACATGATCGTTTCGTTTACATTAATGGCGGTCCGGACGGGACTCGAACCCGCGACCTCCTGCGTGACAGGCAGGCATTCTAACCAACTGAACTACCGGACCATATTTGTATAGGATTATTTTGGTTGCACCCTTAGGGCACTCCTTATTTAACCATATATTTGGTTGCGGGGGCAGGATTTGAACCTGCGACCTTCGGGTTATGAGCCCGACGAGCTACCGAACTGCTCCACCCCGCGATGATAAAAGTAATGCTTGGCGGCGTCCTACTCTCACAGGGGGAAACCCCCGACTACCATCGGCGCTGAAGAGCTTAACTTCCGTGTTCGGTATGGGAACGGGTGTGACCTCTTCGCTATCGCCACCAAACAAATTGAGAGTGTTCTCTCAAAACTAGATAACAGATGTGACATCATTCAAAAATATGGTTAAGTCCTCGATCGATTAGTATCTGTCAGCTCCATGTGTCGCCACACTTCCACCTCAGACCTATCAACCTGATCATCTTTCAGGGATCTTACTTCCTTGCGGAATGGGAAATCTCATCTTGAGGGGGGCTTCATGCTTAGATGCTTTCAGCACTTATCCCGTCCGCACATAGCTACCCAGCGATGCCCTTGGCAGAACAACTGGTACACCAGCGGTGCGTCCATCCCGGTCCTCTCGTACTAAGGACAGCTCCTCTCAAATTTCCTGCGCCCGCGACGGATAGGGACCGAACTGTCTCACGACGTTCTGAACCCAGCTCGCGTACCGCTTTAATGGGCGAACAGCCCAACCCTTGGGACCGACTACAGCCCCAGGATGCGATGAGCCGACATCGAGGTGCCAAACCTCCCCGTCGATGTGGACTCTTGGGGGAGATAAGCCTGTTATCCCCGGGGTAGCTTTTATCCGTTGAGCGATGGCCCTTCCATGCGGAACCACCGGATCACTAAGCCCGACTTTCGTCCCTGCTCGACTTGTAGGTCTCGCAGTCAAGCTCCCTTGTGCCTTTACACTCTGCGAATGATTTCCAACCATTCTGAGGGAACCTTTGGGCGCCTCCGTTACCTTTTAGGAGGCGACCGCCCCAGTCAAACTGCCCACCTGACACTGTCTCCCCGCCCGATAAGGGCGGCGGGTTAGAAGGTCAATACAGCCAGGGTAGTATCCCACCGATGCCTCCACCGAAGCTGGCGCTCCGGTTTCCAAGGCTCCTACCTATCCTGTACAAGCTGTACCAACATTCAATATCAGGCTGCAGTAAAGCTCCACGGGGTCTTTCCGTCCTGTCGCGGGTAACCTGCATCTTCACAGGTACTATAATTTCACCGAGTCTCTCGTTGAGACAGTGCCCAGATCGTTGCGCCTTTCGTGCGGGTCGGAACTTACCCGACAAGGAATTTCGCTACCTTAGGACCGTTATAGTTACGGCCGCCGTTTACTGGGGCTTCAATTCGCACCTTCGCTTACGCTAAGCGCTCCTCTTAACCTTCCAGCACCGGGCAGGCGTCAGCCCCTATACTTCGCCTTACGGCTTCGCAGAGACCTGTGTTTTTGCTAAACAGTCGCCTGGGCCTATTCACTGCGGCTCTCTCGGGCTTGCACCCTAACAGAGCACCCCTTCTCCCGAAGTTACGGGGTCATTTTGCCGAGTTCCTTAACGAGAGTTCTCTCGATCACCTTAGGATTCTCTCCTCGCCTACCTGTGTCGGTTTGCGGTACGGGCACCTCTCACCTCGCTAGAGGCTTTTCTTGGCAGTGTGGAATCAGGAACTTCGCTACTATATTTCGCTCGCCATCACAGCTCAGCCTTATGGGAAACGGATTTGCCTATTTCCCAGCCTAACTGCTTGGACGCGGATATCCAATACCGCGCTTACCCTATCCTCCTGCGTCCCCCCATTGCTCAAATGGTGAGGAGGTGGTACAGGAATATCAACCTGTTGTCCATCGCCTACGCCTTTCGGCCTCGGCTTAGGTCCCGACTAACCCTGAGCGGACGAGCCTTCCTCAGGAAACCTTAGGCATTCGGTGGAGGGGATTCTCACCCCTCTTTCGCTACTCATACCGGCATTCTCACTTCTAAGCGCTCCACCAGTCCTTCCGGTCTGGCTTCACAGCCCTTAGAACGCTCTCCTACCACTGTTCGAAGAACAGTCCGCAGCTTCGGTGATACGTTTAGCCCCGGTACATTTTCGGCGCAGAGTCACTCGACCAGTGAGCTATTACGCACTCTTTAAATGGTGGCTGCTTCTAAGCCAACATCCTGGTTGTCTAAGCAACTCCACATCCTTTTCCACTTAACGTATACTTTGGGACCTTAGCTGGCGGTCTGGGCTGTTTCCCTTTCGACTACGGATCTTATCACTCGCAGTCTGACTCCCAAGGATAAGTCATTGGCATTCGGAGTTTGACTGAATTCGGTAACCCGGTAGGGGCCCCTAGTCCAATCAGTGCTCTACCTCCAAGACTCTTACCTTGAGGCTAGCCCTAAAGCTATTTCGGAGAGAACCAGCTATCTCCAGGTTCGATTGGCATTTCACCCCTACCCACACCTCATCCCCGCACTTTTCAACGTGCGTGGGTTCGGGCCTCCATTCAGTGTTACCTGAACTTCACCCTGGACATGGGTAGATCACCTGGTTTCGGGTCTACGACCACGTACTCATGCGCCCTATTCAGACTCGCTTTCGCTGCGGCTCCGCATCTTCTGCTTAACCTTGCACGGGATCGTAACTCGCCGGTTCATTCTACAAAAGGCACGCCATCACCCGTTAACGGGCTCTGACTACTTGTAGGCACACGGTTTCAGGATCTCTTTCACTCCCCTTCCGGGGTGCTTTTCACCTTTCCCTCACGGTACTGGTTCACTATCGGTCACTAGGGAGTATTTAGCCTTGGGAGATGGTCCTCCCGGATTCCGACGGAATTTCACGTGTTCCGCCGTACTCAGGATCCACTCAGGAGAGAACGAAGTTTTGACTACAGGGCTGTTACCTCCTATGGCGGGCCTTTCCAGACCTCTTCGTCTACCTCGTTCTTTTGTAACTCCGTACAGAGTGTCCTACAACCCCAAGAGGCAAGCCTCTTGGTTTGGGCTAATCCCGTTTCGCTCGCCGCTACTCAGGGAATCGCATTTGCTTTCTCTTCCTCCGGGTACTTAGATGTTTCAGTTCCCCGGGTCTGCCTTCTCATATCCTATGAATTCAGATATGGATACCACTCCATTACGAGTGGTGGGTTTCCCCATTCGGAAATCTCCGGATCAAAGCTTGCTTACAGCTCCCCGAAGCATATCGGTGTTCGTCCCGTCCTTCATCGGCTCCTAGTGCCAAGGCATCCACCGTGCGCCCTTTCTAACTTAACCGTTAAAAAGAATCACTATGTGATATCTTGTATTACTAATTGAATGTGATGTCTACTGTTATCTAGTTTTCAAAGAACACGTTTCGAAGGAATGATCCTTCAAAACTAAACAAGACAGGGAACGTTCTGTTTATAAGACCCAAGGTCTTATATTCCGTATAATATCCTTAGAAAGGAGGTGATCCAGCCGCACCTTCCGATACGGCTACCTTGTTACGACTTCACCCCAATCATCTGTCCCACCTTCGGCGGCTGGCTCCTAAAAGGTTACCTCACCGACTTCGGGTGTTACAAACTCTCGTGGTGTGACGGGCGGTGTGTACAAGGCCCGGGAACGTATTCACCGCGGCATGCTGATCCGCGATTACTAGCGATTCCAGCTTCACGCAGTCGAGTTGCAGACTGCGATCCGAACTGAGAACAGATTTGTGGGATTGGCTTAACCTCGCGGTTTCGCTGCCCTTTGTTCTGTCCATTGTAGCACGTGTGTAGCCCAGGTCATAAGGGGCATGATGATTTGACGTCATCCCCACCTTCCTCCGGTTTGTCACCGGCAGTCACCTTAGAGTGCCCAACTGAATGCTGGCAACTAAGATCAAGGGTTGCGCTCGTTGCGGGACTTAACCCAACATCTCACGACACGAGCTGACGACAACCATGCACCACCTGTCACTCTGCCCCCGAAGGGGACGTCCTATCTCTAGGATTGTCAGAGGATGTCAAGACCTGGTAAGGTTCTTCGCGTTGCTTCGAATTAAACCACATGCTCCACCGCTTGTGCGGGCCCCCGTCAATTCCTTTGAGTTTCAGTCTTGCGACCGTACTCCCCAGGCGGAGTGCTTAATGCGTTAGCTGCAGCACTAAGGGGCGGAAACCCCCTAACACTTAGCACTCATCGTTTACGGCGTGGACTACCAGGGTATCTAATCCTGTTCGCTCCCCACGCTTTCGCTCCTCAGCGTCAGTTACAGACCAGAGAGTCGCCTTCGCCACTGGTGTTCCTCCACATCTCTACGCATTTCACCGCTACACGTGGAATTCCACTCTCCTCTTCTGCACTCAAGTTCCCCAGTTTCCAATGACCCTCCCCGGTTGAGCCGGGGGCTTTCACATCAGACTTAAGAAACCGCCTGCGAGCCCTTTACGCCCAATAATTCCGGACAACGCTTGCCACCTACGTATTACCGCGGCTGCTGGCACGTAGTTAGCCGTGGCTTTCTGGTTAGGTACCGTCAAGGTACCGCCCTATTCGAACGGTACTTGTTCTTCCCTAACAACAGAGCTTTACGATCCGAAAACCTTCATCACTCACGCGGCGTTGCTCCGTCAGACTTTCGTCCATTGCGGAAGATTCCCTACTGCTGCCTCCCGTAGGAGTCTGGGCCGTGTCTCAGTCCCAGTGTGGCCGATCACCCTCTCAGGTCGGCTACGCATCGTTGCCTTGGTGAGCCATTACCTCACCAACTAGCTAATGCGCCGCGGGTCCATCTGTAAGTGGTAGCCGAAGCCACCTTTTATGTTTGAACCATGCGGTTCAAACAACCATCCGGTATTAGCCCCGGTTTCCCGGAGTTATCCCAGTCTTACAGGCAGGTTACCCACGTGTTACTCACCCGTCCGCCGCTAACATCAGGGAGCAAGCTCCCATCTGTCCGCTCGACTTGCATGTATTAGGCACGCCGCCAGCGTTCGTCCTGAGCCAGGATCAAACTCTCCGATAAAGTAGTTTGACTGACTACGCACATCGCTGTGCGATTTTTAAAAACTGAATTAACAGGTACGTTTTGTCTTGTTTAGTTTTCAAAGATCATTCAATAATGGAGCGGGTGATGAGAATCGAACTCACGACATCAGCTTGGAAGGCTGAGGTTTTACCACTAAACTACACCCGCGTGGTATCTTATATGGCGCGCCCGAGAGGAGTCGAACCCCTAACCTTTTGATCCGTAGTCAAACGCTCTATCCAATTGAGCTACGGGCGCTTATCAAGCGACTTAACTATCATACTATCATTTGATGTTGAAGTCAAGAATTTTTTTAAAAATGTTTTTCGAATCTTTTTCAATTCGACTTTTCTTATTATACACATTTTTATAATCTTGTAAACACCTTAGAAAAAACTTTTTTGTTTTCCGTTTAGTTTCACGCTGTTCATCAGCGACGTTTAATAATATACCATGCCTGTTTTATTTGGTCAACACTTTTCCTGTATTTTTTTATTTTCTTCTTTCACGCCTTCCCATGCTTATCGTGTATATATTTTATCTCATCTTACAAATAATATAAGAAAATCTCTTAAGAAGAAATGAGGCGTGTTATGTATTACTACAAAGAGGAACTGATTAATATCATTAAACCGGACAAGCCAGACCCGGCAGCTGCTAAGGTCCTGCAGGAGATATTAGGCGGTCATTACGGAGAAATGCGTACAATGATGCAGTTTTTTTTCCAAAGCTCTAATTTCAGAGGAAAGCAGAAACAGTACCGCGATCTGCTTCGCGGCATTTTTTTAGAGGAGATTGCCCACGTTGAACTGGTTCAAAACACAATCAATGCTTTATTAGATGAATCAGGCGGTGAAGGTGTCGGCAGTCAAGGTACAGATCAAGCGCCACTTGATGAAGCGGTTAAACATGCTAATCCTCATCATTATATTATTGGAGCGCAAAGTTCCCTTCCTGTTGATGCAGGGGGCAATCCGTGGAACGGGTCGTGGGTGTATAACCACGGAAACTTAATTACTGACCTGCTGGATAACCTGCTTCTTGAGTCGACAGGTGTGCTGCAAAAAACAAGAATTTATGAAATGAGCTCTAATCAGACGTTCCGCGAAACACTTGCTTTTCTGATTGTACGCGACAATGCTCACCAGAATGCATTCGCGAAAGCGCTCGAGACATTGGGCGTTGAATGGGCGAAGCTGCTCCCTGTGCCGAATTATGACATTAATAAATATCCTGAGTGCAGAAAGTATGTCGAATTAGGCTACCATAATGCACAGTTTAACTTTAGGTTGGATGAAACGAGAATCAGTGAAATCTATCAAGGGAAATCTCCAAGCCGAAATGGCGGAGAGTTACAAGTAATAGATCCTCCGGCAGGCTTTCCCGTACCAGTGCTTCCTGAAATACCAAATGAACACAGTCCTGGGTTAGGCGATATGAATGCTTAATCCAGTGGGAAGGTGCTCAAGAAACTTCTTGAGCACCTTCTTAATTGTGACATTACGGATTCACTCAACGATTGGCGTTAAAGAATCACCATTCCATATTTCTCCCTTGTTGAGTGTCCAGCTGTCATGATATAAAGCTGAAGCACCCTTGTTTACTGCTGGGCTCCATTCATCATTCCATGCCAGAAAGTAAATGGTTTTAGGATATCTTTGTTTTATTGCATTGATAAATAGGCTGTAATCGAAGCTGCCGTTTGCTGTTTGCGGGCCGACTTCTGTAAAAGCAAATGGTTTATTAAGCGCTGTTAGCTGATCATATCCATTGATCGAGTAGGCATCTTGAAAATACGCATCTAATCCGACAATATCCACGTAAGACGCGCCCGGGTAAAAATCAGTTTTAAAATCTCGGTTGGCGTCGGGAGAGTAAACCCAAAGCAAATGATCAAGTCCTCTTGTGTCGGTCATATAATGATAGATTTTCTTGTAGAGCTGTTTATATAGAGAGATTCTTTCATTATCCTTTTGGTTATATGATGTAAGTCCCCACCAAAACCATTCACCGTTCATTTCATGCAGCGGCCTGAACAAAACAGGCACACCTTGGTTCTCCAGCTCTTGAAGTCCGTCAGCAATTTTGCTGAGCATGGCATTCAGCCGCTTCCCTTCTGCTGTTGAAGAATCTAGTATTTTTTTATACTGATCGTTTGTAATCGGTGTTTTAAAATGCCCTGACTGAAAAGCAGGATTCGCCAGGTGCAAGCTGATTTGAGGGATTCCACCATTTTTCCAATACGACATTAAATCGCTGTTGCAGCTTGAATCTTCAATATTTGCTGTTTCAAGCCATCCTCTGGCATAATCGCAGCCGTAAATAGCAGGCGATTGCCCGGTGGCGCTTCGGATTCTATCAGCCTCAGCCATAGAAAATGTGTCATGACTGTAACCTCCGAACGCTCCGGAAAGGACTCTGTTTTCCGTTCGGTTCGGCAGGTGCGCAAGCCAGTTCATCACTGCTTTTGTTGTCTGCTGTGCATTAGGATTCACAGGCGACACAGCATGCGCTTCAATTGGTTTTGCTAAAACAGCAGACGCAAGTAAAAATAAAATGAGCAAAGAGATCGTATGTTTCTTAAACAAATGCAACTCCCCCCATTCATTAAGGATGAGATATCATGAATTCACATGTTCCTTCTATTGAAAACTCGCCAAAATGCGCAGGCAAGACAAAGTGTGAGCCTGCATTGCATTCATACTGACTACCATTGTTTATGATTCGTCCTGATCCGCTCAGAACACTCCCCAGCAAATAGGTTTGATATGAAGGAAAAGCAGTTCGGCCGCTAATCTTCCATTTGTACACTGAGAAATAATCTGATTGCACATAAACAGTGATCTCGGCGTTACCAACTTCTTTCACTTCCGGTGTATGCACTTTATCGATATGCGGTATCGTTATGACTTCCATGGCTTTTTCTATATGAAGAGTTCTTTTTTGGCCCTGGTCATTACAGCGGTCATAATCGTATACGCGATACGTTGTATCAGAGTTTTGCTGGATTTCCAGGACAAGGGTTCCCTCACATAAAGCATGGAGTGTACCGCTTGGCACATAAAAGAAATCTCCGGGCTTGATTTTGATTCGCCTCAGCAGCCCGTTCCAATCACCGCTTTCTATTCGTTGTTTGAACTCTTCCTTTGTGCTTGCATGATGTCCCAAAATTAGTTCGGCGTTATCTTTGCAATCAATGATATACCAGCACTCCGTTTTACCAAGGTCGCCATTTTCGTGCAGTTTTGCATAATCATCATCTGGATGGACTTGCACTGAGAGATCCATATTAGCGTCTAGCAGCTTTACCAGCAGCGGAAACACCTTCCTATCTGGAAAACCGAAAATCTCTGGATGATCTAGCCATACTTGATCTAGTGTCTTTCCTGCCAGCGGGCCGTTCTTTACAGCCGACGGGCCATGAGCATGTGCAGAAACGGCCCAGCACTCACCTGTTTTTTGTGAGGGTATTGCGTAGCCAAAAGCGTCACGAAGCTTCGTCCCTCCCCATAGTCTTTCTTTAAAGACAGGCTCTAAAAATAAAGGATGCGTCATGATCGCACCTCCCCGGATGCTGCCTCTGCTTGTAAGGCCTGGTGCGCCAAAACTAGCGTGCCGATGATTCCGGCGTTAGAGCCTAAACGTGGAGGTACAATATAATTACTTATATCATCTGACAATTCAGAAAAATCTAAGTAGTTGTTCATGATTTTCGGTACATATTGATAGATATAAGAAAACACTTGTTTCTGTTGCATGACGCCGCCGCCAAGAATGATTTTTTTAGGTGCAAGGATCAAAATATACTGAGCCAGTGCTTGGGCAATATAGTACCCTTCCAGTTCCCAGACTTGTGCTATATCTGATAAATCCGCGGCTTTTTTTCCCCAGCGCGCTTCAATGGCGGGACCGGAAGCCAAGCCTTCAAAGCAATCTCCATGATAAGGGCACTTCCCTTGGTATACGTCAGACGGATGCCTCCGGATATAAATATGGCCCATCTCTGGGTGTGACAGCCCCTGAAGGAGCCTCCCCTCTACAATAGCCCCCGCTCCGATGCCAGTGCCAATCGTTATATACAGGCAGCTGTCAATACCCTTCGCTTCACCGAAAATGAATTCACCCAGCGCCGCAGCGTTGACATCTGTACTAAATCCGACTGGGATTTTCATTTTGTTCTTAACGGTTTGCAAAAAGGGATAGTGTCTCCAGCCCGCTTTCGGCGTGGCCATAATGGTACCGTATGTTTGACTGGTTTTATCGTTATCAATGGGACCAAAGGAACCGATGCCGATTGCCTGTAATGAAAATTGGCGAAAATATTGAATTACTTTCTCTATCGTTTCATCCGGCATCTTTGTGGGGAATTCTATTCGGTCAATGATTGTTCCATCTTCTTTACCGACAGCACAAACAATCTTTGTGCCGCCTGCTTCAATACCGCCAAGCATGCAGATGGCCTCCTTGTTGTCTCCGCAATCAGCGCCGTATGTTTACAGAAGTCACAACAAACTTGTCATGCCGATGACGTGAAAAGGAATATTCAAATGGAATCCCGGTATCTAAGAAGCCCACATGTTCCACTTCAAGAATTGGATCATCCTGTTTACAGCCCAGATGCTGCTGGTCAATATGATCAGATTTGCAGGCTCTGATTTTCCGATGCGTTCCGGCGATTTTGAGCTGCAGCACATTTGTAATATGATTGTAGATCGAATCATGAAGGACATCGTCATTAATGCCCGGTATTAAATGAGTCGGCATATATGTTTTTTCTAATACATAGGGTTCACCTTCTACAATTCGCAGCCGAACGACATAATAAACCGGTGTTTTCTGATCAATAGACAAATGGGCGGCCACTTCCTCAGTGGGAAATTGCACTTCAAACTGAATGACCTTGCTTTTGATTTTTTTATCTTTCAGCAAGTTGGTCAATCCGAGAATCTCATTGCTGACTACATGTACATGGTCATCCTGTATTGCAGATTGAATAATAAACGTGCCATGGCCGCGTTTTCTAAACAGCAGACCCTCGGCAACTAAATTATCCAAGGCTCTCTTCATCGTCATGCGGCTTGAGTTAAATTCTTTTGCAAGAGATACTTCATCAGGAATGGGCTGATCGATCGGATATACGTTATTTTTAATTCTATTTCTCATTTCATTTGCAATAATTTCGTATTTATTCATTGGCATCCTCCGGCAGCTGTTAGAGTCTGATATCACATAAGCTTTTACGGATATCATAAGTTCTTTTCCCTATTTCATCAATGTTGCGGATTTTCGTCATCTCTATTCGTTATGATGATTGCCGGAAGATCTTGACCTTTAGGAAAATCTAGAAACCGCTATGCTCAGCAACCTTTTTGAACCATTTTCCGCTCTTTTTGACGGTTCTTTCTCCGTCTTTCTCAAGATTGACTGATACAAACCCGTATCGGTTTTTATAGGCATTTGTCCAAGACCAGTTGTCCATGAACGTCCATAAGTGATAACCTTTTACGTTTGATCCTTCTTGTATGGCGCGGTGAATCCATTTGAGGTGCTCTTTTATAAATTCAATCCGGTAATCATCTTGAATGATGCCTTGTTCATCCCTGAATCGCTCTTCACCTTCAACCCCCATACCGTTTTCAGAGATAAAACACTCGATGTTGCCGTAGTTTTCTTTTAAATTAATCAAAATATCATAAACGCCTTTTTCATAGATCTCCCAGCCGCGATGCGGATTCATTTTGCGGCCCGGCATGACGTAGGGATCAAAATACCTGTCCGGTAAAAAAGGAGCGTCGGGATTCGGAAGATGTTCTTTCGCTTTCACACGTCTCGGCTGGTAATAATTCACTCCCAACAGGTCAACCGTGTTCTTTTTGATGATATCAAGATCTTCAGCGTTGTAATCTGGCATAAAGCCTTCATGCTTCAAAATGTCAACCAGCTCTTTTGGAAATTCGCCTTTGACAGATGGGTCTAAAAAAGATCTGTTAAAAAACGCGTCTGCGATTTCCCCGGCTTTCACATCCGCCGGATGGCTGCTTCTCGGGTATGATGGAGTCAAATTTAAAATGATTCCGATTTTTCCGTCCTGCTCCATCTCCCTATAAGCCTGAATCGCACGGGCACTTGACAGCATCGTATGAAATCCAACCTGGACAGCCTCTTTAAAGTCGACCTTGTTTGGATAATGAAAATCATATAGGTATCCGCCTTCCACGGGAACGATTGGTTCATTATGCGTGAACCATTTTTTCACCCGGCCGCCATATAAACGGAAGCAAGTTCTTGCATAGTTTTCATACGCGTCAACCGTCTCTCTGTTGACCCAGCCGCCGATTTTTTGAAGCGCCATCGGCATATCGAAATGAAACAAATTGACAAAAGGTTCAATTCCGTTAACGATCAACTCATCAATGACATTGTTATAGAAATCTGCGGCTTTATCGTTGATCTCGCCCGTTCCGTTTGGTATTAAACGTGACCAGGAAATCGACATCCGGAACGAGTTGTGCCCAAGCTCCTTCATCAGCCTGATATCTTCTTTATAATTGTCGTAAAATTGGGATGTGTCTGCGGGGCCGACATGATCAAAAAAACGATGTGGTTCTTTCTCAAACCAATAATCCCAAATATTCTGCCCTTTTCCGTCTCTGTCGGCGGCACCCTCCATTTGTGTTGCTGAAGCGGATGATCCCCACCAAAAATCCTTTGGAAAACGATATTGTTCTGTTTGTGCCAAGTCTCTCTCCCCTTATGTCACATTTTTATGCTGTTATCATTTTGCTGAGCAGCTGTCTCCTGCACAGCCTGTTCTTTTTCTTTTGCCAGATTTAATTTATCCATTGCTTTTAGGAACGGAAACCAGATCACGAAGACAATCAGCAGATTGATAAGCTGCATTACGCCCCCCATGATTGAGTTCGTCGCCATGATGCCATTAATGAACAATGGAACCGTCCACGGCACTGTCACACCAGTCGGAGGCGGAACGAGCCCGGCTGACATAGCCAGATAGGTGACGAGCGTAACAACCATCGGTGCCAGCACCCAAGGCACAATAATGATCGGATTCATGACAATCGGAAGCCCGAAGATAATCGGTTCGTTTACGTTAAAAATACCGGGAGCGAGGCCAAGTTTTGATACTTGCTTCATCTGCCTGCTTTTCATGAATATGAGAATGGTAAACACAATCGCAAGCGTCATCCCGGTTCCGCCCATCCCTACTGTATAAATCTCCATAAACGGTTTTGAAATAATATGAGGGATTTCTTTTCCCGCCGTGTAAGCAGAAAGGTTTTCTACCTGCAGTGTATTCCAAATCGGGTCCATCACGGAGTTGATAATGATCTGTCCATGCAGTCCGAAAAACCAAAGAATTTGAATGAAAAACACGGCAATCAGCGTCGGAATGATACCGCTTCCAAGTCCGACAAGCGGAGCCTGAATTGCGTGATAAATGACGTCGTGCATATTTGTTTTAAAAAACAGAGTCACCATTACGTTAATCAGCAAAAATACGGTCAATGTGATAAAAGCCGGAATAAGTGCGGCGAATGATTTTGCTACAGCAGGCGGAACGCCGGCTGGCATTTTGATTGTCAGGTTTTTTTGAACGATTCTTCTGTAGATTTCGCCAGAAAGAAATGCCGTAATCATCCCAAGAAACATCCCTTTTGCACCGAGACGGTCGACCGGGATAACCCCTGTAATGGCATCTCCTGTTTCCGGCTGAACGATAAATGGCGTTAAGAGCAAAAAGGAAACCAAAGCGATCGCTCCGCCAAATACAGCTTCGACCTGATAGCTTTTTGACAGGTAATAACCTATCCCGAACACAACAAAGACAGACATAATGCCCATTGTCGCCGTGGAGGCAATGCCGAAATGAGACTGAAACGACGTAAGCATTGAGGCGTTCATGATTTTATTTAGAAACGGCAAATTCGTTAACACGACAAAAATGGACCCGAATATCGTCAGCGGGAAAGCCAGCATAAATGCATCACGCAACACTTGCAAATAGCGGTTATTGTTTAACCTCCCTGCAATTGGAACAAGGAATTGGCTGATTTTCTCGAACACCCTATCCACCCCGATTATTTATAGATTCTTGGTTTTAAAGAGATCAAGCATTTCTTTCACTAATTCTTTCATGGATAATGTTGACATCAGATGATCCTCTGCATGCATAAGCAGCAATGAAAAAGCTGTTGCTTCTCCGCCGGATTCCTTCTGTATCATTTGAAAGTGAATGTCATGGGCCGCGGATAAGTCCTGCTCAGCCTTGGCAATGAGGGCATCCGCCTCATCCTTGTTCCCTTCTTTGTAGGCGCGCAGTGATTGTATGATGCAGCTGCGGGCATTGCCGCTGTGCAGGATAAGCTGAAAACTGATTTGTTCGTCTGTTAAATTCGTGATTTTCACCTGTTCCATTATTGATTCTCCATTAAGGACAATGCCTGCTCATACGCTTTTTTCCCATCTGCCATTCCGTAGGCCATCATGCCAATGACTTCAACCCGAATGTTGTATTGATCCGCTTCTTTTTGGAGTTCGCTTTTCAGAAAGCTCATTTGCGGACCGATCAAAACGGCATCCGCTTTTCTCATGTCTTCTTTTGCTTTATCCTGGCCAACAGCCCAAATCTCTGCTTCCTCACCGATAGACTGTGCGTATTCCTTCATTTTTGTCACCAATAAACTGGTAGACATTCCTGAGCTGCACGCGAGTAATATTTTTTTCAACTGCTATCCCCCCTGTTATTAAAACGCTTACACAGATTATTATAGACATTTAATTTTAAATGTCTATACTTTTATAAAATAAATATAATCATACACTTGTCCGGTTCATCACTTTGTAAATTTTTCTATGGAAGATTCATTCATAATGTGGTACACTCATCAACGGAAACGAATCAATTAAATAGCTATTATCACTTGTATAACCTCAATAATATGGTTTGAGGGTGTCTACCAGGAACCGTAAAATCCTGATTACAAAATTTGTTTATGACATTTTTTGTAATCAGGATTTTTTTTATTTATCAAAACATTTAAGTAAAGGAGTTTGTTATGAATTTCAAAGTTTTCCTGCTTGCAGCTTCTACGATTGCAGTCGGATTGGTTGAGTTAATTGTGGGGGGAATTCTTCCTCAGATCGCAAATGATTTAGACATTTCCATTGTTTCAGCCGGACAGCTGATCAGTGTGTTTGCGCTGGGATATGCAGTATCTGGGCCGCTGCTTATGGCATTGACTGCGAAGATTGAGCGGAAGCGCTTATATCTAATTGCTTTATTTGTTTTCTTCCTTAGCAATCTTGTCGCCTATTTCAGCCCTAATTTCGCAACACTGATGGTATCTAGGGTATTGGCAGCAATGAGTACAGGGCTGATTGTTGTGCTTTCTTTAACAATTGCCCCGAAAATTGTAGCGCCTGAATACAGAGCCCGCGCAATCGGAATTATTTTTATGGGATTCAGCTCTGCTATCGCATTAGGCGTGCCGCTCGGAATCTTAATCAGCGATTCCTTCGGGTGGCGGATTTTGTTCCTTGGCATCGGCCTGTTGGCACTGATCTCCATGCTGATTATTTCAATCTTCTTTGAAAGAATACCGGCGGAGAAAATGATTCCTTTCCGGGAACAACTCAAGACGATCGGTAATCTGAAAATCGCGAGTTCACACCTCGTCACGATGTTTACATTAGCTGGCCACTACACGCTATACGCTTACTTTGCGCCGTTTTTAGAAGAGACTCTTCACCTGAGCTCTTTCTGGGTCAGCATTTGTTATTTCCTTTTCGGGATATCTGCTGTATGCGGAGGCCCTTTCGGAGGAGCACTATCTGACCGGCTTGGTTCCTTTAAGAGCATTTTGCTGGTGACCGGTTCCTTTGCCATCATTATGTTCTTACTGCCGCTGTCTACATCGTCTATGATTTTCTTTTTGCCTGTCATGGTGATTTGGGGTCTTCTGAGCTGGAGCCTCGCCCCGGCTCAGCAAAGCTATTTAATTGAAATTGCACCTGATTCGTCTGACATTCAGCAAAGCTTTAACACATCGGCCCTCCAAGTCGGAATTGCCCTTGGCTCAGCCATTGGCGGTGTTGTTTTGGATCAGACGGGTACTGTGGTGTCAACGGCATGGTGCGGCGGATCGATTGTGATCATCGCTGTCCTGTTTGCTTTCATTTCTTTAACAAGACCTGTTCAGACAGCAAAAAAATCCTCCTTGTAAAAGGAGGATTTTTTATGATTTAGCTGAAAGCTCATCTTCTGTGACCCATTTGTGGTTTTTCACTTTTTCGCCGCTCGTTGTCGATGTATAGTCAACCATGTATACAGTTGTTTTTTCTGCAGAGTCGATCTCGGCTGTTGCTCCTTTCATGCCTTTCATATGAGAAGCTTCTAAAATCACCTGATCTCCGGGTTGTAACGTTTTATCTCCGGCATCTTTGATTTCTTCTTGGATCACCCATTTGTGATGATCCACACGCTGTTCCCCATTAGTCGGAGTATAAGAAACAACATACGCCGTTGTATCATAGGCGCCTGTTACCGTAGCTTCGGCACCTTTCATGCCTTTCATATGAGAAGTATTGATGATTACTTGGCTGCCTACTTTGTATTTCGGATTTTTAGATTCCTGTAATCCCTCTGGAACGTCAGCTGATCCGGAATGGTCCATCTCTTCATGTGTTGAGGAGTCTGAATGATTGTCATGTGTGCTTTCTTTCGTACTGTTGTTATTGCCGCATGCTGATAAAACAAAAACAAGAGATAACATCAGAATTCCCAGTGCATTTTTAGAGATTTTCATGTTCATTCTCCTTTGCTTCATTTTTTCCTGTAACTTTTGCCCGCAGACAATGAAAACATGCCCCCTAGATAATACTATACCCCCGAATGGTATGTAAATACGCTGATATTCTCATAAAGCGTTCCCGCAGTTTGTCCTATTCCCCTTTGTTTGCAAAGCCAAACATGAAAAAAGGCCGCTGTCAGGCGGCATTTACTGATTTAAGACTTTTATATACACACCTTTTTTTGCTTTTTGATAAGCGGCCTCACCCATTTTCCTCACCTTTTCAGAAGCATCTGAGGATTTGATCCATTCGTCATCAAAAAAAATGGATGGATCGATTAGGCGCATTTTCTTCTTTTGATGGAAATCGTACTGGATGTCATCTTCTATTACTTGTATGCCGGGATGAATAGATGTAAGGAAGCTCAGAACTTCTTCATTTTTTGATGCACGCAGGATGTTCAGTACCTCTTGGTCCGTTTTCAGCAGATCCTCTGCGGATATGACATCATGCCGCAGCGCTGCCTTCAATTCTCGCGCTAAATATTCATATCCATATACATTCACAGGATTCAAAAAGAAATCAATCACTTCCTTGTAGTACACACCGACAAACCATTCGGCAGCTTCAATACTATCAGGAAACATCTTTCCGTTTCTCACAATAAGATGATCCAAAAAGGTTTGCCCTTCGTGCAGGTTAATGTATCCATATCGGTACATATCACGCAGCGTATAGTCTGTCCGATCAGCACATAGCTCCGGTGCGGGCTGTTCGAGCAATGTCCACCTTGAATCGTCAGATAAAAGTTCTTCAGTATGATAGCCGTATTTTTTTAGAATGTCCGGGATTTCAGAGTGAACAATGACTTGTTGAAAGATGTTTTCATGATAGTCTTCTGCTTGATTTTCAAAGACAACGTCGACCACATGAGAAAAAGCTGTGTGTGATACGTCGTGGAGCAGACCCGCAATCTGTTCTTCTATCGTTCCTCCGAGCTTTTTGATGAGGAGCATTACGCCGATGGAGTGCTCATACCTGGTCACATTCCACTTTCGATTGACTAAAAAGCTTGCTCCGCCTTGATAGATTCCTTTTAATCTTTGCACAGGAGCGCTTTTGATAAGCTCTTCCAGCACTCCGTCTATATGGTGGTGCCCGTAAATAACATCGCTGATTTCCATGCTGTCACCTCAACATCTATTTTTTGTTATATATTGTTTATATGCAATCTTTCAATAGAGGAGTGTTACGATGATCATCATCCCAAACAATGAGATAGCGAAACATATGTTGACCGATTTTTTTGCCAAGCATTGGGGTACACCCGAGATGGCGATTTCAAGCGGCATTTTTCGGTGTGATGAATTAGATGGATTTGCTGCAGTAAATGAAAGCGGCGAAATCCTTGGCTGTATTACATACTTGATAGATGGGAAAGATTGTGAAATTATTTCATTAGATAGTATGATTGAAAATAAAGGAATCGGCACAGCTTTACTTCAGCAGGTTGAAGAGACGGCTAAACATGCACATTGTCAACGAATAAAGCTTATCACAACGAATGATAATGTACATGCGATGGCGTTTTATCAAAAGAGAGGCTATCAATTCGCCGAAGTGTTTCCGAACGCAGTTGAAAAAGCGCGTCGACTCAAGCCGGAGATTCCCGAGGTGGCTGAAAACGGCATTTTGATTCGGGATGAAATTCTATTTTCGAAGGTAATTGATTAAACGAATAGGAGTCTTTTATGTCCAGTCATTATAAATACCCTCTCATTTTCACGGCATTCCTATTAATCACTTTCTGCTTGATCTTTTTTTCCTATCACCTGATTCATCATGTTCGTTTGGAGTATCCGAATTGGCAGGGAGAAAGCAAAGATCAGAATTGGGAAGCTGTTTTCAAAAAAAATGAAGATGCACCGAATGAATACAGCGGCGAACTTTATTGGATCGGTGATACAATTGAAACAGACAACACTTATTTGGAATCACTGATTGTAAAAAAGGATGATGAAGTTCTGCTGAGTTCTGACACGGAAATCCCGATGCATGATTATTCTGGAGGCACTTTTTCTGATGGAAACGCAAAGGAAAAGTCCGTTTCTTTTTTAGAGCGGTTAGATGAACATGAGCTTGAAGGCCATGATATTACGATTGAAGTGAAATGGAAACAAGGTAATCATTATTCTGCGAGTCAGCTTACGCTCAATGAAAAGACCTTGTTTGATGAAAAGCAGCAATAGATGATCAAAACGAAAAATAGACAAATGAAAAGGCATAACATATTTTATACAGCTCATATGTTATGCCTTTTTCTTCATTTCCGCCAAAAAGTGGAGCAGTCCGCCTTATCCAGAATATTAAACTCAATCATTTTCTCAAGTAGCGTGTAATCAACTGGATCGTTCCAAAGGATACGTATCAGCTGCTCGGTGTAGTCATATCCTGCCTTCACAATATCATCCTCTACGTGCGCTATCGTTACTTTTTCAGGAGCGACAGCTAAATGCTTTTTAGAAACACTAAAGCCAATAATAAATGTACCGTGATCCGTAAACATCGGTTGGTTCCATTTTATTTCTGTATGTAAATTTGGATATTTATTTTTTATCCAAGTTAACACCTCTTCCGTTCTTTCTCGGTGGAACGGGTCATCAATCCCGGCTAAATACTCAGAAAAAACGTCCATGTTGTTCCCTCCTAAAATAAAATGATGCCACTCCATATGAATTGCTCAGACATGTGCTTACACAATACCTCTTTCCAACATAATACTTAAAATTGTTCAAGATGTAAGCGGGTTGCTTGTATGCGACTATAGCAGATTTCAGTCCGCCTATCCACGGCCAGTATCTATTCCTCCAATTTATTTCTATAGTACTATCACTCTTTCCTTTCTCTTGATAGCAGTTCATTATTCTTGTAAATCCAATCTTTAAAATCGATTAATACTAGCTTAACAGTTTAAAAATATAATTGGGTTGTCATTGAGATTCATCTATATTTAGGAGGTTATCCAGTTGAAAAAATTCCCGAAGAAATTACTGCCTATCGCGGTTTTATCATCAATTGCGTTCAGCAGCTTAGCCAGCGGCAGTGTGCCTGAAGCCAGCGCCCAGGAAAAGAAAAAGGGGAACCACGACGAAATTAAGAATGTTATTGTTCTGATTGGTGATGGTATGGGTGTGTCTTATACGTCTGCTTATCGATACTTAAAGGATAATAAAAAGACAAAAGTTGTGGAGCCTACGGCTTTTGATCAGTATCTTGTCGGCCAGCAAACAACTTACCCCGATGATCCTGAACAAAATGTAACGGATTCTGCAGCGGCGGCAACGGCTATGTCTGCGGGAATTAAAACATACAATAATGCCATAGCGGTGGATAACGACGGATCAGAAGCCAAAACGGTACTTGAAGCTGCGAAAGAAAAAGGAAAAGCAACAGGACTTGTGGCCACTTCAGAAATTACACACGCCACTCCGGCCTCTTTCGGTTCCCACGACCACAGCCGAAAAAATATGAACTCAATTGCGGATGATTATTTTGATGAGATGGTCAACGGCAAGCACAAAATTGATGTCCTTCTAGGCGGAGGAAAGAGCAATTTTTACCGTAAGGACCGTAATTTGATCAAGGAATTCAAAAAAGCGGGATACAGCTATGTGGATAACCGCAAGGACATGCTGAAAAACAAAGACAGCCAAGTTCTCGGCCTATTCGCTGACGGCGGCCTGCCTAAAAAGATTGACCGGACGAAGGATGTTCCATCACTTAAAGACATGACAAACACAGCCATAAAAAAATTAAACAAGGATAAAGACGGATTCTTCCTCATGGTGGAAGGCAGCCAAATTGACTGGGCGGGCCATGACAATGATATCGTCGGCGCCATGAGCGAGATGGAAGACTTCGAACAAGCTTATAAGGCGGCTATTGATTTCGCTAAAAAAGACAAGCACACATTGGTTGTCGCAACGGCTGACCACTCAACCGGCGGATATTCCATCGGTGCGGACGGCATCTACAATTGGTTCAGTGAACCCATTAAAGCCGCAAAGCGCACACCAGACTTTATGGCAGAAAAGATCGCTGACGGCGCGGATGTTGAAAAAACATTGAAAACATATATCGATCAAAAAAAATTGGCTTTAACAAAAGCCGAAATTCAATCTGTTGAAGAAGCGGCAAAATCGAAGGAAGTACTGGATATCGATAACGCAATCGAGAACATCTTTAACAAACGCTCTCACACTGGATGGACCACAGGCGGACATACCGGTGAAGATGTGCCCGTCTATGCATACGGTCCGTCTAGTGAGACATTTGCCGGCCAAATCGACAATACAGAAATCGCCAAAAATGTCTTCAAGGCTTTACAATACAACATTAAGATTAACGATAAGTAAAAGAATACAAGGTGTCCCGTTGCTTGTATGAAGTAACGGGATCTCTTTTTAATGGAGGAATCATCATGAGAAGAATTCTTTCAATTTTCGTTTTTGCTATCATGCTTGCGGGCTGCTCATCAAACGCCAGTACTGAAAAACAGCATGCAGGCGGGGAGAAAACAGTAAAAGCTGAGCCGCAAAGCACTTCATCCCAGAAGGACAGCACAGATAATTATCAGCCTAATTCCCAGGTAACTGATGACCGGTCATTGCTTAAGGTCGGCCAAACGTTTTCAGATGATAAAGGAAAAGCTGTCTTAAAAGATATCAAACAAGTGAACAAAACCTATAAGATTGGCGACGTGGAGTTAACAGTAAAAGAAATGAAGCTGATCCACTTGCGCCCGGACTACAGCATGATTGATTACTTTCATGAGTTAACACACGATGAAGAGTTTGATTTCGTTAAGGTTTTCGTTGATATCAAGAACACCTCTTCAAAAAAAGTAAATGTTGCGCCGATTGCATTGATGAAAACAAATACGGGCGAAACCTTTGATTGGAACAAAGATATTTATCTTGAAGAGTTAAACGGTGAATTGGAAGGCGGGGCCGAAAAGTCCGGAAATCTCGGCTTTATTGTGAACGCATCAAGCGGCCATGCTCATGATAAGGCCGCGGATGCGGAGAAGAAAACAAAAGAGATTAAGTGGATCGAAATCACGACAAGTGACGTCTTTGACCATAACCATAAGAAAATCAGTGATGCTCAAAAAATCAAAATCAAGTTTTAAATGAAGAACTCCCGTACAAGGTACGGGAGTTCTTTTTCTTATTTGTTTTTTTGGCGAATCAACTCATCAATCCGCTCCATCACTTCTTCCATGTCCATACATTCCTTGAAGCTTTGATTGATTTTTTTAATGCCTGCCGTATACTGATCGTTGCGCAAAACCTCATCTACGGCCTGTTTTAATATTTGGGCATTGACTTCATCTTTAGAGATGACATAGCCTGCATGGAGTTCAGAGAGACGCTGCGCCACCATCGGCTGATCCTTGTCATGAGGCATGACAACCAGTGGCACGCTGAAATGAATGCCTTCGTTTACGCTGTTCATTCCGCCGTGTGTAATGAAAACATCCGATTGCTCCAGCACTTCCAGCTGAGGGACATACGGAGCAATGATAAAGTTTTCCGGCGCCTGCTTTAATTTGGTCAGGTCCGCTTTTTCTCCGGCAGCGATGACGACTTTTCCGTTAAAGCCTGAAAATGCATCAATACAAAGGTTGAAGAAATCCTCTGTATGATCCAGTACAGTCCCCATTGAAATATAAATGACCTTCTCATCTTTTAGCTGTTCAATCGGGAAATCTGTTTTTTCCGCTCTCTTTGGAAAGCTCGGCCCGATAAACAGACATTCATCCCCGAAACGATCACTTTCTGGCTGAAAATAACGGCTTGTATACACTACGTTCAATTCCCCTTTATTGTTCATGAATTGAACCAGGTTTTTCGGGGCAACACCGTACGTTTCTTTCATTTTTGCCAAAAGATCTTCGCACTCTTGATCCAATTCAAGCGGCGCTCCAGACTCCGGATGCAGCGGCAGGATTTTCAGATGCTCCTCGCCAAACAGGAAAGACGCCGATGAAGAGACCCCTGGAATATCTAAGTAATCCCTCACCAATTCCCCCGCGCCGAATTTATCATAATAAACAAAATCAAATTGAATGCTCTTAGATAAGTCTTTGACAATCTGTAAAATGTCTAATGACGTTTTGATATGGATTTTCACGAAATCAAGAATGCCATTGGGCGAACCGACATGAATAGGTGTCGTTCGCAGCAGATCCCGGTGAAGATGGACCGTTGCTCCCGCTGCTTCTAATCGTTTTTTATATTTTTCAGTGGATATATAATGGACATCATATCCCTTATCGGAAAACGCTTTTGTAATGCCTAAGGTAGGATTCACATGGCCTTCCGCAGGAAAATTCAAAATCAATACTGTCTTCATGTAGACAACTCCCTCTCAAATCGTATTCTGACTCTTTGTTTGATCAGACTACTACTAATCGTAAAATGGGAACACAACCCATGCAAGGTACAAATGAATGAACTATTCTGCTGCTCTGGACTTAATCAAAAAAAAAGACACCCCAGCTGTGGTGTCTTTTTTTATACTTTTCTGATCGTAAAAAATTTCCGCAGAAGCCATGGGCCCGGCGTAAAGCCCAGCGTTAACTGCCAAGCGCCAATAGCCTGCAATCTGTATTCACGGACGATCTGCATCTTCCGGCTCATGC
Source organism: Bacillus sp. SG20033 (assembly GCF_044570195.1). Classification (NCBI taxonomy): domain Bacteria; kingdom Bacillati; phylum Bacillota; class Bacilli; order Caryophanales; family Bacillaceae; genus Bacillus; species Bacillus sp. SG20033. Next base: position 604,485 of record NZ_CP172606.1, on the reverse strand, counting down.
TTCTGACATCCTCAAACCATACCTCATGCGTCCGTCCCTGCTGATCACTGTACCGGAAAAACGGTGATTGATATTCGGCTGAATATTGTATCGGAGCTTGGTACCTCATCGCTCTTTCGATTGCGTTTTGATTTGAAATCGCTGAAGCAACTGTGCCCGGCTGGTACGGTATGATCCAGTCGTACCCGTAGAGCGGGACTCCGATAATGATTTTTCTGCTCGGCACCTGCGCAATCGTAAACTCAATGGTTCTCCTTATTTCAGTAATCGGCGCTACAGGACCCGGCTCACTTCCGGCATGATGCCAATCATAAGCCATGATAAACATATAATTGACAACCGCTCCTATTCCTCCGTAATCATAGCCTCTCAGCCATGGAATATTATCGCTTGTTTTTGCAGGAACGGCTATCGTCAGCACATACCCTCCCGCCTGAAGTCGATCTCTCAGCTGGCGTAAAAACCCAGTGAAAAGATCGCGATCCGCGGCGCTCACCTGCTCAAAATCGATTGTGACACCCCCATATCCCCTTGTGGAAACTAAGTCATAAATGTTGTTGACCAGATTGGTTCTCGCTGTCGGATTGTTTAGCACTTGGTGAACAATCTCCGTACTGAAGCCTCCTGATGTAAGGTTCGTTATTGTTGCCAGCGGCGTGACTCGTCTTTGCCAAGTTGTCTCAATAGCGGCCGCATCATTCAATTGGTTTGCAATATCGCCGTTCGGTGCAATATGGTATTCGAAAATTGAAATCGAAGACGAGTATGGCGCATAATCATTGATTAATTCTCGATCGAGGTCTGGGTTTCGGAGCACATAAAAACTTAACGTTCCCGCAATGTAATTTGAGATCGAAGGAATCGTTATTTTTGCTCCCGCTTGTAAAGCATTTGGGTTGATGCCCGGATTGGCGGCTCGCAGTCGCTCTAATGGCACAAACGCTTTGGCTGCAATGGCGGTAAGCGTATCTCCAGGCTGGACTGTATATACATAAAGAGGGATAAGCAGAGCCTGCCCCGGCACGATATTCGTTTCATCTAAACCATTCACACCCCGTATTTGATCAACAGAAGCACCGTATCTTCTGCCTATCGAAAACAAAGAATCACCAGGCCCGACGATATGGATAAACATGTTTAACCCCCATTATTCGTTAGTCAAACCATCATAAAATCTTATTAACGGGGCCTCTTAGATATGTGGTGAATACATAAAAAAATACCAAGGGTTCTGCTCCCCCTTGGTACCAGATCATAGAAATCAATTCTCTTTACCTTCTTCAAGCACATGCTTCAAATGCTCACAGTCATGATTGAAATGAGCCAGTACATGTTGTTTGGCTGCTTCTTTGTTTTTCTTTTTCACTTCTTCAAATATCCTGCGGTGCTCACGCAGTATCGTTTCTGCACGGTGGTCGCCGGTATAATTAAGGATTCTGCAAAAATGAATCAGGTCATTTACATGCTCAAGCAAATTTTTCAAATGTCTGTTATGGCTGAAATCAACCAGCAGCTCATGAAATTTTTGATTTAAACGAATGATTTCCGTATCTTCCGTGCCGTTGTGAATCGCCTTCTCTGTTTCTTCAAGCTGTTTTTGGAGTATGGTCAGCTCTTCTTCGTCCGCTTCATCTATGACTAATTCGACTGCCAGCTGCTCCAGCGGAATTCTGATTTTATAAATCTCATCTACATCTTTTGCCGTTAATGACGTGATCGAAAAACCATTTCGGTCATCTGCTTTTAACAAACCATCTTTCTCAAGCAATCGCATGGCTTCCCTTATCGGAGAGCGGCTGACACCAAAGCTTTTCGCCAGCTGTGTTTCGTTTATCCGTTCCCCAGGCTTAAAAGTCCCGTTAAAGATCATTTTTTTTAGCTGGTTATAAAATTGCAGGTAGTAGGGAGTCGGCTTATCTAATTTAAAATCGTCCATATATAATACCTCTTTTGAATATATTCAAGGGCTTTTCTTCATCAAAATCATATAACAGATGGTAATGGGAAGCAACAAACTGCCTTGTCAGATCCCTGAATTTGAGGTACGATATGTTTGCTGAACGACGGTCGACGGACTACTGGCAACTGAAAAAACGTCGTGTTTTTCTTCGTCAATAGGACACCATACCTCCGCCAGAATAGCGCACGTTTACATTTTTACATCTTTTCAATGGAGGAAAAAATATGCTCATTATTCTTGTTATGTTTCTTCTAGGAATTATTTTAGGCTTTATTGGCGCCGGTGGAGCCGGCTTTGTCATTGCCCTTTTAACGCTTCTTTTCCATATCCCGATTCATACGGCTTTAGGCACTTCACTTGCCGGCATGGCTTTTACAAGCTTATCAGGGGCATACAGCCACTATCGCGAGGGCAACATTCAAATGAAAATCGGCTTAATAGTCGGAGGCTTTGCTGCAGTTGGCTCATTTTTCGGCGCCAAGCTGACATCTTTTATTCCGGCTGATTTGCTTCATTATTTGACGGCTGGAATGTTATTTTTATCAGCAATTCTCATTTTAATCAGATTATTTATTTTAAAAGAGAAGGCTCAAGTGAATCAAAGCACTCTTTCAACGTATACGAGAGCGGTCATCTTAGGAATTGCAGCCGGCGTTCTTTCCGGCACATTCGGCATTGGGTCGGCACCTTTTATTCAAATTGGTTTAATGATTATGCTGAATCTGTCCATTCGCCATTCTGTCGGAACGACGATGCTTGTGATCATCCCTCTGGCTGTAGGTGGAGGGATCGGATATATCACAGAAGGTTTTGTTGATTATGTATTGCTGATCAAAGTTCTGGTCGGGACAATGTGCGGTGCCTATGTAGGCGCGAAATTCACCAACCTCATGCCAAAGGTGGTTTTGAAATCAGCCATCTTTTTGACTCCGGCGATTGCAGGCCTGCTGTTGTTATTCTAAATAAAACAAAAAACCTGACGTCATGTCAGGTTTTTTTGTGAATTCTGCCCTACTCGTTCTTTCGTTAATCCAAAAAACGCCAGTGAGCCGATGACAGCTGTCACAAACATGATCGCTCCCATCGGAACAGCTGTTGTCTCATTAATGCCTACAAGCGGTGACACGATTGAACCGAGGAGCAGCGGGAGCATTCCAAGCAGCGCACTTGCACTTCCGGCGCGGTGCCCCTGCTTTTCCATGGCCAGGGTAAACGTGCTGGTCAGAACCATGCCGATCGTAATCATGTAAATGAAAATGGATATGACTAATGTAGCAAGAGGACCGTGAATCATGGTCATGGTTAATAGCACAGCCGTCGCAATCACAGCCGTAATGACCGCTATACGAAGCAGGCTTTTTTCATGAATGATTCCGCCAAAGCGCCCGATGATAAAGCTGCCCGATATAATCGCCAGCCCGTTAATGCCAAAAAGAATACTAAATACCTGTGGAGACACCCCGTAGATATCCTGGTATACAAAAGGCGTACCAGACACATATGCAAAGCTTCCCCCGTGAATAAATCCGACAGTTAACGCGTACCCCATAAAGGACCGATCCTTCAGCAGGCTGCCCATCGTTTTGACGGATGTTCCGATTGAGCTTGGAATCCGTTTTTCCGGCGGAAGCGTTTCTTTTAACCTCAATGCAATCAGAAGAACTAGTAAAAATCCGATGATCATGAGAACGTGAAAAATTGTATGCCACGTTGCGAACGGCAAAAGCAAAATGGCACCGCCTGTCATAGGCGCAACCATTGGCGCCACCGCGGTAATGACCATTAACAGCGAGAAAAATTTAGAAAGCTCTCTTCCGGTAAACACATCGCGGACGATTGCGCGAGACAGCACAAGCCCTGCAGAAGCAGTGAAGCCCTGTAAAAAACGCGCAGCCACTAAAGTTGTTATATTGGGCGACAGTGCACAAAACAGAGAAGATAACGCAAATAAAAAAATACAGATTAATAGCGGTTTTCGTCTTCCCTGCGCATCGCTGACCGGCCCGACAATCAGCTGGCCGATCGTAAGTCCGACCAGACAGGCTGTTAAACTTAACTGAACAAGTGAAGCACTTGCTGATAAATCTTCCGCGATTTCAGGAAAACTTGGCAAATACATATCTATATTAAGCGGGCCCAATATAGCAAGCATGCCGAGCAGAAACGCTAGTGCCAAGCGTTCTTTTCCAGTTGGATTGTGCAGCATGTTATCAAACCTTCCCTTCAACCTAGTCCCTTATATAATGGATGTCAGCTCCAACAATGGATTGAAGCTGTGAAACATTTGTATATTGTATCATAACTTTCAGCCTGTGAAAGCCGCTTGAGCACGTGCTCGGCAAAGTGATATTCCGAACACCTATAAATGGAATGATGCAGGGAATCATCGTGACCAGCATCATCTGAAGAAGCGGCCAGCTTTTTATCTAAGTTCTAGCCTAGCGAATTTTATACGCTGGGAGGTTTTTCTAGAGTGCAAATGGCTTGCAAGATGAAATCAATCGTTGTATATTAATTGATATGTCAATCATTGATATATCAATTAATAGTTTTGACAGGAAAGAAGGGATGGGTTTTGGCGTCATTTTGTTCAGAGGAAGCCGAGATTTTATATCAGCTGCAAGGCGTGAACAAGGTGATTGGCGTGAAGTTCGAGGCATGCACGGGCATCAGCCAATCTCGTTTGGAATTGCTGACATTGCTTTATCATGCAGATGAGATCAGTCAAAGCGACCTTCAAAAAAAAGTAAATATTGATAGCGCAGCCGTTACCAGACATCTGAAACAGCTGGAAGCCAAAGGCATGGTATCAAGGCGGCGCAAGCCTGAGGACAACCGCATCACCCTTGTTCGGTTAACAGACCAAGGAAGAGAGCGAATTGAGTCTTCTAAGAAGGAAAAGGAGCGTTTCATGAAGGAAATGCTCGCAAATGTAAGCGCAGAAGAACGCCGCCTGCTCATTGATGTGCTGGCGCGCATGCGAAACAATATAAATAATATCGAAGCTTAAGAGGAGTGTATCAACATGATCAAAACAAACGATTTTATGGAAATTATGAAAGGCCGCCGTTCTATCCGCAACTATGATCCGGCAGTAAAAATCAGCAAAGAAGAAATGACAGAGATCTTAGAGGAAGCAACAACTGCCCCATCTTCTGTTAACGCGCAGCCATGGCGTTTTCTTGTCATTGACAGCCCGGAAGGAAAAGAAAAGCTCGCACCGCTTGCAAGCTTTAACCAAACACAGGTCACAACATCATCTGCTGTCATCGCTGTATTTGCAGACATGAACAATGCAGACTACTTAGAAGAAATCTATTCAAAAGCCGTGGAACTTGGTTACATGCCGCAGGAGGTCAAAGACAGACAAATCGCTGCGCTGACCGCACATTTTGAAAAGCTTCCGGCACAGGTCAACCGTGAAACGATCCTGATTGACGGAGGTCTCGTTTCCATGCAGCTGATGCTGACTGCACGCGCGCATGGCTATGATACAAACCCGATCGGCGGATACGATAAAGAAAACATCGCGGAAACCTTCGGATTAGATAAAGAACGTTATGTACCGGTTATGCTACTTTCTATCGGAAAAGCAGCAGACGAAGGCTATGCTTCCTACCGTCTGCCGATTGATACAATTGCAGAATGGAAATAAAACAAAGAGCCCGGGAATGTTTTCCGGGCTCTTTGTTTTTAAGTACAGCCGCCGTTTGATCGTCTGACCTTTTTTGGGTAACACGACTGAAGTTCGTCGTTTAGATCATGAAAAAAGAGTGATGACCATTCATCACTCTTCTCTCGATTACTCTTTTCCTTTCTTCCTGCCGAACGGCCACCAGTTTCCTTCTCCAAAGGTCGCAATGATTGCCGGGATGAAAAGCGGAAGAATGACAAGGCCGTAAAGCAAGAGCCCGATGATGATAACACTTGCCACCTGCATCAGTGTATTAACACCTGAAGGCATCATCGCCGCGAACGTACCGGCCAATATAATGGCAGCTGTAATAATGACAGATCCCATTTTGCTCATTGACCTGACGACACCTTGCTCAATGCCAAGGTGCACCTCTTCCTTAAATCGATCCAGCAAGAAGATCGAATAATCTACCCCTAACGCGATCAAGATGACAAAGCTGAAGAATGGCACTGCCCAGCTGACACCCGCGTTTCCTAAGCCGTTTACAAAAATTAATTCTGTTATGGATATCGAAGTATAGTACGTCAGCAGCAATGACGCGATCATATAAATCGGCATGATCATTGAGCGGAACAAAATGGTTAACACGATAAACAGGCCTATAATCATAATCACCATTGTTCTGGAGAAGTCCGTTGTGGACAGCTCCTTTAAGTCCGCATTCATACTCGTGACCCCGCCGTATACGATCTGTGCATCCTCCAAAGGAGTGCCGTCAACTTCGTTTGCGACAGCTTTTTTGATTTGGTTTATTGTCGCAATAGCTTGTTCTGAGTACGGATTTGAATCCAGAACGACACTTAATTGAACACCTTTGCCGTCTGCAAAGGAATACTGGTCAATTGACTTCTTAAAGTCTTTGTCCTTCATTACTTGATCAGGAATGAATATGCCTGTATCTCTTACAGTTGGACTTTTGCTCATGTCCTCTAACATATCACTGGAAGCTGTAATACCGTCAGAGACTTTCGTCAGGCCCTGATTTGCGCTCCTCACGCCTTCGGACAGCTTCTTCAGACTTTCTGTCAGCGTTCCGGCTTGTGCCTGCTGGCCTGAGAGCTGCTGGTTCGCTTGTTCAAGACCGGTTTGAATCTGGCCAAGCTGTCCGCTGATTGCCGTAAGCTGCTGCACGGTCTGTGCGGTATTGCCGGTTTGGGAAATCTGTTTGCTCACGAGCTGCAGCTGCTGATTGATTTTGCCCAAGCCATCTGCCGCATCGCCCAGTGAACCGCCAGACCCTCCATTTGAGGCCGAGCCGGTTTGCCCTGCCATTTGATTCAGTCCGTTTTCTATATCCGTTAATCCGCTTTGGACATCGGCAATCCCTTTTACCGTCTTATCCAGCCCGTCTGAAACCGATCCTAGCTGGTTATCAATATATAAATCTTTGATTTTTTCACCAGTCGGCTGCGTAATGGTCATCACAGAGTCAACATGATCAACTTTCTCGATCGCTTTGCTGATATTTCCTAGATAGGGAATTGTATCAGCTGTTGTAAGATCTTTGTCTCCTTTTACGACAACATTGATCGGGAACGCTTTTCCTTCCCCGAATCCATCCTTAATGACCTCGAGAGCTTTTATAGATTTATAATCGCTGCTGATTTCCGCAGTTGAGTCGAATGAAATCTGGTCATCATAGGTCAAGATGAACGGAAGCGTAATCACCACCGTGATGACAATGAAAAGAAACGGACGCGCAACGGAGTGTCTGCCGAGAAACGCCCATAGTTTGTTATCACTGTGTGACAGCACTTTCTTAGAAGGCCAGAATAATTTTTCACCCAGCGTCACCATAAATAATGGCAGCAGTGTGTAGAGGATGATCATTAAAATTCCCACACCGACTGCTACCCCTACTGCGGATTGGAAAATCGCAAACTTCGCAAATCCTAAGGCGGAAAATCCGATCAATACCGCAAATCCGCTGATAAATAAGGTTTTTCCCCCTGTGCGGTAAGCGATAAGCGCCGCTTCTTTTTTATCATGCCCGTTTGCCAATTCTTCACGGAATCGTGTAAGAAGCAGTATGCAGTAATCTGTTCCAATGCCGAACAAGATCGCGACTAAGAAGGTTTGCGTAAACGTCGAGATTGGAAAATCAACATTGTATACAAGGATGCCCAGTATGGATTGACTGATCAGATAAGAAAAACCGACAACCACAATCGGGATAAAAGGCGTCACAACAGATCGGAACACGATCAACAGTAAACCGATGATCAGGCAGACTGTGATCACTTCCGTTTTCTTAAGCCCTTCCTCTGAGCTGTGAGCGAAATCCTGGTTGATAAGGGAAGCTCCCGTAATATATGCCGTCAAGTCATCAGGAACGATTTGATAAATCTCGTCCGCAATTTTTTCCGCCTTTTTATCAGAACCTGTAATCGTGATAGGCATGAGAACGGTTTTCTTGTCTTTCGACATCAACTGGTCTTTGACTTCTTTTTCCGCTGACAGAGGAGATGTTACCTCTTCTACACCGTCGATCTTTTTAATTTTATCAATCATTATCCGGAGCTGATTCTCTGTTTCTTTCTTTATAGCGTTGTCTAATGTAAAGACAACACTGATCGAATTATTGTCTTCTCCCGCTTGTTTTAAAATGGCGTTTGCCCTTTCCGAAACAGCATCAGCGGGAAGCTGGGCCTGCCCCTTTTGATTGGCCAGCTCCGTTAAGTTCGGAGAAAACAAACTCAAAACGACGGTAAGTGCTAATACTATGGCTGCAATTGCCCACTTGAATTTGATGATTGCTCTCATTAGGCAGAATCTCCTCCTTTAAATTTGCTTTTTAAAATGGTGAATATCTCAATGATGGAATGTAAGTGTTCCTCATCTATATCATCAATCAGCGGTTTGAGCGCGTTAAAGATGGCAGAATCTAATTCTTCTAGTATGTGTTCACCACTGGGTGTAATGTTAATAAGCTTAGAGCGCCTATCACTTTTTGCCGGACAGTCGTCCCATTGAACCAATCCCTTTTCGAGCAGCTTTTTCAGTCTGTTAGAGATCGCGCTCTTATGTACATTTTGGTACATAGCCAGGCTGCCGGGAGAGGTTGGGCCCTTGACTTTTAAAATTTTCAACAGGTCTGCCTGTTCCCTTGAGATATGCTTGAAGACATCCTGATTGATTTCACGATGCACAAATTCTGTCCCTTCAAGCAGGACTTCCACAAACAGGTTTATCGCCTGACATAGCTTTTGTTCATTCAATATCTTCCCCTCCTCATTATAGTTTACCCCGCTAAACTTTATGTTCAATGTCAATTAGTTTATTCCTCTAAACTATATATGTCAACAAATTTTATTCACGGGCACTCTACACGAGAACTCACGTTCGTGTATAATAGAAGCTATACACATGAAAGGGGGAATTTTAACATGTCAGATTTGGCGTTCAAATTGTATGAATATAACGTCTGGGCCAATCAACAAATATTCAACCGATTAAAAGAGCTTCCAAAAGAGGTATACCATCAAGAAATTCAAAGCGTGTTTCCGTCAATATCCCATGTATTGTCTCATGTTTATCTTTCTGATCTCGGCTGGATTGAAGTGTTTTCCGGCAAAACCTTGAGCGATGCGTTGGCTTTAGCTGAACAGCTTAAAGAACAGACAGAGGCAAAAGAAATAGAGGAAATGGAAGACCTTTTTCTGAGGTTATCCGAGCGCTTTACACTATTTTTACAGCAAAAAGAACAGCTCAATAAGCCACTCCAGATTCAAAATCCCTCAAGCGGAATCATGAAATCAACTGTTTCCGAACTGCTTCCCCACGTTGTCAATCACGGGACATACCACCGCGGCAATATCACAGCAATGCTGCGGCAGGCAGGCTACGCATCCGCACCGACAGATTATGGGCTCTACCTGTTTATGAAAAAAACTGAAAAAGCATAAGAAAGCGGCTCCCTAAATGGAGCCGCTTTTTTCGGGAAATAGTCCAAATCACATTAAAATTCTTTTCATCAATCCTTTTTTAGTAAAAAAGATAGAAATTTTAGTGTTATAATAATCATTAAAAATAGATTGCTGACTCAATAAACAATTTTCAATGGAGGAACACATAAAGTGACAGACGACATGACGAAAGACAATATAAATCAGCAAACGTTGCAGAGAGGCTTGAAAAACAGGCATATCCAGCTCATCGCCATCGGCGGAGCCATTGGGACAGGCTTATTTCTCGGCTCGGGCAAATCGATTCATTTTGCCGGACCTTCGATTTTATTTGCTTATATGATCACAGGGATCATTTGCTTTTTAATTATGAGATCGCTGGGTGAACTGCTGTTATCAAACTTGAACTATCACTCTTTTGTGGATTTTGTACAAGACTACCTAGGCGATATGGCAGCATTTATCACCGGCTGGACATATTGGTTCTGCTGGATTTCCATTGCGATGGCTGATCTGACAGCAGTCGGGCTCTACACTCAATATTGGCTCCCGGGTGTGCCGCAATGGGTGCCCGGCTTGATCGCTCTTATTATTTTACTGATTATGAACCTGGCGACAGTCAAGCTTTTTGGAGAATTAGAATTTTGGTTTGCTTTGATTAAAGTCATTGCCATTTTGGCGTTAATCGTCATTGGCCTTGTGATGATTTTCAAAGGCTTTTCCACAAGCTCAGGAGTGTCCAGCTTCACAAACCTCTGGAGCCACGGAGGCCTGTTCCCGAATGGCATGCACGGGTTTATCCTCTCGTTCCAGATGGTTGTGTTTGCTTTTGTCGGCATTGAGCTTGTCGGGCTTACGGCCGGTGAAACAGAAAACCCTGAAAAAGTAATCCCTAAGGCGATCAACAATATCCCTGTCCGTGTGCTGCTTTTTTATATCGGGGCTCTTCTCGTGATTATGAGCATCTATCCTTGGGATGTCATCAATCCCAGCGAAAGCCCATTCGTACAAGTATTTGTCGCGGTTGGCATCGTCGGGGCTGCAAGTATTATCAACTTTGTTGTGTTGACATCCGCTGCTTCAGCGTGCAACAGCGCTGTATTCAGTACAAGCCGTATGGTCTATTCCCTGGCGAAAGATCACAATGCGCCTGAGTCAATGGCGAAACTGACTCAGCGTAAAGTGCCTAGAAATGCTTTATTCTTTTCAGCTATCGTGATTTTAATCGGTGTTACGTTAAACTACATCATGCCAGAAGGCGTATTCACCCTGATCACAAGTATTTCAACCGTATGCTTTATCTATATTTGGGGGATTACGGTCATCTGCCATATGAAATACCGCAAAACAAGACCTGAATTAGCGAAAACAAACAAGTTTAAGCTTCCGCTTTATCCGTTTACAAATTACCTGATTCTTGCGTTCCTGGCGTTTGTTCTGGTTGTGCTGGCACTGGCACAGGATACTCGTGTTTCCTTATTTGTCACACCGGTTTGGTTTATTTTGCTGATTGTGATTTATAAAGTGAGAAAAGCGAAGCATCAATAACACTCGAAACTCCTGCCTCAAAAATGAGAGCAGGAGTTTTTTTGATGAAAATGACCTTTGCTTTTGAATTTGAAGGTATGCTATAGTGTTTGTAATCAAAACAAGAAGGGATGATGGGTGGACAATGATTAACTAATCTTATTTTTACCGTTTGAAATCAATATTTCAAATCAAAAAATAGGATTAGTCTGCCCATTTTCTATATATACGACACTGCTATTTATAAAAAATAGCTTATTTGATCATGCACAGGCACGGCTAATCCTTCCAACACATTTGGGAGGATTTTTTTATTCTCCCTTTAAAGCGAGGGATATGGATGAAAGAGATCGTAACATTAACAAACGTTAGCTATGAAGTAAAGGATCTGACTGTTTTTAAAAAGGTAAATGCCAGTGTTCAGCAAGGAGATATCATTGGGATTATCGGAAAAAACGGCGCTGGGAAATCTACGCTGCTGCACCTCATTCACAATGACTTAGCCCCTGCACAGGGTCAAATCCTTCGGAAGGATATAAAACTGGCTTTGGTTGAACAGGAAACCGCGGCGTATTCCTTTGCGGATCAGACACCTGCCGAAAAGAAGTTACTGGAGAAATGGCATGTGCCTCTTCGTGATTTTCATCAGTTAAGCGGCGGTGAAAAACTGAAAGCGCGGCTGGCGAAAGGACTATCAGAGGATGCAGATCTGCTGCTGTTAGATGAACCGACAAACCACCTTGATGAAAAAAGCCTGCAATTTCTCATCCAACAGCTGAAACATTATAGCGGCACTGTGATTCTCGTTTCTCACGATCGATATTTTTTAGACGAAGCCGCAACAAAAATATGGTCGCTTGAGGACCAGACGCTGATTGAATTCAAAGGGAATTACTCCGGGTATATGAAGTTCCGGGAGAAGAAAAGACTCACCCAGCAGCGTGAATATGAAAAGCAGCAAAAAATGGTTGAACGGATTGAAGCACAAATGAATGAGCTCGCTTCTTGGTCGGAAAAAGCCCATGCCCAATCGACGAAAAAGGAAGGGTTTAAAGAATATCACCGGGTAAAAGCGAAGCGTACGGATGCCCAAATAAAATCCAAGCAGAAGCGGCTTGAAAAAGAGCTGGAAAAAGCAAAGGCGGAACCCGTTACCCCAGAATATACAGTCCGCTTTTCAATCGATACAACCCACAAAACAGGAAAACGTTTTTTAGAAGTTCAGAATGTAACAAAAGCGTTTGGAGAAAGGACCCTCTTTAAAAACGCAAACTTTACGATTCAGCACGGCGAAAAGGTTGCGATCATAGGCCCCAATGGCAGCGGAAAAACGACATTACTGAACATCATTCTGGGACAGGAAACAGCAGAAGGAAGTGTATGGGTGTCGCCGTCTGCAAACATCGGCTATTTAACGCAGGAGGTGTTTGATTTGCCTTTAGAACAAACACCGGAAGAGTTATTTGAGAATGAAACATTTAAAGCAAGAGGGCACGTTCAAAATCTGATGAGACACTTAGGTTTTACAGCTGCCCAATGGACTGAACCGATCAAGCATATGAGTATGGGTGAGCGTGTAAAGATCAAGCTGATGGCATATATTCTGGAGGAAAAAGACGTGCTGATTTTAGATGAGCCGACAAACCATCTCGACCTGCCTTCACGCGAACAACTGGAAGAAACACTGTCACAATACAGCGGCACATTGCTGGCGGTTTCACATGACCGATACTTTCTCGAAAAAACAACAAACAGTAAACTCGTCATCTCAAACAACGGCATCGAAAAGCAGTTAAATGACGCCGCTCCTTCTGAAAGAAATGAGCGGGAAGAGCTTCGATTAAAGCTTGAGACAGAAAGACAAGAAGTGCTGGGAAAACTCAGTTTTATGACGCCAAATGATAAAGGGTATAAGGAGCTTGATCAGGCTTTCAATGAGCTTACGAAACGAATAAAAGAGCTGGATCATCAAGACAAAAAAGACTGAGGGAGAAAGTTCAAGCGGCATTGAAAAGGACAACAGCTGTTGTCCTTTTTCTTTATATGTTCAAGCCTTCCCATGACATTAATGTTTCTAATGATGACTTATAGTATCCTGCCACCGCTTCCAGATAGGCATGTTGTATTTGGGTAACGTAAGCGGCTTTTCACTATAGCTGTTTCCGCATACGTATATTGGTCATGGCATAACCCATCTTCTGATAGAGATAGACGGCTGTCTCGTTGTGTGCAAATACATGAAGAGCCAGCCTTTCCGCACCAAGCTCTCTTGCTCTTTCATCAAGCGTTTGAAGCGCCAATTGAGCAAGTCCTTTTCCGCGAAAGGCTTCATACAACCCAAAGGAATAGATAAACGCTTCCTTTTGCGGATGAAACGGATCAGCATACAGCCAGAGCCAGCCCATTCTTTCCCCTTGGTCATTTGTGATGTTCCAAAAATAATGATTGCTGCTGTCACGCCCATTCGGAATCATGTTCTCATATGCCTGCTCCGATTTCTCAAGCGCCTCTTTTTCCGTCCAAGTTCCTGACGTTATGTTTTGTTTCGCATAATTTTGCACGGACATCCCGCGAAAGGCTTCGAACTCTTCCTCAGTCATGTCTTCCAAAGTTAATGCCATCCTGTATTCCTCCTTTATAAAAAAAGCCCAGCTGATGCCGGACGAATAACGCAGAAATGGAGCTCTATTTTACTGATTCAGTTAATTCCTGGACTTTCTATTATTCGATAAGAAAAGGAGATTTCCTGCAATGGGCTTGTTCTTAAACATTAGTGAAAAGCTTACGTGTAACTCCCCAGGATGATCATGATAGAAACAATCAAACAAATCATCGCTGGTATCGCCATGATGACCGATTGTCTTGCTCGAAACATATGCGCATGAATTGCTCCCGCCATGAGAACGACAAACAGAACACCTGCTCCAATTGCTGCATACCGATTCCAAATTCCCGCTGTCATAGCAAGTGCCCCGGCTATTTCAAGAATGCCAGTAACAGTCAGAAACCATATTGGATATTGATAATGCCGCCAATGCTCAACTTGAAAGGGAACGCGGCTTACCTTTATGATGCCTCCCGCAAGCATAAAAACTGCCAAACTGACTTTCATCATAATAGATATCATCTTACGTCATTCCCTTTCGGAAGCATCCCGTATATTAAAAGATTCACAACCTCTGCTGCGAGGCTTGCCGGATCTTTGATTCCGGTTAACAAAAATGATTCGGTTAAATGTTCAATCATGCCGACCAAACACTCAGCGACAGTTTCCATATCCAGTTCAGAGTGAAAATAGCCAAGCCGCTGTTCTGCTTCTAAGTTCTCTTTCAAAACCATCGCCAAGTCTTTTTTCATTTGTTTTGCTTCCGGGTTGAGAAAAAAGCCGATCTTGGTTAAATCCTTGTCCTCAGCCAAAAATTGAAAAACAGTCTCTACAGCTAGCAGTACCCGTTTTGACACATCCTCCGTGTTTAATCCGTTTTCCAGAAGAAGTGACTCTGTCAGCTTTCTGACTCGAGAGTGAAAATCGGTGATTAACTCGGCAAAGATGGCTTCTTTGCTTTGAAAGTACAGATAAAATGAAGGCTGTGTGAACCCAGCTTTTTTCACAATTTCACTTACCTTCGCGTCATGGAATCCCCGAATCGAAAATTCATTAGCGGCAGCTTTGAGTAACCGTTTCCGGCTTTCTTCTCCTTTACGTCCTTTTTTGCTTTTCAACGAGGACCACCCCCAAAAATAATACTCGCAAGTAATGTTACTCACGAGTATTATTTCATGGCATTTGCTTCATTGTCAATGATTTCAATCTGATCCTGTTTGCCAGCTTCCTTTATTAAAGGGTCTCATGTATTTCGAATAACTGAATCAATTCATTTATTACTGTATCAATGGCTTTTTATTCACTGATAAGTATTTGCCAAATAGATTGAAATTCAGGCTGTGACAAACTTTATTCTTTTTTTCTAACGAGCATCACTCCAGGGCCAGATAGAGTTTTGCCCGCAAATGCAAGGAACAATTGGGTGCAGCGGCGCATAATGTACTGTACAGAATGATGGAAGGGTGTGATGGGATGCCGTCTACAATAATCAACCTATATTATTTAAAGATCAACAGTATTTCGGGCAATGGTTCAATTACAATAGGTGAAGCCGCGCATAACAGCCATACCGCAAATAATAAATCCCAAGGGATCAACTCCTCTTTCGGTGATACATCACCTGCAGAATCAATCATGGAAAACTTCTTAAATGATCCTGATGTCAACGATCAGACAGAACTCGGAAACTCTGATACTACCAATATGAATGCTCCTCCGCTTCCAGTACCGCCAATTTTAGATTAAAAGGAGTTTCGCTATGCCATACCAAATTAACATCGCAAATATTAAGGTGAACGGCGTCACACAAAACGGAAATATTGATGTCGGTCCAACCGTACACAACAGCCATACAGCGAACAGCAAATACTTTGGGGTAAACTTTTCTCTAGGGGATTTTTCGCCTTCTTCTTCTCTTTTAAATACTGGGAACCTCGATACTGATATCAGTGATCAAGACCAAATTGGAAACCCTTCTGCACCGATTTCAAACCAAATTTAAGGAGGATCCTAGATGGATCTCGAAAAAATGAGAAAGTGGCTTGAGATTACAAATGAATATAAGCAAAATGACTTTTGGACAAATGTGCTCAAGTATAAAGCCCCGGAACAATTTTTTAATACCAACACCTATACGCTCGTTTACGACTTTTATCAAGATGAAGAAGATAATTTTATCATTGTGGAAATGCCCGGTGTGTATGAGGAAGAATTAACGATCCGTTTACTATCTAAAACCCAGCTGTTGATCAAAGGGACGATCACGCCTGTTTTTCCTGCCGAAATGGAAGTGCTGCGTGAACGGTATTACGGAGAAATTGAGCGAATCATTCAGCTTCCCGAAGCCACTGAATCTCATTTGTTACAGATTCAGCTGTTAAACGGGCTTCTGCACATTTCGTACCCAAGACAAGTTGGAACCATTGCGTTCAATAAGGGGCTTTAAGATTGATTGTTCCTTCATTCCTTATCCATAGGGACTGATATATGGTCTTTATACTGATCCACATAAATATCCCCATTACCCAGCAGCACTGCGTACACGGTCTCTTTCACCTTTATGTATCTTTTTTGCAATTCTTCCAAAAGCCAGGATTCCGTCAAACGATTCTGCTTTAAATTATTCTCAATGATTTCTCCGTCCATAATAAGCTCTATCGGAAGCCTGTGTTCTTGGTTTACCGCAATCATTAAATCCTGTTTGGTCACATGCCGGAATTGCGGTTTTCTTAACACAGTCAGCTGACCATTCGTTTCAAGAATGGCAAAAAGAACTTCTTCGATATTAAATATTTCTTTTTCCCGCAATTGCTGATTTAAATAATCAAGTGTGTAACGCATTTTCCTCATATTTGATTCAAGTATCTTCCCGTTTTGAATCAGCACTGTTGGATCGCCGGCAAAAAATTTCCTCAGCTTCCTGTTCTTTATCGACAGAAACGAAATTAGAAAAATGGTTAACACAAAAATACTAAACGAAATGGCCATATTGTGCGGTTTTATTGAAGTATTGTAAGCTAATCCACCAGCAATCGCCCCTAGTGTGATCGCCGCAATAAAATCAAAAATCGTCATTTGAGAGATTGTCTGTTTGCCTAAAATTCGTTCTGCGATTAACAGCAAGCCAAAGCTGGCAACCGTTCTAATGACAACTTCAAGTTCAATCATGTTATGGCGCTCCCCGCTTCCCAGATTGTTTCGGCCAAAAAACTCCTGTTGCTATCATTGTTTGGTTTAATATATCCATCTATACCAAAAATATTGTTCGGTTTAGGACAGAATGAAAAACTGCCTTTCGGATATATTAAATTGCGATTGGCCGGAAGAAAAGCCAATCCTATGACAAATCTAATTCATCAGTGGTCAGGTGGTAGCATGAATTTCACTTGGGAATCTCTTGTTCTCATTGTAGCCGGAGTCATTTTGCTGAGAGTTTCAGGCATGAAATCAATCGCACAAATGACTTCAACTCAAACGGTTGTCATGATTTCAATCGGAACTATTATCGTGCAGCCAATCATCAAGTACAGCCTTTTCAAAACATTAATTGCGGCGGCAATTTTCACAATAACACTCATCGTAATAGAATGGATCCAAATGAGATCGAACTTCATTGAAAAGATGTTGACCGGAAAAGCAAAAGTTGTTATTGAAAACGGACAGCTTCATATCGAAAACTTAAAGAAGATGAGACTTACAGCTGATCAGCTTGAAATGCAGCTACGGCTTCACGGCGTTACGGCTATACAAGATGTCAAAATTGCGACATTAGAGGCAAACGGGCAATTAGGAATAGAATTAACTGATGACGCCAAACCTTTAACTGTCAGGGATCTGAAAAAACTCATTCACCCGGATTTCATAAATAAGGACGGACAAGCCCATTTGTCTAGCAATCAGAATATTTTTGATGAAATTGGTAAAAAAAATAAAAAAAACATCCCAAAAAAACTGCATTAACAGGCACTTGTGGAATTTTGCAGGTTTTTGTCTCTCGCTGAATGTTTTTGCCGTTTTGTTTAAGCAATTGCTGCTCACACACCATATTGTATAAACAGTCATAACAGAGAGGAGAGATGAATGATGAAATTCCCAGTATATATTCATTCGATATCCGGAAACAGCATTTTTAATAACGGTTTTGCATTCTCCATCAGCCCTTTCTCTGTTTCTAAAGAGACAGATGGTTCCGGAGGGAATAATACAGGTTTGGTTTTTGAATCCAATGCTTTAAGCCAAACAAGCTCCGCCAATCAAGCCTTACATGTTACAAATGCGGTCCAAGAACTGCTTTCCAAGCTTTTAGCGTAAACATAAGAAATGAACACTTCATGAGGTGCCGTATGGATTTTCCAATTATTCACACAAACTTTTGGGATGCTGTGATAGCTGTTCCAATCATCATATTGATAACCCAAATCCTCAAAATATTATTGAAAATCCCCAAAACTTTTGTACCGTCAGTTGCCTTAATAACAGGCCTTGTCATTTCTGTTTTCATAAGCCATCGACACAGCCTCTTTTCTGGCGTATTTATGGGCTGGTTTTATGGCTACGCTGCTATAGGCTCCTACTCATCATTAAAAACGACCATTCTATCCTTTAGGCAAACGAAAAACGATACATCAAATTCATAGATGACATATAACGATCTGCCGCCTCTTTATCAGGCGGCTTTATTTCTGCTGATAGGTTGATCATCTTCAAAAGAGACTCATTCACTCGCTATTATTTTTACCATTATGTTGATGCAATGATATAAAAACGCAATATCATAGAAGTAAATAGACTGCCAGCGTCCTCTATGACGGCTACTTCTGAGTGAAAGGAGTTTTTGAAGCATGCGATCTCAAATCAACATTTCAAATCTCACGATAAATGGAATGACACAAAACGCCAATACAGATATCGGACAAAACTTGCAAAACAGCCATACTGCGAACAGCAAAAATTACGGTGTCAATTTCACATTAGGAGATTACTCTCCTTCTAATTCAATTATTATTTCAGCAAGTTGTGATAATGATACAAGTGATCAAGGGCAGGTTGATAACCCTTCTTCGCCTAGTGAAGAATAAATTGATGCAAAAAAAGAACTCATTTGAGTTCTTTTTTTTGCCTTATTTCTTTATTCGCCTTCATATAATCGATAAACCCTTTTCAGCTTTTGTTCAAGCTGTTCAAAATGAACAAAACGGGCTTCTCTTAGAAACTCAGTCCCATCAATGAACAAAAGAAGCACAGGAACGGTGAAAACTGAAAATCTGCCGGCGACCTCTGCTACATCGTCAGCATTGATATGCCCCAATTTGATGTTTGGAAACTGATCCAATACTATTCTGAGCTGGGGCAGGACTGCGTGACATACTGTACAGGCAGGCCTTGATATATAAATAAAACTGAATTTGTGCTGTTTGATAAAATTATCTATAGAATCTAATGAATGTAATTCTGTCATCTCTTTCATCCATTTACTCCTTCAAATAGGTCTGTCTTTTATAACCAAGCTCATCAATACGTATCATTCACTATACTGATTTATATTTATTATATCCGCTTTTTTACTTTGCAGAGTACCTGCAAGCTTGCCGAAAATGTCAAAATAAAAGAACAGTTACTGACAAGCAGCAACTGTTCTTACATACTTTCGTATTAAAAATGCAAAGCGTAAGCTCCTGAACCGATGAGTGCAACCCCTATGGAAACTGCAATGAGCACCAGGTTATATTCAAAACCTCCGGCGCCATTCGCAAAACCTTTCGCTCCATGGACTTTTACGATAGCACCTAACATGATGATCGTTATGATAGCAGCTCCAAGCGGGAGGAATACGCCTAAAATAAATAGAATTCCGCTTACTAACTCCCCAAGACCTGATAGAGCGGCCGCAACGTTTCCTGGTTTCACCCCAATTGACTCGAACCATTGTCCGGTTCCTTTAATCCCGTATCCGCCAAACCAGCCGAATAATTTTTGTGTGCCATAAAACAAAAACACCACACCAATCATTATACGAATAAGCAACAGTCCTGCATCTTCCATTTGTATCTCTCCTCATCTTTGATTTTATCTAATTCTTTGCTGACGGTATCCAGCAATCATCAATTGAATATATGTTTCTTTATTTTTTATGTGTCAAATCAATCTAACTCTCTTACTTCAAACGGCAGCAGCCCTTGTTCAATTTGTGTGCGATGCGGTTCATATTGTACAGGCAGCATCAGTTTTTCGCCCATTGTATCCTGTGTTTCATCATGTGCAAAGCCAGGGGGATCAGTTGCGATTTCAAACAGGATTTCCCCGTGTTCCCTGAAGTAAATGGCATTAAAGTAGTTTCTATCCCGAACAGGAGTTACACCATATCCATGGGAAGCAATATATCTTTGCCAATCTAACTGATCTTCATCATCGTTAGCCCGCCAAGCGATGTGATGCACCGTTCCCGCCCCCATTTGCCCGCGGCCAATAGGCGTTAACTTAAGGTCAATCACATTTCCGATATCACCGGCGGAACGATAACGAACGAAGTCTCCTTCTTTGCCGACTCGTTCCAGCCCCATGATGTTTTCTAAAAGGTCAGCGGTTTTGTCAGGCTGCGCTGATAATAGGGTTGCACCCCCAAAACCTTTAATGGCAACATCGGGCGTTACATCTCCGAAAGTCCACGTGTTAGCCTCTCCTTCTTCTCTTTCCACGATTTCTAAGTGCAGTCCATGAGGATCATCAAATTCTACATATTGTTCCCCAAAGCGCTCGATTTTAGTGTAGGGAACGTTGAACTTTTCTAGTCTCTTTTCCCAAAATGCCATAGCCCCTTTCGGCACGACATACGAAGTCACGCCAACTTGACCGTCTCCAATGACGCCTTGGCGGGCTCCGGCCCACGGAAAGAAGGTAATGATTGTTCCCGGCTTCCCGCCTTCATTCCCAAAATAAAGATGATACGTACCTGGGTCATCAAAATTGACAGTTTGCTTGACCAAACGAAGCCCAAGCACTCCTGCGTAGAAATCTGTGTTCTCTTGAGGGTGACCGACAATCGCTGTAATATGATGAATTCCCATCGTTTTTTTAGCCATTTTTATCCGCTCCTTTTACATATACTCAACAAACTCATTCACAGGCTTCCGGTAGCCGCGCGGTCTTCTGCTCTCTGTTTTTTCTTTTCCAATCGTAATCATCATGACAACCTCAAATTGGTCGTCTATGTTCAAAATCCGTTTTACGGCTTCCGCATCAAAGCCGATCATCGGGCAGGTATCCCAGCCTTTTTCCTTAGCACTCAGCATAAACATCATCGCAGAAAGTGAAGCATTCCTTATCGCCTCATCTCTCTTAAATTGTTCTCCCCTGTTTTCATAAAACGAAACGGTGTCGTGTACCATGTGGTCATACTCTTGCTTATTTAATATCCCCAATACCTTTAAACCTTCATAGATATCGGACGCTTGTTGATATGCCTGCTTATCCCCTAATACCAAGAGAACCGCAGATGAGCTAACCACTTTATATTGTCCGTTTGCGGCCTGCTTCAGCTTTTCTTTGATATCCGGATCTAGAACCGCCACATATTTTGTATGCTGCAAATTAAAAGCCGATGGTGCCAATGCAACCAATTCAAACATCTCATTGAGATCTTCTTTTGTGATTGGATGACCTGAAAGAAAATTGCTTGCAGATCGTCTTTCATTGACTAAATGAGTAAATTCAGCCATTACGCTACACTCCCTTTTATCTCGAATTCGAGATATTATGTTATAAAAAATCATATTGAATATTGTGTAAAAGAACTGACAACGATTGAACACTTAGAGTTGCGCTTGATCGCTGATCTTTTCAATCAAATATCTCGAATTAAAATATCTTAAATATGAGATAATAATAAAATACAGATCTTCTCATGTCAATAGGTTTTTGAAAATTAGTGGGAATTTTTCACTGACGGCAGCATTTTAATAGCGGAATCATCACTGTTGTTACATAAGAACTCATTTGTTTGCTGTATGACCTTTTAGCACAGCTCCAACTTTTTTTCTGTCACCTTATTTATTAGTAAACAGGAAACAACGTTGCTATAGACCCACTCGAAATTGAATTGGTATGATAAGCAAAGTGATTACACAGGAAAGGATACGGAGAGCGTATATAGAGCACTCCTATTTTTTTTGTGCAGTTTTATAGGAGGAAAAAATGGCAAGTGAAAGAGAACAAATAAGCAGAAAAGTTGCTTTGATTGCATTGATCGCCAATCTGATCTTAATGGCAGGAAAGGTCTTTTTTGGGCTGGCAGGCGATAGTGAAGCCGTGTTTGCAGACGGAATACATTCCGCGGCAGATGTCGTTGCTTCGATTGCAGTCTTGGCAGTGATCGGCATTTCCAATAAACCGCCCGATCAAGATCATCCTTTTGGTCACGGAAAAGCTGAAGTCATTAGTGAGGCGATTGTAGGAATTATCTTAGTGATCGTATCCGTTTATATCCTCATAGAAGCGATTCTGTCCTTTGTTAAAGGGCCAAGCGTTCCCCAATACAGCGCATTGTTTGCGGCTCTGATTTCGTACGTGGCTAAGGAAATCTTATATCGTTATTCTATAAAGCAAGGGGAAAAATGGAACAGCAAAGCGATTATAGCGATTGCGTACGATCATAAAGGCGATATCGTTGCCTCTCTTGCCGCTTTTATCGGCGTCCTGTTGGCTATCATCGGAAACACCCGCGGCTGGCCCTATCTGTTGTACGCAGATGCCATTGCCAGTGCAATCGTTGCTTACCTCATTTTTAAGATTTCAATGGAATTAATCAGGCCGTCTGTTGATGTGCTCATGGAAAAGAGTGTTGATCCCGAGCTGATAGAGGAATATAAAGCTGTTATTTTTCAATGTGATCAGGTAAAACGAATTGATAGAATCCGCGCGAGAGAACATGGCCACTATAAATTGCTTGATGTCCGTTTATCTTTGGATCATGATTTGACAATTAAGCAGGGACACGACATCGCCCGCGAAATTCGAAATGAAATCAAAAGACAGTTTTCAGATGTAGAAGAAGTGCTCATCCATGTGAATCCTTATTTCGAAGAATGAAAAGCTCCTTTTTAGAAGGAGTTTTTTCTTTATGCTGCAAACTTTACCTTTAGAACTCAGCGTACTATATAATGTGGATGTATATAATCATAGGGACAGAAAGGTTGTTAGAATGAAGGAATTTTTTTCGATTGGAGAAGTGTCAAGGTTATTCAATGTGAAAATCTCTGCTCTTCGGTATTATGATGAAATCGGTCTGTTGAAACCGGAATATAAAGATGAGCAAACGAACTATAGATATTATTCTACCCAACAGTTTGAGCGGCTTGATACCATCAAGTATTTGAGGGCCTTAGGCCTGCCAATCAATAAGCTTCTTGATTTTTATAACTCTCAAAATACGAACACTCTTCTTCATTTACTAAAAAGCCAGCAGGCTGAAATTGATCGCAAGAAGAAAGAATTGGAACGCATTGAACGAAAGATCTCCCGACGCATCACACATATAGAAGATGCCGTTAACATGCCGTTATATCAAATTACAAAAATCAAACTTCCCGCAATGCGTGTGGCTTACTTGCAGCATGAATATGTTCTCGGCCATGATATCGAACATTCGTTAGCTGAATTGAGAATCCACCTGAATGTAAACGAAGATATATTCATAGGCAAGATCGGTTTATCCATATCAGCAGCAAATGTGAAAGCAAAACAGTTTGACAAATATTCCAGTATATTTATGATTCTTGAAGATGAAAATGAAAAAACTTCTTCAGAAATCATCTTTCCTTCAAGAGAATATCTGCAAATTAGGTTTAAAGGGTCACATCCAGAAGCCGAACCATACTACAAAAAATTACTGGCATATATGAAAGAACATCATTATGAGGTAGCAGGGGACTCAATTGAAATCACACTCATTGATTATGGCATTACGAATAACCTAGATAATTATGTGACTGAAATCCTGCTGCCCATCAAATAATCTCATGAATATGTTTTTATCTCCCTTGACTCTCTACTAACTAGAGGGTTTATTTTTTATGCAGGAATGATTTTTGGAGGAGAAAGCTTATGTTTGGAACGATTTTTAACACAGTGATGATTATTGCAGGAAGCATAATCGGGGGGATATTCAAAAAAGGCATTAAAGATGAATACCAGGATATTTTGATGCAGGCAATGGGATTCGCTGCGGTCGCGCTGGGGATCAACGCCATTACACAGCACTTGCCTGATAGTAAATATCCCATTCTATTCATTGTGAGTTTAGCCATTGGAGGTTTGCTAGGCCAGATCATCAATTTAGAATTACGATTCAACAAGCTGGTGAACAAATTTTCTAAAAGCAATTTAGCAGAGGGCTTATCAACTGCGGTCTTATTATTTTGTATAGGTTCGCTGTCAATATTAGGCCCTGTTGAAGCCGCTTTGCATGGAGATTATACATACCTTCTGACAAACGGGATGTTAGATGGGATCACCTCCATTGTGCTCGCTTCAACTTTTGGTTTTGGAATAGCGGCTGCCGCACTTGTATTATTTGCCTGGCAGGGCTCCATCTATTTATTTGCACAAGTAATGGAGAGCGCAATCAATACAGACCTTATTAATGAAATCACAATTGTGGGAGGCATACTCATCCTCAGTTCAGGTCTAAGCATTCTTGGAATCAAGAAGTTCAAAACACTGAATCTGCTGCCTTCCCTCCTGATCCCTCCTGTTGTGATTTTTGTGATTCATGCATTTGGATTGCGGTTTTAATGAAGCGGCTCCCACAAAAGAGGTTAATATTCTGTTATATTGATTTTCAATAATCTGTTCCAATCGTTTTATTTCCTTTTCATCGTGGATTTGACGTCGAATAACAACTGTATTATATTGTAAATAAAGTCTGTTATATCAAAATCAGATTCCCCATCACGAAACGGCACATTCATTTAAACAAAATTGGGAGGGGCATTTGTATGTCAAACCATTCATCTAGTATTCCCGAATTAAGTGACAACGGTATCCGCTATTATCAAACTTATAATGAAAGCCTTAGTCTTTGGCCGGTCCGTTGCAAATCATTCTATATATCTACTCGTTTTGGTCAAACACATGTGATTGTAAGCGGCCCAGAGGATGCCCCGCCGCTTGTATTACTCCACGGAGCATTATTCAGCTCGACGATGTGGTATCCCAACATCGCCGATTGGAGCAGCAAATACAGAACTTATGCAGTTGATATCATAGGTGATAAAAACAAGAGTATTCCTGAGAATTTAAGCGGTACAAGAACGGATTACGCCAATTGGCTTCTTGATGTGTTTGACAATCTGGGGATCGAAAAGTCCCACATGATCGGACTTTCGCTTGGCGGTCTCCATACGATGAATTTCCTTTTACGTATGCCTGAGAGAGTAAAAAGCGCAGCTATACTGAGTCCGGCAGAAACGTTTTTGCCATTTCATCACGATTTCTACAAATACGCTCTTGGCCTTACAGCGTCAAATGGAGTTGAAAAATTCTTAAATTGGATGATGAATGATCAGAATGTGCTGCACCCGATTTTTGTGAAGCAGTTTCAGGCAGGGGTAATGTGGCAGGATGGATCAAGAAATCCAAATCCTAAAGCCGACGGATTTCCGTATGTTTTTACCGATGAGGAATTACGTTCAGCAAGAGTTCCTATCCTATTATTACTTGGTGAACATGAAGTCATCTATGATCCCCACTCAGCCCTGCACCGAGCCTCTTCATTCGTTCCTGATATTGAGGCAGAAGTCATTAAAAATGCCGGACATGTTTTATCGATGGAACAACCCGCTTACGTAAATGAACGTGTAATGCGTTTTTTCAATGCAGAAACAGGCATTTCACGGTAAGGGCTTATAAGATAGTGATTTGCATTCATAAAGTCCTGCAATATGCTTCTAGCCGGGCATTTCAAAAAATAGAGTCCCTCTTATGGACTCTATTTTTCTTGGACAAAACCCGCAGCTGGTTTTGTGTGCTTGTTTCTTTAGGTTTCTTATATGATCAGTTGGTTTATTCTTAGAATTATCAAGAACCTAGGCATCACGGAGAGAAGGCAGCGTCAAAAAAATCATTTGATGTGCTTTATCACTTCTCCTGGAATGCCTGCTAGTATAATGCAGCTTCTGCCAATATGAAACAAAGTTCCATCCAATCGAAAATGAGTGATTGCGCCATAAGCGTCTCCTTTTAACTGCCGACTTCATCTTCTAAATACTACCATAAGCAAAAAAGCAGATCATAAAAGATCTGCTTTTTCTATTACACACTGATTTGTTTCTTTTGTTCATGATCTATTTCCGGCTGTATTTCCTTTGTCAGTTGATGCCCTTCTATATCCACATTCGGAATAATCTTGTCTAACCATTTCGGCAAATACCAAGCTGCATTCCCCATCAGCTTCATGACACTTGGAATCAGTGTCATTCTTACAATAAAGGCATCAAAGAGTACACCAAAGGAAAGAGCCAGCCCATTGGCTTTAATAGAAGCTTCGCCTGCAAAGATAAATCCTGCAAAAACGAAGATCATGATCAAGCCGGCTGCTGTAACAACAGGACCACTGTGTTTTAATCCAGCCTGAATGGCTTGTACTGGATTCTTTGTTTTTACATATTCTTCACGCATTCTGCTGACAAGGAATACTTGATAATCCATGGCTAACCCGAACAGAATCCCAATAGATAAAATCGGCAGGAACGCGAGTATCGGCCCTCTTTCAGGTATTTTGAAAAAGTCGATGAGATTCCCGTCTTGCAAGACAAATACACAGATTCCAAGAGTGGCTGTCATCGTCAACATGAAACCTGCAACAGCAACAAGCGGCACAAGCAGCGAACGGAAAACGATGGTCAGCAATACAAACGCAAAGCCCACAATAAGTACAGCAAACACCGGTATCGCATCATTGAGGCGATCTGAAATGTCAATATTCACTGCAGTCGATCCAGTAACAAGCAAATCTACTCCGTTTTTATCTGACAAACTGCGTACATCGTGTACCAAATCTTTCGTTGTGACATCATTTGGACCTGTTTCCGGAACGACCGTAATGATGGCAAAGTTCCCTTCTTTATTAGGCATTGCAGGGGTGACACTTGCTACATGGTCTAAACCCTTTATTTCTTTCACTGCATCTGCGAAAGCCTCCGCCTTATTTTCTGTAGCATTTGCGGCATCCGCTACGATTGTTAATTGGCCATTAAATCCTTCTCCAAAGCCTTCGGCAAGCAAGTCATATGCCCGGCGATCCGGATTATCCTTAGCTTTCATCCCAGCATCAGGCAAGCCCAGTTCCAAATGCATAGATGGGATACTAATGACGATCAAAATCAGAATGCTGCATACACTTAGCATGATAGGATTTTTGGTGACAAAGCGTCCCCAGACATTTGTTTCAGTGCTTTGTTTTTCTATTTTCTTGTTTGATTTCGGAATCATCCGCTTCCCTGCAATCGATAAGACCGCAGGCACAAGTGTGATGGAAGCCAAAACAGCCATCAGTACACTAAGCCCTGCTGTCAGCCCCATCGCAGACATAAAAGGAATGTTAACGACAGTCAATCCGCAAAGTGCAACGATAACAGTAAGTCCGGCAAAAACGACTGCGCTTCCCGCTGTTCCCACGGCTCTCGCAATTGATTCATTCTTTTGTATGCCTTCGCCTAAAAACTGGCGGTGTTTCGTAAAAATAAATAAAGCATAATCAATACCAACAGCAAGGCCAATCATTCCGGCTAATGAAAGACTGACGGAAGCAATATCAAATACTTGTGTCCCAATCAAAACCAGTCCAATACTTACACCTAAACCAATCAGTGCAGTTAAAATCGGCAAACCTGCTATTAATAAAGAACCGAATGTAATGGCTAAAACGACAAAAGCCAAGATAATGCCGACAATTTCAGAGACACCGCCTATCTCCATCTCGGCTCCCGGTACATCTCCGCTTAGCTCAGTTTGCAATCCTTCATCATCAGCCATTTTCAAACTGTCTTTTAAGTGTTTGATAGAGTAATCCTTTATATCATCTGCTGATGATTTATACTTGATATCAGCATAGGCAACTGTGCCATCTTTCGCGATTGTCCCTGTCACAAAAGGACTTGCAATCGAGTCAACAGAATCATCTTTACTGATTTCTTTGAACGTATCTTCTATTGCTTTTTTTGCTGGCTTCCCAGTAAGTTTCTCCCCATCACCAGAACCGAAAATAACCCGTATGCTCCCTTTATCAGGACCATGAGGAAATTCTTTTTGAATCACATCCATCGCTTTTTCCGAAGGTGTGTCAGGTATGGACATATCCTCAGAAAAACTTGGTTTCAAGGTCACTGCAAGGCCTATCGCAGCAACTAACACAACGATCCACGCACATATTGCTTTTATGCGATTGCGAGCAACCCATCCTCCTAATGTATATAACATTTTTGACATGATAATCTCCTTTCAACACATTGCTTGATCACATTCTTTCTCATTGTAGTTGACAATGAAATGAAAAAAACGTACATTCGGGCATGTACGTTTGGGCAATTTTCAAATATGCAGTTTAGTTGTCTATTGTCAGAATACCTTTTTGCATGGCAATCGTTACTGCCTCAGTTCTTGAATTCGCGCCTAATTTATTGTAAATGGACGTTAATCTGGACTTTACTGTTCGCTCAGAGACGCCCAAATCAAAGGCAATCGCTTTGCTTTTAAGACCTTTAGCAATTGCTTTTAGAACAATGACTTCCTTTTCTGTCAGCTGCGTCTCATTGCGCTGCTTTTTCATCCGCTCAAATTGGATTTCTTGCAGACGTTTGAGGATATCAGGCTGCAACAGCACATTTCCTCTGATCGCTGCATCCATTGTGTGAAAAAGGGTTTCTGAACTCGTATCCTTTAACAGATATCCTTTCGCTCCTAATTCAATCCCTTCGATCATTAAGTGATCTTCATTATATGTAGTCAAAATAATGATGGGGATATCGTGTTTTTCTTTTATTTGTTTAATGGCCTCTAACCCGCTCATCTCCGGCATATACAAATCCATCAGAATGATATCCGGTTCTAATTCATCTGCAAGACGGACTGCGACTTTTCCATTTTCCGCCTCTCCTATAATGGTGTATTGATCATTCGTTTCAATTAAAAGCTTCAGACCTTCCCTCACGACAAGATGGTCATCAACGATTAAAACCTTATTCATCTTGCATCTCTCCCTGAATTGGTACAGTGATCTCAATTTGTGTTCCTTTCAATTTTGTACTCTTGATATTGAATTGGCCATTTATTGCCCTGACGCGTTCTTGTATGCCAAGAAGCCCATAATGTCCTCTCTTTTTCTTTCCTTTTTCAACATCAAATCCCTTGCCGTTATCCTTAACTGTTAAATGGAGCCTTCCCTTTTCATCATCCCAAATGGATATCCAGATTGTTTTCGCCTCAGCATGCTTTGCCGCATTCGTCATGCATTCTCCAATGATGTAATAACAGTTTTCAGCTGTACGCACATCCAGCACCTGATGCAATCTGTAATCTAATAAACAA
Organism: Bacillus sp. SG20033; assembly: GCF_044570195.1. Classification (NCBI taxonomy): domain Bacteria; kingdom Bacillati; phylum Bacillota; class Bacilli; order Caryophanales; family Bacillaceae; genus Bacillus; species Bacillus sp. SG20033. The sequence goes on along the minus strand of NZ_CP172606.1, from coordinate 575,212 downwards.
GCCATGCCTGTCGACTCTATAAAATGATCCATTAGCGAGGTAATTCTTTCTTTTAAAACACCGATTTCTTCTGATTTGCTGCGGAGATCGTCAATAGCTGAACGTGCATCAGCTAATGTGCTTTTCACTCTTTTCATCGATTGTTGTATGATTTCCTTCGCTCTCTCTGTGTTGCCTTTGGCGAGATGAACATGAATCGCATCCAGCTGCATATTTAAACTGACAAGACCTTGAGCAAGCGTATCGTGTAAGTCTCGGGCCATCCGCTGTCTTTCGTTCTGCAGCGTCAGCTGTTCTACCTGCTGATGAGCCAGCTCCAGCCTTTCAAGAGTCAATTGAGCTTTTATTTTTTCATCGACTTGGGCAAAAAATGTTGCGGCATAAGTGATGATGACAATCATGATCGGCGCAGCAATAACAATAAAATGCAAAACTTCACCTTTATGAAGGTGATACGCCGAATTTATGACCAGCAGCAGCAATAGATAAAGAATGGGAATCGTCCTTCTTCTGTCTGCCATTCCTAAAATCTGTCCAATCAAAAATGCATAAAGGCCAATGATGACCAGCATAAGGTAGCCAGTCATGAGATTAGCAAGTGTAAAGGTGATCAAACCTTGTATCACAAAATACAGAACCACCCTTTTCTTAACCCAGCGATATGAGTGCCAATGAAGCAAAGCAAAAATGGCGATTAATATGGTAAACGCATAAAGCAATAAAATGGACCACCCCCCAGAAACAAATTGCAGCACGATAGAGGCTATATAGATCATGAGAATAAAAGCCAGGCCCGGCACTCTGAGTGCAAGCATGTTTAATGCCCGCCTATCATGTGAGTAATATTTATCTTTAAAAGGATTCCTTATAAGCAAACCTTATCCACTTCCTTTACCTGTTTCACCGAATAGAGATTCATGAAAATCGAACTCATATTTCAACGTGCAAACATACATGTATCCAATCATTTTATAGGAAGAGAAGGAACACAACAATATCAGGTGCAGGGAAACATTAGAGTTTCCAACAAGTGATCATTGCCCAAACGTACATGAACGTTCTGCCTCTATGTACGTTTTATCTTTTCAAATTTACCTTTAAAATCATAAGGAACTTACTATTCATTGAAGGAATGATCATCATTGAAATCGATTGATCTCACAATTTTATCATTAAAGAGAAAAGGAATCCGGACCGAAAAGGTATTAAAAAATCAGAACCCTGATCGATTAAGCCATATGACAGACAAAAATGCGCAACCAAAAAGCAAGGAAAAAGAGGATTGAACATGTATTGGTTTCTAGGTGCTTTATTATATTTTCTGATCGGTACTTATATATTCATTAGAATCACTAGAGACAGCCAATCAGGCTCATGGATACTGCTTGCATTAGCAGCTCCACTCATCATTGCTGGCTACCCTTATTTTTATTCAAAGAAGCTTCTTTCCAAAAGACGCTGAAACAGCTGTCATTCAAACCGCACATTGGTAAAATGATCAATACCGGGATACAATCTAGGTATTCTATGGAAAGGAGTCTTGCTTTATGAGTCAAAGAGTGTCCTACTATGAGATTGCACCTGAAGGTATGAAAATCATGATGGATATGGAGAAATACACGAAACAATCCTCAATTAACCGAACGACGAGAGAACTAATCAAAATCAGAGTCTCTCAAATGAACGGCTGTGCCTACTGCATAGATATGCATACGTCCGATGCCCGCAAAATGGGGGAAACTGAACAGCGAATTTACTGTTTACATGCTTGGAATGAATGTGATTTTTACTCACCTGAAGAGAAAGCGGCTCTCGAACTATCTGAACACATCACGCTCATTCCATCTAAAAGGGTTCCTGATGAGCTATATCATCGGGTGCGGGAACATTATGATGAAAAACAATATGTTGACCTTGTTCTCATCATTAATCAAATAAACAGTTGGAACCGCATCTCTATTGCAATGGGGAATCGAGCTGCTTCAAAATAAGAAGAAGGAGTAAGATTAGAACAAATCTTACTCCTCCTAGATATCGTGCCTCATCATCTGGTGTTTCCGCTTCAAAATCCTAAATCTTCACGTTTAGGTGCTTTTCAAACGCGATTTTCCCGCTTTGTGTAATCCTAATCGCTCTCGTTTTAGGCATACGAACGATCCATTCTTCTTCTAACATGCGCACCAATAGGGCGTTTCCTAATGCTCCTGCAATATGATGCTGCCGTTCACTCCAATCCAAACAGCAGCGGGCAAAAGCTCTCCTCTTATTCCGTTGTTGCTCTTCATTGATGCCTAACTTTGAAAAGAATAAAGCACCCTCTGAAGTCACCTCAAAGTTTAAATCAACTTTTTTTAACATCCCCTGCTCAACTAATGAATGTGCCATTTGCACGCCCACATAACCTGCCAAATGATCATAACAGGTACGGGCGAAATGCAAGTCCTTTTTCTCTTTTGACTCTTTTAAAGATTTGACTTTTGCTTTAGGCGCAATATGAAGCAATTGTTCGATCACATTTGCAGCATCTGAGTCAGCCAATCTGTAATACCGATGTCTCCCATGCTTCTCTACGCTAATCAGCTTTGCTTCAAGCAATTTATTCAGGTGAAAACTGGCGGTTTGAGGTTTAATGTTAGCGAGATATGCAAGCTCTCCCGCAGGGTGTATCCTTCCATCCATCAGACTGAGAAGAATGGAAGAACGCGAGGGATCTGATAGCAGCGAAGAGATTTTTGCAATATTAGGATTCATGATTTTCCTCCTTACATTCATATTTCGATGATAGTTGAAATGTTAATCCTTTACAATATAAATGTAAGCGTGACAAGGAGGAAAAAACATTGGACATCAAACGAGACACTCGTCGATTTAAAGAAATCAAACCCAAGATCATGTATTATGGTACCTCGACATTTCTTCTAACCACATTGAATGAGGATGGAACCACTAATATTAGTCCTATGTCTTCTTCTTGGGCTCTTGGACATTATATAATCCTTGGAGTAGGACTGGGAGGAAAAGCCATCGACAATTTGGAAAGACACAAAGAGTGTGTCATAAACTTGCCTGGCCCGGAATTATGGGAAAACGTTGAAAGAATTTCATCTTATAGCGGAAAAAAAAGCATACCGCCTTTAAAGAAGCAGCTCGGATTTACATATAAAAAAGAAAAATACGAGGCAGCAGGGTTAACGCCTTTACAATCAAAAACAGTATCACCAACACGAATTAAAGAATGCCCTATCCAAATCGAAGCCGAAGTGAAACACATTCGGCTTCCAGAATATGAATCGTCATTCGCAATTGTAGAGACGCAGGCACTACATTTTCATGCCGAGGAAAGTATCATTCTGGACGAAAACCATATCAACCCTTCCAAATGGAGCCCGCTTATCTATAATTTCAGACACTACTTTGGTTTAGGAAGAGAAGTCGGAAAGACTTTTCGTTCAGAGACATGATCATTTTAAGACCGAACCATGATTTGGTCTATTCTAGTAACCCTTGTTATTATCAGATCAAGCGATCATTAGGCTTGATCTCTTTTTTAGTGAAACATCCATTTAAGGATATAAAAGTTACCTGCTTGCCAATTCTTTAATCATTAAACCCAACTCACAAATCCCCTTTTGAAGGTCTTCAAGAGATGCATAAGCATATGATAAGCGAATATAATTCCCTTTTTCCTGAGCATAGATACTGCCGAGATTGAGCAGAATCCCTTTTGATAAGGCTTTAGTATAAAGTAATTTCATTGATATGGAAGGCAATATTTTTATCCAGACAAAAAACCCTCCTTTTGGGATATTCCATGTCGCCACATCTTTCAAATGAGTTTCTAAAGCACTCAAGACCAATTCTCTTCTCACCTTTAATTGCTGCCTAACCTTTTCTACATGCTGCTGGTAGTGGCCGGAAGTAAACCACTCTGCCGCTACTCTCTGGGATAGCGAACTGGATCCGTAATCTGTTTGCATTTTAATGTCAGATAAACGTTCAATCACCGGTTCCGGTCCGACGATCCATCCAATCCTCAAACCTGGGCTTAATGTTTTCGATAAACTTCCTATGTACAGTACGTGTCCATTTTTATCAATTGTTTTAATAGGATATGGCGGAATTTCATCGATCCATAACTCACGATAAATGTCATCTTCAATAATAGGAAGCTGTGTATTCTCACTTACTGTCAGGATCTCTTCACGCCGCTTTTTAGACATAAGAATACCAGTCGGATTGTGAAAACATGGATTTGTATATAAGATAGCCCTTCCCCGCTCTCCTCTTGTTAAATGAACATTTTCAGGCAAAAGTCCTTCATTATCCATAGGAAGTCCAGTCAGCTTCATACCAGCTGATTGAAATACGTGTAATGAATAAAGGTAAGAGGGCTGATCAAGATAAACGGTTGATCCTCTTTGTAACAGCCCCATTGATATCAACTGCAGGGCTTGCAACGCTCCTGAGACAATCAGAATGGAAGAAGATGAGACGTTGATTCCAATGGTTTTTAAATAGTTGCTTAATGCCTCCCTCAAAGGTAAGTAACCTTTTGGTTCTTCATAACCGAATGCCTCCATGTGATGAGATACCTTCCCCATCATCTCTTTCATAACAGCCAAAGGAAAAATCTCAGCTGAAAGTTCACCTTTACTGAGCTGTATAAGGTCTGTATTTGATTCTGATTGATTGATCTCTTGAACGATTTTTCGGCTTGGCATCTGAATGCCAGAGGTGACATATTGATCCCAATCGGGAGCAGAATTCTTAGCCATCAGTGTCCATGTGTTGTTGATAACAACTGTGCCTTTCCCCATTGTGCCTTCTATTAGCCCATCGGCCATCAATTCCTCTAACGCTGTAATCACTGTGCTCCGATTTACCTGAAAATCTTTTGCAAGCGTGCGCTGGCTTGGAATCTTGCTTCCAATCGGCCACTCTCCATTTCCTATTTTCTCTTTAATAAAATGAACAATTTGTCTGTACTTAGGGAGCTTTTTCATCTTTTTTTCTTCTGGAAAGCTCATAGAATCGGTCTCCTTAAAATAAATTGGTTGGGTCAAAATCCGTTTAACTGGTTGAAGCCATATCACCAAATCTTTATTAATATAAAAACACATTAAATAACTGGTTGGTTTTTGTAAAGAGGAGTGAGAGGAATGCGAAAGAAAACAGTTCAAATAATGATATCTCATAGTCTCATGATTGGTTTATGGGCATCTGCTTTTCCGGGAATTCGCGCAGGACTAGAAGGGTACACATCAGAACACCTTGCTTTATTTCGTTTGTTAATCGGCTCTATGGCATTATTGCTTTTTGCTGTTTTGACTCAGATGCGCCTACCCGACTTGAAAGACATTCCTGCCATTTTTCTTTTAGGGTTTTTAGGTTTTGCACTGTATCACATTTTATTAAATATTGGCGAAAGGACAGTTAGTGCAGGGGTTGCAAGCTTACTAGTCACCACAACACCAATCTTTTCCGCCATATTGTCCCGCCTATTTTTTAGTAAACATTTTGGATTTACTAAATGGGTTGGCTCTGTCATCAGTTTACTGGGTGTGTCATTGATTGCATTTGGGACAGGAGACAATACATACTCATTGAAAGGCTTTTTGGTTATCCTGCTGGCAGCTTTTTCTGAAAGTATTTACTTCGTTTTTCAACCTAGCTATATAAAAAAATATGGTTTTATTCCATTCGTTACATTCACCATTTGGGGCGGAACAGTACCTATGCTTATTTTTTTGCCTGGCTTAGGCTCGGAGGTGATAGACGCACCTTTGAACGCTACATTGTCGATTGTTTATTTAGGTTTATTGCCAACAGTTGTGCCATACTTTGCCCTTGCATATGTCACTTTACTCGTCGGTGCCTCAGAAGCAACCCTTTCACTTTATGTTACACCGGCTTTAGCCTTGATCATATCTTGGCTCTGGATCGGCGAGATACCCACACTGCTCTCTCTGCTAGGCGGAGTGGTTACAGTTGGCGGGGTATGTTTTACCTACCTAAAAGTAAATAAAATGAATAAGATTTTCATCACTCATTTTTCTGCTAAAAGGGTAAAAAAACTCTAAAACAAAAAAGATACCAACATCGGTTGGTATCTCCTTTTAAGGTTCTTTCATTAAGGTTAGCCAGAGTAGTAAATAGTGTATTCCGTTACCGGTCTAAACCCTAGTTTAGCTGCTAATGCAATGGACGAATTGTTGCAGATATCACAATCCCAGCTAGGAACAATCCCATTTTCCATACAAAACGCTATAAACCTATTTGCTACGCAATAAGCTAACCCCAGTCCTCTATATTCTTCAAGTGTATAGATATCCATTTCCGCTCGATTATGCCCTAAAAATATAGAGGTACACTCACTTACTACATGATTGCCATGTAATACAGCAAATCCAAAACCTTTTGAAGCAAACTGTGAGACAGAATTCCAATACTCCTCATAATAAGCGCTGTTAAACGCTGTGCTGTGTGAAATGATGTCTTCGTCTATTCTTTTCAATACAAGACCCTTTGGCAGTTGCAAAGTCTTTTTGAAAGATTTTGGTTGATAAGAAAATGCAGCTCTTCTCATTTGGTTCAAGTCATCTTTCAGTATGGGTTTCAGTACACTATCCCATGTATCACTGGAAGAAAACAAGGTAAATCGTTTTGATGATTTCACTTGTTCTTCATAATATCCTGCAATGAAATCATGAAAATCCCGATTCCCTTGGTCTCCCGCAATAAAATAAATGCCTGATTCAGTTCCTATAAAAAACGATTTAGGAAAGGTTTGATCATCTGCATAAACAGCTCCCGGAATGGTTTGGTCTAATATTGAATAGACAAATGTGGGACAATATTTGTCATCAAACATTGTTTTTAAGCTACTGTATTTTTCTTTTGTTAATTCCTGCAAAACAGACAACTCCTTTAAAACACCGTCTCCTTCATGATTCTGTTCACAAATCAATTTTCCTCTGTCACCAGCTAAATAACTTCCCTGTTACGAATCTCAGACAAATAAAAACAAAAACAGGTGTCTGCACTCAGCTCGCAGACACCTGTTGAACAACACATTGCATTATATAACCCAAGGAAACGCTGAATATATCGATTCTTTATTCCCCAGTTACAGCAAACTGTTTTAAACGGTCACCAATTTCATCACGGACCCTTTGGAAACACTTCTTCTGTTCCGTGTGCTTTTGCCGGATCATCAAATTTATCCGATGTTTGATTTGAAATATCAATCCCTGCTTCTTTCATAGCTTTGACAGCTTTCAGATGTCATCCATGACATTCGATTTCAGCGCTATACTCATTCCACTTGTCCCCAAGATATTTTCTCCCCCACCCTTCAGCCATTTGGCTGCGGCAAGAGTTACCAGTGCATTGTTTTCCTTGATATAGTGACCTTGTCCTTTTAGAAACAAGAATGGATTATCAGCAGCCAAATATACAGGCCGACAAGTGTGATCAATAAAGTGGGTATCGTGAGGATAATTCCTGTTTTAAAATACGTGCCCCAGGAAATCTTCATACCTTTGTGCGAAAGAACATGAAGCCATAATAATGTCGCCAAGGAACCAATCGGTGTTATTTTAGGCCCTAAATCTGAACCGATCACATTTGCATAAATAAGCGCTTCTCTCATCATCCCATGTGTATCTGTACCGGCAATCGCCAGTGCGTCAATCATAACAGTCGGCAAGTTATTCATAATGGAAGAAAGAATCGCCGCAATAAAGCCCATTCCAATTGTCCCAGCAAACAATCCTTGATCAGCTGCGGCTTGAATCACATCTGAAAGGACATCCGTTAATCCGGCATTTCGGACACCATACACAACAACGTACATGCCAATTGAAAAGAATACGATAGCCCATGGCGCCTCTTTCACCACTTTCTTTGTATGGACGGCCGGACTCTTTTGCGCAGCGATTAAGAAAATGATTGCAATGCTGCCCGCTACCACTGATACAGGGATAGAAAAAAATTCACTTGCAAAATATCCAATTAACAGCAGCCCTAAGATATACCATGACAGTCTGAACATGTTTTGATCTTTAATTGCTTCAACCGGTTTTTTAACCTCAGTCAGATCATAGCGTTTTGGTATGCTTTTTCTAAAGAAAAGGTAAAGTACAATGATGCTCGCCAGCAGCGAAAACAAGTACGGGACAACCATTCTGGATGCATAATCAATAAACGTAATATGAAAATAGTCCGCTGAAACAATGTTGACCAAATTGCTCACTACTAAAGGAAGCGAAGTGGTATCCGCAATAAATCCGCTGGCAATGATAAAAGGAAAAACTAATTTTTCATTAAAATGTAATGCTCTGACCATCGCTAATACGATTGGTGTCAATATAAGAGCTGCACCGTCATTTGCAAATAACGCGGCGACGATAGCTCCTAATAGAGATACATAAACGAACATCCGCACACCGTTTCCTTTTGCAGCCTTAGCCATATGAAGCGCTGCCCATTCAAAGAAACCGATATTATCAAGAATTAACGATATCAGTATGATGGCCACAAAAGCCAATGTCGCATTCCAAACAATCCCTGTCACAGTTAACACATCATGAAAATTGACAACACCTGCTATTAGAGCTAAAACTGCGCCTCCACAGGCTGACCACCCTATAGATAAATTTTTCGGCTGCCATATGACCAATACTAGAGTTAATAAAAAGATGAATACTGCCAAAATCATTGATGTCAATCTAATGCCTCCTTACTGGCAACACGCTTGAGTTTTCTTTTGTTTGATATGGTTTAACAATTCATCCTCTTGATCAATTTGATGTAAGATCAATTGCAATGTATCAAACTCAGGACAGGAACCATTTATTGAATAATAACGCCATTGGCCTCTTCTGTCCTCATTCACAAAACCTGCGTTTTTTAATTTCCGCAAATGCTGGCTTATGGCGGGCTGGCTCATTTCGAACATATCAACCAATTGACAGACACAATATTCTTTTTCAAGAAATAATCTCATCATTATAAGCCTAGTTTGATCACTAAGTGTTTTCAAACAACGAGTCATCGCCGCAACATCAATCGTCATATGCACTCGTCCTTCACAACTCGTTATATAAGCAACAAATGTCTATACATTCCCCTTTACGTTTCTTTATACAGCGCTCTGTTTGTCTAAACGAAAGCATGAGTCTCTCCCCGCGTTTTTTTAGCGCCTCCGCCATTATATAAACTATTATTTATATAAACAATCCCTTATATTTGGAACATCAAAGCTTTTTGATTCCTTAACACCAACCTCATTCTGAAAACCCTTTGCATTGCTTCATTACACATTAGATTTGATTATTTTGACATTGAAGAATGCCATTTTATTTGTATGGGACCGGCTGTTTTCAATCATGATCCAGATCATGATAAAAATGAGACGATTTCAAGTTGCAGGGAGTGGTCATTCAGCCAATGCTGAATATAGATGGAGCATCCGGTCATAAAAAAAACAGGCCTCTTTAGAGGCCTGTTTATACTGCAAGTATTTTCTCCATTGGCATGACATCTACAAAATGGCCGTTAATTTCTCTCTGTTCTTTGAAGGCTTTCTGTACCAAATCCTTCATGTAGCTTGAACTCCCTTAAACGCATTCACTACCAAATCATGCACATAGGAGTCATTCACCTCGTCCCCTGTTATAAGCAGACGATAGAAAATCGGTCCGTATATGAGATCTATGCTTACTTCAATATCAAGATTCTCTCTCAATTCACCTTTCTGAATTCCCTTTTCTAGAAGGCCTTTCGCTTGGAGGCGGCGAGGCTGGAAAAATCGCGTGCGATATTCTTCTGCCAATTTTTCATCCAACTGCCCTGCACCTATTAATTCCTTAATAACGGTTCCTTCCCGGCTTGTCAAAAACCTAGCTAAATTCGTGGCGTGGGTTACTATATCTTGTACTGACGACCCTGTATCAGGCACAGGCAGCCTGTCCGTCGCGGTCGAAAGAAAGCTGTCCATGATAACGGCAGCCTTGTTAGACCACCATTTATAAATCGTTGCTTTACTCACTTTCGCACGCTCGGCAATTTTATCGACTGTCACCGCATCGAAGCCTTTTTCCAGCAATAGGTCATAGGCTGCAGAGAGAATCGCCTTATGCGTTCCTTCATCACGCGGCCGCCCTCGTTTACTCTGCACATGAATCATTCCTTCCCGCAATATAAACTATACGTTCAGTATACTTAATCTGAATAAAAAAAGAAAACAGAAACCTATTTACAAAACTGAACGTTTAGTATATTATTTTCCTTAATCAACGAAACTGAACGTTCAGTTTATAAAATCACTTGTGAGAAGTCATGATTACACTCAAAAAACCACTTAAAAAGGAGTTCATTCATATGGCTAATGGAAACAAACAAGCAGGTCAGAGGATTTCACCCAGTTTAACCCTTCTTCTCGCAACTGCATGCGGTATCATTGTTGCTAATCTTTACTATGCACAACCCTTGGTCGGATTAATTAGTAAGGCAATTGGACTTTCTCCAAGCAGTGCTGGATTGATTGTCACACTCACCCAAATCGGATACGTTGCCGGCTTACTATTTCTTGTCCCTTTAGGAGATATTATCGAAAACAAAAAACTTATTGTTGTATCGCTCCTTCTAAGCGCAGCGGCTTTGACACTAACAGCATTTGTGAAGCATGGAACACTGTTTTTAGCAGCTGCGTTTTTCGTCGGATTGGGATCAATCGCAGCCCAAGTGCTTGTTCCATTTGCATCATACCTTGCATCAGACGCTGCACGCGGCCGGGTTGTTGGCAATGTCATGAGCGGCTTATTACTCGGTATTATGCTTTCCCGTCCGATATCTAGTCTAGTCGCTGATATCTGGGGGTGGATTGCAATATTCGCTTTGTCCGCCGTGGTAAGTGTTATCCTGGCCATCGTATTATCAAAAGTGCTTCCTGCCAGAAAACCAACAGCAAATACAAACTATACTGCCTTACTCGGTTCAATGTGGAAGCTGCTGCGCACGACTCCAATCTTACGCCGCCGTGCCATCTATCATGCGTTTGTATTTGGAGCTTTCAGCTTGTTCTGGACTACCGTTCCTTTATTATTGTCCGGTCCTGATTTTCATTTTTCTCAGAAGGCAATAGCACTCTACGCATTGGTGGGCATTGCGGGTGCAGTCGCTGCACCAATAGGCGGCCGTCTGGCTGATCGCGGCTTGACCCGGATTGCCACTGGAATCGCTCTCGGTGTTGTCATTGTCTCTTTATTACTGCCGCTCATGATTCAGAGCAGCTCCCCCTTCGGCATAACAGTTCTAGTGGCTGCCGCTATTCTGTTAGATATGGGCGTATCTGCAAACCTTGTGCTCAGTCAACGTGCCATTTTTTCGTTGGCGCCTGAAATTCGCAGTCGATTAAACGGATTATTCATGGCAATCTTCTTTCTAGGCGGTGCTATAGGGTCATCTATTGGAGGATGGGCATATGCCTCAGGCGGCTGGAGTACAGCACTATGGATTGGTATCGCTTTTCCGGTCATCGCTTTGCTTTATTTCGCCACAGAGAAATAATCTTTCACCAAAATGGCTTATTTTTGGCAGAAAAAATACCAAGGGTTTTGACACCCTTGGTATTTCTATAATTCAGACCTTTACGGTTACACCCTCAAGCCCTCAAAAAGTGTTTTTGATTATATTTATCGGCGGCATGTCAGTTAAGGTCATTCTTTTTTCTAATGATGATTAAGACTTCTAAAATTGCTGCCCTTCACTTCAGCTACGTCATATACGGTGACAAAGGCGGATTTATCAATATCATTAATAATTTCCTTTAGTTTGGTTTCTTCTAAACGGTTGATGACACATGTGATTTCTTTAAATTTCTCGTGGGAAAAACCCCCGTAAGCTTCTTTATATGTGGCGCTTCGGCCTAATTGATCACGTATTGTCTCTACCATTAATTCAGGTTGGGTTGTAATAATTTGAAAGGTTTTAGAGCCGCTTAAGCCTTCCTCCACAACATGAATCACTTTGGATGCAATGTAGTAAGCAATGACTGAAAGCAATGCCCCTTGTAAGCCAAATACTGTGGAAACAAAAATAAACACAAATAGGTTTAAGAATAGAATGAGATCGCTCGTTCCGAATGGCAGTTTTCGGGATAGCAGCACAGCAAGCATGTCAATTCCATCTAATGCGCCGCCATTACGCAGCGCCAGCCCCATTCCGAATCCAAGGATAATCCCGCCGACAACGGTAATTAACAGGGTATCTCCTTCTATGATAGCGGGTGTGTGGTGGAAAAAGCTTGTCCCCGCGGCAAGCGATACGATTCCGATAATTGATAATAATGCAAAGCTTTTCCCAATTTGCTTATATCCTAACCAGACAAATGGAATGTTGATCACAGCAATCAAAATCCCCAGCGGCAAGTTGAATAGCTGTGAACCAACAATGCTAAGACCCGTCACCCCTCCATCAGATACACTGTTTGGAATGAGCACTGTTTCTAGTCCATATGCCGCAATGATTCCTCCAATGATAACCATGATGATTTGGAGAATCATTTTCGCTTTAAATTTCTTACGTTTTTTGGGTGTATTCATACCATTCCTCATTTCTCAAATATTTCGTTATATTTAAATATACCATAATAGATATTTTCAGCTAAAAACATGCGTTTTTTTAAATAAAGTAATTAACAGTAAGGTAACCCTCTTTGACTTAGAACATTCATGTACCGTGCCGCCTGTTGAGCAAGTGCTCCTTTCAGTTCAGATCGCGAATCGCCCTCAAACTTCAACACCGAAAATCCTGAATTATTCTGATATGATACCTTAAAAAGGAGGTTCGATTACATGGATAGCCTGTGCCGCAGTAAACAAGCCCCATTTGAATACACCTTATCTCTTATAGGGGGCAAATGGAAAATGAGAATTCTCTATGAGTTAGGGTGTGAAAAAACGATGAGATACGGCGAGCTGAAAAGGGCTATGCCCTTCATCACCCATAAAATGTTAAGCGCACAGCTTAAGGAATTGCAAACTGACGGCCTTATTCATCGGTCTGAGGTTTCTCAAACCCCACTGAAAGTAGAGTATTCGTTATCTGACAGAGGGCGATCTTTGTATCCCCTCATAGATGAGATGTGTAAGTGGGGAATGGCACAAGGAGTGCCTCATATGTAAAGCTACTTACAAAAAAGTGCGTACTTGTTTCCCAATGAGAGGAATTTTATACTGAATGAAAATATTTCTTAGGAGGAAATAATGACAAAACAAGTCTATATCATTCATGGCTACAGAGCCTCCTCAACAAATCATTGGTTCCCTTGGCTGAAAAAACGTCTGCTCGCAGATGGGGTCCAAGCAGACATTTTAAACATGCCTAATCCGCTCCAGCCAAGACTTGAGGATTGGCTGGATACACTCTCTTTATATCAGCACACTTTACACGAAAATACGTATTTGGTTGCGCACAGCTTAGGGTGCCCTGCCATTTTGAGATTTTTGGAACATATTCAATTACGAAAACAGCTTGGCGGAATCATACTTGTTTCCGGCTTTGCCAAATCGTTGCCCACTTTACAGATGTTAGATGAATTTACACAGGGATCGTTTGATCATCAAAAAATCATCGAGTCCGCGAAGCACCGTGCTGTCATTGCTTCTAAGAACGACCAAATTGTTCCATTTTCATGGAGCAAGGAGCTGGCACAACAAATTGACGCTGCGTTATACGAAGTCCAGCACGGGGGTCATTTTCTAGAAAATGAGGGGTTTACTTCTTTGCCTATTGTTTATGATATTTTAACCTCTTATTTTTCAAAAGAAACCCGCTAACATCTTTCACCCATCTGCTTCAATCGAGCCCGCGAAAAGCGGGCTTTCTGAGTTATCGTTTCATCAATACGGATAACTCACCTTCAAACACTTTTACTTCTTTTTGATTATAAGTAGATAACAATACTGTGAGTATTCCCAATTCATTTCTCTTTGGCTGCTTATCAAGAACCTCAACAATTGTAAACAATTCATCATCCGGATATACGGGTTTTATGAATGTCATATGATTCATCTCTGTTCCGGCTATAATATCGTCTCCATAGAGACCTTCTTCAATCCAAAGTTTAAAAGATATGGCCAGTGTTTGTATGCCGGAAGCGATAATTCCATTAAATCTGCCTTTACTCGCTTTTTCTTCATCTACATGCATATACTGAGGGTCAAATTCACCCGCAAACCGCATAATATCATCTTTTGATACTTTTAATGATTTCGTTTTGAAGACCTGGCCAATTGTAAACTCATCTAACTTCATTCTTACACCTCTATTTTTTCAATTGTCTCTTTTGTTTATTTTAGCACTGTGATGAGCAAATAAAAAATTCTGTTTTTCGCTAAACAGACATATCGTGGGCTGGACTGCTGGCACTCATCATATACTTAAAAAATATTGAACAGCTCTCAACACTTAGTTCCGTCACTTGGCCGTTTTGCTAAACTGAAAGCTCCCTCATATCTTCCAGGCAGCCTTCAGTTTTTTTATGCCTTCTCTTATGTCGGATTCAGAAACCCCTGCAAACCCGAGCGAAACCGTTTTTGTAGGAGGATGATGTTGATAAGAAAGAGAAACAGGATAAATTTTTACTCCATGTTTTTTCGCCTTCTCAATTAACTCTTTTTCACCAAATGGCAAATAAACGTCAAGTAAGATACGAAGCCCAGAGTTTTCTCCGCGGATTCTGACATGCTCTCCTAATTCCCTTTGCACTGCCTCTAATACAATGGCTCTTTTTTTGCGGTAAAGTTTTCTCATTCTGTTGATGTGTTTTTGCCACTCTCCATTTTTTATAAATTCAGCTAGGGTTAGCTGACTGTGGCAGGACACTGTCTGCTTATATAAGGACGTGATTTCATGCCCCTTTTTTAAAAGAGGCGAAGGAAGAATCATATAGCTGATACGCAGCGAGGGCAAAAGAGACTTAGAAAAAGTGCCCATATAAATGACACGGTTATGCTGATCAAGCCCTTGCAGAGAAGGAACCGGCTGTCCTGTGTACCTAAATTCCCCGTCATAATCATCCTCTATGATAAAGGATTGATTTTCGGCCGCCCATTTGAGCAGCTGAATTCTTCTGTTGATCGTCATGATTGTTCCCAGCGTAAATTGATGGGAAGGTGTGACATATACAAGGTTTGGCTGCTGTTCTTTGATCTTCTGTATACAGATTCCTTCCTCATCGACTGGTATCGGAACAATATTCATGCGATTGGCTTCAAAAATTTTGCGTGCTCTTGGATAACCAGGATCCTCATACCCTATAGAAATATTCGGCTCAAAAACTTGGCACAAGATTTGCAGCAGAATAGGGTTCCCGGCACCTATAATCACTTGTTCAGGGCCGCAATGAACACCCCGAGATTGATACAGGTACTCTGCAATGAGTGTTCTCAGCTCAAACTCTCCTAAAACATGTCCCGGCCGATAAAGCTCGTGTCCATATTGGTCTAAGCTATTGACCATGCTTTTTCGCCATGCGGAAAAAGGGAAGTAAGAAGAATCTACATTTCCATAATGAAAATCAATCCATTGTTTATTTTCTTCTGCTTCTTGTTGGATGGGTGTTGTGCTTGGCATTCTATCATAAGCAAAATCAGAATCATGATAATCAGCAAACCACCCGCTTCTTGGCTTGCTCACAATATAGCCCTCAGCAGCGAGCTGTTCATAGGCACGTTCTACAGTCGTTTGGCTGATGGAAAGCTGATTCGCCAGGAGTCTTTTTGAAGGAAGCTTCATTCCTTTTTGAATACGGCCCCGATGCATATTTTCTTTAAAATACCGATAAAGCTGCTGATAAAGCGGAATATCCAGAGTTCTATTCAAAAAAGGCGTGATATCCATTTGCACGTTGTTCTCCTAACTGGTATGCATTTTTTTATGAAAACTGGCCGTTTAAAAAAGGCCAATTCCAGTTTATAGTCATTGTAATCCTTAGCTGCTGGTTTTGTTAAGAAAATACAGACAATGAACAAGAAAGATATGTGGAGTGATTGTAATGAACAAACGAACAAATGGCTGGATAAATGGTTTTATAGGCGTACTCATTTTCAGCGGCTCGCTGCCTGCGACCCGTTTGGCTGTGTCAGACTTCGATCCGTTATTTCTCACAGTTTGCCGTGCTGCAATAGCTGGTGTACTGGCGGGAGGTCTCCTTCTCATCTTCCGGCAGCAGCATCCTGCCAAAAGAGATCTCATTTCATTGTTAGTGGTAGCGTTCGGCGTAGTGATTGGTTTCCCGTTGCTGACAGCTTTAGCGCTTCAGCATGTCACATCCGCACACGCCATTGTCTTCATTGGACTTCTTCCACTCGCAACGGCAGTCTTCGGCGTACTGCGCGGGGGTGAACGCCCTCGCCCCGTCTTCTGGATTTTCTCAGCTGCCGGCAGCTTGTTAGTAGCAGGTTTCGCCCTCATTCAGGGGGGAGGTTCATCCCCGCTTGGCGACGCGTACATGCTGGCTTCTATTGTCGTATGCGGTCTTGGTTATGCGGAAGGGGCAAGGCTTTCACGGCGTCTGGGGAATTGGCAGGTGATCTCATGGGCACTCGTTCTGTCGCTTCCTCTTATGCTGCCATTGTCGTTCTTTTTTACGCCGGACTCATGGTCGGCGATCGGCGTTCCCGCGCTACTCAGTCTTGCATATGTATCCTTATTCAGCATGCTGATTGGCTTCGTGTTCTGGTATCGAGGTCTTGCCCAAGGGGGAATTGCAGCGGTTGGGCAGCTCCAGCTTCTCCAGCCTTTTTTTGGACTGCTGCTTGCCTCAGTGATACTGCACGAGAAAGTAGGCTGGGCACTCGTAGCAGTGAATATCGCCGTTATCATGTGCGTTGCCGCAGCTCGGCGATTTGCAAAGTAAGGCAGACCATTAAGCATAAACTTCAAAAATGCATGAAAGTATAAAAATACCAAGGGCCAGCAACCCTTGGTATTTTGTATGCGATCGAGGAGACTTGAATCTCTCGCTTAGACAAATAAGTCACCTTCTTGTTCCTAACGATTCGCAACACCCATTTACCTGCCTCCATTATAAAATCCTCTCTAACAAATCCCCCACTTTTTCTGCCATGACACGAGGCGGGTAAGGCATTTCGTTTTTCAACCACCATTCCACTACCCCTACGTAAGCATTTGCTATAAATTCAACAATGACATCTTCACTTTGGCCGTAATTCTTGCCTTTCGTTACATCTACATCTTTCCTGAACTCTTCGATATTAAACTTAAGGAACTGACTGCGAAAATATCGAGCGCCTTCACTGGCTAACATCGTCGAAAAGAATAAATAATTACTCTCAAGGTATTCCATGCAGTGTACAGTCGATTCAATCCAGTCCATTTCAGCTGCCGACTCACAAAAATCCCCCATATTGTTTATATGCTCTTCCATAATTTTTTCTAATAGATCAAATTTATCTAAGTAATGAAGATAGATTGTTCCCCGGTTTACATTTGCCCTTTCAGAAATTTCCTTAATCGTAATATGATCAAAACTTTTTTCAGTCATCAGCTCAATCAGAGCTATTTTAATAGCCTCTTGGCTTTTGGTTATTCTTCTATCCACTTTGGACATAGCTTTTCACCAAACTTTCTTAAGATAATCAACAATTTAGAGTGGAATGTTGAATAATCAACAAATCGCCTGAATGTAACCATTGTACACACCAAGTTTTTATTTACAATAATAAACAAATGTTGATTAGTGAATCATGCTTTTTTCTCGAATGAAGACATTGTCCATTTTAGTTAGTTGAGAATTATTTTGTAAACACAAAGAAAGGGTGTTATTTCAAAATGCAGAGAAAATGATGAAATTAGATCACTTATCCTAAGGTACTCTAAATTCAAATTTGATCTGCAACCCAACTATAAATCCGTCAAGAGGCAGACTTTAATGAGGTGAAGAATGATTAAAAGACAATTTACGATCATTAAGGAAACAGGGTTTGCGCGACCAGCTACCCTGTTAGTCAGTATAGCTCATCGGTTTACATCAGATATTTTTCTTGAATACCAAGGGAAAACTGTTAACCTCAAACAAGCGCCAAAAGCCATCATGGACATTATGGATTTAGGAATTAAACCAGGAACCGAAATACATATATACGCTCATGGAGCCGACGAAGCGAAGGCAATTCAAAAAATGAAAGAGCATTTACTAAAAAACGCTTATATACAGTAATCAAAATCAGACACACAATATATCGTAGTAGCGGGATTGTTATCGTTAATTTATTTTGCGGCAAAACAGCTTTTCAGATCATGCGTTCATTTTTCTTCTGGTGATCATTCAACCTAAAATACAAAAATTAAAAAGGATCTACAAACGAAAATGGAGGGTTTATATATGTGCAGCAGAACATAATACCAAGGGCAGTTATACCCTTGGTATTATTGGATACCGAAAGAACTTAAATCTCTACAGGTGCTTATAAGCTATAAATGGTTAGTCCCGTGGCATTTCTATGTGCTCCGTTTATGCTTAAGGGTGTTCCACATTTTAATGGATACAATAGAAACCAAAACAAATGATGCGACAACCAATACAGTTCCCATTAATCACTCACTAAAATTGATCACAATGAAACTCGAAAATATCAATAAAGGGATATTCGTAACGATAACCGTTAAAATGTAAGTGGTATACTTGATTCCTACAGCTGCCGATAAAAAACAAACGACATCTGTTGGAGCTATTGGACAAATCATCCCCAGCGCCAACAACTTATAATTGTAAGTCTCCAATAATTTTTTCAACTCTGGATATTTACGTTCTAAATCCTTCATCATGTTCCCGCTTGAAAACACAGAAAAAGGGGCAAAACTTCTTAAGAATTCTTAAGTTTTCGCGATGTTATTCAAGATCGTTTCCTCTTCTTAAACAGTTTTCAATATCATCCTATCTATTCCATGGTAATATTTAGATACATAAACTTATATATGAAGCTGACCTGAGTTAATGGAGAGGGAGGAATGAATGAAAGAATGAAGAAACACAGAAAGATATATTTTTGTATTACTGCCCTGCTGCTCATGATTTTGCTTGCTGGATGTACGGGCAGTAAGGATGAAGAAGCACATCAACCTTCAAATCAAGCTTCTGCTGTGCAAACTGACGAAAAACACACTGAGCCTGAAGAGAGAACCAAAATACGCAAGGATGAAGCGGAGCCAATAACAGAATCAGAAGAATCCGCAACAAAAGCTGCAAATGATACCTCTTCAGCAGAGGAGAAAAGCAAAGAAGACAATGTATTGGCAGCATACTCTTCGGAAAAAATTGAATATGCCAGGGTTTGGCTTCAACTGGGACCTAATCAAGAGATAGATGAATTAAATGTTCGACATATTTCGGCTGGCGAGCCAATTAATCCTAATGATGATACAAGTGCCAGCTATCCAGAAGATGTGACCCAGTTGGCAGGTTCTCGTTTAGTGGATGGATCAGTCACTTATCATGGCAATGGGGATGGCACGATTCATGTATATAATGTGCCTTTACGCTGGGATTCCGCTGATGATTTAGAAAAAGGCGTCATGAGGGAAGTGACTGAGAATATCATAAAAAACAGAAAAACAGTGTATGTTGATACAGGTGACAATGAAAAAATCAAGCGGCTCATTGATATCATGATGATTCATTAATCAGTATTCGTTTGTCTGTACCTGACTAAATACAATGGTTAATAAGGAAATAAGATATATTAATATAAAAACAAAGTTTGAAGTGCAGTAACTTGCTGAAAAATCTTCCGGTTCTATTAGTTCTCCTAGGCATTCTAAATGTGATGAGCCGTACCATTGAGCTATTTCTAGGTGTTGCATTAATATTTTATAACGCTGTCTAGTGGCATACAATGTTAATCAAAAGAAGCATTTCAGCAGTAAGTGAATGTTGTCCTAAGAAAAAACAAGCATCTTACTATGCTTGTTTTTCTTCTATAGAAAGGATCTTATTACGCTATGATGCTATTCCTTTAGCCTGAACCTTGGCGTGCCTAATCCTTTAATCCCTTTCCATCGAGAATTTTTTGCACATATTTTTCGACTCTCGATTCTCGGGTTTTGGATTGTTTGGCTTGAGAAAAATAAAGAGTGTACGCTCTTTGCCGTCCCGGGGTCAAAGCTTCAAAAGCAATTTTCAATGCAGGGATTTCATCGAATTTTTTTTGAAGTTCTTCAGGAATGTTCAATTCAATATTTTTGTTAACTTCCACTTTCAAACCGGCTTTTTCAACTTCAATGGCTTCGTGAATATAGGCTTTCAAAATGTTTTCTAGCTCATTTATTTCCTGAACATTTGTAAACCGAATCTGGCGCGCCGCCTGTACATTCTCCGTTTGTTGAATGAGAATTCCATCGGTATCCTGTAATAGGGCACCTTTGTGAAACAGAAGCGCACAATATTCTTTAAACCCATGTATTAAAACGACATTTTTATTATTGTATGTGTAACAAGGATGCATCCACTTAAAATCTTCAGTCAGCTCACAGTCAAGAATGATGGTTCTCAACTTCTTAAATTCTGCCTTCCACTTTTTCGCTTTACTTAAAAATTCATCAACCTTCGGATTCGTTCTGCTATTTGTCATGAAGGAATTCCCCTCTTTCCAAGCTTTTTACATTTACGTGAATTGATAATAATGAAGTCCAGTTTTATTTTTGACATCTCGGTATTTATTTTATTCTTCTATAGGTTCCTTCTCTTATTATTCAATAGATTAAGCTTAAAGTGAGGATGATGCAACAACAAAAAATATCATGGGCTATATCCATGTCCACAACATAAAAAGAGAAGGCCCACAAAGCCTTCTCATCTTGTTTTATTATTTCACTGACAACCTGAAAAAATAACAATTCAATTATTATATATCTTTTTTATTCTTGCCAATGCATAAGGTTACGGCAACACTAGCTATACTGACTAAAGTTCCTGCAATAGAAACTAGAATTGTCAAAAAGCCATTGGGAATAAGAAATCCAATTGGAATGAGCCCCAGAAAAGTGAAAACGATAAAACATTGGTAGACACCAGATATTATTCTTACAACCAAATTGCCAAAAAAGGACATGACTAATGGAGGGATAAATAAAAATACAACGATCCCAATTGAGATCATCAAGATAAGAGGTTCATCAAATGAGATGACATGATCTCCAGGCGACTCTTTAGCGGCCGCTAAAACAACAAGTATAGACATCATTAGTGTAACAAAAACAAGAGAAAACCTTTTTAACAACGTTATGACTCCTTTACCTAAAGCGAGTAATCCTGCCTTTTTCAAATCCGATAACCATTTTATGTGATTCAATTAAAGAATATGCAGTGAGTGACACAGCTATAAGGAATCCTGGTCAAATCTTTATAATAGATTTAATGGAGCAACTATAGTTCGTTAGAATATTAGATGCTGCAATAGACTTTATCTAACAATATAACAAATTAATGTAAATTAAACAATCCTACCCTTTAGCGGCCCCTAAACCATACCACCACTGGAATGAGTAATAAGGACAACATCCCTCCAGTAAATGATAATGCTAGGTAACTTGACCCTGCCACAATCATTCCAGATAGTGCCCCGCCAGCAGCTCCTGACAACGCAATCAGAACATCCACTGTCCCCTGCGTTTTAGCTCGTGTGGCAGTATCAGTTGAATCTACAATAAGGGCAGTCCCGCTTATCAAACCAAAATTCCACCCTAATCCGAGTAAAGAAAGAGCAATGACGAGAAGAACCATAGAATCTCCCGGAGCAAATGCTGCTATTACACCTGCCAAAAGCAACGTTGTTCCAGAGGAAATAGCCATTGCGGTACGTCCCAACCTATCTACAAGAACACCTGTAACCAGTGAAGGGAGATACATAGCACCTATATGAAAACCAATAACAAGCCCTACTGCCCCCAAGTCATGCCCATGATGTCTCATATGAACCGGTGTCATTGTCATAATAGCTACCATTACTATTTGGGTAAGAACCATAACTGTTGCCCCAACGATTATCCCTTTTTTGTTTTCTGTATGCTCAGTTGCCGCCAAATGTCCTTTATCACCAGGCTCTTCATTTGCCACTTCTATTGTTCTTGCTATAACTAATGGATCTGGACGAAGCATAATGAAAAGGACCACACCTGCTAACATATATGCTGCTGCGGCTAAAATGAAAGGGCCAGCAAGTGATGGAACACCAATAGAAAGAGCGAAATCCCCCATCACATTCACTAAGCTTGGACCTGCCACTGCGCCAAATGTAGTAAAAACCATCGTAATACTAACAGCAGTCGCTCGCTGCTTATGATTTGCTAAGTCTGTACCAGCATAACGGGCCTGTAAATTTGTGGCTGTTCCTGCACCGTAAATAAGCAACGAAATAAATAACAAGAAAATACTATTTATGATTGCTGCCATAATAACGCCTATTGCTCCAAGTCCGCCAATCATAAAGCCAGCTGAAAGACCTGTTCGACGGCCATAACGTTGAGAAAGTCTTCCAACAATTAATGCAGATCCTGCTGACCCTAAAGTAAATAAAGCAGAAGGCAAACCAGCAAACGCATCAGTGCCAAGCATTTGCTGTGCAATAAGCGCACCGACAGTCACTCCTGCCGCCAGCCCCGCACCGCCAAAAATTTGTGAGATACTCACAACGAATAGTGTACGCTTGTATAACGATTTTTGTTTTTCTGGTGAACTGATGTAGCTTTGTAATGAAGCAGTTTGAACATCTATTGCTTTTACGCTGTCCTTGTCTAACATCATCTGACCTTCCTTTCTAAAAGCCAATTTTGTATAAACCTCCCTCTAGATGTGGATCATCATAACACGCACAAAAAAGCCATACAATGTCATAATTGTATGGCAAACAATATTAGGTAAGATCGTCTAGCAAACGTCTCAGGATCATTAATCCTTGTTCAAGCTCTTCAAGTGTTTTTGGTGCACAGACAGAAACCCTTACAGCCCTTTCAGGACAACTATTTCCCACTACAAAGCGTTCAGCCGCATACACTTGCACGCCATGTCGAGCAGCCAATTCTTCAAATTCGGCACCAGACATTTTACCCGGTAACAACAACCAACGAAAAATGCCTGTTTCAACACCTAAACATGTATATCCCGCAACATATCGGTTTACGAGTTGATTTCTGCGAATGGTTTGTTCACGATGACTCTCAATTAAGACTTCAAATTGATTTGATACAATCGTGCGAGCAGTAAGTTCAGCTAATAGCGGGGAAACGGTTATATTTAAATTATAAAGCGCCTTCGATATTGGCTCCTTATATTGTCTCGGCACTGCTACATAAGCCAAACGCAGGCCTGGCGCTAACGATTTTGATAAACTTGCAATATGAATAACCTGTTGCGGTGCGAATGAGGCGAGTGCCGGAAGCGGCTTTTTGCTAAGAAGATGGTACGATGCATCCTCAATAACAAACAGATTATATTTCTTTGCAATGTCTGCAACCATTCTTCGATTCTCAACAGACATAAAGGAAGTCGTCGGATTATGATAATCCGGGATTAAATACAAACCTTTAATATTTTCATTTTTACACGCATATTCAAGTGACTCCGGACTCATTTCATCGTTCTCTGATTTTATCGGTACGATTTGCACACTAAGCAATGATGCAACAGTTTTTAAACCAGGGTACGTATGATGGTCAACTCCGATGCGGTCTCCAGGCTTACAAAGACTCGCCAATGTCGCTGCAATCGCATTTTGCCCTCCATTTGCAAATAAAATGTGATCAACGGATGTTTCAAATCCGCCTCTTTGGATGAGCTTTACAGCTGCATCTTTTTGCCAAAGGCTTTCGCCTGCCCGGCCGTAGCTAAACCATTTTTCATAATCCTCCTCCTGAATCATGTTTTTCAGTTGGTGTAACAAGGGCTCATATGAAGCGTGATCTGGAAGTATTGCTCCCATTTCAATTAAATGTGTCGGCTTTGTATCCTCAAGTAAATACGCATTCGACAACGCATCATACGATACAAATGTGCCGCTCCCTACAGTCGCACTCAGCAGCCCCTTTAACTCACACACTTTAAATGCTTTGGAAATCGTACTCACATTTAAATCTAAATAATCGGCCAATTCTCGCTGTGGAGGAAGTTTTGTTCCAGGTAATAAAACTCCGTTTAAAATATCCTGTTCCAATTGCCCTGCAAGTGCTTTATAAATAGGCTTTTCAGCTTTATCAATCGATGGCTTCCAGCTCATCGGATAGTTTTCAAAAGAATTGATAGGCATGATACGCATCCTTTTTCACTCAATTATATGAATGTGCCGTTTATAAGACAATTATAACTTTCTTTTATTGATGCCTTTTTATGAACAGCATGCTTCAATAAAACCTGTACAAATACAAGTGAATCACTTACTTTATTTCATATAAGTCATCCTGCAAAACTGTGCACAGAATGTCGGATAAATACATTTCACTCCTGTTATTCTTTGGTTAAAGGAGGCCAAATAAATGGATTTGCTTAAAAGTATGAATAGGGCGTTAAAGTATATTGAAGAAAACCTCACTAATGATATTGATTTTCAAGAGGCAGCAAAGCTTGCTTTCTGCTCTGAATATCATTTTAAAAGGATGTTTTCCTTCCTTGCAGGTATTTCATTATCGGAATATATTCGTCGCAGACGTCTTACTCTTGCAGCTTTTGAACTTAAAGACAGCAATGTAAAAGTGATTGATATTGCAATAAAGTACGGTTATAACTCACCTGATTCTTTTGCACGGGCATTCCAAAATTTACATGGCATAAACCCATCAAAAGCCAGACTTAATGGCCATTCCC
Organism: Bacillus sp. SG20033; assembly: GCF_044570195.1. Lineage (NCBI taxonomy): Bacteria > Bacillati > Bacillota > Bacilli > Caryophanales > Bacillaceae > Bacillus > Bacillus sp. SG20033. The sequence goes on along the minus strand of NZ_CP172606.1, from coordinate 550,332 downwards.
TTAAAGCTTATCCACGAATGACCTTCCAGCTAACAATTAAAGGAGGAAATGAAATGAACTACCGTATTGAAGAAAAAGAGGCATTTCGCATCGTTGGCATTAAAAAAAGAGTTCCTATTATTTTTAAAGGGATTAATCCGGAGATTGCATCTATGTGGGAAAGTTTAGATGAAAAAGCAATAAATAAACTAAAAGAGCTTTCTAATGTAGCACCATCAGGCCTCATTAGTGCATCCACGAATTTTTCTGAAGGTCGGACAGAGGAAAACGGAGAGCTCGATCACTATATTGGCGCAGCCACAACGAAACAGTGTCCAGATAATTTCTCACGGCTTGAAGTTCCTGCCTCAACGTGGGCTGTATTCGAATCAATCGGACCATTTCCGGATACACTGCAAGAAGTATGGGGACGTATTTATTCCGAATGGTTTCCATCGTCAAATTACGAACAAATAGAAGGTCCAGAAATATTGTGGAATGAGCATAAGGATGTAACATCACCATCTTTTAAAAGTGAAATTTGGATACCAATTACAAAAAGGTAATACGTTTTTCGATCAGAGAAGAAGAATTGAAGGTTCTTGAAGAAAAAATATCAAGGGCGTCAAAACCCTTGGTATTTTTGATACTGCCGAGAGTGCTCAAACTCAACCAGTATTTTTCATTGCCGGACCGGTCATGTAAGCAAAAAAAGCCCCTATATATCCCGATTTGCATGATTCCTAATCTTTAATATCGACTTTTCACTTTGCATAGAAGGCTCTTTATTTAAAGCCAATATTAAAGTTATCCCTATAATACAAATAGCACCAATCCATTGAAAAGAACCAAATGGCGCTTTTAACCAAACGACAGTTGTTACAACAGCGGATAAAGGTTCTAAACTGCCTAATAGGCTTGTTTCTTTGGGAGAAAGGCTTTCCAAGCTTTTTATGAAGAACCAGAACGCAATCATTGTTCCAAATAATATCACAAATAAAATATATGCATACGCCTCAGCAGTTAATCGTTGAAAATCCAGTTGCCATGGCGGATGGATAAAACCCAATGCAAAACCGCCAATAATCATAGCCCAACCTACAACGACAAGAGAATCAAATTTATTTAATAAACCAACGGCATACAAAGTATAAAAAGCTGCCGCGAATCCTGATAAAACTCCCCATACTACTGCAGCTGCCGGCACTGAAAGTTGAGACATTGAACCATTTGTTAACAAAAAAAAGCAACCCACTAAAGCAAGCACAACAGTAATGATATCTTGTTTGGCAAGAACCGTTTGTTTTCGCAAAAGCGTGTAGATAATGACGATTACTGGGGATAAATATTGCAATAATGTAGCAACGGCAGCATTCCCATGTTGAATGGATGCCATATATGTGTACTGCACAGCTAGCATTCCCAATAGGCCAAAAATAAGAAGCTGGCCAGCCGACGCTTTGTTTTTCCAAACCTCAATAACCTGAGACCGATGCTTTCTGAACAATTGCAGCATTAAAAGTAACATTCCAGCCGTAAGCAAACGTGTCGTTACAAGCCAATTGACATCAATTTGATATTCTTGAAAAAGTTTTTTGGCTACTGTGCCTCCAATTCCCCAACATGTCGCCCCTGTGATAACATAGAACAATCCCATTCTTCTATTGGAAGTATTCATACATGACTCCTCACTAATAAATATAATAATAGTGTTATAATAAATGCAAAATATGATAAAAAATACTCAAATTGAATGAAAAAATATAAATATATTGAGGTGAGAAGTCAGAATGAAGAATTTTGTGATCGACCAAAATTTAAAAGAATTAACAGAGCACCGAACGGTAGAATTACCAGTTGCCTGCTACAAGACAACGATCAATCAAAATATAAATGGCTATATTCCGCTTCATTGGCATGATGAAATCCAATTTGTTTTGATACTAAAAGGGATAGCTCTCTTTCAAATAAATGAAGAAAAAATAGAGGTTCACGAAGGGGATGGATTATTTATCAATAGCGGCTGCCTGCACATGGCAGAAGAAAAGGAAGGCTCGGATTGTACGTATATTTGCTTAAATGTGTCACCCCATTTCGTTTTATCTCAAGAACTGTATTCCAGCTATGTTCAGCCCTATATGTTTTCAACCAATTTGCCCTATTTATTTTTGGATGGAAATCAACAGTGGGCAAAAAATATTCTAGATGCTGTTAAAAAAATAAATCAATTGATTCAACAAAAGACATCGCTCTATGAGATTGACATTACGATGCAATTAACGTTAATGTGGAAAAACCTGGTCGTTAATGGTTTTCAATTAGAGTACGATCAATCTGAAATGATAAAAAGTCATCGAATGAAACAAATGTTAAACTGGATCCATCTCCATTATGCTGAAAAAATCACATTAGAGGACATTGCAAAAGCTGGCCAACTGAGCCGTTCTGAATGCTGCCGTTATTTTAAACGAATGCTGAATAAGTCGCCATTACGTTATGTAATGGATTATAGAATTCAAAAAAGCTTATTATTACTGCAACACCCTGAATCCAATGTGACAGAAGTGTCTTATCAAGTTGGATTTAACAGTACCAGTTATTTCATAAGTAAATTTCAACAAGCGATGAATATGACGCCATTATCATACAAAAAAATGAATTCATAAAGTTTATTCTATTAATAAACGGAGTCCCCTTAAGGTGTTTACGGCTTTAAAACCAACATTGTATAATGATAGTCATTCTTAAAAATCGAGGTGATCATAACATGTTTTTAGCTCCACTATTTGAAAATGATGTTCCAGTAGCACTTCTCCGCCCTTAATGGAGTAAAGTGACTACTTCTCTCCGTTAGGGCATTTATTGACCTAATTTTAAATACGGAGGGAACAAAAAAATGAAAAATACCCTGTTAGGTTCTATATATTTAGCTTTAGCCGCTAGTATCTGGGGTGGCATGTATGTTGTGGTTAAGGTTGTTGTCGCAGTAATTCCGCCTTTTGAATTGGTTTGGATCAGGTATGTCATCGCCATCCTTGCTCTTCTTATTGTTGGTTTAATAAGGAAACAATCTTGGAAAATTCATAAGCGCGATCTTTTATTAATTGTGGCCATTGGAATTGTTGGCAACACCATTTCAATTGTTACACAAGAATATGGAACGATGTTGTCTTCAGCACAAATGGGAGCAATTATTACGTCCTCCACACCAGCGTTCATGGTTATTTTTGCTCGTCTATTACTTAAAGAACCATTGACTATCAAAAAAGGAACTTCAATAATTTTAGCGACCACAGGCGTATTATTTATTGTTGGAAACGGACATATTGATACCTCTAATCAGCTTGGCGGTATTTCTCTGCTTGTTGCAGCACTTACATGGGCACTGATGTCAGTGCTTATCAAACGCGTGCCAAACAGCTATTCGCCTATACTTGTTACAACGTATTCAACTTTTGTGGCCATTGTGGCACTAACTCCTTTTGTAAAACCTAGCACGATTTTTACGCCACTACTGCTTGAACCTAAAATTCTAGGTGGCCTTTTGTATTTGGGAATTGTTTCAACCGCTTGTGCATTTTTATTGTGGAACCGTGGCTTACAATTATTAAATGCTTCAAGCGGAGGCCTCTTTTTCTTTTTTCAGCCTCTGGTTGGAACCTTACTCGGATGGATTCTGCTGGGAGAACAAATAGGCGGGACATTTTGGATAGGTTCGTTTTTAATTCTTAGCGGTGTTTTATTAGTCATTAAAGAGAAAGAAAAAGAAGTGAATTCATAACAAAAAGAAAAGCAAACTATTTTATATAGTTTGCTTTTCAATTAACCTTGTTCTTTCCCCTTTACTTCTTTATGTTCTGGTCTTCATTTATAATCTCTCCTTTCTTTATTTTTCTTCTCACCTCAATACCCATTTGAAGGTTGTCAATTTCCATATTAATAATGCCAATCTCGGTGGCAAAATGTTCATTTTTCTGCTCCCAAGATAAGTGAAAATGCATCATTAAGTAAGTCGGCCGTTATCCATATCAAATCGGTAAAGAAATTAGAACTTAATCATGTGCTTTTAATATTTTTAGCTGACATTTCACAAATATCGTTCCTTCTTATTTCTACTCAAATCATTTCTGTGATGTCATTGAGCCAATGAAAAACTGATCACACGGATCAATTGACCTTTTCCTGATTGGAAATCCGACACGTTCCCTATTGTTTTTGCTTGATCTGTTTTTTCAAAAAAATTATTGACATCAAAAATTCGATCATGTTATTATTAAAATTTTGATATTACACCTCCATATATGGTAATCTTAAGAAGGTTACCATATATGGAGGTGGATGATATGTTTCAAATTGGCGATAACATTGTTTATCCAATGCACGGAGCAGGTATAATTGAAGCCATAGAAGAAAAAGAATTCTTAGAGGAAAAACAACAGTATTATGTCATAAGAATGTCAATCAGTAATATGACAGTTATGATTCCAACGCGTAAAATATTGAGTTCGAATATACGACCAGTTACCGATATACTTGCATTAAAACACATTATGCACATTTTTCAGCATGGAGAATCAGATAGGTTACTGCCATGGAAGCAAAGGTATAAAATAAACACGGACAAAATAAAAACAGGTGAAATACAAGAAGGCGCTGAAGTTGTACGTGATTTAATGCGTATGAAGAAAGAAAAAGCACTTAATGCAAGCGAAAAAAAAATGCTGGATAATGCATATGAATTTTTGATTAGTGAACTGGAAGTAATTAAAGGAATCACTGAAAAACAAATAAAAAGTTTTGGTTAGATACATCCCAAAAGATATTTCGGAATATTATGATGAAAAGCAAATCTTCTCCAAGTTATGTTTAGAACATTAACGACCTCTTTTGTTATTCCTACATTCTAATCCATTTTTATTATTTACATTTCTTCTGCGAAGATTGAAGTTTTACCAAAAAACTCAATAAAATAGTCACTTTTTTTAGTATCCTGATTCACACTGGCACGGACAAGGAGCCGTAAGGATGGAAGAGAGGTAGGGCTTTCATTGTTTTAGGTATCTCTAAGTGATTATTTCCAGGAGAAAAAAACAATCGATCTCCTCATTATTTTTAAGAATTTCTTATATCCACTGCCACATTGAATAATAATTGTTTATCTTCTTCTCATAAAAGAGATATGCGAGTTGATAACATTTAGATGAAACCATTTTTATAATTCATCTAATCTTACTTAAATGAACGAACAGGTTAGTGAAAAAAAGAGTCAGTTATCTATATTTGAACAAAACATTAAATATTTTATATACATTCCGCATATTGTCAATCCAGTATGTTATACTGTAAACAAACCTTTGAAGTTTTAAATCTTTTTCTATTACCTTGTAGCATCTCCCTACTCGAACGTTGAGTAGGGTTTTTTATTGAGTATGATATAGACATAAAAAAACAGGCCCTATATAAAGAGCCTGTTTGTATAAACGATTGAAGATTAAGCTTTTTGAACGTTAGCAGCTTGAGCTCCACGAGCACCTTGCTCAACGTCAAACGATACTTTTTGACCTTCGTCTAAAGATTTGAATCCGTCACTTTGGATTGCAGAAAAGTGTACGAATACATCGTCTCCATTTTCGCGTTCGATAAAGCCAAAACCTTTTTCTGCATTAAACCATTTAACTGTACCTTGTTCCATTTTTGTTGCCTCCTAGTGTGTAACCACACAGTATATACTATCCTTGCCCAAAGTATCATCAAGACGAAAAGTCAATCTTCATACTATCCTTTACACCGAACAAAAATAATTCTTCTTTATTATATCAGGAATCGGAAATAACTGCAAATTATATTTACGATTTATTCATGGCATTATTTGTTAAACATGTGTATACCAGCGCTGAATAAGAGGCCTATTAAAAACTTTGGTTTGAAAACACCGTGAAAAATGAATCACGAGTGTCTTTCTTTGCTTAATAGTACTTAGCTCAGCTGTTTCTTGTTCAAGAGCAAGATAATCTTTTAAAAGCAGGGCTGTTCACTTGTAAAACTTTGTTTCTGCAGATGTTTCCAAACAGTCACTCATGGATATACCCATTCTTTTTTCCTCAAACAATCAATGTTCACGGTCAAATAAATCGATCCCCATGGGGGAGCATTGAGAGAGTTTGACCCGATAATGTGCTGGGTATAATCTTCATACGCCTTTTGTATCCCGGCTGACTCTGCTAATAATAAACTGGAAATCAGTTTATTATTTCCAATAATTTTACAGATGAATAGGAAGAATACTTATCATATATGAGGTGTATAACGTTGGGCCTTCTAAGGCTATAAAACGTTTTCTACACTTAGAAGATCACCAGGGAAGGGGAAACTTTTTAATATGAAAGAACAAAACCTAAGGACTTTGAGAAAACTGGTTACACCTTATGAAAAGTCCGATTTACACAAAAGCATTTGTCAAATCATTAACACATTGGTACCATTTTTCCTATTATGGTGTTTGGCATATAAGAGCTTGTCGATTTCTTATTTCCTTACATTAGCGATTTCTGTTGTTGCGGCAGGTTTTTTAGTGAGAACCTTCATCATCTTTCATGATTGCTGCCACTATTCCTTTTTTAAGAACAGAAAGGCGAATCGAATCCTTGGAACATTAACAGGAATTCTGACTCTGCATCCTTTTGATCATTGGGCACACGACCATTCTGTCCATCATGCGACAAGCAGCAATCTGGACAAACGCGGAACAGGCGATATTTGGGTACTGACGGTTGAGGAATATAAGGAAGCCTCAACTAAGACCAAAATAATGTACCGATTGTACAGAAATCCGTTTGTTATGTTTATTATCGGGCCGATTTACGTTTTCGGGATTGCCAATCGTTTTAATCGAAAAGGGGCAAAACGCAAAGAACGGATGAATACGTATGTAACGAACCTGGGGATCGTCGCTTTGGCAGCACTTTTATGTTTGGCTGTCGGCTGGCAAAACTTCCTGCTGGTTCAGGTGCCGATTTTTATGATATCGGGCTCTCTCGGAATTTGGATGTTTTATATTCAGCATACGTTTGAGGATTCTTATTTTGAAGAAGATGAGCATTGGGAATATGTAAAAGCAGCAGTTGAAGGAAGCTCTTTTTATAAGCTTCCAAAAGTCATGCAGTGGCTAACAGGCAATATCGGTTTTCATCATGTTCATCATTTAAGCCCGAGAGTCCCAAACTATAAGCTTGAAAAAGTGCATAACAACACTGAACCATTGCAAAACGTTCCGACCATTACACTGGCAACAAGCCTTAAGTCGTTAAAGTTCCGCCTATGGGATGAAGAAGGCAAAAAATTTGTTGGTTTTAGCCACTTAAAAAAAGCTTCTAAAAGCCAAGTATCGGCGCGGCTAACAACGGATTAAAATAAACTCCCCATAATCGCAGAATAAAAGTGCAGACTCGCGCAACGATGTTGTACAGAGGTCAGCACTTTTTTAGTGGACTCCACAATGCGGTACATTTGTTGCCGTATTTTCCGCAAAAGAATAACGCCAAAGATGGTTAAACCCTTGGTATTATTGGGGGTGCGGCCGAGAGAACTTGAACCTTTACGGGTTATTCACTCCACTGGGCCCTCAACATGGTAAATTCATATCACTGGTTATGAAAGCTTATTTTCATTACATTTTACATCATCTCTAACGGTTTGTATGAATTGTGGTTAATAATTGGCGAGCAAAAAACCCCCATACTTTCCCATATCTCCAAATCTCATTATAAAATGATTTCATATTCGTTCCCTCTCCTAAAACAATTAAAACTACAGAGACACTATCTTTCTCGGTAATTGAATTCACAAAAAATCTTTTTTATATCGAACGGCTAGATAGATTGCTGAAGCGAAGAATGCAATAGAATACTTAAATAAGAAGAAAACTTGCCACATATATTCTTTTGGGAAAACCAAGTCGCACAAAATTAGTGCATATAACATACAGAGGCAACCTTTTAAAGCGATTTGGTTTGTTCTTTCGTCATTCTTACCCATTTTTTTAGTAAATACGATTGTTAGAATCAATCCAACTACAAGCAATACAAATCCGCTGCCAATGAGAATACTCCAATTTCCCGGAGAATGTTCAGCCCAGGACTTTAAAGGAGAAAAAATAGCGTTAGTGATCGTATCTGTGATCGAATTCATTTTCATTTTTGATCATTTCCTTTCTCATAAGTAAAAATCTCGTTTACATCCACATTAAAAAATTCGGCAATTCGAAAAGCTAACAGCAGAGTCGGAACATAATTTCCTTTCTCCATTACAAAGATGGTTTGTTTGGAAACCCCGACTTTCTTTGCTAATTCTTGCTGAGACAATCTGGCAAGTACACGATATTCATAAACCTTATTTGAGATCGAATCACCAAAATCTTTCTTCATGACCATCACCTCTTGAACCAAATTATAAACTCACCTTATATAAAAGTAAAGTAAACTTATACAAAAATATAAAATACTTTTATGTTTACTAAGATTACTTTGATTTAATCATGAACCAGAATGCAGAAAGAACCTGACGAAATTCATGATTCCGTCAGGTTCGATCTAGTGTAATTTATATTTTTAAAAGAACACGGTTTTGGTGGCGCATACAGAACAATGATTCTTGGTTATGACTCTGAGGCGCTGAAGTTGTAGAGCAAACAAAAGAATACAGAATCACTGATTATGTAAGAATATTTTCATTACACTTTCTAACTTCTCTTTACGTTAATAATTGGTGAGCAAAAAAACACCCTTACTTCATATTTCTCCAACTCTCATTATGTTCAAATAATCTAAGATTCGTTCCCTACCCCTTAAACTTCATATCTATTCCATGGTAATATTTAGATATAAACTTACTGAAAGGATTGGACAATGAAGGTATTTGAAGCTAAGTCTTTGTTATCTGAAGCTGAAAATCGAGCAAAAGATTATAAAGAATTGAAAAATCAAATGATTAAGCTAAGAAAAGCATTTAAGGCTGTTGCTGATCTGGATGATAGTGAGTTCTCTGGCAAGGGAGCAAACAATATCAAAGCATTTTATCACGATCATGTGGGTGTCACTGATCAATGGATTGATTTAATTGAAATGAAGATCGCATTCCTTGCTAGTATCTCCGGTGTTTTAAAAGATGCCAGCTTATCTGATGCATATATCGAGGAATCCTTCTTAGAACATGAATTAGCAAACGCATATAAAAAATCAAAATCAATTATGTCTGAGCAGAAGAAAGCAATGAAAGATATTCTGAATGACATCGATGACATTCTTCCACTTGATTTATTTTCAACTGAGACTTTTAAGGATGAACTCTCTTCTGCCGAAAACAAACGGAAAAAGACTGTTGATAAAATAGGCGATGTGGACGAAAACTTAAAAACTGAATATGCAATAACTGAACCTAACGAACAATTCATTAAAGCAGATTTTCAAAAGTTACAGGAATCAACAGGTAAGGGCAAGAATGCTACACCCCTTCACTATAATGCCAAGGCATATCGTGAGAGCGATATACATAAGAAAAAAAGCGATATCGAAAAGCAATCTGAAGCTTATTTAAAGATCAAAAAAGAGGAAGCTAATAAACGCGAAATTAAAGATTTGAAAAAAAAGCTTGTAAAGGTAACAGATCCAGACGAGTATTTAAATATAGCGAAGAAAATAGGATACGAGAATTTGGAACCTGAGCAGCAAGTTTATTTCCGCCAACTCGAAGAACTCCAACAAAAAGCTAAAATTGGAAAAGGTATTGCAGTGGGAATGTATGAAGCAGGTAAAGATACAGTGATGGGTCTCTATCAACTTGCAAGACACCCGATTGAATCGCTTTCTGGAACTGTGAACGCAGCCTTACATCCAATCGATACTTATAAGATCATAGCAAAAGACATAGAAGACACTTTTCAACGTGATATGATTAATGGAGATAGCTACAGCAGAGCAAAATGGGTTTCCTATGTAGGGAGTACTGTTGTTCTTGCAATAGTTGGTCCGAAGGGTATTGATAAAGTATCCAAAGTTGCAAAAGCCGGTTCAAAAGTTGCTGCACTTAAGACACTTGAAGTTTCAAAAACAGGAATAAAAAAAGGTATTGAACATGTTAAAATACCAAATGTTTTTGAACAACAGTATGCAATGGCTGGTGGTTCAGGGACTTTTCCTTTCAACGTGATTGATGGAGAGAATTATAAAAGCTCTGCACTTGAAATATTCAAGACCTCGTCTACTGTACAAGGATTAAAGAAAGCTGAGCCTCATGAAGTTGTAAACGAATTAAAAACTTTTCAAAGCAGAAAATACATTTTTGGAGGACAATCATTCCTCATAGACAAACGAGGAATGAAGCATATTTTAGAGCGCCATCATCCTAATTTATGGGATGGTTCAGTTAAATCTCAACAATCTTTTCTCAATAAAGAGATGACTGTTAACGATGTTGCAGATGCGATAGAATCAATTATGAAACAAAACCGTGAAGAGTTAACGAAAAAAGGAACTAAATTTAGTTATCAAATTAGAGGAACATATGAGGGTCAACAATATGTTGTAGGCTTTCAAAAAGGAAGAGTAGGACAATTCTATCCGGAAAAACAGGAGAGGTAAAATGTTTTATATTCAATCATTAATTCTTAGGCCAAATAAGAAGATAAACGATCTTTCAATCTTAAAAAATAATATTGACGATTACTTTGTTCCACTTAGCAATATAGAGGGACTAAAGAACATAAAACCACAGTTAGACTCTTACTATTTATCGGGGGCGATTATTTTAAAATATGGTGAACAAGATTTGCTTGATGTCACTATGTGGGACTTGGTTGACCAATTGTGGGCTTATTTTTTAAATCTAATTGAAGAAGCTATTGAAACAGGAAAAAGCGAAACTTATTTTCCAGATCAACCCCTTCTATTGAAAATGAAATCAATATCGAATGATATGTTGTTATTTGAAATTGACCAAAAACAAAAAGTATTACTACCGAAACTTGATTTTTTTGAATCACTCTTAAAGAATGCGAGACGTTTCTTTGAAACTATGAATTTTGTTTTAGAAGAAAACTGTGATTATGAGTACGAACTTAATAAGATCGATGAATTGCAAACCAAAATCAAATGTATGTGAGGCTAAATGTGCATTACTCTAGAGTGAAAAAGTTCTTTGATGAGAATAAAAAATATTCAATTCTTACTGGAGGTGTCATAGATAAACAAATAGATACCAAGAAGTTGTAACTCGTCCTCAAAAATTATTTCTTAGAGATAAGAGTTTTCATTACTTATTTTCAATTTTTAACATTGAACTTCCGAGAGGAGAAATCAAATGAATCCTTTATTGTTAGATGTGCCTTTACAATTGGAAACAGAAAGACTAATCCTTCGAGCACCACACCAAACAGGAGACGGGAAAATTGTAAACCAAGCAATTAGGGATTCCTTTAATGAATTAAAAGCGTGGTTGCCATTTGCTCAAAAACTTCCCACTGTTGAAGAAACAGAGATAAATTTAAGACTTGCCCATATAAATTTTCTAAAAAGAAAAAGTTTTCGTTTTCTTATTTTTAATAAAGATACCAAGGGCTTTATTGGAATAACTAGCCTTCAGGGGATTGACTGGGACATACCTAAATGTGAAATTGGATACTGGGGAAATACCACATTTAGCGGGAATGGGTATATGGTAGAAGCAGTAAAGAAATTAGCTGACTTTGGGTTAAACAATATCAAATTTAGAAGAATTGAAATAAGGTGTGAATCGACAAACCTTAAAAGTCGTGCTATTCCAGAAAAACTTGGTTTTGTATTCGAAGGCACTTTAAGAAATGATGATTTATCCGCAGATGGAAGCAAGCTGACCGACACTTGTTTTTATACCATAATAAAGTAACATTGTACCCTTAAAATAACGGAGGCGTTATTAAAACAAAAAAGGGCATAACATATTTTGTATGCTAATATACAATGCCCTTTTTATCTTATTAAACTATATACTTTTGCGGACAAATCAGACCACCTACTTAAAGTAAGTGGTCAGTTTTAGTCACAAAATACGTTCTGTTCAAAAGACACAAAAAATACCAAGGTACTCTAACCCTTGGTATCATTGATGCGGCCGAGAGGACTTGAACCTCCACGGGTTATTCACCCACTAGGCCCTCAACCTAGCGCGTCTGCCATTCCGCCACGACCGCGTGATCATGAAATTGTGTTTGTGCTGGTTTAGTAGGCTCTTAATCTAGTAAAACCGATTTGCGTGCACTTTGTAAATAAAGTGCGGGTGAAGGGACTCGAACCCCCACGTCGTAAGACACTAGATCCTAAGTCTAGCGCGTCTGCCAATTCCGCCACACCCGCAAAAAGACAAATGGTGAGCCATGAAGGACTCGAACCTTCGACCCTCTGATTAAAAGTCAGATGCTCTACCAACTGAGCTAATGGCTCTTACTATTAGATTTCAAAAAATAAAAATGGCTGGGCTAGCTGGATTCGAACCAACGCATGACGGAGTCAAAGTCCGTTGCCTTACCGCTTGGCTATAGCCCAACGAAATGGAATGACCCGTACGGGATTCGAACCCGTGTTACCGCCGTGAAAGGGCGGTGTCTTAACCGCTTGACCAACGGGCCGATGGTTGAGAACTTATATCGAAATCTTATGGCGGAGAAGGAGGGATTTGAACCCTCGCGCCGCTTACGCGACCTACACCCTTAGCAGGGGCGCCTCTTCAGCCACTTGAGTACTTCTCCAATATGGCTCCACAGGCAGGATTCGAACCTGCGACCGATCGGTTAACAGCCGATAGCTCTACCACTGAGCTACTGTGGAATAATGAGACAAGACTTATTTTATCAGCCTTGATTTACAGTGTCAAGAGGTAAATATTTTTATTTATCTCTCGTAACGACTTTTATAATGTAACATAGGCTTGCCATATTCGTCAACCTTTTTCACGAAAAAATTCTTTTTATTTTCCCGCGGCATTTTCCGCACCTGTATCTGTCAGGGTTCATGGCGCGCTTCTTTATATACTGTTGGCCGCAGGCCGTACAGATATACATATAAGTTTTTTTGTTTTCCGCTTTTTTCTTAAGGGGTGTACAGAACCTCGGCGCGTTGACTTGCTGCAAAAGCATTCTAAAATCTCTGTCTCTGTGCTTGTACCCTTTTCCTTCAAGGTGGAGGTGATAATGGCAGAGCTCGTGCTTGATAATGCCGATCAGCTCCTCCCTGCCGTGTTCAATCAGATATTTTCTGTTCAATTCAATGTTATGGGAGGTTAACAGGTACCTGCCGCCAGTGGTTTTAAGCCTGTCATTAAAAAGCGCCTGATGGCGGAACGGCTTTTTAAAATACGTTTCAGAAATATCCTCTGTCAGCTTTTGAAGCTCTATATTATCCATAGTGCACCTCACTTAAAAAACATTGAACGGGACAATTCACCGTTCGCATACAATATGGTAATCACCGTCCCTCTTATGATAAAAGCTGAGGAGGAATGAGCCTATGCCAAATTGGCTTAAAAAGCAGATGCAAAAAGCGTTCCTTGAAAAAGATAATTACCAAATTAAACTGCTGAATCAATGCTGGTATTTCTATAGGAAAAAACACTGCTCGTAAGCAGTGCTTTTATTTTACCATAGACAGCGATACTCTGCCTTTTTGTACATCTACGCCGTCAACCCAAACTGTCACAATATCGCCGACAGATACGACATCAAGAGGATGCTTGACGAATTGATTGCTCAATTTTGAGATATGCACAAGCCCGTCTTGTTTGACTCCAATATCAACAAACGCTCCGAAGTCCACTACATTGCGCACGGTGCCCTGCAGTTCCATTCCCTCTTTCAAATCTTCCAGCTGAAGGACGTCTGTTTTCAGCAAAGGCTTAGGCACCTCATCGCGCGGATCGCGTTCCGGCCTTGTCAGCTGTTCACAAATGTCTTTCAGAGTGATTTCGCCGATTCCCAGCTCTTTTGCCGTTTCAGAGAGCGCCAGCTGATTGATTTTGTCCTTCAATTCCGCCGTGCCGATATGTTCTGTTGAAAGTCCGAGTTTTTTCAAAAGTGCTTTTGTTTCTTTATAGCTTTCCGGGTGGATGCCTGTTCTATCCAAAGGCTCTGTCCCTTCCTGCACTCTTAAGAAACCGATACATTGCTCGTAGGTTTTCGCACCTAACCTTGGGATGTCCTTCAGTTCTTTTCGATTTGAAAACTTTCCGATTTCCTCACGTTTTTTGACAACGTTGCCTGCTACAGACTTCGATAATCCCGCTACATACTGAAGCAGCGCGGCGGAGGCTGTGTTGACGTTTACTCCCACCTGGTTTACGACCGTTTCGACGACAAACCGCAGAGATTCATTTAAGCGTTTTTGGCTGACGTCATGCTGATACTGTCCGACACCAACAGACTTCGGATCGATCTTAACGAGCTCCGCGAGCGGGTCTTGAAGTCTTCGCGCAATAGATACAGCACTGCGCTCTTCAACCTTAAGGTCAGGGAATTCTTCTCTGGCCAGCTCTGAAGCCGAATAGACGCTTGCTCCCGCTTCATTGACGATCACATAATAAATTTTGCGCGGCATGTCTTTGAGTACATTGACGATGAATTGTTCTGTTTCTCTGGATGCTGTGCCGTTTCCGATCGCCACCATCTCGACTTGATACTGCTCAAGAATCTTTTTCACTTTTTCATGGGCTTCTTTTGTTTTGTTGACTGGCGCATGCGGATAGATCACATCAATTTTCAAGACTTTTCCAGTCTCATCTGACACAGCGAGCTTACAGCCGGTTCGAAAGGCTGGGTCAACACCGAGAACGGTTTTGCCTTTCATCGGCGGCTGCAAAAGAAGTTTTCTCAAGTTCTCTGAGAAAATATGAATCGCCTGTTCATCAGCTTTTTCTGAGAGCTCTTTCCTGATTTCACGCTCGATTGCCGGCTGGATCAGCCTTTTATAGCTGTCTTCAATTGTCTCCTGCAAAATCTCTTTTACGGATGTTGAGCGATTTTTGATGATTTGTTTTTCTAAATACGCCTTAATGTGATCCGCAGGCGGTTCGATCGACACCTTTAAAATGTCTTCTTTTTCGCCGCGGTTCATTGCCAGCACCCTATGCGGAACGACTTTTGCAATTGGCTCTTCATACTCGTAATACATTTCATACACATTTTTCTCATCGGTGTCTGCCGACTTTCCGGCTGCAGACTTAATGGTTCCTCTTTTGAAGGTTTCCTGGCGAATCCACTTTCTGAAGGTCGGCTCGTCTGAGATTTGTTCTGCAATAATGTGCTTGGCACCTTCAATCGCTTCTTCTCGTGTGAACACTTCTTTTTCTTCGCTGATGTATTGGTCTGCAGTTGCTGCCAGACGATCATCTTGGGGAAGTGTCAGGATATAGTCGGCAAGCGGCTCAAGGCCTTTGCTTTTGGCAACTGTCGCCTTTGTTTTGCGTTTTTGTTTATAAGGGCGGTAAAGGTCTTCCACTTCCTGAAGCTTCACCGATTGCTCGATTTTACGTTTTAGATCATCTGTCAGTTTATCCTGCTCTGCAATCAGCCTGATGACTTCTTCTTTTCGCTGATTCAGGTTTTGTATGTATTGCCAGCGTTCAGAAATCGTCTGAATCTGAACCTCATCCATTGAACCCGTCTGCTCTTTTCGATACCGGGCAATAAACGGGACTGTATTGCCGTCCTCAAGCAGGCGGATGACACTTTCAACGTGTTTTTGTGATAAACCTATTTCTTTCGCAATTTGCTGTTTTAAAAGGGCTGACGTTTCCATGTAACCAAAGCCTCCAATTTTGTCGTTCTTTCTCTAGTGTATCAAAAACCGAAAAAAACACATAAAAAAAAGAAGCCGGTATTCCAGCTTCTTCTTGTTCTTATTCTCTTAGGACAGCTGTCCAAGAATATAGGTCAGGTCATCTTTTCTCGATGTCGTATACATTTTCAGCGAATTCGATATTTCTTCTACCGATTGGCCTTTTTTCAAATGGGAGCGGATATCAGGTACGTTGAGTCCATCTGTATGTATAATGAACTTTGAACCCTTTTCATAGGTGGCGGTGTGCGTTTTGTATTTTTGCGGCTTGCCTGATAAATAGCCCGAAATCGGCAGAGGATAAAAGCTTTCACCAGACGGGGAATGCAGAATAAACCGTACATTTCCGACAGAGCAGTACGTAAACTGCCTTTGCTCAAAATTGATTTTCAGGATAGATGCTGTAGCGCCTCTTTTGTTTTTCATCGCCTGATTACAGCGTTCGATAATGCTTTCTACGTCTTCACTCGCATAGTTTTCCACTAAGTCTTTGATGGCTGCAGAGGATTCGTTAGCAAGTGATCCACTTCCCAGTCCGTCAGCAACCGCGCAAATTAACTCCTTATCATCAGCTTTCATAAAAAAGCTGTCACCGCAAATCGATTTCCCTTCTTTATTCAGTTGATATACTAGAGTTTGAATATGCTCGTTTTCTTCAACCTGGATCATTACATTAACTCCATCGAGGGATCTTCAATCAAGGCCTCTCTGAGCTTCTTCACAGCTTTGCGTTGCAAGCGCGAGACGTGCATTTGAGATATACCGAGAATGTCCCCAGTTTCTTTTTGGCTTTTGTTTTGAATATACGTAAGGTCTATGATTTGTTTCTCACGGTCTGAAAGGACATGAAGCACGCTTTGCAGCATCAATTGCTGGTTGACCCGCTCATATCCGTCCTCCTGTGATCCGACGATATCAAGAATCGTGACAGTGCTTCCGTCCGAATCCGCTTCAATGCTGTGGTCAACGGATAAGGCTTGATAGCTTTTGCCCATTTCCATCGTTTCAAGAACCTCTTCTTCAGAAACATCGAGGAATTCGGCAATCTCTTCGACTTTCGGCGATCTTTGTGTTTCAGTGGTCAGCTGATCAACCGCCATTTTGATTCTTGGACCCAGTTCTTTAATTCGTCTCGGCACATGAACGCTCCATGTTTTATCTCTGAGGAAACGTTTAATTTCACCGATGATTGTCGGGATTGCAAAAGCTTCAAACGATTTGCCGACAACAGGATCGTATCGCTTAATCGCGCCTAGCAGCCCGATCATGCCGACCTGGCGGAGATCCTCATGGAAGCTTTTGCCTTTTGAGTATTTTTTCGCAAGCATGTCAACCAGATTTGTATACACCCGCACAAGCGTTTCCTGCGCTTGTTCATCTTGCTTTGTTTGGTAATCGCTTATGAGCCGATCGACTTCATCTTTAGTTAGTTTCGTAGTTTTTGATGGTTGTGTCATGATCAACTCGCTCCCCATTTAAATACTTTGTCATCGCTACGGTGACGCCGGAGTGGTTTTGCACTCTGACTTCATCCATGAGCGTTTCCATTAAATATAGACCGAGCCCTCCTTCTGATAATTGATCAACTGTGTGCGAAGGTGTGTACGGCCCTAGATCCTGCTGCTTTTGATCAAAGTCAAAGCTGTCTCCTTCATCCGCCACAATAACCTCTAAACGGTCTTCAAACACACCGAATCGTATTGACACTTCCCCATTTTTATCTTCTTTGTAAGCGTGCTGAACCGCATTTGTGCACGCCTCACTGACTGCGATTTTCAAGTCTTCAATTTCATCGTACGTATAGCCCATTCTGCTTGCGACCCCTGACAGCGTCAGTCTTATAATTCCCACATATTCAGGTTGGGCCGGCACTTTCATTTCGATGTAATCAGCATTATTCTTCATTGCACTCCACCTTCTGACTTTGCAGAAATATCAATGATGTCCTTCAAGCCTGTAATGTCAAACAGTCGGATCAGCCGTTCAGAAAGATTTTCAAGTTTCAGCGAACCACCTTGTTTTTTCACCATTTTAAAGGTCCCTACAAAAACGCCCAATCCGGTACTGTCCATGTAGCTGACATCTTTCAGACAAATTCTTAAGTCAGCTCCTTGTTCTGCCAGAGGAACGAGCTTCTCTCTAAGCACCGGGGCTGAGTATACATCAATTTCTCCTGCAATGTTTACTTGTATATCATTCTCGTTTTGCTTCACATCAACATTTATATTCATTCGTATCACCTCAAATTTTCCTTCAAATCACTAGTTGCTTTATACCCTGGTCTGACAGACGTTAAACCTTTCTCCGCAAAACAATTAACGTAAAATCATCGTGAAGCTGAAAATCCTGCAATTTGAGGAGGCTGTCATAAATGTTTTTGACCATTTCCTGCGCGGAGGAACACATATGTTCCTCAATGAGCTTCTGCAGATCAGGACGCTCCAAGAAACCGTTTTCCGTTCTGCATTCTGTGACGCCGTCAGAAAATAAAACAATCATATCGCCCTTTTCCAGATGCTGATCGAATTGTTTATAGTCATAGTCCTGCGAGATGCCGAGAACGAGTCCTTTGGCCTCTAAATCGTAAAACGTGTTGTCTTTTTGAGAATAATAGAATCCCGGTTCATGTCCCGCTGAAGCATATGTAAATTGATGCTTGTCCATATTGTAATTCGCATAAAACATCGTAATAAACATACTGGCATCAACGTTTTGTTCAACAACACGATTCAAATTTTTCAGCACTTGAGAAGGGTGTATGCCCGTTTCCGGCAAAGAGTCCATCGCGTATTTAATCATGGACATGCATAAAGCCGCTGGAATGCCTTTTCCGATCACGTCCGCGATTGCGATATTGATGGATTCCTTGTCTTTGACAAAGTGGTAGTAATCACCGCTCATCTGTTTAGCGGGAACACTGATGGCGCCGATATCCAGCGCTTCCTCCTGAGGAACTTTAGTTCCGAGAAGCGTCTGCTGGACATTTGCCGCGATTTCAATTTCTGATTTGATTTCCTGCTGTATCCCTCTAAGGGTTTGATGCTCCTGATAAGCCATTCCATAGCCAATCATGACTTCTATTAAAAAATCCAGCGAATGAAACACATCTTCCGGGAGACTTGGATACAGCTCCTTCAGCACTTTTCTGTGAATGCTGATGATTTCTTCCGGAGGAATTTGGTGCTCGATTGTTTTTCGGCTGAATTTTTGGGCTTGATATAAAGATGTTTCTGTTAATTCGGCTATATATCGACTAAGCAGCTGATGATACCGCTGCTCAATAACCTCCCTAAAATCCACGTTCTTACCTCCTACCGAAGCCATTTGATGGCTTGTATCTCTGTTCCTTCCCCCGATACGGAATTTAAGCTGAATTCATCCATCAGCCTTTTGACCCCGGGAAGTCCCGCACCAAGTCCTCCAGACGTTGAAAACCCGTCTTCCATGACTTTTCGGATATCAGGAATTCCCGGCCCTTGGTCTTCCGCTATGATTTTCAGGCCTTTTTTTCCTCTGTCTGCGACCTGTTCAATTCCAATCTGCCCTTTGCCGGCATATAAATAAATATTCCTGGCTAATTCTGAAATAGCCGTTGTAATTCTAGCCTGGTCTACCGTGCCGAAACCCAGTTCTTTCGCAACGTTTCGTCCCAGCTGTCTGGCGGCCACAATATCCCATTCTGTCATGATTCTTACACAGGATTGGTCGTTCATTCGCTATTCCCCCAATTCCCGCTTCAATGTCTCAAGCCCCTGCTCTAAGTCGAGCGCAGTTTCGATTTCCTCAAGTGCGATTCCAAGTTCAATCAGCGTCACTGCCACAGCGGGCTGAATGCCGGTCAAGACGACTTTAGCCCCCATTAACTTAGACATTGTAATGACGTCGCCCAGCACTTTCGCGATAAATGAATCAATCATATCCACAGATGTCAGGTCAATGACGACTCCGTTAGCACCTGTTTCGTATATTTTATTTAATAAGTCTTCTTGAAAAGTTAATGCTGTCTGGTCATCAAGTTCCCATTGAATGGATACTAATAAGCAATTATACAGTTTCAAGATCGGGATTTTCGGATGTCTCAAAATGTTATTCCCCCAATGAAACGATTTTTCGATCCGTCATTTCCAATGCTGTTTGAATTCCTTTTTGCAGGGTATTCTTAGTTATAACTTGGGATAAATCAATCCCCAGGTTGACGATTGTTTGAGCAATTTCCGGACGGATTCCGGCCAGCAGGCATTTTGCTCCGACAAGCCTTACAGCTTCTGATGCCTGAATAATATGATGGGCAACCATCGTATCGACGACAGGGACACCTGTAATGTCAATCAGCACGACTTGGGAACGGTGTTTGACGACGCCATTAAGAAGGTTTTCCATAATTCGTTTCGCGCGTTCGGTATCAATTGTTCCGACAAGAGGCATCACAGTGATATTTTCAAACACCGGGATAAGCGGCGCAGACAGCTCTTGCAGCGCGATTTTTTGCAGGGATACTGTTTTTTCCCATGAGATTGAGTATTGATTAAAAATTTCTGTGTTAATCGGGCTGAAAAAGCGGTCAATCTGCCAGATTAATTCCGTGCTCTCTTGATCTGGCAATCTCTTATCATTCATTTTCGTGTAGAGACGCTTCCAGAATTCAGCAAGCGCAGTAGCCAAAAACTTCATAGACAGTCCGATTTGGACCGCTCGAAGCGCCAGTTCGCTGATTTGGCTTTCAGCAGCGTTTTCGTCCTTAACAGACAGCAGCAGAATGTCGATATATTCTTTAGATATATTTTCATACACTTGGTCAGTCAGCTGATAGGATTCTTGCTCGCTTAATTCTTTTAGTGTGTCAGTCCACAGTTGGAGCAGTTCATTTTGATTTTCGGCAATGAACTGGTATACAGTCTGATTCGACATCAAATTCGCTTACCTCCCAATAAAAAACAACATATTTTTTTCGTTATTTCACTATTATATCGTTTATGTTTTTTGAAAACAAAAAAAGTTGCTCTATTTGAGCAACCTGCAAATATGTCTAAAAATCAATGAGTGCCAAACTGATTTGTAAGGCTTCATCAACCTTATCCATCATTTCATCATCCAGATGAGTAATCTTATCCGTTAACCTTTGCTTGTCAATCGTCCGAATTTGCTCCAGCAAAATAACGGAATCTCTTTCAAAACCGTAGCGTTTTGCATCGATTTCGACGTGGGTTGGTAATTTCGCTTTCTGTATTTGTGCTGTTATGGCTGCAACAATAGCAGTTGGGCTGAAGCGATTTCCGATGTCATTTTGGATCACTAAAACCGGGCGCACCCCGCCTTGCTCTGAGCCAACAACAGGAGATAAATCAGCAAAATAAACATCGCCGCGTTTCACAATCAAATGATTATCCTCCGCTGACTAAGCGCTCAACTGTCGTTTCAGCCTCGCACTCCGCAAAGTGAGCCTCAGAAGAAATATTCAGGTTGATTTTCGCCATTTCCATATAGCCGCGTCTCATCAAATCACGGTTGTGACGAGTTGTTCGTTCGCTGACATACGCTCTCACTGCTTGTGATATCAGTTCGTTTCTGCTTCGTTTCTCCCGCATCGCTACACCATCCAATTCAGCTACTAGGTTTTCGGGCAAGCTGATTTTCATTTCGGTTCTTGCGCTGGATTCAGACAAAAAACATACACCTCCACCAAACTTACGGATACGACTCTTTTATCCATCCAGTGATAATGATACCATTATTCACTCTTCAAGCAAAGCTGTTTTATGAATTCTCCATTTAGGTAAGTTAATTGCTTGTATTTACCTGCAATAAAGGATTTCTTACTTCCATTATACTCCCATTTTCCAAAAACATACGGGGAACACGGGAACTTATTGTACAGGCCACCTCATAGTTAATGGTTTCGAGCCTTCCTGCAATCTCATCCATGGAAATATATTCATCCCCCTGCCGGCCAATTAATGTGACTTTTGTGCCCGGCGGATATTCTTGATCCAGCTCCACCATAAATTGGTCCATGCAAATTCGGCCGGCAATTTTCAGGCGTTTTCCCTTCACGAGGATGTCGGTCCCTTTCAATTTTCGGAGCCAGCCGTCCGCATAGCCTACAGGCACCGTCCCGATCCATGTGTCTTTTTCTGCTGTGTAATCGGCTCCGTAGCTGACGCTCTCGCCTTTTCTGATCAGTTTGACATGTGACAACGTGGAATGCAGGGTAAATGCCGGACGCAGCTGAAACGGTATCTCGTCCGAAATGTCAGCAGACGGGCGAAGGCCATACATGCCGATGCCGAATCTGACTGCATTAAAAAAGCCTTTTTTCAGCCGGAGTCC
Organism: Bacillus sp. SG20033; assembly: GCF_044570195.1. NCBI lineage: Bacteria > Bacillati > Bacillota > Bacilli > Caryophanales > Bacillaceae > Bacillus > Bacillus sp. SG20033. The sequence continues at coordinate 528,172 of NZ_CP172606.1, read as the reverse complement.
GGCGGCGCTGTTCGCGCAGTGGACCATCAGATTCTTTAACGGCAGCGGAGCAATCAGCTCTTTAAAGCGCTCAAACTGCATTAAGAAATAGCCTCTTTCTTTTTCATCCGCTGTCGCAAAATGGGTAAATACCCCTTTGCACTTTAAACGAGGGTTGCGGTCAAGAATTGCCATCACGTTCTGAACTTCTTCCTCTGTTTTTACACCAAGCCTGTTCATCCCCGTATCGACCTTCAGATGAAAATGAAGGGAACCTTTTTTCGTGTGGCGGGCTGCCTCCTGAAGCCATTCAACAGAATAACCTGTTAAGGTCACGTTATACTCAGCAGCGATTGCAACATACTCCGGGGGAACCGCGCCAAGCACCAATATAGGCGCCTTCAATCCCTTTTTGCGCAGTGAAATCGCTTCATCCAAAATGGCCACCGCCAAGCATGAAGCACCTGCGTCAAGAGCAGCCTTTGCTGTTTCTGCATCACCATGCCCGTAGGCGTTTGCTTTCACAACTGCCATCAGGTGGACATGTTCACCGATATGTTTTTTCATATTGCTGACATTTTCTTTTATCGCGGACAAGTCAATTTCCGCCCACGTATCTCGGTAAAAAGGTTTTGTGCTCATTACGACACTTCCTAGCTTTTATTCAATATCATTTACATATCATACTAAAATTAAAGGCTAAAGGGAAACGATGTCTAACGAAAAAAAGGCCAAATCATGTTTGGCCTTTGGCGGTTATTTCGATGATTGTCCCTGCATGCTTTTCGCTACTGTCACCATTTCCTCTTTAGAAAGATCTTTAGAAGAGAGAAGGTAATCTACGCCGTCATATGTCCATGATAATGATGCATCCGACAGGGCGCCGATGGTGTAGCCGAGATTTACCGGTTCGCCGTTCAGCGTAACGGAGGAGGAAGCCTTGGCAATCTGGGCTTTTTCCTGAATTAACGTAAATGATTTTTCTCCTCCGTACGTCATAATGATGCGCTTCCCGTCTTCAGTAGATATATCTTTTTCTTCAAGCAGCTTGACACCAAGCGGCAGTTCCAGCGGCGTTTTGACCGCAAATGTATCGGAAGGCTTCGCGCTTGTGGCGACATCCATTTGAGAAAGGGTCATATTTTTCTTTTCATCAAATGATTCTTTATCAAATTGTTTATTAAATTCAAAGCTGCTGAATTCTACTTTGACCATCACTTTGCGGTCAGTATCCATCACTTTGACAGATGACGGGCTCATATCTTTTTTGTTAAATGTAATTTCTTGCGTGGGCAGCATTTTGTTATGCTGATAGTTTGTTTTTGTTTCGAATACGTATTTCTTTTCTTTCGCTGTGAAAACTGCATCCGAATCGTTTTGAACATCCTTTACGAGCGATTCAAACAGATAAACCTGGCTGCTGTTGTTCGGCCAATCGCTTTGAAATCTGAAGCTCTTATTTAAAGACGGCGTGAGAACGAATACTCCGTTTTCATTTCGTAAAATGACTTGGTTTTGGTCCTTTTTCGGATTTTCTAAATAAACCCTGTACAGAGACGGCTTTTTGTGCCAGATTTCCACATTGTATACTTGAGGCTCACTCCCTGTCTCGATGGTCATTTTCGCTTTTGCTTTGTACGAGGTGTATTCTTTCGCCTTTTCATCTAACCCGGCCACAATATCTTGCTGTGTTTTTTGCCCGCAGGCAGAAAGAATAAGAACAGCAAGCAGTCCCGTTAAAAGCAAAACAAAGCTTTTTCTCACCTTTTTCAACCCCTTTTTCTCAATTGATGTAAAAGGAAGAAATCGCTTGTTTGACTTTAACGGTACGCTCGGTACACGTTTAGGCAGAACAGATGCGTACCATAAAAGCCTCAAACAACTTGTCTCCCTTAATGCACTATCAAATATATGAGTGGGGTTTCCCTAATATGCAGACTAGCTTGACAACCTTTCAATCACAACCTGCGCGGCAGCGTATTCTTTTGTATGAGTGATCGATACGTGAACGGCAGCCTGGCTCAGTTTCGTGCAAATGATATAGGGCTTGCCATTTTGGTCTTTCCTAATTTCAATGTCCTGAAAGCTGAGCTGCCTCCCAATGCCGGTGCCAAATGCTTTCGAGAAAGCTTCTTTTGCCGCGAATCTGCCCGCGAGAAATTCGATTTTTCTTTTCTCTGAAAGCTCATAGTATTGGTCAAGCTCGCTTCGCGTCAAAATCCGCTCGGCAAACCTTTTCTGGCGTCCGGCCATAGAGGCGATCCGTTTAAGCTCGGTAATGTCCAGCCCAATGCCGTAAATCATGTATGATAACCTCCTTTGCGTACGTACTATTTAAATGGTTTGTCTCATAAACGTGTTACTATAGATATACCAAAATGAAGAAAAGGGGCTCGGAATGTTTATACGGACTGAAAATTTTCAAACATTTATCAGGCTTTACCCCGTTGTCACCTTTATATTGGCTTTGCAAGCTGTTCTCTGGCTGTTTTTTTCACTTCCTGCCCATTCAGTTGTGTTATGGAGGGATACCGTCACAGGCTATAATCTAGGTGTCGCAAACGGTGAATGGTGGCGGCTGATCACACCGATTTTGCTGCACGCCGGTTTCACACATCTGCTGTTTAATTCCATGTCCATCTTTTTATTTGCCCCGGCTTTGGAACGCATGCTGGGAAAAGCGCGTTTTCTTCTTGTATACGCCGGCTCCGGCATCATCGGCAATATCGGCACTTATGTTACAGAGCCGCTTGATTACGTGCATGTCGGTGCTTCAGGCGCCATTTTCGGGCTATTCGGCGTGTACCTGTTTATGGTTCTTTTTCGCAATGAGCTAATAGGGCAGGAGCATTCCAAAATGATCATCACACTGCTCGCATTTGCCGTTCTCATGTCATTTATCAACTCCAATATTAACATGATGGCCCATCTGTTTGGACTATGCGGCGGGTTTCTTCTTTCATTTTTATGCGTGCAAAAAAAAGAGCGGCGGTATTAACCGCCGCTTCAGATTGTTGACAAAATCCTAAAATGGTTTTCATTTTAAGATTTTGTCATCTTTTCAGCGTGATTGAAAACCCTTGAAGTCTAGGAAGGACGAGCATAGGAGCGGAGCGAATGTTCTCATTCGTGAGCACCGAAGCGCAGTCCTGACAACGAATGCGAGGGTTTGCCGACACGCTGGAGCGGCGGTATTAACCGTCCGCTTTTTCATATGAGTACCACTTTAAAATGAAGGCTGCATCCTCTTCACCTACATCCCTCACCGTTAATTCTTCCATATGGCTCGATGATTTCACCGAAGTAGAAATGGTATACAAGCGGCCTTTCTTTTGGAAATAGGATTGGCTGAACTTGCAGACCTGCATTCGTTTTTTCAGTACAATGGCGGTTGTTCTGCCTATAAATCTAGACGTCAGCTGAAGACGGTCCCCGTTGATCGTCCATGCAGCCTCTTTATACGCGAGATAGCCGAAGAACAATTCTATCGGCAGCAGGATCACTGACAGATAGCCCCATGGCTGAAAGAAGATACATAACGGGATGATCAAAAAGAGTGAAAAAATGACAGAACGGAACAAATAGCGTTTCAACGCGCGCCGTGGCAGGCGGCGGCAGTTTTCTTCCAGCGTGTATTCCGGCGTAAATGTTCGGAGCATGTGCGGAAGCTTTTTTTTATGAATCATTGGAAAGAGAATGGTCAAAGCGCCTTCTTCTTTTTCCCGGTCGCCGCCTCCTGCGCTGACGATGGACACCGTTACAAATCCGAAAAGCTGGCGAATGATATTTTCTTTGATTTTAATGGCTTGTATTTTTCGCAACGGAATCGTGACTTGATGTTTTTCAATAATTCCCCTTGAAATCACCAGTTCCTGCTCTTTTTTTATGATTTGAAAGTTCGCGTATCTAAACATCATGCCCGCGATGCTGAAAATCCAGGCGATAAATAAACCGATAAAAATCAGTACCGCGTAAATACCGATGCTGGCGTGCTGAAGGAAGGAAAACTTATCGAATAACCAATCCATCGGCAGCACTTCATCAAGCTGGGAAATAAGTGCAAATACAGCGGAGATAATGACTCCAATTCCGCCGGAGGTAGAAGCGGCCATGAGCAATTCTTTCGCGTTCATGCGATAGTGCTCTTGCACCTCAACGGCCGGAACCAACTCCTCTTCAGCTTCAAGCCGTTCTTCATCAAGTTCATTTTCTCGTCTTTGCGCTTTTTTCTTAAAGACAGCTTCTTTGATGCGTTCGGCTTCTTCAACAGAAATAGCAGAAAGAACGGCTTCTGCCTCCTTGCCTCCGCCTGCTGTTTCAATTTGCAGCTTTACAAGCTTAAAGATTTGCTGGACAAGGCCCGCGCTCGTATTCATCGTTTGAATCCGATCAATCGATATGTATCGCTTTTTCGTAACAAATAAGCCTTCTTCGATTCTAAATTCATCATCTTCAATTCGATAGGTAAACCTTCTCCATTTGATGATGCTTGCCGCTACAAGCCAGATGAACAGCACACCGAGCGCAATAGCCCCGTAAAAACGGACAGTATGGTTTGAATTGACAATATACACAAAAAAGAATGGCAGAATGATATTTTTTATCGTTTGAATAATGGTATGGCATAAATTCAAAATGACTGCTGCCGGGTGCAGGCGTTTCGGTTCAGACATCATCGTCAGTCACCCTCGCCAGACGGGAAATGGAGTCTCTCAGCCGATCCGCTTCCTCCATCTCTAAAGCGGGGATCGAATGAACGGTCGCGGCCGTGGAAATTTTCACCGTTGCCAGGTTGTATTTTTTTAATAATGGCCCTTGTGACGTATCGACGTGCTGAACTCTGACCATCGGAACAATCACACGTGTCACCACAAAAATACCTGACTGAATATCTATTTCATGTTCATGGACTTCATATCGCCACACCTTATGACGGACCTTCGGAATGATAAAGACCGTCACAATCGATCCCAGCAGCCAAACCGCGCCGAGCACGCCGCTGATCCAGTACGGCCAATGAAAATAATAGCTTAACACTGCAACTGCAATGACAATAAGTAAGCAAACAGCGGATATGATGATCTCTTGAAGTCGCCAAACCTTTAATCCGTCTGGACTGATTTGGTTTTTTGGCTGCTCTCTCAAAAATACCTACCTCCCTTTTTTTCGTCGTTATTTATACGTCTCTTTTACAGAAAGGTTTCATTCTTAAGCATACAGAGAAAAATGGCTTCCGTCAGCTGAAAGTTTGCTGAATAACAAATCGCGAACATAAAAAAGCCCAAAACATCATGTTTTGGGCTCTGAATCGATCAAATTAGTAAGATTTTTTCTGGCGTCTGTCACCTGAAGAACGGCGATCGTTTGAACGCTTTTTGTCATAGGAAGAACGGTTGTTGCTTTTCCCTTTTCCACCGCGGTAGCCGCCGCCTTGACCGTCTCTGCGTTTAGAAGAGCGCTGGTTCTTGTAGCGTTTGCTGACCATCGGCGCTTCGTCTGTTAAGCGAACCGGTGTGTCGTCTGGCTCTTTTGTAGCCATTTTGATAGCCGCCGCAACCACTGTTACTGCATCATGATCTTCAAGCAGCTCAGCTGCCGCTGTCATGTAGAAGTTCAGGTTGTTTTCACTGATTGTTGTGCGAAGACGTTCAACAGTAACCTGTTGCTGGCCTTCTAACGCTTCATCAAGTGTAGGCTCCTTCATGCGGTCCATTTTGCGTTTTGTTGTTTGTTCAATTGCGCGAAGCATGCTTTTCTCACGCGGTGTAATGAACGTCATTGCCATACCTGTTTTTCCTGCACGGCCCGTTCTTCCGATACGGTGAACGTAGCTTTCAGGATCTTGAGGCACGTCGAAGTTGTATACGTGTGTAACACCTGAGATATCAAGTCCGCGAGCGGCAACATCAGTTGCGACAAGAACTTCGATTGCGCCTTCTTTAAATTTACGAAGCGCAACCATACGTTTCGCCTGCGTTAAGTCACCGTGAATTCCTTCAGCTGCATATCCGCGAAGGTTCAGGGCTTCAGCCAGTTCATCGACACGGCGTTTTGTACGTCCGAATACGATCGCAAGCTCAGGAGACTGAATGTCAAGAAGACGAGTCAGTGTATCGAATTTTTTGCGTTCTTGCACTTCCAAATAGAACTGCTGAATGTTAGAAACCGTCATTTCTTTCGCTTTTACTTTTACGTGTTCCGGCTCAGTCATAAAGCGCTCTGCAATGCGTTTGATCGGCGCAGGCATTGTGGCAGAGAACAGAAGTGTCTGATGCTCGCTTGGCACGTTTGAAAGGATAGATTCAATATCATCAATGAATCCCATGTTCAGCATTTCATCCGCTTCATCCATTACAACGGTATTTACATTGTTTAAACGAATGGTGCGGCGATTGATGTGGTCAAGAAGACGTCCAGGTGTTCCGACAATAATATTCGGATTCTTCTTTAACGCCCGGATTTGCCGTCCAATATCCTGTCCGCCGTAAATAGGAAGAACCTTCGCACGTTTATCTTGTCCGATTTTATACAATTCTTCAGATACTTGAATGGCTAATTCACGGGTTGGCGCGATTACGATTGCTTGAATATTAGGAGACTCGGGGTTAATTTTTTCAACAAGGGGTATACCAAACGCAGCTGTTTTACCTGTACCTGTTTGCGCTTGTCCAATGACGTCTTTATTTGAAAGTCCGAGCGGTATCGTTTGTGCCTGAATCGGTGTTGCTTCTTCAAATCCCATACGATTAATTGCTTTCATGAGATCAGAACTTAAATTAAAATCTTGAAACGTTATAGTCAAATTATTCAAACTCCTTCTAATTGCTGTTTCAGTAATGTCGTGATTTACCACTTATAAAACTGCCCTTTAGACAAGAAGGACAGGATCCATCCGTATACAAAGCCCGAATTACTTTAAGTTTTATCTTACCATTACACTATTTGTTTTTCAATAAGATGAGAAGCAGATCGGCATCTCGAATATGCCGGCTGCTGCTCCATCCGCTCCCAAGAATCCAGCGGAGAACTTCGGGTCACGATGAAAAGTCCGGACGAATATGTTCGTATCGCGAAATAACCTATATATATTGTATCATAGCCGCAGCCGGCCAGATATACATAATTTTCGGCCGGCATACATTAGTGTTTGCACATCATGTTATTTTATGATGCAATATGCGTTTTTTCGCAAAATATTTTCTTACGAAAGCGGGCTCTCTATTAAATCTTTAACGATTTCTTCAAGCTTCATACCTCTGGACGCTTTGAATAAAATCAAATCGCCTTTTAATGCGTTTTCCTTCACAGCTTGGAGGAGATCTTTTTTCTCAGTGTAATGGCTGACGCGGTCTTTCTCAAAGTGTTTCAGGGCGCCTTCCGCGATAAAAGCTCCCAGTTTTCCGTACGTAAAGACGCGGTCAATTTTATCAGGGCTGATCACAGCGCCGCACTCTTTATGGAACGTTTCTTCAAGATCGCCGAGTTCAAGCATATCACCGAGCACGAGCATTTTTTTGCCGTAGCCTTCGAGGCTTTCTGTCAATTGAATTGCAGCTTTCATGGAAGTCGGGCTCGCATTATAAGCGTCATTGATTATCGAAAGGCCGCTGTCTGTTTTGATGAGTTCAAGTCTCATCCCGGTTACCTTTAGGCCGCTCAGTCCTTTTGCCGCACCCTCAGGCGTGATGCCAAAATAAGCTCCTGCAGCAATCGCTGCCATGGCGTTCATCACATTGTGCTTGCCGAGTATTGGAATAAAAAACGTGTTTTTTATCCCTTTGATTGTAAAATGGGTTCCTTCCTCACTCTGGCTGACATCCTGAAGCTGATAATCATTATGCGCTCCCGTACCGTACGTTTTCGTCTGGCAGCTGTATGCATTTTGAAGAAGCGGTTCGTCCCCGATATAAATCAGCACTCCGTCTTCTTTAAGCCCGTTAATGATTTCAAGCTTCGCCTCCGCGATGCCCTCTCTAGAGCCAAGGTCTTGCATATGCGATTCGCCGATATTCGTAATCACTGCCGCATCCGGGTTTGCCAGTCGGCTCAAGAGGTCAATTTCTCCTTTGGCGCTCATTCCCATCTCCAATACGGCGATCTCCGTATTTTCAGGCATCGCTAAAACCGTCAGCGGCAAACCGATATGATTATTGAAGTTTCCTCCTGTTTTGTGAACACGGTACTTGGTCCCCAGTACGGCGTGAATCATATCTTTTGTTGTCGTTTTGCCATTGCTTCCGGTTACTCCGATGACACGTGTGCCAAGCTCCTGCAAATAGGCTTTTGCAAGCTGCTGAAGTGCGGTAAGGGTATCGTCCACTAAAATGACGGCGTGATTCTCGGGCGGATTTGGTTCTGACCGATCCCAAAGAACAGCCGCTACACCAGCTTCAAAAGCCTGCTCCACAAAAGTGTGGCCGTCAAAACGTTCCCCTTTCAGCGGAATGAAGAGCTGATGTTGTTCCAGTTTTCTTGTATCGGTTGCCACTCCATGAATGACTGTTTGTTCATATTGCGGATTTGTTAGTGTGCCATTAACCATTTCGGCAATGTTTTTTACTGTTCGCTTAATCAAGTAAGGTCCCTCTCTTTCTTTTGTATATACGGGAAAAAACACTGCCCTTTTACCGGCAGTGTCCTTCTTCATTAGAATGTATGCTTAATCAATTGTTTTTCAGCGTGGCGTTCTTTTGCAAGCTCCACAAGCTGTTCAATCAGGTCAGCATATTCCACTCCGGCTTCTTTCCAGAGCAGCGGGAACATGCTGAAAGGTGTAAAGCCAGGCATTGTGTTGACTTCATTGATCAGAACTTCGCCGTCAGCTGTCAGGAAAAAGTCCGCTCTGACGAGTCCTGAACCGTCGATCGCTTTAAATGCTTTGATCGCCATATCACTGATTGTTGCGTATTCCTCATCAGTCACAATCGCCGGAATCATCAGATCAGTATCTCCATCCTCATATTTCGCTTTGTAATCGTAGAAATCCGTCTTCGGTGCGATTTCCCCCACAACAGAGCATTTAGGATCGTCATTTCCAAGAACGCCGATTTCGATCTCGCGGCCGTTAATGCCTTCTTCGACGACGACTTTGCGGTCATATTGGAAAGCAAGCTCAAACGCTTTTTGCAGTTCTTCACGGTTTCGGCATTTGCTGATTCCGACACTTGAGCCGAGGTTAGCCGGCTTTACGAAGCAAGGGTAGCCTAATTCCTGTTCAACCTGCTCGCAGCTTTCTTTCGGAGAACGAGTCCAGTCTTTCTTAAGGAAAGCTGCGTATTTAGCCTGAGCAAGGCCAGCCTGCGCAAATAAATGTTTCATGACAACTTTATCCATGCCAGCTGAGGAAGCAAGCACTCCGTTGCCGACATAAGGAATGTTCAACAGCTCGAGCATTCCCTGAATCGTACCGTCTTCTCCGTTCGGTCCGTGGAGGAGCGGGAATACGACGTCGATGGCTTCATTTTGCTGTGACGCTTCCTGCGGAAACATCTCCTGGTTCAAGGCAGCTGGAGAAAAAGCACTGCCTCCTTGCTCAAATTGAAGCATTTTCACATTTGAAACAGGCTCAGTTAAACGGGCGCCTCTTACCCATTCGCCTTTTTCTGTTATATAAATCGGATGTATATCAAACTTCTCAGTATTTAGCGCTTTGATTACAGCCAGAGCCGTCTGCAGGGAAACATTATGTTCTGCCGACTTTCCTCCGTACACTAATCCTAGACTTGTTTTCAATGGATACTCCCCCCACTACAATTCATCTTTACTATCTTATCATTTTCACCGGAAAATGATCTAATTATTTTTGGGCATGCTGATGTTGAATGCATTTGTATGTAATTCCTTTTTATTTTATATTAAAATGGCATTGAAAAGGAGATGTGACATATGAAAAAAATCACAACAAACGAACAATTTAATGAACTGATTCAATCTGATAAAGAAATCATTGTAAAGTTTTATGCTGATTGGTGCCCAGACTGCACACGCATGAATATGTTCATCGGCGATATTTTGGAAGAGTACAACCAAAACGATTGGTATGAGCTGAATAAGGACGAGCTTCCTGACCTGGCTGAAAAATACCAAGTAATGGGCATTCCCAGCCTGCTTATTTTCAAGAACGGTGAAAAAACAGCTCACCTTCACAGCGCCAATGCCAAAACGCCTGAAGAAGTGACTGAATTTTTATCTGAACATATAAGCTAATTCGTTAAACAGCCTTATTTTATGTCGTCGGGCTCTACATGAACATGAACATGAGTGACATCGTGTTCATGTTTTATTTTTTCTTCTACTTCATCCGCCACTCCATGGCCTTCTTCTACTGTAAGCTTCGGATCAACCGTAATCACCATCTCGATATGAACTGTACTGCCTAAATACCTCGCTTTCACATCCTTTAGGCGATGCACATTTTCAATCCTGCCGACGGTCTGTTTGTAAGGCTCAAGATCTTTTAAATGGAAGCCGTCTGTTAAGGAATGTGAAGCGTCTTTAAAGATATCCCACGCAGTTTTGCAAATGATGATGCCGATGATAAAAGCCGTTACCGGATCAATCCACGGCAGCTTCAGCTGGGACGAAAAAACACCGATAAACGCGCCGGCACTTACAAAAGCGTCTGACCTGCTGTCCTTTGCCGCTGCCATCAGGGCAGAGCTTTTAATGGACGCTGCCAGCCTTTTGTTATATAAATAGATGCCATACATAAACACAGCACTGCCTAACGCCGTCCATGCCGCGATAAGATTTGGCGTTTCCGTTGTGCCGCCCGCAATCGCTTTTCCTCCGCCGATTAACACTTCAATGCCGACTGCCATCATAATAAAAGACGCAACAAGAGACGAAATTGTTTCAGCCCGATAATGGCCGTATGGATGATCGCTGTCAGCCGGTCTTTGAGAAATCCGCAATCCTATCAGCACTGCTACTGACGCAACAATATCTGTTCCATTATTTAACCCGTCTGCTCTCAGCGCTTCAGAATGATATAGAATCCCGATGACTAGCTTTACAACAGCAAGGATGACATATGCAAAAATATTGAGGAGCGCCCCTTTTTCTCCCTTTTTCAGATTTTCTGTCCGCTCCATTGAATACCAGCCTCCATTCTATTACATAGTATGGTTCAAAACATGAAAAATAGCAGGGGGCGTTCAATGAAGCGGAATATTTCGACAGCAAATTATTGCCCGGGAAACTTTTTGTCGATTTGTTGAATGTTTGTAAATTGGTGAAAGAATAGGACTGTTTTCACCTTTACAGGCGATCGCGGACATTGTATACTGAAGTTAATTGATAATGATTATCAATATCGTTTGATTGGAGGTTGGTGACACAATGACACCTCAGTCTGCAGAAATCAGAAAAAAACAGCTCATTCATCTGTTAATACAGAATGGTATATACAAAAAGTCAAAGCGTCATCTGTATGAATTGTCGCTGACGGAGTTAGAAAGTGAATACAACCATGTCAGGAGGGCGCCGGAGCATGCCGAAGCGTAAAGTGAAAACTTACCAACAGCTGATCCAGGAAAACAAAGAGGCGATTATGGGCAATCCAAAGCTGATGAACGTTATTTATGACAGAATTGACCGCAAGCATCAAAAAAATCTGCAAGAGCAAAACAATACATAAAAAGAGCCGGTAAGGCTCTTTTTTTATGACTCAAACGCTTCAGCCGCCAGCTTGTGTATCACGGCGTCATCCATCGGCGGGTTGTGAAGACCGGCGCGCACATCACGGTAATAGCGCTGAAGCGGGTTGGTTCGTTCCAGGCTTTTGGCCCCGACAATTCTCATCGCTTTATCAACAACAGACAGCGCAGCGTTTGTGACGATATGCTTAGCCGCACCGAGCTCGCTGGTCAAGTGTGGACGCCGCTCCGGATCGTCATACAATTGAGCGATATGGAAAAGAAAGTGTCTGGCATTGAGCAGTTCAAGCTCCATTTCGCCTGTTCTTTGCTGTACGGCCGGGACATTCTTGATCGGTCCATTCAAGCTGTTTGGAGAATACTCAGATGCAAATTGCACTGCATAGTCACTAGCAGCTTGAGCAACACCAAGATAAATCGCCGGAATGTGAAGCAGCCAGCCATTCGGCTTAGCTCCGCGAGGCCCTTGAAGCAGTTCCACCAGCTTATTCTCATCAAGCATGACTTCGTTCAGTACAAGGTCATGGCTCCCAGTCGCCCGCATCGCCATCATATCCCACGTCTCTTCAATCGACAAGCCGGGATCATCTTTATGAATGAGAAACACGCCTGTTGTTTGTTTGTCTTCAATCCATGCGGTTACTAAAAAATAATCCAGAGCTTGTGACATCGTCGTAAAGGTTTTTCTCCCGTTCACTGCCCATTTGCCATCCTTTTTGACGGCGTTTGTACCGGGACGCCCTCCTCTTGTCGGGCTTCCGGTTTTCGCTTCAGTTGCCGCCCTGTTAATGACAGCTCCGTTTTGGACTTCCTTGGCAACAAATGCAAATACGTCTTCATCCCAGCTGTTGCCTTCCCCAAGCTCGCCGATTACACTCAAATGCCAGCCGATGCTAAGAGCCGTAGGAGCATCTCCCCGTGCAAGCCGTTCTTGAAACAGGAGCATATCGTAAACAGAAATGCCCCCTCCGCCATGAGATGCCGGCAATGTTAATGCCGTATACCCAGCATCACGCAGTTTTTGTATTTTCTCTGCAGGAAAACGTCCCTGTTCGTCATCTTCAGCAGCAGTTTGCTGAAATTCATCCGCAATCCGTCCGATTTTCTCCATCCATTGCCGCTGTTGATCGTTTTGTATAAATAATGACATCCGGCAGCCCCCCAAGTTTTAATTCCGATAAATTTAATATGTATTATAGATTTCCTGCCATTTTTCCGCAACTGTTAATCTTTTTGTCCAGTATAGAAAAACACGCCGTTCCCCAAGGGAACAGCGCGATTACACAGGATTTGCATCCCGGTCTTGTTTCATGCCGAGATAAATCAGCATATATGTCAGGTAACCCATCGTCATCACCAGGCCGCCAAAGAAAAAGCTTGAGAAAATCGGCTCTTCAAAAGCGGTCACTGCGGCCAACACAATCCAGCTGGCATACAGATAGATGATAAAATAGCGGATGCCCGTCTTCATTTTATATATCATGTACAGTCCCACGAGTGAAAACAACCCAAGCGCGAGCCTGAAATAAACAAGATGTTCAAACTGAAACATGAATGACACAAATGAGAATCCAAGCAGCAATACAATCGGTAAAGCGGTAATAAAGTTCCTCAATCGAGACACCTCCGTCAGTACCTTTAGTATAAACCAAAATATCACTTGATATTGATTTACGTGAGCTTTTTCACAAAAATGTCATTCCTTGCCTTTAGACCCGAACATCCCGTTTACAGAAGCACCACCAGCCAACAACGATGAAGAATATGGCATGTATGATGAGAATTCCAATTGAGAACAATGGCGTCATGCCTGAAAACAACGCTGTCTCTCCGCTTCTGTATTGCGTAAAGTCAGTGTTCGCAAAAAGCAAAAAGCTGCCCCACTTGTTTTCAAACAACTTCATGAGCTGAACAAGTGTACTCGCTCCGTATAAAACGACAAAAGAAACAACAACTGCTACCGCGCTATTGCGGAACAGCGAAGAACAAAGCAGCCCGAATAATCCCATCATTACAGCTTCAAGCCAGTTTGACCCGATCAGCGCCAAGGTGTTGACCAGCAATGTCTTTGATTCCGCAGTCACCGATGTGCCAAAAAACACGAGACCGAATAATAATGCCAGAATGTAGTATGCCAAATACAAATAGAAGCTGACCATCACGACTGTGATTAATTTTGACCAAAAGACCTTTTGGCGTTTAACCGGACGAATGAGCAAAAATTTGATCGTCTTTTTATCAAATTCCATCGAAACAATTGTTGCTGCAATTACGATCGTTAAAGCCTGCAGCAAAATGTTCAGGCTCGGTGTATACGATAAATAGCCGATGAAGTTTTCATCTGTTCCGGCACTGATGACAATCCGTTTAATGATCAATGCCATGAAGAATTGAAAGACAGCCATCAGGATAAGGGAAACCAAAGTGACCTTCCGATTAAAAAGTTTCATATGTTCATTCCAAATTAATTTAGACAAGCTCTTCTCCCTCCTCTTGATGAGCTGTTGTCGCTTTTATAAATTCGTCTTCCAGTGACTGCGTGTAAGGCGTAATGGAAAATACATTTAGATCTTGTCCGACAAGTGATCGGTTCAGCTCCGGTATGTTTTCTTTTGCCACCTCAACTACAATCGTCCCGTCTTGGCTCTCAGCTTGATATTGATTGCCTGTCAGCCAATTGAGCGCTTTTTCTTGCGGCTGCACTTCTATAATCGCTTTTTCTGTGGTTTGATCAGTTCCTTGTAAGCTGACTTCCGCTTTGATCTCACCTTTTTGAATGATGATGACACGGTCGCACAAGTCTTCAACCTCGCGCAATAAATGAGTGGCGAACAGGACAGCTGTTCCTTCCATTTCTGCGAGTTCCTTAATATGATCGCGAAAATCCTTCATCCCCGCAGGATCGAGGCCGTTTGTCGGTTCATCTAGAATGAGAAGCTTCGGCCGGTGAAGAATTGCCTGGGCGATTCCCAGGCGCTGGCGCATCCCAAGGGAATAGGTTTTCACCTTATCATGAATCGCTGACGTCAGCCCGACACGTTCTACCACTTCATCAAGCCGTTCATCCGCTATTTTTTTGTGCATATTCGCAAAGTGCTTGAGGTTTTCCCAGCCTGTCAGGTACGGATAGAACTCAGGGTTCTCAACAATCGCTCCAACCGCTTCCATCGCTTTTTCAAACTCTGTATCATGCTGGAATCCGCTGATTGTCACGCTTCCGCTATTTTGTTTCAGCAGCCCGACGATGATACGGATGAGTGTTGTTTTTCCGGAACCATTCGGACCGAGAAGGCCGATGATTTCACCCTCCATGACGTCCATGCTGATCTGTTTTAAAATCTGTTTAGACCCAATCTTTTTATCGAGGCCTTCAATATGTAAAATCGGCTCAGCCATAAAGCCTTCCTCCTTTTTCGACAAAAAATAAACAGTGCCCAACATTAGGCACTGTTTGTATTATAGCATTTGTTGCTTCCAAATGTTTGGTTAAACCGATGATGAGCGTTTGCTCCGACTGTTTGTTCTTTTCAGTTTCTGTAATGATGACAGGCATTGTCACCTGTTGTGTTCACCACTGTGCGAAGCAATGCCAAGCTCCGATCCGAGTCTTAATCTCATGCCCTGAACAGGCAGGCCGGCAGATCGAGGCACACTCATTATTCGATTTTAAACTACTTTTTATCGCTATTCACTCGGGGTCCTTTAGACCTATCTTCCTTGTTGGTGACATCCAGAATATCAAGGAGAAACACAAAGATCGGAATCCCGATAATTAAACCCCAAATGCCGAAAAAGTGTTCAGAGAAAATGAGTACAGTGAAGGTGAAAAAGATTGGCAGCTCTGTTTTCGCCGACATCAGCTTCGGATTTAAGAAATATGTTTCGATCGCATGAATGGCGAATATGACAAGGACAATGTAGAGCACATACATTCCGCCGCCAGTGCTGTAGGCGATAATGCTGAGCGGAATCAGGGAAATGACGACGCCTGCTACAGGGATCAACCCAAGGAAGAACACCATAATCGAAAGCCCAAACAGCTGCGGAAAATGCATAATCCAAAGCGCGATAAACGTCAGAATACAGTTGACGAGCGCAATGATAAATTGAGCCTCGAGCACCTTGCCGAACGTTCTTGCAAATTTGCTTCCGAAAAAAGCAATTTCCTCATAAAAGACCCTCAGTTTGCTCGTTTTAAATTTCGCCATGAATTCAGAAAGCCGTTTTTTCTCAAATAAGAAAAACATGCTGAGAATGAGCGCCATCACGACCTGCAAGCCGAATGTGCTGATATCGGCCAGATACGTATACACTACATTGAAGCCCTCTTTGACATATGAACTGATGTTAATATCTCCGAAGACACTGGTGATCTCATCAAAGAAAGGGATGCTGTCAGGGTGATACGCAATATGTTTAATCTGCTTAACCAGCTGCTGGATCTGCGCCGCGACGACCGGATAAAACACAAAGCCCCCGACTGTAAGCAGCACAGCCAGCAACATGTAAAGAAACGTAATGACAACCCGCTGGCTCACGCGGAAGAACTGGCTTACAAACTGCCGCACGACAAGCTCCAAACGATCCATTAGAAATGTGAAAATAAAGGTAAGCAATATTAAGTTGATCATGCTCTTAAATAGATATAACACACCAGTTAACACGACAAAGATGGAGAAACGCCTTACTCCCGGGTGCTGAAAAAATTTAACTAAAGCGGCCATTTATACACTCCTGTTAGGACAAACGTCCTTCATTCAATATAGTATCCATTTGTAAATTATATAACAAAAAAATGCTGAGGTCTCTGTCCTTACCTTAATAATTCTTAAACAATTAAAAAAACGGCCCCATGGATGGGCCGTTCTTTTTTCAGACTGCTGTTTTCATTTTTTTCATGCCTTCCACAGCCTCTACGCTTTTTGCTTCATCAAATTCATTTTCGCTTTTGGCAACAATGATCGTGGCGATTCCGTTTCCGATTAGGTTCACAATGGCTCTTCCTTCACTCATGAAACGGTCGACCCCGAGCAGGAGTGCAAGCCCCTCCAGCGGAATGACCTGCAGCGCTGACAGCGTTGAGGCAAGGACGATAAATCCGCTTCCCGTCACACCTGCCGCTCCCTTCGATGTCAGCATCAGAACGAGGATAATCGTAATTTGCTGGCCGATGCTGAGGTCTACTCCAAACACCTGTGCCAAAAAGACAGTCGCCATTGATAAATAAATGGATGTGCCGTCGAGGTTAAACGAATAGCCCGTCGGAATAACAAGCCCGACAACGGATTTGGAACAGCCGTAGCGCTCCATTTTATCCATCATACGCGGAAGCACCGATTCTGAAGAGCTTGTGCCAAGCACGATCAGAAGCTCATCCTTAATGAAGCGAAGGTAATTCCACAGGCTGAATCCGTAAAGCTTGCAGATGATATTTAAAGCAACAAATACGAACAGGAACATCGTAATATAAACAGACATCATTAAGCTTGCCAGCGGTTTGATGGAATCGAGCCCGAAGTGTCCGATTGTATACGCCATCGCCCCGAATGCCCCGATTGGCGCGGCACGCATAATGTAGCCGATAATTTTGAAAAAAACGTGAGAAACCTTGTCGAAGAAATCAATGACGCTTTTCCCTTTTTCGCCTAATGCCGCAAGACCCACTCCGAAAAGAATAGAAAAGAATAAGACCTGCAAAATGTCCCCTTTTGCGAAGGCATCAACCATGTTGGATGGAACAATGTGTGTAACAAATTCAATCCAGTCGATTCCCTGACCGCCATTTTGCGTGTATTGTGATACATCTCCCTTTTCAAGCTTGCTGTAATCAAGACCCGCACCCGGCTTCATAATATTGACGACAAATAAACCGATAATGAGTGCGAGGGTGGTGACAATCTCGAAATAGATAAACGCTTTTCCCCCTACTTTTCCAACCTTCTTCATATCGCCCATTTTTGCAATCCCGAGAACGATTGTGAAGAAAATAATTGGTGCGATCACCATTTTAACAGCGTTGATAAATGTATCGCCAAGCGGTTTCATTTCTTTGCCGACATCCGGCCAAACCAGCCCGACAATGACCCCAATGATGACCGCGGTTATGACCTGAACTGTTAAATTTCTAAACAGTTTCATATCCTTCATCCCCCTGTCCTATTCGCCTTTTGTGTCTTTCTTACTAGAATGATAGCGTTTTCATAACGTCTGGGGAAGTTTATGATCATAACGGACATTTTGGTCTTTTTGGTCTCAGGTTTATCCTTTTAACACGTAACGGTTGACCGGCCGGCCGACTCCGCCGTATTGAACGTCCAATTTGATGATCCCGGTTTTTTCTAAGTAATCAAGATATCGTCTGGCTGTCACTCTGGCGATGCCGAGCGCCTTGGCGACCTCTTCAGCAGAAAGGGATGCGGTTTGCTGTTTCAAAAAAGCAGTGACTTCATTCATCGTGAAGTGATTCAACCCTTTCGGCAGATCCTGTACGGCCTGCTGCGGAATATTCAGGATCGCATCGAGCTGTTCCTGGGACAGCGTATCATTCGCTTCGATTTTTTGTTTATATTGCTTGTACTTTTCGAGCGCCTGTCTCATTCGCTCAAGCTTAAACGGCTTTAAGATATAGTCAATCGCTCCGTTTTGCAGCATGAGTGAGATCGTTTCCTTGTCTTTTGCAGCGGAGACGACAATGACATCCACTTCAAGCTTTTGCTTTCTGATCTCCTGCAAGGTCTTGATGCCGTCTTTTTTCGGCATGTACACATCGAGAATGACGAGATCCGGCTGTTCTTCTTTAATCAGCTTCATGCCTTCCTCTCCGTTTCCTGCCGTTGCACAGACAGTAACGCCTTTAACAGTTGTAATGAAATCCTTATTGACCTCTTGAACCATCGGATCGTCTTCAATGAGCAGAACCTTCCATTCTTTACGAGCCATGCTGTGCTTCCTCCCCCTTCATTGGAAAAACGATAGAAAAAGATGTCCCCTGCCCCGCATGTGAATCAACTTCTATCGCGCCCGATCCTTTGTCTATGATTTGTTTCACTAGATACAGGCCATAGCCTGTGCCGCCAGTTTTATTGACCGTAAAACCTTTGTCGTAAAGGCGAGGCATATGTGCCGGATCAATTCCGCAGCCGTTATCTTCTATTAAAATAGCAAGGATATCATCTGTTTGTTCGATACTAATGTCAATTCGTTTGTCTTCAGATTGAACGGTTTCAAATGAGCCGAAGGCATTTTCAATCAGATTCCCCAAAAGCACGACAATATCATGCTGATCAACATGCTCGGGAAATTGCTGAAGACTGCTGTTTTCATCTATATGAACAGCAATGCCGAGCTCTCTTCCCCTTCTGATTTTACTTAATAGAAGGCCTGCCGCAGCGTCATTTTGAATCGAGCGGTGCAGAAATTCAGTCACATTTTCCTGCTCAGTTGACGCCTGGAATGCAAGCTGCAAGGCTTTTTCAGATTTCCCCAGCTGGATGAGACCGGCGATCGTGTGCAGCTTATTCATATGCTCATGGTTTTGGACACGGAGCGCCTCCACAAAGTTTCTGACACCAGTCAATTCCTCTGCCATCTTGGCCGCTTCCGTTCTGTCCTGAAAAATCGCGACGGCGCCGATCACTTTTTTCTTCATGACGATCGGAATTCTGCTGCTCATGATGACTTTTCCGCTGACACGGATTTCTTCATTATAAACCGCTTTGTTCCGCTCCACGATTTCGGGCAGGCGCGAATCCTTGAGAACCTCCCAAATCACCTTGCCGATCAGATCCCCCTGCACTTCAAAGATCTGTTTCGCTTTTTCATTGAAAATCGTAATGACGAGCCGATTGTCAATAGCGATCACCCCTTCATTCATCGAGTGAAACGTCGCTGTCCGTTCTTCATACATTCGGACAATCTCATGGGGTTCAAGCTGAAACATTTGTTTTTTGATATGGCGGGCCAGCAAAAAGGAACCAGCAAGGCCGAAGCCGAGTGTCAGCACAACGATGAATGCGATATCACGCTTTAAATGAAGCAGGATGTCAGCGATCCCCGGCAGCGTTTTTCCGACAAGCACCACGCCTATTTGGTTCAGGTCTTGATCCTTAACCGGATAAAAAGCGCGAACCGCCGTGCCGAGCTCGCCCTTTGCTTCAGAGAAATAAATGTGCTCCGCAAACGCTGCCTCCTCGTCTGCACCTTCTGATTTTTTGCCGATGCTTGTGCTGACAGGATGCGTATATCGGATGTGATTCATATCCATGACGACAATATAGTCTGCTTCATTAATCATCCTGATTTCTTCAACGGCATGGCGAACAGCTTCTGTTTGTTTTTTTCGCGCCAAGGCTTCTTTCACTTCTGTCATCTCTGACACCGTCCTGGCCGTATTCATCAGCCGCTTTTTCAGCTCCCGCTCCTCTGTATGCTGAATGTTGCCGATGAGCACAATGCCGCCGATCAAAAAGGAGAAAATGACGAGTATATAGGATAAGATCGTGATTTTCCAACGGATTGAGAGCTTCTTTTTGTTCATCAGCTTCTCCTTTCAGGTCTTTACGAATGTCATTGCCCCCATTATCCTTAACATAGGGGAGGGCTTTTCATGAAGAGTTTGCTTGCATGTCTCGCACTGATGATCGCTGGAATTGCAACCGCTTTATTTATCGGATTCCATGATCATACAGGCAATAAAAAGATTGTTTATGATGACGACCAGGAAGGCCTGCAGGATCAAATCGTGTTTAAATTCAGCCACGTGGTTGCTGAAAATACGCCAAAAGGGCTGGCCGCCAATAAATTCGCTGATCTGGTGAACGAAAAATCAGGCGGGAAAATAAAAATAGAAGTATTTCCGAATGGAAGCCTGTACTCGGACATTGAAGAAATTGAAGCATTGCAAAACGGCGATGTTCAATTTATCGCCCCCTCCACATCGAAGCTCGGCATGCTCTCGCCTGAATGGGGAGTGCTGGATCTGCCGTATGCATTTACAGATTACAACGCCGTCAAAAAAGGGCTGAACGGAAGCATCGGCACACAGCTGTTTGATTCTCTAAAGAAAAACCAATTAAAAGGACTGGCCTATTGGACGAACGGCTTTAAACAAATCACAACAAATCAAGGGCCGGTCAAAACACCGGATGATTTAAAAGGGCAGGATCTGCGCATTATGCAAAGTGATGTGATTGAGGATCAGTTCAAGCTGCTTGGCGCAACACCTCATCAGGAATCCTTCAATTCTACCTTTCAGCTGTTAGAAAACAATGTAGTCGATGGCGAAGAAAATACAATTTCAAACATCTATTCTAAAAAATTTTATAATGTTCAGGACTATTTGACAATAAGCAGCCACGGTTACCTCGGCTACGCTGTCATGACTGATGAACACTTCTGGAAGGCGCAAACACCAGAAACAAGACGCATTTTGACTGAAGCGATGAAGGAGACGACGGAGTGGAATGAAACGTATGCCGAACAAATGAACAAGGAGCAGCTGGAAGAAATCAAAAAGAATTCTGCTATACATATTTATGAGCTGTCAGATAAAGAGAAACAAGAATGGATGAAGCGTCTTGACCCTGTTTACCGGCAGTATGAGCCCATCTTCGGCCGGGAGCTGATCCGGGAACTGTTGGAGCTGCGAAAAGATTCATAGTTCCCATCTCGATACGCTGTTTTTCGTTTATCTTTCTATCGATCGGAAATATAAAAAGAGATAAACGAAAAAAGGAGATGGGTACATGTTTAAGCACACAAAAATGCTGCAGCATCCTGCTAAACCAGATCGTCCAGATCCATTATTCGCTAAAAAAATGCAAGAAATTTTAGGCGGGCAATTCGGAGAAATTTCAGTTGCCATGCAGTACTTATTTCAAGGCTGGAACACAAGAGGAAATGAAAAATACAAGGACTTGCTGATGGATACGGCAACCGAGGAGCTCGGGCATGTTGAAATGATTGCAACAATGATTGCCAGACTTCTTGAGGATGCACCTCTTGATCAGCAGGAAAAAGCTGCTGAAGATCCGGTCATCGGCTCCATCCTAGGCGGCATGAACCCTCACCATGCGATTGTATCAGGACTTGGCGCTATGCCTGAAAGCAGTACAGGCGTACCTTGGAGCGGCGGTTATATCGTAGCAAGCGGAAACCTGCTGGCAGACTTCCGCGCCAACCTGAATGCGGAATCTCAGGGCCGTCTGCAGGTCGCACGCCTGTTTGAAATGACGGATGACAAAGGCGTCAAAGATATGCTCAGCTTCCTGCTGGCGCGTGACACAATGCACCAAAATCAATGGCTCGCCGCCATTAAAGAATTAGAAGCACAGGAAGGTCCGGTTGTGCCGGGTACATTCCCGAAAGCGCTCGAAAAACAAGAGTTCTCACATCAGCTTATCAATTTCTCTGAAGGCGAAGAAAGCGCCCAGCAAAACTGGCTGAATGAAAAAGCGCCGGACGGAGAAGCCTTTGAATATGTGAAAGAAGCAAAAACGTTTGGAGAAAAACCGGAGTTAAAACCAGCACCGCCTTTTGTTCATAATACACTTCCGGGACGCGAGTAAAGAGACAAGCCCAAAACATGATGTTTTGGGCTTTGATTATGCCTTCAGAACCGTCCAGTCTGGTTCGTGCCGGATATCAGGGTTATGTAACAGATCGTGAACGAACGGTTTATCCTCTTCGTACACCGTCACCTCTATCGAAAGAATTACAGCCTTCTGATCGTTTTCCTCGTATATGCTGTCATGTTCGTTCTCCATAAAATGATCATAGGCTTCTCTGTTTTCCCATACACTGATGATTTCTGCGGTGAGCGGCTCGTCTATCGTTTTTCGCCAGCCGCCGGCCTGTTTGATAAAGCCGCTTATATGCGATAATGCTCCCCACTGTGACTGCGCTTTTGCAAATGCTTCAGCGTTTGCAGCGTCTACTTCACATATCATCTTTTTGATTAGCGTGGCTACTCCTCTATGATGACGGTTTCGGCTTGTTTATGCTCCACACAGAGATTTACCGTTCTGACGTAAGAGCGTGTGCGGTGAACCGTGCCTTTCGGGATCAGCAGGCTGTCATTTGTTTTGAGCACCGCGGTTTCTTTGTCCTTAAAATCGATCAGCAGCTCCCCTTCAAGAACAATAAACAATTCGTCTGAGTCAGGGTGATGGTGCCAGTCATATTCTCCCGTAAACACCGCAAGGCGCACGCAGTGGTCGTTGACCTCTGAGATTGAAAAATTGGCGTGCTTTTCTTTGACTTCATTTGCGATGGCGAGCAAGTTTTGTATCTTGGGCATTAGCGAAAACCCCTTTTTCACTTATTGTATCGCAATAGCGGCATAAATTGAGAAGATTCAAAAAAAAAAAAAAAAGCGATCCAGCTGATGTGCCGGATCGCTTTTTTATTTACAGGTTGTCTGCCTTTATGCTTTTGATTAGTCGTTGTTGCGGGCGTTTCCGCCTTTTGAGCCAATTTCTTGGTAGAATTCTTTATCATGATTTTTGCTTGTTGCCTCTCCGCCTTTTCGGCCGATTTCTTGATAGAATTCTTTGTCATGATTTTCGCTAGTGGCTTCTCCGCCTTTTTCACCGATTTCTTGATAGAACTCTTTGTCATGATTTTCGCTAGTGGCTTCTCCGCCTTTTTCACCGATTTCTTGATAGAATTCTTTGTCATGGTTTTTACTTGTGGCTTCTCCGCCTTTTTTCCCAATCTCTTGATAGAATTCTTTGTCATGGTTCTTGCTTGTTGTTTCTCCGCCTTTTCTACCTGCTTCTTCTCTGCTCATTTTGTTATCGTCTGCCATTTTGAATTCCTCCTTTAATTGGTGTTGGTTGTTGTATTCCCGCTATCAATTCTTTTAAACAAACAAAACACATTGGGTGTGTTTTCAATAAAAAAGCAGACGGATTGCGGTGTCCGTCTGCTTTCTGCTATTCCATCTCTCGTTCTGTTTCTTTCAGTCGTTCAAGAATGCGCCTCTTTTTGTACAGCATCATGCCTGTCTCGGTAATGTCGTTTAATGTTGAGCGATTGGCAGCGGCGCCAAAAACCATTCCGGCAACCGGCACCATCTGGAAAAGTTTTTTCCAGCCAAACGTGTCTCGATAGCCCAAAACGACTTCTCGCCAGCCTTGGATTTGAGAAGCGACATTCTTATATGTACGGTCTTGATCGTAGTGTTTTAATTCCTGCAAAATCGATCTTTTGCCGACAACATCAGCCGACGTCAGCTGCAGGCATTTCACAATGAAGACGCGTTCTTTTTTCTCCTTTGGGTCATAGCCGTATGCGACTGCGATATCCTGTAATGTTTTTAGTGATAAGCCAAGCACTGCCGGAATGTCTGCCGCCAGCGTAAACACGCCGCCCACACCGGTTGTCGCGCCTTGAACGGTTGCTGCGTTGGTTCTGTTTTTGCCCATTCCTTCCGCAATTTCATCCATGACAGGAAGAGGCGCTTTCCGGATGTCCTCCAGCGATTCAAAGATCTCCTCCGGCAGTTTCTTTTGAAACATCCTGATAATCTGTTTTTCAGATGTCAGGTACTGTCCGCCTGTTTGAACAAAGCTGCCGACCTCATCCAAGAGCTTGCCGATCTTTTTCTGGATGAATTCTGGTGTCAGCTTGTCCAGGAGTTGAAACGGGAGACGGCTGAGCTTTTCCCAAAACCAGACTTTTTGCTGATCTTTTTCCCATTTCTCTATCTCTTTTAATTGCTGATGTAAGTCTTCTTTTCGTTCTGTTGGCACCCAACCCGCACTTCCCTTCCGTTTTTTCTACTATATAGTATACCTTCATTTTTTCGGATGCGTTTTTATTTTTCACCTGCGGGTACCATTTTTATAAAAGGAAAAGGAGTGATGGACATGCCTTGGTCGATGAAGGATTATCCTGCTTCATTAAAAAATCTTGAGAAGCCGGTGAGAAAAAAGGCGATAGACATTGCGAATGCGATGATTGATGAAGGCTATGAGGAAGGGCGCGCGATTCCAATTGCGACAAGCAAAGCGAAGGAATGGGCGGAAAACGCCTCTACAGATGAAATTGATGATTTCCTGACGCATGATGATGAGACAGAACGCGATGCTGATCCAAGCAGCGGCAGCGGCTCCGAGCTCATGAACAAAGCAGAACATGTTATTAAGCATAAAAAAGGCTGGGCAGTCAAAGCCGAGGGCGCCAAACGCGTGTCTGAAATCAAGGATACAAAGAAAGAAGCGATTGAACGGGCAAAGGAAATCGCGGCGCATAAAGGCACTGAGGTCATTGTTCATTTAGCTGACGGCAGTGTGCAGAGAAAGATTAAAACAGGATCATAAAGGAATATGCTTTTAGGTGTTTCGAAATGATCAGGAGCGGTTATTGATTGGTAAATCATTTATGAGAGGTGATCATGATGCTTAGCTTTTTGGTTTCATTAGTTGTTGCTATTGTTATCGGATTAATTGGGAGCGCCATTGTAGGAAACCGGCTGCCGGGAGGAATTTTCGGCTCTATGATTGCCGGGCTGATCGGCGCTTGGATTGGGCACGGACTTCTTGGCACATGGGGACCGAGCCTCGCCGGCTTTGCTATTTTCCCGGCCATCATCGGGGCAGCCATCTTCGTATTCTTGCTGGGCCTTATATTCCGCGGGCTGCGGAAGGAAGCCTAGACTCATTAGATACAGAAGGCATCGTTTCGAACTGAAACGATGTCTTTTTATATGGGACCTTATCCCGAATCCCTACATATCATGTTACATAACAGGGAAAAATTCAGAAGTGTATTTTGAACATTTTCGGTTGACAAGAAACCGGGATGGTCATATGATGTAGATAAAATAATTTGCCTCAAGGAAACTCTTTGTTGTACGGCAAAAACAAACAGAATTCAGGTGAGACATGATGAACAAGGACATCACAGCACAATCTCCCCGTTCCAAAGCCGTCCAAGATGCGCTTGACGGGAAAATCAGAGGATTCAGAGGGCTGCTCCCTTTTCTCGGCCCTGCATTTATAGCAGCCATTGCCTATATTGATCCCGGCAACTTCGCAACGAATATTTCGGCGGGTTCTAAATACGGATATATGCTCTTATGGGTGATTTTATTTTCTAATATTATGGCGCTTTTAATTCAATCCCTATCCGCCAAACTCGGTATTGCGACAGGCAAAAATTTGCCTGAGGTTGCCCGTGAAGAATTCCCGAAGCCTGTCTCGATCGGATTATGGATTCAGGGCGAGCTGGTCATTATCGCAACTGATCTGGCGGAATTTATCGGAGCGGCTCTGGGACTGTATTTGCTGTTCGGCATTCCGATGCTTGAAGCGTCTATTATAGCTGCGATCGGTTCTTTCGCGATATTGGAGCTTCAGCGCCGCGGTTATCGCTCACTTGAAGCCGGTATTGCCGGTATGCTGTTTGTGGTCGTGATCGCCTTTGCGCTGCAAACCTTTTTCGCAAAGCCTGATGCCGTGTCAGTGATGAAGGGCCTTTTTGTCCCGGCGTTTCATGGCACCGACAGTGTGCTTCTTGCAGCGGGTATTCTTGGCGCAACTGTTATGCCGCACGCCATTTATTTACACTCTGCCCTTACACAGCGGCGGGTGGTTGGCAAAACTGATGCAGAACGGAAAAAAATCTTTAGGTTTGAATTTATTGATATTTTAATAGCGATGCTGATTGCAGGGGCTATTAATGCAAGTATGCTGATTGTGGCTGCTGCATTATTCTTCAAAAACGGCCTGTTTGTTGAGGATCTTGACGTCGCATTTCAGCAATTCGGACATCTTGTCAGCCCTATGTCTGCGGCTTTATTCGGGATCGGGCTGCTCGTTGCCGGTCTATCCAGTTCGTCTGTCGGCACACTTTCAGGCGACGTGATTATGCAAGGATTTATCAACTACCGCATTCCGCTGTATGTACGGCGTTTTATCACGATCATTCCGCCGATCTTGATCATCGCGTCAGGTGTTAATCCGACGACCGCTCTCGTACTGAGCCAAGTCGTGCTGTCCTTCGGGATCGCCTTTGCCCTCATTCCGCTTATTATGTTTACAAGCAATAAACGGATCATGGGATCTCTGATCAACGCCAAATGGGTCACAGTGGTGTCTTGGCTGATTGCTGTATTGATCGTCGCTTTGAATGTGTTTTTAATTGTAGATACGTTTCGATAAAAAAACCGGCTTCTAAAGCCGGTTTTTATTTTTTCGCAAAAGCTCATTGATACCCTTTTTGACAGAAATTTGTTATGATAGAAGAAAAATCGGAGTTTTGATGATGTCAGTATTTATTCTGTTTTATTTGTGGATTGTTCCTATTGTAATCGGGATTTTATGTTCTGTTGCTGCCCATAGATCCAAGGGAAAAATGAGAGTCGCGCCCGGCATTGCCATGATCGTGCTCAGTATCATTTCCTTAATCACGGCGTTTACGGCCGGACACACAAATTTCCACGTGTTTATCGGTGGCATGTTTTTATTCGGCACCTTCTTGGTCGGTTCTGCTTTTCCTTTCTTCTTCGGGCTGAAGAAAAAAGAGAAATAAGCTTATAATGAGAAGAGTTCTGTAAGATTTGATAAGAATAAGCATGCAAGGACAAAAATAATTGACTAGGTAAAATTAAGACTGCCGACTCACATCGACAGTCTTTTAACTATACAATTGTATTTATTTCGTGTTAATTAACAAAAACAAGAAGTCCTTAAGATTAGCTAAAAATAAAAACAAATAACAAAATAGCACTACTCCACTTAATCGTTTATTTTTGAAAAATATGCACTTGTCATTTTGTCCTTTTTTTGCATAGTTATAATCGTGATAACAAGCGTAGATCATTCCAATTGATCCGATTAAATAAATAATAATCTTAATGTAATCAAACATAAAACCCCTTCCCCCTAAATTGGATTGAAAAGACATAATAATTATAACAGTCTGACATTAACATTTAAACGATATTTTAAATGGTGGGATTTCTTAACTTTTGGTTGAAAATATTCCTAAACTTCAGTTTAAACTTATCATAAATTCGTGATAAAAACTTGTACAATTTCCTATACTCCGTATCCGTTATAAACAATAAATCAAGGGCTATCATTATAACACCAAATTGAAGAAGACCCATAAATATAATTATAGATAAATGAAAAAGAATTGAACCTATAAGCAGGGGAATTTTAAAATACCTATTCCAAACTAATATTGGAAACATTAGCTGGAGAAACAATGCTGAGTATGTTCCTAATACTAGAAGATAAGGGTTATCAATAACGAGATTTGTAAACCCTTTGTTTATACTATATTCATCAACCTGTAGTATATAGTAAAGTGCGGTCCCATGGGTCCACATTTTTCCTTGCGCTTTGTTAAAGCCCGCAAAAAAATAAAGTAAAGACACTTGAATCATTGAAATCATCACTGAGAAATTGTGAATAATAATAGTAACTTTAGACTTTTCTTTCGAACGGGATTCAGTATGAATAGTAAAAAACTCACCTAAGGATGCAAAAATAAGATACAACATAATAAGAATAAGAATATTATTACCACCGTCATGTATATAAGGATTCCTTTGATATAAAGACCAAACCCAAATAAAATTTATGATGCTGACTATTCTCATTTTATACCCTAATATATACAGAGTATTAATGACTATTCCACTTATAAAAATAAACTCAAAATATAACTGTGAGTCACTAAAAAGATATAGAGAAGTAAAACCATAATCTTCAAAGCATTTTTCAAATGAATAAAAAGCATTAGGTCCCCATATTTCATTCCTTTGAGCAAAGTGAATTAAATAAGTAAACATAATATGTAATCCAATAAATATCCTTAAGATGCTTGAACCTATTAAATAATGCATTTTATTTGACATTAAATGATTAAAATTTCTGAACTTATTTAAAATAATTTTCAAATTAAATCTCATTCCTTTGTTAGTAAATTGATATGGGGGAACTGCTGTACATTAAATTTTGACTTCCCCTTCTTTCCATACTCAGGAAACGATTCTATAGACAACTTAACATCTAATGATTCTAATTTTACTTTCTTACTTCTCTCTATTTTTTTCACAGCTATACTAGATATAATTTGGATGTACTCGTTCTCAATTAATTGTTTATTCTTCTTTTTATCATTCAGTTTTAGATACGGTTGAACCTCAAAGACAGCACCAGAAAGCGCAGTTTTCATTAATCTGTTTGGTGAAAATAAATTGTTTTTAATATCTGCATTATAACTTTCTGTAATATCTATCCACTCAGTATATTCTTTTTGTCCTTTATTATTTGTAAAGACCCCCCTGCAGATAATATTATTATTTGTGCTTACCGGATCTGGGGCAAATAATTGCCAGTTTTGAGTAAATAATGGATTCATATACGTTGAAATTAATTTCTCATGCTTAAAGTTAACAGGATTTAACGGCAAGTTATACATTATCATTATTATTGTATGGAATACTACTAATAAAGAAAGGAACAAAACAAGTAAATTATATTTCCTCTTTGTCTTCAAATTATACAACCTCCATTTGAAAAGGAAGGGAGGCCCCTTCCTTTTTACCTACCAAATTCCGCAACTTCTGAAATATCAATATCCTTGTGATCTTGAGGATTCACTATATAACATGCATATTTTCTAGCAGGAGCTGCACTATATATAGATTGTGCATTAGCTTTGTTTGCTTGTTTTCCCAACCAATTTCCAGCGGCTTTAATGCCATCATAAACTGCTGCACTAACAATACCGGCAGCAACTCCAGCAGCAAATGCATTTTTTGTTGTGTATTCATCTTCACCAGTATTTAATTCAATATGTTTTACCTGTTTAATATGCTCTGGTGCAGCTTGCGTTGTATAAGAATTCGCAAAAAATGTTACTCCTAATACCCCTATTGAAATTGTACTAAATAACTTTTTTTTCATAATCTAATTCCCCTTATACTTATTTTTATCGACCGAAACACTTATCCTTATAGTTCCTCCTTTTTTAAAAATTGGAAATACAAGGACATAATAACATATCATTTTTTTATATGTAAACACTTTCTTACAATACATCTATGATCCTATGAGTCGACATCTAAATCTAAAAATAGGTTTTTCAATTTAATTAAAAGGGTTATTGGGAGTTATCCCAATAACCCATAGTTATATTCACTAAAATAACCGTTTCAAACTTTTCTTCAGTGACGGCATTTCAAATTTTTGGTTTTCGAAGAAGTTTTTCAGCATGTATTTGCTAAAGCCTTTCGCCTGCCCGTAGGTGATTTTGCCAGGCAGCGGCGGTTCGTTTCCAATCATGACATCCACAACAACAGGTTGGTCAGAGTGCAGCGCCTCATGGAATGCCTGCGCAAGCTCTTCCGCTTTGGTCACTTTGATGCCCTTTGCTCCGCAGCTTTCTGCAAATGCGGCATAGTCGACATTTTGAAGTTTTGTGACATAGTCGATATTGCCTTTGACCTGCTGCTCGTACTCAATCATGCCGAGATTTTCGTTGTTTAAAATGACGACTGTGATCGGGAGCTTATATTTGACGGCGGTCGGAAGGTCCTGCATGACCATAGAAAATCCCCCGTCACCGCAGACGGCGATCGCCTGGCGTTCCGGTTCGGACAAGCTTGCTGCAATCGCTCCCGGCAGGCCGCAGCCCATTGTCGCAAGCCAGCTGGAGACGATGAAATCCTGGTTCGCGTTCATTTTGAAATGACGCGCCATCCAGACTGTCACAGTGCCGACATCGACAGAGAGCACCGCATCATCGGCTGCCGCTTCCTGAAGACGGGCCACGACCTGCTGAGGTTTAAGCGGTGTTGTTGCCTCTGTCTCATCTTTTTCAATTTCGTTCCACCAATGCTGCATATGTTCTGTGCAGGCATTCAGGAATCTTCTGTCTTCCTTGCGTTCAATATACTCTGTCAATTCGCGCAAACCGAGAGCCGAATCACAGACAAGGCCCGCTGTCACCGGATACCGTTTTCCGATTTTTGCCGGGTCTGAATCGAGCTGTATCGCCGGCGTGTCATCAGGCAAATAATCACGGTACGGG
Organism: Bacillus sp. SG20033; assembly: GCF_044570195.1. Lineage (NCBI taxonomy): Bacteria > Bacillati > Bacillota > Bacilli > Caryophanales > Bacillaceae > Bacillus > Bacillus sp. SG20033. The sequence continues at coordinate 497,486 of NZ_CP172606.1, read as the reverse complement.
AATGACGTTCCGAGCATGATTAATAAATCACATTCCTCCATTGCCTCGTAAGCCGGCTTTGTTCCGATCTGACCGAGGTTGCCGAGAAAATGCGGGTGCTTATCGGGAACAACACCCTTTGCCGGGAGTGTAACAACGATCGGAGCGGCGGCTTTGTCCGCAAATTCTAAGAGCTCACGTTTCGCCTTTTTCATTCCCTGCCCTGCCAGGATAATCGGCTTCTTAGCGTTATTAATATATTGGGCGCAGGTGACGAGCTGTTCTTTTTTCGGTTCAAGGTTCCCTTCAATATACACTGGTGAAGTATACACGGGCTCACGTTTGATTTTCTCCGCAAACAAATCATCTGACACGCTCAATACCGCAACGCCTTTTTTGCTGTAGGCGGTCCTGATCGCCTGATTTAAGAGATCTGGAAGTGATTCTGCGCTATGTACCTCTCTGTTGAACACAGCCACGTCCTCAAACATTTGCTCCAGCTTGATCTCCTGGAAATAGTCCCGTCCGACTTCGCCAGAAGAAACCTGTCCTGCAATCGCCAGCACAGGGGCGCCGTCCGCTTTTGCATCATATAAACCATTTAATAAGTGCACCGCTCCCGGCCCTGCGATTGACAGACAGACTCCGATCTTGCCGGTGAGTTTTGCTTCAGCCGCGGCTGCCAGTGCCGCTACCTCTTCATGGCGAGTTTGAATGAACTTCAGTTGATTTCTTTCGTGTCTTAATTCTTCAATAAACTCATTTATACTGTCTCCGGGGATGCCGTATACGTGATCAACTCCCCATTGCTCAAGCAGCTCTGTCATTACTTGTCCTGCAGTTTTATGTGCCATAACGTATCCTCCTTTTTCCTTTTTTCAATACCACAGGAGAAAGGCTTTAAAACCCGGAGACCTGAATCACTTGCCCAGTCTTCTTTTCAACAGGTCGATCGCCGCGAGCAACCCTCTATCCTTGACGGTGACATTTACATCTTGAGCGCCGTTCTTGAAATCATTGATCTGCCTTTTTCGGTTCGGCACCATAAAAAGCGGCAAACGCCCCGGGGAAACCCACTTTAATCCCGCTGTCTCTGTGCCGTCAGCCATTGCTTGTCCGCCTGTTATGCTTCCGAAAAACAGATGCTGTTCATCTTGAAACTTTGGCCTTTGGTAAACACCTATTTTCGCAGAAAGCGCTGCATTGTATCCCGTTTCTTCCAATACCTCCCGCACTGCCGCTTCCTCAGCCGATTCCCCGGGATCAACCCTGCCGCCCGGCAAATCCCATAGAGGGACATCTTTTCGTTTCACCAGCAGAATTTGCTGACTTTCGTTCAATACGATCACAAAAGCACCTTGTGTATACACCGCCATACCTCCTTTTCCCGCAAAAAAGGACCAAGGTGATTCCCTTGGTCCTAGAGGTTTACTTTTTAAAATGATACGGCAGTGTGGCAACCATTATGTCCTTTTTCCAGAACAGCCGGACTCTGAGGAGAAAGGCCGATTGGTTGTGAAGGATGGTGTGCCAGCGTTTTTTCGTTATAAATTGCGGAAACAGCACCATAACGGAAAACTGCTCCTTCTTCGCTTTTGCCTCAACTGTTTCCAAAAACTTATCAAACGGATGGACAAGGCTTCTGTACGAGGAGTGAAGCGTAACGAGACGCACTCCGTTATTAAGCTCTTCCCAGCGTTTTTCGAATTTCTTTTCCTGTTCTCTGTCAAATGACACGTGAACGGCGATCACTTGATCGGACAGTGATTTCGCATAGTGAATCGATTTTTGCACGACGGTGGTGACACCGGCCACAGGCACAATCACAACGGTGCCTTTGATTTCTTCCGGCTCTTTGTCTACGATGCGAAGCTGTTCGCCAACTGCTGTATAGTGATTTTTAATCGCAAAAAACAGCAAAACAACGATAGGCATAAAGATTAACACAGGCCATACGACATTAAACTTCGTCACAAACAGAATGGATAGAACCATAAACGATATCAGAGCGCCGCAGGAGTTGATCAGCATTTTTCCGATCCAGCCTTTTGGTTTTTGCTTGATCCATTTCATGCACATGCCGGTTTGTGAAAGCGTAAATGGAATAAATACGCCCACAGCATATAACGGGATTAAGTGCTCCGTCTGCCCTCCGAATAAGATAATGAGAACAATGGAGGCAAAGCCTAAAAAGATAATCCCATTTGAGAAGCCTAAGCGGTCGCCCCTGACTGTAAACATCCGCGGCATATACTGGTCTCTCGCCAGGTTGAAGGCAAGCTGCGGAAAGGCTGAAAATCCTGTATTTGCCGCAAGGACCAAAATAAGCGATGTGACACCTTGGATGACATAGTAGAACACATTCCGCCCGAAGGTTTCGGATGCAATTTGTGAAACCACTGTTTCATCAGGCTTCGGCGCCGTACCATACCCGTACGCGAGAACCGTGATGCCGGAAAACAGAATCGCCAGCAAAATCCCCATCATCGCAAGCGTTCTTGCCGCGTTTCGCGCAGGCGGGTTTTTGAATGCAGGAATCGCATTAGAAATGGCCTCAACCCCGGTCAACGCTGAGCATCCGGAGGAAAAAGCCTTAAGCAGCAAAAACAGCGTAATGCCGGCTACAGGTGTGCCGAGCGGTGTATGATGGGCTGGCTGGTCTATTTGTCCTGTCATAAGTTTAAACAACCCGACTGCAATGAGAACCAAAAGCGCCACCACAAACAGATAAACCGGGTAGGCAAGTATGGATGCTGATTCCGAAAGACCGCGCAGGTTCAAAATCATAATCACTAACACGAGAAAAATAGCGATCGGCACATGATAATCATGCAATGCAGGAAAGGCTGACGTGATGGCGTCCGTGCCTGCGGAAATACTTACCGCTACTGTTAAAATATAATCAACAAGCAATGAACCGCCCGCAATCAATCCCGGTTTTTCACCGAGATTTTCTTTAGAAACGACATACGCCCCGCCGCCCTGCGGATAAGCGTAAATAATTTGCCTGTATGAAAGAATCAGTGCGAGCAGTAATATGAGAACGCCCACCGCAATCGGAATGGAGTACCAAAATGCGGCAGCACTGATTGTTGCCAAAATGATTAGAATTTGTTCTGTCCCATATGCGACAGATGACAGCGCATCTGAGGAAAGCATAGCCAAGGCTTTTAATTTCGTCAGTTTTTGCTCTCCAGCTGCTTGGGATTTTAGTGGTTTCCCAATCAAAAAACGTTTGATTGAATGATACATCGATGTCTTCCCCTTTTAATTTCTCATTTTTCAATTAAAACAATAAAACATCCATCAGTGTCTTGCTCTCACATGTTGATGATAGTCCTTTCTGCTATGATGTCTCTGTATGCGATTTGCATTCAAAAATGAACAACAAAAAACACAGAGGCAAACGGATGCCCCTGTGCCATAACATCGAACACAGGTTTCATTCATCTCCTCTCACGAACGCTTACGAGGTTAGCTGACGGATTCGGGCATATGAGAGTTAGCCCTACCTAAAAAGGATTCACCCCAACGGCAAAAAGCCGTTCTATTGGGTCCCCCGCTCTGATTTCAGATTAAGCGATTTGTTTTCTAAAAGAGATCATACTCCCGTTCCCGCACGTTGTAAAGAGGCTTATTGGCTGAGAGAAAAAAATAAAATGACAGGTTCCACAAATGGAATTTACTTACCAAAAATAAAAAAAACAGAGGCTAAAATCGCCTCTGTTTTATTCTGTATCTGTCTTTCTTTTTCTGCGTCTTACGGCAATCCAAATGAACACTGCCGCAACCACCATAATGAGTGCCAGCACACCAATATACATCCATTTCTGGCTATGATCCTGTGTTGGTTGTTCAGCATCGGAACTGTTTGTTTCCGATTTGAGCTGCTGGTGGTTTGTAAACACCTGCTGGCTATTTGTTTCATTAAGGACGGTTGCCGACTCATCGTTGCTGTTCAGATAACTGATGATCTCTTTTGTGACAGCCGTGCCAACTCCTTTTGACGGTGCAAAGACTGCCATTGTATAGCGTGAATCCCAAACCGATGCTTGGGTAAATACCACTTGTTTTGTCGTCTCATTCAGCATCTCGAAACCAGATACATCAAACGAGCCGTTCTTTTCCTGCGGCACAAGCAGATCTGATGATTTCTCCTTCAGAAGAGAAAATTGATTGATCCCCCCTATGAAAATGAGGTTTCGTCCTTTCGCATCCTTTGCTGTAACGTCAGATGATTTCTTTACCGTATATGAATGCTGTGCTTCGCTGCCAAAGGATTCCGTCACGAGAGAAAGCTCCTCAAGCTTCGATTGGCTTACGGTGTCAGGAAGCACGATTAACGTTGTTTGATCCTGGTTTCCGGCGTAAGGCAGCGGCCACTCTTGAAAATTCGCTGACGGAGACATGCCTTTGATGGCGTATGATAATGTACTGTTTTTATCGATAAAAACCCACTTTTCTTCATCAGTGGTGTTGCAAGGGTTGTTTTCCTTTAAACCGGTCGTGACGAACTGAATATCAATGTAGCGGTTTTTTTGCAGCAGCTTAGGGTCCACTTTCACTGTGACATGATAGAATCCGTTTTTATCTTCTTTTCCTAATTCATCAAGCCGGACCGAGTGCGGCTGGCCGTTGATCATCACTTTCAGTTCTGCAGCCTGAGAGGCTGACTCGTTTTCAGCCGTTGAGGCTTGAATCGTTTCAGACTTTTTTAGTTTAAGCGACAGCTTCGCCAATTGGTTTTCATCTAAAACAGCCGAAGCCGGATAAAAATAATGTGCTGAAGATGTTTTGTCAGCTCCAATTGTGATATCACCCGCTCCTAAATTCTCAAGGGTCAGCTTATCGCTTTCTTTTTTTTCAGTCTGCTGAAGCTTGCTGATTGAAAGTGTATCGCCGCTGAGCTGGCCTGTATATGTCTGATCTGTCATCACGCTGATTTTTTTAGTAAGCGCGTCCTCGGACGCCGCTTGCGCAAACAGAACCGGCTGCTGTTTGCCCTCTGCTTTCAGCACCCGCTCCGCAAGCAGAAGGTTTTCTCCTTTTGCCTGTAGTCCGGCTTGTTTCAACAGGTTTTTCACTTTGCCGTTCCAATGCTTGTCCACGCCGATAACAATCGTCGGCTTATCGATTTTTTTCAGTTCAGATTCCGTGACATACGCAATACTGACACTGCTGTCCACCGTTTTCAAATAGCCTTCTGTTTTAACAGCAGCTTCTATTTCTGCTGAACTTGGGTTATCCGGAATGACGATAGCTGTTTCTTCCGCTGTATTTCCAGATTGGGCGAAAGGATACGGATAATGGTCCAGCGACGTTCCCTTCGCTTCACTGCTGTCAGCAAGTGTCAGCCGGCTGTCCGGATAAATTTTGATCCAGTTGCCTGATGTATCCTGTCTGACGCACACGCCCTCTTTCATTACGCCGTAGAATTTCAGTGATACGTTGTGATAGCCTTGCGCAGACTGGCTTTTATTCAGATGCAGCTTCACTGTTTTCCGTTTGGAATCACGATCAAGCTTTAACGTCTTGACCGGTTCATCATCAATGACAGCCGTTAACGATGATGGAGAAATTAAAAGATTTGATGCCTCGTATTCGATTACCAATTGCTGATTGCCCGAAGAGGCGCCTGCCGGGATCTGGTACGTCAGCTCTGCGCTGTCTTTTGATCCATACAGTGTAATCAACTCGCTGGTCAGCACCTGCTGTTTGGCTTGTTCTTGGCTGCTTTTCCCGAGGAGCGAACCGCTGACCTGTACGTCTTTGGCAAGAGCCGTTTGTCCAGTCATCGCCAGCAGCATGAAGCTTGTGAGAAAAATCATTATTTGTTTCAAAAAGGTCACCCGCTTTTATGTTGATTGTATCGTTCTGTCTTGTACCATTTGACCTCTTGCTTGAATAAACGGTGCTTGATTTCTACGAATAAAGAGTAGATAACAAGCACAATCCATGCCTGTGAGTATGTGAAGTACATGAGAAATACGATAAAAAAGTTTTGCTTGTTCATTTCTGTTTTTTCAATGCTCAACGTAATCATGACCTCTGTCATAAATAAGAAAAACGCCAAAATCCAGAGAATCATTGCCAAAAATCCAACAGACAAATGCAAATCATAAAACAAATTCACTACAAAAATCGCATTTGACATGATCACGCCAAAGAAAAACAGAAAGTACGTAAAGAAAAAATAAAACAAATCAAAGATAATCCGTTTTCGTTTCAGCTTAAAAAACTGCGCCAAAAATTTGAGCACGACATATTGATTGCCGCGCGCCCATCGGGTGCGCTGGCGCCACCATACCTTCCATGTTTCCGGTTCCTGCTCCCACGTGATGGCGGCAGGGAAAAAGCGGATGTGATAGCCGAGATTATATACCCGGATGGTCAGCTCAGTATCCTCAGCGAGCGCTTTGTCATCCCAGCCTCCGAGCTTTTCGATAATGCTTCTGCGGATCGCAAAGTTGGTGCCTGGGATCGTGGCGATTTTGAACCACTTCCATCTGCCTCCCTGGGCCATCCACTGAAAACAGATCGTTTCGATATTAATAAACCTCGTCAGCAGCGTCTTTGCCGCATTGATGACGCGGAATTTCCCTACCACGGCGCCTGCCTTTTCGTCATTCATCAGGCCGAGCACGAGGTAATACACGGCCATTTTCTCAGGCGTGTTGTCGGCGTCATACACACAGATCACATCGCCGTTCGATTCGGCAAAACCCGAGTTAAGTGCAGAGGATTTTCCTTTTCCTGCATTTGGCGGCTTCGTAATCACCATTTTGATGAAATCGTATTTCTCGGAAAATTCATTGACGATATCACCCGTCCGGTCTGATGAATTATCATTAACGACGATAATCTCCAGCCGGTCCTTCGGATAATAAAGGTTGACCATCGCCTTCAGCGTCTGCCGAATCACAACCTCTTCGTTATGCGCCGGGATGAGGACGCTGACCTTCGGCAGTTCCTTCATGTTTTCTCTCCACTTTGGAATATTCCGTTCGAAGGTCATATAGTGGCGAAACCCGCCCTGCATGAGAAACATGTGGTAGAGAAGCATAACCCATATTAAACTTAGCGAGATAAAGAACAGCGTATTACCCAAGGCTTCTTCTCTCCTTAAAAATTCGTTTTTTCAATGTGGCTCTCAAGTAAAACGTATAACTGACAAACATGATGACAAATAAGAGCACAACAGCGGAGAGAATCCATAACGCCTTTTCAAGAGGGGTTTGCCGGTGATGATCGAAAAACTCGTCAATGGCGCTTACGCCGTTTTTCACCTGAATCGTTCCGTCACCGCTTGTATGAATTTCCACTTTGTCTGTTTTGACGGTTTGTTTCGTTTTCTTTAAATCAAGCCATTCACTGTCTGGAATGCGTTCCATCTGATCAACCAGCTCCGGCAGATATTTCATCCCGAGGTACGGGTGATAAAATCCTCCGGCTACTCCGCCTTCAAAATCAATCATCTGGGAGATGTGCTCCTCCATCTCACCGAGCGGGTTTTGCTTCGATGTGTCGACAAAGCCGATCGTTTCCGGATAAAGCGTCATTCCGTGCAACATCGAAGGAGCAGTCACAAACGGAGGTGCACCGGATGTTTTCCATGTTGTGCTGCTGAGCTGGACCTGGCCGAAAATGCTTGTAAAATACTGCGAGGCGATTTGATAGCCATATTCGGACATCGTGTAATGCGGCGCTTCAAACGCCAGCGGGTAAAGACCCGATGATGTCAAATCCTCAATGGCACGCTTCAGTTTTTGTTTTGTATACGTTTCTTCCTTTTCCCGAAATGGTTCGAGATAGCTGTGATAGGCTTGTTCGTTCGGGAAGTCCTGTTCTTTCTCCAAAATGGACGGGGGATCTTCGGCATTTCCGGATGTAATCGGCTGATCCGCCTTTGCATCCCAAAATTCAAAGCCCTCTCCTGTTTCACTGTAGCGATAAGCGTGAGTATAACCGTGAACAATGATACTGCCGCCCATGCTTTGCAGCTTCTTCAGCACCTTGACCATCTTCGGTTGATCAGACAAATACACTTTGTCGCCTGTTTCCGGGTTCAAATAAACCGGAATGACCGCCAGGATAAAAGGAATATGCCGCTTATGCAGGTATGTACCGGCTTGGAGCAGCAATTTTTCATCAGACATCGGGCTGATATCCTCGAGACGCAAATACAATAACGTTGTCCCCGCCTTCTCTCCGAAAGCTTCTCTGAGCTGTTTCGCCACGATCAAATTGTCATTTAACAAATTTGTTAATCCAATGTACACATTCCCTTTTTTTGTTTTCCATATAAAAGAATGCGTTGTGCCTTCATCGGCTTTGAAGGTGTAAAGCGCCGTTCCTTTCAGGCCTGATACACTCAGCACGTTAAGCCCGCTTTCCAGAGACACATCGGCCTTTTCCGACTTGCTGTGAACCTGAAACACATTTTCTTTGCGGGCTAATGAAAGCCCAGAAAATTGGTTGATCTGGCCTGCGTTATAGCCAATGGCGACAACCGGTTTTTTTACGCCGCTGATAAGAGACAGCAATTTTTTGCTGAGCTTTCTTTTCGTTTGGCCGAAATAAATCACATGGTCTTTCCCTTTGAAATCCGATGCTTCAACGTCTGAATCTTTTTTGACTGTCACATGGGATGTAAAGTGGCCCGCAAGCAAATCGAGCATTTTGACTTGTGACGACTCTTTGCCGTCCAAGGTTGAGTAGATGATGAGAATGCCGGCATCTTGATCTTTCGCTTGCGCAGAAACGGGAAAAGACGCAATAGCTAAAAATAGAAGCATCATGACGCATGGCAATGTGATTCCTTTATAGTTCATTCATCATCATCTCGTTTTCCAGTTCTTCTAAAAATTGATCAGCTGTTTTGATATCGTTGCGGTAGGGCAAATAGCAAACGTGGAACGTAAGCGACACATACTTTCCATTTTCCAGCTGATATGTATCCAATTGTTTCTTCAGCTTAGTCAGAACTGCCGGCATATGTTCAGCAGGCGTGTGCGTCAGCACGATCCCGATACGCTCATCAGAGGGACGGAATTTCTTATCCGTTTCCCGAACGCTTGTCCTGATTTGCTGACTGACATATTGGAAGAGGCGGTCCGTTTCTTTTTCACCGTACAAAGACTTAAACTCTTTGAAATAATGCATATGCAGCAGCAAAAAAACAAAAGAATTGCCATAGCGCTCCGCCCGCTTGATTTCTTCTGAAAGCTCCAGCCTCATCCTTTGCTTGTTATCAAATCCGGTCACTCTGTCAACAGCAACATAGCTTTTAATTTCGGATTGAAGCCGTGTTATTGAGCGCCGAAGCTCTGCTGTAATATCGTGGATTCTTCCAGAAATAAAAGAAAACAGCAAAAGCGCGATTCCCCACACAACAAGCATTCGCAGCCCTTCCTCAGCCGGAAAGAGCGATGTCTGTCCAGTCTGGAAAAACATCATTAAGGTGCCGAGAACAAAGAGTACGATTAAGGTCACTGCCAGCGCGTAAATCGGGCCGAACCAGATGCCTGCGGCGATGACGCCAAATGTGATGCAAAGGATCAGAGCACCTTCTGATTGCTGGGCTGACACATAATAAATAAACAAAGACAGGGCCGCGATGAGCCCTGAAAAATAAGCAAATAATTTTTGTGATTCACTGAATGATATTTTCATTAAAAAGCTTCCTTTCGGCTAACAGCGGCAGCAGATTGTCAAATGAATGCGTCTGAGTGCCGCTCATATAGCCTCCATAATACGATTTCACCGGATCATGAATTTCAAAGTCATTCATTCTGTCATATATGGCTTTGATGACAGAACTGTTTTCATGCTGTTTTGTCAAAAACAATACGGCTAAGGCATATACGGATGGAGACTCATATTGGACGGCAGGCTCCTTCGTATCTGCCGAATACCGCCCGTACAGCTTTCCGTTTTTCTGAAATTCCTGCTTGATCCAGTCCGCTAAAACAGATGCTTTTTCATCCCCTTCCGGCAAATGCCAAGCAGCGTAAAGCTGATCAATCAGGTTGATTTCACTATCATATGTGTATTCCTTCGTCTCCGAGCTGTATGTCTTCGGCAGAAAGCCATTTTTTAAAGGAGCTGAATAGAGAACATTGGCATTCCGCTGTTCTGTGTCTTCGTCTATGATTCCATTCTTCTTTAAGACAGCTAAGGCGTCAGGCATGACGTATGAAAGCGTCACATCCTTTGAAGCGGCCTGTGAGTCGTAATAGTCTGTAAATAACCCATTGTTCATATTGTATGTCTTCAAAGACGTGCCGATATCCCTAGCCGTTTGCGCGTAGTCGCTGCGGCCCCATTTTGCGGCGGCTTGGTCAAGAGACAGCATAATTCTCATATCATCTATCAGCGCATTCGTCCCGCTCGCTTGGCCATTTTGAATCTTCCACGTCACCAAGTGATTGCTCATCAGAAATGAATCAGTCAGATGCTGATATTGATCCTGGAAATGCGGTGCGTCATTTTTGCTGAGCAGAAACTCCATCCACAGGCCGAGAGATTCCGACAAGTAAGAAGGCTGGTCTGAAAAATCGGTTTTGATCAGCCCTTTGTCATTCATTAAATTGTGATAGATGAAATATTCCGCCGGCTGGAGCGGGCTGGCATTCACTTCTGTCGCCGACTGATTTTGGGTCTTGTTTCCAGCTTCAGCACACCCTGCGGAAAGTCCGATAGATAAGAAGAATAAGATGACAGCAATTAGTACATGCCTCACAGGCAAATCCCCCTTTGTCGCCTGAAGCAAATCAGACGCTCACAAATAGTTATAGACGAAAATATGACTGCCATGTTACAAAGTACATTTACTATAAAAGAAAAAAATGCAGATTGCTAGCTTTTTTCCCCTTTTTGAACATTAAGAAAACAGGGCCTAAGTCCACTAAAAAAACCTGTGCGATAGGCACAGGTTTTTTTTATTATTTATCCAAACCAAGTTTTTTCAGCTGTTCTGCCAGCGCGTTGTTAATCGGCTCATCTTTATTTTGTTTTTTCATATAAGAGGATACGTCCCGTTTGGTAGCACGCGCTTTGTCTTTGTTTTTTCGTTTTTCAAATACAGAGAGCTTTTCACGGTGACCGCACACACACGCAAAGGTTTGGCCCTCGCCTTGGCCGCGAAGCTCCATTCTTTTATGGCAATTCGGGCAGCGTGCGTTTGTTTTTCGAGCAATCGTTTTTCTGCTTCCGCATTCACGATCTTGGCACACGAGCATCGTCCCGCGTTTGCCGTTTACTTTCAGCATCATTTTGCCGCATTCCGGACATGCCGTTCCCGTGATGTTGTCATGTCGGAAGGTTTGGCTGCTGTTTTTGATTTCTTTTACCGTTTGGTGAGCGTAAGCCTTCATATCTTTAATAAAAACAGCCGATTTCAATTTGCCGGCCGCGATCGCAGACAGCTTTTGCTCCCATTCTGCTGTTAAGGCCGGTGATTTCAGATCCTCCGGAACAAGCTGCAGGAGCTGTTTTCCTTTAGATGTGATAAAAATATCTTGGCCTTTTTTCTCGATTAAAAAGCTGTTGAACAGTTTTTCAATAATGTCGGCACGCGTTGCCACCGTGCCGAGGCCGCCTGTTTCTCCAAGCGTTTTGACGAGGCCTTTTTCTTCTCCCTGCATAAACGCGCTTGGGTTTTCCATCGCTGACAGCAAGGTTCCTTCATTAAAGCGGGCAGGCGGCTTCGTTTGGCCGCTTGTTTCCGTTAACGTGCGGACGGCAAGTGTGTCGCCTTTTTGAAGCGCAGGAAGTGTCTGATCTCTGTCATCCTCCTGCTCATCATCCTCTTCCGCCATATCATAAACGGCTTTCCACCCTTGCGACTGCACGGTTTTGCCTTTCGCCGTAAAGGTTTCTCCGCCGATTTCTGCGATGACCTTTGTTTCCTCATATTCGAATGCAGGCATTAATACAGCAAGGAAACGTTTCGCAATCAGGTCATACAGCTTTCGTTCTTTATCACTCAGGCTGCTGAGAACGAGCGGCTCTTCGGTCGGGATAATCGCGTGGTGGTCTGACACCTTCGCGTCATTGACATATCCTTTATGAGATTTAATGCCGCGTTTTTTAATTTGGCTGACATATTGGGCATACGGTTTTACTTCCATGCCTTCCAGACGGTCTTTTAACGTCGGGACGATGTCACTGGATAAAAATCTAGAGTCCGTCCGCGGATATGTGACGAGCTTATGCTGCTCATATAGCTTTTGCAGGACAGAAAGCGTTTCTTTAGCAGAAAAACCGAAGCGCTTGTGGGCGTCACGCTGCAGCTCCGTTAAATCATAAAGCGCAGGCGCAAAGCTTTTTTTCGCTGTTTTTTTCAGCTCAGCTACGACCGCTTGCTTTCCTTGGAGATTTTTTAGCAGACGGCTTGTTACATCTTGATTGAACGTTCTCGTCTGCTTTGATTTCTTATCCTGCCACGTCAGCGTCATGCCGTCGACTGCAGCACGGATGCCGTAATACGGAACGGGCGTAAACGCCTGAATGTCTGCCTCGCGCTTTGCAATCATGGCAAGCGTCGGAGTCTGCACACGCCCGCATGAGAGCTGGGCATTGAATTTTGTGGTAAGTGCACGGGTGGCGTTGATCCCCACAATCCAATCCGCTTCCGCTCTGGCGACGGCAGAATGGTACAGGTTTTCATATTCTTTGCCGCTGCGCAGCTTTTGAAAACCTTCCTTGATCGCTTTATCCGTCACAGATGAAATCCACAGCCGCTTGATTGGTTTTCGGACATTCGCTTTCTCAATGATCCAGCGCGCAACAAGCTCACCTTCCCGGCCTGCGTCAGTCGCGATGACAATCTGATTGACGTCTTTACGGGTAAGCTGGGATTTGACTGCATTGAACTGCTTTCCGGTTTTTTTTATCACCACAAGCTTTAAGGGTTCTGGGATAATCGGCAGATCCTCTAGGCGCCATGATTGAAATTCTTTTCCGTAGCCTTCCGGATCAGCAAGCGTCACCAAATGGCCTAAAGCCCAGGTCACAATATATTGATCGCCTTCGAGATAACCGTTTCCTTTTTTATGGCACTTCAGCACCCGGGCTAAATCCCGGCCGACTGAAGGTTTTTCAGCTAATACAACTGTTTTTGACATGCTTGATCACTTCTCTTTCTTTCACGCTCATCCTGTTATTATAACAGACTTCACGCGGCACTCTCTAACCGCGCCCGTTTTTCGTGTCAATTTCTGAGAAAATGACGTGAGTGACGGTTTGCGCGTAGGGCGATGTTTTGTTAATGAAATCTTCTACCGCTTCGAGGCTTTCGGCATTGATTTTCAGCATATAGCAGGCTGCACCCGCAATCCGGTAGCAAAATTCAATATTCGGCAATGTTTGAATATAGCTTTTGAACCGCTCGTAATCCGCGTTTTTAACGGTTGCTTCCACAATGCAGGAAACGGGAAGCCCCAGTTTTTTCTGGTCGACCTCCAGCGTGTATTGCTTGATGATGCCAAACGATTCAAGCTGTCTTACCCGTTCTGTTACAGATGGAGGCGACAGCTTAATTTTTCTGCCTAATTCCCTCATCGACAAACGGCTGTCCTTCTTCAGCTCCTCAATGATATTCAGATCAATCTGGTCAAGTTTCATTTCAACATCCTTCTTTTTTGATTTTGTACACATTATCTCGGGTATTTTTGTAAATGACAAGTACAGTTCCCTAGAAAAGGCATGTAAAAATGAATGTTTTCCGAACATTTTTTGAAAGCTGTCATATGCCCCTCCGGATTGTTTATAGTATAAAATGAAAACGTGTCCACAAGGAGGGCGATTTATGCTGCACACGCCGATCGGAAGACTTCGCACGATGGGTTTTATTGAAGGAATGTCACTCTTAATCCTGTTGTTCATCGCTATGCCGCTTAAATATTGGGCAGGCCTTCCGCTTGCGGTGACAATTGTCGGTTCGGTTCACGGCGGGTTGTTCATTTTGTATTTGCTTGTCTTGGCTTATGCAACCTTCTCTGTCAAATGGCCGCTGAAATGGTCAGCTGCCGGCTTCGTCGCTGCTTTCGTCCCATTCGGAAATTTTTTGTACGACCGCGGATTAAGGAAATATAAATAAGGGAACGCAAAAAAGGCTGGATTTTTATGATCCAGCCTTTTTTATTAAAACCACTTTGTCAGCCACGCGATATAGTAGGCCCCCGGAATAAACATGAGCTGGGCGAGGAGTGTGCCCGCCACCCTTGATGTGACCATTGTGACAGAGGTCCATTTTAAATAGATATAGCTTCGTTTTCCTTTTGCCACATCATCAGCTAGAACGGATACTTTAGGATCAACAAAAATGGCCAGCAGCATCGTCGCAATTCCGTTGATCAAACCCGAAGCCATGACGGCTGTCGTACTGCGCTCCGGCGCCAGAAGGCCTGCGTATAAAGCCGAAAGCACGCCAATCGTATAAATCGATGTGATCAGCATGTTGATGACAAACAAACGCTTCGGAATCAAGCGCATATGAAATCCTTTTACATATGAAATAGACGGCAGACGCAAATAAGAAATGGCATTTTTGAATCCTTGTTTCGAGAATCCCTTTCGGAAAACTTGAAAAACGGAGCCTCCGCCGCCCGCCAAGTGAATAATCGCCCGTGAAAAAAGAGCGACAAAAGACGGGAGCAGGATAATACCCAAAATGGTGCCGACTGTCGATCCGAAAATTAAAAAGCGGAACTGCTCCCCTACAATCGCCAGTGCGTTTTTTCCAGCATCATCAATTAAATGCCCGGTAAAGGGCTGCTGCACCATATTCGACATTCTGGATACGATGACCATGACATTAAACAGAGAAAGCGCGGACGCAATAAATCCAACGCGGGCTCCGGAAAGCCTTGTCGCATAGGCTAAGGTTTCTATCGAGTGAATCAGCAATAAAAAACAAAAAATAAAAAGTACTTGTGTTGTAATGACATGCACGTTATTCTTCCTCCAATTTCATCCTAGAGATAAGACTGGAAAGAAGACAAGGAGGTTTCAGTACGATGTGTTTTTTGCAATAAAAAAACCGTCCGGCGTACGCCGGGCGGTTTGTCTTATTCTTTTCTATACGCAAATAAAGATTATATCATCCGCCAAGTCAGGCGGGTTAGATTCATAAAGCATTGTTCCGAAGAATCATTCTGGAAAGTAAACACCATGGAAATTTCTTGAACACAAGACAACGAAAGCCCTACCTCTCAATCGTCACTGCGGCTCCGAAGCCGCGCCGGTGTGAATTGTAAAACAAAAAAGTCTTTTTTCCATCTCATCGTTAGGGGCGATTTGTTATGAAGGAAAAGAATAAGGGCAGCTGGTTATGCTGCTTGGGAAGCGGTAAGCTTCTCTCTCAAAACAGAAAAAAGAAGTTTACTTTCTTTTTTATTTGCTTATTTTTCTTACTAGCTATTCATAATAACATATCGCCCCTGAAAACACAAATTTTTTATAGTTCGAGTGAGACCGGTGTTTTCTCCCCGGCATTCATTAATCTGATATCCTCCGGTTCAATTTCAAGAATCACCAGATTCGGATCATCCTTGCCGTCAAACCAGCGCTCTAATTTGGAACTCCATATTTTGTCCTTGAGTTCTGCCGAATTGTTGATTTTGGCTTTTCCGGCAACTTCGACATATGCGTCGCCAAAACCTTCACAATCATAGCCTAATAAAATGTGGACATTGGGGTTGTTCTCAATTTCTTCTGCTTTATGAGTTTCCTTGCTTGTCGGTGTGTAAATCGTGAGCCCGTCATGGAAAAAAGTCATGTAGCGGGAATGCGGTTTGCCCTTTTGAACTGTTGCGAGCGAACCTACTTTATGGTGATCTAGAACATCAAGCATTTTTTGTTTAATGTCTTGCTGATTCATCTCGAATCACTCCTTTTTAACGTCTCCGCTGTTACTTTTCCACATCCGGGGAAGATTTAAACAAGAAAGTGTGCTCTTTATTTTTCGCCTTCCCATTCACGCTTTAACAGACTGTAGTAGACGAGGTCGTGATGCCTGCCGTTTACGTATAAGCCATCCCGTGCCCTTCCTTCCTCTAGAAACCCGATCCGCTCCGGAACCGCTCTGCTTTTTTCGTTTCCGACAGCCGCACAGATCGCCACACGATTCAGCTCAAGCTCTTCAAAAGCATACGTAATGAGTTTTCGGCAGGCAGCTGTAATAATGCCTTTCCCTTCAAATTCTTTAGCAATCCAATATCCGATTTCCGCCTTACGATTCACTTGATCAAGGTTATGCAGGCTGATCATGCCGCATAGGCTGCCGTCATAAAGGAGACCCGCCTCAATGCCGTTCAGGTCGGCATACTGGCGCCGCCAATCTGGAATGATTGTTTCTCGGTACGTTTCAGCGCTGCTTGGATTTTCCGCAAAAAACAGCCACTTGCCAAGCCGCTGCTGATTTTGGATAATGAGTTCGGCCAGCCGCTCCGCATCCTTCGGCTCCAATAATCGGATGGTGATGTGCTCATTTACCTTGCAGGTGAACATTGCCTCGCCCTCTTTCCTTTTTTACCCATTATAGCGATGATTCTGTTTTTTTCAATACAAAAAAGGATGGGCTGCTAAGCCTCATCCTTATATTCTTGGATCGGTAAAGATATCATGTTTATCCGTGCTCGTCGATGACATTTCCGTCACGACGGCACCTTCTTCCCCGGCCTGGAACCAATGCTTTGTGTTTGGGGGGATTGTATATTGCCCGCCCGGTTCTAGCTCAATTTCGTGCCAGACCGTATAGTGTTCTCTGTCTTCCTGAGGAGGGAGAACTTTTGGAAGCGGCGTTTTTTCTCCTTCTACGTAAAGATACACTTTTCCGTAGCGGCAGCGGAAGGTCTCCTGCTTGCCTTCCTGGCCGTCGACCGGCGGATGGCGGTGTTCCGGGCAAGTCTGTCCCGGAAACAGCACCAATTCCTTTGAACAATAACGGTCTGTATTGACGTAGACGAAGAGCTGGAGCCCGACTTTTCTTTCTTTTCCTAAGCCGTAATCCATCAGCTGGATTTGGTCTACTTCCTCGTCCGTTAATACAATCCCTGCTTTTTGATAGTAGCTGTTCACTTCTTCTTTCGTGATGCCCATATGTCTCACTCCCTCTTATGTCGTCACAAAGTTTCCGCCGTTGACATGCAGGGTCTGTCCTGTCATGTAAGAGGACTCATCTGATGCCAGGAGCACATAACAGCCGACGTGCTCAACAGGCTGTCCAGGACGGCCCATCGGCGTATCTTGCCCAAATTGAGCAACTGTTTCTTCAGGGAACGTAGCTGGGATTAGTGGCGTCCAGATTGGACCCGGCGCGACTGCATTTACACGGATGCCGTCTTTGACAAGCGCCTGCGCCATTGTTCTTGTAAAGGCATTGATCGCCCCTTTTGTCGCTGTATAATCAATCAGTGTCGGGTTCCCTACGTACGGGTTGATGGATGTCGTATTGATGATGGCGCTGCCCGGTTTCAGGTAATCAATTGCTTTTTTAGTCAAATAAAATTGAGAATAAAAGTTTGTTTTGAATGTGCGGTGAAGCTGTTCGCTCGTAATCTCTTTGATGCTTTCCTTCGGATGCTGTTCACCTGCATTGTTGACAAGGATGTCAAGGCCGCCTAGTTCCTTGACCGTTTTTTCAACCGCTTCATTGCAGAATTCCTCTTCACCTACGTCACCAGCAATCAGCAGGCATTTTACGCCTTCTTGTTCAACACGTTTCTTCGTCTCCTCAGCGTCTTCATGCTCATCCTTATACACAATGGCGATATCTGCGCCTTCCTTTGCGTAAGCGACGGAAACCGCGCGTCCGATCCCGCTGTCGCCGCCTGTAATAAGAGCTACTTTTCCTTTTAATTTGTCTGCTCCTTTATAATCCTCGTACTCATACACCGGACTTGGATTCATTTCACTTTCAATTCCCGGCTGGCGACTTTGAGTTTGTGCCGGCAGTTCTTTTGGATAATTTGCCATGATGATTCTCCTCCTTTGTTTTCATGTCTATTTGTTGTGTACCTCACACACTCTTTGGATAAACATGGCTTGGCACCTTCGCATTGCTTTATCAGAAAAATGTTTCACATGGAACGCTGGGAGGAAATTAACTCAAAAAGGGGGTTGGTTGCTGAATGATTAACATGCTTTCTAGAAGATTCAGCAGGCCAAAGGGCGTCATCGGCATGATTGCCGGGTACATCATGGCTGCTGAAAATCAAACACTGAATCAGTGGACAATCAATCAGCTGGGTATCACGCGCGGGGACAGCATTTTAGAAGTCGGGTTTGGCCCGGGATACTGCATGCAGCAGATGCTGAAACGCGAGAAGGATGTTCATCTTCATGGGATTGATGTGTCAGAGGCCATGCTGAAGCTGGCCGCCCGCAGAGTGAAACCAAAGGGCGTACGCCTGATACAAGGAAGCATCGAGACATTTCCTCTCCCCGCCTCGTTTTATGATAAAGTGATTTCCGTTAACAACTACACCATTTGGAATGACCAAACAAAAGGCATGAAACAGATTTATCGGGCATTAAAGCCAGGCGGCAAAGCAGCCATTACGATGCAGCCGCGGGAAGCGGATGCCAGTCCTGAAAAAACCAAATCATTTGGAAGACAGATGATTGCTGACTTTAAAGCAGCCGGCTTCGAAGACATTGATATACAATTTAAGAACATTAAGCCTGAGCTTTCCGTCTGTGCAAGTGCAAAGAAGCCCGCCACATAAAGTGGACGGGCTTCTTCTTTTATGAATGTACAGCCTGATTGCGCAGGACGTCTTTTTTCACCTTGCCAAGGTTGTTTTTCGGCAGTTCGTTAACAAATTCAACTTCAGGTATTTTGTAAGCGGACAGGCGTTCTTTACAAAATGCGATGACATCCTCTTCCGTGATGCGCTGGCCGCCATTTTTCACGATAAAAGCTTTCGGTTTTTCACCGTAAAGCGGGTCTGGAATACCGACCACAGCCGTTTCAAGGATTCCCGGGATCTGCTGGATAACTTCTTCAACCTGATCAGGATAGACGTTATCGCCTCCGTAAATAATGACATCCTTGTAGCGTCCCGTGATGAAAATAAAGCCATCTTCATCTACATATCCTGAATCTCCGGTTCTAAACCATCCATTTTGCAGCACTTTCGCTGTTGCTTCAGGATTGTCTTCATAGCCTTTAAATAAGAATGGAGTATGAACAACGATTTCGCCGATTTCTCCTTGAGGAAGTTCTTCTCCGGTCAGAGGATCTTCCACTTTGACTTTAACACCTGCCACAGGTTTTCCTGCAGATGCCGCTTTATCCATTCCCATATCAGGCGTCCATGTGCTGATGCCCCAAGCCTCAGTACTTCCATAGCCATGCGCGAGCGGAATGCCAATATCAAGATAGCGGCGTATTAGGCTGCTCGGCACTTTTGTTCCGCCTGTCATTAAAATAACAAGCGAAGATAAGTCAGTTTGGTGCTTTTCCCACGCCTCAAGCAAATACGTGTAGAACACAGGAAGAGCCATCACGGTCTGAATTTTCTCTTCTTCAATGACCTTCAGCATGTGAACAGGATCTTGATCCTCTGTAAACACAAAAGTTGTTTCTGCAAACGTTCCAAGCATGATGCAAATGAGCGCACTCGTATGATAAATCGGATGGCACGCGAGAAAACGAAGGCCCTTCATGCGTGCTATTGAGCTGTTGGATTTTTTAACGTATCTGTATATGCCGCCATGTGTAATCATGCATCTTTTCGGGTTTCCCGTTGTTCCAGATGTAAACATCAGAAGTGCTGTATCATCAGGGGAAACCATTTCCGTCTCTGGCAAATGATCAGGACCTGCAAACAGCGCTTCAAATTCAGCAGATGTTTCGTAAGCTGTTCCTGTTTCCATTGTTACACACAGTGAGGACAATTCAGGTAGAACTTCATCCAGTATCTCTTTAAACTCCGCTCCGTAAAACATCGCTTTCGGTTCACTTGCTTTTAAAATGCCTGTCATTTCATATGGTTTCAGCTGCCAGCTGACAGGTACGACAACAGCACCTATTTCAAGCGCGGCGAACATAACAGTTGATGCGGGATGGCCGTTTTTGCAAAGCAATGCAACACGGTCGCCCTTTTGAATTCCTTTTTGAAGCATGGCATTCGCCAGCTGATTAATCCGTTTACGGTAACCTTTATATGTCAGTGTATGGTCTCCGCTTTTTACAGCCTCTATTTTTTCGCTATTCGGCATGTCATGCAGAATCAGATGCTGTAATGTTTCCATATCGTCATCTCCTATATTCTCTTGAATCTTCAATAATTTGTTAGATTTTCTTCCTTACCTCACCCATTTTAACCCAAAAAAGATAACTTGTAAAACTATTTCATTTTGGAATTATTCCAATACTGAATGATAAAATAGTCCCACATTTTCTTATTTTGTTCCCCATCCACAGAAAAACACACGCCAAATTTTTGACGTGTGCCATGCAGGTTTACAGTATGTTTTTTTCTTTCATCCATGTGAAAAATATGCGGTTTAACCGCTGATACAATTCTTGTTCTCCTTCTTCCTGAAACCCCGCCATGCTTTCTCCGCTCTCGATAATTGCCGAGCTGATCGCGCTTAAAATCTCCGAGCCTTCAGCAGATAATGAGCCAGGCGCCATCATGACGAGAATGCGTGTCATCCTGAGGGTATTTCCGTCCATGCCATCCACTTCATAGGAGGTGCTGAGATCAAACATTTTGAAAAAAGGCAGGACGATTTCATCATTTTTGAGATGATAAAGCGCCATGTTTGTTCCGGGGATTCCCAATCCCCCTTGTTTCTCCCGCTCAGCCAGGCAAACCGCGGCTTTTTCCGGATCACGGATCAGGCCATCCTTCTTCAGCTGTTGAAAAAGCTCTAGCAGAAGCATGCTATGGTCCGGGTTTGTTTTGAGTTGAGCTAGCGTAAAATGGCGCAGAACATCTTGGATAACTTCCATATACCGCCCTATGCTTTCCGCCGCCTCCAGCATGTCAGGTACATCAGCTTGCTGCGCCTCTTCCTTCGGGCTTCTTTTTTTGTTAAGAATAAGGGGAATCTTCCGCTTGATATACTGCTTGACCTGGTTTGCGTCTTCCTCATTTAATAGCGGGCTGACCATGATGTAATCAATGTTTTCATAAGGAATCGGTACAGTGGACACAATCATATCATAGGCTTGAACATCCTTCCCCTTTAGCTCGATCAGGGATGACATATCAAACGATTCAATTTCCGGCAGCTCTTTTTTCAGTCTGGAGGCAAGCATTTTCGAGGAGCCGATCCCGCTTGAGCAGACGACAAGCGCTTTCACTTTTGCTTCTTCTTTTTTGATTTCAAGAGCCGAGCCAAAGTGAAGAACGATAAAAGCGATTTCATCATCAGAAAAGGACATGCCCGGAAAATACTTTTCGACGCCTTCTTCGATCGCCATATAAAGCAGAAAATAATCGCGCTTGATCTGTTCCTTCATCGGATTGTATATCTCAATATTTTCTTTTATGCGGCTGACGGCTGGCTCCAAATGGGCAATCAAGCCTTCATATAAAGAGTAGTTTTTCGTCAGATCCATTCTGATTTTGTCTGAAATAAAAGCAATGAGCCGCTTTGTTTGCAGGGCTGTTTCCAGCTCAATTTCCTGCGCTTTGTATTCTGTTTTGTATTTTCGATTGGCGCTTCGAAGATGGATTGTAATATAGCCGACCTCCGCCTCTGGAATCGTCACGCCGAAGGCACGTTCAAGCTCGCCCGCGATTTCAAGAGCCGAGCTGTATTCCTTCGCATTCTTCAGTTCCTCAAGCTCATTTTGCTCCATGGTGATGGTTTCCCCAAGCTTAATTCGTTCGATCGCATACGTCAGATGGACGACGAGCGCTATATAGGAGCTGTCGGACAATGAAAAAGCGATTTTTTCTTTGAGCTGAAATAAGATGCGCTCCATTTTTAACAGCTCACCTTTGCTGACAACCCCGAACATTTTCTCTGAAGAATCGGCTTTTCCTTTGATGTTTAATTCAACCGCTTCCAAAAACATTTGGATGTCGAGACGGTTCACAATCAAGTTGCCGACAATTTTCCGTTTCGCATTCTCCGGCCCTATAAGCTGGATGCCAAAACCTCTTTTGCGGATCAGTGTCAGTCCGAAGGGAGAAATCCACTTCTCGAGCTCATCTAAGTCATAGCTGACCGTGGCATTCGTCACCTGGAGATCATGAGCAAGCGTGTACAGTTTGACGGGCTCCTGAGACTCTAATAACGAACAAAGAATGAGCAGTTTCCGTTCGTCGGCGCTGTATTCATGCTGTTCATATGATAAATCAGTAAGCAGCTTTTGTTTATCTTCGGGACTTCCCACTGCTTTCAAACCTTTACCGGGCTGTTTATCTAACGTAAGCCCCACGGTTTCCATCAGCGGTTTAATTGATTTGAGTTCCCTGTGAATGGTTCTCGTGCTGACTTGCATCAGCTCAGCAAGCTCAGTTACGGTTATATATCTGTTTTGTAATAATAAGTGCTTTAACAGCTTTTGTTCTCTGGCAGTCATATACATAAAAAAGACCTCCTAGACTATCTTGATGTGCGGATGAAGTCGCAAGGAGATGCAGTAGAGGATATAGAGAGGTTTCCTTTTAATATAAAACGCTTTCAAGAAAGAATCAATCACTTATAAATGGTAATTTGGCACTAAGCGGTGTGACAATATTGAAAAAGCATCAGCTGGTAAGCTGATGCTTTTTATGGAATATCGTAACCCTGTACGGCTGTAAAAATGCGGAACCATTGATCCTGGTCAAGCTTGTATGACAACGCATTTATCGCGGCGGAAATCCGCTCGCGCTTTCCGCTTCCGACAATCGGCATGATGCCGGCCGGATGCGTGAACAGCCATGCGTACATGACCTCGCCCAATGAAGCGGCGCCGATTTCCCCTTGGACGGATTCAAGCGCCGTGCGGACACGCCGGTCTTTTTCCGTGTCACCAGTGAAAACTTTGCCGCCTGCCAGAGGCGACCAAGCCATCGGCGGTATCCGTTTTTCCTGACAGAGGTTCAAAGTGCCGTCGAGCACATTTTCTAATTCATATGCGGAAAGCTCAATCTGGTTGGTCACGAGCTTCTCGGGCAAATACGATTCCAGCATCCGATACTGGTGATCTTTAAAATTTGAAACGCCAAAGTACCTGACCTTGCCAGAGCATTTCAAGGCCTGAAACGCCTCTGCTACCCCCTCCGGATCCATGAGCGGGTCCGGTCTGTGAATCAACAGCACATCGATATAATCCGTCCTTAAGTTCATAAGCGATTGCTCAACGGATGCCAAAATATGCGATTTGCTTGTGTTATAATGATGCGATCTGTGAGCGGGCCGTTCAGGCGATTCAAGAACGATACCGCATTTTGTGACCAGCTCTATGTTTTCTCTTAATCCAGGCGAAAGGGCAAGGGCGTTTCCAAACAGCTTTTCGCACGTATAGCCTCCATAAATATCCGCATGATCAAAGGTCGTGATGCCGTGATCGATACACCATTCAATGAGGCTCAGAAGTTCAGCATCTGAATAGTTCCATTCATTCAGCCGCCAAAGCCCGTGTATGACTCTTGAAAATTGAAGATCCTCCGCCAATTGAATACGCTGCATGCAAAATCCCTCTTTTCTTTGTATAAACCGGGTTTTGCCCCTTACTAGTTCATTCGGCCTCAGATCCCCTTTTTCCTTTCGCTCCTTTTAAAAAGACATTTTAATTCGATTGAAATTGCTTTTTCGCTTTCTCAACGACATAGTGGCTGCCGCCGCGGTCCTGCACATTTTGGATCATCATGGCGACAAGCAGGTCTTTGTTTTTGTAATCGTAGCCGACAAACCAGCCATTTTCCGTGCCGTCTTTATCATCTTTTGATGTTTTCAGCTCGGCTGTTCCTGTTTTCCCGGCCACTGTGATTCCTTTCACGACAGGCTGATACGCTGATCCGCGCTCATCTTCCACAACGCCTTTCAGACCTTTTGTAATGTCTGCCGCTCCTTCCTTGGTGACCACTTGCTTGTGCCAAACATCAGCTGTTTGTGAATCTTTTTTGATCAGCGTCGGTTTGACAAGGTCTCCATTGTCAACAAATGGCGTGTAAGCAGTTGCCAAGTGAAGCGGAGACATTTGCATTTGCCCTTGTCCGTAGCCTGTATCCGCAAGCAAAATGTCTGAATCAAGCTTGTCATTTGCAATAGACGATTTCTGGATCGGGAATTCGTACGGAACGTCCTCTGAAAAACCGAATGTCTTCAAGCCTTTTGTGAAGGTGTCCGCTCCCATATCAAGCGCATTCTGGGCAAAATAAATATTGTCTGACGTAATAAGGGCGTTTTCCAAATCGACTTGTTGAAGTCTCTCAGACACACGTGTCACTGAATAGCCGCCCCAGCTCGAATCTTTTTGCCACTCCTTGCCTTTGATTGTTTTCTTCTCATCGGCTTTAAGGGTGCCGTTTTTGATTCCAATAGCAGCCGCAATCGGTTTAATGGTAGAACCTGGCGCGTATGTCTTATTGAATTTCGCTGAAAACGGATTGTTTTTATCTTTGTTTAGCTTTTTCCATTCCTTATCGCTCCAGCCGAAAATAAATCCATTTGGATCGTAGGAAGGCGCGCTGACAAGGGCGAGTGTTTCGCCTGTCTTCGGCTGCAGCGCGACTGCCGCCCCGCTGTCATCCTTCAATTCATCATACAGCTTCGTTTGCGTTTTGATATCAATTGTGAGGTGAAGATCCTCGCCGTCCTTTGCTTTCTTTTCAGCGATGACTTCCCCGGTTTGCGGCACGTAGATTTTCCAGCCAGTTGTGCCTCTTAGCTTGTCTTCATACACATTTTCAAGTCCGGCGATACCGATGTTAGACGTATCGCTGTACGTTCCTTCTTTCTTTTTCTTCAGTTCTTCCGCTGTAATGGCGCGGACATAGCCTGTCAAATGGGCTGTCTTTTCGCCATACGGATAGTAGCGGGAGCTGACATTCGTTCTTGTTACGCCTTGTAATGACGTCGCTTCAGAAACTAATTTCTCCTGGTCAGGCTTGACCTTTTTGAGCGGCACAAACGAATCGTCTTTTACCCAGCCTTGATCCAGCTTTTTCTTGATGTCGTCTTCAGTCAAATCAAGTTTTTTGGCGAGCTCTTTTATAACTTTCTCTTTTTTATCGCCAAGCTCCCCGGGAACAATTCCAATTTCCGGAACATCTGTATTGACAGCTAAACCTTTTCCATTTTTATCGTAAATTTGGCCTCGTTTCGGTTCAATGCTCATAATTTGCACGGTTTTGTCGTCAGCCAGCTGCTTGAAAATAAACGATGGGTCCCAATCTATATTCCATGACTCCTCGTCATCTGTTTTTTCTAATTTCAGCACAGCAGTATTCTTGAAGCTGACTTTGCCGGCATTTGTGTTCATGCTGACTTTATACGGGATATGTTTCATCGTCTTGTTGTCTTGATCGTCCTTATCTACTTCTCCCGCAGTGACTTTCAAATTTTTTACGCCGGCCTGCTCATAGATGGCTTTATACCTGTTGACGAAATCTGTTTTGGAGATTTCTTTTTTGACATCTTTAGTCAGGCTTTGATACATGTCATCGAATTGCTGATCGTTCCACTGTTTCACGAATGCTTCCATGCGATCCTCTGGTGAATCTGTTTTGGAGCATCCGATTAACCCAATCAATCCGACGCATAGAAATACTAGTAGAATACACTTTTTTAACATGACTTTCCCCTGCCTTCCACTTGTTATTTTCTCTTAATTGAATTGGTGCGTGCAAGATTTTTTTGAAAATGAAGGAAAAGTTCACCGATTTTGCAGAAATCTCCTATCGTTTGCTGTAGACTATTTGAAAAGACAGGAAGAAGGGATAGCATGGTCAGAGAGGCAGCAATGCTTCACATTAAAGAAGGCCTTGAACAAGAGTTTGAGGATGCATTCCGGCAAGCGGCGCCGATTATTTCCGGCATGAAGGGCTATATCACTCACTCGTTATCAAAATGCATGGAGGAAACGCATAAATATCTGCTTCTTGTGGAGTGGGAAACACTTGAGGACCATACGGAAGGCTTTCGCGGTTCTTCAGAGTATCAAGAGTGGAAAGCCTTGCTTCATCGGTTCTATACCCCGTTCCCGACGGTCGAGCATTTTCAGGATGTGTAATAGATTTAAATAATATGAAGTGTAAAACCGATAAGGGAGACAGACCATACAAAAACGGCGGTATAAATATTAAAAGCGCCTGAGCCGTCATTTTCTTTTTTGCGTTCTTCAAGCCCCTGCATAAACATGACCGCACCAAGAAAGACGAGCATGACCGATTGGATAACAGAGGTGTGTTCCGTATAGTTAAAAGCAATAAGCGCCAGTATAATAATGATAACCGCAAAAGACATTTTAAAAATCCGAAACAAAAGGACCATCCTTCCTTATATACGAAATATTGAACGTTATGGCTATATTTGCCTACGCCCTCCATTATTCTAGCGCACTTTGTTTGTCTGTAGAACAGAAGACAGAGAATTTTAAGTTTCTTTTAATATTTCGATCACACATAAAAAACGCGCCTGTCATGAGGCGCGTTTTCTATGAAACTGATAATTCTTTATACCCTAGCTTGTGAACGGCTTCAGCCATCGCTTGATAGCCTTTGCTGTTCGGATGGACACCGTCAAAGGACAGATATTCCTGTTCTTTGCCTTTGAAGATGCTATAGGCATCCGCGATTTTGACATGGGGTGCTGATGCAAGTGTTTCTAAATGTGAATTAAAGGATGTGATCCATTTGCCGGCGATTTCAATGCCTGGAAACGGATTGTATAAGTTGAACACTCGGATGGCGTACGGGGAAGGATTTTCTCCTTTAATCTCGGCGACTTTGGCAATCATCTTTTCAAAATTCTCATGGCAATGGGCGGATACACGGCTGAAAATCGTTTCATCCTTAGAGGTTTGGTAGGCTAAGACCGAATCGATGAGATCGTTTCCGCACCCTGTGATCGTTATCATATCAGCATCTCGAATGCATTTTTGCACATAGGGATATGAGAGGAGTCCCAAAATCTCTTCTGTATTCAGGCCTGATCTGGCAAATATGTTTATTGCCGTTCTTGTTTTCAAGTCAGCTTCCATCATGTCCCCAAAACGCTGGACGAAGCCGGGTGAAAACAGCCCGGAGCCTCTCCCTGTCGTCAAGGAATCGCCCAGAGCTGTATATCGAAGCACCATGTTCTTTCCTCCACTCTTGAACGTCGATACGTTAATGTACGCAGCAGAGAAAAGATTGGCTACTTATGTATATCCTATTTTTCTTGAAATCTGTAAAGCGGCGTCCTTCACCTTTTCTGTTAAATAGGGCAGCCTGTCTTCTGTAAATCTCGCTTCAAAGCCTGCAATGCTAATGCCGGCTGCCACTTGGCGCTTATGGTTAAAGATCGGGGCGCCGATCGCCGCCGTATAGTTTTCGAGCTCTGAATAGCTGACAGTATAGCCATTTTGCACAGAGGCATCAATCTCCTGAAGCAGTTTTTCGGGATCGGTAATCGTTCCGGAGCCAATCGAAATGAGCTCGGTTTGTTTGATGTATGCTTCGATTTCTTCACGGGGAAGAAAGGACAGAATGCTTCTGGCGCACGCTCCCGCGTATAGGGGGGAACGCCTGCCGATCGCCGTATACAGCCGCACAGTCTGTGTCCCTTCTATTTTCTCAACGTATATCGCCTCATTGCCGTCCCTCATGATCAACTGCACGGCCTCATCCACTTCCCGGCACAGCTCTTCCATCACCGGTTTCGCTATTTTTCTGATATCCAGTCTGTCAGCGACAAGCTGTCCGAATTCCAAAAACACCAATCCCAGCGAATAAGCGCCGGACGCATCCCGACTGAGGAACCCCATTTCCTCCAAAGAGCTGACCATCCGGTGAACAGAGGTCTTCGGCATTCCCGTCAGCGACACCAGTTCACTTAAGGTTAGGCTTGGTTTATGCAAAAACAAATTGAGCAGCGCCATAGATTTGACTACGGTTTTGTTTTTATTCTGCATCATGCATCCCCTTTGCTATGTCAGCCATTCCATCTTTATTCTCGTTTTCAGTTCTTTTATATGCTGTTCCCGTTCTACCGCAAGCACTTCTGCTTCCTGAAGGGACACAGGCTCAAACTGGACGTGCTCACCCGGCATGATTTGGGAAACAATCGGAAGATCAGCGGATATGATATGCGCGATCCTCGGATAGCCGCCAGTCGTCTGCCGGTCTGCAAGCAGGATAATCGGGTTGCCGTCAGGCGGCACCTGAACTGTTCCGAATGAAACCGCTTCCGACACCATCTCAAGCGGGGCCTTCAGTTCGAGCGGTTCTCCTTTGAGCCTGTAGCCCATACGGTCAGACTGCGGCGTGACACGAAATGCTTCTTGATAAAAACGCGTTTTTGATTCTTCTGTGAAAAAGGCAAATTGCTTTCCTTCCAGCACCCGAATGACGGGATTCTTCTTCAATGGCAGAAATCTGCCGCGGCTGACTGACCACTTCGGTGCTGCAAATCCCTGTTTTCCAAGCTGCGAACTTAAGCGGGAAAGGATGGTTTGCGAAAGAGCTGACATCTCTCCAATGTTCAGTTCATCTTCTTTTTGAAGCGCTCTGCCATGAAGTCCGCCGATGCCTGCTCTGACGTATGTGCTTTTACTTTCCATGACGGCAGGCACCTCGATGCCGCCGGCTGCCGCCAAATAAGCACGGCTGCCGAGTTTGCAGGGGCCAAAGCTGACCGTGCTGTTTTCCTTGATGAGCACAGGCTTCCATAAAGGCGCTTCCTCGTCATTAATAAGCAGCGTGAAGTCCGCCCCTGTCACAGCAATCAGTGTCTGTTTTGAAAAATGAAACGACGGACCGGGCCCCATCATCGTTATTTCGAGACCTGCTTCATTTTCGCCGTTTCCTATCAACAGATTGGCAATGCGCAGTGAAACCGTGTCCATAGCGCCGCTGGCCAGAACGCCGTATTTTTGGTAACCCGTTCTGCCTATATCCTGAACCGTTGTGAGCAGTCCGGGCTTTAATACTTTCATGCTCAATTGGACTCCTCCTTATAGGCGTGATAGTCTTTTTCTGAGATGCGAACGAATTTCACAGTATCTCCCGCCCGCAGCAATGTCGGCGGGTTTTCCTGCGGCCGGAAAAGAGCCAGCGGCGTTTTGCCGATCAGCTGCCAGCCGCCCGGCGTTGAAATCGGATAAACGCCTGTCTGCAATCCCGCAATACCGACCGAACCTGCGGGAATCGACGGTCTTGGTGATGATTTTCTCGGAGCTGCAATGCGTTTTGACATCCCGCCTAGAAAAGGAAAACCGGGCGCGAAGCCAAGCATATATACCACATATTCACCGTTTGTATGAATGTCGATTACTTCCTCCGGTGACAGCTGATTGACCTTCGCCACCTCTTCTAAATCCGGACCGAATTCACCGCCATAGCAGACGGGAATTTCTACAATGCGGCGGTTGACCTCATAGTCTTCGGCTATTTCTACCAGCCGCTCTTCGACATCGCGCTTGACCTTCTCAAAAGGTGAGCTTATGCCTTGAGGCAAATGCTTGTACACTTCATACATATCATAAAATACGGTTAGACTTGTAAAAGCCGGGATACATTCAATGAATCCCGGAAATGGCTGTTCTTCTATATAAGCGGCCGCGGCGTGGACAATGCCGTTGACCTGTTCGTTGATTTCTTCTCCGAATCGGATCATCATTGCAGAATCACCGAGCTGTTCGATTTGATATCGTACAGTCATCTTTCTCACCTCTTTTAATTCTCGTTCATCAGGATGACGAGAGGTTACAGCACCGCAAGCGACTCGTCTCGAATATCTGTGATGAGCATATGCCCCGGCGCATGTGTGATGACCATTTCAGGCTTTACATTCATAGCCACGGCTTGCGGGGTCACCCCGCATGCCCAAAAAACAGGAACCTCGCCGTCACGAATGGGAACGGCATCTCCGAAATCCGGTTTCCCGAGATCGCGAATCCCGATTGCTCCCGGATTGCCGATATGGATCGGCCCTCCGTGCACAGCCGGAAAACGCGAGGTCACTTGTGCAGCACGTACAGCCAGCTGTTCAGGAACCGGCCTCATGCTGACAACCATCTGTCCGTGAAACGCCCCCGCCGGAACACAATCGATATTCGTTTTATACATCGAGACATTTGTCCCCTCATCAATATGCCGGACAGCTATCCCATTATTGATCAGTGCCTGTTCAAAGGAGAAACTGCATCCGATCAGAAAGCCGACAAAATCGTCCTCCCAGTATGGCGTAATATCAGATACTTCTTCCGTTAGGATACCGTGCCTGTAAATACGGTATTTCGGAAAGTCCGTTCTGATATCAGCATCCGGCGCAGCCAGAGACGGCACAGGCGAACCTGCTTCAGTCACATCCAGCACGGGGCAGGGCTTTTGATTTCGCTGGCAAAACAGCAGAAAATCAAAAGCTAGGTCCTTTTTCAAAACCACAAGATTCGCTTGGGCGTAGCCGCCGGACATGCCTGCGGTCGGCCCGTTTATTTTCCCCTCTCGTATCAGGGCGCGTACATCCTTTGGCGCCATTTTGTTTAATTGCTCCACTTATATCAGCTCCACAATTGAGGAAGTTGTGTACATAACGTGTAGATTCCCATAACTGCCATTACAATCACTACAAGCGCGCCTGTGCTTGTCAGCCAAAGCGGATGCTTATAATCACCGACAATGTTTTTCTTGTAGGCGGCAACAAGCAGCGTTCCGAGCGCAATCGGCAGAATTAAGCCGTTCAGTGAACCGACAAGGACGAGGATCTTCGCAGGCTGGCCGATTGTGACAAAAGCTAACGTAGAAACCACAATAAATCCGATAATAATACCGCGTGAATTCTTTTCAATTTTTGGAGAAAAGGTCTTGAAAAATGAAACAGATGTATAGGCTGCTCCAATAACAGACGTAATCGCCGCAGACCACATGATCAATCCGAAAATTTTATAACCGACATTTCCAGCAGCCAGCTTGAAGACAGAAGCCGCCGGGTTGCTTTCATCGATGTGCAGGCCTTTCGATACAACGCCTAGAACCGCAAGAAAAAGAGCGATACGCATGACAGATGTAATTAAAATGCCGACAACCGAGCTTTTTGTCACCTGCGGAATGGATTCCTTCCCTTTAATTCCGGCATCAAGCAAACGGTGTCCCCCGGCAAATGTGATATAACCGCCGACGGTTCCGCCCACTAGGGTGACAATGGCAAATATGCTGATGTGTTCCGGGACGAATGTATTTGCGACTGCCTGTCCGACCGGAGGAGCTGTCGTCGCCGCAACGTAGACCGTTAAAATAATCATCACGAACCCCGCGATTTGCGTAAAACGGTCCATCGCTTTTCCTGCTTCCTTGATGACAAAAATCAAAATGGCGATAACGGCACTGATTAAAGCGCCTGTTTCAGGTGTAATGCCGAACAGCACCTGAAGTCCCAGCCCGGCCCCTCCGATATTCCCAATATTAAAAGCTAGTCCGCCAAGCACGACGAGAATGGCGATGAAATACCCCAGTCCGGGAAGCACCATATTCGCAATTTCCTGACCTCGTTTTCCAGAAACTGCGATGATGCGCCACACATTGGTTTGGGCGAAAATATCTAAAATAATAGAGATTAAGATGACAAAACCGAAGCTTGCTGCGAGTGTGTTTGTGAATGTTGCGGTTTGGGTGAGGAAACCCGGTCCGATTGCTGATGTCGCCATTAAAAAGGCGGCGCCCATCAGCAATGACCAGCTGCCCGCTTTTTTTCCTGCTGTCTTTTTCTGCTGCTCCATCTATTGTTCCTCCTTTATGTTGACCTCTGTTCTGAAATAGCTGTCACTTCAATTCCAGCCGCTTTGAGCTGTTTTCTGATTTTTTGCGCAAATGTCAGCGCATGGGCTCCATCTCCATGAATGCAGACTGTATCTGCTTTTAATGACACATCATGTCCTTGCTGAGATTTGACCGCCCCTTCTTTCACCATTTTGATGACCTGGGTGACGGCGGCATCATCACTTTCAATGAGTGCGTCCGGCTGGGAGCGCGGTGTCAGCGTGCCGTCCGATTGGTATGTTCTGTCGGCGAACACTTCATTTGCGGTCTGAAGTCCGATCCGTTCTCCCGCTTTTACAAGCTCGCTCTCAGCAAGACCGAAAAGAATCAGGCCGGGATCAACCTTATAGACAGCTTTCGCGATGGCATCCGACAGTTTTTGATCGACTGCCGCCATATTGTATAAAGCGCCATGCGGCTTGACGTGCTGCATGTGAAGTCCCTCTGCTTTTAGAAAGCCAGAGAGCGCGCCAATTTGATAAACGACAAGATCATACGCTTCCTCAGGAGAAATCGCCATATTGCGGCGCCCAAAACCGAGTAAATCCGGCAAGCCCGGATGCGCACCCATTTTCACGCCTCTTTCTGCTGCAAGCGCGACGGTTTTTCGCATAACACTAGGATCTCCTGCATGAAATCCGCATGCGATATTCGCTGATGTCACATACTCTAAAATATCTTGGTCAAGGCCTATCTTGTAGGCTCCGAAGCTTTCTCCTAAATCACAGTTTAAATCAATCTGAAACACAGAATCCCTCCTGCCAAAGCAAACGATATGCTTTATGTCATTTATTGTCCCGAAATTCGGAACGACTATTCCGAATTTTTGAACTTTATTTCATTATAAGTGAATCATATCAGTTTGTGAAATACTTTTGTCAGAAAACCTACCATGGTCCCAGAATAAAACCTGCCAAACTAAAAAAGAGAGTCCATCTTAGGACTCTCTTTTTTTATAGTACCCAATGGCGAATCGCTTTAGCGACACCATCCTCAATATTTGTATCCGTGATATAATCAGCCGTTTCTTTTACGATGTCTTGCGCATTGCCCATTGCGACGCCAAGACCCGCTTCTTTGATCATCGCAATGTCATTAAGGCTGTCGCCCATCGCCATCACATTCTCCATTGTAAAGCCGAGTTTTTCCGTAACCTTGGCAAGGGCTGCAGCTTTGTTGATGCCAAGCGCGTTGACTTCAATGTTTGTCGGACTTGAATTTGTGATTTCGAGCTCTTTGTTTTTTCTCAGCTCCTCAAGCACTTCGTTTCGGATATCGTCATCCTCGATGTCAAAGCCGAATTTGAGCCATTCATGATCCGTAATGTTTTCCGGAAACTCGCCTCTCCATACTTTATTCACCGTAGAAGCCCAGAAATTAGTGTTGTGCTTATTCCGCAAATCCCACATCATTTGAATATGGTCCGTATGAAGCAGCTTCCGTTCCACCAAATTAAAATTCGAATCCCAAATTTCACTGCCGTTTGCCGTGATTAGAAAGGATGACAGCTTTAGCGATTCCGCCAGCTCCCTGCACGTCATCAGCGTCCGGCCCGTGCTGATCACCACATACACACCTTTATCCTCCGCTTCACGAATGGCTTTGCGGTTTTCATCCGAGATCAGCTGCTCGTCGTTCAGCAGTGTACCATCCATATCAATTGCGATCAGCTTGATATCTACATCTTCTCTTTGAACAGACATATATGTACCTCTCTTTATCTTTTTGTTGTGCTTCTCTCTATTCTAATACATTATACCCAGCGGGACAAAAAAGCGATTTCCTATGTTTGAGGAGAATGGATAAGAGGAAAACAAACGGTGAGGTGATCAAACATGACAGAAAAAAAACAGCAAAACAAACCAAATGAAAACCCCGAGCACAACGACTTAACCGATCCGATTCCTAATGAAGAGCTGAAGGAAAATATGAATGATGAAAAACACAAACGCCAGCAAAGAGATAACTCTCAAAGCGAACGGGATTACGACACAAAATAGAACCCCTCACAAAATGTTGTGAAGGGTTTTTTTCATTTTTCAATATAGATGCCGATTTCAGCTTCAGCAACAGGCTGCTCTCCAACTGATGCCTTGGCATGTCCGAACACAAACCCGCGCCGATTGCGCGTGACTTCAAACGTAAGATCAAGCCGGTCACCGGGCACAGCTTCTCCCAGCTTTTCCGCTTTCTTCACCGAAGACAATAATCCCAAGCTGTTCTTATCTGTAATTCCTGTAAAAGCCGCGGTTTGCGCAAGCGCTTCAATCACAAGTGAAAACGGCATTTCTGTTTGCGTATCAGTGATAAACCAGTCGTTCTCACTAATCAGCTTATAAGCTGCCGCATGTTTGCCGGGCTCGCTATCCGTCACGCCATCAATAAACAAAAATGGATAGCGGTGAGGCAAAGATAATGAGTTCATTTTATATCTCCTTTTTTTGACCATTATATCTCAGCCTAAAGTGAAACGATAGGATATAATGGAAAAAACACAAAAGGAGGCCGTTATGTCCCCAAAACCGCTTGTCATTCTCGTACACGAAATATACGGTGTAAACAGCCATATGAAAAAGATGGGCCGGCTGATCAAAATGGCTGGATATGATGTGTTGACGCCCAACCTGCTCGGCGAGGATGAAGTCTACACACTGCAAGAAGAAAAAACGGCATACGAACAATTTACAAAACACGAACGGCTGAAAACGGGAGAAACCATCATCCAGAATGTGATCAGGCAAAACGCCGGACGGCACATCTTTGTGATTGGATTCAGCGTGGGGGCTACTATCGCATGGAAATGCAGCAGTATGCCTGAGGTGAGCGGATCGGTTTGTTATTACGGTTCCCGGATACGCGACTCTCTTCATCACGTGCCAGCCTGCCCGGTCCTATTGTTTTTCCCTAATTATGAGCCGTCGTTTGACGTAGCGCTTCTTATCAAAAAACTGCGGGAAAAACAGCATACCCATCTTGAGATTTATCAATTCGATGCGCTTCACGGCTTCGCCAATCCTGATTCTGTTTATTTCAACAGGACCCTTTTCTTCAAAACGCTCTCTATCATAAAAAACGGGGCGGAAAAACGGCTCCGCCCAGTTTCATCAGAAATTTTTTAAACGCGCACGGTACTTTATAATCGCGTGTTTTGGTTCCGTACGTTCCATGTTCTTTGTTGCACTGAGTTTTATTTTGCCTGTCTCATCTCACCGAATGGATAAAAGACGAGAGATTCAGTACCGATGATATCGTTCTCAGAAGGCATGCCCATTCCGTTTCTACTATCCAGTGAATTGAGACGGTTATCTCCCATCACAAAATATTTACCGGTAGGAACCTCAACCTCGAAGTCACCCGTTAAGGTTACACCCGATTCTTTGACCTCTTGTTGTTGTTCCTTTAAGTACGGTTCTTCCACCTTTTTATCATTTATGTACAGCTGATCATTTTTCATTTTAATGCTGTCACCAGGCAAACCGATTAAACGTTTGACAAATGAGCGGCCGCTCTTTTTGTCATGAATGACTATGATGTCGCCTCTGTGAAACCCGCCAGTCCATTTGACTGCTTTATCAACCAGAATTCTTTCTGAGTCTTTAAGCGTTGGGGCCATTGATGATCCTTCAATAAGAAAAGGCTTGTAAAACACCAATCTAATCGTAAAAATGAGAGCTGCGATCATAATGATACTGAGTACAACGATCGTTTTGATTTTTCTTTTTTTCTTTAACGTGATTGTTTTTGCATTCAACTTCCTTCACCCGATGCTTTCCTAAGAATTCCAAATTATTATACAGCATTTGGATCTGCTTGGTTAGACTTTCGTGGAAATTTTCGTAAGGAAATGGACAGGCCGGGGCAGCCATCTGCCACCGGCCTGATTCATCAGAGCTTTCTTAAGCGCGAACAGATTTCATCAGTGACCTCAGCCGTTGTGCTTTGTCCCCCAATGTCGCGTGTTTTGATGCCGTCGGCAGTCACTTGCTCCATTACATCAAGAATTTTCGCCCCCAATTCTTCCTCTCCGAAGTGGTCGAGCATCAGCTTCGCTGTCCAAATCTGGCCGATCGGATTGGCAAGGCCCTGTCCGGCAATGTCAGGAGCTGAGCCGTGAACCGGTTCAAACATGGACGGATATTTGCCGGATGGATTGATGTTCGCAGAAGGCGCAATGCCGATGCTTCCCATCAGGCTTGAGCTGATGTCGGTTAAAATATCACCGAACAAGTTGCTCGCCACAATGACATCAAACGTTTCCGGACGCGTCACAAAAAAAGCGGCCAGCGCATCAATATGCTGAGATGATGTTTCGATTCCGCTATAATCAGCGGCTGTCTGCTGAAAGACTTCATCCCAAAACGGCATCGCATGATAAATGCCGTTAGACTTTGTGGCGCTTGTCACATGGCTGCGCCGTTTTTTCGCCAATTCGAAGGCAAAGCGCATGACACGTTCTGTCGCTTTTCTCGTAAACACGGCATTCTGGATGGCGATTTCATCATCGCCTCTGTGAATGCGCCCGCCGACTTCACTGTATTCACCTTCACTGTTCTCGCGAATCACCACGAAGTCAAAATCATTTGGATGCAGAAGCGGCGACGTAATGCCTGCCATTTGTTTGGCGGGTCTCATATTAATGGAAAGCTCAAGCTCCCTCCGGATTTTCAGCAGCAGGCCCCATAACGATATATGATCGGGAACCAGCTTCGGATTTCCGACGGCTCCCAAAAAAACCGCTTCAAATTGAGTAAGCGTATGTATTCCATCTTCGGGCATCATTTTGCCGTGCTCCAAGTAATAATCACAGCTCCATGGAAAAGCCGTGAATGAGAATGACAAACCTCCGTGTACCTCAGCGGCTGTATGAAGCACTTTCTCAGCAGCCGCTACAACCTCTTTTCCTACTCCGTCTCCCGGTATTGCCGCAATCTCGAATTGTTTCATCGTCATTCTCCTTCCCCTGTTTTCGTAAGCGCTTTCTATTATACTAGATTGCGAGATAGTAAAAAAAGCCCGTGACATTGTGTCACGGGTGGTCGGTTATTGATTTAGTTTCTTTAAAATGATGGCGTGCAACGGTTCATGGGACTGAATGCCGCACACCTCTTGAAGTACGCCGCTGTATCCTTTTTCTTCGATCAGCGCTTGCAGTTCAACCGCTTCAGGGTCACCGGTGAAATCGAAGCGCAAGGCTGCGGCAATTCCTTCCGCCAGTGCATTCGGTTCTTTTATTTTCTTTGCCGGACCTACAAGTCTATCATTTTCTCCCAGTTTTCTGAGAGGCGATCTCGCTACACGGGTCACATCATCCGAAATGAAGGGATTTTCAAAGCGACCGATGATTTTTTTGATATATTGCTCGTGTTCAGTTTGCTTAAAGCCATACGATTTGACGAGATAGTCACCAGTTTCAAGCAGCGCCGAATGAACAACACGGCGGATTTCCGGATGATCGATTGCTTCTTTGACCGTTTTGAGTCCGCGCTGATAGCCGACATACGCTGTGACCGCGTGTCCGGTATTGACCGTAAACAGCTTCCGTTCGATGTACGGCGTTAAATCATCAACAAACAGTGCGCCGTTTATGACTGGTGTTTTCCCTTTAAAGCCTGATTCATCAATGACCCATTCGAAAAATGGTTCAACCGATACTTTCAGCGGGTCTTCATGATGCTGAATCGGGACGATCCGGTCAACGGCAGAATTCGGAAAACCTACCGTTTCACTGACGGATTTCTGCTCTGCTTCCGTTAAATGGCTGTATATCTCTTTCTTTAAGAAGCTGCTTCCGCCAATCATATTTTCGCAGGCAATGATATTCAGTGTGTTTCCAGCGTTTCTCCGTCTTAAACCTTCTGCGATAGACGGAGCAATCAGCTTCAGCACGTTCGGGCCGACAGCTGTTGTGATGAGCGCCGCCTCATTCATCAGCCGGTACAGCTCCTCGGTCTGACTGCCGCTGTTAATAGCGCTCACCGGGCCAATGATCTCCGATGAACGTCCCTCTTCCGCCAGTTCCACTGTGTATTCTTTTTTTTCATTGAGGAGGCTGACCATCGTGTCGTTCACATCCGCAAACACCACATCATAGCCGGAATGGTGAAGCAGCGCGCCGATAAATCCTCTCCCGATATTTCCCGCACCGAAATGTAAGGCGATCATGTCAGTTCACCTCGTTGAAAATGGCGATCAAATCTTCTTCGCTTTTAGCGGAGATCAGGCGTTCAATGTTTTCTTCTTCTGAACAGATAATGGCGATGTTAGACAAAATGTCTAAATGCTCATTATTTTTACCCGCAATGCCGAATACCACTTTTGCCGTGTTGCCTTCTCCGTACTCAACGCCCTCTGGAATTTGTATGATTGAAATTCCAGAGTGAAGCACCTCGCTTTTCGCTTCTTCTGTGCCGTGTGGAATGGCAATGAAATTCCCCATAAACGTAGAAGACGTTTCTTCACGTTCAAACATTTTGCTAATGTAATCCTCTGTCACGTAGCCGTTGTCAATCAGCGTCTGGCCTGCCAATTTGATGGCCTCTTCTTTTGATGATACCGTTTGATTGAGTTTAATATTTTCCTTTGCGAGTACTTGCATGAGTATCACTCTCTTTCTATAAGATTACTTTTTCAGCTTTTCAATCAGCTCGTCGTATTTCGGGCTGTTTAAGAAGTTATCCACTGATATGTGCGTCGCGTTCGGCAGCTTTGCTTTCGCGCGGTCTGTTAAATCTTTGTGGGTGATGACAATATCCGCATCGCTTGGCAGATTGTTAATGGCCGTGTTGGTCACACTGATGTCAAGCTCCGCTTTTTTCACTTTGTTTCTTAAGATGGATGCCCCCATGGCACTTGATCCCATTCCCGCATCACACGCAAAGATAATTTTGTTCACGCTTTCAGGAGACAGCTCAGACGCTTCTTCTGCTTTGGCTTGTTCCGCCTCTAAAGCAGCTGCTGCTTGGCTTTTCTTCCCCTTCATGGACTGCATTTTTTCTGTTGCGGCAGCCAGGTCTTCTTCACTAGCTTTTGAGGATTTCAGGATCACTGCTGAAACGATGAACGATACAGCTGCAGCGACCAATACACCCGCCAATACGCCGAAATAGCCTCCTCTTGGCGTCATTGCCATCAATGCGATAATGCTTCCCGGTGACGCTGCCGCGACAAGTCCGGCATTAAAGATCGTAAACGTTAAGAGTCCGCTTGCTCCGCCGGCAATGGCTGCGAGAATCAGGGCCGGTTTCATCAGAATGTACGGGAAGTAAATCTCGTGAATCCCTCCGAAGAAATGGATGATCGCCGCACCGGGAGCCGTTGATTTTGAAGATCCTTTGCCAAAGAACATGTACGCCAGCAAAATGCCGAGCCCCGGTCCAGGGTTCGCTTCTACTAAAAACAGAATTGATTTTCCTGTTTGAGATGCTTGCTCGATTCCGATCGGGCTTAAGATTCCATGGTTTATGGCGTTGTTGAGGAACAACACTTTCGCCGGTTCTACAAAAACACTGGCTACCGGCAGTAAATTAGCGTGTACAATGACTTCCACACCAGCCGCCAGCAATTTATTTAGCGTCAGGACAACCGGACCGATGGCGTAAAACGCGAGAATCGTTAAAGCCGCGCCGACAATCCCTGCCGTAAAGTTGTTGATCAGCATTTCAAAGCCTTGTTTGACTTTATCCTTGAATAATTTATCAGTCTGTTTAATGAGGTATCCGCCAAGCGGACCCATAATCATTGCGCCTAAAAACATTGGAATATCCGATCCGACAATCACCCCAATTGCCGCTGTCGCTCCGACAACTCCGCCGCGGTGGTCGTAGATCATTTTTCCGCCTGTATACGCTATCAAAAGCGGCAATAAATACGTAATCATCGGGCTGACCAGCGTGTTCAGCTGTTCATTCGGAAACCATCCTGCCGGAATAAACAACGCGGTAATGATACCCCACGCGATAAATGCGCCGATATTCGGCATGATCATTCCGCTCAAATAACTCCCAAAGCGCTGCACTTTCACTTTCATGCCGCCTTGCTGCTGTTCTTGCTGCTGCATATATAAACCCTCCCTGTTTTGTTTGTCGCTGTAAGATAAAAAAATATGTTCAGGGAATGATGCTTCCCTTTGACTCTATGTTAAAACGCTTACAGTCCCTATACAATTGAAAGTAAAGAGGACTTTGGCACATGACTGTGACAATTTTTTAAAAATAAAAAGGCTCCTGATTTCAGGAGCCTTTTCTCTTTCCTCTATAAATGATGTTGCCATTTTGAATCACGTACTTTGCAATCATCCGCTCACTCACAATAAAAACGGGATAGGCGCACACAAGCGCAAAAACAGCCATCGGCACGTGCTGTACAGCCGGCAGCATTGAACCTGCCGCATTGCGGAGGAGCAGCAAAAGATAAATGAGCAGCACAATGGCCGCTAATGATACCAGCATAATCGGAGCTGATACTTTATA
This sequence comes from Bacillus sp. SG20033, assembly GCF_044570195.1. NCBI lineage: Bacteria > Bacillati > Bacillota > Bacilli > Caryophanales > Bacillaceae > Bacillus > Bacillus sp. SG20033. The sequence continues at coordinate 457,123 of NZ_CP172606.1, read as the reverse complement.
TTCATAAAGCCGTTCCCGGCAGTGTCCGCAGCGAAATTGACAAGGCACATTTGATGATCTGACCATATCGCCTGTCAAAGGTTTGCCGCAGTTCGGGCATGGTGTTTCTTTCATAGGGTATTCCTCACTTTCTATTCCATATGTCTATTATACCAGAGTCTCTTCTGTTTCGTTTTGTTGCTGTTCAACACATTTTCACATTTTTTATCATCAGCTTACTTGTCTCTGTCTCTAAAATCCTCTACGCTTAAATAGATCTTAATAAAGAGGGTGTATGAATGCTTCCGATTAATAGACAGCAACACATACTGAAGTGGCTGAAAGAAGAAGGCGCGCTCAGAATTTCTGACATCAGCGCAAGGTTTGGCGTTTCGGAAATGACGGTATACAGAGATGTCAATCAGCTGGTTCAGTCAAATCAAGTCATTAAAACGGCCGGCGGCATCACGCTCCCCGCCCGAACACCTCACACGGATCATATGTGCAGCTATTGCTTGAAGCCCGTCAATCAAGCTCATTCGGTTCAGCTGATTACGGTAAACCAAGACATTGAACAGCTATGCTGCGCACATTGTGCGTTTTTGCGTTACGCGGATAAAACGGAAGAGGTTTCACACTTGATTTGCAGAGATTTTCTGTTACAGACAACCGTCAGTGCCGGTTCGGCTTATTTCGTCGTAAATGCTGAATTAAACCTGCACTGCTGCCAGCCGCAGGCCATTCCGTTTGCGACACTTGATCATGCCGAACGATTTCAAAAAGGATTCGGCGGAGCCGTCTGCACTTTCGACCAAGCGCTGGAAGACATGCTTCAAGACCGAAAGAAACGCTGCACCTGCACCAAGAAATAACACAACACATACAGCGGAAGGTGGTGTCTGAGTGATGAAGCGAAACAGATGGTGGATCATCCTTCTGCTTTTTCTTGTTTTCCTGCCGAAAACAAGCTTTGCTCACGCCTATATTGTCAAATCTTCACCAGGGGAAAACAGCGAATTAAAAAGCGCCCCTGCACAGGTGGAAATCGAATTTAATGAACCGGTTGAAGAAGGGTTTCATTACATTAAAGTCTATAATTCAAACGGCGACCGTGTGGATACGGACAAGACTGAAATCAAAAAAGATAATCATCACATCATGACAGTGAAGCTGAAGAAGAATCTGCCTAAAGATGTGTACAGAGCGGAATGGAATGCCGTATCCGCGGATGGACATCCTGTTTCCGGCGTCATTCCGTTCAGTATCGGGAAAGCGGATGGCGGATTCAGCAGCCAAAAAGCAGCCGACTCAGCGCTGAATCCGGGAACAGCAGCAGATCGCGCGATTCTGTATACAGCCTTATCTCTGTTTATCGGAACGGTTTTCTTCCATCTTTTCTGGTATAAAGGGAAATCAGAACAGCTCGTCAAACGGACGAGACGTATCCTGACCGGCTCGATCGCAGCATTGGGGCTGGCGCTTTTGCTTCAGCTTCCGATTCAGACAAAAGCGAACGCAGGCGGCGGCTGGGGCAGCGCATTCCAGCCGGGCTACATCAGAGAAACACTGTTTGAGACAGCAGGCGGCTCCATTTGGATCATACAGGCCGCGCTGTTCGTGCTGCTCGCACTGTCTGTCATCCCTGCGATACGAAAAAACCGCTTTTCATCCTTTGGCTATTGGACAGCGCCGCTCATTTTCTTTTTCGGTCTCCTGCTCGCCAAGGCGTTTACCGGGCATGCTGCTGTCGTTGAAGAAAAAACGGTCGGCATTTTGATGGATTTCCTTCATTTAACTTCCGCTTCCATCTGGGTCGGCGGAATAGCGGCACTCGTTTTGCTGCTCTCAAAAGAATGGAGGCAGCCTGACAAAACGCTCGCGTGGGAGACGGTCAGACGATTCTCTCCATGGGCGCTCACTGCAGTCGGCGTCATTTTGTTTTCAGGCTTGCTCAATGGATTTTTCATCATTCGTTCAATGGATTCACTGTTCCATACAGCGTACGGCCAAGCTCTTTTAGTGAAAAGCGGGCTGTTTGTTTTCATGCTGGTCTTAGGCACGATTCATTTTCTGCTTACCAGAAAGCAGCGCCGCACAGGAATCAGCCGAACGTTGAAAGCGGAGTGGGCAATCGGCATCGCTGTATTGATCACAGCGGCCGTGTTTACAAGCCTGCCAAGCCCGCCTGAGCCGGCGCCGGAACCGTTCTACCAAACCAAAGCGATTGAGAACGGACAAAGCGTTTCTCTCAGCATCAGCCCAAACCAGCCCGGAAAAAATGTTTTTGAGCTGCGGGTCACCGACCATAACCGAGATCCCGTGAAAAACATCCAGCAAATCACGTTAACCGTTTATAAAACAGGCCTGTCAGGCAGCGAAAACAAAAGCACTTTTACATTAAAAGAAAAAACAAAAGGCGTCTTCCAGGATCAAAACCTGTCGATTAATGAAAAAGGAAACTGGAAGATCAAAGTCCACGGCCTGACCGGCGACTTTAACGAAATCAATATCATGTTTACAAAGACCAATTAAGGAGTGTTTACATTGTTGAAAAAAATCGCATTGACACTATGTCCGGCTATTGTCGGCTCCCTCTTATTCTTTACGGCCCCTGCCAGCGCGCATGTTTCTGTAAAACCGGCTGAGTCTGCTGCAGGCTCTTGGGAAACGTATACAATGAAGGTTCCTTCAGAGAAAAATCTGCCGACAACGAAGGTAGTCCTCAAAATGCCGAAGGATGTTGAATTCCAGCAATATGAGCCAATTCCGGGCTGGAAGGTCTCCACTCAAAAACATGATGACAAATCAGTGTCCGTGACATGGGAGGCGACTGACGGAGGCATTCAGGAAGGACAGTTCCAGCAGTTTACCTTTGTTGCCAAAAACCCTGACAAAGCGGAGGAAGCTGCTTGGGACGCATACCAATATTACAAAGACGGCAGCATTGTTGAGTGGACAGGTGACGAGGATGCCGATACACCTCATTCCATTACAAACATCACGTCTGCAAAGCAAGTGACAGATGAGCACGGCGCCACGAAAACAGAAGACGATTCCGAAAACTCAGGTTCTTCAGCTCTAGACATTACAGCGATTGTGCTGTCTGCGGCTGCCATTATTTTATCTGTAGCAGCACTTGTTAAGAAAAAGCGTGCGTAATAAAAAAGCGATCCAGATGTGATGTCTGGGTCGCTTTTTTTGTTTAACCGCGTCCTGCCTGGAATGAAGGATATTGTGTCATACCGCCGTCCGCGAATAACGTGATGCCTGTGACGTAGCTGGCTTCCTTCGAAGCAAGCCAGGCTGCTACTGCGGCGATCTCCTCCGGTTCGCCGATATATCCCATTGGAATCATGCTTTCTACATCAGCTTTCTGTTTAGGGTCAGCGAATTTTTCAGCATTGATTGGCGTGTTGATCGCACCTGGCCCAATATTATTGACGCGAATGCCCTTCGGCGCGTATTCCAACGCTAATGTTTCTGTCATCAGCTTTATCCCGCCTTTACTTGCCGCATAGTGGACAAATAACGGCCAAGGAATCACTTCGTGCACACTGGACATGTTAATGACATTTCCCTTGATATCGTTTTCTACGAAATATTTAATCGCTTCACGGCTTCCTAAAAAGGCACCCGTTAAGTTCGTGCCGATGACTTTATCCCAATCCTTGAGCGGCATTTCGTGAGATGGCACAGGATTTTCAAGACCGGCATTATTAATCATAATATCGAGTGTGCCGAACTCTTTAATTGCCGTTTGCACGATATTTTTTACATCTTCCTCTTTCGTGACATCTCCTTGGACGACAACAGCTTCACCGCCCGCCTTGATGACCTCTTCTTTTACCTCGTTCGGATCTTGTTTATTACTATAATAGTTGATAACCACTTTTGCCTGCTCCTTGCCGAAGCGGATGGCCATTGCCTTTCCGAGCCCTGAAGCAGCTCCTGTAATAGCGACGACTTTTCCTTTTAAATCCGGATACATATACATCCTCCTCCATTTGTTATGAATTTGTTTTGGCGATTCCTAAGAATACGGCGGCGGCAATTATCAGGATAATCCCGATCGCAATTGCTATTAGCTGGCGTTTCGTTTTCTTTTCACGCAGGATGAAAATACCGCCGAGCGTAGAAATGACAATTCCCATTTGTGAAAGGGAAAAGCTCGTTGCAACGCCGACTCGCGGCTGAGAAATAAACAAAAACATATTTCCGCCTGCCCAGATTAACCCTGGGAGAATATTTCTGATCGCATACTTGTTAAAGGGTTTGTGTCTATAGGTTAAAACTAACCCCCCGACCACCATGCCAATTGCCTGTGGCAGCAGCGCGGACCAGCCGGACACATTGAATAATCTAGCCACGACTACATAAACCAAATAACCAAGAGTCGAAACAAGGAGAATCAAAATGCCCTTTTTCAAATTGCTTGGCTCGCCCTCTTTTTTATCATTCTTATCTTCCAAGGACGTGAGAATGATTCCCACAATGATAAAGATCAAAGCGAGAACGCCAAGCGTAATCGCAATCGGTGTTGACCATTCGCGGAACACGATCACACCGAACAGCGAGGTGGAAACGAGCTGCATTCCTGTGGAAATCGGCATTGTTTTCGACACGCCCATCAATTGAATGCTTTTCAGCTGGTTGGCCTGTCCAAGTGACCAAAATAAGCCGGATACGATTCCAACAATAAAAATGCGAAGGGACAGAACGGGCTGAACAAAAAAGTAAATAACGATAGAAACAATGAGTGCCCCGATCGTCGTTCCCAGTGTCTGGCTGTACGGCCCGCCGCCTAATTTCACATTGAAGAGAACAATGCTCCCCCAAAACAAAGCCGGGAGAAGAGCCAATAATAAATCCATTGTTGGGGAACCTTCTTTCAAAATGTATTTGCTGTTATTTTGGCTGGAATTGTTGTGATTATTCGCCGGAACACAAAAAGAGCTGCCGGAAAATCCGGCAGCTCTCATGAGCGTGCATTCTTTTATAAACCGATGGACAAATATTTTGTTTCAAGGTACGGCTCGATACCTTCTGAACCGCCTTCACGGCCAATGCCGCTTTCTTTCATTCCGCCGAATGGCGCTTGAACCGCTGACGGTCCGCCGTCATTCCAGCCGATAATGCCATACTCTAGATTCTCGGAAATATAGATGCCGCGGCGGTAGTTTTCTGTGAAGAAGTAAGCAGCCAAGCCATACGGTGTATCGTTGGCAAGCTGAATCGCTTCATCAATATCAGAAAACGTGACGATCGGGGCGACCGGGCCGAATGTTTCCTCATGCATGATGTTCATGGACGTATCGACATCGGTGAGCACTGTCGGATTCACAAAGTAGCACCCTTTGTCATCGTTTCGGTCATATGTGCCCCCAGCAATCACTTTCGCGCCTTTTTCAACCGCATCATCAATTTGGCTGACGATTTTTTCGAAGCCTCGTTTGTTAATGATCGGGCCGACATTGACGCCTTCCTCAAGTCCATTTCCGACTTTCAGCTTAGACACTTGCTCGCTCAGTTTCGCAGCAAATTCATCTTTAATGGATTCATGAACGATCAGGCGGTTGGCACATACGCAGGTTTGGCCGGCGTTTCGGTATTTGGACGCCATCGCCTGTTCAACGGCAAGGTCAATGTCCGCATCTTCATCTACGATCAGCGGGGCGTGTCCGCCGAGTTCCATTGAGACGTGCTTCACGGTGTCCGCGCTGTTTTTCATAAGGATTTTCCCTACAGGTGTTGAGCCTGTGAAGGTGATTTTGCGGATTTTCGGACTGCTTGTGAACACATTTCCGATTTCTTCTCCATCGCCGATTACAACCTGAAGAACATCCTTCGGAATGCCCGCTTCATATGCGAGGCGCGCTAGTTCATAAGCAGACAGCGGTGTGTCCGGCGCCGGCTTGATGATAAATGTACAGCCGGCGGCAAGAGCAGGCGCCGCTTTGCGTGTAATCATCGCATTCGGGAAATTCCAGGGCGTGATAGCAGCAACGGGGCCGACCGGCTGGCGTGTGACAACAATTCGTTTACCCGTTGTCGGGGCCGGGACCGTTCTTCCGTACACACGCTTCGCTTCCTCTGCGAACCATTCGATATAGCCTGCGCCGTAAAGTACCTCGCCGACTGCTTCCTGGTATGGTTTTCCGTTTTCCTTTGTAATTAAATCTGCAAGCTCTTCTTTATGTTCAACAATCAGCTCATACCATTTTTTCAAAAGAGACGCTCTTTCGTTCGCTGATGTTTTAGACCACGTTTTAAACGCTTGATGTGAACGTTCAATGGCTTCTTCTACCTCTGTGGCTGATTGCTGAGGAATCGTTTTGATCTCCTCGCCCGTAGCCGGGTTGTAGACCGTTAATTGATCTGGCATATTGAACATTCCTTTCTTTTCATGATTACTTAAAATGATAGCAGACCCAGCCGTTTTCTTTCCAATGATTAAGCTCGCAGGCCCGCCTCCAAGATGCTGAGCCCTTCATTTAAAAGGCTGTCTGAGATGACGAGCGGTGTCAAAAAGCGGATGATATTACCGTTAATTCCCGCTGTCAGCAAAAGTAATCCGTTTTGATTCGCATAGGCCGCGATCGCTGCTGCTTTTGCTTTATCAGGCTCACGCGTGTCTGGATCCTTGACGATTTCGATTGCGGCCATCGCCCCGAGTCTGCGGATGTCACCGATGAACGGGAATTCTTTTTTCCACTCATACGCCCTATCTTCAATGATTTTGCCAATTTCTTCAGATCGCTCATTCAGTCCTTCTTCTTCGATAATATCCAAGACTGCCAAAGCAGCCGCGCAGCCGAGCGGGCTGCCGGCATACGTGCCGCCCAGCTCCCCTGGCGCTGCCGCATCAAGCATTTCCGAACGCCCGATCACGCCGCTTAATGGCAGGCCTGCCGCAAGCGATTTAGAAACCGTGATCAGATCGGGCACTACATCAAAGTGCTCAATTGCGAAATAAGTGCCAGTTCTGGCAAAGCCGGTTTGGATTTCATCAGCAACAAAAACAATGCCGTGTTCTTTGCAGAATGAAGCGACGTGCTGTACGAACCGTTTCGAAGGAATAATAAACCCGCCTTCTCCCTGCACTGGCTCCATCACGACACACGCCACCGTTTCAGGCGCCACTGAAGCGATAAAGAAATCATTGAATGCTTGAATGACCATATCGTCATAGCTTTCATCACTCATGCCGGCCGGCTTCTGATAATAATAAGGGAACGGCGCTTGATAAACCTCTGGCGCAAAAGGCCCGAAACCGAATTTATAAGGTTTTACCTTGCTTGTCATGCTCATCGTCATATTCGTGCGCCCGTGAAACCCGCGTGTAAACGAGACAACGCCTTGGCGCTTTGTATACTTTCTGGCGATTTTCACAGCGTTTTCGACCGCTTCTGCCCCTGAGTTAAGAAAAATCGCTTTTTTCTCATGGCTGCCCGGTGCAATGCCACACAGTTTTTCGGCTAACTCGATATAAGTCGGGTACATCATGACATTAAAGCCAGGATGAATCAGCTCCTCCGCCTGCCGCTTCACAGCCTCAACCACCTTCGGATGCGAGTGTCCGACATTTAACGTGCCGATGGCGCCTGCAAAATCAATAAATCTCCGGCCGTCCAGATCGTACAGCTCGGCCCCTTCTCCTTTGACCGCCAGACTGCGGTTGCCGTTGCTCACACCTTTTGACACAAATTGATCCCGTTTTTGCTGCCATTGTGCAGTTGTGATGCTTGCTGTTGTTTGACTCATGTGAATATCCCCCTGTCGGTATTTTCTTATCATTCTGACTTTTCTTTGGTATGATGAAAAGTACCAATTATAACTTTTTGATGGTATCAGAAGGAGAAAATACAAATGGATATCACGATTACACTCGATCGTTCAGAACAAGCCGATTATATCTATCAGCAAATTTATCAAAAGCTGAAAAAAGAAATCCTCAGCCGCAATCTGCTGCCGCACTCGAAGGTTCCCTCCAAGCGGGAGCTGGCTGAAAATCTCAAGGTCAGCGTAAATTCAGTGAATTCAGCCTATCAGCAGCTGCTGGCTGAGGGGTATTTGTACGCCATTGAACGAAAGGGTTTCTTCGTGGAGGAACTAGACATGTTTTCCGCCGAGGAGCACCCTCCATTTGCACTGCCGGATGACCTAAAAGAGATTCACATCGACCAGAGCGATTGGATATCGTTTTCACACATGAGTTCCGATACAGACCATTTTCCGATCAAAAGCTGGTTCCGCTGCGAGCAAAAAGCGGCCTCCCGCTCATACCGCACGCTCGGCGATATGTCACATCCGCAAGGGATATATGAAGTGAGAGCGGCCATTACGAGGCTCATTTCCCTGACGAGGGGTGTAAAATGCAGGCCGGAACAAATGATCATAGGGGCAGGCACACAGGTGCTCATGCAGCTGTTGACTGAGCTTTTACCCAAGGAAGCCGTGTATGCGATGGAGGAGCCTGGCTACAGGCGCATGTATCAGCTTTTGAAGAATGCCGGAAAACAAGTAAAGACGATCATGCTGGATGAAAAAGGCATGTCGATTGCTGAAATCACCAGACAGCAGCCAGATGTGCTGGTGACCACCCCGTCGCATCAGTTTCCGTCCGGAACGATTATGCCTGTATCCAGAAGAATTCAGCTGCTGAACTGGGCAGCCGAGGAGCCGCGCCGATATATCATTGAGGACGATTATGATAGTGAATTCACATATGATGTAGACAGTATTCCGGCGCTGCAAAGCCTCGACCGTTTTCAAAATGTCATCTATATGGGAACCTTTTCAAAGTCCCTTCTCCCCGGCTTGCGGATCAGCTATATGGTGTTGCCGCCTGAGCTGTTGAGGGCATACAAACAGCGGGGCTATGATCTGCAGACTTGCTCATCACTCACACAGCTCACCCTGCAGGAATTTATCGAGTCTGGTGAATATCAGAAGCATATAAAAAAAATGAAGCAGCATTATAAAGAAAAGAGAGAACGCCTGATCACCGCTTTAGAAGCAGAGTTCAGCGGAGAGGTTACCGTAAAAGGGGCAAATGCGGGGCTGCATTTTGTTACCGAATTTGATACCAGGCGCACCGAACAAGACATCCTGTCACATGCTGCCGGGCTGCAGCTTGAAATATTCGGAATGAGCCGATTTAACTTGAAGGAAAACAAGCGGCAAACGGGCAGGCCTGCTCTCATTATCGGCTTTGCACGGCTGAAGGAAGAAGATATTCAGGCGGGTGTGCAGCGGCTTTTCAAAGCGGTTTACGGACATAAAAAAATCCCCGTTACAGGGGATTGATTCACCAGCGGTCCTGGTCTACATTCAGCACGGCTTCAAGCAGGCCCGGAAATGCCTTTTCAAGGTCTTCAGCGCGAAGCGAATAATACCGGCGCTTTCCTTCTATCCGAACTTGAGCGATGCCCGATTCTCTCAAAACTTTAAAATGATGCGACAAAGTCGATTTGGCAACCTGCACATCTGCACAGGTGCTGCACGTTTTTTCTTTTGCTTCAGCTAATTGCTTGACGAGCTCTAAACGAAGCGGATCACTAAGTGCATGAAGAACCTTTGTCAGCTGCAATGTTTCTGTTTCTGGATGGTTTGGAATGTTCATGACACAAATGTATCACACAACAATTAGAATGACAATTTTACTATTTAAGGGTTTTTCCTTTACCTCATTTAGAATACATGTTACATTTAGTTCGATGAAATTCGAACAATAAATTCGCATAACAACGGAGGAGATTTAAATGATCGTATTACAAGCTTACATCAAAGTAAAACCAGAAAAACGCGAGGAATTTTTGAGCGAGGCTCAATCACTTGTTCAGCATTCAAGAGCTGAGGAAGGCAACGCGCAATACGACCTATTCGAAAAAGTAGGCGAAGAAAATACATTTGTCATGCTTGAAAAATGGAAAGATGAAGCGGCAATGAAATTCCATAACGAAACTGCGCATTTCCAAGGGTTTGTCGCAAAAGGAAAAGAACTGCTGAGCGCCCCTCTTGATGTTGTCCGCACAGAGCTTAGCGAGTAAAGAAAGGGTGTCCCATATGAATGAAGTGATTAAATCTTTAACAGACCACCGCTCGATTCGCAGCTACACAGATGAGCCTGTAGCTCAGGAGCAATTGGACCAAATCATTGAAGCGGTGCAATCAGCCCCTTCTTCTATCAACGGACAGCAAGTGACTGTGATCACAGTCCAGGATAAAGAGCGCAAAAAGAAAATCTCCGAGCTGGCAGGCGGCCAGCCATGGATCGATCAAGCTCCTGTTTTCCTGCTGTTCTGCGCAGATTTCAATCGGGCCAAAATTGCGCTTGAAGATCTGCATGATTTCAAAATGGAAATCACAAATGGATTGGAATCTGTTCTTGTCGGAGCAGTAGACGCTGGTATTGCCCTCGGCACAGCAACAGCAGCGGCTGAGTCACTCGGACTTGGCACAGTTCCGATCGGTGCGGTTCGCGGAAACCCTCAAGAGCTGATCGAACTGCTTGAGCTTCCAAAATACGTGTTCCCTTTATCCGGCCTTGTCATTGGGCATCCTGCCGACCGTTCAGCGAAAAAACCGCGCTTGCCGCAGGAAGCTGTCAATCATCAGGAAACTTATTTGAATCAGGATGAGCTGACGTCTCACATTCAGACTTACGACGAACAGATGTCTGAATACATGAATAAACGGACAAACGGAAAAGAAACAAGAAACTGGTCACAGAGCATCGCTTCCTACTATGAGCGCCTGTACTATCCGCACATCCGTGAAATGCTTGAAAAACAAGGATTTAAAGTTGAAAAATAAGCTCTTATTCGGCCTGTCGGATTTTCCGGCAGGCCTTTCATTTACCCGGTTAAAATCCATTGACTTCTATTTTGTTTATTTGGTAAAATTTTTTCATAGTTACTCATTGGTTTTCTGTGAACCAATGGGTTTTCTAATGTTCAAGAAAGAAGGAAGCCATGAGATGCTTGATAAAAAAACAGATATCTTGTTAGCCGCGCGAAAGCTTTTTTCGGAAAAGGATTTTACGTCGGTTTCCATGCAGGCGATCGCAGAAGAATGTAAGATGTCAAAAGCTTCGATATATAAGCTGTTCCAATCTAAAGAAGATCTGCTTTTGGAGCTGCTGTCATTTAACCAGAAGCAAATGGTGGCCGCAGCCTCAAGACTTCAGGAAAATACCGCACTTACACCGGAGGAGCGTTTGACGCAAAAGGTCAAAATGGAACTGGAGGGCTTCAGGCGGAATCAGCAGTTTTTCAATATGCTGACCTACGGAAACCCCAAGCTGCATAATGACCGGGTCAAACAGCATATCCATCAGACCAGATCGACGATTATCTGCTGGCACCGCGATTCGCTGATCCAGGCGTATGGAGAAACCATTCTCCCGTTTGTGTGGGATTTGGTTATCATTCTTCACGGCATGATGCGTGAGTTTTTAATGCTGATCAAAATCGAGGAAAAACCGCTTGAGCTTGACCCGATCGCAGAGTTTATCATCAGCACCCTCAATCAGATTATCAAAAACAGGGAAACCCGCCAGTCTCTTCTTCCGCCCGAAGCCATCGAGCTTTATATTCATTCAGCATCCTCCTACAAGCCAAAGGATAAATCAGTCCTATTATCGGAAAGCCTGAAGGAATTACATAAAGGCATCTCTTCCCTGTCCGCCGCGGACTATGACGTAGATGAACTGACATCCGCAGCCGCCATGCTGGAGGAAGAAGCGAAGAAGGAAGAACCCCGCGCTTTTTTACTCAAATCACTGATTGGCTATCTGGAACAAACCGGTGTTTTAACACAGCCCGTTTCCATGTTAAAAACACTGTTAATTACTTAGAGAAAAGAAGGGATATGTATTGAACACAAGTATTGAACAAAAACCTTTTAACCGTTCTGTCATTGTCGGCATTTTGTTAGCCGGAGCGTTTGTGGCGATTTTGAACCAGACATTGTTGATTACCGCACTTCCCCATATCATGAGGGATTTCAATGTCGATGCCAACCAAGCACAATGGCTGACCACATCATTTATGTTAACCAACGGGATTTTAATTCCGATTACCGCGTTTTTAATTGAGAAATTCACAAGCCGGGCGCTGCTCATCACAGCAATGAGCATTTTCACTGTCGGAACAGTCGTCGGAGCGTTCGCGCCGAACTTCCCGGTTCTGCTGACAGCACGTATCATTCAAGCGGCCGGAGCCGGCATTATGATGCCGCTCATGCAGACTGTATTCCTGACAATCTTTCCGATTGAAAAGCGCGGCCAGGCTATGGGTATGGTCGGATTGGTCATCTCATTCGCGCCTGCGATCGGACCGACTCTTTCCGGATGGGCTGTCGAAGCTTTCTCTTGGAGATCATTGTTTTATATTATTCTTCCGTTTGCTGTGATTGATTTGATTCTTGCCAGCATCCTGATGAAAAACGTGACGACTTTAAGAAAAACACAGATTGATATTTTATCAGTCATCCTTTCAACATTTGGGTTCGGCGGCCTTCTGTACGGCTTCTCAAGCGTCGGCTCTTATGGCTGGTCCAGTTCAACCGTCTTGATTTCACTGCTGGTGGGTGTCATCGCGCTGCTCTTGTTTATCACAAGACAAATGAAGCTTGAAAAACCGATGCTGGAATTCCGCGTCTTCACGTTTGGCGTTTTCAGTTTAACAACACTGCTGGGAACCCTCGTCTTTGCATTATTGATCGGTACGGAAACCATCCTGCCGCTTTATACACAAAATGTCAGAGACGTCACAGCTTTTGATACAGGGCTTATGCTCCTTCCGGGAGCCGTTGTGATGGGCTTTATGTCGCCGATTATCGGCAGAATTTTTGACCGTGTCGGCGGAAGAGGGCTGGCGATTGCCGGTTTCTGCATCATCTTCCTGACATCTCTGCCGTTTATGCAGCTGACTGACCATACGTCACTCGCTTGGATTGTCGTTTTATACACCGTTCGTCTCTTAGGCACCGCCATGATCATGATGCCGGTGACAACAGCTGGAATCAACGCGCTGCCGCGCCACTTGATTCCGCATGGAACTGCGATGAACAACACGATTCGCCAAGTCGGCGGCTCGATCGGAACCGCACTATTGGTTTCCGTGATGAGCAACCAGGCCGCACATGCAGGCACGACAAATGTGAAGCACGCCGCCCTGCACGGCATGAACGCCGCTTTTATTGTGGCTGCCGTCATTGCACTTGTCGGCTTCCTTCTCTCATTCACATTAAAGAAACCTCAGCGCCCTGCCGAACAGCAGCCGGCACGCTGATTAACAAAAAAAGAGCCCCGCTATTTAGCGGAGGCTCTTTTTGGTTTTACTTTTCTAAACCGTCTTTCACTTCTTTGATCATTTGTGCCATAGACTCAAGACCGCCTCCTGATAAGTACCAAGTAGCAGAATCAAGGTAGACGACATGATCATTTTTCACTGCGTTTACATTTTTCACATAATCATTTTCAACGACTTGTTTAGTAGATGATGTTTCACCGATCGCTGTACCGCGGTCAATAACAAACAGGTAATCCGGGTTTGTTTTTGAAATGTACTCGTAAGAAACGCTTTGTCCGTGAGTAGACGCTTTGATGTTTTTATCAGCCGGTGTCACGCCGAACACGTCATGGATCAGGCCGTATCTTGATTTAGGACCGAATGCGCTGATCTTCCCGTCGTTCGCCATGATGACGAGACCGTTTTTGTTAAGCTTTTCAGCCGTTTTCTTTACATCTGCGATTGAATGATCGATTTTTGCGAGTTCATCCTTCACTTCATCTTCTTTATCGAAGATCTTACCGATTGTTTCTGCGTCAGACTTAAATGATTCCATATACTTCGCTGTGTCTACGCCAAGGTAAATTGTCGGCGCAATTTCAGAGAATTCTTTGTAAGACTCAGATTGTCTTCCTGAGATAATGATCAAGTCAGGATCTAAATCTGCCACTTTCTCGAAGTCTGGCTCTTTTAAGCTTCCGACGTCAGCATATTTGTCATCCTTGAATTTGGACAGATATTTAGGAAGGGCTTGTTTCGGCAGTCCCGCTACTTTATCATCAAGACCAAGTTTATCTAGTGTATCTAAGCTTCCAAAGTCAAATACGACAACTTTTTTAGGGCTCTTCGGTACTTTTGTTCCGTTTTTGTCCAGCTGGTGTTTCACCGTGATTTGTTCTTCCTTAGAATCAGAACCTTTGCTGCTTGTGCTTTGGTTTCCGCATGCAGAAATCACAACTGCCGTCACCAAAGCGATGAATAGTAATGCGAACTTTTTCATGCTCTTCACCTCTTCTATATATTAAGAAAAATAGACACCTATTCTTTGATTATCAATCGTCTGAATCGGGATGGTCATATCGTAGATTTCCTCAAGCACTGATGTTTCTATCATTTCTTCAGGCGGTCCTTCTTTAACGATTCGGCCGTTTTTCAAAGCGACGATATAGTCAGAATAGACTGAAGCAAAATTGATATCGTGAATGACGATCACGATCGTTTTTCCAAGCTCCTCTACCAGCCGTTTCAGCAGTTTCATAATTTCAACTGAGTGTTTCATATCCAGATTGTTCAGCGGTTCATCCAGAAAGATATAATCTGTGTCCTGGGCAATGACCATGGCGATAAATGCCCTTTGGCACTGTCCGCCGCTCAGCTGATCCAAGTATTTGTCTTGAATGTCTTCCAGCTTCATATAGCTAAGCGCCTGGTTGATATGAACCCAGTCTTCCTCTGTCAGCCGGCCCTGTGAGTACGGAAACCTGCCAAAACTGACGAGGTCTTTGATCGTGAGCCTGATATTGATTTGGTTCGCCTGCTTCAAAATGCTCATTTTCTTGGCAAGCTCTTTGCTGTCACATGCTCCAATCTCTTGTCCGTCTATGTAAATCTCGCCGGAATCCTTTTTGATCAGGCGGCTCATGATAGACAGCAGCGTACTTTTGCCGGCGCCGTTAGGACCGATAAACGAGGTGATTTTGCCCTTTTGAATCGTGACTGACGTCTCTTCAAGAACAACTTTCCCGCCATATTGTTTGCTTACATTTCTGACCTCTACCATGATTTATTCTCCTTTAACAGCAAGTAGATAAAATAAATCCCGCCGGCAAAATTAATAATGACGCTCAGCGTCGTTGAGAAGGTAAACACTTTCTCAACCACAAACTGCCCTCCGACCAGCGCAATGATGCTGATGAAAACGGAGCCTGCGATTAAGTATGAATGCTTATATGTTTTCAGGAATTCTCTCGCCAGGTTGACGACCAGAAGGCCTAAAAACATAATCGGCCCGACTAGCGCTGTTGAAACAGAAACCAAAATCGCAACCACGATCAGCATCTGCTTCACCACTTTGTCGTAGTCAATGCCCAAATTCACGGCGTGCTCGCGTCCGAGCGACAGCACATCGAAAAATTTTGTAAAACGCCAGACATAAACGCCTGTCAGCAGGAAGATGATGAACGCGAGCCATAACAAATCGGTATTGATATTGTTAAAGCTGGCAAACATCTTGTCCTGCACAACTTGGAACTCGTTCGGATCAATCAGCATCTGCATAAAGGAAGACAGGCTGCTGAACAGCGTGCCAAACACGATTCCGATAAGCAGAAGGAAAAAGATATTTCTCCCCTCACCCTTGAACATGATCTGATACAAAACAAGAGAAAACAGTATCATCAGCAGAACAGAGATGATAAAGTTGATGTTTTTATTCATGATGACCATATTCGCAGAACCGAACAAAAAGATAATGCCAGTCTGAATCAGCATGTAGAGAGAATCAAGGCCCAAAATGCTCGGCGTCAGGATGCGGTTGTTCGTAATCGTTTGAAAGATCATGGTCGAAAACGCAATCGCTCCCCCCGTCAGTACAATGGCAGCGACTTTTTTGATTCGTCTCGGCAGGGTGTAATCCCAATTGCCTAAGTCATAAAACAAAAACAAGCCTATACATACAATGGCTAAAACAACGAGCAAAGCTATTTTCATCTGGTTACGCATAGGCTTTTCTCCTTAACAGCATAAACAGGAAAATGCCGCTGCCGATGATTCCGACCATCAGGCCAATCGAGATTTCATAAGGGAAGATAATGATTCTGCCCAGTATATCGCAAAACAGCACAAAAACCGCTCCCAACAGCGCAGTATGCGGCAGGCTGCTCTTCAGATTGTCTCCTCTGTAAATCGATACAATATTCGGGATGATTAAACCGAGAAACGGCAGCATACCGACAGTCAAAATGACAAGAGACGTGATCAGGGACACGATAATGAGCCCGATGTTCACAACCCGTTTGTACTTGAGGCCGAGGTTGACAGAAAAGCTTTCACCCATACCGGCCAATGTGAATTTATCCGCATACACATAGGCAATGATGACGAGCGGAATACTCAGATAAAGAAGCTCGTATCTTCCTTTCACGACTAAAGAGAAGTCTCCCTGCAGCCATGATGACACATTCTGGATCAAGTCATATTTATATGCGATAAATGTCGCGATTGAACTGACGATATTCCCGAGCATTAAACCGACAAGCGGAATAAAGATGGTGTCGTTAAACTTGATTCTTTCAAGGATTTTCATAAATAGAAAATTTCCTGCAAGGGCAAAGACAAACGCGACCAGCATTTTGATTAAAGGACTGGCGGATGTAAACAGCAGCAAGGAAATTAAAATGCCGAGCCTCGCCCAATCCATCGTGCCCGCCGTCGTCGGTGACACGAATTTATTTCTGCTGATCTGCTGCATAATCAAACCGCAGATGCTCATGCTTAATCCCGCGATGACAATGCTGATCAATCGCGGCAAACGGCTTGCAAACAGCGTTGACGCCTCTTGTTTGCTTAAATCGAAGAGATCAAGCGGCGACAGATCTTCTACACCGATAAATACAGATGTGACTGCTAATATGATAAGTAGAATAAATAAGTAACGTAGCTTCATGCTGCCTCCTTACATCCTTACAGCAAAAAGAACGTATCTCCTACTCCGCAAGGACTCAAAACAATATGGCCATATAGTAATTGATTATCATTATCATTTACATATTACCATTTTTCTAGGGTTAGTCAATATTCTTTAAAAATATTAACCTAGTCATTTATCCATTTTACTAATCATTCTAACCATTTTCCATCCCAAAACGTTAGGCTGTTTACCATATTTATCTTTATAACGCAGGTATACGGTCAGCAAACCTAACATTATTCCTCGTGAAAAATACAAATGTTCTCCTCAGAAAGAAATTCCCCCTTGATTTACAGTACTGAAAGAGAGATAATAAATACTAAATTTGTGTGAAAATTTTAAACATTAGGAGATGTAAACATGAAGGTCGTTAAATTCGGAGGCAGCTCACTTGCTTCAGGCGCCCAGCTTGACAAGGTGTTTCACATCGTTACCTCAGATCCGGCACGGAAAGCTGTAGTCGTTTCAGCTCCGGGAAAACGCTATGCCGAGGATACGAAAGTGACTGATCTCTTAATCGCATGTGCAGAACAATATTTGGCAACAGGCAGCGCACCTGAACTGGCGGAAGCAGTTGTGGAACGGTACGCTCTCATCGCCACTGAGCTTCAGCTGGGGCAAGGCATTATCGAAAAAATCAGAGATGATCTGTTTACGCTTTTAGAAGGAGATAAAAGCAATCCCGAACAATACCTTGACGCAGTCAAGGCCAGCGGAGAGGATAACAATGCCAAGCTGATCGCCGCTTACTTCCGCTATAAAGGCGTCAAAGCGGAATATGTAAACCCGAAGGATGCCGGCCTCTTTGTGACAAATGAACCCGGCAACGCACAAGTTCTTCCTGAATCCTATCAAAACCTCTATCGTCTTCGGGAACGTGACGGACTCATCATTTTTCCCGGTTTTTTCGGATTCAGCAAGGATGGCGATGTGATCACATTCTCACGGAGCGGTTCTGATATTACCGGTTCGATTCTTGCCAACGGACTACAAGCCGATTTGTACGAAAACTTTACAGACGTAGACGCTGTGTATTCTGTCAATCCGTCCTTCGTTGAGAATCCAAAGGAAATCAGCGAGCTGACATATAGAGAGATGCGGGAGCTGTCCTACGCGGGTTTTTCAGTGTTTCATGATGAAGCGCTCATTCCGGCATTCAGAGCGGGGATTCCTGTTCAGATCAAAAATACGAACAACCCCTCAGCCGAAGGCACCCGCGTCGTCAGCAAGCGGGATAACACAAACGGGCCTGTCGTCGGCATTGCCAGCGACACCGGTTTTTGCAGCATTTATATCAGCAAATATCTCATGAACAGAGAAATCGGTTTTGGCCGCAGAGCCCTTCAAATCCTGGAGGAGCATGGTTTGACGTATGAGCATGTTCCATCGGGAATCGATGACATGACGATCATTTTACGGCAGGGGCAAATAGATGCCGCCACTGAACGCAGCGTCATCAAACGGATCGAAGAGGATTTGCATGCCGATGAGGTCATCGTGGAGCATCATCTCGCCCTGATTATGGTTGTAGGGGAAGCGATGCGCCACAATGTCGGTACAACGGCAAGAGCCGCCAAAGCATTATCAGAGGCACAGGTGAATATCGAAATGATCAATCAGGGGTCTTCTGAAGTGAGCATGATGTTTGGCGTAAAAGAAGCCGAAGAAAGAAAAGCCGTTCAAGCGTTATACCAGGAATTTTTCGCGGGCGTGCTGATCTCTTAATCGTACATAAATAGCGGGCGGCAGCGCCCGCTATTTTTTATATCACCTTCATATAGCCGAATTGTTCATTTTTTCTCTTGTCCACTATTATCCCTGCCAAATGGATCGGTTCAGCATATCTTATAGTATCCTTCATAGGGAGGTGAAACCTTATGTCAGGATACTCTAACGGCGGCGGTTACGGCGGCATCAGTTCTTTCGCTTTAATCGTTGTATTGTTTATTCTATTAATTATCGTAGGGACTGCGTTTGTTGGCGGCTTCTAAGCTGCTGACCGTCTCTGCGGAACCCTGTCCGCCACAGTTTTGCAGCATTTGCTGAAGCAATCTCGCAAGGAGGTGCACAAAATGTCAGGTTACGGAACTTCTTTCGCTTTGATTGTTGTGTTATTTATCCTCTTGATCATTGTGGGAACTGCATTTGTAGGAGGCTACTAAATAAACGTAATCTCCATGAAGGCGGCACCGCAAGACTATGTCTTGCGGTGTTTTTGAAAAGAAAAACCCCTTCTCGCAAATGAGAAGGGGCTTGTTCTTACGTCATTCCTCTTTCTGTCACATGAAAGTCGAGTGCTTCCGCATTAGCAGAAACGCCAGCCGCTGTAAAAATCGCGGCTGCGGCCAAACAAATAACAAACAACTTAGATTTCAATTTCATACAAACCTTCACTCCTTTGTATTTGTTTTCTTGCCTCTTCAACTTGTAGAAAGTAGGAAGCAGACAGTTTAAACCATTTCTGTTCATAGTAATATTTTGCTACTTCTAGGGCTAAATCCTCTATATCAGCGTACATATTTTTATTTTTTAAGTATTGGAAACATCGTTCGATTCCTTCTTCATTGGGCTGATCCTGATATAGGGATTGCAAAAACTCGAATTTTACGGCATAGTCTGCATCGTCTGTTTCTTTAGCATATTCATAGCCCCGCTTGTGATATTCCGAAGCTTTATCATGTTTTCCCTGTTTATAATAAATCAGGGTGATTAAAAAATAGGCTTGCGGGAGAGAATTGACGATCCTGCTGCTTTCAAACGTGGAGACCGCTTTTTCAAAGTAATCAATGGCAGGGCCTAGAAGGTCTTGATTGTAATAGCATAATCCGAGATTGTAGTATGCTCTTCCGACCAGCTGGGCTTTTTGTTCCGCTTGGGCCATATTGAGCGCCAATTTGAAATGGCGTGCGGCTTGTTCGAAATTTCTTTCATCCATCAGGTTGACCCCGAACACGAAATGGCATTGAATGATTCTCACATTATAGGTTTCCTGCTCCACGTAAATTTCATAGGCGTTTTTTATATTAATCAATGAAAAATACGTTTGCTTCATATAATAATAAGCTTCCGCGATTTTAAAATAGAATTCAGCCCGTTCAATATGGTCTGCGACAAAGGAGAGCTTTTTCTCCGCCTGTTTATAGTATGTAATGGCAGAAATAAATTCCCGCTTATCAAACTCATACATCCCGCGAAAAAAATTCACGTAATAGTCGAGCAGCCCTTTGAGATCTGCCTGGTTGCTGTCAATGTTTCTTGATAATTCAGACAGGCTTGGCTGGTCTTCGATATTTAATTTCTCTAACGGCTCAAGATAATCCAGCATAAGCTGGTGCCGGAATTCCATTAGTGAATAATAAAGCAGCAAGTTGGAATCATGCTGCATGTGTTTCAGTTCCTGCTGGATTTCAGCTTTTAACACTTCGGCATCCGGCACGCTGAATGTCCGGATATATCTGTACCACTCGTTAATTTTTTGACCGACCGCTGAAGAAGGAATTACCCCACTCTTCATTCCTTCACCCTCTCCCATCAAAAACTGTTTATGTCATATTTTATCATGTTTATAGGCCGTCCCAACCCGAAAAACACGCAATCTTTGTTTTCGGGAGCACGCAATAAACCGAAGCGGTGTGCAAAAAAGGCGGCTGCATCAGTTGATGCGCCGCCCTGTATGCTATTGCTGTTTTGCCGTTAAAGGAAGGCGGATGATGAACTTTGTGCCTTTCCCTTCTTCACTCTTGATTTCTACTGTGCCCTGGTGCATTTCAACAAGCTGCTTGACGATCGAGAGACCGAGTCCGTATTCACCGTATGCCGTGTTCGTTCTTGAAATATCTGCTTTATAGAATCGCTCCCAAATATGCTCAATATCCTCTTTCGGAATGCCGATACCCGTGTCTTCAATTTCAATAATCGTCTCTTTATAACCTTCCATTCCGCGCAGCCAAATGTCACCGTTTTTCGTAAATTGGATGCTGTTTTTCGTAATGTTGACGAGAATTTGAATGAACCGGTCATAATCGGCATGTACGATGACGTGATCCTCTACCTGGATCATCAGCTTGTTTTGTTTTTCTTCCGCCTGCTGCTGCAAGTGCTCTTTCACGATTTCAAACACCTCGATCAGAGGAACGTTTAGCTTGTTCAAGGTAATTTGCTGGGATCTGATTTTTTCATAATCCAGATTTTCTTTTACAAGCCGCAGCATGCGCTTCGTTTCCTCACTGATCAGCGAGAAGCATTTATCCTTCTTATCCTCAGGAATCGTATGGCTGTTCAGCCCTTCAACCAAACCGTTGATCGTCGTCAGCGGTGTTTTTAATTCATGTGACACGTCAGCGATAAACTGCCTTCTCCGCTTCTCAAGGCGATTGATTTCATCCCTTGACTGCTTTAGTTTTTTCGCCATGATATTAAAGTCAGACGCCAGTACGCCGATTTCGTCCCCGTAGCTGTTTTCCAAATGGATGTCATAATCGCCGGAAGCCACTTTATCTGTCGCTTCTCTCAGCTTTTGAATCCGCTTGACATGGAATTTGGACAGAAGCCAGCTCACAAGAATCGTAATCACAAGCGTGCTGATCACAGCGTAAAACATATAGAGGTTGACCTGATTGACCATCTGTTCAACACCGCTGATCGGAGAAATCAGCAGAACGGCGCCTTTAAATTCGTTCTGAACAAATATAGGCTGCGCCACAAGGGACACTTCATCATCAAAACGGCCATCTGCCCTGATCATGACAGTCTGCCCTTTTTTCAGCTTATTCCATTCTGATTTCTTCAGCTGTTCCCTTGGTGGGTGATGAAAGCCTTCAGGAAGAAAATAAGGCTGCTGCTCTTCATTAAAGATGATAAATTGCGTCTTTCTTGTGCTTAAAATGTCCTGATAAGGATAGAGCCTGCGCATGTCCACCTGGCCGGCTTGGAATTCATTTGCGATCTGCACCGCATATGACGTCAATTCCTCTACTTTGTTTTGATAGGCAAATTCTTTCACAAAGTGGGAAAACAGAGAAATGATAATGACAAACGCTAAAATCAAAATGCTGATATGGCTTAGCAGCAGCTGATATAAATATTTAATCTTCATCAAATTTATACCCTACTCCCCACACAGTATACAAGAAAGGCTTGTCTTCGCTGGCAAGCTTTTTCCGCAGCCGTTTGATATGAACGTCAACCGTTCGCTCATCTCCATAAAATTGATAGCCCCATACCTGCTCAAGCAGCTGTTCTCTTGAGAACACCTGCCGCGGATTTTGGACAAGGTAATAAAGCAGATCGAATTCCTTCGGCGTGAGATTTTCTACAGGCTCTCCGTTTAATAATACTTCTCTCGTCTTCTTATTAATGGTAAAGCATTCCGTTTCGATCATATCTTCATCAATAACCGCTTTGCCTGTCGCCTTATATCTTCTGATGACGGCTTTGATGCGGGCAACCAATGTCAGCGGGCTGAACGGCTTTGTGACATAATCGTCCGCCCCCATCTCAAAGCCAATGACCTGATCTGATTCAGTGTCTTTGGCAGTCAGCATGATAATCGGCACCGTGCTTGTCTCTCTTATTTTTCTGCAGATGGTCACGCCGTCCATAGATGGAAGCATGATATCCAAAATGATCAGATCCCAATTTTCTTCCGTAAAACGCTGGTACCCTTCTAACCCGTCATGAACGAATTCCGCTTCAAAACCTTCTTTAAAAAAGAACATCTCCGTCATCGTACATACACTAACATTATCTTCTATCATTAATATTTTCATTATATCCTCCGATTGTTTTGATGCTTTTTTATATAATAGCACCATTTTAAACAGAAGGTTTTGCGTTTCACAATTGTTAGTTTTTATTTCATCAACTAGAAATAGATTGTTCATATTTTTTTCATACCTTTGGACTACTATTAATTTATCAACAAGCAAGCCCGCCCCAGAGGCGGCCTTATCAATCAAAGTACCTATACGGAGGAACATAAATGAACTTTATCAAACGGGCCTTTTGGAATATGAAGGCTAAAAAGGGAAAAACGTTATTGCAATTATTTGTGTTTACAGTCATATGTGTCTTTGTTCTATCAGACCTTACCATCCAGTCGGCAGCACAAAAATCAAGCGAACTGGCCAGACAGGAACTCGGCGGAAGCGTGACACTTCAGGTTGACCGCCAAAAGCAAATGGAAAAACAGCAGGACAGCGGTGAAAAGCGCAGCTTCGAATCCACACCGATCAAAGTGTCTGATGCGAATAAGCTTGCAGCGCTTGATCATGTGAAGAGCTACAATTACACCACATCAGCTTCAGCCAACGCGGGAAACTTTGATGCGATTGAAAGCTCTAGTTCAAGTGATTCCAGCTCCAGCAGTTCAAGCTCAAACGCTAAAAACAGCCAAGGCGGCGGACAAGGCGGACCGCAAATGGTGCAAGCTGATCTTTCTATTGAAGGTGTCATCAGCACAGCGTTAGTCGATGATTTCTCTGACGGAGATTCAAAAATCACAGACGGACGCGCGATTACAAAATCAGATGTCGGCAAAAAAGTAACAGTGATCAACGAAACTTTAGCGGAAGAAAATGATTTGAGCGTTGGCGATTCGATCACAATTGAATCAGCAACGGATGAGGATACAACAGTAAAACTGAAGATCGTCGGTATTTATAAAACAACATCTTCAGGAGATGACCAAGCCCAAAATTTCTCTTTCTTAAACCCTTATAACAAGCTTTATACGCCTTACACAGCAACAGCGGCGCTGAAAGGCGACGACTATAAAAATACGATTGACTCAGCTGTTTACTATATGGACGACGCGAAAAATATGGATGCTTTCGTAAAAGCAGCGAAGAAAACATCAATTGACTTCGATACGTACACACTGAATACAAACGATCAGCTTTACCAGCAAATGGTCGGACCGATTGAAAATGTAGCTTCTTTCTCTAAAAACGTGGTGTATCTTGTATCAGTGGCAGGCGCCGTCATTCTTGGCCTGATTGTCATGATGTCAATCAGGGAGCGCAAATACGAAATGGGCGTGTTAATGGCCATCGGTGAAAAACGATGGAAATTGATTGGACAGTTCTTGACTGAGATTCTGATTGTGGCCGTTATCGCTATCGGCCTTGCATCTGTGACGGGAAATCTCGTCGCGAATCAGCTTGGAAATCAGCTTTTATCCCAGCAGATCAGTTCATCAACCGATTCAACGCAAACCGCAAGCGGACAAATGCCTGGCGGCGGTGGCGGCATGGGCGGCGGAATGTTCGGCCACAGTTCATCAAACGTGGACGTTATCGATTCACTGAACGTCGCGGTTTCTATGAACGACATGCTTATTCTTGGCGGGATCGGCATCCTTATCGCAATCATTGCAACATTGCTGCCGTCAATTTCAGTACTGCGGCTTCATCCGAAAACGATATTGACAAAACAGGAATAGAAAGAGGCGGAACCTATGAGCTTATTAGAATTTCAGCAAGTCGGCTACTGGTATAAAGACAAAAGCCAGCCATTGTTTCAGGATATTAACATCAGCTTTCAAAAAGGCAAATTCTACACAATCGTCGGCACATCAGGGACGGGGAAAACCACTTTCCTGTCTCTGGCAGGCGGACTTGACGCACCAAAAGAAGGAAACATCCTTTACGACGGAAAAGCGGTTTCTAAAATCGGCTTAACCAATTTCAGAAATCAATATGTATCAATCGTCTTTCAGGCGTACAACCTACTCCCGTATATGACGGCTTTGCAGAACGTCACAACCGCTATGGAAATCACAGGTTCTAAAGAAAAGAACAAAGAATCATATGCGCTTGACATGCTGCAGAAGGTTGGCATCAACGAAAAACAAGCCCGGCAAAAAGTGCTCACACTGAGCGGCGGACAGCAGCAGCGGGTATCAATTACAAGGGCTTTCTGCTGTGACACGGATCTTATCGTAGCCGATGAACCGACCGGAAACCTTGATGAGGACACATCAAAAGAGATCGTACGGCTCTTTCAGGATCTGGCGCACAAGGAAGATAAATGCGTCATTATGGTGACGCACGATGAACAAATTGCAAAAGTGTCAGACATCAATATCAGACTTTCAAGAGGAAGTTTTACTGTGAAGGAAAACGTCGCAGTCGTATAACAAAACGCGCCTCTGCCAGTGCAGACAGGGGCGCACCCTATATCCCCCTTTTATATAGAAGTGAACATAAAAAGAGCGGCGGCTGCATCCCCCCGCTCTTTTTATCATTTTTTTGCTTCCGCCCCTTTTGACTTCTCTCTTCGTTTCTTTTTCCAAACAGCCACAATAAACAGAAAGAGCGGAAACAATAATTGAAAAGGCAAATGAATATACAGCGGCACCACATTCAGGCCTTCATTCAAGTGCTCCGAAAAGTTAGTCGCGATCGTTATAGAAAGGATTAAGATGCCCAATCCCATCGGATAAGCCAATTGAGAGGGGTTCTTTTCCTTAAAGAGCGTAGATGTCCCAACCACAGTGGCATATAAGTAGAGGCTGACCTTAAAGAAGCCGCCGATGATCAGCGCCAGCATAAAAAAGACATCGAGCCGGTCTAAAAATTCTTCGACCTTGATTGTCTGGATCGTGCTTAAAAGCGGAAACTGGGATCTGAGTGTAAGATCAACATCAAGCACGCTGATATTAATCGCCACGGTGAGCGCCACAATCAATCCGCTAATAGCCATGGCGATCATCCCCATTTTTTTCACATCTTTTCTGTCATTCAGGTTAGGGAAAATCATCACAAATAAAACAACTTCACCAAATGGGACGTACATGGTCTGTGTGAAAACAGAGTGAAGAATAGGAGAAATGCCGTTTGCCAAAACCGGCTTTAAATTGTGCGGGTCTATAGTGCCTGAGACAATAATCAGCACGAGGCCGATCGCGCCCAGTAAATACATGGCCCCGAAAAGAAGTTCGGCCGCGCGTGCGAGCACTTCAATTCCTTTTCTTACGGCATATATGCTTACTACCATTAATAAAGCATTTACAATAATGATAGGTGTATCATGATAAGCAAACGTCAGCAACATTTCTCCAAAGTCACGCAGCACCCTTGCGGCAATATAGGCAAAGTACAAGATATAGAGAAATGAAAACAGCCAGCTCAGCTTGGTTCCCAGCATATCATCCATATATTCTTTCGGAGAAGAATTCGGATAACATTGATAAATGCCTTGATACAAATAGAAAAGAAACAGTCCGATCGTACAGCCTAATAAAACTGCTATCCAAGCATCCCTGCCCGCCATTGATCCCGGTGTAATCAATAAGGAGCTGCCCAGTTCAAAAATGATAATCATGACAAACAGCTGCCTTATGCTTATTCTGGCTTTTTCCATCTGTCACTTCCCCTTTCTTCAGACCTAATCATCTTTAAACTGGTGTTTGATCGGATTGTTTCGCAATCCCGTCCTTCTGATATACGTCTCGGCCTTCACATCGATGGGCAGTTCAGGCAAATACTCTTTGTCCCATGTGTCCTTCATTTTCTCCCACTGCTTCGGATACTTTCTATATATCGTGTCACCAAAACCGATAAAATCTATTTTATTCTTCTTAATCTTTTTCACAGTTTGGCTGATTTCCCTTTCCAGCTCTTTGTTGAGCGCTTTTTCAATAGCGGCCAGCACCTTGGGATCAGACAATTGGAAAGGGTATTTGACAGCATCTATAATACCTTCAACCGACACTTTCACATGGATGTACGGACGTCCGTTCCGCATTTTCGGTACCAGCTTTGTATCTTGATGGGTAACCTGCAAGCTGACCGCATCCTTCGTCTTGCCCCAGTCAGCATTAATAAACGTATGCTGGATCTTATTCATAAGCCAGACTGCCCCCACGCTTTCATCATCTTCCAGCCAATACTTTAAATACCCTGCCTTATCAAAAACCGCCAAACCATCTGCCTGAAGAATGGCTTTCGGGTCAGTCGCCTGCGTGTTTTCCATGCTGACTCCTTTTTTATCGTCACCAATCATCATATATCCGGGGATAACCGGTGCCATAGTGTTGGCGGCAAGTGTTTTCAAAACGTCCTGAATATTGGTTTTGACCACCCGCCCGTATTGCGCCTCCGTGAAATCCAGGGTTTTATTGACTTTATTTGATGGAATTTTATCAATTGGCGTCAGGATTTTCACAATATTTTCTGCTTTTGTTTTATGGGCAACGACGAATGTTGCTGTTGTCCTGAATTCTGTGTCCCGGTCAAGATTATCTAATACAAAATCCAAACCTTCTTCTTTTGCCAGCTTTTCATTGATCACGACTAGATTGGTATGGGCAAAATAAAGCCGCCGCGATACCTTCATGGAGGCTTTTCTGAGTGCTTCCGTTATATTGTTACCTTCAATTGAATAGACAGATACAGGCGGCCTGTCTCCAGCACCGCCTCCCTGAAGGCCGCCGGCAACATTTCCTGGATTGATAATTTGAAGATGCAGCACGTAGTTGCTGTCGTTTGTCCGATCGATGCCAATCGCCGAGATAATCGCAAGATCCGTCAGCTCCCGCTTATCCCAGCAGCCGGGCAGTACAATGACGCTCAAAAGCATGAGAACGGCTAATAGACATTTACGTACCATTCTGATCCCCTTCTTCCAAATCTTTGTTCACCATTCCTCGTGAAGCGGCCGGCTCTGGGCGTTGATCTTGCCCCTGCCGCACCTTATCTTCCTTACTGACCGATTCCGGCCTTTTTTCATCGGCCCACCACGGAACCCGGAAAAGCGCGTCCTTTACGCCTTGAGAAGAAAAGGGTGCAAGCGGTGACATATATGGAACGCCGAATGAACGAAGACTGCATAAGTGGACAAACATCATAATGATCCCTAAAATCAGCCCGTAAAAACCCATAACAGCTGAGGCAATAATAAAGATAAACCGAATAAGCCGGGCTGAAATCGCCATTGCAAACGCCGGTGTTGCGAAGCTCGCAATCGCGGTGAGTGCCACGATAATGACCATTGCCGGAGAGACGATACCAGCTTGTACGGCAGCCTGGCCGATTACGAGCGCGCCTACGATTGACACTGCCGAGCCGACAACCCGGGGCAGCCTGACTCCCGCTTCCCTCAGAATCTCAAAAGCAACCTCCATCGTCAGCGCCTCCACAACAGCCGGAAACGGGACAATTTCCCGCTGGGCCGCAATGACCACTAACAGCTGAGTCGGTATCATTTCTTGATGAAACGTCGTGGCTGCCACGTATACAGCTGGTGCCACAAGCGAAATGAAAAAGACTAAAACACGAAGAATTCTTATGCTTGTCGCAATGTCAAAACGCGAATAATAATCCTCAACAGACTGAAAAAACTGGACAAATAAGGCCGGGGCAATAAGCACAAACGGTGTTCCGTCCACAATAATTGCGAATCTTCCTTCTAACAGATTACCCGCTACAACATCAGGGCGTTCTGTATGATACATAGTCGGAAACGTCGTAAAGGTTTCATCTTCAATCAGCTGCTCAATATATCCAGATTCCAAAATACTGTCAATATCTATTTTTTCCAGGCGCTGTTTCACTTCCTTCAGCACCTTTTCATCACATATTCCTTGAATGTACATGAGAGCGATATCCGTATTCGTAACAGAACCTTTTTTCATTTTTTCAACCCATAAATTCGGATTTTTAATGTATCGCCGAATCATGGAAATATTGGTTTGCAGAGATTCTGTAAACCCTTGGCGCGGGCCGCGGAATGACACCTGGGTGCTCGGCTCTTGGATGGAGCGCTGCTCTCCCCCTTGAGTGCTGCAAATCAGCGCTTCATCATAGCCATCAGCAAAAATGAGAGCATTGCCGAGCATTAACTCGGAAAAAAGCTTGTCCCAGCTCTTTTCCGCTTTCACCCCGCCCAGCGGGAGCGTTTTTTCAAGAATTTGCTGGATCGCATGAGTATTCTGGATAGACTCATCCTGTACCAATGGGTCAATTAACGACTCATGGATCGTGTTATTATCGACCAGCCCAGCAATATAGATAACAGCCAGGTGGACATGATCCTGCTCCCCGATTTTAATCTCGCGAATGATGACGTCAAAGCTGCTTCCGACTTCCTTTTTCGTTTCCGCTATATTCTTTGCCAAACTTGGAGAAATGAGAACCGGCCTTTCTTTTTCTTGCTTCTGTTCCTGATTCTTTTCTTCTGTATTGCGCTTGTCTTTCGAACTTGTATTGTTCTTTCGCTTAGAAAATAAAGGCATACACAAATACCTTTCCTTGTCGTTTTCTCATATTCTTCCTTTTAAAATTGAGATTATGCATTAGGTTTAGATGCGGTATAACTTCTCCGCCAACGATAGACACTAAAAGCGGAGGATGATGAAGCATGAAGATATTGGGCGTGACAGGAGTTATATTAATTTGTTTATTAGCTATTTCTGTATTGATGGACATGCTTCAAGGGTTCAGTTTAACAAAAGCCATTTATAACAATATGTCCAGCTTTAAGATGACAACATTTGCGGAATGGGTCGTGCTTTTATTTTTTGTGTTAGTACTTGTGAGAGAAATGTACGTGATCTATAAATCGAAAAAAAAGAACCCCTAGAGGGGGCGCTTTTTTCAGACGATAATATTGCCGTCTATTGCATCACTGCTGTGTTTGTTGATAGTCCCTTTAAAAATGCGGTTGCCGATGATTTTGGAATTGGTTGACGTGTTTGTTTGAATAGCTGTCGCAGTGCCCGCGGAGAGGTTATTGATGGTGTTTCCTGAGATGATAGAGCCTGCAGAGCCATTGAGATAAATCACAATCGGATTCCCGGCTGTTCTGTTGACTGAAATGGTATTATCAAAAATCTCATGCACACCGGCGCTGATATAGATGGTGACCAAAAGCGGAGATCTCTCTAAGTGGTTGCCGATAATTGAGGTTTTTGCACTTGTGGAGCAGTAAATGGGGTAATTTTTAAACTCTTTAAATGTATTGTTTTTGATGATAGCGCCGGCATTGTTTGTAACGGAAACAGAATATGATTCCGGCACTGCTTCAAACGCGCCAGGATTCAGTGTATTCCCTTCAATCACCGCGTTCCCTTGAGCAATCCAAATGCCTCGGCTGAATTTTCTCAGGAGATTATCTTTAATGATCATGTTTCCGCCCGAAACGCTCACACCGTCAACGACTTGAATGAGACAGTTATTCAGAAAAGCGGTGTCATCTGACAGCACTGCGCGAAGACCGATGCTGCGCCTTGATTCAGACAGTCCGTTTTGAATTTGGTTTCCGTCTACCTTTACGTCGGAGGACTGATAAACCAATATCCCTGTGTTTTCAAAGTTGCTGATTTTGTTGTTCGTCACAAGAACGCTCTTTCCCCTGACATCAATTCCTGTTGAAAATCCGGTAATGAGGTTGCCAGCGATCACTGCATCACTGGTCTCTTTTCCTTGTGATACACCGAGTCCGGTTATCCCGACTCTTGGCGCAGCCGCCGCGTCTTCAGGGCGCCTCAGTATATTTCCCTTGATCACTGTTTGCGTCCCATATCCGTAGCTGATTGTATTGTCTGAGTGATTTCCTTCTATTAAAATGCCATACCCGTTAAAATTGGTCACAGAACTTGAAACGTTTCCAACAAAGTGGTTATTGCGAATTGATACATTAATCGGTTCCTCATAATCAACATCACCTTCGCCATATCCTTCAATGTCAATTCCGAATTTCGGCGCTGTTCCATTCCCCGTTCCGGCATCTTCAATCAAGCATTCCTCCACCGTGACCATGTCACATCCGGTAATGGAAATGTTATTTCTCCTTGACCGCCGAACCTCACAGCGGCGGATGATAATTTGCTCTGACGTTCGATAATCTTGATTGGTCTTTAATCCCCTTGGGCTGACTATGATCCCATCGCCGGTAAAATCGGAAATTTTCACATCATCAATGACAACATTCGAGCATCCTTCAATACATATGCCAAAGCCCCATTCATGGGTTGACCTTATCCCTGCCGAGGCATACGTATGCTCATCCCGTTCGCCGATAATTTGTCCCCCGGAAATGGTTATATTCTCTTGCTTGCCTACATAAAATGCGGAATAACCCCACGAACTATTTGGTATCACTTTCATGATACATTCGGGGTCCATCATAATCTCAAGGTTGCCGGGAACAATGATCCCCGCGTTTCGAAACCTCTGATTAAGATCTCCGCCAAGCGTTGCGTCTATTAAATATGTTCCCTTTGGAAACCAGACAGTATGATAGCCTTTCGAAACAGCTGTACTAAGGCACTGATTAATCCGTTCTGTCGAATCCGTTTTACCATCTCCAGGAACACCGAAATCCGCTGCATTTAATATGAATTCAGCCAATTGCGAGCCTCCTTCTCTATGATTACTATCATGTTACTCACAAAGGCCCGATCTGCTTGTACATTTCTCTAAAATTTTATTAAAAAAATATAAAGGAATAGTTGTGTAAGAAAATCTCACGATAAAGAGTATAAAAATTAGGAGAAAATCACTATTTTTAGGTATTTATAATTTTTCCATTATGGAACTATTTGAAATGAGTATAAATTATATTGACACAAGTATTATATAAGAATATGATTTTTATAATACACTTTTTTTAGAAAGGGTTTGGCTGACATGGCTTCGATTGATAACGAAAGTATCATTAAAAGCGTCCCGCAAAAAGGGTTCTTTGGTCACCCGCGAGGACTATTTACACTATTTTTCACCGAATTTTGGGAGCGTTTCTCTTACTATGGAATGAGAGCAATCTTACTTTACTATTTGTATACAGAGACGGTAAACGGAGGGCTCGGCTTTGACAAGGGCACTGCGGTTGCCATTATGTCGATTTACGGATCACTCGTATACATGTCCACCATTATTGGCGGATGGCTCGCTGACCGGGTATTCGGTACCGCAAACACCGTGTTTTACGGCGGCATATTCATTATGTTCGGCCACATTGCACTCGCCTATCCGGGCAGCGCGATCGCATTCTATATCAGCATGGTGCTTATTATTGTCGGAACAGGCTTATTAAAACCAAACGTTTCAAGCGTGGTTGGGGATCTTTACACGAAAGAAGACCCGCGCCGCGACTCAGGTTTCAGTATTTTCTACATGGGGATTAACCTCGGTGGTTTACTTGCGCCGTTAATTGTCGGAACACTCGGACAGAAGTACAACTATCATCTCGGCTTCGGAGCTGCCGCGGTCGGAATGCTTCTCGGACTTATCGTTTTTGCTTTGACAAGAAAGAAAAACCTCGGGCTTGCAGGTTCCAATGTGCCGAATCCGCTGTCTAAAAAATCTGCGATTGGCACCGGAATCGGTGTTATCATCGTGGCGATCGCAGTGATTATCTCTGTACAAACAGGCGCGCTGACGATCAATCGTTTTATCGACCTTGTAAGTATTCTAGGTATTTTGATTCCTGTCATTTATTTCATCATCATGTTTACAAGCAAAAAAGCGGACAGCACAGAAAAATCCCGTCTTGCCGCTTACATTCCTTTGTTTATCGGTGCTGTCATGTTCTGGGCCATTCAGGAACAGGGAGCGACCATTCTTGCGGTATACGCTGATGAACGCATAAGACTTTCATTGGGCGGATTCGAACTTCAGTCATCATGGTTCCAATCATTAAATCCATTGTTTGTCGTCATTTTTGCACCAATATTCGCATGGCTCTGGATGAAGCTTGGCAAACGCCAGCCGTCTACACCAGTTAAATTCTCAATCGGAATTATTTTGGCCGGATTGTCATTTATCATTATGGTATTCCCTGCTATGCAAGGAAAAGAAGCACTCGTAAGCCCGCTTTGGCTCGTTCTCAGCTTCCTGCTTGTCGTGCTTGGAGAGCTGTGCCTGTCTCCAGTCGGTTTATCCGTGACAACGAAACTGGCACCAGCTGCCTTCTCTGCACAGACAATGAGTATGTGGTTTCTGACGAACGCAGCAGCCCAAGCGATCAATGCCCAAGTAGCCGGATTGTTTGATAAAATTCCTGAAACAATGTACTTCGGCACCATCGGTTTGATTTCTATCGTTCTTGGCGGCATTCTCCTGCTGCTCTCGC
Organism: Bacillus sp. SG20033; assembly: GCF_044570195.1. Classification (NCBI taxonomy): domain Bacteria; kingdom Bacillati; phylum Bacillota; class Bacilli; order Caryophanales; family Bacillaceae; genus Bacillus; species Bacillus sp. SG20033. The sequence continues at coordinate 424,087 of NZ_CP172606.1, read as the reverse complement.
CGATGATCAAACGCGCGATGAAAGGGGTCTTATAATCAGAAACAGCCCGCGGATTTTGATCTGCGGGCTGTTTTTTTATTGATCCAGCCATTTCCTGAAGCTTTGATCAAAGGCTTCCGGTTCTTCCAGCATCGGCTGATGGCCGCTCTTTTCAAAAATAACCTTATCCACATGGGGATATAAATCGTCAACAGCATCCCATAGCGAAACGGGCGCAACCAAATAATCATATCTCCCTAATCCGATATACACCGGCATACGAACATCAGCTAACCGCTGAAGAAGATCAATCCGGGCAAATGTATTGCCCCATAATTCATCAATGATCGGCATATTCGTGAATACGCCATCCCATAAGGCAGCTGCATGCGGCCGCTCTTGATAAAAGCTTTTCGCTTCAGCGCGAATACACATGTGCACAAAGCGCCTTTCAGGATCTTTGTCGATGTCCTGCTGCAAATTCGCGATGTCTTTTTCAAAGCGTTTCTTTCTCTCAAGGCTGGCTGTTTCCATGAAAAATGATTCGCTTTTTCGCTGTCTTTCTTCACTGTTATCAGGCGCAGTATTGAAGAGCGCCACCTTCCGAACTTGTTTGGGATATGTCCTGGCATACTCTAAAGCCATAAAAGCGTGCCCGGAATGTCCCAGGATAGTAACATCCTCAAGCTGAAGAAATGTTCTCATCCTTTCGATATCAGCCAAGACGGCATCAAGCCTCGAATCCTCCGCACGAAGCTCCCGCTTAGGCTTAGCAAATCCCCTATGGTCGATAAAGACCCATTGATATTTCTGTTTGATATCTGAGGAAAAAAGGCGCGGATAGTAAACCGCACTCCCGATCACAAGGATGGGTGCGCCCTCGCCCTCAATTCGATAAGCTAAATCAAAGCCGTCCGAGTGACAGATCCCCGCACGTTCCATTTCTCACGCCCCCTTTGTTTTCATTATATAAAAAAAGCCTGACGCATGGCGTCAGGCTATCGATATTACCGCTTTAAATCTTCCAGGGTCTTTTCCCATCTGCTCAGCACCTCTTCAGCGCTGTGAAGCTGTATACGGACACCTGAAGTCAAATCAGCGTATTTCGCAACGTCCTCCTTCACTGAAACGATGCGGCAGGAAAAACGGTCTCTTTCATATTCGGCATCTTTCAAAGGCGGTAAAGGCGCGCATTCAAGCTTTACATAATAGGCCGCTCCCTTCCACCACGCCGTGAACTGTGCTTTTCCTGTGCGAAGGATGTTGGCCGAAGTCATTGTGTTTTTCCACAGAGCGATTCGGATATCAGTTCGGCTCAGCGCGATGATTTCACCTGCACTGATCATAGCGGCATGCGGCCAGCCATCCTCTGATACTGTTTGCAGAACGAAGGCCTCATGCTGCTTCTCATTCAGGCAGCTCCCGTCAAGCAGCTCAAAGAGACGGTCTGACATACAGTTCACGCGGATCAAGCCTTTCGTTCCGGCACCGCCGGAACTTCAATTGCTGTTTCTGTTTCCTTTGGATCAATTTTAAACGCTGGATTGTATTTTTCGGGATTTGTAATGCTTTCCGGTTCACAGGATCTCCATGTAAAAAAGCATGTTTGGCACTGATAAACTTCCCATGCGCCTTCTACAGGCGATTTGCTCATGACTTCTCCCTTTTTTGAGTCGCATCGAGGACATGTATGCATTTCGAACATCCTTTCCTTATTTATTCATTAAGTCCATTAGTTTTTGTTCCCATTCTTTCGTTGTTAGCGGAGAATCAAGCGGCTGTGAATAATGGCCTCTTGTTTCCGGCGCAACCGGTGTAGTGGCGTCGAGAATCATTTTGTGAGTGATTCCTGATGGATTGGATCCCGGATCAAGCGGCAGGACAGATAAGTCCGGAATGATGACCGCATCGTGTTTCGGATGCATTTTGGTCGAAAGCGCCCACATGACCTGCGGAAGGTTGAATGGATCGACATCCTCATCAACGACAATGACCATTTTGCAGTAGCCGAGTCCGTGCGGCGTTGTGAGTGCGCGCATGCCGACCGCTTTCGCAAATCCGCCATAGCGGGTTTTTGTGGAAACAATCGCGATTAAACCGTGTGTGTACATGGCGTTCACTGCCACAATTTCGTTCGGATACGCTTCTTTTAACTGCTGATAAAGCGGCACGCATGTGTTAATGCCGATCATGTAATCGCATTCTGTCCAAGGCATGCCTAAGTATAAATGTTCAAAGATCGGATTGTTTCTGTGATAGACGCGTTTAATTTTGATAATCGGCATGCTGCGTCCGCCGGAATAATGGCCTGTGAATTCACCGAACGGCCCTTCATATTCGCGCTCTCCGGCAATAATCTCACCTTCAAGCACCACTTCAGCGCCCCACGGAACATCAAGATCAGACAGCTTTGATTTGACGATGCGATATGGTTCGCCTTGAATCGCACCTGCCATTTCGTATTCTGATTGATCATAGAGAAGCGGAGTCGATGCCGCCGTTGTAATGACCGGCTCACAGCCGAGCGCAATAGTGACCGGAAGATTGATGCCGCGTTCTTCAGCTTGGCGCAGATGGATTGCAATATCGTGCTGCGGGACAGGCTGAATGCCGAGACGGTCTTTTCCTTTGACCTGCATTCTGTAAATGCCGACATTTTGTTTGCCGAAGTTGTCAGGGTCCTCAAGATCACGGGAAATAACACACGCTTTGTCTAGATAGTAGCCTCCGTCTCCTTGGTTTATTCTGAAAAGAGGCAGTATATCGAACAAATTGATATCTTCTTTGATTTCATTTTCATGAAATGGCGCTGTTTCCTCACGTTTGACCGGCATCGGAAATTGGTCATAACGCTTTGCGAATTCAAAAAACTGTTCTTTTACCGGTGTGTCTTTCGGCATGCCCAGCATCATGGCATGGTTTGGCCAAGAGCCGATGACATTCATCGCAATTCGTGCGTTATGATAGCCGTAAATGTTGTTAAATAAGAGCGCGGGGCTTTTATCGCCAAGATTGCTGGCTGCCCGTGCGGCGGCCCCTAAATCCGGTTCCGGCTTTACCTCTTCATTCACTGTAAGCAGCTGTCCTTCTTTTTCAAGGGCAGCGAGAAATTCTCTGAAATCTTGATAAGCCATGATCAAGCTCCTCCTTTTTGTTTTTCAATCCCATTCCAGCGCTTCGCTTCAGGAAGCCGAATGCCGAATTGGTCCAACGTTCTGAATACAATATGGTCAACCATTTCCTCTAAGCTGCTCGGCTGATTATAAAATGCCGGCATCGGAGGAAGAATGATGGTGCCCATTTTCGTAAGCGCTAGCATATTTTCGAGATGTATTTGGTTCAAAGGCGTCTCTCTCGTTAAGAGGACGAGTTTTTTTCTCTCCTTGAGCATGACATCCGCCGCACGTGTCAGCAGATTATCCGCCATTCCGGTGCGAATGCTTGCGAGAGATTTCATGCTGCACGGCGCAACGATCATTCCATCGGTATCAAACGACCCGCTTGAAATGGCTGCCGCCTGATCCTTATGTGAGTAAGTGTATGTGGCCAGTTGTTCTACTTCTTGTAAGGTATAGCCTGTTTCGTGTTTGACCGTGACGTTTGCCCAAGGAGACACAACGAGATGGGTTTCCACTCCGGCGGCCTTCAGCCACTGCAGCAGCCTGACCCCGAAAATGGCCCCTGTTGCCCCTGTCATTCCGACAACGAGTTTCACTTTGCCCCCTCCTTTACGCTTGAATTCTGCTTTCATTTCAATCATACTCCTGATATATCCATATGAAAAATATCTATTAAATCTATATTTAATACCTAAAAGATATGATAAGGAGGCGCTTTCTTTTGGATATTCGCCAGCTTCGATACTTCATTACCATTGCCCAAGAACAGAAAATCACGTCCGCAGCCAAAAAGCTTCACATGGCGCAGCCGCCTTTAAGCAGGCAGCTCAAACAGCTGGAGGACGAACTTGGTGTTGTCCTGTTTGACCGGAATAAGAAAAAACAAATGACTCTTACATATGAAGGAGCTGTTTTTCTAAAAAGAGCAAAAGAGATTCTGCATAGGTTTGAAGATGCAGTCATTGAGGTACAGGAGCTGAAGGAGGAAGTAGCCGGCACACTTGCCGTGGGATCAACGATTTATTGCGCGGCTCTGATGCTTGAAAAAGTAACACAGATCAAAGAGAGATACCCCCATCTCACCTTTAATATTTGGGAAAATGAACCCGCGACACTGTTGGAACTGCTGGAAAGCCGGCAAATCGATGCGGCGGTCACGACAACACTGATCAAAAGTGACACAGTACAATTCAAACAGCTTGATGACATTCCATGTGTGCTCGTGCTTTCAGATGAAGCCGGATATCCGTGCGGAGACACCATTAAGATGGAGGACATTCCTTCATTTCCGCTGATCCTGCTGCGGCCTGTCAACGGAAAAGGCGTCTATAATCAGGTCATGAATGAATTTCATCGTTTGAACCTGGAGCCGCGCATTGTTTGTGAATGCCACGACTCTGCAACTTTGCTCAGCCTCGTGTCATCCGGATTCGGCGCGTCTATTTTGCCCGTCACAATGATTCCCGTTCATATGAGAAATCACGTTCACACCGTCCATATCGAAAATAATCCCTTCATTATGACACCGGCTGTCATGTGGAGAACGGACAGTTATTTGCCTAAACCGGCACAGCAATTTTTGGATTTATTTTAAAAGATTTTGCCTTATGAAAACCAATTACTTGACTCATACTAAAAAAAAGTTATCCTTTAGATTTGTAAGCTATTTTTTTATTTCAATAAAATCAACCAGAAAAGTGGGGAATAAGATGAAAAAAGCATTATTGGCTTTATTCATGGTCGTAAGTATTGCAGCTCTTGCAGCTTGCGGAGCAGGAAATGACAATCAGTCAAAAGATAATGCCAAAGATGGCGATCTTTGGGCTTCAATTAAGAAAAAAGGTGTGCTCACAGTCGGAACGGAAGGAACATATGAGCCGTTCACTTACCACGACAAAGACACTGATAAACTGACTGGCTATGATGTCGAAGTTATCACAGAAGTCGCAAAACGCCTCGGGCTTAAAGTCGACTTTAAGGAAACACAGTGGGACAGTATGTTTGCCGGCCTGAATTCCAAACGGTTTGACGTTGTTGCCAACCAAGTCGGAAAAACAGATCGTGAAAATCAATATGATTTCTCAGATAAATACACAACATCAAGAGCCGTTGTCGTAACGAAAAAAGACAACAACGATATTAAGTCTGAAGCAGATGTAAAAGGAAAAACATCAGCTCAATCACTGACAAGCAACTACAACAAATTAGCTACAAATGCCGGCGCTAAAGTAGAAGGCGTTGAAGGCATGGCGCAGGCCCTTCAAATGATCCAGCAAGGCCGTGTCGATATGACATACAACGATAAGCTTGCCGTATTGAACTACTTAAAAACATCTGGCAATAAAAACGTGAAAATCGCGTTTGAAACAGGTGATCCTCAGTCAACATATTTCACGTTCCGTAAAGGAAGCGGCGAGGTTGTTGATCAAGTCAACAAAGCATTAAAAGAAATGAAAGAGGACGGGACTCTTTCTAAAATTTCTAAAAAATGGTTCGGCGAAGATGTTTCTAAATAATCTGCCGGCATTGACGCTTGGCACGGCGATCCCGTGGGATCTGGTGCAGCAGTCATTCTGGCCGATACTTTCAGGGGGAATCTACTATACGATTCCCCTTACGATTCTTTCCTTTATATTCGGAATGATCCTGGCGCTGATTACGGCGCTTGCCAGAATGTCGAAAGTGAGACCTTTGAGATGGGTGTTCAGCGTATACGTATCCGCAATACGCGGCACTCCTCTTCTCGTTCAATTGTTCATCATTTTCTATCTGTTCCCGGCCTTTAACGTCACATTAGATCCATTTCCAAGCGCAGTTATCGCCTTTTCTTTAAACGTCGGCGCCTATGCATCTGAAATCATTCGGGCATCTATTTTATCCGTGCCGAAAGGGCAATGGGAAGCCGGCTACACAATTGGCATGACACATCAAAAAACGCTGTTCCGCGTCATTTTGCCGCAGGCGTTTCGTGTGTCGATCCCGCCATTATCCAATACCTTTATCAGCCTGATTAAAGATACATCCCTCGCCTCTCAAATTCTGGTCGCTGAGCTGTTCAGAAAAGCCCAGGAAATCGGCGCGCGGAATCTTGATCAAATTTTAGTGATCTATATTGAAGCAGCCTTTATTTATTGGATTATCTGCTTCCTGCTCTCACTCGTCCAGCATGTCATCGAACGGCGTCTTGACCGCTACGTGGCCAAATAAGGAGGTTCCGAGTATGCTTACCGTTAAAGGATTAAACAAATCATTCGGTGAAAATGAAATTTTAAAAAAGATAGATATGAAGATTGAAAAAGGAAAAGTCATCGCCATACTTGGGCCTTCAGGTTCAGGGAAAACGACGCTGCTCCGCTGCCTGAACGCTCTGGAGATCCCGAATCGCGGAGAGCTTGCATTTGATGATTTCTCCATCGATTTCTCCAAAAAGGTGAAACAGGCGGATATCCTAAAGCTTCGCCGAAAATCCGGAATGGTGTTTCAGGCGTATCACCTGTTCCCGCACCGCACAGCCCTCGAAAACGTGATGGAGGGCCCTATTCAGGTGCAAAAACGGAACAAAGAGGAAGTCAGAAAAGAAGCGATTCAGCTTCTTGATAAAGTCGGATTGAAGGACAAAATGGATTTATATCCATTCCAGCTTTCCGGCGGCCAGCAGCAGCGCGTCGGCATCGCCCGCGCACTGGCGATTCAGCCTGAGCTCATGCTGTTTGACGAACCGACCTCAGCGCTTGATCCCGAGCTTGTCGGAGAGGTGCTGAAGGTTATCAAGGACTTGGCCAATGAAGGCTGGACCATGGTCGTCGTGACCCACGAAATCAAGTTCGCGCAGGAGGTTGCGGATGAAGTCATCTTCATCGACGGCGGCGTTATCGTGGAGCAGGGACCGCCGGAGCAAATTTTCTCCGCACCAAAAGAAGAACGGACACAGCGGTTCTTGAACCGGATTTTGAACCCGCTGTAATAAGAAAAACAGAGCGTCAGCGCCCTGTTTCAGATTATTGACAAAATCCTAAAACGATATTCGTTTTAGGATTTTGTGATTTTCAGCGTGATTGAAAACCTTTGAAGTCTAGGAAGGGCGAGCATTGGAGCACAGCGAATGTTAAATTCGTGAGCACCGAAGCACAGGCCTGACAACGAATGCAAGGGTTTGCCAACACGCTGAAACAGGGCGCCTGCGGCGGCCCTGTTTTTTTGTTGAGCCCCTTTCGCCTATTCCGCCCTTCTGTCAGATGTGCTACAATGACAATCGACTGATTTTCACGAAAGAAGGGACCTCACGTGAAGCAAGAACTTGTTCTGCGCTGGACATTTTATTTTGCCGGTTTGATCATTTTGGCTTTTGGTGTATCCCTGACGATAGAAGGAAAAGCACTCGGCATTAGTCCGTGGGATGCATTTCATTACAGCCTGTTTCAGCACTTCGGGCTTACCGTCGGCCAGTGGTCCATCATTATTGGAGCGCTCATCGTCGGATTCACGTCATTGTTTACGAGAGCTTGGCCGAAAATTGGGGCCCTCCTGAATATGGTGCTCATTGGTGTATTTATAGATTTTTTCAATTTCATTCTGCCTGCCCCCTCGACCTACACAGGCTCGATCATCGTCTTCTCTCTAGGCGTGGTGCTGATCGGTTACGGCGTCGGTGTTTATGTATCAGCAGGCCTTGGCGCGGGGCCGCGTGATTCACTGATGATGCTGATTACAGAAAAAACCGGCTGGAATGTGCAATGGGTGCGGAACGGCATGGAATTAACCATTTTGTTTGCGGCATGGGGCATGGGTGGGCCGATCGGTTTTGGCACCATTTTGACCGCCATCCTCACCGGGCTCATTCTGCGTTTTTCATTGCCGCAGTCAATCCAGCTGCTGAATTATGCTGTGGCAAGGCGGACAGCCGCTGTGAAAGCATCTCCGCCTGTCCACTAAAACAAAGCCGCCTTGGCTTTGTTTTTTTATTTTCTCCTCTATATGAGTCTTGTGGAAGTATGATAGGATGGTTTTGACAATCTTTTGCAGACGGAGGATCTAGAATGAAGATTTACGGAATTTATATGGACCGCCCGCTTTCACAGGAAGAAAATGAACGGTTCATGACTTTCATATCACCTGAAAAACGGGAGAAATGCCGGAGATTTTATCATAAAGAAGATGCTCACCGCACCCTGCTGGGAGATGTGCTCGTTCGCTCAGTCATAAGCAGGCAGTATCAGTTGGACAAATCCGATATCCGCTTTAGCACGCAGGAATACGGGAAGCCGTGCATCCCTGATCTTCCCGACGCTCATTTCAACATTTCTCACTCCGGCCGCTGGGTCATTGGTGCGTTTGATTCACAGCCAATCGGCATAGATATCGAAAAAACGAAACCGATCAGTCTTGAGATCGCCAAGCGCTTCTTTTCAAAAACAGAGTACAGCGACCTTTTAGCAAAAGACAAGGACGAGCAGACAGACTATTTTTATCATCTATGGTCAATGAAAGAAAGCTTTATCAAACAGGAAGGCAAAGGCTTATCGCTTCCGCTTGATTCCTTTTCAGTGCGCCTGCATCAGGACGGACAAGTATCCATTGAGCTTCCGGACAGCCATTCCCCATGCTATATCAAAACGTATGAGGTCGATCCCGGCTACAAAATGGCTGTATGCGCCGCACACCCTGATTTCCCCGAGGATATCACAATGGTCTCGTACGAAGAGCTTTTATAAATGGCTCATCAACAGCTTGACACCGCGCTCAATATCTTCCGTTTTCACATTGGAAATATTGATTTTTAATAGATTTTCTTTCTGATAATCTGATAAATAATGACGGTCTATCGCCTCAAGGATCACCCCTTGTTTTTTCAGTCTATGAATCACTCTTGAGGCGGGCAGATCCTGAGGAAGCACCAGATGGGTGTGCATACAGAGTGCCTGCCCGCTGGAGAACGTAAAGCGGCCGCTTCCCAGCTGCCTGTGTGTTTGAATGGCTTGATGTAGCCTCAGCGACCGCTCTTTATAAGAATTTCTGATTTTCTCCTTATGCCTGCCGTACATACCGCTTTTCAGGTAAATCTCCAATGCCGCTTGAGAAATCATCGAACAGTCGATGTCGTTCAGCTTTTTGTACGCATAGAACGTGTCAGTCAGCGCTTCGGGCAAAACAGCCGCCCCCACGCGAAGGCCGGGGAACATCATTTTCGAGAAGCTTTTCAAATAGATGACATGTGAGGACAGATCATATGCGTACAGCGGATCTGCCTTTTTATTTTCCTCCAGATCACCGAGGTAATCATCCTCAACGAGGTAGACATCATACGCTTCTGCCAGTCTCACAAGCTCCTGTTTATCACGCTCTGACAAAGAGCAGCCAAGCGGGTTATGGAAGCGGGGCATCGTATAAAAAAATTTAATCGATTCTGTTTGAAATAACCGCTCAACCTCGGCTATATCAAGCCCTTCTTCCGTTCGTTTCACCCCGATGGCGGAAATCCCAAGCGTCTCAAGCTGTTCGACCATCAAATGGTAGCCCGGCTGTTCAATGGCGATCTTCTCTTTCCCATTTGGGAACGGCATGGCACAAAGCAAGGATAACGCCTGCTGGACACCTGATGTAATGAAAATATGCCTTTCATCCGCAAATACCTGTTGATTGGCCAAGAGCTTTCGGAGTACGCGGATGAGTGAGGGAAGCCCCTTTGGCGTCCCATAAATAAACAAATTGTTTTTGTATGTATCAATCGCTTTGTTGATGCAGTGCTGAAAATCAAGATACGGAAACACATCGGGATCCGGCGCAGATGTGGCAAAGTCAATGGGACCCTGCTGCCCGCTTTTGGCTTTTCCCGTCTTTTTCACAATATAATAGCCGCTTTTCGGAACAGAATAGATAAGGTGGCGTTTTTCCAGCTCCTGCAGCGCGCGGATCACTGTGCTTTTGCTGACTTGGTAGCGGGCGGACAGCTGACGGATAGATGGAAGCCTGTCTCCTTCTTGATAGGAGGTGCTTTGCATCATCTCCTCTATCCTCGTTACTAGACTCATATATTTCTCCATGCCTTCTCCCCCTGTTTTGTACCGGTACAGTTCATTGTTTTTCTCATTGTACCGTTCTGACCGCGGCCATACAATAAAGGGAGCGACCGGCGCTGCAATTCAGGTAAAGGAGCACTTCCCATTATGGTTAAACATCAACAAGCCCCCGCTTATATAGCGGCTATTTTATATTCGTTCATTATCGGTTTATCCTTTCTATTCGTAAAAATCGCACTGCAAACAGCAGAGCCGTTTGATATTTTGGCGCATCGGTTCACCATTGCGTTTGCTACGGCGACTGTACCGATCTTATTCGGCTGGGTAAAGCTATCAATCCGCGTAAAGGACGTCATTGCCATTTTGCCGCTCGCCCTGCTGTATCCCGCGTTATTTTTCAGCTTTCAGGCATTCGGCCTTGTGTACTCGTCCTCCTCTGAAGCGGGAATTATTCAGGCAGCCATTCCGATTTTCACGATGGTCTTTGCCGCTTATGTTTTAAAGGAACGCCCAACGTGGACGCAAAAGGGATTCACAGTTTTATCCGTTGCCGGCGTCATGTTTATTTTTGTGATGAAAGGCGTTGACGTGGAATCAGCCAGCTTAAAAGGGTCTTTGCTGATCCTATTGTCTGCTTTGTCTTCAGCGATGTACAATACTGCTGCCAGAAAAATGACGCAGCGGTTCAAGCTGACAGAGCTCACCTACATCATGTCAGCCATCGGCTTTGTCGTCTTCAACGCCATCGCCCTTGTGCGTCACGGAGCGGCGGGAACAGTCGGCACTTATTTTCTGCCGTTCCGGGAGCCCGGCTTCGTTCTCGCCATTGTGTATTTGGGCGTGCTGTCTTCACTTGTCACTTCATTTCTGTCTAACTATACGTTGTCGCGAATTGAGGCGTTTAAAATGAGCGCTTTTAATCATGTATCTACCATTGTGACGATGATTGCAGGAGTTGTGATTCTCAACGAAAGCCTGGCCTGGTATCATCTTGCCGGGGCTGTTTGTATTATGACTGGCGTGGTGGGGAGCAATATCAATCTGGAGAAAAAAACAAAGCGCCCTGGTATGCCTGCAAAAAAATGAGAAATTATGCTAGACTGAAAGGAAAAACATGGTTAGAGGTGTAGGTTTACCGTATGATTCAATATGCTAGTGAAAGTATCAATCTTCCAGGAGAAATCACTTTTAAGGATGTAAGAGAAATCTTTTTTTATCAAATCGCAAAAATATCATGCTTTTACTTTCTATTGTTTTGCGCCATATTTGCTGCAGTTAACTTCATTAACGGATGGCCCCGTATCGTTTATGGCAGTGACGCGCTTAACTTGTTTATGAACAGTATGTTGATTATCGTGATGTCCGTTCTGTTTACACTGCTGCTCCTCCTTCTTCTATATGTGAAGTTTTCCAGAGCATACAAGAAGAACGAACGGATGAAATCCAAAAGAACATATACTCTGAACCAAGAAGGAATTCGTATATGTTCTAAAAAATATGACCTCATTTTCAATTGGGATGAAATCACAGCTGTTTTCGAATATAAAAATATCTTCAGGGTCAATACATCAAGTGGCCAATATATTGCGATCCCAAAACATTTTTTTCATTCCGAAGTGGAGATGAATAGATTCAAGAAGATTATCCTTAAAAATACCGGAACAAAAAAACTCAAATTTAAAAAGGATCAGCATTGACAGTGCTGATCCTTTTATATTGAATGGTGGGTTTCTTTTGCCTTCTGTTTATCTAAAAACGGCACCAGCTCTATTACAGCCGATAAACCCACAAACACGATGCACACAGCGACAATCAGCAAATAACCATGAGTCATGTCAAAAAACAAACCGCCCGCATACACACTAAGAGCTCCGGCAACCTGATGGATAAAGAAATTGATGCCTAGCAGCGATCCGATCAATCCTGTTTGATAGCTTTCCGAAATTGACGCCGCGGTCAGCGGGATCACGCCTGTGTAACTGAGCCCGAATAACAGGATAAACCCGAAGTACCAAAGGTCGCTTTGATGAATTCCGAGAATGGGAATGGGCAGGCAAATGAGGCTGAGCAGCCGAATGAAAAATAAGATGGATAGCATGACGCTTCTGCTCCCGAGGAGATCGGACAGCCAGCCTGCCAATAATCCGCCAATGATGATAAACGCCCCGAACGCGGCCATCATTCCGTTGACATGAGAGACATGCGCATCCTTCAGTATCGGGACGAGGTGAGCATCAATAATTCCCATTGTAAATCCGCAAGTAAACACGCCGAAGTACAAGATATGAATGAGGCGGGATTGCTTCATCACGTTCCAAAACCCCCGCCAATCATAAGATTTTTTCACAGACTCCGCTTGCGCATACGGCGGGTGCTTCATCCCAAAGACGAGGAGCGGCAGCAGAACAGCCGCCATGACGATTCCCAAAATCGTATAGGTGCTCTGCCAGCCGGCATGATACGGAGCCGCAGCCCAAATGGGCGAGAGAAGCAGCAGGCCCGCAGAGTTGGCATTGGTCAAAATAGCAAGCGCCAGGCCTTTGTGTGTGTCAAACCAACGGCTGATGAAGTACTGGGTCGTCACGCCGACCGCGCAGGAATAGCCGATTCCGCCAAGCACACCGTAAATGGCGGAAAACACATGAACATTCGGTGAATAAGGAAGCACCAAAAAGCTTGCGCTGATGCAGACAGCTCCCAGCGCCATAATTTTTCTGACACTGAAACGGTCGATGAAAAAACCGACAAAAAACTGGACGATGCCGGTTGTGATCATAAAAATGCTGACAGAAACCGAGATCAGCGACCTGTCGGCATGGAAGGCATCTGCCATTGGCAGCATAAAAAATTGAAAGGAATTTCTGAATGAGTTCATTCCGATGGCGAAAACAAACGTAAACAGCAATACAAACCATTTCATCCTGGGAGACGTGCGCATGTTTCGACCTTCCTTTGTTTGAGTATTTCGACTATTATACCATGCAAAAATTGGCATTCAACACAAAAAAAAGCGGAACAGCCGAAGCTGTCCGCTTTTGATCACGGTTGAATGATCGGATGCTGATTCAAGATCGCAAAAATCCGTTCTGCGACTTCTTCCGTTTGTGACAGCAGGAACATGTGCCCGCCGTCAAATTGATGGAATGCGATGTCTTTTGCCCATTTCTTCCAGCCTTCCGCATCTCGTATGCATTTTTTATCATCAAGCCCGTTAAAGACATGAACAGGCGACTGAATCTGGGCCAGATCGTAAAGCTCAAATTGTTCAAGAGCCCGGTAATCTGATCGGAAAGAAGGCAGGAAAAAGGACATGACCTCCTTATTTTCAACAAGCTCTGCGGGCATTCCGCCTAATTGGATAATATGATCGAGAAACTGATCATCAGGCAGGTGGGACACTTTCTTCCGCTGAATATGAGGCGGCTGGATTGCAGAAATGATAACCGCCTGCGGAAAGACGCCTTCACGCTCAAGCTTTTGCGCCAGCCTGAAGGTGATCATTCCACCCATACTGTGTCCGAACAGCACAAACGGCCGATCAGGGCGAAGGTTCAGTTCTTGCTTGTACAAATCCGTCAGCTCTTCGAGATCCTCAATGGCTGACGTTTGATTCGTGCCGTGTCCCGGCGGCTCGGCAGCGAGCATCTCGCACTCCCCCTGCAAAAAAGCATGGAGAGGGCGAAACGACGCCGAATAGCCGCCGGCAAACGGAAAACAGATGAGCTGCGTTTTTTCCGACGCATCAAATGATTTGAAGAGTTGGCTCATTGGCTGTCTCCTCCTTTCATCACTTCATTTATGAAACCGTTACGGTTTGTGTATTAAGAAATTCGAGCAAAATCCCGGCATTCCTATCTAGCGTTTCGCCCTGCAGCATTTCTGCGTGTGTTCCGAAGCCTCTTTTCACACGGTAAGCACCTGTTGTAGCTTCTTCCCATGATGCAAGCCATTCCGGCATGTCAAAATCAGCGCCGGAAGTCAACAGATCAATATCTGCTTTCACCTGGCCTGTGCTGATCAGGTTGACGTAGTATGAGTAAAAAGCATGTGTTTTTTGCTTGAGGCCTTGTTTGACGGCTTCGCTGTTGAGCGCTTCATTGTCCCGATTGACATTCATCAACGCTTCGACATCACTTTCAACCGTGCGTCCGTCCAGATCACTGACACCTTGTTTTTTATAGGAATCCACCATGATGATCCGCTGAACAATACGGCCTTGTTCCTCAAGCTTTTTCGCAGCTTCAAACGCCAGGCTGCATCCCGCTGAATATCCAAACAATGTTAAAGGCCCTTCCGGCTGCAGCTTCTGGATCAAATCCGCATAGCGGTCAAGCCGGTCTTCCTCCTCAATAAAATCAAAGGCGCACAGCTTGTATGACGGCAAGCGGCTGGACAGATTTTGGTACATAAGGCCATAGCCCAAGACCGGCGGGAATGCGAAAATGATCTGCTCCTGATCCTGATTCATTATCGTTACATTCTGCAAGCCATCAGGGTCCCCGTTTTTCACATACGCTGAAATGCCGGCGATCGTCGGCGCTTCAAACAAAAGCTTTACTGGAAGATCAATCCCGAGCTCTTTCTTGATGCGGGACGCGGCGGTCATTGCCTTTAAGGAATGCCCTCCGAGCGCAAAGAAATCGTCATGAATGCCAATTTGCTTTCTGCCGAGAACCTCAGACCATATTTGTGCGATTGTTTCTTCCATCTCGTTCCGCGGTCCAATCCATTCTTCCGCCAGCTGATCCTGATCAGGTTTTGGGAGCAGCCGTTTATTGACTTTCCCGTTCGTCGTTAAAGGAAGCTCATCCAAGAAGGTAAAGGTTTGCGGCACCATGTAAGCAGGAAGCTGTTTTTTCAGGTGCGCCTTCACGTCCTCAGCTGAAAGCTGCGTCCGGTTCACGAGGTAGGCATTGATTGATGCATCGCCAGACTCATGGCGGTCCGCCACAACGACCGCATCTTTCACACCTGGGTATTCCTGCAGCTGCTTTTCGATTTCTTCAAGCTCAATCCGGTGTCCGCGTATTTTGACCTGGTCGTCAATACGGCCGGCGTATTCAATCGTTCCATCCGGCAGCCAGCGCGCTAAATCCCCTGTGCGGTAAAGCGTTTCTCCCGGCTTGAACGGGTTCTTAATAAACTTTTCCTTCGTGAGGTCAGCACGATTTACATATCCTTTTGACACGCCCATTCCGCTGATGCACAGTTCACCGATCGCCCCGAATGGCTGGAGCTGGCTTTGCTCGTTCAGAATATAAACACTGGCATTGCTGATCGGCTTTCCGATCGGCAATGAGGAGATGGAATCCGGCAGATCATGCACGACGTGAGCTGTCGCAAACACTGTTCCCTCAGTCGGTCCGTAGCAGTTAATCAGCTTGCCCGGCCCCATGATCCGCAGCGCTTTTCTGACATGAGGCACTGACGCGCGCTCTCCGCCGAATAATATACAGCGAAGCCCCTTCATCCAATCCTCTCCCGCATCTGTGAGAAGATTAAATAGTGCTGTTGTCGCAAACATGACATTGACATTCTCTTGCAGGATCAGATCTGTGAGCCGTTCTGTATCAAGCAGCGTATGTTCATCTGCGATAATGAGCCGTGCCGCATTCAGCATAGAAGCATAGAAATCAAAGGTAAATGCATCAAAGGCGTAATTCGAAACAGACAAGAACGTATCCTGATCAGAAAATGCCATGTAGTCTACATGCTTGACCAAACCTTGAATATTGGCATGAGTGGTGATATTGCCTTTTGGCTTTCCGGTTGTGCCGGACGTGTACATGATATATGCCGGATCATTAGGATCAATCGCGGTTGCAGGATCGCTTGCCTGTTCTTCAAACCGTGTTTGATCATCAATGAAGAGCGTTGTGCCTGTATACGGCAGCTCAGCCGCTTGTTCTTTCATCTTCTGATGCGTCAGAAGACAGGCTGCCGCACTGTCAGCCAGCATATACGAGATTCGGTCCTCTGGCAGCTTCGGATCAACCGGCAGATAGGCTGCTCCCGCCTTTAATACACCGAGAATGCCGATCACCAGTTCAAGTGAGCGCTTCGTGTACAGCGCTACAACAGAGCCTTTGCCCGCACCGTGTTTTTGCAGCCGGCGTGCAAGGCGGTTCGCTTCCTCATCTAATTCGCGATAAGACAGGGTCTGGCCGGAATACGTAAGCGCCGGTGCATCCGGATTGGCGTTCACTGCTTCCTTGAACCAATACGTCAGAGGCTTTGTTTCATGAGCTTGAGCCGGCGGGTTTAAGCCGGTTAGCAAAAATTCTCTCTCCCTGTCGTCAACGAGGTTGATCGTGCTGACAGGCTGATCAGGATTCTGGATGAGCTGCTGAATTGCTGTAAGAAGCTGAGATTTCAAGCGCAGGATAAACGCCTCATCAAACACATTCTCATTATAGGCAAGCTTAATCAGCATCTCATCTCCCGGGGAAGCCATCAGGTTGAGATCATAATTCGACTTCTCAAAAACATGAACATCCACCATATCAAAGCCGTTTTCACTGCTTTCTTCATTTTTCGCATCCTGAAGCGGATAGTTCTCAAAAACAATGATGTGGTCAATCAGTTTCGGCTGATCGGCCTGGCTTTGGATGTCATAAAGCGGCACATATTGATGCGGCTCGGACTGCAGCGATTGCTCCTGCAGCTGCTTGAGCAAGCCGTTAAATGTGATACCCTCAGACAGCTTCACACGTCTCGGGACAACATTGATAAACAGCCCGACCATATGTTCAACGCCTTTGATTTCCGCGGGACGCCCTGAAACAACTGTACCGAAGGCCAAATCGCCAGACTGCTGATAGCGGCTGATCAATACGCTCCAGACTGCCTGCAGCGCCGTACTTAAAGTGGTATGCTGCGATTTTGCAAGCTCGGTAAAGGCCTTTGTCTCCGCCTCCGGCAGTGGAAAGAGCAGCTCTTTCGGCTCATAGCCGTCCTTTTGTTTCTTTCTTTGCTCCGCAAACGTCGTTTGTCCTTCAAAGTCCTCCAAGTACTCGCGCCAGTAGCGGAGCGATGCTTGTTTATCCTGCTTTTCAAGCCACTTGATGTAGTCTTTATACGGTTTGACGGGGGGCAGGCTGTACGGCTTTTGTTCGCGCAGAGCATTGTATACCTTAAATAGATCCTGTACGACGATGCCGAAGCACCATCCGTCCAAAATAATGTGGTGGTAGCTCCACACCCATTCAAAGCTTTCTTCAGCTTTTTTGAAAATGGCTGCCCGCATCGGAATATCCCGCGTCAAATCAAAACCCCTGATCTTATCCTGTTCTTTGTACTCATTGATTTTGGCTGTTTGCTCGCTGCCCGTTAAGTGTGTCAGATCGATTTCTTCTATATGGAACTGCCGTTTTTTCAATACGACTTGGACAGGTCTTTTTACTTTTTCGTGAATGAACACGGTACGAAATACATCGTACCGGTCCATGATCACATTCATGCTTTCTTCAAGACATTTGATATTCAAGCTGCCTTTTACTTTCATCGTGATTTGTTCAAGGTAAAAGCTTTGGCCGGGATTCAGGATGGCATGAAAAAGCATCCCTTCCTGCATCGGCGATAGGTAATACATATCTTGAACCTGATCCTTGCTAAATTGACTCATATGTTTCGCTCCCGCCTTCTGTAATTCCCTTGCATTTTATTTTAAATTCTCCTCAAGCATGTCAAAGATATCTCCCATCTCGTCCATTTCAAGGTCTTCGGCGCTAAAGTCGCTTGGTGTGAATTCCTTGTCTTCTTTTTCCGTGCAATGGCGGATTAGCATCAGGAGGTTTTCTTTAAACCGTTCCATTCGCTCTTCAATCGTGGCTCTTTCAAACTCCTTTTCATTGTAGGAGCAGGAAAGCACAAACCGGCCGTTTCTGATCATGCCGCTGAAACTTAAAGCGTACAGCGCCTCTGATTCTCCGCTTACTTGGCGCCCCATATCGAAAGCGGACGGTTCAAAGAAATCGGTTTTGACTTCACTGTCGAATTGGCCCAAATAGTTGAAGCTGATCTCCGGTGTGAAGCCCTTTGTTTCCGCTGTTTCTGTGAAATAACGAAGAATGCCGTAGCCAACACCTTTGTCGGGAATGCGGCGCAGGTTTTCTTTGACTGTTTTGATCACAGCCGAGGCATCTGCGTCAGATATGTCGAGCACAACAGGGTATTGTGCCGTAAACCAGCCGACCGTTCTGGAGATATTCACATTCGGGATAATGTCCTCCCGGCCGTGTCCCTCAAGGTTAATGCCAATTTTGGCACCCTTTGTCCATTCTTTCATTGTCAAACCGAGCGCGCTGAGAAGAATATCGTTGATTTCAGTTCCATATGGCTGATGAACATCTGTTAAAAGATGTTTCGTGTCTTCTTCCGTTAATTCACATAGGACAGATGATGTATCCTTGACGATCCGCTGCTCTGTTTTACAATCCTTCGGTAAAGGAGAAACCTGTTCAGCGGCAATTTGCGACCAGTATTCAGCCTGCTGTAAAAGATGCGCTGATTGGCTGAATGCCGCCAGTTCTTCCGCCCAGTCCTTGAAGGAGTTTGTTTTTTGCGGGAAGACAAGGCTCTCTTCTTTCTCAGCCTGCATGTAGCCTGAAGCAAAATCTTCAAGCAAAATCCGCCATGACACACCGTCGACCACCAGATGGTGTACAGCAATGAGCAGGTGATCCCCAGCTTCTGTGCGATATTGCTCCGCCTTTAGAAGCGGCCCGGTTCGCAGATCGAGACTGCTTTGCAGCCTGTCCGCTAGAATCTTGATCTGGCTTCTCAGCATCTCTTCATCAGAGCCGTACAGATCCACGATTTCGAAGCTGACCTTGCTCTCACCGATCGGTTGATACGCCTGAACGATGTCCCCGTTTTCCTCACGATAGACCATACGAAGCGCGTCATGATGCTCGATCAGCGCCTGCAATGTTTTCTCCACCCGTTCAGGATCAAAGCCCTTCTTGGCGTGAAGCATCACCGATTGGTTCCAGTGGTGCTTGTTCGTGAAGTTCTTTTCAAAGAACCAGCGCTGGATCGGCGTCAGGATGACTTCGCCCTCTACCGGGCCTTGGTCTGCCTGTTTGCCTTCGGCACGCTCTACGTACTGGGTAAGCTCCTCGATCGTCGGATGCTGGAAGAGATCTTTCATTTCCAGCTTCCAGCCGTGCTGATTCAAGCGGCTCGCCATTTGAATTCCTTTGATGGAATCTCCGCCAAGCGAGAAGAAATTGTCGGTGACACCGACTTCAGACATTCCAAGCACGTCCTGCCAGATGCCGGCAAGCAGCTCTTCCATGTCGGTCGTCGGCGCTTTGTATTCTCCGCTTCCCGCTTCGATGTCCGGCTCAGGCAAGGCTTTGCGGTCCACTTTGCCGTTTGTCGTAACCGGAAGCTCGTTCAGCGTCACCCAGAACGCCGGGATCATGTAATCCGGCAGGGTTTCCTTTAGTGCTGATTTCAGTGCTTCTATGTCAGCTGTTTCCGGTGTGACATACGCCGCGATTGCTGTATTGCCACCTTTATCCTTGACAGCTGTCACTGCCGCATCCTGTACCTCAGAAAGCTGGGCGAGTTGGACTTCAATTTCTGAGAGTTCGATCCGGTAGCCGCGGACCTTGACCTGCTGATCGATCCGGCCGATGTATTCGATGCCGCCGCCCGTCCATTTCACCAAATCGCCGGTGCGGTACATGCGCTCACCAGGCACAAACGGATCAGCGACAAACCGCTTCGCGGTTTCGTCTTCTCGATTCAGATAGCCGCGTGCCAGTCCGCGCCCCGCCACGCAAAGCTCTCCGGCTACGCCTTCCGGCTGCACCTGATTGCCCTCGCCGAGAATGTATACTCTCGTATTGGCAATGGCCCTTCCGATGGAAAGCGAGCCTTCCTCCGGATGGATTTCTGCGCTTGTGGCAACGACCGTATTTTCTGTCGGGCCGTAGTTATTGACGAGTGTGTACGGCTTTTTCACTGCGCGCTTCAGCTTGTCTCCTCCGGTCAAGAGGACGCGAAGTGAGGTGTTCTCAAGCTCCATGAACTGTTCCGCAAGCTGTGTCGGCAGGAACGTGATCGTTACGCCGTTCGTTTCAAAATAATCGTTCAGGCGGACGATATCGAGGCGGATCGCTTCATCAATGACGTGAAGCTCGGCACCGATCGTCCAGGTCGGGAACATCTCCCAAATGGAAGCGTCGAACCCAAAGCCCGCGTACTTCGCACTGCGGTCCTCCGCTGTCATGCTGAACGCGTCGTGGTGCCAGAAGCACAGGTTCACAAGCGCATGGTGCTCGACCATGACACCCTTCGGCTGTCCGGTCGTTCCAGACGTGTAAATCATGTACGCCAAGTTCTCCGCGGTTACAGCGGTTTCTGGATTTCCCTCGTCGTTTTCATCAAGCGGCAGGCTTAGAATCGTGCGGCTTCCGTCGAGAAGAATGACATCTCCCGTATAGCTGTCCGGCACTGAAATGCCTTCCTGTTTCAAGAGAAGCTTCGCGCCGCTGTCCTGTAAAATATACTCAATCCGCTGATCCGGGTAGTCAGGATCAATCGGCACAAACGCCGCTCCGGCTTTCAAGACGCCGAGCACCGCGGCGGACATTTCAAGCGACGGCTTCGTGAGAATGCCGACGCGGTCATCCGGGCTGATGCCGCAGTCCATCAGAATCCGCGCGAGACGGTTTGCCTTCGCATTCAGCTCGCCGTACGTCCAAGACTGGCCGTTGTATGTGACAGCCGGGCGGTCTTTGTGGCGCTGGACAGTCTCTTCGAATAGCTGATGAACCGTTTTGTCTGTCGGCACAGACAGCGCTTTACCCTTCCATGCCTCAAGAAGCGCTTGCTTTTCTGTCTCGGTGACCAGTGACAGACTGGAAAGCGGCTGGTTCGGGTTATCCGCAACAGCCTTTAGTAGCCGCAGAACGTATTCGCTCCATTTTTCAGCTGTTTCTTTTGCGAACAGATCTGTCGCATATTCGAGCTGCAAGCCAATGCCATTTTCATCAGTAAATCCGCCCAGTGTCAGATCAAACTTAGAAGTTCCCTGATGAGCCTCATAAGGTGAAATGCTCAGATTTTGCAATGTAAGCTGTTCTTTATCAGGGTTTTCTGTCGTCACCATCACATTAAACAATGGGTTTCGGCTCATATCCCGAGGGAGATCAAGCTGATTAACCAGATCTTCAAACGGATACTCCTGATGCTCAAGCGCTGACAGGTTCGTCTGCTTTGCTTGCTCCAAAAGCTCCGCAAATGTTTGCTGTTCTTTCGCTTTCATTCTCAGGGCAAGTGTATTGACGAACATTCCCGGCATGTCCTGAACATCAGCATTCGTCCTGCCGGCAGTAACGGAGCCGATGACGATATCCCGCTGTCCGGAAATTTTGCTTAAAAAGACGTGGAAAACAGCATGGAGCACCATGTGCAAGGTCGTTCCGGTTTCCGCAAGCAGTTTTTCTACCGCCTTTGCCGTCTCACTTTCCGTACGGAAACGGATCGTATCTCCTCTAAAGCTTTGCACAGGTGGACGGGCGTAATCGAGCGGGAGATCAAGCTCTGGCAGCTCGCCTGAAAGAACTGACATCCAGTACGCCTCATGCTCCTTCATCCGTTCTTTTTGCTCAGCTTCATTTTGCCAAACGGCGAAATCTTTATAATGAAGCGCCGGCTCCGGAAGCTGCTCTCCTTTGTAAAGCAGCGCCAATTCTTTTACAAAGATGCCTCTTGAGACACCGTCTGCGATGATATGATG
Source organism: Bacillus sp. SG20033 (assembly GCF_044570195.1). Lineage (NCBI taxonomy): Bacteria > Bacillati > Bacillota > Bacilli > Caryophanales > Bacillaceae > Bacillus > Bacillus sp. SG20033. The sequence continues at coordinate 402,221 of NZ_CP172606.1, read as the reverse complement.
CATATCTAAAAGCAGCAAATGTTTTTTCGCTTCTATTCGAAGCAAAGCTGCGCGAATGAGCGGTGCGTCGTTTAAGTCGAATGGCCGGATAAATTCCTTAATCTTTTGGTCCGCTTCGTCTTCTTTGGCTTCAAACACATGAAGATCAACCTCCGCCTTCTCAATGATGCGCTGAACAGGCTCACCATTAGCTTCCATAAATGACGTCCGCAATGATTCGTGACGGTTCACAAGCTGATTGAGTGAATCGCGCAGGCACGAAATATCAAGCTCTCCTTCCATTAGAAGAACAGATGGCATGTTGTAGCTTATCGTCTGGCGGTCAAGCTGATTGAGCACGTACATCCGTTTCTGTGCGGATGACAATGGATACATATCCTGCTTGTCAGCCGGTTTGAGTACTTGATGGCCGCCTGAAACAGCAGACGCCTCCATATAAGCCGCCAGCTGGCGAACAGTCGGCTGCTCGAACAGTGCTTTAAGCGGTACGCTTTTCTCCAATTCCGCCTGAATGTTGGCAATCAGCATCATCCCTTTTAATGAATGGCCGCCTAAATCGAAAAAATTGTCGTCAATGCCGATGGCTTCTATGCCAAGCGTTTTCTGCCAAATGCGGCATAAGCTTTCTTCAAGCGCTGTCTCCGGTGCGGCCAAGGCCTTGCCTCCGGATTGTGCCGCGTTCGGCTTCGGCAAAGCGTTTCTGTCAGTTTTTCCGTTTGCCGTCAGCGGAATCGCGTCAACCTGCACAAAGAAAGCAGGAATCATATGAGACGGCAGTGTTAGGGAAAGCTGGTTCCGGAGCTCTGCTTTTTCAATAGCTTGATCCGACGTATAATACGCGCAAAGCTCTTGAAGACCGCCCTCGGAAACCGCTAGTACAACCGCTTCTTGAATTCCGCTGAGGCTGAGCATGACCGTTTCAATTTCTTTCGGCTCAATGCGGTAGCCGCGGATTTTCACCTGATCATCAGCCCGGCCGATAAATGCAAGCGTACCGTCAGAAAGTCTTCGTACGACATCTCCGGTTTTGTACATGAGGCTTCCCGGCGAATATGGATTTTCTACAAATCTCTCGGCTGTCAGCTGAGGCCTGTTGAGATACCCTCTCGCGAGCCCCTGTCCCGTGATATAGAGCTGTCCGCTCGCTCCCGGCGGCACAAGCTTCAATGCTTCATTTAAGACAAGCGCGCCGGCATTCGCAATCGGGCGTCCGATTGTCGGGCGTTTCGCAAATGCATCCGGCTCAGACAGATCAACCCGCCCGGCGATGGCGCCGATCGTTGCTTCTGTCGGGCCGTAGTGATTGATAAATTCGGTATGTCCATACATCTTACGGAAGGCGATAACATCAGTCGGGATGATTTTTTCTCCTCCCAAGACGATCAAGCGCAAGGATTCAAAGTTCGCATCTTTTGCAAAACTGGCGGTGTTCACTATTGTATGGAACAGAGACGGTGTCAGCTTGATATAAGTGATCCCATGCTCCTTGATATAGTGCGCTATTTCATCCGGCGCCGTATAGGTTTCCTTCTGGACGATATGGAGCTCGCCCCCGCCCAGAAGTACAGGGAACATGCTCGTATAGCCAAGGTCAAATGCGTAAGATGAAAGCAATACAGTCTTATCATTTTCCGTCAGGCCCGCCTCTTCACTAAACCAAGAGACATAGTTTGTCAGATTGCGATGCTCAATCTGCACGCCCTTTGGCTTTCCGGTCGTACCGGACGTATAAATGACGTATGCAAGATTGCGAGACCCGGAAATGGATGATGGGCGCTCCTTGCTTTCATTTCTCCATTTACCGTCATCAAGGCTGACGATTGTCCCTTCATATTGCCCAATAGCCGTCATGTTTCTTTCATTCACGACCGCAAATTTTGCTCCGCTGTCCTCTAATGAATAACGGATTCGTTCTTCAGGTGTATCAGGATCAATCGGAAGGAAAGCTGCCCCCGCCTTCATGACACCGAGAATCGATACCATGACTTCAGCTGACCGGTCCATAACAATCGCGACAATGTCTTCATTTCCTGCCCCTTGGGCACGAAGATGATGCGCCAGCTGGTTCGCCTGTTCATCAAGCTCGCGATAGGTCAGCAGATTTCCGCCAGCCTTCACCGCAGGATGGTCAGGTGTTTGCTGGGCCTGTTTTTCAAAAAGAGCGGCAAAGGTTGCTTCGGTAATTTGAGTCATATGTCTTTCTTCTAGCAAAGCAGCTGTTTCTGCAGATGAAAGCAGATCTACATCAGACAGCCGAACGTTTGGATTAGCCGCGGCCGCTTTGATGATATTGACAAAGTGGCGGCTCCAGCGGCGGATCGTCTCGTCCTTAAACAAGGCAGTCGCATAGTCAAAGCTTAGGCCGATATCCTCTTCACGCTCGACCGCTTCCAAGGAAAGATCAAATTTCGCAACATGATGAAGCATGGAATACGAGGAAATCTTCAAATCTCCTAATCTTAATGAAGGAATCTCCATATTTTGCATGTTGAACATCACGCTGAACAGCGGACTTCTGCTTGTATCCCTTGTAAGCGGAAGCTTTTCAATCAGCTCCTCAAGCGGATAGCTCTGGTGCTCGAATGCTTGAAGGCTGGCTGTTTTGACCTCTTCAAGAAATTGCGCGAAGGTTTTATCTCCCGCTGGTGCCGTTCTGAGTGCGACCGTGTTGACAAACATACCCGGCACACCTTGCAGATCAGGATGTGTTCTGCCAGCTGTCGGCGAGCCGACAATGATATCATCCTGTGACGCGTACTTGGAAAGGAGTACATTGAACGCCGCCAGCAAAAACATGTACATTGTCGTATCTGTTTCTGCCATGAGCGATTTGATTTGAGCCGTGATTTGCTTATCAAGCCCAAACATCACGCGCTCTCCCGCAAAGCTCCGTTCAGCAGGCCGCTCGAAATCCGCGGGAAGATCCAGTATTGGCAGTTCGCCTTTAAAGACATCGAGCCAATATTCCTCATCTTTTTGATAATTAGTTTGTTCTTTGTGCCAAACTGCGTAATCTTTATAGTGAATTTGTGGCAGTTCCATATCTGCGCCTTGATATATTTTGGCAAGATCACCGATTAGAATGCCTGTTGAACTTCCGTCAGTAATAATATGATGCATATCAATGAGCAGCAGATGGCGTTTTTCTTCCAGCTGGACAAGCTTCGAACGGACGAGTGGCGCGCGGTTTAATTCAAACGGCTGAACAAATGCTTTGATTATCTCTTCCGCGTCTTCTTCCCGTCCCTTGGCAGCCTCCAGCTGGAACGATATGTTTTTATGAACGGTTTGCACAACCTCTCCGTCGATCATGTCAAACGATGTACGGAGGATTTCGTGCCGGTTGATTAATTGCTGAATCGCGTTTTCAAGCCGGTCTTTATCTACTTCTCCCTCCAGCAGAAGTACAGCGGGGACGTTGTAGCTTGTGTTTGCTTGTCCAAGCTGATTGAGGATATACATTCTCCGCTGGGCCGGGGATACAGGATAATGCTGCTGATAAGATGCTTGCCTGATCGGTTCAAACGTCTGCTCCTCCTTGCTTTCGTTCTCTTCCAAATACAGTGCCAGTTCTTGAATAGTCGGCTTTTCAAAAAGCACTTTTATCGGAACTTCCTTATGAAAATGCTCTTGAATTTTCGCCGTCATCATCATCGCTTTCAAAGAATGGCCGCCGATCATAAAGAAGTTATCGGTAACGCCTGCTTTGACGCCGAGTATTCCTTCCCAGATCTCCGCTAATTTCTTTTCACTCTCTGTTTTTGGTGCTGCGTATTCCGGCTGCACGGCTTCTGATTGCGGTGCAGGCAGTTCCTTTTTGTTGATTTTCCCGTTTGGCGTGAGCGGCAGGCTGTCCATTTGAATCAGGTGGGCAGGGACCATATAGTCAGGCAAAGACTGAGACAGTGTTTTTCTCAGCTCACTCACAGCCACTTCACGATCCGCCGTGAAGTACGCGCAAATTTCATTTTCGTCTGCTTTGTTCTTGCGGATGATCACCGCGGCTTCTGTCACATGCTCAGCCATGTTCAGTTTTGTTTCAATTTCGCCAAGCTCAATTCGGAAGCCGCGCACCTTCACTTGGTTGTCGATTCTGCCTAAAAATTCGATATTGCCGTCCGGCAGCCATCTTGCCAAGTCACCAGTGCGGTAAATTCTCTCACCCGGTCTGAACGGGTCTTCGAGAAATTGCTTCTCCGTCAGCTCAGGGAGATTGACATATCCTCGCGCTACACCGATTCCGCCTACGCAAAGCTCGCCAGGCGCGCCAATTGGCTGCAGGCATTGCTGCTCATCCAGGATGTAGGCAGTGGAATTTCCGATCGGCTTCCCGATTGGGATAGAGCCGCCATACTCGCGGTCTATCAGAAAACTTGTTGAAAACGTCGTGTTTTCTGTCGGGCCGTATCCGTTCCACAATGAAAGCGACGGCGATGCCTGTTTTACTTTGCTGACAATATGCGGGACAAGGGCATCTCCGCCGATGATTAAATGGCGCAGTGTGCCGAACATACCCGCATCCTTTGCAGCAAGCTGGTTGAATAAAGGTGATGTCAGCCACATAGTTGTGATGCTTTGCTCACGCAGGAATGCAGCAAATTGTTTCGCATCAAGCAGTGTCTCTTTTTTGACCGGATAAAGCGCTGCGCCATTTAGCAGTGCGCCGAATACCTCAAACGTTCCGGCATCAAAGCTGACTGCCCCCGTTTGCGCCATGCGGTCCTCTTCAGTAACAGGAACGTACCCGGCATTTTTGACGAGGCGCAGAATGCTTTTATGTTCGATCATGACGCCTTTCGGTTTGCCCGTTGAACCGGATGTGTACATGATGTACGCCAAATCAGACGGGGCGGATGGCAGGTTGAGATTGTCAGCTTCGCCATCTTCAATGCCTATGTCCAGTGTAAGAACCGGCACCTGCAGCTGATGTGCCTGCCCTGTATAAGAATTTCCGGTCAAAACCATTCGAACGGAGCTGTCCTCTGCCATGAAACGAAGACGATCCCCCGGAAGCGCTGGATCAAGCGGCACATATGCGGCGCCTGCTTTTAACACAGCCAGCATGCCGACAACGGTTTCTACTGAGCGGTCGTTCATAATCGCTGCTGTTTCCCCTTTTTGAAGCCCTTGTTCGACAAGCTTTCTCGCCAGACGGTTAGCCGCTGCATTCAGCTCGCGGTACGTCAGCTCGGTTCCTTCATATACGACGGCAGTGCTCGCCGGCGTCCGTTTCGCTTGCTCTTCAAACACTTGGTGAACAGCCATTCCTTCAGGGAGTTCGGCTTTCGTGCTGTTAAACACCTCGACAATTTGCCGGTGCTCTTCGTCTCCAACAAGCCCGTACTCACGCACAAAAGCGGCCGGCTGATCGACAGCTGCTTCCATCATGCGGGTAATGTGCTCCGCTGTCCGTTCGATAAAAGCGGAATCAAAGGCGGCTCCGTTATATTTAATTTTGACGGTCCATGTTTTGCCTGGATACACAATCAGGTTGAAATCGAAGCTCGTTTGTTCAAATGCGCTTTCTACCTTAATCGAAAACCCGAGGCGGTCTTCCATGCTGCCGTTTTCAAGCTCTTGATCAAGCGGATAATTTTCAAACGCGACCAGATGGTTTAAGAGATTGCCATCAAGGGCTGAGCGTTTTTGAATCTCATAGAGCGGCACGTAATCGTAACGCTCTGCCTCTACTGCATGCTGCTGAACAGCTGTGAAAATATCAGCGAATGCAGCATCTCGTTCAACTTTCACCCGCACCGGAATAGTGTTGATAAACAGCCCCGCCATCGTTTCAATTCCGTTGATTTCAGACGGCCTTCCTGAGACGACCGTTCCGAAGACAACATCATCCGTAAAGTTGTATTTGCTGAGAACAATGCCCCAAACGGCCTGAAATAGGTTAGGCCCTGTCACTTGATGGAGGTTTGCGGTTTGCTGAATGCGGGCAACCAGTGTTTCATCCCATGTAAAGGAATATTCTTTATTGACGTATTCGTCTTTTTTTACAGGCAGGCGGCCCGGGAGCACGCTTGGCTGTTCAAAACCCGCCAAGCGCTCGCTCCAGTAGCTCTCCGCTTCTTCATTGTCCTGTTTTCCAAGCCATTTGATGTAGTCGGAGTAAGGCTTGCCTTGACCGTTTGCAGGTGTCCTTCCTGCTCTGAGCGCTTCATAGTTTTGGAACAGGCTTTTCATGAGGACGCCCATGCTCCAGCCGTCCATCATAATATGATGATTGCTCCAGACAAGATACAGCTGATCTGCAGCAAGGCGGAAAACCGCTACCTTGAACAAAATGTCTTTTGCCAGGTTAAAGCCTTGGCGCTGAACGTCTTGTTTGTAACGCTCAATGTGCTCTTTCTGGCGGTTCTCGTCTGCATGACTGATATCCTCATAATGCACCTTTGTTTTGCGTTCCGCTAACACGACCTGACGCGGTTTTTGCAGCTGCTGATGCACAAATACCGTACGGAGAATATCGTATGACCGAATCAGTTCATTGACGCTTTTCTCAAAGATTTCAAGATCAAAAGCGCCGTGAATCCCAAGCTCTAATTGTGTGAAGTACGAGGAAGAATGCGGATCAAGCATCGCATGATACAGCATTCCTTCCTGCATTGGTGTCAGTGCGTACACCTTTTGAATCGATTTTTTGCTCATATGCCACCTCTATTAGAAAATTTCCATTAATTTATCCAGCTCATCCAGCGTCAAATCGTCGTCACCAAGATCACTCGGGGTCAGTTCCGTACCGTCTTGAGATAGGCAATGTTCAATGATTCTGAGAAGATGCGCTTTAAAGCTGTCACTGAATGTTTGTACTGTTTTTTCATGAAATTCAAGAGAATGATAGGCCAGTGACATCGTCAGTTTTCCGTTTTCGATATATCCGACAACATCCAGCGCATTCGGTTTTTCTGTTTCAGGGCTTAATGACTGTCCTGATGGCAGCTCTGATCTCGTAAACAAACCTGCATCCGACATTTCGTCAAACTGACCTAAATAGTTGAAGCTGACATCCGGCTGAATCGAGAACGCCACATCTTCTTTATGTTCCGGTGCCGTCAGATAGCGCAGAATGCCGTATCCGACTCCCTTATTCGGCACATGTCTGATATCTTCTTTCATTTGCTTCAGCTGGTAGCCCAGATCATCCGCATGCTTCATATCGAGCACCATTGGGTACATACTTGTAAACCAGCCGACTGTGCGAGAAATGGTCAGGTCTTCTATGATTTCTTCACGTCCATGCCCCTCTAAATGAACACTTACTCGATCTTGACCCGTCCACTCCTTCATTGCCAATCCGAATGCCGTCAGCAAAATATCATTCATTTCTGTGTGATATGCCTCATGCACCTTTGTGGTGAGCTGTTCTGTCTCTTCAGCAGTCAGCGAGAATTCAATTGTCTTTGTATGTTTCATTCGCTGATCACCAGATTCGCGGTCTTTCGGAAGCTTTGCCGCAACAGCTTGTTCTTCAAGCTGTCTCCAATACTCTTTTTCTTTCAAAAAGGCTTTGGAGTTCGCGAAGTCTTGCAATCTCTCTGCATACTCTGCAAATGAATGTGTTTTCTGCGGGAGAACCGGTTCATTGCCTTGCTCAAGCTGTGTATATACCGCGGCGAAATCCTCCAGTAAAATCCGCCACGACACGCCGTCAACCACTAAGTGGTGAATGGCAAGAAGCAAGTGGTCTCCGTCTTCCGCTTGGAACAAGCCTGCTTTTAACAAGCCGCCTTCCTGCAAGTCGATGCTGCTTTGCAAACGCTCCGCTTCTCTCTCTATACGGTCTTCGTAATCTGCAGCTTGGCCCTCAATCTGGATGACCTCCAATTGAGCTGAAGCAGCTTCAAGACCTTTGTTGTATTGAATGACGTCTTCCAGTCCCTCACGGTAGACCATACGGAGCGCGTCATGATGCTCGATCAGCGCCTGCAATGTTTTCTCGACCCGTTCAGGGTCAAAGCCCTTCGCGGCGTGAAGCATCACCGATTGGTTCCAGTGGTGCTTGTTCGTGAAGTTCTTTTCAAAGAACCAGCGCTGGATCGGCGTCAGGATGACTTCGCCCTCCACCGGGCCTTGGTCTGCCTGTTTGCCTTCGGCACGCTCTACATATTGGGTAAGCTCCTCGATCGTCGGATGCTGGAAGAGATCTTTCATTTCCAGCTTCCAGCCGTGCTGGTTCAAGCGGCTCGCCATTTGAATTCCTTTGATGGAATCTCCGCCAAGCGAGAAGAAGTTGTCGGTGACACCGACTTCAGACATTCCAAGCACGTCCTGCCAGATGCCGGCAAGCAGCTCTTCCATGTCGGTCGTCGGCGCTTTGTATTCTCCGCTTCCCGCTTCGATGTCCGGCTCAGGCAAGGCTTTGCGGTCGACTTTGCCGTTTGCCGTAACCGGAAGCTCGCTCAGTGTCACCCAGAACGCCGGGATCATGTAATCCGGCAGGGTTTCCCTCAGTGCTGATTTCAGCACTTCTATATCAGCTGTTTCCGGTGTGACATACGCCGCGATTGCTGTATTGCCGCCTTTATCCTTGACAGCTGTCACCGCCGCATCCTGCACCTCAGAAAGCTGGGCGAGCTGGACTTCAATTTCTGAGAGCTCGATCCGGTAGCCGCGGACCTTGACCTGCTGGTCGATCCGGCCGATGTATTCGATGCCGCCGTTCACCCACTTCACCAAGTCGCCGGTGCGGTACATGCGTTCACCCGGCACAAACGGATCAGCGACAAACCGCTTCGCGGTTTCGTCTTCTCGATTCAGATAGCCTCGCGCTAATCCGCGTCCCGCCACACAAAGCTCTCCGGCTACGCCTTCAGGCTGCACCTGATTGCCCTCGCCGAGGATGTATACTCTCGTATTGGCGATCGCCCGTCCGATGGAAAGCGAGCCTTCCTCCGGATGGATTTCTGTACTCGTGGCAACGACCGTGTTTTCTGTCGGCCCGTAGTTGTTGACGAGTGTGTACGGCTTTTTCACTGCGCGCTTCAGCTTGTCTCCTCCGGTCAAGAGGACGCGAAGTGATGTGTTCTCAAGCTCCATGAACTGTTCCGCAAGCTGTGTCGGCAGGAACGTGATCGTTACGCCGTTCGTTTCAAAATAATCGTTCAGGCGGACGATATCGAGGCGGATCGCTTCATCAATGACGTGAAGTTCGGCGCCGATCGTCCAGGTCGGGAACATCTCCCAAATGGAAGCGTCGAATCCAAAGCCCGCGTACTTCGCACTGCGGTCCTCCGCTGTCATGCTGAACGCGTCGTGGTGCCAGAAGCACAGGTTCACAAGCGCATGGTGCTCGACCATGACACCCTTCGGCTGTCCGGTCGTTCCAGACGTGTAAATCATGTACGCCAAGTTCTCCGCGGTTACAGCCGTCTCTGGATTTCCCTCGTCGTTTTCATCAAGCGGCAGGCTTAGAATCGTGCGGCTTCCGTCGAGAAGAATGACATCTCCCGTATAGCTGTCCGGCACTGAAATGCCTTCCTGTTTCAAGAGGAGCTTCGCGCCGCTGTCCTGTAAAATATACTCAATCCGCTGATCCGGGTAGTCAGGATCAATCGGCACAAACGCCGCTCCGGCTTTCAAGACGCCGAGCACCGCGGCGGACATTTCAAGCGACGGCTTCGTGAGAACGCCGACGCGGTCATCCGGGCTGATGCCGCAGTCCATCAAAATCCGTGCAAGACGGTTTGCCTTCGCATTCAGCTCGCCGTACGTCCAAGACTGGCCGTTGTATGTGACAGCCGGGCGGTCTTTGTGGCGCTGGACAGTCTCTTCGAATAGCTGATGAACCGTTTTGTCTGTCGGCACAGGCAGCGCTTTACCCTTCCATGCCTCAAGAAGCGCTTGCTTTTCTGTCTCGGTGACCAGTGACAGGCTGGAAAGCGGCTGGTTCGGGTTCCCAGTAACTGCATCTAAAAGCTCCATCCAATATTGCTTCCATCGTTCAATCGTTTCCTGCTTAAACAGAGCTGTATTGTATTCGAGTACGAATGTAAGCCCTCCGTCGGTTTCGTCAGCCGTCAGCGTGAGGTCAAACTTGGCTGTTTTCCGTTCAAACGGATGCGGCTCAAGCTGAATCCCTTTCATTGTTAAATCCTTTATATTCGCATTTTGCATTGAAAAAACTGCATCGAATAACGGGTTTCTGCTTGTGTCACGCTGAACTTGAACATTTCCGATCAAATCCTCAAGCGGGTAATCCTGCGCATCAAAAGCGCTGAGTGCCGTTTCTTTCACTTCGTTAAGATAGTCAGCAAACGTCTTTTCACCCTTCGGATACGTGCGAAGCGCCAATGTATTGACGAACATTCCGATGACGCGGCTGACGTCCGCTTGAGATCGTCCGGCCACAGGTGAACCGACGATGATATCGTCTTGCCCGCTAAGTTTTGATAAAAGTGCACTGTATGAAGCCAGAAGCACCATGTAAAGCGTGGAATCCGTTTCTTTTGCAAGCCTGCGCAGAGCATCAGCTTTGCCTGCTTCTAATGAAAATGCAATGCGGTCTCCCTCAAATGTTTGAACGGCAGGCCGACTGTAATCAGTCGGAAGCGTCAGCACCGGCAGCTCTCCGTCCAGCTCCTTCAGCCAATGCTCTTCTTGCTTCTTGTAAAGCTCAGACTGAATGAACTGCTGCTGCCACACGGCATAATCCTTATATTGAATACGGAGCGGCTCAAGGGTTTCTCCGTCGTACAGCTTTGAAAGCTCCTCAATCAGCACACCGACAGATGCACCATCAGAAATAATATGATGCATATCGAACAGCAGCACATGCTCAGTGTCTGAATGCTTGATAAGCCCCATTCTGAACAGTGGAAGTTGGTCGATTTTGAAAGGCTTAATAAACTCAGAAACGATCCGCTCTGTCTCTTCTTCCGGGGCTTCGAAATAGGCTATCTCGCACTCAGCCTCTTCCCAGATCCGCTGCACCGTTTCTCCATCTTTTATTTCAAACGTGGTTCTCAAGGCTTCATGACGCTGCATTAACTGCTGCATGACGCTGTTAAGCCTTTCAACATCAAGCTCACCTGTCAGGCGCAGAACCGCCGGCATGTTATAGCTCGTTTGCGCATCCTCAAGCTGCTGAAGCACGTACATCCGTTTTTGCGGTGAAGAAACAGGATACGTATCTTGTTTCTCTGCCGGGCTGATACTTGCGGCTGTCCCTTTTTCAGCAGAGGCAATCACCTGTGCCAAGCCCTCAACCGTCGGTGATTGGAAGAGATCCTTGAGTGACAGCTCAACGCCCAGTTCCTGATGAACCAAGGCAAGCATCTTCATGCCTGCTAATGAATGTCCGCCAATGTCAAAGAAGTGGTCATAAACGCCGACTTGTTCTGCCTGAAGTACCTGTGCCCAAATGTCTGCGACTTTTTGTTCCGTTCCATTGCGTGGCGCAACATATGAAACACCTCTTGAAACGTTGGCATTAGGAATCGGCAGCGCTCTCCGGTCAATTTTTCCGTTCCCTGTCAGCGGCAGCTCGTCCATTTGGATAAACACCGCAGGAACCATATATGCCGGCAAGTCCTTCGCAGCATGCTCTCTCATCTCTTGTGATGAGATGTCTCCCTCTCCGACATAGTAAGCACACAACAGTTTATCTCCCGCTCCTTGATCAACGGCAAGCACAACACTTTCCTGAACACGATCATGGGTTTGCAGCTGATGTTCGATTTCTCCAAGCTCGATGCGCTGTCCGCGAATCTTCACCTGATGGTCGATTCGCCCGATAAATTCGATGTCGCCATTCGGCAGCCATCTCGCAAGGTCTCCCGTTTTATACATGCGTTCGCCGGATGTAAACGGATGGGGAACAAATTTCTCCTCAGTCAGTTCTGGACGGTTGTAATAGCCTTTCACGAGTCCTTCGCCGCTGACGCAAAGCTCTCCGGCAATCCCGGCAGGCTGCACGTGTCCCGTACGGTCAAGAATGTATACTTCCGTATTGCTGACCGATTTTCCAATCGGAACAGACAGCGTGTGCTCCTCCAATTCATCAACCGGATGATACGTCGCGAAAACCGTGCTTTCAGACGGTCCATACATGTGAAGGAGCTTGCCCTTTCCAACCGTTTGCAAAGCTTTTCTGACATGCTCAACCGAAGCCCGTTCCCCGCCAAACATAATCTTGCGAAGCGTTGACAAGCATGCCGGATTCAAGTCCACAAGCAAGTGGAACAAAGCGGTTGTAATCATGAGAATGCTGATGTTCTCCCGTTCAATGACGCGGGACAGGCGAGCCATGTCCAAAACGGTTTCCTTCGGTATCAGCACCAGCTTGGCTCCGTTTAACAAAGAGCCGAACATATCGAACATAAACGCGTCAAACACGTAATTGGAAAGACCGAGAATCGTATCCTGTTCTGTAATGCTGAGATAATTCGTTTCCTTCACCGTGCGGAGAATATTGGCATGTGTCACGATATTCCCCTTAGGTGTTCCAGTCGTTCCGGAAGTATACGTCAGGTTGGCCATTGCTGCAGAATCAAGAGGCAGTGCGAGATTTCGCGCATCGGCATGATAGCTTTCTTCCTCATCGGCTAGCACGATAACGCCCTTAAATTCCGCTTCTTCCGCCAAAGCCTTTAATTTCCTCTGAGTGAGAAGCACCTTTGCTCCGCTGTCACGGAAGAAATGCTGCATCCGCTGAATCGGATGTTCCGGATCGATCGGAACATAAGCCGAACCTGATTTTAATACTGCCAAGATCGACACAATCATATCCATTGACCGCTCGCATAAGACAGCCGCAGTTCTGCCTTCGCCAGCTCCAAGAGAAAGAATGCCGCGGGCTAAACGATTGGCCCGTTCATTCAGCTCACGATAAGTGAGTGATTCGCCTTCATATTGAAGCGCAGTGTGGTCTGGCGTATTCGCCGCTTGCTCCTCGAACAGCTGAACAATTGTTTTATCTTTAGGATAAGGTGTTCTGCCCGGGTTAAACTGCTGAATTTGCGAAGCGGCCTCCTCTTCAGAAAGAAGCTTATACTCAGAAATCGGCTTCTCTGGATCAGCCGCAGCATCTTCAAGCAAACGCGCAAAATGCGTAAGCAGCCTGTTTGCCGTGCTATGTTTAAACAGCTTTGTGCTGTAATCCAAATCAAGCTCAATGCCTTCATCGGTTTCTCTCGCCTGCACGGTCAAATCAAATTTGGCAATCTTGAAATTGGTCTCATGAACAGACAAGGACAGATCGCCGACAGCCGGAATGCCTGCTGTCGCGTTTTGAAGGCTGAACATCGTGTCAAACAGCGGATGCCTGCTAACATCACGCGGGATGTTCAAATCTTCAACAAGCCACTCAAACGGATAGTCCTGATGAGAAAAGGCATCCAGCACCCGTTTGCGGACACGCGAGATCAATTGGGTAAACGTCTCATCCTGCTTCACCTCACTGCGAATCGCAAGCGTATTGACGAACATCCCGATAATGCCCTCTGTATCGGAGTGATTTCTGCCCGCTGACGGTGTCCCGACAATGATGTCATCCTGCCCCGTATACTTTGACAAAAGCGTATAGTAAGCGGACAGCATCACCATATATAAAGTGGCGCCGTTTTGTTCAGCCAAACGATTGAGGCGATCCTTTACCCCCGCATCCAGCTTGATTGACACCCGATCCCCTTCAAAGCTTTGAACAGGCGGTCTTGGGTAATCGGACAGAAGCTGAAGCACCGAGAGCTCGCCTGCAAAGACTTCCTTCCAATAAGCCTGGTCCTTCTTGTACCCTTCAGCAGCCTGTCTGCTTTGCCATACAGCGTAGTCCTTATACTGGAGACGAAGTTCAGGAAGCTGTTCGCCTTTATAAAAGCGTGCTAACTCCTCCAGCATAATGCCAATCGATACACCGTCAGAAATCAAGTGGTGCATGTCAAACAGCAGCATATGACGGTTCTCTTCAAGCCCCAGCAAACCGATTCTGAACAGCGGAGCTTTCGCCAAATCAAATGTCCGAACGAATGAAGTCATAATTGCCTCATCTGAGCGGCCGCCTCTTTCAATCATTTCGATGTTGAAATCAACGCTATCGTGAATGTTCTGTCTCGGCGTGCTGTTTTCAAGAACAAATGACGTTCTCAAAGACTCGTGGCGTCGGATTAACCCCTGAAATGCGCGCTCCAGCTTTTGAATATCTAAAGGCCCTTCCAGAATTGCTGCCGCAGGCATGTTGTAGCCGACTCCTGCATCCTCGAATTGGCTGACGATATATGTTCGCTGCTGTGCCAATGAAAGCGGGTAATGCTCCTGTTTTTCAGCAGGTTCAATCACCGAAAATGCCCGGCTTTCTCTGTGATCAGCTTCCTCTGCAAGAGCTGCAATCGTCGGATGCTCAAACAAAAATTGAAGCGGAATCTCGATGCCTGTTTCCTTATGAATCTTTGTTAAAAGGGTCATGGCCTTCAATGAATGCCCGCCCGTTTCAAAGAAATTGTCAAAAATCCCCGCCTTCTCAACGTTCAGCACGTCCTGCCAAATGGCTGCGATTGCTTTTTCAGTCTCATTTCGCGGCGCTGTATAGGCAGTGCCGCTGACAGCCTTCACCTCTAGTGCAAACAGCTTGCGGCGGTCGACTTTGCCGCTTGGCGTAAGCGGAATTTCTGTCACTTCTGTAAAGTAAGCCGGCACCATATAGTCAGGAAGCTGTCTGGCCGCATGCTCCCTCAAGCCGGCTGGCGCAAATTCGCTTCCAGGCTTCTGCACAATATATGCGCAAACCTCAAGATTTCCCTGTTCGTCAGGGCGTGCCAAAACAACGGCTTTTGCAACGTCTGGCGCCTGCTGAATCACGGCTTCAATTTCCCCAAGCTCAATCCGGTATCCGCGGACTTTGACCTGGTCATCCTCTCTGCCTAAATATTCGATTGTTCCATCTGGAAGCCAGCGCACCACGTCTCCGGTCCGGTACATGCGATCGCCCAGCACGAATGGATCTTGTAAAAACTTCTCTTCCGTTAATTCAGGCAAATGCAAATAGCCTCGGCCCACACCGTCTCCCGCGATATAAAGCTCGCCAGCCACACCTTCAGGCTGCAGCCGGCCTTTTTGATCCAAAATATATAAGCGGTTATTCCCCAGCGCTTTCCCGATCGGCACATACGCTGATTGAACTGCACTCTCCGGGATAACCGGATGAACAGACGCGTCAACGCACGTTTCCGTCGGCCCGTACACATTGGTCAAACGCGGCGCTGTGCCGGCTTCTTTAAACAGCTTCAGCAACTTGTCCGCAACAACAGATGACAGGCCTTCTCCTCCGATCAGCAGATGTTTCAGTTTTAGGCCTTCAAAATCGCCTGCTGCTGCCAGCATTTGCAAATGAGCCGGTGTTCCGTCCGTCACCTCAATGCTGTTCTTCCGATAATATGCAGCAAGGGCGGCCCCGTTCGTCACTGTTTTCTTCGGTACGATATAAAGGGTTTGTCCCAAAAGAAGCGACGCGAAGATCTGCTTCACTGACGCATCAAAGTGGAACGGCGCAAGCAATGCCATCCGCAGGGTTTGGCTGCCGCTTTGATAAATCGTCTGCTGCAGAGATTCAACCAAATGATGAACCTGGCGATGCTCGATCATAACGCCTTTCGGGCGTCCGGTTGTTCCCGATGTGTAAATAATGTAGGCAAGGTTCCGTGCGTTCACATCTGCATTCAGGCTTTCTTCTGCACCTTCCGCAATCGCCTGATCTAAGTCAACCAGCTCAGCATCGGCTTCAGGCGCCGCAACCTTCGATTCAGTCAGGATGAAGTCCGCCCCGCAGTCCTCCAAAATATATTGAATGCGCTCAGCAGGAAAACCCGGATCAATCGGTACATAGGCTCCGCCGGCTTTTAAAATCCCCATGATAGCTGTAATCATCCGTTCAGAGCGTTCAATCAAAACCGCGACAGGACTGTCCGGGCCAACCCCTTTCTGTTTCAGCACATTGGCGATGCGTGCCGATTGTTCATGTAACGTTCGATAGGACAATGTACGATCTTCAAATACAACCGCTGGATGATCTGAAAGCTGCTCAGCCTTTTCTTGGAACAGTTCCGGGATCGTCATGTCCTTACGGTAGCTCACAGATTTACCGCCGGCCCTCGCAAGCAGCTTCTCTTTCTCCGCATCAGAAATCATCGTTAATTCATCAATTGTATGTTCTGGATGCGTTAACGCGTTCTCCAGCATTGTAATCATGCGCTCACAAATCATGTTGATTTCTTCACGTGAAAATAAATCAGTGCGGTAATCAAAATCTATGGTGAGTTTCCCAGTATCCCATCGATCCTTCACATGGATCGAGACATCATTTAATCCGCTGCCGCTGAAAATCGGCTCAGTCAAAAAGGCAAGGTCCTCTTCTTTTTGCCACTGCATCACCTGATATTCAAGAGAAACAGTAAACAGCTTGGTCAGAGAGCTCTTTGTTTCACGCAAATCGTTGATCAGGAGATTATACGGGTACTTTTGGTGGCGGAGTGTCTTCATGAGATCCTTCATCCGGTCTTTGACAAATTCTAAAAACGCCTGCCCGCCGTCAATGTTTGTCCGAAGCGGAACCGTAGAAACAAACATGCCAAGCATCTGCTTCTCTTTCGCATTTGTCCGGTTGCCCATAAAGGTTCCCGTCACAACATCATTCTGGCCGCTGACCCTGTACAAATAGGCGGCGAGCAACGATTGAAATACCGAAAGAACACTGACTTTATTCGCCTCACAAAATGACAGAATCTGCTGATGAAGCGCTTCAGGCACATCTTTAGAGAACCTCTCAGCATCTAAACTTCCTCCTGCGGAAGCATTCCGTTTCAAGGAAACAAGTTCAGGCACCGATTCAAATTGTTTGTTCCAAAACGTCTTGTCCTTTTCAAACCGCTTCGATTGAGCATAGTCCTGTTCAGATAAAACATGATCGATAAATGAATGCGAGATTCCTTCTTTTGTCTCTGAGCCGCTGGCTAATTCTAAATAAATGTGCATGATCGCATTCCCGAGAATATTCATGGAGATACCATCAGAAATCACGTGATGAACATTTGCGTAAAACCACACTTCATTTTCCTTTATGGTGAACAAGGAAAAACGGAACAAATCACAATCGTACAGCGGCAACGGTTTCTTCGTTTCCTCCCGGCTCCATTGTGAAATAAACTCTATCGCATTCGGATCTTCAGTAGTGTCAGTATGTTTTATATCAACAGGCCGATACTCGCTAATATATTGAACAGGCTCCCCGTTTTCATCTAGCCGCAACCGAAGGCGCATGGCTTCATTTCTGCGAATAAACTCTTGAATCGCCTGCTCAACAAGCACATAATCAATCGCATCAGCTGAAACCAGCTTACCAATCCCCGCAAGATTTGAAATGCTCGTGTGAGGATAAAATTTTTCTGTGTACCAAATTCGTTTTTGTGCATCCGTTAAAGGGTAAAAAGTTATTTCCATATTGTCATACCTCCCCTAATCTTTATAAGCAGTGAACATGTGCAACGCATTTTCTCTTTCTTATCCATATCAGCTTTTAATTCTTATGAACTAACAGCCGAAATAGCCCAAAGTACTACACTTAAAAAGCAGAGCTTCCAAACAAAAAACAGATTGCCGCTATAAAAACGGGCAGCCGTCAGTCAGCATTGCGGCGTTTAACATAAGCGGATAAAGACCGCAAGATCCCCTATCCTAATAGGAAACAATTTTGGCTATTTATTCATTGTTTTCAATATTTTTTATCTTACTACCGTTCACTTTAAATGAAAAAAATGTTTTTATCACCGAAAAATGGGTGAAAAGTTTCATGCGGGATGCCGAAAGATTCCAGTTTATTTACAGGGATATTTTTGCGGGATGCCGCAATCATTTCCACTAAACATTATTTACAGAAAAATAAAAATTTTTAAACCGAACTGCTGCGTTCAATCTTTTTTTATTGCTGACTGCAATTTACAATCTTTACATGACTATGTGTACCGCGCAAAAACCGAAAAAAGGCAAAAAAAAGACACCCTTGCGAAGAGCGTCTTACAACGATTCTTTCATGACATTTTTGTCGATATCAATCAATTCCATATAGCCTTTACCCCACTCATACATGGCTTCAAGAATAGGCATGAGGCTTTCTCCGTGCGGGGTCAGAGAATATTCAACCTTCGGCGGGACAACCGGATACACTTCCCTGTGAACAATCATATCCTGCTCAAGCTCTCTCAGCTGATTCACGAGGATCTTCTGCGTAATATCAGGAATCAATGTTTTTAATTCATTGAACCGTTTTGTTCCTTCTTTTCCTAAATGCCACAAAATGAGCATTTTCCATTTACCGCCAATCACTGCAAGCGTTAATTCCTTCTCACAATTAAACCTTTTGTCGTCCATCCGGCTCAATAGAATCCCCCCTTAGTAACCTTTTTGTATGTTAGATACGTATCATCACTTACTTACTTTTTTGCAGACTCTTTTTTCATTATACTCACTCATAAAATCAAGCGAAAGAAATCTGATTGCCTCTCCTCACAGTATCCTCCAAGTAACTTGTTGACTTCAAAGTGCCTACTTCTCAACAAAAGAGGGAACCTATAGAATGAACAATAATTCGAAAAAGGGAGTGGATCAACAATGGAATTACAGCTTGCATTAGACCTCGTCAACATTCCAGAAGCCATTGAGCTTGTCAAAGAGGTAGAACAATACATCGACGTAGTTGAAATCGGGACACCGGTCGTCATTAATGAAGGCCTAAGAGCCGTTAAAGAAATAAAAGAAGCATTTCCTCAATTGAAGGTTCTTGCAGACCTGAAAATCATGGATGCCGGAGGCTACGAAATTATGAAAGCGTCGGAAGCAGGCGCTGACATCATCACCGTTTTAGGGGCTACAGACGATGCAACGATTAAAGGCGCAGTAGAAGAAGCCAAAAAACAAAAGAAGAAAATCTTAGTGGACATGATTAACGTGAAAGATATCGAGTCCCGTGCGCAAGAAATTGACGCACTAGGTGTTGACTACATCTGCGTCCACACTGGCTATGATCTTCAAGCAGAGGGCAAGAACTCTTTCGAAGAATTAACGACAATCAAAAACACCGTAAAAAACGCAAAAACCGCAATCGCGGGCGGCATCAAACTTGATACACTGCCAGAAGTGATCCAGCAAAAGCCTGACCTTGTCATTGTCGGGGGCGGAATTACAAGCGCAGCTGATAAGGCGGAAACAGCTTCAAAAATGAAGCAGCTGATTGCCCAAGGATAACTCCGATGAAAACGACTGAATACGTAGCGGAAATTCTCAATGAGTTACACCGTTCAGCAGCTTATATTTCTAATGAAGAGGCTGACCAGCTTGCCGATCACATTCTTTCATCCCACCAAATTTTCACTGCGGGTGCGGGGCGGTCTGGCCTGATGGCAAAATCCTTCGCGATGAGATTGATGCACATGGGCTTCAACGCCCATATAGTAGGTGAGATTCTCACTCCGCCGCTCGCCGAAGGAGATCTTGTTATTATCGGCTCAGGATCAGGCGAGACAAAAAGCTTGATTCATACCGCAGCAAAAGCAAAAAGCTTACACGGAATTGTTGCCGCTTTAACCATCAATCCGGAATCAAGCATCGGAAAACAAGCTGACCTCATCATCAGAATGCCTGGTTCTCCTAAAGACCAGTCAAACGGAAGCTATAAAACCATTCAGCCAATGGGATCATTATTTGAACAAACTTTGCTGCTCTTCTATGATGCAGTGATTTTAAAACTCATGGAGAAAAAAGCACTCGATTCTGAAACTATGTTCACTCACCACGCAAACCTTGAATAGCATCACACAACCGGCCTGAAAATCAGGCCGGTTTTATTTTTTTAAAAATAAAACTTTAAACCCAAAAACCCGATAAGTAATATGACCTATAAATCATAAAAGGAGGAATTATGTTGATAAAACGATTTAAGATGAAGCTAGGAACTAAAATTCTTTGCCTCGTTTTCGTGGTGATTCTTTTGTTTTCGGCATCAGTTGGCACTGTGATGCTTAAAGAAATTACAGAAAGCATGAAACAAATGGCAACTGAAAAAGCGAAAGGTGATCTCGCTTTAAGCAGCACTTATATTGATGATGTCATGTCAGGCGACTGGCAGGTGAAAAACAATAAGCTCTATAAAGGGCAAACACAAATCAATGGAAATGAAGATATTGTTGATCTGCTTGGTGAAAAAACAGGTGATACCATTACCATTTTCCAAGGCGATACTCGTGTTGCAACCAATGTCATGAAGAATGGCGAAAGAGCTGTCGGCACCCAGGCTTCTTCTGAAGTTATTGCCGCTGTTTTAAAGAAAGGAAAGCGTTTTTACGGACAAGCAGATGTAGCAGGTTCTTCTTATCAGACTGCATACATGCCGTTAAAAGATCAAAATGGGAACATCATCGGCATGCTGTATACCGGAGCTAATCAAAGTATTTTAGCATCACTTACACAATCACTTTTCACTCAATTCGCTATCGTTCTTGTTATCGTCATTATAGTATCAGTCATCCTTGTTTTGGTTTTCACCAGAAAAATCAACAAGCGGCTGAACGCTTTAAAAAGCGCCTTTGAAAGTGCCGGAAACGGAGATATGACAATAGAGGTGTCAGACAAAACCGGTGACGAGCTTTCAGAACTAAGCGTCTATTATAATAAGATGAGAATGAAGCTGAACGATACCATACAAACCGTACAACAATCAGCCCTTCAGCTTGCGTCAGCCTCTCAGCAGCTCTCAGCCGGAGCAGAGGAAACAAATCAAGCTTCAGAAAAAATCACAGAAGCTGTACAGCAGATTGCAAATGGAGCCCAAGATCAGATCACCCGAATTGAAAACAGTGAAAGCTCATTAAAACAAGCTTCAGCAGACATCCGGGATATTTCTGCAAATACTGCCGCTATCGCTGACAAAGGGCAGCTCGCGCAATCAAAAGCAGACATTGGACAAAAGGAAATTGCAAATGTACAGGCGCAAATGGATGCGATTCACCAGTCAATTCAGAAAAGCGGAGAAATCATACACCAGTTAGACGGCCGCTCTAAACAAATTGAGCAAATTTTATCGGTCATCACCCAAATTGCCGATCAGACAAACCTGCTTGCGCTGAATGCAGCGATTGAAGCTGCCAGAGCCGGTGAACAAGGAAAAGGCTTTGCTGTTGTTGCTGATGAAGTACGGAAATTAGCAGAAGAGTCTCAACAATCTGCAGGGCAGATTTCAAAACTGATCATAGAAATACAAAAGGATATGAACCGGTCTGCAAGATCTGTTGAGCATGTGAAAACAGAAGCTGCAGAAGGAGTCACCATGATCCAGCGCACCAGAGATGCATTTAAGGAAATTGCAGCTGCAACAGGTGAAATCAGCGCCGAGATTAGTGATTTATCAGCATCTGTAACAAACATTTCAGCCAGTGCACATCATATAAATGATTCCTTTGCAGCCAATACGGCCGACATTAAAGTATCTACTAAAAATACCCGGCAAGCGGCTGCATTAACAGAGGAGCAATTTGCTGCAATGGAGGAGATTACCGCAGCTTCTGAAACACTTTCTCAATTAGCTGAGGAGCTTACCGGTATCATAAGCCAATTTAAAATGATTAATCAAGCCGAAAACGGCTGATGACTTACTATCATTATTGTAAATTGGCAATCGTATTTTGCTGAAAACAAATATTTCGATCTGCTAAAATTACGATTTCTGCAATAAACTGAGCGTAAAACATAAAATTTAAACCTTTACACCAAATGCTTTCTGGATTACTCTTGTGTCAGTTTTAAAAGCGGGAGGTGAACATCACGACGGACATCATAAAAACAATACTTCTCGTCATCGTCATCATAGCAGCTGCAGCTGTCGGCCTGATAAAAGGAGACTTTTTCTCAGCTGATCAAAAAACGTCTCAAACGAAAGAATATGATGAAACAATCGCCTTCCCATCTGACCGGTATCCCGAAACGGCCAAGCATATTAAGGATGCGATAAATGAGGGGCACTCAGAGGTGTGCACTATCGACAGAGACGGAGCTGAGGAACGCCGCGAGCAATCATTACAGGACGTACCTTCCAAAAAGGGGTATGACAGAGATGAATGGCCAATGGCCATGTGCAAAGAAGGCGGTGAGGGAGCTTCTGTAGAATACATTTCTCCCGCTGACAACCGCGGAGCAGGCTCTTGGGTCGGGCATCAGCTTACCGATTACCCAGACGGCACAAAGGTTTTATTCACAATTCAGTAAACAGTACATAGAGGAGGAACAGCACATTGATCAAATCATGGAAGCCGCAAGAACTTTCGATTTCATATCATCAATTTACTGTATTTCAAAAGGATTCTACACCTCCTGTAATGGATTGGACTGACGAAGCGATTGAAAAAGGATATGCTGCGGCAGACGGAGCCATTTCCTTTGAGGCACAGCGAAATACAAAGGCCTTTATTCTTTTGCGCCTGAACAGTTCAGAAACAGTAAACTCCTACGAAAAAAAAGTGACTGTTCCTTTTCATGTCACAGAAAACGGAATTCATATTGAAAGCATTATGTCTAAAAGACTGTCCTTTGATCTGCCTAAAGGAGACTATCAATTGACATGTTGGACTGTGCCGGCTGAAATGTCAGATTTGCACGCCGACACTTATATTATTGATGCTGTTTCTGTGTAATGAAAAACCCCTGAGAGAATAACTCTCAGGGACTCTTTATAAACTTTCTCCGTTTGTCTTGATGACATCTTGATACCAATAAAAGCTTTTTTTCTTCAAGCGTTTTAAATCGGATGTGCTTTCTTCATCACGATTGACATATACAAATCCGTATCTTTTTTGGTAGCCGTTCAGCCAGCTTAACAGATCAGTAAACGACCAGCTGCAATAGCCGATTAAATCGACACCGTCACTGATGGCTTGTCTGCATTGCTCAAGATGCGAACGCAAATAATCAATTCGATAATCATCCTGTACAGTGCCGTCCTCAACTTTATCAAATTCACCCAAACCGTTCTCTGTTATAAACACTGGAAGCTGATAGCGGCTTGTAATTCGGCGAAGACCGATACGCAGCCCAATTGGGTCAATTGTCCAATCCCAGTTGCTCGTTGTCAGATGCGGATTTTTTTTCGTTTTGAACACTCCGGGTATCCCCGTCTCCTGATTGGTTCCTTTTTGGCCTGTCGTATTCATTTTCCCTTCTGACACACCATCAAGCGGATTTCGTTCATAGGTGATCGTCTGATAATAATTGACACCTACAAAATCAGGCTTCCCTTTGGCGAGCAGGTCCATATCTCCTGCTTCAATTGTCGGCGCCCATCCCTGTTTTTCCAAGTAGCGGAATGGAATTTGCGGGTATGTTCCCCAGCAATACATGTCAAGCCACCAATTGTTCGTAAATTCTTCGGCGTTTTCAAATGCCAGTATATCCTCTGGATGGCTTGATAAAGGGTAAGCCGGAGAATAAGCAAAGCTAGGACCTATTTTGCCTTCAGGCACATATTCTCTAAATGATTCGATGGCTTTTGCATTAGCCAGAAACGCAATATGGTTTGCTTCGTAAAATCGTTTTCTGTCTTTCACTCCAGGCGGATGCATGGCTGTAATAAATCCGTGATTAAAATTGTAGTTCTGTTCGTTTAACGTAACCCAATATTTCACCCTGTCTCCAAAACGTTTATAAAGAGTAATACAGTAGTGATTAAAATCCTCTATGATGTTTCTGGATTCAAACCCGCCGTATTCGTCCATAAGCGCTTGAGGCAAATCCCAGTGATATAAAGTCAGAACCGGCTCGATGTGATGAGAAAGCAATTCATCAATCAGTCTATCGTAAAACGCTAGACCTGCTTCATTGATCTCTCCTTTTCCTTTTGGAAAAACCCGTGGCCAGCTGACGGAAAATCGATACGCTTTTAACCCCATCTCAGCCATCAGAGCGACATCTTCTTTAAATCGGTGATAATGGTCAACCGCAATGTCGCCATTGGTTCCTTTAAACGTTTTGCCCGGTATTTTCGTAAACACATCCCAAACAGAAGGGCCTTTGCCATCTTCATTCCAAGCGCCTTCAATCTGGTACGCTGCAGAAGCAGAGCCCCACAAAAAATGTTTCGGAAAAGATTCTGGATGCTGGTGGATCATAGTGTTTATCACTCCTGAATTATTTGATAAACCTATCATAGGCTATGAAACGCGTTTCATATCAACTTGAAGTTAGTCGCGGAACAGCTCAGCTAATATTTTTTCTCTTTGTCCAAGAAAATATCGTGTTAATTGAACATGCTCTGTATTCTCATATTCAATATGATGTATTCTTCCACCATCAAAGCTTAAAATATTAGCATTGGGATAGCCCAGTAGGATTGGGGAGTGAGTCGCAATGATCATCTGTACATTTCCGCCCTTCACCAAATCATGTATAACTCTCAAAAAAGCTAATTGTCTAGCTGGAGAAAGTGCTGCTTCTGGCTCATCTAAAAGGTAAATCGCTTTCTCTTTAAAACGATGACGGAATAGAGACATAAAGGACTCTCCATGTGATTGATTGTGTAGCGGCCTCCCTCCATAGGAACGGTATGGCTGAGGAGCATCTAGTTCCATCTCATCCAGATGAAGAGAAAGATGATAAAACGATTCAGCCCTTAAGAAGAAGCCATTTGTTACCTTTGGAAGCCAAGATAAACGTATATAATCTCCTAAATGGGAATCTGACTCCCGTAATTCATAGACATTATTTCGGCTTCCGCCCGCTGTATTGAATTCACACTTATCTGCTATCGCTTCAAGCAAAGTAGATTTTCCAGATCCATTTTCCCCCACAAAAAAAGTCACTTGGCTAGTAAATAAGATGTCATTTAATTGACTTATAGCCGGGATAGTAAAAGGAAATCTGTCAAAGTCCAAAATCTTATCTCGAAGAAGAGTAACCTTTTTTAAAAACATAGCATCTCCTTTCTATACTCAGTTAAATAATATATTGAGAAAGATCTTCTGCATCCATAAAAACATAGCCCATCCTAGTATTCCAACACATAATGCAAACCAAAACGGCACATGAATTTTCAGCAAAAAAGCCAAAATAGCTAGTAAACAAACTGTAGCTGGGATTCCTGTAAGCACACCAGATGCAAATTGACTTAATTGAGCTGTTTTTTCACCTTGTATTTGCATCCAAAAAAGGCTTAATAAACTGACCAAGGGCAAAGCAGCAATGATGCCGCCATAGGTCGGATGTCTTTTTGATATTTCAGTAACAAAACCGATAATCAACGCAGAGATGATTACTTTACTTAAAACTGCCATTGTTTAGCTTCCCTACTTAAAAGTTCAAATGCCTGTTCAAGTAATTTCTTTTCTGATGTGCTCATTCGTTCAATTATTTCTTTTAATTTCTCTTTATCTAGCTGTGTATGCTGTTCAAGAACAGATCTTCCTTCTTGTGTTAAGAAAACTAAAACTTTTCGTTCATCCTGTTGACTTCGCCGTTTAGCTATAAATCCCTTTTGAATCAAACGTTTAGTATGCTCTGACGCTGTATTGTGAGAGACAGACAAGTATTCAGCCAAAGCTCCTATTGTCGCCTCACCTTGCTTTTCAATATGCTGCATAATCCGTATTGCCTGGTGAGAAATATTATCTTTATGTTGATAATGTAATAAATAATAAATATCTGTCCACTGCTGATTAAGTTTAGAGATTAAATCCATCTCCATCATTATACACCCCATTTATATCTTATTATAAGATATAATCAACAAAAGCGATATATTTTTTGGAAAATTCATTCAGTAACTTTTAACAATAAAAAAGCACCCAATTCCCATTGGATGCTTACCATTTTAATGTCTTTTTTCAAATTTATGCGGATGAGGATGGTGCTTTGGAACAAAGCCGTTTTGTTTCATCATTTCAAAGTGTTTGTCCAAGTGATTTTTGATGTGTTCTCCTCTTTCTTTAGGCAGGACACCATATTGTACATACTTTGAGATCACGTCTTTGCGCTTTTTAAGAATCTCTGCTTCCAGTTGTTCAATCTCTTTCTTTTGCTGATCTGTCAGTGTAACATTTGCGGGAGGCTGCTGCTGTTTTTCAGCGGCCTCAGCTGTACCGGTCAGAGAAATGACAGCCGCTGCAATGAACATTGTGATGATGTTGATGGTTATTCGTTTCATCCAGTTTATTCCTCCAATCTATTTTTCATATGTTTTGCTGCCTTGTATTTTTTATGCATAAAAATAAAAAGAGCGAACCATTATTCGCTCTTTCTAATCTCTTCGTCAGCATTAAGTTCTTCTTCACCTGACGTCGCATAAGTGACATACGTTCCCGCGATTAAATCATGCAGGGTCCGTTTGTCTTCTCGTACGGCAATCAGAATCAGGCTGGCGATCAAGCCGAGTCCGAAGGTTATAACGTAAACCAGGCCGGCTACAATAACCCGTAAAAACATTGTTAACAAGCTGACTTGTGATCCGTCTTTTTTTACGATTCTGATTCCGCAGATTCTTTTTCCGATAAGGTAGCCGCGCCAAAACACCGGCAGCAAAATAGAGTACAGCAGAACAACCAAACTGATGAACATGCTGTCATTCGGGTCTTTTCCTGTAATCAGCCAATAGATCAGCAAAAGAGGCACGGAGACTATAATGTAGTCTAACAATGCAGCTCCAAGTCTGATCCAAAATCCGGCTGGTTTGTAAATGTTCATTTGACTCCCCCATTATGGTTTAAATGTTTCCATTTTCTTTCTCATCGAATATATCATATGCCTTAGGGGCATCAGCAAGACTTAAATTTATTCTGAAGATCGATTTCATGCTTCTTGACCATTTCTTACGGTATTGGCATAGAGGAATAACTGATCTTCTGCATCCATCACGTCCACATGTGTTTCCTTGGTACGTCTGGCATTCATCCTTGGACAACTCCTTTTTTCATCACCTCTTCCCTTCATAGACGCTTTTAAACACCCACCTATGCTTTTTGTATACACAATTCGAACTTTTTGAAAACGCCATCAACATATTGCAACCCCTTATGTTCAATGCTATCTTTTTAGTTGATTAACAGATTGGGGGAACTATAGGTGAAATCATTCATGCATTCCAAAGCCGTTATATTCAGTTTCACAATGGCTTTCTTTCTTATATTGGCAGCCTGTTCCGGCAAAAATGAAGCCGATTCCAAGGATACAGGCTGGGAGCAGATTAAGGATAAAGGGAAAATCGTAGTCGCTACATCAGGCACGCTTTATCCCACTTCTTATCATGATACCGACTCTGGCTCCGATAAGCTGACAGGCTACGAGGTTGAAGTCGTTCGTGAAGCGGCAAAACGCCTGGGACTGAAGGTTGAGTTCAAGGAGATGGGCATTGACGGGATGCTGACAGCGGTGAACAGCGGACAGGTTGACGCAGCCGCGAATGACATCGATGTGACGAAGGACCGCGAGAAGAAGTTCGCATTTTCTACTCCATATAAATATTCATACGGCACGGCAATCGTCCGTAAAGACGATTTATCCGGGATTAAAACGCTTAAGGATTTAAAAGGGAAGAAAGCGGCTGGCGCGGCTACAACCGTCTACATGGAGGTCGCGAGAAAATACGGCGCCAAAGAAGTGATTTATGATAATGCGACGAATGAGCAATATTTAAAAGATGTTGCCAACGGACGCACTGACGTCATTTTAAACGACTATTACCTGCAGACACTTGCGCTCGCGGCATTCCCGGATCTCAACATTACAATTCATCCTGACATCAAGTACATGCCGAACAAACAGGCCCTTGTCATGAAAAAAAGCAATGCGGCACTTCAGAAAAAGATGAACGAAGCATTGAAAGAGATGGGCAAGGATGGTTCTTTGACTAAACTGTCGAAACAATTCTTCAATAAAGCAGATGTATCAAAAAAAATTGATGCCGACGTTCAGGACGTTGATTTGTAATCGGACGCCATGATCAATAGCATTCAATGGGAATATATTTTCAACACGAAGCTGGCTATTGAATCGTTCCCTTATGTCATAAAAGGCATTGGATATACACTGCTCATCTCTTTTGTAAGCATGTTTGCGGGAACTGTGATCGGCCTGTTCATATCACTCGCCAGAATGTCTAAGCTTGCTTTGTTAAGATGGCCGGCGAAGCTCTATATCTCATTTATGCGGGGCGTTCCGATTTTGGTGATTTTGTTTATCCTTTATTTCGGGTTTCCTTATATCGGCATTGAATTTTCCGCGGTCACGGCTGCTTTAATCGGCTTTAGCCTAAACAGCGCCGCCTACATTGCGGAAATTAACCGTTCAGCCATTTCATCCGTCGAAAAAGGACAGTGGGAAGCCGCATCCTCGCTGGGTCTTTCCTATTGGCAGACGATGAGGGGCATCATTTTGCCGCAATCGATACGTATTGCGCTGCCTCCGCTTGCCAATGTATTGCTCGACTTAATCAAGGCGTCCTCTCTCGCTGCGATGATTACAGTGCCGGAATTGCTCCAGCATGCGAAAATCATCGGGGGCAGAGAGTTTGATTATATGACCATGTATATTCTGACCGCTCTCATTTATTGGGCCATCTGCTCCATTGCCGCGGTCTTTCAGAATATCCTTGAGAAAAAATACGCTCATTATGTTTAAACAAACGTTTCATTAAAAAAAGCCGCTCCCCAGGGGACGGCTTTTTTTCTATTGATTCAGCTTCCATTTAAACGGGTCCTCAAACAGCGACCAGTCGGAATCAAATTCATATTCAGTCAGCAGGCATTGATCAAGCTCTTTCGTGATCGTTTCTTCATCCAGGTCAGTTCCGATAAAAACTAGCTGCGTTAGGCGGTCGCCGAACTCCGGGTCCCACTCCTCCAGGATTTCCGGCTCCTGCTGTTTGACTTGCTCCTGCTCAAGCTTCGGCAGCGCCGCCACCCAATAAGATACAGGCTCAATCGTAACCGACGGACCTGCTTGCGACATCAGCAAAGCGAGGTTGTTATGAGATGCGCACCAGACGATTCCTTTGGCACGAACCACGTTCTTTGGCATTTGATCTATCCATTGATAAAACCGTGTAGAATGAAACGGCAAACGTCTCTTATATACAAATGAAGAGATACCGTATTCTTCTGTTTCCGGGGTGTGTTCCGCATGGCCTGCCGTCAGCTCTTGAATCCAGCCGGCCGATCCGCTCGCTTCCTCGAAGTTAAATAACCCTGTATGCAAAATCTCCTGTGGTTTTACATTTCCTTTGACGGAACGAATGAACTTGGCTCTTGGCTGCAGTTTACGAAGAACTTTTTCAAGCTGTTCGAGCTCTTGCTCGCTGACCAAATCACATTTATTTAAGATCAGTACATCGCAAAACTCAATTTGATCGATCAAGAGGTCGGCGATTTCTCTTTCATCCTCTTCCCCCAATGCTTCTTTGCGGTCCAGAAGGCTTTCGCCTGACTGATAATCATGCCAAAAACGGTTGGCATCAACCACTGTCACCATCGTATCCAGCTGACAGAATTTTGTAAGATCGATTCCCATCTCTTCATCGATATAAGAGAAAGTCTGGGCCACCGGGATCGGTTCGCTGATTCCTGTTGATTCGATGACGATATAATCAAACCGTCCGTCTTTTGCCAGCTTCTCAACTTCAATTAATAAGTCTTCGCGAAGCGTGCAGCAAATGCAGCCGTTTGACATTTCCACAAGCTTTTCATCTGTTCTGGAAAGGCCCCCTTCCTGCTTGACCAAGCCCGCGTCAATGTTCACCTCGCTCATATCGTTTACGATAACCGCTATTTTCAAGCCTTCGCGATTTTGCAGAATGCTGTTCAGCAATGTTGTTTTTCCCGCACCTAGATAACCGCTCAGTACGGTAACCGGAATTTTTTTCATAATAATGCCTCCGTTAAAATAGAATGATTACGATTTAAATTGTATACTTTGCCATATGTACAATGGTGTAGAGCAGCTTTTCGCGCTCATTTCTCGCTGCCGCCCGATTTATAAATCAGTAAAGGCTCCAACCGCGTTTAATCCTTTTCCCCATCGCAAATCCTTGCCGACATTCGGAAAACCGCAGCTTGCATAAAGCAATTGCTCTACTTGAAATGCTGAACCGATGGAGAGCGCAAATATCTCATCAGAATGCGGCTTGTGTATCGTCTCCAGTTTTCAAGAGACGCTTCATGGGGATCAATGACAGCAAGATCCTTAGCCTTTCCGCTTTTCACAGATACAGACAATGATAAGCCATTTATCATAAAACGTAATTGTTACGATTTAAATTGTATGGTCTTTTTTCCTTTTTGTCAACGGTTTTCAATTCAGCTGATCACCACTTTTGTATGTTCAGGGATATTTTCATATATCCATTTCGCATCTGGAATGGTCAGCCTGATACAACCGTGAGATGCTTTCGTTCCTAGTTTTTCTGCTTCCGTTTTGATGACTTTTTGATCCTTTGTCATTGGCACACTATGAAATAGAAATTCGCCGTGGTTTTTCCATGATACCCAGTATTCTGCGCCTTCCTGGTATCCTTCGGAGAAAAACCATTCTCCCCGTTCAGGCTCTACATAAAAGGTGCCCTTTGGCGTAGCATCATCTTTTGTTTGATCAAGACCAGAAGAGATCATCATTGTATAGATAGTGTTGCTTCCTTCCTTGATGTAAGCCTTCTGCTCCTTCACATTCACATCAATCCAGACATGCTTCTGTTTAATATCCGGGTATTCTCCGCCCGAAGGCTTCGTCCAATCAATGCTTGTTTTTGCTGTTTTTCGAACGTCCGTTATGTTTTCGACCGTTTTCTTTAAATTGATACTTGCGTGTTCTTCTGCATGATCGGAGCAGGCTGACAGCAGGCAGGCTGGCATAAGAACTGCAATAATGAATAATGAGAGTTTCATATTTTATCCACTTCCTTTGAAAAAAACAGCTTCGCATAGGCATCGTGGAGATGGATCGATTCTTCATTTCGGCATTCAATCTCAAAGGCTGACACCCATTCAAGCTCAAACAAATCAGCAGCAATCAGCCGGACGAGATCCTCAACAAATCTCGGGTTTTCATAGGCCGTTTCTGTCACGGCTTTTTCATCAGGCCGCTTCAATACCGGATGCAGTCTCGCAGAAGCATTTGATTCTGCGGCGTGAAGCAAATCGGCTTTAAAATCACTTGGCAGTGATGCGGCCGGGTGAATATCCGCCCAAATGCTGACCGTTCCCCTCTGATTATGGGCGCTGTATTCGCTGATTTCCTTGGAGCAAGGGCACAGAGTCGTTACTTTTGCTGAGATGCCGGCACGCTGTTTAAACGGCTGATCTTTGCGATAGGTGACAGACATGAATATATCAGCATGCATCAAACCCGCTTTCTCAAGCTTCGGGCTTTTCCGTTCGAAAAACCACGGAAACCTCACTTCAACTGTGGCAGATGATATGTCCATGTTTTCTGCAAGCTCTTTCGTAAATTGCTGAAGAGAGGAAAATGAGAGAACCCAGCCATTTTGATGATAGACTTGCAGCAGCTCTGTTAACCGGCTCATGTTAATCCCCTTCTGATTTCTCGGCAAATTACAAGTCATTGTAAAGTTCGCAGCCGTTGTTTGCTCGGCAGGCATCATGGCAGAAGTGATTGTGACTGGATGGGACACATTAGCGACACCTACATGCTGAATATCAAAAAAATAATCCTTCCTGATATTTTGCAGGTCCTTCATTTTCTCTTTTTCCACTGGTTTCTCGCCTTTGATCGGACTGACCGATCCAAAGTATTGAAGACGCTCCGTTTTTTTCGGGAGCAGCGTATGTTGATTCATTCAGAAAACTCCTCTCGCTAACAAATCGTAATAATTACTATTTATTTTGATCGGTTCACTGTTGAAAATCAAGAGAAAATAAAAAAGACACGCACAAACGCGTGTCCGTCAAAACCCTACACATCCGCCGGGCTGCTTTCCGCGCTCCAGCTTTTCCGCCAGTAATAGCCTGCGGCAAGCACAAGTGCAAACGCCAGCAGCGCGATACAGGAAAACGTGATAAAACCGATAGCATATGTGCCTGTCATCTGTTTGAGAGATCCTAAGATGTTCGGCAGGAAAAACCCACCGATTCCTCCGGCCGCACCGACAATTCCCGTCACCATGCCAATTTCTTTGCGAAAACGCTGCGGCACGAGCTGGAATACTGCGCCGTTTCCCATTCCGAGCCCCATCATTCCGACAAACAATAGAACAATAACCATTGAGAGAGATGGCAGGCTGCTGACTCCGGCCATACACAGTGCCACGATGACAAACAGTACAGAAAGAACTTTCGTGCCGCCGACACGATCCGAAATCAAGCCCCCGACAGGCCGGAAAAAGCTCCCCGCCGCCACACATAATGTAACGAAGTCGCCCGCATGAATTTTTGACAGCTGGTATTGATCAACAAAGAAAATAGATAAAAAGCTTGAGAGCCCGACAAATCCGCCAAATGTGACGCTGTACAGCAGGCAGAAAAACCATGTTTCCTTTTGCCCGAACACATGCAGATAGCTTTTGAGCGGCTGGGGAGACGGCTGTGCAGGAGAATCCTTTGCCATGGATACAAAAAGAATAAAGACGATCAATAATGGAATAAGCGCAAGTCCCATGACAATGTGCCAGCCGAACTGCTCTGCCAGACGAGGGCCAAACAGGGTTGCAAACAACGTGCCGCTGTTCCCCGCTCCGGCAATCCCCATCGCAAGCCCCTGCAAATGAGGCGGATACCATCGGCTGGCCATAGGCAGCGCTACAGCAAAGCTTGCCCCCGCCACGCCAAGCAGAATCCCGATGGCATACAGCTCAGTCAGGGAACGGCCGCCGAATGTCCCCCAAAGCAGCGGAATCATCGTCACCAGCATCCCGATCACTGCCGTTTTTTTCGGTCCGATTCTGTCCGTTAAAATACCAAGAATGATACGAAACACTGATCCAGATAAAATCGGCACAGCTACGACAAGCCCTTTCTCAAAAGGAGACAGGCCAAAATCCTGAGAAATATAAACACCCAGCGCCCCAAGCATAACCCATATCATAAAACTGACATCAAAGTATAAAAAGGAACAGAGCAACGTGAGTGGATGACCGCTAGTTTTCAGTTCCGACAGCTTCATAAGATTCCCCTTTCTAGACCCTCATTATTTTACATTTTCTGAATCAAGGATATAGGACCATTATTTTCTGGAAAAGACATGTGTAAGTTTTTGTGACACGTTTAATGCGTTAACAGTGCATTGTGACATAATTTTTAATAGGAGAAAACTTACGAGCTTCGCCAAAGGAGGTCTGATACATGAAGAAACAAAGATTGGTGTTAGCGGGAAACGGCATGGCCGGAATCCGCTGTATTGAAGAAGTATTAAAGCTGAATCGCCACATGTTTGAGATTGTCATTTTCGGAAGCGAGCCGCATCCCAATTACAATCGCATTCTCTTATCCTCTGTATTGCAGGGTGAAGCGTCACTCGATGATATTACACTGAACAGCAAGGATTGGTACGACAAGCACGGGATCACGCTTTACACAGGCGAAACGGTTATTCAGATTGATACAGATCAGCAGCAGGTCATAACGGATCGCAAGCGCATCCTGTCTTATGACAAATTCATTGTGGCAACAGGCTCCTCCCCTCATATTCTCCCTATCCCCGGGGCAGACAAAAAAGGTGTCTATGGATTTCGGACAATAGAAGACTGCCAAGCGCTGATGAAGATGGCTCAGCGCTTTCAAAAGGCTGCGGTAATCGGAGCCGGCTTATTAGGACTGGAAGCTGCAGTCGGTTTACAGCATCTCGGTATGGATGTCAGCGTCATTCACCACTCCGCCGGCATTATGCAAAAACAGCTCGATCAAACAGCGGCGCGGCTGCTGCAAACAGAGCTGGAACAAAAAGGCCTAACCTTTCTTCTGGAGAAAGACACCGTCTCCATTTCCGGCGCCACCAAGGCAGACCGAATCCATTTTAAAGATGGCTCTTCATTAAAAGCAGACTTGATTGTGATGGCGGCCGGCGTCAGACCGAATATTGAATTAGCTGTATCCGCTGGAATCAAAGTGAACCGCGGGATCATCGTGAATGACTTCATGCAGACAAGCGAACCGAATATCTACGCCGTTGGTGAATGCGCCGAACATAACGGAACGGTGTACGGATTGGTGGCACCGCTTTATGAGCAGGGAAAAGCTCTCGCCAGTCATATTTGCGGCGTTCCATGTGAGGAATATCAAGGCTCAGCACCATCTGCGGCTTTAAAAATAGCTGGAATCGATGTGTGGTCAGCAGGAAAGATCCAAGAGGATGAACGCACGACGAGCATCAAAATCTACGACGAACAAGCAGGCGTTTATAAAAAAGCGCTTTTTGTAGATGACAAACTGGCCGGTGTTATTTTATTCGGAGACACCCGTGACAAGCAGCGGCTTCTCGACAGCCTGCTTAAACAACGAGACATCTCCATTGTCAAAAAGCAGATCATCGAACCGGAGACAAGCGGCCCTTTATTTGAATCCATGCCTTCCAGTGAAACGATTTGCCAATGCAACACAGTGACGAAAGGCGCGATTGAAGACGCGGTGCACACGAATAGCTTAACAACTGTTGAGGAAGTCAAGCACTGCACCAAAGCCACTGGGTCCTGCGGAGGATGCAAACCGCTCGTTGAAGACCTTTTGAGGTACATGACCAACAGCGAATATACGAAGCCCGCCGGCACACCTTCGTTTTGCAGCTGTACTGATTTTACAGAAGACGACATCATCGCTGAGCTTCAGCGCAGGCCATTCACTAATCCGGCAGAAGTGATGAACCAGCTTGACTGGAAAACAAAAAAAGGATGCAGTACTTGTGTTCCTGCGATTCAATACTATCTGGAAATGCTGTACCCTGGGTTTGTCCAGCCTGAGCCAGCCACTGAAGAGACATGCATCCTGATTCCGCAAATGTACGGCGGGCGGACAAACGCGGAGCAGTTAAGAACCATCGCCAACATCATTGAGGCATACAGCATTCCCGACGTATCCATGACTCACGGCCAAAGGCTGAAGCTTGCCGGGATCAAGCCTGCGGATCTCCCGAACATAAAAAAAGACCTGAAGATGCCCGTTTACACTAATGAACACCGACACGCGCTGCAAAGCATCAAAGCATGTACATGCGGGCAAAATCGATCGATTCAGCAGCTGGCAGCCCAAATCGAAAGACAACTTGAGATGCTTCCCTTACCCGCTCCCATTTCTATCAGCTTATCATGTGAAACAGACTGCACCGATGCCGCCCTGCAAGATGTCGGCGCAATTCGGACACAAGCTGGCTGGGACATTTACATCGGAGGCGTCCGGGGAACTCATGCCCGTTCAGGAGCCCTGTTTTGCGTGACTGAGAACGAATACAGCACTGCCGGCATGATCAAAGGACTGATCCAGTATTATCGGGAAACGGCTCATTACTTAGAAGCTGTTCATCAGTGGATAGACCGTCTCGGGATCGTTCATATCAGAGAAGTGCTATTCGAAGAAGACCTAAGGGCACAGCTGCTGGAAAGCCTCCAAACAGATCTGTCACTGATTCAAAACCCGACTGTTGAGACGGGTGCATATAAGAAAGGATGAGGCATTTTGACTGAACGACTGCTTAGATATTTCCGTGATAAACAGCAAGACGTCCAATCAGAAAAAACATATGACACTCAATGCCCGTTTTGCAGCATGCAGTGCAAAATGCAGCTCGTGGAACAAACCATCGTCACGCGCAAAAAGCACACTGCGATCGGGATTGATAATCCTACAACACAGGGTCGGCTATGCATGAAGGGCATGAATGCTCACCAGCATGCCCTGAACTCCTCTCGCATCACCCACCCTCTGCTGAAGAAAAACGGCGAGTTTATCCCTGTTTCCTGGGAAGAAGCATTGAATTACATTAAAGACCAAGTGACAATGATCCAAGCAGAACACGGCCATGACGCTATGGCGGTATACGGAAGCGCCTCGATTACAAATGAAGAGGCGTATTTGTTAGGGAAATTCGCACGGGTGGGCTTACAGACAAAATACATCGACTACAACGGGAGGCTTTGTATGTCCGCCGCAGCAACCGCAGCCAACCAAACATTCGGCGCGGACAGAGGCTTAACGAATCCCTTATCAGACATTCCCCACACCCGTGTGATCATTCTGGCCGGCACCAATATCGCGGAGTGTCAGCCTACGATTATGCCGTATTTTGAAAAAGCGAAAGAAAACGGAGCTTACATCATTGCCATTGATCCCCGTGAAACAGCGACAACGAAAATCGCCGATCTTCATTTGAAAATCAAACCCGGCACAGACGCCGCTCTTGCCAACGGTCTCGTCAAAATCATCATCGACGAACAGCTCGCAAACGAAGATTTTATTCAATCACGAACAAATGGATTCGAAGAGCTGAAGCAGCATACTGACTCGTTGGACCTGAATGACATCGCCGAACAGACGAGTGTCCCCCTGGTGGATATAAGAAAAGCTGCTGTAAAGTTTGCCAAGGAAACGTCCGGCATGCTGTTTACAGCCCGCGGGATTGAACAGCAAACCGATGGAACAGCGGCTGTGAAAGGCTTCTTAAACATGGTGCTGATCACAGGAAAAATCGGCAAGCCTTACTCAGGTTACGGGGCGATCACCGGACAAGGCAACGGGCAAGGTGCAAGAGAGCATGGTCAAAAAGCCGATCAGCTTCCGGGCTATCGATCTATTGAAAACGAACAACACCGGGCACATGTTGCGAAAGTGTGGGGAATCCATCAGGATGATCTGCCGCGAAAAGGTGTCTCAGCCTATGAAATGATGGAAAAAATCAATGACGGCGACATCAAAGGATTGTTCCTCATGTGCTCCAATCCTGCTGTCTCCAGCCCAAATGCGAATCTCGTGAAAAAGGCTTTACGTAAACTGACATTCTTTGTTGCAATCGATTTGTTTATTTCTGAGACTGCGAAATACGCAGATGTGATTTTACCTGCCTCCTCTTACTTAGAAGATGAAGGCACCATGACAAATGTAGAAGGACGCGTGACATTAAGAGAAGCAAGCCGGCCATGCCCCGGCGAAGCAAAGCATGATTGGCAGATCATTTGTGATCTCGCATCCGCTCTCGGCAAGGGCCGCTACTTTTCTTATACGTCAGCGGAGGATATTTTTAATGAATTGAGAGAAGCGAGCCGAGGCGGGATTGCCGATTATTCAGGCATCTCATACGACAGGCTCAGACGTGAAGGCGGCATTCATTGGCCGTGTCCGGAATCTGATCATCCCGGAACTGGGCGCTTGTTTACAGAATCATTTGCTCATCCGGATCAAAAAGCGGCATTAAGTGTGATTCCAAACGAACCACCTGTTCCAAAAGAGAAGCCGACAGCCGATTATCCGCTTTATTTAACGACAGGCAGAGTCATGTCTCACTACTTAACAGGCGTCCAAACAAGAAAAAGCGCCGCCCTTGCCGCGAGACATTTTGAATCGTTTATGGAAATCCATCCGCAAACAGCAGCGACCTACAATATCGAGGACCGTGTACTGGTAAAAATAGAATCGCCGCGGGGAAGCATCACCGTCCGCAGCAAATTATCAGAACAAATCAGAAAAGATACTGTTTTTGTTCCCATCCATTGGGCAGACGCTCAAAATGTGAATGATTTAATCGGGGAAGCCTTAGATCCAGCCTGTAAAATGCCCGGTTTTAAGGTATGTACCGTCCGAATCAGACCCATTTAAATTTTTCATAAAATTTTTAGAACTTTTCGTATATTTTGTTACATTTTATAACATGTATCTTAAATATTCCTTTTTGCTGTGCTACGCTGGAAAAAACATTGATAAGGAGCGGATCATCTGATGGGAAAAAAACAGCTAGTTCTTGTTGGTAATGGAATGGCCGGGGTAAGGGCCATTGAAGAGATACTGAGTGTTGCTAAAGACGATTTTCAGATCACAATTTTCGGTGCCGAACCGCATCCCAATTACAACCGAATCCTTTTGTCAAAAGTGCTTCAAGGCGATACAGATATTAAAGATATTACGTTAAACGATTGGGACTGGTACGAAGAAAACAACATTCAATTGTATACAAATGAAACAGTCATCAAAGTGGACACGGAAAACAAAACAGTCATCACAGATGCAGACAGAATCCAGCCTTACGATGAATTGATCTTGGCGACAGGCTCGGTCCCTTTTATCCTTCCGATTCCGGGCGCAGACAAAAAAGGCGTCACAGCTTTCCGGGACATAAAAGATACAGACACAATGCTCGCCGCGTCAAAACAATATAAAAAAGCTGCCGTCATCGGCGGAGGACTTCTTGGTTTGGAAGCAGCTCGCGGACTGCTGAATCTTGGCATGGACGTGTCCGTCATCCACCTTGCCCCATTCCTGATGGAGCGCCAGCTTGATGCAACGGCAGGACGCCTGCTGCAAAACGAGTTAGAAAAACAAGGTATGACCTTTTTACTTGAAAAGCAAACAGAAGAAATTGTCGGTGATGACCGTGTCGAAGGCCTTCGCTTCAAAGATGGCACAAGCATTGAAGCTGATTTAGTCGTCATGGCTGTCGGCATCCGTCCGAATACAACACTCGGCGCCGAGAGCGGCATTCCGGTTAACCGCGGCATCATCGTCAACGATTATATGCAGACTAAAATCCCGCACATTTACGCAGTCGGCGAATGTGCCGAGCACCGAGGAATCGCCTACGGGCTTGTGGCACCGCTCTATGAACAGGCAAAAGTGCTGGCGAAGCATATTTGCGGCATCGAAACAAAACCGTATGAGGGCTCCGTTCTCTCCACACAGTTAAAGGTATCAGGCGTCGAGGTTTTCTCTGCCGGTGACTTTAACGAATCAGAAGAGAAAAAAGCGATTAAAGTCTTCGATGAGCAGGACGGCATCTATAAAAAAATCGTCCTGAGAGGCAATCAAATAGTCGGTGCTGTTTTATTCGGCGACAGCAGCGAAGGCAACCGCCTGTTTTCTATGATTCAAAAAGAAGCCGATATCTCTGAAACCTCAAAAATATCAATCTTACAGCCTCTCGACCAACAAGCAGGCACAAGCATAACCGCAGCGATGAGCGACGATGAAATCATTTGCGGCTGTAACGGCGTGTCAAAAGGTGCGATTATTCAAGCCATACAGAAAAAGGGCTGCTCGTCAACGGACGAGATCAAAGCATGCACCGGCGCATCCCGCTCATGCGGAGGCTGTAAGCCACTCGTAGAAGAAATCCTCCAGCATACGCTCGGATCAGACTTTGATGCGTCAGCGCAAAAAGAATCCATTTGCGGCTGCACCACATTGTCGAGAGATGAAGTCGTAGAAGAAATCAAAGCCAAAGGGCTGTCACATACAAGAGAAGTCATGAATGTGCTCGGCTGGAAAACGCCAGAAGGCTGTTCCAAATGCCGGCCCGCTCTGAACTACTACTTAGGCATGATTAATCCAACCAAATACGAGGATGACCGGACATCCCGCTTTGTTAATGAACGAATGCACGCCAATATTCAAAAAGACGGAACATACTCAGTCGTTCCTCGGATGTACGGCGGCGTGACCAACTCCACAGATTTGCGCAAGATCGCCGATGTCGTTGACAAATATGAGATCCCGCTCGTGAAAATGACAGGCGGCCAGCGAATTGATCTTATCGGCGTGAAAAAAGAAGACCTTCCGAAGGTATGGGAAGATCTTGATATGCCGTCGGGCTACGCGTACGGAAAAACGCTCCGCACAGTGAAAACATGTGTAGGCGAGCAATTCTGCCGCTTCGGCACACAAGACTCCATGGCACTGGGCATTGCGCTTGAGAAAAAATTCGAAGGGCTAAACACGCCGCACAAAGTCAAAATGGCCGTGTCTGCGTGCCCGCGAAACTGTGCGGAATCCGGCATTAAGGACCTTGGCGTTGTCGGCATCGACGGAGGCTGGGAGCTTTATGTCGGCGGAAACGGCGGAACCCACTTGCGTGCCGGCGATTTGCTGATGAAGGTGAAAACAAATGAAGAAGTCTTAGAATACGCAGGCGCTTACCTGCAATATTACAGGGAAACCGCAAACTATCTGGAGCGTACGTCCGCATGGCTTGAGCGCGTCGGTTTATCCCATGTCCAATCCGTGTTAAACGATCCGGAAAAGCGGCAGGAGCTGAACGACCGAATGAATGAAACACTCTCTGTCCACAAGGATCCGTGGAAAGACTTTTTAGAGGATAAACAAACCTCTAAAGAATTATTTGAAAATGTCGTGACCACATCATAATGACAAAAACAATCATTGAGGAGGAATGGACATGGTAAACAAAGACGTAACAAAAGTATGTATCGGAAAAATTGAAGAATTGCCTGAACAATTAGGCAAAACAGTGTATATTGAAGATAAGGAGCTCGCGGTTTTCAAGCTTTCAGACGGAAGCATCCGCGCCATCGAAAACCGCTGTCCGCATAAGGGCGGCGTCCTGGCAGAAGGCATCGTCAGCGGTCAATATGTTTTCTGCCCGATGCATGACTGGAAAATTTCCTTAGAAGACGGAATCGTCCAAGAACCTGACCACGGATGTGTCAAAACATATGAAACGCTGATCGAAGGAGAACATGTTTATCTCGTATATTGATCAAAAGACCGGATCACTTTTCTAGTGGTCCTTCATTTTTTACAGTGACGGAAGGATGACATGATCATGAAGAACGGAATCGTATATTTCGTGGGAGCCGGACCCGGCGACCCAGGCCTGCTCACCATCAAAGGAAAACAGGCGCTCGAGGAAGCAGATGTGATTTTATATGACCGGCTCGCCAACCCGAAGCTGCTCGAATTTGCATCACCGGACTGCCAGTTTATTTATTGCGGAAAACTGCCAGACCGCCATTTTATGAAACAAAAAGAAATTAACGCCCTGCTGGTTGAAAAAGCATTAAATGGGTTAACCGTCGTTCGCTTGAAGGGCGGAGATCCGAGCGTATTCGGCAGAGTCGGCGAGGAAGCAGATGCTCTTCATGAGCACGGCATTCGCTATGAAATGGTGCCGGGAATCACCTCTGGAATTGCAGCGCCGCTATATGCGGGCATCCCCGTCACGCATCGGGATTTTGCATCGTCTTTTGCCATGATTACAGCGCATGATAAATCATTAAAAGGCACGCCGAACCTTGACTGGGAAGGGCTGGCCCGAAGCGTTCAAACCCTTGTTTTTTACATGGGTGTCAAGAACTTGTCTTATATTTGCCAGCAGCTCATTTCATACGGGAAATCGCCTTCTGTCCCTGTCATTGTCATCCAATGGGGGACGTGGGGCCGCCAGCGGAGTGTGAAAGGAACACTTGAGAACATTCAGCAAAAAGTGCAAGAACACCAGATTACAAACCCTGCGATTATCGTCATTGGAGACATCGTCAACTTTCAAACACACAGCTGGTTTGAAAGCAAACCGCTCATCGGCCGGCATTTGATGGTTGTGACTCATGGCGAAGATGAAGA
Source organism: Bacillus sp. SG20033 (assembly GCF_044570195.1). NCBI lineage: Bacteria > Bacillati > Bacillota > Bacilli > Caryophanales > Bacillaceae > Bacillus > Bacillus sp. SG20033. Next base: position 360,705 of record NZ_CP172606.1, on the reverse strand, counting down.
CCAGCTTGCAGACAAGCTGCGCGATTCCGGCGCCGATGTCATCGAGTGGCCGAAATGGCGGACCGAAAACATGCCTGTCAATGAAGAAATTCTTCGAAAGATTGGCACCTTTGAAGACATTTTTTTCACATCGCGCCGGGCGGTTTGTGAATTTTTCAGAGCACTGGCTTCTCAGAAAATCGACATCCGCCAGCTGACAGCCAAACTGAGTGCAGCATCTGAGCAAGCAAAGACGGAGCTTGAAAAACAGGGCTTTCTTGTCACCGCCATTCAGCCTGATTCAGAGAAACGTCTTGTTGTCGGGAGCCGCCATGCAGTGGAATTCATGCAAAAGCATGAATCCTGTTCGTTTTATATCACTCATGAAAACGTCATAGATGACCGGTTCACCCACATGATTCAGCGTACCATCAGTGAATCCCCGCTGCACATGGTCATTTGCCCGAACAAGCTGTCCGTGCAGCAATTGATCAATGGTGGCGAACAAATTGGCATTTTGCCGGAACCGTCAGCAAGCCGGCCCCCTATCGTCTGTATAGGCGATGACTCAGCTGCCGAAGCTTATGGATTCACAGCTGTACAAGAACAGGATGAATTGCTAGCTTTCATTCAGAATCAACAAGCGGAAAAAAAACTCCTTCACAGCTGATGGCAAACAGCCCTTTCCCCCAAGGGCTGTTTTATTTATGTACCAATTTTTTATGATGGGTGGAATACATCGCCATATTCTCGGCCTTAGGATCCAAATAAGCCTTAGCGGTGTTGACTGCTGTCGGGCCTTCGGTAAAGCCGCCGGCAATTAATCTCAGCTTGCTTTCATAAAAAGCCGCGTCGCCCGCCACAAACACGCCCGGAAGATTCGTTCGCATATGTCTGTCAGCTTTCACCCTGCCTTCTTCAATCTCCAGTCCCCACTCCTTCATCGGCCCGAGATCAATTTTGAACCCATGATTGATGATCAGCTCATCAATTTCTATGTCTTCCCTCTGGCTAGACTCAGTATGACAAACGGTCACGCTTTTGATGCGCTCTTCATCTCCGTTCAACTGCTCCAGCCGATAAGGAGTAAGCACCCGCATCGATGATTTCTTCATTTTCGTCACGCTGCTTTCCATTCCGCCGAATTCCTCACGCCGATGAACGACAGTCACAGACGCCGCAATCGGTTCAAGCTCATTAGCCCAGTCGACTGCAGTATCTCCGCCGCCTGATATCACCACGCGTTTCCCTTTAAACGCATCGAGCTTCTCCACTCCATAATGAAGATTTTTGCCCGCATATCGGGCCGCATCCTCGCTGTCAAACTCATTGACCTCAAGCGTACCCATGCCGCAAGCCAAAATTACAGTTCTTGTATAGTGCTTTTCCCCTTCAGAACCCGTCAGTACAATGGTGCCGTCACCCAGGCGTTCAAACCCGGTCACACGCTGATTCAATACGATATCAGGATCAAACGTTGCCGCCTGCTCCTTCAGCTGCTCGATCAGCTGCTTTCCCGCAATCCCCGGTATGCCGCCGATATCGCGAATGATTTTCTCAGGAAAGAATAAAGACACCTTCCCTCCGAGCTTCGGCAAAAATTCGATTACCTTTGTTTTCAGCTCCCGCATCCCGCAGTAAAAAGCAGTAAACAGCCCAATCGGCCCCCCGCCTATAATCGTAACGTCATATACCTCTTGATTCTCAGCCATCCGTCCTGCCTCCCGTTCACATCTATATCAAAGTTTTAATTGAGAATGAATATCAATACAAAGTATATCATATTTCACGAGCCTTTGTTTATTCATTTCTTCTCCTTGTGATCAATTGTTGAAAACCCTATAATAGGCAAAAAACAAATGGGAGTAACAGATGAAAAGACGAGTCGAAACGATCACCTTCGAAGGACATACACTAGAATATTCAGTGGCTGGAAAGGGTGCCCCCATCCTTGTCATGCATGGCGGGCATTCAAATTGTTACGAGGAATTCGGATACACAGCGTTGATTGAGCAAGGGTATTCCATCATTACGCCTTCAAGGCCCGGCTATGGACGAACGTCAAAAGAAATTGGAAAAAGTCTTGCCAATGCCTGCCGTTTCTATGTGAAATTATTAGATCATTTACAAATCGACAGTGTCCATGTGATCGCCATCTCAGCAGGAGGGCCGAGCGGCATATGCTTTGCCTCACATTATCCGGAAAGAGTAAATACATTGACCCTGCAATCCGCGGTCACTAAAGAGTGGCTCACCCCAAAAGACACTGAATATAAATTGGGGAGAATTCTCTTCCGCCCGCCGGTGGAAAAGTGGATATGGAAGCTGATTTCTTCCTTGAATAACGCTTTCCCGCGTTTGATGTTTCGAGCTATGAGCCCCAAATTCAGCACGCTTCCGTTTCAGCGAATCAAGTCCTTGATGAATGAAAAAGACATAGAAGCATTTCGGAAAATGAACAGCCGGCAGCGCTCGGGTGAAGGATTTCTGATTGACTTGTCACAAACCGCCGCTGTCTCTTTAAAAGACCTGCAAGCCATCATATGTCCCGTGCTGATTATGCAAAGTGTTTATGATGGATTGGTTGACTTGTCACATGCACATCATGCAAAAGAGCACATTCGTGGCGCTGTTCTCTGTTTGCTTCACTCATGGGGACACCTGATTTGGCTCGGAAAAGAAGCTGCAGAAACAGACAGTATCCTACTCGGTTTTTTGGAATCCTAACCAAAGTGAAACGATCCTTTCCCTTCCTCCGTCAAACAAGCAGTGCCTTTTTTTCTGGTATCATAAGAAAGGCAGCTTAACATGAGCGGAGGTTTTATTGTGACAGCACAATCATCTTTTCTTCAGCTGAATTCTATTTTTATCAGCATTTTAATAGAAGCCATTCCGTTTATTCTGATTGGCGTCATACTTTCCGGAATCATTCAAATGTTTGTTTCTGAAGAAATGATTGCAAGAATCATGCCGAAAAACCGTTTTCTCGCCGTTTTATTCGGTGCGCTGGCCGGCGTTTTATTTCCCGCCTGCGAATGCGGCATCATCCCGATTACGAGGCGGCTTCTGTTAAAGGGAGTTCCTCTGCATGCGGGCGTTGCTTTCATGCTGACCGCGCCTATCATTAATCCTATCGTTTTATTTTCTACTTATATTGCGTTCGGGAATAGATGGAGCGTGGTCTTTTACAGAGGCGGACTGGCTCTCGCCGTTTCGCTGATCATCGGGGTCATTTTATCCTATCAATTTAAGGATAACCAGCTTTTAAAGCCTGATGAACCCGGGCACCACCATCATCATCACGGCACCTTGCTCCAAAAACTGGGCGGGACCTTGCGGCATGCCATTGATGAATTTTTCTCCGTGGGGAAATATTTAATCATCGGCGCCTTTATCGCAGCCGCTATGCAGACGTATGTCAAAACATCCACTCTGCTTGCGATCGGGCAGAATGATGTATCCTCTTCCCTCGTGATGATGGGTCTGGCGTTTGTCCTGTCGCTTTGTTCAGAAGTTGATGCGTTCATCGCGTCTTCCTTCAGCAGCACATTTTCATTGGGATCGTTAATCGCCTTTCTCGTCTTTGGCGCAATGGTGGATATTAAGAATCTATTGATGATGCTTGCGGCCTTCAAAAAACGATTTGTTTTCCTGCTGATTACATACATTGTCGTGATTGTTTTAGCGGGATCACTACTGGTAAAGGGGTGATTGGATGTTTCGTCTATTGGTGCTGATGGGATTTACGTTTTTCTTTTATCATCTGCATGCCTCAGGAAATCTAACAAAATATATCAATATGAAATATGCCTATCTTTCCTTTATTGCGATCTTCCTGCTGGCCATTCTGACCGCCGTCCAAGCATATCTATTTATCAAGTCGCCTGAAAAAAGCGGACATCACCATGACCATGATTGCGGGTGCGGCCATGATCACGAGCATGACCATGAACAAAACAAGCCATTTTATCAGCGTTATTTGATTTATGTTGTTTTTCTTTTTCCTTTGGTGTCAGGCATCTTCTTCCCAATTGCAACGCTTGACTCATCCATAGTCAAAACAAAAGGGTTCTCGTTTAAGGCGATGGAGAGCGGTGATCACTACTCCCAAACACAGTATTTGCGGCCTGATGCCAGCCTTTATTACGCGCAAGACAGCTATGACAAACAAATGAAACAGCTGTTTAATAAGTATTCCAGCAAAAAAGAGATTTCTCTGACCGATGACGATTTCCTAAAAGGAATGGAAACCATCTATAACTATCCGGGTGAATTTCTCGGACGGACGATAGAATTCCATGGATTTGCTTACAAAGGAAACGCAATTAACAAAAATCAGTTGTTCGTATTAAGGTTTGGCATCATTCACTGTATCGCTGATTCCGGCGTGTACGGGATGCTTGTGGAATTTCCGAAGGACATGGACATCAAGGATGATGAATGGATTCACATTAAGGGCACTCTGGCCTCAGAATATTACCAGCCATTCAAGTCAACTCTCCCTGTCGTCAAAGTAACTGACTGGAATACCATTAAAAAACCTGATGATCCGTATGTTTACAGAGGATTTTAAGTGAAGACGAAACCAGTACAAGTACTGGTTTCTTTTTTATTTCTTTTTCATCAGCATCAAATCGAGATAGAGCTGGCACCGCGTTCTGAAATCGCTTAAATCGATCGACGTCATCTCAGTAATCTGTTTGATGCGGTAATTCAATGTATTTTGGTGAATAAACAGCTGTTCTGCCGCTGGTTTTGTTTTGCAGTTGTTGAGGAGATAGATTTCCAAGGTTTTGAGCAGCTCAGTGCTGCTTTCTTCGTCTTTCGCTTTTAATAAAGCTAAATCTTTATTCTCGTATTCTAAAAATTCATTTTTCTGTTCGATGCTTTCTAAATAGCGGTAAATGCCGAGTTTGGCATATTCATATGGAATGTTTTCCTGATTGCCGGTGATTTCTGCGGCTTTGATGACTTCGAGTGCTTCTGTGTAGCTCTTGCCAAGTTTTAATAGGTGATTATATTCGTTTCCGATACCGATATAAATAGGGGTAGGTATTTTTTGAAAGTGAAAATGTGTTAACAGCTTGTTAATAAACTCAGAAGCTGCTGAGGAGACGGAGCTTTTTTGGGAAAAACTCGCTACGACGATGACAATGTTTGATTCGATCGTTAAGACATGACTGACCTTATCCCGTAAATTCAGGTACGACCTGATATTTTCCTTTAAATCCTCAACCGCTTCCCCATCCCCATTTGCGGCGTGCAGGATAACAACTGAAAACATGGAAGGCAGCACGGTGTTGATCCTTTCAGCTTCCCGTCTGAGTTCCTTCTCAGAGGTAAATTGCTGGTAGATCGCCCGTTTGATGAGATCCTCTGCTTTTTCTTCCTTTTCCTGTTTCAATTTATTCGTTTTATAAATGATTTTCCCGACATGGAAGGAGGTCTCGTACAAAAAGTCGAGCTCTTCATCCGTCAGATTTTGGTCCAGCTCCTGAATCCAGATGTAGCCCATGACTTCCCCTTTGTGCTTTGCACTCACGACCACCCTCTGGTTTAACCCAATGCTTTCAATTTTATTGACGCGAAAAGGCTCAGGCTCTGTTTTCAATTTTTCAATAATTCCGTCCTTCAGAAACCTCTCAAAAATCTGGACCGGACACTTTTTCGAAAAAATAGTCTGCTGGTTGGCAGAATCAAAATGGTTAATATAGTAAGAATTATAGGCTAACAAAAAGAAATCCGCGCTTTCCAGTATCACTGGCTTTTGCAGTTCATAGCTAATAAAATCAATCAGCTTATCAACATCTGAAAATGAAAAAACTCTCTCTAAAAGCTCTTCCATACCTTTTTCTCCTATACTTTTTTTACTTTAATCATATCCATACGGGGTCTTTTTGTATAGAAAAAAATACGTTTGTTTCCAAAAGAAAAAAATGGCCGCTTAAAAGGAGAAAAGAGGAAAAAGGGACAGCCCCTTCCTCCTCCTTTCGATCTTTATTGTGACATTGTATCTTGGTAGTCGTTGAACTGGTCTGTGACAGCTTGTGACGGAGCCTGCGTCAATATGCTGACAAAAAAGACAGATAATAGACTCGCAGCAAAACCAGGTATCATTTCATACAGAAAGTCCGAAAGACCGGCATTCGCCCAAATGATTACAGTCGCTGCTCCCACAATCATGCCGGCGAGTGCCCCCCATTTGGTCATTCGTTTCCAAAACAGACTGAGCAGTACAACCGGCCCGAATGATGCACCGAAGCCCGCCCACGCGTAGCTGACCAATCCAAGGATGGTGTTATTTTTCTCCCAAGCCAGAACCAACGCGACAATTGAAACAGCCAGAACAGCCAGTCGGCCTAAAAACACCAGTTCTTTATCTGAAGCTGAGCGTCTGAACATCGACTTATATAAATCTTCTACCAGAGAGCTTGATGTCACAAGCAACTGGGAAGAAATGGTACTCATAATCGCGGCCAAAATCGCTGAAATCAGAAAACCCGTGATAATCGGATGGAACAAGATATTCCCTAACTGAATAAAAATCGTCTCTGGGTCCTTCAGTGTCATGCCGCGCTGATGGTAATAAGCGATTCCGCCCAAACCGGTCAGCACTGCGCCTATTGCAGACAAAATCATCCAGCCCATCCCGATTCTGCGCGCTCTTTTGATCTCTTTGACAGACGTGATCGCCATAAAACGCACAATAATATGCGGCTGGCCAAAGTATCCCAGCCCCCAGGCAAACAAAGAAATAATGCCAAGGACGCTCGTTCCTTTGAAAATATTAAACATATCAGGATCTACAGAGCGGATTTCAGCAACTGTATCACCTGCTCCTCCCGTGTGGAAAAACGTAACGATCGGCACAAGAATGAGTGCGGCAAACATAATGATCCCCTGAACAAAATCTGTCCAGCTGACTGCCAAAAAGCCGCCAAACAGGGTATACGCCACAACAACGCCCGTCACAATCCACAGGCCGGTGTGATAATCCATCCCCAAGATGCTGTTGAATAAGACGCCGCCGGACACCATTCCGGACGATACATAAAACGTGAAAAAGACTAAAATGACAATTCCCGAAAACAGTCTGAGAAGCTTTGTTTGATCTCCGAAGCGATTTTCCAGGAATCCGGGAATTGTAATCGAATTCCCCGCTTTTTCAGTATAGGTTCTCAGCCGCGGTGCGACGTAAAGCCAGTTCGCCCACGCTCCAAGGCAAAGTCCGATGACGATCCAAGCGCCGCTCAGACCAGTAGAAAACATGGCGCCCGGAAGCCCCATTAGCAGCCAGCCGCTCATATCGGCAGCGCCGGCACTGAGAGCGGTTACTGCCGGACCCAAAGAGCGTCCTCCCAGCATGTAATCCGTCAGATTCGACGTACGCTTGTAAGCAAAGTAGCCGATTAGCAGCATTCCCGCCATATAAATACAAATCGAAATAATCAGCTGTGTGTTTTCTATGGCACTTCCTCCTCTTTTTTATAGTATATGGATGAAATGGACACCCCCGCAGGGAGGATGCCCATTTAGTCCCGCTTAGAACATTTCACTGATTGTTTTTGCCTGCATATGCAGAGCCAAGTAATCCGGCCCGCCTGCTTTTGAATCCGTTCCCGACATTTTGAAGCCGCCAAACGGATGGTAGCCGACGATAGCACCTGTACAGTTGCGGTTGAAGTATAGGTTTCCGACATGGAATTCCTGTTTCGCACGCTCGATGTGCTTGCGGTTGTTTGTGATTACTGCGCCTGTCAAACCATATTCAGTATTGTTTGCCACTTCTAAAGCTTCATCAAAGTCTGACACTTTACAAAATGCAACGACAGGTCCGAAAATTTCTTCCTGCATGAGTCTTGCTTTCGGATCAAGGTCAGCGAAGATCGTCGGTTTGATGAAGTATCCTTTCGAATCATCACCAGTACCGCCGCTTACTAAACGCCCTTCCTGTTTTCCGATCTCAATATAGCTCATAATTTTATCATAAGAACCTTGGTCAATGACAGGTCCCATATAAACATCTGCACTGTCAGGTTTAGCTGTTACTTTTGATTCCGTAATTTCAATGACACGCTCTAATACTTGATCATACACTTTTTCATGAACTACTGCACGTGAACCTGCAGAGCATTTTTGTCCCGCAAAGCCGAATGCTGAAGTAAAGATTGATTGAGCCGCTAATTCAATGTCCGCATCCTCATCAACAACAACCGTATCTTTCCCGCCCATTTCAGCGATGACACGCTTTAAATGCTGCTGGCCCGGCTGAACCTTCGCCGCGCGTTCGAAAATTCTCGTACCAACTTCTCTTGATCCCGTAAATGTGATAAGGCTTGTTTTCGGATGGTCAACAAGATAGTCGCCTACTTCCGCTCCGCTTCCCGGAACAAAGTTGACTACGCCTTTTGGCAATCCGGACTCTTCAAGCACCTCAACAAATTTTGCTGCAATAACAGGTGTAGCACTCGCAGGTTTCAGAACCACTGTGTTTCCAGTAACGATCGGCGCCACTGTTGTGCCTGCCATGATCGCAAACAAGAAGTTCCAAGGCGGGATAACGACTGTCACTCCAGTCGGCGTGTATACATATTGGTTTTTCTCGCCTTCACGGCTGTTGACCGGTTTGCCTTTTGCCAGTTCGATCATTTGTCGTGCATAATACTCCATGAAGTCAATCGCTTCAGCTGTATCTGCATCCGCCTCGTTCCAAGGCTTTCCTGCTTCTTTCACAAGCAAAGCTGAGAATTCATGTTTTCTTCTGCGGACTTTGGCAGCAGCGCGGAACAGGACAGCCGCTCTCTCTTCTGGAGACGTGTATCTCCACTCTTCAAATGCTTTTGCAGCCGCTTGAATCGCTTGCTCAGCGTGCTCTTGAGAAGCTTTTGACACTCGGCCGACGACTTCTTCTTTATCAGCCGGGTTGATTGAAACGATTTTCGCTTCCGTTTCCACTCTCTCGCCGTTAATGACAAGCGGATAGTCTTTTCCTAAATATTCGCTTACTGTCGCAAGCGCTTTTTTAAACGCTTCCACGTTGTTTTGATCTTGGAAATTTGTGAATGGCTCGTGTTTGTAAGGTGTTGTCATGATAATCTCTCCTTTTTTACTTCTTTGTCATTCCTTTGAAAGCAAATGCAATGTTTGACGGACGTTCTGCAAGGCGTCTCATAAAGTAGCCGTACCAATCCTCGCCGTATGGCAGGTAGACTCTCATGTTATAACCTTCTTTTACGAGGCTGAGCTGGGTTTGCGACCGCATGCCGTACAGCATCTGAAATTCAAACTTGTCATTGGCAATGCCATGTTCCTTGGCAAGCTGCTTTGTAAAGTCGATCATTTTGTCGTCATGTGTGGCAATCGCTGTATAGTGACCGTTTAAGAGCTGCTTTCGGATGATTTTTTTGTAATTTTCATCGACATCGCTTTTCTCCGGGAAAGCTACTTTTTCTGATTCTTTATAAGCTCCTTTTACAAGGCGAAGGAACGGGTTTAAAGAATCCAAATCGTCAATGTCTTTTTCCGTCCGGTACAGATAGGCTTGCAGCACTGTGCTCACATGCTCGTATTTCTTTCTGAAATCTTTGAAAATATCAAGCGTTTTCTGGCATCTGACTTCGTCCTCCATGTCAATGGTGACCATGATTTTATGTTTCTCGGCCGTCTGAAGGATTTTTGTCATATTTTCATACACCAAATCCATATCTATATCCAAACCTAAAGACGTCATTTTTAAAGAAACGTGTGAGTTCAGCTCCTGATCCGCGATGGTCGCAATGGTTTGAATGCACTCTTCCGTACGCTCCCGTGCGACCTCGGCGCTGTTCACAAACTCGCCTAAATGATCGACAGTAACTGACAGGCCTTGGCTGTTAAGCTGTCGAATGGTCGGGATTGAACTGTTAAAGTCATTCCCGCCGATAATTTTACCCGCTGCTACCCGGCTTCCCCAGTTCCTCGCCATTTTATTGAGAAAGCCGCTTTTGGATAAAAATAAGAAAAAATCTCTTGTGATCACTTCCAACCTCAACACCCCGCAATCTAAGAAGTATTTGTATGAGTTTATTGTAAATGGACAAAACAGGCGTTCACAATATTCTCAAAATACAAAGATTCTGATTATTTTTGTGGGTTTGCCACAATTAGATAGTTAGAAAGTCGGGGGAGATTCTGTCGAATAAAGGAGAAAAGGAAGCGACAAAAAACATCAGCTTCCTCCATCCTTCCACACTTCTTCAACCGTATTCAAAAGCAAACGGTTCAATTCAGATGTCATATCTTTTTTCTCTGCCTTCAGTTCTTTTGCCGCTTCCATGATTCTTTCAATTTCCGTTTCAATGAATTGGTGAATAACATCGATTCTTGCTTCGAGGTCAAGCTCTTCCCCTCTTCTTTTCCGTTCAAGCAAGGTTTCCATTTCAGCCTTCAGCTTGGGTTCAGCAACAAGTTCATTCATCAAAACAGTAAAGTCCATTGGCGGTATGGTTCCGTGCTTTTCAATCCATTGGCAGGCCAAAATAGGCCGAAGAACGTAGAAGTACTTTTTAATTTTGACCTCTTGTCCTTGTAGATAATCCTTGACGTTCCTTCTCGCCATATTGATATAGTGATACACGCTTGCTTCAGGCTTAAATGCCTCCGTGCGCAGTTTTCTTAACTGCTCTGCGGTCGTAAATGCTTCATAATACACAATGTCTGAGGACAGCCATTCGAGGAGCGGAGGGTTTGACTTTTTGAAAAGCTGAAGCGTTTTTCTCAGCTCCCAGCCGCTGATATCCAGCAAATCGTGAATCGGTTCCTCAATGACATCACGCTCCTGCTCAATTGAAAAATACCACTCCTTTTTCGGCACATAAATAAAGCGGACGTCGTAATCACTATCCTGCGAGGGAAATCCCCATGCGCGGCTTCCTGACTCGACGGCATACACGATTTTGACTCCGTATGACTGCTCGATCCGTTTTAATTCATCAATGATTCTTTGTTTCATATCTATTCGTCTCCAGTCTGTTCTCATTCCGGCAGTTTGCAGAAAAAAACCGCCTGATGATATGCGGCGGCTTTTCACATTTATCAGCCTTTAAGTTGCTGTTTAAAAAAAGCAAGTTTTTCCGTTTGAAAAGCAGGGATATACTCATGTCCGAAGTAGCGGTACACCTTCAGCTCTTTCTCTGTTTCCAAATGATTGTAGGCGGCAAACACGGTGGACGGCGGCGTGACCTTGTCAATCAGGCCGATTGACATCAGGACAGGCACCTTCACTCGGTCAGCGAGATTCATAATATCGAAATATGAAAGTGTCTTCATCGCCTGCACTTCTGTTTCCGGGCTGCCATTTCTTCTGAAGAAGGAATTGATTTCAAGGTACGGCTGTTCAAGCGCCACATCAATGGCCCGTTCGAAGTTGCTTAAATAAGGATAATCGGCAACCGCGGCTTTTGGAATGTCTGACAGCGCCGCTGCGGCAATGGTTAAACCTCCGCCTTGGCTTCCTCCTGTCACACCGATCCTTGTTTCGTCAACCTCGTCGAAGCTGCTGATGACCTCAAGCGCGCGGACGGCGTCCAAATAAACACCGCGGTAATAGTATGTATCTTTATCAAGAATTCCTTTCGTCATCCAGCCCAAAGCGTGACCGTGCGGTGAAATACTCGTATCCTCGCTGCTCTGCTGGCCGCGGACAAGCATGCCGAATGTGGCGTAGCCATGGAGTGCCCAGTTTACCATTTCATGAATCTCACCATCATAGCTTGCATTGTAGCCATGATATTTCACGATCGCCGGATGCGGGCCTTGCTTGTCAGGCACCGCGTACCATCCGGTAATGCGGGCGTTTTCGAAGCTTTTATATGTGAGACGGTACACTTTTACTCCGTCAGCAGGATAGTCAACCGGCTGTAAATCAGGTTCTGCTTGGACTTTTGCAAGTTCCTCCAAAGACAATTTCCAAAACTCAGAAAAATCTTTCGGTGCTGTTTTTTCAGGCTTATATGTTTGCAATTGGTCGAGCGGCAGATCGAATAGTTGCATTTCCGATTATTCCCCTTTGTTTTATAAGATTTAGTTTGTATTCCTATACTACCACGTTTCGTCTTTGTTTTCTAAATATTTTCATCTTTGTTTCCCAGACAGCCTTCATCAAACGTTTGTTTAAGACTTTCCCGGCTTAGTTCCATAAAGGCCTGGGCCGTCAGACTGACATAGCGGTTCTTTAAAAAGACAAAGACGAGGGTTCGTGATGGCGCGGATTGAATCGATAAATAGATCACACCCGGATCTTTATCCCTTCTGACCATATTCGGTGCCATTGTCACACCTAATCCGTTAGCCACAAGAGATTGGGCGGTTTCAATATGGCTCGTCTTAAAGGCGGCATTCGGCTTAAAGCCGCTTTCCGCACAGAGATCGAGAACTGTCCTGCGAAAGCCGAAGCCTTCTTTTAACAGAATAAATGGCACGTTCCTTACCATGTCAAGCGGCACACACGGCTGGTGTCCCTCATCTTCTTCCAGCGCTTTCTCAATCAGCGCGACCATTTCCGGCGGCATCCACCTTTGTTTTTCCTTCGGCACCGCGAGAACAATCGGTTCCGTGAGCAAGGGTATAATGGAGAGCCGTTCATCCTCGATCGGCAAGGATAAAACAGAAAGGTCAACTTCTCCCTTTGCCGTCATCTCCTCTAATGAAACCGGATCTTTTTCAACAAGCTGAACCTCCACATGAGGATAGCGCGCCAAAAACTGCTTCAGCAGCGGAGGAAAGAGATATCTCCCTGTTACAGCAGGAATCCCGATGGATAATTTATGACCGATTCCCTGTGATCGCTCCTGCATTTCCCGAAGCAAATCATCTCTGGAACGAATGATGTCCTCGGCTTTTTCAATGAAACGCCTGCCGTGGGGTGTCAGTGTAACAGAGCCATGAGATCTGTGAAAAAGGGTAAGCCCCAGCTCAGCCTCAAGCTTTTTGATTTGCTGGCTGAGAGACGGCTGTGCGATATGAAGATGTTCCGCCGCCTTTGTAAAGCTTTGGCGCCGGGCAATTTCCACTGCATATTCCATCACTTTAATATCCATTTCAGCCTCCATAGGTTGAACCTATCGTTTTCATCATTTTTATATCTTGGACGAATCATAACAGAAATTGCTAACATAATCCATATCATCATTTACGAAAAAAGGAGCTGGTTCAAATGACAAATGAAACACCGTTTTCTAAAAACGCCGAGATGTATCGGGATGAAAAGGTATTTGCCGAGGGGGAAGATTTGGGGTTGATGATCAAAACAGCGGAATGCCGGGCAGAGCATCGGGTGCTGGATATCGGAGCGGGCGCCGGCCATACGGCCCTGGCATTTTCTCCTTATGTACAGGAGTGCATCGGTGTTGATGCGACGAAAGAGATGGTTGAGGTTGCGTCCTCCTTCGCGCAAGAAAAAGGAGCTGAAAACGTACGCTTTCAGCAAGGAACGGCAGAGTCACTCCCCTTCCCCGACGATTCATTTGACATCATCACCTGCCGATACGCAGCCCACCATTTTTCAGATGTCCGCAAAGCTGTCAGAGAGGTTGCACGCGTACTAAAACAGGACGGACGTTTTCTCTTAGTTGATCATTACGCGCCTGAAGATCCCGTTCTTGATGAGTTTGTCAATCATTTGAACCGGCTTCGAGACCCTTCCCATGTTCGTGAAAGCTCATTATCAGAATGGCAGGCGATGTTCAGCGCCAATCAACTGGCCTATCAAGACATCCAAAAGTGGAATTTGCCGATTCAATACGATAGCTGGATCAAACGAGGCGGAACCCCAGCTGACCGAGAAAAACAAATCATTTCCCACTTGAACCACGCATCAGACGAAGCACGCGACACGTTCTGTATTACATTGAACCAAAACGGACAGCCCATCTCCTTTTGTTTAAAAGCGATTTTGATACAAGGGATAAAACGATAAAAAAAGCCGTGCGCTACGCACGGCTTGTTACATCGGCTGATAAAGATCCCAGCCAATTTTTAATGTCTCAACAATGTAATCGGCAACCTCTTCCGGGGAAAGGTTGTCTGTTGCCACTTTTGAATTGTGCTTGTCATAAATGACTTTTCTTTCGTTAAACAGCTGTTCCATTTCATCCATTGAACGGTTATGCAGTACAGGGCGGCTTTCGATCAATAAATCCGCGCGCTGCTTCCAGTTCTCCCATGATAGGTCCAGATGAAGCACGAGACAGTTTTCCAGACAGCAATTTCTGATTTCTTCTTGTTTAAAAGATCCCCCGCCCAGAGATACGATTTTGAATCGTTTATGATGGCAGATGTCTAAAATATATTCCTTCTCCGTTTTCCGGAAAAAGTCTTCTCCCTTTTTCTCAAATATCTCAGGAATTGACATATTGAAATCCTTTTCGATCTCTTGGTCAATATCAATAAAATCTCTATATAATTTTTTAGCGACCAATTGGCCGATTGTTGTTTTTCCTACACCCATGAATCCGATCAGGACGATATTTCTTTCTCTTACTGGGATGGCTCGTTTAGCGTTCATCTTCGGCGAAATCCTCCTAAGGAATGAAATTTTATCTTCATTATATGCTTATTTAGCGAATATTTATATAGATACCGGCTTTACCGGTCAAGCTTTAGTGTGCTTTGTTGTTTAGCCATTTTTGCCTGAATGACATTCATTGTACAACATTTCTGCAGGTATTTTAATACTTCGACGCAAAAAAGCATTAAAACCTTCCGCCTTTATTGTTTTTCCAGCTGACTCTTCGATGGAAGGGTCTTTTTCTGTAAGATGAATAGGAAGGGAGAAATGGCGATGATCATTTGGATAAACGGGGCATTCGGTTCCGGAAAAACACAAACAGCCTTCGAACTGCACAGAAGGCTGAAACCATCTTACGTGTATGATCCCGAGAAAATGGGTTTTGCGCTGCGCTCCATGGTGCCGCAGGAGATCGCAAAGGACGATTTTCAAAGCTATCCCTTATGGCGGGCGTTCAATTACAGTTTGCTAGCTTCTCTGACAGATACATACCGCGGCATCATTATTGTGCCTATGACGATTGTACATCCTGAATACTTCAATGAGATCATCGGCAGGCTCAGACATGAAGGGAGGATCGTTCATCACTTTACATTAATGGCTTCAAAGGAAACCTTGTTAAAAAGGCTGCGCACCAGAGCAGAAGGAAAAAACTCCTGGGCCGCCAAACAAATTGACCGCTGCGTTGAAGGCTTATCATCACCTATTTTTGAGGACCACATTCAAACAGACAACCTGTCGATTCAGGATGTGGCAGAGTACATTGCCGCGAGAGCCGAACTCCCATTAGATCCTGATACGAGAGGCAGCCTCCGAAGGTTCACCGACAGATTAATGGTAAAGCTGAATCATATCCGCATCAAATAAAGCTTCTGTACACGACAAAAGCCCGCTCCGAGAGCGGGCTTTCTTTAACTTATTTCCACCAGTCATCAAACATAGACGCCGGAACCTGGCGTTTATGTTCAGTCATGCTGTAGCGTTTTTCCAGCGCTTCTGATACTTTCGCTGATACTTCTTTTCCTTCGAGATAATCGTCAATCTCGTCGTAGGAAATGCCAAGCTCTGTTTCATCCGACTGCTGCGGTTTTTCGTCGAGCAGATCGGCAGTCGGTTCTTTTAAGTATAAGCGTTCCGGTGCACCCAGCTCTTTCAGCAGGGTTCTTCCCTGGCGCTTCGTCAAGCCTGTCAGCGGCAGGAGGTCTGCTCCGCCGTCACCGTACTTCGTAAAGAAACCAGTCACTGCTTCAGCAGCATGGTCTGTTCCTAACACAAGCAGGCCTTCCTGGCCGCCGATCGCGTATTGCGCGATCATTCTTGTTCTTGCTTTTACGTTTCCTTTATTAAAGTCAGTCAGCTGATCGCCTGTTTCCTGCTGATACTGATCAGAAAAAGCGCTGACTGTCGATTTAATATCAAACTTCCATGATTTATCCGGCTTAATAAACTTCAAAGCAAGCTGGGCATCGTCTTCATCCTGCTGTGTGCCATGCGGAAGACGGACCGCGATAAATTGAGCGTCTCCGCCCTCCTCGCGAATGCTCTCCACCGCAAGCTGAGCGAGTCTTCCCGCAAGTGTTGAATCCTGGCCGCCGCTGATTCCCAATACAAAGCCTTTAGCACCGGTTTTCTTTACATATTGTTTTAAAAAATTGACTCGGTCCTCAATTTCTTGCTTTGGATCAATTGAGGGCTTCACATGTAATTCACGCATAATCTTTTCCTGCATGCTCATCCCAATCATTCCTCCTGTACATTTTCCCTTGTTACTGATCATTTCCCCAAATCAATGAAAATGAATCATGACTGTTATGTATCCCTATTAAATATAGCACAGGTCTTCATTCACAGTGAACAAGAGAGATCAGCTGACTTCAACCCGTATGGATGTCACACTGTCGCCATTGCATTTCCCTTTTTCAATCGGGCAGGAAGAAAACGCGACAATTAAATCCATCTCCGCCCTGAGCCTTACATAATCTCCGGCATTCGAAAGCGGCGTTTCCACAGACAGATTCCCTTTCTCATCAAGGACAGTATTCATAAAAATCGCAAATGGGTAATGCATGTGAGGCTTCGGTACGCCAAACTGCTCAAGCGCACGGTTCATATTGTCATAGCACGTATCCTGAAACTCATCCTTTTGCTTCCCATATAAGAGCCTGTTCATATCAGGACGGCAGGCGGGCAGCAGCAGATCATGCTTGCCGACCGTATCTTCAATCAGGGTTAACATCGGCTTATACAGGTTGGAGTAGAGATGGTCGTTGACCTTCACATGAATGGAGTGATTGGCGTCTATCGTCGCTCCCTGATCAAGGTGTTCATAAAAATCCTTGGCATGGTATGCGACAAAATCAGCCACCTGCTGCCCTTCTACATCAACCACCTTTAAAATCTGCCCCTTTTTCAGCTTCAGCCCAAGCCCTTTTTTCGGCTCCACAATATATTGCTGTGTCATTGGTTTGCTCCTTTTTTCATTAGTATGAGCGTCCGCTTCCTTCTCCATGTAAAAAGAGGCAAAAATCCGATGTATATAAGCTTCGGACAGATCACAATCTAACCTTAGATAAAAGGGGTTGAATAAATAATGAGCCAAACAAAAAAAGACCAGCCAAAAGGGAATCTGGCTTGGTGGCAGCTGTCACTGATCGGAGTCGGCTGCACGATTGGAACAGGCTTCTTTCTCGGTTCCAGCATCGCAATTGTAAAAAGCGGTTTTTCCGTTCTCCTTTCATTTCTGATCGCAGGGATCGGTACGTATTTTGTCTTTGAACAGCTCGCCAAGCTGTCGGCGAAGCAGCCGGAAAAGGGCTCGTTTTGTGCGTATGCCCGAAAAGCATTCGGCAAATGGGCAGGCTTCAGCAACGGCTGGGTGTACTGGACATCAGAAATGCTGATTACTGGCAGCCAGCTGACAGCCATTTCGCTATTTACGAAGCATTGGTTTCCTCAAGTGCCGCTATGGGTGTTCGCCTCAATCTACGCAGTACTGGGGCTCCTTATTATTTTCACCGGCCTGTCCGTCTTTGAAAAAACAGAAAACGTGCTGGCAGTCATTAAAACAGCTGCTATTTTTATGTTTATTGTCATTGCCATCCTGGCTTTATGCGGTATCCTGTCCGGCGGAAATCACGGCATACATGTTCCAAATAAGACAAATGAGTTTTTCCCATACGGCGCCATGGGGCTGTGGACAGGTTTAATCTACGCGTTTTACGCTTTTGGCGGAATTGAGGTCATGGGGCTGATGGCGGTTCACTTAAAAAAACCTGAGGAAGCGTCTAAATCAGGGAAACTGATGTTGGCGACGCTGGCGATTATTTATATCATTTCAATCGGGCTTGCTCTGCTTTTGGTTCCGTTACACGCGTTTACTGAACAGGACAGTCCGTTCATTACATCATTAAAAGGATATAACCTTGAGATCATCCTTGATATATTTAACGGGATTTTCATCATCGCCGGGTTCTCGACCCTTGTCGCTTCGCTTTTTGCCGTTACGACATTGCTTTGTACAATGGCTGATGACGGCGACGCGCCGAAATGCTTTACTCTAAAGGAAGGCAAAAAAATATGCTGGCCGGCACTTGGGCTGACGTTTGCGGGGCTTGTCCTCTCCATTATTCTGTCGTTAGTGCTGCCTAAAAACATTTATGAGCATATGACAACAGCTGCGGGGCTTATGCTTTTATACACTTGGCTGTTTATCCTGTTCTCCAGCAAAAAGCTGACTGATCCCGAGGGCATGGGAAAAACGCAAATTTATTTAGCGATGGTTCTGATTGCTGCGGCTGTGTCCGGTACATTGTTTGAAAAATCAAGCCGGCCCGGTTTTTTCGTCAGCATAGGTTTTCTCGTGATCATCGCCATCGTGACCATGATCTATCAAAAAAAGCAGGGTCATAAAGATCGCCCTGCCAGTCCCTGATTTATTGCATTTTGTTGAACATGTTCTTTAAATAAGAAAACGGGCACTTCGATACCTGTTTTTCGTCATCACGGAGGAAATACTGCTTCCATTCACGATTATTCTTTCCTCCGTACCAGCCTAATTGCGGGTGAATCGGAGCCTGATCATAGGCCTCTAAACGAGATCGGATCAGCCTGCTCATGTTACGGCCAAATGCAGTTGATCCATTTAGGTCATCAAACACCCACCTTGGCTGAAACGTGACCATAAAAAAAGGAAAGCTCCGGCTTCTTCTTGCCTCGTGCCCCGGTGTAGCGCACAGAATGAAATACGGCTCGCCGTCAAAACAAAACTCCCATTTATAATGCTCGGGATCGGCCGGAATGTCTTCCGGCCATTCTTTTTCGTCTTGATGACTCAGTCTATTTAAAAAGCGCCAAAACAGCTCTTCATACGCTTCAATCGAATAATGCTCCGCCAAATCTTCCGGTGTATCAAACAACACAACGAGGGATGCGTATTTTCCCGTGTCCCGCGATATCTTGCCGTACTCCGAAAGCAACGGAGCCAGTTCCTCCGCTGTACGGTTTTCCCGCGGATCTCCGGCAAAAGCAATCCGAAGCTGATCAGTCAGAAACGCCTGGCGTCCGGGAATGCACGGAAACGTATCCGCGTCGTCTCCCAGAGTTTCTGCCAGCAGCTCAAAAGCGATTCTTTGCCATTCAGGAAGCTCTTCCTGAATACGTTCCAGAAAACTTTTGGTGTAAATCCCATTCACCATTGATCCACCTCCAGTATCATCTGGATACTATATTAAAACTGGAAGCGGCAGGTGACTGTCCTTCATGAATCAGCCCAATAACTGTTTGATGCCCTGATAACCAAAGTAAAAGCCAAACACAAGGAGGGATACACCGGCGATTCCGGTCAATCCTCTCAATAGCTTTTCATGAAGCAGGTTTCTGAACGTACTGGCTGTGATAGCCATGCAGAAATCCCAGATTAAAATGCCGATCATGATGCCGGAGCTATAGATTAGAAGCTGATTCATATTGTAGGCCTCTGCTGTTTTCGCAAGAATGCTTCCGTAAATTCCAAGCCAAAAAAGGATGCTCAATGGGTTTGACAATGAAATGAGAAAACCCGATGCGAATGTTTTCCTGTATGACGGTTTCCCCCGCGAGCTTCGCACATCCATCGGTTCTCTGACGTTTTTCAGCGTTTCAATTCCGGTATAGGTCAGGACAAAAAAGCCAAAGAGCCACAAAAACGTTTTCACAAATGGAGCGGTCAAAAACTGTGACAGCCCGAAATAGATAAAAAGCATGTACAGCCCATCCGCTGTCATGGCGCCTAAACCGAAAATCCATGCATGCCAAAAACCGTTTTTAATTCCTTTGTCTATTTGCGCCGCATTCACTGGCCCCACAGGCGCAGACAAGGACAGTCCCAGCACAATATAGCTCAAAAAAATGTTCACCGGCCCGTACTCCCTTCTCTTATGTAACTTGTACAATTTATTCGGGAACGGGCCAAGCTATGCACAAATTCACTTACTGTTTCAGACGTTCAAGCTCTTCCTCCATAATATCGGCGGCTTTGCCTACAAAACTGAAAATGAGTTCCAGCTCCTCTTCCGTATATTCGCGGCACAAATCCATCGTTGACTCAGACAGAGGACGGAACAAATCCTTTATATGTTTTTTCGAAGCAGTCAAAGGGACGATTACGACTCTCCTGCGATCGTTCGGGTCCTTTTCACGAGCCACATACCCCGCTTTTTCCAGCCGGTCAACAAGCGCCGTGACGGAACCCGTGCTGAGGCCGGTTTTTTTCCCCAGCTCTCCGGCCGTCATCGGACCTGCTTCATTTAAGATGTCAGCTGATTTCAAATCGGTGGGAAACAGACCGAGAGCTTGAGCGGCTGCCTGATGAAACAGGACCGTTCTTGTGCCCAGTTTTCGAAAAAGCTGAACAGCAGTCCTTTCCAACTCACTTCTGGAATTTCTTGTTGACAACTGACAGTCCTCCCTATAAAATCGAGTTTATCTTGATAATCGAGATATTCAACGATCAAACTATTATCATGATATCAGAACTTACATAGAAAAGTAAGAGGAGGTAGAACAAATGGACACAACAACAGCAAAACAGGCTTCCACCAAATTTGTGGTCCTCGGTCTCCTGCTGGGCATCTTGATGTCTGCAATGGACAATACGATTGTTGCCACCGCGATGGGCAATATCGTAGCCGATCTTGGAAGCTTCGATAAATTTGCCTGGGTGACGGCATCCTATATGGTGGCGGTTATGGCTGGCATGCCGATTTACGGCAAGCTTTCCGATATGTACGGCCGAAAACGTTTTTTCCTGTTTGGACTTATTTTTTTCTTAATCGGTTCTGCTTTATGCGGGATTGCCCAGACGATGAATCAGCTGATCATCTTCCGGGCCATTCAAGGGATCGGAGGCGGCGCGCTCCTGCCGATTGCCTTTACCATTATCTTCGATTTGTTTCCGCCGGAAAAACGCGGAAAAATGTCCGGCATGTTCGGTGCTGTATTTGGATTATCCAGTGTTCTTGGTCCGCTCTTAGGCGCGATCATTACAGATTCGATCAGCTGGCACTGGGTGTTTTACATCAATGTGCCGATCGGCGCATTGTCATTGTTTTTCATTATTCGCTACTACAAAGAATCTCTGGAGCACAGAAAGCAGAAAATAGACTGGGGCGGCGCGATTACCTTAGTCGTATCCATTGTATGCCTGATGTTCGCCCTTGAGCTTGGCGGCAAAACATACGATTGGAACTCCATTCAGATCATTGGGCTGTTTATTGTATTCGCCGTTTTCTTCATTGCCTTTTTTATTGTGGAGAGAAAAGCAGAAGAGCCGATTATTTCTTTCTGGATGTTTAAGAACCGCTTGTTTGCCACAGCACAGATTCTCGCTTTCCTGTATGGCGGAACATTTATTATTTTAGCGGTATTTATTCCGATTTTCGTTCAGGCGGTCTACGGCAGCTCGGCGACAAGCGCGGGCTTCATTCTGACGCCGATGATGATTGGATCAGTCATCGGAAGCATGATCGGCGGGATCTTCCAAACGAAGGCAAGCTTCCGCAATTTGATGCTGATATCTGTTATAGCTTTCTTTATCGGCATGCTGCTTCTTTCCAATATGACGCCTGACACAGCACGGGTATGGCTGACAGTCTTTATGATGATTTCAGGCTTTGGTGTAGGCTTTAACTTCTCCCTGCTGCCGGCGGCATCGATGAATGATCTTGAACCTCGCTTTCGGGGAACGGCAAACTCTACAAATTCATTTTTGCGATCATTTGGCATGACCTTAGGCGTCACCATTTTCGGAACGGTGCAAACAAACGTATTCACGAACAAGCTGAGCGACGCCTTCAGCGGGATGAAAGGCTCAGCGGGATCAGGTGCTGCGCAAAATATTGGCGACCCGCAAGAGATATTCCAAGCGGGAACACGTTCCCAGATTCCTGATGCGATCCTGAATCGCATTATTGACGCGATGTCATCAAGTATTACGTATGTCTTTTTGCTCGCTTTGATTCCAATTGTCCTCGCGGCGGTTACCATTTTATTTATGGGGAAAGCCAGAGTGAAAACAACAGCCGAAATGACAAAGAAAGCAAATTAACATAAAAAAGCAGTACATGCTGGGCATGTACTGCTTTTTTCTATTACACTCCTAATCTTGCAAGAATAAACGTCCATATACAAATGATCAATAACAGAATCAGGCTGTACGCCACTGTCCTTTTAAACAGTTTAGATTCCTTGCCTGTTTGGCCGACCGCTGCGGCAGCGATGGCGATAGATTGAGGAGAAACAAGTTTCGCCATGACACCGCCCGCCGTATTTGCGGCTAACAGCAAGTCTGAACCCGCACCGATCTGCGCTCCGGTGACAACCTGCAAATGACCGAACAAAGCGTTATTGCTGACAACAGAACCGGTGATGAACACGCCAATCCAGCCAAGAACAGGACTGACAAACGGGAACAGGTCTCCTGTTTTCGCCAATGCTAACCCAATTGAAGAGCTGAGCCCTGCGAAGTTGGCCAGATTGGCAAACCCCATCACGAAGCAGATCGTCATAATCGGCACCCACAGCTCTTTTCCTGTCTCCTTCAGGGAAGCAAAGGCATCCCGGGAGGAGAACTTTTTGCTGAACAGCCCTGTCACGATGACCGCCGCTAAAATCGCTGTACCAGTCGCTGACAGCAGATCAACTTTAAAGACTGCATCTAACGGCATGGCAGATGGCGCAATCGGCGGCATTTTCATAATTTGCTGA
This sequence comes from Bacillus sp. SG20033, assembly GCF_044570195.1. Classification (NCBI taxonomy): domain Bacteria; kingdom Bacillati; phylum Bacillota; class Bacilli; order Caryophanales; family Bacillaceae; genus Bacillus; species Bacillus sp. SG20033. The sequence continues at coordinate 337,940 of NZ_CP172606.1, read as the reverse complement.
TGCAGAAAAGGCATTTTGAACAGGAGCGTTGATTGATATAACAGCCCGCCTTCTTGGAAAAGCGCTTTGAAGGCAGGAAGGCTCCAGATGGTGATCGCCGCAGTTAAAATGTAGAAAGGAGACCACGCTTTCGCAATGTCAGCGGCACGGTATGCCTTTTTCTCACCAGCATCGCCGGCCCCTTCCTCGCGGTAAATCTCTTTCGGCTGCCATTTGCGGAGGAAGAGGGCAAGCCCGCCCATGCTGAATAAGGCCGCCAAAATGTTTGCTAATTCCGGCCCGAGCACCGCCATTGTCAGTGTCTGAACCGCTGTATACCCACCGCTCACAACCAGAAGAGCGGGCCATGTCTGTTTGATTCCTTTCATTCGGTCTAATAAGAATACAAGCAGGAATGGTATTAAAAATGAGATCATCGGCAGTGTCCACATTAATGTCCGTGACAGCTCAAGAGCAGACAAATCACCAATCTGCGCCCCTGTGATGACAGGAATCCCGATCGCCCCAAAGGCTCCGGAGGCGGCGTTTGCAATCAAGCAGAGCGCCGCCGCTTTCAACGGTTTAAAACCAAGTTCGACGAGCAGCGCCGCACTAATCGCAATCGGAACACCAAAACCGGCCGCGCCTTCTAAAAACGCGTTAAAACAAAAACCAATTAATAATAGCTGTAATCGTTGGTCAGGCGAAATGCCGGCAATGCTGGACCGAATAATGGTAAATTTCCCGGTTTTCACTGCGATTTTATACAGCCACACCGCCATCAGAACGATGTAGCCAATAGGCCACAGCCCGCTCCCGATTCCTAACAAAACAGAAGAAATCGCTTTTTCAACCGGCATATGAAATGCCAAAACGGAGACGAAGAAACTGACGGCTAGGGTAAGAAATGCCGCAAGAATGCCTTTCATTTTCAAAACAGTTAAAGCCAAAAGAAAAAAGAGAATCGGAGTGAGCGCCACAAGTGCGCTCACATACTCGTTTCCAAACGGATCATACAACTGCTCCCACATTGACAATCAGCCCTTTACTCTAAAGTTGCGGTTAGTTGACTTTTTGTTCTGCAAAATGAGGTTTTAAAATGTTTTTAAGGACGCCGGCGCTGTGAAGGAACTGTTCTTTTTCTTTCTCATTTAAGTTCAGCTCAGTGATACCTGCGATCCCTCCGCGGTTCACGACAGCCGGCACACCGATGTACACGTCATCTGCACCGTATTGCCCGTCCAAATATGTGCTGACAGTTAATATGCTGTTTTCATTATGAAGAATGGCTTTTGTAATGCGAGCAAGACTCATCGCAACCCCATAATAAGTCGCGCCTTTTTTCTCAATGATATGGTAAGCTGCGTTTTTCACATCATCTACAATTTGGTCCAGCTCCTCTTGTTTGTACGCATCGTTTTTCTCAACGAGTTCACTGACCGGCACACCGCCGACATTCGCGTGACTCCAAACAGGAAGCTCTGTGTCGCCGTGCTCTCCGATAATATGCGCGTGCACGTTTTGAGGCGCTGCGCCAAAGTATTCGCTCAGCATGAAACGGAATCTCGCAGAATCTAGTGTTGTGCCGCTTCCGATCACCCGCTCTTTTGGCAGGCCGCTGAATTTCCATGTTGCGTAAGTCAGGATATCAACCGGATTTGTCGCGACTAAGAAAATGCCGTCAAATCCGCTCGCCATGACTTCACTAACGATGCCTTTGAAAATCTTCAAGTTCTTTTCTACTAATTCAAGGCGTGTCTCACCAGGTTTTTGGTTTGCTCCTGCGCAAATGCAGACAATATCAGCATCCTTGCAGTCTTCATATGTTCCGTAAGATGTTTTGACCGGTTGTGGCGCAAACGCCTTTCCGTGGTTTAAATCCATCACATCGCCCATTGCTTTTTCTTTATTTACATCAATGACCACAAGCTCATCTGTGATCCCTTGGTTAATTAACGCAAATGCATAACTGCTTCCAACAAAACCCGCTCCGATTAAAGCTACTTTATTTACATGTTTGTTCATCATTAATCATCCTTCCAGGGTATGTTTCTCTTTGATGTCTTTTTGTTTGTGAAGTATTTCACATTTATATTGTGCAACACTTCACAAACTTTTGCAAGAGAAAAGTTTTGTCTGATTTATGAACAAAAAAGAAACCATCTATGATGGTTTCTTTCGGTAAGTCCAGTCTAGCCTTGTCCTCAATAAGGAAGAGAACCGCTTAAGCCCGAGTCATTATATAAACCATTTTGCACGTAATCAAAGCCAGGCTGATTCTGGCCGGGCACTTGGGCGCTGCCATTATTAAAAATCACTTTGGCGTTGGTTGTATCCGTGTCCGCAGGCAGCGTCAGCGTGTAAATTCCATCTGCATTTTTAGTCATTGGTTTTCCAGGCCAAGATCCGGTCAATTCAATTGCCCCGCCCCCATCATGTTTATAGATATAAGCATTTACCTGGCTCCAATGATTCGGATTTTGATAGCCGATGGTTTTGGCCGAAGCTGGATCTCTTTTAACAAAGCTGTATTCCTCGGTCCTCGTTACACCATCACTGTTCGTTCCTTTTAACATGATGGTGTATGTTTTGCCAAATGGATCTCCTTTTCCGATTGTGAATTGATCTCCATCCTTAAACGCTGTCTCTGGTCCATTATTGATTTGATAAACGGCTTTTGTTGTATTCGCATCTGCACGCAAGGTAATCGTCAGTTGATCATTGAAAGAATGTGTTACACCTGTTTTGTAATTCTCAAGGAAAACATGAGGCGCTTTTGCAATATCATCAGGATAAAGCACAGCCACAGACCTGGCATTGATCGTGCCTGTCAGTTTACCATCATTCACTTGAAATGAACCTGCCCCAGCTTTATTGTCATACCTGCCATCAGGCAATTTTGTTGCCGTATTGATAGAGACAGAGGATGAACCTGCATTTGCCAGCACAACGCCATGTGAGCCGCGCTGATTCATAAATATCTGGTTGTTTCCATTCGGGTTCGAGAGTTCCTCAGGCTGTCCAGCCATCACATTGTGAAATCTATTGACCGCAGTGATAGCCTGATCTTCAAATAAAGCACTCCCGCGATCGCCTATTTGGCTTTTCCCCGGGAATCTCACACCATTTCCGCCTCCCTCAGGTCTGGAAAAGAAAAGAGGCGTACTGCCTGAACGAGAAGCTATCACCGCCCAGCCTAAACGGATATCATCATCGCTCATCCATGTCGACTCTTCATCATCATTGGCATACGTATCATGCGACTCTACCCATGTCACTAGCTTGTCCGCAGACACATCAGATGCATAGTGGGAGATATTCGACACGCCCAGATTACGATTCTTTAAAGCGGACCTTATGGAATGCCCATAGTTAGACGCTGTCACATCCATATAATTCGCATATGCAGCATCTCTGGAGGCACTATCCTGCAGGATTTCTCCGTATTGGAACTCTGCAGATGTATTTGTGATATTCGGCCAAAATTGACTGCCGTAACTCCCATCATCCGGAAGCTCTATATGTTTGGCGGCATCAAATCGAAAACCGTCTGCCCCGTCATTCAATGCCCTTTCTAAGAACCGTTTCAGATAGGACTGTACTTGTGTATTTTGTGTATTCCAGTCATACAGCCCGAGCAATGAATTCTGCGTGACATCCCATCGATCAGACCAGTTTTTAATTTGTGTGTTTCCATGTGTCCAGTTTGGAATACTCTTAACCTCATTGGAAATCGCGGCATAATCACTGGTGGTATGATTGATGACCGCGTCAACAATGACCTTTATGCCATATTCTTCAGCGGCTGCACACATTTCTTTAAATTCTTGTTCAGTACCTAAGTAACGGTTGCCAATTTGGTACGATGTCGGCTGATAGAGCCAGTACCAGTTCGACATGCTTTTATCTCCTTGATTCCCTTCCTTTACTTGGTTAATCGGAGATGTCTGAATGGCTGTATATCCTGCATCATGAATATCCTTCATATTATGTTTTAACGTATTGAACGACCAATTCCATGCATGAAGAATGGTTCCGCTTTTGATCGACGGTGCTGTCAGCTCATTCGATTTGTTCGCCGTTTCAGCACTCGCAGCCGCCGGTCCTGCCAGAACCAAATGAAACAGCAATAAAAATCCAGCGAATAACGGCAGTAAAGAGGTTTTGAATCGTTTTGCAAACATTCTTGACACTCCTTATTTGATTTTTTGAAGACTTACTTCGGAGTCAAAAATCCCTCTTACTTCATTCTTCCGCTTCCTCCTTTCAAACCGATGTGAAGACTGGAGAATTTTGTCAACGCTTACATTTTAAATTATCACAATCACTCTATCAAAACAACTTGGCAGAGTGAATACAAATCAATGTTCCTATAAAAAAAGCTGCCCGAAACTGTGAACGCTTCCCTCGCTTAGGGTGGCAGGTACAGCTGTACGAGTAGTTGGACAGCTGAAGGGGAAGAGGCTAGCAGTCGAAAATCTGGTGAGGCCGCGACATCACAGCGACATTGTAAATTTCAGTAGGGGGAGGTTGAACCCTTGATATATAAATGTTCCTGTGATTGTTCCAATGTAACAGGTTTACTTTGTAACAGTGTTAGTGAGCTATTTATATTTTTCGCGGAATTTTATTGAACAAGTGTAAGGGAGTGGTTTTGTAATGAAGAGGTTACTCTCTCAAAGAAACGAATGAAGGTAAATCCAAGTTTCCTACGTTTAGTCATAAAAAGATGTTTAACATTGGACGAGAAAGGTTCAACAAAAACAAAATCTCCAGGTTCAGACTTCAATTTTTTCAATGAATGAAACTTATGTCGCTGACTTTAGCATAAATTCCACCATGCGAGCTGGCGTACCATCTTGGGAAGACAGCAGAAATTTTATATCTTTAAGTGTGTAGCCGGTTATAGCACTTCATTAAAATCATAGTTAATGACATTAATCAGTTCAGAGCGTTATCCGATTTCATATGCTGAGTTTGCTTTTTTTAGACGATGGCCTCTCTAATCCTTTCTCTCAAACCATATTTAGATAGGGAACACCATTCCCTTTATCCCTTTGCGAAAAGACCTGTAGGGTAACAACCCATGGGGTTTTTCCAACAAGTCTGAGTTGACAATCCCACAAATGTTACAGTAATAATTGGAATATAAATTAGTAGTACTTATTAGATGGGAGGATAATCGGTGAATAATTCAAAAAATAATAATAGTGACACAAAACAATTTGATGTTAGTTTACAGATTCGTAATTTTGAAATCGAGTTGTTTTGGAAGAGATCATTGTTTTTTTGGGGGTTTATAGCCTCAGCATTTGTTGGTTTTTCTAGTTTATACGGAAAAAATTTTTACTTATCAATTATTATTGCTGATTTCGGATTTATTTGTTCTTTATGTTGGACATTAGTTAATCGTGGTTCAAAATTTTGGCAAGAGAATTGGGAAAGCAAGGTTGAAAACAAAGAAATCAACAAACACTCTGAGTTGTTTACAAAAATAGAACCTATACAGAAAAAGTTTTTCCTACTGCAAGCAAGAAAATATTCAGTGAGTAAATTGGCTATTGGATTAAGTGATTATGTTGTAATTCTTTGGCTAGGAATTATTATCTCTGCTATTTTTAAAGATTTTTTAAATGCAAAAACAATTACTTGTGGTTTTTCAATCTTTACACTTTTATATGGAATTTACATGATGATATTTGGGAGAATCACAAGTAAATAAAGGTTTCACTAGGTTTTGTGTTTTGAGCCGGTTCGATACCGGCTTTTTCAATCAAAGGAAAAAAACGTGTTTTCCTTCTACTTTCTCTCCCCTGTCGTTTTTATAGATCAGAAGGCTTTTTGTAGTCTGTTATTGACTCCCCGTTGTTTACTTGAACATATGTTATCCTATAGTTTTCATTATCTGTGATTGTCGCACACACTGTTGTAGGTAAAGATAATGTGCTAGTATATGTATTTGTTTCGTACGTCTCCCATGCGTAATCTTTCGTTTCACTATCATAAGGAGTTGAATCAGCATCTAACTCTTCAGCAGAAATCTCAAGTTCGTATTCAATATCCACACTAAACTCAATTACAGTATCGTCCCCATCTTTTTCGGTGCTTAAAATTGTGGAATCATAACTCTCGATTTTATTTGCAATAGCAGAAGTAACTTCCGCAGACGAAAAATCCTCATGATAAACTTGAATATCATAACTCTCAATTTCCTTAATCTTCTCTTTGATGGATTCTTGAACCTTTTTTTGCGCCAACCATTCTTGTAAATTTACTTTTCCCACAACAAATTCCCCCACGTTTTTGGTTTTCATGATATTATACTCAGGCTACTTTAAAAAGAATTCTTATTTAAAGAGCTCAATATAATTATATCATATATCCATTTATATCCAGAAATAAAATCAACAAGCTATTGCTTTCAAAAAAACGCCCCATCCGGTTAAGGATGGGGCTGGTTTCGTTTATACTACTTTATCCGGAGGTTCGATCCAATCTACAGCGATGTTTTGCTTACATCGTCTGCAAGTTGCGTTTACGCTGCCCGAAGCTACTCCGTTGTGTTTATAACCGCAGTTAGGGCACGTGTACTTTGCGCCGCCTTTCGCGACTGCAAAAAACGGTAAACTGAAGATGATTAGCATACCACCCGCAATTATTCCGATTATCGTTAGGCTTAAGAGGAAACCAACAAAAACGAGTAAGATACCGATTATCAAACATACTATTCGACTTGCGCCAAACCGTTGTTTCTTTACAGTCACCGTTTTATATTCCACGTTATCCGCCCGTCCTTTATATGAGTTAGCAAAACTATAATACGGCGCCAAACTGTAGCACCTTGAGCTATTTATGATGTTATCAAATAGAAATTTATATGTCACCTAACAAAAAATAACCCCGGAGGGTCTAATTCCGAGGCCGGTAGAAACCAATCCTCAAGCACAAAGATTGATTGTATTTAATGATACACATAGCGTTGAGATATGTAAACCAGGTATGTTACTTGGAGTATATCTTCATTTTTTCATTGGTCTTTTTACCGTTCTTAATCTTATCCAGGTACTTTTTAAGAAAAGAATCATATAGACTATCAGGAATATATCCAAGTTTTTGCTGCAAGAGATTTTCAAAGATATTTATTTTCTATGTGAGGAATTGATAATCATTCCTGGATTCCTGTGAATCAGTGTTACCTTCTTATAACAGCCAAAAAGCACACAAGGTTAATATCCGTAAAGGGGTGTTCTCCAGCCCTTTACGGATTGTTAAGACCAATTTATTTGTGGCAGCTGCCTGTTTACAAAAATTAGCGATCCTTTTGTGCTTTTATGAAACACGGACAAAATCACCATGTCCGGTCTCATAGAAATAAAAGATACGGGCCACATAGAGCAATTCTTTAAGGATTACTATCATCTTTATAAAAAACTTCATAAGCTAATTGAAGAGTTGCCAAAATAAAATATGTCCGGAAAGATCCGGGCGTGTTTTATCTTGGCAAAACTTTCTTGTACTAAAGGTCCAGGATTGAACCAGGTGCAGCTGAAGGAAAAGATCGATGTCTGGAATCTGGAATTGGTGAGACATAAATATTAGGTCATAAAAAAGAACCAGTGGCTTCCTGGTTCTCATTGATTTACAGCCATAATTGGCTCTTATATATGTTTGCGTACTTTTTGTTTCGTAGACGTCTTGCTAGTGCTGTCCACTTCAAATAGCTCCTGTCTAACCATTGGATAAACGAGTTTATAAAATAAGTATCCAATAGTAGAGCCTAGTGTATTTAATATAAGATCATCTACATCAAAGCTTCTGTATGTGAGTCCAATCGCTGATGATATAGTAAACTGTTTCCAAACAAAAAAAGAAACCATCTATTTTTCAAGATGATTTCTTTTTTATTTCTTCTTTTACCGCTCTTCTGTAAGCCAGCTTCACAATCACATACCGAAGCAGAAACAGAACGCCGCCGCAGACGATAAAAAGAAGAATCATTTTCAGCCAAGCGAAGAATGTATGGGGAATCCCCCTGTCGTACATCGTAAGCACCACTACCGCAAAGGCGACCGCAATTGATTCTATTCGCTGCTGCTTCACCCGTTTTTGCAGTTCTTCTTTGGTGTCTATTCTCGGCATGAGCATTCCGGATGCCGCAGCCCTGATGCAGTAATATAAGATAATGATGAACAAAAACACAAGGCTTGCAGCCCATTCTTTAAACGGAAATTCAAACATAATGCCGCGGATGATCACATCAAGCAGCGCAAATGCTCCCGCTATCATCCCAATCTCCGACCAGATTTTTTGTTCTTTTTCTTTTACTCTCTTATTTTTCCCATTCACGCCTGAAAGTCTATTACGCAGATTATTCATGACCTTCCTCCCGCACTTTTACGAATGGCTTATGGCTTACATGTTACAATAACAGCCTGCGCTTCTGCAATGAATAACTCAAAAGCCCGCCGTACAAGCCGGCGGGCAGCAATCGTTAAAACGGCCCCCAATTGATCATGACACCGACCACGATAAAGACAAGCCCGATCAAGAACCAAATCAGAGCAAGCGGCACCATAAACCGCAGCCACTTGACATACGGAATACCGCTGGCGGCAAGCACCGCCATGAGAACGCCGGATGTCGGGTTCACACAGTTGACGACCCCTTCTCCAAGCATAACCGCTTCAACCGCAACCTGTCTCGTGATTCCCATCAAATCAGCGAGCGGCGCCAGGATTGGAATAAATACAACGGCTTCGCCAGAACCTGAAGAGATGAGAAAATGAAGCAGCGCACTGGCGATATACATGCCGATTGCCCCAGCAATCGGGCTGAATCCGTCCAAAAGTGAAGCCAAAGCATTGACGACAGTATCGAGAAGCTTTCCATTTTCAAGGATAACGGAAATGCTTCGTGCCATCCCGACAATCAGCGCCCCGTATACAAGACTTTGGCAGCCCGTAATGAAGGTTTTGGCAATATCGTTCGCCGCAAGCCCGCCTATTAAACCGGCTAGGACAGAAATAAAAATAAATGTCGCAGCCATTTGGGAATCTGACCAGCCAAGCTTCAAAGCGCCGTATAAAAATCCGACAAGTGAGAGTCCCGCCACAGCCAAAATCAGCTTATGGCGAACTGTAAACGGCACTGACTGATCTTCTTCTTTACCGGCTTCGCCCATTCCTGCCGCAGGGAACCAATCTGTTCCTAACACACTGGCATCTTTTGATTTTTTTAATTTTCTCGTATACAAATAGATATAAATAATAGAAGACAGCAAAAAGCATATGTATATCACAACTCGCAGGCCGATTCCAGAAAAAAGAGGGAGCTCCGCGATTGATTGTGATAAACCGAGCGGTGACGGTGATAATATGGTGGAGTTAAATCCAGCGTAGCAGCCGATGTAAATAACAGCGGCTCCCGCGACTGCGTCCCATTTTAAGGATCGTGCCACAATGAGGCCGATGGGGATAAAACCGATAACTGAATTCACGACAATCCCGGTTGTTCCGAGAATGGAGAACAATGCGCCGACAATACAAATAAATAATAATTGCTTTGTGCGGAATTTGCTGATGACATTGTAAATCAGGCCATTGATGGCACCCGTTTTTTCTAGAATAGCAATGGTGCCGCCTGTGAATAAGATCAGAAAGATGATGGGTGCTGATCCAACCATTCCATCCTGTAGAGAAGTAAAAAAGCTGATCAAGCTGACCGGAGACTGTTCAATTGAATGATAGCTTCCCGGAACAGCGGTCGTGACATCCCCCTTTGTCACGCGGTCAAATTCACCTGCCGGCACAATATATGAAGCGATTGCGCAAATGAAAGCAATCATAAATAAGAGGACATAGGCGTCAGGCATTTTAAATGTCATTCGTTTTTTCTTAGGCTGTGTTTCGGCTGCTGGCATACTCATATTTCGATCCATCCCCTCTGTTTGAAAATATTAATTATTCTGAATAGTAGCAATATGTGCTATATTATATACAGCCTATCTTCCTGTTTCAATATAAATAAAGTAAAGAAGGTAAAAATTCATTCTGATAGAAGGAGGTATTTCTTACCATGCAAAAGCTTTCAGAAGACATGAAACAAACCGTTATGGACATCTTCGAGCATCTGCACGCGAACCCTGAAGTCAGCTGGAAGGAATATGAGACAACTTCATTTTTGAAACAAAAGCTTGAGGATTTAGGGTGCCGGACGCGCACGTTTTCAGACTGCACCGGGGTTGTCGGCGAAATTGGCTCAGGCTCACCTGTTGTAGCGGTACGCGCTGATATTGACGCGCTGTGGCAGGAGGTTAACGGCACATTTCGCGCCAACCATTCCTGCGGACACGATTCACATATGACAATGGCATTGGGCACGTTAATGCTGCTCAAAAAACAACCTGAGCTTCCGAAGGGCACAATCCGTTTTATCTTTCAGCCGGCAGAAGAAAAAGGCGGCGGCGCCTTGAAAATGATAGAAGAAGGCGTGCTTGATGATATCGACTATTTGTATGGCGTTCACGTCCGTCCGATTCAGGAAACACAGAACGGCCGCTGCGCTCCGTCTATTCTGCACGGATCAAGCCAGCACATTGAGGGAACGATCATCGGGGAAGAGGCTCATGGCGCCCGTCCGCACCTCGGGAAAAACAGCATTGAAATTGCGGCATTTCTTGTACATAAGCTCGGACTCATTCATATTGACCCGCAAATCCCGCATACCGTCAAAATGACAAAACTTCAAGCCGGCGGTGAAAGCTCTAACATCATTCCAGGAAAAGCATCGTTCAGCCTTGATTTGCGCGCACAGACCAATGAAGCCATGGAGGCGTTAATCGCCGAAACAGAAAGAGCCTGTGAAGCGGCCGCCGCTGCATTTGGCGCAAAGATCGAGCTGCACAAAGAACACAGCCTTCCTGCGGCAACACAAAATAAAGAAGCTGAAGCGATCATGGCAGAAGCCATTACGGAAATCATCGGGGCTGAGCGGCTTGATGACCCGCTTGTCACCACCGGCGGCGAGGATTTCCATTTTTACGCCGTGAAGGTGCCGAATCTGAAAACAACGATGCTCGGACTAGGCTGCGGGCTCCAGCCGGGGCTCCATCATCCGCACATGACCTTTGACAGAAATGCGATGTTCAACGGCATTCACATTTTAGCGAATGCCGTATTAAAAACTTTTCAAAAGGCTGATTCACCCGCTGCCGCTTACGTAAAATAACGCAAAAAAAGCAGCCTGACACAGGCTGCTTTTTTGATTACTTCTTCAAATCTTCAATTGAGTTGACATTTTTCATATATTGAGGAACAACAAGCCCCATCTTCACACCAGTCATACTGGTGCCAATATCATCATATTTGCCTTTATATTTAGCGGCGTATGCTTTATGGGTATTCGGCAGCCATGCGGAAAGGGATGCATCCGCACTTCCCGTCGCAATTGCAGTCCACATCGGCCCAGCCTCTACCTGAGTAAGTGTTACCTCATAGCCCAAGTCTTCTAAGACTTTGCCTATGACGTTTGTACTTGCAATCTCACTGTCCCACGCCACATAGGCAAGGTTGATTTTGTCTCCCTTCACCTTTTGAACGCCTTTTGTCCATTCGGCAATCTGATCCTTGTGTTTATTGACGTACTCAGCAGCAACTTTGGCAGGTTTCTCGCCTTCTTCCACCTTGATCATGATTTCGCCCATTTCGTCCTGCGTCCATTTAAACTGGCTCAGAAGCTTTGCGGCATTCGGCTGCTCTTTGCTGAAGCCTTTGCGTGTGATCGTATGGATTTCCTCTGCGCTGCCATAAGATTGTTTCGGATCATCGAGATATTTCAGCTTATATCTGGAGAACATCCAGTGCGGTGTCCATCCTGTAATGATAATCGGTTTCTTACGGTCGTATGACTTTTTAAGCGTAGCGGTCATCGCAGCACTTGACGCTGAAATCAATGTCCAGTCATTCAGGTCATAATCCTTCATCGCTTTGTCAGTCAGGGACATAATCCCTGAACCGGGGTCAATCCCGATGATGGTCTTATTCACTTGTTCTGCTGCGGATGCATTTTCATCGTTTTCTGAACCGCAAGCCGCAAGTGAGAGCGCCAGCATGGCGGAAACGCCGATGCCGATGATTTTTTTAAGCATCAGGCATTCCCCCTGCTTTTCTTCTTCACTTTAATATTTTGAGTAATACGGTCCAGGGTAATGGCAACGATAACGATGGCGATACCGGCCTCTACTCCGACCCCGGTTTTCAGCTGTGTAACGGCACTGTATACTTCAGAACCAAGTCCCGGTGCACCGACCATTGCGGCGATAACAACCATTGATAACGCAAGCATGATGCTCTGGTTAATTCCGGCCAAAATCGTTTTTGTCGCAAGCGGAAGCTGAACTTTAAACAAACGCTGAGCTGTTGTAGAACCGAATGCCTCAGTCGCTTCAATCAAATCCGCCGGCACTTGTTTAATACCGAGAACAGTCATGCGGATTGTCGGCGGCATCGCGAAGATAACAGATGCAACAACACCCGGCACAACACCGATGTTAAAGAAGAAAATCGCCGGCAATAGATATACGAAAGCAGGCATTGTCTGCATTAAATCAAGAATTGGCGTTACAATACGGCGAACCGTTTCTTTCTGAGACGCCCAAATTCCGATCGGAACCCCGACCACAATCGAAATAATCACAGATGTCAACACAAGCGCCAATGTTTGCAGCATTGGGTCCCAATATCCTAAATAATCGATCAGGAGGAATCCAATCAACGTAAATAACGCAATTCCCCTTGTACTGATCCACCACGCAAGTGCGGCGAAAATAATCGTTAACAAAATAGATGGAATAAATCCAAGACCGGTGACAATTCCATTTACAAAAGCGGCCAATCCGTTAGCGATTCCGTCGAAGAAACCGCCAAACGTCATCGTAATCCAGTCAACAAAACGGTCAATAATATCTGCTAAAGGTATTCTAGGCAGTCTATCCATCTTATTTCACCTCCTGTGCAGAAGGATCTTGTGTTTGTTCGTTAGTGCCTTCAGCATTGATATACTCGTTATTGCCGGCAAGTGCGCCAATCAGCGCGCCTCTTACGACAATTCCTTTCATTCTTTGCTTCTCATCCACAACCGCAATTGGAATATTCGCATCGGACACAACGTCAAAAATCTCAGTCAGATACGTATTCTCTGGTACAGTCGTAAATTCTGTATTCAAGATGTCTTGAAGTGACAAATCAGACTCAGCCGCTTTTTTCGCATCAGACGCATAGATAACACCTAATAATTTCTTTTGTTTATCCACTGCATAAATTGAAGAAATTCCAAGGTTTTTCATCAGTGTCAATGCTACGCGAGGCCCTTTATCAATCCGCACTGTTTCAGCGCGTTTCATAATGTGGCCTGCTGTGAGGACTTTAGACAAATCAACATCTTCGACGAATTTCTCAACATATTCGTTAGATGGATTCATCAGGATTTCTTCAGGCGTGCCGATTTGAACGATGTTGCCGTCCTTCATTAGGACAATTCTGTCGCCGATCCGCAACGCTTCGTCCAAGTCATGCGTAATAAAGATAATTGTTTTTCCGACATTATCGTGAAGATCAAGAAGCTCATCCTGCATATCTTTACGAATCAGTGGATCGAGCGCACTGAACGCTTCGTCCATCAGAAGGATGTCCGGATCATTTGTCAACGCGCGGGCAAGGCCGACACGCTGCTGCATCCCGCCGGAAAGCTGGTCTGGATATTGGTGTTCAAATCCTTCCAGTCCAACGAGCTTAAGAGACTCAAGCGCTTTTTGCTGCCGCTCTTGTTTGTCTACACCTTGAAGTTCCAGTCCGTATTCTGTGTTTTCAAGTATCGTTCTGTGCGGGAACAGAGCGAACTTTTGGAAGACCATGCTGATTTTCTTCCGGCGGACTTCCCGGAGCTGGTCTTTAGACATATTTGTTATCATGTCACCATCAATGTAAATATTTCCGGCAGTCGGTTCAATAAGCCGGTTTAACATCCGTACTAAAGTTGATTTACCGCTCCCTGATAGACCCATGATGACAAATATCTCACCATCATATACTTCAAAATCTGCCTGATTAACACCAACGGTTGATCCGGTTGCTTTCAGGATCTCTTTTTTTGTCTTTCCGTTGGCAAGCATTTGAACTGCCTTCTTTGTTTGTTTCCCAAAAATCTTAGAGACTTTCTCGACTTTTATCTTAATTGGTTTCTCATCTACACTCATATTTTCCCTCCATATTAAGCAATCTTTATTACCGTAACATTTATGTAACTTCCCACACAAACAGCATATTCTCTTTTATTCTGTACCATTTCTTTATAAACATCCATGTGACCACATGATCTTATTTATGCTTCTAAATGCTCTGTAATCCTCCTATATGATTGTATTTTACGGGTGATTTTTCTCCTATCTTTAGTTGAAAACGCTTTTATTGGAATTGAATTCCTCCTTCCTCTTATGACTTCCTGCTCCTTTACTGGAAAAATAAGTTGCTTTTCCAACACCCATTATGTATTATAGTTTCATGACTATGAAACAATCAGATGATCAAATCAGAGCGCAAATTTTTAAAGCACTGTCTGATGAATCAAGGCTTGCCATTATTCGTACGCTTTATGTCAGCGGAAAAGAACTCAGCTGCGGTGAAGTAGGTGAAAAGTGCAATATTGTCAAAACCACGGCATCTTATCATTTTAAAACGCTGCGTGAAGCGGGATTGACGGCAACCCGGAAAGATTCGCGGACAAAATACGTCAGTCTGCGTGAAGACACATTTCAAACATACCTGCCTGGCTTTTTGGAAACCCTCTAACAAAGGGTTTTCTCTATACATATCTGTTTCATAGTTTCAAAGTTATAAAACAATAGGAGTGATAAAATTTGAATCGCATTTGGCTTTTCTTCAGTGTCATGTTTGTCATTGGCACGGATACCTTTTTGCTTTCGCCGCTTCTCCCCCTTTTACAGAATCAGTTTCATGTCTCTACTGATTTGTCAGGCTGGATGGTCAGTGCTTATGCACTCGGTTATGCGCTCTTCGCTTTCATTGCAGGCCCAATCTCAGACCGGCTGAACAGGAAAACAGTCATGCTGTGGGGACTTGCAGGCTTTATCGTATCCACGTTTTTATGCGGCATCGCTCCCTCTTTTGCCGCCATGTGCCTATTCCGTTTTGCCGCAGGCGTTAGCGCTGCGTTTGTGACGCCTCAAATTTGGGCGTCCATCCCAGTCATTGTCCGGCCTTCTCAGATCATAAAAGGCATGGGGATTGCGACAGCAGGTTTGGCCGCTTCACAAATGCTCGGACTTCCTATTGGAGGGTTTCTCGCTTCCTTTACATGGCATACGCCATTTTTCGTTTTGTCAACATGCTCGCTTATTCTACTATTGATCCTGGCGGCGGTCATGCCTGATATCCGGCCTTCTGAACCATTGGCGCGACCATCAATTGTCAACCCCTATCGGGAGCTTTTTTCATTGCCGAAAACATCGGTTATTCTGCTTGCCTATTTTCTGTTTCAAACCGGAAACTTCGCATCGTTCAGCTTTCTGGGTACTTGGCTTTCCGCGGATTATCATTTAACCGTGTCACAAATTGGCGCAGCTATGCTTGTACTCGGACTGGGAAATATGCTCGGGAGCCTTATCGGCAGCCGGGTTTCAGAAAAGCTGGGCATGTTTAAAACACTGATCAGCGGGATGCTGCTAATGGGCGCTCTCTATTTCGCTCTTCCGTTCTTTCCAAACTTGTTTTTAGTAGAAGCCAGCTTTTTTCTCACGTTTTTTACAGCTGGCATCATCTTTCCGTTAATGATGGGTGTCTTTCAATCCATTGCAGTAAATGCGCGAGGAACCATCGCTTCCCTTTCCAATGCCGCTATGTATGCCGGAACCACTGTCGGTACAAGTATTGCAGGTTTTTTATATCAAAGCACACAGCATTTCGGAGCTGTCACAGGATTTACTGCCATTCTGTTCATACTTTCTATGACGCTCTACCAGACAATTAGTAAAACCGGGAAACGCCAATCCGCAGCCCGGGCGCAAATGTAAAAAAAAGCACCTCATTCAAGAGGTGCCTCAGATTGAAAACCCTTGAAGTCTAGGAAGGACGAGCATAGGAGCGGACATTCACAGGATGTGATGACGACGGCGTTTAGGCAGGACGCCTGAGAATTTAGCCGTTGATCCACTTCGCATTGAGCACCGAAGCGCAGTCCTGACAACGAATGCGAGGGTTTGTCGACACGCTGAAAGCACCTCTTTTAAGAGGTGCTTTTCCTATTCTAGCTCAGTTTGTTTCGTTTCTTTTCCCATAATCAAAATACAAGCAACCGCGAGTAAGATTGCAATGCAAAAGATTGAAAAGATGACCGAAAACGAAATATGACGGGCTGCCAGCGTTCCGACGAGCAAAGGCCCGAAGATGCCGCCGATTCTTCCAAACGCTGCTGTCGTTCCTGAACCTGTTGCTCGAATCGCAGTCGGGTATTGCTCCGGGGTATAAGCATACAGCACTCCCCATGCACCGAGATTGAAAAACGATAACAGCATTCCAGCCGTAAGCAGAAGACTTAAGGAATCCGCCGTTCCGAAGAAATAGGCGCTTCCTGCTGTACCAATCAAGTAAATGACGAGTATCCACTTCCGGCCCGCTTTTTCAATCAGCCATGCGGCAGAGAAATAGCCCGGTAGCTGTGCAAGCGTCATCAGCAGGACATATTCAAAGCTTTGAATCATGCTGAAGCCTTTCAGCAGCATGACACTCGGGAGCCATAGGAACATGCCGTAATAAGAAAACACCACACAGAACCAAACGATCGACAGCATCACCGTCGGCCGTATATACTGTCTTGCCCAGACGCTTTTTACATTCTCCCACACCGACCTCTTTTTGGCAGAAAGCGATTCATATTTCGGCGAATCAGGCAAACTCGTCCGCAGGTACAGCGCATAAAAAGCAGTCAGCGCAGTTAACAGCAGGGCAGCCTGCCAGCCAAAGCTTGGTATCACAAAGTAAGAAATCAAGGCCGCTGCGAGCCAGCCCACGGCCCAAAAGCTTTCCAAAAGCACAATCACTCTGCCCCGCTTTTCAGGCACAACCGCTTCCGAAACGAGTGTTGAAGCGACTGGAAGCTCGCCGCCAAGTCCCATACCAATCACGAAACGAAGGATTAGAAATGCCGATAAGCTCGTCACAAAAGCGGAAATGCCGCTTCCGATGGAAAAGCATAAAAGGGTGATGATGAACACTTTTTTGCGGCCGATTCGATCAGCAAGCAAACCAAACAAAAACGCACCCGCAGCCATGCCGATGGAATTGACGCTTCCGATCCATTTCATTTCTTCGGGCGACAGATTCCACTCTACATGGAGCGCGGCGATAATAAACGATAATATTCCGACATCCATTGCATCAAACAGCCACCCCAAACCGGCGACGCCCAGCAGTTTACGCTGGGATATAGGCTGTTGTTTTCCCATTGCCAACACCTCTGATATGCAAAATGATTACCGTTTAAGTTTACACCTGTCTTTACACATTGTCATTAACTAAATGATGTAATTGAAAAACCCCGCTTATGTTCCACAAGCGGGGTTTTTATTATTGCTGCAATGCTGCTTTTTTAATATTATCCTGAAGCTGTGCAATTCGTCTCGCGCCGTCTTCGCGGAGGCGTTTGTTTTCTTCCTCGATTTGTTTTGTTTCCTGCATGCCGCTGACAATCGTGTTCCAAGACGATTCGATCGTTTCAATATCTATGCTCGGTCTGCCGGCCATTCTGGCAATTTCAACACTTTGGCTCGAGATGTTTTCAGCATTTCGTTTCAGCATCTCGTTTGTCCGGCGGTCAAGCTCGCTCATGGAATCAGCCACAAGCTTTTGCCGCTTTACCGTAACAGCCTGAATAATGCCGTTTTTGAAAATCGGAATGGTAATGATAAACGCGGAGTTGATTTTCCCGATTAGCTTTGCATTTCCTCGCTGCAGGAGACGGATTTGAGGTGCGGTTTGAAGCGCCACCATCCGTGCCATGTCCAGATCATACACCCGTTCCTCAAGCGCCTGAATGCCGTTGCGCAACGTATCGAGCTGCATTTGCGCCAGCTGGTTCCCGCTTGCCGCTTTTTCCTCATATGAAGGAAGGATCGACTGCATCTCTTCCAGTTTCATCTGCCCAGCAACGACGTATTTTTCAAGCTCCATATAGTATTTGATATTGTTTTCATACATTTCATCGAGCGTGTAGTTCGTCTTCGTCATCTCATCTTTGTATTTTGAAATCTCAACGTGGATTTTTTCAATCTCTCCGCCAAGTGTCTGATACTTTTTAAAGATTTTTTCAATCATGCTGCCGCCGCGTTTAAAAATTTTCGCCATTAATCCCTTTGGCTCATCAAAATCATTTTTGTCGAAGCGGTCCATGATTTTCCCAAGCTGAGTCAGCATTGTGCCGGAGTCTGTCACGCTTGTTGTTTTCATCATCCCTAAGATGCGGTCAGAGAACTTGGATATTTCAACGGCCGGCTCCTTGCCGTACTCAAGCAGCTCCATTTGGTTTTTGACGTCAATTTGTTGAGCAAGCTGCTTCACTTCTGGTTCCTGACGGAGCTGAAGACGGATATCGTCAGCTTTTTGCTGGGAAATCTCTTCATTTTTATCGAGAACAAGCGGATTTTGATTTTCTGTTGTCATGCTTTTCTTCTCTCCTTATTTTTGGGTAATGGTTCTGAAGAGCCTTTTCACAAGCGAAGGCTCTTTGTAGTCCTGCTGAAACACCATGTCATCCAGCCAGTGGATATCATACTGATCCTCTTCAATAAACTGCTCAATATCCTGGTGTCCGGGCGGATTATAAATGATGATATCGATTCCGATTTCATTCAGGAACAGCAGGGCAGCAGCATCCGAACGCGCGAGTCCGCCGCTCATTTCCGTATGATATAAAACGAGTTTCGGAACGGTTTGCGCATAGTCGAACATTTGAATCAATTTCAGCAGATTAGCAGGCAGGTTTGTTGTTTGTTTAAACAAATAGATTTGAACATCCTTGACTTGTTCCTGATGCAAAGCTTTAAGCCGCGGGTGCCTGCACATTCTCGAAATCGTTTTGGCAATGGCAGTCTGAACGCCCGCCGGCAGCTGTTTGTACTGCCACACATTGCTTGCCATCAGCTTGTCCGAATCAATGTTCCCTTCTTGATCAAGTGCGTGGCTGTAGTGAAATTGATAGTTCGACTTTATTTCTTCTGTAAATGGAAAGCTTCTGACCATTTCTGTTTCCTGATAATCCGCTAGAGTATGAAGCCTGTTCCAATATTCCTTATTGTCTTTCGACACGCCCATAATTTTGGCGAATACATTCGGAATCTCAATGGAATGTTTATCAGCTTTGAAATTCGGCCGAATAAAGGCGCGTTCTTTCGTGATTAAAAACAATTCATCATAGGTCGTTTTCAGCGTAACGGACACCGGTGTGTGATCTCTGAACTGCCACGGCTTATACAGCATGGATTCCTCGTGATTCAGCACATGTTCAATTTCCTTTGTTGAGCGGTAAGCCACTGTTGATTTCCGGTCTGGTTTTTCTTTCGGAAACGGCTGAAGCTCCGAAACATCCGGGAGCTTTTCCGTAAAACTGAGCTCCTGCTTCGGGTCGACAAGCGCCAGCTGATCGATTCCCGCCGGATGGAACAGCAGTACATCACAGCCGACTAGCATCAGATAATATAAGAAATAGAGCTGGCTTTTCGTCGCATCTCCATACCAAACAATCTTCGGCATCTCCCGCTCTATATCGGTTTTTTCCAGCCAAGGATTCAGATGGTTTAAGGAAAACTTCGAGACATCAAGCAGCACTCTGCGAAAATCAGGATGATTCAGCCCCTTTTCATGACTGTCCGCAAAGGTATGTAAAAGCGTCATCAGCGCTTTTCTTAAATGGCGGTGCATCAGGGGATTTGAGTGCTTCGCAATCAGCTTTTCCCCGTCCAGAAAGGCAACAAAGCGGCTGACTGACAGCCCTTTTTCTTTCTGATTGATGGAATGAATATGCTGAAGCTTTTGAAATGTTTCCGGTTCGATTGTTTTATCGAGCGTTTCACTCAAAATCGTTATGCGGTCGTTTACAGAAAGCTCATACAACTCGTTATAGTAGTCCGTCTCATCAATAGGCGTGCCCAATATCTGACCGGCAAGACGAGAAAAAGAAAGGCCTTGTGCAGTTTCATAGTGATCCCGCTCCGGCAATGGCTGAAACAGCAGGCTTTTCCAATCGCCATCAGCCGGAAGTGCTTTATGAATGGTTAGTTCTTCTTGTCTCATCATATCCTCCTTTCCGGTTTGTCATTGAACGATATTTCGGTAACAAAAAAGGAAGGACATTGAACCTCCCTCCTTGTTTTGTTTTATTCTTCTTTTGAAGCGGCTGTTTGTTCGCGCACCTGCTTTTGTTTATTGATGTAGTGAATGATCAATGTTACCGCAAATGCAGCGATAATGATAATGAAGAATACAGAGTGCGGCATTTCGTAATGGAAAGCGCTCCCCGCCATTTTCAGCGCGATAATGCCGATTAACACGAATGCTGTGTTTTCCAGCTCAGGAATTTTATCAATCAGCACAAGGAACACTTTTGCCACTGTACGCATCATTAAAATACCAAGCATACCGCCGATCAGAAGCACCCATACTTTTTCAGATACTGCAAACGCGGCCAGGATGCTGTCCACAGAGAAGGCAAGATCCATTAATTCTACTGAAATGACAGTCGCCCAGAAGATCCCAAACGTACGGACCATCCAAGAGTTTTTCTTGATGCCGTCCGCTTCCTCTTCTTTTTCGCCAAGCCAGAAGTGCTTAATGACGAGCCAAGCCAGGTAAAGCGCGCCAAGCACCTTGATCCACCAGAATTTAATGAGAAGCATACCGAGCCCGATGAAAATAAACCTGAAAATATAAGCTCCAAACAAACCATACGTTAACGCTTTTTTCCGCTGTTTTTCCGGCAGGTGTTTAACCATGACCGCAAGAACAAGCGCGTTATCGGCCGATAAAAGGCCTTCCAGAACAACAAGGGAACCGATCAAACCCCAGGAAACAGGATCGGTCAGAACTTCCCCCCACATTTTCCAATCGAAAAATGAAGCATACGTAGACAAAATATGATGTAAAAAGTCCAAGTTTTTTCCTCCTATTAATTTGAAACGGTGACTTCTCTATTTGTCACTCGCTTACACTTGCAAACCGTAATTCCGGCACAATGCAGCCAGCCCGCCGGAAAATCCGCTGCCGATCGCATTGAATTTCCACTCGCCGCCGTGTCTGTAAAGCTCACAAACGACAACAGCTGTTTCAATGGAGAAGTCTTCTCCCAAATCGAAGCGAAGAAGCTCATTCTGCGTTTCTTCATCCACAACGCGGACAAATGCATTGGAAACTTGTCCAAAGTTTTGGCTGCGTGCTTCAGCGTCGTGAATGGTCACTGTGATGCCGATTTTCTCAATGTGAGCAGGGATTTTTGAGAAATCAACGATAATCTGCTCATCATCTCCGTCGCCCTCACCCGTGCGGTTGTCACCCGTATGGATGACACCGCCGCTCGGATGTTCAAGGTTATTATAGAAGACGAAATCGAGATCATTTACGCAGTTATCATGCGCATCAACTAAAAAGGCCGAAGCATCCAGGTCAAAATCGTGTCCGCCGGAATACTTGTTTGTATCCCAGCCTAAGCCGATCACCGCTTTTGTCAGTCCCGGATTTGTTTTCGTTAAATCAATGCGCTGTCCTTTTGATAATTGAATGGCCATACTGCCTCTCTCCTTTCTGCTCTTCGTATTTGTCTTAACCGACTTGCAAACCGTAGTCTGTTGCAATGCGGGCAAGGCCCCCTTGGTAGCCTGAGCCGATTGCGGAGAATTTCCACTCGCCGTTATGTCTGTAAAGCTCCCCTGCAATGATTGCCGTTTCAATAGAGAAATCTTCTGCAAGATCGTAACGGATGAGCTCTTCATTTGTTTCTTCATTTACGATGCGGACAAACGCGTTTGATACTTGTCCAAAGTTTTGGCTGCGCGCCTCTGCATCGTGAATGGTAATAACAAATGAGATTTTATCAATGTTTGCCGGTACAGCGCTGAGATTTACTTTTACATTCTCATCATCGCCTTCGCCAGCACCAGTCAGGTTGTCGCCTGAATGAACGACTGAACCGTTGCCGCCTTCAAGCTGGTTGTAGAAAATAAAGTCGTTTGGAGATGCGCATTTGCCTGCAGCGTCTAACAGAAACACACTTGAGTCAAGATCAAAGTCGTGCCCGCCGTCATACTTGTTCGTATCCCAGCCTAAACCGACAACAACCTTTGAAAGACCCGGATTTGTTTTTGTTAAATCTACTTTTTGTCCTTTTGCCAATGAAATTGTCATGTTTCATCCACTCCTTTTCTTTTATACGTATCGGCTGATAATATCTTCTAATCTCGTATCGTTTGTGCCTTCACCGATCGCCGCAAACTTCCACTCACTGCCGCTGCGGTAGATTTCTGCTGTAATCAGGCTTGTTCTGCCGGCGTAATTGTCTCTCAAATTGTACTTGAGCATTTCCTCGTGATTAGATTGATCAACTACGCGGATAAACGCATTTTGAATCATGCCGAAATCTTGTTTTCTTCTGACACAATCGTAAATGTTCACTACAAATACAAGCTTATCGATGTTTCCAGGCACTTTATCTAAATCTATCATAATTTGCTCGTCATCGCCCGCACCGTCACCCGTCAGGTTGTCGCCTGTATGCTGTACACCGCCGCAGCGGCTTTTCAGGTTGCCGAAATAAATCAGGTTTTTCTTATCGGTGAATTTTCCGTTTTCCAGCATCAGCACTGAAGCGTCACAGTCGATATTCGGACCGCCTCCGCCAAGCAGTTTGCTGAAGAACCCTCCGCCTGAGGACACTGGGTCCCAGCCGAGACCGACCATCAATTTTGACAGACCGGCTTTTCCTTTTGTTAAATCAATTCGTTGACCTTTTTCTAAAGAAATTGCCACACGATTCACTCCTACTCATCGAAATGTGAAGATAGTCACATTTATTTTTACGCTCACAAGGAAAATAAGCCGTAAATTACTAATATATACGTTTGTTATTATATCAAAGTTTCGTAAAAGTTAAGAATAATTGACGAAAAACCTCGAAAAAAAACTTCCATATTTGATATATGATTTGCAAATGCTATAAAGTGCGCTTCTTAAACAAACCATTTGACGCGGGCAAGTCATTTTGCCTATTCTTGTGTCACCATCTAAAAACAGACAGAAAGGAAGCGGCCTTTTGATTCATTTAAGCATACTTGATCAGGCACCTGTTTCTAAAGGAGAGAGCCCTGTGACAACTCTTCAGCATTCAGTTGAGCTTGCCCAATTAAGCGAAGAGTGGGGCTATAAGCGTTATTGGTTTGCCGAGCATCACAGCACGAAAGGACTGGCAAGCACAGCGCCTGAAATCATGATCGCCCGCATCGCAGCACAGACAAACACTATTCGTGTCGGATCAGGCGGCGTGCTTCTGCCCCAATACAGCCCATTTAAAGTGGCTGAAACCTTTCGCCAGCTTGAGGCCCTGTATCCAAACCGGATTGACCTCGGCGTCGGCCGTTCCCCCGGCGGCACGACAAAAACCAGGATTGCGTTAACGGACGGGGTGAAAAAAAGCTTAACCGAATTTAACAGACAGCTGCAGGATGTCTCTTATTTTCTAACAGATTCCCTTCCTCCCGACCATCCGTATGCCGGAATCAAAGCGGCGCCCCTTATTGGCACGGCACCCGAGCTATGGGTGCTTGGTCTTGGTGAAAACAGCGCAAGACGCGCGGCGCACCAGGGGATTGGATATGTGTTTGGGCATTTCATTAATCCCGAGCGAGGAGAAAATGCATTCCGCATCTACCGGGAAAGCTTTCGGCCCTCAGCCCATTTTTCGAATCCGTCCGCACTTTTTACGATTTTTGTCATTTGCGCGAAAACAGATGAAGAGGCAGAAGAACTCGCATTAAGCCAGGATTTGTGGCTTCTTCGCGTCGGGAAAGGCTTGGACAGCCGCGTGCCAAGCATCGAGGAGGCTAAAGCCCATCCCTATACAGCGTCCGATAAAAAACTCATAGAAGAAAACAGAAAGCGGATGGTGATCGGTTCTCCAACCACTGTCAAACAACAGCTGTTAGACCTCATAGACCGCTATGAAACAAATGAAATCATGGTTCTGTGCAATGTGTTTAATTTTGAGGCGAAAAAAGAATCGTATGAGCGCCTTGCCGGATTGTTTCTATAAAAAAAGCAGTTTTTCCTAGGGAAAACTGCTTTTTATGTTATCAGCGCCTTTTTTTGCGCTGAGCTTCTTTTTTGATAAACGTCCAAACTCCCTGAACTGCAAATCCGATTAATAGCAAAACGATCAATAGCAGGGTAATAGACGGACCTGGCGGCGTCCCGAGCTGATAGGATGATGTCAGTCCCGTAAATACGCTGAATAACGAAATGAGTATGGCTGTAATGAAAACCATGTTAAAGCCTTTTGCAATTCTGATGGCGAATGCTGCCGGCAATACGAGCAGGGCTGATACAAGAAGGACCCCGATGATCGGAATAATGACTGAAATCGCAAGGCCTGTGACAATACTGAATGACAACGAGAGAACGTTTGTATTGATTCCCGATGTTTTGGCTGTTGCTTCATCAAACGTCAGCAGGTAGAGCGGCCTTCTCAGTACGATAAAATAAAGCAGGATCAGCAGTGTGATAATACTGATAATATAGACCTGCTGCTGGTTTACTGTCACAAGCGATCCAAATAGGTATTGATCGATGCTCATATTGGCTGTGCCTTTGGAAAGGCTGATTAAAAACATCGCGAAGGACAAACCAGCTGCCATTAAGATGGCAATGGACACTTCTGAATAAGTCCGATACGCCCGCCGCATGTATTCAATTCCGATCGCGCCAATGGTCACGACGACTATGCTTGCTGCGGTTATATTGGTGCTGAGAAAAAAGCCGATGGCAACACCTGACAATGAGATATGTGAAAGTGTGTCAGCCATTAAGGCCTGTCTTCTGAGAACGAGATACACTCCTAGTATCGGAGCCATGACGGCGATCATGCCGCCTGCTAGAAAAGCTCGTCGCATGAATTCCAAGTCAAACATTTCCATCCGCCTTTTTCTCCTCTCTCTAATCGAATCACTTTATCTAAAAATTGCTGTACTTCGTTTTGTTCGTGAGTAACCATCACAACTGTGCGGTTGTGATTTTTCACAAGGTGATGCATAAATTCGTAAAATCCTTTTCTGCTGTCGTAATCAACAGCTGTCGTCGGTTCGTCCAGCATCAGCAGATCCGGGTTGCTGGCGAGCATTCTGGCGATACAGATTTTCTGTTTCTGTCCGCCTGATAAATCACCGATTTTACGGTGGCGGAGCTCCCACATTTCCACCATTTTCAGTGCTTTTTCTACTTCAAGATGATCTTCTTCATTTAAACGTTTAAACCATTTCCCTTTTGTATAGCGGCCTGACTGAACAAGCTCCAGCACCGTGCTCGGAAAGCCGGCATTAAATGAAGAAATTTGCTGCGGGACGTACCCTATGGTCAGGCGTTTCCCTTCTGTATTCCTTTTACTGATCGTCACTGTGCCTTCCCACGGTTTCAGCATGCCGAGCATTACCTTTATGAGCGTCGATTTAGATGCGCCGTTTGGTCCAGTGATGCCGACGAACTCACCGCTTTCAATATCAAGTGATACTTTATCTAAAACAGGCGTATGGGAATAGCCGAAAACGATATCTTTCAATGAGACGAGATTCATGTTAATCTTCCTTTCTCACAAAGAAATAGTGTGCACCCTCCGGCGCACACTATCTTATGATTTAACCAATAGTGAATCTTTCAGGGCATCGAGGTTTTGTTTCATAATGTCGATATACCCTAAACCTTTATCCTGTTCTTCTTTGCTCAAGCCTTCCAGTGTATTCAGCACTTCTGTCTTCGCGCCGATTTCACTGGCGAGCGTATCTGCGACCTTTGAGGATGCAATTTCTTCAAAGTAAATGACTTTTACATTATGTTCTTTGGCATATGTTTTCAGCTTTGCCAAGCTGGCTGCGCTCGGTTCTTGGTCAGGTGAAAGCCCTGCAATCGGAACCTGCTTCAAGCCGTATTCTTTTGCCAGATAGCCAAAAGCTGTATGCTGCGTGATAAATTCTTTTTTCTCCGCTTTTTTTGCGGTTGTACGATATAGTTTATCAAGATCCTGCAGTTTTGCAATATATTCTTTACTATTTTTCTCATAGTATTCTTTGTTATCCGGGTCCTGCTTCACGATTTGCGCCGTAATATTTTTAACTTCCTTCTGTGCCAGAACAGGGCTGAGCCATACGTGAGGGTCCATTGCATGACTGTGCTCATGCTCCCCATGATCATGCTCTTCGTGTTCTTCTTCAGAGCCTTCCATTAAATCAATGCCTTTGCTTGCATTAACGAAAACGGCATGGCCTTGGCCCATGCTTTTTTCAGCTGACGGAACCCATGTCTCCATGTATTCACTATTATAAACGAACAAATCAGCATCCTGAATGTTGGCAATGTCTTTCGGCGTCGGTTCCCAATCATGCGGTTCAACGGAAGATGGGATTAACAGATCCACATCGCCTTTGTCTTTTACAATTTGTTTTGTGAATTCATACATCGGGTAGAACGTTGTGACAACGTGCAGTTTATCACCCTTTGAATCCGCCGACCCTTTTGTTGATGAGTTGCCGCATGCTGCAACCAATAAAAAGCACGCTGCAATCACAAACAAACCGCTCCATTTTTTAAACATATCGTATATCCCCTCTTTTTCAGAAACTTTAAATCAAAATGATAACGATTTTGTAATCCTATATCATAATAAACCGAAGTCATTACGTTTTGCAAGAATAAATTTCATTTTCATTTATTCTTCCCGCCTGCAGAGCGAATATATGTACTAAAAAAACCCGGCTAAAAATGCCGGGCTACTTCAATCATTAGTTTGTTTTGTCCAGAAGATAGACCCTGCTCTCATAAGGCCGGAACACCATTTCGTCAGCAAGATCATCGTTGTTATAATTGCTGAGAAGCAGAGAGGCCTGAGCTTTGCCGCAGTTCTTGGGCCACTGAAAAACAGCCTGCTCTTTTGAAAAATTATTGACCGACAAAAGCTGCTGTTTACTGTTTTCTCTCATGTATACAAACAACTGCGGATCATCCGGAAGCAAAAGATCAAAGCTCCCTTTCATGAGGTCAGCGTACTGCTTTCTCAGGCTGATCAGCTTTTTGTAATAGATTAAGACCGAATCAGGATCTCCCTGCGCTTCCTCCACATTGATTGCGGTGAAGTTCGGATTGACCTTCAGCCAAGGCGTGCCGTCAGTAAATCCGGCATTTTTGCCGCTGTTCCACTGCATCGGGGTCCGGGCGTGATCCCGGCTTTTGGCTAAGATCGATCTCATCACATCATTTGGATCATAGCCTTTTTCAAACACCCGTTTATGATACATATTGATCGTTTGGATATCTTTGTAGTCTTCAATCCGGGTAAACGGCGCGTTTGTCATCCCGATTTCTTCTCCCTGATAAATATACGGCGTGCCCTTCATAAAATAAAGTACGGTTGCCAGCATTTTCGCTGATGCTTTGCGGTATTCCCCATCGTCTCCGAATCTGGACACAATCCGGGGCTGGTCGTGGTTGCACCAAAACAATGTATTCCAGCCTTGATGTTCAAGCTTCTTTTGCCATTTTGTCAAAACCGATTTTAAATCAGAAAGCTCAAGGGGCTTCAAATCCCAATATTCTTTTCCGGGCTGCTGATCAAGCTCCATATGCTGAAAGTGAAAAATCATATTCAGCTCATGCTTATCTGTTCCCGTATATTTCAGGCCTTCTTCCGGTGTGACACTGCCGACCTCTCCGACAGACATGACATCATATTGGGAAAACACTTCATCTGTCATTTCTTTTAAATAGTCATGGATTCGTTCGCCATTTGGCTGAAAGGGCTTCGGCTTTGCCTGCTGATTGATATAGTCCTCATACGAAGGAAGATATTCTTTCTTAGAAATGAGATGGAGCTGATCAATTCGCAAACCGTCGACCCCTTTATCGAGCCAAAATTTCATCATGTCATACACCGCCTGGCGAACTTCGGGATTTTCCCAGTTTAAATCAGCTTGTTTGACGGCATTCATATGGAGATAGTATTCTCCGGTGTGCTCCTCGTATTGCCAGACCGGGCACCCATAGTTTGAGAGCCAGTCCGTCGGCGGGCCGTTCTTTGTGCCGGGACGCCAATAATAATAGCTGCGGTATTTGCTGTTTTTGTCCAGCTCCGCTTCTTTAAACCACGGATGCTCGACCGAGGTGTGATTTAACACAAAGTCCATCACCAGCTTTAATCCCCGCTGATGCACCTGGTCCAGCAGCTCGTGAAAATCGTCCATTGTTCCGTAAGAATCCATAATCGCCTTATGGTTTGTCACATCATAGCCGTAATCAACATTCGGAGAAGGATAGATCGGGCAAATCCAAATCACATCTGCCCCGAGCTCCTTTATGTAGTCAAGACGGGAAATAATCCCCCGCAAGTCCCCAATTCCGTCTCCATTGCTGTCCTGAAAGCTTCTCGGGTAAATTTGGTACACCACTGCATTCTTCCACCAGTCCGTTTTCATCCCGCAATCCCCCTGTTTTGTCTTCTATTCAAGCTGAGATGGATAAAGTGTCATTCCGCCGTCGACGAAAAGTGTTGCGCCGGTCACATAGCTTGCTTCCTCAGATACGAGCCAAGCCGCTGCTGCCGCCACTTCTTCAGGCTTTCCGAAGGCTTTCATCGGGATTTTTTTCAATTGTTTTTGCCTGCTCTCTTCCTTTTTCGTATCAACATTTGATTCTGTGGCAATGGTGCCGGGCGCTATCGCATTGACGCGGATTCCCTTATCCGCATAATTGAGCGCCAGCGTTTCCGTCATCATCTTGATGCCGCCTTTGGATGTGGAATACTGAACGTTGACAGGGCGCGGAATCTGCTGATGAACACTTGAGATATTCAGCACATTGCCCTTGATATTGTTTTTCATCATGTGGTTAAGTGCTGCTTTCGCTCCCAGAAAGGTTCCGGTAACATTGACATCAATCACTCTCTGCCAATCTTCAAGACTCATCTCATGCGGCATCGCCTCAACACCGTTAAAACCGGAGTTGTTTACCATCACATCGAGCGTGCCGAAATGCTCTAAGGCTGTGTCCAAGAGCGCCTGAATCCCCTCTTCTTTTGACACGTCCGCCTCAACTGCGACGGCTTTCCCTCCGTTCTGCTTAATGATTTCCAGGGTTTCATCGGCTCCAGACGGGTCGCTGTGGTAGTTTACAACAACATTCATTTTCTCCTGTCCGAACCGTTCCGCAATGGCTTTCCCGATTCCTTTTGAAGACCCTGTCACAATCGCTGTTTTTCCGGTTAAATCTTTGTACATACTTGATATCCTCCTCTGATTTCTCACTATGCAGTGGAAAATACCCTGTTTTTCCGAGTTGAAAACAGCACAAAAAAAGCAGAGAACTTGTAGTTCTCTGCCATTTCCTATTGAAAACGCTGCTCGGCAAGCTTCTTTTTAATATTCATCAGCCTGCGGTAAAAGAAAGCGGCGGACTCGTAATGTTCCAGCTGATTGAAACGTTCCGCTGTATCATGCAGCAGATCTTCGGCGTCTGCAAGAAGCTGCCTGGATTCCAGCAGGTCAAAGCATTCTGTAAGCACGTTCAGGTCACCGTTTCCAAGATACAGCTCATGAATGAGGCGGAATTTCGTCAAGTACATGTCATCCTCCCATTCAGACGCGCTCTTTATCCCGCGGTCATACGCCTCTACTGCTTTGTCGTATTTTCCCTCTTTACAGTAGATATGGGTCAGTGAAAATACAGCTTGAACAGCTTGCTGAAAGTTGTGCTCCTCAAAAATGGCGGCGGCTGTTTTGAAATAGCCCTCCGCTTCTTTGTAATCACCCAGACTGTACTTACAGTGTCCGACATTATAATAGGCAGCGGCGATCATGTACGCTTCTTCAAGCTGCCTGGCATGATCTAAAGCGCTGCACAAGTGGGTCAGTGCTTTTTCATGATGATACACATCGGTCAAATTTCCGGCGATGATAAATTCACACTGAACCCGGCGGCGACCGTATAGTTCATATTTCGTATAGATATCAAGCGCCTGGCTCGCATAATTCATGGAAAAATACGTTTGTTTGATGTGATAATACACTTCTGCGACTTTAAAAAGAAACTCAGCTTTTTCGATCTCATCCTCGACATACTCGAGCTTTTCCTCGGCATGTTTATAATGGTCAATCGCTAATATGAAATTTTTCTGCTTGAATTCGTACATTCCTCTGAAATAATAAAAGTAATATTCCAATAAGCCCGTGAGTTTTTGCTGATTGCTTTCAATTTCGTTCAGCATATCAGAGAACGGAGGCTTGGTGTCGCTGTCTTTCACCGGCATCAGCTTATCAAGCATGATTCGATGCCGGAATTCCATCAAAGAAAAATATAAAAGCAAGTCCTGGTTCTCTTCCATATCTTCTAAATCGTATTCAATCTCCTGCTTTAACGCTTCTGCTTGATCTGCTTCAAATGCGCGAATGAGCTTGTACCATTCATTCAGCTTTACTGCTACTTCTTCTGATGGAATCTTTGCTCTCATCGGTCTGCCTCCTTCCTCCTGCTACTATTTATGTTATATTTTATCATAGCTGTTCGCTTTTAGAGAGAGTCAATCACTTAAAAGCGTTAACATTCAGCACATCTTGAGAAAGTGAGACCGATATGAAGTTACCCGCAAAAATATTTGTTATCTTATGTATTCTATTTCTTCTAGATCTTTGTTTTAGTTATATTCGGCATGAATGGCATTCTCAAAACGCCTTGCAGGACATGCCTGTCCCCTCGGATCTTCATCCGATTGTGAAGCAGAATGCCGATGCACTCAAAGCCGCTGCAGCGAATAAAGGCATTACCGTCGTCATTACTGAAGGATTCAGGTCCTTTAAGGAACAAGATGAATTATATAAACAGGGACGTACAAAAAAAGGGAATATTGTCACCTATGCAAGAGGAGGGGAATCGTATCATAACTATGGTTTAGCGATTGATTTCGCCCTTCAAAAAAGGGATGGAAGCATCATATGGGATATGGAATATGACGGCAATCAAAACGAAAAATCAGATTGGCTGGAGGTTGTCGAGATCGCTAAGACACTCGGTTTCGAATGGGGCGGGGATTGGAAACGATTCAAGGACTACCCCCACTTGGAGATGATTCCTAACTAGACACCCCTCACAGCCTTTTCTTTTTCCTTATGTGCGCATCAATATAGGAAGGGTAAACCGGCTTATAGACAAGTTTGTAGTGCTGGTCACTGCCTGCAGTAAAGTCAGGCTGCCATTCCAGCTTCACATCAAAAGCGGCTAAAAACGCTTCTCTCGCTTCTTCAGCGGAAACATCCGGCCTGTGATTTATCGCTTCCAATTGTTCAGGTTCAATATCAGGCGCCATAAAAGCGTCAATCAACCCAGTTTCCGGATTGACAATGATGCGGGCAGCGCCGAACCGCAGCGGCACTCCTTTATACCAGACAGAAAAATGGTTGCGGACTCTCCCTCTTTCATCAATTCGGACGGGATTCACCCTGAAAAACTCAGCCGCTCTCGGATAGAGGGCATACAAAAATTGAAGCGCTATCTCTTGGCATTCTTCCGTGGAGCATTGGCGGTTGTTCGGCCGCTCCATAAAAGAAAGCGCTGCTTTTAATTTTCCGGTTCTTTTATCCGTCTTCATTTTGATTGTGTTTTTATTTCTCGTTTCAAAATAGCTTCCTATGCTTAAATCCTTACGCTCCGGCGCAGCGCCCCTGCGCCATGTGCTTCCAATTTGTTCTCCAAAGTCTCTTTCACTGACTTTCTGCATATCAGAGGTAAAACCCAGCAAGGCAAATATATCAACTTCTTCCTTGTTCTGAAGCGGCGGCAGTGGCGCCGTGTTTTCTATTCTTTCATCTGCGATATGCTGGTCGGGCACAATTTCGTCTACATCTGCGGGATAGCTGTATCCCGGGAGAATCGGTTCATAAACAAGCCTTGGTTCCTGTTCGCCATCAATAACATCGTACATCAGCTCAAAAGACATTGTGTTTAAGTAATGGGACACAACCTTCTCTTTTGCTACAAATTCCGTCGGAACTTCGGCTTTATACCCTTCCCCGTAATATAGAAAGTGGACAACCTGACCGCTTCGTGTCATATCAATTAAAAAACCTGAATTGGGAATCGGAAGCCCCAGCTCCATTTTGGTATAGACAAACCGGATGTGCTGCCCCCGTTCTTCCTTGCCTTGAAAATGAAAATTCATAAATGTGCCGGGATGATTGGCAGCGGCAAACTGAAGAGCCGTCAGCTTCAGCTCGGCATCTGGAAGTTGTTTGTCTGTCTCGGAGCGGACAGTTGTTGAAAAGGTGAGCAAAGCGCCGTCATTTCTAAGTTCAACTGTAATGTGCTTTTCCGGATCTTTAGGGTCCTTCCAGATAAAATATGCCTGCCCGTTCTTCTTTTGCTTTTGGTCGTAATCTTCTATCTCAAGCTCATAATGTGTCGGTACATTTCCGATCTCCTGCGCCTTCTTTTTCAGCTGTTTATTAACCAATGAAGTCATCCCTTTCAAAGAGTCTACGACAAAGAGAATCCTGTTTATTATATAAAAAGACCTTTCTTCTTTTAAAGTGAAGAAAGGTCCTTTTCTATTATTGTCATTGTTTTTCGAGATTCTTTCTGTTACTTTCATCACGTACTCTCTTCTATACCTGAGGCAATTGCGTGACTTTTGGCTGTTTTACCATGAGCTGAAGACAGGCTCTCCTGTATGTGCATCGATAAAACGCGGATACACCGGCTTATAGACGAGCCGGTAGCTGTGTTCTTCATCATCTCCGTACTCTCTTTCCCAGCCAAGCTCAACTTTAAAATGCTGCCAAAAGATAGCCTTGGCTTGTTCAACTGAAATGGCCGGCACAGGATCAATGGTTGCCAGCTCATTTGGGTCAATATCTGGTCCCATATAAACGGTGATATACCCTGTCTGGCGGCTGACACAAATTTTGATCTGCCCAAATCGGATCGGAACTCCGTGACAATGCGCTTCAAACGTAAAACCAGCGACTGCGTTTTCTTCTTCATCCTTTTCATCGTATCTGATCCTAAAATATTGATCGGCATTCGGAAATAAAGCAAACAGAAAGCGAAGCGCGATTTTTTCGCACTCTGCCAAAGTTACTGTCAGCGGCCCTTTTTCCTCCATAAATGACATGACGCCTTCGAGTTTTCCGGTTTCTTTGTTATAGATGGTTTTCAGCACTTGATGAGTCCGTCCCTTAAACCAGCTGTCCATGCTTTTATCCGCCGGCTGATACACAGGGTCATCCGGATTCCGCCAAACGATTCCGATTCTCCCATCTCCCAAATCCGCTTCCCGCTCTTTGACAAACCCATTTTCAATACCAATCATGCTGTCAGGATCGGCCTTTTCGCGGATGCCCTCGAATAAAGGGAGAGGAAAGCTCTCCGGCTCCCTGTAATCATCGTCATCATCAACTCCTCCTTGTTCTTCTTGAACCAAATCCGCAGGTACGGTAATCGCCCTGCATTCAGGCTCGTACACCAAATGCGGCTGATCATCTCCATTTTTGTAAACAGAACGATGGAGAACCTCAAACAAAAGGTCGAACTCCACGTCCTTCTTGATAAAGGCAAGTGCCTCTTCAACATCCGCGACCCTCTTTGGCTTGATGATGCTGCCCGCTTCGCCGTAATAGCGGAAGTAAACGATCTCACCTGATAAGGAAACATCAGCCATAAATCCGCTCATGGGGAGAGGAAGCCCAGCCTCCATTTGAACATATGAAAATCTCACTTTATCGCCGTATGCACGGTCATTTTCTTCACGAACAAAGGCAGAGAGTGCCCCTGGATGATGAGTCTCGACAAATTGGCGTATGATATCCTCTAGTTTCTCCTCAGACAGCCTTTCTCCGCTTTCAGGCTCAATATCACGGGAAAGGGATTCCAGCTCCCCGTCCGGTCCAAGTTCCACGATAATGCCTATATTCTCATCCTGAGGATCCACCCAACAAAAATGGGCTCTTTTATCATCACCGCCATAATCTTCAATTTCCAGTTTTAAGTGTGTCGGCACCCGGCCGATTTCCAGTGCTTTTTGTTTCAGTTCCTCTTTCTTCACAAAGACAGCCCCTTTCATCCTTCTTAAGTTCCCTCCAACTAATCAAAAAGTAATAGTCTAAAATACACAGTTTTCTGAGTTTACCAGTTTTACCAGAACATTTTTCACCAAAAATAGGATGATGAACCTATTCAATATAAAAGCTAATAATCTTAAAATTAATTCCGTTGTAACTTTTTATAGGTCCATTCATGACAAAGGAGGGCGGAGTTTCCAGAAAATCCGGTGAAAACCGTGAGAAAAGAACTGATTTTTTTGGTTATATGATGCTAATCCATTCAAAAAGATCCATTTCTCAAAGACAAAAGACTCCCTTTCCTAAACCATTTGAGGAGGAAAAATGAATGTTTCAGAAAAAAACGTACGCTGTTTTCCTAATTCTTCTGCTGATGATGTTTACAGCTGCTTGTTCCGGCAGCAAAACAAGCGCGGAGAAGAAAGAATCAGAAACAGAAAAAAGCTCAGATATAGCTCAAGTCAAAATCAAGGATGTCTCTTATACGCTTCCGTCTAAATATGATAAGTCCACTTCAGATGACCAGCTTGTGTTAAAAGTCAATGTCGCGGTGAAAAACACAGGAAAAGACCCGCTGAATGTAGACAGTATGGATTTCACATTGTATCAAGGTGATACCAAAATGTCTGACACAGACCCTGAAGACTATAGCGAAAAGCTTCAAGGCAGCACGATTAACGCTGACAAATCCGTTGAAGGAAATCTTTTCTTCGTTGTAGATAAAGGCAAGCAATACGAGCTTAACTATACGCCGGAATCTTACGGTGATAAAAAGCCAAAATCAGTTACTTTTAAAATTGACGGAAAAGACAAAAAAATCCTGGCGACGGCAGATAAGCTCCAAGATTCTGCAAAAGCGTTATCAGCTTATGTTGATGTCCTTCTTTTCGGCAAAGATAACGCCGATTTCGAAAAAATCACCGGCGCTAACAAAAATGAAATTGTAAATGATTTTAATGAATCAGCCAAAGACGGTTATCTCTCAGCTTCCGGCCTTTCCAGCACATATGCGGACAGCAAAGCGCTTGATAATATCGTGAACGGCATTAAAGAGGGATTAAGCAAAAACTCTTCCATTCAGGCAAAAACGACTTCAATCTCTAAAGACGAAGCAATTGTTGAAGCCACAGTTAAACCTGTAGATGCATCTTCTCTTTCAGACCGTATCGAAGACAAAGTGAAAGACTACTACAGTAAAAACTCTAGTGCCAGCTATGAAGAGGCAGTGAAATACGCGCTTCAAGTCTATCCTGAGGAATTCAAAAAGCTTGGACCTGCTTCATCTGAAAAAACAGTTGAAGTGAAAATGAAGAAAAATGACATCGACCAATGGCAGCTTGATATGGATGATTACAGAGCAGCAGAATTAGTCGAAGCATTCATCAAAGAATAAAACACCAAAAGGAAATAGCCATGACGGCTATTTCCTTTTTATTTAAAAATGTCGCTGATGAAATTCACTTCGTCTTCGGTGAGTTCAATGTTCAAGGTTTTCAGGTTATCCTGTAATTGCTCAGGTCGTTTAGCTCCTGGAATAATGGCATCAATCGCCGGTCTCGTTAACAGCCACGCCAAGGCGACATGTGCCGTATCCGCTTGTTTTTCCTCCGCTACTGCTTTCAGCTTATCTACTTTTTTGAGATTGTGGATAAACGTTTCACCCTGAAATTGAGGTTTATCCTTTCTGATATCATCAAAAACTGTGTCTTGCGTGAATTTTCCTGTCAGCAGTCCGGACGCAAGCGGAAAGTAAGGAATAAAGGAGATGCCTTGTTTTTCACAGTATGGAAGAAGCTCTTTCTCAGCATCACGCTGTATGAGAGAATATTCGGCCTGGAAGACCTCCAAATAGCCATCAGCATTAAATTCCTGCAATTGCTGATAATCGAGGTTCGAAGCGCCGATTGCGTTGATTTTCCCCTCATCCTTCAGCTCTTTCAACGTGCCCGCCACCTCAGCGAGAGGTGTTTTTCCATCCGGAAAGTGAACATAATACAAATCAATGTAATCTGTTTTCAGCCGCTTTAGGCTCTTCTCGACCTCGCTGCGAAGAAACTCCCGGCTATTGTCTAATTCAATGCTGCCGTCCACTTCTTTATGAGCTCCTTTGGTGGCGATGATGAGCTCATTCCGCACGCCGCGTTCCTGTACGACTTCGCCGATTAATTCTTCAGAACGCCCCAATCCATATATAAAAGCGGTATCGATAAAATTGACGCCGCCATCCAATGCCGTGCGCACTAAATCCTTCCCTGTTTCATCATTTAGATTTGGAAATAGATTATGCCCGCCGACCGCATTCGCGCCGAATCCGATCCGCTTCACCTTCAGCTTCGTTTTGCCGAGTGTACGTGTTTGATCCATTGTTCCTTCTCCTTTGAAACCAATTTTGATGAAAAATAGTGCAGGGTCACTTTTTGTATTAGATATCCTTTTTCTATTTTCCTTCTTTTTTCAGGATATACAAAAAGGAGAAAGTGTATTTCTCCTTTCGCAAGTTTATTTTGGAAGAACCCATTTGTCTTTCAGGAAGCAGGCTCTGGCTAGTAAAAAGAAGATGGCGATAAGCACGG
Source organism: Bacillus sp. SG20033 (assembly GCF_044570195.1). NCBI lineage: Bacteria > Bacillati > Bacillota > Bacilli > Caryophanales > Bacillaceae > Bacillus > Bacillus sp. SG20033. The sequence goes on along the minus strand of NZ_CP172606.1, from coordinate 300,977 downwards.
CGATGGTTCCTGACGTAGACAAAATGGCAGCCGGGTCAACCATCCCGAGTAAAAGCTGTTTAAATAACGCATGCAGGTTCAGAAACGGGATGAGAAAGTATGATAAGTCAAATTGGTTCGGTGCCTTGCTGAAGATGAAAAACATCGGGAACACAGGCAGAAAGACAACGAGAGACATATAACTTTGCGCTTCTTTTACCGAGCTGGACATGATGCTGATGAAAAGCTCCATCGCAGATATCAGCAATGCAGAGAGCACAATGATTAAGGCTGAAGCGCCGATTACACTCCACATATGATCTCCCAGCTGGAAGGCCGTTTTTAAATTTTCGGTAAATAACACGGTGGACAAAATCAAAAACACCAAAGCCAATACACCTGAAGCCACGCCAAAAGTGGAAACCGCAAGCCACTTGCCGACCAGCATTTTGTTTCTGCTGACTGGCGTTAATAGTAGCGCCTCGATTGACTTCCGGTCCTTTTCACCGGCCATGATATCAAGAGCGATCGGCATTGCGCCGGAAACAATGGAAGTCAGAATCAGCATGGGCAGAATGGCGGAAAGCATAATAGCGGAAGTCCCTTTCTCCTCATCCGCTTCCTTTTGCTGAATCGTAAACGGCTGGATCACCGATTGATCAATATGCTTATTTGTTAAACGTTGCTGCACAATTTCATTTTTGTACTGATCTAAGGCAGACTGCACAAGCTGCATGGCATTTGAAGACCCTTGATCAATTGAATTGCCGTAAACATCAACCTTAAAAGATGTCATGCTGTTGACATATGAGTCGAACTCTTTCGGGACGTTCAGATAGGCATCTGCTTTTCCTTCATCAACTGCCTCTTCAGGCTTTGCAAATGTTTTTACGCTGATTTCGTCAATCTCATTAAGCTTGCTTTCCAGTGCGGGCGGAAGCGAATGGCCGACAGCCAGCGTGTACTGCTCCCCTTTGTCGGACAGCATGCTTTCATAAAAGAAGACAAGTCCAAGCATCATAATCATCGGCACTAAAATTGTGAGTAAAATCGTTTTTCTGTCGCGCAAAGCGTCGATCATTTCTTTTTTATAAATATGGCCCAGCATTTAAGAAATCCCCCTGACAAGCTTAGACATAAAGATGTAATTCAAATCCTCACTGCGCTCGCTCTCGTATAGTGATTCAAGCGCCCCTCGGTAAATCACCTCTCCGCTGTGAATCATGATGACACTGTCACAGAGCGCCTGCACTTCCTCCATAATGTGGCTGGAGAAAAGAATCGTTTTTTGTTCTCTTTTCAGCTGCTGTATAAATTCGCGGAAGATGTTGCTTGACGTAATATCAAGCCCAGTTGTCGGCTCATCAAATAAAATGATGTCCGGATCGTGAATCAGCGCTCTGGCAATGGCGACTTTCTGCCTCATGCCTTTCGAAAACCCGCCCACTCTCCGGTTCATATAATCGCGCATGCCGAACCGTTTCGATAAATCTTCTATTCTTGCTTTGATCTCGTGGCGGTTCAGCCCATACAGCCTGCCGAAGTATTGGAGATTTTCTTTAGCGGTCATCCTGTCGTAAAGCCCGGTTTCTCCTCCGAATAAGACACCGATTCTTTTTTTGACTTCAGCCGGCTGCTTGACCGTGTCAAAGCCGTCTACTGTGATTACACCCTGTGATGGTTCAAGCAAGGAAGCAATCATTCTCAGCATCGTCGTTTTGCCGGCACCGTTTTCTCCGAGAATGCCGACGACTTCTCCTTTTTCAATTGTTAAGCTTACATCTCGCACCGCTTTGACTACTTTTTTCTTATCCTGAAACCTGCGGCTGCAATCGGTCAGTGTAATCATGTCACAATCTCCCTTATCTTTATTTCTAGTAATGACTATATACGAAAAGCTGGATTAGTTGGATAAAGTTGTCGCGAAGAGTTCTTTTTATGTCGCGAAATGGGATAGAATAAAGATGATTCTATGTAACTAGGGGAATGATAATGGTAAAAGTCGGACTTGTAGATGATTATCAAGTAGATTTAGAGAAGCTGGAAGCGATCGTGTCCAGAATGCAGGACGTAGAAATTGTCTTTTCCACCGATTCAGCGAAGGAAGCCTACAGGCGGGTAAAGAACGGAGACATTGATCTGCTGCTTGCCGATATCGAGATGCCCCATATGTCTGGCTACGAGCTTGCTGATTTGATCAAATCCCATTCACTTGATGTGGATGTGATTTTTGTTACCGGTCACGGCGGTTATGCGGTTCACGCCTTTGACCTGAACGTCCATGATTATATTATGAAGCCGTACTATGCCGACCGTCTGGCCGCTTCCTTCGACCGTTACTTGAAAAAGAAAACGGAAACGAGTTTGAATGGGCGTATATTGATAAAGCAAAAGTCTGAAATGCACGTCCTGCAAAAGAAGGATATTATTTTCGCAGAACGGACGGGACGTTCGACGACGATTGTGACAACCGCCGAAGAGGTGCAAACGTATCAAACATTAAATGATATTAAAGGCGACCTGCCCGAAAAAGATTTTCTTCGTTCGCATCGTTCCTTTATTATCAACATTCATTACATAAAGCATTTTTCCGCTTATACCAAGCATTCATTCACAGTTTCTTTTGAGGGAACGTCTAAAAAAGCAATGATCACTAAGCAGCAGCTTGATTATTTTCAAAACTACTACTTTTGAGGAGTTCAGAACGTGATTACCCTTTTTCAATGTCTTTATCTGGTTTTATTTAGTTTCATATGTTATCAGGGAGCTGCTGCTCTTTCACACAGCACAGCAGTCTCTTGGCTCACCGCTGTTTTAGGCGCAGCTGCTGCAGGATTGTACATTTGGAATACGAAGCGGGTGTGGAAACACTGTTCCTCAGGGCTTTGTGCATGGATTGCCGTGATTCAAGTGATGTCGGCGGGAGTGGTGCTGATCGGCACAGACATCATGCAGGCATTATGTGTAATCGCGATATTTGCAGGGTGTGAAGGGCTCCGTATCGGACAGTCTGCTTTACAGGCAAGGCTTTCTGATCAAATTGATAAGCTGACTCAAGCTGAACAGCACGCCAATCAAATGCTGATTGATGTGAGAAGCCGGAATCATGACACAATGAAACATATCACTGCAATCAAATCAGCTCAGCCCAAGGCAGATACACAAGCATATATTCAAAACTGGGCGGATCAATACAGTCAATATGACCGTTTTTTGAAAGGAGAGAACGCGTACGTTGCAGGGGTGCTTTATGATTTTTTAGAAAAAGCCCGCGCCTCGAATGTGAGTGTTTCGCTTCATATGCATACACCGCTTTCTTCCCTTCCGTTTTCGCCTGCTGATCAGGTCAGCTTGGTCGGCAACATATTAGAAAACGCGCTCGACAGCGCGGCGGAGACCCGAGAAAAAGCAGAGATTAAACTGGAGACTTCACTGCGCAGCGGACTTTATGTACTGACTTGTGAAAACAGCACTCCCGGGATGGACCCAAAAGTGCTCGATACAATTTATCAATCGTTTGGCCGCTCAACGAAAAACGGCGCTCATGAAGGCATGGGCACATATATCATTCAAAAACTGGTGAAGGGCGCTTTTGGCAGGCTGGATTTTACCTACCGCCACCCCATCTTCCGGTTAGAAATCAAAATTCCGTTTCAGAAATAAAAAAACCTTGAAAAGCCTGGCTTTTCAAGGTTTTTTTTATTATGAGGATAACGCTTGTGCAAAACGATCTGCTTCATCCTGCAGCGTGCTTTCAATTTCTTTGTAACGGCTGGAAATCGTTGATGCACTAACGCCGTATTTTTTCGCCAGTTTAGCTTGAGAAACGGACGCGCCGTTGAGAGAAATCGCGTTTACATAATATTCAACTGCCGCCGCAAAAGCTTCCGGCTTTCTGATGACAGGTGATTTTTTCTCGCAGAATGTTTTCCAGATGTCAATAACAGCTGGGATCAATTCAGTCGGATACTCTTCCCCGCTCATGCCTTCTTCAATAGCCGCAGCGGTTTCTTTCTCCAAGTCGTTTGCCCACTCAACAGTGCTTACTTCCGCTTTCTCTGCTTGTGGCTCTTCATCTTTCTCAGCTAACAACGCGAACAGAACGTTATTGAATTCCTGCTTCATGAAGTCCTCCGGCGTTTTGCCGTCCTTCACAGCGGCATCCGCATATTTCTTCACCTTGCTGATCAGCGCTTCTGTTCTCTTCACCGGGAAGATCGTGAACTGCATGAAGAATTCTGCTTTTTCCGCTTCGTGGATTGGGTATCCAAGAATCAGGCTTCCCACTGGAGGAAGGTCTTGATTGCTGGCGTCCATTTCCACTTCGAATTGTTTTGCCGTAATGACATCTTCAAAGTGAATGATGCCTTCCTTCAGGTCCTTCAGCAGCAATAAAGCAGGCGTCATGCTCTGCCATGATTCTACGATCTCACGCGTTTTCGGACGAGTGATCGAATCGCCTTTTTTCTGAAGGTACTCTTCGAAGATTGTCTTCTCACCAGCAAGCGGGTGGAAGAAGATTCCCCAAATTCCCAAGTTAAATACGCTGATGTCTTTCGTCTGTCTGTCCATAGCAGAAAGAAAATCATGCTGGTTGATAAAGCCTGAAATGCTTTCTCTATGTACTGTGAAGGCATACTCCACTAAGTCTTCCTGAATTTGCTTCGCTTCTTTTGCCGCTAGTTCCGCCGGGAAGTCAACAACTTTACTTCCGCAGCATTTTTTATATTTCTTGCCGCTGCCGCACGGGCAAGGGGCATTTCGTTTCACTTTTCCCACAATAAACCCTCCGAATTCTGTTGTAACTTTTCTATTTTAACAAAAATAACTTCTGAGGGCTTGGTTTCGGGCTAAAAAAGAATTTGGTAATGTGATAAGCTGGCTGATTATGCCAATTTACCTATGACATTTTCACCAACTTTTGTGATTTAAGGCTTATCACCTATTCCCACTTTAGGCCCTTCTTTTTTACAATCATTAGGTATTTATTTAACATTTTAAGGAGTGTTTCTATTGGAACTAGCTGGTTTCATGCTGCGCGCCTGCGCTCTTGTACTTGATGTAATCATTGCCGCAGCAGTGATTTTGGCAGCCGGATTTACGTTTGGCGATGGGTCCGCCGGTGTCATTATTGTCGCCATATTGATGCTGATTGTGTACCCTTTGCTGATGCCGCTGACAAATTGGAAGGGCACACTGGGCAAAAAAATCATCGGGCTGCAAATCGTGAGGGACGAAACACACGAGAAAATTTCTCTCCTACAGGCGATTGTCCGCTACATCATAGCGTGGGTGCATGTGTTCTCCCGCCTGATCTATTTGACTGCCGCATTTACGAAGAAAAAACAAACCGTTCATGATATGGCGGCGAAAACCATTGTGCTGAAAGCAGAATAACCTTGAAGAATAGCATTCTTCAAGGTTTTGTTTTTCATTAATTCGTATTCTGGCCCCCGCCGTTCAGCCCTTCTTTAATCAGGCTGTTGACTTGGCTGCTGTACAGAAGGCCGATGTGTCCAACGCCATGGATTTGAACGTTTCTAGCACCGTCTAATCTTGATAAATAATTCATGACAATCATATCGGCACTGCTGTAAATGGATGTGTATAAAATCTTTTGATTTGGATCAGTTCCCGGAAGCGCCTTGCCTGTCGTCAAACGGTTCGCGCCGCCAAGCGTCACGACGTTTTCAACTTTATTTCCGCCGTCCAGATTTTTTATGTAGTAAAGTGTGTTCGCGCCCCCCATGCTGTGAGCGACAATATCCACTTTTTTCGCACCCGTTTCATCTAAAACCTTTTGCACAAATCGTGATAATACCGGGCCATTGTTATAATTTGTGCCTGTCTTGTCCCAAAAATCAACTGCATACAGCTTGTCCCGCGACCAGCCCTGAGATACGAGATAGCTCTTAATTCCCGCAAAATTGAATGATGCTCCTCCAATACCGTGAACCATAACGACTGGATTGTGTTCAGCGGCTTTTGCTGACGGCTGCAACGCAAACAGCGATGTAACAGACAGCATCAAAATTGTTACAAGTGCAATGATCCTTCTTTTTACAAATTTCATAATATCCTCCTTTTTTTGTAACAAATTCTCCAATTATATTACGTTACCAAATTAATTAAGTAAAGGGTAATTTTGGCTTATTTTTAAAGAAATTTTAAGATTCAGAGGTCATTATTGGTCCTAAAAAGCCAAAAAAAAGAAGGCTTATTCACCTTCTTTTCTTCAATACTCATTGAAATAAGCTTGGATTTTTTGAGGATCATTTGTTTTGGTAAGCGCAAGCATCAGCAACATCCGTGCTTTTTGGGGGTTTAAAGAGTTCGATGCCAGCAGGTCCTTTTCCGCATAGTCTTGGTTTGGTGTGACGACACCATTTCCCGTGCGGGTTGAGCGCACCACTGTGACGCCTTTTTTGACTGCGCTGTCCGCCCCTTTTTCGGCTGCGTCAGATAAAGACCCGTTCCCAGAACCGGCAAATACAATCCCCTTTGCTCCGGCTTTTACAGCAGCGTCAAACAGGTAGCTTCCGTCATTTTGGTATCCATAGATAATGTCAACCTGCGGCAGCTCATCAAGATTAGAAACCGAGAAATCCGTGTCCTTCGTATGCTTACGGGTAATCTCATTATTAAAATAGATATCATCTGCAATTGTTCCGACGAAGCCCATTTCTTCTGATTTAAATGTATCTGTTGTGGTTGTGTTTGTTTTGGTGACATATCGGGCTGAGGCAATCCGGTCGTTAAGAACAACAAGCGTCCCTTTCCCTTTTGCCTCAGGGGCACCTGCCACTTTCACTGCATTGTACAGGTTAGAAGGCCCATCAGCGCTGATGGCTGTGGAAGGTCTCATCGAACCGACAATAACAACCGGTTTATCACTTTTCACGGTGAGATTCAAAAAATAAGCGGTTTCCTCCAATGTATCTGTTCCATGAGTCACGACGATTCCGTCTACATCATCTGAAGCGAGCAAGTCGTTGATGCGTTTCGCCAGCTTCAGCAATATTTTATTATCAATATTTGTGCTGCCGACGTTAACAATCTGCTCGCCGCTGACGTTTGCAATGTCCTTCATTTCTGGAACTGCCTCGATCAGTGATTCAACGCCGACAACACCTGCTTTATATTCAGTTGTTGAGGTTTTCGATTGATCGGCACCAGCTATCGTGCCTCCTGTCGCTAAAATTCTAATGTTTGGCAGATCCTTTTTTTCAGAGGCAGAAGCCGAAGAGACTTTTTGTGTCTGCGTTTTTTCTTTCGGGGATTCTTTTGTTTCAGGAGAATGTGAACATCCGGTAAAAACAAACAATAGTGCGGTAAAAAGTACGAGCATTCGTTGTTTTTTCATCTATTTCTCTCCTTACATCCATATGATGATTAATCATTGTACATTTTATCTATTCAGTCAAAAGATCAGTCAGCTTTTCTCTCAGTATTTTTTGTTGTCATATCCTTCTTTTTTTGTCTTTTCATACAATGAATTTTTCTTGACAATTGATGATTGAATCAAGATAATAGACCAGTCACTATATTTTTGATTGCAATTCAGTAAGGTGGGAATGTTATGAGTTATGGAGATTCCCGTGAGAAAATCCTTTCGGCAGCTACCCGACTTTTTCAGCTGCAAGGGTATTACGGCACGGGGCTGAACCAGATTATAAAGGAAAGCGGCGAGCCTAAAGGCTCTCTTTACTACCACTTTCCCGGGGGTAAAGAACAGCTTGCGATCGAAGCCGTGAATGAGATGAAGGAGTATATCCGTCAGAAAATCGCGGACTGCATGGAATCCTGCACCGATCCAGCGGAAGGCATTCAAGCCTTTTTGAAGGAGCTCTCCTGCCAGTTTTCATGTACAGAAGACATTGAAGGCTTGCCTGTGGGCTTGCTAGCGGCTGAGACGTCATTGAAAAGCGAACCGTTGCGCGAAGCCTGTCATGAAGCCTACAAAGAATGGGCCTCTGTGTATGAGGAAAAACTGCGGCAGACTGGCTGCAGCGAGAGCCGTGCAAAAGAAGCCAGCACTGTGGTTAACGCGATGATTGAAGGCGGCATCCTTTTATCTTTGACGGCAAAAAACAGTACGCCGCTCCTTCATATCTCCAGCTGCATTCCTGACCTGCTGAAGAGATAAAAAAACGACATACTACATGCAGTTGATAGAGAGGGGAAATGATTTTGGAAACAACAGCTAAAGCATCTCAGCAATACAAAGTGATGCCGATTATGATTTCCTTGCTGTTGGCCGGTTTTATCGGCATGTTCAGTGAAACAGCACTGAATATTGCGTTAACCGACCTTATGAAGGAGTTGAACATTACAGCGGCAACCGTCCAATGGTTAACGACGGGCTACCTGCTTGTACTCGGTATCCTTGTTCCTGTTTCAGGACTGCTGTTGCAGTGGTTCACAACAAGACAGCTTTTTACCGTGTCACTAATCTTTTCAATTATAGGAACCTTGATCGCGGCACTCGCGCCAAGCTTCCCGTTTTTATTGGCGGCAAGGATCGTTCAGGCACTTGGAACCGGTCTTTTACTGCCGCTGATGTTTAACACAATCTTGGTGATTTTCCCGCCTCATAAACGGGGCGCCGCAATGGGAACGATCGGGCTTGTCATTATGTTCGCGCCCGCCATCGGCCCGACTTTCTCAGGATTGGTTCTGGAGCATCTCAACTGGCACTGGATTTTCTGGATCTCTCTTCCATTCCTTGTGCTGGCGCTTGTTTTCGGTATCGCATATATGCAGAATGTATCTGAAACGACAAAGCCGAAAATCGATGTATTGTCTATCATCCTGTCGACGATTGGCTTCGGCGGCATTGTGTTCGGATTCAGCAACGCGGGTGAAGGCTCCGGGGGATGGTCCAGCCTGACTGTTATCGTGTCGCTGATTGTCGGCGTTGTCGGCCTTATCCTATTTTCAATCCGCCAGCTGACAATGAAGCAGCCGATGATGAACCTCCGTGCGTTCAAATACCCGATGTTTATTTTGGGTGTGATCATGGTGTTCATTTGTATGATGGTCATTCTGTCATCTATGCTGCTTCTGCCGATGTATCTGCAAGGCGGCTTAGTCCTGACTGCATTTGCATCTGGTCTTGTTCTCTTGCCGGGCGGTATTTTAAATGGATTTATGTCCCCTGTTACAGGCCGCTTGTTCGATAAATACGGGCCGAAATGGCTTGTCATTCCGGGATTTGTGATTGTCACCGTTGTACTATGGTTCTTCTCAAATGTCACGACCACTTCAACAGCTGTGCTGATTATCATCCTGCACACCTGCTTGATGATCGGGATTTCTATGATCATGATGCCTGCACAGACAAACGGTTTAAACCAACTGCCGCGCGAATTTTATCCAGACGGCACCGCCATTATGAACACGCTGCAGCAAATGGCTGGCGCTATCGGAACAGCGGTTGCGGTCAGCATTATGGCTGCAGGCCAGCATGATTATATGAGTACAGTTAAAAACCCTGCCGATCCGGCAGTCATCCCGCAAGCTTTGACAGCGGGTGTACAGCACGCATTTGTGTTTGCAATGATTGTTGCCATTATCGGTTTAATTGGCGCTTTCTTTATGAAGCGCGTGAAGGTAGATCATTAATATGAAAAGCCCCTGACTAATGTTCAGGGGCTTTTTTTATGTTTACTTGTGGATCGTTTTCGCCGCGATTTCATCAATCGCGTGCCGCATGTCCTCCTTCGTATTATAAAAATGGGGAGCGAGACGGATGACATTGTCCCGCGGCGCACAAATCACTTTTTTCTTCTTCAGCAACGCCGCCGTTTCCGATGCCCGCTCATCCCGGATCGCAACCATGCCCGGCTGACCCCCACCTTGTGCCGCCGCCAGCTGTAGGCCTTTTTCAGCGGCATATTGAACTGCATCGGCACAGATCGTTTTCACATGATCCCTGATATGAGAAACCCCAATATGATTCAGCAGCGATAAAGCCGCTGCAGCTGCGTATACGCTGATAAAAGCTGGGGTGCCCGTTTGAAAACGACGCGCGCCTTTCGCATAAGCCCCATCAAATCCGTTCTCTCTGCCGAACCAAGCTGATGCTTTCGGTTTCAGTGCGTCAGCCAGCTCCTTTCTCACATAAAGAAACGCCACACCCGGTATGCCGAGCAAATACTTCCGGGTGCCTGCTGCCAGCATATCTACGCCCCATTCCTTCACATCAATGGGAATATGCCCGGCTGATTGATAAGCATCTACAAACAATAAAGAGCCCTTTCTCTGAGAAATCTCGGCAATCGCTTTTATATCCTGAACATAGCCGTCACGATAATGAACGTGAGGAACACACGTCAGTACTGTTTCATCCGAAATATGCGTTTCATATTGTTCAAGCGGCAGCACGCCGTCTATTGATGGAATGACGGATACGGTATAATCGGAGTGTGCCTGCCAAACATGAGGCACCGCCGGAAAATCCATATCTGTATATACAACGTGCTTCTTTCCAAATGCAGTTAAGGACGATGCTACAGAAACCAGCGCATCAGAAACTGACGGCACAATCGCCACTTCATCCGGTTCAGCCCCGATCAGCTTTGCAAACTCGTTTCTCGCAAACTCTGTTTTTTCGATCGCTTCTTTCCAGTTCGTCCCCATATACAGCAGGCTATCATGATAATCCTGGATCGCCCTTGATACAGGCTCTGCCAATGCGCTCTGAGAACAGCTGGCAAGCATCGTATGCGTCTGCAAGGTTGGGAATAAATGACGATACTGCTGCGGCAAATGCTCCATTATGATTCACTCCTTTACATTATTTTGATGAAAAACCCATAAATAAACAATAGAATAAAAGAAAAAGGAGATGGGAGAATGAGAAAAAAAGTGCTGATCACTGGCTTTGACCCTTTTGACAAAGAAACCGTCAATCCATCATGGGAAGCGGCGAAACGGCTTAATGGCTTCGAGACGGAAGAAGCCATCATTACAGCGGAACAAATTCCTACTGTCTTTAGATCCGCTCTGGACACTCTGCGCCAAGCCATTCAAAAACATCAGCCGGATATCGTAATTTGTGTCGGCCAAGCAGGAGGGCGGATGCAGATTACACCGGAACGAGTGGCGATCAATCTTGCAGATGCGCGTATCCCCGATAACGAAGGACAGCAGCCGATTGATGAAGAGATTTCTCAAGACGGGCCTGCCGCTTACTGGACAGGGCTTCCCGTGAAACGAATGACTGCTAAGATGAAGGAACACGGCATTCCAGCTGCGGTTTCCTACACAGCGGGGACCTTTGTATGCAACTATTTGTTCTACGGGTTAATGGATCACATTAGCCGGACATCCCCGCACATTCGCGGCGGTTTTATTCATATTCCTTACATTCCGGGGCAAACAATCGACAAAACAGCGCCGAGCCTCAGCCTGGACACGATTGTCCGGGCATTGAGAATCGCCGCTGTTACGGCCGCACAATATGAGGAGGATGTGAAGTCACCGGGCGGTACGCTGCACTAAGCGGCCGCCGCTGTTTCGTCCCTCAGCCTCTTTTTGTAGACAAACGCCGATAGGGTGACACTCACTTCAAACAGGACAAGAAGCGGGATCATCACGAGAAAATCAGAAATAAAATCAGGCGGTGTAATCAATATAGATACGACAATCAGCAGAAAATAGGACAGCTTTCTCGCTTTGGCCAGTCTGTAAGGATTTAAGATGCCCAGCCTTGTTAAAAACATCACCACCAAGGGCATCTCAAACAAGAAGCCGAACGGCAGGCTCAAATTCACCATAAACCTAAAGTAGCGGTCAGCCGTAAACATCGTTTCAAAGTGGCCGGAGGATAAATGAGTCAAAAAGCTGAGCACGATCGGAAACAAGACAAAGTATCCGAAGGAGATGCCCGCCAAAAACAACGCAAATAAACCTGGTATGTACATGAGCGTCACCTTGCGCTCCGTTTTCGTCAGCGCCGGTGCAACGAAACGCCACAGCTGGTACGCGGCAACAGGGATAGAAGCCGCAATGGCACAAATGCCGGAAAGCATCATATACACCCAGAGGATTTCACTCGGTCCAAGCACAGCCAGCTTTCCATCCAAATCCCTGATCAGCCAGTCATAAATGTCCTGTACGAACAAAAAAGCCGTGATGAGAAATAGAAAAAATGCCGCGAGGGTGACGATAATCCGGCGGCGAAGCTCTTCTAAATGCCCGATCAGATGGGTTTCTTTTTTATCCATTCAAAAAAGCCCTCCCTTTCATAAAAAAAGAGGCAGACCCGGTGTCTGCCTCATCAGCATTCAGCCCGCGTTTTTGTCCTGCTTTACCGCTGTCAGCTCAGCTGATTTCTCTTCTTTTTCATCACCAGACACAAGTGATTTTGTGGCGCTTTTAAATTCCAGCAGTGTCCGTCCGGCGGCACGCCCGATTTCCGGCAGCTTGGAAGGGCCAAAAATAATGAGGGCGATAACGAAGATCAGAATCAAGCCAGGTATTCCAATGTTTGAAAACATAATTTTCACTCCTTAATTCGTGATTTTTGCCCGCTTCTTAATCATTTGTTTTTCGTGGGCTTTGTTGTGCGCAAAGAAACGATCCTCTTCGACCTCATCGGATTGCTTCACCCCGCCTTGGATTGTTGTGGATGATACCTTTCTCAACCCGGTTTGGTCTTTCTGGTAAACGAATGAAGCCCGCGTGGAAATGGCTGCGCCCGGCTCGGTCACAAATGGCATCACCCGATAATCGGCTTTCCACTGGTGAGGCGTCACTGTACAGCGGACATATCCGCGATAGTCGTTAAAGAACTTGATGTGCGGATTTTCTTTTAAAATTTGGTCCGTATCCGCCCGCTTATCGGCGCCGTTTCCTCCGGAAGTGATCGAGGTTCCGACAAATTCGGCTCCGAATATTTTTGAACTTGTTTTCTCGAAATCGACATGCAAATTCGATGCCCAGCTTGCGTGTACATCACCTGTCAGTACGACAACATTATTCAGATTTTTGCTTTTAATGAAATTGATAACCCGTTCGCGCTGAGCCGGGTAGCCGTCCCACGAATCCATGCTGTAGATCGGGCTTGCGCTTGTCCCGAAATTCCACTTGGCAAAGAAAATCTGCTGCGCCAGCACATTCCAGTGGGCTGTCGAGCTGCCCAAATTGTTGAAGAGCCACTGCTCCTGTTCTTTTCCAAGCAGGGTCCGATTCGGATTGCGCGATTCATCAGAAGGCGGCTTATTGCCGTCGTTATTGGCTTGGTCGTCCCTGTACTGGCGGGTATCAAGCACATTGAAGGACGCCAGGTTTCCGTACGTAAAGTGCCGGTACAGCTGCATATCTGGGCCATTCGGCAAAGAGGAAATGCGGAGCGGCATATGTTCATAGTATGCCTGGTATGCTGCCGCGCGGCGGAGCACGAATGCTTCAACCGACTGTCCTTTTTCAGGTATTTTATTGGCATAGTTGTTTTCAACTTCATGGTCATCCCAAGTTACAACCCAAGGGAATGCCGCATGTGCAGCTTTAAGATTGGCGTCAGAACGGTATTGAGCGTGACGGTTCCGATAGTCTTGCAGCGTAATGATTTCCGCGCTGCTGTGCGTGCGGACATTGCCTGTTTTTGATACATATTCATTTGGGCCGTATTCATATATGTAATCACCGAGATGGAAGACAAGATCAAGCTTTTCCTTCGCCATATGCTTGTAGGCCGTATAATATCCGTGCTCATATTGCTGACAGGAAGCAAATGCAAAGGTCATTTGCGGCACATTGGCGCCAGGGGCAGGCAGTGTTTTTGTTTTTCCGACAGGGCTTAGTTCATGGCCGGTTTTGAAACGGTAATAGTACACTTTGTTCGGCTCAAGCCCATCCGCTTCCACATGAACGGAATGGGCAAGACTCGGTTTAGCCATTTCAGTGCCTTTTCTTACGATTTTGCGGAAATGCTCATCCTTTGCGACCTCCCATTTGACAGGCACTGCTTGCTTCGGCATTCCCCCGCCATTCAGCGGATCTGGTGCCAGGCGTGTCCAAAGCACGACACTGTCAGAAAGCGGATCACCTGACGCTACCCCTAATGTAAACGGATAGCTTGAGAATTTAGGCGCAGCATTTACTTCAAAGGCCCCAACCGACTGGGCAATCGTTAATCCAAGAGAAAGTCCTGCAATCTTCCCCGCTCCTTGAATAAATTTGCGGCGGTCAAACGTATTGTTTTGAAAGCTTTCCTCTTTCAGTTTCTGTACCCATTCATCAAAACGACTGTCGTATGCCATTCAAGATCCCCTCTCTCCTCATTGATCGTCTCCATTATAGGAAATCATTGTTAAACGACTGTGAAGAAGTGTGAACCGATTGTAAGCGCTGAACATCAAAAACAGGTCTTCCCTCACAAGCCTGCCGCTGAAACATGCCGAAAGCTGGCTGAATGACGCGTTTTCTGCATATCCTGTCATTTGCAAGCCGCCCATTCGGACTATTTTTCTTCACATGATCTTAAAAAAACAAAAACACCGAGCCATTTCGTAGAATGACTCAGTGCCTTATCAGTTATTTCGAAAACAATCTGCTGAAAAAGCCCTTCTTTTTCGGCTTTTCAGCAGGAGGCTCTTGTTCTCTTACAATCCCTTTTTCCTTCGCTTCTTTTAACCAAAATGGAAATTCAGCAAGCAGAGCATCATAAAGCTCATCATCAGAAATGCGGTCAATCTCTTCGATATGCAGGAAGTTCGTGTTATCAACGACACGCCCTTCTAACGTATCCAGTTTATTGAGAAAATCAAAGTTTCCGTTTCCGATGCCGACAAACTGCCAGAACACCGGTTTATCAGAAGAAGCTTCAATTATCGGTTTGATTGACTTTTTACAGCCCCCGTCATTGATAAAAACAATGAAAGCAGGATACGAGCTCGGTTCCTCCGTAACATATTTGCGCAGCACGTCCTTCATGACTGGCGGCTCATCATTTCTGCCGAATTTATGCAAGCGGTCATTATTTAAAATTTCACGATCGACATAGCCCGAAAAATCCTTTTCTGAAACTGGCTTTAATCGGGAAAATTCATTATCATACACCCATACATCCAGCAAACCGTTATCATCAAACTGATCAGCCACTGCCAAAATCCGCTCCACCACATTTTGAACCGTCCCGTTTTTGTAGAGCGGTCTCATCGATCCCGTAATATCAAGAACCAGTCCAACACGAGCCGTCACCTTCGTTAACTGCTTTTTCTCCAGTACGATCTTTACACTTTTCTTTTGCAGGTCAATTGTTGCCATTCTGTCATCTCCGTCAGCTCTTTTTTCTTTGATTATCTCACAGGAATATTTTGCATTGCATCTTTTCAAAGAAAAACACCGTTCAATTTGAACGGTGTCCTGTCTCTAAAATGTGTTATATACATTTTCACACGTCTCCGCCGTCGGCTGATAAAAGCAGTGTGACTTAAATCTGGCCACAAACGGCTGGTTATACCACTGGGCTGGACAGTCCCCCTGCGGCCTGAAGTACCATAAACTAAATTTTGCAGGCCAGCGCCTTTCACCATTAATCGACCGGCGTGCAAGGGCACGCTCGCTATCTCGCGCCCTTTGATAAAAATATCCATGAGTCACAGCCTCAAACGCGTGTGGCTGATAAATCATCTGCCTGATGGTGCGGAGGCCTTTAAAATCTGAGCAATTCGCCCGCAGCCGATTAATTCCAACGTTGCCGACAAGCAGCATCCCCTGCTTGCCTTCGCCTTCCGCTTCCGCTCTGAGCAGCCTTGCCATCAAATCGACATCCGCACTCGTTGCTCTCACGACCGCCATCACGTCACCTCCCCTTGATCTCTTTTCATCATATTTCATTACTTCAGAAGTGATGACGGAGGGACAGGAGAAGTTTTTAAATTTATTCATCTAAAAACAGCAAACATAATGGGCTGTTGGGCATCAAAGCAGCGTCCGGTGCAGTACAAGCTTCACGTTTCCGCTGTCGAAGCGCCGCAGCCTCAATTCCTGGATTCACATCATTGACCCCTCCCCAGCAGATTTGCACCCGCCTCCGAAAAGAAATAAGGTTTAACTTTTTACATTTGAGGAATTATACATAACAAATCAAATGACAAAAGGAGGAATTGTAATGACACATGTGAAAGCGCTCGCTATTAAAGGTATTATGACGATTATTGTGTTGTATCTGGTGCTTGGTCTGGGCTTTGGTTTCACGTTTGGTGATACGCTGCTAATGACGATTGTGTTAGGGGTTATTTCTTATTTGCTGGGCGATCTTTATGTATTGCCGAGATGGAATAATATGATTGCAACTTTGGCTGATTTTGGCTTGGCCTTTCTTGTGATCTGGCTGATGGGCATGCCGCTTTCCCTGGGGATGACTGGCGGTGAAGTTGCATTGGCGGCTTTATTCGGCGCGATCGTCATGGCAATCGGTGAATATTGCTTCCATTTCTATATGATGAGCAAAGAGATTGGCAAGAAGCATTATCTTGAAACAAGAACAGACTCATAATGGAAAGGCCGGTGCTGACAGCATCGGCCTTTTATACATATTGGGCGCCTTTGTTTACGCATCCTGCTTGTCCGCATTCCTGATCGCCATGTAGGAAAAGAACAAACCGAATGCCGCTAACGATAACGGGATATACACAACAGATGAAATCGAGAAGCCCGGACTTGTTGAGCTGATGAGCATCACAATTACTACAGATGAAATGATGGTCGCCGGAACCGAGTGTCTACGCATCCCAAAAAAGATGGGAACTAAACTGGTTCCAGCGGCGCCAAAAGCGAAAACCGCCATTTTGACCGCCTGTTGAGAAATGATCTCGGAAGTAAGCTCTCCCGGTATGAAATGGTAGATCGAGTTCAGCCAAAAGAAACCGGCGGCTATGAGTATATTTGAAAGTAAAATCGTGATAAACGTCAGTCCGCCCGCGATCATGAGCTTAGCGGTGAGCAGCTTTTTACGGCTGATCGGGTACGTGAACATCACAAGAATGGTTTTGTTTTTATATTCCGAAATCACCAATTTTACGATCAGCACAGCGCCAAATACGATAAATACCGCTCTGACGAAGGTGCCGATGATGAGGAATGCTTCATCCGTACTTTGGAACGAAACCCCGCCATCGGCTTTTTCGGAATAACTGATCAGCCACATAAAGCCCATAATGATCACGTTGGCAATGAGGGCACCTCTAATATACCAGCCCATTTTCATTTTTCTTAATTCGATTCTGATCAAATTCATCAACGTGTCTCTCCTCCTTTACGCACTGATGCTATTGCCGTTGATCAATTTGATAAAATAATCCTCCAGCGACGTATACTTTTTGTTCATTGATTCAATGTCTACATCATTTAAAATCAGCGCTTTGGATATAGCAGGCTGTGAGGCTTCGGCTTCGTAAATTCGGATTGTTTTCTCATTTAAAATTTTAAAGTTCGTTAATTGCAGCTCTTTCTCCAGCACAAAGCAGGCCTTTGTCTGATTCGATGTAACAAGCTCGATGTATTCAGTGTTCTGGCCCCTGACATCCTCCATTGATACCTCTTCAAGCAGCCTGCCGTCCCGAATGACGCCGATTGTGTCCGCGATTTGTTCGATTTCACCCAGCAGGTGGCTTGAGATCAGTAGTGTCATCCCGTACTCTTTGCTCAGCACTTGAAACAATTGCCTGATCTTTTTAATGCCGATAGGGTCAAGACCATTCACCGGCTCATCCAAAATGAGCAGGTCCGGCTTCGTGAGGATGGCACGCGCAATCCCAAGGCGCTGCTTCATCCCGAGGGAAAAGGTTTTGACGGGTTTTTTGTCGATTTGTTTTAAATTCACCATATCCAGCACTTCTTGTATGGCTTTTTTATTGTGATATCCCATATATTCACAATGCAGATCTAAATTTTCTTCAGCTGTCAGGTTTTCATAAAAAATCGGATATTCAATCATGCTGCCGATGTTCCCCAGCACCTCATATGACGTGTGGGTGAACTTGTTCCCAAGAATGATGATTTCACCGCTTGTCGGTTTGACAAGGCTCGTCAGCATTTTCATAATGGTTGTTTTCCCCGCGCCGTTCGGGCCGAGAAAGCCATAGATTTCACCTTTTTTAATATGCATGCTGACATTGGATACGACCTCTTTGCCCTGATACGTTTTGGTCAGCCCGTTTGTTTGTACGATATAAGTCAACTTTGTTTCTCCTTCCCTCTCTTTTCCTGTTTTCTATTGTAGCGGCGAGCCCTGTCATTTTTATTTCTCAAACCTTAAGAAATTCTTACGATTAATATGTCATGCGTTTCAATGTGATCGTAAATGCAGTCCGTTCGTACGGCTTGCTTTGGACGGATATGGTGCCTCCCATTTTTTCTGTAAGCCGTTTTGTGATGGTTAAACCCAGGCCGCTTCCTTGAAATGCTTTATTTCTGGATTCTTCAAGTGTGTACAGCCTCTCAAACACCCGCTGCTGATCGGTTTCACTAATCCCTTTTCCGCGATCCCATACGGTGATGGCGATGTTCCTCTCATCATAAGACAGCGTCAGCCCGATTAACTTGCCGGCCGCGCCATATTGAATCGCATTGGACAATAGGTTTTGCAGGATTCTGTCCAGAGCCTCTTCATTCGCCTGCGCATACACCGGCGTATCCGGGATATCGATGGCTGCTTGAAAGCCTTTTGACTGAACAGCGTCATAATAGTGCAGGATATTTCGTTTGCATATGTCGTTCATATGTACTTTGGTGATTGGGATGTCTTTATCTTCAGATTCTAATTTCGCTAAATCAAAAAAGGAATTGATCATCTGAATAAGTTCATTTGTTTTCTGGCGGAGCTTCCCCAGCAATCTTTCCCGCTCTTCGTCCGGCATGTTCGGGTCACTTTGAATGGCTTCGATATAACCGAGAATGACCGTTAACGGCGTTTTCAGGTCGTGAGACATATTGGTCAGCATCCGCTTCATGGATTGCTCTGTTTTGGCAAATTGGGCGCTGATCTGCTGACGATTCTCAACGATAAGATTGATGTTAACAAGCAAGTCTTTGAGCGCATGATCGTCTGTAGGAAGCAAAATTTGTCCTGCCGAATCCCGGCTGAGCATGTAGCTAAGCTGGTCAGCCGTGTAAGCCAGATTCCCGTCCCGCTTCTTTTTCATTATGAATTGAATCACATTCAGACACGCCAGAGCGATGACAGCGGCCACCCATAGCACTGTCATTCTAAAACTCTCCTAATTTATAACCGATGCCCCATAACGTTTTAATATATTGAGGGGAGGAGGGGTCATCCTCAATCTTTTCTCTGAGCCGCCGCATATGTACGTTAATGATGTTCTGATCATCAAAGTACTCTTCATTCCAAACGGAACGGTAGATTTGTTCTTTCGTAAACACTTTTTTAGGATTTGATGCAAATAAGCACAGCAGCTGCCATTCTGTTGACGTCAGCTGGAGCGGTTGTCCATTTTTCAAAACGGCAACATTGTCTACATCTATCGCCAGCTGGTGAATCCGGATCACCTTATTCACAGCCGGCTCCTCTGCCGAATATTGCGTCGCCCGCCGTATCGCGGCTTTTACTCTGGCTGTCAGCTCAATCATCGAAAACGGTTTGGCGATATAATCATCCGCCCCAAAGCCCAGTCCCAATGCCTTGTCCACATCTCCGTCTTTTGCCGAAATCATTAAGACCGGTATATTGCTTTTTTCCCGGATGATTTTCAGAAAATCCATGCCGTTCAGCTTCGGGAGCATGATATCAAGGAGGACCAAATCGTATGAACCCTGCTGAAACAGCCGGATGCCCTCTTCTCCGTCGAAAGCATGCACAATTCCAAAGCCTTCTTTTGTTAAATAATGATCCACCATTTCACTGATTGAGTGGTCGTCTTCTACAAGCAATATGCGCTGCATCTTCTCACCTAACCTTTACAAAATCAAAAAACACACACGTAATTACACTTATTGTAATTGAAAAACGTGTGTGTTTTATATAAATTATTCTTTTTTTCCTGTTTTCAGCTTCCTGTATTCCATGCCCGTAATGACAAAGAATACAGCAGTGTATCCAATGACTTGAATAAGCCGAAGCCGTTCACCGAGAAATAAAGCTCCATAGAAAATCGTCAGGATAGGCCCTGCCATTGAAATGGCGGCGGCTCGCTGTGCCCCGATTCGTTTTATGCCCTCAAGCATTAGCACAAATGGAATCACAGTGGTTACGACTGCAATTACCGCGAACAAACCATACATAGAAAGCGGATATGCTGCCATTGGCGTATTCATGCCAGCCGCCGATTTGATCCCTGTGTAAAGCATCATGGCAGCTCCAGCAGCTGTCATCCCGTATGCATTGAGACGGATCCCCCCGATTTGATGGACGAGATGCCCGGAAAGGACAAGATAACCAGCATAGACTGCCGAAGATAACAAAATGAATACAGCTCCAATCATATTCGCCTGGAAAAGCTCAGCATTCCAGCCGCCCAGCGCCAAGAAAAGCCCAAACATGACCGCCAGAACTGCGAAAAGGTCCTGAATTGAAGACATTTTCCGGTCACGACACGCGGTGAATCCAAACACAAACAACGGATAGCTCATCAGCAATATACGTTCAACCATTGCGGATACATGGTTCAGCCCGATAAAATCAAGCAAGGGAGACAGAAAAAAACAAAACACTCCCGCGCCACAAGCCTTCCATAGGTCTCCTTTTTTCTTACCGTCTGGCATTGGAGGACGGTATATTAAAAAAATCAGCCAAAACAGCGGAACAGCCAGCAGCTGCCTGTATAGCAGCACGGCATCTGGCTCAGCACCCATTTGGTATGCCCATTTTATCCAAATCGATTTAGACGCAAAACAAACTGTTCCGATCAGCAAAAAAACCGTACCTGCTGCGGCCTCACGAATCTTACTCTGCTCTTCTGCTCTCATCTCAGCTCAGCTTTTCTCCTTTACTTATTCAAATGCTTTTGGATAAAATCCAGAAGCGTATATCCTTGAGCAGTCAGAATAACACCTTTTCCGCTGCAGGCCGGGCAAGGTGTTCCTTCGATTTCTCCCGCTCTTTCACATTTAGGACATGCGACCTCAAGATCATCAGTTGCAATGACCATTTGATATCCTCCTTTCTAACTCATCTGCTATGCCACCACCAGCCATCGTCCATTGGCTGTCACCTCCTTTAAGAAACGCAAAAAACCCCCGTCCTATGCAAAGGACGAGGGTCTCGCGGTACCACCTTTATTAACAGCTATACAGCCGTTCACTCTAAGTACAGAAAACCTATGTTTCGATACTCCTCTCTTGGTAACGGGGAGAGAAACCCGGCATCGCCTACTATCCGTTCAGCAAAGCAATTCAGAAGCCCATTCGGCATCAGGGGAGGATCGGTTCACACCTGCCACCGACTCTCTGAACCTCCATTCTGATGCGTACTAGCTCTTCCTCACGATTGTTAATCCGTTCTATTATTTGTAGAGTTTATAATACTTGGTTCATGAAACGAAGTCAATTCTTAATCCGATGTTACACCAAGTGCTTCCAGCGCCATATTGATGTGTTCCTCCTGCTGTGTTTGCAGAGCTAGCTTGGCGATTTCCACCGGATACGCCGCCTGCATCTCTGAAATGTGTTCCTGCATTTTTGCCCATATTCGGCCGCCTGCTTGATCATAGTATTCAAGCAAACGGGCAGTTTCTTTTTCCCCGAAAATGGTTTGATAAAGAACAAAATCCTTGGCTGGATCGGCAACCTTCGCTTCTGTCCAATCCAGAAGTCCTGTGACACGTTCATTTTGGTCGATAAGAATATGCGGCGGGTGGAGATCGCCGTGTATCAAAGAAGAGAAACCCGGCCAGTATGCATCATCATCTATCCACTTTTGCCATCTTTCCCAAAGCTGACTAGATACACCAAGCTTATTCTTCACATCAACCATAGAGTCTGCTGTCATTTGCCTGAAATCTTCTGGCCTTATCACTTCTATTCCGGATTGCCCAGCAGATATTTGATCCGTGCCATGTAATTCAGCCAGTATGCCAGCAAGTGTGCGGACAAAGTCGTCTGACGGCGGCTGATGATCCATATTCCATACATATTGCTTTTGTTCCAAATCAATTCCAGCAGCCGGCGTTCCTTTTAACATTGGGTAAGCGATCAATTCCGGTGTATGAATTCTCCAATCCGGCACATCAGCAGTCAGATTCGCGCGGAGAAAGGCAAGCGTTCTGCCTTCTGCAGATGCTCTTTCCACAACATCACTTCGCCGCGGTTTTCGCAGCACCCATCGCATTCCTGCATCGTCCTCGGCAAATACAACTTGAAAGTCCATTCCGGTTTCATTCAATTGCGCGTTATTAGAATGAACCGTCAAACCCTGGCTGCGTGCGAGCCCGACAATCTCAGTGATAAGCTGTTTTTCGTTAAGGTTTGTCATCCCATTTCCCCTTTCTCATGCTCCGGCCTGCAGTAGAGAGAAGGGATGCTTGAAGGCACAAAAAAGGGCAGGCACGCCACCCTCTTTTTTGATAATCATGTAAGGGCTCATACATAGGCGGATTCATCCCGATTCTCTCGCATTCAGGCGAGAGTTGTTCACTATTGAATTCGTGTCACTCGGAATCTCATGAATGCCATGCTGTAACCCCTCCGTTTCCTATACGCTGATTTTCATTTTACAGCATATTCCATACTTTCGCTATAAAAACATGAATCAAGTCACTGGAGCAGGATTAAACAAGCACAAATCATTATGAAGACCCCAACGGTCTGCCCACGTTTGTTTGCGGCCGCTTGCCACATCCAAAATCGTCCTGAAGATTTCCCAGCCTACGTCTTCGATACTGGCCTCTCCTGTCGCGATTCGGCCGGCATTGATATCGATTAAATCAGCCCAATGCTCTGATAAGGAATGCCGAGTCGATACTTTCAGCACCGGTGCAGTAGCCAGGCCATATGGTGTTCCCCTCCCTGTCGTAAACACCTGCAGATTCATGCCCGCAGCCAGCTGCAGGGTGCCGCACACAAAATCGCTTGCCGGTGTCGCCGCGAACAGCAGGCCTTTTTGCTCTGCTCTTTCACCAGGGCCGAGCACGCCGGAGATGGGGCTTGTGCCTGATTTCGCCACCGAACCTAACGCTTTTTCCACCACATTGGATAATCCGCCTTTTTTATTGCCTGGTGACGGGTTTGCGCTTCGGTCTGCGTCTCCCCGCCGGAGATAGCTGTCATACCACTTCATCTCTTTGATCAGTGATTGTCCGACCTCTTCACTGACAGCCCGCGGCGTTAATAAATGAATGGCATCCCGCACCTCTGTCACTTCAGAAAACAAAACCGTTGCACCTGCGCGAACCAATAAATCAGCCGCATACCCCACGGCAGGGTTCGCCGTCACGCCGGAAAACGCATCACTGCCGCCGCATTGCAGGCCGATAACCAGATCCGAAACAGGACATGACACCCGGGTTCTGCTGTTCAGCCTGATTAACCGTTCCTCCGCCATTTCCAAAATGGATTGGATCATCGCCGCAAAACCTCGGTGATCCTGGAGCGATAGAATGTCATCATCATTTTCGGAGGCAATTCTTTCCGGGAGGAGCTTTTCACAGCCCAATCCGATGACCATTACTTCTCCGCCGAAGTTCGGATGCTTCGCGAGATTTTGAATCGTGCGGATCGGAATGACAGCGTCGGGCGCATTGATCGCCACGCCGCATCCGTATTGATGATGCAGCGGCACAACGTCATCGACATTTGGGTATTTCGGCAGCAGCTCTTCTTTTATTCGTTTGACTGCATAATCCAAAACGCCAACAACACATTGAACACTTGTCGTGATGCCGAGGATATTTTTTGTCCCTGCACTGCCATCCGCATTTCGGTACCCTTCAAACGTGTAGCCTTCAAGAGGGGGCCGCGGCTGCGGCACTCTGTTTGCGAGAGGAAGATCGTCTAACGCCGGAGGAGCGGGCATTCTCACGAGGGCTTCCTGTATCCAGCTCCCGCGTTTGATCGTCTCATCAGCAAATCCGATCACCTCTCCGTAACGCACGATCTCGTCCCCTTGATTGAGATCGGTGAGGGCCACCTTATGGCCTTGAGGAACATCCTCTTCAAGTACGAGCCCGCATGAGAAAACAGTGCCCTTTGGCAGTCCTCCATCATTTACAATAATCGCAGTGTTATCTATTTCATGCACTTTGATGTAAAGGGGGGCTTGGTTCTTCCTGAGGTTCATCGCCATATGAAAATCACTCCTCATATCTTAGTAAGCGTTTTCTAAATTGGTTTTAAAAAAACCGCAGCTCTTACGTTTCAACTGCGGTTGCTCACCATTATTTTTCATCCATTCCTTTTAAAATTTTGTCACGGACAAATTTCAGATGTTCATACATGTGGTAATGTGCTTTGTACGGATCTCTTTTGGCAAGGGCGTCGTAGATTTTTTTGTGATATTCGACCGTTACATCTCTCTCCCTGTACGGAATTTGGCTGTCAATTTTCGCATGGGTAATCAGCAGGGACTGAATCATCCCTTCAACGACGGGGTTATTAGCGCTTAACGCAATAATTCGATGGAACTCTTTATCCGCTTCACCATAAAGATTGTCAGTGCTGTTGGCAATATCGTCGATCGTCTTCTGCAAACGCTGAAGCTCTTCCTCATTGATTTTTTCCGCGGCAATTGTCACGAGTCCGAGTTCTAGCGCCATCCGCGCTTCAATGATAGCCGGAAGATTATCAGTGGCCAAGGCAAGCATGACGGAAAACGGCTGCATGCCGATTTTATCGTTGAAATATGTGCCCCCTCGTGTTTTTCTCGTAATGACGCCCAGCGTTTCAAGTGAACTGAGTGCCTCCCGAAGCACCGGCCTGCTGACATGCAAAATGTCCATCAGTTCCATTTCTGTCGGCAATTTGTCTCCGGCCCTCAACTGTCCGCTCGATAATAAATGGACAATCCGTTCGATGACCTGCTTGGCTAATGTTTTCCGATTGACTGTATCGACTTTCAAATCCTCTAAACCTTCGTACACGAACAACTCTCCCTTCAGTTGTTCAATTGTAAGACAAAATAGCGGATATGACAATATTTACAATCAAACTTATCGCACAAGACACGGGCGCTTCCGGTCAAATTCCCAGTTGCTGATCAGGAACTGCATTGGGATCGCGTCATTCCGTGCGCCTAAATTCATTTTCCGATAGATCTCATGCGCTTTTTCCACTTGTTCCATATCAATATCGACGCCTAGTCCAGGCTTATCCGGCACCTTGACACAGCCAGAAGAAATCTCAAAAGGCTGTTTCGTTAATCGCTGCCCGTCCTGCCAGATCCAATGGGTATCAATCGCCGTGATCCGCCCCGGAGCCGCTGCTGCTACATGGGTAAACATCGCTAGGGAAATATCAAAGTGGTTGTTGGAGTGCGAGCCCCATGTCAAACCCCAATCATGACACATTTGCGCAACCCGCACCGACCCTTGCATCGTCCAAAAATGCGGATCAGCCAGCGGTATATCGACCGCGTGGAGCTGAATCGCGTGACCCATTTCCCGCCAGTCAGTCGCAATCATATTTGTCGCAGTCGGAAGCCCTGTCGCGCGGCGGAATTCAGCCATTACTTCACGAGCGGAGTAGCCATTCTCATCCCCGCATGGATCTTCCGCATACGCGAGCACATCTTGCTTTCCTTTGCATAATGCAATAGCTTCCTCTAATGACCATGCCCCGTTCGGATCAAGAGTGATCCTTGCCTCTGGAAAACGTTTCGATAATGCGGTAACAGCTTCGATTTCCTCTTCTCCCCGCAGCACCCCGCCTTTCAATTTGAAATCCTGAAAGCCATAGCGCTCCTGTGCGGATTCGGCAAGACGCACAATGGCCTCCGGCGTCAGCGCTTCCTCATGGCGCAGACGGAACCAGGCACAATCTGACTGCTCATCGCTTTGATACGGCAAGGTCGTCCGATTTCGGTCGCCGATGTAAAAGAGGTAACCGAGCATTTTTACTTCATCACGCTGCTTCCCTTCGCCCAGCAAAGCTGCGACCGGTTCCTGAAGAAACTTTCCAAGCAAATCTAACAAAGCCGCTTCCAGTGCGGTGACGGCGTGCACAGTGGTGCGCAAATCAAACGTCTGGTTTCCTCGCCCCCCCTTGTCCTGATCGCCAAACTGCTTTCTGACCGTTTGCAATATCGCCTGGTACGCACCGATAGATTTTCCGACAACAAGCGGCTCTGACAGCTCCAGTGTGCGGCGAATATGCTCTCCGCCAGGCACCTCGCCGACTCCCTGATTTCCGCTGCTGTCTGTTAAGATTACGATATTCCGGGTAAAAAACGGGCTGTGTGCTCCGCTTAGATTCAGCAGCATGCTGTCATGTCCCGCAACAGGAATCACCTTCATTTCAGAAATTGAGGGAATATTCGATCTTTTTTCTTTTTGAACCTGCTCTTGTATCGGTGAACTCATGCATTTTCCTCCCTTTATAAAGCGCTTTCATAAATATTAGACAGGCAACGATTGATCGGAGTCTTGTTCTTGTTTCTTTAACACGACCCGTTTGATCGGCCCGACCAGCAGCAAATAGCTGAGGATCGCCGCAATCGCGTTAGCGCCGACAAACACAAGCGCGCCATTGAAAGATCCAGTGGCATTGACAATGTATCCGATAATAATCGGTGTTGTAATTGAGGCAATATTCCCGAAAGTGTTGAACAAACCGCCGCTTAATCCTGCACATTCTTTCGGAGACGTGTCCGACACGACAGCCCAACCCAATGCGCCGAAGCCTTTTCCGAAAAACGCGAGCGACATAATGACAACGACGAGCCATGCTGAATCTGTGTAGTTACAGACAATCATACTGCAAGACAGCAGCATGCCGGCAATGATTGGCACTTTTCTTGCAAAGGTCAGTGAACGGCCTTTTTTGAGTAAGATGTCTGACACAATGCCCCCAAGGACGCCGCCGGCAAATCCGCACAGCGCCGGCAGGGAAGCGACAAACCCAGCTTCAAGAATAGACATGCCGCGGGCCTGAACCAAATATACCGGAAACCATGTGAGAAAGAAATAGGTGAGAGTCGTAATACAGTATTGCGCGATGTACACGCCAATCAGCATGCGGTTCGTTAACAGCTGTTTGATATACGGCCATTTCGATTCTGTTTCTTGTTTGCTTTTACTGTCATCCATGGAAATCAGCCCGCCGCCCTGTTCGATGTACGCAAGCTCAGCTTCATTAACCTTTGGGTGTTTTTTCGGTTCATACACCGTTTTTAGCCAGATGACAGCCAGAAGAATGCCCGCAATACCCATGACAACGAAGACGGAATGCCAGCCGAAAGAGTGGGTAAGCCAGCCCATTAAAGGAGAAAAAATGACGATTGCGAAGTATTGTGCTGAATTAAAAAAGGCTGAAGCTGTCCCGCGCTCGGAGCTTGGAAACCATGAGGCAACAACTCTGCCGTTTCCGGGAAATGAAGGCGCTTCTGATAAACCAACCAGAAAACGCAGTGCAAACAGCAGGATAATCGCTGTGCCGGCGGAGAAAAAGCCAATCGCCCCTTGCAGCAGCGTAAAAAACGACCAGAAAAAGATGCTTAACGCAATGATAGTCTTTGAACCAAAACGGTCCAGCAGCCAGCCGCCCGGAAGCTGTCCGATGACATAGGCCCAGCCAAAGGCAGAAAAGACATATCCCATGGCGACCGAGTCCAATCCCAAATCGTGCTGGACGGAATCTCCGGTGATGGAAAGCGTCGCTCGATCCGCGTAGTTAATAGAGGTCACAAGAAACAGCATAAACACGATGAACCAGCGCACGGACGTTTTTTTGCCCGCCGGTGTAACATTCGCAAAGTCTTTTTTCATAGTATCTTCTCCTTTTCAAAGTAGAGAATCATATGCTGGCTGTGATAAAGCCGGGAAAGAGACGCATGCCTCTTTCCAGCACCATTACGGCTTCACAAAAACGGTTTTGATCGCTGTGAAAAAGTCCTTCGCTGCCTCACCCTGTTCTCGGGAGTGGGAGCTCGACTGCTTCATGCCGCCAAAAGGCGCCTGCAGCTCAACACCTGCGCTTTCTGCATTGATCCGAACCAGCCCGGCATCGATTTCATCAATGAAAGAAAGCATTCGGCCGATGTTTTCCGTGAAGATGGATGCACTTAAACCGAACTTCACATCATTGGCGATGTTCAGCGCCTCCTCCATCGAGTCCACCTTGATCAAGGCGATCACCGGACCGAAAATTTCCTCCTGGGCAATTGTCATCTCAGATGTCACATTGTCAAAGATGGCAGGCTGAACATAATAGCCGTTTTGATACTTTCCGTTCTCCAGCTTTTCTCCTCCTATTAAAAGGGAAGCCCCCTCCTGTTTGCCTTTCTCAATGTATGACAGGCAGTTATCAAGCTGATTCTTGCTGGCAATCGGTCCCATCCAGACATCCTCTTTTAAGCTGTCTCCGATTGTAATATCTTTTGTGCGCTGGAGCAGTTTTTCTTTAAAGCGCTCATAAATTCCGCTTTGTACAATGACACGGCTTGTCGCGGTGCATTTCTGGCCGGTTGAACGGAAGGCCCCCGTTATGACAGCTTCGGCCGCAGCTTCAAGGTCAGCGTCATCAGCTACGATGACAGGGTTTTTGCCGCCCATCTCAAGCTGGTACTTGGCTCCCCTCGCTAAAGCGGCTTGCCCGATGATTTTTCCGACTTGATTTGAACCGGTAAACGTAACGGCGTTTACACCGTCATGCTCAGCAAGCCCCTGACCGACAACAGAACCCGGGCCTGTCACCAAATTGATGACCCCTGCCGGGAGCCCCGCTTCCTCAAAGCAGGCAATGATCTTCGCGCATGTCACAGCTGTTTCTGTCGCCGGTTTGATGACAACGGTATTGCCGTATACCAATGCCGGCGCCATTTTCCAAATCGGAATCGCCACTGGGAAGTTCCACGGAGAAATCACGCCGACCACACCGAGCGGAACACGGGTGGTAAACATGAGTGCGTCTTTGTCAGTAGACGGAATGACGTCACCCGTTTTTCGCATGCCCTCTCCGGCGTAATAGCGCAGAATGGCAATCCCCCGGGCTGTTTCTCCCTTCGCTTCCGGCAATGTTTTACCCATTTCACGCGTTGCACAGGCGGCGATTTCCTCCAAGCGCTGCTCCATAATATCCGCTGTTTTGTATAAGTATTGGCCGCGCTCGGCACCCGTCAGCTTTCTCCAAGCCGTTTTGGCTTCATTGGCGGCGGCGACGGCACGTTCCACATCTTCAGCCGTTGAATTCTGTACATATCCGACAATATCATTCACATCGGCAGGGTTTTCGACCTTGACCATATCGCCTGATTGAGACTTAACCCACTCTCCGTTAATAAAGTTGAGGTACGTGTTTTGTTCCGTGATCACAGACATGCCCATTGCCCCTTTCGTGTTTTTTCTGGTCAAACCGTCGCGGCTTTTTTCGGAAAACGGTCAGCCGCCTGCTTCAAAATTGCTTCCAATTGCTGATAATGATCTTTTTCAACCGGGCCGACAGGCGGTCTGGCTGTATTCCTTACATTCAAACCCATGATTTCCATACCGGCTTTAATCAAGGATACGGCGTAGCCTTTTCGTTGTTTGCGAATGTCGTTGATCGGAAGAATCACATGCCGATAGAGTTCCTTCACAAGCTCGTCATTTCCGTTTTTCAATGCATCATAGAACATTCGCGAAATATGCGGGATATAATTTGAAATCGCTGAAGAGTAAGAGTGGAACCCGATCGGCAGATAAGCCGGCATCGTCACTTCAGCCATCGGCATTCCGTTGAGCCATCCTAAGCGGTCGCCGATCGTATAGACGAGGTTGATATTCAAATCCATATTTCCTACCCCGTCTTTGACACCGACAAGCTGTTCACATTCGGTCAGACGTTTGATCTGTTCAACAGAGAGAACGGCGTTATCGCGCTGATAAAGAATCGCGTTCAAGTCAGTGCTTTCAATAATCGTTTTCGCATACTGGTACAGCCCCTCCTGTTCGCCATGCACCAAATACGGTGGCAGGATCAAGTAGCCGTCGGCGCCTTTTTTCTCCGACAGCTGCGCCCAATCAAGCGCTGTGCTGAGGTTGCCGCCCACCCCAGTGTAGACCGGCACCTTTCCTCCGGCTGCCGAGACTGCGACTTCCACCATTTGCTCATATTCCTTCTGGCTGAGAGATTGGAATTCACCAGACCCGCAAGCAATAAATATCGCTTCCAAGCCCTCATTCAGCAAAAACTCAATGTTTTGAAAAAGAGCTTCTTCCTCCAGTTTTCCTTGTGTGTTAAAAGGAGCAACCGGAAAACCTAAAATTCCAGCGGGTGCTTTTCTGATACGGCTCATCAACATAACCTCCTGTTATTTGTGTATACAGCCTCTATCTGTAAGCGCTTTTATTAATTTTCCTTTCACATCCGCTCCTTCCCCATATATCCTTTTGTTTAATTGTAAGACAAATAAACAATAAGTCAATATCTTTATTTTCTGATATTTTATAAAAAAGCGGTAAATCACTGTCCGGCCGGGATTCTGCGCAGCAAAAAAACAGCCTGGTCAGCCGGCTGTTTGGTTTATATCCTTCTTTGTTTCATCGTCTCATGCAAAAGCTTTGCTTCCAAAAAAAACACGTGGATGAATTTTTTCATATTTATTCTAGCAGGTGCAAGGGGTTTTGCATCCTTGGATTGGAGTTCTTTCATTTTCTGGCTGACAACCGGAAAATCAAAGAATTTCGATGCATAGGTTTCAAATTTTGGATTCGAAAAATCAGTTGTGCCCAATGAAGCAAAATGGTGCAGCGAATGAATAATCGCTCTGCGGATACGCTGCTCCGAGGCTTTCATTTCGCGATTGACTTCCGTCTGTGAGGCCCCTGTCCCCAGCTTCCGTACCGCTACTTGGGTGAATATTTGTTTTAGCGAAGGGCTTTGTTTTTCGTGCGGCTCGGATTTCTCGTGTTCTGCTAAATACTGCAGGACCGCCATGAGATCATGTGCGCCGCCTTCTCCCATCATGCCCAGCTCGGACAACAGGAATGTTCCTGCCTCTTTTAAACCGCTGTCACTCTTCTGCTGGGGACGCGCTTTCCGTTCAGTCCGATTGACAAGCCGGCTTAGAGAATGCTGAATGGCTCCAATCGAGTGTTCAAGCTCGATCCGCTCCTTCACCTTTTGGAGAACCGTGACAATTTCAATGCGGTTAATCGGCTTATGGATAAAATATTCGATGCCGAGCGAGTACGCTTCCCCGACCATTTCCTTCGCCTCCACTTGAGAGATCATTACGATTTTGCCGGAGTACGTATTCTGGATCTGACGAATCGTCTCAATGCCGTCTCTTCCGGGCATTAACAGATCTATTAATAAAATATCAATCTGCTTAAATTGCAGCATATGCCCTTCCACTTGGCTTCCGTCGTCTGCTTCACCAGCAGATTCCCCGAGATCTTCGTCCTCAATGATCTGCCTTAAAATTGACCGCACCGCACGGTCATCATCTGCAATAAAAAAACGCATAGCTTTTGGTTCACCCTTTCTGAATCAAATGCCGGACAGGCAGCCTGATGGCAAACACCACTCCCCGCTGCTGATTATCAAATGTGATATCCCCTTCTAGCTCTGTCACGATTTCCTTTACGTAGGAAAGTCCGATACCTGTAGAAGGCGTGCCAAATTCGTCATATTTTGAAGTAAAGCCCGGGTCAAACACAATGTCTCCGATTTTCTCGGAAATCCCGGGGCCATTGTCTTCCACCTGGAATTCTACCATACTCTCATTTGGCTTACGGAGCCTCAGGCTGACCATTCCCTCTTCACCCATAGCCTCTACCGCATTTGCTGTTAGATTATTAATGATCGAAAGCACGATAAATACGTGATATTCGTCATGCTCTCCCTCGATCGAGCAGTAAAAATCAATCTGCTTCCCTAGTGCTTCAGCGTACTTTTCATTCATTCGAATCACGAGCTGCAGCAAATCAGAAGCCCTCATATAATCTCTCAAACTCTCATTCGAAATCAGTTTTGAAAGCCCTGCGAATATCCGCTGGTTGTCCTTTTTCACTTCATGAATCTCTCCGGCCAGTCTCAGGATTCTGCCGCTCAGCTGAACATCCTTGCCCTTCATTTCCCGATAGAGCTGATACGAATCGTTTGTCACTTTCTCTGTCGTTTTCAATGTCTTTTTTAGGTGCACCGTTTCTTCATATAAATTGGAAACGATCATCAGCATGTGCTCGTGCTGCTGCCTTGTCTGTTTTTCTCTCGATTGTGTTTCATACAGCTTCAGCACACTATAAAAGCTCATCACAATAAATGTGTGAGAAATCGCAATCACCGCAATGTCAGTGATTTTCTCAGGCGTAACAACCGTATGAAAAATGAGAAATTGCACAGCCAGCTCGACACAATCTGACACAACTTCAATCATAAACCCAATGAAACCGAGCATAATCGGCCGTTCACGGAAACGATTGGCCTTTAATATGGAAAACAGACAGGCGTAAGTCATATAAAAGAAAAAGCCAGACGCTTGATCATACAGAATCGGAGTCAGTCCATTGTGTCCTCCGCCCCATAATTCCAGAAAGACGCGAAAGATGAAAACAGCCGCTCCAGTCAGAAAACCCGGCAGCACAGCGGGGACATGCCGCAACAATGATAAAAAGAAGAAAAAAACCGGTGCCCCAAAGCTGACCCGGAATTCTTCATTAAGGGGATAAAATTTCAGTTCACCGGCCAGCGGCACCGTAATCAGCATGAGGGCCAATATATATCCGTCTTTTTCAATAAACCGTTCCAGTTTTATGTTGATCACATCCTCGCTTTTTATTTTGGGGAATCGGGAGAAAACCTGCAAATTGCTTTTGACCCAGAACATGAGGTTTTTATAAATCTTACTGCTTATTTTCAAAATGTTTTTGTCGTATTTTGTATGATTCTGTAGTCTCCATTATACAGTAATTATACCTTCCGCTATTATGAAAGCGTTTAACGCCCCTTTAGCCTTCGTTTTGATACACCTCAGTCCTTTAAGAAAAAAATCAGTGAGGAGGAATTCGATGAAAGAATTGATAAAAGAGCACCAGAAAGACATAAACCCGGCGTTACAGCTTCATGATTGGGTTGAATACTATCGCCCTTTTGCCGCCAATGGACAAAGCGCAAACTATATCCCCGCTTTAGGAAAAGTCAATGATTCACAGCTCGGCATCTGTGTATTGGAGCCTGATGGAACGATGATACACGCCGGCGACTGGAACGTCTCTTTTACCCTGCAAAGCATTTCAAAAGTGATTAGCTTTATTGCCGCCTGCATGAGCCGCGGCATTCCCTATGTGCTGGACCGCGTGGATGTCGAGCCGACAGGCGACGCCTTTAATTCAATCATTCGGCTCGAAATCAACAAGCCGGGAAAGCCCTTCAATCCCATGATCAACGCGGGGGCCCTCACCATCGCTTCGATTCTTCCCGGAGAATCGGCATACGAAAAGCTCGAGTTTCTTTACTCAGTGATGGAAACTTTGATAGGAAAACGGCCGAGAATTCATGAGGAAGTATTCCGTTCTGAATGGGAAACCGCCCACCGCAACAGAGCGCTGGCCTACTATTTAAAAGAAACAAACTTTTTAGAAGCTGAAGTAGAAGAAACACTTGAGGTGTACTTGAAGCAATGCGCTATGGAGAGCACCACAGAAGATATTGCGTTGATCGGCCTGATCCTTGCTCATGACGGGTATCATCCGATTCGACGCGAGCAGGTGATTCCAAAAGATGTGGCAAAATTGGCCAAGGCGTTAATGCTGACGTGCGGCATGTACAACGCTTCAGGCAAATATGCGGCGTTTGTCGGCGTGCCGGCCAAAAGCGGCGTCTCCGGTGGCATCATGGCGCTGGTGCCTCCAAGCGCCAGAAGAGAACAGCCTTTTCAATCCGGATGCGGCATCGGCATTTACGGGCCTGCCATTGATGAATACGGTAACAGCCTCACTGGCGGTATGCTGCTGAAGCATATGGCGCAGGAGTGGGAGCTCAGCATTTTTTAAATATGAAAAAAGAGGTGATTCTATGCAGCAAATCCTGGAACATATCGTGGGTATCGCAAATGATCTTTTGTGGTCAAAGCTATTAATTGTTTTGCTCCTTTCTC
Organism: Bacillus sp. SG20033; assembly: GCF_044570195.1. NCBI lineage: Bacteria > Bacillati > Bacillota > Bacilli > Caryophanales > Bacillaceae > Bacillus > Bacillus sp. SG20033. The sequence goes on along the minus strand of NZ_CP172606.1, from coordinate 266,806 downwards.
TGGGAATCTATTTTACGTTCAGGCTGAAGTTTTTACAGGTTCGCATGCTGAAAGAAATGGTCAGGGTATTAAGAGAAGGTGCTGCTTCCCGGTCGAAAAACACCATTTCTCCGTTTCAAGCCTTTTGCATCAGCATGGCGGCCCGTGTCGGAACGGGAAATATTACGGGCATTGCCATCGCCATTGCACTCGGCGGGCCCGGTGCAATCTTCTGGATGTGGATTATCGCCATTATCGGATCAGCATCCAGCTTTGTGGAAAGCACACTGGCTCAGATTTATAAAGTAAAAGATGTAAACGGCTTCCGCGGCGGGCCGGCGTATTACATGGAAAAAGGGCTGAACAAAAGGTGGATGGGCGCGCTGTTCGCTGTGTTAATCACCTTATCGTTCGGTATCGTCTTCAACTCGGTTCAATCCAATACAGTCAGCCTTGCCTTTGAAAACGCGTTTGGCACAAACCGCCTGACATTGGGACTCATTTTAATTGCTGTATTCGGCACGATTATTTTTGGCGGAGTCAAGCGCATTGCAAAGCTGGCTGAATCCATTGTCGTCGTATTGGCTGTCCTGTATATCGGAGTTGCGTTTTTCGTCATTTTCACCAACATTACGCAGCTGCCAAGTGTGCTTGCGCTAATCGTGAAAAATGCGTTTGGTTTTGATCAAGCCGCCGGCGGGGCTTTGGGCGCGGCACTCATGCAAGGCGTCAGACGGGGAATCTTTTCAAACGAAGCGGGAATGGGAAGCGCACCGAATGCCGCTGCCACCGCCACAACAAGCCATCCCGTTAAACAGGGGCTGATCCAAGCTTTTGGTGTACTGACAGATACACTGGTCATTTGTACAAGCACCGCTTTTATCATTCTGTTTTCGGATGCCTATCATACTCCGGGTCTGAGCGGAATCGCCTTGACACAAGCCTCCCTCAGCTCCCATGTCGGATCATGGGCATCAGGCTTTCTCGCGATTCTGATTTTGTTATTCGGATTCTGTGCTCTAATTGGAAACTATTATTATGGCGAAACCAATATCGGCTTTTTGAACAAAAGCAAAAAACTGATTTTTGTCTACCGTATCGGCGTGCTGGCAATGATCGTGTTTGGCTGTGTTGCCAAAGTCCAGCTCGTCTGGGATCTTGCTGATTTGTTCATGGGTTTGATGGTCGTCGTGAATTTAATCGCGATTTTCTTACTATCAAAGGTTGTTTTTACGGCGCTGAAAGACTATACACGCCAGAAAAAAGCAGGCAAAGATCCTGTCTTTTATAAAGATGTGCTCAAAAACCACAATGGCATTGAGTGCTGGCCGGTTTCAGACACAAAGACTGACACGCACAACAAACAAATATCATAAGAAAAGGGTGTTCAGACATATGGGCTGAACACCTTTCTCTTTTTGCGTTTATTGACAAACACGTAAGCCTCCATTACGATTTTCATATCTTTTTCAAAAAAATCTGAAAGAAAGGTACATTCTATGAATCCTATCCAACACATACTAGATACATACCCGCTTATTGTTCTAGACGGCGCCATGGCGACCGAGCTTGAACGCAAGGGCTGTGATTTGAACGACAGTCTGTGGTCAGCAAAAATCCTGATGGAAGAGCCGGAGCTGATTAAACAAGTTCATACTGATTATTTTGCGGCAGGTGCCGATTGTGCAATCACCACCAGCTATCAGTCTACATTTGAAGGCTTTGCCGCACGCGGGCTGAGCGAAGCGGAAGCACGCCGGCTCATCGAGTTGTCCGTCAGCATCGCAGCTGAAGCACGTGATGAATTTTGGTCGCTTAAAGAGAACCGTTTGAATCGGCCAAAACCGATCATTGCGGCTTCTATAGGCCCTTATGGCGCTTATCTTGCAGACGGGTCTGAGTATCGCGGCAACTACGCAATATCAGAAGATGAACTGATTGAATTTCATCGCCCCCGGATGAAGGCGCTGATTGAAGCCGGAGCTGATGTATTGGCATGCGAAACGATTCCGTGTCTGACTGAAGCCAAAGCGATTGTTCAGCTGTTGAAGGAATTTCCTGAAACGTATGCGTGGATCAGCTTCAGTGCTAAAGACGGCCTGCATATCAGTGACGGAACACCTGCAGCTGACTGTGCATCGTGGCTTGATGAACACCGCCAAATTGCAGCACTCGGCATCAACTGCACGCCGCTTCAGCATATCCCTTCCTTGATAGAGGAGTTAAAAAAGAACACGTCAAAACCGATCATTGTCTACCCGAATTCAGGTGAGCAATATGATCCGGAAACAAAAACGTGGAACGGCGCAGCATGCGCAGAATCTTACGGGTCGAGCGCCCGCACCTGGCATGAAAAAGGAGCGAGGCTGATTGGCGGCTGCTGCCGGACAAAACCCGAAAATATTCAAGAAATTGCGGCGTGGGCCCGCTCTTTAAAAACAACTTGACTTATCGGAATAGTTTGTATATTCTAACTTAAAGCCGGTTCGCCGGAGTCTCGTGTCACTTTCTGACATGAGATTTTTTATTAGGAGGAAATAAATCGCTGATAGAAAGTTGGAAAAAGATGAACTCTGCCCACAACAAGAATGAGACAAACTTTCAGAGAAGTATGAAAAGCCGGCACCTCTTTATGCTTTCCTTGGGAGGTGTCATCGGAACCGGGCTGTTTTTAAGCTCAGGTTATACCATTCAGCAAGCAGGCCCGGCCGGAACGATACTCGCCTACTTAGTCGGGGCCGGCATCGTCTATCTGGTCATGCTATGCCTCGGTGAGCTGTCAGTCGCCATGCCTGTGACCGGCGCCTTTCACACCTATGCAGCCAAATACATAGGGCCGGGCACCGGATTTACGGTTGCTTGGCTGTACTGGCTGACATGGACCGTGGCATTGGGATCAGAATTCACAGCAGCCGGCCTGTTAATGCAGCGCTGGTTCCCCCATACATCGGTTTGGATGTGGAGTGCCGTCTTTGCGCTGTTCATTTTCTTGCTTAACGCATTTTCGGTCAAGTTTTTCGCTGAATCAGAATTTTGGTTTTCCAGCATCAAAGTATTAGCCATTGTATTATTTATTCTTTTAGGCGGCTCTGCCATGTTCGGCATCATTCCGATCAAAGGCGGAGAAGCCGCACCGATGCTGTCCAACTTCACCGCGGAAGGCGGGCTTTTTCCAAATGGATTTGTCCCGATTTTGATGACGATGCTGTCCGTTAATTTTGCCTTTTCGGGAACGGAACTAATCGGAATCGCAGCCGGTGAAAGCGTTGATCCTGACAAGACAATACCAAAAGCGATTAAAACAACGGTCTGGCGTCTCTCACTCTTCTTTGTCGGAACTATTTTTGTGCTGTCAGGGCTGATTCCGATTCAAGATGCAGGTGTCATCAAAAGCCCGTTTGTCGCTGTCTTTGACAGAGTCGGTGTACCATACGCAGCCGATATCATGAACTTTGTTATCCTGACAGCGATCCTGTCAGCGGCTAATTCCGGACTCTACGCTTCTTCCCGGATGCTGTGGTCTTTATCAAAAGAAAAAACGCTTCATCCGACATTTGCAAAGCTGACGTCAAAAGGAACCCCGTTTAACGCGCTGGTGTTCAGCATGATCGGCGGCATTCTGTCGTTGCTGTCCAGCGTATTTGCGCCAGACACTGTATACGTTGTGCTCGTGTCGATTTCCGGTTTTGCCGTCGTTGTCGTGTGGATGGGGATCGCTGCTTCTCAATTCATGTTCAGAAAACGTTATATCGAAGCGGGAAACAAGGTTACTGATTTGAAATACAGAACCCCTTTGTATCCGTTCGTGCCGATTGCAGCGTTTCTGTTATGCCTGGCTTCCGTCATTGGCATTGCCTTTGATCCGAATCAAAGAATCGCACTGTATTGCGGTGTTCCGTTTATGGCCATTTGCTATGCAATATATTATGTGAAAAACCGCAAAAGCCAGCCGACTGCTGATATGACTCATTCAAAATAAAAAGAACCTGCCTCCGGGCAGGTTCTTTTTCGATTTTCACACTTCCACTGTCCAGTTAAACGGGCCTTTCACCTTGCCAAGCTGAATATCTGTTATCGTTTCATACAGCTTTTTCGAGAGGTCCCCGATTTGCCCGTCTCCTACAATCACCGTTTTTCCATGAATGTTGAGTTCACCGACAGGCGTAACGACGGCTGCCGTGCCTGTGCCGAAGACCTCTGTCAATTCTCCGCGTGCAGAGGCCGCATACACCTCATCAATCGATATTCTCTCTTCACGAACCGGAATGCCCCAGCTTCGAATCAATTCAATCGCAGACGCACGTGTAACCCCGCTTAAAATGCTTCCGCTTAAAGCAGGTGTGACAGCTTCCCCGTTTATGACGAAAAAGATGTTCATGCTCCCTACTTCTTCCACATATTTCTTTTCGATGGCGTCCAGCCACAGTACCTGGTCATAGCCCAGTTCATTCGCTTTCCGCTGTGCCTGAAGACTGGCGGCATAGTTTCCAGCCGTTTTTGCAAACCCGACTCCTCCGTTGACCGCCCTCACATACTCATCTTCGACATAGATTCTAACCGGCTTCAGCTGATCGTCGCCATAATAGGAGCCGACAGGCGAAAGCACGATCATAAATGTATAGCTCCTGGATGCCTTCACACCGAGACTCGGTTCTGTGGCAATGACAAAAGGACGAATATACAGTGACGTTCCTTTTTCCTTTGGAACCCAATCTTTCTCCAGCTCAACTAATTGCGTCAATGCCTCGAGCACCAGCTCTTCGTCTAAAGAGGGCATGCTCATGCGCTCACACGATCTGTTCAGCCGTTTGATATTTTGATCCGGACGGAACAGCAGCACCCTGCCGTCGTCTGTTCTGTATGCTTTTAATCCTTCAAAAACAGCCTGGCCGTAATGAAAAACAGATGAAGACGGATCAAGCGTAAGCGGTGCGTACGGCGCAATTCTCGGATGATGCCATCCAATCCCCTCTTTGTAGTCCATCACAAACATATAATCTGTAAAATATTGTCCAAACCCCAAGGAAGACGGGTCGGGCTTTTCCTTATAATATACAGTTTTTTCTCGTTCAATAAGCTTATTCAATCTAATCAGCACACCTTTCACATAATTGTTTAAATATTCAGTCTTTTTAAAGCTGCAAAAAGTATACAGCCTTTCCTTTAATAATACGCCGCTTCACACCTATAAATTTCAGAATATTCTTTAGGATTATCAGCTATTATACACCACATTCATTGTCAGATGAAGCTGAAATTAAAGAAAAACAGCCAGTTTTATTCTGGCTGTTTGATTTAGACCGCTAAACAAAGGACGACAATGTGGCAAATCAGCAAAATATACACTGCGAACACTAATTGCCAATTGATCTTCCGCGCCCATGCAAACACCACCATCAAAACAGGCAGCATCACAGTCCCCGCCAGCTTGTTAACCGTCAGATCCGGACTGTTCGCAACATCATAATGAATCGGCATCTGCGTCGGCAGAGAAGGGTAAAATACAATTGAAAGGATGAATGCAGCAATCACTGCTCCCCACAGCACTTTTCCATTCGTCAATAAAAACATAGAACCACCATTCCCTTCTTAAAACACATTGCTTTATGAATGATATGACTGTTCAACGGTGAATTTCGTTCGGTCTCCCCGGGTAATAATTTGCGCATATTCCACCACTTCTTCATTTTTATCATAGGTAAGGGATTCTGATAAAAACGCAGGCGCTCCGACATTGGTTAATAAGTGGCCGCTGATCGTTTCATCCGTTAAAATCGGTTCGATCGATTCCGTGCCCCTGCTGATTTCAATATTGTATTTTGTCCTTAACAATTCAAACAGTGAGCCGGTGCATTCCTCCTGCGCCAGCCCCGGTGCCGCCTTCCAGGGAATATATGAGGTATGATACTGCAAAGGCTCCCCCTCGGCGTATCTGACTCTGACAAGCTTGTTGACAGGTTCATTCTCTTTCATTTTCAAAAGCTCGGCAATGGAGTGGTCGGCAGGAATCACCACAAGCTCAAGCACTTTTGATTCAGAACGAAGGCCTCTCATTTGTTCTGCAAAGCTCGTAATCTTATGCGGAATCGGCGTTTGTATTTTGGCCGCCGATACAAATGTCCCTTTTCCTTGAATTCTTTTAATATATCCCTCAAGCTCCAGCTGCTGAAGGGCCAGTCTCACAGTTGTTCTGCTGACATCATATTGTTCGCAAAACTCACTCTCCGTCGGCAGCTGATCATTCGCCTGATATTTGCCTGATTTAATTAACTCAATGATTTTAAACTTGATAACAGAATATAAAGCTGTCATTTCATTCTCCCCATTCTGTATGCAATCCGTTCTTTTTCATTGAGACCATAATACCATTTGCCATCCCAATATGAAAGATTTGTATCCTTCTTTTATAACAAATTTTCAGAAATTAATATTGACAGTTTGATAAGGGCGGTGCTAAATTCGTAATGACAAGTATCATAAATTGGTCATAACAAATATGGTGCTTGTCTATCTCTTTGAGGGGGTGTCACATGAAGATTCTGATCGCCGAGCACTACGAAGAACTCTGTAAGTTAAGCGCTGCCATTATTAAAGAACAAATACAAGCTAAGAAAGATGCCGTTCTCGGCCTGGCAACAGGAAGCACACCGGTCGGCTTGTATAAGCAGTTGATTTCAGACTATCAGGCAGGCGAAATTGATTTTTCAAAGGTTACTACATTTAATTTGGATGAATACGCTGGTCTCTCTCCATCTCATCCGCAAAGTTATAACCATTTTATGTATGAGCATCTTTTTCAGCATATCAAGATGCAGCCTGATCATATTCATATCCCGCAAGGAGACAATCCGCAGCTTGAGACTCAATGCAAAGTATACGAGGATCTCATCCGCCAGGCGGGAGGCATTGATGTCCAAATTCTCGGTATCGGCGCCAATGGCCATATCGGTTTTAATGAACCGGGATCTGATTTTGAAGACCGGACACGTGTTGTGAAGCTCTCGGAAAGCACGATACAGGCAAATGCCAGATTCTTCGGCGATGATCCGGTGCTGGTGCCGAGACTCGCGATTTCAATGGGCATTAAAACCATCATGGAATTCAGCAAACATATTGTGCTTTTAGCAAGCGGCGAGGAAAAAGCAGACGCCATTCAAAAGATGGTTGAAGGTCCTGTCACGACAGATGTACCAGCCTCTATTCTTCAAAAACACATTCATGTAACCGTTATCGCCGATTATAAAGCAGCTCAAAAATTAAAGAGTGCACCATGCTCATAAAACAATAAAAGGAGACTGTCATGTTTAAAAAGGCATTTCAAATTCTGCAGCAGCTTGGCCGCGCGTTGATGACTCCGGTTGCCGTCCTGCCGGCAGCAGGTCTTTTGCTCCGTTTCGGAGACAAGGATTTACTGAACATCCCTATTATAAAGGATGCAGGCGGCGTTGTATTCGATAATCTCCCGCTGATTTTCGCCGTAGGGGTCGCGATCGGATTAGCCGGCGGAGAAGGTGTAGCCGGACTTGCCGCTGTCATCGGATACTTAATTTTAACCGTCACCCTCGACAATATGGGAAAATTACTCGGCCTTCAGCCTCCGTATGAAGGAGCCGAGCACCTGATTGATATGGGGGTTTTCGGAGGAATCATCATCGGGCTTCTCGCCGCCTATTTATATAAGCGATTTTCATCAATCGAGCTGCATCCGGTCCTTGGATTTTTCTCTGGAAAACGCTTTGTCCCGATCATTACTTCCGTCAGTTCATTGGTGATCGGCGTCATTTTCTCATTCGTTTGGCCGCTGATCCAAAACGGAATTAACGCAGCCAGCAGTTTAATTGCCGATTCAACAGTCGGACTGTTCTTTTATGCAACGATCTATCGTTTGCTGATTCCTTTTGGCCTGCATCATATTTTTTATACGCCTTTCTATTTTATGATGGGAGAATACACAGACCCATCAACAGGCAACACCGTAACCGGCGACCTGACAAGGTTTTTCGCGGGAGACCCGACAGCCGGGCGCTTTATGATGGGGGATTTCCCTTACATGATTTTCTGTCTGCCGGCCGTTGCTCTTGCCATTATCCATACCGCGCGTCCGGAAAAGAAAAAAATGATCTCCGGCGTGATGATTTCTGCGGCGCTCACATCTATGCTGACCGGAATTACAGAGCCAGTGGAGTTTTCTTTCTTGTTCGTTGCGCCCGTGCTCTATTTGATTAACTCTATTCTTGCCGGCGTCATCTTTGTCGTTTGTGATTTATTCCATGTCCGCCACGGCTATACGTTCTCAGGCGGCGGAATTGACTACGTCTTGAACTACGGACTGTCTACAAATGGCTGGGTTGTCTTTCCTGTCGGGATCGTGTTTGCTTTCATTTATTATTATTTGTTCCGATTTGCAATTCTGAAATGGAATTTGAAAACGCCCGGCCGCGAGACAGATGAAGACGGTCAGAATGAGGAGAAAGCTCCAGTTGCAAAAGACCAGCTTGCCTTTCACGTGCTGCAGGCCTTGGGCGGACAGCAAAATATCGCTAACCTGGATGCGTGTATCACAAGGCTTCGTGTGACCGTTCATCAGCCAAGCCAAGTCAGCAAGGATGAATTAAAACAGCTTGGTGCAGTAGGTGTGCTGGAGGTCAACAACAACTTCCAGGCAATATTCGGAACCAAATCCGATGCCTTAAAAGACGACATCAAAACAATCATGGCCGGAGGCGTCCCTGCCACCGCCGCCGCGCTGGACACGGTAACTGACAAACCGCAGAAGCCCGATTTCGGTGAGACCTTTATTTATCCGATTAAAGGAGAAACAGTCTCTTTAAAAGATGTGCCTGATCAAGTCTTTTCAGAAAAAATGATGGGCGAGGGATTTGCGATTATACCATCAGAAGGAAAAGTCGTTGCACCTGCGGACGGCGAGATCGTCTCGATTTTTCCGACAAAACACGCCATCGGCTTTATGAGCGCCGGCGGCACTGAAATCCTGATTCATGTCGGCGTTGATACCGTCAAACTAAATGGGGAAGGCTTTGAAGCACATGTCACAAGCGGACAAGCCGTCAAACAAGGCGAACTGCTTCTCACCTTTGACCTCGATTACATCAAGCAGCATGCCGCTTCAGCCATAACACCGGTTATTTTCACAAATACCTCTGAAGAAGATCTAAAGCACATTCAAATGAAGTAAAAAAGTCCCCCCTGCTGCGGGGGACTTTTTTGCCAACATAATGAAAGCGCTATCAAAATAAAATAACTTGAAAAAAGGTGTTTGCATTTGAATCACGAATGATATGAATATGCCTACATTCTATCATTCTAAAGGGGGATTCATTTGAAAAAATTAATCGCGTTTCAAATTTTAATCGCTTTGGCTGTCGGCGCAGTGATCGGCCACTTTTTTCCTGATTTCGGGATGGCACTGAGGCCTGTCGGAGATGGGTTTATCCGCCTGATTAAAATGATTGTTGTGCCGATTGTATTTTCTACCATTGTCATTGGAGCCGCAGGAAGCGGAAGCATGAAAAAAATGGGCAGTCTCGGCATCAAGACGATCATTTGGTTCGAAGTGATTACAACGTTGGTATTAGGGCTTGGACTTTTATTAGCGAATGTCTTAAAACCAGGTGTCGGGCTTGACCTCTCCCATTTGGCAAAAAAAGATATTCATGAACTTTCCGGCTACACAGACAAAGTTGTTGATTTCAAGCAAATGGTCTTGGATATTATCCCTACAAACATTATTGATGTCATGGCCAGAAATGATTTGCTTGCCGTTATTTTCTTCGCCATTTTATTTGGTGTCGCCGCGGCTGGTATCGGCAAAGCTTCTGAACCAGTAATGAAGTTCTTTGAATCTACAGCTCAGATTATGTTCAAGCTCACACAAATCGTCATGGTCACTGCTCCTATCGGCGTGTTAGCCCTGATGGCTGCTTCTGTGGGCCAATATGGCATTGAACTCCTCCTCCCTATGTTTAAGCTGGTTGGCACCGTATTCCTTGGCCTGTTTCTGATCCTCTTTGTCCTCTTTCCGCTTGTCGGTCTCATCTTTCAGATTAAGTATTTCGAAGTATTGAAAATGATATGGGATCTGTTTTTAATTGCATTTTCCACCACCAGCACTGAAACCATTCTCCCTCAGCTGATGGATAGAATGGAGAAATACGGCTGTCCCAAACGAGTGGTATCATTTGTCGTTCCCTCCGGCTTGTCATTGAACTGTGACGGCTCCAGCTTATATTTATCGGTTTCTTGTATTTTTCTCGCACAGGCCTTTCAAGTAGACATGACATTGTCCCAGCAGCTGCTCATGATGCTTGTGCTTGTGATGACCAGTAAAGGCATTGCAGCTGTACCCTCAGGATCGCTTGTAGTTCTTCTGGCGACTGCCAATGCTGTAGGACTGCCGGCTGAAGGCGTTGCCATTATCGCGGGTGTTGACCGCGTCATGGACATGGCGAGAACAGGCGTGAACGTACCGGGACATGCGATCGCCTGTATCGTGGTATCAAAATGGGAAAAGGCCTTCCGCCAAAAAGAATGGGTTTCCGCAAACAGCCAAACCGAAAGCATATAGAAAAAAGAACACCTCAATGCGAGGTGTTCTTTTTTATTCAGCAGCAGCATGATCTTCTGTTTCAATCGCTGCCAGTCTTGCTTTCACTTCTTCTTCTGTCATATTATGCTCTTTCACATACAGGTTTCTTGGGTTCGTGCGGCATTCGTGGCTGCAGCTGCGCATATATTTATACTCATTTTCCGGTGTGCATATCATTTTTTTATTGCAAGATGGATTTGCGCAGTTCACATAACGCTCACACGGTTCTCCTGTAAAGTAGTCTTTTCCGACGATCACATGCTCGACACGGTTGACAGGCACGCTGATTCTTTCATCAAATACGTAGCACTGGCCGTCCCAAAGCTTGCCTTGCACCTCAGGATCTTTACCGTATGTCACGATTCCGCCGTCAAGCTGGGCTACATCTTCAAAGCCTTGCTTCACCAGCCATCCTGAGAACTTTTCACAGCGCACGCCGCCTGTACAGTACGTTAAAATCTTTTTGCCTTCCAGCATATCTTTGTGTTCTTCAATCCATTCAGGTAATTCGCGGAAGGCTTCGATGTCAGGACGGACCGCACCTCTGAAATGGCCAAGGTCATACTCGTAATCGTTACGCGCGTCGATGACAATTGTGTTTGGATCCTGCATCTTCTCATAAAATTCTGCAGGCTTCAAATGCTGGCCTGTTGTTTCGTTCGGATTGACATCATCTTCAAGACGAAGCGTTACAAGCTCTTTTTTATGGCGGACGAAGATTTTTTTGAAGGCATGGCCTTCTGCTTCATCAATTTTAAATACCATGTCCGCAAAACGAGGATCAGCTTTCATTGTTTCCATATATTTTTCAGTCTGTTCAACCGTACCTGATACCGTACCGTTAATTCCTTCAGAAGAAACAAGGATACGGCCTAACAAACCAAGCTCCTTACAAAAAGCCAGATGCTGCTCTCTAAACGCCTCTGGATCTTCAATCGGAACATATTTATAGTAAAGTAATACTCTGTATTGTTTTTCCATGTTTTAAACACCCTGTTCAATTATAGTTAGTTGCTATGCACACTCTTACTATATCATACAGGAAAATGCCGCAAAGATGAACAGATCCGCCCAGACTGATAAAAATATCCAAGCTCTTACAAACCTAAGCAGCACAAGGGTTTAATAATGACGGATAGTATTTCCCATTAACTTACTAATAGATATAGTTGTCTGAAAACTATTATTATAATTCCTCTTCAAAAGATAAATTTACCGGTTCATCTAAAAGTTCTCCCGGCATTTCAAGGTTTGTTGAAGGAACGCTCTTATCTACCTCTTCAAAAACAACATGATCCATCCACACCTGCCCCGGTCCAGATAATTGAACACCAAAAGATATCACTGCGCTATTTTCTGGAACATCTAAAACGATAGCATAATGATTCCAATTGGTTGTTCCGGTAATAGGTCTGTTGCTCATATTATCAAATTGGAGAACATCATCAGCAGCACTGTCAACCCGCATCCAAAGCGAGGCAAAATGCTGCACTCCTTTTGTTTTGATAAAACTTGATAGACGAAGCCTTTTTCCTAGATAGCGATCTGCTTTGAATTGCTGCATCATCGTCGCAAATTCACCGATATCCTGCACCATCGTTGACTTTAAATATCCTGAAGCTTTTCCCTGATGTACATTTTCCCGGTCAACTCCCATTTCAAATTGGAACGGATGGCTCCCGCTCAATACCCAGCCCTTCATTTTTTTCTCCATGCAAGATTCCTCCTTTTTTGTAGTAAATCGCTTCATAAATGCCCGATATGCGCCAGGCGGCATGTGATACAGCTTTTTGAACGTCCTCGTAAATGCTTCTTGAGATTCAAACTGATAATACAAAGCAATATCAATAATACGAAGATCTGTATAAAGCAAAGCTGCCGCTGCATTCGCAAGACGTCTTAACCGAATATAAGAAGCAACCGACATGCCGACTTCTTTTTGAAAAATTCGATGAAAATGGAATTTTGAGAAGCCTGAAACGTTTACAATATCCTCATTTGATATTTGCTCATGTAAGTGTGACTCAATCCAATCGATCGTTTTCTGGACAGCTTTTTCATAATACATTGCACGCTTCAACCTCCTTTCTGTTTTAGAATAATGGATTAGGGCTTATATGTTTTGATTATTTTTGCGATATGTAAATATCCCCTGTTTACCACAGGGGACACCGCTTACTTGATAATGACAGAGGGCGTGATATGCTCCAGCCAAATGACACCGTCATATTGTTCCTTAAGGATCATCTGCTCTTCTGTGAATCCCCAGTAGAGTGCTGTGCGCGGGGTATACATCCACGAAGTGCCTTTCTTGTTTTTTGTATGGAGAAAATCAACAAAAACAGCAGGTCGGTCCGCCGCTTTCAGCAAAGCTTCAAGGCTCCCAGACGGCGGCGGGCTTGTAACCGGCTTAACAGTCTTATTATCGGAGCTATCAAGACTCGCACCTGAGTAAGCATAAATGCCAATCGTATATGTTTGTTTTTTCAGCCGCTCCGGCAAATAATCACCCATGTTAGGGCCGTTTAGCTGTACCCAGTCCTTTATCATCTTCGTATTCTGTTTGCGCAGATGGTAATTGTGGCCCCAGACAATGATTTTCTTTTTCGGATAAAGGGTGTCAGCTACCCACTGAAATTGTTCAGCCATCATGCGGTCTCTCATAAAGAATGAAAAATCCTCAATATTCTCCGGATATTCCTCTAGTTTTTCTTTCATTTCTTCCAGCATATACGTTTCCATTACGTCAATTCTCAGCTGAAGAGAATGCATAAACATCTCATAAGCTTTCGGCTCTTTTGGAAGGTTTTCTTTTAGCTCTGAAGCATGTGTTTCAGTGAACTTGATCAGCTTCTGATAGTTTTTCACAAGCTTTTCCTTCTTTTGCGTAAATTCATCAAACGTGTTGCTGTCTGTCACTAATGTTGAAAAATTATTTTCTGATTGGGAGAGCAACTCTGCTTTCTCAGGGTCCACCGCTTTTACCCATTGAGTCGCAGCATCATTGAATGAATTCTTCATGCTTTGAATATCAAAACCGGTAAGGATCAGCGGATCGCCTTTCTCTTTTTGCTCTTTCATGTAATCAAACAATTCAACGACATCTTCTGTGTGCCATACAGCGTAAATGGAGTTTTTCATCGTGCTTTTAGGAGTTAATTGGTCCATATTAAGGTAGGATGCATTTGTATCAGGAAAGCCGGACTCAAAGGCCAATACATCGTATCCCAGCTCTTCGTGGAGGTATTTGATCATTCTGACCTTTGTGGCATTCATTTCGCCAGCGCCATGTGTCGTTTCCCCTAACTGAACGATTCGTTTCCCTTTCAGCACCTTCTTTAGAAAGCGAAGGTCTTTGTTTGAAGCATCGGAAGCATCCAGTGGCTGTGCATGTCGTTCAATCCAGCGCTCCCAATGTTTTTCTTCAGGAGCAGCACGGGCAGAGGCTGAAAAAGAAGAAAACGCCAGACAAACGATCAGCAGCGGCAGGGACATTCTCACTATCATTCGTTTCAATTCTATCTCTCCTTTTCTGCTAGGTTCTCTAGTCATTACGAGATAGATATAGAAAAAGTTTCCTTTTCCTGCCAACAAAAAAAGCTTCTCTGTTGAAAGAAGCTTTAGCTGGATTCTTTCATCACCTGATGAAAGTAAAACCGATACGTATTTCGTAAAAATGTCTCAACCGGAAGCTGCACATCCGCTTGGTATTTGCTGATGATGAATGGAAACCGCTCGATTCCTTTTTCGCGCAAATTGTTCGCTTGCTCTTCATCTATTGCCTTCTCTTGCAAAACCGCTTCAACGATCGGCCAGCACACTTCTCGCACTTGCCGGAGGACGGCTTCATCTCCGGTGTTCTGATAATCTGTAATCCAGCTGATGATTTGTTTCTCCATAAGTCTCACCTTTCTTCAAAAAAAGAGGCGCTGCGTTTATGCAAGCTCCTCTTTTTACTCTTCATAACCTATCAGTTCTCCGACTTGAACTTCTTGGCCTTCTGCTAAATGGGCGGACGGCTGGAACGCGTCTTTTTCAAAAATCAAAATGACGGTTGAGCCAAATGAAAAGTATCCCAGCTCCTCGCCGATCTCCAATTCAGTACGGGTATTCGTCTGCACGATAGAATTAATATTCATCGCGCCGACAGGAATCATCAGGACATTTCGGCTGCCGCTATTCAGCTCGTACACAAACCGATAATTTTTCGACAGCACATCTTTCCCGTATTTTAAGCCTAGTTGATTTACCGGGTATGAGCGATTTCCGAGCTCGGCCAGCTTTTGATACCTGCAGCTGATCGGAGAATGGAAACGGTGATAATGCCTCGGGCTGAGATACAGCACGACGAAATATCCGCCGTTGTATTGATGGTCTGCGCTTTTACAGCCGGTCAGCTCAGCGAATGAGTAATCTTTTCCCTTCACCGTAAAGGTTTGATTCGGGTTGATGATTCCTACCGTCTGAACCACACCATCAACAGGGCTGACCACCGCATGCGCCTCTTTTGACACAGGGCGCCGCTCCAGATTTATTTGTCGAATGAACAATTCGGACAGCGATCCGTAATCAGCAGCCGTACCGTCCACATCATCCCAATTCAGCCGAAAATGTTTTGAGAAAAGCGGAATGACCGGTTTGCTGATTTTCGACTCGCAAAATCCTTTAATCAGATAGGATGACAGACGATGATTCGTCAGCTCTATCAATGATCGATACAGAATCTTTACAGCCGTATTAAACATGAATAATCCCTATAACCCTTCCGATTGTAATAAAAACAAAGCACCATAAAAAGGCGCCGATTGCCGCAAACGCAACATACGTTTTCAGATCCATTTTGCCGATCCCCGAAAAGTAGCACGTCACATGTCTGACGCCGGGAATAAAATAACCTAAAATAAGAGAATATGGACCGTATTTCTTCATCCATTTTTCCACTTTCATCATTCTTTTTTCTTTTAAGCCGACCCACTTGCCGTACTTGTCGATAAACGGGCGTCCGGCTTTTCTGCCAATCATGTAGCTGATCAGCATACCTAACAAAGCCCCGACAAAACTAATCAATATCGAAAGCTCATAATTCAATACATCGGTATGCGTGAAATAGCCAACAACGGTCATCATCACTTCATCTGGAATCGGCAATCCTACAATCCCTAATACCAGCATCAAAAAAATAGCGAGATAACCGTAATCCGCTATGAGCTGCTGAACTAATTCCATCTCCCAGACTCCAGGTTTTCTGCCGCATGTTTTTTAAAATGAGGGAATTTTATTTTACTCACCATCAAATATGAAAGTCCGCAAGTGCCGATTGCCAGAAGGATCGGGTTATAGGTGAAGCTTAAAATAACAAGACACATGCCCGCAAACGGAATCGGCATACCGATAAACGTCGGGAGCTTGCTTTGTTCAATGTTAAATTTAGAGAGGCGAAGCATTCCGCAAATGCTGTACGTCAATGCGCATAAGATCCCGATAAATGGCAGGGTATACAACGCGACACTGTAAGCAAGCATAGAAGGAGCCACCCCAAACGTAACCAGATCGGCAAACGAATCCAGTTCTTTCCCCATATCAGAAACGGCATTCAGCTTACGAGCAGCCATCCCGTCAAAGAAATCAAGGAACATGCCTGTAAAAATAAAAAGCACTGCTGAATGAATGTTGTGATATAGCAAGGAATGAATCGCCAGCAATCCGCAAATGAAGTTTCCTATCGTAATCATACAGGGGATGTAATTCACAGTGTAACCAAACCTCCAATTGTAAAACCATCTATATTATTTGACGATAGTGATCGAATAGCGTTACAGGAAAAATTTTTCTCCAATAAGCATGATAACATAGAATGCTCCCAAAAAAGCAGCATTCAAATTCTATTATTATACAACATTTGTTACCTTTTGAAAAACGAATGCCAATCTTTTCATGTTCCTTACTATTTTATCCCCCCGCATAAAAAGGACAAGACGCGTTGATTGACGTACTCTGGCTGCTCCAGAGATAACAGATGTCCGGCGTTCTTTACGATTTCAGCCTGAATTCCCGGCACCAATACCGAAGCCCGCTCAAAGGCCATTTGCTGATGGTACATGACCTCGTGCTCACCGAACATCAGCAGTACCGGGACTTGTATTGATTTCAATTCCTGGTCTGTGAACACGTACGGAAAGCCGTTTTCTGTCG
Organism: Bacillus sp. SG20033; assembly: GCF_044570195.1. Taxonomy (NCBI): domain Bacteria; kingdom Bacillati; phylum Bacillota; class Bacilli; order Caryophanales; family Bacillaceae; genus Bacillus; species Bacillus sp. SG20033. Next base: position 250,029 of record NZ_CP172606.1, on the reverse strand, counting down.
GCTTCAGGCTCCTTTGCTCATCCTGCCATTCCACGCCCGCCACAATTTGTCTTTGCAGTAAAGGATGCAGATCATAACTGCCGCCTGTGATCCACTTGATATATGATTCAGCTCCTTTTTCCCCTGTAAGCTCTGCAGCGTATTTATAGACATCCGGATGAAATGAAATAAACGCTTCAGCGGGACTCATAACAACCGCCCGCTCTACTCTTTCAGGCGCGCGGAGTAAGAAATTCACGATATGGGACCCGCCAAGCGAAAGGCCGGCCAGGTGTGCCGTCTCAAGTCCAAGAGAATCAAAGACATCTTTCATCCATTCTGCAAAATCAGCTCTCGTTTCCATGGCTGCTGATGGTATACTTTTATTTTTGTCTCCTATTATATCGACCGCATATGTACGAAATTGACTGCTCCACGCTGCGATATTCGGATACCACATCGCAGAGCTGAAAAGGCCTCCGTGAAGCAAAATGAGCGAAGGTGCGTCCTTTGGCCCACTTGCAATGATATGTGTTTTTCCAAAACGAGTAGAAACATAGAATGCTTCCGACTCAATCGGCCACAAAGAAAGGCTTTGATCATATGCCTGGTAAAAGCGCAGACCACTTTCAACCGCGGCAAACTGCATTGAATCTTGTATCATTTTCTTCTTTTTCCTCCGGGTTTGATTGATATAAAATAAAGGATAACGCCCCTTTTGTCTCGTAAGAAAAAATACCTATTTCTTATTATCTCACATAATAAATTTCCAGTATATAGTTTGGTTTCCTGCAATAAATAAAAAAGGCAGTTTCCTTAAAATCAAGGAAACTGCTATTCTTTGAAGACTAATGGAATGGCATGATCTTTCTTATCCTCTGTTAACGAGATGTGATGGGTCACTGATATTTCACCCTTCGTCAACGCGACTGAGTAATCGCCTTTTCTGCCGGTATCCCATTTGATATCACCGTTTTTGTCTGTTTTACCGAGTATCTCGCCAATCTCTGTACTCGGCTCCTCATCTGAAGCAGGCGCTTTGACAATCGTCACTTGAACCCCTTCGACCGGCAGCCCCTTAGCATCCTCCACATGAAGAGTGACAGGAATAGTCGTTTCTTTTTGAGAAGAATGCGTCTGCGAACTGCATCCGCATAAAAACAAAATAGACATGAATATGGCTAGTTTGCTGTATTTATTGATTTGCCCAATATTGAATATTGTTGAATACATCGTTCGTCACCCTTGTTCCCAAGTTATATGACGATCCTCCGTTCGTGTGAATGGCAATAGCTGTCTGCCCTGTATCACTGTAGTTTCGATAAACAGGCGAGCCGCTTTGGCAGCCGTACGTATCGGTTGTATAGGTCAGCTTATACGTTTCAGCGGAGCGAATCGGCTTTGTATCAGACCACATCGTGCCAAAGGTTTTGTCACACGGGAATCCTGTCACTGACGAGGAAAGACCCACGGGACTGCTGCTGTTTGTAGTCCGGTAGCCGTACCAGCCAACCGTGTTTCCAGGAGAACCGTTTAATTTAATAGCTCCGTAATCATAGTTGGTGTCTTTGCTTTCCGTCCATCCTTTGACGGAGTAAAACATCGTGCCTGAATAAGTGCCGTACGGATATGACGAACCATTGCGGCCCGGCGCGGCAGTTATCGTCGAAGCCCATCCATGATCCTGGCTGTACACACAATGCCCAGCCGTGACGACTGTATTTGGATTGACTAAAAATCCGGTACATCCATAAGTGCTTGAAGTGTTGGGATACTTGATTGACAGTTGAACGGTTGCTCTATATGGAAAAGATGTCGTGCTGGAGATTCTGGTGCGTTCATCAGTTCCGATAATGCTCGAAGGCTGTAAGGTTTGAATGTTTTTTTCCAGTTCCGTTTGGCCGCCGTATAACGATTTACTTGTTTTTCCGGTTCCCTCATAAGGGGCGGAAACCTGTTCTGCTTTTGACGTTTGGTTTTTCGTGGCATCAGCTTCTTGACCGGTATTCGATACAGAAGTTTGCGGGTTCTCTGCCGCTTTTGCCGGTACGCCAAAAGATACCGCTGCTGCTAAAGCCAAACACAAAACCGTTAAGTAAGCGAACCATTGATTTCTGAATCTTGGAACTAATTTCATTTTGTCATCTCCCTCCTTTAGTGTCAACCACCCGTAGGGATGGAAGACTTTTACATTATAATCAGGTTTCTGATTCTTATGATAAAACTTTTATGAAGGAAGAAAAAAACAGACCTTGTACCATGACAAGGCCTGCTCAAACTCTATTTTATCGTTAGCTGTTCCAACGCTTTCTTTGCATTCTCTCTTGCCGTTTCAACTGAATCAGCAGCAGAAAGCGCAACTGCCATACGACGTCCGGCTTTCGTTATCGGCTTTCCAAAGACGCGCATTTGAGTCTTTGGGACTGCCAGTGCGTTTTCCAATCCTTCAACAGTGTAATCCGCTAATTCTTCCGGCGCTTTGAGGGGCCTGCTGGCGCCAGGAGAAAGCTGTGTGATTTCTGTAATCGGAAAGCCGAGAATCGCCCGGACATGCAGCGCAAATTCTGACAAATTTTGCGTCACCAGCGTGACAAGACCCGTATCATGCGGACGAGGAGATACCTCACTGAAATATACCCTATCTTTCGCAAGGAACAGCTCAACACCAAACAGACCGTATCCGCCAAGCTCATCCGTGATCGTTTTCGCAATATGCTTCGCTTCTTCTATTTGCTGCTCTGTCATATCATGCGGCTGCCATGATTCGATATAATCCCCGTCCTTTTGCACATGACCGATCGGCTCGCAAAATGCCGTACCGTTAACCGCACGTACGGTTAAGAGTGTGATTTCTGATTCGAATGGGATAAACTCCTCAACGATCACGCGGCCGTTTTTCACCCGTCCGCCTTCCATCGCCGTCTCCCAGCAGCTCTCTAAATCCGCTTCAGAGCGGCAGATACTTTGGCCTTTTCCAGAAGAACTCATCAATGGTTTAACGACACAAGGAAAACCGATCTGTGCTGCCGCTTGTATAAATTCATCATATGTATTCGCAAATTCATAGCCAGCCGTCGCAAGTCCAAGCGTTTCCGCCGCAAGCCGTCTGATGCCTTCCCGATCCATCGTCAGCTTGGCCGCACGGGCATTCGGGATGACGTGAAATCCTTCCTCTTCAAGCTTCAGCAATTCATCCGTCGCGATCGCCTCCACCTCAGGCACAATCAAATCCGGCTTTTCTTTCTCAATAATGGTTCTGATCTGATCTGGGTCCAGCATATCAACGACATAACTGTTATGCGCGACCTGCATCGCCGGAGCATGCTCGTAACTGTCAACTGCCACCGTCTGTACCCCAAGACGCTGGGCTTCAATCACTACCTCTTTACCTAATTCACCTGAACCTAACAATAAAACCTTCTTTGATTGATACATCTTTGCCCCTCCTATCTGTTCCAAACCATTATAACTGAAATATTTGAAAAATAAATTTTTATTAAAGAAACCAAAATAAGAAGATCTTACTTTCCCTCTGCCATTAAAACGAAAACAAACGGACTCCCCATAAATGGAAGCCAGCACAGAAGATCTCCGTTTTCCAGCTGATGTGTTATACATCTCAAAAATTCACGTTTGGCATTCAGAGTCATGCAAAAAATGCAGCACAAGCATACATGTCGCACGCGAAAACACACTATCAAATAAATGTTGAGTGATATCTTCTTCTATCAAAGCCGCTTGATTCTCCAGCACATCATTTTTTTCACACTCATCTAGCATTCACTCTGACATATCCACTCCTGCAAAATGCCAGCCCCGAAGTCTTGTTCCAAGCATCACCAGTTCCTTTCCGCTTCTTGCACCTCCAAATTCACTATCAAAAAGAAAAACGCCGTCTACTGGCAGAACTGCGCAGCTAATCTGACAAGCGATGCGCCAATTCAGGCTAACAATTCTCTAAACACATTTGGACAATATGATGTCGACATTTTGAATCTTTCTCACGCACTTGATATCATCTCCTTTATTAACCAACCGACCCAGCATTGATTTAACGTCATGCATGAATGGGAAAACTAAATGAAGATACACACCCAAATAATTCGCGCCGGCATTAAAAAGCACGAATAAATGAAACAGCCAAGTTTCTCATTCCAAACCGGAGCCAGCCCTGTCTCTCCTTGAAAGCAAGCCGACTAACAGGAAGCACGGAACAAATAGCGTCATCAATCAATCCCGCAAACCCAACCGAAACATTAATGAACTTAGCTAATGCATTTAGTCTGGCAAAACGCGAAAAAACATAGAACTGGTACAAGAAGCTGACGAGAATTCACGCCGAAGCTGACTTCAGCAGCTTCTCCTGCCCATGAGTAAAATAATTAAAAAGAATCAGTAAAAAAGAACCGTTTTTTTGTATTTTTTCAGTTTTCGCTCCTTTCCTAAATTCACCATGTTACCATACTAATAGGGAGTTCTAGCGAAATGCCACAGGGTGTACCAGACAGAGGCCATTGAAGCCAACAAACTCAGCAATTTACTGTTACTTTGGGCGATCTTAGAGGAATCAATCTAAGTATTAGTATTAATAATCGTCCTAGAGTTGAACTTCAAAGTACACTCTTTAAGGTTCATAGAATCTTGACATATTTTCCCTGTATGGTATGTTGTTGATTGAAGGAGAGGAATAAAATAATGAAGAAACTTAGAAAGCTATTTTATTGTAATGTTGCCCTGCTACTGCTCGTGTTATTGCTTGCTGCATGTTCGGGCAATAAGAAAGAAGAATCAAAAAATCCTTCAGATAATGATTCTGCTTTACATTCTGAAGAAAATAACGATGAGACTAAAGATAGCAATCAAATAGGCAAGGAAGAATCGGAGCCAAATTCAAAAGAATCTGCAACAAAGGATTCAGAGGAAAATTCCTCAAAAGATTCTGCAACAAAAGATTCAAAGGAAAATTCCTCAAAAGATTCTGCAACAAAGGATTCAGAGGAAAATTCCTCAAAAGGTTCTGCAACGGATGATCATTCAAAAGAAACATCTTCAATAGAAGAAAGAAATGAGGGGAAAGGCGAAAATGACAATGTACTGGGAGAATATTCATCCGATAAAATCGAATATGCCCGAGTTTGGCTGCAGCTTGGGCCAAATCAAGATATAGACGAATTGAATGTTCGCCATATTTCAGCCGGCGAACCGATCAATCCTAATGATGACTCCAGTGCCAGCTATCCAGAAGATGTGATCCAGTTGGCAGGTTCTCGGTTAGTGGATGGATCAGTAACTTACAGCGGCAATGGGAATGGCACGATTAATGTATACAATGTTCCTTTACGCTGGGACTCCGCTGATAATTTAGATAAAGGGATAATGAAGAAAGAGACTGAGGACATTAAGAAAAATACAAAAAAAGTGTACGTTGATACAGGCGACGATAAGAAAATTAAGCGACTCATTGATATAATGGTTATTCATTAATCATTCATCGCTAATTATTGAAACGAAAATACCAAACATTTTTCAATAGAAGGGGCAGTTCATCAATACATTGAACCGCCCCTCTGATATATACTATTTCCACTATCAATTAGAATACTTTAATACATCTATTATAATACATTCTACGATCTTCTAATCCATTATAACCGCCATTGACCCTTCGTGTTACTGCCTCAACTGATGGATTAGTGTCACATAGTGCATTCATATTGTTTGAATGCCACCAAAATCCCGCACTAGTCCATGGATAATTATTAGCTACATAATCAACACCTAGACTTATAATTTTAGAATCACCAATTGCGTTGGAAAAACGTGTGTAGTTATAACGACCTGTTAATTGAATATAACCTGCTCCTTTAAATTTTGGACCATCACCTGGTTGAGTATTGCCTAGATCTGCGCGTCCCTCGTACGCTCTCCCTGATGCTAATTCTTTTCTCCATCGTCCAGCTCCGGATTCATGACTACATTGACTAATAAAATGACAAAGTCTAGATCTAGTTGTAATGTTGTATCTTTCTAAACAATTATTCAAATCTTGCAACATAGCTTTTGAAATATAAGAGCTTGACCATCCAATTTGATTTAACTGACTCTCGGTTACATAAGTTACAGATGAACCACCATCTCCTTTATCTGGAGTCGAGTTGTCATCTTTTGTATCATCGTTACTACCATTATCATAAACTTTCAATACTTGGCCGACTTGAATTTTATCTGGGTTGCTAATGTTATTTAGTGATTGGATCTCTGACAATGTCATTCCAAATCGTTGAGCGATACTTCCTAAATTGTCTCCAGATTTAACAGTATAAGTGGTCGTTTTTCGTGTGGAACCATCACTGCCAGAATCATTGCCACTAGCGTAAACTTTCAATACTTGGCCGACTTGAATTTTATCTGGGTTGCTAATGTTATTCAGTGATTGGATCTCTGACAATGTCATTCCAAATCGTTGGGCGATACTTCCTAAATTGTCTCCAGATTTAACAGTATAAGTGGTCGTTTTTCGTGTGGAACCATCACTGCCAGAATCATTGCCACTAGCGTAAACTTTCAATACTTGGCCGACTTGAATTTTATCTGGGTTGCTAATGTTATTCAGTGATTGGATCTCTGACAATGTCATTCCAAATCGTTGGGCGATACTTCCTAAATTGTCTCCAGATTTAACAGTATAAGTGGTCGTTTTTCGTGTGGAACCATCACTGCCAGAATCATTGCCACTAGCGTAAACTTTCAATACTTGGCCGACTTGAATTTTATCTGGGTTGCTAATGTTATTCAGTGATTGGATCTCTGACAATGTCATTCCAAATCGTTGAGCGATACTTCCTAAATTGTCTCCAGATTTAACAGTATAAGTGGTCGTTTTTCGTGTGGAACCCCCACTGCCAGAATCATTGCCACTAGCGTAAACTTTCAATACTTGGCCGACTTGAATTTTATCTGGGTTGCTAATGTTATTCAGTGATTGGATCTCTGACAACGTCATTCCAAATCGTTGAGCGATACTTCCTAAATTGTCTCCAGATTTAACAGTATAAGTGGTCGTTTTTCGTGTGGAACCCCCACTGCCAGAATCATTGCCACTAGCGTAAACTTTCAATACTTGACCGACTTGAATTTTATCTGGGTTGCTAATGTTATTCAGTGATTGGATCTCTGACAATGTCATTCCAAATCGTTGAGCGATACTTCCTAAATTGTCTCCAGATTTAACAGTATAAGTAGTTGTAGAATATGTTGTTGCCATAATAAACCTCCATTTTTTTTTTTAATCCCCATGAGGAAGAGTACATAATTATCTTAAATCTAGAATGAGGTTTAAGAGTACTCATTAAGTAAGCTAAAAATCCCATAAAAATAAAAAAAGAACCTAAAAAGTATTCAACCTTAGGTTCTTAGGCACAGGTTAAAAAAGCAGTATGACCAGCTTTTTAGGGCTATAATTGACTTTTAATTCCCTGTCTCATTCATTTTATAAATTTCCTATCTCTAGATAGATAATAGACTTACTCCCTTAGTAAGCTCAGTCAAAGATGATGCGCCTATCATTGAGTGCAAAGTAATTTTATATTTTATGTATCTCATTCTACGTATATAAATAAAAAGCTCCCCTATTTAGGAGAGCTACAGGTCTTATGATTATTATTTTTTGACTTTAATTAAATTCTTCTCCTTCAATAATTGTTTTTGTGAGTGCCCTTTTTTTGTAACATAATTGTTTTTATACCATGCTATTATTGCTGCTACAGAGGTGAATACCATAGATACGAATTGTTCCAATTGTTCATTGTCTAAAGGAAGAGGTGATTTGTTATATATTGTGAGTAGTTGGTTTATAAGTGCTATGATCAAGACGAACGTTCTAACAAATGTCCCTTTATCCATCATCAAATCTCCTTTATTTTTAAAATCTATTGCTATCAGTTAAGAGCTATCTTTTTAAAAGTATAATAATTGATAACTTTAAAGAAAAAGGTAGAAGTATTTTGATTTAGTTATACTTCTATCTTCAACTTTAAAGATTTTATGTACCAATCTGCTTTTATACAGCTCTATAAAGTTTTACATGTAAACAACGCTCCCTAAGCTGATCAATAATTTATCCATTACCTGATTACGTATTACAAACAGTGCTTTATCACTATAACCGATCTCTAGTGCACTTTTTTCGATGGTCCAATTTTTGAAATAACGGTATTGAACAAATCTGTACTCTAGTTCTGTTAATTCTGATAATGAAATATCGATTGAATCTTTTAGAAGTTTGATATGTTGCAACTCACTGGCAAGTTTATCCACTGATTCCTGAAACTCACAGTCATCATCGATGCTTTCTTTAAAGATTTCCATATTATCATTTGTAGCTATGAATTCAAGCTGTTTACTTAGATTAAGGATGGCAACTTTGTAATTATTGTAGTTCTTTAAGTGCTTCTCAATATTTTTCACTAGTTTTTTTCTTTTAGGTTTACTAATTTCTTGAAGTGTATACATATGCAATCACCTTTCTTTTCCTAGAAAAAATCGAACTTGTGTTCCATATTTTAATTAATTGTCCTCAAAAACATTCGATATAAAAAACAAGGAATTTTTGTTAAAAGAAACCTACTTTCATCCTTTCATTTGTTTTTAGATTTATCCCTATATACCTATTTTAATTGTAAAAAATTCTTTCATCTCTAATATTTGTAACCTTATTCTGGCTGAAAACTCTAAAAATAATCCAAAAGTTTATTTTTTTGTAAATAAAAGACCTAAAGGGTATAGACATAGCATTAAAGGCTTGTTTGATACATAATCTATTCCATTAGGACTTTTTATAGATAGTGCGTCTCAAAGCCTACGTCACTCTCTATGAAAACTAAAACTCGGTTATCCGGACTTTCGACAAACCTTTGAAGAGGAAAAACAGTAATCAAACATCGGAACTTTTCCAGTTCCTCTCTTTCTATGTGGTAGAATCATGAATATATGCTTTTTCTAGAAGTCAATTGCCCGAATTGATTAAAATTGCTGACACAAGTGATCTCATGGACTATTGATAAGGTGACAAAATTTATCCCTGTCAGCACAGGTAAGGCTAGGTATTAGAACCACGGGCGCTTAATGACATTATGTCTACAACGCGGCAGTGATTTTATATAATAAGGGCAGAGGGCCCAATTGACCTGCTGATTTTCTAAAGGATTTAATCGGATTGCCTATGGCTGGTGTTAGCGGTAAATGTGGTGAACAACTAATATAATGCCCTACGTGGCATAATACGTTCACAACAAGTTTGAATCATTCATCATATAAACCTTCTTGAAAATTTGTGTCGATATACTTCTTTACCAGATGTTTAATTTTAAAATACTAAGTTATAACGAACGTAGGTGAAATCAGAGTATATTTTTGACCTCCTGTTTTCTTCTACCCGCTGACAGAATTCGTTCACATAGAAAGTCAGCATAGATTTTAAAGCCCTGTTGAGTTGGAAAAATCCAGATGCTCGCCTATTAGCACAATATGTATACGTTTACATTAGTTGAGATGGGCACCACAAATCCTATTCATGACTGATGGAAAAGAAAGCAGATCAATAACGGTCTGCTTTCTCTATTCCTAAACAGCAACATCATACAAGAAATCCCCCAAAATCATGCTACACTTAATCCAAGAACACCACACCGACAGGAGGCATCCCATGCAAAACGAAACCCGCACACTGCAGCTTGACCCACACCTTCATATAGAAGCCTACCGCTTCAAGGGAATTATGCAGAAGTTCCCGAACCACTTTCACGATTATTATGTGATTGGATTTATTGAAAAAGGGCAGCGGTATCTGGCCTGTCAGGATCAAGAATATATCATCAATCCAGGTGATCTTCTCCTCTTTAACCCCCGTGACACGCATAGCTGTGAACAGATTGACGGCCGGACGCTTGATTATCGGTGTATCAATGTCATGCCGGATATCATGGAGAAGGCGGTGAAAGAGATTACTGGCTCCGGGCATCTCCCTTATTTCTCCCAGCATGTGTTATTCCGCCATGAGCTGACAGCCAGCCTGCAGGAATTGCATATTTTGATATCCGAGGAAAAACAAGCTTTGCGTAAGGAGGAGCTGTTTCTTCATCTATTAGAGGAGCTGATCCGCCATTATTCAGATGTCACGTTCCTTAGCAGCGTTCCAGAACCATCAGACGAAGTCAAAATGGTTTGTGAATTTTTAGAAGAGCATTATGCCGAAAATGTTACACTCAATGATTTGAGTGAATTAACAGGCTGGAGCAAGTATCATTTATTGCGTTCATTTACAAAACAAAAAGGCATTACCCCTAATAGCTACATGGAAACAATCCGGATTAATCAAGCCAAAAAACTCCTTGAACAAGGGGTAAGACCGATTGATGCGGCATTTCAGACAGGATTCAGCGATCAGAGCCATATGACGAAGTTTTTTAAACGGCAGGTGGGGCTGACGCCGAAGCAATACATGAAGATTTTTGAAAAGGAGCTTCACAGATGAACATACAAAGAGAAACTTCGGGGCATATCGCAGCCATTGTGACCATTCTGATTTGGGGGACGACCTTTATTTCGACAAAAGTTCTGCTGGCTGACTTCTCTCCAATGGAAATATTATTTTATCGGTTTTTGATGGGCTTTATCGCTCTTATCCTCGTCCGTCCCAACATGATTCCGTTCAGGAATTGGCGGCAGGAGCTGTTGTTTGCCGGGGCTGGTTTATTTGGCGTAACCTTATACTTTCTATTAGAAAATATAGCTCTCACCTATACATACGCCTCTAATGTCGGCATGATCGTGTCCATTATACCGATGATCACTGCGGTTTTGGCCCATTTTCTGCTCGAAGGCGAAAAACTGCGTCTGACTTTTTTGATTGGATTTGTCTCGGCACTGATCGGGCTTTTATTGATTACGTTTAACGGCAATGTGGTACTGCGTCTAAATCCGCTCGGAGACATCATGGCAGCCGGGGCTGCTCTCGTGTTTGGCGGATACTCGATATTCATGAAAAAATTAAGCGCTTACGAATACCACATCATCGAGCTGACACAGAGAGTATTTTTGTATGGTTTATTGTTTATGGTTCCCGCTTTATTTTTGTTCGACTTCCATTTTGACCTAAGCCGATTTTCATCTGCTTCAAATATACTCAACATGCTTTTCTTAGGGATTGGCGCTTCTGCCCTGTGCTTCGCCACTTGGAATTATTCAGTTGGCGTGCTCGGAGCCGTCAAATCCAGTGCGTATATATACATGGTCCCGGTTATCACAATCGCCGCTTCCGTCCTGGTCCTGCATGAAAACATGACATGGATCGCTCTTCTAGGAGGCGCCCTTACGCTTTTAGGCCTCTACATTTCGGAGATGAAACCGAAAGCGAAGCTGATGGAGAACGGATGTAAAATGGATGCTTAACGGCATCTATACACGGGGTGTATGGGCAGACACAAACGGGCGCTCACTGTGTTCCAAATCGAGTTTATCAAAATCTATCTACCAGTCTTTGCTTACCGACTGAACTTTATGTAATTCAATAACTCAAACATTGAATACTTAATTTGTACCTTTTTGACGTTACAATATATAACAACGCTACTTCTGGACTTAAAACTTCGATTACATTTAAAAAAGGCCCTAAAGCAGGAGCAGTTGCAGTACTCTTCCGTACATTATTAATAGTCTTGATCTCCATGGGTCCTTTTAGAGGACTCATGGAGTTATTCTTAAGGGAGGATTCTATATGAAAAGTAATATACATAAATATCAGGAGATCACAAAAAAAATAGAAACTGACTTGTACCCTATCAGTCAAAACGATAATGATTTACTTTTGTACCTAATGAAACAAGACTCTTTCACACTCAACCAAATGAAAGTGTGTTTAATTGAACCACAGCTCACATTCAAACACACTGTCAAAATCGTATTTACAGTAACATTAATAACGTTATATATTTATTTTTTCAGTTCTCATTATAATGATTTAATAGAAATGGGTGTACAAATGTTTTTTGTGTTAATTGGCCTAATATGGGTATTTGGTGTTTCCCCATTTTCAAGAAAAGTTCAAATTTCTGAACGCTTCAAACAAAAATCCGAAAACGCCCGCATAGTCGGTATGATCGACTTCGTATTAGAACAAAAATACAAAAAAAGCATCTCTGAATAATCTCGAAATCAGAGATGCTTTCCCTTTGTCCTTATCACTTGTCTACCACAGCCGCACTGTCACGCGTGACCGCAGCTGGCTCCCTCAGCATCACATTCATTACGCTCGCAAGCACGAGCATTCCAATCGACAAATAAAAAGCCAGTGTATACTCACCCGTTACCGTATAGATGACGCCGGGCACATACGCACCTAGTGCCGATCCGATCTGATGGGCGAGTGACAGCCAGCCAATCATGAGGCCGATCGAGTAGTTTTGAAAGTACTGGGTGGCGAGCATTTGAGTCGGTGCTACCGTTGCAAAGTCCACTAATCCAAACAGAATCGCAAAGGCTAAAAGCAAGTAGGGCTCGTGGCTGTAAATAAGAATCACGATCGACAGCGCCCGCACCGCATATAAAAAGCACAGGATTTTCCGGCTGCTCCACCGGTCCGCTACAATTCCGGACAGCAAGATGCCAGCAATATTAAAGCCTGCCAGCAGACTGACAGCAGCACTCGTGACTGTCGTTGAAAAGCCATGATCATGAGAAAACGGAATCAAATGGGTATCCATCAGCCCCACGGTCGTAAATCCACAGATCAAAAACGGAAAAATCAAGAACCAGAATTGCCTCATACGAAACATCCCGGCCACTGAAAGAGCTGTTGTTTTGGGTGCTGTTTCTTTTTCTGATGCAGCCAGTCCGCCTATCGGCTCTGTATTCTTTTCTGAAGGATTGTTCCGCAGCATCAGCAGCGCAGCCGGAAAGACAATCACGATTAACAGCAGTCCCAACACCACAACCGTCAGCTTCCAGCTAAACCAATGGATCAACATGAGTGAGCCGGGAACAAGAAGCATTTGCCCCGCTCCAAAGCCTGCTTCCATGATCCCAAAGGCTAGTCCCCGTTTTTTGCTGAACCAATTGACGACCAATACACTTGCCGCCACATTCGAAGCTCCGCCAACTCCAAGCGAGACACCCAGCCCATAAAGCAAAAACAGCTGCCAAGGCGAAGTCACAAGGTATGTTAAGAAAATGCTGACTCCTGTCAGTAACGCACTCCATGCCAAAACAGCCCGAGCACCCCATTTGTCCACAAGCCGCCCAATCACAGGCTGCGATATGCCATAAACAATAAAACTCATCGTCGAAATCAGCGAGATGGTGCTTCTATCCATTGAAAACTGCCGTTCCCACGGCTCCACAAACGCACCAAATGACAACCGCACCCCCTGAACCGCCAATAAGATCAAAAAGGTGACGGAGACGATGATCCACGCATAATGCAGTCTTTTCATGACAGCTCCAAATCCCACCGTTCTTCTGTCAGCTGCTGTCCCCATAATGACGCTTCTTGTTTCACTTCACTTATCCTGAATCCAAATTTTTTATAGAGCGGACGAGCCTCAGCCATCGTGCTCACCGTCCAAAGGAAAATGCGGTCAAACTTCATGTCTTGGCAGTATGCAACCAGATGCTCCAGCAATTGCGTGCCGAGCCCCCTGCCCCGAAAATCCGCATCAACCAGAAACCATCTGAGCTGGACTGTCTTTTCATCATGCTTGACCAACCCGACAGAGCCGGCAAATTTCCCGCCGCTTTCCGCAATCCATATTTTTTCGATGTCAGCGTCAAATGTCTCCTGAAGATAAGCTAAAAACGTGTCATCCCAACCGTGAGCCTCCGCGTAAAATTGTCTTTGTTTCTCAATAAGGAGTTGAAGATCCTCCGAAAGAAAATAATCTCTAATTGATATCTCTGATGTTCTGGCAGAAAGCGACTGTGAAAGGATCTCTTCAATCTCTGCCATCGCCTCGGCAAGCCTGTGCTGCTCCTTTTGGTTGATTTCCTTCAGCATCAGTTCTACTTGTTCGTTGGCTTTCTCCTCCAGCTTTTTATAAATCGTTTTTCCTGTTTCTGTGACAAAAATATAATGGTGGCGGGCGTCATCTTTGCTCCTCTGTTTATAGATCAAATCTTCTTTTTCAAACTGCTTCACAATCCTGCTGACATATCCCCGGTCAAGCCCCAGCTTATCCTGAAGAGCTTTTGCCGTACAATTAGGCGTATTATAAATCTCAAATAAAATCCGTGTTTCTGTTAAGGAAAACGGGCTGTCGTAAATGTGCTCATTAAGGAAACCAAGGACGTTTGTATAAAATCGATTGAACTTTCTGAATTTTAATCCGACAGATGATTCTCTTGTTTTCAAATCAATCCCCACTTTCTAATATCGTTGACTATTTCAATTATAATCACATATAGTTGCCTTAGTCAACGATATGTTAGAAAGTGAGGTCTTTTTAATTTCCTGATTCCTTCCTTTTCCTTACCACAATCAATGTGATATAGGATAAAGCCAGAGAAACCAAGCTATAGACAACAGCCCATCCCAAAAACGATTCATTAAAAATGGTAAATGTGAGCACAAGAGAAATCACCAAACTAAGCATTGGCATCAGATACGGGTTTTTACAAATACAGGTCCCGACAATCGATAGCAGCATAATTCCTAACGGTAAAATAAAGAATGCGATATCTAATTCATCCACCTTTAAACAGCCTCCCTCCAGATTTTTATGTTACTAGTAAAAAAACATAACTGCATTTAGTAAAAGGATAATATTTACTTCCCTAAGGCCCAATTTGAAAATTACCCGTTTACATTCGCCCCGGACTATGATAATTTAAGAAAGCGCTATCATGATAAGTTAATAGCTTGGATGGAGATGAGGAGAGCCAGGAATCCAACCCCTTTTGACAAGGGGTGTTTTCTGGCTCTTTTTGTTTTTCGGGAAAGGAGGCACGCCACACATCCAGCACAAACAGCAAAGGGGGATAATTTTAATGCTTAATATATTTAAACCGGCTCCTCATATTGAGAGACTGGATGATTCAAAGATGGATGCGGCATACAAACGGCTCAGGCTGCAAGTATTCATTGGTATTTTCATTGGCTACGCAGGCTACTACCTGCTGCGGAAAAACTTTGCCTTTGCCATTCCTTATCTGCAGGAACAGGGATTTTCGAAAACAGAACTGGGTTTGGTGCTGGCCGCTGTGTCCATTGCGTACGGCTTCAGCAAATTCATCATGGGAATGGTGTCTGACCGCTGTAATCCGAGATATTTTCTGGCGACAGGCCTATTTTTATCAGCAATCGTTAATATTCTATTCGTTTCAATGCCTTGGGTGACTTCGAGCGTCACCATCATGTTTATTTTTATGTTTATCAACGGATGGTTTCAAGGAATGGGCTGGCCGCCATGCGGCAGGACGATGGCTCATTGGTTCTCCATAAGTGAACGCGGCACAAAAATGTCGATCTGGAATGTCGCCCATAACATAGGCGGCGGTATTCTTGCTCCGCTTGTCACTCTTGGCATCGCGATGTTCGTCACTTGGAAAAGCGTGTTTTTCTTCCCTGCCATCATCGCCATTATCATTTCATTTTTAATTGTTTTATTGGTTCGTGATACGCCTCAATCCTGCGGACTCCCGCCAATTGAAGAGTATCGGAATGACTATCCAAAACACGCTTTTAAAAATCAGGAAAAAGAATTAACAACAAAAGAAATTCTTTTTCAATATGTGCTGAACAACAAATTTCTTTGGTACATCGCTTTTGCCAATGTATTTGTTTATTTCGTGCGATACGGCGTGGTTGACTGGGCGCCTACTTACTTAACAGAAGCCAAAGGCTTTTCTCCTGAAGACTCACGCTGGTCGTATTTTCTTTACGAATACGCAGGCATACCGGGAACGATCTTGTGCGGCTGGATCAGTGACCGATTCTTCAAAAGCCGCCGGGCACCGGCAGGCGTTTTGTTTATGGCGGGTGTTTTCATTGCCGTATTGGTGTACTGGCTGAATCCGGCCGGCAATCCGCTCGTAGACAATATCGCCTTGATCAGCATTGGCTTCTTAATCTACGGACCTGTTATGCTGATCGGCCTGCAAGCGATCGATCTAGCACCGAAAAAAGCAGCCGGAACTGCAGCCGGTTTGACCGGATTTTTCGGATACATCGGCGGATCCGCTTTCGCAAACGCCATTATGGGCTTTGTCGTTGACCGTTTTAACTGGAACGGCGGCTTTATCATGCTGATCTCTTCCTGCATTCTTGCCATCGTCTTCTTGGCTTTGACTTGGAATACAGGAAAACGGGCAGAGCATGTTTAAGAAAGACACATAAAAGATTAATAGTTTTCCAACACGCCGTTTACATCCGTTTTTTAATATGAAAGACAGGTAGTGCTTATCTATAAGGAGGAGAAATCATGAGAAAAAATAGAATACTGGCCTTGTTTGTTCTGTCGCTGGGCTTACTCTCATTTATGGTAACGCCAGTGTCGGCAGCGTCAAAAGGAAACCTGCTGTCACCTGACCGTATCCTGACCGTCGCGCACAGAGGGGCTTCTGGATATGTGCCTGAGCACACGATTCTGTCTTACGAAACCGCTCAGAAAATGAAAGCTGATTATATTGAATTGGATCTGCAAATGACAAAAGACGGGAAATTGATTGTCATGCATGACGAAAAACTGGACCGTACCACAAACGGAACAGGCTGGGTGAAAGACCATACGCTCGCAGACATTAAGAAGCTTGACGCCGGTTCTTGGTTTAATGAAGCCTATCCGGAAAAAGCAAAGCCGCAGTACGTCGGCCTTAAAGTTCCTACATTAGAAGAGGTATTAGACCGTTTCGGAAAGCACGCGAACTACTACATTGAAACAAAATCGCCTGACACCTACCCAGGTATGGAAGAAAAACTGATCGCTTCTTTGCAGAAACATAAATTACTGGGGAAGCATTCTAAGCCAGGCCAGGTGATCATTCAATCGTTCAGCAAAGAAAGTCTGGTAAAAGTCCATCAATTACAGCCAAACCTGCCGACCGTTCAATTGCTGGAAGCCAAACAAATGGCGTCAATGACAGATGCTGCCCTGGAAGAAATCAAAACATACGCTGTCGGTGCGGGCCCGGATTATAAAGCTTTAAATCAAGAAAACGTCCGTATGATCCGCAGCCACGGCCTCCTGCTTCATCCTTACACAGTCAATAATGAAGCTGATATGCATCGCCTGCTTGATTGGGGCGTAACAGGAGTGTTCACCAACTATCCTGATCTTTTCCACAAAGTAAAAAAGGGTTATTAAACGAAAAAAACCTTGCGACAACTATCGCAAGGTTTTCTTCTATATTTTATTCTTTTCCGGCAGCAGCTTCTGACTGTCCATTAAGCAGCTGAGAATTGATCTCTTTCGCATCCTTTAAGTATTCTGTCTGGTAGCCGCTCTTCAGCGCCCACACATAGAATACAAGTGATACCATCGCAATCAGAACCATATCCCAGCCATAATGAATGACATTCAGGCCGCCGAATTTATCACTGCCCAAATAAGAAATGACCATCATGGCCAGCAGATAAAACACCATCCAAACGCCGGCTTTGAAGTTTCGGCCAAACCCTTTCCATTTCGCCTTCGCCTGATAATAGAAATAAATCGGAAGACCGATCAGAATAATAAACAGAACCTGTCCTGTTAACGGCCAGCGCGCCCAATACAGCACCAGTGACGCAAAGATAAATCCAAGCGGCGCAATCACGTTTAAGCCTTTTAAACGAAGAGGCCTGTACAGGTCTTTCCCCGTCCGTCTCAATGTCATCACTGTGATCGGGCCGGTGATATAAGATATTAACGTAGCAACAGAAATAATTTCCGCTAATACGCCCCACCCTCTGAACAGGAACAAAAAGATGAACGAAACAATCAAGTTAAAGAACATTGCTTGTCGCGGAACGCCGTAAATCGGATGAAGCTTCCCGAATATACTCGGCATGTATTTGTTTTTTTCCATTCCGTAAATCATTCGGGACGTTGTCGCCGTATACGTAATCCCCGTTCCAGACGGTGATACAAATGCATCTGCATATAACACAATAACAAGCCAGTTAATATTCAGCGCAATCGCCAGATCAGCAAAAGGAGAATTAAAATTCAGATGGCTCCAGCCGTGAGCAATATCAGAAGGATTCACAGCTCCAATGAAGGCGATCTGCAGCAGGACATAAATCACTGTCGCAACGAAAAGAGAGCCGACAACCGCAACCGGAATTGATTTCCCCGGATTTTTTGCTTCACCCGCCATATTAATCGGGCTTTGGAAACCGTTAAACGCAAAAACGATACCAGAAGTGGCAACCGCCGTCAGCACACTTGCCCAGCCATTCGGCGCAATGCTTTGACCGCCAGTAAAGTTTTCTCCGTGGAATCCGACAAACAGCAAAGCTCCAATCGTAAGACCCGGAATAATAATTTTAAAAATCGTAATTAATGAATTCGCTTTCGAAAATAGATTGACTGTCCAATAGTTCAGCAGAAAATAAATGAGAAGCAATACAGAGGCAAATGCTAGTCCTTCCCCAGTCAGCGTTCCATTCTTCACCAAACCGCTTGTCCATTTCGCCCATTCCCAAGGCCAAGAACTCATATATTGAACGGAGGCCACCGCTTCAACCGGAATGACGGACACAATCGCAATCCAGTTGGCCCAGCCCGCAATAAAACCGATAAACGAACCGTGTGAATATTGCGTATATTTTACCATTCCCCCCGCTTCAGGGAACATAGAACCTAGTTCACTATAAGAAAGAGCAATAAATAAAATGACGACCATTCCAATAACCCATGAAATAATAGCAGCTGGTCCTGCTATTTGAGCCGCACGCCAAGCCCCGAACAGCCAGCCTGAACCGATCATCGACCCGAGCCCGACCATCATGAGGGAAAACGTTCCCATTCTTCGATGCAATTGATTCATATCGTAAACACCTTTCATGTATGATGACATTCTCTTGCTAATTATATTATTATTCTGATTACTTTACTTTGTCAATATTTATCGAATTTTGACTGAAGATAATAATAAGTCAGTGTATATTACCTTCCAATACAGGAATGAAGTCACTAGTTTCTTCTTAAATGGAATTTACTGTTAATCACAATGATAAAAACACAACAGGTTTAGCAATTTCCAAAACGGGAATGATACAGGAAACACTATTCTTAAAATAGAAAGGAGTATCACCATGAAACAAAAGCTGTTACTTTCAGGTCTCGCTGTTTCAACTGTCGGCATCACTTCTTATCTATTAAAAGACCCGTCAAATCGCCAAAAGGCAAGAGAATTCATTCACAGCATGAAGATGAAAATAACAAAACAGCCCGATATGGAAACGTTCCCAGTTGATAAAGCCGGCCACCCGGACCCGCAAGATATCGAGGATAACAAAATGGTATCAGAAGGCTCCATGTATCCCGTCCAATACTACGATGAAAAAAAGAAGTAATCAAAAAGCTCTCTTCGATAAAGGAAGAGAGCTTTTTAATTTAACTTTTTCGTCTGATTCCGCTCATTACGAAGCCGCTTTCAGGCAATGACGGCATTCTGGCGAGACTGTAATGCAGTGATTGTTCCGGAACATCGTATTCAATCTGATGGACGAGGAAATCCAGGCTCGCTTTCATGACTTCAATTGTAATGCCTTCCCCTGGACAGCGGTGTCCTTTCTCGGCGTGTCCCCCGCCTTGAGGAATCATATCAAACGGATTTTCTTCCCGCTCCGCAAATCGTTCCGGCCGGAATTCATCGGGATGATCCCATAGACGAGGGTCGTGGTTCGTTCCATATACATCAAGCAGCACCGATGTGCCCTTCTTAAACTCACAGTTATTCCATACAAAATCTTTTTTGACAAGCGCCCCTAAAAACGGACCGAACGGATAATATCTGCGGACCTCCTGCACAAACATTTCTCTTTCCCGGCTGTTTCCAGACCGCAGCCATTCCTTATACTTCGGATGCTCATGAAGCGCCAAAGCTGAAAACACCAGAAAGTAAGAAATGGCGACAATAGGCCGCAATACATTAATCAGCTCAATGGCTGCCATGCGGGAATCCAGCTGGCTTCCATCTTCTTGTGTGTGAAAAGCCATTTCATGCAGCGCTGTTCCGGGAGTCGTTTTCAGCAAGCCGGCACGAGCATCTTCAATCATGACTTCAATCCACTCTTCCGCACGCGGCCTTGCTCTTCTTCCCTTCCAATGCCGCGGTCCCACAGCACCGAACGCATCGACCATGTCAATGAAGTCATCCGCTCTCTCTTTGACTTCCGTTTCCTTCGACGGAACACCTGCCCAATAGCACGCTACCCGGCACAGGATTTCTTTTGCTTCTTCAAATAACACAACCTCATCTGCCTTCTCCCATCTTGTGACTGCTGCTTTCCACTCCTCTGTCATCAACTCAGCCAAACGTTTTTGATGTGGCGGTGTCATTAATGATAGAAAAAGCATCTTCCGATGGATATGCGCGCTGCCATCCATTCCCTGAATCGCATTAACACCAAACAGCGATTTCTGCACCCGCTTAGGCAAAGCGTTCTGCCGCTGGAATCGATCCGTATCATAAAACACCTTCGCCGCCTCAGCGCCAGTCATGCAAATAAAGTTTTTTCCCAACAAACGGGCCTGAAACAGATCTGAATTGTAGCGCTCTGTTCTGTTTTTAATAAATAAATACCCTTCCTTCAGCAGTGTCAGACTGTTATCGAGACTTTTGTCATGTGGAATCTGCTCATTCATCCGCTTACCCTACCTTCCTTTTTACCCTCTATTTTCACGTTATCTTCCCAATATAAACCCAGTAACAGTATTTGTTTACAAAACCAAATTTAAGCGCTTTTTGATTATTTTTTAAAGGAAGAACAAACGAAAGAGAGAAAAGATAGTTAATCAAAACAAAGGGGAGAACAAAATGAAGAAATGGATATATGTTGTGCTTGTGCTGGGTATTGCAGGGATCGGCGGCTTCTCCGTACACGCAGCGTCATCTGCTCATGAAAAACACTTGAATGTCAGCAGAATGAATGTCGATGACGAATTCAAGGATACGGATGGAACCTTCATTCTTCATGATTTACAAAAGGATCAGACATTTGTCTATAACAGAAAACGGGCAAATCAAAGACAAACTCCGCAATCCACCTTTAAAGTCGTGAACGCTTTAATCGGTTTGCAGGTCAAAGCTGTAAGAGATGAATACGATGTAAACGATGGGACGGGGTCAAGCGTGAATTCGAATCATGGAACCGCGACCATACGCTTGGCTCGGCCATGCGCGAATCCGCAATCTGGTATTATCAGGCATTAGCGCGGGATATCGGTGAGGAAAGAATGAAAACATGGCTTCAAACACTATCTTACGGCAACGAGGATATCAGCGGGGGAATCGACCAGTTTTGGCTGCAAAGCTCTCTCACAATATCTCCGCTGGAACAAGAAACCTTTTTGGAGAACCTATTTAAAGAGGAGCTTCCATTTGACAAGCCGGTAATGAAAACCGTCAAGCGCATGATGATTCAAGAGGAAGGCGATCATTACACGCTCTACGGGAAAACCGGAACCCGCCTGACAGATATGGGATTAGGATGGTTTGTCGGATTCATCAAAACAGAGAATGGCTCTTATGTCTTTGTCACCAATGTCGATGATTCCGGCACAAAAGCCAAAAACATCACCGTGGATATCCTGAAAAAGTATGGCCTGATCACATCCTAAATAAAAGAGCCCTGCACGGCAGGGCTCTAAATCTCATGCTCAAAACAATAATGATTCACAAGCTCTTCAATCAAATCATGATCGGGATATTCCCCGTTAAATTCAAATTCGATTTCTTCCACAAACTCTCCTTGATGGTACACATGGATGGCTCCGTTTTGACGGACAACGCTAAACTCCGGCTGAAATGTATATCCGCTTCGTTCAATTGCTCCCATTTCTTACCCGCCTTTCTCAAAGCAGTAATTCATACACCTCGTTTAATTCCTTGGCCCGTTTTTGATCCTGTTCATTCTGGGCATACTTAATTTCTTTTTCTAATACATGGTTCAAAAAAGACATTTCATTATCATCTAAGTCTTTTACAAATTCCTCTTCATTTGCATAACGCTTCGCCAGCATCTTCTTGCAAATACGCTGGCAGACTTCATTTTCTAGATGATTCGAAAGTGATTCGCGCAAATAACCGAGTGTAACATCCATTTTATGAACACCTTTCCTTCTGCTATCTTTACCCTATAGCTTGCTAAAATAGGGAAAATCCATACGCGAAAAATAAAAAAAGAGACATCCGTGAATGTCTCTTTTTTATCGTTATTCAGCTGCTTGTTCGCTTTTTGTCAAATTGGCCTGCGTGCGTTTGCCAATCCCAAACACATAATAACTAATGACCACAAGCGCTAAGAAAATCACGCCTACAATCAGAGAGATACGAGTATCATCGTTAAACCACATGCCAACCAGAACCATCAGCAAGAAAGCAATCGTCAAATAGTTTGTAAAAGGAGCAAACGGCATTTTGAATGGATGTTTATCTAATGCAGCACCCTTTGCTTTTCTGAATCCGATATGGCTGATCAAAATGATAAACCAAGGAATCATCCCTGGGAGCACGCTTGCGCTGTATACATAGACAAAGATCTTCGGCGGCGCGATATAGTTCAGTACAACACCGACAGCCAAACCGATCAGCACCGCAATTGTGCCATACAGCGGCACACCATTGCGTGAAATCTTCTTAAAGAATTTCGGTGCTTGTCCATTGACACCCAGTGTATACAGCATGCGGCCCGCGCTGAAAATACCGCTGTTACAGCCGGACATTGCAGCAGTAATCACGACAAAGTTAATAATGCCGGCCGCTGCCGTAATTCCGATTTTCGAGAACGTAGACACAAACGGACTTCCGAGTGAGTTGAGCTCATCCCAAGGATACACCGTCACAATCACAAAAATAGCGCCAATGTAGAAAATCAAAATACGCCAGATAATACTTTGAATCGCATTTCTTAGCGTGTTTTGCGGGTCCTTCGCTTCACCCGCTGTAATCCCGATCAGCTCAACTCCTTGATAGGCTGCAATGACAAGAGACAGTGCAAAGAAGAAACCTGAGAAACCTCCTGCAAAGAAGCCCCCGTGAGACCACAGGTTCGACAAACCGATCGCATCTCCGCCATTGCCAAAACCGAAGAAAATAATTCCGATTCCCGCAATAATCATCAAGATAATCGTGACGATTTTAATCATCGCAAACCAAAACTCAAATTCCCCAAACGACTTAACAGAAATTAAATTCGCCGCACCAAGAATCACCATTGCCACGATACCAGGTATCCAAGCAGGCAAATCCGGGAACCAATACTTCATATAAGAACCGACAGCGATAATTTCTGACATGCCGACGATAATCCACTGGAACCAGTTGCTCCATGCTGTTATATAACCTGCCATCGGATGAATATATTGGTGGCCGAACGTCGCAAAAGAACCTGTGCTCGGCTCGACATACAGCATTTCACCCATCGCACGCATAATAAAAAAGATAAAAATTCCGCATATTGCATAAGCCAGAAGGACAGATGGGCCAGTCCATGAAATCGTGCTGGCAGAACCCATAAACAAGCCAACACCGATCGTACCGCCCAAGGCGATCATCTGAATATGGCGCGCGCCCAGGCCCCTCTTTAATTCTTTATTTGCCACTCCTCTTCCTCCTCCTAACAAAATACTCATAAATGAGAAAACAGCAGACCTGCTTGCCTTCACATGAATCAGTGATAACAATCAGAAAATTCAAACTTAAAATTGTTATATAATCTCCTAAATTACTTATTTCATCATAATAAATTTCTCTGGAAAATACAATTGTTTTTTTCAGGCAAACACCTTTGTTCAGAGTTTTGAATCGTTCACTTCTTTTAAAATCTTTTATATAAAAATAATAAAATTATTTGAATATTAGGATAATATATCCCTTAGATTCTCATAAAAAATAAGCTGTTCTACATGAACAGCTTACCTAATAATTCACACCCGTTTGACGCTTTAATGCTTCAAGCCACCCGGTATCTCCGGTCCCATAGCTCTTGCTTTGTCCCACATCTCTCAGAGATCCATTGCTGTAATCAATTGATAGGATGAAATCCGGAATGGCATTATACCCGGCTTCAGCGATTTTACTGAGCTCTGAACGATAGTAAGATATAGCATAAGAAGCCGTTTGTTTCTGCACTGGATCTTTTTCAAGCTCTTCCTTATATACATCTATTAAGTCACGTCCCTCAGGCGTGACGTACCGTCCATCAATGACTTCTAAATCCTTCAAATGGTAGCCTGTAACTTCGTACATCTCACGAGCTGCCTGATACTTTTGATAGGCCTCTTCGGAAAATTGTGTTGAATCACTGCTTTGGCTTTTCATGATGTGCAAAAATAGTTCTTTGCTGTTGTCTCCAGATTGCAGCACTTGCTCAATTTGCTTGATCAGATCCTGATCGTCTGTCCCGCTCACCCGCACCTGATAGTCAATAGGCGTAATCGTAAACGTCAGCTCTGTCCCCTCTGGAATATGAATATGGTTTCGATTCAACAGCACTTGCAGCTGCTGGTTAACCTGTCCCCGCTGATACACCTTTTCATTCTCAGCTTCCACTTCCCCATGAAATGTGACATTCCGAAACGCAGCATCCTGAAGGTTATAGTTTTGGGCCTTGCCTTTGAATAACCATTCTGTTTCATTATCGTAAGCGGCCTGTCTTTCTGCAGCTGACAGATCACTTCTGAAATAAGGCGACTTTGAATTTTGGTACTTATCCTTAATATAGCCTAATGGATCAGACTTTGTTTTGTTAATCGCATTCATCCTGCTGTATTTTTCATCTAGTATTTTGGTTCTGATATCACTCTCAGATTCATAGGGGTTTTGGGATTGAATCACTGTTTCTTCCCCTGTGTCTGTCACTGTTCGATCATTCGCTGATTGATACACTTTGCTGAACGTCCCGCTGTTTCCCGACACGCTGGTTTTAGAATAATTGAACTGATTGATTCCCCCAGTTGAAGATTGTGACTTAAGCCTGCTGTATGCCTTTTCCAGAACTGCCGCTGGATTTTCAGTCGCATTCTCCCGTTTCGCAGGCGCATTCTTGCTTAATATGTTCTGTGCCATCAGCTGAGTGCGGATAAATTGGCGATTCAGACGCATTGAATTCCCTCCCGAGTATTCTCTCTTATTCTTTTTTATCGGCGAAGATAATGTATATATTAACCTCAAAAAACATTTATTTACACCTAAATCGTTATTATGTATGATGGAAATAAAAGGAGGTTGTTTGCATGGTGAAAAAATGGCTTATTCCATTCGCTGTTATGCTGTCTGTCTTATTCACCTTTACGTATTCGGCATCAGCTGTCGGAGTCACTGCTATCACAGGAAACAATTCATTTGATACCGCAATGCCGATCGGTTATTGGAAATATAAAAATATCGATACAACAATACTGGAAGCTGGTCAAGATGAAGCCTATTTCACTTTTACGGCTAATAAGGGAGAAAAAGTATACGTGAGGAGTACATACCAGAGCGCGTATACAGGGATGAAAATTGAAATTTATGATAAGAATAGAATACCTGTTTCTCAAGGGACAGAAGTCATTAACCCTAATACGTTTTCTTCTTTTATTTATGCAAATGCAGACGCCCAAAACACGACAGATACCTTTTATGTGAAAGTGTCACGAGGCACCTATACCGGAAACATGTATTTTACACTTTCAATTGAAGACCGAATCAAATCAGGCAGCGGAACATTCCAATTCAGCGGCGTTGCTGAAAATAAAGGAAATACAAGCCTTAGCCCCTCAGGTTCTGATTCCAGCGTGATCAAGGTTGATATAACAAACCAATCCGGGATACCGCGTGATGCCATTGTAACCAGAGTTCAAACAACCGCCACTCAAACACCAAGCCAGGGAAATACACGCCATCTGATCATGACAAGCGAAAACAACGAATGGCGCCGTGCCCTTGTAAACAGCTCGACTTCAGGGTCTTATGATATCTCTTTGTCGGATCAACTCAGTGTGGCAAAGGTATGGAGTTTTAAATATAATACATTAGCGACAGCCAGATCGACGATGAGCAACGTAAAAGCAAAAATAGATTATGAATACGACGTGACAAAGCAGTTTTAACTTATACCGAGCCGGTTATCCGGCTCTTTTTTATTCTCCGTCTAGAAGGTAAACTATAGTCAGTACAACCAAGGGAAGTGGCAGACATGGCATTAAAACTTCTAAAAAAACTGCTTTTTGACCGCCCTCTAAAGAACGGTGTTATCTTAAATCATCAATACAGAATTGAAGAGTGCCTCGGTATGGGAGGCTACGGTTTGGTTTATTTGTGCACCGATACCCTAACTCAAACACCTTATGTTTTAAAACAGCTTCGGCCGACAAAAGCCAAAAAGGAAAAAGAGACAGTCCGGTTCCAGCAGGAAATAAAACTGCTCAAAAGCATCCACCACCCGCAAATTCCGGGCTTCATAGATGAGTTCATCATAGACGGACAGGCTTATTATGTCATGCAGTTCATTGAGGGAGATAATATAGAAGAATTATTATTTTTTCGAAAACAGCCGTTCACAGAGCTTATGGCGTTACAACTGATTTCGCAGCTGCTTGAGATTATAGAATACCTGCATGATCGCCTTATCTTCCACAGCGACATCAGAACGCCTAATATCATCATCAATGACGGCAGGCTCTGCCTCCTCGATTTCGGCCTTGCCAAACAATTGACTCTTGAAGAAATGGAGGAAATAACGGTACGAAAACAGGATGACTTCTTCGATCTCGGAGAAACGCTGTTATTCCTGCTGTACTCTCAATATAAAGGAAAAAAGAAGAAAAACGGCACTTGGCTGGAGGAATTAACACTGACAAAGGAAGTAATCCTGCTGCTGAAAAGATTATTGGGCATCGAGGAAGAGTATCAGCACACCGCTTCCATTCGCGAGGATCTAAACCGGGCCATTCAATCGGTCACATAAAAAAACCCTTGTCCCAAAAGCGGAACAAGAACTTTTTTTGGATTAACTGCTGCTGTAGCTCCGGCGTTTGTAACGATGACTGCCGCCATAACGGTCATAGTGTCTTCTTTTGCCCGAGCTGCTGCTGTAGCTGCGATAATGTCTGCGCCGGCTGCTGCTGTAATGCCGGTGTCTGCGATATCGGTCACTAGAACTGCTTGAGAAGTACTTAATCGTTTTGATGATTTTTTTAAACATATGATGTTCACCCCATTTCTTTCTCCCTATTATATAAATTTTATAGGAGAAAGAAAAACATCAGCGGGGTCACTCTTTTGAAAACAAGAACCCCGTTCCGTTATCATTTGTATGCAGCTCATAAGTAATCGCAAGCAGCCTGCATGTATCCTCAATAATCTTTAACCCAAGTCCCTCACTGCTCTCATTCCGATCAAATCCAATACCGTCATCACGAATAAAAACATTGCCATGTTCAATCGTGACTTCCATCTTTTCAGCTTTTGAATGCTTTAACGTATTTTGAAAAATATTATCAAACAGCCTTTGCATCCATAACGTGTTGCTCATCCATATCACATCTTGATCTGCCGGCTTATAGTGCAGCTCAATCCCACTCATACTGTATAAATAATCCCACTTTTTCACCGCTGTTTCTAATAGCTCGTTTAGACGCACTTCTTCATTTACAATATAAGAGCTTTCCAGCGTCTCAGCGGAATATAGATTGAATTCATTGGTTAATTCCGAGATATATTCGATTTGCTGATACAATGATTCGAATACAGCCTGACCATGACATTGGTCTTCCAAATAAAATAACTGCAGCCTGAGAGCCGTTAAAGGTGTATTAATGTCATGCCGCAGTTTTTGCAAAAGCTCCTTTTTGATTTCCTCTTGCTGTCTCAGCTCCAGTTCACGATATGTCGTCCGTTCAATTAACAAATTGACCGACTTGATCAGTTCCCCGATTTCATCAGCACGCTTCACTTCAATTTTATCGGGCACCCTTTGATCACTCGCCAAATGCCTAATGGTTTGATTTAATAGATTGATTTTATGCAACAGAGAATGAATCGACTTTGAAAATAAAAAAGCTAACAATAAGAGTGATATCAAAAATACAACGATCATTGCCGGGTACGCAAACGACCTGTGAAAGGGCATACCATGATTCATCGGTTTAAACATGCTGTCATAAATCACCGACATCAAAACACTGACCGCCAGCAATAGCATCGGAACACTAATGACGGCCGTAAACAATAACAACTGATATTTTGTCTTGAGCTTCATTTCTTCACAACGGTATTCAGCCGATACCCTTCTCCATATATATTTTCAATCATCTCACCCGCTTGATCATTGATTTTAGCTCTGATTTTTTTAATATGCACATTGACAATATTCGGGTTTCTATCTTCGAGCTGCCATAGATATTCAAAGAAATGTTCCTTTGTCAGGATACTGTCTCTATTTTCATATAAATAAAAGAAAATTTTCCGCTCAATCGCAGTAAACAATACCTCATCATGCAGGCTTTCATTGAACACTTTTTTCGTTACCGCATCAATATACAAATGTTTGATTTGCGTAAAGGTGCCATAATGATGCTCAAGCATATTCCGCATTCTTAATAGCAGCTCTCTCGGATCAAAGGGCTTTACCATATAATCCTCGCCGATCTGCAAACCTTGAAGCTTGCTGTCCATATCATTACGGGCCGAAAGAAAAATAACCGGAATGCCCAGCCCCAGCTCTTTGATTTTTGCAGACATTTGATACCCGTCTTCACCCGGCAGCATCACATCCATAATGACCAAATCCACCTTCTGAATCACCGAAAGCACATCCGCTCCATCTGTTTTCCATATCACACGATATCCCTCACGCTGCAAAATCTTTTGCAGCAAATCACCAATCATCACATCGTCTTCAACGATTAAAATATGATAACCCTTCATCCTAGCGAACCTTTCTCATAAACTCCATGGAAAGTTTATATATTTGATCAGGCTGATATAAATAAATACTGTGTGTTCCCCTCAGTTCCTTTATATCGGCAGTATTGAATTGAGCCGCAAACGCTTCATAGTCTTTTCGGTTTTGTATAGCATACTTTGAATGTCTATTTTGGTCAGAGACCGCATCTAAAATCAAGACGGGGGTCTCCTTTGGTGCCGGCAGATTCACAGATTTGCTGCCGTTTTGGTAAGACTGTAAAAGCTCATGCTCCATATCTGCATTAAAAAATTGCTTAAAATTAATGGCTTTATAGATTTCTTTTTCTTCATCAGTTAAAACCGACTGCCGAATCACCTCAGGATTATATACAGCGGAAGGCATAAACCGATGAAAACCAATCGAGGTTAACAGGTGGAACCCTCTCACTTTCAATCTGTCAACTCCGCTCAATTTATACGTGACGTACTGCTGGGGCAATCCAATATCCATCGCAATAATGGCCTTGATTTCCTTAGGATATTTCTGTGCCCAATACATCGCTTCAATCCCGGATATCGAATGAGGCATTAAAATATAAGGAGGCTTATTTCCGCTTTTCATAAGCGCTTTCCTCGTCTGTTCCAATACCGTATCAATATCTCTGTCATCGTGAGACACTTCACTGTATCCATAACCTGCCCGATCTACAACAGCAATCTTATTTTCTTTTGAAAACTTGCTGTACAACCCCTTCATTTCATAAGCAGGCGCTGCAATCCCCGAACCGGACATAAACACAAACGTATCCTTCCCGCTTCCCTCTTGATACACATTCATCTTTTTCCCGTCAACATCGACTACTGTGCCTTTACCTTTCAGCAGTGCCGTCTCCTTATTTAGCTGGAAATGGTGATAAATAAATACCGAGACGCATACAAGCAAAACCAAAGCAGCCAAGCTGACAAATACAATTTTTAGGACTTTCCATAATGTTTTCATATGATGCTCCTTTCACGTGATACTGAAAGGATACAATATGAAAATAAATTTCTGATTAACTTTGGAACAGTTTTATTTTCACATTTGACTTTGCCCTTACGGAAAGGTGTACATTTGGAGCATAGCAGAACATTTGATGAATTTACCTACTAATAAAAAAATATTTCATTAAAAAACCTTCCTGCTTATAGGAAGGACCGTTTCATCATAATATTCAACCGTTTGTCGCACATACAAGACGGAAAATTTCACAAGCCTGCAATTTTTTTTAACATCTTATCCCAACCAACATCTCCCATCGTTTTAGTAATGATCTGACCGTATTGACTTAATAGACAAAAGCTGGGGATGCCTTGTACGTGACAAGTTGTGACGATTTCATAGTTTTGGTCTAATACAATCGGAATAGCTAGTCCCCTATCAAGAGCATACGTCAAGACAACCTCCATAGATTTCTCTTCTTCTATATAAGGGACATGTACTCCGATTACTTTCACATTCATATCCTTTATATCTTGAAGGACTTTGTCTGTTAATTGGTGACAGTTTGGACAGCTCATTGACCAAAAATAAAGAAGAAGATATGTGTCACTTGGAAATGTAAAATCATTCTGTGATTGATTCAACCATGGTAAATCACTTGGCCATTCAGTCAACATTTGTTCATCTTTCATCCTTTCAGTCCTCCTTATCTTTCAGCTGAAAAGCAATCAGCTTTCCTAATGCCTCTTCAGCCGCAAACGGAGCAACTATTCCTGAAGGATGTTCATGCTCGTATTTTAGACATTTATACATCTTAGGTTCAATGCAAGACGGATCAATCCATGCAATACACCAAGATGCCCAAAAGCACGATTGCCCTTCACTTTCTTGAGCGATTTTGATGACAAAGGGCAGACTGGGCTTCCCGATTCTCATTAATGAAATCGCCGCTGCCATTCTTGTATCTTCGGCATGACTTTTTAATAAACATGATAGCTCCTCCGCTGCTTCACTCGCGTCTTCCCCAAACTCACCTAAAACAGCTGCAGCAATATTACACAAAGAGCCTTCCTCTTTTAAGGCCTCAACCAAAACTGGTATTGCATCTTTTCCCGATTTCTTAAGCTCACCTATCGCTTTAACAATTGTGATCTCATTTGTATTCGCTAAATTCTGAACAGATAACGACAATTTATCACCATTTGAATTCATAAAAGAGCCCCTCTCCGCGTTTTAAAACAATAACTCTACATAACCACTATCTGAAACGATAAAACAGGCACCAACTTAGGCTCCCTATACAGACAACCACCACTAATGTATACCAGTCAGCAGTCAATAAATGAATGACATACAAACAAATGCCGCTCAGGCCTAATGCCATAAAAAATGACTTGTAGTATTGAGGCAATGAAAGCTTAATATCGTTTCGGTTTGTATGGGTAAAAGCAAAAAGCCTTATTGTCATGAACCATATATATATCCCTAAGCCATATATATACCAATAAACTAAATTCCCAACTGCCATAAAAGTAATAGAGACACAGTAAAGAATATACAACCAGACTGTATTCGTCAGCTCTAGAATAATGATTTTTTTCCAAAGGGCACCGGGGAATAAATGAAGGGTGCCTGATTGAGAATGTCTGACAATTCCTGAATAATAGGAACTTAACATGACTGCCGAAACGATGAGAAAGAAAAGAAGATAAAACCATTCTGGATACATGAAAATGACGACATAAAAGACGCCACTGAGCATGACCGTATGAATGCTATGAAAAAATAAATATTTTTTAAAAAGCAACAGTTCCAACCACAGAAAAGACCAAATGCCATTTAGACCTTGCAAGCCCCACCAAGTCGTTTTTGGTTTCTGTATAATTTGCCCTGAACCAAATTGACGTTCTTGAAATTCCTCCCAGAATTCAGCTTCTTTCACCAACGATTCCTTCATTTCTACCTGACGGCTCGTAAAAGCAATTGTCATAAAAGAGACTGTGATGATCCCAATAAATACAACCACATACAACGGTGACAATGTATCAAACACTAATCCAACACCACTAATAAGACGGGCAATGCTCTCCCATATCCCAGATGAATGTTGGAGAAAGAAGAAGTGATAAAGACATATGGAGTAAATGCCTAACATTAGAAGAAAAACTAAAACGTATACCCTTTTCATTTTCTTCACTGTTCTGGCACAAGAGACCGACATCAACCACACTTCAGCGATAAAAAAGAGCCCTACAAAAATTATGGATCGGCCTAATAAATTGATATGCTCACCAGACAGAAGCACAATTAATACATCACCGAATATGGCTGAGATGATCCAAAGCAACGCCTTCCAAGTGACGCTGAAAAATAAAACACTATACACAACTTTTGAAAAAGATGTGGCAGTGCCATAAAGCCATATAATATCTGCCATTTGACTTGGTAATCGATTTGAAAAAAGTCCAAATGCCGTATAAAGGATAAAAACACCTGTAAGTACCCAACCAGCAATACTCATATCCCATGTCGTAGATCTAGAAACAAAACTTACTTGAAATCCGATGGCTCCAACAAAAAGGAGCATGATCAAAAAAGGCATTTTTTTTTCCTGACCTTGACTGACAAAACGCCTTTTTGACTGAAGCCATAAAAAAGAAATGATATTATTCATCTGACCATTCCCCCAGAAGACGAATCACTTCTTTTCTCCATTCCGCTTGTTCTTCTTCGAATTGAGGAACATACAAATCCTGCATGAGTTTGCCGTCTCTAATTAATATCACCCTGTCTGCTGTCTCTAAAACAAACTCTAGACTATGAGTTGATACAAATGCTGAACACCCTTGATCGGTTTTAGTTTTTAACCAGTTAGAGAGCCACTGTTTTGATGGGATATCAAGGCCCACAGTCGGTTCGTCTAATATATACAGCAAAGCGTCTTGAACAATCGCCCCCGCCAGGACAACCCGCTGCTTTTGGCCTCTTGACAGCTGACCACACAATTGGTTTGCTTTCTCCTCCAAGTGCACTTCCTTCAATGCATGATAAACCCTTTCTTTTACATCTTTTTTACCTGGATGATATCCTCTTGCCCTAAACTGAATATGTTCTGCAGCGGTTAAAGCGGGATACAGATATGGCTGATCAGGAATAAGCGCGACTTTTTTTTGAACATTTATATGTCCTGGAGGAGAACCCTCAATGAGGATATCTCCTTTATCCGGCTTATAGAGACCTGTCAAACACCGAATTGTCGTTGTTTTCCCAGCTCCATTTGGCCCCAATAGCGCCACGATTTCTCCTCGTTGAATTGAGAAAGACAAATGTTCAACCCCATCACCATTTCGATAGTATTTGCTTAAATTTTGCACTTGCATCAATTGCATCAAATCTTCTCCTAATCATTAGAGTGAAGTATGCTTTGGCTGATCATGATGCATATGTTTCTGAAGCTTGAACTGCCACAGCGGCATACAGACGAGTACTAAATTATGAATGAAATGAGCTACTAATACACAAATAAAACCAAATTTGATGAAGAGAACTCCCAGAAAGCAACCGAATATAAATAGATGCAGCCAACGTATCCACCTTGGGTCATATCCAGTTACTTGGTGCATCACCGCCCATAAAAAGGAAGATACAATAATGGAGATGAGGATATTTCCACTCATCCACCAAATGACTGGAATCATTAATAGCCGATAGATGACCTCTTCTCCAATTGAACTTTGTATGCTCATATTCAATCCTTGCCTAAAGGTAAAACCTGATAGAAAGACAGTTCGGTTAGAAAGCTCAGGTGAAATTCGTAAATAATGCTTTTTCTCCAATAAGTTAAACAGCAGAGAAGTCACTCCTAAACTAATGAGCCCTGCTCCTATTCCATAGAAAATCTGAACTATTGGTTGTTCAAACGTTTTCCATCCAAAATCACCAGCAAGCGCATTTCCTGCCAATGAACATATAAATACTACAAATCCTGTTAATAATCCTGTAAGAAGTGTAGACAAAATACCTAATAAACTGACCGTTTTGACACTCATTCTTGCATCATAAGCATTTACAATTGTTAATTGAATATCTTCTTTCAGCGTCAATGACTGGCATATTATAATCAACAAACCCAGAACAAGACTGAAGATTATGCTTGTTTGCACATCCATAAATACAAGGATGAGAATCGCAAGGATCATCGCTAAAGCTGAACCCAGCATACCAGATACTCCGAATGTCGATTCCACTTGTTCATCTCGAATGACTTTACTCATTTGATCTGTTAGTATTTCTTGTTCAGTACCAATATAAGAAATTCGGCCGCCCTGTAATTCAACAGTCACCTTGAGCCGAATATCTCCCGCTTCCGCTATGTACCAATAAGTACTGACCTCGCGAAAATCCTCCTCTTTTTTACCAGTACCAGTCATATTTGCTCTAGACCAAAGTCCATCAGGTGAAGCCATTAACCTCTGCTTGAGTGTCTCTGGAGAAACTTGTTCGAACTTCCCCGAAAGGGACTTTTTCGGAACATCCGCATAAAAAAAAGTGATTTCTCGATTGGCATTGACACCAACTACAAATGATTGATTCTTGTGAACGAAACGGACTCTCCATGATTCGACCAACCCAACATCATATAAAACCTTTCTATTTTTCTTAAGTATGCCTAAGTGATGAAGTTTATTTACTGTATCGTGGTCATACCAATATACCGAATAAAAATCCCAGTTCTCTACATTTATCCCAACAAACTCTTTTATAAATTGAATGCTTATTTCTTTTGCCTCATCTTTGCTTAAGAGTAGTGAAGCAATTGTTGGGGGTTTGAATTTAATAAATAACAGTAATCCAACAACTGCTAAAATACTCCAGAACACCAATGATAGACTATTCATTCCTGAATCCCTGCCTTGACTTCTTTTTGAAAAGGCAAGTCCGGTTCAGATAGCTCAATTTTCCCTATACATTTGCAATTTTTAGCTTCACATTTTAACTGAAGCAAACGAGCAGGTGAACCAATGTCAGCCATGCTATCTTCTAAAATATGCCCTAGCGGCAAATCTTCTAATTGGCAAGGAGTTACGTATCCATCTGCTCTTATATACCAAGCAAGATATCCTGGTGTGCAAAAATCTGTTGTGAACGAACTCTCTTCG
Source organism: Bacillus sp. SG20033 (assembly GCF_044570195.1). NCBI lineage: Bacteria > Bacillati > Bacillota > Bacilli > Caryophanales > Bacillaceae > Bacillus > Bacillus sp. SG20033. The sequence goes on along the minus strand of NZ_CP172606.1, from coordinate 214,824 downwards.
TGCTCCCAATCAATTATGTTCAGGCGATCTCCCCATTTATGACGTGCTTCCCTAAGCTGTATTTGAACCATTTCTTCAAAATCAATATCCAAAGCCTTAAAGCCTTCTGTCGCACGTCCAACAGATAACGTTTTTCCTGCACGAAAGATAAAAGCACCCGCATTGGCACATTGCTCCACCACATCTGATACTTCATCAGCATTGGACTCATTAATGGTCATAGCGACAATCACTGGAATGTTTGCTTCTGATAATTTTTTAATGGTATTCATACTTTCTTTAAAGCCGCCTTTTCTGCCTCTTAATTGGTCATGTGTATTATCCATACCATCAATACTAATCTGTACAGAAACATTACCTAAGTGACTAAGTAATTCAACTTCTTCATCTCGCCAGTTCAATCCATTACTAAATACATTCACATTGGTAAACAACGAACTTGCAACAACGACTAATTCTTTAAACCCTTTGATCAGCTTTGCTTCACCCCCGGTCAGCGTAATATCAGCAACTCCATGGGCTGCTAGCTTTTGCATAACCAATATCCATTGTTCACTAGATAGTTCCTCAGGATATGGTTTACCTGAGCTGGCATAGCAAAACGAACAGCTCAAATTACAAGCATTTGTCAACTGCAAGGTACAACTAATAGGTAAATATGAATCTAGCGAACCCGAAACGTGTAAAGGCTGATCTAACAGCCCTTCCGTCCAAGCCTCCGTAAATGGATGGGCACTAAGCTCTTCTTTTAATTGGTCAGCACTCATCTCTTCTTTTTTCATAATCTCCCAAATACGTGCCGTTTTATGAAGATTTTTGTTTTTTGATAACAGAAACGCCAACTGTGCTCCACGTCCACTGAGTCTGAAATAAAACATACTTTTTCTATCAATCATTACAGCACCATGAGGCTGTAAATGAACCGCTAACTCTGGCAAATCAAAATCTTTAACACGATCATATGACATATAAAATCCCCCTTAAGAGAAAATAAGGAGTATAAGCAAATACGCTCAACTCCCTATTCTCAAATGTTAAATAGCTCTCATAGCAGGATGCGGAAGTGCACAAACACGTGTCATAGCAATACTCTTTGAGGCCCAACAGCCCATACAGCCAGCAGCTTTCACAATCGAAGTACCTCCCGGCTTCATAAGTCCTTTTTTACTCACAGATTCCCATTCTTTTTGGTTTCTTTTCATAAGTAAACCTCCTCTCAATTTTTGCATAGAGTCTATTGACATAGCTCCCATGCGATACGATAATACCAGATTGCAATTGTCGAAGTAAGGGGGATTTTGTATATTATCCTAAAAATTACATTAATTAGTATAAATAGAATATTTTAACCCATTAAAAATAGAAAAGCTGACAAGCTATCCTCTCGAGAAAAACAGGAGCTCACCCCTAATTTTCCACTTATGTTTTAAATATTTTCTTGTTCTATAAACAAAACGTCAAAAGACGATCAATTATGTTATAAAAATTCTGATGCCTAATAGATTGACAAAAAATCTCTTCGAGGAAATTAAATCAAGAGATTATTTTCAAATAAACTTTAGTGATTAAGAAAGCAATGACTTTGGTTAAATGAATGAAGTCTCCTGTAATTTAAATCAAATATCTATACTAAAAACCCCTTCGGCTAAAATATCCAAAAGGGTTAAACATCTTACTCCACAGTAACACTCTTCACAAGGTTACGCTGCTTATCGACATCACAACCGAGATGCAGGGCAGCATTAGTAAGCAATCAGCTGCAATCGACAACGGAAACAGAGCAAGCGCTGTGTTTACTTCCGGCAATACGAATATGTCATCCGCATTGTCTAGGCCTTTCAGCGAGATGATGCAAGTGTTTACTCCCCAAGTGGCAACTTCCTTGACGTTTACGCGGATGTTCAGGTTTACGTTCTCTTGTGTTTCCAGTGTTCGGTCAAGGCAATCGTACTGTACTTCAGCTCGCCGCGGCAAAGCCTTAAGAAATCTCATTCAGCTTCAGTGCACCTTCGACACATACAGAACGATGTCGGCCCTTGGAAGACTCATGCATGGACTGACTACGCTAAAAAAAACACCCGCTTGTATAACGAGCGGATGTTAGATCTTTCGAAATTATTGATTGATATCTTTTAGCGTCTGTTTCGGTTGTGAATGAAAAATCATCAATGATGTAATAATGGCAATCATAACCCCTAACGCACCAACCCAGGTAATCGAGGCCAATGATACGTTTTCCACAAAAACCCCTCCTATACCTGCGCCGACCGCCATGGCGAATTGCATCATTGACTGATTCATGCTAAGCAAAACTCCTGACATTTCCGGTTCTATTGTAGCCAGGTGAAATTGCTGTGTCGGACCGGTAGACCATGCAGCAAACGACCATAATATGAGAATCACCAACACTCCGATATAGGAATGAGTAACAAGTGACAGAAGAATCAGTGTGACGATATGCAACGTCATCCCGCCAACGAGTGTAAAGGGCACTCCCCATTTATCGGTGCTATATCCCCCAAACTTTGATCCAACCAAACTGGCAATTCCAAATATAAGCAAAACACCGCTGAGCAGCTTGCCATTTATACCTGAGATGTTCAAGAGATACGGTGACAAATAAGTGTAAGCAACAGAATATCCCCCGAGCCAGAAGAAAGTGATTGATAATCCCATAGCCACTTTCCGTTTTTTGAAAAGAGCAAGCTGTTGAAGCAAAGGCACAGGCTTATCCCCTTCAGTATGCGGAAGAGTAAAGAAAATAACGACCATCGCGATCAATCCCAACAAAGCAATGGCACCAAATACAGACTTCCAGCCTAATGCTACTGCTATCATTCTTCCAAGCGGAACACCTATGATTAAAGAAGCGGTAAATCCCATCACGACCGTAGCGATGGCACTGCCCTGCTTCCCTTCCGATGCAATCTTAGCCGCAATCGTTAATGCGGTGACAACAACCACACCTGCTCCCATCGCCATAATGATCCGCGCTGCAATAAACCATCCATAACCAGGCAGTACAAAAGCCAGGACATTACCGAACACAAACAAACCTAGGGCATACATCATCAATTTGCGTCTATCCATACTTGCTGTCAACGCCATAAGTACGGGTGTAGAAAGAGCATATACAAGTGAGAAAATGGTAATAAGCTGGCCCGCGGCAGCTAAAGTGATCCCGAGAGTATGAGCAATTTGATCCAAAATTCCCGAAATGATGTACTCTGAGGTTCCAACTAAAAAGCTGACAATGGCTAAAATATAAATTTTCCAAGTGTTAGACATAAAACATTCACTCCTTAATTATTAATAAACATATCACGAATTATCGATATGTTATTATAAAAAATAAACACATCGCAATATGTCGATATGTATGGTGTAAAAATAAACATCTTTTGATGTTTATTTTTATATCTCTGTTTTAAGAAAGTCAGCAAGTTTCCCAATGGCTTCTTCATCTCTTTTGTAATACGTGTACTTTCCGATTCGCTCCGCCTTAATTAGGCCGGCTCTTAAAAGGATGGTAAGATATTGGGAAGCCGTCGATTGCGTCATTTTCAATTTGTCTGTTATTTGACTGACACATACCCCGATTGTGTTCATATCAATCCCTTCATGGGGTGCAAAATGACGATCGGGCTCCTTCAGCCATTGTAAAATTTGCAGTCTTGATTCATTTGATAAGGCTTTGAATACTTCAATTGGTTCCATACCGATTATTATATCGTTATATTTCGATATGTCAATCCGTTTTTTGGATATATTTAATTAAAGGTTTATCTCTGACTAATTCCGTGAAATGAAACTGAAGACAGCATATCAATTTTGTTCACCGCTTAAATTTATCATCAAGCTTTACGAAATTGGTCTCATAATCATGTCACTAAACACTTTGGGGAACCCGGCAGGTGACAAGGATGTTTTCAATTAAAATGAATTTAATATTGTTCAAGTGACTAATCACCAGCATCAAATTCATGTATTTAAAATAGATGTGAAAAAACATCCGCTCATAACAACAGCGGATGTTAGATCTTTCGACAGGAATAACATGACAGTGTACTATGAATTGACATCTCTTTATGTCCGCTTAGGATATGAATAAAAGTTATCAATGATGCCATAATTGTAAAACAAAAGAATCGGCAGTTCAATATGTTCAATTCACACGTCAAAACATTTATTTTCTTTAGATTATAAGATCTTTTCCAAATTTTTCTCTAGATCATTACATAATTTAAATACCATCACTCGTTCACCTGTCCGGGAGCTTAAATCAGTATGAAAACTTTTCACTTTTTCTCCGGTTATTTTTAAGATAATATCTTTAAGGCCTTCTATACCTGATTCGACTAACTCCGAACGAGTTTGTTTGATAGATAACATACCCTCTTTTGATCCACAAACTACATATTCGGCTGGTGTTAAAATCCCTTTTAAATTGACGATGATCATGTCCCGCAGTATATCAGTCTTAACAGATACAGACCCCCGCCCAAGATAATCCTTCTCCCATTGAGTAATGGACTTACTGATCTCTGATTCAATAGAACCCTTCGACTTTTTCATATCTAATACATCTCCTGAGCAAAAAAATTGGCATATTCTATTTGTGATTTCGTCTCATTAATATTCTCTTACAACATATCCTTCATATACACCTTCAATATCCAAATCAGTTTTACCGTTTCTTGTGACCACTATCATTTTGGATAACATATTTTCTTCCATCATAGAGTGGACATGCAAAAATCGAACATTTCCTGAATGGGTTTCCTCAACTTCTTCATAAGACTTTAGATGATAAAAATCAATTGCTTTTCTAATTAGTTTTTTCATACATTCCATATTTTCACGATCAAACGAGTTCATTTCCTCTATTGTTTTCGTGACAAAATCAGTTAAATTAGCGCTCATACAATCTCCTTAGAACTGCTTTCTCCATATATGGGTGCGTTTAGAAGTTGAACCTGTATTTCATCATGACAAGCAATGATCAGGTAAGGCTTGACCTGTTTTAACATCAGGAACCTCCACGGTTGAGGGTTTTCCATCCTTATGATGAACGAATAAACCTCTAACTTTAACATATGACGGCACTAGGGGATGATGTCGAATCATATCAACACTTTTTTCAACGGTGTCACTGCTATTTTCATTTAGCCATTCATCGACCGTACCACCTAAAAATTCAGGCTTGCAATTTTGAAAGAGATAATCCAATGTTTGTATTTTATCTTTCATTGTTTCAAGTTGAGTTAGTCCATTACCTGCGGAAGTCTTCTTGTCTTTTGTTCCTACTACAAAAATCTCCTCAACATCTTCCTGGTAAATCGCAAAAATAACAGACCTCATGATTTCTCCATAAGGATGTGAAATACTGGCACCATAGCTTTGTATAGTCAACATATTCTCTGCAGAAGTGTTAGTTGCTTCTTGTAAAATAGGCTCCAAACCGTTTTCAATATCCGTCAAAAATAATACTTTTTTATTTTGGATTACATTCATACAGCACACCTCTTCCTTATGTTTATCATTTTTATTTTGAATAACAAATCCATTTGATAAATGCTTAAATTCATCATTACCAGCTTTCCCAACATCCTTCTGGATCAATATTAGCCAGTCGGACCCATCCATTTTGAACTTTTTGCAGAAATGCTGAGTCATGATTTAATAACCGTTCTACATATTCTCTAGGTGCTTGGATGAGTATCAATAAACGAAGAGGAGAATGATAGGCCTCGTGATCTGATTCCATGACGGATTGCCAAGGCAGTCCGGCTAACAAGTCGCTTGCATTCCCCTGCATAACGCCGAGACCTGAAGTAACGGTTTGAGTTGCTTTATTTCCGCTGCCATAATAATGAGGTGCTACCGTTGATGCGTAATATTGTAAATTAATCCATTGGGCCACAGTTCCAGGTCCTGCAATAATATTTGCTAGGAGTTCACCGCTTTCATCCTGCTTCCAATCATAATTATGGAGAAAGGCCCTTCCTTCCAAATCACAATCCTGAGTTAGTTCACGTTTACCGATAATAAAAGCGGCATTACGAGCCAGTCCCCATTCCGGACGTATCTCACTCCAATCTTCCGCAAATCGGTGTGCCTCTGCCTTCGGATTTTTTAGCTTCGATTGGAAATTCGGTAATTGGGCCAGACGTTCTGCGTTTACATGATGTCTCACTTTCGGCATAACGGCTTCAATTTGTTCAAATGCTTCTTGTGCAGCTTCGGAAAGCTCTGGTACATAAAGCCAATGTAATTCATCCACCGTTGTATTATGTTCAGCTGCCGCAAAAACCGTATCCTCAGGAATTTTAATTCCTTCAGCTAAAAGAGCTTCCCGTACCTCTGATAGATTACATAAAGCAGCTAAAACTCTTGCATTGAATCCACCAGCCGCTCCACCGCAGGCACCACAATCAAGGGCTGCAGAATAAGGATTATTAGTACTTTGACTGCCATGCCCGCAAATCACGACCAATGGTGCGATGTTTTCTGTTAATCCCATCATTTTTAATGCTTGGCGAGCATAGTTCACTTTTTCTTCATCAGTAAAACCCACAGGTATTTCTGCTTCTGTAGCATCATGATGAAGCGAGAGTTTTGTATCAGGTTTGCGCAACCAAGCCTCACGGAGATTACGAATGAAATGACCCGCCTTTCTTGGCACAAAGCTACGGGCTGCCATTTGCAGAGTAAGCCAAGGTCCGCTTAGCTCAGGCAGTAGTAAGCTCGAAAGCGCATTCTGCTTCATTGTTTTAAAGGTATGGCTTAAAGAATGAATTGCTTGCTTCCGTTGATTGTATTTTTTGAATACATCCTCATCTGCGAACTCTTTTATTTTATTTTGCGGTTTTTGTATGATCGGCAAGGAAGCATGACTGTGATTACTTCCAAGTTCACAAGTTGCAATCGGCACCCCGAAGAAACCAGCAATACCAATTGTTTCAAACGGGCCTTCTTTTTCTAGTTGACGACGAAAAGGCTCTGATCGTACATCGATGCAGAATGCTAATTGAGCTAATGCAGATTTTTTACCGCCGGCTTCACGTTGTTTCGAGATGATCTTCTGGCTTAATCGATCAGTGTACGTTTGTTCCCAAGCTTCTAACCAAAGTTTCTTGCGAAGTTTCTCATCAAAGCTGTAGGCAAATGATAAATATTCGTTTTGTTCAACGGTCGTCATCTGTGACCATTCTTCTAATGTAAGCCCACCCCAATGAATCCAAGCTGCTATAAGGGGAGCAATTGAAATTGTTTTCTTAGATCGTTCATTAGTCAAAGGTAAATATGGCTTTATAAGAGCCCACTCCATGGATATTCGAACCGCTAAATATTCTGTTAGGAGTGCATGTTCGTGGCTCGATTGTTGGGAGCGCCAAAGCATCATCCCTGCCCATCCAGGTAATGAAAGTAAATGACCTTCAAGATAAGTCTGGATTTCTGACTCTGGGATTTCTAGTGCGAATAAAGCTTTCTGTAAAGCCAAATGTGCCTCTTTCGGCCAACCTTTTAACCTTTCTCGCTGCTTTTTGCTAAGTGCTGGATCATATTGAATGAGATGCTGCCAAGCACGATAGAAACCTTCCTCACGATTAGGCATTGTCCAGCCTGCTTGAGAGTCATCAAGATATAATTTACTCCACTTAATGACATGATGATCTAGTATATTGGCTAGCCTTTCACCATCTTGATTCTCTATATGCGAACTTAGTGGCTGCATAAAAAAATTCTCGATATGATCCAATCCACTACATTCACTTACTAATTTCTCCAGCTTATGTGATGATAAAAGGTCGGAAGGCAGAGGATCTAACTTTAATGCAGCATGACAAAATCGCTCTGCCACGTCCCGTGGGATGTGATAGGAATGTGAATCAAGCCAACGCTGCAGCCCCATTTCCACAAAATCTTCATCAATCTCACCTTTATTCTTTGCTGAACGGATCATAGACGCACTAGGGTATATATCAACATCGCGAGTATTTTTCAACCAACTTGCAACCTGATCAAAAGGTTGGTTTTCAAGTCCCATCCACGGATTACGGGTAGCAAATGTAGAAATAGGCCAAAGTGGCGCAATCACTCGGCTGGCAGATGTAATGAATACGTTAAGATCCCTTTCTTGAACATCAATATCTGTATCTATCTTTTTTACATTATCTTTCGTTAATACGGATGTAATGCCCATCTCAGATTAGCTCCTTATGAAATATATTGTTTAAGGTAGTCTGGGTGACTCTCTACTGACTTTGGTTTTGCTTCACCTAATCGAACTAACCAAAGATAGAGTACCGCGAAAAAAACGGAAGAACGATGACGAGCAACCCACGTACCTAAAGCACTGCCAAATAGTAAGAGACATACGACAATCATGACAGCTGACATTGGAGGTTGAACACTTTGAAAAATGGTTGTATGCAGCCACTTATAGAAAAGGTTATGAATGATAAAATATACGAGGGCTGCTCCTCCTAAAACAGTTAAGCCGGCAATTCGGCCAATTCGGCCCTCTCCAAAAGCGACAAGCTGAGTCCAAGAAACGGACAATGACCACCCTAAGATCAGCGCACAGATTAAGTGATACCCGTCTCCAGGAGCAGTGAGCCAAAAAGCAACACCTATCACTAAGGCTAACGCACGACCAGCCACGAGCCATAAATAGGATGATCTCTCCTTAACACGAGCCGATACTTCATGACGCCCTACTGCTGAACCAGCTTGTAGAAACAACGTAGCTTTGAATAAACCATGTAAAATAAGATGAATAATGGCTGCTATATAGGCGCCTAATGCACACTGAATGAGCATAAACCCCATTTGTCCAATCGTGGAGCCTACTAACTGGCGTTTATAGTCAACCTGGACTAAACTAATTCCAGTTCCAATCAATACAGAAATGCTAGCAAGCAGAAGTAAGATAATCGAAGCGATACCACCATGAAATAGAGGTGAAAATCGAGTTAGTATTATTCCTCCAGCATTTACTAAACCTGCATGCATAATTGCAGAAACAGGGGTTGGAGCAACAATAGACTCAACCAACCATCTTTGGAACGGCCATTGAGCTGCAGGAATGATCACCGCCAGTACAATCAATAGCTGAATCCCTGTTCTCTCCCATTCTCCCAGACCAGCTATACTTTCATTTGTTACAACCAATGATAACTGCCATTGACCTGTGGCATGAAAAAGCCACATCATCGCAAAAAACAAAGAAAACCAACTTAACAAAAATAACCGTCCAGAAATTTTGGCTGCTTCACTAGCCACTTGCCAAGCACTGTTTAACCTAATAAGTAAGGTTAAACCAACAAGAGTTGCTCCCCAAAATAGAACCATCAAGCGGAGATCACCACTTAACCATGTCATTGAAGCAGATCCTGTTGTGAAAGTAAAAAGCGTAAAATATTTTCGATAAGATCGATCCCCCATTAAGTAACGTACAGAAAAACGCTGAATGATGAATCCAATTGCAAGAACAAAGAAAGTCATTAAACAAGCTAAGGAATCTAAGTGCCAAGGGCCAACATTTCCACTCACACCACTATTGGCAAGAATCAGTAAGGAAACCAAAAGTGGTAAAGCCAAGATCCCAATATGAATGCGAACAAAACTCAAGGGTACTCGCGGATGTAAAAACAATAGTCCACTAATCCCAGAAGCCATAAGCATAATAAAAAATAATGTTAATAATGATGACAAACTCAGCGAAACTAACATTCTAAATTCTCCCTTTTTTAAAACTCATTATTGGTCAAAAGACCTTTCAATCAGATCATATTTGTCTATTATTTATTTCAATTTTTATTTATCTCTATTTTTTTCCAACAAAAAAGCCGACAACTTCAAAATTTCAATGATTATGTTAGATCATTGAATCCTGAAAATTGTCGGCTTCACTTCAACTAACTTCAGCGAAGTTTTTTGAAGAGCTACCTTATTATTGGTCTTTACTTTATGCTATGTTTAATTTCCTTTAATATAGTCCTGATTATCAAATAAATCGACTTATGTTTCTCTTCCTTTTTAGTTAGGATGCTTTTTCATCCTATCAATATTTAAAATGAAATATGAAAAGAATGCTAAAGGCCTACATATTTTAAAAGGAAAAATAAACATCGGCATCGATTATTAAGTTACGTATAAGATATGATAAATTTTAAAAGTTGTCAAGTTTATCAGTAAACTGGTCTTTACTTTCCTCTAAAATAATCCAACCCATTATAGATGATTCACTTTCAATGAGGAACATCCATTTCAGATGAAGCTCGCTTTTCCAGATCGAGGAGCAGTGTCTTCATTTCAAATCCGCCCCGATAGCCAGTTAATGAGCCATTCTTTCCTATTACACGATGGCATGGTACAGTAATTAATACCGGATTAGCCCCAATAGCCGCACCTACAGCACGAACAGCTGCTGGTTTATTTATATCATTTGCAATGTCGGAATAGGATTTCGTCTGTCCATAAGGAATTTCACAAAGTGCATTCCAGACGGCTAGCTGAAATTGTGTACCGGCGTACTCAACTGGAACAGTAAATTTTTTCCACTTTCCTTCTAGATATTGAATGATTTCAACAGCATAGGGTTCAAGCTTATCATCATCTTCAACAAGAAGACTTCCTGGAAAGCGTTTCTTAGCCCATTCGAACAATTCCTCGATTGGTTTGTTCTGTGAGCCTACAAACACAAGCCCCTTTAAAGTTGAAGCAATATAAAAATTCCAATCCTTGAACATTAGTAAAGACCAATAAAGGGTTGCTTTATTCTTTGTTTCCATTGTACGTTTCCTCCATTTTACTCATTTGACGAAATTGTGCTGGTGTCTGTCCAGTTTTCTTTTTAAATAAAGTAATAAAATAAGGCGCGTTAGCTATACCCACACATATAGCGATATCTCCAATCGCTTTATTTGTCTGAATCAAATACTTTTTAGCGGCGTGTACTCTAACTTGTTGTATATACTCACCCAGCGTAATGCCTTTAATCTTTTTAAATGTTCGATGCATATGATACGGACTCCCATGACAAATATCTGCTAACGATTCTAGCGTTAATTTTTCTGTGAAATTTTTATCAATGTATTCAGTAATTAAATCAACCCACTCGCTATCAGGCATTTTCTCATTAGTGGGCTTGCAACGTTTACAAGGGCGAAAATTTGCGCGGAGAGCTTGTTCTGCGTTTGGAAAAATACATACATTTTCTTTTTTCGGAACACGAGATTTACAGGATGGTTTACAGAATACCCCTGTCGATTTAACAGCGTAGAAAAATTGATTATTGTACGCTGCATCATTATTTATAATTGCTTGCCACTTTTCATCTGTTATCATTTCTGCATCATTCGAAATTCTATGATCATGGCTCTCTTTATGTCCGTTATTGATACTATCCGGCATTTATCTCACCTCTCCTTACATGGCTCATCTAATTCATTTTGAATTGAATCCCAATTTAAATTTTTGACACGCGTTTTTTATATCTTGGGCCATTTTTATCTACTCCCGTTTAGCATTCTTGATAACTACACTATAACCTCATAAATAGAAAAAAATAAGGTGGTTAGAATGTAATAGCAAGATAACAAAATGAGTAAAGATGATTATGTGATAAACTAAATTTCAACCAGCGTGAGTTTTCTTATAATTATTTAAGATAAGGAGAATGAAAAAGTGGCATGGCATGAAGTCAATGATGTTATCGTCATTACATTACCTGAAATATTCGACATGAATGCTAACCTAGGCTACCTAACCAGGGAAAAAAATGAATGCATGTTTGAAATAGAGAACAATATCATTACAAAAGTTATAGCCATTGGAGAAATTCGGTCCTTAGTGCAGGTAAGCGTAATCAATAATAAACAAATGGTTGTTCAATTCCTAAATGAATCTAGACCTGTTGAGCAGTGGAAACGGGAAGAGATTGTAAAATATATTCATGAATGGTTTGATCTTGATAACGATTTAACACCATTTTATGAAATGGCAAAAGCAGATCCATTACTTGAAATGCCTGCCCGAAAATTTTATGGGTTGCGAGTTATCGGCATTCCCGATTTATTTGAAGCTTTATGTTGGGGAGTTTTAGGGCAACAAATTAACTTAGCCTTCGCGTACTCCTTAAAGAAGCAATTTGTAGAAGCATTTGGCGATTCTATTGAATGGAATGGTAAAAAGTATTGGGTGTTCCCACCGTACGAGCGAATTGCACGGTTAACCCCTACCGACCTGGCAGATATTAAAATGACGGTAAAAAAAAGTGAATATATCATTGGAATAGCCAGATTAATGGCAAGTGGAGAATTATCGAAGGAAAAATTAATGAAAATGAACTTTAAAGATGCTGAAAAAAACTTAATTAAAATACGAGGAATCGGTCCTTGGACAGCCAATTATGTTCTAATGCGCTGCCTTAGGTTCCCGACAGCTTTTCCAATCGATGATGTGGGTCTTATTCATTCGATAAAAATATTACGTAATATGAACCGAAAGCCTACGAAAGATGAAATCTTAGAAATATCGGTTCCATGGAAAGAATGGCAATCATACGCTACCTTTTATTTATGGCGTGTCCTTTACTGAATCATTTCAACTTAAACCGGAATGTACTCAATAAAAAAAGAATGAACTTTAAAACCTAATCCCACAAGTACATTGTAAGTGCGACTTCTAGAATTCTTTGCCTTTATTAATTGACAATAAAAAAACACGTTATCATTCCAATAGGCTCTTCGGTTTTCGGATTTCTAGCATGCTAAATTCCAACTGCTATCAAAAGCGTATCTTAATGGGAACTGCTCTCTTATATCTGTATTAACATCAGAAAACTCAGTTAGGCAAAAGCAGTTTCTCTCCAAGTTTTAATGCCTTTTAACCTCGTTGACCGACCTAATGAGGAAACATCTTAAATCTATAGCCATGGCCGATCGATAGTCGAGTCCTGTACCATCACCTTCTTTAATCCATTTTTCCACTGTAGACGTTCTTTCTCTTTTGGACATAAAAACACCCCTTTAGACAATCTTATCCAAAGGGGTTAAACATTTATTACTCCACAGTAACACTCTTCGCAAGGTTACGCGGTTTATCAACATCACAGCCGCGATGCAGTGCAGCATAGTAAGCGATCAGCTGCAATGGAACAACAGATACCAACGGAGCAAGCGCTGGGTTTACTTCCGGCAGTACGAATCTGTCATCCGCATCGTCTAGGCCTTTCAGTGAGATGATGCATGTGTTTGCTCCGCGAGCAGCAACTTCTTTGACGTTTCCGCGGATGCTTAGGTTTACGTGCTCTTGAGTTGCCAGTGCGAATACTGGTGTTCCTTGTTCGATCAAGGCAATCGTTCCGTGCTTTAGCTCACCGCCGGCAAAGCCTTCTGCCTGGATGTAAGAAATCTCTTTCAGCTTCAGTGCGCCTTCGACACATACGAAGTAGTCAAGGCCGCGTCCGATGAAGAAAGCATTTCTGGATACAGTCAGGTATTCATGGGCGATCATTTCCATTTCGTCTTTCTGGTCGCATAGAGCTTCCATTGCGTTTGCAGCGATACCGAGTTCTTTGACGAGGTCAAATCCGATATCGATGCCGTTTTTGTCAGCAGCCACAGAAGCAAGAACCGCAAGAACTGCGATTTGTGCAGTGTATGCTTTTGTTGACGCAACAGCGATCTCAGGGCCTGCATGAAGCAGCAATGTATAGTCAGCTTCACGAGAAAGCGTTGATCCAGGTACGTTTGTGATTGTCAGGGCTTTGTGTCCGAGCGCTTTGACTTGAACGAGAACCGCGCGGCTGTCTGCTGTTTCTCCGCTTTGAGAAAGGAAAATGAAGAGCGGTTTCTTAGACAGAAGCGGCATGTTGTAGGAGAATTCACTCGCTACATGCACTTCAACCGGCACGTTTGCCCACATTTCAATATATTGTTTACCGACAAGTCCTGCATGGTAGCTTGTTCCGCAGCCAATGATATAGATGCGGTCCGCTTCCGCTACAGCGGCAGCGATATCGCCAGGCACAGACAACTTGCCGTTTTCATCTTGATACGTTTGGATGATTTTGCGCATGACAACAGGCTGCTCATCCGTTTCTTTCAACATGTAGTGAGGGTACGTGCCTTTTTCGATATCACTGGCATCAAGCTCAGCAATATAAGACGCACGTGTAATCACGTCACCATCAAGGTTTTTGATGACAACTTGGTCATCAGTGACGATAACCATTTCTTTATCCATCAGCTCAACATATTCGTTGGTTACTTGAAGCATCGCCATCGCATCAGAGGCTACGACGTTGAATGTATCTCCAAGACCTACTAATAGAGGGCTTTTGTTTTTCGCTACAAAAATCGTTTCTCTGTTGTCGTTATCGAATAAAGCAATTGCATAAGAGCCTTTTAACAGTGTAAGTGTTTTGCGGAACGCTTCTTCTGTCTCAAGTCCTCCATTGACGAATTGCTCGATTACTTGAACGACTACTTCTGTATCAGTGTCACTTTTGAGCTCTACATCTTGTAAATACTCTTGCTTCAGCTGAACATAGTTCTCGATCACGCCGTTGTGAACAAGTGTAAAGCGGCCCAGTGCGCTTTGATGCGGGTGAGCGTTCAGATAGCTTGGTTCGCCGTGTGTCGCCCAGCGAGTATGCCCAATTCCGGCTTTCGCTTCTACATTGGCATCCACAACTTCACGAAGATCTGCAATGCGTCCTTTTTCTTTGAACACATGGATTCCCTGTTCGTTGGCAACAGCAATACCAGCAGAGTCATAACCGCGATACTCAAGCTTTTCTAACCCTTTTAATAAAATTTCCTTCGCATCAAGCTGACCGATATAACCTACGATTCCACACATATTTTTCTTCCTCCTAAGATTGTAAAAGGAGACGAAGAAAGTCAAATTTCAAGGGGACTTTCAATCGTCCCCTCCTACATGTTTTTTGGAAGATCATGTGATTTCTCTTTGTTCAAGGAGTCACCCCCTTGGTTTGAAGAAATCCTTACGGCTGTGATCTGTTTACTCAGCCGGGAGGCATCCGCCGAAAATTCGATAACCTCCATCCTCGTCAACTAAGCCTTTTTCCGGGCGCTTAGTTCGGGCGCTATAATTATAGGTGAAGCAATAATCCCGTCTTCTTTTCCTATTGAGAAAATAAGAACAAGACAAGCTTGATTTTACAACATGTGGCATAAACGGTCAATTGTTTTTTAAACAACTTTGCCGTATGTCTCACAATTATCTTATGTAATCCTCGCTTGTCTTGTTCACTCTCTGATAATAGACTTCGTTACTCTAATCCCATTTCTGACCGGACGACTTCAACAATGCGATTGACATACTCATCGCACAGCTCTTTCGTCTTCGCTTCAGCCATGACACGGACGAGCGGTTCAGTTCCTGAAGGGCGCACCAAAATCCGGCCGTCGCCGTTCATTTCTTTTTCAACTTCAGAAATAATTGCTTTTACTTTTTCATTTTCTTCAACTTTATATTTATCAGTCACTCTCACATTGACTAAGAGCTGCGGGAATTTCTGCATTTCAGCTGCAAGCTCTGACAGTGGCTTGCCTGTGGCTTTCAAAGTGTTCATCAGCATAATAGCAGACAATAATCCGTCCCCTGTCGTGTTGTAATCAAGGAAAATAAGATGTCCTGACTGCTCTCCGCCGACGTTGTAGCCGTCTTTTTTCATTGCTTCTACTACGTAGCGGTCGCCGACAGCTGTCTGTACGCTTTTGATGCCTTCTTTTTCGAGCGCCTTATAGAAGCCGAGGTTGCTCATCACGGTTGAAACCACTGTATCATCCTTTAAACGGCCCTCTGATTTCAGATGTTTTGAGCATATGTACATGATTTGGTCGCCGTCTACAATATTTCCTTTTTCATCGACAGCAATCAGGCGGTCGCCGTCACCGTCGAACGCAAGACCGAGATCCGCATTTTTCTCTTTGACAAACGCGCTGAGCGCTTCGGGATGAGTCGAACCGACGCCGTCATTAATGTTTAATCCGTTCGGGGAAGTCCCCATTGTAGAAACATCTGCATCTAAATCAGCAAACAGGTGTGTCGCCAAGGATGACGTTGCGCCATGGGCACAGTCCAATGCCACATGAATGCCTGTGAAATCTTCATCAGCTGTCTGTTTTAAGAATTGCAGATATTTTTGTCCGCCTTCAAAATAATCGTTTACAAGTCCAAGGTCTGCTCCGACAGGTCTTGGCAGCTTATCCTCAGGTTCGTCCATCAGGCGCTCAATTTCAGCCTCTTGTTCATCAGAAAGCTTAAATCCATCTCCCCCAAAGAATTTGATGCCGTTATCCTGCACTGGGTTATGAGAAGCGGAAATCATGACGCCCGCCTCTGCATCCATCGCTTTTGTCAAATAAGATACACCTGGTGTAGAAATGACACCCAGACGCATGACTTCTGCGCCAATGGATAAAAGTCCGGCGACAAGGGCTCCCTCCAGCATATGGCCGGAGATGCGTGTATCGCGGCCTATCAGCACTTTTGGACGTTGTTTGTCTTTTGTCAGCACATAACCGCCGAAACGTCCGACTTTAAAGGCCAGCTCAGGTGTAAGCTCACTATTGGCGACACCTCTTACACCGTCTGTTCCAAAATACTTGCCCATTTTATAATCGCTCCTTTTTTATTCCGATGAGGATTGTGAATTCGCAGTGGATTCATCCTCATCCTGATCTTGGTTTTGATCTTTATTTTCGTCTTGGTTTTGATCGTTGTTGTTTTTATCAGTGTTCTTTGTATCTTCTTGCTGATTGTTCTTTTGATCATTTGTTTGTTTATCTGTGTCATCCTGGTTCCCTGATGTATTGCTGCTGTTATCATTCGTTGATGTATTGCTTTTCTTAGACGTCAGCTTGATTTTGGCGTTTTTCCGCCCCAAGGACCAAGTTACATTCTGTGGCCCGTTCACTTCAAGCTTCACGCTATGCTCCCCGTCCTCTAAATCTGAAACATTCACATACAATTCAATATCTGATTTTTTTAGTTTATTTATATTCGTGGGAGAGCCTTTAGCCGTTACATCTATCGCTTGTGATTCAGGATCAAGAAATTCAATGTTTTGTGAGCTGCTCAGCCCTACAGTCTTGATAGGGACATTCTCGAACTTCTGATCCGCTTCACTATCGACTTCTATATGCAAAGTCACCTTTGACGGTGAGATTTTTTTGACACCGTCAGGAAGCGGAATATCTGCCTCGATATCGGAATCCTTGTTAATTTTACTTAAATCTAAGCTGACGCCGTCAATAAATTCAAGAGAATCCAACACATCCTGTGAGCCGTAAACCGTTACCTCACTGGGGCTGGATTCAATATTCGCTATGCTGACACCGTCAGGAAGGCTTCCTGTCCGTTCAATTTTAAAGGGCACTTTTTTACTCGGGCTTGTCACCGGAACGGTAATCTTGATGACCGAGGGCTCCACGTCGACAGGAAGTGCGTTTCCGTCTTTATCATAGACAGTCACTTTCGCTTCCTTTTCAATCGTTTCATCTGCGTTTTCCAAATTCACTGAAGCTTTTACAAGAGAAATATTATCGATGACATTTTTCGATCCGGTAATCTGCACATTTTTCGGACTGACAATCGGCTGCTCCGGAGAATAGCCTTTTTTCATCTTGCTTTTGTTGTAGTACTCCACTTCTACGGGAAAACTTTTGGTCGTCCGTTCCTGAATGGTCACTGTCGTAACAGACGGATTAATTGAGATTGTCAGCCCATCCGACACGTTTTTGGCCTTAAGCTCAACCTTATGTGTGCCGGTTTTCAAATGTTCCATATCGGCATATATTTCAAAGTTTTTGGTCTGCCGAGCCTTTTTCACGGCGCTTGTCGAGCCTTTTATCGTGACATTAACCGTTTGCGGAACACCCGTCACGACGTAATTTTCATCATCATAATACGCTTTAACCGGAATATCAGTCAGAGTTGCTTCATCAGTTGTTGATGTCGGAAAGAAAGATTCACCCGGTTTTTTTGGAGTCGGTGCTTGGTTGCTGTTAACCGCCACATAAAGCAAGAGCGCGAAAAGCAGAGCAATGATTTTCACAGCCCAGCGGTTGTTTAAGAATTTATCCATTTTTCTTGCCCCTCCAATACCAGCGGTTAGAAGAAGTGTCTCTGGTGTTTTTCTTAAACTCGGCTTCAAGCATTTCTTTCAGCGCTTCTTCTGTCAGCTCTCTGTGAAGGTCGCCGTTCTTTGCCACACTGACGCCGCCGGTCTCTTCAGACACAATAATCGTCAAACTGTCTGTTACTTCACTGATACCGACAGCCGCTCTGTGCCGCGTGCCCAGTTCTTTTGAAATAAACGGGCTCTCAGAAAGCGGCAGATAACAGGCGGCCGCGGCAATTTCATTATTTTTCATAATTACCGCACCGTCATGAAGCGGGGTGTTTGGAATAAAAATATTGATTAGCAGCTCAGAGCTGACTTTGGCATTTAGTGGTATGCCGGTCTCAATATAATCCCCCATTCCAGTATCCCGCTCAATGGTCAGCAGGGCGCCTATACGGCGTTTCGCCATATAATTGATCGCTTTTGTAATGGCCTCAATCGTTTTCTGCTGCGCTTCTTCAACAGGCGTGCCGCTCCTCGAAAAAAAGCGGCCGCGGCCTAGCTGTTCAAGCGCTCTTCTCAGCTCAGGCTGAAAAATAATAATAATTGCTAAAAATCCCCATGTTATCGCTTGGTCCATCAGCCATTGAAGTGTGCTGAGGCCCAAATATTGGCTGGCCATACGAACAAGCACGATGACTACAATTCCTTTTAACAGCTGAACCGCTTTCGTGCCGCGTATCACCATAATCAATTTATATATCACATACCAAACAAGGAGAATATCAACGGCATTGCCGAGGTACTGCAAAAAAGGGATATCCTCAAAAGCCATTTCCTCGTCCTCCAAGATTTCAGTCATTTCGTATTTTGTGTTTTACGTGTTACGCATATGTACTTTACATAGCGAGCCCATTATACCACATTTCGATTTAGCAAGTGAAATGTGCCAGCCCTCTCAGCCCGCAAAAAAAGAGCAAAGCGGCTAACGCGCTTTACTCTTCTCCCTTCGGACTGAATGCATCGAGTACACTTTTCCCCGCAGACTTCATCTTGTACCATGTCCAGTCGAATAATTGATTGATTTCTTCAATCTGACCGGTGACTTGTCCAGCAGAGGCCATATACTTTTCGCCGTTTACGACGGTTACATCCCCGTCTATTTTGCCTTTAATAATCAGCTTGCCGTTTTTAACAGTGACATCACCTTTGACCGTCTCACCTTCTGGCACGGTCACAGTATGGTTATGAACCACAAGATTCGGCTGCTTGGACACGCTGAAATTGTGGTCATTATGCCAGCTGTTAAAAAAACCCCCGCCCATCAAAATGATGAATACCGCAGCAGCTGCGATAACGGGATGGGATCTGAACCATCTTTTTACAGAAGCTCTTTTCTTCTCCTTAGGCAATTTTGCCATGACATTAGCGGTAAAATCCGCGGGGGCTTCGACATGCGATGTGCTCCGTACGAGCGCTATGGATTTCTCCATCTCGTAAAAATGCTTTCTGCATTTCTCGCATGTCTCCAGATGTTCATTTAATACGTGTTCATCTTTTGGAAGGATATCTCCATCAAGATGCATATGCATAAGCTGCACAATTTGTTCAGGACAGCTCATTTCATCACCCCACTTAAAGATCCCTTAATTGTTTTCTAAGAGCCTCTCTGCCTCTGTGAATCCGCGTTTTCACAGTCCCCACAGGAATGTTTAGAATCTCCCCGATTTCAATTAATGAGAGTTCGTCAATATACTTTAATACGATGACTGTTCTGTATTTGTCAGGAAGCTTTAAAATTTTCTGCTGTATCGTGTTTGAGAGCTCCAGCGACACAACTGCATCTTCGGGCAAAACACCATCTGCGGCGATTTGAGAATACATGGTCAAGCCTTCCGTACCAGCCACCTCTGCATCGAGGTA
The DNA here is from genome assembly GCF_044570195.1 of Bacillus sp. SG20033. NCBI lineage: Bacteria > Bacillati > Bacillota > Bacilli > Caryophanales > Bacillaceae > Bacillus > Bacillus sp. SG20033. Next base: position 194,795 of record NZ_CP172606.1, on the reverse strand, counting down.
ATAATCCGGCTTCTTTTTGCGAATGCGGTCAATGGTCAAATTGGTCGCGATTCGATAAAGCCAAGTTGAAAATTTCCGGTTAATATCAAAACTGTCGATATTAACGTACGCTCTGATGAAAGCTTCCTGTGCAATATCCTCCGCCTCATGCACATTGCCAAGCATACGGTAGCAAAGCTGATAAATTTTATCTTTGTAAATATCTACGATGTCCGCAAATGCATTCTGGTCGCCTTTTTTGACTTGTTTAATTCTTTTTTTAATCATCATTTCCATATTTATCTAACCTCTGCCTTCACCGGTCTGTATGTATACGAGCTTCGTTTCAAAAGGTTTCAATTTTTTTATAAAATAAGTTTATCAAATTTTTGGCAGGGTGTAGATGGTAATTCGTGAATAAACTACCTTAACATATTTTTAAAATTATTATACAGACTGAACAGTTAGAAGTTGGAATGATTTTTCCGGAAAGAAAAAAGACACCTTTTGATCAAAGGTGTCTGTGACTGGGCTAGCTGGATTCGAACCAACGCATGACGGAGTCAAAGTCCGTTGCCTTACCGCTTGGCTATAGCCCAATAATGGTGGAGGGGGGCAGATTCGAACTGCCGAACCCTGAGGGAGCGGATTTACAGTCCGCCGCGTTTAGCCACTTCGCTACCCCTCCACATAAAATTTTGAAAAAACAGTGCCGGCAAGAGGACTTGAACCCCCAACCTACTGATTACAAGTCAGTTGCTCTACCAATTGAGCTACACCGGCAAGATGGTGGAGGATGACGGGCTCGAACCGCCGACCCTCTGCTTGTAAGGCAGATGCTCTCCCAGCTGAGCTAATCCTCCAAATGGTGACCCGTACGGGATTCGAACCCGTGTTACCGCCGTGAAAGGGCGGTGTCTTAACCGCTTGACCAACGGGCCGTTGTGTTCTCGTCGAGCTGACAAAAGTTATTATATACAGGTCACCCCCTGTTTGTAAAGAGAAAAATTAAATTTTTTATTTTCAAACTTTTTAACTCCTTTTTTAACTGAAAAAGCCTCCCAACTAAAGCCATTTATTTTATGATAGAGACAAGCAAAGCAAGAGAGGAGAATCCAATATGATTCTAGTCAGTTCTTGCCTTGGAGGCATTGAATGCAGATATAACGGCTCTCACGCAGCGTCGGAGAAAATCAGAAAACTCGTCGATGAAAAGAAAGCAGTCATGGCTTGCCCTGAACTTCTCGGCGGCTTCTCTACCCCACGCGAACCCGCAGAAATCATAGGAGGCACCGGCGAGGATGTCCTCAATGGAACAGCGAAAATCGTGACAGCTTCAGGAGAAGACGTCACAGAACTATATATGGAAGGCGCCGCGAAAACATTGGCTTACGCAAAAGAAATCAACGCTTCTGCCGTCATATTAAAAGAAAACAGTCCATCTTGCGGAAGCGGTTTTATCTATAACGGCACATTCTCTGGCAAAAAAATCATCGGCAGCGGAGTAACCGCCGCACTGTTAAAACAAGCGGGCTACCGCGTCATTTCGGAAAATGAGCTTGACGACATATTGTAAGGAGGCCACCCCATGACTCAAGACATTTCTTTATCCTTCTATAAGCCTGAACACTTACCCGAGCTTCAATCATTCACGCTCACCAACGATGACAAACGCTTTACCTCCCTCCCGAAAGAGGTGCTGTCTCAGGCTCTGGGCATACAGGACCGATACCCGGTTGTCATCTTAAAAGACGACCTTCCAGTCGGTTTTTTCATTTTACATGCATCGAAAGAAACGCTTGCTTCTTATTCTAACAATCCATTTGCTTTACTGCTCAGCTCCCTGTCTTTAAACGCTGTGCATCACGGAAAAGGCTATGCGAAAAAAGCCATGTTTTTGCTTCCCGCTTTTGTGAGCGGATATTTTCCATGGTGCGACGAAATCATCTTGGCCGTCAATCATCTGAACATACGCGCAAAACACCTTTATATGAAAAGCGGGTTCCTTGATAAAGGACGGCGAAGAATCGGGCCGCTTGGAGAACAGTTGATCCTTCATCATTTCTTATAGTCTTGAGTGAAATAAAATTTCAAAAATTTAAAAACATAGTTGAAATATCATAACAGAAATGAATATACTGAATATTGAGATATATCATTTTAAAACAGGGGGGCATCCTCATGTCTGAACCATTAAACCTTCACCGTCTTACAACGGAATCACGCAATAGCCAAACAGTTGAAATCCACAAAGCAAACACTCTCGGCATCCTCAAAATGATCAACAACGAAGATATGAAAGTCGCTGCAGCCGTTCAGGAGGTTCTCCCCGACATCAAAACAGCTGTAGACTGCGCATATAAATCGTTTCAAAATGGAGGCCGGCTCATATATACAGGCGCCGGCACAAGCGGCAGACTCGGCGTCATGGATGCTGTTGAATGTCCTCCCACCTACAGCGTAAGCCCAGATCAGGTCATCGGAATCATGGCTGGAGGCCCCGAAGCCTTTTTACAGGCAGCAGAGGGCATTGAAGACAGTGAAGAAGCAGGAGCTGAAGATTTAAGAAACATACAGCTCACTTCAAATGACACCGTCATTGCCATCGCAGCAAGCGGCCGCACACCGTACGCCGCAGGCGCCCTAAGATACGCCCGCAAAGTCGGAGCACACACCATCGCCCTTACTTGCAATGAAAATTCCGCCATCAGCAAGGATGCGGATCACAGCATTGAGGTTGTCGTCGGACCTGAGGCCATTACAGGATCAACACGTATGAAAGCCGCAACCGCTCATAAAATGATTCTAAACATGATATCTACCGCTGTAATGGTTAAAATCGGCAAGGTTTACGAAAACTTGATGGTAGACGTCAACGTCAGCAACAAAAAACTAAAAGAACGCGCCATCAGCATCATCCAAAGCCTTACAAACGCTTCATACGACACAGCCAGGCACACCCTGGAACAAGCCGATCATCACGTCAAAACAGCAATTGTCATGCTCAAAACAAGCACAGATCAGAAACAAGCAAAGACATTACTCGATGAAGCAAACGGTTTCATTGACAAAGCAATTGAAAAATACCATCCATGATAAGGAGAGACCAAGAATGGCAACAGGCGGTTTAGCGATCATCCAATCAATGAAGCATAAGCTCCCTCCATCCGAGCGCAAACTTGCAGATTATATCCTAGCCCATCCCCACAAAGCAATCGAAAGCACCGTCAACGAAATCAGCGCCTTAGCCAATTCAAGTGACGCTGCCGTCATCAGGCTCTGCAAATCACTCGGTTTAAAAGGATTTCAAGATTTAAAAATGAGAGTAGCGGGCGATCTGGCAAAGCCTACTTTTCAAGGCTACCGGGATATTGTTCCCCACGAGCCGCTGCCCTCCATTTCCGAAAAAACGGCCGGCAATGCCATTCAAGCCATTCAGGATACTTCAGACCTGATGGACTACAAAGAGCTTGAACGAGCGGTTTCTCTGCTTCTCAAAGCTCATACCGTGCATTTTATCGGCCTTGGGGCTTCCGGCATTGTCGCCAAGGACGCCCAGCAAAAGTGGCTCCGCATTCATAAACAAGCAACCGCGTTTACAGACACTCATCTTGTGGCATCTTTAATCGCAAATGCAGATAAAGACGACATCGTATTCGCCATTTCGTTTTCAGGAGAGACACAGGAAATCATTGAACTGTTTGCCATGGCCAAGGAAAAAGGCATCACAACGATCAGCCTCACACAATTCAGTCAGACATCCGTCTCCGCACTGGCTGATGTCCCTTTGTATACAGCCCATTCCAATGAAGCCTTGATTCGAAGTGCAGCCACTTCCTCCCGCCTCGCCCAGCTTTTTATGATTGATGTTTTGTTTTTAGGCATGGCGGCTGAGCAGTATGAAACGACAACCGGTTATATAGATAAAACGAGAGCAGCCATACAATCTATGAGAATAAAATAAGGCATCTTGAAGGGGAGGGGTTTTAATGAACAAAGAAAATAACTACCATCATCTCGCACAGAAAATCCTTGAGCTATGCGGAGGAAAATCCAATATTTCTTCATATACGCATTGCATGACACGCCTGCGCATTACGCCTTACGATGAAAGCAAAGCAGATGCTCAGGCTTTAAGAAAGCTTGACGGCGTATTGGGGGTCGTTGAAGCTGAAACCTTACAAATTATCCTCGGCACAGGAGTCGTCAATCATGTTACAGCTGCTTTCTCAAAGCTCGTGTCAGCAGAAGAAGATACCGATGTCAAAGAAGCAGCGGCCAAAAAGAAAGCCGATATCAATAGAAAAAACGCCACTCCTTTTAAACTTTTCTTACGTAAAATTGCCAGCATTTTTATCCCTCTTATTCCCGCTCTAGTCGCTTCCGGTTTAATTACTGGGATTACCAAAGCAATTATTCAAGCAGGCTGGCTCTCTGCAAACTCACAAATTGCGATTATCCTGACAGTCATCGGATCAGGGCTGTTCACTTATCTCGGCATTCTCGTCGGTATTAACGCTTCGAAAGAATTTGGCGGGACACCCGCACTTGGGGCTTTGGCCGGGATCTTGATTATCAATCCGGAGATCGCAAAAATCAGTTTATTTGGAGAAGAGCTTCTCCCGGGCAGGGGAGGTCTGATCGGCGTCCTGTTCGCAGCCATATTCATTGCTTACACCGAACAATTTATTCGCCGTTTTATTCCTCAATCACTCGATATCATTGTCACACCCACCGTTTCACTGTTAATCACCGGTATCGTAACGTATGTCGTATTTATGCCTTTAGGCGGATTCATTTCTGATGCTATTACATCCGGCCTACTGTCCATCCTGGACATCGGCGGCATCGCTGCGGGCTTTATTCTGGGCGCAACCTTCCTTCCTCTCGTCGTAACCGGACTGCATCAAGGCTTGACGCCTGTGCACATGGAACTGATCAATTCAATTGGCAATGATCCTCTGCTCCCTATTTTGGCTATGGGAGGTGCAGGACAGGTAGGCGCGGCCTTTGCCGTTTTCGTGAAGACGAAAAAAACAACACTGAGGAAAGCAATCGCCGGCGGGCTTCCATCGGGACTGCTCGGCATTGGTGAACCGCTTATTTTCGGAGTCACGCTGCCGCTTGGCCGTCCGTTTTTAACAGCATGTTTAGGAGCTGGAATCGGCGGCGCCTTTCAAGCTTATTTTCAAGTAGCAACCATTGCGATTGGTGTCTCCGGACTGCCGCTTTCCTTTCTAGTCCTGCCTTCGCAAATCATCCTGTATATCGTTGGGCTCTTTATTTCCTACGCGGCCGGTTTTTTATTGACCTATGCATTCGGATATAAGGATGAAATGGCTTCTCAGTTCGATTAAATTGTTTCTGTTTTAGGGATAGTAAACGGGATAGAAGCACAGAAAGGGGCTAGCCTGTGAAAACAAAGACACTGTTCATATTCAGTGCCATTTTAACCCTATCGATATTTGCGCCAAATGAAACCTTCGCACAAACAGCAGACAACTTGGTTGAGCCGAAAACCATAAATGCAGAAACTGCACAATTCTCGCCGAAGAAGCTAAGGAAGGTAGATCAGATGATAGAACGGGATATTGCAGCAGGATTTCCAGGCGCCGTTCTTGTGGTGGTGAAGGATGGACGCATCATAAAAAAAGCAGCATACGGCTACAGTAAAAAGTACGAAGGGTCAGAACTGCTGCGCCGTCCGGCCAAAATGAAAACCCGCACGATGTTTGACTTAGCCTCAAATACAAAAATGTACGCAACAAATTTTGCATTGCAACGCTTAGTCAGCCAAGGAAAACTTGACGTCTATGAAAAAGTTTCTGCATATTTGCTGGGTTTCAAGGATCAGCCGGGTGACCTCATAAAAGGAAAAGACAAGATACGTGTCATTGATGTCCTCCAGCACCAATCAGGGCTCCCATCAAGCTTTTACTTTTACACGCCGGAAAAAGCCGGCAAGTACTATTCCCAGGAACGGGACAAAACGATTGAATATTTGACGAAAATTCCGCTCGATTATCGAACTGGGACAAAGCACGAATACAGTGACATTGGATATATGCTACTCGGATGTATTGTCGAAAAACTCACCGGCAAACCGCTTGATGTCTACACGGAGCAAGAGCTCTACAAACCGCTCAGGCTGAAGCATACCTTGTACAATCCGCTGCAAAAGGGCTTTAAACCGAAACAGTTCGCAGCTACTGAACGCATGGGCAATACACGTGACGGCGTTATTCAATTCCCTAACATCCGCACAAACACGCTGCAAGGAGAGGTGCATGACGAAAAAGCGTTTTACTCAATGGACGGTGTGTCTGGGCATGCCGGATTGTTCTCAAATGCAGATGATATGGCCATACTGCTGCAAGTCATGTTAAACAAAGGTTCATACCGAAACATTTCTTTATTTGATCAGAAAACAGCCGACCTGTTTACAGCACCTTCAGCAACAGATCCGACATTCGCTCTTGGCTGGAGGCGGAACGGAAGTAAAAGCATGGAATGGATGTTTGGCCCTCATGCCAGCGAAAATGCTTACGGGCATACCGGCTGGACGGGGACAGTTACAATTATTGATCCAGCATACAATTTAGGCATCGCATTGTTAACAAATAAAAAGCATACACCAGTTATTGATCCGGAAGAAAATCCGAACTTCTTTGAAGGTGACCAATTTCCAACAGGCAGTTATGGAAGTGTCATAACCGCGATTTATGAAGCGATGGAGTGAATGATTAGACGATAGGAGGAAGTTTCTATGAGACCTGTCTTTCCGCTTATCCTTTCAGCCGTTCTCTTTCTTTCATGCTTTTTCGGGGCCAGACAGACAGAAGCCTCTGCATCCAAACGTGCAATCGATGCCAATCAGATTGTCAATCGTATGTCGTTAGATGAAAAACTCGGCCAGATGCTGATGCCTGATTTTAGAAATTGGCAAAAGGAAGGCGAGTCCTCTCCGCAAGCCCTTACAGAAATGAATGATGAAGTCGCCAGCCTCGTCAAGAAATATCAATTCGGAGGCATCATCCTTTTTGCAGAAAATGTAAAAACAACAAAACAAACTGTCCAACTGACAGACGATTACCAAAAGGCAAGTCCAAAAATCCCGCTCATGCTGAGTATTGATCAGGAAGGCGGCATTGTAACGAGGTTAGGGGAGGGCACTAATTTCCCAGGGAATATGGCGCTGGGCGCAGCCAGAAGCAGAATCAATGCGTATCAGACCGGCAGCATCATCGGAAAAGAGCTCTCTGCCTTAGGCATCAATACAGATTTCAGCCCTGTCGTGGACATTAACAATAATCCTGATAATCCTGTAATCGGCGTACGGTCATTCAGCTCCAATCGAGAACTGACATCACGCCTCGGTTTATATACGATGAAAGGGTTGCAGCGGCAGGATATCGCGTCTGCCCTCAAACATTTCCCGGGACATGGAGACACGGACGTTGACAGCCATTATGGACTGCCGCTCGTTTCCCATGGCCAAGAACGGCTTCGTGAGGTCGAGCTTTATCCTTTTCAAAAAGCAATTGATGCTGGTGCTGATATGGTGATGACAGCCCATGTTCAGTTTCCCGCCTTTGATGACACCACTTACAAAAGCAAACTCGATGGATCGGACATTCTGGTTCCAGCTACACTTTCAAAAAAAGTGATGACAGGCCTTCTTCGTCAGGAAATGGGCTTTAATGGAGTCATCGTTACCGATGCGCTCAATATGAAGGCAATCGCAGATCATTTCGGACAGGAAGAGGCTGTGGTCATGGCCGTAAAAGCTGGTGTCGATATTGCATTAATGCCAGCCTCAGTCACCTCATTGAAAGAAGAACAGAAATTCGCACGTGTTATTCAAGCTTTGAAAGAAGCCGTGAAAAACGGGGATATTCCTGAACAACAAATCAACAATTCAGTTGAAAGAATCATTTCCCTGAAAATAAAACGCGGCATGTATCCGGCGCAAAACAGCGACAGTACAAAAGAAAAAATAGCCAAAGCCAAAAAAATCGTAGGAAGCAAGCAGCACCTGAAAGCAGAGAAAAAAATAGCTGAAAAAGCAGTAACTGTATTAAAAAATGAACAGCACACTTTGCCGTTCAAGCCTAAAAAAGGCAGCCGAATCTTAATTGTGGCACCTTACGAAGAACAAACTGCTGCAATCGAACAAACCATTCACGATCTCATCAAGCGAAAGAAAATCAAACCCGTATCCCTCAGCAAAATGAACTTTGCCAACCAAGTATTTAAGGCCGAGCATGAAAAACAAGTAAAAGAGGCTGATTATATCATTACCGGCTCCTATGTCGTCAAAAATGACCCTGTCGTCAACGACGGTGTCATCGACGACACAATATCAGATTCAAGCAAATGGGCCACCGTGTTTCCGAGAGCTGTCATGAAAGCCGCACTGCAGCACAACAAACCATTTGTCTTAATGAGTCTGCGCAACCCCTATGACGCAGCCAATTTCGAAGAAGCAAAGGCACTGATTGCAGTCTATGGCTTTAAAGGATACGCAAATGGCCGTTATCTTCAACCTAATATTCCGGCCGGAGTGATGGCGATATTCGGCCAGGCAAAACCTAAAGGCACACTTCCAGTTGACATTCCGTCAGTCACGAAACCAGGGAACACCCTTTACCCATTTGGCTACGGATTAAATATCAAAACGGGAAGACCGCTTTAATAAGGAGGGACACATGAGAAAAACAATATTCGCTTTTCTGACAGGGCTCATGATGTTCGGAACGATAACCGCTGCCTCTGCTTCACCCGATTCAAAGAATCAAACGGCTAAAAAGCCTAAAGTCCAGACTGGGATAGACACGCTCTTGCCAGACTATAAAAAACAGCTCAAGGGAAAACGCATCGGACTGATCACCAATCCAACCGGAGTAAACGCATCTCTGAAAAGCAGTGTCGATATTCTTTACGAGAACCCAGATATCAAACTGACAGCTTTATTCGGCCCTGAACACGGCGTCCGCGGTGACGCCCAGGCTGGAGACGAAGTAGGCTCTTACATTGACGAAAAAACCGGGATTCCCGTATACAGCCTCTACGGAAAAACGAAAAAACCGACTCCAGAAATGCTGAAAAATGTCGATATTCTAATGTTTGACATTCAGGATGTCGGGACCCGTTTCTACACGTACATTTATACAATGGCATACGCAATGGAAGCCGCTAAAGAAAACGGCATTCCATTTATGGTGCTGGACCGTCCGAATCCTCAAGGCGGGAATCATATTGAAGGACCAATCTTAGAACCTGAATACGCCTCATTTGTCGGATTGTATCCCATTCCATTGAAGCATGGGATGACGATAGGCGAATTGGCTTCACTGTTCAACAAAGAATTTAGTATTGATGCCGATCTTACAGTGGTAAAAATGAAACACTGGAAACGAAAAATGGATTTTGACGATACCCGATTGCCTTTCGTCCTCCCTTCGCCTAACATGCCGACGGTGGAAAGCACATTTGTTTATCCTGCAACCGGGCTGATTGAAGGAACAAATATATCCGAAGGGCGAGGGACAACAAAACCATTCGAATTTATCGGAGCTCCCTTTATCAAAAGCACAGAACTTGAAGAAACATTAAACAGCCTCCATTTGCCGGGCGTTACATTTAGGGCAGCATCCTTCACACCGACGTTTTCTAAACATCAAGGAACGCTTTGCCACGGTGTGCAGCTCTATGTGACAGACAGAGATAAGTTTGAAGCCGTTAAAACGGGTCTTTCAGTCATTAAAACCATACACGATCTCTATCCTGAGGATTTTGAGTTCCTGTCAACAGGTTCATTTGATAAACTGGCAGGCAACGGCTGGATCAGGACAAAAATTGAAAATGGAACTTCGGTTGAGGACATCATAAACAGCTATGAAAAAACACTCCAACAATTCAGCAAAACAAGAAAAAAATATCTCATTTATTAGAACGTAAGCATCGTATGTTACACGTGTAACATATTCTTACTGAACGAAAGACCCTTACTTTTACACATAAGTAAGGGTTTTTTTCATGCTAAAAACCCACCCGCTTTATATAGGAAAACTTTCATTTATTTGGTACAATTTTTATTGAAAATGATTATCAATTGAAAGTTTCTGAAAAGGTGGTCTACTCGTGCAAAATGCAGTGATTTATCAACCGGTACAAATTGAATATCTAAAAAAGACAAGTGATCTCTTCTCAGAACAGCAATTAGCCGATTCATTCGTGCTGATTTTTCATTTAAAAGGAAACGGCTATATTTCGATCGGAACAAACACCAATCCTTTGCAAAAAAAGACACTTTATGTTTGTCCGCCTAACGAGACCTTTGGCTTTACGCCAGCAGCCGATGGACATATAGATGCCTGTCTGATCAGGCTTCAAAGCTATATCAAGGAAGCCGGCCAAGATATTTACACACCGTGCACAGAATCGGAATTAGCCAACCTGAAGCTTATGAATGTTTCGCATATCGAGAATCTTGCAGTCCGGCTTCAAGAGCTTGCCGCACTATGGAATGAATCGTCTCAGCTTTCTCAGCTAAAATGTGTGATTGAAGTACAAAGCCTGATTTATGACCTCTTTACTGCCAGTTTATCTGATCAAACGGATACACATTCAGCAATCGAAAAAACAAAACACTATATCGAAACCCATGCTGATACAAAAATCACGCTTGCCCAGCTGTCGCAAATGGCAGGAATCAGTGCCAAACACTACAGTGAAAGCTTTAAAAAATGGACAGGACAGAGCGTAACAGAATTTATTACGAAAACACGAATCACAAAGGCAAAACGGCTAATGGCAAAATCAAACTGTAAATTGAAAGAAATTGCACACCAAACCGGTTATCAAGATGAATTTTATTTCAGCAGAATCTTTAAAAAACATACAGGCTGTTCACCTACAAGCTATATGAAAAAACGCCGAAAGAAAATCGCCGCATACGGAAGGGGCACAATGGGCCATCTCATCCCTCTTCACCACATACCTTTTGCGGCCGCTCTGCATCCGAAATGGACGTCTTACTACTATCAGCATTATTCGACAGACATACCCGTCCAGCTCAGTGCATACCGGTTTAATGAAAAGTGGGAAGAAAACCTATACACATTATCACAGGCAGAACCAGATGTGATTGTCAGCATGGATTCTATTTCTCCAGAAGAACAAGATCGCCTGAATCGCATCGCAGAAGTCATGTACCTTCCTTCAGAAGAAAGCTGGAGAACCCACTTTCTGCAAACTGCCTCATTTTTAAAGGAGGAGTCCGAAGCAGAAAAGTGGCTAGCGGATTATGACCAGCAGACAACAGCCGCCAAAAAAACACTTCAGCACGTTCAAGGGCAGCGTTTTCTCTTTTTGAGGCTACATAAGCAAAACTTCTATCTGGCACATAACCGAAGTGTCCGCGAAGTTTTCTTTGGGGATTTAGGATTCAGCTCGGCAACAACGGCTGACACACCTTCAGAACAAGCGATTTCGTTAGAAAATATCGCAAATTACCAAGCTGACTGTATGATGCTTTTTCTTTTTAAAGAGCCGGAGACCATAGCTTACTACCAGCAATTACAGCAGACAGAAGCATGGCAAAACCTAAGCGCGGTACGGAATAACCGTGTTTATCTTCTATCCCTGGACCCGTGGAATGAATACTCAGCTTGCGGGCACGAACGCATCGTTCAGCAAACTGTTTCTTTATTATCCGGAGATTGTCCATGATAAATCAGGAATTTGTCCATGGTGTTATATCTGTTCATTCTCTATAATTCCAATTGATAATAGTTATCAATTGAACAGGAGGCTCTATAGATGAAAAAGATATCTCTTACCTTATTAATCTTGCTTCTCGCGCTGACAGCGGCAGCTTGCGGCAGCAAAAATGAATCAACTGTCAGCAAGGCAAGCGGCACAGCATCTGAGAAGAAGAAAATTGAATACCTTGATAAAACATATGAAGTAACTGTACCGACAGACAAAATCGCCATTACGGGAAGCGTTGAATCAATGGAAGACGCGAAATTGCTTGACGTTCATCCGCAAGGCGCAATTTCATTCTCCGGTAAATTCCCGGATATGTTCAAAGACATCACTGATAAAGCCGAACCAACCGGAGAAAAAATGGAGCCAAATATTGAAAAGATTCTTGAAATGAAGCCAGATGTTATCCTTGCTTCAACAAAGTTTCCGGAAAAAACGCTGCAAAAAATCAGCACAGCAGGCACGACGATCCCAGTTTCTCATATCTCTTCAAACTGGAAGGAAAACATGATGCTGCTTGCCCAGCTGACTGGAAAAGAGAAAAAAGCAAAGAAAATTATTGCAGACTATAATCAGGATCTAAAGGAAACAAAAACAAAAATAAACGATAAAGCGAAAGATTCAAAAGCGCTTGTCATCAGAATCAGACAAGGCAACATTTACATTTACCCTGAACAGGTGTATTTCAACTCCACACTATATGGTGATTTAGGCCTTAAGGCGCCGAACGAAGTAAAAGCTGCAAAAGCGCAAGAGCTGATTTCATTAGAAAAATTAAGTGAAATGAACCCGGACCATATTTTCGTCCAATTTTCTGATGATGAAAATGCAGACAAACCTGATGCCTTAAAAGATTTAGAGAAAAATCCAATCTGGAAAAGCCTTAAAGCAGTCAAAGAAGATCATGTGTATGTCAACTCAGTGGACCCTCTCGCACAAGGCGGCACAGCTTGGAGCAAAGTCCGTTTCCTGAAAGCGGCTGCTGAAAAATTGACACAAAACTAATTCAGAGTAGGTTTTTGTATGTATTCAAAACAGTGGACACGTATCATATTGATTACTTCTCCATTCGCTATAGCGCTGTCACTTTTGCTTTCAATCCTTTATGGGGCAAAGCATCTTAGCACAGATATTGTTTTTACATCTCTTATTCATTTCGATCCGGGAAACACAGACCATCAAATTATATGGCACTCCCGGATTCCAAGGGCTGCCGGCGCTCTGCTCATAGGGGCAGCCCTTGCTGTTTCTGGAGCGCTTATGCAGGGCATTACGCGCAATTATTTAGCTTCGCCATCCATTATGGGTGTTTCAGATGGTTCAGCGTTTATCATTACGCTTTGCATGGTTCTGCTCCCGCAATCATCTTCGATTGAAATGATGATATACTCTTTTATCGGCTCAGCGTTAGGAGCGGTGTTAGTATTCGGCCTTGCCGCCATGATGCCAAACGGATTTACCCCCGTGCAGCTCGCCATCATCGGCACAGTCACAAGCATGCTGCTTAGCAGCTTATCAGCGGCCATGTCGATTTATTTTCAAATTTCTCAGGATCTCAGTTTCTGGTACAGTGCCAGACTTCATCAAATGAGTCCGGATTTCCTGAAGCTTGCCGCTCCGTTTTTCCTGATTGGCATTATAATGGCCATTTCTCTCAGCAAAAAGGTAACCGCTGTATCATTAGGGGACGACATTTCTAAAAGCCTGGGGCAAAAGAAAAAAACCATTAAAATCATGGCGATGCTTTCCGTCATTATTTTAACCGGCAGTGCCGTAGCGCTGGCCGGGAAAATTGCGTTTGTCGGGTTGGTTGTTCCGCATATCACGAGATTTCTCGTCGGCTCTGATTACAGCAGGCTGATTCCGTGTTCCTGTCTTTTGGGCGGAATCTTTTTAACCCTGTGTGATCTCGCAAGCAGATTTATCAACTATCCGTTTGAAACACCGATTGAGGTCGTAACATCCATTATCGGCGTACCTTTCTTCCTTTATTTAATTAAACGAAAAGGAGGGGAGCAAAATGGCTAAAAAATATGCATTGTTCATCGCTTTGATTCTTGTTGTCAGCTATTTCAGCTTAACGAGCGGATCATTTTCTGTTCGTCCTGCTGAGCTGCTCTCCACTCTTTTTCAAATCGACCCGAATCCGCAGTATGAAATTTTGCTGTTCGATTTAAGACTGCCGCGTGTTGTCATGGCTGCTATTATTGGACTCGGTCTTGGCATTGCAGGCGCCGTCATCCAGGCCATCACGAGAAACGGGCTTGCTGATCCTGGAATTCTCGGAATCAACGCAGGGGCAGGAGCCGGCATTGTAGCGTTTATGCTCTTATTCCAAGGCCAGAAGGAAGTGACATCCATAGCTGCAGCGATGGGAATGCCGCTCTTTGGATTGATAGGCGGGCTCATCGCTGCGATCCTGATTTACATATTTGCATGGCATAGAGGCAATTTAGATTCAGGAAGAATTATTCTGGTAGGGATTGCGATCAATTCAGGATTCAGCGCCCTGTCTTTGTTTTTATCTTTAAAAATGGACCCGCAAGACTATCAAATGGCCATGGTGTGGAAAAACGGAAGCATCTGGTCTGCCAACTGGACGTATATCACAGCCGTTCTCCCATGGATGCTGCTGTTTATACCGATTCTTATCGGCAAATCCCGCCTGCTCGACACCATTCGTTTTGATGAAGACACAGTCAGAAGCCTCGGCATTTCATCAAATAAAGAAAAAACCATCCTGCTCGTAGCCTGTGTAGCAATCATCAGCGCCTGTGTCTCCGTAGCGGGAAGCATGGCGTTTGTCGGCTTAATTGCTCCCCATATCTCACGGAGACTGGCTGGCGTCGAACATCGCTATATCCTGCCACTGAGCGGTTTAATCGGGATGCTTCTTGTGATAAGCGCAGACTTTGCCGGAAAACTGTTTTTTCAGCCCGCAGAAGTGCCCGCAGGCATCATTTTGGCGATCCTCGGAGTTCCTTATTTCTTATATCTGCTTTTCAAGCAAAAAAAGGGGGAGAATGCTTGAAAGGAGCTCTTTCAGAACACAAAGCCGGCAACAGGAGGTTCACGCTGTACCTCCCTCCTTCCTACAGCACAGACAGCGGGGGATTTCCTGCTGTTTACGTGCAGGATGGCAGTTCTTTGTTCCAAAACCAAATCGAATTATTAGAAAGCGCATTTCAACAGCAAAGGCTCCCTGAACTCGTGCTGATCGGTATCGAACCCGAAAACCGGCTAAATGAATACACACCTTGGCCGGCTGCATCACTCAGTGATCGGTTCACGGACTTCGGCGGAATGGGATATCACTATCTGTCTGATATAACGAACCAGTTCATTCCGCTAATCGAAGAAAACTGGAACGTCACCAGGGAACCGCAGTCAAGAGGAATGATCGGTGCCTCATTAGGCGGCCTCATCTCAATGTTCGCCATATTAAAATATCCGTCAATGTTCGGGAAAATAGGCTCTATATCAGGTTCATACTGGTACGAGAACGCAGCGGAAACCATTCATATATCTTCTTTAAAGCCCGGCACTGCACGTGTTTTCATGTCTATCGGGAGTGAAGAAGGCCGTGAAAAACAATCCATTCAGCGACATATGCTGAAAAAAACAAAGCAAGTTCATCAAAGTCTAAAAGAAAAAGGCTTCACTGAAGACCAGTTGTGTCTTTCAATTGAAAAAGGAGCGGTGCACCACCGCAAGTATTTCTGCAAACAGTTTATCAACGCGCTCGAATGGCTATACGGAAAAAACCGCTCAACCCTATGAGCGGTTTTTTTTATGCCTTCTGCAACATTGGTTTTAATTCAAAACGATTCAGCATATAGCCAAACAAAGCAGCCAATATCTGCTGAAACAGCATGCCGATCACAACAGGAACGGCAACCTGAGACGGGAAGAACGTAACGGCAAGAACTGCGCCGGCACTAATATTCCTCATGCCTCCCGTAAATATAAGAGAGACTATTTCCTCTTGCCGCCTTTTCATCATTTTTCCGATCAGCCAAGCAGCGGCATAGCCTGTTAACGCGATAAAGAATACCGTTACAGCTATTCCTGCAAATCTCAAATCAATGGATTTGAAATAAGGAGCAATCGCTGAACTGTTAATCGCAATCACTGCCATCAAGCAAAGCTTTGAAAAAGGCGACAGCGCACTGCTCACAGACGCAGTTCTTTCTGGAGATGACATCTGATTAAACAGCATGCCCAAAAAAGAAGGAATCACGACCATTACAATCAGACCTTTCATCATTCCCCACACATCCATGTGAACCTGAGCGCCGGCCAGCAATGAAAGACTCAGCGGTACGATTAGCGGTGACAGCACAGTATCAACTAAAATAATCGAAAGTGTCAAACCGACATTCCCTTTGTACATCGCTGCCCAAATCAAGCTTGTTATCCCCGTAGGAATCACAACAGCCAATGTTAAACCGGTAATCGTCAAAGGATCACCTTTAAATATAAGATGGCCGCTGCCCCAAGCAAAAAGCGGCATGAAAATATGAAGAACGAATAGTGCAAGAATCATAGGGAGAGGATGAGACAATGCATGTCTCAAAGATTGAAAGTTCGCGCTCAAACTGCCTGCAAACGTAATAAAAGCAAAGATCCAAGGCACAGCCCATTCATACCCATTTAAAAACTGAGACAGCAGCACGCCCAACACCACACTAGTCGGCGTTAACAGCGGCATCACTCTCCCCAATACACGGTTCAGCTTCTGAAGCATCATATGCAAGTCCCCTATTTAAAATTTCTCTTCTCTCTATTATATCAATGCTGCTTAAGTGTATGTTATATAAAAAAGCCCAGATCTCATTCATCTGGGCTTCTCTATTTTATGCCATCTGTTTCATTAGAGATTTACTCGCTTTATTCAAACCTTTTAACTCAGCTTCAATGCCTTGTTCCTTAAACTTCGCAACAATCTTATCAAGTGCGGCCGCTCCAGAATCGTCCCATACGTGAGCTTCAGTTAAGTCAATCACAACCCGCTCAATATCCTCTTGATATATAAACGCATTTGCAAGATCCGTCACTGACGCAAAAAAGATTTGCCCCTTCACTTGATACGTTCTAAGCTTTTGATCCTCTGCATGAGAAACGATTTTCAGCTTCGAGATTTTTGCCACAAAGAACACGGCACTTAAAAGAACACCGACAAATACACCCTTAGATAAGTCATCCGTCACAACAACCGTAACCACAGTCACAACCATGACAATCGAGTCCGTGAGCGGCGCTTTTTTGAGACCTTTTAAAGAAGACCAATCAAAAGTGCCGACAGACACCATAACCATTACAGCTACTAACGCCGCCATTGGGATTTTCACCACGACATGACTTAACACCGCAATTAAAAACATCAGAAAAGCACCGGCAACAAATGCTGACAAACGTCCGCGACCGCCCGCTTTTGTATTAATGACAGATTGTCCGATCATAGCGCAGCCTGCCATTCCGCCAAAGAATCCAGTCACGATATTCGCAATTCCCTGTCCGCGGCTCTCTTTATTTTTATCACTGTCCGTATCCGTCATTTCATCAATAATCTGCGCTGTCAGCAAAGATTCAAGCAACCCGACAAACGCTAAAGCAATTGAATAAGGAAAAATAATTTGCAGTGTTTCAAAGGTAAACGGAACATCAGGGATTAAGAAATGAGGCAATGAACTAGAAATATTGCCCATATCACCAACCGTCCGCACATCCACATGGAAAGTGACCGCAATAATTGTCATCACAATAATTGCCACAAGCGGAGACGGAACAGCAGTCGTAAACCTTGGCAGCACATAAATAATAACCAACGACCCGGCAAGCATCGCATACATGCTCCAAGAAGCACCTTCAAACTGGGGAAGCTGCGCAGAGAAGATAAGGATCGCCAGCGCATTCACAAACCCGATCATCACAGAACGCGGGATGAATTTCATTAATCTTGCAATTTTACTGATACCTAAAATCACTTGAATAATGCCAGTCAAAATCGTAGCCGCAAATAAATACTGAAGCCCATGATCAGCAACCAGCGACACCATAACGACTGCCATTGAGCCTGTCGCAGCTGAAATCATGCCAGGTCTGCCGCCAAAAATAGAAATAATAATGGCGATACAAAATGACGCATAAAGACCGACCATCGGATCCACACCCGCTATAATAGAAAAGCCAATCGCTTCAGGTATTAACGCTAACGCAACTAAAATGCCAGCAAGAATGTCTTTTCGGATATTCCCGAACCATTGCTGTTTTAATGTAAAACTATTATTCAAATATAACGACTCCTTTTTAGTAAAAAATAAATCCGCACCATATCTATTGTATTGGGAGCTTTTTTTATTTTACGGGAGAAAATGAAAAGAAAAACGACCGGGGAAAACGGGGAAACGTTGAGTATATTGTATTGAGGCAAGGAGTTGTCATACAAAGAGTATCATAATAAATTTTTATCAATTACGCAAGATGATTGCTGAAGAAAAAAATGGCTCAAATATAGTCTGAGACATTTTATCATATCCGGATGAAACCAAGAATCGTTTTAATGACAGTAATATCTTTTCTCTCATTTGGCAATCCGAGCCGGTTTCCGAAAAAATAACCTATCATCATTATCTCAGGCTGATAAATATGAGCGGCCTCATTTAACTCTGTATTTTGGCAATCAATAAAACAACTTTTGCAGGGATTATTCTAAGTTTTTTCTTAGGACTTATTTATGGCCGGCATGTTCGCCATTATCTTAATTGTCACCAATCAATTTTATCATGGAAAAACAGAACAAACGACAGGCATGCTGCTCGCTGCCAATGGATTGGCGGCTCTATCCTGCCAATCGCAGTCGGATGGAGTCTGGATGAGTCTCTCGTACAAACTGCATTTTGATTATTTATGATTCTCATGTTGATCAAGCTGAGATTGTATTGGAATTCAAAAGTATTAGAAAACTTTAAAAAGTAGAAGCTTGATGAAATGGATACTGACGAAAGCAAATCGGCACAGATATAAAATTAAAAACCCAGCTCAATGAGCTGGGTTTAAGCTTGCTTGGCGGCGTCCTACTCTCACAGGGGGAAACCCCCGACTACCATCGGCGCTGAAGAGCTTAACTTCCGTGTTCGGTATGGGAACGGGTGTGACCTCTTCGCTATCGCCACCAAACAAATTGAGAGTGTTCTCTCAAAACTAGATAACAGGTGTGACATCATTCAAAATGTGGTTAAGTCCTCGATCGATTAGTATCTGTCAGCTCCATGTGTCGCCACACTTCCACCTCAGACCTATCAACCTGATCATCTTTCAGGGATCTTACTTCCTTGCGGAATGGGAAATCTCATCTTGAGGGGGGCTTCATGCTTAGATGCTTTCAGCACTTATCCCGTCCGCACATAGCTACCCAGCGATGCCCTTGGCAGAACAACTGGTACACCAGCGGTGCGTCCATCCCGGTCCTCTCGTACTAAGGACAGCTCCTCTCAAATTTCCTGCGCCCGCGACGGATAGGGACCGAACTGTCTCACGACGTTCTGAACCCAGCTCGCGTACCGCTTTAATGGGCGAACAGCCCAACCCTTGGGACCGACTACAGCCCCAGGATGCGATGAGCCGACATCGAGGTGCCAAACCTCCCCGTCGATGTGGACTCTTGGGGGAGATAAGCCTGTTATCCCCGGGGTAGCTTTTATCCGTTGAGCGATGGCCCTTCCATGCGGAACCACCGGATCACTAAGCCCGACTTTCGTCCCTGCTCGACTTGTAGGTCTCGCAGTCAAGCTCCCTTGTGCCTTTACACTCTGCGAATGATTTCCAACCATTCTGAGGGAACCTTTGGGCGCCTCCGTTACCTTTTAGGAGGCGACCGCCCCAGTCAAACTGCCCACCTGACACTGTCTCCCCGCCCGATAAGGGCGGCGGGTTAGAAGGTCAATACAGCCAGGGTAGTATCCCACCGATGCCTCCACCGAAGCTGGCGCTCCGGTTTCCAAGGCTCCTACCTATCCTGTACAAGCTGTACCAACATTCAATATCAGGCTGCAGTAAAGCTCCACGGGGTCTTTCCGTCCTGTCGCGGGTAACCTGCATCTTCACAGGTACTATAATTTCACCGAGTCTCTCGTTGAGACAGTGCCCAGATCGTTGCGCCTTTCGTGCGGGTCGGAACTTACCCGACAAGGAATTTCGCTACCTTAGGACCGTTATAGTTACGGCCGCCGTTTACTGGGGCTTCAATTCGCACCTTCGCTTACGCTAAGCGCTCCTCTTAACCTTCCAGCACCGGGCAGGCGTCAGCCCCTATACTTCGCCTTACGGCTTCGCAGAGACCTGTGTTTTTGCTAAACAGTCGCCTGGGCCTATTCACTGCGGCTCTCTCGGGCTTGCACCCTAACAGAGCACCCCTTCTCCCGAAGTTACGGGGTCATTTTGCCGAGTTCCTTAACGAGAGTTCTCTCGATCACCTTAGGATTCTCTCCTCGCCTACCTGTGTCGGTTTGCGGTACGGGCACCTCTCACCTCGCTAGAGGCTTTTCTTGGCAGTGTGGAATCAGGAACTTCGCTACTATATTTCGCTCGCCATCACAGCTCAGCCTTATGGGAAACGGATTTGCCTATTTCCCAGCCTAACTGCTTGGACGCGGATATCCAATACCGCGCTTACCCTATCCTCCTGCGTCCCCCCATTGCTCAAATGGTGAGGAGGTGGTACAGGAATATCAACCTGTTGTCCATCGCCTACGCCTTTCGGCCTCGGCTTAGGTCCCGACTAACCCTGAGCGGACGAGCCTTCCTCAGGAAACCTTAGGCATTCGGTGGAGGGGATTCTCACCCCTCTTTCGCTACTCATACCGGCATTCTCACTTCTAAGCGCTCCACCAGTCCTTCCGGTCTGGCTTCACAGCCCTTAGAACGCTCTCCTACCACTGTTCGAAGAACAGTCCGCAGCTTCGGTGATACGTTTAGCCCCGGTACATTTTCGGCGCAGAGTCACTCGACCAGTGAGCTATTACGCACTCTTTAAATGGTGGCTGCTTCTAAGCCAACATCCTGGTTGTCTAAGCAACTCCACATCCTTTTCCACTTAACGTATACTTTGGGACCTTAGCTGGCGGTCTGGGCTGTTTCCCTTTCGACTACGGATCTTATCACTCGCAGTCTGACTCCCAAGGATAAGTCATTGGCATTCGGAGTTTGACTGAATTCGGTAACCCGGTAGGGGCCCCTAGTCCAATCAGTGCTCTACCTCCAAGACTCTTACCTTGAGGCTAGCCCTAAAGCTATTTCGGAGAGAACCAGCTATCTCCAGGTTCGATTGGCATTTCACCCCTACCCACACCTCATCCCCGCACTTTTCAACGTGCGTGGGTTCGGGCCTCCATTCAGTGTTACCTGAACTTCACCCTGGACATGGGTAGATCACCTGGTTTCGGGTCTACGACCACGTACTCATGCGCCCTATTCAGACTCGCTTTCGCTGCGGCTCCGCATCTTCTGCTTAACCTTGCACGGGATCGTAACTCGCCGGTTCATTCTACAAAAGGCACGCCATCACCCGTTAACGGGCTCTGACTACTTGTAGGCACACGGTTTCAGGATCTCTTTCACTCCCCTTCCGGGGTGCTTTTCACCTTTCCCTCACGGTACTGGTTCACTATCGGTCACTAGGGAGTATTTAGCCTTGGGAGATGGTCCTCCCGGATTCCGACGGAATTTCACGTGTTCCGCCGTACTCAGGATCCACTCAGGAGAGAACGAAGTTTTGACTACAGGGCTGTTACCTCCTATGGCGGGCCTTTCCAGACCTCTTCGTCTACCTCGTTCTTTTGTAACTCCGTACAGAGTGTCCTACAACCCCAAGAGGCAAGCCTCTTGGTTTGGGCTAATCCCGTTTCGCTCGCCGCTACTCAGGGAATCGCATTTGCTTTCTCTTCCTCCGGGTACTTAGATGTTTCAGTTCCCCGGGTCTGCCTTCTCATATCCTATGAATTCAGATATGAATACCACTCCATTACGAGTGGTGGGTTTCCCCATTCGGAAATCTCCGGATCAAAGCTTGCTTACAGCTCCCCGAAGCATATCGGTGTTCGTCCCGTCCTTCATCGGCTCCTAGTGCCAAGGCATCCACCGTGCGCCCTTTCTAACTTAACCGTTAAAAAGAATCACTATGTGATATCTTGTATTACTAATTGAATGTGATGTCTACTGTTATCTAGTTTTCAAAGAACACGTTTCGAAGGAATGATCCTTCAAAACTAAACAAGACAGGGAACGTTCTGTTTATAAGACCCAAGGTCTTATATTCCGTATAATATCCTTAGAAAGGAGGTGATCCAGCCGCACCTTCCGATACGGCTACCTTGTTACGACTTCACCCCAATCATCTGTCCCACCTTCGGCGGCTGGCTCCTAAAAGGTTACCTCACCGACTTCGGGTGTTACAAACTCTCGTGGTGTGACGGGCGGTGTGTACAAGGCCCGGGAACGTATTCACCGCGGCATGCTGATCCGCGATTACTAGCGATTCCAGCTTCACGCAGTCGAGTTGCAGACTGCGATCCGAACTGAGAACAGATTTGTGGGATTGGCTTAACCTCGCGGTTTCGCTGCCCTTTGTTCTGTCCATTGTAGCACGTGTGTAGCCCAGGTCATAAGGGGCATGATGATTTGACGTCATCCCCACCTTCCTCCGGTTTGTCACCGGCAGTCACCTTAGAGTGCCCAACTGAATGCTGGCAACTAAGATCAAGGGTTGCGCTCGTTGCGGGACTTAACCCAACATCTCACGACACGAGCTGACGACAACCATGCACCACCTGTCACTCTGCCCCCGAAGGGGACGTCCTATCTCTAGGATTGTCAGAGGATGTCAAGACCTGGTAAGGTTCTTCGCGTTGCTTCGAATTAAACCACATGCTCCACCGCTTGTGCGGGCCCCCGTCAATTCCTTTGAGTTTCAGTCTTGCGACCGTACTCCCCAGGCGGAGTGCTTAATGCGTTAGCTGCAGCACTAAGGGGCGGAAACCCCCTAACACTTAGCACTCATCGTTTACGGCGTGGACTACCAGGGTATCTAATCCTGTTCGCTCCCCACGCTTTCGCTCCTCAGCGTCAGTTACAGACCAGAGAGTCGCCTTCGCCACTGGTGTTCCTCCACATCTCTACGCATTTCACCGCTACACGTGGAATTCCACTCTCCTCTTCTGCACTCAAGTTCCCCAGTTTCCAATGACCCTCCCCGGTTGAGCCGGGGGCTTTCACATCAGACTTAAGAAACCGCCTGCGAGCCCTTTACGCCCAATAATTCCGGACAACGCTTGCCACCTACGTATTACCGCGGCTGCTGGCACGTAGTTAGCCGTGGCTTTCTGGTTAGGTACCGTCAAGGTATCGCCCTATTCGAACGGTACTTGTTCTTCCCTAACAACAGAGCTTTACGATCCGAAAACCTTCATCACTCACGCGGCGTTGCTCCGTCAGACTTTCGTCCATTGCGGAAGATTCCCTACTGCTGCCTCCCGTAGGAGTCTGGGCCGTGTCTCAGTCCCAGTGTGGCCGATCACCCTCTCAGGTCGGCTACGCATCGTCGCCTTGGTGAGCCGTTACCTCACCAACTAGCTAATGCGCCGCGGGTCCATCTGTAAGTGGTAGCCGAAGCCACCTTTTATGTTTGAACCATGCGGTTCAAACAACCATCCGGTATTAGCCCCGGTTTCCCGGAGTTATCCCAGTCTTACAGGCAGGTTACCCACGTGTTACTCACCCGTCCGCCGCTAACATCAGGGAGCAAGCTCCCATCTGTCCGCTCGACTTGCATGTATTAGGCACGCCGCCAGCGTTCGTCCTGAGCCAGGATCAAACTCTCCGATAAAGTAGTTTGACTGACTACGCACATCGCTGTGCGATTTTTAAAAACTGAATTAACAGGTACGTTTTGTCTTGTTTAGTTTTCAAAGATCATTTTGTTTGTCCGCTTTGTTAAAGCAACTTTATTAGTATACAACGTCACTTCTTCAAAGTCAACAACTTTTTTAAAAATCACACTAATGTGCAATTGCTTGGCGGCGTCCTACTCTCACAGGGGGAAACCCCCGACTACCATCGGCGCTGAAGAGCTTAACTTCCGTGTTCGGTATGGGAACGGGTGTGACCTCTTCGCTATCGCCACCAAACAAATTGAGAGTGTTCTCTCAAAACTAGATAACAGGTGTGACATCATTCAAAATGTGGTTAAGTCCTCGATCGATTAGTATCTGTCAGCTCCATGTGTCGCCACACTTCCACCTCAGACCTATCAACCTGATCATCTTTCAGGGATCTTACTTCCTTGCGGAATGGGAAATCTCATCTTGAGGGGGGCTTCATGCTTAGATGCTTTCAGCACTTATCCCGTCCGCACATAGCTACCCAGCGATGCCCTTGGCAGAACAACTGGTACACCAGCGGTGCGTCCATCCCGGTCCTCTCGTACTAAGGACAGCTCCTCTCAAATTTCCTGCGCCCGCGACGGATAGGGACCGAACTGTCTCACGACGTTCTGAACCCAGCTCGCGTACCGCTTTAATGGGCGAACAGCCCAACCCTTGGGACCGACTACAGCCCCAGGATGCGATGAGCCGACATCGAGGTGCCAAACCTCCCCGTCGATGTGGACTCTTGGGGGAGATAAGCCTGTTATCCCCGGGGTAGCTTTTATCCGTTGAGCGATGGCCCTTCCATGCGGAACCACCGGATCACTAAGCCCGACTTTCGTCCCTGCTCGACTTGTAGGTCTCGCAGTCAAGCTCCCTTGTGCCTTTACACTCTGCGAATGATTTCCAACCATTCTGAGGGAACCTTTGGGCGCCTCCGTTACCTTTTAGGAGGCGACCGCCCCAGTCAAACTGCCCACCTGACACTGTCTCCCCGCCCGATAAGGGCGGCGGGTTAGAAGGTCAATACAGCCAGGGTAGTATCCCACCGATGCCTCCACCGAAGCTGGCGCTCCGGTTTCCAAGGCTCCTACCTATCCTGTACAAGCTGTACCAACATTCAATATCAGGCTGCAGTAAAGCTCCACGGGGTCTTTCCGTCCTGTCGCGGGTAACCTGCATCTTCACAGGTACTATAATTTCACCGAGTCTCTCGTTGAGACAGTGCCCAGATCGTTGCGCCTTTCGTGCGGGTCGGAACTTACCCGACAAGGAATTTCGCTACCTTAGGACCGTTATAGTTACGGCCGCCGTTTACTGGGGCTTCAATTCGCACCTTCGCTTACGCTAAGCGCTCCTCTTAACCTTCCAGCACCGGGCAGGCGTCAGCCCCTATACTTCGCCTTACGGCTTCGCAGAGACCTGTGTTTTTGCTAAACAGTCGCCTGGGCCTATTCACTGCGGCTCTCTCGGGCTTGCACCCTAACAGAGCACCCCTTCTCCCGAAGTTACGGGGTCATTTTGCCGAGTTCCTTAACGAGAGTTCTCTCGATCACCTTAGGATTCTCTCCTCGCCTACCTGTGTCGGTTTGCGGTACGGGCACCTCTCACCTCGCTAGAGGCTTTTCTTGGCAGTGTGGAATCAGGAACTTCGCTACTATATTTCGCTCGCCATCACAGCTCAGCCTTATGGGAAACGGATTTGCCTATTTCCCAGCCTAACTGCTTGGACGCGGATATCCAATACCGCGCTTACCCTATCCTCCTGCGTCCCCCCATTGCTCAAATGGTGAGGAGGTGGTACAGGAATATCAACCTGTTGTCCATCGCCTACGCCTTTCGGCCTCGGCTTAGGTCCCGACTAACCCTGAGCGGACGAGCCTTCCTCAGGAAACCTTAGGCATTCGGTGGAGGGGATTCTCACCCCTCTTTCGCTACTCATACCGGCATTCTCACTTCTAAGCGCTCCACCAGTCCTTCCGGTCTGGCTTCACAGCCCTTAGAACGCTCTCCTACCACTGTTCGAAGAACAGTCCGCAGCTTCGGTGATACGTTTAGCCCCGGTACATTTTCGGCGCAGAGTCACTCGACCAGTGAGCTATTACGCACTCTTTAAATGGTGGCTGCTTCTAAGCCAACATCCTGGTTGTCTAAGCAACTCCACATCCTTTTCCACTTAACGTATACTTTGGGACCTTAGCTGGCGGTCTGGGCTGTTTCCCTTTCGACTACGGATCTTATCACTCGCAGTCTGACTCCCAAGGATAAGTCATTGGCATTCGGAGTTTGACTGAATTCGGTAACCCGGTAGGGGCCCCTAGTCCAATCAGTGCTCTACCTCCAAGACTCTTACCTTGAGGCTAGCCCTAAAGCTATTTCGGAGAGAACCAGCTATCTCCAGGTTCGATTGGCATTTCACCCCTACCCACACCTCATCCCCGCACTTTTCAACGTGCGTGGGTTCGGGCCTCCATTCAGTGTTACCTGAACTTCACCCTGGACATGGGTAGATCACCTGGTTTCGGGTCTACGACCACGTACTCATGCGCCCTATTCAGACTCGCTTTCGCTGCGGCTCCGCATCTTCTGCTTAACCTTGCACGGGATCGTAACTCGCCGGTTCATTCTACAAAAGGCACGCCATCACCCGTTAACGGGCTCTGACTACTTGTAGGCACACGGTTTCAGGATCTCTTTCACTCCCCTTCCGGGGTGCTTTTCACCTTTCCCTCACGGTACTGGTTCACTATCGGTCACTAGGGAGTATTTAGCCTTGGGAGATGGTCCTCCCGGATTCCGACGGAATTTCACGTGTTCCGCCGTACTCAGGATCCACTCAGGAGAGAACGAAGTTTTGACTACAGGGCTGTTACCTCCTATGGCGGGCCTTTCCAGACCTCTTCGTCTACCTCGTTCTTTTGTAACTCCGTACAGAGTGTCCTACAACCCCAAGAGGCAAGCCTCTTGGTTTGGGCTAATCCCGTTTCGCTCGCCGCTACTCAGGGAATCGCATTTGCTTTCTCTTCCTCCGGGTACTTAGATGTTTCAGTTCCCCGGGTCTGCCTTCTCATATCCTATGAATTCAGATATGAATACCACTCCATTACGAGTGGTGGGTTTCCCCATTCGGAAATCTCCGGATCAAAGCTTGCTTACAGCTCCCCGAAGCATATCGGTGTTCGTCCCGTCCTTCATCGGCTCCTAGTGCCAAGGCATCCACCGTGCGCCCTTTCTAACTTAACCGTTAAAAAGAATCACTATGTGATATCTTGTATTACTAATTGAATGTGATGTCTACTGTTATCTAGTTTTCAAAGAACACGTTTCGAAGGAATGATCCTTCAAAACTAAACAAGACAGGGAACGTTCTGTTTATAAGACCCAAGGTCTTATATTCCGTATAATATCCTTAGAAAGGAGGTGATCCAGCCGCACCTTCCGATACGGCTACCTTGTTACGACTTCACCCCAATCATCTGTCCCACCTTCGGCGGCTGGCTCCTAAAAGGTTACCTCACCGACTTCGGGTGTTACAAACTCTCGTGGTGTGACGGGCGGTGTGTACAAGGCCCGGGAACGTATTCACCGCGGCATGCTGATCCGCGATTACTAGCGATTCCAGCTTCACGCAGTCGAGTTGCAGACTGCGATCCGAACTGAGAACAGATTTGTGGGATTGGCTTAACCTCGCGGTTTCGCTGCCCTTTGTTCTGTCCATTGTAGCACGTGTGTAGCCCAGGTCATAAGGGGCATGATGATTTGACGTCATCCCCACCTTCCTCCGGTTTGTCACCGGCAGTCACCTTAGAGTGCCCAACTGAATGCTGGCAACTAAGATCAAGGGTTGCGCTCGTTGCGGGACTTAACCCAACATCTCACGACACGAGCTGACGACAACCATGCACCACCTGTCACTCTGCCCCCGAAGGGGACGTCCTATCTCTAGGATTGTCAGAGGATGTCAAGACCTGGTAAGGTTCTTCGCGTTGCTTCGAATTAAACCACATGCTCCACCGCTTGTGCGGGCCCCCGTCAATTCCTTTGAGTTTCAGTCTTGCGACCGTACTCCCCAGGCGGAGTGCTTAATGCGTTAGCTGCAGCACTAAGGGGCGGAAACCCCCTAACACTTAGCACTCATCGTTTACGGCGTGGACTACCAGGGTATCTAATCCTGTTCGCTCCCCACGCTTTCGCTCCTCAGCGTCAGTTACAGACCAGAGAGTCGCCTTCGCCACTGGTGTTCCTCCACATCTCTACGCATTTCACCGCTACACGTGGAATTCCACTCTCCTCTTCTGCACTCAAGTTCCCCAGTTTCCAATGACCCTCCCCGGTTGAGCCGGGGGCTTTCACATCAGACTTAAGAAACCGCCTGCGAGCCCTTTACGCCCAATAATTCCGGACAACGCTTGCCACCTACGTATTACCGCGGCTGCTGGCACGTAGTTAGCCGTGGCTTTCTGGTTAGGTACCGTCAAGGTATCGCCCTATTCGAACGGTACTTGTTCTTCCCTAACAACAGAGCTTTACGATCCGAAAACCTTCATCACTCACGCGGCGTTGCTCCGTCAGACTTTCGTCCATTGCGGAAGATTCCCTACTGCTGCCTCCCGTAGGAGTCTGGGCCGTGTCTCAGTCCCAGTGTGGCCGATCACCCTCTCAGGTCGGCTACGCATCGTCGCCTTGGTGAGCCGTTACCTCACCAACTAGCTAATGCGCCGCGGGTCCATCTGTAAGTGGTAGCCGAAGCCACCTTTTATGTTTGAACCATGCGGTTCAAACAACCATCCGGTATTAGCCCCGGTTTCCCGGAGTTATCCCAGTCTTACAGGCAGGTTACCCACGTGTTACTCACCCGTCCGCCGCTAACATCAGGGAGCAAGCTCCCATCTGTCCGCTCGACTTGCATGTATTAGGCACGCCGCCAGCGTTCGTCCTGAGCCAGGATCAAACTCTCCGATAAAGTAGTTTGACTGACTACGCACATCGCTGTGCGATTTTTAAAAACTGAATTAACAGGTACGTTTTGTCTTGTTTAGTTTTCAAAGATCATTTTGTTTGTCCGCTTTGTTAAAGCAACTTTATTAGTATACAACGTCACTTCTTCAAAGTCAACAACTTTTTTAAAAAACTTTTGGTGGAGCCTAGCGGGATCGAACCGCTGACCTCCTGCGTGCAAAGCAGGCGCTCTCCCAGCTGAGCTAAGGCCCCATGAAAAATGGTCGGGAAGACAGGATTCGAACCTGCGACCCCATGGTCCCAAACCATGTGCTCTACCAAGCTGAGCTACTTCCCGATTCCCTATCTATTCTATTAAAAGATATGGCGCGCCCGAGAGGAGTCGAACCCCTAACCTTTTGATCCGTAGTCAAACGCTCTATCCAATTGAGCTACGGGCGCAATTCAATTTACAATATCCCGTTGGGATAAATGGAGCGGAAGACGGGATTCGAACCCGCGACCCCCACCTTGGCAAGGTGGTGTTCTACCACTGAACTACTTCCGCATATCGCAATAAAAAAAGCTTTCTCCTTATGAGAAACCTTGGTAATAATACATTTAATAAAGCTTCCAAGCGGGCTCGAACCGCTGACCTCTTCCTTACCATGGAAGTGCTCTACCTGCTGAGCTATGGAAGCAATGGCTCCGCAGGTAGGATTCGAACCTACGACCGATCGGTTAACAGCCGATAGCTCTACCACTGAGCTACTGCGGAATAATATAAAGCTTCATAAACAAACATGGTAGAATTAATAAATCTGCTTGGCGGCGTCCTACTCTCACAGGGGGAAACCCCCCGACTACCATCGGCGCTGAAGAGCTTAACTTCCGTGTTCGGTATGGGAACGGGTGTGACCTCTTCGCTATCGCCACCAAACAAATTGAGAGTGTTCTCTCAAAACTAGATAACAGGTGTGACATCATTCAAAATGTGGTTAAGTCCTCGATCGATTAGTATCTGTCAGCTCCATGTGTCGCCACACTTCCACCTCAGACCTATCAACCTGATCATCTTTCAGGGATCTTACTTCCTTGCGGAATGGGAAATCTCATCTTGAGGGGGGCTTCATGCTTAGATGCTTTCAGCACTTATCCCGTCCGCACATAGCTACCCAGCGATGC
>NZ_CP172606.1:95000-162500 GCF_044570195.1 Bacillus sp. SG20033 | reverse complement strand
ATCGCATTTGCTTTCTCTTCCTCCGGGTACTTAGATGTTTCAGTTCCCCGGGTCTGCCTTCTCATATCCTATGAATTCAGATATGGATACCACTCCATTACGAGTGGTGGGTTTCCCCATTCGGAAATCTCCGGATCAAAGCTTGCTTACAGCTCCCCGAAGCATATCGGTGTTCGTCCCGTCCTTCATCGGCTCCTAGTGCCAAGGCATCCACCGTGCGCCCTTTCTAACTTAACCGTTAAAAAGAATCACTATGTGATATCTTGTATTACTAATTGAATGTGATGTCTACTGTTATCTAGTTTTCAAAGAACACGTTTCGAAGGAATGATCCTTCAAAACTAAACAAGACAGGGAACGTTCTGTTTATAAGACCCAAGGTCTTATATTCCGTATAATATCCTTAGAAAGGAGGTGATCCAGCCGCACCTTCCGATACGGCTACCTTGTTACGACTTCACCCCAATCATCTGTCCCACCTTCGGCGGCTGGCTCCTAAAAGGTTACCTCACCGACTTCGGGTGTTACAAACTCTCGTGGTGTGACGGGCGGTGTGTACAAGGCCCGGGAACGTATTCACCGCGGCATGCTGATCCGCGATTACTAGCGATTCCAGCTTCACGCAGTCGAGTTGCAGACTGCGATCCGAACTGAGAACAGATTTGTGGGATTGGCTTAACCTCGCGGTTTCGCTGCCCTTTGTTCTGTCCATTGTAGCACGTGTGTAGCCCAGGTCATAAGGGGCATGATGATTTGACGTCATCCCCACCTTCCTCCGGTTTGTCACCGGCAGTCACCTTAGAGTGCCCAACTGAATGCTGGCAACTAAGATCAAGGGTTGCGCTCGTTGCGGGACTTAACCCAACATCTCACGACACGAGCTGACGACAACCATGCACCACCTGTCACTCTGCCCCCGAAGGGGACGTCCTATCTCTAGGATTGTCAGAGGATGTCAAGACCTGGTAAGGTTCTTCGCGTTGCTTCGAATTAAACCACATGCTCCACCGCTTGTGCGGGCCCCCGTCAATTCCTTTGAGTTTCAGTCTTGCGACCGTACTCCCCAGGCGGAGTGCTTAATGCGTTAGCTGCAGCACTAAGGGGCGGAAACCCCCTAACACTTAGCACTCATCGTTTACGGCGTGGACTACCAGGGTATCTAATCCTGTTCGCTCCCCACGCTTTCGCTCCTCAGCGTCAGTTACAGACCAGAGAGTCGCCTTCGCCACTGGTGTTCCTCCACATCTCTACGCATTTCACCGCTACACGTGGAATTCCACTCTCCTCTTCTGCACTCAAGTTCCCCAGTTTCCAATGACCCTCCCCGGTTGAGCCGGGGGCTTTCACATCAGACTTAAGAAACCGCCTGCGAGCCCTTTACGCCCAATAATTCCGGACAACGCTTGCCACCTACGTATTACCGCGGCTGCTGGCACGTAGTTAGCCGTGGCTTTCTGGTTAGGTACCGTCAAGGTATCGCCCTATTCGAACGGTACTTGTTCTTCCCTAACAACAGAGCTTTACGATCCGAAAACCTTCATCACTCACGCGGCGTTGCTCCGTCAGACTTTCGT
Organism: Bacillus sp. SG20033; assembly: GCF_044570195.1. Lineage (NCBI taxonomy): Bacteria > Bacillati > Bacillota > Bacilli > Caryophanales > Bacillaceae > Bacillus > Bacillus sp. SG20033. Next base: position 160,926 of record NZ_CP172606.1, on the reverse strand, counting down.
CCATTGCGGAAGATTCCCTACTGCTGCCTCCCGTAGGAGTCTGGGCCGTGTCTCAGTCCCAGTGTGGCCGATCACCCTCTCAGGTCGGCTACGCATCGTCGCCTTGGTGAGCCGTTACCTCACCAACTAGCTAATGCGCCGCGGGTCCATCTGTAAGTGGTAGCCGAAGCCACCTTTTATGTTTGAACCATGCGGTTCAAACAACCATCCGGTATTAGCCCCGGTTTCCCGGAGTTATCCCAGTCTTACAGGCAGGTTACCCACGTGTTACTCACCCGTCCGCCGCTAACATCAGGGAGCAAGCTCCCATCTGTCCGCTCGACTTGCATGTATTAGGCACGCCGCCAGCGTTCGTCCTGAGCCAGGATCAAACTCTCCGATAAAGTAGTTTGACTGACTACGCACATCGCTGTGCGATTTTTAAAAACTGAATTAACAGGTACGTTTTGTCTTGTTTAGTTTTCAAAGATCATTACCGCCGCTTAACGAAGCAGCTTTATTACTATAACATTTAGCTTCTTTTAAGTCAACAACTTTTTTCAAAGTACTTAATGAAACTTTTAGTTGATGTCAGCTGTTTATCAGCGACGAATAATAATATATCACGGATATTATCAAGTGGTCAACACCCAATTTTGGCTGTATGTGAAGAGACATTTTATCGGTTATATTCAATTGTCCATGCTCATAAGATGTAAAACAAGAATGATGGACAAGATAAGGAGGCATCATCAGTGAATCACTTCTATGTGTGGCACATTAAACGGGTGAAACAATTAATTATTATACTTATCGCCGCATTTGCAGCAGCCAGCTTTTTTTATATCCAAAGAGCTGTTCCGCTTCCCGTGTTTTCAACTGACACCGGACCTAAAGCCATTTATAAAGGAGAAACAGACTCTAAAGATATTTCACTTACTTTCGATATCAGCTGGGGTGATGAGAGAGCAGAACCGATACTTAATACTCTGAAAGCAAACGGGATTAAAAATGCAACGTTTTTTCTTTCCGCTTCTTGGGCAGAACGCCATCCCGACACAGTGGCCCGTATCGTAAAGGACGGCCATCAAATCGGGAGCATGGGCTACGCTTATAAAAACTATGCCAATTTAGAGAGCAGCGAAATAAAAAAGGACATGAACCGTGCGCAAACAGCCTTTGAAAAGTTAGGGGTCAAAGACATACAGCTATTAAGACCCCCTACCGGCCAATTCAATAAGAATGTTCTAAAGGTCGCAAAGCAATACAATTATACAGTCGTTCATTACAGTGTGAACTCTCAAGACTGGACAAATCCCGGAGTTGAAAAAATCATCGACAATGTGACCAAGCAAGTTTCCGGTGGAGACATTATTCTTTTACATGCCTCCGATTCGGCAAAACAAACAGAAGAAGCATTGCCTGATATCATCCATCAGCTGAAAGAAAAAGGATTAAAAAATGTAACCGTGGGTGATCTCATCGCAAATTCTGATGCCAAATCCGCAGAGGTAAAGTAATTACTTTGCTGCAAACTTCGGCAGCATCAGCAATTGGAAGGCATTACATGCCATTAACGGAAAAAGCATTAAATAAAGCCAGTCCTCATCATTTACTCTTAATGCAGGGAACCATTCTAATGCGGTAATCACAACCATCAAAAATAACGATGACACAAATGTTTTCTTAGAGGACTGCTTTTGCTTTATATAAGCTGTAATCACTCCAAAGATCAATAAAAACACCGGTAACCACGCATAGCCAGCCAGCGATTCTCCGCTCTCTCCAAAAAATAAAAAACGCACATACATTAAATCAAAAGCAACAAACAGGATGAAAAACAACTGCAGCAAATTCCACAAAGAGGAGGACCTTAATATCTCAAGCGCAAACCGATGAACTGTTAAAAACACGAAAAAACCCATTTGGCTGATCACACTGAAAATCATGCCTACACCGATAAACCAAAATAAAACAGAGAAAATCTGTCCCGCTTCAAATGTTAGAAACAGCCCTCTATATTCTCCCCACTTTAAAGCAAAACCCACAATACTCGTGATAAGCGCTCCGACAGCTAAAATAGAAAAGAAAAAACGAACTAAACCACGGCTTTTCATTTCTTTATTCATCCCCTCAAAAATCGCGAACAGCGATATTTTGTTATGTATAATTCCAAACAGATGAATCATATTAAAGGTAAGACAAGTATGTGAAAGGAGCTTAAGCATGTCAAAAGCCAAAACGCTATTGATGAGCTGTTTTTTGTTATTATCTGTAACAGCTTGCGCTCCAAAAGACCAAGCAGCGGATATGGATTATGATCAAACCAAAAAAATGGTTGTTGATATATTAAAAACTGATGATGGAAAGAAAGCTATTAAGGAATTATTAAATGATGATGCCATGAATGAAGCGCTGGTGATTGACCAAGATGCAATTAAAGGAACAATAGAAAAAACACTCACATCTAAAAAAGGTGAAGAATTTTGGAAAAACATCTTTGAAGACACTGATTTTGCTGAGGGCTTTGCCAAAACTCTTCAGACAGAGCATGAAAAAGTGATTAAAAAGCTGATGAAGGATCCAGATTACCAGAAGATGCTGATGAGCGTTATGCAGGATCCCGGCATGGATAAAAAGTACAGCCAGCTGGCAAAAAGCCAAGAATTCCGCAGTTATTTAGAAGAGGTTATTAACGAAACACTTTCTAGTCCGCTTTACAAAAAGCAGTTCGAAGATGAGCTGAAAAAAGCAGCAAAAGACACAGCCAAAGAAAGTGAATAAAGGGAAAGCCGGGATCTGGAATCCCGGTTCACCTTTTATACCTGCACAGACATTTTTGCATCTATTTTTTTTGCGATGTCCTGATATATTTCTCCGATTGGATGATTCTCGTCATAAACAGACGGAGCAAATTGGTCCTTATCCCAATCTGGCTGTTTCAATGGGATTCTGCCGAGCAAAGGCACATTTAGTTCCTCAGCCAGTTTATCTCCTCCGCCTTTTCCAAAGACATATTCTCTTTCCCCTGTCTTTGCACTTTCATAATAAGCCATGTTCTCTATGACCCCCACGACCTCATGATCGGTTTTAATCGCCATAGAGCCCGCTCTGGCCGCGACAAAAGCAGCTGTCGGATGTGGCGTAGATACGATAATTTCTTTGCAGCTCGGAAGCATTGTATGTACATCGAGAGCAACGTCCCCTGTACCAGGCGGAAGATCAAGAACGATATAGTCTACTTCTCCCCACTCTACTTCATGGAAAAAATTATTCAGCATTTTGCCGAGCATCGGCCCTCTCCATACGACCGGGGCATTTTCTTCTACGAAAAAGCCCATTGACATGACCTTTACTCCAAAGCGTTCAACAGGAAGAAGTTTCTCTCCTTCAATTGTTGGACGCACAGTGATACCCATCATGTCCGGCACACTGAACCCATAAATATCCGCATCAATTAAACCAACCTTTTTCCCTAGACGAGCCAGAGAAATAGCTAGGTTTACTGACACAGTTGACTTGCCTACGCCGCCTTTTCCACTTGCTACAGCAAGAAAGACTGGCGGGTTATCCATATTTAATAATGTTTTTTTCTCAGCTGACGGCGCCCGGAATTTAGCAACCGTTTCTTCAGGCAGCTCTTCAAATCGAAGGCCGACTGTCTCAGCTCCTGCCCCTTTTAATACGTTTACGATCTCTTGCTGAATCTGCATTTGTTCTGCAGTTCCTGTTTTTGCAAGAGCGACTTTTACACTGATATGCCGTTTTTCAGGCTTTATTTTAATTTCCTTAACGGCATCCAATTCTCCCAGAGGTCTTTGAAGAAAAGGTTCGCGCATTTCTCCGACTAGTTTTCTTACTTCATCTTCTCTTATCATCGAACCTCACCCTTTTGTGTATTCGTTTACAATTATTATTATATCATACATAAATGGCGGGTGTCTTATGCTTAGAACCACAAGAAAACCCTCCATTACTCCGGAGGGTCTCCTTTTTCTGTGAAATATCGCAAAATGCCTTTATATATGGAAGATGCCACCTTGTCTTGATATTTCGGTTTACCGAGTAGCGTTGCTTCGTTTGGATTGGATAAAAATCCGACTTCTATAAGCGCCCCCGGTTTGGTGACGTTTTGCATTAAGTAGATACCATGAATCCGCTTTGCTTTCCGGGTTGTGTTTTCCAGATTTCTTCTCAGCTCATCCTGGATGTATTTTGCGACTTTCTCATTTTCCGCATATTTCCCGTAATAAAAGCTTTGGGCTCCGCTCCATTTTTGTGACGGAATCGCATTAAGATGAATGCTGATATAGAGCTCCGCCTCTGAATGGTTTATTAATTTGACTCGTTGTCTTAGATCCTCAGCTTTTCGTCGACTATAGCCTTTTGTTCCTTCTGGAGCGAGATCAGTATCACTTTCTCTGGTCATGATAACAAGCGCTCCTTGTTCTTGAAGATAATCCCTGACTCTAAAGGCCACTTCCAGGGTAACATCCTTCTCTAACAGCTTTCCGCCGACTGCTCCGCCGTCAGGCCCGCCATGACCTGGATCTAGATAAATGATTTTACCGCTCAAGGGCAGGCTCCACGGCTTCCAAGAGTCGTTATTGCTGAACTGATATTTGAACAGAAATAGTAATACGATGAAGCCTAGCAAAAAACTGAGCCATTTAAGCTTTTTCCTCATCCCTTCCCCTCCCGCTTGTCCGTTATTACATAACTATGGGACAGGGCCGGGAAATATGATTATCGCATGCGAAGCTTACACTGTTTTTCTCTTTGAACAAACCCCGCTGTCCACCAATCTTTAATGAACTTGCGTGCCGCTTCATAAACCGTGTTTTTATCAAATGTTGCGTATTGCTCGTGTATCCAATTATAGAGATAATCAAAAAACTCCATACGTAGCTCTTCTTCTTCTCTTGCAGAGCGGGCACTGATACTCTGCATGGATTCTCCGTAATAGCCGAATATCCCAAAACGCCCGCCTAACAAATAAGCTTCAATCGCAAAATCAATACAGCCTTCAGTAATAATATCTCGTTCATCATGTAAAAATGGAAATAATGGTTCCAAACAATCCTTAACAGACTGGATAATTTGTCTCAGAGAGAGTTCTTTGAGCAAGTTCTTTTCTAATTCAAAATCCTTTTGGCGTTTCACATCCATAAAAGACAGTACTTCTGCCATATAAATTCACTCTCCTTTTACCGATTATTTTGAGGTTTGGATGATGAAACAATGCCCGAATTCGGTTGGAAATTCGCCCAAATGAAGGTGTAAAATCGATAAAAAATCAGCTTTCCGCAGGGTGCGGAACAAACGTTCTGTAATTGGTTATGAAAAAAGCAGCCCCTCTAACAGGTCGCTGCTTTTCATACTTTCACGCTTCTTGTTGCAGAATATGTATGGATATATTGGTCTAATACAAACCCGCCTTTATCTTCATAAAAACCAGTAACGATAAAACCGGCATCAATCTGGCCTTTGATTTGGTCTTCTAAGGAATGGCCGAATTCCAGAGCCTCATTATTTTCGATCAGTTTTTTCACTTTATGTTTCGGAAGATCTTCTGGGTCAGCGTATGGAATGGAGTGTTTTACTTTTAAAACACCTTGCTGTTCTAATTCTGTATCAAACAGAAATACAACAGGATTGACAAAACCCGAGATTAGAATGCCGTTCCTTTTCAACACACGGTACGCTTCCTTCCATACCGGGAGGACATTCTCAACAAAAACATTGGCAACAGGATGTACAATGACATCAAATGATTCATCATTAAATACACTTAAATCGTCCATGCTTCCTTTGACAGTGTGTATCGTGAGACCATCTCGCTCAGCAATCATTTTATCCTGATTCAGTTGTTTTTCTGAGTTATCTAATACGGTGACATCCGCGCCTGCGGCTGCCAAAACTGGACCCTGCTGGCCGCCGCCTGATGCTAAACAGAGTACTTTCAGACCTTTGATAGGCGGAAACCAATCCTTCGGTACATCTTTCATTGGTGTTACCCTTATATCCCAATTGCCTTTTTTTGCTTGTTCGATAACCTGCTGCTCAACAGCAACAGTCCATTCATTGCCTGTTTCTACTTTTTTATCCCAGGCTTTGCTATTATGAGCTACTAACGCATTCATGAATCTTCTCCTTACTTTAATGTATAGAGTATAACAAATATTTCTAGATTGATATCGCTTTCCCTTTGCATATTTAGAAAAAAGTTCATAAAAACGCAAAAAAATCACAAAGGAGATATGTGATTTATATCATCAGATTTACTTTTACTTCGTTACATAAAGCCATTAGCAATGAGAGCTATTGTTTCTCCGGGTTAAGAATCAGCAGTGAACTTTAACGGATGAGATACAGTGGTTAGATGAAGCTGGGCTGAGCACATAACGATAATAAACATTGACCGAAGTTCCAATTGAATAAGAATGAAAGCTAACATGATTATTACAAAGAGACCGTTTATAAACAAACAATTTGCTTAACCCCGCCAAACGTCCATTCAGTTGTTATTTTTATGCGAGGCTGCCACGTTTTATTGAAAGAAAAAAGCTCCCAACCCAAGGTCGAGAGCTTTTTGAAAACGTAAAATTAACGTTTTGAGAACTGAGGTGCACGACGAGCGCCTTTAAGACCGTATTTTTTACGTTCTTTCATACGAGCGTCACGAGTCAGAAGACCTGCACGTTTAAGAGTTGTACGGTATTCTGGATCTGCTTCAAGCAAAGCACGAGCGATACCGTGACGGATTGCTCCAGCTTGACCAGATAAGCCGCCTCCATGTACGTTTACTAAAACATCATAAGTGCCAGCTGTTTCAGTCAAAGTTAATGGTTGTTTGATATCTTCGATTAAAGCTGCAGATGGGATATGTTCGCTGATTTCACGATTATTAACGACGATACGGCCTTCTCCTGGAACTAAACGCACACGCGCTACAGAGCTTTTACGACGGCCAGTACCGTAATATTGAACCTGTGCCAAATTGGTAACCTCCTTTTTAATTAACCGCGAAGTTCGTAAACTTCAGGTTTTTGTGCTTCGTGTGGATGCTCAGAACCACGGTATACGTTCAATTTTTTGAACATTTGACGACCTAGAGAACCTTTTGGAAGCATGCCTTTGATAGCAAGCTCAAGCATTTTCTCAGGGTAGTTTGTACGCATTTCAAGAGCAGTTCTTGATTTTAATCCGCCTGGATGTTGAGTGTGACGGTAGTAGATTTTGTCAGTTAACTTTTTACCAGTTAACTCGATTTTTTCAGCGTTGATGATGATCACATGATCTCCAGTATCAACGTGTGGTGTGTAAGTTGGTTTGTGTTTTCCGCGAAGGATAGCTGCAACTTCTGAAGAAAGGCGACCTAAAGTCTTGCCAGCAGCATCAACAACTAACCACTTGCGTTCAATAGTACTTGCGTTAGCCATAGGTGTTGTACGCATTGAATTTCCCTCCTAAATGATCTGTCATTTTCAATAAACTTCGATTACGTTCTATTTCACAACACAATAAGTTCCGGGGCTTATCGTGGGGTTGAAATACATACCATATGATATCTTATAACTTTATGCAGACTCTGTCAAGAAAATATTATACACCTGGTTTAGTTGTCATAGTAAACGTTCCATAAATATAGCCCGTGCCCCGGCGCTGTGCGCCCTGCCGCTTCGCGATCCTTCGCTTCCAGCATGGATTTCACATCATCGGGAGAAATTTTTCCAATACCTGCATCAAGCAAAGTACCCGCAATAATTCTGACCATATTATATAAGAAACCGCTGCCTGTGATCCGCATTTGCAGGCCGTCAGCCGTCTCAGTCCAATCAAGTTCGTAAATCGTTCTTACCTTGTCCTGCACTTCTGTTTTAGCCGCGCAAAAGCTCGTAAAATCATGTGTCCCTATAAGATGCTTTGCCGCTTCTCTCATGTCCTGCACATTAAGGCGATATGAAAAATGGTAAGCGTAATGCCGTTTAAATACGTCCGGGTGTTTCTCCGTGTATACAAAGTAGCGATATTCTTTTTTGACTGCGCTAAATCGTGCATGGAACCCATCATCCGCAATTTCTGCCTGTTTGACTGCGATATCGTCCGGAAGCAGTGCATTTAAGGCATATGGCCATCTCTCAGCCGGGATAGACAGCGGAGTGTCAAAATGAATCACCTGTCCGGCTGCGTGAACCCCGCTGTCTGTTCTTCCAGACGAAACGACCGGAATTCTGTCTTTTGACTTATGCAGGACAGCCAAAGCCTTCTCCAGTTCATCCTGAACCGTTCTTTTGCCCGGCTGAACCTGATAACCGTTAAACAAATGTCCGTCATAAGAAATCGTGCATTTCAGTCTCATACAGCACCTCTAAGCCCTTAAGAAAAATAACAAAGCAGCTAATACAATTAAGCTGACAATGACAGAAGTGTCTTTTCCTGTCCATACAAGCTTTCTATATTTCGTACGTCCTTCTCCGCCTTGATAGCCTCTTGCTTCCATTGCCACCGCAAGCTCTTCGGCGCGTTTAAATGCGCTGACGAAGAGCGGGACAAGAAGCGGGACAATAGCCTTCACTCTATCTTTGACAGGCCCGCTTGTAAAATCAACGCCTCGCGCCATCTGAGCCTTCATGATCTTATCTGTCTCCTCCATCAGTGTCGGAATAAACCGTAAAGAAATTGACATCATAAGAGCCAGCTCATGAACAGGAAGCTTTAATTTTTTCAATGGGTTCAGCAGCTGCTCCATTCCATCGGTAATCTCAATCGGTGTGGTCGTAAGCGTTAATAAGGTTGTGATTAAAATCAAATAGACGAATCTAAGAGAAATGAATATCCCCTGAACCAGACCGCCCTCATAGACTTTGAAAAAACCTATTTGAAAGATAATCGGTCCTTCATGTGTCATTAGGATGTGAAGAAGGAACGTAAAAAGGACAATCCAGATGATTGGCTTCAGCCCTTTCATTAAAAAAGAGAAAGGAACTCTTGTTAAAGAAACGACGCCGATTGTAAATAAACCAAGCAACGCATATGTCTGAACATTATTAGCTAAGAATACGATGCAGACAAATAAAAAGATCGTGATCAGTTTTGTTCTGGGGTCAAGCCGGTGCACAAGTGAAGTCCCCGGTACATACTTGCCGATAATCATGCTGTCCATCATAAAGTCTTCTCCCCCTGAAAAAGAGCACGGATTTCAGCAGCGGCATCTTCGATTGTGAGCATAGGCTCATTAAATCTCACACCCAGTACAGCTTCAAGGTGTCTTTGGAATTTTATTGTTTCAGGAAGATCCAGCCCCCAGCCGGCCATCTCTTCACCCTTTAAAAACAGATCACGCGGACTGCCTGATGCTTGTATCGTTCCTTTATGCATAACAATCATTTCATCAGCGTATGCAGCTGCATCCTCCATGCTGTGTGTCACAAGGATCGTCGTCAGGTTCCCGCGTTGATGAAGCTCATAAAACATGTCCATAATCTCTTTTCGCCCTCTTGGGTCCAATCCTGCAGTCGGTTCATCCAGAACAAGCACTTCAGGGTCCATTGCAAGTACGCCGGCAATTGCAACTCTGCGCATTTGTCCCCCGCTTAATTCAAAGGGTGACCTGTCCAAAAGCTCTTCTGATAAACCTACAAGCTGCAGCATCTCTCTCGCTTTTTGTTCAGCATCTTCTTTTTTAACACCAAAGTTCATCGGTCCGAATGAAATATCTTTAAGAACTGTTTCTTCGAATAATTGATGCTCAGGAAATTGGAAAACGATTCCGACTTTTTTACGAAGTTTTTTCAGATCTTTATTCTTTCTCCCTGCCTGAATGACAGTGTTGCCTAGTGATATCTGTCCCTTCGTCGGCTTCAGGAGACCATTTAGGTGCTGAAGAAGAGTGGACTTGCCAGAGCCTGTATGCCCGATAACTGCTACGTAGCTTCCTTCTTTAATCGATGCATTGATATCATATAGTGCTAGGCGCTCAAACGGCGTCTTCATCTGATAGCGATGCTCTACATCTTTGATTGTAATGTCCACAGCTCTTTCACCAGCCCTTCCTGAGTCAAATGGTTTTCTTCCAAAGCCAGTCCATTTTCTCTTAAAAGCTGGCTAAGCTGGAATGAGAAGGGTAAATCAAGCCCGATTCGAACAAGTTCTTTATTCAATTTAAAAATCTCTTTAGGCGGCCCTTCAGCATATTTTTTACCGCCATTCATGACAATGATCCTGTCTGCTTTTGCTGCCTCATCCAGATCATGTGTAATGGATATGACAGTCGCCATTCCCTGCTCTTTTAAATGTCTTACCGTTTCAAGCACTTCTTCTCGCCCGATCGGATCAAGCATGGATGTTGCTTCATCTAAGATAATAATATCAGGACGTGCGGCAATAACCCCCGCAATCGCAACTCTCTGCTTTTGGCCTCCGGAGAGATGGTGCGGCTCTTGATCGAGAAAATCTTGCATATTTACCTGTTTTACTGCCCAGTCCACTCTCTCAATCATTTCTTCCCGCGGTACACCATTGTTTTCTAAACCAAAAGCCACATCATCGCGAACAGTCGTTCCGACAAATTGGTTATCCGGATTTTGAAAGACCATACCTATCTTCTTACGCACTTCCCAAACGGATTCCTCTGTCAATTGAATCCCGGCAACCTCAATGTCGCCTGATTCAGGAAGAATTAAACCATTCAATGCCCGGGCCAGTGTTGATTTCCCTGAACCGTTATGACCTACGATTGCAAGCCATTCACCCTCATACACCTGCAGGGAGACGCCGTCTAGTGCTCGTCTTTCTGCGTCCTTCCGATATCGAAATACGATATCCTCTACCGATATCAACTGATTTTGATTCATGGAAAACCGGCCTCCTCTCAGCTAATGCTCTGCTTTTCTCTCTATATTAAAAGTTGCAGTATCTAAAAAAAGGGCATAGATCCAGTTAGAAACTGTCCCGCCCTTCTTTAGATACACAAAAATATGTGATTAAACCAATTCGATAATTGCCATTGGTGCTCCGTCACCACGGCGAGGACCAAGCTTCATAATACGTGTGTATCCGCCTTGGCGCTCCTCGTAACGAGTTGCAATGTCAGAGAATAATTTTTGAAGTGCATCTTGGTTATTTTCTTCGTTTGCAACCTCGTTGCGGATGTATGCAGCAGCTTGACGGCGAGCGTGAAGATCACCGCGTTTGCCAAGCGTGATCATTTTTTCAACTACAGAGCGAAGTTCTTTCGCACGTGTTTCAGTTGTTTCGATTCTTTCGTTGATGATCAAATCAGTTGTAAGATCACGAAGCATAGCTTTACGCTGTGCACTCGTACGTCCTAGTTTTCTGTATGACATGTGATGTCCCCTCCTTTATTGGAATGCTGTTTCTGAATAATAAACACACGAAAATCCTAGTTCACAAGGGAAACTAGTCAATCGTCTTTGCGAAGTCCGAGTCCAAGTTCTTCTAGTTTCGCTTTCACTTCTTCAAGTGATTTGCGTCCTAGATTTCGAACTTTCATCATATCTTCTTCCGTCTTGTTCGCAAGCTCTTGAACCGTGTTAATACCCGCACGCTTTAAGCAGTTGTAAGAACGAACAGAAAGATCCAATTCTTCAATTGTCATTTCAAGAACTTTCTCTTTTTGATCTTCTTCTTTTTCAACCATGATTTCAGCATGTTGAGCTTCGTCAGTTAAACCAACGAATATATTAAGGTGTTCAGTTAAAATCTTTGAACCAAGCGCAATTGCTTCTTTCGGTCCAGTGCTTCCATCAGTCCAAACATCAAGTGTAAGTTTATCATAGTTTGCAACTTGGCCTACACGAGTGTTCTCTACCTGATAAGATACACGAGAAACTGGCGTATAGATAGAATCGATCGGAATCACGCCGATTGGCTGATCGTCTCTCTTGTTTGCGTCAGCAGGCGTATACCCACGTCCTCTTTGAGCAGTAAGGCGAACTCGGAAACTCGCATTCTCACCAAGAGTCGCGATATGAAGATCAGGATTTAAGATCTCTACATCACTATCGTGTGTAATATCAGCTGCCGTTACAGTTCCTTCACCCTGTACATCAATTTCTAGCGTCTTCTCTTCATCAGAGTAGATTTTCAATGCAAGCTTTTTAATGTGTAAGATAATCGTTGTAACATCTTCCACAACGCCTTCAATTGTCGAGAATTCGTGCAGTACACCATCTATCTGGATTGATGTTACAGCGGCACCAGGGAGTGAGGATAAGAGGATACGACGTAAGGAGTTACCCAGAGTTGTACCATATCCACGCTCAAGTGGCTCTACGACAAACTTACCAAATTTGGCATCGTCGCTGATTTCAACCGTTTCGATTTTTGGTTTTTCAATCTCGATCATTACTTAAAACCCTCCTTCAAAACGTCGAAACCTCGAATAGAATCATATGAGATTCCATCCGAAATTCCCCATTGTTTAGTCCCGTATGTGCTCAGGCAACGAGTCGGTGCATTCGTTTCATAAATAACTGTATCATAACCCATTATTGACAGGGACACAAAATCTATACAAACAAATTACACGCGGCGACGTTTTGGTGGACGGCATCCGTTATGAGGAACAGGAGTTACGTCTCTGATAGCAGTGACTTCTAGTCCAGCAGCTTGAAGTGCACGGATTGCAGCTTCACGGCCTGAACCAGGTCCTTTAACAGTAACCTCTAGAGTTTTAAGACCATGTTCGATTGAACCTTTAGCAGCTGTTTCTGCAGCCATTTGCGCAGCAAAAGGAGTAGATTTACGAGAACCTCTGAATCCTAAAGCTCCGGCACTAGACCAAGAAATAGCATTACCATGAGTGTCAGTGATCGTAACGATCGTGTTATTGAAAGTTGAACGAATATGAGCAATTCCAGACTCAATATTCTTTTTCACGCGACGTTTACGCGTGTTAGATTTACGAGCAGCAGCCATTGTTTAAGAACCTCCCTTACTTATTTTTTCTTGTTAGCTACAGTACGACGCGGACCTTTACGAGTACGCGCATTGTTTTTAGAGTTTTGTCCGCGAACAGGTAATCCTCTGCGATGACGGATTCCGCGGTAGCTTCCGATTTCGATCAGACGTTTGATATTAAGAGAAACTTCACGGCGAAGGTCACCTTCTACTTTCAGTTTGTCAATAATATCACGGATTTTACCAAGTTCTTCTTCAGTAAGATCGCGCACACGAGTATCTTCTGAAACTCCAGCTTCTTTTAAAACTTGCTGAGCCGTTGTGCGGCCAATTCCGAAGATGTATGTTAAAGAAATAACAACACGTTTGTCACGTGGGATATCTACACCAGCAATACGAGCCATTCTCTGGGCACCTCCTTATAAATTATCCTTGTTTTTGTTTATGCTTTGGATTTTCACAGATCACCATTACTTTTCCTTTTCTGCGAATAACTTTACATTTTTCGCAGATTGGTTTAACTGATGGTCTCACTTTCATGTGTTTCCAACCTCCTTCAGTTTCCGGAGTGCTTTATTTGTAACGGTACGTAATCCTGCCACGAGTTAAGTCATATGGAGATAATTCTACCGTAACTTTGTCTCCAGGTAAAATGCGAATGAAGTGCATGCGGATTTTACCAGATACATGAGCCAAAACAGTGTGGCCATTTTCAAGTTCAACTTTGAACATCGCGTTTGGCAGTGTTTCGACTATAGTACCTTCCACTTCAATTACATCGTCTTTCGCCATTCAAGTGTTCTCCCTTCTTCAAATCAGTAACTTGCTTTCTGACAAATTTCAAAAGAAGTTTGTCACACGCCCTGTTTCGTTTATACTGTTCTGAACTTCCGGAGATACGCAATCATAAAGGGTTAAATGATTGATATTCTTTTTCTTAGGAGAATGAAATGTACGCTTTTCTCCGTCTGCTGTTAGTACATTGATGATGGTTAAAATTCCAACGACAAGCAGCAAGATGAATTCGGTCTTGCCAATGTTCACCCAAGCTTTCTGCCCTATCAAGCTTGAAAAACATCTGTCTTCGGAATTATTTTCATCATCTAGACTCTCGTCAGTATATCAAAACCCGTTTCCGTAATCGCAATCGTATGTTCAAAATGAGCACACTTTTTCCCATCTACCGTTACAACCGTCCAGTTATCAGCCAATGTTTTCACGTAGCGGCTGCCAGCGTTCACCATAGGTTCAATAGCGAGAACCATGCCAGGTTTAAGCCGTGGTCCTTTGTTGGGCGGACCGTAATGAGGAATTTGCGGGTCCTCATGCAAGTCTTGACCAACACCATGTCCGACATACTCCCTAACAACTGAAAACTGCTCATTTTCGACATACGTTTGTATTGCGTGGGAAATATTCGACAAACGTTCACCTGGTTTTGCTTCCTGCAAGCCTTTATATAAAGACTCCTCTGTCACTTCCAGAAGTTTTTTGTCATCATCGCTGATGTTTCCTACCGGATATGTCCATGCAGAGTCACCATGATAACCATTTAATTTAGCACCGATATCAATACTGATGATGTCACCGTCCTTCAGCACCCTGCTGCCAGGTATGCCGTGAACGAGTTCTTCATTAACTGATACGCAAATGCTCCCGCGAAACCCATTATACCCCTTAAAAGATGGGATTGCACCCTGCTTCTTAATAAAACGTTCGGCAATTTGATCCAATTCTTTTGTCGAGATTCCTGGTTTAATGTGCTTTTTTAACTCTTCATGAGTTAAAGCCACGATTCGCCCTGCTTCCCGCATGATACCAAGTTCACGTGGGGTTTTACAGATAATCATTTTTTTAATCCTCCAAGAAGATCCTTCACATCTGCATAAACGTCTTGAATGTCCTGCTGGCCATTCACGTTTGCAAGATAACCTTTCTCTGAATAGAAATCGAGTAAAGGCTGAGTTTGCTTCATGTTTACCTCAAGCCGTTTAGAGACTGTTTCCTCATTATCATCTGCCCGTTGATAGAGTTCGCCTCCGTCTTTATCACAAATACCCGGCGTTTTCGGCGGATTAAAGACTAAATGATAGGTTGTGCCGCAAACACTGCAAATTCTGCGTCCAGTCAGACGTTCCATAAGAGCGTCTTTGTCGACTTCAATGTTAATGACATAATCAATCGGCTTGCCGTATTCCTCAAGAATTTCTTCAAGAGCTTCGGCTTGAGCGACTGTTCGCGGAAATCCGTCCAGAAGAAAACCTCTTTCACAATCATCTTTGCCAAGTCTCTCTTTTACAATTCCGATTGTGACTTCGTCAGGTACGAGCTCTCCCTTATCAATATAAGATTTTGCTTCGAGTCCGAGTGGTGTTTCTTCTTTCATAGCAGCACGGAACATATCTCCTGTTGAGATATGAGGAATCCCATAATCCTCAACAATTCGTTCGCCCTGTGTGCCTTTACCGGCACCAGGAAGCCCCATTAAGACTAAGTTCATTCGGATTTCCCCCGTCCTCTCTTTATTAAGAGGGAATGGATAAATCCATTTCCTCTAGTTTTTCATAAATCCACGGTAGTTTCGTTTCACCAACTGGCTTTCTAGTTGTTTCATTGTCTCCAAGGCTACCCCGACAACAATTAACAAAGATGTTCCGCCAATTTGTGCACTTTGAGGCAATCCAGCGAATTGAATGAAAAAGATAGGAAGAATGGAAATCACGGCTAAGAATATAGAACCCACAAACGTAAGTCGATACAAAATGCTCGTAATTCTATCTTGAGTCATTTTCCCTGGACGAACCCCCGGGATATAGCCACCCTGTTTTTTAAGGTTATCAGCCATTTGTTCAGGGTTTACCTGTACAAAAGCATAAAAGTACGTAAAGGCAATAATCAACGCAACATATATCGCCATACCCACCGGATGCGTATTATCAAAGTTGTTTTGAATCCACTTTGTCACATCGTTTGTTCCAAAGAATGACGCGATCGTCCGCGGCGTTATCAAAAACGCAACCGCAAAGATTACCGGAATAACCCCTGCAGGATTCACTTTCAATGGAAGGTGTGTAGACTGACCTCCGCCAGCAGGTGAACGACCTGTGCCTTTAGCATATTGAATCGCAATTTTCCGTACGGCTTGCTGAATGAAAATAACTCCAACAATAACTGCTAAAATCGCAATCACAAGAAGTGCGACTTTCACAATATGAATAAACAACTGATCGTTGCTGCCGACAAATTGAGTCTCATATATTTGCCCAATTGTTTTTGGAATACTAGACACAATCCCCGCGAAGATAATGATCGATATTCCGTTGCCTACTCCATGAGAAGTAATTTGTTCCCCAAGCCACATTAAAAAGGCAGTTCCGCCAGTGAGCACTAAAGCAATGATAAGATATGTCGATACACCGGATTTTTCGATCAGCATACCGTTTGCCAGATTGTTAAATCCATATGACATACCTAATGCTTGGATGAAACCAAGCACAATCGTAAAGTACCTTGTGAACTGAGCTAATTTACGGCGGCCAACTTCACCTTGCTTAGACCACTCGGTAAACTTCGGTACAACATCCATCTGAAGCAGCTGAATGATGATCGAAGCCGTGATATAAGGAGTAATTCCCATTGCGAAAATGGAAAATTGGTAAAGCGCACCGCCGCCAAATGTATTAAGGAGATCAAAAACACCCATTTGAGACTGCGCCTGTAACGCTTCAGCGTTAACGTAAGGCACAGGAATAAACGCACCTATGCGAAAGACGATAAGCATGAGTAAAGTGAATATGATTTTATTCCTGATATCACTCACACGCATAAAGTTGGAGATTGTTTTAAACAAGTTAGATCACCTCAGCTGTACCGCCAGCAGCTTCAACAGCTTCTTTCGCAGAAGCAGAGAATTTATTGGCTTTTACAGTTAATTTTTTCTCTAATTTACCGTTGCCAAGAATCTTTACTCCTGCATTAAGTTTGCTAATAACACCAGTCTCTAGAAGAAGTTCAGGAGTGACTTCCGTTCCTTCTGCAAAACCGTTCAATTTGTCTAGGTTGACTACAGCGTATTCCTTGCGGTTGATGTTAGTGAAACCGCGTTTAGGAAGACGTTGGAATAAAGGCATTTGTCCCCCCTCGAATCCAGGGCGTACACCGCCGCCAGAACGAGCGTTTTGACCTTTGTGACCTTTACCAGCTGTTTTACCGTTGCCAGAACCAATACCACGACCTACGCGATTACGCGTTTTGCGTGAACCTTCTGAAGGTTTTAATTCATGAAGTTTCATTAGGACACCTCCTTATCCGATCAAATATTTTTATTGTTCTTTAACAGAAACTAAATGAGATACTTTATTAATCATACCACGGATCGCAGCGTTGTCTTCATGCACAACAGTTTGGTTTGTTTTCTTTAAACCAAGTGTTCTTACAGTAACGCGTTGGTCTTCCGGGCGACCGATTACACTTCGTTTGAGGGTAATTTCTAATTTAGCCATTAATGTTCCCTCCTTATCCTAACAGTTCTTCTACAGATTTTCCACGAAGCTTCGCAACGTCTTCAGCACGTTTAAGTTCACTTAAACCTTGAAGTGTTGCACGAATCATGTTGATCGGTGTGTTAGAACCTAAAGACTTAGAAAGGATATCAGCTACACCAGCTAGCTCAAGTACCGCACGTACAGGGCCTCCAGCGATAACTCCAGTACCTTCAGAAGCAGGTTTTAACAAGATGTTACCTGCACCGAAACGTCCGATGATTTCGTGTGGAATTGTAGTTCCAACCATTGGTACTTCAATCAAATTCTTTTTCGCATCTTCAACAGCTTTGCGGATCGCTTCTGGTACTTCTTGTGCTTTACCAGTACCGAATCCTACGTGTCCGTTTTTGTCACCGACAACGACTAGAGCTGCGAAGCGGAAACGACGACCACCTTTAACAACTTTCGCTACGCGGTTAACCGTAACTAAGCGTTCTTCTAACTCTAATTTGCTTGGGTCAATACGACGCATAATCATGTGTCCCTCCTTCTTTTATTAAAATTTAAGTCCAGCTTCACGAGCGGCATCAGCCAAAGCTTTTACACGTCCATGGTATAAGTATCCGCCACGGTCAAATACTACGTCAGAAATGCCTTTTTCAGCAGCGCGTTTTGCAACTAATTCTCCAACTTTAGTAGCAGCAGAAGTATCTCCAGTGCTTTCAACGTTCAAGTCTTTATCGAGAGTAGATGCACTAGCAAGTGTTACACCATTTACATCATCGATGATTTGAGCGTAAATGTGCTTGTTAGAACGGAAAACGTTCAGGCGCGGTCTTTCAGCAGTACCGGAAAGTTTAGCGCGAACACGAGCGTGTCTTTTAAGACGAGCAGCATTTTTGCTAGTTTTCGTAATCATCTAGGTCACTCCTTTCTTCACTTTAAGCGATCTTACTTAGCAGATTTACCTTCTTTACGGCGAACAACTTCACCTTCGTAGCGGATTCCTTTACCTTTGTAAGGCTCTGGAGAACGTACAGCGCGGATGTTAGCAGCAATAGCTCCTACGCGTTCTTTGTCTGTACCTTTTACAACTACTTTTGTTTGAGAAGGAACTTCGATTTCGATGCCTTCTTCAGGAACGATCTCAACAGGATGAGAGTATCCAACGTTTAAAACAAGTTTATTTCCGGATTTAGAAGCACGGTAACCGACACCGACTAATTCCAAACCTCTTTCAAATCCTTTAGATACACCTTCAACCATGTTGCCAAGCAGACTGCGAGTCGTACCATGCAGGGCACGGTGCTCTTTTTGATCAGAAGGACGAGCGACTGTAAGCACATTGTCCTCTACTTTAATCTCCATATCAGGGTGAAACGTACGAGTTAATTCTCCTTTTGGTCCTTTCACAGCTACAGTGTTGTTATCATTTAACGTTACTGTAACATCAGAAGGAATCTCAAGTAGCTTCTTACCTACACGAGACATACCAAACACCTCCATTCATGTTAAACTTCTTACCAAACGTATGCTAGAACTTCTCCACCAGCTTGTTTTGCACGGGCTTCTTTGTCCGTTAAAACACCTTGTGATGTAGAAATAATCGCGATTCCAAGACCGTTAAGTACGCGAGGTACTTCATTAGATTTAGCATAAACACGCAAACCAGGCTTGCTGATTCTTTTAAGACCAGTGATAACGCGCTCGTTGTTTTGTCCGTATTTCAAGAAAACGCGGATGATACCTTGTTTGCTGTCTTCTACGAACTCAACGTCACGAATGAAACCTTCACGCTTTAAAATTTCAGCAATTTCTCTTTTCAATTTAGAAGCAGGAATTTCAAGCTTCTCATGACGTACCATGTTTGCATTGCGAATACGAGTTAGCATATCTGCAATTGGATCTGTCATAACCATTATATAATTACCTCCTTCCCTTTCTTGGGGATTACCAGCTGGCTTTTTTCACGCCAGGAATTTGTCCTTTATATGCAAGCTCACGGAAACAAATACGGCAAAGTTTAAATTTACGAATGACTGAATGCGGACGTCCGCAGCGTTCACAGCGTGTGTACTCTTGTACTTTAAACTTTGGTGTACGTTGTTGTTTCGCAATCATAGACTTTTTAGCCACGATTTCGCCTCCCTTTCATTGATTATTTCTGGAACGGCATACCTACTTGAGTTAATAGCTCACGAGCTTCTTCGTCAGTATTAGCAGTTGTTACGATAACGATGTCCATTCCGCGAACCTTTGTTACTTTATCGTAGTCAATTTCAGGGAAGATTAACTGTTCTTTGATACCAAGTGTGTAGTTACCGCGACCGTCGAAAGATTTTTTAGAAACCCCGCGGAAGTCACGTACACGCGGTAAAGATACAGAAATAAGTTTATCAAGGAAATCATACATGCGCTCTCCGCGAAGAGTTACTTTCGCACCGATAGGCATTCCCTCACGAAGACGGAATCCAGCAATTGATTTCTTCGCACGAGTAACGACAGGTTTTTGACCTGCGATAAACGTTAATTCTTCAACAGCACTGTCGATTGCTTTGGCGTTTTGAACAGCGTCACCAACACCCATGTTGATTACGATTTTTTCGATTTTAGGCACTTGCATGACTGAATCATAGTTGAACTTAGTCATTAAAGCAGGTGCAATTTCTTTATTGTACTTTTCTTTAAGGCGGTTCATGAGATAGACCTCCCTTCCTTTTAATACTATTTATCTAGAACTTGCCCAGATTTTTTTGCTACACGAACTTTTTTGCCATCTTCCACTTTGTATCCTACGCGAGTCACTTCACCTGTTTTAGGATCGAGCGGCATAACGTTTGATACATGAATTGGCGCCTCTTGATTAGAAATACCGCCTTGAGGGTTAGCTTGAGTTGGTTTAGAGTGTTTCTTTACCATGTTAACACCTTCAACTAAAACGCGGTCCTTTTTAGGGAAAGCAGCAAGGATTGTTCCTTGTTTGCCTTTATCTTTACCAGAGATAACCATAACTTTATCGCCTTTTTTTACATGCATCCTGATCGCACCTCCTTGAGTAAGGCATTTATTTCATTAGATAACTTCTGGAGCTAGAGAAACAATTTTCATAAAGTTGTTTTCACGCAATTCACGAGCAACTGGTCCGAAGATACGAGTTCCGCGTGGGCTCTTGTCGTCACGGATGATAACACATGCATTCTCATCGAAGCTGATGTATGAACCGTCACTTCTGCGCGCTCCGCTTTTAGTGCGAACGATAACAGCTTTTACGACTTCACCTTTTTTGACAACGCCTCCTGGTGTTGCTTGTTTAACCGTGCAAACAATTACATCACCAATGTTAGCTGTTTTACGTCCAGAACCACCAAGAACTTTAATAGTAAGTACTTCACGTGCGCCAGAGTTGTCAGCTACTTTTAAACGAGTCTCTTGTTGAATCATTATTTGTTACCTCCCTTCGGAAAAAGAATTCCGAACTTTATTAGATAATAACAGCTTCTTCGACAACTTCAACTAGACGGAAACGCTTAGTTGCAGACAATGGACGAGTTTCCATGATCTTAACGATGTCACCGATTTTAGCTTGATTATTTTCATCATGTGCTTTGAATTTTTTTGAGTATTTTACGCGTTTACCGTAAAGTGTATGTTTTTTGTATGTCTCAACAACAACAGTAATGGTTTTATCCATTTTGTCAGAAACAACACGGCCTTGGTAAACTTTGCGTTGGTTACGTTCGCTCATGCTCACGACCTCCCCTCAGTGATTATTTATTAGCAGCAATTTCTCTTTCACGAATCACAGTTTTCATGCGCGCGATAGCTTTGCGCACTTCACGAATGCGAGCAGTATTTTCAAGTTGTCCTGTCGCTAATTGAAAGCGAAGATTGAAAAGTTCTTCTTTAAGAGACTTTACTTTTTGTTCAATTTCAGCAGTGGTAAGGTCACGAATTTCATTAGCTTTCATTTGATTCACCACCAATTTCTTCACGTTTTACGAACTTCGTTTTAATTGGCAATTTGTGAGATGCAAGGCGAAGCGCTTCACGAGCAACCTCTTCAGACACACCAGAAATTTCAAATAAAACTTTGCCCGGTTTTACAACAGCTACCCAACCTTCTGGAGCCCCTTTACCGGATCCCATACGTACCTCAAGTGGTTTAGCAGTGTAAGGTTTAGAAGGGAAAATTTTGATCCAAACTTTACCGCCACGTTTCATGTAACGAGTCATCGCAATACGTGCAGCTTCGATTTGACGGTTAGTAATCCAAGAAGCTTCAAGAGCTTGGATACCGAATTCTCCGAAATGTACTTCAGTACCGCCTTTCGCACGGCCACGCATTTTTCCGCGATGCTCTC
This sequence comes from Bacillus sp. SG20033, assembly GCF_044570195.1. NCBI lineage: Bacteria > Bacillati > Bacillota > Bacilli > Caryophanales > Bacillaceae > Bacillus > Bacillus sp. SG20033. Next base: position 139,178 of record NZ_CP172606.1, on the reverse strand, counting down.
TGCGATATTTAACGCGTTTTGGTAATAACATATTATTTTCCTCCTTCCTCAGTTTTCTTCTTAGTAGGAAGAACCTCTCCACGATAGATCCAGACTTTTACACCAAGCTTACCGTAAGTAGTATCAGCTTCAGATGTTGCATAGTCAATGTCCGCACGTAATGTGTGCAATGGAACAGTTCCTTCACTGTAGTATTCAGAACGAGCGATATCTGCACCGCCAAGACGACCAGAAACCATTGTTTTCACACCTTGTGCTCCAGCACGCATAGTACGTTGGATTTGTTGTTTCTGCGCACGGCGGAAAGAAACACGGTTTTCTAATTGACGAGCGATGTTGTCAGCAACTAGCTGTGCATCAAGATCTGCTCTTTTGATTTCAAGAATGTTAATGTGTACACGCTTGCCAGTAAGGCTGTTAAGGGCTTTGCGAAGTGCTTCGACTTCAGAACCGCCTTTACCGATAACCATACCAGGCTTAGCTGTGTGGATCGTAATGTTAACGCGGTTTGCTGCACGCTCGATTTCTACTTTAGAAACAGAAGCGTCAGAAAGGCGTTTGCTAATGTATTCACGAATTTTTAAATCTTCGTGCAGGAAGTCAGCGTAATCTTTACCAGCGTACCACTTAGATTCCCAATCACGAATGACTCCGATACGAAGACCGACTGGATTTACCTTTTGACCCACTACTTATCCCTCCTTCTTTTCTGATACAACGATTGTAATGTGGCTCGTACGTTTGTTGATTTGGCTCGCACGTCCCATAGCACGTGGGCGGAATCTTTTTAACGTAGGGCCTTCGTCAACGAATGCTTGAGAAATAACCAGGTTGTTAGCGTCCATTTCATAGTTATGCTCAGCATTTGCAATAGCGGATTTTAATACTTTCTCGATAATTGGAGAAGCAGCTCTTGGTGTAAGGTTCAAGATTGATACTGCCTCACCTACTTGCTTGCCTCGAATCAGGTCCATTACTAGACGTGCTTTACGAGGAGCAATACGGACTGTTCTTGCAACAGCTTTAGCTTGCATTTAAAAGCCTCCTCTCTTAGCGTCTTGTTTTTTTGTCATCACTAGCATGACCTTTGTACGTACGAGTTGGAGCGAATTCACCCAACTTGTGCCCTACCATATCTTCAGAGATGAATACAGGCACGTGTTTACGTCCGTCATAGACTGCGATTGTGTGACCAATAAACTGTGGGAAAATAGTTGAACGACGAGACCAAGTTTTTACGACTTGTTTCTTGTCTGTTTCATTTAATTTCTCGATTTTAGTCATCAAGTGTCCATCGACAAATGGTCCTTTTTTTAAGCTGCGAGCCATTTTGGAACCTCCCTTCGTGATTGCACTACGGTCCGAAAAGAACCGTAGACAACCCCGTTATTTATTTTTACGACGACGTACGATAAATTTATCGGATTTGTTCTTTTTCTTACGAGTCTTGAATCCAAGAGTTGGTTTGCCCCATGGAGACATTGGTGATTTACGTCCGATTGGCGCACGTCCTTCACCACCACCGTGTGGGTGATCGTTAGGGTTCATTACAGAACCACGAACTGTAGGACGGATGCCTTTCCAGCGAGAACGTCCAGCTTTACCAATGTTGATAAGTTCGTGCTGTTCGTTACCCACTTGACCGATAGAAGCACGGCAAGCAGAAAGGATCATGCGAACTTCACCAGAGTTAAGACGTACAAGAACGTATTTACCTTCTTTACCAAGAACCTGAGCAGATGTACCAGCTGAACGTACAAGCTGCCCGCCTTTACCAGGTTTTAATTCAATGTTATGCACAACTGTACCAACAGGGATGTTGATAAGTGGAAGTGCATTACCTACTTTAATGTCAGCTTCAGGACCTGACATGATTTCAGTACCTACTTGAATTCCTTTAGGAGCAAGAATGTAACGTTTTTCTCCGTCTGCATAGTTGATTAGAGCGATGTTAGCTGAACGGTTTGGATCGTATTCAACTGTAGCAACGCGTCCAGGTATACCATCTTTATCGCGTTTGAAGTCGATAACACGGTATTGGCGTTTATGTCCGCCACCTTGGTGACGTACAGTCAATTTACCTTGGTTGTTACGTCCGCCTTTTTTGTGAAGGGGAGCAAGCAAGGATTTTTCCGGCTTGTCAGTCGTGATTTCAGCAAAATCTGAAGTTGTCATGCCACGACGTCCATTAGAGGTCGGTTTATACTTTTTAATCGCCATTTTGAATTTCCCTCCTTCTTTTTACAGATAATTAAGCTTCAAAAATTTCGATTTCTTTGCTGTCTGCAGTAAGTTTTACGATCGCTTTTCTGCGACGGCTAGTCATACCAGTGTAGCGTCCAACACGTTTTGATTTACCTTTGTAGTTCATGATGTTGACTTTGTCAACTTTCACTCCAAAGATGCTTTCAACCGCGTCTTTCACTTCTGTTTTGTTAGCTCTTACATCAACTTCAAAAGTATATTTCTTTTCAGTCATTAAATCAGCAGAACGTTCAGTAATGACGGGGCGCTTTAGAACATCACGAGGATCTTTCATTATGCAAGCACCTCCTCTACTTTTTCAACCGCTGCTTTTGTAATCAGAAGCTTCTCGTGGTTGACAACGTCTAAAACGTTGATTCCGTTAGCTTCAACAACAGTAACTCCAGGAATGTTACGAGCAGATAAAACTACTGCTTCGTTTGCATCCGCAGTTACGATTAAAGCTTTTTTCTCAACAGATAATCCTTTAAGGATAGCTGCCATTTCTTTTGTTTTAGCCGTATCAAGAGTAAGATCTTCAAGAACGATGATGTTGTTGTCGTTCACTTTAGAAGACAATACTGATTTGATTGCCAAGCGGCGAACTTTTTTAGGTAATTTATAAGAATAGCTGCGTGGTGTTGGGCCGAATACGACACCACCTCCGCGCCATTGCGGTGAACGGATTGAACCTTGACGGGCACGTCCAGTACCTTTTTGACGCCATGGTTTACGACCTCCGCCGCGTACTTCAGAACGATTTTTTACTTTGTGAGTTCCTTGACGTAAGGAAGCTCTTTGCATAAGAATAGCGTCGAATACAACACTCTCATTTGGTTCGATACCAAATACAGAAGCGTTTAATTCGATGTCACCAGCAGTAGAACCGTTTTGGTTGTATAATGCTACTTTTGGCATAATCAATTTCCTCCTTTCCTAAGAGAATTATTTAGATTTAACAGCACTTTTAACAGTGATTAAAGATTTCTTCGCACCAGGTACGTTACCTTTGATCAAAAGAAGATTGCGTTCTGCATCAACTTTTACGATTTCAAGGTTTTGAACAGTGATTTGCTCTCCGCCCATACGTCCAGGTAATAATTTACCTTTGAATACACGGTTAGGATCTACAGGTCCCATTGAACCAGGACGACGGTGGTAGCGTGAACCGTGAGACATAGGTCCGCGAGATTGTCCGTGGCGCTTGATCGCACCTTGGAAACCTTTACCTTTAGATACTCCTGTTACATCTACGATTTCTCCAGCAGAGAAAATTTCAACCTTGACTTCCTGACCAACTTCATACGCATCCATTTCCACTCCGCGTAATTCTTTAACGAAGCGCTTAGGAGCAGTTTCCGCTTTTGCAACGTGCCCTTTTTCAGGTTTGTTAGAAAGCTTTTCACGCTTGTCGTCAAAACCAAGCTGGATTGCTTCATAACCGTCGTTTTCAGCTGTTTTCTTTTGAAGAACAACGTTTGGAGCAGCCTCGATAACAGTTACCGGAATAAGATCACCATTCTCAGCGAATACTTGCGTCATACCAATTTTTCTTCCTAAGATTCCTTTGGTCATTCGTCACACCTCCTATTAAGATCATTCTATATTTTAGAATTAAAGTTTAATTTCGATATCGACACCAGATGGTAAGTCTAATCGCATAAGAGCATCAACAGTTTGTGGTGTTGGGTTCACAATGTCGATTAAACGTTTATGTGTACGCATTTCAAATTGCTCACGAGAATCTTTGTATTTGTGCACCGCACGAAGGATTGTGTAAACTGATTTTTCAGTTGGCAACGGAATCGGACCAGATACGCTGGCACCAGAACGTTTTGCCGTTTCAACAATCTTCTCTGCAGATTGATCAAGGATTCTATGATCATATGCTTTCAAACGAATACGAATTTTTTGTTTTGCCATTATTTTCCCTCCTTTTCGCCTACATCACGTTAGACAGTTCTCCGTGAGAAAAACCTGAACACCTTGCCATGGCAAAGCGGCCGGGTGTGTCAGCAACCTCTCACTTCATCGCAGTCAAAGACCAACATACACCATTATACAGAAAATAGGCGCATGTTGCAAGACTTATTTAAAATATGCATGGTTTGCACACTTTTTTTATTATACAGGGGTTTTTCTTATTTATCAAGGATCTATCATAAATGGTGTCGTGCATGTCGACTTAATGTGTTCGCGAATAATGACGGTTCCTCAATATGCGGGGTGTGAGCTGAGTTCTCAAATTGAAACCAGCGCTTTTCGGGTGCCTCAAGTTCTTGATAATACTGTTTCGATATTTCAGCAGGAACAATTAAGTCATGTTTCCCTGAAATGAAAACACACGGTACTTTAATAGAAGGAACTGATGTAAAAGCATTAAACCGGTACAACTCATCAGTTAAATGTTTTTTACTGAAGCGCAATCCATTAAGGAAGCTGTGCATGTTCCGCACTCCATACTCATTGCCAGTAAGCATTTGAAATAATACAGCTAGAGATTGACGATGACGGCGAGTGAAGCCTCCCCTGCTTAGCTCGACACAAAACCGATAGATAAGGTGCTGGATATCCTGCTTCCAAGGCGGAGCACCAATGAAACGTGTGAGGAAAGATAATAAGCTGGCTTTTTTTGATTCAGAAATTTCACGAATATGTTGATAAGCAGTTGATTCTTCATCGTGGGGGTTAACAACCTGGCTGATTCCATAATACGCATAAAATAAATCAGGACACTGCTGCAGCACATGAAGCGCCAGTATTGACCCCCACGAATGACCAGCTAGGTAAAGTTTTGATTTTGAAAAATGAGCTAAAAGCCATTGAGTGACTTGGATTGTATCTTTAATGAAGTGATTTATTGTCATAGAGTGAAGCGAAATTCGCTTAGAATAAGAAAGCCCCGATCCTCTCTGATCCCAATGAACTACTGTAAAATACTGTTCCAGCTCTTTTTGATAATGTCTAACATATCCGATTTGCGGCGTTCCCGGCCCGCCATGTAAAAAAAGCAGCAATGGATTTTTCACATCAACTCCATTAATCATTAGCATTTGCTTTGTATTCCCAATGCTTAGTTCTTTCATGATTGCGATTGATTTCTTTTCAGGAATCATAAATATTAGCCCCTCGAATATGATAGATCCTATTATACAAGAAAAAGATAAGCAAACAAAAAACGAGACCCGTAGGGGTCTCGTTTAAAATCATACTATTACTCAGTGATTGTAGAAACAACGCCTGAACCAACAGTACGTCCGCCTTCACGAATAGAGAAACGAGTTCCTTCTTCGATAGCGATTGTAGAAATAAGTTCAACGTTCATTTCAGTGTTATCTCCAGGCATAACCATTTCTACGCCTTCTGGGAGATGGATGATACCAGTTACGTCAGTTGTACGGAAGTAGAACTGAGGACGGTAGTTAGAGAAGAATGGAGTATGACGTCCACCCTCTTCTTTAGAAAGAACGTAAACTTCAGCTTTGAATTTGCTGTGTGGAGTGATTGTACCTGGTTTAGCAAGTACTTGACCACGTTGGATTTCTTCACGAGATACACCGCGAAGAAGGGCACCAATGTTGTCACCAGCTTCAGCATAATCAAGAAGCTTACGGAACATTTCAACACCTGTAACAGTTGTTTTCTTGTTCTCTTCTTGAAGACCGATGATTTCAACTTCGTCACCGACTTTAACTTGTCCGCGTTCTACACGGCCAGTAGCAACTGTACCACGACCAGTGATTGAGAATACGTCCTCAACTGGCATCATGAATGGTTTTTCAGTATCGCGTTCTGGAGTTGGGATGTACTCATCAACCGCATCCATAAGTTCGAAGATTTTAGCTTCCCACTCAGCGTCTCCTTCAAGAGCTTTAAGAGCAGAACCTTTAACAACTGGTACATCATCACCAGGGAAGTCGTATTCGCTAAGAAGATCGCGAACTTCCATTTCAACTAGTTCAAGAAGCTCTTCGTCGTCTACCATGTCGCATTTGTTTAAGAATACAACGATGTATGGTACACCAACGTTTTTAGAAAGAAGGATGTGCTCACGAGTTTGTGGCATTGGGCCATCAGCAGCAGATACTACAAGGATAGCTCCGTCCATTTGAGCAGCACCAGTGATCATGTTTTTAACATAGTCAGCGTGTCCTGGGCAGTCAACGTGTGCATAGTGACGAGTTTCAGTTTCGTACTCAACGTGTGCAGTAGAGATTGTGATACCGCGCTCACGTTCTTCTGGAGCACCATCAATTTGATCGTACGCCATAGCTGTACCTTTACCAGATTTCTTATGAAGTACTGTTGTGATAGCAGCAGTTAAAGTTGTTTTACCATGGTCAACGTGTCCAATTGTACCAATATTGGCATGTGATTTGGAACGGTCGAATTTTTCTTTAGCCATTCTAAAATCCTCCTTAAGAGCTTTTAATTAGTAATGTATAGAGTGATAGGAAGTGAAAGAAAGCTTTCACTTCCTCATCTTACAATAGTAGTTATACTTGAGTTAAGCGGCAAAATCAATTATTCGCCTTTATTTTTTTTGATAATTTCTTCTGCGACGCTCTTCGGCACTTCTTCGTAGTGATCCATGTGCATAGTGAACGTACCGCGACCTTGCGTATTAGAACGAAGTGCAGTAGCGTAACCGAACATTTCAGCAAGAGGAACCATAGCGCGAACAACTTGAGCGTTACCGCGTGCTTCCATACCTTCTACGCGTCCGCGACGTGAAGTGATATCACCCATGATATCTCCCATGTATTCTTCTGGAATAACCACTTCTACTTTCATGATTGGTTCAAGAAGAACTGGGTTACATTTGCTGACTGCATTTTTCAATGCCATAGAAGCAGCAACTTTAAATGCCATTTCGTTTGAGTCAACATCATGGTAAGAACCGTCGAAAAGTTTAGCTTTAATGTCGATAAGCGGGAAGCCTGCTAGTACACCATTTTCAAGTGCATCTTCCAGACCTGCTTGAACAGCTGGGATGTATTCACGAGGAACAACCCCACCGACAATCGCATTTTCAAATTCAAAGCCAGCGCCTTCTTCGTTTGGTTCGAATTCGATCCAAACGTGTCCGAACTGACCGCGTCCACCAGACTGACGTACGAATTTACCTTCAACTTTTGCACCGGTACGGAATGTTTCACGGTACGCAACTTGAGGAGCACCAACGTTGGCTTCTACTTTAAATTCGCGTTTCATACGGTCAACAATGATATCAAGGTGAAGTTCACCCATACCAGAGATGATCGTTTGGCCAGTTTCTGGGTTTGTTTGAGTACGGAATGTAGGATCTTCTTCAGCAAGTTTCGCTAAAGCGATACCCATTTTATCTTGGTCAGCTTTTGATTTAGGCTCAATAGCAACGTCGATAACTGGTTCTGGGAATTCCATTGACTCAAGGATAACAAGATCCTTCTCATCACATAGAGTATCTCCAGTAGTTGTATCTTTTAGACCTACAGCAGCTGCGATATCCCCTGCGTATACAGTAGAGATTTCTTCACGGCTGTTAGCGTGCATTTGAAGAATACGTCCAACACGCTCACGTTTGCCTTTAGTAGAGTTTTTCACGTATGAACCAGAATCAAGTGTTCCAGAGTACACACGGAAGAACGTCAACTTACCAACGTAAGGGTCAGTCATAACTTTAAATGCTAATGCAGAGAATGGCTCTTCGTCAGAAGAATGACGCTCAATCTCTTCATTTGTATCAGGACGTGTACCTTTGATTGCAGCAACGTCAGTTGGTGCAGGAAGGTAGTCAAGAACAGCATCAAGTACTAGTTGAACACCTTTGTTTTTGAAGGCAGAACCAACAAGAACAGGGTAGAATTCAACATTTAATGTACCTTTACGAATTCCTGCTTTTAACTCGTCAATTGTGATTTCTTCACCCTCAAGGTACTTATCCATAAGCTCTTCATCAAGCTCACATACAGCTTCAATAAGGCTGTTGCGAAGCTCTTCAGCTTGCTCTTTGTACTCTTCAGGGATTTCTTTTGCATCAGAACGAGTTCCGAGGTCATCTTCGTAGAAATACGCAACGTTTTCTACAAGGTCAATGATGCCTTCGAAGTTATCTTCAGCACCGATCGGCAATTGAATTGCATGAGCGTTTGCTTGAAGACGGTCTCTTAAAGTTCCTACAGAGTAAAGGAAGTCTGCACCGATTTTGTCCATTTTGTTAACAAAAACGATACGCGGTACTCCATAAGTTGTTGCCTGACGCCAAACAGTTTCTGTTTGAGGCTCAACGCCTGATTGCGCGTCAAGTACAGCAACAGCACCATCAAGTACACGAAGAGAACGTTCAACTTCAACTGTGAAGTCTACGTGTCCTGGAGTATCGATGATGTTTACGCGGTATCCTTTCCACTGTGCAGTTGTCGCAGCGGAAGTGATTGTGATACCACGTTCTTGTTCCTGCTCCATCCAGTCCATTTGTGAAGCTCCTTCATGAGTTTCACCAATTTTGTGGATACGACCAGTATAGAACAAGATACGTTCTGTAGTTGTCGTTTTACCGGCATCGATGTGAGCCATGATACCGATATTACGAGTTTTTTCTAAGGAGAACTCTCTTGCCATTGGGTAATTTCTCCTTCCTTATTAGGAAATTGTGTTTTGTTAATCTATAAATCCTACCAGCGATAGTGAGCAAATGCTTTGTTTGCTTCAGCCATCTTATGAGTGTCTTCACGTTTCTTAACAGCAGCACCAGTGTTGTTAGCTGCGTCAAGGATTTCGTTAGCTAAACGCTCTTCCATCGTTTTTTCTCCGCGAAGACGAGCGTAGTTAACTAACCAGCGAAGTCCAAGAGTCGTACGACGTTCAGGACGAACTTCTACAGGAACTTGGTAGTTCGCACCACCTACACGGCGTGCTTTTACTTCAAGTACAGGCATGATGTTTTTCAATGCTTGTTCGAAAACCTCCATTGCATCATTGCCAGTACGTTCTTTAATGATATCGAATGACTTGTATAGGATTGTTTGAGACTTACCTTTTTTACCATCGATCATCATTTTGTTGATTAGACGAGATACAAGCTTAGAGTTGTAAATCGGATCAGGTAAAACATCTCTTTTTGCTACAGGACCTTTACGTGGCATCTGAATATCCTCCCTTCATCAATTATGCGTATTTTCGTATATTATTTTGCTTTAGGTTTTTTCGTACCGTATTTAGAACGGCCTTGTGCACGGTTTTCAACTCCAGCAGTATCAAGCGCACCACGAACGATGTGGTAACGTACCCCTGGTAAGTCTTTTACACGTCCGCCGCGGATAAGTACAACACTGTGCTCTTGTAGGTTGTGACCGATACCAGGAATGTAAGCAGTAACCTCGATTCCGTTAGTCAAACGAACACGAGCATATTTACGAAGTGCTGAGTTCGGTTTTTTCGGTGTCATTGTACCAACACGAGTACATACCCCGCGTTTTTGTGGAGAAGATACGTTAGTGTGCTCTTTCTTAAAGCTGTTGTATCCTTTGTTAAGTGCAGGAGACTTTGAGTTTTCTACTTTACTCACGCGTCCTTTGCGAATTAGCTGATTAATTGTAGGCATGAATTTTTCCTCCCTTCATTACGTTTTATAACCCACATACCCAGGTGGTTCATCAAAAGGCAAAAAACAATGTCTTTACACAAGATGGAATCTTACGCAAAAACAAAAGTACGTTATAAAATAATGGCAACAGCGGCTGCTCCTACCTCAATTCCGCAGGCTTTGCCGAGCTTTTTCATGGATTCAACCATTGAGACAGAGATACCTTGATCTTCAGCAAGTGAAACAACACTTGACGTGAGTATCGGATCTGCGTCTTTTGCAACGACTACTTCCTTTACTGAACCTCGCTTTAGAGCTTTCACTGTTTGCTTCGTACCAATAATAATTGATTTGGCCTGTGATACTTTATCATAAGACATAAACATATCCTCCAAAGTAACAGGTTTATTTCGAGCACCTTGGTTATATTATCATTCTAGGAGACGAATGTCAACAAGGTATGACATTTTTTAGATTCGTTCTTCTCATAGAGTGACTTTTTCATAAATATATCTGCTGAAAGACTGTTTTTGCAGTCTTTCAGCAGAATTAAATCAGTTATTCAACCGGGACCATATCGTCAGTCGGCTGAACATTTGATACTGGTTTTACTTTACGGTATTTCATCATTCCTGTACCAGCTGGAACAAGTTTACCGATGATAACATTCTCTTTCAAGCCGAGAAGCTCGTCACGCTTACCTTTGATCGCTGCATCTGTAAGGACACGTGTTGTTTCCTGGAAGGAAGCAGCAGATAAGAATGAATCAGTTTCAAGAGATGCTTTTGTAATACCGAGTAAGACAGGACGGCCTGTAGCAGGTCGATTGCCTTCAAGCAATACCTTTTTGTTCGCTTCAGTAAATTGGTGAATATCAAGCAATGTACCTGGAAGCACATCAGTGTCACCGGCATCAATCACGCGTACTTTGCGAAGCATCTGGCGAACCATTACTTCTACGTGTTTATCACCGATTTCAACACCCTGCATACGGTAAACCTTTTGAACCTCATGGAGAAGATACTCTTGAACAGTTGTCAGGTCAGTCACTTTAAGAAGTTCTTTCGGATCGATTGAACCTTCTGTCAGTACTTGGCCTCGAGTAATTTTATCTCCTTCCGCTACTTTCAGGCGGGAGTTGTAAGGTGCCGTATAAGAACGTGTTTCCACTGCGCCTTGAACCACAATTTCCTGTTGCTTATCACGAACTTCATTGATCTCAACGACTGTACCGTCGATTTCTGTAATTGTTGCCTGACCTTTCGGATTACGCGCTTCGAAAAGCTCTTGGATACGCGGAAGACCCTGTGTGATATCGTCTCCGGCAACCCCGCCTGTATGGAATGTACGCATTGTTAACTGTGTACCAGGCTCACCGATTGATTGGGCAGCAATGATTCCGACAGCTTCACCGACTTCAACATCGGAGCCAGTTGCAAGATTTCGGCCATAGCATCGTTTACATACACCATGAGGCGTATTACATGTGAAGGCAGAACGGATCCACACTTCTTCAATGCCGGCTTCGACAATCTCCAGTGCTTTATCTTCATCGATCAGTTCGTTTTCATTCACAAGCACTTCACCTGTTTCAGGGTGCTTCACTTGTTTTCTTGCAAAACGTCCGATTAAGCGTTCTTCTAAGCGCTCAATTGTTTCAGTTCCTTCTTTAAGAGGCTTAGCAAGAATGCCTCGGTCAGTTCCGCAATCAGTTTCACGGATGATAACATCCTGCGCAACGTCAACGAGACGGCGTGTAAGGTAACCTGAGTCAGCAGTTTTAAGAGCGGTATCGGCAAGACCTTTACGCGCACCGTGTGTGGAGATAAAGTACTCCAATACTGTCAGACCTTCACGGAAACTTGATTTGATCGGCAACTCAATGATACGTCCAGCCGGGTTGGCCATCAGGCCGCGCATTCCGGCAAGCTGTGTAAAGTTAGATGCGTTACCACGGGCACCAGAGTCACTCATCATGTAGATCGGGTTGAGTTCATCAAGTGATTTCATCAGTTTGCCTTGGATAACGTCTTTTGCAGCACTCCAGATAGAGATGACTCTCTCATAGCGTTCTTCTTCAGTGATAAGACCGCGGCGGAACTGCTTCATAACGTTGTCAACTTTGCTTTGCGCTTCCTCAAGAATTTCTTGTTTATCATCAAGTACGACGATGTCAGAAACCCCAACTGTAATACCAGCTTTAGTTGAATATTTGAAACCTAGGTTTTTCATGCGGTCAAGCATTTTAGACGTTTCCGTAATATGGAATCGTTTAAAGATTTCCGCGATGATTTTACCCAGAATGCCTTTTTTAAACGGCGCATTGATTGGCTGCTGTGCGATAACAGCTTTAACGTCAGCACCTTTTTCTAAGAAGAAACGGTCAGGTGTTTTCTCTTCAATGTTGCTCTTCGTTGGTTCATTCATGTAAGGGAATGATTCCGGAAGAATTTCATTGAAGACAAGCTTACCGACAGTTGTAATTAACAATTTTGAGCGCTGTTCTTCGGTAAATGTCACATTCTTAAGTGAGTTAGCTGCAACAGCTACTCTCGTATGAAGGTGAACATATCCGTTTTGATAAGCAAGAAGCGCTTCGTCTGTATTCTTGAAGACCATACCTTCACCGACAGCACCGGCACGCTCAAGTGTCAGGTAATAGTTACCCAGTACCATATCCTGAGACGGTGTTACAACCGGTTTACCATCTTTAGGGTTCAAGATGTTTTGAGCAGCAAGCATCAAGATACGTGCTTCAGCTTGTGCTTCAGCAGATAATGGTACGTGAACCGCCATTTGGTCACCGTCAAAGTCAGCGTTGTAAGCTGTACATACGAGCGGGTGAAGACGGATTGCGCGTCCTTCAACAAGCGTTGGTTCAAACGCCTGGATACCTAATCTGTGAAGTGTAGGGGCACGGTTCAGCAGTACCGGATGCTCCTTAATAACTGATTCTAGCACATCCCAAACTTCAGGCTGTACGCGCTCAATTTTGCGTTTCGCACTCTTAATGTTGTGAGCAAGACCTTTTTCAACAAGTTCTTTCATAACGAAAGGTTTGAAAAGTTCAAGCGCCATTTCCTTCGGTAATCCGCATTGGTACATTTTCAAATGAGGACCAACAACGATTACAGAACGTCCGGAGTAATCGACACGTTTACCAAGAAGGTTTTGACGGAAACGGCCTTGCTTCCCTTTCAGCATGTGAGAAAGAGATTTTAACGGTCTGTTACCAGGGCCTGTTACAGGGCGTCCGCGGCGGCCGTTGTCAATTAAGGCATCGACAGCCTCTTGAAGCATACGCTTTTCGTTTTGAACGATGATGCTAGGCGCACCAAGGTCCAAAAGGCGTTTCAAACGATTGTTACGGTTGATGACACGACGATAAAGGTCATTCAAATCAGAAGTCGCAAAACGTCCGCCATCTAGCTGAACCATCGGTCTAAGCTCCGGAGGAATAACAGGAAGCACATCAAGGATCATCCAAGAAGGCTTGTTTCCTGAGTTACGGAAGGCTTCTAAAACTTCAAGACGTTTGATCGCACGAGTACGGCGTTGTCCTTGTGAAGTTTTCAGCTCTTCTTTTAACATATCAACTTCTTTTACAAGATCGATATCTTGAAGAAGTTTATGAATTGCTTCAGCACCCATAGATGCCTGGAATTTATTACCGTATTTATCAAGATAAGCACGATATTCTTTCTCAGACAGAAGCTGTTTCTTTTCAAGCGGTGTATTCGCCGGATCAGTTACAACGTAAGAAGCAAAGTAAATGACTTCTTCTAAAGCACGAGGTGACATATCCAGCACAAGACCCATACGGCTTGGAATACCTTTGAAATACCAAATGTGGGAAACTGGGGCAGCCAGTTCAATGTGCCCCATTCTCTCACGACGGACTTTAGCCCGTGTTACTTCGACTCCGCAGCGGTCACAAACTACGCCTTTATAACGAACTCGCTTGTACTTCCCGCAATGACATTCCCAGTCCTTAGTCGGTCCGAAAATGCGTTCGCAGAATAGACCGTCCTTTTCAGGTTTTAACGTACGATAGTTTATCGTTTCAGGCTTTTTCACTTCACCAAAAGACCATGAACGGATTTTATCTGGTGAAGCAAGACCGATGTTCATATACTCAAAATTGTTCACATCTAGCAAGGGGCCTACCTCCCTTTTTTCTTCGGATTAACCGATGTCACTTGCCTTTATAACTAGAGATTATTCTTTTGTTACTACATCGCGTTCAACGTCTGCAGATGCTGTTTCTTCCGGCTCTTCATCACCTGATAATGCCAGGCCGTCAGCTTGTTTCGCATCTTCTTCGTCTTCTAAATCTCTCATTTCTATTTCTTCTTCATCACCAGAAAGGATTTTGACATCCATACCTAAGCTTTGAAGTTCTTTGATTAATACTTTGAATGATTCCGGAACACCTGGTTCAGGAACATTGTCGCCTTTAACGATGGCTTCGTATGTTTTCACACGTCCAACCACGTCATCAGACTTAACAGTTAGAATTTCTTGAAGAGTGTAAGCCGCACCGTAAGCTTCAAGTGCCCAAACCTCCATCTCACCAAAACGCTGTCCGCCAAATTGCGCTTTACCGCCAAGAGGCTGCTGCGTAACAAGTGAGTAAGGGCCTGTAGAGCGTGCATGAAGTTTATCGTCAACCATGTGAGCTAGTTTGATCATGTACATGATGCCTACAGATACACGGTTATCAAACGGCTCTCCAGTACGTCCGTCGTAAAGCACTGTTTTGGCGTCACGAGACATGCCGGCTTCTTCAAGTGTTTCCCAGACATCCTCTTCTCGCGCTCCGTCAAATACAGGAGATGCAATGTGAATGCCAAGGTAACGAGCGGCCATACCCATGTGAAGTTCCAATACCTGCCCGATGTTCATACGTGATGGTACGCCCAGCGGGTTAAGCATGATATCAATCGGTGTGCCGTCAGGAAGGTAAGGCATATCCTCTTCAGGAAGAATCTTAGAGATAACACCTTTGTTACCGTGACGACCGGCCATTTTATCCCCTTCAGAAATCTTACGTTTCTGAACGATATATACGCGTACTAACTGGTTAACACCTGGAGGAAGTTCGTCTCCGTCTTCACGGTTGAAGACTTTAACGTCATGGATAATTCCGCCGCCGCCGTGAGGCACACGAAGAGAAGTATCACGAACCTCGCGGGCTTTCTCGCCAAAAATGGCGTGAAGAAGGCGTTCTTCTGCAGTCAGTTCAGTTACGCCTTTAGGCGTTACTTTACCAACAAGAAGATCTCCGTCTTTTACTTCTGCCCCAATACGGATGATTCCGCGGTCATCAAGATTGCGAAGCGCATCTTCACCGACGTTTGGAATATCGCGAGTGATTTCTTCAGGTCCAAGTTTCGTATCACGTGCTTCTGATTCGTATTCTTCAATGTGGATAGATGTATAAACATCATCCTTCACTAGGCGTTCACTCATGATGATGGCATCCTCATAGTTGTAGCCATCCCATGTCATGAAGCCGACCATTACGTTACGGCCAAGTGCAAGTTCACCAAGCTCCATAGAAGGACCGTCAGCAAGGATTTCTCCTTTTACCACTTCATCGCCGACACTTACGATCGGACGCTGGTTGTAGCACGTACCTTGGTTAGAGCGGACAAATTTCAGCAGGCTGTATTTATCCAGGTTTCCTTTTACTTTTTGACCGTCTACTTCTTCATAACGGCGAACCCAAACGTTTTTCGCTTCTACGCGTTCAACGATACCAGGGTGTTTACAAATAACAGCGGCACCAGAGTCTTTTCCTGATACGTATTCCATACCAGTTCCAACAAATGGCGCTTCCGGCTGCATCAAAGGCACAGCCTGACGCTGCATGTTCGCTCCCATGAGGGCACGGTTGGAGTCATCGTTTTCTAAGAACGGGATACATGCTGTCGCAGCAGATACAACCTGCTTAGGCGATACATCCATGTAGTCTACACGATTTCTGGAAACAACGGTGTTCTCCCCGCGGAAACGAGCTACGATGCTGTCATCAATAAAGGCGCCTTCGTCATCAAGACGAGCATTCGCTTGAGCGACAACATAGTTATCCTCTTCATCAGCAGTTAAGTAATCGATTCTGCCCGTTACCTTCCCTGTTTCAGGGTCAACGCGGCGATATGGCGTTTCAATAAAGCCAAAACGGTTTACTTTTGCATAAGATGATAGTGAGTTGATCAAACCGATGTTCGGGCCCTCAGGCGTTTCAATCGGACACATACGGCCATAGTGGGAGTAGTGAACGTCACGCACTTCCATTCCGGCACGCTCACGTGTCAATCCGCCCGGTCCTAATGCTGACAGACGGCGCTTGTGCGTTAATTCAGCAAGCGGGTTCGTCTGATCCATGAATTGAGAAAGCTGTGAGCTTCCAAAGAACTCTTTAATGGACGCAATAACAGGACGAATATTGATCAGCTGCTGAGGCGTAATTGTATTCGTATCTTGAATTGACATTCTCTCACGAACCACACGCTCCATACGGCTTAAACCGATACGGAATTGGTTCTGGAGAAGCTCGCCTACAGAACGTAAACGGCGGTTTCCAAGATGATCGATATCATCTGTGTCGCCTACTCCGTGCAGCAAGTTGAAGAAGTAGCTGATTGAAGAAATAATATCAGCAGGCGTGATGTTTTTAATCTCTTCTTCGATGTAAGCATTGCCGATTACATTAATAACCTGTTCTCCTTCTTGATCAGTCGGAGCAAAGATTTTAATTGATTGAAGAGTCACTTCATCCTCAACAACGCCGCCATTCGGATACAGCTTTCTAAAACCGATTCCGTTTTCTAAGTATGGCAGTACTTTATCAAGTGTTCTTCTATCAAGAATCTGGCCTTTTTCAGCAAGGATTTCTCCTGTTTCAGGATCAACAAGCGTTTCAGCAAGTCTCTGATTGAAGAGGCGATTCTTAATATGAAGTTTTTTATTAATTTTATAGCGTCCTACATTGGCAAGATCGTATCGTTTCGGATCAAAGAAACGAGAATCAAGCAAGCTTTTCGCATTTTCTACTGTAGGCGGCTCTCCAGGACGGAGACGCTCGTAAATTTCCAGCAACGCTTTGTCACTGTTTTCTGTGTTATCTTTATCAAGCGTATTTCGCAGGTATTCGTTTTCTCCTATGAGATCAAGAATCTCTTGATCGGAGCCGAAGCCGAGAGCACGCAAAAGAACCGTAACCGGCAACTTACGTGTGCGATCAATGCGGACATAAACAACATCTTTCGCATCAGTTTCGTATTCTAACCATGCGCCACGGTTTGGAATGACAGTTGCGGTAAAACCTTTTTTACCGTTTTTGTCTACTTTACCACTGAAATATACACTTGGAGACCGAACAAGCTGGGAAACGATAACACGTTCCGCACCGTTAATGATAAAAGTACCTGTATCTGTCATAATAGGGAAATCCCCCATGAAGACATCTTGGTCTTTTACCTCTCCAGTTTCTTTGTTAATTAAACGAACCTTCACTCTTAACGGAGCTGAGTAAGTCACATCACGTTCTTTTGATTCCTCTACAGGATATTTAGGCTCACCTAAACTATAATCAATGAACTCAAGAGAGAGGTTACCAGTGAAATCCTCAATTGGTGATATGTCTTGAAACATCTCTCTAAGACCCTCATCAAGAAACCACTGATAAGAAGAGGTTTGAATTTCAATGAGATTTGGTAATTCTAACACTTCGCTAATGCGAGCATAGCTTCTGCGCTGGCGGTGTCGTCCATACTGAACTAGTTGACCTGTCAACTGATTCACCCCTCAAATCATGCGTATTATATGTGTAATAAGCATTTCTTCCAAAGAAAGAAAATACTTTTACAAGACAAAAGAAAAAAGGGTTTCTAATTAAGAAAACCACATCCAAAAACAAATACCGATTTTATTAGCATTTCCATACTTGTATAATTTATACATAGATATTGACAATTCATCATATCAAGCAAAATATATACATTGGCATTTTACAATATTAACATAGTTAAAATACCGAGTCAAACTTTTTTTGCTTTTATGATATAATAGCCTTTCTTTTTTTGAACGACGGAAACTTCATCGAACAGTTCCTCGAGCTTTTCAATGGCAGAAGGCGCGCCTTGCTTTTTCTGTATGACGATCCACAATTCACCTGAAGCTTTTAAGTGTTCAGCGCTTTTCTCAAAGATAGCATGGACAACTTTTTTTCCGGCTCGGATTGGGGGATTTGTAAGAATAGAAGCAAATGTTTGAGCAGAATCAACGTTTGAAAACAAATCGCTTTGATAAATCTTAACGTTTGTTATTCCGTTTTGTTCCGCATTTTCATTTGATAGTTCTACGGCTCTCTCATTAACGTCAATCATGTGGATAGTCCGGTCTTTAAAGTCGCTGGCGAGCGATAAACCAATCGGGCCGTACCCGCAGCCTACATCCAAAATGCCGCCCTCAACCTCAGGCTCTTCAAAAGAATCAATCAGCAGGCGGGAGCCGAAATCAACTTCTTTTTTAGAAAAAACCCCGCTGTCGCTGGTAAACGTGAAATCTTTATTCCGAAGCCTAAAAGACCAGGTTTGCTTGTTGCTTTTTACTGAAGGTTTTTCTGAATAATAGTGCTCACTCATTATTAGAACCTCCTTTTTTCATGGCTTAAAGAATGGCAAAGAAAAAGCTCGCCTCATAAAAGCGAGCTTCCCCTACAGGTAAGTGAAGATTACTTAACTTCTACAGAAGCGCCAACTTCTTCAAGTTTAGCTTTAAGCTCTTCAGCTTCTTCTTTAGCAATACCTTCTTTAAGTGGTTTTGGAGTGTTGTCAACAAGTTCTTTAGCTTCTTTCAAGCCAAGACCAGTGATTTCACGTACAACTTTGATAACTTTGATTTTTTGAGATCCTGCACCAGCAAGGATAAGATCGAATTCGCTTTGCTCTTCAGCAGCTCCGCCTGCAGCAGCTCCGCCAGCTACAGCTACAGGAGCAGCAGCAGTTACGCCAAATTCTTCTTCGATTGCTTTTACTAGGTCGTTCAATTCAAGTACAGTTGCTTCTTTAACGGAAGCAATGATTTCTTCGATATTTAAAGCCATTTGTAATTCCTCCATTTTGTTTTAATTTATGAAAAACTGATTAGATTAAGCGCCTTGTTCTTCCTTTTGTTCTGCCACAGCTTTTGCAGCAAGAGCAAGGTTGCGAACTGGAGCTTGAAGTACGCTAAGCAACATAGAAAGCAAGCCTTCGCGTGATGGAAGTTCAGCAAGAGCTTTCACTTCTTCAACAGTAGAAACTTTACCTTCGATAACGCCAGCTTTGATTTCAAGAGCTTCGTGATTTTTAGCGAAGTCATTAAGAACTTTAGCCGGAGCGACAACATCTTCAGTGCTGAATGCGATCGCGTTCGGTCCAGTTAAGAAATCATTCAAACCATTAAGCTCAGCTTGTTCAACCGCACGGCGAGTCATCGTATTTTTGTAAACTTTGAACTCAACGTTAGCTTCGCGAAGCTGTTTACGAAGTTCAGTTACTTCAGAAACGTTAAGTCCGCGATAGTCAACGATGATCGTTGATTTACTTTCTTTCAGTTTAGAAGCAATTTCTTCAACAACAACTTTTTTTGTTTCAATTGCGCTGCTCATGGTTACACCTCCTGTAGATTCTTGTGTAACACTTATACCGTTAGGTGATCACGACTGAGACGACGGATTCCATATAAAAAGCCTCCATGAGACATGGAGGCTGTATATACAAGCATACGTAACGTAATAGCTGTGATAATATACACCTCGGTAGGATAATTAAGCGGTTAGGCCCCTACTGTCTACGGTATAAATGATATTCTATTTTACAACATTTTGAATAATATCAGAATGCTGATGTCATGTCAATATTATTTTACGTTAAAAGTTGAAGAGTCTACTTTGACACCAGGTCCCATAGTAGAAGTTACAGCAACGTTTTTCACGTAAACGCCTTTAGCTGCAGCAGGTTTAGCTTTAAGGATTGTATCGTACATTGTTGTGAAGTTCTCAACAAGTTTTTCATCCTCGAAAGAAACTTTACCGATAGGCACATGAATGTTTCCAGCTTTATCAACACGGTATTCAACTTTACCAGCTTTGATTTCGCCGATCGCTTTTTCAACTTCGAAAGTAACTGTACCAGTTTTAGGGTTTGGCATTAAACCTTTTGGTCCAAGTACACGACCGATTTTACCAACTTCACCCATCATGTCAGGTGTAGCTACGATTACATCGAAATCGAACCAGCCTTGTTGAATTTTGTTGATGTAGTCAGTATCGCCTACGAAATCTGCACCAGCAGCTTCAGCTTCTTTCGCTTTTTCGCCTTTTGCGAAAACGAGAACGCGCTGAGTTTTACCAGTTCCGTTTGGAAGCACAACTGCTCCACGGATTTGCTGGTCGTTTTTACGAGGGTCAACCCCTAAACGGAAAGCCACTTCAACTGTAGCGTCGAATTTAGCTGTGTTTGTTTTTTTAACGAGAGCTACTGCTTCAGAGACGTCGTAAGCTTTAGAACGGTCTACAAGCTTAGCAGCTTCAACGTACTTTTTACCTTTTTTAGCCATTTTAAAATTTCCTCCTTATGTGGTTATAGCGGAATAACCTCCCACGAATAAGGGTTGCGAACTTGTTAAAACTCGCAACCCGACAAGAAACAAATTAATCCTCGATTACAATACCCATACTGCGGGCAGTACCTTCAACCATGCGCATTGCCGCTTCAACGTCTGCTGCGTTTAAGTCAGGCATTTTCGTTTCAGCGATTTCGCGTACTTTATCGCGCTTAACGGTTGCCACTTTATTACGGTTTGGTTCACCAGAACCAGACTCAATTCCAGCTGCTTTTTTAAGCAATACTGCAGCAGGTGGAGTTTTTGTAATAAATGTAAATGAACGGTCTTCGTAAACCGAAATTTCAACAGGAATGATTAAACCAGCTTGGTCAGCTGTACGAGCGTTAAACTCCTTACAGAATCCCATGATGTTAACACCGGCTTGACCAAGTGCAGGTCCAACTGGTGGTGCTGGGTTAGCTTTTCCAGCAGGAATTTGCAATTTTACAACTTTAACTACTTTTTTAGCCACGAGACACACCTCCTTAAGTCCGTGATGTGGTAATAGGGTAAACCCTCCCACTCAAGGTTTCATTCTTTATATGAATGACGAAATATCATGCTAGTTGCCTTGGATAAGTCCAAGACGTACCTTTGCTATATTATCATTTATATATAGCAATTTCAAGTTTTTTCACATTACAATTTATCGATTTGGGTAAATTCCAGCTCAACCGGCGTTTCACGGCCGAACATATTAACGAAAACTTTGACCTTGCTTTTATCATAATCAATCTCTTCAATTGATCCTGTAAAGTTAGCAAAAGGTCCGTCTATTACTTTCACTGTCTCTTTCAGTTCAAAGTCAATATCAGTTTTGCGTTCATCCATGCCCATTCTCTTCAGAATGGTTTCTGCTTCGCCCGGAAGAAGCGGCGTCGGTTTTGAACCTGACCCGGCAGATCCTACGAATCCAGTAACGCCCGGCGTGTTTCGGACAACATACCAAGAGTCGTCTGTCATTACAATTTCAACAAGCACATAACCAGGGAACACTTTCTTTTTCACGACTTTTTTCTTGCCGTTTTTGATATCCGTTTCTTCTTCTTCGGGTACGACTACACGGAAAATTTTATCCTGCATCCCCATTGATTCAACACGTTTTTCCAAGTTGGCTTTTACTTTATTCTCATAACCAGAGTACGTGTGAACAACATACCAATTCTTTTCCATTCTATTCAGGACTGTCCAGTCCTTCCCTCCCCGCATTTGGTTTTAGTGAATTACCATAACGCTTCAAAAAATAGGCGGCAAGCCTATGATAACTATCATTTTAAGCCACAATAAAAAACCCGCTGAACGGGTTTTGGCAAGTAATATTATGATCTATTATAGCACGTATTGCTGATCATTATTCAACTATTAAACGAATTAATTGAGAAATTCCTGTGTCAAGGAGGGCAAAAAAGATAACAAAAAAGATAACTGTTGAAATTACCGTAATGGTATAACGCGTTAACTCTTTTCCTTTAGGCCAGCTTACCTTTTTCATTTCTTTCCCAACATCTTTAAAGAATTTCATAATACGCATGTAAAAGACCTCCACAATTTAAAAGCGCAAAAACTATTTTGTTTCAAGATGAGCTGTATGTGAATTGCAAGTACTGCAGTATTTCTTTACTTCTAATCGCTCAGCCGCTGATGCAGAGCTCTTCATTGTCGTATAATTACGGTTTCCGCATGTCTTGCATGCTAACGTAATCTTTTTTCTCATGTCATTACACCTTTTTCTAAATAGACATTAGTTCTTATCTTTAGTAACATATCATAGTCAGAAAAATACTGTCAATATAGCATAAATTCCTATTACAAACTGATTTCGCGAATTTCCAAGTACTTCTCCAGCTTGCGTTTCACACGCTGAAGGGCATTGTCGATCGATTTCACATGTCGGTTCAGTTCATCAGAAATCTCTTGGTAACTTCTCCCATCGAGATATAAGACGAGTACTTTTCTCTCTAAATCACTTAATAGTTCTCCCATTTTCATTTCAATATCATCAAATTCTTCCTGATTAATGATCATTTCCTCAGGATTTAAGGTTTTCGCTCCTGAAATGACATCCAGCAGCGTTCGGTCTGATTCTTCATCAAAAATCGGTTTATCTAATGAGACGTAGGAATTCAAAGGAATGTGTTTCTGGCGAGTAGCTGTCTTTATTGCGGTAATAATTTGGCGGGTAATACATAATTCTGCGAAAGCTTTGAATGAGGTAAGCTTGTCCTCTTTGAAGTCACGAATAGACTTATAGAGGCCTATCATGCCTTCCTGAACAATATCCTCTCTGTCCGCCCCTATTAAGAAATAGGATCTTGCTTTTGCCCGAACAAAGTTTCGGTACTTCGTAATCAAGTAATCTAACGCATCACTGTCCCCAACATGAACCTTTTCAATGACCTGCTCGTCCTCCAACTGGCAAAACTGCTCTTTGTTGAATTTTCCCTTGTTGTTCTGTAGATTCACTCCGATCCCCCCGGCGCACGTAGATAGAAATATTATACAGTATTGGGCAAAAAAGCGTCAACTTAATCTAAGTCTCCCCGCCTCCACTTTTCAAACGTTTTCAAAACCTCTTCCGATAAAGCAATTTTACCCGCCGGCTTTTCGGAAGTGATTTTTCTTACCCGTCTCTCTATTCGCCTTTCAATCGTTTCTACCTCTCTCAAAAGCTCCCGGGCCGATTTCCGCAATGCCCCCTGTCCGAAAATCGCCCACTGCTCAGTATAGTCAGAGGTCGCAACGTGAATTTGAGTCGCAATATTATTCAAAGCCTGAGCGAGCTTTTCTATCCGCTCATCAGCCGTCTCATTTTCTTTTGTAAAAATTACTTCAACTCTATGGTTGGTCTGTTTTTTCTCAAGCCCTTTTACGAGATGCGCGTCAAAAACAACAATAACCCTGTTTCCTGTATACGATTGATATTCCGCCATTTTCTGAATCAGTACGTCTCTCGCCTCTTCAAAACTGTTCGCTTTTAAATCCTTCAGCTGCGGCCAGGCTCCAATCATGTTGTACCCGTCTACTAACAGGATATCCATGGGTCTTTATTCTCCCAGAGGGTTTCGTTTCCGGTAGACTTCATACATCAAAAGACCAGCCGCGACAGATGCATTTAGTGAAGTTACCTTTCCGGCCATCGGGAGTTTAATGAGAAAATCGCACTTTTCCTTTACAAGACGGCCCATCCCTTTTCCTTCACTTCCGATGACTAGAGCCAAAGGCATATTGCCGTCCATATTACGGTAATCCTCACGCGCGGACGCATCCGTTCCGACAACCCAGATTCCCCGCTCTTTCATCTCTTCTAACGTCCGTGCCAAATTGGTGACTCTTGCTACAGGAATGTGCTCAATTGCTCCTGTTGAAGCTTTTGCCACTGTTGTTGTCAGCCCGACAGCTCTCCGTTTTGGAATGACGATGCCATGAGCGCCGACCGCATCTGCTGTCCTCATAATGGAACCAAGATTATGAGGGTCTTCAAGCTCGTCCAGAATGAGGAAGAAAGGCTGTTCATTTTTTTCTTCGGCTGCTTTATATAAATCGTCCAGTTCTGCATATTCATACGCTGCAACCTGTGCCACTACGCCCTGATGCTGTCCTGTCACCATTTGATCGAGTTTTTTTCTCGGGACGTATTGAA
This sequence comes from Bacillus sp. SG20033, assembly GCF_044570195.1. NCBI lineage: Bacteria > Bacillati > Bacillota > Bacilli > Caryophanales > Bacillaceae > Bacillus > Bacillus sp. SG20033. The sequence goes on along the minus strand of NZ_CP172606.1, from coordinate 115,071 downwards.
TCGTGATTCCCTGCTTTTTGGCAAGCTCAATCACTTGCTGTGCTTGTCCCTTTACGGTGTTTTCCGCCATCCACAGCTTATACAGCTTCCGATCAGATTTTAACGTCTCGATCACTGCATTTTTCCCTATGACGTAATCATGTTGCTGACTCATTTGTTTTCCTCCCTGACGTCCCGAATTGTATAGCTTCGGCTACGAGCTGACTAAGTCGTTCCTCTTTTTTCTCTAGAAAAAGGTAGCCTAGAAGCGCTTCAAATGCTGTACTGTAGCGGTACGTCTGAACATCTGTATTTTTAGGTATTGTCCCTGACTTGGCATTTCTGCCTCTTTTCAGCACCGCTTCCTCTTCTTCCGTAAAAAATGATTGATTCTGCAGAAAAAATAGGATCTCAGCCTGTGACTTTGCTGAAACAATCCGGCTTGATTTCTTATGAAGATCATTTGGTTTGGTAAAGCCCTGCTTAAGCAGGTGATGCCTGACATACACTTCAAAAATGGCATCACCTATATAAGCAAGCGCAAGACCGTTAAGCTGCTTAGAATCTTTTATCGTATCAAATTCAAGCATCTGTTATTCTCCCCGTTTCCAGCGAGTGCCTTGAGCCGTATCTTCAAGAATGATATTCATGCTTTTCAGCTGGTCGCGGATCTGGTCTGACAATGCAAAATCGCGATTCCGGCGCGCTTCATTTCGCTTTTCGATTAAGTCTTCAATCTCTTGATCGAGAAGTTCCTGCTCACCCAACGAAAAACCGAGGACAGAAACAATGCGGTCAAACATCTCAATAAACGCCGTAATCACATGATCAGCCGTATGATCTTTCTGAAGATAATAATTGGCGTGTTTCGCTAAGTCAAACAAGACTGAAATGGCATTCGCCGTATTAAAATCATCGTCCATCGCTTCTTCGAATGCTTTGCGGTGTTCTTCAACTTTTTCAAGCCATTGATCGTCATCCTCCGTTAAATTCGTACTGCTGTTCAGACGGTGCTGAAGATTGCTGTACGCTGTTTTTAAACGGTTGAACGCGCTTTTCGTATTCTCCAGAAGCTCTTCTGAATAGTTAATCGGATGGCGATAATGAACAGATAGCATAAAGAATCTCAAAAGCTGCGGATCATGCTGTTTAATGATGTCATGGACAAGCACAAAGTTGCCTAGTGATTTTGACATTTTTTCATTATCAATATTGATATAACCATTATGAAGCCAGTACTTCGCAAACGTTTTGCCTGTCAGCGCCTCAGATTGCGCAATTTCGTTTTCATGGTGAGGGAATGTTAAATCCTGTCCGCCCGCATGGATATCAATCTGGTCACCGAGATACTTTTTCACCATTGCTGAGCATTCAATGTGCCAGCCCGGACGTCCTTTCCCCCAAGGGCTATCCCAAGAGATTTCTCCTTCTTTTGCCGCTTTCCACAGTGCGAAATCAAGAGCATCTTCTTTTTTCTCGCCGACTCGGATGCGTGCACCTGATCTAAGTTCATCGATTGATTGCTGAGAAAGCTTTCCGTACCCTTCAAACGCTCTGGTTTTGAAATATACGTCACCTTCTGATTCATATGCGTAGCCCTTTTTCACGAGCTGATCTACGAATTCGATAATGGCATCCATGTTCTCCATTACTCGCGGATGAAGGTCGGCTTTTCGGCAGCCGAGCGCACCTACGTCTTCAAAGTATGCTTTAATAAAACGCTCTGAAATGGTGGGTACATCCTCACCGAGTTCATTTGCCGCTTTAATTAATTTATCGTCTACGTCTGTGAAGTTAGAGACATACTGCACATCATAGCCTTTATACTCTAAATAGTTTCGAACCGTATCGTAAACGATTGCCGGACGCGCGTTCCCGATATGAATGTAATTGTAAACCGTGGGTCCGCATACATACATTTTCACTTTTCCCTCTTCAAGAGGAACGAATGTTTCCTTCTGTCTAGTCAATGTATTATAAAGTGTGATTGTCATTTTTGATTGATCCTTTCTTTTCTGTCTTCAAGTTCTGCCTTCAGCTCTAAAATCTGCTGTTCCAAAGACTTAAAGCGGTCAGCAACTGGATCGGGCAAATCCTGATGGTTTAAATCGCGTCTTACTTTCTTGCCATTTTGTACAACGACCCGTCCAGGGATACCGACAACTGTTGAAAAATCAGGAACATCATGCAGCACTACTGAACCAGCCCCAATCTTTGAGCCTTCACCGACCGTAATAGAACCGAGCACTTTAGCACCTGTGGCTATCAATGCGTCATCTTTAATCGTTGGGTGCCTTTTTCCCTTTTCTTTCCCCGTTCCCCCGAGGGTAACCCCCTGAAAAACGGTTACGTTATTGCCGATTTCACATGTCTCCCCAATGACAACCCCCATGCCGTGGTCTATGAAAAATCTTCTCCCGATTGTAGCGCCGGGGTGGATTTCTATCCCGGTAAAAAATCGGCTTACTTGAGATATAAGGCGTGCAAGGAAATAAAATTTTCGTTTATATAAAGCATGTGCAATCCGATGCGCCCATATAGCATGTAAACCGGAATAAGTTAAAATCACTTCAAAATAGCTTCTTGCTGCGGGATCTTGATCGAACACAGTATTAATGTCTTCTTTGAGCATTCTAAAAAACACATGCTTCCCCCCGTTTCTCTATCTGATTTCCTCTACCCAATAAAAAAAGCGTCTCTGCATGTAAACATGACAGAGACGCTTTAACCGCGCGGTTCCACTCTGTTTGAAAAGCAGACTTCTGCTCTCCCAACTTCAGCCTGTAACGGCGGCGGCCGCCTTTGAATACTGATTTCAAAAAACGTTCTTCAAAGGTCTTAAGGGCGCACTTCTAAAACCCGGCTCATGGATCTCTCTCAGCCAATGGAGATCCTTTCTGTAATGGCCTAAAGCTTTATACTCTTCCCTGTCAACAATCATTTATTTAGATATTCTTTAAACGCTGAATTGCAGTCTCTTTACCGATCAATTCAATTGATTGCGGCAGTTCCGGACCGTGAGTTTGCCCTGTTACAGCAACACGAATCGGCATAAACAGTTTTTTCCCTTTATGGCCAGTTTCTTTCTGCACTGCTTTGATTGATGCTTTGATATTATCCGGAGTGAACTCCTCAAGCTCTTCAAGCTTCGCTGCGAATGTGCTGAGCACTTCAGGAACCTGTTCTTCTTCCAGAACAGCTTTCGCTTCTTGATTATACTCGATCTCATCCGTAAAGAACAAATCAGTCAGCTCAACAATTTCCGCACCGTAGCTTAATTGCTCATGATACAGGGAAATCAGTTTACGAACCCACTCTTGTTCTTCAGCAGAAAGCTCAGTGCCAACTTTGCCCGCTTTTTGCAAATGCGGAAGCGTCAGTTCAACAACCTGATCAAGATCCAGCTTCTTCACATATTGGTTGTTAACCCATTTTAGCTTATGCATATCAAACAAAGCTGGTGATTTAGATAAACGATTCACATCAAAAATTTCAATAAACTGCTCTTTTGTGAAAAGCTCTTCTTCTCCAACCGGTGACCAGCCTAGCAGTCCGATAAAGTTGAACAGCGCTTCTGGCAGGTAGCCAAGCTCTTTGTACTGCTCGATGAATTGAATAATGGATTCATCACGTTTACTGAGCTTTTTACGGCTTTCGTTTACAATCAGCGTCATGTGTCCGAACTGAGGAATATCCCACCCGAATGCTTGATAGATCATAATCTGTTTCGGTGTGTTAGAAATATGATCCTCACCGCGCAGCACGTGTGTCATTTTCATTAAGTAGTCATCAATAGCTACCGCGAAGTTGTAAGTTGGCGTCCCGTCCTTTTTCACAATAACAAAGTCGCCGATGCCATCTGATTCAAAAGAAATTTCACCTTTTACGATATCATTAAAGGCGATAATTTTTCCTTCCGGCACGCGGAAACGAATACTTGGTTTTCTGCCTTCGGCGATAAATTTCTCCTGTTCTTCCTGAGTCAGGTCTCTGTGTTTTCCGGAATAACGAGGCATTTCTCCGCGGGCAATCTGTTCTTCACGCTCTTTTTCAAGCTCTTCTTCCGTACAGTAACATTTATAAGCAAGCCCTTTTTCAAGAAGCTCTTCATAGTACACTTTATAGATATCGTTACGCTCTGACTGACGGTATGGACCGTACTCTCCTCCGACATCCACACTCTCATCCCAGTCAATACCTAGCCACTTCAGATAATTCAGCTGGCTTTGTTCTCCGCCCTCAATATTGCGCTTTTTATCAGTATCCTCAACTCGAATGATAAACTTACCGCCTTGATTGCGGGCAAATAAATAATTAAAAAGCGCCGTTCTGGCATTTCCAATATGCAAATGTCCGGTTGGACTCGGTGCATAACGGACGCGTACTTCGTTTCCCATTTTCAAATACTTCCTTTCATGTCATGTATGGCCTCAGGCAAAAATGTATGAATCTATTCTACCACCAAATAGACCCGGCATCAAAACAAGTTAGCCTTTTTGTATCAGTACTGTCGCCTGAGCCGCTATTCCTTCCGCCCGGCCTGTAAATCCAAGCTTTTCTGTCGTTGTTGCTTTTACATTTACTTGAGAAACATCTGCCTCAAGGCCTTCAGCAATTCTTTTTCTCATATCTTCTATGTACGGCAGCATCTTCGGCTTTTGCGCTATGATGGTGCAATCAATGTTCCCAAGGACATACCCCTTCTGTTTCACGATTCCCCAGACATGCTGAAGTAATTTGAAAGAATCTGCGTCCTTGAACTCGGGATCTGTGTCAGGAAAATGCTTGCCGATGTCTCCTTCACCCACAGCTCCCAGGCAGGCGTCAGCGACGGTATGCAGCAATACGTCTGCATCAGAATGGCCAAGCAGCCCTTTTTCGTACGGGATTTTTATTCCGCCAATAATGAGAGGACGGCCCTCCACTAATTGATGCACATCAAATCCTTGTCCAATTCTAAACATGTTTATTCCCACTTTCTGATTCCATGATAGCTTCAGCTGACGTCAAATCGTCTGGCGTCGTCAGCTTAATATTTGTATAGCTGCCTTCTACAACACGGACCGAACCGCCCTCCATCTGTTCAACGAGGCTGGCGTCATCCGTCCCTAAAAATCCCTTGCGCTCGGCCTCAGCGTGAGCCTTCATCAATAAAGAAAGACGAAAAGCTTGTGGCGTTTGGACAGCCCACAAGCTTGAACGTTCAATCGTCTCACTGACTTGTAAATCTTGAACGCGTTTAATCGTATCTTTTACCGGAACAGCAAGGATGGCCGCTCCTGTCTGTTCCGCCTCTGCGATCAGTTCGTCAATTTGTTCATGTTTTATAAATGGGCGGGCACCGTCATGTACAAGGACAATCTTTTCCTGCTTTACGGCTTTCAGCCCCTTATACACACTGTGCTGACGCTCATCTCCGCCTGCAACAAGCTCAATCGAAGTTTGAAACGGGTAATCGGACAGCAATTGTTGAAAGTGCTCCCGCTCCTGCTCGTTAATCACCAAAATGATTTTATCGCACTGCCGGTGGCTGTCAAACACTCTTAACGTGTGTATGATCACCGGGTCTCCCTTCAGCTCAATGAACAGTTTATTTCTCCCTGCCTTCATCCGCTTTCCCTGTCCGGCTGCAGGAATCACCACATCATAACTCATTGTTTCTTCTCCCTTTACAGCGCCTTCTCCAACAGCTTAGGCTTCGCAAAAATCATTCGTCCCGCTGCTGTCTGCAGCACACTTGTGACGAGTACATCAATATGCTTGCCGATATAATTCCGTCCTTCTTCAACGACAATCATCGTACCGTCATCCAAGTAGGCAACTCCCTGATTATGCTCTTTCCCGTCCTTAATGACCTGAACATTCATTTCCTCGCCAGGAAGCACAACAGGCTTGACCGCATTGGCAAGGTCATTAATGTTTAATACTGCTACCTTCTGAAGCTCGCACACTTTATTTAAATTAAAATCATTCGTCACGACGACCCCGGATGTCAGCTTAGCAAGTTTGACGAGCTTGCTGTCAACTTCCTGAATATCTTCAAAGTCGCCTTCGTAAATTTCAACTTCAATGTCTAATTCTTTCTGAATGCGGTTCAGGATATCAAGACCGCGGCGTCCTCTGTTTCGTTTTAAAACATCTGAAGAGTCTGCAATATGCTGCAATTCCTCAAGGACAAACTGCGGAATCACGATAACTCCCTCTAAAAAACCAGTCTGACAAATATCTGCTATTCTCCCATCAATAATAACACTAGTGTCCAAAATTTTCAGCTTCTTGTCTTGAACCTCATGTTCTTCATCAGCTGTTCCTTTTTTCTTTTGCATTCTGGCGGAAATGGAAAACAGGCTGATCAATTCATCCTTTTTCTTAAAGCCCACCTGGAAGCCGAGATAACCGAGGAAGAAAGCCAAAAATACAGGAATTATTGTGCTGAATATGCGGTAAGGTATATTGTCTAAAGGAATAACATTTACGATAAGATAAGCAATTATAAGTCCAAAAACTAAGCCAAGACTTCCAAATAACAAATCTGGAACCGGCGCTTTTAACAATGAATCCTCTATCCACTTCACCCAGTTCACAACGTATTCTGTACCCCATATACTGATGAGAAAAAAGATAATTGCTCCTATTGCCGCAGACGTATATGCGTTTGTTATTAAAGGTATGTCCTGTATATTTAACAGTACAAACAATTCAGGTATCAAAAATATACCAACAACGCCGCCAAAAATAATGAAGAACGCCTGAACTATTCGTTTTAACATACCCCCACCTCCTTTTTTAACATTTTAATTTCACAAAGTCTTATGCATCCTACGAATATCAGAATAAACAAAAACCAACATTAATATACCCGTATTCATAAGGTTTTAACCGAAATCACAGTTGTCTGTCTAAATAATGCTTCTCTTGCAGGCGTTTTAATCCTTTTTTGATTTTTTGGGCTCGTACTTCACCGATTCCCTCTACTTCATCTAATTCTTCTGCACTCGCCTCAATAATCCTTGGCAGGACTCCAAATGCTTCTACAACATTTTCAACAATCGGCATCGGAAGACGCGGTATCTTATTTAACAGCCTGTATCCTCTCGGCAATACATAATCATCAAGATTAGTAGAAGCAGGGTAACCGAGAAGCTTATACACAATGGAATCATCCAGCAGATCATAACTGGACATATCCTGCAGCTCCTTCAAGAGAACAAACGGATCTTTAATCTTTTCTTTTACATAGTCCTTAATAAATAAAGCGGCCTCTTCTTCCATATCCGTAATCAATTCAATGACTTGCAGTTTGATCAGATGCCCTTCTGTCCCCAGCTCTTTGATATACATATTAATTTCGTTTTTGATTCTCAGTACCATTTCATAACGATGCATGACAGACAAGACATCACTGAAGGTAACAAGTTCCTCAAACTCTAACGCGTTCAGTGCATTAATCGTTTTATCGAGGATTGTCTTATATTTTTCAAGTGTTTGAATGGCTTGGTTCGCCTTGGTTAAAATAAATCCTATGTCTTTTAGTGTATACTTCATGTTTTCCTGATATAACGTTATGACATTTCTTCTTTCAGAAATGGCGATTACAAGACAGCCAGTTTGCTTAGCTACTCTTTCGGCAGTTCTGTGCCGCATTCCTGTTTCTGATGAAGAAATTGTGGCATCCGGCATCAGCTGAGTATTCGCGTAGAGGATCTTTTGACCCGAATCACTTAAAATGATCGCTCCATCCATTTTAGCCAACTCATATAAATGCGCCGGAGAAAAAGCCGTGTTTATGTGAAAGCCGCCGTCCACCACTTCTTTTACTTTATCATTATATCCAACAACAATCAGACCGCCTGTATTTGCTCTCAAGACGTTTTCCATCCCCGCTCTGAGCGGTGTACCCGGAGCAACAAACTGCAATATAGATGACAGGTCTAACTCGTGTTTCGCCCCTTTTTTCTCTTTTTCCATCTATTATCCTCCTAATGAAGTACGAAGCGCTTCTGCAACATTTGCTACTCCGATAACCTCAATCCCTTTTGGTTTTGTCCATCCATCCAGATTTGCCGCGGGTATGATCATGCGTTTAAAACCAAGCTTTGCCGCTTCTTTCACACGCTGTTCAATTCTTGAAACCCGCCGGACTTCTCCGGTTAATCCCACTTCTCCAATAAAACAATCTGCAGGATTTGGAGGTGTGTCTCTAAAGCTTGATGCAATACTAATCACAATCGCAAGATCAATTGCCGGTTCATCAAGCTTAACGCCGCCAGCCACTTTCAAATAAGCATCCTGATTTTGCAGCAGCAGTCCAACTCTTTTTTCTAACACAGCCATTAACAGAGAAACCCTGTTATGGTCTATTCCCGTTGCCATACGCCTTGGGTTGCCAAAGCTTGTTGGCGAGATGAGCGCCTGAATTTCAACGAGAATCGGTCTAGTGCCCTCCATAGAGGCAGTGATACTCGAGCCTGCGGAACCAGCAGAGCGTTCTTCTAAGAAAATTTCCGAAGGATTCAAAACCTCAGTGAGCCCCTCTTCCCGCATTTCGAAAATGCCCATTTCGTTTGTAGATCCGAAACGGTTTTTTACAGCCCGCAAAATACGGAAAGTATGGTGGCGTTCTCCTTCAAAATATAAAACAGTGTCAACCATATGCTCCAACAGTCTCGGACCTGCAATAGACCCTTCTTTCGTCACGTGCCCTACGATAAAAATCGGAATACCTTTTGTTTTTGCAATTTTCATCAGCTCAGCGGTACATTCTCTGACCTGTGACACACTGCCTGGAGCCGATGTAATATCGCTTTGGTAAACCGTTTGAATAGAGTCAACAACGACAAACGCTGGATTCATCTCTTGTATAGCAGACGAAATATACTCCATATCGGTTTCAGATAAAACATGCAGTGACGGACTATTAATGCCGAGACGGTCTGCTCGCAGCTTCGTTTGCTTTACAGATTCTTCTCCCGAAATATACAGGACACTGTTTGATGAGCCTGATAATTGAGCGGAAACCTGCAGTAATAGCGTTGACTTTCCGATACCAGGATCACCGCCAATTAAAACGAGGGAGCCTTTAACGACACCTCCGCCGAGTACTCTGTTAAACTCGCCAAGCTGGGTTTTAACGCGGGGTTCTTCTGATGTTTCGATTGATGTAATAGGTGAAGGTTTCTGTACAGTTTGAACAGAATGAGAAAAAGCCGCTCTCCGATTGGCCGGTGCTTTTTTAATCATTTCTTCCACCATTGTATTCCAAGCACCGCAGCCCGGACATTTCCCCATCCATTTTGGAGACTCGTAGCCGCAGGATTGGCAGATGAATTTCGATTTTGTTTTAGCCATATATAGTGTAAGACCTCTCCCTTGTTCTATTTCTTGATATGAAAGTGAGGCATACACTTACATGCTGTATGCCTCATTTCCGTCTTCTATATTAATTCGTTTTAGCAGTCGTTTTTACGACAAATTCGCCATCTTCTACATCAAGAACAATATGCTGTCCTTTATGAATATTTCCTCTGAGGAGTTCTTCAGATAAACGATCCTCGACATGTTTTTGGATCGCTCTTCTTAACGGACGGGCACCGTATTCCAGGTCAACGCCCTCTTCCGCGACTTTCGCTTTTGCAGCATCTGTCAATTCGATAGAAAGATCTTGTTCTTTCAAACGTTTCGTTAATTGATCAGACATTAATGACACAATTTCAGTAAGATGTTTTTTCTCAAGTGAATGGAAGACAATGATTTCATCGATACGGTTGATGAACTCAGGTCTGAACGCTCGTTTTAATTCACCCATCACTTTATCTTTCATGTCTTTATGATTTTGAGTTTCATCCTGAACGTTAAAGCCGACATATTTATTGCGTTTCAGCTCACTTGCTCCGACGTTTGATGTCATGATCAGAATGGTATTGCGGAAATCGACTGTGCGTCCTTTAGAATCAGTCAATCGTCCGTCTTCAAGAACTTGCAGAAGGATATTGAAGACATCAGGGTGCGCTTTCTCGATCTCATCAAGAAGCACGACAGAGTAAGGTTTTCTTCTGACTTTCTCTGTCAATTGACCGCCTTCATCATATCCCACATATCCCGGAGGTGAACCAACAAGTCTTGAAGTTGAGTGTTTTTCCATGTATTCAGACATATCAATTCTGATCATGGATTCTTCATCGCCAAAAATGGATTCAGCGAGTGCTCGTGCAAGCTCTGTTTTACCTACACCTGTAGGGCCTAAGAAAATGAATGAGCCGATTGGGCGTTTAGGATCTTTCAACCCTGCTCTCGCACGTCTGACGGCTTTTGCAACAGCTACAACTGCCTCATCCTGGCCGATGACGCGGGAATGAAGAATGTTTTCCATATTGAGAAGCTTATCAGTTTCAGTTTGGGCGATTTTAGATACAGGCACACCGGTCCAGCTGGATACAACCATCGCAATATCATCCACAGTAACCTCTGAGTTTTCCTGCCCTTGCTTCTCTTTCCATGATTTCTTCGTATCCTCTACTTGCTCGCGCAGGCGCTGTTCAGTATCACGCAAGGAAGCAGCTTTTTCAAACTCTTGGCTTTGCACTGCAGCATCCTTCTCTTTACGAACCTCATCAAGCTTCTGCTCAAGCTCTTTTAAGTTAGGAGGCGTTGTAAATGAGCGCAGTCTCACCTTTGAACCCGCTTCATCGATCAAGTCAATTGCTTTATCCGGAAGGAAGCGGTCAGAAATATATCTGTCAGAAAGCTTAACCGCAGCTTCAATGGCATCATCAGTGATAGAAACGCGGTGGTGGGCTTCGTATCTGTCACGCAGACCTTGTAAAATTTGAATACTTTCATCTACAGATGGCTGATCAACCTGAATCGGCTGAAAACGGCGTTCCAGTGCTGCATCTTTTTCAATATATTTACGGTACTCATCAAGAGTCGTTGCACCAATACATTGGAGTTCGCCACGAGCAAGTGAAGGTTTTAAAATATTAGATGCATCAATAGCACCTTCTGCTCCGCCTGCCCCGATTAATGTATGGAGCTCATCGATGAATAGAATGATATTTCCTGCCTGGCGAATTTCATCCATGACCTTCTTCAGGCGATCCTCAAATTCTCCGCGGTATTTTGTGCCGGCAACAACTGTTCCCATGTCTAATGTCATCACACGTTTATCACGCAAAATTTCGGGTACTTCATTATTGATAATTTGCTGTGCCAAACCTTCTGCGATAGCCGTTTTACCTACACCTGGTTCCCCAATGAGAACAGGGTTGTTTTTCGTTCTGCGGCTTAACACTTCAATGACACGCTGGATCTCCTTGCTTCTGCCGATTACAGGGTCAAGGCTGTCTTCCTTCGCAATAGCAGTTAAGTCTCTTGCCAAGCTGTCAAGCGTAGGCGTATTCGCATTGCTGTTTGTTCCTGCCGCTGATGATCCTGTTTCATTACTTCCTAGAAGCTGGAGCACCTGCTGTCTTGCTTTATTTAAGCTGACACCGAGATTATTCAGAACTCTCGCAGCAACACCTTCTCCTTCACGAATCAGACCAAGAAGAATATGTTCTGTTCCCACATAAGAATGACCGAGTTTTCTTGCCTCATCCATTGAAAGCTCAATGACTTTTTTAGCTCTAGGAGTATAATGAATCGTTTGAGACATTTCCTGCCCGCGCCCAATCAAACTTTCTACTTCTTTCTGAATTTTATCTGAACCGAGTCCAAGCGCTTGAAGAGCTTTAGCAGCAATGCCCTCTCCTTCTCTTACCAGTCCTAATAAAATATGCTCAGTGCCAATGTTATTATGACCTAACCGAAGTGCTTCTTCCTGTGCTAGCGCCAGTACTTTTTGAGCTCGTTCTGTAAATCTTCCAAACATCATATCGATTCATCCTCCTGTCTTTTCCCATTCATTTCTAAGTGAAGCCGTTCTCTGATGAGAGCCGCTCTTCGAATGTCCCTTTCGTTCGGACGCAAAGCGCCTCCCGAGTATTGCTGTAAAAACCCTGGCTGCGTCAAAATCATAAGTTCGTTAAGTATGTTGCTTGAAAGTCCTTTTATAATGCCTAGGTCTATGCCTAACCGAACATCTGAAAGGCACTTTGCAGTTTCTTTCGATTCTATCATCCGGCAATTAGACAAGACCCCATAAGACCGATATACCCGATCCTCAAGTTCAATTTTAGAAGTTTGATAAATCGCTTCTCGGGCAGATCGTTCTTGTTCAATCAACTGAGCAGCAACACTGTTAAGATCCTCTACAATATCCTGCTCTGACTTACCAAGCGTGATCTGATTTGAAATTTGAAAGATATTCCCTACTGCTTCGCTGCCTTCCCCATAAATTCCTCTAACAACTAAGCCTAATTGATTAATTGCCGGTATAATTCGATTTATTTGCCTAGTTAAAACCAGTGCCGGCAGATGCATCATGACCGAAGCCCTTAAACCTGTACCTACGTTTGTAGGACAGCTGGTTAAGTATCCTCTTTGCTCATTGAATGCATAATCAACTTTTTCTTCAATCCAGTCGTCGACCTGGTTTGCGGCTTTCATTGCTTCTAAAAGCTGAAATCCAGGGAAAAGACACTGAATTCTAATATGGTCCTCTTCATTTAACATGACACTTACTTCCTCATTTTCAGAAAGCAAACAGCCGCCAAAAGGAGACTCTGTCAGATTCGGACTGATTAGATGTTTTTCAACAAGTACACGCTTCTCTAAAGGCTGTGCATCATTCATTCTAATCAAAACAAATTTGCCGATTCCGGGAATTTCTTGCTCTGAAAACTGATCTTCAAATTGCTGTATGATGGATGAGGCTTCTTCATTGGAATACCGCGTAGGGAACCGAATATGCTCAAAGTTCCTTGCTAAACGTATGCGGCTGCTGAGTACAATGTCACTTTCAGGTCCTTTCTGCTTCATCCAACTGCTTAGTGCGTCCTGAATAAAATGCTTTAGCGACATTACTCCTGTTCCTCCTCACTATCTGTACTTTTGAGTGATTGTTCTAATGAACGAATTTGATCTCTTACATGAGCTGCATTTTCAAATTCTTCTTGATGGATTAAGGATTCTAATTCCTTTTTTAGCATATCAATCTGCCGTCTGACATGAAGATTGCCGCCTATTCGTTTCGGTATCTTACCTGCATGCACAGTGTTTCCGCTGTGCACTTTACGTAGGATTGGTGTAATGTTGCTATGAAATGTTTTGTAACATTCAGAACATCCAAAACGGCCAATTTTTCTGAATTGCTGAAAAGTCATTCCGCATTTCGGACAAGCAGATATTTGCTCCGAGTGACTGAACATTTGAGTTCCTGCATTTTGAAATGAAGAATCCATGTTCAGTAGACCCGAAAGTAAATTATGAATAGAGAAACCCTGATTTGCACTTATACCATATGAATCACTATTTTCTTTGGCACATTGTTCACAAATATGAACTTCTATTTTTTCTCCGTTAACAACCTTTGTAAAGTGAAAAGTGGCTGGTCTCTCGTGGCACTCTTGACAAATCAATCTTTTCACCCGCTTATTTTAATTTTAAAGAAGTCAGCATTGCCTTCATCATTCTCGCTCTTAATTCATCACGTTCAGGTAAGTCAATGTGTAAAACTGAGCGGTCCATTACGCTGACCATCATTTTTGCTTCTCTTTCTGAAATTACCTTGTCTTCTAATAGCCTTAAAATAATGTCATCAGAGGCTGCTTGAGACAAATGGGTATTAATTTGAGAAATTATATTATTGATCAGGACAACTTCATTGTTCATTTTAATTTTAATGATTCTGATGTAACCGCCGCCCCCGCGTTTGCTCTCAACAATATATCCTCTTTCGCTTGTAAATCTGGTGTTGATGACATAATTTATTTGGGAAGGAACGCATTGAAATTTATCTGCAATTTCACTTCGTTTAATCTCTAAAATTTCCTTGCCATTTTGATCTAACACTCGTTTTAAATATTGTTCAATGATGTCAGAAATATTATGTCCCACTCAACCCCCTCCTTTACTGACTTTGACTATATTTGACTATAATCTTACTATAAGCCGTTTCTCGAGAATTTTCAACTTTCTCGCTCTATCCTTTATTATTTCCATTTTCCCGGTCCACAAAACCTGATTGCTGATTTAAAATTCGGTATAAAGTTATTATATTATACAGTTAAGTGGAATTTTATGATACCAATAAACCAAAATACAAAAAACCCAGCTCAATGAGCTGGGTTTAAACTTGCTTGGCGGCGTCCTACTCTCACAGGGGGAAACCCCCGACTACCATCGGCGCTGAAGAGCTTAACTTCCGTGTTCGGTATGGGAACGGGTGTGACCTCTTCGCTATCGCCACCAAACAAATTGAGAGTGTTCTCTCAAAACTAGATAACAGGTGTGACATCATTCAAAAATATGGTTAAGTCCTCGATCGATTAGTATCTGTCAGCTCCATGTGTCGCCACACTTCCACCTCAGACCTATCAACCTGATCATCTTTCAGGGATCTTACTTCCTTGCGGAATGGGAAATCTCATCTTGAGGGGGGCTTCATGCTTAGATGCTTTCAGCACTTATCCCGTCCGCACATAGCTACCCAGCGATGCCCTTGGCAGAACAACTGGTACACCAGCGGTGCGTCCATCCCGGTCCTCTCGTACTAAGGACAGCTCCTCTCAAATTTCCTGCGCCCGCGACGGATAGGGACCGAACTGTCTCACGACGTTCTGAACCCAGCTCGCGTACCGCTTTAATGGGCGAACAGCCCAACCCTTGGGACCGACTACAGCCCCAGGATGCGATGAGCCGACATCGAGGTGCCAAACCTCCCCGTCGATGTGGACTCTTGGGGGAGATAAGCCTGTTATCCCCGGGGTAGCTTTTATCCGTTGAGCGATGGCCCTTCCATGCGGAACCACCGGATCACTAAGCCCGACTTTCGTCCCTGCTCGACTTGTAGGTCTCGCAGTCAAGCTCCCTTGTGCCTTTACACTCTGCGAATGATTTCCAACCATTCTGAGGGAACCTTTGGGCGCCTCCGTTACCTTTTAGGAGGCGACCGCCCCAGTCAAACTGCCCACCTGACACTGTCTCCCCGCCCGATAAGGGCGGCGGGTTAGAAGGTCAATACAGCCAGGGTAGTATCCCACCGATGCCTCCACCGAAGCTGGCGCTCCGGTTTCCAAGGCTCCTACCTATCCTGTACAAGCTGTACCAACATTCAATATCAGGCTGCAGTAAAGCTCCACGGGGTCTTTCCGTCCTGTCGCGGGTAACCTGCATCTTCACAGGTACTATAATTTCACCGAGTCTCTCGTTGAGACAGTGCCCAGATCGTTGCGCCTTTCGTGCGGGTCGGAACTTACCCGACAAGGAATTTCGCTACCTTAGGACCGTTATAGTTACGGCCGCCGTTTACTGGGGCTTCAATTCGCACCTTCGCTTACGCTAAGCGCTCCTCTTAACCTTCCAGCACCGGGCAGGCGTCAGCCCCTATACTTCGCCTTACGGCTTCGCAGAGACCTGTGTTTTTGCTAAACAGTCGCCTGGGCCTATTCACTGCGGCTCTCTCGGGCTTGCACCCTAACAGAGCACCCCTTCTCCCGAAGTTACGGGGTCATTTTGCCGAGTTCCTTAACGAGAGTTCTCTCGATCACCTTAGGATTCTCTCCTCGCCTACCTGTGTCGGTTTGCGGTACGGGCACCTCTCACCTCGCTAGAGGCTTTTCTTGGCAGTGTGGAATCAGGAACTTCGCTACTATATTTCGCTCGCCATCACAGCTCAGCCTTATGGGAAACGGATTTGCCTATTTCCCAGCCTAACTGCTTGGACGCGGATATCCAATACCGCGCTTACCCTATCCTCCTGCGTCCCCCCATTGCTCAAATGGTGAGGAGGTGGTACAGGAATATCAACCTGTTGTCCATCGCCTACGCCTTTCGGCCTCGGCTTAGGTCCCGACTAACCCTGAGCGGACGAGCCTTCCTCAGGAAACCTTAGGCATTCGGTGGAGGGGATTCTCACCCCTCTTTCGCTACTCATACCGGCATTCTCACTTCTAAGCGCTCCACCAGTCCTTCCGGTCTGGCTTCACAGCCCTTAGAACGCTCTCCTACCACTGTTCGAAGAACAGTCCGCAGCTTCGGTGATACGTTTAGCCCCGGTACATTTTCGGCGCAGAGTCACTCGACCAGTGAGCTATTACGCACTCTTTAAATGGTGGCTGCTTCTAAGCCAACATCCTGGTTGTCTAAGCAACTCCACATCCTTTTCCACTTAACGTATACTTTGGGACCTTAGCTGGCGGTCTGGGCTGTTTCCCTTTCGACTACGGATCTTATCACTCGCAGTCTGACTCCCAAGGATAAGTCATTGGCATTCGGAGTTTGACTGAATTCGGTAACCCGGTAGGGGCCCCTAGTCCAATCAGTGCTCTACCTCCAAGACTCTTACCTTGAGGCTAGCCCTAAAGCTATTTCGGAGAGAACCAGCTATCTCCAGGTTCGATTGGCATTTCACCCCTACCCACACCTCATCCCCGCACTTTTCAACGTGCGTGGGTTCGGGCCTCCATTCAGTGTTACCTGAACTTCACCCTGGACATGGGTAGATCACCTGGTTTCGGGTCTACGACCACGTACTCATGCGCCCTATTCAGACTCGCTTTCGCTGCGGCTCCGCATCTTCTGCTTAACCTTGCACGGGATCGTAACTCGCCGGTTCATTCTACAAAAGGCACGCCATCACCCGTTAACGGGCTCTGACTACTTGTAGGCACACGGTTTCAGGATCTCTTTCACTCCCCTTCCGGGGTGCTTTTCACCTTTCCCTCACGGTACTGGTTCACTATCGGTCACTAGGGAGTATTTAGCCTTGGGAGATGGTCCTCCCGGATTCCGACGGAATTTCACGTGTTCCGCCGTACTCAGGATCCACTCAGGAGAGAACGAAGTTTTGACTACAGGGCTGTTACCTCCTATGGCGGGCCTTTCCAGACCTCTTCGTCTACCTCGTTCTTTTGTAACTCCGTACAGAGTGTCCTACAACCCCAAGAGGCAAGCCTCTTGGTTTGGGCTAATCCCGTTTCGCTCGCCGCTACTCAGGGAATCGCATTTGCTTTCTCTTCCTCCGGGTACTTAGATGTTTCAGTTCCCCGGGTCTGCCTTCTCATATCCTATGAATTCAGATATGGATACCACTCCATTACGAGTGGTGGGTTTCCCCATTCGGAAATCTCCGGATCAAAGCTTGCTTACAGCTCCCCGAAGCATATCGGTGTTCGTCCCGTCCTTCATCGGCTCCTAGTGCCAAGGCATCCACCGTGCGCCCTTTCTAACTTAACCGTTAAAAAGAATCACTATGTGATATCTTGTATTACTAATTGAATGTGATGTCTACTGTTATCTAGTTTTCAAAGAACACGTTTCGAAGGAATGATCCTTCAAAACTAAACAAGACAGGGAACGTTCTGTTTATAAGACCCAAGGTCTTATATTCCGTATAATATCCTTAGAAAGGAGGTGATCCAGCCGCACCTTCCGATACGGCTACCTTGTTACGACTTCACCCCAATCATCTGTCCCACCTTCGGCGGCTGGCTCCTAAAAGGTTACCTCACCGACTTCGGGTGTTACAAACTCTCGTGGTGTGACGGGCGGTGTGTACAAGGCCCGGGAACGTATTCACCGCGGCATGCTGATCCGCGATTACTAGCGATTCCAGCTTCACGCAGTCGAGTTGCAGACTGCGATCCGAACTGAGAACAGATTTGTGGGATTGGCTTAACCTCGCGGTTTCGCTGCCCTTTGTTCTGTCCATTGTAGCACGTGTGTAGCCCAGGTCATAAGGGGCATGATGATTTGACGTCATCCCCACCTTCCTCCGGTTTGTCACCGGCAGTCACCTTAGAGTGCCCAACTGAATGCTGGCAACTAAGATCAAGGGTTGCGCTCGTTGCGGGACTTAACCCAACATCTCACGACACGAGCTGACGACAACCATGCACCACCTGTCACTCTGCCCCCGAAGGGGACGTCCTATCTCTAGGATTGTCAGAGGATGTCAAGACCTGGTAAGGTTCTTCGCGTTGCTTCGAATTAAACCACATGCTCCACCGCTTGTGCGGGCCCCCGTCAATTCCTTTGAGTTTCAGTCTTGCGACCGTACTCCCCAGGCGGAGTGCTTAATGCGTTAGCTGCAGCACTAAGGGGCGGAAACCCCCTAACACTTAGCACTCATCGTTTACGGCGTGGACTACCAGGGTATCTAATCCTGTTCGCTCCCCACGCTTTCGCTCCTCAGCGTCAGTTACAGACCAGAGAGTCGCCTTCGCCACTGGTGTTCCTCCACATCTCTACGCATTTCACCGCTACACGTGGAATTCCACTCTCCTCTTCTGCACTCAAGTTCCCCAGTTTCCAATGACCCTCCCCGGTTGAGCCGGGGGCTTTCACATCAGACTTAAGAAACCGCCTGCGAGCCCTTTACGCCCAATAATTCCGGACAACGCTTGCCACCTACGTATTACCGCGGCTGCTGGCACGTAGTTAGCCGTGGCTTTCTGGTTAGGTACCGTCAAGGTACCGCCCTATTCGAACGGTACTTGTTCTTCCCTAACAACAGAGCTTTACGATCCGAAAACCTTCATCACTCACGCGGCGTTGCTCCGTCAGACTTTCGTCCATTGCGGAAGATTCCCTACTGCTGCCTCCCGTAGGAGTCTGGGCCGTGTCTCAGTCCCAGTGTGGCCGATCACCCTCTCAGGTCGGCTACGCATCGTCGCCTTGGTGAGCCGTTACCTCACCAACTAGCTAATGCGCCGCGGGTCCATCTGTAAGTGGTAGCCGAAGCCACCTTTTATGTTTGAACCATGCGGTTCAAACAACCATCCGGTATTAGCCCCGGTTTCCCGGAGTTATCCCAGTCTTACAGGCAGGTTACCCACGTGTTACTCACCCGTCCGCCGCTAACATCAGGGAGCAAGCTCCCATCTGTCCGCTCGACTTGCATGTATTAGGCACGCCGCCAGCGTTCGTCCTGAGCCAGGATCAAACTCTCCGATAAAGTAGTTTGACTGACTACGCACATCGCTGTGCGATTTATAAAAATGAATTAACAGGTACGTTTTGTCTTGTTTAGTTTTCAAAGATCATTTTGTTTGTCCGCTTTGTTAAAGCAACTTTATTAGTATACAATGTCACTTCTTCAAAGTCAACAACTTTTTAAAAACTTTTGGTGGAGCCTAGCGGGATCGAACCGCTGACCTCCTGCGTGCAAAGCAGGCGCTCTCCCAGCTGAGCTAAGGCCCCATAAAAAATGGTCGGGAAGACAGGATTCGAACCTGCGACCCCATGGTCCCAAACCATGTGCTCTACCAAGCTGAGCTACTTCCCGATTTCCCATCTATTCTATTAAAAGATATGGCGCGCCCGAGAGGAGTCGAACCCCTAACCTTTTGATCCGTAGTCAAACGCTCTATCCAATTGAGCTACGGGCGCAAAACATAATGCCGAGGGCCGGACTTGAACCGGCACGGTAGTCACCTACCGCAGGATTTTAAGTCCTGTGTGTCTGCCAATTCCACCACCCCGGCGTGGATGGTATAGTTGGAGCGGAAGACGGGATTCGAACCCGCGACCCCCACCTTGGCAAGGTGGTGTTCTACCACTGAACTACTTCCGCAGACAGGATGTCCAGTTTTTCTAACTGTTATCCTATATAATGCGGGTGAAGGGACTTGAACCCCCACGTCATAAAGACACTAGATCCTAAGTCTAGCGCGTCTGCCAATTCCGCCACACCCGCGTAAAATGGTGAGCCATGAAGGACTCGAACCTTCGACCCTCTGATTAAAAGTCAGATGCTCTACCAACTGAGCTAATGGCTCTTCTACAAGAGACTTGAGTATTATATCACATAAAAGTGGTGCCGGCAAGAGGACTTGAACCCCCAACCTACTGATTACAAGTCAGTTGCTCTACCAATTGAGCTACACCGGCATAATGGTGGAGGATGACGGGCTCGAACCGCCGACCCTCTGCTTGTAAGGCAGATGCTCTCCCAGCTGAGCTAATCCTCCATAATTGCACTAACGTGCAATTG
>NZ_CP172606.1:0-92500 GCF_044570195.1 Bacillus sp. SG20033 | reverse complement strand
ACCCGTTAACGGGCTCTGACTACTTGTAGGCACACGGTTTCAGGATCTCTTTCACTCCCCTTCCGGGGTGCTTTTCACCTTTCCCTCACGGTACTGGTTCACTATCG
This sequence comes from Bacillus sp. SG20033, assembly GCF_044570195.1. Classification (NCBI taxonomy): domain Bacteria; kingdom Bacillati; phylum Bacillota; class Bacilli; order Caryophanales; family Bacillaceae; genus Bacillus; species Bacillus sp. SG20033. The sequence goes on along the minus strand of NZ_CP172606.1, from coordinate 92,393 downwards.
GTCACTAGGGAGTATTTAGCCTTGGGAGATGGTCCTCCCGGATTCCGACGGAATTTCACGTGTTCCGCCGTACTCAGGATCCACTCAGGAGAGAACGAAGTTTTGACTACAGGGCTGTTACCTCCTATGGCGGGCCTTTCCATACCTCTTCATCTACCTCGTTCCTTTGTAACTCCGTACAGAGTGTCCTACAACCCCAAAAGGCAAGCCTCTTGGTTTGGGCTAATCCCGTTTCGCTCGCCGCTACTCAGGGAATCGCATTTGCTTTCTCTTCCTCCGGGTACTTAGATGTTTCAGTTCCCCGGGTCTGCCTTCTCATATCCTATGAATTCAGATATGGATACCACTCCATTACGAGTGGTGGGTTTCCCCATTCGGAAATCTCCGGATCAAAGCTTGCTTACAGCTCCCCGAAGCATATCGGTGTTCGTCCCGTCCTTCATCGGCTCCTAGTGCCAAGGCATCCACCGTGCGCCCTTTCTAACTTAACCGTTAAAAAGAATCACTATGTGATATCTTGTATTACTAATTGAATGTGATGTCTACTGTTATCTAGTTTTCAAAGAACACGTTTCGAAGGAATGATCCTTCAAAACTAAACAAGACAGGGAACGTTCTGTTTATAAGACCCAAGGTCTTATATTCCGTATAATATCCTTAGAAAGGAGGTGATCCAGCCGCACCTTCCGATACGGCTACCTTGTTACGACTTCACCCCAATCATCTGTCCCACCTTCGGCGGCTGGCTCCTAAAAGGTTACCTCACCGACTTCGGGTGTTACAAACTCTCGTGGTGTGACGGGCGGTGTGTACAAGGCCCGGGAACGTATTCACCGCGGCATGCTGATCCGCGATTACTAGCGATTCCAGCTTCACGCAGTCGAGTTGCAGACTGCGATCCGAACTGAGAACAGATTTGTGGGATTGGCTTAACCTCGCGGTTTCGCTGCCCTTTGTTCTGTCCATTGTAGCACGTGTGTAGCCCAGGTCATAAGGGGCATGATGATTTGACGTCATCCCCACCTTCCTCCGGTTTGTCACCGGCAGTCACCTTAGAGTGCCCAACTGAATGCTGGCAACTAAGATCAAGGGTTGCGCTCGTTGCGGGACTTAACCCAACATCTCACGACACGAGCTGACGACAACCATGCACCACCTGTCACTCTGCCCCCGAAGGGGACGTCCTATCTCTAGGATTGTCAGAGGATGTCAAGACCTGGTAAGGTTCTTCGCGTTGCTTCGAATTAAACCACATGCTCCACCGCTTGTGCGGGCCCCCGTCAATTCCTTTGAGTTTCAGTCTTGCGACCGTACTCCCCAGGCGGAGTGCTTAATGCGTTAGCTGCAGCACTAAGGGGCGGAAACCCCCTAACACTTAGCACTCATCGTTTACGGCGTGGACTACCAGGGTATCTAATCCTGTTCGCTCCCCACGCTTTCGCTCCTCAGCGTCAGTTACAGACCAGAGAGTCGCCTTCGCCACTGGTGTTCCTCCACATCTCTACGCATTTCACCGCTACACGTGGAATTCCACTCTCCTCTTCTGCACTCAAGTTCCCCAGTTTCCAATGACCCTCCCCGGTTGAGCCGGGGGCTTTCACATCAGACTTAAGAAACCGCCTGCGAGCCCTTTACGCCCAATAATTCCGGACAACGCTTGCCACCTACGTATTACCGCGGCTGCTGGCACGTAGTTAGCCGTGGCTTTCTGGTTAGGTACCGTCAAGGTACCGCCCTATTCGAACGGTACTTGTTCTTCCCTAACAACAGAGCTTTACGATCCGAAAACCTTCATCACTCACGCGGCGTTGCTCCGTCAGACTTTCGTCCATTGCGGAAGATTCCCTACTGCTGCCTCCCGTAGGAGTCTGGGCCGTGTCTCAGTCCCAGTGTGGCCGATCACCCTCTCAGGTCGGCTACGCATCGTTGCCTTGGTGAGCCGTTACCTCACCAACTAGCTAATGCGCCGCGGGTCCATCTGTAAGTGGTAGCCGAAGCCACCTTTTATGTTTGAACCATGCGGTTCAAACAACCATCCGGTATTAGCCCCGGTTTCCCGGAGTTATCCCAGTCTTACAGGCAGGTTACCCACGTGTTACTCACCCGTCCGCCGCTAACATCAGGGAGCAAGCTCCCATCTGTCCGCTCGACTTGCATGTATTAGGCACGCCGCCAGCGTTCGTCCTGAGCCAGGATCAAACTCTCCGATAAATGGATCACAGGTTAAGTTCACCGCATCCTGCGGCGACACCTGTGTGACCTGCGTCGTGCAGGCCCTAGTTTGACTGACTACGCACATCGCTGTGCGATTTATAAAAAATGAATTAACAGGTACGTTTTGTCTTGTTTAGTTTTCAAAGATCATTTTGTTCACTTCGTTCAAGCGACTTTATTATTATAACTCGTTGACTCAGTGAAGTCAATAACTTTTTTTGAAGTTCTTTTTTTCGTTATCGCCTTGTTTAGCGGCAACGAATAATAATATACCACCTAGTAAATAATAGTGCAATAGTTTTTTTGAAGAAATACTAAGGAATTTAAAAAGAGCGGCATCCTTTCCCTATGGAGGATACCGCTCTTCTTTATTAGCGATGTCTCATTTGCGGGAATAACAGCACATCGCGAATAGAAGGAGCATTCGTCAGCAGCATAACCAGACGGTCGATACCGATGCCTAAACCTCCTGTTGGCGGCATACCGTATTCCAGAGCTTCAACAAAGTCTTCATCCATTAGATGAGCTTCATCATTACCGGCTTCACGCTCTTTTAATTGCGCTTCAAAGCGTTCTCTTTGATCAATAGGATCATTCAGCTCTGTAAACGCGTTGGCATGTTCACGGCCAACGATAAACAGCTCAAAACGGTCTGTAAAACGCGGGTCCTCAGGGTTTTTCTTAGCAAGAGGAGAAATTTCTACAGGATGCCCGTAAATAAACGTTGGCTGAATAAGCGTTTCTTCAATTTTTTGTTCGAAGAATTCGTTGATGATATGGCCTACTGTCATAGAGTCTTTAATTTCTACTCCATGTTCTTTTGCATATTCACGCGCCTGTTCAACAGTAACCTCTTCCCAGAAATCAACGCCGGTCGCTTCTTTGACTGCGTCAACCATATGGATTCTTTTCCACTCCGGTTTAAGGTCGATTTGCTCTTCCCCGTATTGAATCGTAGTTGTGCCAAGCACTTCTTGGGCGATATGAGCGACAAGGTTTTCAGTTAAGCTCATGATATCTTTATAGTCCGCATATGCTTCATATAACTCAATCATTGTAAATTCAGGGTTATGGCGTGTAGAGACACCTTCGTTACGGAAAACACGGCCGATTTCATATACTTTTTCTAAACCGCCGACAATTAGACGTTTTAGGTGCAGTTCGATAGCAATACGCATATAGAGTGGAATGTCTAACGCGTTGTGGTGAGTGATAAACGGACGTGCAGAAGCTCCCCCAGGAATGCTGTGCATTGTAGGTGTTTCTACTTCTAAGTATCCATGATCATCAAGGTATCTTCTCATAGCTTGAATGATCTTGCTTCGTGTAATAAACGTATGTTTGCTGTCTGGGTTTACGATAAGATCCAGGTAGCGCTGACGGTAGCGCTGCTCAACGTCTTTTAAACCATGGTATTTGTCAGGAAGCGGACGAAGCGCTTTTGTCAGCAATTCAAAGGAAGTTGCTTTAACAGACAATTCGCCTACATTTGTTTTGAAGACTTTTCCGGTTACGCCGATAAGATCACCGAGGTCAGAAGACTTGAAGATTTCATATTGGTCGTCACCGACACTGTCTTTTCTTACGTAGATTTGGATTTGGCCTTCTAAATCCTGAAGATGGGCAAAGCCGGCTTTTCCTTTGCCGCGTTTTGTCATCATGCGGCCTGCGATTGTAACTTCAATCGCTTTTTCTTCTAACTCTTCTTTGGTTAGATCTTGATATGCCGAAATAACTTCTTGAGACTGATGAGTTCTTTCAAAACGTGCGCCGAATGGATCGATGCCGTTATCTCTCAGCTGATTCATTTTATCGCGTCTGACTTGCAGCTGATCATTCAATTCTTCATGGTTATGCTCTTCTTGACTCATTGTTATCACTCCATTACAGATATTGTTTCATGAAAAAAGCAGAAAAACTGCCAGCGTAAAACTAGCAGTGAGCAGCAAATAGAGGTGAGTATTATCCTACTTTTGCATTTTGAAGCTCTTTTGCCTCAACTTCAACCGTAAATGCATCTAAAAGCTGTACAAACTCTTCTCTCGTCTCGCAATGATTGATTTCATTACGAACGTTCGCATTGCCTTTCACGCCTTTCAGATACCATGCAGCGTGCTTTCTCATTTCTCTTACCGCTACGTTTTCACCTTTTAAGTCAATCAGGCGGTCAAGATGCAGTTTGCATACGGCCATTTTTTCGCGTACTTGCGGCTCTTCTTTTAATTCACCTGTTTCAAGATACTGAACCGTACGGTAAATCATCCACGGGTTGCCCAATGCAGCGCGTCCGATCATAACCCCGTCTACTCCTGTCTCATCGAGCATACGCTTAGCATCCTGCGGTGTCTTAACATCGCCGTTTCCGATAACCGGAATCGATACTGATTGTTTTACTTCTTTGATGATATCCCAGTTTGCCGTTCCTTCGTACATCTGCACTCTCGTACGGCCGTGAAGCGCAACTGCTTTACCGCCCGCACATTCTACAGCCTGTGCATTTTTCACTGCGAAAATGTGGTCTTCATCCCAACCCATTCTCATTTTCACTGTAACTGGTTTATTAACAGCATCCACTACTGCAGAAACCATTTCGTAAATCTTATCAGGATCGAGAAGCCATTTGGCTCCCGCATCGCATTTTGTAATCTTCGGCACGGGACATCCCATGTTAATATCAATGATATCAGCAGTTGTGTTTTGGTCTACAAACTTCGCCGCTTCCACAAGGGTTTCCTTTTTTCCTCCGAAAATTTGAAGGCTCAGTGGTTTCTCACGTTCATCAATATAAAGCATACCCATTGTTCTTGCATTGTTGTAAAGGATCGCTTTGTCACTGACCATTTCAGCGCATACCAATCCGGCTCCGAATTCCTTTACAGTCAATCTGAACGCAGAGTTGCAGACACCAGCCATAGGTGCGAGCACAACCCGGTTTTTCAATTGAATATCTCCGATTTTGAACAATTTTTCTCCTCCTTTCATTTGTTCTATTTTTCTGGCGGCGCCAATTCGTCCGCACTTATATTTAAAACATCTGCTGCATCTTGAATGATGGCAGCTGACGGCAATCGGTTTCCGCGTTCAATTTCGCCGAGAATAGAAACTGATATACCTAATGCTTTTGCAAATCCTTCTTGAGTATAACCTTTCAGCTTTCTGAATGCACGAATTCGTCTACCCCAGATTTCTGCTTCCATACTCTTACACCTTCTTGGTCTGTTTCGGCGCTTGTAGCCTCTTTTTCAACCTGCTGGCAAATTTCCGCAAGCGGAGCAAGGACAAACAAACGCTCATACATTCTCGGATGCGGAACAATTAGTTGCTCTGTTTCAATATTTTCACGATTAAATAACAAAATGTCAAGGTCTGCCGTCCGCGGCCCCCATCTTACTTCCCTTGTTCTGCCTAATTCATTTTCTATCTGCTGCGTCAGTTCAAGTAGTTCAAAAGGGTTCAGTGATGTCTTGATTTCAACAGCCATATTCAAAAATTGAGCTTGATCTTCGTATCCGACCGGGTCAGTTTCGTAAATAGACGACACTTTAGTGACTGTCACCGCAGCATGCTGATGCAGTAAAGCCACTGCTTGCCTTAAATACGTTTCTCTATCTCCAATATTAGATCCAAGTGCAATATAAGCTATGTTGTTCATGACTTTTTTCTCGTAATTTCAATTGCTACTGATTTATAGTGTCCGGGAATTGGCGGGTCTGGCTTAATCACTTTCACCGTACATTGCTGAACAGGCTGAAATTTTTCGAGAACAGTGCCAGCAATACGTTCCGCCAGCGTTTCTACCAATTTTACAGGCTCCCCTTCCACGATATCTTTACATACGTGATAGAGCTCAGCATAGTTGATCGTTTGCTCAAGGTCGTCTGTTTGTCCAGCTTTGCTTAAATCCAGCTCAGCGGTTAAATCGACTTTAAACCGCTGGCCAAGTTTGTTTTCTTCTTTGAACACACCGTGATATCCGTAAAACTCCATACCTTCTACATAAACTTTATCCATGGTGCACCCCTCCCTTATTCAGCATCGCGTCCATCATTTTCGCCATTCTGGCAATTTGCTTTACATCATGGACCCTGACAATGTCACAGCCTTTTTGAATGCCGAGACACACAGTCGCGCCTGTGCCCTCAGCCCGCTCCTCAGGCGGAAGATCCAGAACACGTCCGATGAATCTTTTTCGGGAGGTTGCCAGAAGAACCGGATATCCCAACCCGCTGAAAATCTCTAGTTTGTTCATCACTGCCAAGTTATCGTGATAGGTTTTCGCGAAACCGATACCGGGATCAAGAATAATGTTCTTCTCGTCTACTCCGGCCTCAACAGCAATTTTCACACTCTCCATTAAGTCCGTCAGCATATCCGGCAACAAGTCATTGTAGTTTCTTTCAGGGCGGTTATGCATGAGAACAATTGGAACATTATGTTCAGCTGCAACGGAAGCCATCTTCGGATCATGTTTGGCTCCCCAAATATCATTGATAATGGATGCGCCGGCTTTCACTGCTTCATCTGCGACAGAAGCCTTGTACGTGTCTATAGAAATAGGAACACCAAGCTCTTTCGTAATCCGCTCAATCACCGGAATGACTCTGGACATCTCCTCATCCTCAGATACGCACTCAGCGCCAGGCCTTGTCGATTCCCCTCCGATATCAATGATATGGGCACCATCATCGATCATCTCTTTCGCGTGCAGCAGCGCCTTGTCCAAGCTGTCATATTTTCCGCCGTCCGAGAAAGAGTCAGGCGTTACGTTTAAAATTCCCATCACCAGCGTCTTCTCTTTATATGATAAAGCGCTGGGCTTAGTGTGGATTACTTGTGTTTGATCTATTGTGTGCTGCGCCATGCTCTTCCTCCCTTTTCATGAATCATGTTCTTTATTTCTTTTTTGTAAAACAATTGAAGAGCGGAGGTTGCTTCTCCGCTTTGGCTTCCATAGTTTACTTCTTCTATTTTAGTAAACGGGATGATTTCAAGAACCGAGTTCGTCATCCACGCTTCGTCAGCTGTCAAGAGAGCTTCTAACTCATATCGGCCCGTTTTGAGCTCCAGGCCGATATTCTTTGCATTTTCTATGATAAAACGTCTCGTGACGCCGTCCAGAATACCGGTATCAAGTGATGGCGTATAGATACAGCGACCTTTTCTCCAGAAGACATTAGATATGATACCCTCTGCAACAACTCCATCCTCCGTTAGGAAAATTCCCTCGACACGCGGATCATTTCCAATTTCCCGTTTCGCATACATATTATTTAGATAATGATGAGATTTTAACCGGAACGATCCCTCAGGAGTGTTTCTCCGTATCGATAAAACCTTTCCTTCTTTTTGCAAAGGAAGACTTTCTGGTTTCAGCTGATTCACAAAGCATAAAACGGTCGGCTTATCGTACGTCTGGGCGACAAAGCCTTTATCGCTGATTCCCGCTGATATGTTCAGTCTGACGCGGGCATTACCATCCTTGATATCATTTAGCTTAAGCAGCTTGTCCAGCATCTCAAGGATCTCATGCTTTGAAACAGTATATTCGATTTGCAGATCCTTAAGCGCGCGTTCAAGCCTTTCTATATGCCAATCAAGCAAAAACGGGCAGCCTTCGTAGAGCCTGAAGGTTTCGAAAACACCGATCCCATATAAAAACCCATGGTCAAAAGGAGAAAGAACTGCATCTTTCTCCTCCATATACCGGCCGTTCACATATATCATCACGCAATAACTTCCTTGCGATATGTCTCAATAAAATTTCTGAGCATTTCTTTCCCAAAGGAGGTCATAATAGACTCTGGGTGAAATTGCACGCCCTCTATCGGGAGGTCATTGTGGCGAATAGCCATGATTTCTCCTTCTTTCGTTTGTGCTGTTACTGTAAAACAGCTTGGCAGCGTCTCAGGTTTTACGATCAGCGAGTGGTATCGCGTCGCAACAAGGGGATTTTTCAACCCTTCAAAAATGGTCTTGCCGTCATGCTCGATATCCGAGGTTTTCCCGTGCATAAGCCGTTCTGCCCTAACAACGTCACCACCGAACACTTGTGCGATGGACTGGTGTCCGAGACATACACCGAAAATAGGAATTTTTCCTGCGAAATGTTTAATCGCTTCGAGGCTGATTCCCGCCTCATCAGGGCTGCACGGTCCGGGAGATATCATCAGAAAGTCCGGAGACAGTTCTTCAATTTCTTCGATTGTGATGCTGTCATTGCGTTTCACAACCAGCTCTTCCCCAAGCTCGCCCAAATACTGTACCAAGTTGTACGTGAATGAATCGTAGTTATCGATCATTAAAATCATTTCTCCGCTCACCTCATCTAATTTTTGTCTCTTCTTTGCTCAGCTCTAATGCTCTTTGCATCGCAAAAGCTTTTTTGAATGATTCCTTGTATTCGTGCTTCGGAACAGAATCAATCACAACTCCTGCGCCGGACTGCATAAATGCCTGCCCTCCGGTTGCATAAATGGTTCGAATGACGATATTAAACTGCAGATCGTGATTATATCCAAACCATCCTATAGATCCAGTATAAAGCCCTCGGCGTGTCGGCTCAAGTTCTTCTATAATTTCCATCGTTCTTACTTTCGGTGCACCAGTAATGGTTCCTCCGGGGAATACAGCATGAATAATATCTACAGCATCATACCCATCCCGCAGTTCACCTTGGACATTAGACACAATGTGCATCACATGCGAGTATTTTTCAATTGCCATGAATTCATTTACGCGCACAGACCCGTACCGTGATACTCTTCCCAGATCATTTCGCTCAAGATCAACCAGCATGACATGTTCCGCGCGTTCTTTTTCATTGTGTATCAATTCGTTTGCAAGCGCCTCGTCTTCTTCATTTGTTTTCCCTCTGGAACGGGTGCCCGCAATCGGTCTCGTCTCTAATAGCTTGCCCTTTTTGCTGACAAGCAGTTCAGGCGATCCGCAAATGATTTGGAAATCAGGTGTTTCTAAATACGCCATATAAGGAGAAGGATTTACTTCTCTCAAGGTTTTGTAAATTTGATATGGGTGGGCAGACAGTGACTGTGACTGCCTTATTGATAGATTGACTTGAAACACATCTCCGCTGGCAATGTATTGTTTGATTTTCTCTACAGCTTGCGAGAACCCATCCTCGGTAAATGGCGCCGCGAAAGAACCATCTGTTTCAGGGTTCATCTCTCGCGAAGAGACAGCGGGAAGCTCAGTCAGCCACATCTGCTCTAACTCAGATAGCTTCACATCCGCTGTTTCCTGATCAGAACCATTAACATGAGTAATCAGCCATAGAGACTCTTCTTGATGGTCATAAACTGCTATATCATCAAAAACAAGAAAATAAATATCTGGTGTTTCTAGATCATCTAATGAGAGCATTTTAAAATTTTCAATGTACCGTGCGTAATCATAGCTGAGAAACCCGATTGCCCCGCCTTGAAAGTCAGGGAACTCATGATTCGTTTCTGTTTCCAGCGTTTTAAACCAGCTGTGGAAGGCCCGTAATGGATCACCTTCTTTAAACAGCATCTCATCACCATGCTTAATTGTAGTTATTCCGTCTTTTCCTTTCACAGTCGCAATTGGATCAAGACCGGCTATACTATATCTGCCGCCTCTTGCACTTTCGAGAAGTACATGATGTTTTCGGGATTGCGCAAGTTTCTCAAATTGTTGTAAGAATGAGTCTTTTTGAAAAGGTACTTTTTTGCCTGCCGGTCTGCGTTGTGCCATTTGTATCATTCCTCTATTTTCTTTTTTACTTATTTTTAATTGTAAAGCAATGTTGTTAGTGAAAAAAGTGAATTTCTCTTCCAAGAATAACATTCGTCGCAGACATGGCATATTTGATGCACGAAATATAAAAAAACTCCCGGCGGACCGGGAGTTTTGGCTTTTTTTAATCGAATTGATACAGCGGCGTGCTTAGATAACGTTCGCCGTTACTTGGAATGATGGCCAATACTTTTTTGCCTTTTCCGAGTTTTTTTGCTACTTGAAGAGCAGCATAAATTGCCGCACCTGATGAGATGCCTCCGAGAATTCCTTCTTCACGTGCAGCTCTGCGGGCATATTCGAATGCTTCTTCATTCTTCACAGGGAAGATTTCATCATATACTTCAGTGTTTAAGATGTCCGGCACGAATCCCGCTCCGATTCCCTGAATTTTGTGGGGGCCTGGTTTTCCTCCTGAAAGCACTGGGGAATCTGACGGTTCAACAGCATAAATCTTGATGGAAGGGTATGCTTCCTTCAGCACTTCGCCCGCTCCCGTAATCGTTCCGCCCGTTCCGATTCCGGCTACAAATGCGTCAAGCTGGTCATCACCGAATTGCTCAACGATTTCTTTACCCGTTGTTTGGCGGTGAATTTCTGGGTTAGAAGGGTTGTTAAACTGCTGCGGCACAAAGTATCCGTGCTTTTCAGCAAGCTCTTCAGCTTTCTTAATGGCACCTTTCATGCCTTCCGCACCAGGAGTCAGCACAAGTTCAGCACCGTATGCACGAAGAAGGTTGCGGCGCTCCATGCTCATTGTATCAGGCATAACCAAAATGGCTTTTAATCCTTTAGCAGCAGCAACCATTGCAAGCCCGATTCCAGTATTTCCGCTTGTCGGTTCAATGATTGTATCACCGGCTTTTAATTTTCCTTCTTTTTCAGCCGCTTCAATCATGGCTAAACCGATACGGTCTTTTACACTGCTTCCAGGGTTCATGTATTCAAGTTTTAGATATACATCCGCACTGTTTTCATCTGCAAGGCGATTTAATTTAACGATTGGCGTATTCCCAATTAATTCAGTAATGGAGTTTGCTACACGTACCATTCTCGACACCTCAATTTCCGACTATTTGTATTGGTATTATGTATATAATCTATCAATTTCAAAATTTTTTGTCAATCACTTAGTACTTTTTTCCCCATAAAACCAAGATACATCAGCTTCTTTCCAAAGTGTCTTAACTGTCGCTTTATCGCCTAGCTGATCCATTGCGATTTGCCGTCTGATCTGGTCCTTTACTTCATCAAATGAGAACGTTCTTGCCTTTAGTTTTTCTTTCAGCTGGATAATGGCATATCCGTTGCTGACCTTTATTGGTTCCTGAGACCATTCATCCTCTTTGAGTGTTTTCGCCTCTTCAATGTATGCTGATGGAATGTTGTCTGATGCCTCTGTGACAAAACCTAAATCTCCGCCGTATGGTGATGTATATCTGTCAGTGGATCTTTCGGCAGCGACAGCTTCAAAGCTTGATCCGCCTTTCAGTTCTTTCAGGACTTCTCTCGCTTCTTCTTCATCTTTTACAACAATATGCCGAATTCGATACGAATCATCAAACTGATATAGTTCCTTATTTTTATGATAGAATGATTCCAATTCTTTGTTTGAGATATCGATATCCCTTGTTAACAATTCCTCAAGGAGGATATTATAACGAATTTGGTCTTTCCACTCTTTCTCCGTCGTATGTTCATCTTCGTAAAAGGAATTATTGACCGCTTTAATCAGCAAAAACTCACGATCAATTTCGCTTTTGGATATTTTAAGGTTGTTCTTTTTAGCCAGCTGCTCAACAACTCGGACATTGATCATATCTTCAAGCGTTGACTTACCATACTGATCTTCCATTTCTTTCAGCCATTCTTCTCTTGTCACACTCTTGCCCCCGATAGTCGCAATAGACTCACCGGATGACGATGCGCCGTCTTGGGATTTCGTCAGCGTATATGCAACAGCAATACAGCAAACCAACAGCGCCCCTAAAATAATGGTCCAGATTGTTCTTGATTTCAAACCTGCTTTCAGCCCCTTTTCTCAAATTAAAAACCCGCTAAAGAGCTTAGCGGGTAGTTTGGTCACGAAGCCCTTCCAGCTCTTCTTTTGTAAATAAGTACTTTTCATTACAAAAATGGCATACTGCTTCGGCTTGTCCATCTTCTTCTATCATATCTTGAATTTCTTTTTTGCCTAGTCCTAAAATGGCTGTTTCGAACCGTTCTTTTGAACAAGGGCAATGGAATCTGACAGGCATCGTTTCCAAAATCTCAGGTTTCTCGCCTAGGACTTCTTCTAAAATTTCTTCTGGTGTCAGCCCTTTTTGGATGAGCTTAGAAATCGGCTCTACTTGAGATAGACGCTGTTCAATTTTTGTGATTGTTTCATCATCTGTTCCCGGCATCAGCTGAATAATAAAGCCCCCTGCCGCAAGAATGGTATTGTCAGGATTCACGAGCACACCTACGCCCACTGATGAAGGAACCTGCTCAGATGATACAAGATAGTAAGTGAAATCATCTCCTAATTCTCCTGAAACGATTTCTACTTGTCCTGTGAAGAACTCGCGCAAACCTAAATCTTTTACGACACTTAACGTTCCGTTTGTTCCAACCGCACGTCTGACATCAAGCTTGCCTTGTTCATTTAAATCAAAATGAACTTGCGGGTTAGAGACATAGGCTCTGACTTCTCCTTTGGCATTGGCATCAGCTACAATAGCTCCGATCGGACCTCCGCCCTCGATTTTCACGGTCAGCTTATCATCGCCCTTCAGCATAGCGCCGAGCATAAGTGAAGCTGTCATAGTGCGGCCCAATGCAGCGGATGCTGTCGGCCACGTACCATGGCGTCTTTGCCCCTCATTTACCATATCAGTCGTTCTCGCAGCATAAGCCCGAACTTTTCCGTCATACGCAAGTGCTTTTACTAAATAATCCATTACTAAACCTCCTATACACTTCCTACGCGGTTTCTTTCATAAATCAATTCCAGCCCTTTTAGGGTTAAGAATGGATCAACGATGTCTATACAATCTGATTCGTTCGCAATGAGCGGCGCCAGGCCTCCTGTCGCAATGACCTTTGGTTCCTGTTTTGCCTGCCATTTCATTCGCTTAACGATTCCTTCCACTTGGCCGACATAGCCAAATAAAATCCCAGATTGCATCGCGCTAACAGTGTTTTTTCCGATAATATTGTCGGGCCGGGTGATTTCGATACGCGGAAGCTTTGCTGCACGCGAGTAAAGCGCCTCTGTCGAAATTGTAATCCCAGGGGCAATCGCCCCGCCCATGTATTGTTTGTTTTCATCAATATAGCAGTACGTTGTGGCGGTTCCGAAATCGACAACAATTAATGGATTGCCGTACAAGTGTATCGCAGCGACAGCATTTACGATTCTGTCTGCCCCCACTTCTTTCGGATTGTCATATTTTATATTTAAACCGGTTTTCATACCTGGACCAACAATTTGCGGCTCGATATGAAAGTATTTTGTGCACATTCTTTCTAACGCAAACATGATTGGCGGCACTACTGACGAAATAATAATGCCATCTATCTGTTCAAACATAAGCCCTGAGTGATCAAATAAGGAGCGCAAAATCATCCCAAACTCATCTTCTGTTTTATGCCTGCTTGTTTCTATACGCCAGTGATATTCTAATTTTCCATCATGATATACACCAAGTACAGTATTGGTGTTCCCCACATCGATAACCAGTAACAACCTCTATCACCACTTTTGAATAGTTTCTCTACTTTACTTTTTACAAACATTCTACAATACCATACACGATCAGCGGCTCATTTGTAAACAAATCGATACCAGAATTGGATGATTGTAAAAGCCGCAGCTGAGCCCATCATTTACATAAAAAAACTGCCAGCGTCAGCCGGCAGTTTTTTTAGAAAGAAAGCGAATTACTCCTTCGTATCGTCTTTCTTTTCTTCTGTTTTTGTCAGAATGTTTACTTTCACATCATCGTTCTTTTCATCATCTGAGAAATTACGCTCAGGTAATGTTCCATGATCGATAAGGTGTTTGATTTGTTCAGCGTCAAGCGTTTCAACTTTCAGAAGCGTTTGGGCAATCAATTCAAGCTTGTCACGATTTTCAGTCAGGATTTGTTTCGCACGCTCATAACATTCTTTGATGATGCGCTGAATTTCCTGATCAATTTCGTAAGCGATTTGATCACTGTAGTTCTGTTCGTTGTTGAAATCACGGCCTAAGAATACCTGACCGCCCTGAGACTGTCCAAATTGCAACGGTCCCAGTTTTTCTGACATACCGAATTCCGTAACCATTCGTCTTGCAATATTCGTCGCACGCTGGAAGTCATTGTGCGCCCCTGTGCTGACTTCACCGAAGATAATCTCTTCAGCAACACGTCCGCCCAAGAGGCCGACAATTTTATCAAGCAGCTCCGGCTTTGTTTGGAAATAACGGTCTTCTCTTGGCAGCATAACAGCATAACCGCCAGCCTGGCCCCGAGGAACAATCGTTACTTTATGAACCATATCTGCCTCATCTAAAACGAGACCGATAACGGTGTGTCCGCCTTCGTGATAAGCCACGATATTGCGTTCTTTCTTGGAGATAACGCGGCTTTTCTTAGCGGGTCCGGCAATTACACGGTCCGTCGCTTCGTCAATATCACGCGCATCGATTTTTTTCTTGTTTTGACGAGCCGCTACAAGCGCAGCTTCATTCAAGAGGTTTTCTAAGTCAGCGCCTGAGAAGCCTGGTGTTCTCATGGCAATTGATTTTAGGTTAACCGTTTCATCCAGCGGTTTGTTTCTCGCATGAACTTTCAATACAGCTTCACGGCCAATGACATCTGGGCGGTCCACTGTGATTTGACGGTCAAAACGTCCCGGACGAAGTAAGGCTGGGTCCAAGATGTCCGCACGGTTCGTCGCAGCAATGATGATAATTCCTTCATTAGCGCTGAATCCGTCCATTTCAACAAGCAATTGGTTTAGCGTCTGTTCACGTTCATCGTGTCCACCGCCGAGACCAGCGCCACGCTGGCGTCCGACTGCGTCAATTTCATCAATGAAGATCAAACAAGGCGCATTCTTTTTCGCATTTTCAAACAAGTCACGCACACGGGAAGCACCGACCCCTACAAACATTTCAACGAAATCAGATCCGCTGATGCTGAAGAAAGGTACGCCGGCTTCTCCTGCACAAGCCTTGGCAAGCAATGTTTTACCGGTACCCGGAGGTCCGACTAAAAGCACGCCTTTCGGTATTCTGGCGCCGAGCTCGGCAAACTTGCGGGGATCTTTCAGAAACTCAACAACTTCAACAAGTTCTTGCTTTTCTTCGTCAGCCCCTGCAACGTCTTTAAATTTGACGCGTTTCTTTTCCTCTGTATACAGCTTCGCTTTACTCTTGCCAAAGTTCATGACACGGCTGCCGCCGCCTTGAGCCTGATTGAGCAGGAAGAAAAACAGAATAAAGATAATGACAAATGGGATGATGGTCGTCAGGAACGTCACCCATCCGCTTGTTTCTTGCGCGGGCTCAACCTTTACGTCTGTCTTTTTCAAAGCGTTAAATATCTGGTCTGCTCCCTTTCCTTCAGGAACATGAGTCAAAAAGTATTGATCTTTGTCGTAGTTTTTCAGCTG
Source organism: Bacillus sp. SG20033 (assembly GCF_044570195.1). Classification (NCBI taxonomy): domain Bacteria; kingdom Bacillati; phylum Bacillota; class Bacilli; order Caryophanales; family Bacillaceae; genus Bacillus; species Bacillus sp. SG20033. The sequence goes on along the minus strand of NZ_CP172606.1, from coordinate 76,760 downwards.
CCCTTTTACCTCATAAACACCTCTGACAGGCTGAACCGATACGCTATCAACTTTCCCGTCATCCAGGTTTTTGATGAACGTACTGTACGACATATTTTCTGTTTTCGGATTTGAGGTCTGGAAGTAGCTCACAACCCCGATTACTACTAATAAAATAAGTAAATAAAAAATGGTATTACGGAAGACCCGATTCATTCCTTACCTCCTCCCACAGTAAGCACAACTATGTTCAATAGTACCATAGAAAATCATTCCAATACAAACAATAACCATCTCGGAAGCAGGCTGCCGATCAGCTTTCATAAACTGCCGGTTTTAACACTCCGATATAAGGCAGATTGCGATAGCGCTCAGCATAATCAAGTCCGTAACCCACTACAAACGCGTCAGGAACTTCAAAACCGACAAAGTCTGCTTTGATGTCCGCTTTTCTTCCGCTCGGTTTATCCAAAAGGGTAACAATCTTAATTGATTTTGCTTTACGGTATCGGAAGAGCTCTACGAGATAACTTAAGGTTAACCCACTGTCGATGATATCTTCAATAATTAAGATGTCCCGGCCCTCTACAGATGTATCCAAATCTTTAATGATTTTGACTTCTCCAGAAGAAACCGTAGAATTTCCGTAGCTTGATACATCCATGAAATCCATTTCCAAATATGTATCAATATGCTTGATAAGATCCGCCATAAAAGGAAGTGCTCCTTTTAACACACCGATTGCCAACGGAAATGTATCTTGATACTCGCTCGTTAATTCTGCACCTAACTCTTTTACTTTCTTTTGTATCTCTTCCTCTGAGATCAGTACTTTCTCGATATCATGTTTCATCATGATTTTGCTTGCCCCCTACACTTTTCATGCTGTCTATATTGTAATACAATGCGGTCGCTGTTTGGAATCACAAGATCTTCAAAAATTGATTTTTTCAAGCCAGGTATCCAGATAATTTCACCGCTTGCGTCCGTCACAATCGGCCAGTTGTCTCTTTCTTGGAGAGGCAATTTCTTATCAATAAATATATCCTTTACCTTTTTTGAGCCGTTCATCCCTTTTAGTTTGATCCGGTCTCCAGCTTTTCTCGTCCGGATTGTTAAGGGAAATCGCACCTTTTTTTCACTTGTGATAAAAACAGCATTCCCATGTTCTTCAGGCGAGTCCGCATAATGCTTTGCCTCTATCAGATATCCATTAGGGAGCACTGCCGTTTCATCAGAAGCTCCGCTAATTTGGTATTCAAAGGGAACATTTTTGCACTGCCATTGTTCAAATGTAAACAAACATGTCTGATATGATTTGACCACCTTCAGCCCTTTCGGAAAGTCGAGTACTCCTGAAGGACCGCCATTTTCCGCCCAATCGAGAAATTGCTGAATGTGATGGGCCGAAAAGGATGATGGAACGTTTTCATAAAGATAGTTTAATATTAGTTGAACTCCTCTTCTTTGTAAAGGCATCGGGAGGGCAAGCAATTGAGAGGAATTGATTTCAACTGATGTATTAGACTGGCTTGTGATTACTTTATTCATTTCATCTTTCGTTAATGACTGTAAGAATTGCTCATCTTCCGTCAGTGCTTCACTCACTTTCTGAAACCTTTTATGCACATCCGGAGATTCCTGCTTCAAAAACGGGAGCACTGTTTTTCTGAATCTGTTTCTTGTGTAGTCATCTTTGGCGTTGCTTTCATCCGTCCGGTAGCTCAAGCCGTTTTCACGGCAATAGTGAAGGATCTCTTCCTTTGTAATGGTTAAGAACGGCCTGATGATCCGCCCCGTCCCAAAACGTCTAACCGGCTGCATTCCCGCAAGTCCCGTTCCAAGCGTACCCTTAGCCAGTTTCATAAGCATTGTTTCAACCTGGTCATCACCATGATGCGCAAGAGCCAGATAGTCCGCTTGGTGCTTCGACATGATTTCCTCAAAAAACTGGTAGCGGCAATCGCGTGCTGCAGCCTGCTTATTGAGTCCTTTTTCCTGTGCATATGCGGTTACATTGATTTGAGCCGTTTCGCACACGAGCTGTTCAGCTTTACAATAAGCTTGGACAAAACGCATGTCCTCCTCGGATTCCGCACCTCTGAACCGATGGTCAACGTGAGCTGCAATAACATTCGCTGAACGGCCGCATAACGTATGCAACGCGTGAAGAAGAGCCATTGAGTCCGGACCGCCGGAAACGCCTACAATGATTGTCGCCCCTTTTAACGTAAGATTGTGTTTGTTTAAAAAATCTTTGACACTTTTCACAATGTCCTCCTCACAATGAGCAGGTATTTTAAAGATATTCATATCCTAACACTTTCAACCCCTCCAAGCAAAGAAGAAGCATAGGCTCTGCAGTTTGCACCATTCAGATTAAGAAAAAGATAATATAGGCGAAATAAAGCGCTAAAACACTGATCACGATCAGCGTTGTTTCAAATAACCCCCCCGACTTAGCCGGTTTCTGTTTTGGGGTATATCGCGTCTTCGTTATTTTTCCTTGGCGCGGTTTTTGCTGTCTTTGTCGTGTGGCAGGCTGCGGTGATGCTTTTATAGGCTGTTTTCTTTGTGCTGCTTTTTGCCCCGCGTCTAGCATATCCTTTTTCATTTCATCTGCGGATTGATAATCTCCGTTCAAGGCTGAAAAAAGCACTTTTTTATACTTTTGAAGCAGCGGGTTTCCTTCGATGAGAGACCTAAGCTGTTCTTTGGGCTGGTTCGTTTTCTTAAATTCTTTTTTATGCACACTGTTGATCATAATCATGGCAACTGCGAACAAATCATAGGATGGCTCTGCCTTCCTTGTTCCATACCCCCAATAGCCTCTGTCATAAAACTCCGTATACTCTTTTATCGCCCGGCCTTCCTTTGTCGTGCCGCCCACATCAATGCAGCGGATCCTTGCGGGCGGACCAGTTACGATCAGATTATCAGGTTTAAGATCGCCGAATATCCATCCTTGCTGGTGAAGCACCGATAAGCTGGATAACAGCTGAATCATTAATACAGGTATCCACTCTGCTCCTTTATCACTGACATACTTCAAAAGCAGCGGCCCTTTTATGTATTCCATTGCATAAAATGAAACTTTCGTATTGGTACCGGGAATATAAGCATCATCCGTATCAAAAAAAGAAGGCCCCATCGTAACGGACTGGGCCTTTGAGAAAGATTTCAAGACATTCACTTCAGAAGTAATAGACAGGCTGTCATCACTCACCTTTAAGGCAACATGTCCATCTGATGCTTCTGCCAAATACACAATTCCATTGGCCCCTTTACCAAGCTGTTTACGCAATGTATAAGTGTTTCCATTCCACTTGCCTTTGATTGTCGTACCCGGCTTGAGGCTACATGCCAAACTCGTCAAAGCGTCGTTCATCATCTGCCAGCATGCCCCTTCTTGAGCGTATTTTTTCAAACTGCAGTGTCGCTTCACGAATCGCCGGACCTGTCGGCGTGATGCCGCCTGTCGAAAGCTTTGCAAAGAGTGTGGAAAGAGATTGCAGCTTCGGTGTCCAGTTCAGCACAAGCTCGACCTCTTGTTTTTTCCCGGGAAATATACACATCGCAAATTCGTTATTCCCAATTCGGGAATTGAGGCTTACAGACAAATCAATCAGCGCCTCTTTTACTGTTGGAAGCTTTGGCGCCATACTTGCACTTGTATCAACAAGAACCAAAACCTGAAGATGCACCGTTTCTCCAAGCTCGTCTACCACTTCCATGACTTCGCCGCGTTTTTCTGGAGAAAGCTCTTCCATTTCCACATTCTTTCCGAGAATCTGTTTCAGTTCTTGATTGACTACACCTTGTAAGGTTTGCGTCATCGCTTTTTTTGTTACCATTTGAACAGTTTGTGAAAGCTGAGATGCATAAACGACTTGGTGCACGCCTCCTCCGGCAAGTGCAATCCCTTCGACTTCCTTCATTGCCTCAGGGTCAATTTGATTTTCTTCCATTATACCAATGACATTTACCGTAATCCCCTGCTCTTTAGCAAAAGCAGCCATTGCAAGCGGGTCTTCCCCATGGTTTGAGCAGCCATCCGTTATCAGCAAAATTTGATTTAAATGTCCGTTGTTCACATTCATTCCTCCTGGAGAATACGAGGATTCTCAGATTCATATATTCTCATCTTCGCCAGAAGAAATTTGATTTATACGAAAGCGTTATGAAATTTCTTGTTTGTTTTGAAAGATTGCCGGAACAGGAATGGATGCCCACTTCGGTGTATTGTGATCAATCCGGACGACAACAACAGTCATATCGTCCTCAATTTGGCCGGATCTTGTGCGGATGACTTCTTCCATAAGCAAATCGGCAATCTCCTGCGGGTCATTTGTTTTCAACCCTTTCATTTTACGTTTCATCCATAAGTCGTGATTTTCCACATGCTTAGGCCCCTCAAAAATGCCATCACTCATCATAATTAAGAGGTCACCCGCTTTCAGCTGTTCACTCACAACCTCCACATCAAATTCATTAATAATACCGATTGGCAGATTACTCGCTTGAACTTTCATGACTTGGTCACCCCGTTTGATAAAGCTGGGCGTCGATCCAACCTTCAAAAACTTACAGCTGGCATCTTGAAGATCGATAATAGATAGGTCAAGCGTGGAATATATTTCGTCAGTTGTCCTTAGAGACAGTATGCTGTTGATCGTTTTAATTGCTATTTTTTCATCAATTCCCGATTCAAGGATTTTTTCAAGAAGCTTGATCGTTTCATTGCTTTCAAAGTGCGCTCTTGCGCCATTGCCCATTCCGTCACTGATTGCTGCAGCATATTTTCTGGCTCCAAGCTCCATCATGCTGTAGCTGTCGCCGGAGACAAGACCGCCGCCCTTCGCAGCGTGAGCAGCTCCCGTGGACACCCTGTATGATTTTGTTGATCCAAAGGCGACATGGCTGTATCCATTCGGATGCGGAGAGTGCTGTTCGGCTTTCACAAGAATTTGTTCTTCCAGAATGTCAGACAGCATAGGGGCAATGATTTTTTCACTTTCTCCATGTCCGCTGAACGGAATGGTCATTTCAATATCGATATTTCCTTGTTCAAGACTATAGATCTCGACATGCTGAATCTCAATTCCGAAATGCTGAAGCGCCTCTATGATTTGCTCTTCCTGCAGAAAGTGCTGTTCTCGCTCTCTTTTTATTTCCCGAGAAAAGTCGGCCATGACTTCAGAAACGCCTAAAAGCTGTTCAGCAACAAGGCGCCTGCTGTCTTGGACTTTTTTCTTGAGTGTCAAATGGGCATGATGATGTGCGAGCTCATCCTCAATCAGCTCTTCAACCTGCTTGGATTTAGAACAATACTGTTGAAACTCTTTTTTCAGCCTTCGGTTTGATGCATATTCTTTTTCCTCTGTTTCAAGCATAACTTGTTTCATTAAATCATATGTTTTATCAAAGTTCTGTACCCAGCACCTGTTTTTCTTGTAGCACGTCTGACAGGAATGCTCCGTGATTTTGCTTAAGAACAGATCAACTTCACTGTCATCTGTCTGTTCGTCTGATGCTTGGTAAAAGGTTGCAAAGCTTTCAGACAGCGCGTGAAATACATTGGAGAACTGGTCTACCTTCTGAGCAGTGACATCACGGATTTTTCTAGCGTATTGCTGTTGCTCTTGAAGATGCTCGACAGTTCCCGGAATATATCTCGCCACTTTCCTTGTAATAGATTGAGGTGTGAGCAAAAACAGGCCGACTGCGATTAATGACTCATAGAGCGTGGTCATCAGACCGGCAGAGCCTTCACCATATAAAGATATAAGAAGTGATCCAACGATCAGACCGATTGCTGCACCCGCTTTTTTTCCTTCCTTCAGCAAACCGCCCAATAAACCGGAAAAAGCAAGCAGACTCATTTGATATAGGTTTCCGATATTCGCCAAGCCAAGAATCAGGCCGGTCACAACACCAACCGTACAGCCGATGCTTGCTCCGCCAATAAAGGAAAAACTCAATACAACATAACGAGCCAATATATGTTCTGCCTGCATCCCTTGGTAGGACAAGCCGGCCAGCCCCGTTAAAACAGAGGCAATAAGAATCATAAAGCAAATGATTTCCTCTATTTTTAATGATTGTTTCACTTTTTTCACAGTAAAAATCGGAAGGCTCTGAAGGAAAATCAGTGTTAAGATAAACGATAGTCCAGCCTCAACGATAGCCATTACATAATCATAGGTTGTAAATACGCCATTTTGGGCATAAACAAACCCGGCTCTTGCTGCAGCCATCGAGAAGAACACGACAATCGGGAGTGCTTTTACACGATCGTCGGTAATGAAGGCAGCCACTTTAGAAAATACGAAGAATGCCAGCAATGCCGCCAGTATGAGCAATGAGTGCTTTGGAGAAATGGTCAGCGCACCTGCAAGCACAGCCAAAACCGCATAAAACGCTTTGTCTCTTCTGATAAGAAGCATCGCTCCAAAGAAAGGAAGTGCGAAAGGAAGCACCTCAGATAATATGAAAGCCCGTCCAAGCAAAAATCCGATGACAACATAAATGAATCCTTTATAGAAAAACAGTGAATGCAAATGATGAGTCACCAGCTTCGTGCCCCTGTTAAAAAACGATTGGAGTTTTTCCAAAGCTTGTCCCGCCATTGGCCCGTTCACTCTTCTTTCTGCTTTTTCCATTCCTCTCATCTCCCACCTGTTATATTCGTTGCCTGTCATTATAGCGAAAGCACAGATAGGATTTTGTCAAAAGAAGGTAACAATACCAAAGAAATCTTCGACGGTTTCTGCCTTGATATTCGTTTATGAAAAGAATTTCCGGAATGTTGTCTAAAAATGAAAAAAATCGGCTTCTGCAAGAGAAACCGATTTTTTAGGATGACCCGTACGGGATTCGAACCCGTGTTACCGCCGTGAAAGGGCGGTGTCTTAACCGCTTGACCAACGGGCCAAACAAATATGGTAGCGGCGGAGGGGATCGAACCCCCGACCTCACGGGTATGAACCGTACGCTCTAGCCAGCTGAGCTACACCGCCATATTGTTTTGTGCTTCTAAGCACAAGTTATATAATACAAAGGTTTGTCTCTTTCGTCAACAGAAACTTTAATGTTGTAATTTTCTGACTTTTAAAGGGGTGAGGATAATAAAAAAGCATCCGTCGGGATGAACGGATGCTTCATTTATTTTATAGAAAGCAGCAAGTTATCCTCTTCTTGCTCCGCGCCCTCCACGTTTTGATTCCGTATTGCGTTTTAAAGATGACAAGCGATCTTCGCTGTCTTTTAAAAACTTATTCATTTTCTGTTCAAAAGATTCTTTCGGACGGAAATCATTTCTAGGTCTGGCTTGCGGACGGTCTTTAGCTTTTTTAATAGATAAACCAATTTTCCCGTCTTTTTCAACGTTGATGACTTTCACTTCAACTTGGTCGCCGACTTTTAAGTGGTCGTTAATGTCTTTGACATAATTATCAGCTACCTCACTAATGTGAACGAGACCGGTTGAGCCTCCAGGCAATTCAACAAATGCTCCAAAATTTGTAATACCTGTAATTTTCCCTTGCAACTTGCTGCCAACTTCAATCGACATAAAAAAAGTGCTCCTCCTTAGGCTTATAAAAAGATCGTTTGCTTAATTATACCTAAATAAAAATTTAAGTGTCAACAAGGCTACTTGCTCTTCTTCTCCACATTGAAGATAATTTCTCCGTCTCCAGACATGAATAAGTCCCTTCTGGCAAGCTCTGTGACGTAATCCTCATCCTTCAATTTGGATATTTCTTCTTTTAAATCCGTTTGTTTTGTCTTTAAACTTTTCAGTTCTTTTTCAAGCTGTTCTTTCTTTTCTTCTTTTGCACTAAGGGAAGATGTTTGGGACCAGACAGAGCTTGCCAGCACAATTGCCGTCAGGAATACTAGGGCGCCGAATACAGTTAACCGTCTGTACAGCCCTTTGCGTCTTCGTTTCTTCAGCTGATTTTGCCGTTCTACTTGTTCTTTATAGTCGTTTTGTATTTCAGTTATCGTTCGTTCCCTGGAAAAATTCAAACCAGACGGTCCTCCTTTCATTTCTTCAAAAACCGTGTAATGGTCGTTCTTATGGTTATCAATAGTTTCTTCTTCTTTTTGAGAAATCCTGCACCTTTTTCAAAATAACGTCTAAAAGTTAGACGCATTTTCACAGGAAGAAGTTTCAAACATTGTTTCGCGATAAAACGGATCGGAAAACACAGAACCATGACTATTTTATATAGACACAGCAGGAGAAAACCTATCAGGCTGTATGTTTTCTTGAATAAAAATGCCGCCAGCCAGATGATCGCTCCGCATGTCCATACAATAGGACGAAATAACACGTGCTGAATGAGTTTTTTGAAGAATTGATAAACAGAAACAACAAGGTAAATGAAGAATTTCAGTATTTTTATATAGATTCGTTTGCAAAGGCTCTGATACGTCGCAACGCCCAGCAGAACCGCTAAAAAGATGTAAATCCTGAATTCTCCCTCATTTACATGAAGCAAGACATAAAAGAAAAGCAGCCCTTGCACAATCCAGAAAAGAATATCATGAATAAATAATAGCCATCTGGCTGTTTTGGCACGAATGACAAAGAGCCGGTATGTATCAAGCGAAGCACCAAGCCAGAGACCCATACCGGACATCGCCAGCATTGTATAGAATTGTGTCGTCAGCGTCATTTAAACAACTTGCTAAAAAACCCTTTAGCTTTATCCCCTTGTTGTTCGTCTAAGTACACTAAATCAAATACCCTGCCTTTAATCGAAACAATCCCTTTTTCCACATCAAGATTTTTCATCTGCAGGTTTTGGCCTCTGACGGAGAGCATTCCCATCACCGTTTCCAGCAGGAATTCTTCGTTATCAAAACTCTCCACATGCTTAACCCCAGAAATATCTAAATGCTTCCGGCCTTTCATTGTCACATCATGCTGTTCCGGAACAGACGAAGAACCTTTTTGATCATAATATGAATTCATCTATTCAGCCCCCATATCCTCGATACTTTTAGCATTATTACTGCATTGTATGAGGTGGGGGATTTTTTTAGAACAAGCCTATTCGCCGAGTTTTTCTTCTTTTAGAATCGTGTACATGTTTGCAGCTTCTTCTTTTTTCGTCGTGTCTTTCAATTCATTAACTTGAACCGTTACAAGCTTTTGGCCGAAGCGGACCGTTAGTTCATCTCCCGGTTTTACGTCAGAGCTTGCTTTAGCTTGGTTTCCGTTAATAGAGATTCGTCCTTGGTCAGCTACTTCCTTCGCTAGTGTACGCCGTTTGATCAGCCGTGATACTTTCAAAAATTTATCTAATCTCATATCTATGATCTCCTCTCAGTTTCTTTTGCTTCATTCCACAGTTTGTCCATGTCCTCAAGGGACATATCAGCCAACTCGACTCCCTTTTCCTTCGCTGTTTCCTCAATGTACGAGAACCGTCTCCGGAATTTGTCATTAGTCATGGCCAGCGCTTCCTCTGGCTCTATTTTGTAAAAGCGGGCTACATTCACCAGCGCGAATAAAATGTCGCCAAACTCAGCTTTAAGATTGTGTTCGTGAGGAGCTTCAGAAACCTCAGAAGAAAATTCCTTCATTTCCTCACTTACCTTTTCCCAAATATCGCTGACGTCTTCCCAGTCAAAACCGACCTTCGCTGCTTTTTTCTGCAATTTAGCTGCTTTCGAAAGAGCTGGAAGGGTTTTCGGTACGCTGTCTAGTAATGATGATTCAGATGTATTTTTTTCGGCCTTTTTTATATCTTCCCAATTGGCCAAAACATCGTTTTCATCCTGAACCTTAACATCTTTAAACACATGGGGATGTCTTCGGACCATTTTTTCACTGATTCCTTTTATGACATCATCAATTGTGAAATAACCTTCATCTTCACCAATTTGCGCGTGAAGCAAGACCTGAAGCAAAACGTCGCCAAGCTCTTCGATCATATGGTCTGTGTCTTCTTCGTCAATAGCTTCGAGAAGCTCATAACATTCTTCAATCATGTACTGCTTTAATGACTGATGCGTCTGTTTTTTATCCCACGGACATCCATTAGGTCCGCGAAGCTCTCTGATGATGCTTCGGAACGTGGAGAATTCGTGATAAAGCAGCTTCTCTTCTTTAATCGGCGGAATATACACACTTGTTAAGTTGTTCAAGGCGACATTGCGGTCCAACTCAAATAATGGCACTGTCCTGATCTCCTCGCCACGGCTGCCTGCTGCAGTCACAATGACGACCTCATAATCATCAGGCAGCTTCTCCATCAATGTCAGCTTGACTTCAGAAGCCGTCATTTGGTCGTAAACCTGACATATGATCAGATGATGTCTGAGCTCAAGCTCATCCGCAGACAATGTGCCGGCATCCACAAATTGAAAACCTTCAATCGGGTCAATTTGCAAGGCATTGAATGTGGCATCAAGGAAACTTTGTCCCCCCGCGACTTTCACTTGAACGTTTTCCTTTTCCTGCCGCTCCGTCAGCAGCTGAACTGTTTTTTCTGCGACAAAAGGGTGTCCCGGCACAGCATAAACCACGTCCTCACGCCGCGCCGCTTCAAAGAGGATATCTGCAATTTCTTCATATACCGCCTCGAACTGATCATGTTTCTCATATATATCGTCAAAGTAACGGATGTTCTTCGTTTCTTTTTCAAGTTCCTCAATTAAAGGATGATCCTTGGTTCTGACATACAGCGTATCTGCCTTCGTCAGCAGCTTGTGTATACCAATTGTCAACTGGTCCATGTCTCCGGCACCAAGTCCGACGACTGTAATTTTACCCGCCATTTTGTTCTCTCCTTCTCATGAATTTGCTTAACTTGCTGCCGAATGGCACACTGTTCAGCTCTTCATCTGTAAATATTCCCAATCTCATCATACAATAAATAAACACCGCGCCACCAATGGCAACAGCAGAAAGACTCTCAATCACAGCCGCTCCTCTTCCTGTTGCAGGAAACAAGAAAGTCCAGAGACGCGTATACGCAAGCAAAACAGCTGACATCAAAAGAGCAGATCCAATAATCGGAATCAAAACGCCTCTAAGCTTATCGAGCCATTCCTTTTGCCGAAGCTGATACAAGTTAAGGCCGGCGACAGCCGCAAAGGAAACCGCTGTTGCAAGCGATGCGCCTTCAATCCCATAGCGCGGAACCAAAAGTGTGTTTAACACCCATTTCACCGCAACACCCGCGCCCACCGCTATCGCTGGAAAAACTGTGTACCCCGCTCCCTGTAAGACTGCCGCTGCCGTTACCGCCATAGATGCAAACAAAATGGAGCAGCTAAATACTTGTAACGCACCTGTCCCTTCTCCATTTTGAAACAGCATGATATTTACCGGCTTTAGAATGCAAATCAACCCAGCCGATGCGCCTGTACCGAGCACAAGGCATAGTTTCAAAGATGACGTGATTTTTTCTTTCATGATCTTCAGCTCATTGTTTTTTACAGCCATAGAAATATACGGAACGAGTGACGTCGCAATGCTTACCGCGAAAATTGAACCGAGCTGCAGCAAGGGTTGTCCCCGATCATAGATCCCCTTTAGGCGTTTTGCTTCTTCGCTTGCCTCACCACCCGAAAGCAATGCATATAAATTCAAAGCATCAACAAGCTGGATAAACAAAAGCAGCAAACTGCTTACACAAATTGTAACCGAATATAAAAGCAGTTTTTTCGTCAATTCTTTTGTTGTGATGACATTTTCATTTTGCCTATCCGTTTGGTTGTCTCTATTCGTTTTAAACCAAAAAAACCCCAGTATCATCAATGCAACCAAACTTCCGGCAAGAGAGCCTGAAGCGGCTGCCGCTCCCGCAGTATAAAGCGAGGCTCCCTTTTTCACGAGCCAAAATGATAAACCCAAGAGCACTGCAACACGCAGAAACTGCTCTGTCATCTGTGATAAGGCTGAAGGGAGCATTTCGTGCCGCCCCTGAAAACCGCCTCTAAGCAACGCGACAAATGGGAAAAGCAGAAACGCGTATGCGGCCACTTGAATTAACACGGCTAGATGCGAATCTCCCATAAAGAGTGCAATAGGAACAGCACCCAGATATAAACAAAGAAATAATAAAATACCGATTAAAGACAAAAACAACGCAGATATTTTTAATATGGTGTGATGATTTTTTTCACTATAATCATTCATCAGCTTTGAAATAATGACTGGAAATCCTGATGTGGACAGCATGACTGCAATACCAAGAAAGGGATATACCTGCTGATATATATAAAATCCAACATCGCCGACAATGTTTTGAAACGGGACTCTGTAAACAGCGCTTAAAATTTTTGTGATGACGCCTGCCAGAATTAAAACAAAAGCCCCCTGCCAAATCCAATGCCGTTTAACGCCTATTGAATCGTCCATCCAAAAGCTCCTTCCCAACGTCAGGGGCAATACGGTTCACGTATTACCGCGGCACAAATAAAAACGAGGTTATTATACCACATCCCAACCCTTGGATTCCTTTTTCGGCACGCATGAAAAAGAACAGCGTCCCAAGGAGAGCTGTTCTTTACATACCTATTTTCGAAGAAAGGAATAAGACCTACTGTTCCATTTGACGAGCCAAAAATCCAGCTGCTGTTTCAACGGCTTTATGCTCTACTTCGCCCATTGTCTGATCTTTTGAAAAGATCACCACAGCACCTATCGGATCACCGTTCGCCACAATTGGGCCGACAGTATAAGAATTCATGTCCTCATCAATTCCATTCACAAGCTGTACTGATTTCGCATCACTCTCAAGCACGGAGCTGCGCTGATCCATTGTTCTTTCCAGCATTTCGCTGATTGACTTGTTTAAGTAATCTTTTTTGGAGCTGCCGGACACGGCAATATATACATCACGATCACAAATCAGCACTGAATGGCCGAGGCTGTCGTAAAGCGCGTCTGCATACTCCTTTGCAAAGTCTCCAAGCTCACTGATCGGAGAGTACTTTTTCAAAATCACTTCTCCATCACGATCTACAAAAATCTCAAGTGGATCGCCTTCCCTGATTCTCAGAGTTCTTCGAATTTCTTTAGGAATCACGACCCGACCTAAGTCATCAATACGACGTACGATACCGGTTGCTTTCATCTCTGGTGCCTCTCTTTCATTTGATGGTATATACATGTGGGAAAGACCTAAAGCAGTTACTTTATGTACCTTCCGCCTCGCTTGAAATTAGTATCCGTCACATCAAATGTAATATACACCAGAGAGTAACAAAATTTACGTTGATGAAATGGTTTGCTTTTTCACATCTTTTAAGCCCTTCAGCATGCCCAGCACGGTGTCGAGCCATTCATCGGCACTACGGCCTTTCGTCTGTATGGAGATTTTGAGTTTTTTCCCTTCCATTCCCAGTCCGATTTGTCTGCCATATTGATTGCCAAGCTCAAACAGCTTCTGTCCGTCAATTTCAGCACTTGCTTCTTCAGAAATCGTCAATCTGACAGCATCTTTATCCTGCTTAATCAGCTCGACACGTTCCTGTCTCGCATAGACTTTCATTTCTGCAACAGTAAACAAGTATTCGACTTCTTTTGGATAGTTTCCAAAACGGTCGATCATTTCATCTTGAAGCTCATTCTTCTCTTCGATTGTCGCCACAGACCTGAAGCGTTTATACATATCAATTTTCTGTTTGCCGTCTTGAATATAAGTTTCCGGAATATACGCATCAAGCTCGACATCAATTTCTGTTTCAAACTGCTCTGTCTTCGCTGTGTCTCCTTTACGCTCCTCAATGGCCTCCTTCAGCATTTGTGAATAGAGGTCAAATCCGACCGAATCGATGAAGCCATGCTGCTGGGCACCAAGAAGATTCCCGGCTCCGCGAATCGTTAAGTCACGCATTGCGATTTTAAAACCGGAACCTAGCTCTGTGAATTCTTTAATAGCCTGCAGCCTTTTTTCAGCCACTTCTGTCAGCACTTTATCCCGGCGATACGTGAAGTACGCATACGCCACACGGTTAGAACGACCGACACGCCCCCGCAGCTGGTAAAGCTGAGAAAGTCCCATCTTGTCGGCGTCAAATACGATCAACGTATTGACGTTCGGGATGTCCACGCCAGTTTCGATAATGGTTGTGCTGACGAGAACGTCTGATTCTCCTTCAAGGAAACTTAGCATAACGGTTTCTAATTCATTTTCTGTCATTTTCCCATGCGCATATGCTACCTTCGCGTCAGGGACTAGCATTGAAATTTCATCCGCTTTCCGCTCAATGTCCTCTACCCGGTTGTACAAGAAATAGACTTGGCCCCCGCGTGCAAGCTCACGTTCAATTGCCTCTCTGACAAGAGCTCCGTTGTATTCCACAACATACGTCTGTACAGGGAACCGATTTTCCGGCGGAGTCTCGATGACTGAAAGGTCCCTTACGCCAAGCATAGACATATGCAGCGTACGCGGAATCGGCGTTGCTGTTAACGTTAATACATCAACATTGGCTTTTATTTGCTTGATCTTTTCTTTATGGGTTACACCGAAACGCTGCTCTTCATCAATGATGAGGAGCCCTAAATCTTTATACACGACATCCTTTGATAGCAGCCGATGCGTCCCGATGACGATATCAACCGTTCCGTTTTTCAGCCCTTTGATTGTTTCGTTTGCTTCTTTTCTCGTTCTGAACCTGCTGAGAAGGCCGATATTAATCGGATAGTCCTGGAAGCGCTCTTTTATGGTTTCATAGTGCTGCTGTGCCAAAATTGTTGTCGGAACGAGCAGAGCTACCTGCTTTCCGTCACCGATCGCCTTAAACGCGGCACGTATGGCAACCTCTGTTTTACCGTAGCCCACATCTCCGCACAGCAAGCGGTCCATCGGACGTTCTCTTTCCATGTCTTTTTTGATTTCGTGAATAGAACGGAGCTGATCCTCAGTCTCTTGATAAGGGAAAGCCGATTCGAATTCCCGCTGCATCTCATGGTCAGGAGAAAACGCATAGCCCTTGCTCGCTTCTCTTTCGGCATACAGCTTAATTAAGTCATCAGCAATATCCTGAACGGATGTCTCTACTTTTTTCTTGACCCGCTTCCATTCACTTCCGCCTAATTTATACAGCTTTGGCTCTTTTCCTTCGGAGCCAACATATTTTTGGACCTGATCAATTTGTTCTACAGGGACGTAAAGCTTGTCACTTCCCTGATAATGTATATTTAAATAGTCTTTATGAATGCCGTTGATTTCAAGAGTTTCGATCCCCAGGTATTTTCCGATCCCGTGATTAATATGAACGACATAATCTCCAATTTGAAGCTCAGAATAGCTTTTGATGCGCTCTGCATTGGTAAGCTTCTGTTTTCGCGGCTTCTTCTTTACACGGTTTTTGAACAGTTCTTCTTCCGTAATAACGGCAAGCTTCATTAACGGCAGCTCAAATCCCGATTGGAGCTCGCCTTCCATGATATAGACCTGTCCCTGAACAAGCGCTTTTTTGCTGTCTGTCACGGCGGCCTCGATATCATAATCAGCCAAAACAGATGACAATTTCTGTGTACGTTCCTTGTTTGCTCCTAAGAACACAACAGTGAAATTTGATTTTTTAAAACGCTCCATTTCGCCCGCAAGCACGTTCATTTGGCCATGGAAACTCTGCATTTGCCGGCCTGACACATTGACGATGTTTTGCGGGCTCGTATGGTGTACATGCCGTAAAAATAAAGAGTAGTACAGCAGAGGCCGTTTTTGCTCAGCCACTATTTTTTGGAAGCTGAATGACAAACGAATGTCATGCAAAATCTTCCCTTCCTCAAGAAGATTTGTTATAAACTCCGCTTCTTCTTTTTGAAGCTGTTCTTCCATCTCATGAATCCGACTGACTTCATCCAAAATCAGAAGTGTATTATCAGGTGTATAATCTAGTAAACTAGCAGGTTTTTCATAGAAATATGAGAGATACTTCACGAGCTCCTGATCTGTCTGGCCTTCAGACAAGCGTTCTTTATCGTGGGAAATATTCGCATGAAGTATTTCTTTTTGTTTGTCAGCCTTTAATTTTTTCAGACTCGCGGCAAGACCACTATCGATTTTCTCCATCGCCCGCGCTTTTTCTTCCGGTCTGATAATTAATTCCTTCGCGGGACCGATATTGATCGAGGTAAGGGTCTCAATTGACCGCTGATCATCTGAATTAAAGCTGCGGATTGAATCCACCTCGGTGTCAAAAAGTTCAATTCTCACCGGATTCTCTGAAGTCAACGGATAAATGTCAATGATTCCACCGCGAATACTGAATTCCCCGGGCGCAGAAACCATATCAGACCGCTCATACCCTACCTCTACCAGCCGTGAGGCAAGCTGGTCAGGTTCGATATCATGGCCTACTTGAATGAGCATCTGGCTGCTTTTCCACACCTCTACAGGCGGCAGCATTCTTCTGATTGCAGCTACCGGAGCAACGACAATTGGCGCTTCTCCATTCGTTAGTCTATTAATGACATCTAATCGCTGCGCCCGCAATTCAGGGCTTGCAACTGCGATTTCTGATGAAATGAGTTCATTGACGGGGTACAAAAGGACAGACCGATCCTCTAGAAGTGAAGTCAGATCATCTGTTACTTTCTGGGCTTGATATAAGTTATGGGTGATTAGAAAGATAGGCTTATTCGTTTCATTAGCCAGAGCAGAAGTAAAAACAGAACGCGCGGAACCCGACAGACCCGCGAGCAGCTGTTCCTTCAGGCCCTCGTGTAAACCGTTGATGATGGATTTAAAGTCATCGCTTTCTTTTATAAAGGTTTGAATGTTGTCCATATGGCCCCTCCTCTCTGTTTCCTGTGAGAACAGAAAAACGCTTTGGTCTAGTGTCTACACCAAAGCTTTTTATTGAATAAATGTGTGATATTCGTGGTAATGCGGATTTCGGTCAAGCGCCTCTTGGCAGTCTTCACATATCGTCAAAACATGGACATCTCCATTTTCTTTATAAGAAATCATATCGTTTCTTTCCTCATTTGTTAAGTGCTGAAATCCAAGTGAGTCTGTCGATACCATTGAAGATTCGAGACTGCCTACTTTCACTCCGCAATGACGACAATAATAATGCAAAGCCATACAAGGGACCTCCTGATGAAAAAGTCATTTTGGTGTAGTATGGACTTTGTTGTTACATTTTATACCTTTGCGTTAAATTCGTTCATGACTTCTAAAAACGGTTTACTCAAAGAAGCCTCACAAGCCTTCACAGATTTATCAACCGCTTCTTCGATCTCAGGTGCCTCCTCCTTGGTAAAGGAGCCTAACACATAATCAACGACCTTCATGCCGTTTACAGGCCTGCCGATTCCGATGCGGATACGGTCAAACTCGGATGTACCAAGATGCTGGATCAGTGATTTGATGCCATTGTGCCCTCCGGCGCTTCCTTTCGTTCTTAAACGGATCTTGCCAGTAGGAAGGTCAAGGTCGTCGTAAATGACTGTCAAATCTTCGTTATCGACATCATAGTAGTCCATTAAAGGCCGCAAACATTCTCCTGATAAATTCATATATGTAAGCGGTTTAACAAGTAGAACCTTTTTGCCGGAAACAAATCCGGTTCCGTATAATCCGTTAAATTTATTTTGATTCAGCTCTATATTCCATTCCTTTGCAAGCTGATCTATCACCATAAATCCGACATTATGCCGTGTATTTTCATAGTTCTTCCCCGGGTTTCCGAGACCGGCAATCACAAGCATGGCGAATCCTCCCTTAGTCACATAACTCCCGTCTTCATAAACGGGCTATAATTCTTCTCATTCTAGCACAAAAGACGTAACCGCGGGAGGGTTACGCCTTAAGCTATTATTGTTCGTTTTCACCTTCTGGCTGAGCATCGGCAGATTCCTCTTCATCGACCTCAGCTGCTTCCTGCTGCTGCGGAGGAAGGACTGAAGCCACAACCTCATCTGACTCATGATTAAAGGAGTAGTCACCGCCAGCAGGCAAATCCGCAATCGTCAGTACTTCATTTACATCGAGGCTTGAAATATCGGCCTCGATCGTTTGCGGAATGGCTTTTGGCTTGGCCTTTACAGTAAGTGCATATAACGGCTGCTGCAGTACGCCTCCGTTTTTCACTCCAATGGCTTCTCCGGTCAGATGAATCGGAACTTCCACTTCAATGTCCTCACTCATATTAACTACTTGAAAATCAGCATGAGTGATTTCATTTTTCAACGGGTCCGTCTGCAGGTCTGTTACCATGACTGAGTGTTTTTCTCCGCTGACCTCAAGCGTAATGACTGCATTTTTGCCTTCGTCCCTCAGCGTTTTGATGAGCTCCACACTGTCTAATGACACAGGTTTGTTGCCCGTATCCTTCCCATATATGATACCTGGAACATGTCCTGAAGTACGGATATTCCGAAGAGACGAACGAGTAAAGTCCGTTCTTTCTTTTGCCGTTAAAGTTGCCATATTCAGCACCATCCTATTGTCGTTTTAGTTGTCCTATTACAAACAATACCCATAACGATAAGGATTTAAACCTCGAAAAATGGTTTAGCTGAACAGATAGCTGACTGATTGCTGCTCATGAACGCGAATAATCGCTTCGGCCAGAAGCGGTCCGACTGAAAGCTGCTTAAAGCGTTCAATTTTCTTTTCTTCAGGAAGCTTGATGCTGTTTGTCACAACAAGCTCTTTAATTGTTGAATTATTAATCCGTTCAACCGCAGGGCCTGATAGTACAGGGTGTGTACAGCATGCATATACTTCTTTCGCTCCGTTTTCAACGAGCGCATTAGCAGCAAGTGTAATCGTACCTGCAGTATCAATAATGTCATCGATGAGGATAGCAGTCTTCCCTTCGATGTTACCTACAATATTCATGACTTCCGCCACGTTTGGACGCGGACGGCGTTTATCGATAATCGCAATTGGCGCTTTTAGTCGGTCAGCCAGTTTGCGGGCACGTGTCACACCGCCATGGTCTGGTGAAACAATGACGATATCTTCAAGATTTTTGCCTTCAAAATATTCTCCTAAAATCGGAACACCCATTAAGTGGTCAATCGGTATATCAAAGAATCCTTGAATTTGCGGCGCATGCAGGTCAAGTGCAATCACACGAGTCGCACCGGCTGTTTCAAGCAGGTTAGCGAAAAGTTTAGCTGTGATTGGCTCACGGGATCTTGCTTTTCTGTCTTGACGCGCATAACCGTAATAAGGAATAACAATGTTAATCGTTTTTGCAGAAGCGCGTTTTAACGCATCTACCATAATCAGCAGTTCCATAATATGCTCGTTAACGGGGTCACTTGTAGACTGGATGATGTAACAATCACATCCGCGAATACTTTCTTCGATATTAATTTGGACTTCCCCGTCACTAAATCTTGTGACAGAACATTTCCCTAATTGAACTCCAACTATATCTGCGATTTCTTTTGCAAGCTCTGGATTCGAATTCAAAGAAAAAATCTTTAAATTCTTATCTCCGTATTGATTAGACATGGATAAACCTCCGAATTTAGGATTATTTTTTATGAATATTTTTCACATAATCGTCTTTATTTACTTGTCTCGCTCTGGCAATAGCAAGTGCTTTTCCAGGTACATCTTCCGTAACAGTGGAACCTGCCGCCACATAAGCGCCTTCTCCGACTGTAACAGGGGCAACCAAGTTGGAATTGCAGCCGATAAACGCGCCATCTTCAATTTTTGTCAAATACTTATTCTTTCCATCATAATTGACAGTAATTGAACCGCAGCCCAGGTTTACATCAGTGCCTACCTCAGCATCGCCGACATAGCTTAGATGAGATGCCTTGCTTCGGTCTCCGAATTGAGTCTTTTTAATTTCTACAAAATTCCCGATCTTCACTTCATTCCCGATGACAGAATCAGGTCTGATGTGAGCAAAAGGTCCTATGTTTACATCATTCCCCACTTTACTGTGATTGACTACCGATTGTTTAATAACCGTACGGCTGCCAATGGCACTATTCATAATCTCCGTATGAGGGCCAATAATCGTATCTTCTCCGATTTGCACCTCACCTTTAATTACAGTTCCAGGGTAAATCACAGTATCGCTTCCGATAACAGCGTCAGGAGAAATATACGTATTCATCGGGTCGATCAACGTCACGCCATTTTGCATATGCCGTTTATTAATGCGCTCTTTCATAAATTGTTCTGCCTGAGAAAGAGCAACTCTATCATTAACTCCGAGCGTTTCTTGGAAATTACCAGTCTGGTAAGCGGCAACAGTTTCGCCTTCATTTTTAAGAATCTCTATGACATCCGGCAAATAATACTCGCCTTGGGCATTATCATTAGACACCTGATCAATAGCCCAAAATAGCGCTTCATTGTCAAAACAATACGTACCGGTGTTGATCTCAGTTACAAGACGTTCTTCTTCAGAGGCGTCCTTATGCTCAACGATTTTTTGAACCGCTCCGTTTTCGCTGCGAATAATGCGGCCGTATCCGGTTGGATCTTCTGCAACCGCAGTTAAAATCGTAGCTTTTGCTTCTCTTTGTGTATGTTCTTTCAGCATCTGTTCCATCGTCTCTGCTGTCAAAAGCGGCGTATCTCCGCAAATGACAATCGTGACGCCTTTTTCGTCAGCAAGAAATGGCTGTGCCTGTTTTACAGCATGAGCAGTGCCAAGCTGTTCTGCTTGAAGCGCGTACTCGCTTTTATCACCAAGCTGCTTTTTCACTTCTTCCGCACCATGTCCGACAATCGTGACAAGCTTCGATAAAGATAATTTTAAGGCTTCGTCCACGACGTGCTCTACCATAGGCTTACCGCAAACTGGATGAAGGACTTTATAAAGCTTCGATTTCATTCTCGTTCCTTGTCCAGCCGCTAAAACAACTGCAAACCGCTTATCCATTTATTGGCCTCCAATATCCCTTTTATCCATAGAAAAATATATCCTAAATATCTTCTGATTTCAAGGAGACTTCATGAAGTGCAAGAATTTTCTATTGAGTGCAACTAAGTTTGAAAAATCAGAATTAAAAAAGGACCGCCGGCAAAAGGCTTATGTCAGCCCTTTCAGCAGTCCTTGCTTTTTGGTTATTTTTTAAGAAGCTCCAGCTTCTTCGAATTCTAATGCTTCAGTGTCACCCAGACGATGATACTCATTTAACACGGCATCTTGAATCTTTCCTCGCGTGCTTGAATTAATAGGATGAGCAATATCGCGGAACTCTCCATCAGGGGTGCGTTTACTCGGCATCGCAACGAAAAGACCATTGTTTCCATCAATCACACGAATATCATGTACAACAAATTCGTGATCCAGCGTGATGGATGCAATCGCTCTCATGCGACCATCGGTATTCACGCGGCGTAATCTTACGTCAGTAACTTCCACAGTAGTTCACCACCTTTTCCCTATATAAAAGCATTAGTGTATCAATTCCACGATTTTTTCTGAAATCCTGCTCGTTTTTAAAATATTTTTTGAAAAAATAGGATATAGTTACACAATTAGGTCATAAAGCTTTCATTTCGGGCATAAGGTAAATAAAAAAGTGATCCCGGGCTCTCCCAGAATCACTTTTCTTATTATTTCACCAGTGCAATAACTTCAATCTCGACTAACGCATCCTTCGGGAGTCTCGCGACTTCAACACAAGATCTCGCCGGTTTGTGAGTGTCAAAGTATTGTCCGTACACTTCGTTTACTTCCGCAAACTGTTCCATATCCGCGATAAATACAGTTGCTTTTACAACTGTTTCAAAAGAAGCACCCGCTTCTTCCAGAACCGCCTTTAAATTGCTGAATACTTGATGAGTCTGCTCCTTAATATCGCCGTTCACCATTTCGCCTGAAGGAGTCAAAGGGATTTGGCCTGAGCTGTAAAACATATTGTTGACGATAATCCCTTGTGAATAAGGCCCGATTGCCGCTGGGGCATGTTTTGTGTGGACTGCTTTTGTCATGATTCTGTCTCTCCATTCTTTAAAAGATTGTCTTTAAAAAAACGCAGAAAATTGCCATTCTGAATTTCAATGGACTTCTCTTTCATGTTGATGGTTGAAAGAGTAAGAAGTGACATATATTCATCAACAAGACGTTCATCTACTCCTTCGGCTTCAACTAAGACGCCGATTCCCGCCACATTTGCGTTAAACTCATCCAACAGGTTAATCATACCATTAATTGTGCCGCCTGCTTTCATAAAGTCATCAATAATGAGTACGTTTGAACCCGTTTTCATGCTTCTTTTCGCAAGTGACATTGTTTGAATGCGGTTTGAGGAGCCTGAAACGTAATTAATGCTGACTGTGGAGCCCTCTGTTACCTTATTGTCTTTACGAACGATCACAACAGGCACATTCAAATAGCTTGCAGCTGCGTACGCAAGAGGGATGCCTTTCGTGGCAACGGTCATGACAACATCAATTTCGCGCTCTGCAAACACGGAAGCAAACAGCTTCCCTACCTTGGAGAGTACAGATGGCTTTCCTAAGATATCCGTTAAATATACATAACCGCCCGGAAGGATACGCTCAGGATTTGCCAGCGACTGTCCAAGTGTCTGCACAAACTCTTCAGCTTCAGCCTGCTTCATTTTCGGAATATATTTAACGCCTCCGGCAGCTCCAGGAACAGTAAGCAAAGTACCAATCCCCTGCTGTTCAAAGGTTTGTTTAATAATTGTTAAATCTTCACTGATGGATGATTTTGCAGATTCATACCGCTCAGAGAAAAAGGTTAGCGGTATTAACTCGTGCGGATGGGTTAACAAATAATTTGTTAAGTCCACCAATCTGCCGCTGCGACGAAACTTCATGAACTTACCCCCAAAATCCGAATATTTTAAGATCAATATAACTTAACATACGGATTTAATCAAGAGCGTTCTGTTCGCCGATCATTCTCACCGCATAAACTTGATCGCAGAAGCCTCTTAACCCGTTATAAATTCTCTGCACCTTCGACTCATACTGAACCAGTCCAAACACTGTCGGGCCGCTCCCGCTCATTAACACGGCATCTGCACCAAAGCGTTTCATCTGGTTTTTGATCATCGCAACTTCAGGATGCATATCGAGTGTAACAGATTCAAGCACATTGCCTAAACGGCTGCACATCTTCTGAAAACTCTTTTCTTCTATCGCCTCGATCATGCCTTGTACATCAGGATGCTCTATACCATCCAGTTTCAGCGCTCTGTACACTTCAGCAGTTGAAACACCAATTGTCGGCTTCGCTAAAATGACCCAGCAGTGCGGAGGCGTGCTGATATGTTTAATTTTCTCGCCGCGCCCTGTTGCTAATGCAGTTCCGCCATAGACACAAAATGAAACGTCAGAGCCAATCTCCGCTCCAAGCTCAGCAAGCGTTTCCGCAGACAGATTTAAATTCCACAGTCTGTTCAGCCCTCTGAGCGTCGCCGCCGCATCACTGCTTCCGCCGGCAAGACCGGCAGCCACCGGAATTACCTTCGTAATCATGATGGAAACTCCCTTTTTCACGTTGTATCTGTCCTTGATCAGCTTGGCAGCCTGATAAGCTAAGTTTCTTTGGTCATCAGGCACAAATCGGTTGTGGGAGGAAACCCTCACTTCATCCTCTGCAAGCTCCGTCAATTCAATTCGATCAGCTAAATCAATTGTCGTCATGATCATTTCGACTTCATGATAGCCATCCGGGCGTTTTCGGGTGACGTCAAGTGACAGATTGATCTTAGCTGGCGCTTTTTCTAAAATACGCATAGCTTTCACCTACTTCTCCATCTAAACATAAGTATGAACATTGTATCACATTTGAAGTACAGGATGAACATATCCATATTCAGCCCATTATGTATTTATATCCAAAATAAAAAAACCAGGGAACAGCACGTCCCCCGGGTCACATCCTTATCGGTTATTCTGATTCTGAGCCATTTGCTGTTCGGCGATTTCAATGGCACGCTTCACCATGTTACCGGCATCGCGGGCCCGAATTTCACCCCAGCCGCCATTTTTTACTGTGTCATAAAAACCAAGGTCTTTAGCCAGCTCATATTTAAACTCATCTGACATAACTCCACGACGTCTGCCCAAACGAAACAACCCCTTTTTTAGAAGTGATAGCCATTCGTGCACGTCACGATAATATGTGACTGTTTTATCTTTTGTTAAATCAGATGGAACTTTCGTTAAAATTATTGGAAACCAAAAAAGGGCAAAACAAAAAGCAGTAAACAAAAGGTTCACTGCCCGTTAAAATGCCACTGAGCTTGCGGCGTCATCATTAAATGTCAGCTCAACAGTCTCAGTCAAAATATCAGCATAACTGTATGAAACTCTTTCAAACGAGTTCTCGTCTTGATCTAGTTGTATCACAAAAACAGAAGGGTACGTCTCAGCTAAAATGCCCGAACGCTCAATCGTTTTTCGGCGGCCACCGTTTGCTTTTAACGTCAGCCTTTTACCTAAATTCCCATCAAGCGATCTTTTAATATCGGACAACGTCTTCGCCATTGCATCCACCTCACTACATTTATTGTACAACACGAGCCCATTTTTGTCAAATAAAATTTAAATTATATCAACGTTAATAAGACGTTGTCAATAAAATTATTTTGACAAAATTCTATGATTCCTCAATTATGTTCCGCAAGTTTCGGTAAATTATGTATCATTATGTAAAATAAAAAACCCGCATAGCTCTCCTATGCAGGTTTTTAACTGTTAATTGGACTTATAAGGCATACCAATTCTCAGAACTCCTCTTGTTTCAATACCTCCAAGCCCTTTCTCTCTTGTCAGCGTATTACGGAGCACTTCCCATACATTAATCCGTTCCATAAACGGCGTAAAGCTGATCTTCGCGACGATATATACCGGATCAAGCGCATGAATATTGACTCTTGACGGTGAACTTGCAAAATTCGCACCCGCTCTGATGAGTGATTCAAAATGGGATTGGCAGGCCCCCGCAAAAATAACAAGCTGATCTAAGTGAGGGATCTTTTTTCGGGCTGTTTGAACAGTTTCAACAAAGTGCTTAGAATGTCTGTACGCATTCAAATCATCAATACCGCCCTTTTGCTTCGAATACGCATCATGCCCTGTGATCACCAGGATATCAGGTCGATATTTGTCGAGCAATTCTTCAATAGAAGCAGACATTTTCTTTTCATGGCAATGGATGCCATAGACCGGCACTCCAATTTTTTTATAGACATTCAGGCATTTTTTCAGATATGCTTCGTCACCATCCAGATGAAGCACTTTGCCCGGCATATGGAAATAATGCTCCTGATGCTGATATTGGCTTGTCGCATAGTACTCCTGTTTTTCTCTGAGCAGTTTATAATCCTGGCGGAGCAATTCGAGCGACTCATTCATTCTGCTCTCATCTTTCTTTTTCCGCATCATCTGCTCATCTTTTTTCACTGCTACCAGATCAGAAAAATCCGAATCAGCAATCAGCCTGACTTCATCTCCATGCAAAATGGCAATTGAATTTCCTTTGCTTGTTTGCTCTATTCCTATAATTCGAAACAAAACATCCATCTGATAGGATTTTCTGGCTACCATATCCCCTATTTGAAATTGCACGTTCCTCACTCCACACATAGACTAAGCCTCATCATGAAAGAAAGAGCCTTGAGAAAGCGCCTTTTTTCGCTGAGTCCAAGTTTTTTCTTATCATTGAATGAAAGGTCCTTCTCTAGCCTATGTAGCGGCAGTCCATGTGGTGCGCAAAACAAAAAGCCCTTTTAGAAAAGGGCTTTATACAATCCGTTAGACAGCGCTGCGAACTCCTCAATAGACAGGGATTCACCTCGGCGCTTACCGTCAATATTTGTTTCTTCGAGCACTTGCTCAATCGTTGATTTTTGTGCTTTTCCTTCAGGCAGATTGTTAACTAAGTTATTGAGCAGCGTTTTACGGCGCTGTGCAAAGCTTGCCTTGATGAGCTGAAAGAAAAAGGATTCGTTTTCCACGTCCACTGCCGGGCCGTCTCGGAGAACCAGACGGATGACTGCGGAATCGACATTAGGCTGAGGAACAAATACGGTTTTCGGAACGATCATCACCGTTTTGGCTTCTGTATAAAACTGCACCGCGATTGAAAGCGAGCCGTACTCCTTAGATGAAGGATCAGCCGCCATGCGCTCAGCCACTTCTTTTTGCAGCATGACCACAATTCCTTTCAGCGGAAGATGTTCTTCAAGCAGTTTCATGATAATCGGTGTTGTTACGTAATAAGGAAGGTTGGCAACTACCATGATCTCATCACAATCTTGAAATTGTTCTTCAATGACCGATTTGACATCAGCCTTTAACACGTCATGATGAATGACAGTAACATTGTCGTAAGGTGACAGCGTATCCTTCAGAATCGGCAATAATCGCTGATCAATCTCAAATGCCACGACCTTTTTCGCCCGCTTGGCAAGCTGTTCGGTTAAAGCCCCGATTCCCGGGCCGATTTCAATGACACCTGTTTTCTCAGTCACTTCCGCGTGATCAACAATTCTGTTTAAAATGTTCGTATCAATTAAGAAATTCTGTCCTAAGCTCTTTTTAAAAGAAAAACCGTATTTCTTCAGTATCTCTTTCGTTCTAATCGGTGTCGCAATATCTTTATTCATTCTGTTCCTCCCGCATAACGGTATCGAGCGCACTCATAAAATCACTTTTTTTAATTTGAAACATTTGCAGCCGTTTTTGAAGCTGTTTGCCATTTGTATAGCCGATTTTCAACAGATCACCCAGTCGTTCCCGGCGGCGTTTGGCCGCAGGCCCGCCTATTAGTCCGGCATGAATCAAATCCTCAGCTGAAATGTCACTCGGCTGCGCTTCCATCTCCTCATGCACATTTTCTAAACATGCCCTAATGCTTTCAACCGATGCATGCTCTACACCAATTCCCCGCTTGTTTTTAGGTTTGGCAAGATGTTTTGGCAAAAATGCATGCTTACAGCCGGGTACAGCCTCTGAGATGGTTTTGCGAATCTTCTCTCCCGGAAAGTCCGGATCCGTTAAAATAATGACGCCTCTGGTCTTCTGGGCCAAACGGATTTGGTCAATCACATGATCATCGATGGCTGAACCATTTGTTTCAATTGTGTCTGCATCAACAGCCAATTTGATGCGGGCCGTATCGTCACGCCCCTCGACCACAATGATCTCTTTAATTTTCATTATTTCCTCCAAGACAAAATAAAAACTTTTGTATATTCATGAAACTTTTTCTTATATCGAGCGTCTAATAAGCAGAAAATGCACTTTGTCTATTATAACGAAAAAAACAGAGGGCGCAAAACCCTCTGAATACATAAGTATATATTAATTTAAGATTTTAATTTTGACTGTTTTATTTCCCCATCGGTACGCCGATGATTTCTCTGGGAAAAAGACGTCTATTTTGTTCCCTTTAATCGCTGAACCGGTATCTGCAGCAATGGCATATCCATAGCCTTCCACGTGGACTTTGGAGCCTAGCGGAATGACATTTGGATCCACAGCGATGACTTTGGCATTCGGATTATTTTTCAAATTGACGCCTGTCGCTGTATGTCCTGAACAACCGCTGCAGCTTGCCGTATAAGCCGTAGATGATACAGTCATGACTTTGCCTGTTGATTCATTGCTGCGGGACACAACTGTTTTTGAATCACCTGAAGCACTGACCGTTTCAACTTTTGGACTGCTTTGCTTTGTGCCGACAGCAATCACTTTATCTTTGCTTTGCTCAGCTGTTTCTTCTTTTACAAGCTCTCTGGACACTTCTTTGCCGTTTTCTTTAACGACTTCAAAATGTTTTTTTAGCTTGCCTTCTTTTCCTTTTTGGACGACCTTTTCTTTCCCTTTTTCAAGAGAAGCGTCTTCTTGCTTTTTCACATCGAACGCAATCTTCTCTTCAACTACATCGGTGACCTTTTCGATACGAGTAATTGTAATATCAGCCTTTCCTTTCGTCAGCTTTGCATCTAACGCAGGCTTGATTTTATCTTCGTCTTTTATGTTCATCTTTTGCTGTTTTAAAAAGTCAGCGACCGTAGTCGAAGTCGTCCAGATTTTCTTTTGTTTCCCTGCATCATTCACAGTAACCTGAAATGCGGGCTCTATGTTAATCTTCATGTCTTTCGAAATATCTGTATCTATTGCAGGATCAATTTGATCTTGTTCTTTCACATCAACATCTTGTTCGTCCAGTAATGCACCGACCGTTTTTGCTGTTGACCATAACGTCTTTTCTTCCCCGTTTATTGTAAGCTTCACAGGTTTTGCAGCCTCATACACAACGTCCATGTCTGCTGTTATCTTTGTCTGTTTAGCAGGTGTGATCTTGTCCTCGTCTCTTGTCTTT
The DNA here is from genome assembly GCF_044570195.1 of Bacillus sp. SG20033. Classification (NCBI taxonomy): domain Bacteria; kingdom Bacillati; phylum Bacillota; class Bacilli; order Caryophanales; family Bacillaceae; genus Bacillus; species Bacillus sp. SG20033. Next base: position 48,500 of record NZ_CP172606.1, on the reverse strand, counting down.
ATATCAAGCGTCTCCAAAAGATCACCGACTGTATTTGCATGTGTGCGTATATGTTTCTTTTTGCCATTGATAGAAACTGAGACTGATTGTTTCGTCAGCTCATGAGCCGCGTACGCAGTCCCGCTTCCTGCCAAAAGCAAACAAGCAGCAACCAGAATGACTTTGCTTTTGCTAAGCTTTACGGAAAACAGCTTTTTCATTTTTTGTGTGATGAAAAACGCCTCCTTCTCCTCGGAGAGATTATATAGAGTATCTAAAAGGCTGTCAACCCTCCCTTCTCTTTCTCCCAAAAGCTCAGTGTCTTCTTCATTATCCTGAAATACACTGAGAAACGGAAGAAAGACTTGTCGACAAACCTATCCTATGAGGAGAAGAAAGCATGTAGAACTTTTATAGAAAAACGCTGTAAGGGACAAGCTCTTACAAAACCCGCTAGCGTTTTTTGTCAGTTTATACGGAAAAGTCTTTTCGCATTTTCAGTCGTGATGGAAGCAATCTCTTCAAAGGTCATTTCTTTTAATTCGGCGATTTGTTCTGCCACATATTTCACATAGCTTGGCTCATTTCTTTTCCCGCGGAAAGGGTGCGGTGTGAGAAACGGGCAGTCCGTTTCAATCAGCAGCCAGTCATTGGGAATTTCCTTCACTACTTCCTTCGGTTTCTTCGCATTTTTAAATGTCACCGGTCCCCCAAATGATAAATAAAAATTCATTTTCATGCATTCTCTTGCCACTTCCGCACTTCCTGTAAAGCAGTGCATGATTCCGCCCACAGCTTCTGCGCCTTCCTCTTTCAAAATGGTCACGACATCCTCCGTTGCATCACGGTTATGAATGATAATAGGCAAATTGACCTCTTTCGCTAAGGCGATTTGTTTTCTAAACACCTCTTTTTGAATATCTTTAGGTGATTTATCCCAATGATAATCCAGTCCCATTTCCCCTATCGCTACCACTTTCTCATGAGCAGAAAGCTCTTTAATCCACGCCAAGTCTTCCTCTGTCATGTCAATAGCGTCAACAGGGTGCCAGCCAATGGCTGCATAAATAAAATCATATTCCTCAATCATTTCCATCGCACGGTTAATCGTCGGACGGTCAAAACCAACTACGACAATTCGTTCAACTTTTTCAGCTTTTGCCCGTTCAATAACCTCTTCAAGATCAGTATCATATTGTTCTGCATTTAAATGCGCGTGTGTGTCAAACAACATAAGTGAAAAACTCCTTTCTTGTCGAAACACAAAAGGTGTTCGACGAATTGTTACACGTGAAACACCTTTTGTTTTATCATTATTTAATTTTTGTGCCTTTTGGTAACGACTGATCGATAGACACGACCTTTAAAACGCCGTCTGCTTCTCCTGCAAGGATCATACCTTGAGAAAGCTCTCCTCTGAGTTTAACCGGTTTTAGATTTGTTACACAAACGAGTTTTTTTCCAACAAGCTCTTCAGGCGTATAATGCTTCGCAATGCCGGATACCACTTGGCGCTTTTCAAAACCAAGATCAAGCTGCAGCTTCAATAAACGGTCTGCTTTTTTCACTGGCTCTGCCTCAATGACCTCAGCTACGCGAAGCTCTACATCCATGAATTGATCAATCGTAATTTCAGGTAAACGATCGACCTCTTGCGGCTCTTCTTCTCTTGTTTCTTCTTTCGCTGGTGCCGAACCTTGCATTTTCCCTTTGATGTAAGCAATTTCTTCTTCTGCCTCTAAACGAGGGAACAACGGCTCGCCTTTTTGTACTTTTGTATCTTTCAGCTGGCCGAAAGCTGTAATGCTGTCCCAAGCTTTTAGAGAGTCATCAGTAATGCCCAGCTGCTCGAACATTTTTTCAGGTGTTTTTGTTAAGAATGGCTGAAGCAGTACCGCTGAAATACGCAATGATTCAGCGAGATGATACATAACTGATCGCAATTCTTCTTCTTTTGCCGGATCTTTCGCAAGCACCCATGGAGCTGTCTCATCAATGTATTTGTTTGTGCGGCTGATGAGCTGCCATAAAGTCGAAAGTGCTACCGAGAACTCCATATTTTCCATTGCTTTCTCATAAGCTTTCACTGTTTCTTCAGCAACAGAAGTGAGCGTTTGGTCAAATTCCGTAACAGCACCTTTGTAAGAACCAATTTGTCCGTCAAAATACTTATTGATCATCGCAACAGTACGATTCAATAGATTTCCTAAATCATTCGCTAAATCATAGTTGATTCGCTCAACAAATCCTTCCGGCGTGAAAACACCGTCTGATCCGAACGGCACTTCGCGAAGCAAGTAATAGCGAAGTTCGTCTAAACCATAGCGTTCAATTAATGTAACCGGATCTACAACGTTTCCTTTTGATTTCGACATTTTTCCGTCTTTCATCAAAAGCCATCCATGCGCGAATACTTGCTTTGGCAGCGGAAGATCCAGCGCCATCAGCATAATTGGCCAGTAAATAGTATGGAATCGTACAATCTCCTTACCGACTAAATGAACATCGGCAGGCCAATATTTTTGATAAAGCTCATCATTTTCTGTATCATAACCGAGTGCCGTTAAATAGTTAAATAGTGCGTCAATCCAAACATATACAACATGCTTTGGATTTTCCGGCACCTTCACGCCCCAATCAAAAGTGGTACGTGATACTGCCAAATCCTCAAGTCCAGGTTTGATAAAGTTATTAACCATTTCGTTTTTGCGTGATTCTGGCTGAATGAATGTCGGGTTTTCTTCATAGTATTTCAGAAGTCGATCCGCGTATTTCCCCATGCGGAAGAAATAAGATTCCTCTTTGATCAATTCAACTGGGTGACCGCTGTCAGGGCTTTTTCCGCCGATGACCTCTCCCTTTTCATTCCGCTCAATATCAACGAGCTGAGTTTCCGTGTAGAACGTTTCATCAGGGATGCTGTACCAGCCTTCATACTCATCAAGATAGATGTCCCCGTTATCAAGAAGCTTTTGAAACACCTTTTCAATGACAACTTTATGCCGTTTTTCTGTCGTGCGGATAAAGTCGTCGTTTGAGATTTCAAGCTGCTTCCACAGTTTTTGAATATCTGCCGCTGCGCGATCCACATACTCCTGAGGTGTAATGTTTTCCTGTTCAGCTTTTTGCTGGATCTTTTGTCCATGCTCGTCCGTTCCCGTTAAATAGCGAACATCGAACCCTTTTAATCTTTTGTAACGTGCCATTGCATCTCCCGCGACTGTCGTATATGCATGGCCGATATGTAATTTTCCGCTCGGATAATAAATCGGTGTTGTAATGTAAAATGTATTGTTTTCTTGCGGCATCTTGAAACCTCCTAATCAGAATGTCAAAAAGCTCCCGCCCAAAGGACGAGAGCGGCGATAAGTGCAAATCATATATGAATATTATTTATATTTATCCTTTATCTATGATACCATCTTAGCCTTTAAGATCAAGAATATATACATACGCCCTGAAAAAGAATAATTAAAATTAAAAATCTTTAATGAAAATAAAAAAAGTCTGTTCGTGTCGAATTTTGTCGTATATAATCAAATGAAATAAAAAACTTTGGTTCGAAAGTCTTGATTTAAAAGGATTTTTAGTAGGATAATAGCTTTATTAAATATTTATAAAATGCTGTTATTTCGGTAGTTTCTAAGACATTACTGACTATAAGAACTAATTCTTACAATCAATAGTAAACAAAATGATTGACGATTATTGGAAACCTTGTTATGCTATGAAGGTAAGGATTTTGTCGAATAATGACGAAGAAAAATATAATTTAAACAAATAAGTATCTCTTGGGAGGAGAATGTTTATGAAATCTACTGGTATTGTACGTAAAGTTGATGAATTAGGACGTGTAGTTATTCCTATCGAACTGCGTCGTACTCTTGGAATCGCAGAAAAAGATGCTCTTGAAATCTATGTTGATGATGAAAAAATCATCCTTAAAAAATATAAACCAAACATGACTTGCCAAGTAACTGGTGAAGTTTCTGATGATAACCTTAAACTTGCAGGCGGTAAATTGGTTCTTAGTAAAGAAGGCGCTGAGCAAATCATCAGCGAAATCCAAAACCAGCTTCAAAACCTTAAATAATCATTTCTTGTACAAAAAACGTTCTTGTTATGACACAAGAACGTTTTTTTATTGCTTAATATGGTAAGCATCGTACACTTCACGCTTTGGTACATTGCGATCGACTGCTGCTTTTTTAATGGCTTCTTTAGACGTAGCGCCTTTCGAGATGTAATGCTCGACATGTTCTTTCGCAGTGAGGGTTTCCCACCATTGTTCTTCCTCATCTACCTCTTCATTATTACTTCCTTCTACGACAAGACAAAACTCGCCGCGTATCTGATCCTCGTTTGCCCATCCAATGACCTCAGATATGGTTCCTCGGATAAACTCTTCATATTTCTTAGTGAGTTCACGCGTTACAGCAATTTCCCGATCTCCTAATATCTCTGCCATCACTGACAAGGTTTCCTTCAATCTGTGAGGCGCTTCATAAAAAATGATCGTTTCCCGCCGTTTTTTAAGGGCTTCAAGCTCCTTCTTCTTTTCTTTTTTCTGTCTGTTGAGAAAACCGTAAAAGAAAAAAGGCTGCGGTACAATACCTGAAGCAATAAGAGCTGTTAATGCAGCATTTGCTCCCGGCAACGGAACAACATAACCGCCTATATCCGTAAAATCCTTTACAATTTCCGCTCCGGGATCAGAAATCGTCGGCAGACCGGCATCACTGACAAGAGCAATGTTTTTTCCCGATTTCAGCCATTCAATAATTTTGTGCCCACTGCTTTCTTTATTGTGTTCGTGATAGCTGACGAGCGGTGTTTCAATTTCATATACATGACAAAGCTTTTTCGTTTGCCTCGTATCTTCCGCAGCAATCGCATCCACTGATTTCAGCGTGTCGATCGCCCGGAATGTCATGTCCTCTAGATTTCCGATTGGGGTTGGGACCAAGTAAAGAATTCCCATGTCCGACTTTCCATTAAAGCTCATTTGGCGCCTTAACATATACAGCCTCCTTGGTGTTCCGCTTTTCTTCTATATAAAGCTCTTTTTTCTTTCGAGTTAGTTTTTTGAAATAATATTCCGCCTGCATAGCTTCCCGCTTTGTTGAAAAGCTCTCGGCAAAAATTAATTCAACCGGACGTCTTACTTTAGTGTACTTTGCGCCCTTTCCATCATTGTGTGTTTTCACTCGTTTATGCAGATCGTTGGTATACCCGGCATACCAGCTATTGTCCTTACATTTCACGACGTAGAAGAAATGGTTATTTGTCTCCATATAAAATGGTCCTGATTTCTTTTGTATATTCATTTTGTTCATCATAAACGAATAAAGGAGGAAGAATTTTTAAATCCGGGCGCCCGCCTTTGATACCTTCAACCAAAATGGTATTGGCTTCTTTCCCTTGCTTCGGATAGACAAATTGTACACGTTTTGGCTCGATTTGATAAGCCTTCATCAGTTCAAAAATCTCTAGAAGCCTTCCCGGCCGGTGAACAAGAGCTGCTTTTCCCCCTTGCTTGAGTAGCTTGCTGCTGACTGAAATGACATCCTCCAGTGTGCAGTGGATTTCATGTCTTGCAATTCGGAGATGCTCATTCATGTTTTGTTCAGTTTGTTTCGGTGTTTTAAAATACGGCGGATTGCAGGTGACAACATCATATCGATTATGTCCAAGTTTCTCCGGCATGTTTTTCAGGTCATCATGTATGATCTGAATCTGATCCTGCAGCTTATTATACTCCACGCTGCGAACAGCCATATCATGCAGCCTTTCTTGTATTTCGACTCCCAGAATGTCTGCTTTTGATCTTGTACTGAGCAGCAGCGGCACAATACCATTGCCGGTGCATAAATCAACGATTTTCCCTTTTTGAATCGGAACGTACGCAAATTTGGACAGAAGCACAGCGTCCAACGAAAAAGCAAACACTGTTGGGCTTTGTATGATTTTCATGTCCTCTGCCAGCAAATAGTCTAATCTTTCATCATCATGTAATGAAACCATCTTCTTATCCTTTCAGTACCTTTGAAAAAGGCTCCCGTCTTATGCGGAAGCCTTTTCCCTATTTTTTATTTAAGAATGACAGACAGAAAAGACAATCCTCTTTTCGAACACTTCCATAGTGGACATTGCAGATATGAAATCCTTCTTGATACAGACGTGCTAGATTATCATATCCTTCCCCTATATCAGTTTGCTCTGTCTTCTGTGTTTTTGATTCTTTTTTATCAGCTTTGAACTTTTCAATCTGTTGCGTCGTATCGTCCAGCCGTTTGCGCAAATGCTTGTTTTCAAGCTGTAAATGATGATTTTCCTCAATCATCTCACCGATATGCTGCTTCAAATCCCCCAGCTGCCGGTACAGTGAGCCAATTTGTTCTTCTAAGTTAATGACTGTATCAAATAACTCTTTTTTATCCAAGGTTCCACACCTCGTTAATCTGTGGTTTGTGCGGATACGACGCCCTCTTCCAAGAGCTCTTCCCAAGTATATTCTATCACTTTTTCACGGTTTATCAGTTCCACCTGAAGCACCCGTTCCAGAATATTTAGTCCGACGACCTTCGCGGGACCGTTTGCTGTCGTAATCATTTCTCCTATATCCGGAAGCTGTTCTTTTGCCGTCTCATACTCATCGTTCTCATATTTTAGACAGCACATCAATCGTCCGCAAAGACCCGAAATCTTCGTAGGATTTAAAGACAAGTTCTGATCCTTGGCCATTTTAATGGAAACGGGTTCAAAATCTCCAAGAAACGTTGAACAGCAAAGCATTCTTCCACAAGGGCCGATCCCTCCGAGCATTTTTGCCTCATCCCTTACTCCGATTTGGCGCAGTTCAATTCTTGTCTTAAAGATAGAAGCCAAATCCTTTACAAGCTCTCTAAAGTCGACTCGGCCGTCAGCAGTGAAGTAAAAAATGACTTTATTGCGATCAAACGTGAATTCAACATCGACCAGCTTCATATCCAAGCCATGCTCAATCACTTTCTTTTGGCAGATATCAAATGCTGATAGTGCTTCCTGTTTATTTTCTTCTACAATGAGAAGATCGCGCTCGTCTGCCACACGTATCACTTTTCGAAGGGGAAGCACCACATCATGCTCATCCACCTGTTTATTTGCAATTACGACCTGGCCGTACTCAACGCCTCTGACAGTTTCTACAATTACGCAGCTGTCATGTTCTATATGAAATCCATTCGGATCAAAATAATATATTTTACCCGCTTTCTTAAAGCGGACACCAATTACATTGTACAAGCTTATCCCTCCTGCAACATTAACACCAAGTGCTCCATTAATCCTTGTACATTCACATTGGAATGAAGCCGTTTCTTTGCTTCTAAAACAGCAAGTATCTGATTCGTAACGCTTTGTTGTGTTGATTGTAGCGCATGCTGTTTTATTGATTGGAATAAGTCTTGATAAATCAATTTATCTTCATTTCCTATTTGGATGGACAACACATCACGATATATCAATAAGAGCATATCAAGACCCATTTCTTGATGGGTTTTTTCTTTGAAAAAGGGCATCCATTGATCTTGAATAAAGAAAAAAGCATGTCCTTTCCGCTGGTGTAGGACTTCATACAATTTTATCACTTTCGCTCTAGACTCTGCAAACTCATCATTTCGACTTAATTCGACTGCTTCTGCTACATTATTAGTCATGTTGGCCAGAAGCCTTGCCATATGAGGCGAGACGTCCTGTTCGATCAGTCTGTCTTCAATTGCCTTCGGCTGCAAAGGCTGAAAAGGAAGGGTTTGGCATCTTGAAATGATGGTATCCAATAACCTTTGGGGCTGCTCAGTGATGAGGACGGCCATAGTGTCTTTGTTCGGTTCTTCTAAAAATTTCAGCAGGCTGTTCGCCGCATTTGCTGTCATTTGATCTGCGTGCGAAATAATATACAGCTTTTTATGCGATTCAAGTCCTGTCTTAGAAAACTCTTCTTGGAGCGCTTGAATTTGCGCCTTTTTGATTGATAAGCCATCAGGCTGAACAAGATGGAGATCAGGATGGTTCCCTGACTCTATCCGTTTACAGTTTCGGCAGCTCTCACAAGGCTCCGCGCCATCCTCCAGACAAAAGAAGCTTTTTGCAAGAAGCAGCGCGGCATCAAGCTTGCCTGTTCCTTTTTTCCCCTCAAACAAATAAGCGTGTGATAGTCTGTCCTTCTCAATACTATTATATAAAAGCTTCATCACTCTGGGCTGAAGCTCGTTCATTTCCTTCCAGGATATTGCCATTGTATCACTCTCTATGTGTAAAGGTTAATTAATAAACCTTTTATTTCGCCAATACGCTGCAGCAAATCTATTGCCGGTTTTTCCTGATCCATCATCTCTTCCGTAAGCTGTATCAATTTGTCATCTATTTCTTTCACAAGTCCCAGCGTTCTGCTGTTCCCGTAAAGGTCAAAGCTTTTCGATGTTTCATGTGAAAGACCGCTGTCCACAGCTTCTTTGACAAAACGTTTCACAAGTCCTTTAAATCTCGCTAAGTCTTTAAAATTCCGAGATTTCGTTAGCCTTTTTCCGAATGCCTCTATATCAGATAACAGCCTGGTAAGCTGATCAAGCTTCATTTTGCTGCTTTGGTTTTCCATTGATGTTTTAAACGATGCTGTGATCTCTGATGTTTTCACAGAGGGAATCTGCTTATTATCTATAAATGTACGTATATCTTTATTAATTTTCACAGTTTCAGATCCTTAAAATTGATGAAATTCATCGACTGGAAGGACAAATACTGTCGCTCCGCCAACTTCAACTTCAACTGGATAAGGGACATAAGAATCAGCATTTCCACCCATTGGAGATACAGGGGCAATCATCTGATCACGTTTCTGCCCGTTTTCTTTAATGAGACTCAACGCTTTATTGACGCGTATATCCTCGACACCGATCATAAACGTTGTATTGCCTGATTTAAGAAATCCTCCTGTCGTCGCAAGCTTTGTGACTCTGAAGTTGTGATCCGTTAAGGTTTTCAAAAGTCTGTTGCTGTCCTGATCTTGTACAACTGCCACTATCAATTTCATCTGTGAAGGCCTCCTTTAGATTGGAAACAACGTGATCTCGTTTACATTATTATATCAACTATTGGGAAACAGGTCACAATTGAATTTTTTTCAACGCTTCATCGATTACCTTTAGAACATCCTGAACGACGAGGTCTTTGGATTGCCCGGCATCAACTGAATGAAATCTTTCCGGAAATCGCTTCATCAGCTCTTGATAACCTTCTTGTACTTTTGTATGGAAGTCCAGTTTCTCTAAATCGAGCCTGTTTTTCTCCCGTGAGCCGTTTGCGTAAATACGCTTCAGTCCTTCTTCCGGATCAATTGAAAAATAAACCGTTACATGGGGCATCATATCTCCAATGGCAAATTCATTAATGGACAGAACCTCATCAATTCCAAGCCCTCTTGCATATCCTTGATACGCAAGAGAACTGTCTATGAATCTGTCGCAAAGAACGATAAACCCCTGTTCTAAAGCAGGTTTTACTTTTTCAACTAAATGCTGGCGTCTTGCAGCCGCATATAAGAGAGCTTCTGTTTTTGGGTCCATTAATGTATTGTTCTCATTCAGAATAACCTCTCGAATTTGTTCTGCAATATCTATTCCGCCTGGCTCTCGAGTTGCCATAACCTGAAGGCCTTCTGCTGTCAGTATGTTTTTGATCTCCTGCAGAACAGTCGTTTTCCCTGCACCTTCAGGACCTTCGAATGTAATAAATAAACCGCTCATGATTTCTCCTCTTCTATATAAACAAGTAGTTGTTTCTCTTTGATTTTCATATTCCCTTGAACATGCGTTTTCATGCTGATCAAGCGGCTGAGCTTTTGCACACTTTCTTTTGTTATTCTTTCTCCCGCCATAATCATCGGGATACCCGGAGGATAAGGGATGATATCTTCTGCATTCAGCCGGCCAGCTGCTTCCTCAAAGCTCACATATTCTTTCTTAAACGAATGTAAGACCTTTTTTGGATAAGGCAAGACAGTAACAGGCTGCACACCCCATTCTGCAGAAACAAACGTCTGATCCGGAGGCGTTTTCTCAATTTCTTCATCGATGCTTCTAATGGTTTCAGCGTTTATTCTCCGTTTTCCTCCCAATGGGAGAACGAGCAGAACTTGATTTTCATCAGCAAGCTCAGTGAATATGTTGGCACGCTCTAAAATGCTTTGCAGCGTATAGCCAGAATGCCCGCGTTTTGAACGAATTGTGAGCTTCAGCGGGTCCGTGATGATCAGTGGATTAGCAGGGTTAACAGCTTCTGCATTTGTAAGTGAATCAAACGTTTGTTTAAGTGTTTGTATCCGCTGCAGAATGTCAGAAAGCTTTTGTTCTTCTATAATATGCTGTACATAAGCGCGGGCAATATCTAACGAAGCCATAATCGGATAAGACGGGCTGCTGCTTTGTAATCGGTTTAAATACTCTGCAACCCGATCCCTGTTAATCCTGCAGCTGCTGTTGAGATGCAAATAAGAACCCATCGTCATGGCAGGCAACGTTTTGTGGGCCGACTGAACAACAATATCTGCCCCCATTTTTAAAGCTGAGACCGGAAAAGGCTCACCTAAAATAAAATGTGCGCCATGCGCTTCATCGACCAAAACAGGAATCCCGTAATGATGGGCTTCAGTAATGATCTCAGTCAAATCAGCACTATGTCCGTAATATGTCGGATTGGTCAGTACCAAGCCTTTCGCATCTGGATATGCTTCCAGGGCCTCTTTAATTGTTCCAAGCGGAACATGCGTAGGCACATGCATCGCTGAATCAACGTCAGGTGCAAGATAAACCGGCTCAGCACCGGACAAATCAACAGCATGAAATACAGATTTATGACAGTTTCTTTGAACCAGAATTGTATCACCAGGTTCACAAACAGATAAAACCATCGCTAAGTTTCCGACAGTCGTACCATTTACCAGAAAAAAACTTTCTGCTGATCCATATAATTGACTGGCAAGCTCCTGAGCTTCCTTAATCACCCCGGAAGGATGATGGAGATCATCCAGTCCTGCCAGTTCAGTTACATCAATGGTGAGAAGCGGATTGAATATTGACTTAGCGTCATCAAAAAAGACATCTCCATTGTGATGTCCCGGAACATGAAATGAATGAGAATTTCTTCTCGCATGTTGAATTAATGCTTTATATAAAGGTGTGTTCATGAAAACAATCCTTTGAATGTGTCTTCTTACACCTTATTATATCGTGCCTCTGAGAGAACTTAAAGCCAGACTTACTGGTAACTATCTTTCCTTTATTGTAAGCAGCTTTTGCTTCAGATCGCCTTCCATCATCATGAGCTCTTCTTCTGCCTGACGGCGTTTGATCCGTCCTTCTTCTTGTATAGTCAGTGTTTCTTCAAGCGTGCTTATTAAGCTTTCCTGCACCTTCTTCAAGGTATCTATATCAACAAGGCCTCGTTCATTTGCCCGTGCAGTTTCAATTGTATTGGTTTTTAAAAGCTCCGCATTTTTCAACAAAAGCTCATTGGTTGTATCAGATACTTTCTGCTGTGCATCCACTGCATTGCGCTGCCTTAAAAGCGTCAGTGCAATGGCAACTTGATTTTTCCATAACGGAATTGCTGTCACAATGGATGACTGAATCTTTTCAGCTAACGCTTGGTTTGTATTTTGAATCAGCCTGATTTGCGGTGCACTTTGGATTGTAATTTGCCTGCTCAGCAACAAATCATGAACCCTTTTATCTAACCGGTCAGCAAATTGAATTAAATCATTCACCTCTTGAACGGCCATTTGGTTATGATCACTCGATTCAGCCTGTTGCTTCAGTTCAGGAATTGTTTTAGTTTTTAATTCCTCCAGCTTCAGTTCTCCTGCAGCAATATAAACATTCAGCGCGGCAAAATATTCTTTATTTTTTTCATATAACTGCTCTAACAGCTTGTTGTCACTGATTAAAGCATTTTTAGAGTGCTCCAGCTTCAAGCTGATTCTGTCTATCTGCACACTGGTCTTTTGGTATTTAGACAGCACCTCTTGAAGAGAACTTGATACTCTTCCAAACATGCGTGCCAAAAAACCCTTTTTCTTAGATTGGAGATCATCAGGATTTACTTGCTCCAGCTTTTTCATCAGCTCTCCAAGTATTTCGCCAATCTCCCCGACATCCTTCTTTTGAACATGATTAATCATATCATGAGAAAAGTTCAGCAGTTTAGATTGAGCTTGTGAACCGTATAAGACAATGCTTTGCATATTTTTATGATCAATCTGTCCAGCAAGCTGAATTGCTTTTTCCTTGTTTTCCTCAGGAAGAACATCAACAAGCCGTACTTGCTCTTTCTCTGCTTTTACAGCTTCCGAACCTGGTATCTCTATGTTACCACCAAAAGGATCTGCCAATAATTCATCTATATGAAGGTCGCTTTGGTCTCGGTTCATCGCTCTTACCCTCTTCCCTTATTTCTTTAATGAATGTTTTGCTGCGTCTAATTCAAACTGCAACTCGTCAATTTCATCACCCATTACTTGAGTTAAATCTTCCTCTAAACGCTTGGTCAGTTCAGTAAGAGTGATGCGTGTCTCACTTAACGACATCGACAGTTCTTTGCTTTTTTTTGGGTGAGATGATAGAAAAGCATACTTCTCTGTCAATTCAACAACCGAATCGAGAGTTTGATAAAAAAATCGTTCTGCCTGATAAAACCGCTTTGGCTCTTTTTTGGTGAGGAGATAAATCCTTCTCACAATCCTTAGCATTTCTGCATTTTGCTTAAACATTTGAATGCTTTTAGCCTGAAACAAGGCTTTCCTAAGACGGATCATTTTCTGCCTTGCTTCCTCTAAGTTTTTCTTAATGTAAGCATACTCTCTTCCTGTCAATTCATGCTTTTTAAGAAATAACCGTCTTGCATTCCAGATGCCAGCTATATATACGGCTGCTCCAGAAGCAAGCCCATAAACAAAAGATAAAAAAAGCGACTGGTTTAAACCAAAAAAGCTCAATATTCCTATGAAAACAAAAGTCGCACTGCTAGTTAAACTCCACATCAAAAAGTGAAAAAATCTCTGCATGAGATAATCGACTCCTGTGTCTATACTCAGTTTTAATATTATTATCTACTACGTTCAATCCTTAAACAAGTTTCATCTTCTTTTTATTATTAAGAGTACAAAAAAAGACCTTTTCAGGTCTATGAATATAATGGCGGTGTATGAATGCTCTTTAGTTTTTTTACGTAAAACGCATAGTCAGGATCAGAAGTTGATGTAGAAATTACTTTTCTCTCACAATCTAAGCATATGAATTTCGTATAAAGATGAATGCCTCTATTCTTCTCTTGATCACAAATCACACATGTATGATTAAGTTTAACTTTTTCGTCCATCTTCTCCACCTCCGTACAATTAGCCTCCCCTTAAAACGGATATTGTATACACTATTTAGATCTTTTCGAAACTTGAAATCAGTATATGGGCTGTATAAGCCCTCGGTGTTTGTATTTGTTTGATTTTCTCGATCTTGAGTAAACAAAAAACCCAGCTCAATGAGCTGGGTTTAAGCTTGCTTGGCGGCGTCCTACTCTCACAGGGGGAAACCCCCGACTACCATCGGCGCTGAAGAGCTTAACTTCCGTGTTCGGTATGGGAACGGGTGTGACCTCTTCGCTATCGCCACCAAACAAATTGAGAGTGTTCTCTCAAAACTAGATAACAGGTGTGACATCATTCAAAAATATGGTTAAGTCCTCGATCGATTAGTATCTGTCAGCTCCATGTGTCGCCACACTTCCACCTCAGACCTATCAACCTGATCATCTTTCAGGGATCTTACTTCCTTGCGGAATGGGAAATCTCATCTTGAGGGGGGCTTCATGCTTAGATGCTTTCAGCACTTATCCCGTCCGCACATAGCTACCCAGCGATGCCCTTGGCAGAACAACTGGTACACCAGCGGTGCGTCCATCCCGGTCCTCTCGTACTAAGGACAGCTCCTCTCAAATTTCCTGCGCCCGCGACGGATAGGGACCGAACTGTCTCACGACGTTCTGAACCCAGCTCGCGTACCGCTTTAATGGGCGAACAGCCCAACCCTTGGGACCGACTACAGCCCCAGGATGCGATGAGCCGACATCGAGGTGCCAAACCTCCCCGTCGATGTGGACTCTTGGGGGAGATAAGCCTGTTATCCCCGGGGTAGCTTTTATCCGTTGAGCGATGGCCCTTCCATGCGGAACCACCGGATCACTAAGCCCGACTTTCGTCCCTGCTCGACTTGTAGGTCTCGCAGTCAAGCTCCCTTGTGCCTTTACACTCTGCGAATGATTTCCAACCATTCTGAGGGAACCTTTGGGCGCCTCCGTTACCTTTTAGGAGGCGACCGCCCCAGTCAAACTGCCCACCTGACACTGTCTCCCCGCCCGATAAGGGCGGCGGGTTAGAAGGTCAATACAGCCAGGGTAGTATCCCACCGATGCCTCCACCGAAGCTGGCGCTCCGGTTTCCAAGGCTCCTACCTATCCTGTACAAGCTGTACCAACATTCAATATCAGGCTGCAGTAAAGCTCCACGGGGTCTTTCCGTCCTGTCGCGGGTAACCTGCATCTTCACAGGTACTATAATTTCACCGAGTCTCTCGTTGAGACAGTGCCCAGATCGTTGCGCCTTTCGTGCGGGTCGGAACTTACCCGACAAGGAATTTCGCTACCTTAGGACCGTTATAGTTACGGCCGCCGTTTACTGGGGCTTCAATTCGCACCTTCGCTTACGCTAAGCGCTCCTCTTAACCTTCCAGCACCGGGCAGGCGTCAGCCCCTATACTTCGCCTTACGGCTTCGCAGAGACCTGTGTTTTTGCTAAACAGTCGCCTGGGCCTATTCACTGCGGCTCTCTCGGGCTTGCACCCTAACAGAGCACCCCTTCTCCCGAAGTTACGGGGTCATTTTGCCGAGTTCCTTAACGAGAGTTCTCTCGATCACCTTAGGATTCTCTCCTCGCCTACCTGTGTCGGTTTGCGGTACGGGCACCTCTCACCTCGCTAGAGGCTTTTCTTGGCAGTGTGGAATCAGGAACTTCGCTACTATATTTCGCTCGCCATCACAGCTCAGCCTTATGGGAAACGGATTTGCCTATTTCCCAGCCTAACTGCTTGGACGCGGATATCCAATACCGCGCTTACCCTATCCTCCTGCGTCCCCCCATTGCTCAAATGGTGAGGAGGTGGTACAGGAATATCAACCTGTTGTCCATCGCCTACGCCTTTCGGCCTCGGCTTAGGTCCCGACTAACCCTGAGCGGACGAGCCTTCCTCAGGAAACCTTAGGCATTCGGTGGAGGGGATTCTCACCCCTCTTTCGCTACTCATACCGGCATTCTCACTTCTAAGCGCTCCACCAGTCCTTCCGGTCTGGCTTCACAGCCCTTAGAACGCTCTCCTACCACTGTTCGAAGAACAGTCCGCAGCTTCGGTGATACGTTTAGCCCCGGTACATTTTCGGCGCAGAGTCACTCGACCAGTGAGCTATTACGCACTCTTTAAATGGTGGCTGCTTCTAAGCCAACATCCTGGTTGTCTAAGCAACTCCACATCCTTTTCCACTTAACGTATACTTTGGGACCTTAGCTGGCGGTCTGGGCTGTTTCCCTTTCGACTACGGATCTTATCACTCGCAGTCTGACTCCCAAGGATAAGTCATTGGCATTCGGAGTTTGACTGAATTCGGTAACCCGGTAGGGGCCCCTAGTCCAATCAGTGCTCTACCTCCAAGACTCTTACCTTGAGGCTAGCCCTAAAGCTATTTCGGAGAGAACCAGCTATCTCCAGGTTCGATTGGCATTTCACCCCTACCCACACCTCATCCCCGCACTTTTCAACGTGCGTGGGTTCGGGCCTCCATTCAGTGTTACCTGAACTTCACCCTGGACATGGGTAGATCACCTGGTTTCGGGTCTACGACCACGTACTCATGCGCCCTATTCAGACTCGCTTTCGCTGCGGCTCCGCATCTTCTGCTTAACCTTGCACGGGATCGTAACTCGCCGGTTCATTCTACAAAAGGCACGCCATCACCCGTTAACGGGCTCTGACTACTTGTAGGCACACGGTTTCAGGATCTCTTTCACTCCCCTTCCGGGGTGCTTTTCACCTTTCCCTCACGGTACTGGTTCACTATCGGTCACTAGGGAGTATTTAGCCTTGGGAGATGGTCCTCCCGGATTCCGACGGAATTTCACGTGTTCCGCCGTACTCAGGATCCACTCAGGAGAGAACGAAGTTTTGACTACAGGGCTGTTACCTCCTATGGCGGGCCTTTCCAGACCTCTTCATCTACCTCGTTCTTTTGTAACTCCGTACAGAGTGTCCTACAACCCCAAGAGGCAAGCCTCTTGGTTTGGGCTAATCCCGTTTCGCTCGCCGCTACTCAGGGAATCGCATTTGCTTTCTCTTCCTCCGGGTACTTAGATGTTTCAGTTCCCCGGGTCTGCCTTCTCATATCCTATGAATTCAGATATGGATACCACTCCATTACGAGTGGTGGGTTTCCCCATTCGGAAATCTCCGGATCAAAGCTTGCTTACAGCTCCCCGAAGCATATCGGTGTTCGTCCCGTCCTTCATCGGCTCCTAGTGCCAAGGCATCCACCGTGCGCCCTTTCTAACTTAACCGTTAAAAAGAATCACTATGTGATATCTTGTATTACTAATTGAATGTGATGTCTACTGTTATCTAGTTTTCAAAGAACACGTTGGTGGAGCCTAGCGGGATCGAACCGCTGACCTCCTGCGTGCAAAGCAGGCGCTCTCCCAGCTGAGCTAAGGCCCCGTTATATAAGATGGTGGGCCTGAGTGGACTCGAACCACCGACCTCACGCTTATCAGGCGTGCGCTCTAACCAGCTGAGCTACAGGCCCATCTTAACTTATTCAAGGAACAAAGTTCCTTCAAAACTAAACAAGACAGGGAACGTTCTGTTTATAAGACCCAAGGTCTTATATTCCGTATAATATCCTTAGAAAGGAGGTGATCCAGCCGCACCTTCCGATACGGCTACCTTGTTACGACTTCACCCCAATCATCTGTCCCACCTTCGGCGGCTGGCTCCTAAAAGGTTACCTCACCGACTTCGGGTGTTACAAACTCTCGTGGTGTGACGGGCGGTGTGTACAAGGCCCGGGAACGTATTCACCGCGGCATGCTGATCCGCGATTACTAGCGATTCCAGCTTCACGCAGTCGAGTTGCAGACTGCGATCCGAACTGAGAACAGATTTGTGGGATTGGCTTAACCTCGCGGTTTCGCTGCCCTTTGTTCTGTCCATTGTAGCACGTGTGTAGCCCAGGTCATAAGGGGCATGATGATTTGACGTCATCCCCACCTTCCTCCGGTTTGTCACCGGCAGTCACCTTAGAGTGCCCAACTGAATGCTGGCAACTAAGATCAAGGGTTGCGCTCGTTGCGGGACTTAACCCAACATCTCACGACACGAGCTGACGACAACCATGCACCACCTGTCACTCTGCCCCCGAAGGGGACGTCCTATCTCTAGGATTGTCAGAGGATGTCAAGACCTGGTAAGGTTCTTCGCGTTGCTTCGAATTAAACCACATGCTCCACCGCTTGTGCGGGCCCCCGTCAATTCCTTTGAGTTTCAGTCTTGCGACCGTACTCCCCAGGCGGAGTGCTTAATGCGTTAGCTGCAGCACTAAGGGGCGGAAACCCCCTAACACTTAGCACTCATCGTTTACGGCGTGGACTACCAGGGTATCTAATCCTGTTCGCTCCCCACGCTTTCGCTCCTCAGCGTCAGTTACAGACCAGAGAGTCGCCTTCGCCACTGGTGTTCCTCCACATCTCTACGCATTTCACCGCTACACGTGGAATTCCACTCTCCTCTTCTGCACTCAAGTTCCCCAGTTTCCAATGACCCTCCCCGGTTGAGCCGGGGGCTTTCACATCAGACTTAAGAAACCGCCTGCGAGCCCTTTACGCCCAATAATTCCGGACAACGCTTGCCACCTACGTATTACCGCGGCTGCTGGCACGTAGTTAGCCGTGGCTTTCTGGTTAGGTACCGTCAAGGTACCGCCCTATTCGAACGGTACTTGTTCTTCCCTAACAACAGAGCTTTACGATCCGAAAACCTTCATCACTCACGCGGCGTTGCTCCGTCAGACTTTCGTCCATTGCGGAAGATTCCCTACTGCTGCCTCCCGTAGGAGTCTGGGCCGTGTCTCAGTCCCAGTGTGGCCGATCACCCTCTCAGGTCGGCTACGCATCGTCGCCTTGGTGAGCCGTTACCTCACCAACTAGCTAATGCGCCGCGGGTCCATCTGTAAGTGGTAGCCGAAGCCACCTTTTATGTTTGAACCATGCGGTTCAAACAACCATCCGGTATTAGCCCCGGTTTCCCGGAGTTATCCCAGTCTTACAGGCAGGTTACCCACGTGTTACTCACCCGTCCGCCGCTAACATCAGGGAGCAAGCTCCCATCTGTCCGCTCGACTTGCATGTATTAGGCACGCCGCCAGCGTTCGTCCTGAGCCAGGATCAAACTCTCCGATAAATGGATCACAGGTTAATCTCACCGCATCCTGCGGCGACACCTGTGTGACCTGCGTCATGCAGGCCCTAGTTTGACTGACTACGCACATCGCTGTGCGATTTATAAAAAAATGAATTAACAGGTACGTTTTGTCTTGTTTAGTTTTCAAAGAACTTTGTTTACCGCTCGTTTAAGCGACTTTATTATCATAACATTTTCCGTCGCTACTGTCAACAACTTTTTAACATTTTCTTTTCAAAAAAGCTGTTCGTCATCAGCGACGTATATTAGAATAACACCTTCAGTTGTCTAAGTCAATACATAATATCAATTAAATGATAAATTGCTTAATAACGACTAACGCAGCTATTCCGGGTATCCCTAAAATTCCGCTGATAGCTGTTGTAACCAGATTAATCGGCACATGAATGCCAAGACTGCCGCCAAACATATTTACACAAACCAGCAGCAAAGCACCTGCCACAAATTTAACAGCTGTGATGCCAATCCACTTTAAAGGCTTCGCAGCTGAACCTGATAAAAAAAGAAGAATAACCAGTCCTAAAATAATCCCAATAATAAAAATAGGCTCCATGAATCTTCTCATCTCCTTCGCTTGTTCTAGTACAAGCTTATGAGAAGATCCAGGAGTTTAGACCACTTACTTCCACCGGCTGATTTTTAAATTTCGCTGCTTCGCTTCCCTTAAGTAAAAAAAATACTTCGCTTCAGCTACTTTCAGTTCGTATAACACTTCAGCAGACGGTTCTAAGCTTTTTTCAACCAGCTTTTTTTGCCTGTTCCACTCTTCCTTTTGCTTAAAAAGCTGCTCAGTTAGTTTTTCATCAAACTCTCTTCTTAATGTTTTCTTGCGAAGAAAACCCATGGATCGCTTTTTCCTCCTTACAATTCACGTCTTCCTTCAAGTGCTTTAGAAAGAGTGACCTCGTCAGCATATTCCAAGTCACCGCCGACGGGCAGTCCGTGGGCAATACGGGAGAGCTTAATACCAGACGGCTTGAGGAGCCTTGATATATACATCGCCGTTGCTTCCCCTTCTATATTAGGGTTTGTCGCGAGGATCACTTCTGTCACTTGATCATCCTGTAATCGTTTTAACAATTCTGGTATTTTAATATCCTCCGGTCCGATGCCGTCCATTGGAGAAATAGCGCCGTGAAGAACGTGATACTGTCCGTTGTATTCCTTCATTTTCTCCATAGCGATAACATCCTTAGGGTCTTGCACAACACAGATAACAGACTTATCCCTGCGCGTATCTTCACATATATAGCAAGGGTCCTGATCTGTAATATGCCCGCAAACTGAGCAATATGTCAGGTTGCGTTTCGCATTTACTAATGCTTTCGCAAAATCTAATACTACATCTTCTTTCATACCTAGAACAAAAAAAGCCAGACGAACCGCTGTTTTCGGTCCGATCCCTGGCAATTTCATAAAGCTGTCAATCAGCTTTGATATTGGTTCAGGATATTGCATGTTCTTTTATCCCCCTAGAATAAACCTGGCATGTTCATTCCCTTTGTAAATTGACCCATTGTTTCGTTTGTGATTTCGTCAACTTTTTTCAAAGCTTCATTCGTTGCAGCAAGCACTAAATCTTGAAGCATATCAATATCTTCAGGATCAACGACTTCTTCTTTGATGATAACATCCAGGATTTCTTTTTGGCCGTTTGCTTTTACTGTTACCATACCGCCGCCTGCAGTTCCTTCAACAACCTTTTCTGCAAGCTCTTCTTGAGCCTTCGCCATGTCCTTTTGCATTTTTTGCATTTGTTTCATCATTTTTTGCATATTACCCATTCCGCCACGCATAGCATTCACTCTCTTTCATTTTGTTAGTCTTTTATTTCAATTAAATCCGCTCCAACAAGCTTTTTCGCTTCGGCAATAAGCGGGTCTTCTTCAGCCGGTTCATTTGATCCTTCATTTTCCTGCTGATGATCTTCTAAAAATTCTTCTCTTATTTTACCCCATTGTGCTTCTGGAACGCCAATCAAATCCATTCTTTTTCCGAGCATCGATTCTAAAATCTGCTCAAGATTAGTCCGGACTCCGTTGTTATCCTCAGCGACCATTTTACAATGAATTTCATATTTGAATTTCAGAACAAATGCCGCCGATCCGGCAGCCACAGGTTCACTGTCATTCAGCAAAGCGGCATGTGATACTTTGTTTTGCTGTTTGAGATGAGCAAGAAGCTTGCCCCAACTGTTTCTGAGCAGATCAAGATCCGGTCTTGTGGCTTCCTTCAAAATCTCATGAATTCTTCCTACTGGCGCTTTGTAATTGGATTTCCCGCCCTTTGGCACACGCGGCGCTTCTTTTTTCGGGCTTTCCGCAGCTGCTTTTATGCCCGTTGTTTTGAGCCGCTCTACTTCCTGTTCGAGCTGCTGGATTTTTTTCATCAGCATATCCACTTCCGGGAGATCAGCAGCAGATTGATGTGAGGTTTGGCAAATCTTCACAACGGCCACTTCGAAAAAGATGCGCGGATGATTTGTCCATTTCATTTCCTGATGGCTCTTGTTCAGAATATCAATCATTTCATATAGGGCCTGAGCCGGAATTTGTTCACTTAGTTCCCGGAACGTTTCATCGACTTTTACTTTCTCAAGCACTCCCTCTAAGCCAGGGGCTGTTTTGTACAGCAGCATGTCCCTGAAATAGAAAATCATATCTTCTATCAGCTTAGCTGGATCTTTTCCTTGCTGAAGCAATTCATTTAATGTTTCCAGTGCGTCAGAAACGTTTTTATCATGCAGGGATTGTGCAAGCTTCCCGATATATAATTGAGAAACAGCACCCGTAATTAAAAGCGCATCTTCGACTTTCAGGATATCGCCGCTGAATGATATGGCCTGATCAAGAAGGCTCAGGGCATCCCTCATCCCTCCGTCTGCAGCACTCGCGATGATATCCAGCGATCCTTCCTCCACCTGCAGCTGTTCAGCATCAACAATTTTATTCATGCGCCCTACAATCGCTTGGGAGGTAATTCG
The DNA here is from genome assembly GCF_044570195.1 of Bacillus sp. SG20033. Taxonomy (NCBI): domain Bacteria; kingdom Bacillati; phylum Bacillota; class Bacilli; order Caryophanales; family Bacillaceae; genus Bacillus; species Bacillus sp. SG20033. The sequence goes on along the minus strand of NZ_CP172606.1, from coordinate 26,933 downwards.
TTTAAAGTCAAAACGCTGACATCTAGAGATAATGGTTAAAGGAATTTTGTGCGGTTCAGTTGTTGCTAATATGAAAATACAATGCTCAGGCGGCTCTTCTAATGTTTTTAGTAATGCATTAAAAGCGCCGATAGAAAGCATATGCACCTCATCTATGATATATACCTTATATGTGACGGCCGACGGGGCAAACTTCACTTTATCGCGAATGTCACGAATCTCATCAACACCGTTATTAGAAGCGGCGTCAATTTCTATGACATCGGATATTGACCCGTTTGTTATCCCTTTACAGGCCGCACATTCGTTGCATGGCTCATCAACAGGAGCATGTTCACAGTTGACAGCCTTAGCAAATATTTTGGCTGCACTGGTTTTTCCGGTTCCTCTAGGCCCGGAAAACAGATAAGCGTGAGAAAACTTTTTTTGCAAAAGGGCATTTTGCAGCGTTTTTGTAATGTGTTCTTGTCCGACCACATCTTCAAAGCGCTGAGGCCTGAATACTCGATATAAAGCTTGGTAACTCACGGGTTTGCCCTCCTCCGTTATTCATCATTCCCATTATACATGAACCTTGTTTCGATTCCAAAAGCTCTTTTTTACATAACAAAAAACTCACCTAATATTAGGTGAGTCTGAAAATTTGATGATTGATTTACCGTGCACCTTCTGTCGATTCGCTACCCTAAGCGTTACTTAAGCAGTTAGCTCGGCCCAGGCAACCCTGCGGCACATGAGAGGTTTCACTTAATGCTGCTTCCTTCCGGACCTGACATGGTTCATGAATTCCCATTGCGCAGGACCCAAACGTCAACACCACTTACTTAAGGCAGGCCTTAAAGTAAACGAACCTCGAGAAGGGATTCGGCCCTGCTAGAGCGGATTGCAGGTACAGGGCACCGCTACCTCCCCGCTTAGCACGGCAAAATAAATATCAAATTTTATGTTGCATCTATTACGATGCACACTTAAGTATATCTGTTTCCCCTAAAAATTGCAACCGTACTATTCAGACAAGTTTTTCCTTGCGGCTTTCTTCTTTTTTCTTAGTTCTCTGAAAAACGCACTGAGCATTCCGCCGCATTCTTCCTCAAGTACACCGCTCACCACTTCAGCCTGATGATTAAAGCGTTCCTCCTGAAGAAGGTTCATTAGCGTGCCTGAACAGCCGCCTTTCGGATCAAATGCGCCAAAAACCACTTTTTCCACTCGAGAAAGTACGACTGCACCAGCACACATTGGACAAGGCTCAAGCGTCACATAAAGAGTCGCACCTTCCAGCCGCCATGTTCCCAGTGCCTTACACGCTTCATCAATCACAAGCATTTCTGCATGGGCAATAGATCGCTGTTCAGTCTCTCTTAAATTATAAGCACGCGCTATAATTTCATCATTAACGACAAGCACCGCACCTATTGGCACTTCACCTTTCTCTTCAGCCTTTTTCGCTTCTTTAATTGCTTCTTTCATATAAAGTTCATCTTGTGTCATAAGGATAAGCTCTCTTTTCAAAGTTTTTTCATTGCCTAAAAAGGCTACATATTAACTATAACTGAAACGGAAAGGAGACTGTCGATTGTCCAAAGCAGATACAGCCCTTCTCATTGTAGACATGATCAATAATTTTGAATTCGATATGGGAGAAACCCTCGCTAAAAAAACAGAAAAAATCGTTCCTCATATTTTATCATTAAAGGAGCATGCGAGACAAAATGAATGGCCGATTATTTACATCAATGATCATTATGGACTTTGGCAAGCTGACATTAAAAACATTCAGCAAGAATGCACAAATGAAAGAAGCAAGGATATCATCACAAAGATAGCTCCGGAAGATGCTGATTATTTTTTAATCAAACCAAAACATTCCGCTTTCTACGAAACTGCACTTCACACCCTTCTTACTGAGTTGCAGGTGAGACATATTATCTTAACAGGTATAGCCGGCAATATATGCGTGCTGTTTACCGCTAATGACGCTTATATGAGGGAATACAACATCACGATTCCTAAGGACTGTATCGCGTCAAATAGTGACGAAGATAACGAATTCGCCTTAACTATGATGGAGAATGTTCTTTTCGCAGAAATTACGACGGAAGAACAAATTACAGAAAAATAAACATGATCAGCGCTTTTCTTTCATACATTGATAGCGATATGAAAGGAGGCGTTTTTCATTCAAATTTATGTGGTAAAACAAGGCGACACTCTTTCTGCTATCGCTTCACAATACAGAACAACCGTAAGTGAAATCACTGAAACCAATGAAATACCGAATCCCGACAGCCTTGTTGTCGGACAAACCATTGTCATTCCAATAGCTGGCCAGTTCTATGATGTGAAGCGAGGTGATACCCTGACATCTATCGCCCGGCAGTTCAATACAACGGCAGCCGAGCTCGCAAGGGTTAACCGCATCCAGTTAAATACCGTGCTTCAGATTGGTTTCCGTATATACATCCCACCAGCTCCTAAACGAGACATCGAATCAAATGCTTATTTGGAGCCCCGAGGAAATCAAGTCAGCGAAAATCTCCAGCAGGCGGCCAGAGAAGCGTCACCCTACTTAACGTACCTTGGCGCATTCAGCTTCCAGGCACAGCGCAACGGAACCTTAGTCGCACCGCCTTTAACGAATTTAAGGAGCATTACAGAAAGTCAAAATACAACATTGATGATGATTATAACGAACCTAGAAAACCAGGCATTTAGCGATGAACTTGGCCGGATCCTTTTGAACGACGAAACTGTAAAAAGAAGGCTTCTAAATGAAATAGTGGAGAATGCCAAGAGATATGGCTTCCGTGACATTCATTTCGACTTTGAATATTTGCGGCCCCAGGATAGAGAGGCCTATAATCAATTCCTCCGCGAAGCAAGGGATCTTTTTCATCGAGAGGGCTTAGAAATTTCTACGGCTCTTGCTCCTAAAACAAGTGCAACACAGCAGGGCAGATGGTATGAAGCTCATGATTACAGGGCGCATGGCCAAATTGTCGACTTTGTTGTTCTCATGACATATGAATGGGGCTATAGCGGCGGGCCGCCTCAAGCGGTTTCTCCAATTGGACCTGTCCGTGATGTCATAGAATATGCTTTGACTGAAATGCCTGCGAACAAAATTGTCATGGGCCAGAATTTATATGGATATGACTGGACGCTGCCATATACAGCAGGGGGAACTCCGGCAAGAGCTGTAAGCCCTCAGCAAGCCATTGTCATAGCTGATCAGAACAATGCTTCCATTCAGTATGACCAAACCGCTCAAGCTCCTTTCTTCCGCTATACTGATGCAGAAAACAGAAGGCACGAGGTATGGTTCGAGGATGCCCGCTCGATTCAAGCAAAATTCAATTTGATTAAAGAGCTGAATTTAAGAGGCATCAGCTATTGGAAGCTGGGTCTTTCCTTTCCACAAAACTGGCTGCTGCTGTCTGATCAATTTAATGTTGTCAAAAAGACGTTTCGATAATTTGGAAACGTCTTTTTTTCATGGGGGCACCCAAGGGTTGTGATACAATATGAAGGTCGGTAACTGACGCACGTTTTTCAGATATAAGGAGGATTCCGATGAATACAGCCCCTTTTATTGCAATAGAAGGTCCTATCGGGGCAGGAAAAACAACTCTCGCAACGATGCTCTCACAAGAGTTCGGATTCCCTATGATCAATGAGATTGTAGAGGATAACCCGTACCTTGATAAGTTTTATGACAATATAGAGGAGTGGAGCTTCCAGCTCGAGATGTTTTTTCTTTGTCACAGATACAAACAGCTTGAAGACACCAGTGATCACTTTTTAAAAAAGGGACAGCCTGTAATAGCTGATTATCATATTTATAAAAATGTGATTTTTGCGGAACGCACCTTGTCTCCACATCAGCTGGAAAAATACAAAAAGATATATCACCTGCTAACGGATGATCTGCCAAAGCCGAATTTCATCATTTACATAAAGGCCAGTCTGCCTACATTGCTACACCGCATTGAAAAACGCGGGCGCCCCTTTGAGAAAAAAATTGAAACTAGCTATTTGGAGCAGCTGATTTCAGATTATGAAGTCGCCATCAAGCAGCTGCAGGAAGCAGACCCTGAACTTACAGTGTTAACCGTAGATGGTGATTCAAAGGATTTCGTTTTGAATAAGAGCGACTTTGAACGCATTGCCGCCCATGTAAAGGAGCTTATCGTATGAAGGAACATCATATCCCTAAGAATTCAATTATTACAGTAGCAGGAACAGTAGGTGTCGGAAAATCGACTTTAACAAAAACTTTAGCTAAACGGCTTGGATTTAAAACATCTTTGGAGGAAGTCGATCATAATCCATATTTGGAAAAGTTCTATCATGATTTTGAACGTTGGAGCTTTCACCTTCAAATTTATTTCTTAGCTGAACGCTTCAAAGAACAGAAAACAATTTTTGAAGCCGGCGGAGGTTTTGTACAGGATCGTTCGATTTATGAAGATACAGGAATTTTCGCAAAAATGCATGCTGATAAAGGGACAATGTCAAAGGTTGATTATAAGACTTACACAAGCCTTTTCGAAGCAATGGTAATGACACCGTATTTCCCACACCCAGATGTGCTGATCTATTTAGAAGGAGATCTGGAGAACATTTTAAACCGGATTGAACAACGCGGCCGTGAGATGGAGCTTCAGACAAGCAGGTCTTATTGGGAAGAAATGCATACACGCTACGAGAACTGGATAAGCGGTTTTAATGCCTGCCCTGTTTTAAAACTTCGCATTGAAGATTATGATCTTCTTAACGACGAAAACTCGATTGAAAATATTGTAGATCAAATTGCTTCAGTTATTCATGATAATCAAAAAAAGTGAATCTCAGTCGAGATTCACTTTTTCTTTAAAATAAAAAATCCGCCGCACCGAATGCAACGGACAAAACAATCTCCAATATATGCTTGTGTTTCATTAGAATTAAAATCAATATGGCGGAGGAAGAGGGATTCGAACCCCCGCGGGCTTTGACACCCCTGTCGGTTTTCAAGACCGATCCCTTCAGCCGGACTTGGGTATTCCTCCGTATCGACAAGACTTACTATATCACGTATGTTCTCGTGTGGTCAAGCATTTTTAAAAACTTTTTTTGTTTTTATGAAAATGCCGTGTTTACATAAGCAAAAAGGCGCACCTTGTCAGGCACGCCTTTCCATAATTTACGGTTTCATTACTTCTCTATTCCCCATATAAGGACGAAGCACTTTCGGAATCACAACGCTTCCGTCTTCCTGCTGATAATTTTCTAAGATAGCAGCAACTGTTCTTCCAACCGCCAGTCCTGAACCGTTCAGTGTGTGTACATGCTCAGGCTTGCCTTTCGCTTCACGTCTGAAACGAATATTCGCACGTCTCGCCTGGAACGCTTCGAAGTTGCTGCAAGAAGAGATTTCTCGATATGTGTCTTGGCTTGGAATCCAAACTTCGATATCGTATTTTTTCGCAGCCGTAAAGCCTAAGTCACCCGTACACATGCTCATGACACGGTATGGAAGCTCAAGCAGCTGAAGAACCCGTTCTGCTTGGTTTGTAAGTTTCTCTAATTCTTCATAAGAATCTTCAGGCTTCACAAACTTTACAAGCTCAACTTTATTAAATTGGTGCTGACGAATTAATCCGCGTGTGTCACGTCCTGCTGAACCAGCTTCAGAACGGAAGCAAGCACTGAATGCCGCATAGTTGATCGGCAGGCTGTCACCTGAAAGGATTTCATCGCGATGCATGTTTGTAATCGGCACTTCCGCCGTTGGAATCAAGAAATAATCTTCTTCTCTGATTTTAAATGCATCCTCTTCAAATTTAGGAAGCTGTCCTGTTCCCGTCATGCTTGCGCGGTTTACCATATATGGCGGGATCACTTCAGTGTAGTTATACTCATCCACATGCAGATCAAGCATAAAGTTATAAAGCGCACGCTCCAGACGAGCACCTAAGCCTTTATAGAACACGAAACGGCTTCCTGTTACTTTGGCAGCACGTTCAAAATCCAGAATGCCCAGCTCATCCGCAATATCCCAGTGCGGCTTCGGCTCGTAAGAAAATGAAGGCTTTTCACCCCATTTACGCACTTCTACGTTGTCGTCTTCTGTTTCACCGACAGGTACAGACTCATGCGGAATATTTGGGATTGAGAGCAGGATTGTATCAAGCTCAGCTTCCACTGTCCGTAATTCTTCATCGAGCTTTTTAATTTCCTCGCCGACTTCACGCATTTCTTTAATAATGTGATCCGCGTCTTTTTTCTCACGCTTCAGCACAGCAACCTGCTGAGAAACTTCATTTCGTTTTCCTTTTAACTCTTCAACCTTGCCGATAAGCTCTCTTCGTCTATCATCCAGCGCCTCAAACTTATCAAAATCAGTTAAGTCTTCGCCTTTGTGTACAAGCTTTGCTTTAATTTCTTGAAAATTTGCTCTCAGCATTTTCGTATCAAGCATGCGAAACACTCCTTTTTTTATTGATTTATCGAAAATAAAAAGAGCCCTCATCCCCATAAAGGGACGAGAGCTCTCGCGTTGCCACCCTGATTGAAAACAAATCAAAGACTCGTTTTCCACTTTCAAACATAACGGTTATCCCGTAAATGCCTACTCGCTTCAGCATTTCGCTCAAGGATGGATTCAGACAGCATCTTTCACCGATTCGCACCAACCATCGGCTCTCTTAGAAAGAGAGGCTCCCTACTAGTTCCTATCAACGCTTTTCGATCTTTATTTGTGCTTATAATGTACTATAAGTTTCCACAGCTTTCAACTGTTTTATACAAGTGCCTTTTGCTTATATTCCTCAACCATTTCAACAAACAGCTGCGTCACTCGGTGATCTTCTGTCAGCTCCGGATGGAATGAGCAGCCAAGGAATTGCCCCTGTTTCGCGGCTACAATACGACCATTATGCTCCGATAGAACTTCAACATTTTCACCAGCTTCTAAAATATGCGGAGCACGGATGAATACCCCTGTAAAAGGCTCGTCCAAGCCTTTAATTGTTAAATCAGCTTCAAAGCTGTCAACCTGCCGGCCAAATGAATTACGTTCTACAACCACATTCAGAAGACCTAAATGAGGATTATCTGAACCGGCAATTTCTTTTGCTAATATAATTAATCCGGCACATGTTCCAAACATCGGTTTGCCCTGAGCAGCGAATTCACGAAGCGGCTCCATGAATTGATACGTATCGATCAAACGGCGCATCGTTGTGCTCTCACCGCCCGGCAAAATCAACCCGTCAACTTCGTTCAGCTGCTCCGGACGTTTTACGACAAGACCAGCCGCGCCGCATGCTTCAATCGCATGGATGTGCTCTCTAACTGCTCCTTGAAGTCCTAGTACACCTATTGTTAACATGTCAGCAGCGCTCCTATGTTCTTACCAGCCGCGTTCTTGCATACGCTGTTCTGGAAGTAAGTTTGAGATTTCAATCCCTTTCATTGCAGTACCAAGCTCTTTTGACAACTCAGCGATTAATTTGTAATCAGTAAAGTGAGTTGTTGCTTCCACAATTGCTTTCGCAAATTTAGCAGGGTTGTCTGATTTAAAAATACCAGAACCAACAAATACTCCGTCAGCACCAAGCTGCATCATGAGAGCAGCATCAGCTGGAGTTGCTACGCCGCCAGCGGCAAAATTAACGACAGGAAGCTTGCCGTCTTTTTTAATTTGAAGAAGAAGCTCGTAAGGAGCACCTAGGTTTTTCGCTTCTGTCATTAGTTCATCCTCACTCATCGCAACTACTTTGCGCACTTGAGCGTTAACTTTGCGCATATGGCGAACAGCCTCAACAATATTACCTGTTCCAGGCTCACCTTTTGTGCGAAGCATAGAAGCACCTTCCGCAATACGGCGTGTTGCTTCACCAAGATCACGGCAGCCACAGACAAAAGGAACTGTGTATTCATTTTTATTTAAATGAAATTCTTCGTCAGCCGGCGTCAGAACTTCACTTTCATCAATATAGTCAACACCCATAGCTTCAAGCACACGCGCTTCAACAATATGTCCGATACGCGCTTTTGCCATTACCGGGATAGATACTGCATTCATTACTTCTTCCACGATTGTAGGGTCAGCCATACGGGCAACTCCTCCAGCCGCGCGAATATCTGCTGGCACACGTTCTAGCGCCATTACAGCGACAGCTCCAGCTTCTTCAGCGATTTTCGCTTGTTCCGCATTGATGACGTCCATGATGACGCCGCCTTTTTGCATTTCTGCCATTCCGCGTTTTACACGTTCAGTACCTGTTTGAGCCATTTCTTGGTCCCCCTAATCAAGGTATAGTTATATGATTTCTAATTCTTATTGTATCCTAGAAATCCAATAATTCATATGGATATATACTATTTTATTCGGTTTTTAGCGCTTTGAAAATCATTTTTTATTAAAAATTGGGTTTTTTCAGTATATTACGCGAAAGAGCCCTAACATCCATCAGAGCTCTTTCAATTGATTAAAACCAGCCGGTTACCGTATCAACAATGCTTCCCCAAATTCCGGCAAAAAATCCGCCGATACTGCGCATTGTCAAAACAAACCAGTTTGCTTTTTCTACATTTTCTTTTGTAACAAGGTCTACGCCAGCCAGATCGCTGTTAATGAATCCGTAATCCTTTTCATCACCTGTGTATTCCGCAGTCAGCTTCCCAACCTTGGTTCCTTTTTTCACAGGAGCAGTTAAGTTATCTTTATTCAGTGTGACCTTCGCTTTGTAATTCTTTTCTTCACCATTTTTGACAGGAAGAGAGAACGCCTTGTTTGTCACAATGCCTACTTCTTTCTCTTTACCCTTATCAACTGAAATTGTTTTATGGCCTTTTACTTGATCGCCTTCAGCATAAATTTCTTTCATGGAGAAATTGTCGAAAGCATAATCAAACATTTTCTTCGTTTCATCGAAACGGCCTGTATGAAGGTTGCCCTTTGCGTTTAAAACAACAGTGATGACACGCATACCGTTGCGTTCAGCTGTTCCTGTAAAGCATGAACCCGCAGAGTCAGTAGAACCTGTTTTCAGTCCGTCTACAGTCGCTTTTTTATACTCGCTGACAAGCCCCTTCAGCATAAAATTCCAGTTCGGCATGTCCATTTCATCATCGGTGCCTTCTCGGAATTTCGTTTTGGCGATACTGGAAGTCTCCAGTATCTCAGGGTAATCAGTAATCAAGTGATCCGCAAGAATCGCCATATCCTTTGCAGAAACTTCACTTTCTTCATTTACGCTTGTCCCCTCAGGCTGATGCCCGTGAAGATCTTTGTTTTCAAGACCTGTTGCGTTAACAAATTTGTAATCTGTTAAGCCTAGTTCTTTTGCTTTTGCATTCATTTTTTCAACAAACTTAGTTTCAGAACCGGCAACGATTTCTGCAATCGCAATAGCAGCAGCATTTGCAGAATAAATTGCTGTAGCTTGATATAATTCTTTTACTGTGTATTTCCCGTCTTTCCGAAGAGGAACGTTTGATAAGCTGTTATCTTGGGAAATTTCATACACATAGTCATCAGGCGTATAGGTTTGGTCCCATTTCACTTTACCTTGATCAATTGCTTCTAATAACAGATACTCTGTCATCATTTTTGTCATACTCGCAATTGGCAGTCTCTTATCTGCATTTTTACTGTAAAGAATTTTACCTGAAGAAGCTTCGATCATAATAGCAGCAGATGCATTGATATCAATTGGATCGCTGGCTGCTTTTGCTTTTGACATTGGAGCCAGACACGTGACAGCTAGAGTTAACACAACCAATGACATCAGTAGCTGTTTACATTTCTTGATGTTCAATCGTACGACCTCCGTATTTCATTTTCTTCATCTATAATTAAGCCGTTAAGGACATTTTCAATGCACAACAGTATAAATTTTATCATAATCAGTATAAAAAAAATAGACAGAGTCAGAGACCCTGTCAAATGTTTTTAATTTGTAACAATTTATTATGAAATTGTATAGTTAGGTGATTCTTTTGTAATCTGTACGTCATGCGGATGGCTTTCGCGAAGTCCTGCGCCAGTCATGCGAATGAACTGAGCTTCTTCTCTTAGCGCACGCAGATCTTTGGACCCGCAATACCCCATACCAGAACGAAGGCCTCCGACTAGCTGATAAACGGTTTCTTCAACTGGCCCTTTGTAAGGTGTGCGTCCTTCAATTCCTTCAGGAACAAATTTTTTGTTTTCTTCTTGGAAGTAACGGTCTTTACTTCCTTTTTCCATTGCAGCAACTGATCCCATGCCGCGGTATACCTTAAATCTTCTGCCTTGGTAGATTTCAGTTTCACCAGGGCTTTCTGATGTGCCTGCAAGCAAGCTTCCGAGCATAACAGCATGTCCGCCGGCTGCCAACGCTTTAGTGATATCGCCAGAGAATTTAATCCCACCATCGGCGATGATTGTTTTGCCGTGTTTTCTTGCTTCAGTCGCACAATCATAAATTGCTGTAATTTGCGGAACACCGACGCCGGCTACAACACGTGTAGTACAAATTGAACCAGGTCCTATTCCAACTTTGACAACGTCTGCTCCAGCTTCGATAAGCGCTCTTGTCGCTTCAGCTGTTGCCACGTTTCCAGCAATAATGTTTAATTCGGGATACGTTTCACGGATTTTTGTGACTGTGTTTAAAACGCCTTGAGAGTGTCCGTGAGCTGTATCGATAACAATCACATCAACATTGGCTTCAACAAGCTTTTTGACGCGAGTCATTGTATCGCCAGTTACACCAACTGCCGCGCCAACGATCAGGCGGCCGTGAATGTCTTTAGATGAGTTCGGGAACTCAATGACTTTTTCAATGTCTTTAATTGTGATAAGACCTTTTAATTTATTCTGGTCATCTACGAGAGGAAGCTTTTCAATTTTATGTTTCTGCAAAATCTTTTCAGCTTCATCCAGAGTAGTTCCTACAGATGCAGTAACTAGCTCTTCTTTCGTCATGACGTCGCTGATTTTCATTGAGTAGTCAGAAATAAAACGAAGGTCACGGTTTGTAATAATTCCAACAAGCTTCTGGTCTTCTTCGTTATTTACAATCGGAACACCTGAAATTCTGTATTTCCCCATCAAATGCTCCGCATCAAATACTTGGTGATCAGGAGTTAAAAAGAAGGGATTTGTGATAACGCCGCGCTCAGAACGCTTTACTTTATCAACTTGTTCAGCCTGCTGTTCAATGGACATATTTTTGTGAATGATGCCCAAGCCGCCCTGTCTTGCCATTGCAATTGCCATTGCTGATTCTGTTACAGTGTCCATACCTGCGCTGATGACAGGAATATTTAGCTTTAACGTTTTTGTAAGTTCTACAGATAAATCCACATCACGCGGAAGTACCTCAGACTTTGCTGGTACAAGCAGCACATCGTCGAACGTTAAGCCTTCTTTTGAAAATTTACTTTCCCACATTAGTAAATCCCCCTCTTTTCGGCAAAATATTATATGTAGATTATCAACTAGCCAAGAGCATGTCAAGGAAGCGGGAAAGAGTTGAAATATTTAGATAACGGAAAGGATTAAGAAATATACATGACATATCATGAGTGGAAAGACTTAGCGCTATTTTACTCCGTTGAATCAACCCAGAAATTTCTAGAAAAGGTTTATATCTTAAACGGTATTGACGATGCGAAAAAAAACTCTTTTAAAAACAGTGAACGGTTTATTTATTTCTTAAAGCATGCCGAATCGTTTTATAAACAAGCTGCATATTCTCCCTTAGAAATCAAACCGATTCTTTTATTTTATGGAATGGCACAGCTTATCAAAGCATGCTTAATTACACGTGATCCTCATTATCCAAGCCATACATCAGTACTGGCACATGGCGTAACAACAAGAAAACGAAAGAAACAAAATTATTGTTTTAGCGACGATGAAGTGAAAATACAACGGAATGGCCTATGCGTACATTTTATGAAACATTTATTTGGACAATCGGATATAGTAGATGAACGGTATACCATGAAAAAATTATTAATGGCCATTCCAGAACTTAGCGATATTTTCTACTTTCAGCAGAAAGAACGATTTATGACAAAAGTTGAGAAGGATAAGAACGAAATTTTTATACCGGAGGAAGTAGTAATCAATTACAAAATGTCTGATTCAAGGTTTGCTGAATACATGTCCCATCATTATCAATGGTCTTTTACAAAAAAAAATGAACACGGGCTGCTGTTCGAAATTTCACCACAAGACAAGGAGCCATGGACATCGACCAGCTTATTGTTTGACATGGAAAAGAACCAATATTATATCCCTTCTCAAAGGGAGCAATTTCTGAGGCTTCCCGAAATGACAATTCATTATTTGATTTTGTACAACGTTGGGATGATTGCAAGGTATGAAACAGAATGGTGGTATGAGTTATTAACACAGCATATAAGTGATGACTACGTGTTAATTCAGCAGTTTTTATTAGTATCAGAAAAGAAATTCCCTAAATACGCTTCACAGTTTCTTCTTCATTTTTAACAAACAAAAAACCCAGCTCAATGAGCTGGGTTTAAGCTTGCTTGGCGGCGTCCTACTCTCACAGGGGGAAACCCCCGACTACCATCGGCGCTGAAGAGCTTAACTTCCGTGTTCGGTATGGGAACGGGTGTGACCTCTTCGCTATCGCCACCAAACAAATTGAGAGTGTTCTCTCAAAACTAGATAACAGGTGTGACATCATTCAAAATGTGGTTAAGTCCTCGATCGATTAGTATCTGTCAGCTCCATGTGTCGCCACACTTCCACCTCAGACCTATCAACCTGATCATCTTTCAGGGATCTTACTTCCTTGCGGAATGGGAAATCTCATCTTGAGGGGGGCTTCATGCTTAGATGCTTTCAGCACTTATCCCGTCCGCACATAGCTACCCAGCGATGCCCTTGGCAGAACAACTGGTACACCAGCGGTGCGTCCATCCCGGTCCTCTCGTACTAAGGACAGCTCCTCTCAAATTTCCTGCGCCCGCGACGGATAGGGACCGAACTGTCTCACGACGTTCTGAACCCAGCTCGCGTACCGCTTTAATGGGCGAACAGCCCAACCCTTGGGACCGACTACAGCCCCAGGATGCGATGAGCCGACATCGAGGTGCCAAACCTCCCCGTCGATGTGGACTCTTGGGGGAGATAAGCCTGTTATCCCCGGGGTAGCTTTTATCCGTTGAGCGATGGCCCTTCCATGCGGAACCACCGGATCACTAAGCCCGACTTTCGTCCCTGCTCGACTTGTAGGTCTCGCAGTCAAGCTCCCTTGTGCCTTTACACTCTGCGAATGATTTCCAACCATTCTGAGGGAACCTTTGGGCGCCTCCGTTACCTTTTAGGAGGCGACCGCCCCAGTCAAACTGCCCACCTGACACTGTCTCCCCGCCCGATAAGGGCGGCGGGTTAGAAGGTCAATACAGCCAGGGTAGTATCCCACCGATGCCTCCACCGAAGCTGGCGCTCCGGTTTCCAAGGCTCCTACCTATCCTGTACAAGCTGTACCAACATTCAATATCAGGCTGCAGTAAAGCTCCACGGGGTCTTTCCGTCCTGTCGCGGGTAACCTGCATCTTCACAGGTACTATAATTTCACCGAGTCTCTCGTTGAGACAGTGCCCAGATCGTTGCGCCTTTCGTGCGGGTCGGAACTTACCCGACAAGGAATTTCGCTACCTTAGGACCGTTATAGTTACGGCCGCCGTTTACTGGGGCTTCAATTCGCACCTTCGCTTACGCTAAGCGCTCCTCTTAACCTTCCAGCACCGGGCAGGCGTCAGCCCCTATACTTCGCCTTACGGCTTCGCAGAGACCTGTGTTTTTGCTAAACAGTCGCCTGGGCCTATTCACTGCGGCTCTCTCGGGCTTGCACCCTAACAGAGCACCCCTTCTCCCGAAGTTACGGGGTCATTTTGCCGAGTTCCTTAACGAGAGTTCTCTCGATCACCTTAGGATTCTCTCCTCGCCTACCTGTGTCGGTTTGCGGTACGGGCACCTCTCACCTCGCTAGAGGCTTTTCTTGGCAGTGTGGAATCAGGAACTTCGCTACTATATTTCGCTCGCCATCACAGCTCAGCCTTATGGGAAACGGATTTGCCTATTTCCCAGCCTAACTGCTTGGACGCGGATATCCAATACCGCGCTTACCCTATCCTCCTGCGTCCCCCCATTGCTCAAATGGTGAGGAGGTGGTACAGGAATATCAACCTGTTGTCCATCGCCTACGCCTTTCGGCCTCGGCTTAGGTCCCGACTAACCCTGAGCGGACGAGCCTTCCTCAGGAAACCTTAGGCATTCGGTGGAGGGGATTCTCACCCCTCTTTCGCTACTCATACCGGCATTCTCGCTTCTAAGCGCTCCACCAGTCCTTCCGGTCTGGCTTCACAGCCCTTAGAACGCTCTCCTACCACTGTTCGAAGAACAGTCCGCAGCTTCGGTGATACGTTTAGCCCCGGTACATTTTCGGCGCAGAGTCACTCGACCAGTGAGCTATTACGCACTCTTTAAATGGTGGCTGCTTCTAAGCCAACATCCTGGTTGTCTAAGCAACTCCACATCCTTTTCCACTTAACGTATACTTTGGGACCTTAGCTGGCGGTCTGGGCTGTTTCCCTTTCGACTACGGATCTTATCACTCGCAGTCTGACTCCCAAGGATAAGTCATTGGCATTCGGAGTTTGACTGAATTCGGTAACCCGGTAGGGGCCCCTAGTCCAATCAGTGCTCTACCTCCAAGACTCTTACCTTGAGGCTAGCCCTAAAGCTATTTCGGAGAGAACCAGCTATCTCCAGGTTCGATTGGCATTTCACCCCTACCCACACCTCATCCCCGCACTTTTCAACGTGCGTGGGTTCGGGCCTCCATTCAGTGTTACCTGAACTTCACCCTGGACATGGGTAGATCACCTGGTTTCGGGTCTACGACCACGTACTCATGCGCCCTATTCAGACTCGCTTTCGCTGCGGCTCCGCATCTTCTGCTTAACCTTGCACGGGATCGTAACTCGCCGGTTCATTCTACAAAAGGCACGCCATCACCCGTTAACGGGCTCTGACTACTTGTAGGCACACGGTTTCAGGATCTCTTTCACTCCCCTTCCGGGGTGCTTTTCACCTTTCCCTCACGGTACTGGTTCACTATCGGTCACTAGGGAGTATTTAGCCTTGGGAGATGGTCCTCCCGGATTCCGACGGAATTTCACGTGTTCCGCCGTACTCAGGATCCACTCAGGAGAGAACGAAGTTTTGACTACAGGGCTGTTACCTCCTATGGCGGGCCTTTCCAGACCTCTTCATCTACCTCGTTCCTTTGTAACTCCGTACAGAGTGTCCTACAACCCCAAGAGGCAAGCCTCTTGGTTTGGGCTGATCCCGTTTCGCTCGCCGCTACTCAGGGAATCGCATTTGCTTTCTCTTCCTCCGGGTACTTAGATGTTTCAGTTCCCCGGGTCTGCCTTCTCATATCCTATGAATTCAGATATGGATACCACTCCATTACGAGTGGTGGGTTTCCCCATTCGGAAATCTCCGGATCAAAGCTTGCTTACAGCTCCCCGAAGCATATCGGTGTTCGTCCCGTCCTTCATCGGCTCCTAGTGCCAAGGCATCCACCGTGCGCCCTTTCTAACTTAACCGTTAAAAAGAATCACTACGTGATATCTTGTGTTACTAATTGAATGTGATGTCTACTGTTATCTAGTTTTCAAAGAACACGTTGGTGGAGCCTAGCGGGATCGAACCGCTGACCTCCTGCGTGCAAAGCAGGCGCTCTCCCAGCTGAGCTAAGGCCCCGTTATATAAGATGGTGGGCCTGAGTGGACTCGAACCACCGACCTCACGCTTATCAGGCGTGCGCTCTAACCAGCTGAGCTACAGGCCCATCTTAACTTATTCAAGGAACAAAGTTCCTTCAAAACTAAACAAGACAGGGAACGTTCTGTTTATAAGACCCAAGGTCTTATATTCCGTATAATATCCTTAGAAAGGAGGTGATCCAGCCGCACCTTCCGATACGGCTACCTTGTTACGACTTCACCCCAATCATCTGTCCCACCTTCGGCGGCTGGCTCCTAAAAGGTTACCTCACCGACTTCGGGTGTTACAAACTCTCGTGGTGTGACGGGCGGTGTGTACAAGGCCCGGGAACGTATTCACCGCGGCATGCTGATCCGCGATTACTAGCGATTCCAGCTTCACGCAGTCGAGTTGCAGACTGCGATCCGAACTGAGAACAGATTTGTGGGATTGGCTTAACCTCGCGGTTTCGCTGCCCTTTGTTCTGTCCATTGTAGCACGTGTGTAGCCCAGGTCATAAGGGGCATGATGATTTGACGTCATCCCCACCTTCCTCCGGTTTGTCACCGGCAGTCACCTTAGAGTGCCCAACTGAATGCTGGCAACTAAGATCAAGGGTTGCGCTCGTTGCGGGACTTAACCCAACATCTCACGACACGAGCTGACGACAACCATGCACCACCTGTCACTCTGCCCCCGAAGGGGACGTCCTATCTCTAGGATTGTCAGAGGATGTCAAGACCTGGTAAGGTTCTTCGCGTTGCTTCGAATTAAACCACATGCTCCACCGCTTGTGCGGGCCCCCGTCAATTCCTTTGAGTTTCAGTCTTGCGACCGTACTCCCCAGGCGGAGTGCTTAATGCGTTAGCTGCAGCACTAAGGGGCGGAAACCCCCTAACACTTAGCACTCATCGTTTACGGCGTGGACTACCAGGGTATCTAATCCTGTTCGCTCCCCACGCTTTCGCTCCTCAGCGTCAGTTACAGACCAGAGAGTCGCCTTCGCCACTGGTGTTCCTCCACATCTCTACGCATTTCACCGCTACACGTGGAATTCCACTCTCCTCTTCTGCACTCAAGTTCCCCAGTTTCCAATGACCCTCCCCGGTTGAGCCGGGGGCTTTCACATCAGACTTAAGAAACCGCCTGCGAGCCCTTTACGCCCAATAATTCCGGACAACGCTTGCCACCTACGTATTACCGCGGCTGCTGGCACGTAGTTAGCCGTGGCTTTCTGGTTAGGTACCGTCAAGGTACCGCCCTATTCGAACGGTACTTGTTCTTCCCTAACAACAGAGCTTTACGATCCGAAAACCTTCATCACTCACGCGGCGTTGCTCCGTCAGACTTTCGTCCATTGCGGAAGATTCCCTACTGCTGCCTCCCGTAGGAGTCTGGGCCGTGTCTCAGTCCCAGTGTGGCCGATCACCCTCTCAGGTCGGCTACGCATCGTTGCCTTGGTGAGCCATTACCTCACCAACTAGCTAATGCGCCGCGGGTCCATCTGTAAGTGGTAGCCGAAGCCACCTTTTATGTTTGAACCATGCGGTTCAAACAACCATCCGGTATTAGCCCCGGTTTCCCGGAGTTATCCCAGTCTTACAGGCAGGTTACCCACGTGTTACTCACCCGTCCGCCGCTAACATCAGGGAGCAAGCTCCCATCTGTCCGCTCGACTTGCATGTATTAGGCACGCCGCCAGCGTTCGTCCTGAGCCAGGATCAAACTCTCCGATAAATGGATCACAGGTTAAGTTCACCACATCCTGCGGCGACACCTGTGTGACCTGCGTCGTGCAGGCCCTAGTTTGACTGACTACGCACATCGCTGTGCGATTTTTAAAAACTGAATTAACAGGTACGTTTTGTCTTGTTTAGTTTTCAAAGAACTTTGTGTGCTTCTCTCGAAGCGACTACTTAATAGTAACATTTTTAGTTAACTAGGTCAATACTTTTTTAAAAAAGTTTTTACTAGTCATAATGGTCATGCTTGTGTCTTTAAAAAGACAACAGAAATGATTATACCATAATTTTTATGACTGTAAAGGGTTATGACACAAAAAAGCGCAGCTATTTCAGCTGCGCTTTTTCTCACACTTCTTCTTGTTCTTCTTCATTCTCATCTTCTTCGTTTTTCTCTACTAAAGCTACTGTAGCAACATGCTCTTCTTCTGCCATTCTGATGAGACGCACACCTTGAGTGACACGTCCGGTGATGGAGATATCATTGATGTCCATTCTGATGAGTACGCCGCTAGCTGTAATAATCATTAGATCCTCTTCACCTTTAGTAGCTTTCACTGCTACTAGTTGGCCGTTGTTCTCGGTGATTTTCGCTGTTTTGAGTCCTTTTCCGCCCCGACTTTGGGTTCTGTACTCTTCAGCCGGAGTTCGTTTTCCGTACCCTTTTTCAGTTACGATAAGGACGTGTGATTCTTCCTCTAATATCTCCATGCCGACAACAACGTCGTCATCCGTCAGGGTGATGCCTTTTACGCCCGCCGCAGTTCTTCCCATCTCCCGGACATCTGTTTCAGGGAAACGGATCAGTAAACCGTTTTTCGTTCCAATGATGATTTGTTTTGTGCCATCAGTCAGACGTACACCCATCAGTTCATCATCTTCACGAAGACCCAGAGCGATTAGACCATTGTTGCGGATATTAGCGAATTGAGATAGCGATGTTCGTTTTGAAACCCCATGCTTTGTAGTGAAGAAAAGGTAAAGCTCCGCATTGAATTCCGTGACTGGAATAATCGCGTTGATCCACTCACCCTTTTCTACCTCCAGCAGGTTAATAATCGGGATTCCTTTTGCCGTTCTGCCGTATTCAGGGATTTCATACCCTTTTGCACGATACACTTTCCCTTTGTTCGAGAAGAAGAGAATCGTGTCATGAGTTGACGTAGAGATCAAATGTTCAACGAAATCATCTTCGTTTGTTCCCATACCTTGTACACCTTTTCCGCCTCGTTTTTGACTGCGGTAAGTTGATGCAGGAAGACGTTTGACGTATCCGTTGTGCGTCAGAGTAACTACGATATTTTCTCTCTCGATGAGATCTTCATCTTCAATTGTCTCCAGTCCAGAAGTGACGATCTCAGTACGTCTTTCATCGTTAAAACGCTCTTTGATTTCCGTGAGTTCTTCACGGATGATCTCAAGCACTTTATATTCATTTGCCAAGATGTCTTTTAGCTCTGCAATTAATTTAACAAGAGATTGGTATTCTTCTTCTATCTTTTCACGTTCCAGTCCCGTTAAACGCTGGAGCCTCATATCAAGGATCGCTTGTGCTTGCTTCTCTGTCAGTGAGAATTGTTCAACTAAACCTGTTCTCGCAATTTCAGCCGTTTGAGAATTACGGATAAGGGAGATAACTGCATCGAGATGATCCAGTGCAACTCTCAATCCTTCCAAGATATGAGCTCTCGCTTCTGCTTTACGCAATTCATAAGCAGTACGGCGTCTAATAACAACTTTTTGATGGTCAAGGTAATGCTCCAGGCATTGCTTAAGAGTTAAAACTTTCGGCTGGCCATCAACAAGTGCCAGCAGGTTGATGCCAAAAGATGTTTGTAGAGCAGTTTGTTTGTACAGATTGTTTAAGATGACATTTGCATTTGCGTCGCGTCTGATTTCAATGACAATTCTCATACCTGTACGATCTGACTCATCACGCAGATCTGTGATACCCTCTATCTTTTTGTCCCTTACAAGATCGGCAATTTTCTCAATTAATTTCGCCTTATTTACTTGGTAAGGTAACTCTGTAACGATAATTCTTTCTTTACCCGAAGATGTTTGTTCGATCTCAGCTTTTGCCCGGATCGTGATAGAGCCTCGGCCTGATTCGTATGCTTTCCGGATACCGCTGCGTCCCAAGATTTGACCCGCAGTCGGGAAATCAGGCCCTGGAATGACTTCCATAAGCTCTGGAATTGTAATGTCCGGATTCTCACTGACAGCAAGTACACCGTCAATGATTTCTCCCAGCTGGTGCGGAGGAATGTTTGTTGCCATACCTACCGCAATGCCGGCAGCACCGTTCACGAGCAGATTCGGGAACCTTGAAGGCATAACGACAGGTTCTCTTTCTGACCCGTCATAGTTATCCTGGTAATCGATTGTGTCTTTTGTGATGTCACGAAGAATCTCCATTGAGATTTTAGACATTCTTGCTTCTGTATAACGCATGGCCGCCGCTGAGTCTCCGTCAACAGAACCGAAGTTTCCGTGACCGTCAACGAGCATATAACGGTAGTTGAAATCCTGAGCCATTCTGACCATGGATTCATATACCGCTGAATCACCGTGCGGGTGGTATTTCCCGATAACTTCTCCAACGATACGCGCGGATTTTTTATAAGGCTTGTCACTTGTCATGCCTAAATCATTCATTGCATACAAAATCCGTCTATGAACTGGTTTTAAACCGTCTCGAACATCTGGAAGAGCACGGGACACGATAACGCTCATTGCATAATCCAAGAAGGACGTACGCATTTCCTGACTGATATTTATTTCACGAACTTGTGGTGTGTTTTGTTCACTCATTAAAAAACCTCCCTGAAGTATCACATGAAATATGTGGGAGTAGATTGTCCATTATGACCTTCAATACGATTTCACTATTCTCCATTATATCAATAAACTTATGATTATACACATAAAATTGCTAGAATATATAGGTATTGCAAGCATTGCTGCATCTGATCTTGTTCAGAAAAAAGCCTTATTTCTTATTGGAAATAAGGCTTTTTATGATTAGATGTCAAGATTTTTAACGTATCTCGCATTCGCTTCTATGAAGTTTCGGCGCGGTTCTACCTTGTCGCCCATAAGCATTTCAAAAGTCTCGTCCGCATCCATTGCATCTTCAAGAGTTACCTGAAGAAGTGTTCTGGAACTAGGATCCATGGTTGTCTCCCATAGCTGGGTGGCATTCATTTCACCAAGACCTTTGTAACGCTGCAGTCCAGGCTTAGGCGTTTGAGGAAGAGTTTTTAACAGCTCTTCAAGCTCCTTGTCATTGTACGCATATTCAACGCGTTTCCCCTGTTGAACCTTGTAGAGCGGCGGCTGCGCAATGTACACGTAGCCATTTTCGATAATTTGGCGCATATATCTGTAAAAGAACGTTAACAGAAGTGTTCTGATGTGCGCGCCGTCAACATCGGCATCTGTCATAATGACAACTTTGTGGTAACGGGCTTTCTCAAGGTTGAAGTCTTCCCCGATACCTGTGCCGAGCGCTGTGATCATAGAGCGAACTTCGTTGTTAGAAAGGATTTTATCCAGTCTGGCCTTTTCAACGTTTAGGATTTTACCTCTAAGCGGCAAAATGGCTTGGAAATGTCTGTCGCGTCCTTGTTTAGCAGATCCTCCGGCAGAGTCACCCTCTACGATATATAACTCGGAGATGCTCGGATCTTTCGAAGAGCAGTCCGCTAACTTACCGGGCAGGTTTGAAATTTCCAAAGCACTCTTACGGCGTGTTAGTTCACGCGCTTTTTTCGCAGCCATTCTTGCTCTTGCCGCCATTAAGCCTTTATCGACAATTTTTTTAGCCGCATCTGGATTTTCCAGCATAAATGTTTCCATCGCCGTAGAAAATAACGTATCGGTGATCGTCCGTGCTTCTGAGTTGCCCAGCTTTGTTTTCGTTTGGCCTTCAAACTGCGGATCAGGGTGTTTGATTGAAATAATCGCTGTCAGCCCTTCCCTTACGTCATCTCCGCTTAGGTTTGGATCATTTTCTTTAATAAGCCCTTTTTTTCTGGCGTAATCGTTGATAACACGAGTCAGGCCCGTTTTGAAGCCAGCTTCATGGGTACCGCCTTCGTACGTGTTAATGTTGTTTGTAAACGAGTAAATGTTGCTTGTGTAGCTGTCATTGTATTGCAAAGCCACTTCAACCGTAATGCCGTCCTTTTCGCCTTCAATGTAAATCGGCTCTTCATGGACAACCTCTTTAGAGCGGTTTAAATACTCTACATAACTTTTAATTCCGCCTTCGTAATGGTATTCATTTTTGCGCTCTTGTCCTTCACGTTTATCTTCAATCGTGATGTTTACGCCCTTTGTTAAAAAGGCTAATTCACGCACGCGGTTGGCAAGCAGATCGTAATCATACTCGGTTGTTTCTGAGAAAATTTCAGGGTCCGGGACAAAATGTGTCGTCGTTCCTGTATGATCCGTTTCGCCAATGATTTCAAGGTCTGTAACCGGAACTCCGCGTTTATAGGTTTGGCGGTGAATTTTACCGTCACGGTGAACCGTCACATCAAGCTCTGTTGATAGTGCGTTTACGACCGACGCACCTACACCGTGTAATCCTCCGGATACTTTATAGCCGCTTCCGTCAAATTTTCCTCCGGCATGAAGCACCGTCATAATGACTTCTACCGCAGGACGGCCCATTTTTTCATGAATACCGACTGGAATACCGCGGCCATTATCTACAACCGTGATACTGTTGTCTTTTTCGATTTGGATATTGATATCCGTACAATAACCGGCGAGGGCTTCGTCAATACTATTGTCGACAATTTCCCATACCAGGTGGTGAAGGCCTTTGCTGTTTGTCGAACCGATATACATCCCCGGTCTTTTACGAACAGCTTCCAATCCTTCTAGTACCTGTATCTGATTTTCATCATAACTGTTTTGCTGCTGTTCCATAGCCACGTCATTCACCTACACTTTTCTAAACGATATATTCGTGATAAAAAATTTCTAAGAATCTATTTCAAACATAAATTGCGCACGTTTTTTTAATGTGCTGGAAGATAAGGGAGAGTAATATATATTCTGAACCGTGACTACGATAGATTTGGGCGTGCCGTTTACGGAAGGCACCACCTTGTGTTTCTGTTTTTTCAGAAATTCTTCAACAATAGGCGACATGTTGGCTTTAAAGTCAAAAATGCCGACAATATCTCGTGTTGAAACCACAAAGTCATCACCTAAATGAATATACAATTGCTCACCTCATTTCTTCACTTCACTAACGCACCATTTTGCACACGGAACATTCCTGCTTGACGTAAGGTTTCGTGATCAATGCCATCAACGCTTGTCGTTGTGACAAACGTTTGTACACGGCCTTGGATCGTATGAAGCAAGTGTGACTGGCGATAATCATCCAGTTCACTCAGTACATCATCCAATAGTAAAATGGGATATTCTCCGATTTCTTCATGGATCAGGTCAATCTCCGCCAGCTTAAGGGACAACGCCGTCGTTCGCTGCTGTCCTTGAGAACCATACGTCTGCACATCGCGTCCGTTCACATAGAAAAGAACATCATCGCGATGAGGCCCTGACAGCGTCACACCACGCTCAATTTCTTTTTCTCTTAATTTAGAAAACGCTTCTTGATAGCTATCTCCTATTTTCGACAAATCTAGGGGATCTGATACATCAAGAGCTGTATGGTATTTCAGGGTCAGTTCTTCAAGCCCTCTTGAGATGCCTGCATGGATGGGCTGCGCCCATTTCTCGAGCTGTGCTGTAAACTGCAGGCGTTTTACGACGACTTTTGCTGCAACTTCTACAAGCTGATCGGTCAGAACATCGAGCATCGTCCGGTCAGTTTGTTTTCTTGTTTGCAGCTGTTTCAAAAAATGATTCCGCTGGGAAAGGATTTTCTGGTAAAGAGAAAGATCATGAAGGTAGACGGGAGAAACCTGTCCGATTTCCATGTCAAGAAACCGCCTTCTCACTTGAGGGCTTCCCTTTACAAGATTTAAATCTTCCGGCGCGAACATAATCGTGTTGAGGGCCCCGACATACTGGCTGAGCTTTTGCTGTTCAATATGATTGACCTTGCCCTTTTTACCCTTTTTGGAGATGACGAGCTGCATCGGGATCGCCCCGTTTTGCTTCATCACTCTTCCCTCTATTTTAGCATAGTCTTTGTCCCACCGTATAAGTTCTTTGTCATTTGATGTCCGGTGCGATTTCGCCATGGACAAGACATAGATCGCCTCCATGAGGTTTGTCTTCCCCTGGGCGTTTTCTCCGATGATCACATTTACTTTATTTTCAAATTGAAGTTCAGCATGGTCGTAGTTGCGGTAAGATGTCAGTTCTAAGTTCTGGATATACAATCAGTGTCACCCGCTTTAATTGACGACTTGAAATGAACCAAATCCTTCAATCTCTACCACATCTCCAACATACAGCTTTCTGCCCCGGCGGTTGTCCGGCTCATCGTTCACAAGCACTTCATGCTCGCTTAAAAACCACTTCGCCATACCGCCAGACTGAATCACATCGGCTAATTTTAAAAATTGTCCGAGTGTAATCATCTCTGTATCAATTGAAATCGGATTTGCCATTATATCGACCTCTTTCAAATATCACTAATATCTAATTGTACTAAAAAAAAACGAATTAGGGAAAGGGAAAACTTGTCGGAGCAGATACCGAATAGAAAAGCTGCCGACAGGTCGGCAGCAGTGTATCGGATTAATAGGTTCTGACAGGGAGGATAAGCTGTACAATCGTTTCATCATTCGGCGTGCGAATTAAGAAAGGTCTCATTGCGCCTGTAAAGCTTACGCGTATTTCTGCTCCTTCAAGCACCTTTAGTGCATCCAGCATATATTTTGGACTAAAAGAGATATTTAATTCCTCACCTTCAATTTGATCCGCAACAATTGCTTCCACAACTTTACCGATTTCTGGCGAATTGGAAGAAATTTCAATGGATTCAGCCGGTTTTGCGGACAGTTTTACAACGTTGTTGCGTCCCTCTCTAGCTAAAAGAGATGCACGATCAATGGCCTGAAGGAATTCTTTTGTGTTCACAATGATTTCTGTTTTGCTGTCTTGCGGAATCAGGCTGGTTGTGTCTGGATAATTCCCGTCTAGAAGCCGTGAGAAGAATAAGACGTTTTTCGCTTTAAACAGAACTTGGGTTTCTGTGATGACGATATCTACAAGTTCCTGGTTGTCATCTAAAATCTTGCTGAGTTCAGTTAAACTTTTTCCCGGAATCACGACGTTATAAGATCTGTCTTCTGGAATATCAAGTTTCGCCTTTCTTAATGCAAGACGGTGGCTATCCGTTGCAGTGCATAATAATTCACTTTGCTCCACTTTCCAGTTTACACCTGTCAAGATAGGGCGTGTTTCTGAGGTGGACACTGCAAATACTGTTTGTCTGATTAGATTTTTTAACAAATCAGTTGGGATCTGAATCGCATGATGCTCTTCAATCTGCGGCAAGTGCGGATACTCGTCAGCATCCAGTCCGTTTAGATTAAATTCAGCTTTACCAGAACGGATAATCGTCAAATACTGATTTTGGACTTCGATTTCTACAGTTGCCATCGGCAATTTTTTTACAATTTCACTAAAAAAGCGAGCCTGTAAAACGATGCTTCCGGGCTGTTCAATAGTGACGATTTCTTTATCTCCTTCTTCTTTTGGAATGAAGGATTCAATAGAAATATCTGAGTCACTCCCTGTAAAGGATACTCCATCATCTGATGCAACAATTTTAATACCAGTCAGAATGGGAATCGTGGTTCTGGATGAAACTGCTTTTAATACATCTTGGACACTTTCAACAAGACGATCTTTTTGAATCGTGAATTTCATTTTTATCCTCCTAACGGATAACGTATTAATATATATATTTATAAAAAATAGTAGAAGTAATAGTAGGGCCTGTGGATTTGTGGATAAGTTGTGAAAAAGACAGGAAACACAGCCTATCCACATGTGGACAGACTGTGTATGACTTCCGAAAAGTTATTCACACTTTCCCCGATTGATCCCTGGTCCTGCTATTTAAGCTGTTCTTTAATTTCTTTTACATGCTGCTGAAGCTGTTCATCATCTGCCAGCAGTTTCGAAATTTTTTCATGCGCATGAATAACGGTCGTATGATCACGTCCTCCAAACTCTTCACCGATTTTAGGAAGCGAGGAATCAGTCATTTCCCTTGATAAGTACATGGCGATTTGACGCGGAAAAGCTACTGACTTTGTCCGTTTTTTTGCTTTGAAATCCTCGAGTTTAATATTAAATTGCTGGCCTACTACCCTCTGAATTTCCTTTATCGTAATGACTTTCGGTTTTGAGGAAGGAATAATATCTTTCAACGCCTCAGCGGCCAGATCAGCATTAATATCTTTATTAATTAAAGATGAATAAGCGACAACTCTGATTAATGCGCCTTCGAGTTCCCGAATATTGCTGTCGATTTGATTCGCGATGTAAAGCATAACCTCGTTCGGAATATCGAGGCCTTCTGCTTTGGCTTTTTTTCTTAAAATTGCAATTCTAGTTTCTAGATCAGGCGGTGTGATATCTGTAATAAGTCCCCATTCAAAACGTGAGCGCAATCTGTCCTCAAGCGTCGGAATTTCCTTTGGCGGTCGGTCACTTGAAATGACGATTTGTTTGCTTTCTTCGTGCAATGTGTTAAATGTATGGAAAAATTCTTCCTGGGTTTGTTCTTTCCCCGCTAAAAATTGAATATCATCTATCAAAAGCACATCAACATTTCGATAGCGATTGCGGAAGTCGACGGCTTTATTATCTCGGATAGAGTTGATGAATTCGTTTGTAAATTTCTCAGAAGACAGATAAACCACTTTGGCAGAAGGATTATGATCTATTACATAATGGCCGATCGCATGCATTAAGTGCGTTTTCCCTAAGCCGACGCCCCCATAGATAAATAAAGGGTTGTAAGCTTTCGCGGGTGCTTCCGCTACTGCGAGGGAAGCAGCGTGTGCAAATCGGTTTCCAGATCCGATGACAAAAGTATCAAAAGTATATTTTGGATTGAGCATATTTTGAGGAAAATCAGATGTATCTTCTTTGACCGCTTTTTTGACTTGCGGTTTCGGCATAAAGTCCTCAACATCTTGATTTTGAGGAATGACAAACTTAATGCTCAATTCTTCCCCGGTTAATTCATATATAGTATCTGCAATCAGATGCAAGTATCTGGACTCCAGCCAGTCTCTGGCAAATTCATTGGGAGCCGTGATCGTTAATGTATCGCCTTGCAGTGAGTGGGCTTTGGTTGACTTCATCCAAGTCTCAAAACTCGGTTTGCTCAACTTTTTTTCAATTTGAGCAAGGGCTTGGTTCCACAGGTCTAATATATTTTCCAT